>NZ_JBMPPQ010000001.1:0-3879233 GCF_050471125.1 Streptomyces sp. RGM 3693
CGCCTCGGTACGCGCCTGGAGCGCCATGTTGTAGACCTTGCGCACGCATCCGAAGGTGCGCGACAGCTCCGCTGCCTGCGCATCCGTCGGAGAGAAGCGGTACTTAAACGCCCGCTTCACGCAAGTAGCCATAGCTCACACACTAACGCGACAACTAGTGACCTACTGGGGGCTGTTGGTGGTGAACAACGAATCGCCCGACGGCGATTCGTCTCTCCTTGCCCTGCTCCGCAGGGGCTCCGCTTCCTCCCCCACGTAAACGTGGGGGTATCCACGAAGGAGACAGGATGACCACCACGACCGATCCGGCCGCTGAGCGGCTGCGCCGCTGGCGACTGGTGCTGGGCGGCGCCGGCGCGGACGGCACCGGCTGCGAACTGCGCGGCAAGGACGCCGCGATGGACGGAGCACTGGAGGCGCTCTACGGACAGCGCCAGCACCAGCGGCCGGGCCGCGGGCCGCGCGACGGCGGCGGCACCCGGGCGGCCGGGCTCGGCGCGTCGGCGCCCCAAGTGGCCCGCTGGCTCGGCGACATCCGGACGTACTTCCCGTCCTCCGTGGTCCAGGTGATGCAGCGGGACGCCATCGACCGGCTGGGACTGTCCGCGTTGCTGCTGGAGCCCGAGATGTTGGAGGCCGTCGAGGCCGACGTCCACCTGGTGGGCACGCTGCTGTCCCTGAACAAAGTGATGCCCGAGACCACCAAGGAGACCGCCCGGGCGGTCGTCCGCAAGGTCGTCGCGGAGCTGGAGAAGCGGCTGGCCACCCGCACCCGGGCCACGCTCACCGGAGCGCTGGACCGCGCCGCGCGGACCAGCCGCCCACGACACCGCGCCATCGACTGGAACCGCACCATCCGCGCCAACCTCAAGAACTACCTCCCGGAGCACGGCACCGTCGTCCCCGAGCGGCTGATCGGATACGGGCGCGCCGCGCAGTCCACGAAGAAGGACGTGGTGCTCTGCATCGACCAGTCCGGATCGATGGCCGCGTCCGTGGTGTACGCCTCGGTGTTCGGGGCGGTCCTCGCCTCGATGCGGGCCCTCGACACCCGCCTGGTCGTCTTCGACACGGCCGTCGCCGACCTGACGGACCACCTGGACGACCCCGTGGACCTGCTGTTCGGCACCCAGCTCGGCGGCGGCACGGACATCAACCGGGCGCTGGCCTACTGCCAGTCGCGGATCCGCCGCCCCGCCGACACCGTGGTCGTCCTCATCAGCGACCTCTACGAGGGCGGGATCCGCGACGAGATGCTCAGACGCGTCGCCGCGATGAAGGCGTCCGGGGTGCAGTTCGTGACCCTGCTCGCGCTCTCCGACGAAGGGGCGCCCGCCTACGACCGGGACCATGCGGCGGCCCTCGCGGCCCTGGGAGCTCCGGCGTTCGCTTGTACGCCGGAGCTGTTCCCGGAGGTGATGGCGGCCGCGCTGGAGAAAAGACCGCTGCCCATACCGGACATGGCGGAGCAACGGTGACAGGAATCCCGGGGGGACTTGCGTGGCACCTGGCGGGTCGTGCAAGGATCAGGGCATCGCTCGATCACCCGTGACGGGTGCGACACCGAGGCAGTGCGCCCGGCTGTCCCCGTCCCTTTGGGAAGGTCCCCTCCTTGTCCGCTGTGCTCGCCATACCTGCCGCTGTGCGCCTGCCGCGCACCGTGGCCGTGCGGCGTGCGCTGCTGGCGGGGCTCTTCCTGATCGGCTTCGTCCTCCTCGGCGTCGCCTACGGCACCGGCGCACACGCCGCCGACCGGACGCCCGCCGACGGCCACCCGGCCGCGGCCGCCCTGACCGGGGCCCAGGCCCCGGACCACGCCACCACCCCGCAGCACACCGGCCGACTGCCGGAGTCCGGGGACACGTTGGCGCGGCAGGGCGCGGCGGACGGCACCGCACTCGCCCGCCGTACGGACACCGCAGCGGCCGAGGTCGAGGGCGCGGTACGCCCCGCCGAGCAGGCCGCCGCACCGGTCACCGGCCGGCTCACCGGCCCGGTGGACGGCGTGACCGGTGTGGTCAAGGAGATCGGCGGGATCGGGCACACGGTCAGCGGTGCGCTGCCCGTCCACCTCCCCGTCGGCACCCACCCGGGACGGCCCGGCGACGGTGGCACGCCCACGCACGGCGGGGTGCCCGGTGGCGCCGCGACCGGCCCGGGGGCCGCGCCCACCGGCGACGGTTCGGGTGCGCCGCACCTGTTCCGCCCGGCGCACTGCGGTGACGCGGCGCACCACCCGGCCGCCGCACAGCCCCGCCCCGTTGCCCATCCGCAGCGGGACGCCGGCCACCACGGCCTGCCGGGCCAGGGCCCGCAGGGCCCGGCCGCACCGCCCGCACACACCGCGGGCGGCGGACACGGTCCCCGTGGTGGGGACCAGCACGCCGCCGTTCCGGCGGACTCCGCGCGCTTCCGGCTGCTGCCCGGTGGCGTCCGTACGGCCGATGGCGCTCCGACGCGCCGCAGGGCCGAAGAAATCCTCGAATTCCCCGGCTAGGGCAGACCCGCTCCGCGTCTGAAAGACCTGCCGCGCGGGGGTGGCACAGGTCTGCCCGTTGAACCTCACGAATTCGAAGGACATCACCACCATGCGCTCGAACATCCGCCGTTCCATCGCCGTCGCCGCCACCGCCACCGGCCTGTGGGCCCTGGGCTCCGTCGCCGCCAACGCCGCCGAGCTGCCGGCCACCCCGGACCTGCCGGCCGTCGGCACGGTCACCGGTGCCGCCCAGCACCTGCCCACCAGCGCCGTCACCGGCACCGTCCAGAAGGCCGCCGGCACCGCCACCAAGACCGTGACCGGCGTGGCCGGCAAGGCGACCGGGGCGCTCGGCGGCGGGGTGTCGGCCAACCAGCTGCCCACCGGTCAGCTGCCGCAGGTCGGCGGCGTCGTGGACGGTGTGCGTCGGCTCGTCGGCGGTGCCGGCCTGTCCGGCGTGAACACCGGTGACGTCCAGAAGGCCGTTGACACCAAGCAGGCCACCAAGGCCGTCAAGCAGGTCGGCAAGGTCGCCAACACCGCGGACCTGGGCAAGGCCGGCGCGCTGGTGAACGGCAAGCTGCCGGCCCTGCCGAAGCTGCCCGCCGTCCCGGGCGTGCCCGCCGCGAAGCTGCCCGGCGGTCTGCCCAAGGGCCTCCCGGGCGTCCCGGCGCTGCCCAAGACCCCCGGTCTGCCCAAGGCCCCGGGCTCGGTCGACAACCTGCTGGCCGGTCTCGCCGGTGCGGGTCTGCGTCCCGAGCAGCTGACCAAGCAGGCCCAGGGCGCCCTGACCACCGCGCGTCCGGTCGTCGACCGCACCTCCGCCGACGTGCTGCCGCCGGTCGCCGGTCGGGCGGTCGCCAAGGTCCTGCCGGTCGCCCAGGGCGCGGTCGGCAACGTCGGTGCGCTCGCCGGTGACGCCGCGGGTCAGGCCACCCCGTTCGCGACCGTCGTCAGCGGCCGCGTCCAGCTCTTCGCCCAGAACGTCCAGGGCTCGGCGGTGCCGTTCGCGCAGGGTGTTGCCGGGCAGGCCACCGGGCTCGCGCAGGGTGTCGGCAGCGACGCCGTGCCGTTCGCGCAGGGCCTGGTCACCGTGGTGGTGATGGACGGCAAGGGCACCGCGACCACCACCGTCGCCGGCGCCAAGGGCCTGACCCCGGCCGTGCCCGCCAACCTGGCCGACCTGACCAACGCCGCCAACGTCCCGGCGGTGCCCGCCCTCCCCGTGCAGGGCCTCTGAACCGTTCGGCAGACCGCAAGAGGTGCACCGGTGACCGGCCGCGGCGGCGGTCGGAACCCGGGCACCCGGGATGCCGGATGAGGCGGACGGGGTGATGTGGGGATCACCTCACCCCGCCCAGTGAAAGACGCCGGGTGGCCCTCTGTGGGGGAGGGTCACCCGGCCTTTTCCGTAGGTGGGACGGGCCGCTTCCCTTGGGTGGGGGAGGGCCTTTTCCCGTAGGTGGGAGGGGAACGGATTCCCTAGGGGATGCGCGGGCCCCCTGCGGGGCCACAACGGGTGGGGCGGGGGGAGGTATTCCCGGGTCCGGTTCCGGTCCGGGTTTCGGTCCCGGTCTCGGTTCCAGCCCCAGCCCCAGCCCCGGTCGCGGTCGCGGTCTCGGAGGGGGAAGTTGCGGCGAAGTCCTGGGTGAAGATCGATCAATTCGGCTACCAACGTGCGATGTTGGTGGCCGATTCTGCGTTGGTGGTCGAACGGGGCGGGTGCAACGGGTGGGCGTGCGCCAGCTGGCGGGCGGGCGGGCGCGACGTACTGGGTGCACGCCGGTTACCGGGCGGGCGGGTGGACGACGGGCGCAACGGACCGGACCGAACGTGCACCAAGTGCCGGACGTGCACCAAGTCCCGGACGTGCACCACGCATTGGGCGGCACCCGAGCACCCGGGCGCCGAGCACCCGGGCGCCGAGCACCCGGGCACCGGGCACCGGGCCCGGCGCCGCGCTTCGAGCTGAGGCTAGAGGCTGGGGTTGCAGACCACGCGGCCACGGGCCACACGGCCACGGCCACGGGCCACGGCCAGAGCTAACGGCAGGCCAGGGTCTAGGTGTTCGGGGTGGAGTGGGTGTTGGGGACGTGGAGGCGGTCCCAGGTGGTGCGGCCGGGGATGCCGTCGGCGTCCTTGCCGTGGAAGCCGAGTTTGCGTTGCCAGGAGGCGTAGGACTTGCGGTGGGCGTCGTTCCAGTCCGGGCCGGAGCCGCGGCGGTAATGGTCGCAGCCCTCGGCGATCAGGCGTTCGCCCATCGCCGCGATCACCGGGCTGCGGGCGCCGGACCGGAAGAACTCGCCGCCGGGGAAGGGCTCGTAGGGCGGGTGTTGCGGCATGGGTGGGGCGGCCGGGGAGGCCCCGGCGCCGTCGGTGCCGGCAGCCCCGCCAGCCCCGCCAGCCCCGCCTCCGCCACCACTTCCGCCAACCCCACTGCCGCTGCCGTCACCCCCGTTCGCCGGGTCCTGGGTGATGCCGCCAGGCTGCTGCTGGGTGGCCGGGTCCGGGGGTACCGGGCCCTCGGGGGGACGGGACAGGCGGTCCTTGATCCGGTCCCGTAGTAGGTCCATCGTGAAGCCGCGCGGGTCGATCTTCCCCGGCTGCCACTCCTTGTGTCCGATCACCGACCGCTCGCCCCAGCCGTGCGCCCGGCAGATCGCCGCCGCGGCCTTCTCCACCGCCAGCAGTTGCGGCTCCGGCCACGGGTCCTGGCCGTCGCCGAGGTTGATGCACTCGAAGCCGTAGAAGTGGCGGTTGCCGTCGGTGTCGGCGAGGCGGTCCTTGGGGAGTTCCTCCTCGTCGATCACCGCCTGGAGGACGTTGCGGTCGCCGAGGCCGGCGTGGTTGGCGCGGCCGTTGCCGACCAGGTACACCTCGCCGGCCTTGTCGATGACGCCGTGGCAGAGCGGCCCCGGCAGGTCCGGGCGCCCGTCGTAGCAGAGGTCCACCGAGGTGTCGGTGCCCTCGGTGGCGGTGTGGTGGACGACCACCCCGTTCATCGGCCCCCAGGCGCCCTTGGTGTTCCGGTTGTGCCGGCGCCAGTCGCGGACCTCGTGGATGACCAGCCCCTCCGTGCGCAGCGCGGCCAGCAGCTGGCTTCCGGTCAGCGGGGTGGCCATCAGCCCGCCTCTCCGGTCTCGTCCACCTGCGCCTCGGCCTCCGCCGTGGTCTGCGACCGGGGGCGTGCCGGGCCGCTTCCGCCTGCCGCGCCGGCCGACAGCGTCCCCAGGTCGCCGCGGTCCGCCGCCTCCGCCGCGGCCTCGGCGGCCAGCGCCGCGTCGTCCGCCGCGGGGATGTCGGCCGCCAGCCGCCGGAACGCCAACCGCAGGTCGGGCACGGCCTGTTCGCCGTGCACCCAGGCCAGCGGCGCGTAGTGCACGGCGATCCCGGACGGGTGCTGGAGCAGTGGGCGGCGCGCCCGGTCCGTGGGCCACTCGACGCCGCCGGTGGCGGTACGGGCCGGGATCAGCCAGAAGTCGCCGGTGCGGTAGGTGCGGCCGGCCTCGAAGTACACCTCGACGCCGTCCTCCAGGGGCAGCCAGTCGCCCTCCGCCACCGGGATCGCGCCGTGCCGGAGCCGGCCGGCCCGGTCGCCGCGGCGGACCGTCTTCCGGCCGGCCTCCTGGTGGTCCCAGCGGCGCAGGAACGGATGCAGCTCGGGCCGCCGGCCCACGTGCGGGGCCGGCTCGTCCGAGAGGCGCACCCGGCGGCCGGGCAGGTCGACCTCCTCCACCCGCAGCAGTGGGGCCGCCTCGCCCCGGCTGGTGTAGCCGGTGTCCACGAACTCGACCAGGTCGCCGACCTGGAGTGACAGCTTGTCGTCGCCGCCCAGGGAGGCCAACTCGACCCAGGTGCCGTCCAGTTCGTCGACGGGGAAGGTGACCGAGCCGTTCTCCCGGGACCACTTGAAGGTGGCGTCCTTGGCGGTGCCGCCGTCGTGCACCTCGACGCGGTAGAGCTGGTTCTCGGGGCCGCGGTAGCGGGCCTCGGGGGCGACCAGGCAGGGGTCGTCGTCGGCGTGGTCGGGGCGTTCGCTGCGGGCCGCCAGCCGGCAGTCGGGGGTGGCGGTCTTCCGCGTCCAGTTGGTGAAGGCGGTGCGGATGTCGCCGGCCGGCGGGTTGTCGCCGTCCAGGCCCAGTGCGGACGCCGGCAGCGGCAGCACCTGCCACACCACCTTGGTGCGGGCCGCGGTGTCCGGCAGTGCGGCCCCCAGTGCCACTTCGCGCAGCGCCGGGTCCTCCGCGGCGGTGACCAGTCGTTCCCACACCTTCAGGTAGACCAGGTAGGGGAACTGGGAGGGCAGTCGGTCGCCGGGGCATTCCGGGTCACGGAAGCCGTCCGGCTGGTCCCAGTACGTCCAGTTTTCGTGGTCGGCGGGCTCGGCCGGGGCGTCCGCGTTCCCTACGGGGGCGCCCGCTTCTTCGTCGCCCTCCTTGTGGCCGGTGGCGGTCGGTACCGGCGTGCCGGGCTGCGGGCGGGTGGCGTCGCACAGGATCCCGTCGACGTAGTAACGGCCGCCACGGATGACGAGGTCGTCCAACTCGCGCGGGCCGCCCCGGAGGTCGATCTTGAAGCCGGTGGCGCCCTGCGGCCCGCCGTGCGGTCCGATCAGGTCGGCGGCCAGGGTGCGGGCCTGGAACAGCTGGATCGCGGTCTGTTCGTTGGCGTCGGCGTCCAGCTGGACCCGGCCCTGCTGCGCCACCACCGCGGAATAGTGGCGCTCCGGCCGGTAGGTGATGCGGGAGAGGTCAGCGTGCATGGAAGGGGTCCCCCTCGTACGGAAGCTTCGACGGTCGGTGGTGGTGGTCGGTGGTGGTGCACAAGTGGGCGCCGCTGGGCGGGAGTTCGGCGGGCCGGTGGGGCGGGTGAGGGGTCATGTCACGAACACGATCCCCGCGTCGGTTCCCGCCGGGGTGTACTCCGCGAGCCGGGCCCGCAGGCTGTCCGCCCGCTGCGGCAGGTAGAGGTCGTGGTACGCGCCCAGCTCCGCGCCGTCCTCCGCACCGCGGACGATCTCGTCGGCGCAGCCCGCCGCCAACTGCCCGTACCACGGCGTCCCGTAGCGCTCGCTGCGCAGCAGGGGCCGGACCCGGGCGGCTCCCCCATCGGGGCCCACCAGGTCCGGCTGGCAGCGGTACCGGCGCGGGGTCCGCGACCCGGGCGGGACGTAGCAGAACCGCACACAGCCCACCCCGCGCCGGGCCACGTGCAGCCGCCCGGTGAAGAGGCTGTTCTCCGCCAGGCGCACCGCGTGGGTGTGTACTTCGCCGAGGACCGTGGTCCGGTGCACGGACAGCTCCGCGTGCGCATGCCGGCAGTCCGGCGCCGAGAGTGCCGCGCGGTCGGTGCCGGTGGCGTCCAGGATGCTGTCGCGCAGGTGGATCGGGAGCGGATCGGTGCCGACCTCGTCGCCGATCACCTCGATGGTGCCGAGGATCGTCCGGTCGATCTCCACACAGGCCGTCGTGCGGTCCAGGACCAGACTCGGCTCCTCGGGGGAGGCCGGGTGGCACTCCGGCTCCAACGACCAGCCCGGTACGAGGGTGCAGTGCCGCACCACCAGCGACCCCAGCGGGCCGGTGACGTTGAGGCCGCGGCCGGCGACCAGCAGCCCGTCCAGCACCATCCGCGGCCGTTCACCGGGCGCGCACGCGGTCTGTGCGGCACGGATGTTGAGTGCGTCCGGCCGGTTGCTGTACCAGTCCAGCAGCCGGATGACCGGGCGGGTGCCCTCGGCGGCGCGCAGCTCCAACCGGTCGCCCGGCTCCAGGTCGAAGTCCAGCTGCTCCTGGTAGGCGCCGCTGTGGGTGATCTCGATGAGGCCGTCGGGGCCGCACCGGCCGGCCCGCCGGTCGTGCTGCCAGGCCGTGTAGGCGTCCATGATCCGCCGGAACGGCCCGTCGGGACCGACCCGGTAGACGGCGGCGTCCGGCGGGGTCGACCTCCCCCGGCCGTCGGCCGAGGGGACCCCCGTCTCGTTGCGCTCGCGGGCGTACTCCCCGCCCCCCAGATCGTCCCCGAACCCGTAGTGGTAGTCCACCCAGACGCCCTGCCGTGGCGCCGACCGGGCCCCGAACGCGATCCGCCCCAGCTCCGGGTCGACGGCGACCTGCCCGCGCTTGGGCCGGTAGCGCCACTGGCTCAGGTCGGCGACGACGACGTCGGCGAGCGGGACCGGCCGGTCCGCGCCGTCCCGCCGGATCACGAAGCTCTTGCCTGGCCCGTAGTAGTCCGCGAGCCGGTCGTGCAGCTGCCGGCGGGTGATCAGTGCTGGGACGTTGTCGACCGTGGCGAGGTGGGTCGCCGACGGCTCCGGCTCCGGGCGGGTGATCAGCGGGGTGTCGTTGCCCAGGATCGCGAAGGTGTAGAGGTTGCGGGCCCGGTCGATGCAGTACGCCGGCGCCCGGGTCACCGCGTACGGTTTCAGCCGCCAGACGAACAGGCCGACCCCGGCCGGCGAGTAACCACCTTGCGCGCGGCGTGAGTTGACGCGTCGGACGTCCACCGAGCGGGCGACCGTACAGAACGGCCCACCGGCCAGGTCCAGCGCCGCACCGTCCCGGACGTCCACCAGCCGGCCGCTTCCGCGCCGCCGCGCGTCGGCCGCCTCGGTGGCCGCCCCGTAGAGCCGCACCGGCTGCTGGTGCGCGACCAGCCGGGAGAACTCCACCGCCCGCGCCGGCCAGCCCGCCACCCCCTCGGACAGCTCCTCCAGCAGCGCCAGGGTGCCCTTGCGCCGCCGGTTGCCGACCGTGGCCGCCACATCGCGGCGCGGTGCCAGGGCCTCCGCCAGTCGTCGCCGCGAGGCGTCCGGCAGCCCGCCGTCCCGCAGCCCGGTGGCCAGCACCCGCTCGTACCCGGGCAGCGGACGGTAGCCCACCAGATCGCCCAGGTAGGGCAGCACCCACTCGGCGGCGCTCTCCACGAACCAGTCGTCGTACTGCTGGGCGACGCCGTCCCGGACCCGGTCGACCTGCTCGGCGATCACCGCCAGCAGCGCCCGCAGCGGCTCGCCCCGCGCGGGGTCTTCGGAGTCCCGCAGCCGGTGCCACTGCGGGAGCAGCTCCGCGAGCCCGTCCGGCTCCCTGTTGGTGGTCATCCGATTTCCTCCGTCAGGATCAGCGTGTCCGCGACCCGCGGTGAGAACAGCGCGAGCTGCGCCGGCCGGATGCCGCGGAAGACACTGAGCGCGCGGCCCTTGGCCAGCGGGCGGGTGTCGGTGAGGTCGGGGTTCAGGCGCAGGAGCTCGGCCAGCGAGATGCCGTACTGGGCGGCGACGGAGGTCAGGGTCTCCACGCCGTCCGCGGACACCTCGTGGATCCGCTCGTCGTACCGGGCGAGCCGGGCCGCCACCCGCGTCCGCGGCGGATCCGCCAACGCGTCGGTGAGCGCGGCGAGTTCCTCCGTGGTGACGGACGCCGGCACGCCGGTGAAGGCGTCCACGTCCACGTAGTCCACCCCGGGCACCGCCTGGGCGGCGGCCAGCACCTCCGACAACTGGGCCGGCTGCCCCAGCTCCCGCCCGTCATAGCCGAGGCGCGCCAAAAGGGCCGCCCGGACCCGCGGTGCCACCAGCGACCACGCGTAGTCCGGCGCCACCTTGATCTTCGCGGCGCACAGCAGCAGCACCGGCTCCCGGACGTCCACCCGCACCGGCAGCCGGCCGTCCCCGTACTCCGCCAGCGACGA
Source organism: Streptomyces sp. RGM 3693 (assembly GCF_050471125.1). Classification (NCBI taxonomy): domain Bacteria; kingdom Bacillati; phylum Actinomycetota; class Actinomycetes; order Kitasatosporales; family Streptomycetaceae; genus Streptomyces; species Streptomyces sp. RGM 3693. The sequence goes on from NZ_JBMPPQ010000001.1 coordinate 10,172, forward strand.
CCGCAGCGCCCGCAGCACCTCCGCGTCCGGAGCGAGCGAAGCGAGATGGGGGTCCCCCCGGCCGAAGGGTGGGGGAGGAATGTCGTCGACGCCGGCCACCGTCACGTGCAGCACCTGCCGCCGCCCGTCGAACACCTCGCGGGCCGCGGCCCGGCCGATGCCCGCCCGGGAGCGGGCGAAGTCCTCGTAGTCCGCCAGGGACACCAGCCGGTCCAGGGCGGAGACCGCCAACGGAACGGTGCGCCGGGTCAGCGCCGGGCCGTCCGCGTCCGCGCCGCCGGTGGCCGGCTGCGGGTTGGTGACGCCGGTGACGCCCAGCGGGCGGGTGACGGCCTGGGTGATGCGGTCCGCCGCCACGTTGGCGGCCCGGCCGGTGCCGAAGCGGTAGCGGGCCCGTACGTTGTCGTGGCCGGTCGGCAGCCGGGCGCCGTGCACCCCGTCGCCGAAGGTCACCGTCGTTTGCCCGCCCCCCTTCCCGGCCCCGCTCGACCCGGAGGTGCCCCCGGCAGCCGTACCGGTGACGTACACCCGCTCGTCGGGGCCGCGGCCGGCCAGGCTGTCCACCGGGTGCCAGCGCAGCCCGTCCACCCGGATCTCCAACTGCGGGACGGCCCCCAGGGGGTTGTCGGACGGCAGCCAGGTCAGCGGGGACTGCCAGAGCGCGAAGGTCTGGTTGGCGCGCGCCGCGTCACCGCTGCCGATCGCCTCGTCGCGGCTCTCGCCGTGCGACGCCGGGACGACGTTGCCCTGGACCCGCACCGAATCCCGCAGGTAGCGGTGCGACAGATTGCGGGTCAGGGTCAGCGTGGTGTGCACCCGGTCCCCGGGCAGGCTCGGATCCAGGCTCTGCTCCACGCCCGCGATCACCGCCAGCTCGGTGCCCCGCACCCCGGTCACGCCGGGGATGTCGGTCCGCTCGCCGGAGACGACCAGATAGCGGCCCGGGTGCAACCCGTCGTACAGCGCGGCGAGTTCCAGCCGGTCGCCGTGGACGTCCTCGCCCACCGGGTCGTCCGCCTGCGTCAGGTCCTGGCCCGCGGCGTGGACGGTGGTGTCCCGGATGGCGTCCAGTGTGACGTCGTGCTCGTCCAGCCACGGGTCGGCGAGGGTGAGGACCGTGCCCCGCCCGGTGATCCCGTACTGGGTGTGCACCGCGGTGCGGACCGCGGTGACCCGGGTGGTGACGAACGCCAGCTTCTTGTCGCCGGGGATGCCGTCCGGGCCGTCCGCGCCCTTGCGGGGCCGCTCGATGGCGACCCAACTGCCGACCGTGATCCCGTCGTACACCGCGTCCAGCGCGAGCGCGTGCCGGTCGGACGGCTGCGGCACCGTCGCGATCCCGATCTCCACGCCCGGCGGCTCACCACCGGACGCCACCCGCACCCGCAGCTCGTACTCGCCCTGCGTGACCTGCCGGTGCTCGCCGGGCGCCAGCAGCCACGACTGCGGGGTCCCGTTGTCCACCGAGACGTGGATCCGCCCGTCCTCCGCCGGCCGGGAGACGAACAGCGTCCGCTCCGGCAGCCCCGCCAGCAGCCGGGCGGTGACCCCCGGCTCCTGCGAGTCCACCGGACGACGGCCCAGCCAACTCAGGTCGTGGTCCTGGCCGGTGCGGGTGTGCAGCTCGACCCGGCCCGGGCCGAGCGGGAAGGAGGTGTCGGCGGGCAGGTTCTCCGCCCGCTGGTCCGAACTGCCGGTCTCGGCGTGCTGCACCTCGGCCCGGACCGGGACCTTCCCCGCGGTGTCGAACACCACCCGTACGGTGGTCAGCGCGGCCCCGGTCACCGGCCAGTCCGCGGTCCTGATGACCCGGCCCCGGTCATCCTGTACAGGCTTGAGCGGCGCCGTCGCACCGAATGGGGTGGCGGTGACCCGCATGGCCAGGAGGGCGCGGAGCAGTGGTTGCGCGGGGGCTGCGGTCTGCCTGGTCCGCCCGGCGCTCCCGGTCTTCCCGGGCGTCTCCGCGCCGGTCGCCGGGGGCGGCGCGGCGGCCCGCCGCCACGCCGGGTAGAGGCCGTCGGCGACCCGCGGATCGAGCGCGGAGAGCAGCCGCGCGCCCAGGTCAGAGCCGGCACCGAACGCCCGCCGGGGATCACCGGCGGCCTCCCGGGCGGCGGACGGCGGGCGGACGACCCGGGTGCGCAACGCCGGCAGGACGGCGGCGAGGGCGGCGAGGGCGGTGGGGACCGGGGGAGGGGCCGCATCCGGGGACGGGGTGCGGGACGGGGCGGGGGCCGTGGCCGGGTCCGCGGCCGGGGCCGTGCTCCCCGACCCCGGAGCGGGCGGCTCCGGCGCCTCCCCAGCCAACTGGCCGGCGCGCCGCGCCAGTTCACCGACGACCGCTTGCAGCTCCTCGAACCACGCCGCGACCTCCGGGTAGCCGGCCGCCACCGCCTGCGCCTCCGCCAGCCGCTCGTGCGGCCCGGCCAGTCGCGCGGTGAACGCGTCCGGGGTGGCAATCCCGTCCAGGTCCTTCCGCAGCGGCGCCAGCACCTGCCCGTCGAAATCCGCGATGAACCGGCTCACCGGCCGCGGATTGGGAGCCTGCGGCGTGGCCGGCGGCGGATAGTCCGGGTCGTCCGGGTCCGTGGACAGCGGCGGCTCGGTGATCCACGCCCGCAGCTCGGTGACCAACTCCGGCAGCGACGCCGGTGCCGCCTTCGGCAGCCCCAGCCCGGTCACGTCCTGCGTGCGGTCCGACCGCACCGACGCCACCGGCAGCAGCACCCGCTGCGCCCCGAAGTCGAACAGCAGCCGGTCGCCGACGGTCAGCCCCGTGGACGTCCCCGCCACCAGCAGCTCGGGGCGGTTGGTCAGATCGTCCGCGGTCAGCAGCGCGGGCCGGCGGTGCCGCACCTTCAGCTCGTTCCACGCCCAGCGCGCCGTCAGGTCCTCGTCGGTCTCGAAGGTCTGCGACTCCTCGTCCGACCCGGCCGGCACACTGTGGCTGCGCGCCCCGCGCGGGATCACCACCGGCAGGTCACCGGCCCGCGGATCACGGTCCAGGACGTAGGCGAGATGGGTGTCGGCGGCGACCCCCGGCCGCGGCCGGTGCCCCACCAGCCGGCCCAGCAACGCCAACGAACGGTGCTCGTTGGCGGTCCGCAGATACCCCTCGTCGGCGATCCGCTCGCTGTGGAACGTCAACAGGTCACCGAGCACGGCCCACGAGTCCAGCAGCCCGATGGACGGGTCGTCGGGGGTGCGGACGGTCAGCCCGCGCAGCGCCGGATACGCCGGCGAGGCGAGCCGGTCCAGCATCGCGGCCAGGAACGCACCGTGGTCGCCCACGCGGTAGGCGAGGGCGGTGCGACCCGGCGGGTTGTAGAGCGCGGGATCGGCGCGACGCTCGTCGTGTCCACCCCCGTCCCCGCCCGCGTCGCAGCCGCAGCCGCACCCGCCGCCACTCCCGGTACCCCGCCAGCGGGAGGTACCGCCACCCGCCGTCTCGTGCTCCGTCATCGCCCACCCCCGAGCTCGATGACCAGCCGGCCGTTCTCGGGCCGGTCCGGATCGTTGTCGCAGCGGGCGATCTCCAACGGCCCCAGCCGCAGCACCCCCGCCTCCCGTTCCCCTTGGTCCTCATGGAACATCCGGCGCAGCCGGCTCACCACCACACTCCGGACGCCCGGCACCGCCGCGGCCACCGCCACCAACCGGCTCAACCGCACCGGCTCCCCGAACGTCAGCGCGTCCGGATGGAAGAAGCCCAGCCGACCGCCGGACAGCGCCCGGCCGCCCAGCACCCGGTACAACTCGGCCAGGATCTGCCCGTGTTGGTGTCCCGGCTCGGCACACACCTCCAGCGCCACGTCCAGCGGCACCCAGCGCGCCGGCTGCACCACCAGGTCGTGCCCGATCCGCCGGTAGCTCTCCAGCGCGTAACCGACGGCGTCCAGCAGGGCCGGGGGAGGGTCCTCGGTCCCGTACGCGTCGAGGGCGACGTGCGCCTCATGGACGCTGCCGGTCCACCGGATCTCCGCCGCCGCGCGTTGTACGCCCGGCAGACCGGCGGCCAACGCCGCGTAGTCCTCCGCGGTGACCGCCCGCAGGCGGGTCCGCTTCAGGTCCAGCGGCGCCAACTGCCTGACCTGCTCCACCGGTTCCGGATCCGTGCCGCCCACCGCGGGCAGCGGATTGCGGACCCCGGCCACCGGTAGCGGATCCGCGGCCTCCGATTCCGCCGGGTCGCGCCGCAACACCAGATGGCCGATCGACTCGGCACCGACGTTCCCGGCCGTACCGCCGCCGATCCGGTAGTGGACGGCGAGCCGGCTGCCGGGCGTCGGCCGGGCCCCGTAGCGCCCGTCGCCGAACCGCAGCGCCAGCCGCCCGTCGTCCTCCAACTCGCCCACGACGTGCCGGTCGCGGGGGCCGCTGCGCAGCAGATCGCGACGGGGGAGCCAAGCGGTGCCGGCCACCGCGCCGCCCGTGGCGTCCGCGGTCCCGCCGGCCCCGTCCGCCCCCTCGGCCCCGATGGCGTCCGTGACCTCCTGGAGACGGATCGCCGGCAGGGCCTCCCGCGGGTCCTGAAGGACGGCGGCGGCCGGGCCGTGCAGCACCGGCTCGTCCGGATGCAGCCCCACCGCGTAGGCCGGCCCCCAGGTCTGCGCGACCTCCCACGCGGTACGCCCGTCCAGCACCGTTCCCGCCCGGGCTCGCGCCGCAAGCACCGCCAGCCTGCGCAGCTTGCCGTCCAGCAACTGCGGGCTGCGGTGCAGCAACTCCCGCAGCGCCCGCACCGGATGCCGGGCCAGCTCCAGGCGCTCCACCACCTTGAGCCCGAACAGCACGGTCAGCTCGGCGATCTCCGGCTCGTCCAGCCCGTCCCGGTCCCGGGCGCTGCGCCACAGCTCCACCAGCCGCTCCCGCACCCGCTCCGGGATCGCCGCCAGCCGCTCCGCCTGCCCGGCCGCGACGTACCGCGGCTGCGGGAACGGCACCGCCTGGACGACCGGCGAGCGGCCCAACACCGGCCGGAACCGCGGCACGATCCCCGGGTACACCGACTGCGCCAGGAGCGTCCGCAACACCGCGGCCTGCGCATACGCGGTCCCCGGAACCACCCTCTCGGCGCGCAGCCCCGCCAACTCCAGCCCGACGCCGGCCCGTTCGGCGGCCTCTTCCCCCACCGTCGCGAACAGCCGCCGGACATCGTCGGGGGACAGCTCCCGACCGCCCTCCGCCCGGTCGATGAGGTCGTTCACCAACTGCGCGACAGCGTTTCCGCCGTGTCCGCCGTCCCAACAACCGAACGCCGGCGGGCCGCAGGACTCCAGGACGGCGGGCACGGGCGGAACGAGCACGGTCTCGACGACCTGCCCCCCGCCCCCGTCCCCGTATCCGTCCCCGTCTCCGTCCCCGTCCAGCGTCCGCCCGTGGTCCACCAGCACCACGTTGCCGCGTGCCACGCTCACGTCCTCGACGGGCGCACAGTCCCGGCCGCCGCGGGTGGTCAGCCGCAACGGGAACGTCAGCGCGTCCTCTGCGGCCCAGGTGACCTCCAGGACCGGCTGCCCGACGAGCTGATCGACGCCCGGGGTGACGGACGTCAGCCGCACCACCTGCCGGTGGGTCGGATCCTGATCGCCCGGCGTCCCGGTCCGCGCCCCCTTGACCTCCTCGAAGAGGAGCAGGTCACCGGGGGCCAGCGCCAACTCCCGCCGCCCGGCGTCCTCGTCGGCCCACCCGTCGGCGAGGGTGGCGGCGGTCGCGCCCTTCGGCAGTCCGCAGACCTCCCCGCCCCACGTCCACAACCGGATGGTGTGGTGCTGGGGGAGCAGCCGCAGCGGCACGTCCCGCACCACCGGCTCGAACACCTCCAGCGCCCCGTGCTCGGCCAGCACGGCCAGCTCCCCGTCGTCGATCACCGACCCGATCTCTGGCCGGTCCCGCGGCCCGTGGGGGTACCTCCCGGCGGTGGCCGGGGGAGTGCGGTAGTCGACGGCGGCGAACCGGAAGGTCCCCGGCAGCAGCGTCAGCGGCGCCACCACCTCCACCGACACGAACGCCCGCGCCGTGCAGCCGTCGTGCATCGGGTAGTCGATCAGCCGCACGTGCCGCCGCACCGACACCCGGCGCCGCGCGGTGTCCAGATACGCCTCGGTCGCCACCGCGTCCTGCTGGTAGCTGATCTGGTCGGCGGTGTAGGCGAGGAGCTCGACCAGGGTGGTGCCGAGGTCGGCGGGGTTCCGCTCCACCCACTCCGGGGTCGTCAGCCGCAGCCGGTCCAGGACGACCTGCCGGAGGGTGTCGTAGTCCCGCGCGGTGTAGTCGATGACGGGCGCGGACCGGAAGGCCGCCGGCAGTCGCCCGGCCCCACGGAGGTGGCCGTCCCCGTCGTCGCCGCCGTCCCCGTTGCCGTTGCCGTCCTGGCAGTCGAACGGCGTCGGACAGTTCGGCCGGAACGAGAACTCCGCCGAGAAGTACCGCTGGTCGAACCCCGGGAACGGCTCGGTGCCCGGCCGCCCGTACGGATCGGTCTCCACCACCGACAGCCGGTACGACGAGAAGTCACCGGCCCGGTCCAGTACCACCACCAGCCGGTCGTCGAGCTCGGGATCCTCCTCCCGCTCGACCGTGATCTCCAGCGCCTCGATGCCGGTGATCCGCCGCCCGCCGTCGATCCGGACGTTCTCCGGACGCAGCCCGTGCGGCGCCTTCCCCAGGAAGGTGACGGTCAGCGTCCGCCCGTCCTCGGCGACCTCCACCGCGTCCACACCGTTGCGCTGCGCCGCCCTGATCCGCTCCCGCCGGCTCACCCCGGCCGCTCGGGTACCGCTGCCCATCACTCCGCCCCCCGCCCCTCGAACACCTCGTCGCGGCGGCTGGCGGTGGCGCGCACCACGTACTGGAGAGACACCCGCACCACGTTCTCCTCGCTCACCACGTCCAGCGACTCCACCTCGATCAGCTCGCCCAGCCAGCGCTGGAGCGCCGCCTGCACGGACAGTTCGATGGCGGAGGCCAACTCCGGACTGTTCGGCGTGAAGACCAGATCCAACAGCCCACACCCGAAATCCGGTCGCATCACCCGCTCACCAGGACTGGTGAACAGCAACTGCTCGACCAGATCCCGCACATGCGCGTCATAACGGGCGTGGGCGGTCCGCCCCCGCCGGTCCACGCGATACGGAAAGGCGATGTCGGTACGCCGTACCTGCCGTGTCGCCCTCATCGGCTCGTCACCCCCTGCTGCGCTCCGCCCACCTGGTTGACGGCGACCACCATCGGCGGGCCCTGCGGCACCAGCCCGGCGCTGAAACACATCGCCGCCGTCGTGTCCAGCAGCACCGGCACGCCGTCCACACACACGTGGCGACCGCCGCCGTCCGGCATCCACCGCACGCTGGTACAGGGCTGCGGACGCCCCGCCACGACCTGCGCACACCCACTGACCACGAAGAGATCCGCGGCGGTGGCCACCGGCGCACCGTCGATCCGTACCGCCGCGCCCACTCCACCGCCGGCCGAGACCGGCACCACCCGCCCGCCATGCGGACACCCCATGGCTAATCCGCCGTGAAGGAGATTCCCGCTCGCCATCTGTCCTGCCTCCCCCGAATCCGTCAGTGCTTCTTCTGCACGGTCAACCGGCCGTCATTCACGTCGACTTGCTCGCCACGGAGGGAAATCGACGCCCCGAGCCCGTTACTGATATGGACGCCCGTGGCATCGATCCGCACATACGCCCCACCCGGCGCCTCCAGCAAAATCCCCTCGGTGGGCACGTCGGACATCACGATCTTGTGCTTCCCGGGCGTCTGGATCACCACCGGACGGGAAATCGCCGGATCCCGCTGCGCATCCTCCGGCAATTCCTCCCGCCGGCCGTACCAACACCCCACCCACACCGGGAAACTGGGATCGCCCTGCTCGAACTCCACCCACACACCGGCCCCGACCGACGGCACCACCACCTGCCCGGCCTTCTCCCCCGTGAACGGGAAACACGGCAGGGCCCAGGTCGACACCTCGTCCCCCAACACATCCGGAACCTGGACCTTCAACCGCCCGACTCCCATCGGGTCGTCGTTCGCCGCCACCCGGCCCCGGAATTTACCGAGGAAGCGGTTGTTCGGTGCAGCAGCCATGCGGGGCTTCTCTCCTTACGTGCCGTGGCGCGTCGCTCCGCGCGAAGGACGCGGTGCGCTAGGGTCGAACAGTGCCGCTACGGGCGATCAGCCCCTCCCGCGTCAGCGTGAAATTCTGCAAGTACGAGCCGATCCGCAGATTGTGCGTCACGGTCTTCACGTAGTAATCGCCGTCATAGGTGACCCCGGCGCCCCGCACCCCCACCAACTCCCGTGGCCGGAGCACATATCCATGCCGGGTCACATCCAGCGACCCCGACCCCGAAATGGCGTCCGCACTGGTGGCGGCCCGACCGAGCGCCTCGGCCTTCGCCAGCCCCTCGTCCATCTTCGCCGTACCGCTCAGCGTCTTCCGCTTGAGCGCCGGCGACCCGCGCAGCCCCAACGGCGGCCGCAGCGGACTGATATCGGGCTGCGCCAGCAACGGCGCCTGCCGCGTCACCGGGTCCTGTACCCGCGCCTGCGGCTCTTCCCGCGCCGTCCCGTCATAGGCGAACGTCAACTGATCGACGGTCGAGTTCGCATCCATATTCACATTCAGGGCGTGCTGCCGCTGTCCCAGCCGCTGTTCCGGCCCCCAGAAAGCCGTCGACCGCCCCGGCACCGGCCCCGGCTCCAGGTAGAACGTGTACCCGTTCGCCCGCGCCAGGTCATTCACGTATTGAAGATCGGTCCCCGTCTGGTAGTCGACCCGCACCTGCTCCCGCGGCGGCTGCGGAATTTGCTCCCGAATGATCCGCGCATCGATCCCGTAATCGGCGTACTTCCCCAGAATCCGCTCCACCCGCTGCGACGGCGCGAGGTTCGGATACCGATCCGTCCGCTCCTCCAGATCCATCAACAGCGTCAGATCTTCCCCGGTCACCGTCAGGGTGCTCTGCCCCGGGTGATTACTGCTCCCCACCTCCTGCCGAACGATCACCCCGTCCAGCAACACCACCGGCGTCCCCTTGATCGCAACGGAGACGATGACCCGCGTCTTGGGATCAAAAAACCCCTCCGGCAGCAACCGCTCGACGATCGCCCCCTTCTTCGTCAGGTCGAACGCCAGCTGGAACCCGCTCCGTTCACCCGCAGTACTGGTGATCTGCGCCGACAACAGCGCCTCCACCACGTCCTGCGGGACCAACCGCGCCAACTTCGGCCCCATATACAGCGAGACGTGAATCGGCCCCCGCCCGACCGGCTCATCACCGTCAGCCATGCCGCACCCCCGGCCCGCCGCCGACACCGCCGGCGAACCCACCCGGCAACGGCACGGCAATCTCCACCCCGGGCTCCGCCGTCAACTCCCGCGGCTCCAACACCGGATTGGCATCCGCGATCCGCCACCACTGCCCCGGATCCCCGAAATACCGCTGCCCGAGCTGATCGGGCCGCTCGCCCGCACTCACCACATGCGGCACGGCCTCGTCGGCCGCATCCTGCAACGGCGGCAACAACCTCCGCTTCGCATACCGCACTTCCGTCCCATCGGGCAGGCCGTGCACCCCGATCTCGATGCCCGCATACCGACTGCTCCGCGGATACGGATGCGCCCCGGGCACGTCGTCCAACGCACTCTCATACGGCTCGATGGCCATGCCTCAGATCCCCCTCCCCAACCCCAACTGCGCCAACGACCCGCCCCGCGCCCGCCGCGCCAACTGCTCCTTCTGCGCCAGGTGCGCGAGGTACAACGCGGCCCCGGGATGCCCGGCCGGCAAATCACTCACCGTCAACACCTTCATCCCGATACTGAGCGAAGCCCGAATCGGATTGAGATTCACATCGAACGCCGACTCGTTGACCGACAACTCCGTCAACCGCACCGGCATGATCCGCTTACTGCCCCACGTGAACAGGGTCAACGGCGTCTCGATGGGGCTGATCTCGATCGTCCCGTTCTTGGTCAGCTTCGACGCCGCCAAAAGCTGCGCGGTGGTCGGCTGCACCAACATCTCCAACACCGCCAACTCCGGATGAATCCCGTCCGGCGCCGCCACATCCAACTGATCGGTGGCATCGATCTCAGCCGTGAACTTCCACGTCTCCTGCGCCGGCCCCTTCAGCCGCAACGCCTCATTCCGATCCCCACCACTCCCACCCCCGCCGCCCCCACTGTCCCCCTCGCCCCCGGCCGCCTGCGGCGCCACCTGCCGCTCCAACGTGTCGGGATTGAACTGCAACACAATGATCCGCTGCGGGATCCCGAGCTCAGGATCGACAACAACAATTCCGGAACGGATAGGCTTGGGAATATCGGCGTAGCGGGTCATTCTTCACCGATCCCAGCTTCGGCGAAGGCGGTCGCCATGCGCTTTGCCAGGCTTCTCACTTGGGCGTTGGAGTCCTGCTGCGCAACGGCGTCGAGCAGCTCTCGAAAAGGTTCCCACTCGGCGTATCCAATCCCCATGAGGCCGTTTTTTCGTACGTCTGGAGAAGCATCCCGCACGGCGCTGATGAATGCGCGGGAGTAACGATTGTCAGGCAGCAACGGCGCCCCGATTCCCGCCCGCACGAGTGCTCGCCCTCGCTCTTCGGGCGTTGCCGCTTCGGCGATGGACTCCAGAATGCTGGCATCAGTGCATACGGCGAGTCCGCTTCCAACCAGTACTGATTCGTACTGGTTGAGGTCGACCGATTCTGTGCTCGTGATTACGACGTAGGATGTGTGCAGCTTTCGGTCGCTCACATAGTTGAAGAGGATTCCTGGCGCCATCTCCCAACTGATGCGTCGAGGATCTGAACTGAACCGCTTGGTCGGAGCATCGAGTACTTTGCTCCACCCCTCTGTAGCCGCGAGTCGACTTACCTGTTCTTCGCTTTCTGATTCCTGCGTCAGGAAGCGTCGTGTCCGACGCGTCGGAGGATGCTGCGATTTCATGATTGCCCCTCTCGTCAAGGCACTTCCCGAATGTAGGGGTAACGCATTTCGAGGCGCTCCCGTATCTTGGCTTTCAGCTGTTCCTGGACTTGCTCCTCGGTCACGGCGTCGGAAACGTCGATATCACTGGCCTGAATCTTCACCCATTCTTCGATGAGGCGTATTTCGCGCTCCGCGAGGCTGTTTCCGTGATGCAGGCTTTCCAGCTTGACGAGATCCTTGTTGCTCCGCTCGACGCGATTCCTGACCTTACTTAGTCCCTTCTTGTTGCCCTGGAGGTTTTCCGGCAGTTTGGCGATCTCGGTCGAAATCTGTCGCTCAATGTCTGCGCGAATTTTGAGCGGATCGCTCAAGATGTCTGAACTGTATCCCCTGTTCTTCGCCTTCCTGGTTTCAGTGTCGATCTCTTTCTCGATGGTGCCCACATTGTTGAGGTACTTCTTCTTCTTAAGTAGGGTCCCGCCCTTTGGTGCCCCCTGCGGGGACATCGTGTTCATGCCGAATACTTGCCGGAACCACTTTCTGCGCGCGTCGCCACTCAGCTTGAGGCTTTGAGCGAACAAGTCGGTCTGCAAGGTCGACATGACCATGTTTCCAGGGTTTCGATCCCTCTCGACAAAATACGACAGAGAGTTGTGCAGGGCGATGTCGCTGGAGATGTGGCGGGGGCCCAGCGTTCGGTTCGCCCCCGGGGTGCTGGCCAGTGCTTCACTGGCTTCCCTTTCGGCGCCGGCAGCCAGGATCCTGGACTCGATGTCCGCGTAGGTGGTTGTCCCCTCTCCCTGCTCCGGCAACGTCTTTCCGCCCCGGAACTTGCGCAAGTACCACCCGCCGAGCCTTGTGCGGTGAATCTGCTCAGTTCCCCAATTCCATATCTGGGTGGTTGTCTTTTCCTTTTTCAGTAGGGCGACGACTCGTGCAATGTCGAGGTTTGGGATGTCCAAGTGTCGCCTATCCGATCCGGATGGCCCTGTTTCTGTTTGCCCATTCAGTTCGTTCCCTGTGGTTTGGCCGGGCTGTCCTGCCTTGCTGAGGATCATTCTTTCCATGTCTCGCACGTAGCGGAGGATCGGCTCTGAATCCAACTCTTTTCCGTTGATGACCATCTTTCGTGGGTTGAGGACGGCCTCGTCTTCGAACGTCCTTGAGCCCAGCATGTTCAGTTCGGTGAGTCGATACCACAGGCGCATCGACGACAGGGCCACCTTGTGGGCAGAACCTTTCGTGCCCTTGTGAAGCATGCGCTGAAGTCGCGGTCGCAGTTTGGCGACAATCTTCGCCAGCCGGGCGTCCTTTGAGTCCTTCTTGTTCTCGTCTTCCTTTTTCTTGTCTTTCTTGTCTTGCTTTTCCTTGTTGGGGTCCTTGCCCTTCGGGTGGTCTTCCTTGGGTTTGTGGGGGCCCTTTTCGTCGGGCTGGTGTTTGGGCTTTTTGTTGTCGCCTTCCTTGGGCTTCTTTGGGTCGTGGTCCTTGTCGGGCTTGTTCTTCGGTTTTTTGGGGTCTTCGCTCGGGTGTTTGTCGCCGGGTTTGCGGGGGTGGTCGTCCTCCTTGCCGGGCTTGGGCTTGGTGGGGTCTTCTTCCTTGGGTTTGTTGGGTTTGTTGGGTTTGTTGGGGTCGTGGGGGTCTTCTTTGGGCTTGGTGCCCGGGTTTTCGTTGCCCTTGGGCTTGGTGGGTTCCTTGTCGGTGGGCTTGGTGGGGGAGTCCTCCTTGGGCTTGGGTGTGGATTCCGGGTCCTGCTTGGCCTTGGGGCGGGGCTCCGGTTCGGGCTTGGGTTTGGGGGACGGGGTGGGGCGCGTGTCCGGCTTTTCGTCGGCCGTGGTCTTGGGCTTGCCGTTCTTGTCGTTGCCGGTGGGCTTCTTGGGCTCGTCGGCGGGGGACTTGGGCTTGCCTGCGGTCGGCCGTTCCGGGGTTTCGCCGGGTTTGGACGTGGGCTTGCCGGCCCCCGGCTTCTCGCCCGGTTTTTCGCCGGGCGTGGTCTCGTGGGGCTTGGCGGTCGTCGGGCGGGTGGCCGGGGCGCCGGCGGACTTCGGGGCGGGTTCCTTGGAAGGGGCGTCGGCGGACTGGGGCTTCTTGCCGCCGGTTCGGTCGCCCTTGCCGCCTCCGCCCTCGCCCGCGGCGCCCTTCGGGCCGCCGCGGCCTTCCTTGCCGAAGCCCTTGCCGAGGCGGGCGGCGACGCCCTTGAGGCGTTGGCCGACCTTGGCGACGTACTTGCCGATGCCGTTCAGGAGCCACTGGTAGAGGGTTTCGAGGAGGGCGACCACGCCCGCCGCGACGGCCTTGGCGAAGAGGATGCCGGCGCCGCCCGCGCGTACCGCCTTCAGCCAGTCGAGGACCATGGACAGCGCGCGCAGGATCGCGCTGAGCGCGCCCCACGCGGTGCGGATGGCGTCGATGACGGCCATCACCCAGCCGGCCCCGGGGATCAGCTTGGCCACGATCTTGGTCATGACCAGTTCGCCGATGATGAGCGGGAGTTGGGGGAGGACCGCTTCCCAGGCTTCCTTGACGATGTCGTCGAGTTTGAAGCCGCCGTTGAGGAGCTTGTCCAGGATGGCCTTCGGGACGCCGATGATTTCCTGGATCTTGTCCTTGAACCACTGTTTGACGGCGGTGGAAATCTCGCGGAAGAGGTGGTTCTTGGCGCCGTCCACGGCGGAGTTCTTCGCGCCGCTCAGCCAGCCGCCCGGATCGGAGAGGAAGTCGACCGCGATCAGCATCCAGTCGCCGAGCGCGCTCAGCAGTTTCGACGCGAAGTCCAGGACCCCCTTGATGGCCCCGATGACCTGCTTGACCGCTTCGTCGAGGACCTGTTTGAGGATGTCGAGAATTCCGCTGAGGAGTTTGCCGATGGCGTCGAGAAGGTCGCTGAGCGCCTTCTTCAGCATCGTGGCGAGCTTGTTGACGAGGGCGATCGCGTCGGAGATGAGTTGGGCGATCAACTTGCGTATGCGCAGGGCGATTTCGATGACCGCGCGGACCATGTCCTTCGCGAACTGGATCAGGTCGTTGATCAGGGTCGTGATGGCGTCCGCGATGTACTGGCGCGCCTCGTTGATCCAGCGCTCGACCGTCTCCTTGAAGTGCTTGATGAAGCCGACGACGGCGTCGCGGGCCCGCTTGATGACATCGACGATCGCGTTCTTGATCTCGATGACCTTGTTCTTGATCCAGTCGAACCCCTCGGAGAGCCAGTTCCCCGACTCGTTGACGCTGTCGTCGCGCTTCTTCTTCGCGTCGTTCTCGGCCGTGGTGTTCTTGTCCTGGATCTGCTTGTCGCCGTCCTCCTTTTCTTTGGTGGTGTCCTTGTCGGTCTTCTCTTCCTTGTCCTTGACGTCCTTACGGACCTTGTCGTGCCGGTCGGACTTCTTGTCGCCGAGCTTCTTCAGCTCCGTGTCTTGTTCCTTGCGCCAGTCGGAGCGGTGGTCGGTGACCTCGCCCATCGCCTTGTCGCGCTCGTCGGCCTGGCTCTTGGTGTTGCCGTCGATCTCGGCGTCGACCTGCTTCTTGTGCTTCTCCTGGGAGTCGCGGAAGTCCTGGTCCTTCTTCTCGCGGCCCTGGGACATGCTCTTCTGGCCGTCGCCGAACGCGGCCTGGAACTGCGGCCCCCGCTCGTGCTCCGCCACCTCCGAAGCCGCGTCGGGCGGTACCGCCCCGGTGTCCGCCGCCCCCTGCGGCCCGCCGCCCTTGCCGCCCTGGGCGCCGGGCACCTTGGCGGCCATCTGCTCCTTGGGGGCGTCCGGGTAGACCTGGTCCTCGCCCATCGACCGGCCCGCGTCGTCCCGGCCGGTCGCGACGGTGTCCTGGCCCTTGGCGTCGACGGCGCCGCCCTGCTCGTCGGCCTTCGCCCCGGCGGCACCCTGCATCTGCACGCCCGGCGCATTGCCCGCCTGGGCCTTCTTCAGCGCCTCGTCCTTCGTCGGCAACCCGGCGAACTTGGCGGCCAGTTCCTGCTTGTCGACCTTGAAGCCGAACCAGCCCGCGACCGTTCCGAGACCGAATCCCAGGGCCATCTTGAAGGTCTGCCAGCCGCTCGGGTCCTCGGCCTTCTCCGCCTCGATCTGACCCTCGGGCTCCTTGGCGCCGGTGACCTCGGCCTTGTCGGCGTTGGGCGCGTCGCTCTTCTGCGCCGGGTTCTGGTCGTACTGCGCCGGGGCGTCGGTCTTCGGCTGGCCCTGGAGGGTCTGCGGCGCACCGGCCGGACGCTGCATCGAGGGCGGCGCCGCGGCCAGCGCCTTGTGCTCGTCGCCGACCGTGCGGTCCACCGCACCGCCCACCCCGCCCATGGCCTCAAGTGCCTTGTGCGGCTTGAGTTTCGACGCGGTCGACAGGCCGGCCTCGGGGGAGACGTTCGACAGGTTTGGTGCCGGCCCGGAGTCCTTCTTGGCCTTCTTCACGGGCACGGCCGCACTGCCGCCCCCACCGCCGCCTCCGCCTGCGCCCTGGGCGGCCGGCGCCGGCCGGGCCGCGGCCTCGGGCGCCCGCTCCTCCTTGGCGGCCGGCGCCGGCGCGTCGGCCGCCGGAGCCTCGGGGGCGGCCTTGGCCGACGGCGCAGCACCGCCCGCGCCATGCTGCGCGCCCGCCGGGGCACCCTTCTGCGCCGGCCCCTCCGTACGGGCCGCGGGCTCCTCCGTACGGGCCCCGGTCCCCTCGCCCGACGGCTCGCGCCGCGCCCCGGCGGCCGCGTCCGCGCTCGCCCCACCGGAGGCGTCCGCGTTGGACCCGCCGGAGACATGGCTGTCCCGCCCCGGCGACGACGTCTGGGCGCCGCCCGCCGGGGCGCCCTTGTCCGCCGGTGCCGCCTCGGCCTTCTGCTGCTCCCCGCCGCCCGCGGCCCCGGCCGCGGCCGACTCACCGCCCGCCGCCTGCGGGGAGCTCTTCTCCTGCCCGGCCCCCGACGCGTCGCCCGCGGCCGGCGTGCCCTTCTCCTCCTTGGCCGCCTGCTCCTGAGCCGCCCCGCCGCCCTCCGGCCGGCCCGGCGCCTCCTGCACCGCCACCTGCACCGCCACCTGCGCGGCCACCGGACCGGCCTTCGGGTCGGCGCCGCTCTTCGGATCCTTCGACGCGGTACCCGGCGCCGTCCGCGCGTCGGCGGCCCGGTCCGCGGCGAGCCCGTCGTCCGGCCCGTCGTCCGGCCCCGCCCCGTCCGCCTCGGTCGAGGCCCCCGCACCGACCGGCCCGTCGTCGACGTCCTCCTCGGGCCCGGCGTCCGCCGTCGCATCCTCCGCGTCCTCGGCGGCCCGCTCCGCCTGCACCTTGTCGGCCTTGGTCACCGGCGGAGCCGGGAACGACGGGGCCGCCGGGCTGCCGGACGAGGACGGGTCCAGCTGGTCCGCGGTCGGTACGGCGGACACGTCCAGGTCCTGGGCCGGGAGGTAGTCGTCCGGCTGCAACGTGACGTCCCAGGCGCTCGGCTCCTCGCCCCCGACGTCCACCTCGGACTCGCTGCCCGCGCCGAACGGGTCCTCGTCGGCCTGCGTCTGAGGGCCTTCGAGGTCCTGGGTGCGGACCCCGTCGAGCGTGCTCACCGCCCCGGGCTGCTGCGCCCCGGCCCCCGCCGTAGACGGCGAACCCGAAGGCTTCTCCTGCCCCCGCTTGTCCGCCGGGTTCAGCTGCTTCCCCGCCACCAGCGCGTCGACGGCGCCCGGACGGTTCTTGGCCGCGGACTCCTCCTTGCTGGCCACCGGGGTGCCCTCGCGTTCGGTGCCTTCCTTGCCGTCGGCCCCGGCGTCCGTCTTGCCCCCGGCCTGTTGCCCGGCCCCCTGCCCACTGTCGGAGGACTGCCCGTCGGAGGACTGCCCGCGGGAGGACTGACCGTCAGCGGACGTCCCCCCGGTGGACTGCCCACCGTCGGCCGCCGCCCGGTCCGCCGGCTGACCGCCCGGTGCCGCGGGCGCGGACTCCGGCGCCTGCTGTGCGGGCGCGGCACCCGGCGCCCCGGCAGCGGGCCCTGGGGACGAGCCCCCGCCACCCCGACGCTGCTCCGGCCCCGCGTTCCCGCCCTCCGAGACGGGCCCGCCCGGTGTGCCGCCGCCCTGCGGAGTGGTGCCGTCCTCCCGGGTCCCGCCGTTTCGCGGGGTGCTCCCGGTGGCGCCCGCCGCCTCGTCCTCGTCCTTCTCCGGCCCGGGCGCCAGGCCCGGCTTCTGCTCCTGCTCCCGCTGTTCGGCCGCCGCCCGCCACTCGCTCTCGCGGGTGAACCGCAGTGCCTCGGCGGGGTCCGTCTCGATCACCGGCGCATCGAGCGAACCGCGTTCCAGGTCCTCGTCGGCCTCGATCTCCGCGACGAGGTCGAGCACCCGCTCGTGCTCCGAGCTGAGCAGTCGCCGCTCCAGCCGCTCCAGCACCGCGTCCTGCAACTCGTCGGGCAGCTGCGCCAGTTGCATCCGGGCGCGCTTGGAGCGGTCCTCCGGATCCCCCCGCAACGACCGCAGCACCCCGTTGGCCAGCCGGTCCACCAGCGTCGCCGGGTCGATCAGCTCCCTGCGGCGGCGGTCGGCGTCCACCGTGGCGTAGCGCAGCCAGCCCGGGGTGGCCTGGCCCGGTTCGATCTCGGCCGCCGGCTCGGCCGCCCGTACGGCGCCCAGCATGGCGGACCGGACGGACTCCTGCGCCGCCGACTCCGCCTCCCGTTCGACGGTCTCCTGCGGCAGGCTGACCGCGCCCAGGTCGCGGCCGGCACGCAGCGCGCCCAGGCCGTGCGGGTTCTGGACGGTGTGCAGGAGTTCGTGGGCGAGGAGGCGCTGGCCGTCGGCCGTACCGGGGCGGTAGGTGCCCGCGCGGAAGAAGATGTCCTGGCCGACGGCGAACGCGTCGGCGCCCATCAGCTCGGCGAGCTGCCCGGAGTCGCGGTCGGTGTGCAGGCGGACCTGGCTGAAGTCGTGGCCGAGCTGTTCCTCCAGCTCACGGCGGACGCTCAGGTCGAGGGGCTGGCCGGCGCCGCTGACGATGCGCTTGGGCTCGGGGGCGGCGGACCTGGCGGACCGCTCCTTGCGCTTGCGACGCCGTTCGTCGCGGGCGGACTGGCCGTCCTGGGCGGCCGACCGGGCCGAGCTGCTCATCGCGCCTCCCCCCGTCCGGCGAGGCCCGCGTGCACCGCACGGGCCAGTGCCTCACCCAGCCGTACGGGGTGGGTGGTGGCCGGCAGCGGCGGCAGGCCGGCGAGCCCGTCGAGCGCGATGCCCGCACCACCACCGTCCGCCGCCAGCGGTACGCCCCGCTCGCGTACGAGACGGCTCAACTCGGCCTGGAAGGCGGCCGATACCCGGCTCGGATCCACCCGGGCGTCGAAGCCGTCCAGCACCAACTCGTCGATCTCGATTCGGAACGTGCCGGCGGAACGGGCGGACTGCGGCCCCTCGGCCGCCGGTGCTGCCGCTCCCGGTACCGGCGACGGCGACGGCGACGGTGACGGTGACGCGGCACCGATTCCGACTCCGGCACCGGGACCGGTACCGGCTGCGGCACCCCGACCGGTACCGGCTACGGCACCCCGACCGCCCCCCTGCCCCGGACCGCTTCCAGCCGCCCGCGCGACGTTCCTGCCGACCTCGTGGTTCAGACCCATCCGTGGACCTCCGACGGCGCCAGAGAACGTTCCAACTTCAGGTACTCGGTGCGGGCCGCGGCCAGCATGTGGCGCATCTGGAGGCGGTCGCCCTCCTCCGCGGCTAGGAAGGCGCCGGAGAGCGCGATGTTGCGGATCGAGCCGCCGGCGACGGTGAGTTGGGCCAGCAGCGCCGGGTCGATGCCCTTCGTCGGAGCCTGCGCCGGCAGCACCCGGCGCCAGATCTCCGCCCGCTCCCGTTCGGTGGGGAAGGGGAAGTCGACTACGAAGCGGATCCGCCGCATGAAGGCCGAGTCCAGGGCCTTCTTCATGTTGGTGGTGAGGACGGCCAGGCCGCGGTACGCCTCCATCCGCATCAGCAGGTAGCTGACCTCCAGGTTGGCGTAGCGGTCGTGGCTGTCCTTGACCTCGCTGCGCTTGCCGAACAGCGCGTCCGCCTCGTCGAAGAGGAGCAGCGCCCCGCCGCGCTCGGCCGCGTCGAAGACCCGGCTGAGGTTCTTCTCCGTCTCGCCGATGTACTTGCTGACGACCTGGGAGAGGTCGATGACGAAGAGGTCCAGGCCCAGTTCCTTGGCCATCACCTCGGCGGCCAGCGTCTTGCCGGTGCCGGAACCGCCCGCGAAGAGCGCGGTGACGCCCAGACCGCTGCGCAGCGACTTCGCGAAGCCCCAGTCCTGGTAGACGGTGGCGCGCTGGCGTACGTGCGCGACGACTTCCTGGAGGATGCGCAACTGGCGGTCGGCGAGCACCAGATCGTCCCAGTCGGCCCGCGGTTCGATCCGGCGGCCCAGCTCGTCCAGGCCCATCCGCGCCTCGGTGAGGCCGGCCTGCCAGGCCAGCTCGGCGGCGTCGAGGGTGTCGGAGGCCGGCAGGTCGCGGCGCACGGCGGCGGCGGCCGCGCGGATGACGTGCGGCGCGAGCTGGAACTGGGCGACCAGCGAAGCAAGATGACGGTCCGTTACCTCGGGGAGGTCGGTGAAGGCGTCCGCCCAGAGCCCCAGCTGCTCCTCGTCGGAGAGCTTCGGTACGGTGACCCGCTCGCCGCGCGGCTGGCCGGTCTGCCGCGGGTCCTGGCTGGAGACGACCAGCGGGACGGCGGCCCCCGCGATGAAGGCGTCCGCTGCGGCGTACTGCTCGCGGTCCAACTCGCCGACCTCGACTAGCAGCGCGGCCGGCAGCAGGATCGCCTCCCGCTGCCAGAGCCGGGCCAGCCGGTCCCGTTCGGCGGGGTCGGTCGGAAGGTCCGTGGCGGCCATCGAGTACAGGCCGAGCCCCGAACGGCGGGCCGCGGTGGCCGCGATCTCCCCGCGGGTCCGCAGGTCGCCGCCGACCAGTTCGACGCGGAGCGGGGCGTCCGGGCCGGCGCCCGCCCAGCCCGCCGCCACCCGCAGGGCGGCCGCCTCGTACCCGGGCGGCAGGGTCTCGGGCGCGCCGGTGCGGCGGAGTTGGCCGTGCAGTCGGGCATCCAGGTAGGGCGCGCCGGCCAGGAAGTGCAGGATCCGCTCGTCGAGGCGCAGCCGGCCGGTGGTCAACCCGGTCTCGTCCGCCACCTCGACCAGCCGCCAGCGGCGCAGCGGGGCGACCGGGGTCAGGGCGCTCCAGTGGGGTTCGTCGAGCGCCGCCAGGGCGAGCGAGAACGTGGGGTACGGGCGGGTCGGATCGCCGCAGGCGGCGGCGCAGCGGACAGCGGTGGTCGGGTCCAGTTCGGCGGCCGCGGCGAGCAGCACGACCTGCCGCTCGAAGGGCGTCAGCCCGAAGCAGGCGGTGAGGGTGTCGAGGGCCCGGGGGGAGGGGGTGCCGGTGGCGAGCGCGCGGGGGGCGCCGGTACGCCGGCCGTTTCCGCCCGCGCCCGAGCCCTCGTTGCCGCTCCTGTTCCCGTTGCCTCTCCCCTTCCCGTTCCCGTTCTCTTTCCTGTTGCCGCCCTGCTGTTCGCCCTGCTGTTCGTCCTGCTGTTCGTCCTCGGGTTCGCCCGTCGGGGCGTTTCCGTGGGCGCGGGCGGCATGCGCGTCCAGGCGCGCGAGCACGCCCCGGACGGCGGCGGCCAGCGCCTCCCCGCCCGCTTCCCCGCCCGCTTTCCCGTCCGCGCCGCCGTGCGCCGCCGCCCCGGGGCCGCTCCCGCCGGTGCCCGCCATGTCCTCCTCCGCCCCCGTTCCCCGCACCGCGCCTCAGCCCTCCCCACCGTCGTCGGTCCGGCCCGGGTCGTCGGTGCGGGCTGGTTCGTCGGTGCGGACCGCGTCGCGCGCGCCGTCGCCGGTCGCCTTACGGGTGCGGGTGCGCGGCCGGCCCCCCGCCCGGCCCCCGCCCGAACTCCCGCGCTCAACAGTGGACTTGACCGTCGCCGGGGTGCCGCCCGCGGCCCTATTCGCGGCCCGTTTCGCCGGGGCGGAGGCGGCCGGGGCGGAGGCCGCCGGGGCGGCAGTCTTCGGGGCGGAGGCCGCCTGACCGGACGTCACGTTCGATGCCGCGTCCGATGCCGCGTCCGATGCCGGGTCCGGTGCCGCTGCCGATATCGAGCCCCCCGCGCCCCCCAACGGCACCTCCGGCGGTACCACCGGCACCACCGTCACCTCCGGTCGCCGCACCGGGCGGGCCGGGGCCGGCTTCTGGTGGCCGTCCAGCAGCACCAGCGACGCCTGGTAGGCCACCGACAGGGAGTAGGGCGTGTTGTTGAGCATGCCCCAGAGCTTGGAGGTTTCGTCGATGTCCATCTGGGTCGGCGCGAAGCGGACCTTCTGCAACGACTCGGCGAGATCGCTCCCCGCCAGATAGGGGCGCTCCGCCGCCTCCTCGATCAACTCCCGTGGCAGTACCGGGATTTCGTGCAGCGTCCGCACCACGCTGCCGATCAGCCGCTGCCCGACCAGCTCCTGCTCCTCGCCGTACGCGCTGATCAGGAACTGCAGGTCGATCGCCGCGGCGGGGCGTTTGAGCAGGGTGCCGTCGGAGGCGCGGGTGACCAGGTCGTTGTTGCGCATCGAGGGGTTGTGGGTGACCTGGTACAGGAAGACCGTGATCGTCGGGTCGGTCGGCGGATCGGCGGGCGGTTTGCGGGTCTCCACCGAGACGGCCAGGTCGATCTCGGGGTGGAGATTGTGCTCGATCAGCAGCGCAAGGGCCTGGGTGACCGTCGCGAGGGCGAGTGCGTTGCTCATGTGGACCGTCCCCCTGAAGTCCGTTGCTGGGAAGCCAGATAGTCCGCGAGGTTCAGCGCGGGCGCGCGCCGCTCGGGTCGCGCCGGGCGGGCGCCCGCCGCGGGCCGTTCGCTGCCGGCCGCGCCGGTCGCACTGACCTCAAGTCGGCCGATCTGTACGTGCACCACCCGCTCGGCGGGGCCGCGCGGTCCCCGCCGACCGGTCGCGGACGCGGCGCGGGCCGGTGCGGGCCCACGGGGCGCCGGCCCGGCGTCGGCCCGCGGCCGCAGGGCGCCGGTGGATGCCGGGCCGACCGCCTCCGCACCCCACCGCGATGCCCCCCGGGCCGCCGCCCCCGCCGTGCCGTGCGCCCCCGACCGCCCCGGCGGCGCCCCGCCGTCGCCGGCGGCCGCCCGGGCCCCGGGCACGGCCGTCGCCGCGGGCCGCAGCAGCGGTGCGGTGACCGGCCCCGGCCACGGGTCGGCCGCCCCGCGCTCGGCCTCCGGCGCCGCCGCGGTGCGGATCACCGTCTCCCGTTCGTGCCGGGTACGGATCTCCGTCCGCGGTGCGGCGCGCGGCGGTGCACCGGCGAACGGTGCCGGGGCGGGCCACCCGGACGCCCGCGGGGATGACGACCCGGCGTCGTCCGGATCGTCGACGGCCGGTCCGCGCACTGCCTCCACCCGCTCGAACGGGCCCGGCAGCCGCGGCCGGACGAGGGTGCGTCGCGCCGGGACGTCGCTGCCGTCGGGCGCGCCGAAGGGATCGGCGGGCGGCGCGGGGGCGTGCCGCGCCAGCAGCCGGCCGAGGTAGTCGCCGGACGCGGTGGGCGTCCGCTCGGGCATCTCAGGCATCCGCGCACAGCTCCAGGTAGTAGCGGCGCCGCAGCGGGCTGAGCGCCAGGATCTCGGGCTCGCTCCAGCCGTAGGCCGAGGCGAGCAGATGGACG
Source organism: Streptomyces sp. RGM 3693 (assembly GCF_050471125.1). Taxonomy (NCBI): domain Bacteria; kingdom Bacillati; phylum Actinomycetota; class Actinomycetes; order Kitasatosporales; family Streptomycetaceae; genus Streptomyces; species Streptomyces sp. RGM 3693. The sequence continues at coordinate 32,769 of NZ_JBMPPQ010000001.1, forward strand.
TCGAGGAGGAGGTCCCGGGCCCAGGCGTCCAGTTCGGTCCACAGGTACGCGGCGATGTCCAGCTCCGCCGGGGTGGCCGCGCCGCACTCCGGGCAGGCGATCTCCAGCGTCAGTTCCGCGCCGGGGTCGGCGGCCTCGGCGGCCTCGGCGAAGCGCTTGAGCACCGGATCGGGCAGCTGGGCGACCTCCTCGCCGGTGGCCTCCCGGCCGGCCCGCTGTGCGGCGAGCGCGCAGCGTGCCGCGAGCAGCCGCCGGGCGTCCGTGCCGTCCGTTGGTCGGGCGGCGGCCACGGCGGCCAGGTCCGCGGCGGCGGGCAACCGGAAACGCAGCGTCCACTCGCCCTCCGTCACCCGCAGTCCGCCCTCGGGCGGCCGCGGGCGGGTGGCCGCGAACTCCCCGGCGTCCAGCTCGAACTCCATCGCCGCACCGCACGCCGGCACCGTGCAGGCGAGCGTGACCTCCAGCCGGTCGCCGAACAGCGCCCGGCGCAGGGCGAAGAGGTCGGCCGCCCGCTCCCCGAGCGGCACCGCCAGCAGGGCGTCGGGAGCCGCTTCGGGCCGGGCCGCCCGGTGCAGCAGAAGGGCCCGGGCGGCGCCCTGCTCGGCCAGCCCGGCCTCCCAGGTGGCCAGCAGTTCCGCCGGCCCGGTGACCGTCATGCGTTACCCCGTTGCCCCACCACCCCGGCGCCGCTGCTCAGGCCGGGTTGGTGAACGAGGGCTCCTCGGGTTCGGGGACCTCGTAGTCGCGTTCCCAGCCCTCGCATTCGAGCTTGAGGCTCTGGATGGCCACCGCGTTGGCGTTGGCGTCCATCTCGCCCAGGACCTGGTACTCGCTCGGCCAGGACCGGTAGATCTTGTGCGAGACGGCGACCTGGCCGGCCTCGTTGAGGACCTGGATGATGATGTCCTTGCGGAAGTCGGCGAGCGAGACCTCCGAGCCGAGGCCGGCGCCGACCTGCCAGACCTTGTTGGCCCAGCGGTCGAACTCCGGGTCGTGGGTGACCCCGCGCTCCAGGGTGATGCCCTCGAACTCGGAGCGGCCCGGGGACTTGCGCGGGGAGCTGGGGTCGCCGCCGTTGCGGTGCTTGACGACCTCGGTGGTGCGCTTGAGCGGACTGATCTTGCTGACCCCCGCGACCGTCCGGCCGTCCCACAGGACCAGGAACTTGAAGTTCTTGTACGGGTCGAAGCGATGGGCGTTGATCTTGAACTCAGCCATCGGATTCCTTCACGTCGGATTCCTTCACGTCGCATTCCGGCGCGCCGGCACCGTGGCGCGGCTCGGCGCCGCGCGCCGCGCCACGGCGCCCCGCGCCCTAGAGGTCGAACTGCCCGGCCAGCTGCTGGATCTTGACGATCACGAACTCGGCCGGCCTGACGGGCGCGATGCCGACCACGACGTTCACGATCCCGTTCTCGATGTCCGCCTCGGTCGTGGTGTCCTTGTCGCACTTGACGAAGTACGCCTGCCGAGGGGTGCCGCCCTTGAAGGCGCCCTTCTCGAAGAGCGTGTGCAGGTACGCCGAGGCGTTGAGCCGGATCTGCTGCCACAGCTGCTCGTTGTTGGGCTCGAAGACCACCCATTGGAGACCGCGCAGCAGGCTCTCCTCGACGTGCAGGGCCAGCCGCCGCACCGGGACGTACTTCCACTCGCTGTCCAGGGCGTCCGAGCCCTGGAGCGTGCGGGCGCCCCACACCAGCGGGCCGACCATCGGGAAGGTCCGCAGGGAGTTGATGCCGAGCGGGTTCAGCAGGCCGTTCTCGCGGTCGGTGAGCTTGACGGTCAGCCCGTGCACGCCGGCCAGCCGCGCCTCGGTGCCCGCAGGGGCCTTCCACACTCCGCGCTCGCCGTCGGTGCGGGCGATCACGCCGGCCAGCGCGCCGGACGGCGGGAAGGAGCGCAGCCGGCCGGTGAGCGGGTCGGTGAGCTGGAGGTGCGGGAAGTACAGGGCGGCGTGGTTGCCGCGGACCGCGTCGAAGGCGCCGATCCCGGCCCGGGCGGCGTCCACGCTGCCCCAGGCCGCGGGCGCGTCGACGAGCAGGAACATCCGCCGCTCCTCGCACAGCCGCTGGGCCGCCGAGATCACCGTGACCATGTCGTCGGTGGACGGGTACGAGGCCAGCTCGGGCAGGGCGAGCAGATTGACGTCGGGGATGTCGCGCAGCGCCTGGAGGCCGCTCTTGCGGGCCTCGCTGCCGATGAGGTCGCGCGGTCCCGGCGGGTCGCCGTCCTCGCCGCCGCACAGCGGGAAGACCGGCGGGTTGACCGATGCCTCCAGCCCCAGGTCGTTGGCGCACTCGCCGACGAAGCGGACCACGTCACCGGGGTCGGCGGAGCCGGCCACGACCTGGATACGGCGCCCGAAGGCGATCACCTGCGCACCGGCGAAGGCGTGCTTGCCGGGGGCGTCCGGCAGGGCCCGCAGTTTGTGCTCCAGCAGCAGCGCCAGCTCGGTGACGTCACACGGCGGCTCGCCGTCGCAGTCCGGGTCGTAGAGCGTGAACTCCCGCTCCACCTCGCCGATCTTCACCGTCAACTCCACGTTCAGATCCGGGAGTTCGTGGTGGAACGGCTTGGAGACGGTGCCGGACGGGTCCGGGCGGTCCTCGCCGACCGCGACCACCCGGATCAGCGTCGAGCCGGCGTTGACCACCGTCTCGACGAACCGGCCGTCGCCGGGGTCCATGGACAGGCCGGTGAAGGACTCGCGGGCCGTGCCGTGCGCGTCGAGGACCTGGAGGTTGAAGGTCCCCTCCGAAGGGGAGGGGCGGCCCGCAGCGCCTCCTGCCGGGGTGGCGGTCGGGCGACAGGCAGGCGTGTCGTGGTCCACGGCGACCCGCAGGCCGTCGCCCCAGATGCCGGGCTCCTTGGCGTGCACCTCCAGGACTGGGCACTGGCTGCGGCCCTCGGTGGACTCCAGGGTGACCTGGGCCTCCTTGCCGGTGCCGGCCTTGGCGACCCGGACGATCACCGCGTCGGCGCCGCCGTTGCCGAAGAACTGGTGTACGGCGTAGGCGACCGGGCTGCGCGAGGTCAGGCCGCCGAAGCGGCGTTCGAAATCGGCGAAGCTGGTGATCCGGACCGGCTCATTGAGTGGACCGCGCCGGGTGTGACCGACGAACGCGGTCACGGAAGTCGTCACGGTGGTGATGCTGCGGATGCTGCTGGGAAGCTCTTCGACATAGACGCCGGGATAGGTCGTATGTGTCGGCATTCCCCCTCCAATCCCTTCAGGCACCGAGTGTGAGGACACCAAGAAATCGAGAAAACCGGGAGGGATGGGCGGGAAGAAGGGGGAGGGGCGGCGGGTGCGGAAGAGCCCGCGACCGCACCCCGTGCCGATCGTGGTCGTGCGTCCCCCCGCTACCCATCAAGTTCCCCCGTCTGCATCCGGTGCGAGGCGGTCCGTGATCTGCGGTCCGACCTGCACGGGATCAAGCCCGGACAGGTGCGACTCCGGCTTGTGACTCCTGATGCGTAAGTGCTCAACGCAGTCTGTTCTGGGGGGAGTTGAGGGTCAAGGAGCTTTCCGGACACCCCCTGCGGAGGTCTTGTGTGGGCGCGTCGCGCGTTCTCCCCCAACGGTTTCCCACCTCCCCGCAACCGGAACCGGAAGGGCCGCGGCCGCCCGGGCGCACGGGGTCATCGGGACCCGGCGCCCGAACGGCGCACCGCGACGGAGTGCACGGCGGATGACGGCGCGGCCGCCCCCGTGCCCGGTCGGCCCTGCGAAATGCCTCCGGCGCGCCGGGGCGGCCCTGCGGAAAAGGGGCGGCGAAGTACGTTGGCCAAAAGATCTGTGACCGTAATCACCGCCGGAGTGTGATCTGCGATTTAGGGACGCATGTCCAGCGGCGATACCCTGCGAGACGGACATGCCGCGTATCCGGACACCGTGTATACGCCTCCCCAGTGACAGCGCCGTCACGTTGCCCTTCGCGGCACGCCCATCGCAGACGAACGAACCGCGATCACTACGGCGATTCTGAGAAGACAAGGGACGGACGCGCGTGGACCTGTTCGAGTACCAGGCGAGGGACCTCTTCGCCAAGCACGGTGTACCGGTGCTGGCCGGTGAAGTCATCGACACGCCTGAGGCGGCCCGCGCGGCGACCGAGCGCCTTGGCGGCAAGTCGGTCGTCAAGGCGCAGGTGAAGGTCGGCGGCCGTGGCAAGGCCGGTGGCGTGAAGCTGGCCGCCACGCCGGACGAGGCCGTCGCCCGCGCGACGGACATCCTCGGCATGGACATCAAGGGCCACACGGTCCACAAGGTGATGATCGCCGAGACCGCGCCGGAGATCGCCGAGGAGTACTACGTCTCGTACCTCCTCGACCGCACCAACCGCACCTTCCTCGCCATGGCCTCCGTCGAGGGCGGCATGGACATCGAGGAGGTCGCGGCCACCAAGCCGGAGGCCCTGGCCAAGGTCCCGGTCGACGCCAACGAGGGCGTCTCCATCGAGAAGGCCCGCGAGATCGTCGCCCAGGCGAAGTTCCCGGCCGAGGTCGCCGAGCAGGTCGCCGAGGTGCTGGTCACCCTGTGGCAGACCTTCGTCAAGGAGGACGCCCTCCTGGTCGAGGTCAACCCGCTGGCCAAGGTCGCCTCCGGTGAGGTCCTCGCCCTCGACGGCAAGGTCTCCCTGGACGCCAACGCCGAGTTCCGCCAGCCGGAGCACGACGCCCTGGAGGACAAGGACGCGGCTAACCCGCTCGAAGCCGCGGCCAAGGCCAAGGGCCTGAACTACGTCAAGCTCGACGGCCAGGTCGGCATCATCGGCAACGGCGCGGGTCTCGTCATGAGCACCCTGGACGTCGTCGCCTACGCCGGCGAGAACCACGGCGGCGTCAAGCCCGCCAACTTCCTCGACATCGGCGGCGGCGCCTCCGCCGAGGTCATGGCGAACGGCCTGGAGATCATCCTCGGCGACCCGGACGTGAAGTCCGTGTTCGTCAACGTCTTCGGCGGTATCACCGCGTGCGACGAGGTCGCCAACGGCATCGTGCAGGCCCTGGAGCTGCTGAAGTCCAAGGGCGAGAACGTCACCAAGCCGCTGGTCGTCCGCCTCGACGGCAACAACGCGGAGCTGGGTCGCAAGATCCTCTCGGACGCCAACCACCCGCTGGTGCAGCGCGTGGACACGATGGACGGTGCGGCCGACAAGGCCGCCGAGCTGGCCGCGGCCAAGTAAGGGACGAGGACTCCAACAACCATGGCTATCTTCCTCACCAAGGACAGCAAGGTCATCGTCCAGGGGATGACCGGCGCCACCGGCATGAAGCACACCAAGCTCATGCTGGGCGACGGCACCAACATCGTCGGCGGTGTCAACCCGCGCAAGGCCGGCACCAGCGTCGACTTCGACGGCGCCGAGGTCCCGGTCTTCGGCTCCGTCAAGGAAGCGATGGAGAAGACGGGCGCCAACGTCTCCGTCCTCTTCGTCCCGCCGGCCTTCGCCAAGGCCGCCGTCGTCGAGGCCATCGACGCCGAGATCCCGCTGGCCGTCGTCATCACCGAGGGCATCGCGGTGCACGACTCCGCCGCCTTCTGGGCGTACGCCAAGGCCAAGGGCAACAAGACCCGGATCATCGGCCCGAACTGCCCCGGCCTGATCACCCCCGGTCAGTCCAACGCCGGCATCATCCCGGGCGACATCACCAAGCCCGGCCGCATCGGCCTGGTGTCGAAGTCCGGCACGCTGACCTACCAGATGATGTACGAGCTGCGGGACATCGGCTTCTCGTCGGCCGTCGGCATCGGTGGCGACCCGGTCATCGGCACCACGCACATCGACGCCCTGGAGGCGTTCCAGGCCGACCCCGACACCGACCTGATCGTGATGATCGGCGAGATCGGCGGCGACGCCGAGGAGCGTGCGGCCGACTACATCAAGGCCAACGTCACCAAGCCGGTCGTCGGCTACGTGGCGGGCTTCACCGCGCCCGAGGGCAAGACGATGGGCCACGCCGGCGCCATCGTGTCCGGCTCGTCCGGCACCGCCCAGGCGAAGAAGGAGGCCCTGGAGGCCGCGGGCGTGAAGGTCGGCAAGACCCCGTCCGAGACCGCGCTGCTGGCCCGCGAGATCCTGGGCGGCTGACGCGACTCCTCGCTGCTGCCGCCGGTCCTGTCCGGCGGCGGCAGCACCGCATGACGGCCGTGGGCCCGCACCCTTCCCGGGTGCGGGCCCACGGCCGTTCGTGCGCACACCGAAGTGCGCCGGGCTCACCGGACGTCGGGGGCGAGCCGGGCACCGGGCGGCGGCGTCCGGCGCACCGCCGCCCGGTGGCGCCGGGTCCGATGCGCCGGCTGGACCGCCGGTGCTGCCGCCGCCCGCGCGGACGGTGCGGACGGGATCGCCACGGCCGGCCGCGGCGGCGGGTGCGAGCCGTCCGGCGCGGTGAGCGCCACCACCAGCGCCGTCACCGCCAGCAGCCCGGGCGCCCCGAACCCCGCGCGGGTGGTCAGCCGGGTCCACCGCTCAGCGCCGGCCCGGACGTCGCGTGCGGGCGGTGGCACCACCGGGCGGGACGCCGTCAGCGCACCCAGCCGGGCGTGCAGCACCGCACCCTGCCGGTCCGGCGGCAGCCCCGCCAGCCCCAGCTCCGGCAGCCGCTCGGCCAGGCACCCCCGGGCGTGGGCCAGCCGTCCGGTCGCCGCCGGCGTACTGGCCTCCACCTCCACCGCGGTCTCGTGCAGCCCCAGTCCGAGCCCGTCGTGCAGCAGCAGCGCACGGCGGTACGGGGCGGGCAGCGCCAACACCGCCACCAGCAGCGCATGGTCCCCCGGCGCGGCCGGCGGCGGCGCGGGTGTCCCCGGCCCGGGGCGCTCGGCGGACCGCAGCTCGGGGAACAGCCGTCGCCACGGCGCCAGCGCGTGGTCGTGGGCGGCCGCCCGCACCCACCCCACCGGATCCGGCGCCGCCGCCACCTCCGGCCACCGCTGCCAGGCGGTCCGGAACGCCCGCTCGACGGCCCGCCGGGCGAGCCGGGCCCGCCCGGTGAGCACCAGCGCCTGCTGGATCAACGGCCCGGCGTGCGCGCCGTACAGTGCGTCGAACTCCGCTGACGGACAGTCAAGTAGGCGCACTCCACGCCTCTCTGATGTGGTGTCGGAACGCTGGTCAGGCTGCCGCCGGTCGTGCTCGCTCATACCGGAAGTCTGGAAACGCCGGGCGGCGGATCTCGCGCGACACGTCGGACGGATGCCCGGTACGTGGCGGAATCGGACGTTATTGGCAGCATGGCCGTGTGAGCCAGTTGACCGAACGCGGCACCACGTTGTCCTCGCACGGCCGGACCGCCGCGCGGCGCTCCTCCGCGATCGGCACCGCCGTCGTCAGCGGAGTGACCGCCGCCGGCCTCGGTCTCGGGGCGCTCGCGGTCGCCGTCCTGCTGCTCTGGGTCGCCTCCCCGTACCCGGACAGCGGCCCCTCCCGGGCCCTGCACCTGGCCGCCGGACTCTGGTTCACGGCACACGGCGGGGGCCTGGTCCGCGAGGCGACGCCGTCCGGCATTCCGGCACCGGTCGGCGTGGTCCCCCTGCTGCTCGCCGCCCTGCCGATCTGGCTGCTGCACCGCGCCGCCCGGGACACCCTGGCCACGGCCGCCCTCACCGACTCCGACCCCGCGGCGTCGGCCGCCGGCCGGCCGGTCGCCCCGCGCACCCTGCTCGGCGCCCTGCTCGCCGGATACCTGCTGGTCGCCCTCGGCGCGCTGCTCTACACCTCGACCGGCCGGCTGACCGCCGCACCGCTCTCCGCCCTGCTCGCCGTCCCCGGCACCGCGGTCGCCACGTTCGCCGCCACCGCCTGGCACACCCTCGGATCGGACGCCGCGGCCCTGCTGCCGGACCGGTTCGTGCGGACCTTCGCGGCGCTGCCGGCCGTCCTCCGCGCCGCCCTCACCGGGCCCCGCCTCGCCACCGCAGGCAAGGCCGCGGCCGCCGCCACCCTCGCCCTGCTCGCCTCCGGCGCCGCGCTCACCCTCCTCGGGCTGGCCCTGCACGCCGGCCGGTTCGGCGACGACCTGGGCCGGCTCGCCGCCGACTGGGCCGGCGGCTGCACGGTGCTGCTGCTCTGCCTCACCCTGCTCCCCAACGCGGCCGTCTGGGGCGCCGCCTACGGCCTGGGGCCCGGCTTCACCGTCGGCGTGGGCACCACGGTCGGCCCGCTGGCCGTCTCACCCCGCCCCCCACTGCCGTACTTCCCGCTGCTCAGCGGCGTGCCGGAGCCGGGGCCCACGTCCTGGCCGGACGTGGTGCTGGCGCTGGTGGTACCGGTGACCGCGACGGTGCTGCTGGCGCGGTACGCGGCCGGTGACGGCCACCGGTCGTGGCGCCGGACCGCCGGGACGGCGGCCCTGGCGGCGGTCCTGTGCGGGGTGGCGATGGCGGTGCTCGCCGGTCTGGCCGGCGGCGCACTGGGGTCGGGGGCCCTCGCCTCGTTCGGCCCCAGCTGGTGGCGGACCGGCCTGGCGGCGGCCGGCTGGACGGGGCTGGCCGGGGTGCCCGGGACGCTGGTGCTGCGCGCCTGGCGGCGGCTGTCCGCGCGCCTGGCGGCGGACGGACGGCCGCCCGGCCGCCGCCGCTATTTGCCCCACCTCCCGTTCCGCCGCCGGGCCGGCCGCGGGGAGCCGAGCCCGGGTGCCGGCCGGAAGTCGAACCGGAAGCCGAACCGGGAGCCCGCCGCCTGAGCGCGCAATCAGGGGTGCAATCAGGGGTGCGGCGCATGCCCTTCGGCCGCCCCGCACCCCTGACCACTACCGCTCCGCTACTGCTGCTCCGGCTGGCTGAGCAGCGGCCGGAGCTGCGGCGGGAGGAGCTTCTCGCAGGACTTGCCCGCCGCCTGGGTCAGCGCGTCGTTCACGCAGGTGAAGTAGTCGCGGTAGACGACCTGGACGGTGAAGGTCGCGGCCACCATCATCAGCGCCAACGAGGCGGTCACCAGACCGGCGATCGCGGCGGTGGTCTGCGGCCGGCCCGTCGCGCCGGGGGTGCCACCGGGCCGGCCCGGCGGGGGCGGGGTGCCGCCGGCGGCCGGGCGCCCCTCCAGGGTCGCGGCGGCCGCCTTCTTCGGGTCGGACTTGCCGCGCAGCGCGCTGATGCCCCAGTAGAGGGAGAGCGAGCCCAGCAGCAGCGCCACCTCCGGCAGGCTGAAGAGCACGAAGAAGAACGCCCACATCCCGGCCAGGAGTGCGTAGCGGGCCCGCCGCTGGAGCGGGTCGGTGGGGTCCCAGCGCAGCCCACCGGGGCCGCCGCCCGGTCCGCCCGGTCCGCCGGAACCGCCCTGGCCGCCGCCCCGGCCCGGCCGGGTGCCGAAGTCGCCGCCCTGCCGGCCCGGCTGGCGGTCGCTCCACTGACTGCCCCAGGCCGGGGGCTGGTCCTGCGGCCGCCCGTCCCCGCCGCCGTTGCCGTCGTCGCCGTGCGCCTGCCCGTTGGGCTGGGGACGCGGGCGCCACTCCTGGTCGGGGGTGCCGGCCGGCGGCGGCGCGAACGGGTTGTCGTCCCGGCCGTCGGCGGCGGACCGGCCCGGGGTGCCGGCGGGCGGTGAATCCGGGGCGGAGGACGACTTGCGCTCGCGCGGCAGGAAGACCGCCCCGGGGGTGGTGGCGGGCTGGGGGACCCTCCCAGCGGCAGCGGGGGGAGGGAGGAGGAGAGCCGCGCGGCGGCGTCGGTCCGGCATCTGGAGTGAGTCTTCCCCTTGTCGTGGGCGTCCGTCCGGCCGGTGGGCCGGGCGGACGGTCACCGTGAACTGCATGCGTTCTCCCGCCCGACGCTACCTGCCGTGCTCGCCCCCGTCCCGCGGGGGCCGCTCGGTGTGCCGGTATCGTTGCTGACGGTCGGCGCCTTCGTAGGGTTCCCCGTATTCACGAAACCCCTCGCTTTGTGCGACCGCACAAACCTCACACCGCATCTTTGACCCGCAAGATCTGTCGAGAAAGACCCCATCGTGGCCTCCTCTTCTCTTCCCGCTCGCTCCGCGCCGGCCCGGATCGTGGTACTCGTCTCCGGATCGGGCACCAACCTCCAGGCCCTCCTCGACGCCATCGCCGAGGAGGGCGCCGCGGCGTACGGCGCCGAGATCGTGGCCGTGGGCGCCGACCGGACCGGGATCGTCGGCCTGGAGCGCGCCGAGCGGGCCGGTCTGCCGACGTTCGTCTGCCGGGTCAAGGACTACGAGGACCGGGCGGCCTGGGACGCGGCGCTCACCGAGGCGACCGCCGCGCACGCCCCCGACCTCGTGGTCTCGGCCGGCTTCATGAAGATCCTGGGCAAGGAGTTCCTGGCCCGCTTCGGCGGCCGGACGCTCAACACCCACCCGGCGCTACTGCCCAGCTTTCCCGGTGCCCACGGCGTGCGCGATGCGCTCGCGTACGGCGCGAAGGTCACCGGCTGCACCGTCCACTTCGTCGACGACGGTGTCGACACCGGCCCGATCATCGCCCAGGGCGTGGTCGAGGTCCGGGAGGAGGACGACGAATCCGCGCTGCATGAGCGCATCAAGGAAGTCGAGCGATCGCTGCTCGTCGAGGTCGTGGGGCGTCTGGCCCGTCACGGCTACCGCATAGAGGGACGAAAGGTACGTATCTCGTGACCGCCACCGAAGGTACGCAGCGGCCCATCCGCCCGCCCGCCACCCACCACCACCCACAACCGGGGACCTTGCAGGTCCGCCCCATTCGTAGAGCGCTGGTCAGCGTCTACGACAAGTCCGGGCTGGAGGAGCTGGCCCAGGGGCTGCACGCGGCGGGCGTCCAGCTGGTCTCGACCGGGTCGACGGCCGGGAAGATCGCCGCCGCCGGGGTGCCGGTCACCAAGGTCGAGGAGCTCACCGGTTTCCCGGAGTGCCTCGACGGCCGGGTCAAGACCCTGCACCCCAAGGTCCACGCCGGCATCCTCGCCGACCTGCGCCTGGAAGACCACCAGCGACAGCTGGCCGACCTCGGCGTCGAGCCGTTCGACCTGGTGGTCGTCAACCTCTACCCGTTCCGGGAGACCGTCGCCTCCGGCGCCACCCCCGACGAGTGCGTCGAGCAGATCGACATCGGCGGCCCCTCGATGGTCCGCGCCGCCGCCAAGAACCACCCCTCGGTCGCCGTGGTCACCAGCCCCGAGCGGTACGCCGACGTCCTGGCGGCCGCGCAGGGCGGCGGCTTCGACCTGACCGCCCGCAAGCGGCTGGCCGCCGAGGCGTTCCAGCACACCGCCGCCTACGACGTGGCCGTCTCCTCCTGGATGACCAACGTCTACGCGCCGGAGGCGGACGGCGCCGCGCTGCCCGAGTTCCTCGGCGAGACCTGGGAGCGCCGCAGCACCCTGCGCTACGGCGAGAACCCGCACCAGGCCGCCGCCCTCTACGTCGACGGCCAGCCGGGCGGCATCGCCAACGCCGAGCAGCTGCACGGCAAGGAGATGTCCTTCAACAACTACGTGGACACCGAGGCCGCCCGCCGCGCCGCCTACGACCACGACGAGCCCTGCGTCGCGATCATCAAGCACGCCAACCCGTGCGGCATCGCCGTCGGCGCGGACGTCGCCGAGGCGCACCGCAAGGCCCACGCCTGTGACCCGGTGTCGGCGTACGGCGGGGTGATCGCGGTGAACCGCCCGGTGACCGTCGCGCTCGCCGAGCAGGTCGCGGAGATCTTCACCGAGGTCATCGCCGCCCCGGCGTACGAGGACGGCGCCGTCGAGGTGCTCGCCCGCAAGAAGAACATCCGGGTGCTGAAGGTCGACGGCACCCCGCACCAGCCCGGTGACCTCAAGCTGCTCTCGGGCGGCGCGGTGCTCCAGCAGACCGACGTCTTCCAGGCCGAGGGCGACGACCCGGCCACCTGGACCCTCGCCACCGGACAGGCGCTGTCCGCGGACGAGTTGGCCGAGCTCGCGTTCGCCTGGAAGGCGTGTCGCGCGGTGAAGTCCAACGCGATCCTGCTCGCCAAGGACAGCGCGTCGGTGGGCGTCGGTATGGGCCAGGTCAACCGCGTCGACTCCTGCAAGCTCGCCGTGGAGCGCGCCGGCGAGGAGCGGGCCCGCGGCTCCTACGCGGCGTCGGACGCCTTCTTCCCGTTCCCCGACGGCCCGGAGATCCTGATCGCCGCCGGCGTCAAGGCGATCGTCCAGCCCGGTGGTTCGATCCGTGATGAACTCGTCATCGAGGCCGCCGAGAAGGCCGGCGTGACGATGTACTTCACCGGCACCCGGCACTTCTTCCACTGACCGGACCGGTAAGCGCGAAGGGCCGCACCCCTTGCCCGGGGTGCGGCCCTGTGCCGTGTGCGGTTCCGGCCGGCCTCAGTAACGCGGCCGGTTGAACCAGGCGTTGCCCTCGTCCTTGGAGACGAAGACCAGCACCAGAATGCCCAGCACCGTGTGGACCAGGCCGAGCGGGAAGCTGGCCAAGCTCACCAGGATGTTGCCGACGCCGAAGACGATGGTGCCGACGCGGACGCCCTTGCCGCCGTTGCCGAACTGCGCGGCGAGCGTGATCGCGGCCCCGGTGAACACGACGATGATCACGATTGCCACGATCAGCAGGCCCTTGCCGACGTTGAACGCCGACATGTCCGCGTAGGGCGAGGACGCGGCGTCGTGCGACGCCTTGCTGACGCCGCCCAGCCCGATCACCGCCAGGATCAGGCCGATGAGGTTCAGGCCGGCGAGGACGAACAGCATCGCCCGGGCCGCCTTGACGCTGCCCGGCATCACCGTCGGGTACGGCGCCTGCATCCCGGGCATCGCACCGCCCGGGTACGCGCCGTACGGGGCTGTGGGTTGCTGAGGGTGCTGTGGTTGCGGGGGTTGCTGGGGATAGCCGTAGCCGGGTTGCTGGCCCGGGGGAGGACCGTAGGGGTTCTGGTTGGGATAGCTCACGAGCGGTGTCCTTCAGGCGACTTGAGGCGGTATCAGCGAGCGCCACGAAGGCCCCCGGTCGCTGCTGCGAGGGGGCCTTCGCTGTGCTGTACAGGGCGTCAGTAGGGCCCGGTGCGTCCTTACTGGCTGCGCACGACCACGGTGCCGACGATCTTGTCAGCGAACGTCTGCGACTTCTCGTCCCACAGCGGCCAGAGGTAGCCGATGAAGCAGAAGTTGTCGAGGAAGTGGCAGATCCTGCGGACCAGCGCCATGCCGAAGCCGAGCGGCTGACCGGTGGTCTCCTTGACCAGGCGGATGCCCACGACCTTCTTGCCCGGGCTCTGGCCCTGGCCCTCCTTGATGAGGACGAAGATGATGCCCGCCAGGCCGATCAGCCACGCGAGCCCCGTGAGCACGATGGCACCGACCGGCGTGCTGGAGGACACCGCGGTGTTGGCCGCGTTCTGGATGCAGGAGTAGTCACCGGGCTGGCAGCTGGAGTAGTCCGGCGTGGCCGAGCTCACCGAGCTGGCCGCCATGATGCCCGCGATGACGTACAGGATGCCCGGCAGCGCGCCCACGATCAGACCGTCGATGAGGGCCGCTCCGACGCGCGCGCCCCAGCTCGCGTACCCCTGCGGCATGCCCGGCATCCCCGGCATGCCGGGCTGGCCGTACGGGGCCGCCGGCTGCTGCGGGTAGCCGCCGTAGCCCGGCTGACCCTGCGGCGGGACCTGACCCTGCTGGGGGTAGCCGTACGGCTGCTGGGGCTGCTGCGGGGCGCCCTGCTGCGGGTAGCCGTAGCCCGGCTGGCCGCCCTGCGGCGGGACCGGCGGCTGCTGGCCGTACGGGCCCTGGGGGGCCTGCGGCGGCTGCTGGCCGTAAGGGTTGTTCGGGTCACCGAAGCTCATGGTGCTGCTTTCCTCCGTTGGTGTCAGTGGGGGACGACGCGGCGTGACTCGGAGGAAAAACAGGTTGTTTCATGGCCCGCCCCCGACGATGCCTGCGGCACTGCGCGTCAATCCTTCTAGGTGAGGATTCCGTCTGTCCAGTCAAGGCGGTAAGCCTTTGTGCAACCGCAATGATCATTTCCGGACAACTGCCGTCCGCGCGCCCTGATTGGAACACGGGAGCCTCCATCCGGGAGGATGGGGGTATGACTGCCCAGATTCTGGATGGCAAGGCCACCGCCGCCGCGATCAAGTCCGAGCTCACCACCCGCGTGGAGGCGCTGAAGGCCAAGGGTGTCACCCCCGGCCTGGGCACCCTGCTGGTCGGCGACGACCCCGGCAGCCGCTGGTACGTCAACGGCAAGCACCGGGACTGCGCCCAGGTGGGCATCGCGTCCCTCCAGCGCGAACTGCCCGAGACCGCCACCCAGGAGGAGATCGAGGCGGTCGTCCGGGAGCTCAACGAGAACCCGGACTGCACCGGCTACATCGTCCAACTCCCGCTCCCCAAGGGCATCGACGCCAACCGCGTCCTGGAACTGATGGATCCGGCCAAGGACGCCGACGGGCTGCACCCGATGAGCCTGGGTCGCCTGGTCCTCGGCATCGACGGGCCGCTGCCCTGCACCCCGTACGGCATCGTCCAGTTGCTGCGCCGGCACGAGGTGGAGATCAAGGGCGCGCACGTGGTGGTCGTCGGCCGCGGCATCACCATCGGCCGCCCGATGCCGCTGGTGCTGACCCGCAAGTCGGAGAACGCCACGGTCACCCAGTGCCACACCGGCACCCGCGACCTGTCCGCACACCTGAAGCAGGCCGACATCATCGTCGCCGCGGCCGGTGTGCCGCACATCATCAAGCCCGAGGACGTCAAGCCCGGCGCGGCCGTCCTGGACGTCGGCGTCAGCCGGGACGAGCACGGCAAGATCGTCGGCGATGTGCACCCCGGCGTCGCCGAGGTCGCCGGCTGGGTCGCCCCCAACCCGGGCGGCGTCGGCCCGATGACCCGCGCCCAGCTGCTGGTCAACGTCGTCGAGGCGGCGGAGCGCGCGGCCGAGGGCTGAGCGGCCGCACGCCGGCCGGCCGGTGCCTGACCGGCCGGGCCGTGCGAGCCTGGAAGGGGGCCGCCGTCCGCGGCCCCGCACACCCGACGAAACTCGACACCGACCTGGACACCGGAAGGGGCTGACCGCCAGACATGGCTGCCGAAGCGCACTCGGAGGGTGCGTCCGAGCCGCAGCGCACCTCGCGCCGCTTTCCGCAGCTGACCCGCGACACCGCCCGCCCCGAAGGCGGCGGCCGGGCCGCTTCGGGCGACTATCCGGCGCCGGCCCGGCAGTGGCCGCTGCTCACCGTGCTGGGCGGGGTCGCCCTCGGGCTGCTGCTGGTCACGTTGGACGCGTTCCGGATCGGCACGATCGTGATCGGGCTGTCCCTGCTGGGCGGCGCGGTGCTGCGGTGGGCGCTGCCGTCGGTGGGGATGCTGGCCGTCCGGTCCCGCTTCACCGACATGATCACGTACGGCGGACTGGGCTTCGTGATCGTGATGCTGGCGATGATGGTGCAGCCCAAGCCGTGGATCCACCTCCCGTTCCTGGACGACATCGTCCACTTCACGCTCCGCTAGGGCCGGTCCGACCCTGCTCCACGGGGCAGGCTCTGGGGGCTGGTCTCGGAAGCGTCCCGCGGCGCTGCGGCACACCTCGTGCCGTAGCGCCGCGCGCATGTGTGACGCGGGTAACTTGGCGACGTCCGGGGGGTGCCCCAACCGCGAGAGGGACGTCCATCTCATGGCCAAGATCAAGGTTGCCAACCCCGTCGTCGAGATCGACGGCGACGAGATGACCCGCATCATCTGGTCGTCCATCAGGGACCGGCTGATCCTCCCGTACCTCGACGTCGAGTTGAAGTACTTCGACCTCGGCATCGAGCACCGGGACGCCACCCATGACCAGGTGACCGTCGACGCGGCGCACGCCATCCAGCGGTACGGCGTCGGAGTGAAGTGCGCCACCATCACCCCCGACGAGGCCCGGGTCGAGGAGTTCAACCTCAAGGCGATGTACCGCTCGCCGAACGGCACCATCCGCAACATCCTCGGCGGCGTGATCTTCCGCGAGCCGATCATCATGGAGAACGTGCCCCGGCTGGTCCCCGGCTGGACCAGGCCCGTCGTCGTCGGCCGCCACGCCTTCGGCGACCAGTACCGCGCCACCGACCTGAAGGTCCCCGGCCCCGGCACCCTCACCCTGACCTTCGCCCCGGCGGACGGCAGCGAGCCGACCGAGTGGGAGGTGCACGAGTTCCCGGGCGCCGGTGTGGCGCTGGCGATGTACAACCACGACGACTCGATCCGCGACTTCGCGCGGGCGTCGTTCCGGTACGGGCTGGACCGCGGCTATCCGGTCTACCTGTCCACGAAGAACACGATCCTGAAGAAGTACGACGGTCGCTTCAAGGACCTCTTCCAGGAGGTCTTCGACGGCGAGTTCCGGACCGCTTTCGAGGACCGCGGGCTGACCTACGAGCACCGGCTGATCGACGACATGGTGGCGGCCGCCCTGAAGTCGCCCGGCGGCTACGTCTGGGCCTGCAAGAACTACGACGGCGACGTCCAGTCCGACATCGTCGCCCAGGGCTTCGGCTCGCTCGGCCTGATGACGTCGGTGCTGATGACGCCCGACGGCCGGACCATCGAGGCCGAGGCGGCGCACGGCACGGTCACCCGCCACTACCGGCAGCACCAGCAGGGCAAGGCCACCTCCACCAACCCCATCGCCTCGGTCTTCGCCTGGACCCGTGGCCTGGCGCACCGCGGCAAGCTCGACGACACCCCCGAGGTGACCCGCTTCGCCCAGACCCTGGAGCGGGTCTGCGTGGAGACCGTCGAGGGCGGCCAGATGACCAAGGACCTGGCCCTGCTCATCGGCCCGGCGCAGCCCTGGCTCACCACCGACCAGTTCCTGGAGGCCCTGGACGCCGGGCTGCAGAAGGCGATGGCGCCCGCCTGAGTCCGGGGCCGCGCGCCCCCCGTGCCTGGCCGGGATTCGCCCTCCGCGGAAAGTCGGCGCGGAAAAGGGGGGATTGCCCTCCCGGATCCCGGGCATGCGCACCACACCCCCCACGGGTGTGGCACAACAGCCGGCCGCCCGCGCACCCCCTCCAAGAGCGGGCGGCCGTCGCCCCTCCCGACCGGACCGCCCCGGCAGTGGCCCGCCCGGCGGCCGCCGAGGTGGTCCGGCCGGGGACGGCGTGACGGCCGGTGAGGTGTCCCACACCAGCCCGTCACGTGGGCCGGGCGGGGGTCCGATAGCCTGACGGCCGGGTCTCTCGATACCAAGAGACCTCGATAGATGGGCAGGGACACCCACCGCCACCCAAGGTGGTCCAGGGGCTTGCCCCCGGAATACCGCGCAGGAGATCGCCATGACCCGCACTCCCGTCAACGTCACCGTCACCGGCGCCGCCGGCCAGATCGGTTACGCCCTCCTCTTCCGCATCGCCTCCGGTCAGCTGCTCGGCGCGGACGTGCCGGTCAAGCTGCGCCTCCTGGAGATCCCGCAGGGCCTCAAGGCCGCCGAGGGCACCGCGATGGAGCTGGACGACTGCGCCTTCCCGCTGCTCCAGGGCATCGACATCACCGACGACCCGAACGTGGCCTTCGACGGTGCCAACGTCGCCCTGCTCGTAGGCGCCCGCCCCCGCACCAAGGGCATGGAGCGCGGCGACCTGCTGGAGGCCAACGGTGGCATCTTCAAGCCGCAGGGCAAGGCCATCAACGACCACGCCGCGGACGACATCAAGGTCCTGGTCGTCGGCAACCCCGCCAACACCAACGCGCTGATCGCCCAGGGTGCCGCCCCGGACGTCCCGCGGGAGCGCTTCACCGCGATGACCCGCCTGGACCACAACCGCGCGATCACCCAGCTCGCGCAGAAGACCGGCACCCCGGTGTCCGAGATCCACCGCCTGACCATCTGGGGCAACCACTCCGCCACCCAGTACCCGGACATCTTCCACGCCACGGTCGCCGGCAAGAACGCCGCCGAGGTCGTGGGCGACGAGAAGTGGCTGGCCGACACCTTCATCCCGACCGTCGCCAAGCGCGGCGCGGCGATCATCGAGGCCCGTGGCGCTTCCTCCGCCGCCTCGGCCGCCAACGCCGCCATCGACCACGTCCACACCTGGGTCAACGGCACCGCCGAGGGCAACTGGACCTCCATGGGCATCCCCTCGGACGGCTCCTACGGCGTCCCGGAGGGCCTGATCTCCTCCTTCCCCGTCACCACCAAGGACGGCACGTACGAGATCGTCCAGGGCCTGGAGATCAACGAGTTCTCCCGCACGCGCATCGACGCCTCCGTCAAGGAGCTGGCGGAGGAGCGCGAGGCGGTCCGTGCGCTCGGCCTGATCTGAGCCTGCGCCGGCGCCAGCCGCACCACCCCACCGAGCCCGTACGGCCCCAACGGCCGTGCGGGCTCGGCCCGTTGCGAGACCGATCGACTCCGCTAACGCGCTGACAGCGCGACCTCCGCTCCTCTATGCTGCGGACCCTTCACACGTCCGGGTGAGAGTGCGTGCTGGCGGAATGGCACCACCGCGCCGGCGCGTTGTGACGGGTACGCGCTGGGATGGACGGCAGGTACGGGGGAGGCCGATGAGCGGTAACGAGGTGCCCGCGCAGCCGGGGGAGCAGGCCGCACGGCCACGGCTGCGCAAGGACTCAGCGGGCCCACCGACGCCCGGACGGCTCCCCCCGACCCCGCCCGGGGCCAGCGACGCCACCCGTCTGCTGTGCGCCGGGACCTATCTCGACGACACCTTCCGCGACGCCGTCATCGACGAGCTGTACGTCCACGAGGAGCGGTTCGCCGCGCCGTCCCTGGGCATCGACGCGGCCCGGGTGCTCGCCCACGCCCTGCGCGCCCGCCGGCTCGAACTCGCCTGGTCGTCGGCGATCCTGCTGGTGTGGCTGGTGGCCGGCCTGCTGTCCCGGGGGCTGGCGTGGGGCTACCTCGCCCCGGTCGTCCTGCTGGGCCTGGCCCGTTTCGTCCGCGGGCTGTCGGCGACCGCCTGGCCGGCCCGGTCCTTCTCCTTCCTCCTGCGCTGGTACGCCCGGATCTCGCTGGCGGTCTTCGTGGCGGGACTGGCGCTGATGGCCTTCTCCTCGACCCTGCCGAAGATCCTGCCGGCGTTGTCGCCGCTCGCCCTGATCGAGTCGCTCCTCGCGGACGCCGGCCTCACCCAGTCGTCCTACGGCAGCGATCTGGGCGAAGCGGGCGGCTCCCTCACCACCCCGGACCTGGGCTTCGCCATGCTGTTCGCGGTCTGGGTGGCGCTGCTGCTGCCGGTGCTGGTGGCCGTGCTGGTCGCGCTCCAGCGGGGCCAGTTCGCCCGCGTACTGGCTCGCGAGCTGTCCCGGGAGCGGTTCCCCGACGTGATGTCCGACCCGGCCGAGCGGGCCGAGGGCATCCGCTTCCAACGGCTGCGCGACCGGGTGCGGATCGAGCAGCACGGGCCGCTGGTGATGTACCGCCCCGGCGATCCGTTCTGCGGCGCGGGGGAGCCGTTCAAGCCCTGGTCGCTGTCGGTGGAGCTGGTCCCGCGGGACGACGGCGCCGCGGTGCCGTTGGACAACGCCGAGATCCTCGCCCGGATCGTCCCGCTGGTCGAGGCGCTGCGGGTGCCGTCCGGCTCACCGGCGACGGCGGACGCGGTCCGCGACCGCCTGCGCGCCCTCGAAATCGACCAGTGCGTCTTCCTGCCCGTCGACGGCCTGCCGACCCGCGCCGCCGCGCCGTACGACCCCGCCGCCTTCGAGGCGCACCGCGCCGCCGCCCTGGAGGAGGGCGGGGAGACCCGCCGGCACTTCCTGCGGATCCGGGTCGGCGGATGGCGCGAAGGCGTGGTCACCACCGTCTTCGTCCGGGTCCACACCCAGGGCGGCATGCTGATGATGGAGGTGGCCCCGCACGTGCTGTGGCCGCTGCGCCCGCTCTTCCAGGACGCCGACCGGATCGCCTACCAGTACCGCCACCACCACCACTTCGGCAAGGCGGTCTGGGCGCTGACCCACAGCCCCCGCTCCGCCGGCGAGGCACTGCTCACCCTGCTGCGCGGGCTGGGCGGCGGGTGGCGCCTGGCCACCGAGGGGCACGGCGCCGCCCTCCCGGAGGGCCCCGCCACGTCCGTCCGGCAGCTGGGCTCGGACGATGAGGCGTCGCTCTTCCAGTACATGGACGTGGCCCGCTATCTGAAGACCGTTCAGCAGCGGGTGGCGGCCGGGGTGAAGAGCGCCCTGCACGACGCGGGGTACCAGACCGCCGAGTTCGAGCAGCGGATCGTGCACGTCGCCGACGGCGGGGTCTACGTCGAGTCCGCCCAGGGCGCCATCGGCATCGGCGACCACAACACGATCACCAACAACGGCGATTCCACTTCCCCGAGCGACTCCGCATCCCCGAAGGGCAGGTCCTGACGTGGCCTCAGCTGACGCATCCGGCAACGGCATCCACATCGGCAGCGTCCAGGGCGCCTTCGCCATCGGCGACCACAACACCGTCACCAACAACGCCGCCGGCCAGGGCGGGCCCGCCGTCGACCCGGCCCACGAGGAGCTCCTCCAGGCCGTCCGCACCCTGCGCGAGGACCTCCGCCGGGCCGTGGAGAGCCCCGAGGTCCGGGCGCTGGCCACCGAACTCACCGACACCGAGGAGGAGATCACCGGCACCGGCGCCGCCGCCCCCGGCCGGCTGGCCCGGCTGCGCGGTGCGCTCTCCGACGCCGGTTCCGTGGTGGGGCTGCTGGCGTCCGGTGCGGCGGTGGTCCAGGCGGTCGCCGCCCTCCTGGGGGGCTGACCGGCCGTGCCCCAAGGCCCCGAACCGCGCTGGAACCCGGACACCCAGTCCTGGGAGACCGGCCCCCCGCGTCCCACCTGCCCGTACACCGGCCCGATGCCGCCCCGCCCGGCCGCGCCCCCGCCGTCGGACGCCCCCGGCCCGGCCCCGGCCGGTCCCGCGGTGCCCGAGTACGCTCCCGGGCCGCCGTACCCCCCGGGAGCCGACACCGCGGGGGCGCCGGTGCCCGCCGCGGACACCGGCCGTCGGACCCGGATCCTGATTGCCGCCGCGGTGACCGCCGTCGTCGCGGCCGGCGCCGGCGGGGCCTACCTCCTGTGGGGCCGCGGCCCGGACACCCCGTCCGCCGCCCGCCCGACGGCCTCGGTGAGCACCGCCCCGACCACCGCGCCGACCGGCACCGGCCCGTCCTCCGCGACGCCCACCACGGAAGCCTCCGCCACGACCGTCCCCAGCGGCTACCACCTCGTGCACGACGAGAAGGGCTTCACCCTCGCCGTCCCCGACGGCTGGCAGCGCGAACTCCGCTCCACCGGGGTCTTCTACACCTCGCCGGACACCCGCAGCCTGCTCCAGATCTTCCAGATCACCGAGCCCGACCTCGCCCCGCAGCAGGCCCTGGAGCAGGCGTCCAAGGGACTGGCCGGCAACCCCGGTTACAAGGAACTCGGCATCGCGCCGCGCCAGGGCCCGCCCGGCCCGAGCGGCGCCCAACTCACCTACGCCTACGACAGCGACCGGCTGGGCATCCGCGTCCAGGCCGTCGACTGCGCGTTCACCGTCCCCGACGGCCGGCAGTTCGCGGTCCTCGTGCTGGGTCCGGAATCCGACTGGCCCCGGCAGGAGGCGATCCAGCGGGTCGCCCTGGCGGCGTTCGACCCCAGGGCCTGAGGTGCGGCCCGGTCGCGCCGGGCCGCACCGCCGCCGCTATCCGGGCAGCTCGGTGCGCTCCCACCACTCGTACACCGGCAGCCGGCCGCCGGCGGTGTCCCACTCCCGTGGGGTCGGCCGGAAGTGCTCGTAGCCGCCGCGGTACGGGACCTTCAGGTCGCCCCCTCCGGGATCCACCTCGACGATCCGCTCGGTGATCCCCTCGGGACCGCCCTGGAGAACTGCCTTGGGTGCCTTGCTCGCCATGGCGGCAGTGTCTCGCGCACGGTACGGCGGCCCGGGACGGCTCGCCGGGGACCGGCGTTCAGTCCCGGGGGAAATCCTCCGTCGAGAGGGTCATGCCGAGGACGGTGTCGGTGAGGTCGATCGGTTCGCCGTAGGCGAGGGTGAGGTCACGCTTGTACGCGCCGTCCTGGGGGTGGGTGAAGACGCGGCAGCGGCCGAGGTAGGGGTCGGCGATGAGGTAGACGGGGATTTCGGCGATTGCGTAGGCCGTCTCTTTGGGGCCGTAGTCATTCATGGCGGTCCCCCGGGAGATGACCTCTGCCACGAACTCGACGTCCTGATAGCGCCAGCAGCCGTTCGTCTTCTTGGCGTCGTCAGAGAGCTTGGCGATATCTGGGCAGAAGCCGTTGCTTTTGCCCGGGAAGTCGATCCTCACGTCCGACACCACCTCGGCGTCGCGACCGAAGTGGTCTTCGAGCGCCCACAGAAGCCTGCGAATGGTCTGCCAGTGGACGTCGCGCTGCGGCGTCATGAATACGGTCCCCTCGACGATCTCGACCTTGTATCCCTCGGGGACGGGCATCTGCTCCAGGCGTTCGAACCACTGGTCCAACGTCAGTTCACCGGGCTCGGCCATCTCGATCCTGTCGGTCCGTTCAAGGCTGATGGTCATCGTGCCGCTCCTCCCTGCTCCGCCTCGGGATGCGGGGAGCCGCACGGTTCAACGATACGTATGTACGAGCGTCACGTGGGTGCGGATGCTCGGGTCGTCTGGTCAGGCGGCCTGGAGGCCGCTTTCCAGGACGGAGATGTCGGAGGTCTGGCCGGGGGGTGGGGTGTGCGTGACGACCGGGTGGTCGTAGTCGCTGAGCAGGACGGTGCTGGTCTCGTCGTCGACCTTGGTGGTGAGCTTCAGCGGGTAGTGCTTGCCCTTGATGGCGACGTAGACGGTCTGGGTGGCGTCCCGGGCCTTCTTGATGATCGGCAGGACCCGGGTGCCCTCGTGGGTGGTGGGGTGGCCCTTGGTGAGGGTGACGGAGGGGGACGACGGTTCCTGGGGGGCGGGGGACGGCGGCGCCACCGACTTCTGGAAGGCGGTGAGGTCGCAGGCGGTGGCGAGGCTCTGGAGGAAGGTGTCGTCGGTGGTGCCGTGGAGGTAGCGGTCCTGGTAGTTCCGGGCCGCGGTGCTGCCCTCGTCGCCGGGTAGCTGGCTCTTCCAGTAGGCGGCGTCGGGCTTCAACCAGACGTCCTTGCCGCGTTTGATCAGGTCGACCCGGCCTTGCTCGCCCTTGCTGATGTTGCCGGTGCAGTTCCCTGCCCGGTCGAGGGTGAGGTCGAGCTTGGTGGCGTCGGTGGAGGTCTCGGTGCGCAGCCGCAGCGATTTCGCGCCGAGGAGGGCGTGCAGGGCGTCGTCGGAGATCTGCTGGGCCGACTTGCCGGCGAGGTCGCCCTCGTCGCCCGGGTCGTCGGCCGGGGCGACGGCGGCGCAGGTGGCGGCCAGGACCACACCTGCCGCACCGCAGGTCAGCGCGGTGAGGGAGCGGCGTCTGCGGAGCATCTCGGCACCTCCGGTCGGGAGGGGCTCCCCGGGGACCGCGGCGGGCCCTCCGGAAGGCTCCCGGTGGGCATACGGCTATTCAGCGTACTTTCCGGTCTATTCGGGCGCATGTGGAGCTGTCGGGCACCTTTGGGTGACTCGGGTCACTTTCGATGAATGTTTGGGCATAGGACCGCGGCTTTGGGTTAGGGGTCCCCGTTGCTGGCTGGCCAATGGTCGAACCCATGAGGAATATCGGCCCGGCCCGGCCCGCCACGGAAGACACCGGTAAGCGGAAGGCAGAAGGACGTCGTGTCGGCAACCGAGACAAGCGAGACCATTCACGTAGCCGGGGTGTGGCGGGCGGCTGCATCCGGGGCCACGCGCGAGGTCCTGGACCCCGCCGACGCCACGACCCTCCAGGTGGTCGCCGAGGGCGGTGCCGAGGACGCCGACGCGGCGGTCGCGGCGGCCAAGGGGGCCTTCGACGGCGGCGCCGGGGTGTGGCCCCGTACGCCGGCGGTCGAGCGGGCGGCGCTGCTGCGCCGGGTCGCCGACCTGCTCCAGCGTGACCGCGAGCAGATCGCGCTGATCGAGAGCCGGGACACCGGCAAGACCCTGGAGGAGGGCCGGGTCGACGTCGACGACGTCACCAACGCCTTCCGGTACTTCGCCGACCTCGTGGTGAACGAGACCGGCGGCCGGGTGGTGGATGCCGGCTCCGCGGACGTGCACAGCGTCGTGGTGCACGAGCCGGTCGGCGTGTGCGCGCTGATCACCCCGTGGAACTACCCGCTGCTCCAGGCGAGTTGGAAGGTCGCCCCGGCGCTGGCGACCGGCAACACCTTCGTGATCAAGCCGAGTGAGGTCACCCCGCTCTCGACGGTGTACCTGATCCGGCTGCTGGTCGAGGCGGGTCTGCCGGAGGGGGTCGCCAACATCGTCACGGGCGCCGGGCTGCCCGTCGGCCAGCGGCTGGCCGAGCACCCGGACGTGGACCTCTTCTCGTTCACCGGTGGGCTGGCCAGCGGTACGAAGGCGGGCGCGGCCGCGGTCTCCGGCGCCAAGAAGATCGCCCTGGAACTGGGCGGCAAGAACCCCAACGTGGTCTTCGCCGACGCCTGCGCGACCGACGAGGGCTTCGACACCGCCGTCGACCAGGCGCTGAACGCGGCGTTCATCCACAGCGGGCAGGTCTGCTCGGCCGGCGCACGGCTGATCATCGAGGAGTCGGTGCGGGACCGCTTCGTCGCCGAACTCGCCCGCCGCGCCGAGAAGATCAAGCTGGGCCGGGGGACCGAGCAGGGCGTGGAGTGCGGCCCGCTGGTCTCCCAGCAGCAGCTGGACAAGGTCGAGGCGTACGTCGCCTCCGCGCTGGCCGAGGGTGCCGACCTGCGCTGCGGCGGTGCCCGCCCCGAGCCCAATGACGTCCGGCCGGCCGGCGGCTACTTCTACCTGCCGACCGTGCTGGACGGCTGCCACCGCGGGATGAAGGTCGTCCGGGAGGAGACCTTCGGGCCGATCCTCACCGTCGAGACCTTCGCCACCGAGGACGAGGCCGTCGCGCTCGCCAACGACACCGAGTACGGGCTGGCCGGGGCGGTCTTCTCCGCGGACACCGCGCGCGCCCGCCGGGTCGCCGCCCGGCTGCGGCACGGCACCGTGTGGATCAACGACTACCACCCCTACCTGCCGCAGGCGGAATGGGGCGGCTTCGGGAAGTCCGGCATCGGGCGCGAGCTCGGCCCGTCCGGACTCGACGAGTACCGGGAGAGCAAGCACATCTACGAGAACCTGCGGCCCCAGCCCGTCCGCTGGTTCGCCGGCTGACCGGTCCGTCCCCGGCCCGGGCGGCCACCGCCCGGGCCCCGCGCGCACTTCGCAGTAAGGAGCACCCCCCCATGCCCGTGTACGACTATGTCGTCGTCGGCGGTGGTACCGCCGGTTCCGTCATTGCCTCCCGCCTCGCCGAGGATCCGGACACCACCGTGGCCGTGATCGAGGGCGGCCCCTCCGACATCGACCGCGAGGACGTCCTGACGCTGCGCAAGTGGCTCGGCCTGCTCGGCGGTGACCTGGACTACGAGTACACGACCACCGAGCAGCCCCGCGGCAACTCGCACATCCTGCACAGCCGCGCCAAGGTCCTCGGCGGCTGCTCGTCGCACAACACCCTGATCTCCTTCAAGCCGCTGCCGTCCGACTGGGACGAGTGGGCGGCGGCCGGCGCCACTGGCTGGGGCGCCGACGACATGGAGCCCTACTTCGGCAAGCTCCGCAACAACATCGTGCGGGTGGCCAAGAAGGACCAGAACCAGATCGCGACGGACTGGATCGAGGCCACGAAGACGGCGCTCGGCGTCCCGGAGGTCGTCGGCTTCAACGACCGGCCCTTCGACGAGGGCGTCGGCTTCTTCGACCTCTCCTACCACCCGGAGAACAACAAGCGGTCCTCCGCCTCCGTCGCCTACCTCCACCCCCACATGGAGGCCGGCGACCGGCCCAACCTCACGCTGATGCTGGAGACCTGGGCGCACAAGCTGGAGCTGGACGGCACCACCGCCAAGGGCGTCCACGTCCGCACCAAGGACGGCGAGGAGGTGTACGTCGAGGCCGCCCGCGAGGTGCTGGTGTGCGCCGGCGCGGTGGACACCCCGCGGCTGCTGATGCACTCCGGTATCGGCCCCAAGAAGGACCTGGAGGCGCTGGGCATCCCCTGCGTACTGGACCTGCCGGGCGTCGGTGAGAACCTGATCGACCACCCCGAGTCGGTCATCGTCTGGGAGACCAACGGGCCGATCCCCGGCAACTCCGCGATGGACTCGGACGCCGGTCTGTTCATCAAGCGGGACCCGGACCACAAGGGCCCCGACCTGATGTTCCACTTCTACCAGATCCCGTTCACCGACAACCCGGAGCGACTGGGCTACGAGCGCCCCGAGCACGGCGTCTCGATGACCCCCAACATCCCCAAGTCCCGCGCCCGCGGCCGGCTCTACCTCACCTCCGCCGACCCCGAGGTCAAGCCGGCCCTCGACTTCAAGTACTTCGAGGATGAGGGCGACTACGACGGGCAGACCCTCGTCGACGGCATCAAGCTGGCCCGCAAGGTCGCCCAGGCCGAGCCGTTCAAGAAGTGGCTCAAGCGGGAGGTGTTCCCCGGCCCGGACGTCACCGACGACGCGGAGATCAGCGAGCTGGTCCGCAAGGCCGCGCACACCGTCTACCACCCCGCCGGCACCTGCAAGATGGGCGCCGCCGACGACCGACTCGCCGTCGTGGACCCGGAGTTGAAGGTCCGGGGCCTGAGCGGCATCCGGATCGCCGACGCCTCCGTCTTCCCGACGATGCCCGCGGTGAACCCGATGCTCGGCGTGCTGATGGTGGGGGAGAAGTGCGCCGAACTGCTCCAGGGAGCCCCGACTCAAGGAGGTGATGCGTGATGACTGGTACTTCTGCCGACACCACGGCCGTCCCCAACCCCCGTAAGGACGGGGCGGGTTCCGCGGCGGACGGCACGGGCGAGCAGCCCGTGGTGTTCTCCGTGCGCAACCTGTGGAAGGTCTTCGGACCCAAGGCCGAGCGGATCCCCGAGGACACCGCGGTCGCCGGGCTCAGCGCCCAGGAACTGCGCGAGCAGACCGGCTGCACCGCCGCCGTCCGCGACGTCTCCTTCGACGTCCACAAGGGCGAGGTCTTCGTGGTCATGGGGCTCTCCGGCTCCGGCAAGTCCACCCTCGTCCGCTGTCTGACCCGGCTGATCGAGCCGACCAGCGGCGCACTGGAGATGGACGGCGAGGACGTCCGCGCCATGGACCGCACCACGCTGCGCGAACTGCGCCGCCGCCGGGCCGCCATGGTCTTCCAGCACTTCGGCCTGCTGCCGCACCGCACCGTCGTCGACAACGTCGCCTACGGCCTGGAGATCCAGGGCATGAGCAAGGCCGATCGCCGCGAGAAGGCCGCCGAGATGGTCGACAAGGTCGGCCTGGCCGGCCTGGAGAAGCGCCGGCCCGGCCAGCTCTCCGGCGGCCAGCAGCAGCGCGTCGGCCTGGCCCGCGCGCTCGCCGTGGACCCCGAAGTCCTGCTGTTCGACGAGCCGTTCAGCGCGCTCGACCCGCTCATCCGACGCGATATGCAGGAAGAGGTCGTCCGCCTGCACCGCGAGGAGGGGCGGACCATGGTCTTCATCACCCACGACCTCGCCGAGGCGCTGCGGATCGGCGACCGGATCGCCCTGATGCGCGACGGGCAGATCGTCCAGCTCGGCACCCCCGAGGAGATCGTCGGCGCGCCCGCCGACGACTACGTCCGCGACTTCGTCCGGGACGTCCCGCGCGAGCAGGTGCTGACCGTCCGCCGCGCGATGCGCCCCGCCGAGGCCGGGGAGGCCGAGGCGGGTCCCGCGCTCACCCCCGACACCCTGATCTGCGACGCCATCGAGGCGGTCGCCCGCTCTGGCGGCCCGGCCCGGATCGTCGACGACGGCCGCTGCCTGGGCGTCGTCGACAGCGTCTGCCTGTTGAACGTGGTGGCCCGGATATCCCAGCCGCACCACGACGCGTCGGGGGAGGTGGCCGCGTGATGTACGCCGCCGCTCCGCACCGCGGCGCCGCCCGCGCCGTCGTCCCCCGCGCGCCCGCCGCGAGCCCCCGGGCCCGGCTGCGCGCCACCCTGCTCCGCCAGTGGCGCCAGGCCCAGCGGGCCGCCGCGCTGAACGTGCCGGTCGGCACGGTGAAGCGGGGCCGCGCATGAGCGAGCAAAGCGAGCGAATCATCAAGAGGTGCGTGCCGTGCGAATGCAGGGCCTCGCGAAGCGAGGTGTCAGCATGAGTACCGCCGCACCCCCCACGACTCCCGGCGCGCTCGGCGCCGGGAAGCTCCGCCCGTTCCAGGGCCTCCTGCGTCGCCGCGGCCTCGCCAAGCTCCTGCTGCTCGCCGTCGCCGCGGCCGTACTGGTCCCGCTCGCCGCGACCGCCTGGCCCGGCGCCGCCTGGCCAGGCGGCCTGACCGTGGACCTCTCCGGCCCGCTCGACCACGCCAGCAACTGGATCATCGACAACCGCGACAGTCACTGGCTGTTCGTCTACGTCCTGGGCCACCTCAGCAACGCCGTGGTGCTCTCCGTCCGCGGCGTCTACCTGCTGCTGCTCGCGCTCGGCTGGGCCGGCGTGACGGCCGGTGTGACGCTGCTGGCCTGGCGCGTCGCCGGCCTTCGGATCGCTGCCGTCGCACTGGTGTCGTTCCTGGTCAGCGGGGCCCTGGGGATGTGGGTCCCGACCATGCAGACGCTGGCGCTGATGATCGTGGCGGTGCTCGCCTCGGTCGTCGTCGGCGCGCTGCTCGGGCTCGCCGCCGGCCTCTCCCCCCGGCTCTTCAAGATCCTGCGGCCGGTCCTGGACACCATGCAGGTGCTCCCGGCCTTCGCCTACCTCCTGCCGGTCGTCATGATCTTCGGCATCGGCGTCCCCGCCGCACTGCTGGCCACCGTGATCTACGCGGCACCGCCGATGGCCCGGCTCACCGCGCTCGGACTGCGCGGCGCGGACGCCGGCGTCCTGGAGGCGGTCTCCTCGCTCGGCGCCACCGGCCGCCAGCGCCTCCTCACCGCCCGGCTCCCGCTGGCCCGCAAGGAACTCCTCCTCGGCGTCAACCAGACGATCATGATGGCGCTGTCCATGGCCGTGATCGCCTCGATGATCGGCGCCGCCGGCCTCGGTGACCGCGTCTACCAGGCGCTCGCCTCGGTCGACGTCGGCGCCGCGCTGGCCGCCGCCATCCCGATCGTGCTGCTGGCCATCGTCATGGACCGCACCACCGCCGCGGCCGGCGAGAAGCTCGGCGCGGACCCGTCCGCGGCCGGCCCGCGGCTGCTGCGCGGCTGGCCCGCCTGGGCCGGCATCGCCGCGATCACCGCGGTGGTCGCGCTCGTCGGCCGGCTGGCCGGCTCCGCGAGCTGGCCCGCCGGCGCCACGTTCGCCATCGCCCGCCCCGTCAACGACGTCAAGGAGTGGATGGTCAACCACCTCTACTCCGGCGTCCCGGTCGTCGGCGGCACCGCCGACTGGGCCGCGCACTTCACCAACTGGGTGCTCAACCCGCTGCGCGACGGCCTGACCGCCCTCCCCTGGTACGGCGTCCTGCTCGTCGTCGCCGCACTCGCCTGGCTCATCGGCACCTGGCGCACGGCGCTCACCGCCGTCCTGGCGATGGCCGCCATCGGCGTGCTGGGCGTCTGGAAGCCGTCCATGGACACCCTCTCCCAGGTCCTCGCCGCCCTGGTCGTCACCCTGGTGCTGGGCATCGGCGTCGGCATCCTCGCGGCCGGCAGCAAGCGCTTCGAGGCCGTACTGCGTCCGATCCTGGACGTCATGCAGACCATGCCGCAGTTCGTCTACCTGATCCCGGTCGTGGCGCTGTTCGCGGTGGGCCGTGCGCCGGCCGCCGCCGCGGCCGTGGTCTACGCCCTGCCGGCGGTCATCCGGATCACCACTCAGGGCCTGCGCCAGGTCGACCCCGGCGCCATGGAGTCCGCCCATTCGCTGGGCGCCACCCGCTGGCAGACCCTCCGGCAGGTCCAACTCCCGCTCGCCCGGCCGGCGTTGCTGCTGGCCGTCAACCAGGGCGTGGTACTCGTCCTCGCCGTCGTCATCATCGGCGGCCTGGTCGGCGGCGGTGCCCTCGGCTACGACGTGGTCACCGGCCTGGCCACCGGCAACCTCGCCATCGGCCTGGTCGCCGGCGTCGCCATCGTCTGCCTGGGCCTGATGCTCGACCGGGTCACCCAGCCCACGGAACGGCGCACGACCGGGAAGGGAGCCTGACCATGTCCCGCACACCGATACGCGCCCGCACGCTCACCAAGGCCCTGGCCGCGACGGCCGCGACCGGCGCCCTGCTGGTGTCCCTCTCCGCCTGCGGCAAGGCCGACATGACCAAGCAGGCATCGCCGTTCGCCGCCGCCAAGGGCTCCAAGTCCGTCACCCTCTCGGTGCAGACCTGGGTCGGCGCCCAGGCGAACGTCGCGGTCGCGCAGTACCTGCTGGAACACGAGCTGGGCTACCACGTCGACACCGTCCAGGTCGACGAGATCCCCGCCTGGGACGCGCTCAGCCAGGGCCGGGTCGACGCCATCCTGGAGGACTGGGGCCACCCCGACCAGGAGAAGCGCTACGTCCAGGACAAGAAGACGATCACGGCGGGCGGCGGCAACGGCGTCACCGGCCACATCGGCTGGTGGGTCCCCAAGTACTGGGCCGACGCGCACCCCGACGTCACCAACTGGAAGAACCTCAACAAGTACGCCAAGGAACTCCGCACCTCGGAGAGCGGCGACAAGGGCCAGTTGATGGACGGGTCACCGTCCTACGTCACCAACGACAAGGCGCTGGTGAAGAACCTCGGCCTGAACTACCAGGTCGTCTTCGCCGGCTCCGAGGCCGCCCAGATCACCCAGATCCAACAGTTCGCCAAGCAGAAGAAGCCGTTCCTCACCTACTGGTACGAGCCCCAGTGGCTCTTCAACCAGGTGCCGATGGTGGAGGTCAAACTCCCTCCGTACACCGACGCCTGCGCGGCCAAGGGGACCAAGGACCCGCAGTCCATCGACTGCGCGTACCCCACCACCCCGCTCCAGAAGTACTTCAACACCGACTTCGCCAAGAGCGGCAGCTCCGCGGCGCAGTTCCTGAAGAACTTCCACTGGGACAAGAAGGACCAGAACGAGGTCTCCCAACTGATCGCCTCCAACGGCCTCCCGGCCGACGAGGCCGCCAAGAAGTGGGTGGACGAACACCCCGACGTGTGGAAGCGCTGGCTGCCGAACACTTCGAAGAAGTAGCCGCACTGTCGTCGTAACGCACCCGGGCGGGGCCGTCAGTTACTGAGGGCCCCGCCCGATGGTTTTCGGCTTCTTCTGGGTGCAGCGGCTTTTGCGCGGTCGCGTTCGAGGCGGTCATCCGATCCTGAGTTCGTAGCGCAGTCGCTGGCGCTGTGCGGGCATGACCATCACGTCGACCTGGATCGGCCGGTCGTCACCGTCCAGGGTGAGCCGCGTCAGCTGGAGTACGGGTTCGAGCGGTCCGGCCTGCAGCGCTGCTCGTTCCTCCTCGCTCGGCATCCGGGCGATGACGTCCTCACGGACCCGGACGCCCACGTGACCGAGCTCGGCGAGCAGCGTGACCGCGCCCCCGGGGATCTTGGCCGTCCCGGAGAGCCGGGTGCCACGGGCGATGTGCGCCGGGTAGAAGGTGTCCGTCAACTCGCACGGCTCGTCATCGAGATACATGAGGCGACGGCGTACGACCACCACCTCTTCCTCAGGGGTCCCGAGCAACTCGGCCACCTCGGACGGCGCCGCGATCTCCTCGGCGCGGATGATGCGCTGACGGCCGCGTCGGCCCTTGGCCGCGGTCTCGGCGCCCCAGAGGTCTGACGGGCCCTTGCCCCAGGGCGTCACGTACGGCATCGAGGTGCTGACCCACTCGCTGGTGCTCACGGTGTCCTCCTGCGGCGTGGAGTCAAGCGGTTTGGGTGACGGGGACGACCGTACATGCGCGTTCGTGCAGCGCGCGGGCGGTGCGGTTCCTGAGATGGGGGCGGAGGAGGGTGAGCATGGTGCGCATGTGGTCGTCGGCGCGTCCGGACTGGACGAGGGGGTAGTCGTCCAGGGCCTGATCCCACGTGGCGCAGGCTGCCTCCAAGTGGCCGATGGACAGCTGACGTTCCGCCAGCAGGGCCCGCTTATGCACCCGGGTGCGCCGAAAAACGCCATCGCGCAACCTGTCCGCCTGTTGTAGCGCCTCGATTGCGCCCCGCGTATCTCCCATCTCGTAACGCACTTGGCCGCTGTGGTACTGCAAGGCCGCAGGGTCGTACGAACCGAGCGCCTTCGCTTGCGATTCCGCCTTCTCCATGGCCACTTCGGCCTCCCTGAGGTGCTTGAGCGCCCTGCCGTGCTCGCCGGTCTGGGCGGCGGCGTGCGCCTGCTGCCCGGCCAGGAAGGCACGCATGCGAGGGCCCGCCTGTGGGGAAGCGGCGGACGCCGCGTCGGCCAGCCGCATCGCTTGACGACCGTGGCCCAGGTCAACGGCCTGGACGCTCATCCCCCGGAGCGTGGTGCAGAACGTCAGGTGGTCCTCGGCCGCTCCGGCGAGTTCCAGGGCCTTGAGGTAGTACTGCTGGGCTACCCCATGCGTTCCTTCGTCCACGGCCATCCAGCCGGTGAGGTAGCAGAGATCGGAGGCGGCCGACAGCATCGCCTTTCGGACCGGCGGTGGAGCATCGGCCCGTAGATAGGGTGCCACCGTGTTCACGAGAAAGGCAGCTGCCATCGGGCGTGCGTGGCGGCCGCCGAATTGGTCGTCGAGTTCCGAGATGCGTTCGGTCATTGCGGTGACCACGTGCACCTCGGGCATTCCCACGCGTTGAACCTGACCGGTGTGCGCGGCCTCCATGCGGCCAACGACATCTGGCCAGTTGGGCACGGTGAGGGCCACGGAGAAGAGCCCGGCACCGATCACGCTGCGGCGGGACGGATCCATGTCGTACCTCCCGAGGTCGACCAGCCCTTCCACGGTACTCGGACGGACGTTCGGCTTTCCCGTCGGTTTGGGGAATCCCGCCTCCAGCCGGTCTGGCGGTACACGTGCTCCAGATTCAGGTTCGGTCCGGTCTTCGCCATCGGTCGCTCAACTCCTCGTTTCGGCCCGGCACTTAAAGCTCTTAACTCCTCTCGCTGCCCCAAAGGTACCGCTGTGAGTAGTCGTCCGATTGCCTGGAGTGAACGAATGAGGGGAAGGAGGCCGAATGGTCGGCTCTCGTCAGAATGCGAGGACAGTGCCCTCTGCGCAAGCGGCGCTGCTGGAACCCGTTCCGGTGCCCGGGTGCGATGTGTGCCGGGCGCTTGCCAGACAAAGGGAATTGGCCCGCGCGGCAGGGAGCGCCGCGGTCGTCCGAAGTCGTCATGCCGAAATCGTGAGCCATCCGCATCAACGGACGGTGGCGCGGGGCAGTACCGGGCAGTTCTTCCTTTCTCCGGAGGAGATCGCCATCGGGTCGGTGGTGTACGACCGGGACTCCGACATGGTTGGCGTGGTGTGTGGCGCCGCCGGGATCCTTATGCGTATGGAGCGGCCCACTCATCTCGCCTGGGAAGTGCCGTACGCCAGGCTGCGTCCGGGCACGGAATGGGAGAAGAAGCAGCTGGCGGCGCTGGCCAAACTTCAGCGGGACCGTGAGCGGGGGCGCTCGTGAACTGCTCCGAGTGCGAACGGCTCACCGCGGCATTACGGGCCGCTGAGGAGTCGGGCGACAAGGCCAAGGCCGTCGACTGCCGCGTATTGCGCCGGCGTCACCCGCAGCATGACGACGTACCGGTCCGAGCGCCGGCGTCGGATGGGGACGTGCCCGGCCGGTGACGGGCCGTTCAGTCCCCCAGTAGTTCGTCCACCAAGTCCACTGCCAGGTCGTTGGTTTGGTGGACCGGGAGGCCCTCGTCGAGGAACCAGTCGTCGGTGGCCTCGGGGTGGGGGCCGACCACGGCGACCTTGCCGGCGCCGCAGGGGGCGACGACGGCGGCGACGGTGCCGTTGGGGTAGGTGGCCAGGACGGTGGCGTTGGCGTCCGGGTCGAGGATGAAGTGCGGGCCGTCCTGGAAGTAGACGCTGCGGGGGAGTCCGCGCCACCGGGTTTCGACGACGGTGTCGCCGTCGTGGTGGACGGTGGCGCCCGGCGTGACGATGTACTGGTCGGTGTCGCCGGGGAGCAGGTCGAAGCCGGGGTCGTCGCCGGCTAGGTAGCCGCCGAGGCAGAAGCCCAGGTAGCGGCCGCCGGCCTGGACGTAGTTGCGGATCTCGTCGCCGTGCTTCCGCAGCCGGCGGTAGGCGGGGGCGAGGGAGCCGCCGCCGGGCTGGGCGTAGAGGTGGGCGTGCGCCAGTGACGCGGCGGAGAGGGGGATGTCCTCGGCCGGGCCGATGTAGCGGACGTCGAGGTTCCAGGGGCCGGCGGCGAGTAGTGCGGCGACCGCCTCGGAGCAGCCGGCGGGGCGGGCGGCCGGGCCGCGGTAGACGAGGGCCAGGCGGCGGCCGTCCGGGGTGGGGAGCGGCGGGGTTTCCGGTTCGTCGCGGGTGCCGAAGGCCCGGCGGAGGGAGTCGAGGAAGCGGGTGGGGGGAGACATGGGCGCTCACCGTGAAGGGCTGGTGGGGCGTGGGGTCGGGGTGGAGGACGGGTGGTCGGCGGACCGGCGGGCCAGGCCCTGGGCGGGGATGCCGCGCCAGGCGGTGCCGGGCGTGAGGTACTCGCCCTTCATGACCAGGGAGAGCGCGTCGAGCCAGACGCCTTCGCCGACGATTCCGTCGTAGAGCACGACCGCGCGGTTGCCGACACTGGCGCCGGCCCGGACGGTGACCTTCGACATCTTCATGACCCGGTCCTCGAAGAGGTGCGTCTGCAAGCTTACGCCGGCCCCGATCGCCGCGTCGTCGCCGATGTCGACCAGGTCGAACTCGGTGAGGAAGGTGCTGCTGAGCCACGTCCGGCGGCCGATCCGGGCGCCGAACAGCCGCAGCACCGGCGGCAGGAACGGGGTGCCGGTGAGGGTGGCGAGCCCGGCCGGCACGGCGGCCGCCTCGTAGAGGCCGGTGATGAACTCGGTGCGGCGGACGAACCAGCTCCACAGGGGTTCGACGCGCGGCCGGTAGTCGCCGATGACCAGGAGTTTGAGCAGGGCGCAGGCGGCGATGACGGTCAGGCCGGACGCCATGAGGAGGAGCGGGGCGAGGAGGAGCGGGAGGGCTGGGGAGGGGCTGTGGGCGACGCCGGAGAGGGCGAGGAGGAACAGGAAGGCGGCGGCGCCCAGGAGGGACGCCGGCATCGTGGCGCGGAAGTACTCGATGGCCAGGCGGCGGCGGACCGCCTTGCGGGTGGGGCGGAAGGTCAGCTCCTCGGGGAAGGTGCCGCTGCTCTGGCGCTGCGGGAGGTGGATCGCGGGGGAGCCCAGCCAGGAGGTGCCGGGGGGTACCTCTTCCCCGGGCGGGACGGTGCCGACACCGACCAGGGAGCCCGGCCCGGTGCGCGTCCCGGCCGGTAGGTACGCCGCGTTGCCGATGAACGCGCGGCGGCCGACCTCGGTACGGCGACAGACGAGCCGGCCGCCGGCGAACGCCGCGCCACCGACCCCCGCCATGTCCGCGACGAAACTGCCCTCGCCGAGGGTGAGCAGGTCCGGGTCGAGGTGGGCGGCGGTGGAGACCTCGGCGCCGGGGCCGATCCGGGCGCCCAGCAGCCGTAGCCAGGGGACGGTGTAGAGGGTGGCGTAGAGGGAGTTGGTGAAGGTGAGGCTGGACTCCAGCAGCTTGTCGGAGAGCCACTTGCGGACGCCGAGGGCGGAGCGGACCGGGTGGGTGCCGACCGGGGTGTGGTGCAGGACCAGTCGCTTGGCGCAGCCGATCGCGGTGCATACGGAGAGCACGTAGAGGGGGGCGGCCAGGACCACGGTGGCCGCGACGGCGGGGCCGCTGCCCCAGGCCAGCCAGACGCACCACACCAGGGCGGTGCCCGGTGCCAGGACGGTCAGGGTGAGGAGTTCGAGCAGGGCGACGCCCAGCACCGCGGCGGCGAGGTGCCACGGCCGGCCGTCTTCGGTCGTACCACCGGCCCGCAGCATGTCCTCGATGTGGGGGGCCAGCGCCGGCACCGGGGCGGGCGGGGAGCCGGCCCACCGGGCCCTGGGCGGCACCACCTCGCCCTCCCCGATCACCGACTGCTCGCCCAGTCCGGCGCCCGCCGCCATCCGGGCGCCCGGTTCCAACACCGCGTGGGCTCCTACGTAGGCGCAGGGGCCGATGTCTATCGGGGCGACGGTCACCCAGCCGTCCGCCACCCGCCAGGCGCGCAGGGTGACGCCGTAGCCGATCGAGGCGTCCGCGCCGATCCGGAGCAGCGACGGCAGCGGGATGACGCCGGTGGCGATGGTCGTCCGCGGCCCGATCCGGGCGCCGAGCAGCCGCAGATAGCGGCCCATCAGGGGGGAGCCGCTCAGTACGGGGAGCGGGCTGACGCTCAGCAGCAGGCTGAGCGCCCACAGGCGGAGGAAGGTCGCGCCCCACAAGGGGTAGCGGCCCGGCCGGATGCCGGCCGACAGGGGGCGGGCGAGGACCACCGGCAGCAGCCAGCGGACGCCGAAGTAGCTGACCAGCACGGCAAGTACGGGCCGCACCGGAACCGGGGACCCGCCGGTGAACTCGCCGTTCTCCCAGATGAAGACGGAGGCCAGCGGGAGCGTCAGGACGAACAGCAGGAGGTAGATCAGCCCGGCCTGGACCAGGCCGGCGGCGGCTATCCGGGGGCTGCCGTGTCGGAGCGGGCGGGGACGGACCGGCACGTCGCTTGCGGGGTCGGCACCGCTGCCGCCGCTCCCCGCACCGTCAGCGCTCCCCGGCCCTGCGCCGCCCGGTCCGCCGCCCGCCCCGACCCCGGCCGCGGTCCCGGTCTCCGCACCGCTCACCGCACCCAGGTGGGCCGCGAGCCCGCGCACCGTCGGATGGGCGTAGACGTCGCGCAGCGTGGCTCCGCCGTCGATGTCGCGGCTGCGGAGCAACGAGACGACCTGGGCGGCGAGCAACGAGTGCCCGCCGAGGTCGCCGAAGAAGTCCGCCTCGGTGGACAGCGCGTCGGGGCCCATGCCGAACACCTCGGCCCAGACGTCCCGCACCCGTCTCTCCCAGGCGTCCCGCGGCGGCGCCACCTGGCCGCCGCCGCCCAACCGCCGGCCGGTCGGCGCGGGCAGCCGGCGGCGGTCCACCTTGCCGCTCGGCAGGGCCGGCAGCCGGGCGAGGATGTCGAGGAAGGGCGGCACCATGTAGGCGGGGAGCCGGTGTCGCAGTCGCTGGTGCAGCCGGGCGACCAGGGCGTCCCCGCCCGCGGTACCGGCCTGCCCGGCATCGTCCGGGGCCGGCACCACGTACGCGGACAGCTCCCGGTTGTCGTCCGCGCCGTCCCGGTCCGGCAGCGTCACCAGTGCGGTGGCCGCCTCGGCGACCCCGGGGTCCTCCAGGAGGACGTTGTCGATCTCGCCGAGGTCGACCCGGTAGCCGCGGACCTTCACCTCGTCGTCGGCCCGCCCCAGGAACTCGATCTCCCCGTTCGCGGTGATCCGGCCGAGGTCGCCGGTGCGGTAGAGCCGGCCGCCCCGGGGCGCCAACGGGTGCGCGATGAAGCGGTCCGCGGTCAGCTCCGGGCGCCGCACGTAGCCGCGGGCGACGCCCGGGCCGCCCACGCAGATCTCCCCGACCGCCCCGTCCGGGACCGGCCGGCGCAGGTCGTCCAGGAGCACCGTCGTGTACGTGGGGAGCGGGCGGCCGATCGTCACCGGCCGGCCCGGCCGGAGTTCCGCGACGGTGGCGGTGACGGTGGTCTCGGTCGGCCCGTACGTGTTGAGGATCCGGCGCCCCGGCCGGCTCCACCGCTCGACCAGCCGGGCCGGACAGGGCTCGCCGCCCACCACGATGCTGCGCACCGCCGGCAGGTCCCGGGGGATCGTCGCCAGCAGCGTCGGCACGCAGTAGAAGAGCGTGATCCCGGACTCCTCCAGGACGTCGGCGAGTTCGGCGCCGAGCCGCGAGCCGGCGCCGATCGGCCCCGCGACGAGGGTCCCGCCGACCGCCCAGGTGGGCCAGATCTCCTCGATGGAGAAGTCGAAGGAGATGGTCATGCCCTGGTAGACCCGGTCGTCCGGGCGCACGTCGTAGACGTCGGGGACGACGGCGAGGAAGTTGCAGATGCTGGAGTGCGCGATGGCCACGCCCTTGGGGCGGCCGCTGGAGCCTGAGGTGTACATGATGTACGCGAGCGGGTCGGTGGGGTCGGCCGGGTCGGCGGGGTCGGCGGGGTCGTCGGGGGTGTCGGGGTTGTCGGCCCCCGGGCCCGGCGGTGCCGCCAGTCGGCCCGGGGTCGGGTCCGGCCCGGGGGGCGATTCCGGCCGGGTGACCGGGGCGGCGGCCAGTTCGGCCGCCCGCGCGTCGAGTCGCACCACGTTCGCCCGGCGGCCGGTCACCGCCGCGGCCAGCTCCGACACCGTCAGTACCGCGTCCACCTCGGCGTCCGCCGCGATGAAAGCGACCCGGTCCGCGGGCGCCGCCGGGTCGATCGGGACGAACGCCGCGCCCGCTTTGCCCACGGCCAGCAGCGCGGCGTACATGTCCACCGATCGCGGCACCAGGATCGCGACCCGGGACCCCGCGCCGATGCCCAGGCCACGGAGGTAGTGGGCGAGTTGGTTGGCGCGGGCGTCGAGTTCGGCGTAGGTCAGGACGCGCGGCCCGCACTCCAGCGCCGTTGCCGACGGCATGCGGGCGCAGGTCGACTCGAAGAGGCGGTGTAGCCGCGTTGCGCCCCGCCTAATCGTGGCCATGACTCCATCGCATCGCCGATCACCCGTGATCGCATGTCCGGTCCCGGGAGGCCCACCTGACCTGCGCGTTTCATGGGAAGTCCGGGGCGGCTCGGGCGTGTCAGCCACGGTGCCGGTGGTCACCCGATCGTATGGCCGCGGACCCGCCGGGCCCTCGCGCACCCCGCGGCGCTCCAGGCTGGGAGGCGCCCCAGACCCGCCCGGGGATCCACCCCGGCGCACGAAAGGCCCGGCCCGCCATGCCCCTGCCGCCGCCGCACTGCCCGACCCCCGAGTGCCACGACCGCCTGTGGAAGGACACCACCACCACCGAGGTCCACTGGGACAACTGGCGCTGGTGGTGCCATCGTTGCGACAAGAAGTGGTACCCGACCCGTGACCAGATCGAGCAGTACCGACACGGGGTAGGGGCGGGCCACCGGGACCCCCGAGTACCGGCCCACCCCTGCTGACCGGCCCGCCCCCGCCGATGCGCCCCGTGCCGCGGGGCGCCGACCGTCAGGCCGGCTGCTGCCCCGGCCACGGCACCTCGGTGGGCACCGCCGCGCCGTAGTCGACGCCGGGCACCGCGAAGCCGTAGAGGCGCTGCACCTCGCTGTGGAACCAGCTCAGGTCGGCGAGTTCCGCGATGTTCTCCGTCGTGGCCGCCTGCCACCGCTCGGCGACCGCGGCCTGCACCTCCGGGTTCAGCTCCCAGGTGTCCAGGCGGACCCGGCCCGCCTCGTCCAGGTCGAGCGGACGGGCCCCGGTGAGCTGGTCCCACAGGTCGCTCAGCTGGGTGGTCGGCGGCACCAGCCGCTCGCCGAGGACGCCGCGCAGCAGCCCGACGTAGAGCGCGATCCCCGGAATGGCGGTGGAGGACTGGGTGACCGCGGCACCGTTGACGGAGGTCACCGCACGCCCACCGACCAGCTCGGACAGCCGCTTGTCGAGGACCCGGGCGGTG
The DNA here is from genome assembly GCF_050471125.1 of Streptomyces sp. RGM 3693. Lineage (NCBI taxonomy): Bacteria > Bacillati > Actinomycetota > Actinomycetes > Kitasatosporales > Streptomycetaceae > Streptomyces > Streptomyces sp. RGM 3693. Next base: position 72,433 of record NZ_JBMPPQ010000001.1, read on the forward strand.
CCCTCCAGATGGGCCTTGGCCGCGCCGATGGTGCCCTTGCGGTAGATCGCCTCGGTCAGCGACGAGCCGATGTAGGAGAGCGCCGCGGTGGAGAAGCCGTCGGCGAGCAGACCGCGGCCGGCCAGGTGGTCGATCCACCGCTCCCAGTCGGCGCCGCCCATCACCGCCACGGTCTGCGCGATGTCCACCTCGGCGGCCGGCGCGGTCTCCACCTCCTTGACCTCGGGCGCGCCCGCGTCGCCGAAGACCAGGGTCCTGGTACGGGACGGCGCGCCGATCGGCTGGAGGACCGAGGCGTAGGTGGTGCCGGTCTCCGGGTCGGTACGGCGGGGCGCGGCGACCGAGTAGATCAGGTGGTCCAGCCGCCCCCCGAACCGCTGCTCCAACAGGTCGGCGACCTGCTCCTTGATCTCGTCGGAGAACGCGTCCCCGTTGACGAAGACCATGTCCCGGCCGGCCTCGTGGGCGAGCTCGGCGGTCGCGGCCGTGCGGTACCAGCCGGCGGTGGCGGTGCGCCGGGCGCTGCCCGGCTTCTCGAAGCAGACGCCGATGCCGCGGATCCCGGCGCGCTTGAGGCCGGCCAGGGTGGCGGCCAGGCCGTAGCCGGCGGACGAGCCGATGACGAGGGCCACCGGGCCGTCGGCCGGCGGCGTCGCGGCCGGCGCGGGCACGGCCTCCCACATGTCGGAGACCAACTGCCGGCACCCGGCGGGGTGGGAGTCGAGGAAGAGGAAGCCGCGGCTGCGGGGACGGTCGATGACGCGATCGGTCACGTTGGGGTCCTTGGGACGGTTCGGACAGGACAACAGTGATTGTCTCGATCTTCCGACGGGCACGACCCCTCGCCCCGCCCGGAGCGGCGGAACGGCATAGTAGAGCGCGGCCCCAGCAGGGGCATGACAGCCAGCAGGGGAGTACCAACCGGTGCCGGCGCCACCACCGTGCCGCGCCGCACCGGCACGTTCATACGCACCAGGGGGGAACGACACCATGCCGTCCACGTCGTCCACGTCGTCCACGTCTTCTACGTCTTCTACGTCTTTCGCGTCGTCTACGTCGTCTACGTCTTCCGCGTCTTCCGCGTCGTCCATACCGTCCATACCGTCCACGCCGTCCACGCCGCCCATGACGCCCACGCCGTCCCGGGCACCCCGGGGCCGCTCCCGGCGCCGCCGGGTCGGACTCGCCGCCGCGGCCACCGCCGTGCTGCTCGCCACCACCGCGACCGCCTGTGGCCCCGACAACACCGCGGCCGCGGGCGGGAGTTCGGCGGCTGGGAACCAGAAGGCCGGCGGCCCGCACCTGCCCGACGGGGCGCCGACCAGCCTCGACGACCTGAAGAAGTGGAAGGACGGCGGCTGGAAGAACTGGGACAAGTGGGCGCACAAGGCCCAAGACTTCGCCAACCCGATCATCAAGGACCACTGGAAGCCGGACCGGCTGGCGCAGGCCCAGGCGGCCCCCGACGTCGGCGTCCGGGCCGGCGAGGCGGTCGGCGGCTACGGTGCCAGCGACCCCGAACCCCGGCCGATCAACGCCCAAGAGGTCACCCGCCCCTACCACCGCAACATGGCCCCGGTCGGGAAGATCTTCTTCGACAGCCCCAAGGGCCCGATGGTCTGCTCCGGCACCATCGTCGAGGACCCGGCGCACCCCGGAAAGTCCAACCTGGTGTGGACCGCCGGCCACTGCGTCCACTCCGGCCGGCAGGGCGGCTGGATGCGCAACATCGTCTTCGTCCCGTCGTACAACGACACCGGCGTCCCGATGAGCCAGGTCGGCACCACCCCGACCCAGCAGGTCACCCCCTACGGCCGCTTCTGGGCGGACTGGATCAGCACGTCCGGCGAGTGGATCAACATGGGCAGCACCGAGTCCGGCAACGGCGGTTCCGCGTACGACTTCGCGGTGCTGCACGTCCGGCCGGAGAACGGCGGCGGCAAGTCCCTCCAGGAGACCGTCGGCGCGGCCGCCCAGGTCTGGTTCAACGCCCCGCACGCCGACCGCATCAACTCGGTCAAGGCGTTCGGCTACCCGGCCGCGCCGCCCTACGACGGCGCCCGCATGATGGCCTGCCTCGACCGGCCCGGCCGCCTCACCATGCAGCAGGGCACGCCCGCCATGGACCGGATCGGCTGCACCATGACCGGCGGCACGTCCGGCGGCGGCTGGTTCGTCGGCCGTAACGGCAAACTCACGCTGATCTCCAACACCTCGATCAGCTCCAACGCCCACACCTGGCTCGCCGGCCCGTACCTGGGCCCGGAGGCGCAACGCGTCTTCGACACGGTCAGTCGGAAGTTCGCGGGGCAGTAGGACAGCGCGTCCCGACCATTACGGAACGAGCCCCCGACCCGCGGTTGTTGAGCGGGTCCGGGGGCTCGCCGGTGTCAGACGCGGTCGCCGTCCTTCAGCGCCTTGGTGAACGCGCCCCAGGCGTCGGAGGGGAAGACGAGGTGGGGCCCGGCGAGGTTCTTGCTGTCGCGGACGGCGTGGCCGCCGGTGATGGTGGGGGCGACCTCCACGCAGGCTCCTTCCTGGTTCGAGTACGAGGACTTCCGAAACGCGCCTATGGGCTCGGGCTTCATGTTTTCACTTCCTTGTGCGGCGTTCCGTCTTCAAGGAGATTCTGGATGCGCTCGGCGCTTCTGTCCGGCGGCAGTGCGGCCGAGCGTAGCTGGTCGAAGACGTTGACATAGCGGGCGAGATCTTCCGGCGCTTCCACAACGTTGGTGTGCGCGGGGTTGTCGAGCGTTACGGCTTCTACGTTTGCTTCTCCCCCGTATGAGAAGGCCCAGAAGGCGCTCGACATGCCAGCAACCAGGCTCGCCGACGCCGGGAGCAGCTGAATCGTGACGTTCTGCCGCTTTCTCACTTCCAGGAGGTGTGCCAACTGACCAGTGCCAACGAGCGGTTCAGACAGCAGTGCCGTTAGGGCTGGTTCCCAGATGATCGCCGTGAAGTAGGCTCCACCCTCCTCGATCCGCCGTTGTCGTTCCTGGCGGAGTTTCGTCAGTTCAGCAACCTGTTCGCGCGGGATGCATCTGGGCCCTGTGGCCATGACGGCTTCGGTGTACTCGGGAGTCTGCAAGAGGCCCGGAACAAGCACGGGTTCCCAGACCCTGATGTACGTGGCCTCATGTTCGAGGGCGATGTGGTGGGCGTAACCGTCCCCGACTGCTTCCTGATAGTCGATCCACCAGCCCCGCTCGTTGCTCTTCCGTGCCCATTCGAGCAGCTTGGCCCGCTCGTCTGGGTCCTTCACTCCGTAAAGATCCAGCAGCGTCCGGACCTCCAGGGCTGACGCAGTCGTCTGCCCACTCTCCAAACGGCTGACCTTCGAGACGGACTTCATGATGGCCTCGGCGCTGTCCGCCTGATCCAGGCCGGCCGCCTCCCGATAGCGCCTCAGTGCGTTGCCGAGCCTGCGGCTGCGCACCGTCGGCCTCCCACCTGCGGGCATGAGCGCTCCTTTCAACGATGGCCTCAGTGTGCCGCGTTGAGTCGTAACGGAACCAGTCTGCGCGCTCACACACTGCAATCGCAACTTGCGCTGACATGGCTTGCGCGCGGATCGCATGACGCCCTACCGTGAGGGTCGTCACGCAATGCATGCGCATCAGTGCATTGCGTAATGACGCCGCTCCGTCATGCGCACCAAGGGGATAGCCATGTCCGCACGCGCCCGGTTCGTAGCAACTTCGCCCGTCGCTTCTGCAGTCGCCTACCGGCTCCCGGCCGATGCGCGCAGCGTCGGGTGGGCCCGCAGGGAGCTGCGGCGGCAACTCCGCGCATGGCGCATCGGGGGTGAACTCGCCGCATCCGCCGAGCTGTTGACGTCGGAACTCGTCACCAACGCGGTGCGGGCGCATGTCGCGCGGCCGGCACCCGTGCCCGCGATCGGAGTCCGGTTCGTGCGGTCGGACGACCGCCTGCGGCTGGAGGTGCACGACGTGAGCGACGAGGAGCCAGTGGTCAATGAGTCGACGGGGGTCGAGGAGGAAGCGGAATGTGGTCGTGGCTTAGTGCTCGTGGGCGCCTTGGCAAGTGGTTGGGGTGTGGTCCGGGGCGACACCGGAAAAGTGGTGTGGGCCGAACTCCCTTTGCCTGTAAGGGAGATGTCGTGACCGCCGAGGGGGACGTGGCGGTCTACCGGGCGGAGTTGGTCGTCCACCGCCCGTCCGGGCCGTCGATCGACCTCGGGGGCGTGGTGACGTACTCGCCGCGCCGGGCCGTGCGATGGGTGCGGACACGGGCGGAGCAGGTCGCGCAGCAGTTAGGGGTGCCGCCCGGGGTGGGGGAGTGGGGCTGGCTCGGCGACCAGGTCGATTTCGGCCGGGCGGTGGGCGGGCTGATGGCCGGAAATCCCGTCACCCTGACCGTCGTTGACGCCGAAGGGTGCGCGTACGCCCTCGTGGCCCGGCCTGGCGGCGGGGCCGTCGGCGCGTACGAGAACGGCACCGTGCAGAGTCAGGGGGCGACGTGGCTGGCGGCGTGACGTGGCCGGGCCGGCCGGAGACGGAACTGGCCGTGCCCGGGATCTGGTGCGAGCGGACGGTGTACCGCTCCGTGCACGCGGACGAGGTGGCGTCCTGGACGTCCCTCGCGGTCGGCACTCCGCTGCGGGCCGTACGGGAGATCGCCGCGGACGCCCGCCGGCTGGCCGCCGGTCTGTCCGGACGGGCGCGCGAGCGGGCGCTGCGCGAGGTGGACGGGGACGGATGCCTGGGGGCGGTGTCCGCGCTGCACCGCGGGGAGCCGTGCGGGCTGGCGCTCAACTGCGCCGGAACGTGGGTGGAATGGTCGGCCCTCCCGGTGCTCTTCCTGCCGGTCGTCAGCCGGACCGGGCCGCGGCGCTGCCAGGGAGGCGGCCGGGCGGAAGGCTTCGGTGCCGGCGCCCTGTGGTGATCGCTCGGCGCAGGGCGCAGGGCGCGGACGGCCCCGAAATTCGATCACGGATACTGGCAAGGCAGGCTCCCCCGCAGCAGAGGACACACCCCATGAAGCTCAGTCGCCCGGTCTCCTGGTTCCTCCTCGCCTTCGGCGCGTGGTCGTGGGTGGTCTGGGTCACCTTCGTCAAGAACTTGATCAAGGACGCCAGCGGGCTGGCTTTCGATCACGGGAACCCCACCACGTACTTCTGGATCCACCTCACCCTGGCCATCGTGTCCTTCCTCCTGGGCACCGCGATCGGCGTACTCGGATTCCGGGGCCTGCGCGCCCTGCGCCGCGAGACGGCGGCGGGCGCGGTGGAGGGCGCGGCGACGGAGGTCTGAGGGGCCGCGGCAGACCTCCTTGCCCCAGGCAGCCCCCGCTATGGGACGGGGGCTGCGGTGGGTGCGAACGATCACCGGTAGGGGAAGGTCCAGGCCGTCATCGGCTCACTCTTCCTCTCCGCCGCTGGGCTGCGGAGCGGGATCGCGGGGCGCCTCGGGCGGCATGGGTCCGCCATCGTGCTTCCCGCCGTCGTCCTCGGTGACGACCTCCAGGTCCCGGGGGTGCCGGAACGGGACGCCGGGCCAGCCCTCGGCGTCGCGCGGGCGTGTGTCCATCGTTTCGACCGCCACAGCGCTCATCGACCAACTCCACTCTCGTGAGGGGCCGTGCCCGTACCGTCGGAGACACGGCCCGAAGGCCCGCAGGGTTTCCCGCGGTTGGGTGCCCCGCCCCGCCCCGGCTGCTTCGGGCACGTACCGGCATGCCGGTAGATCACCATGGACGGGCCGGAGGTGCGTTCGATCCGACCTCGGCGAGTCAGCTCGAACGTCTGGATCGGCTCCAGACAAGCGGAGCACCGCTGGCCCTTGGGCGCGTAGGTCTGGTGACCGCCTCCAGTCCGGCTAGCTCCAGCTGCTTCTTGTCCAGCCCTTTTCGGTGCAGGGCCTTACGGTCCTGCCATTCCGTCTGAGCTATTCGAGCCATGGCCATTACTTCGGCCGCGACGGCGGGGGAGGCGTCGACTCCTCTCAAGATCTGCTCAACATCCACCAAGGAAGGGCGGAGCTTGTTCCCTTCGAGGCGGCTGATCTTGGATTGTGACATATGGCAACGCGCGGCAAGCCGGACTCCGGAGAGCCCAGCTTGGTTGCGCAGGTGCTTGAGCATGGCTGCCAGTTCCAGACCGGACTGGCCAAGCCGGTCAGGCTCTATGGCCACCATTCACGTATTCCTCGAAGGGGACCGACTCGGTCACCGCGATCCGCTGATATTCGATGAACGGAGACACGTCTCCTTCGAAGACCTCACGATTGATCTGCCTGCCATCCGCCTCGTAGTTCATGAGTGCGACTTCTGCGCGGTCGAAAATCCAGAAGTCCTGGACCCGCTCCAGGGGGTTGGGGCGATCGGTCACGTCGAGAATGCGAATGTCGTCCCCGGCCTGGGCATGCGCCTTGTAATAGCGCGCGAACTCGAACTGCAGATACTCGGAGAGCGGCTGCGTCACGATGTGCACCCGGCCGTTGCGTTTCCCCTCCGCTCGCTGACGTGCGACGCGTTCGGTGTATGCGGAGGTTGCGCGCGGGGTCGGCGGCCGCCCCTCACGAAAGGCCGCGAACTCTTCCACCTCATGCGGCATGAGGTACTGCGGCAGCGTCTCCAGCCGCCACGCCTCCCGATTGATCTCCGTGAATCGGCGACGCCACTCGTCACCATCCAAGAGCACGTACTGCCTCCCTCAGGACCTCTTCCGGAATTTCCACCAAAGCCTCTCCGGACGGCGGCGTGAACGCCCCCGAAACACTTCCCTGGACGACGAGGGAGCCGCGCGCCGTCCGGTAGACGTTCGGGCAGTCCTCATCGCCACAGGTGCCGTTGCCGTTGCCGGTAAGCCGGGTCAGTTCCTCACGCGGCATGTCGAACCCCCTTGCTTATGACCTTGGTTGGGTCAACTGGCTATGACGGTACGGGGGCCGTCCGCAGGCGTCCATGCGACCACGCTCCTTATGCGCGTCCTGGCATAAACCCAAATGGAGGCAAGCGCAGCGGACCGTTTTCGTGAGCTTGTCGCAGCACCCGCAGCGCCGCACCCGGCTCCGAACGGTTCACTCGCCGTGTTCTGCCCACCAGTTCGCGAAGGGCACCGCATGAGCGAGTGCCGTGTCCCGGTGGGTGACGTATTCAGGGCCGCGGTCGTCGGGCAGCACGTCGGCCCCGAGGAACTTTCCCTCGTGGTCATAGCTCATCGGCGCGGCCGTGACGGAGTCGAACAGCCAGAAGTCCCCTACGCCGACTAGGGGGTTGGGGCGATCCGTGGCGTCGAGGATGAAGAATTCCTCTCCTGCCGTCGCGTTCGTGACGTAGCCCCACCCGAGTTCGAATCGCAGGTACGGAGTCAGGGGGCGCGTAAGGACGTGGACGCGGTATATCCGTCGCCCGGAATCCACCAGTCCCTTGACCTCCTCCAGCCAGTCGGCGTTGTAACCGTCGGGCCGGTCCTGGCCGGCCAGGAAGGCCCGGTACGCGTCGACGCTGCCCGATCGGCTGTAGTCGTCCAGGGTCTCCAGCCGAAATGCCTCCCGGTCGAAGGTGTCGAAGAGACTGCCCAGCGTTCTAGATGAGGTTGTCACTGATGGCCTTCTGGAGCAGTTCGAGCGGGATCTCCACCAAGGTTTCGTGGGCAGGAATCCGCAACCCGTGATCGGTCGGGGTCGCACCCTGCACCAGGAGGGTGTTCCGGTCCGTCTTGTAGATCGTTGGGCAGTCCTTCTTGTCGCATGATGTCGCGAGCACGGTGACTTCCACAGCCGCCCCTTCTTCGCGGTTCTGGTTCCCGTTCGATCGTTCCGGCAACGGCGCATGTGAGGCAAGGAGGCAGAGTTGCAGAAACGGGAAACCGGCGGCGCGCACGGTTTCCCGGTTCTGGCGGCCCACCGACGGGGAACGGTGTCAGCTGCTCTGACCTGCTCTTTCGCCCAGTCCTGACGTTGTGACAGTGAGTTGTTTGTGAAAGGTGAACCAGATGCACCAGCTCCCCCCGAAGGCGAGCGGGAACCGGGACACGGGGCGAGAGGGCTTCGAGGGTCCCGGCCCGGACGGCGAGCGCGGCTCCATCCGGCCGTAATGACGGCGTTGCCGTGGGCGCGGCGAGAAAAAGGGAAGGCGGGTGCCAACGGGTTGTTGGCAGGATGTCCGCGCTCAACACTCGATGGGAAAGGACCTGACGACCGTGGCTCGTGCCATCACTCTGATTCGCTCCGCCTCTCTGTCCGATGTCGCCGAGTACGCCTACGCAGCCACGGCGCCCGCCGACTCCCGCCTGATCTTCCTCGCTGGGGCGTGTCCCCTGAACGATGACGGCTCGACGGCAGCGATCGGGGACTACGCGGGTCAGGCGTTGAAAGCCGTCGAGAACATGGAGGCTGCTCTTGCTGCCTCCGGTGCGTCACTCCAGGACGTCATCAGTACAAGGGTTCTTGTCGCATCGGCCCGGCGGGAGGATCTGGTGGCTGCCTGGGAGGTAGTCCGGGACTCGTTCTCTGACCATGACGTCCCCAGCACCTTGATGGGCGTCACTGTCCTCGGCTACAAGGACCAGCTCGTCGAGATCGAGGCCGTCGCCGCCGTGCTCGACTCTTGACGTCAACTGACACAATGCTGCGGCTGAGCGCGGCCTGAACCGGAAGTGCCTGGCAGCAGCACCGCTGATGCGGGGATCGCCGGCCGCCTGTCAGAGCGGCCGGCAATCGAGGCAGGAAGCTCTCTGAGGTCAGCCGGTCTTGGCGGGCTCCTCGGCTCGTGCCCGGGTGGAGGCGAGGCGGTAGGAGTCGGTGCCGGTCTCGATGATGGTGCCGTTGAAGGTCAGGCGGTCGACAATGGCCGCGCAGAGCCGCGGGTCCGTGAACGTCTTCGTCCAGCCGCCGAAGATCCGGGTGACCGTGTGCCGCTGCTTGCGCGGCGCGTCCAGATCAGCCCGCAGGATCTCGTCGATCACCGGCTTGAACGGGAGTTCCGAGAGCGCACCTTCGGTGTGTCGGGGTAGGCCGTCCCATTCGGATCTTGCCGGGCGTACGGGGCAGGCAAGATCCGGAGGAGGCGGCCTGTACCCGCCCTACAGCGTGGGTGCCTTCGGCAGGGCATCGCGCATGCGGTCGAGGAGCGCCCGGGCCGCGGGGCTCGCGGGTCCGGTGGCCGGCCAGGCGAGGACGATGCGGGCACGGATCCGGGGCTGGACGATCTGCAGGGCTCGCAGGGGTCCGGCAAGACCGGGCGCCTCCTCGTCGAGGGGCAGCACGGCGACGCCCAGGCCCCGGGTGGCGAGCTGCGCGAGCACGTGGGGGGCCGCCGCCTCGAAGGCGACCCGAGGCCGGAATCCTGCCTGCGCGCAGGCGCGTTCAAGGGCTTCCCGGACTCCGGTGCCGCGCGGTAGGCAGATCAGCGGGCGGTCCCGCAGATCGGCCAGGGGGACGCCGGTGCGGTCGGTTGGGGTGAGGAGTGGGTCGCCGGGTGCAACGGCGGCGCCGAGCGGAGCATCGATGACCGTCCGGTAGGAGAGGCCGGGAGGAGGTTCTGTTCCGGTGGGTCCGAGGAGGGCGATGTCGATCTCGCCGGCCAGTAGCGCGGCCTGCATCCGCTCCGAGGTGTCCTCGGTCAGCGCGATCTCCAGGGCGGGGTGGGTGTCGTGGAAGTCCGCGAGGAACGAGGCAACGTCGAAGGCGTGGCCGGTGGCACCGGAGACCAGTCCGAGCGTGACCCGGCCGCGCAGCAGTCCGGCGTGCTCGTCCACGGCGTGTCGCACCGCGTCCGCGGCAGCCAACGCGGCTCGCGCGTACGGCAGGACGGCCCGGCCCACCTCGGTCGGCGTCACTGACCGGTTGGACCGCTCAAGGAGAGGCTGCCCGAGCTCTTTCTCAAGCTGGCGGATCTGGGCGCTGAGCCCCGGCTGGGAAAGATGCAGCCGGGCAGCGGCGCGGGTGAAGCCGCCCTCCTCGACGACGGTGACGAAGTAGCGCAGCTGGCGAAGCTCCATAAGCGTTGATTCTAGATCGCAGCACATCCATCTATTGGACATATGGTTCGGCTGGCCGCAGGGTTGATCACATGGAGAATGCGACATCTCGCAAGCACAGGGACGCCGAGGTCAGGACCTTGATCGCGGCGGAACGCCAGGAGCTGGCCGACCTGCTCGACGGCCTGCGGCCCGCCCAGTGGGACGAGCCGAGTCTCTGCGCGGGATGGCGGATCCGTGAGGTCACAGCCCACATGTCGATGGGGTTCCGTCTCTCCCTGCCCGCGACGCTCGGCGAGTTGGCCAGGGCCCGGGGAAACCTGCACCGCATGACCGACCGCGTCGCGCGCAGGGACGCGGCTGCCCATTCCACCGCCGAACTCGCCGCGTTCCTGCGGGAGGGCGCTCACCACCCCTGGACTCCGCCGGTCGGTGGATTCCAAGCCGCGCTCGGCCACGACGTGGTGCACGGCCTGGACATCACGGTCGCCCTCGGCCTGGACCGGCGTGTCCCCGAGGACCGGCTGCGGGTGCTGCTCGACGGGATTCGGCCCAGCGGCCTGAGGTTCTTCGGCGCCGACATCGGCGGAGTACGGCTGTGTGCCGAGGACCTGGACTGGTCGTACGGATCAGGCTCCCCCGTGTACGGCGCCGCCCAGGACCTCCTCCTGCTCGCCTTCGGCCGCAGGCTTCCACCCGGCCGGCTCCGGGGCGAACCGAGCAGCCGCTTCACCGCCGTCTGAACGCGGACACCGCTCGCGTCCCCGAGAAAGGCCCCATCATGCGCACCCGACTCCTCCAGGGACTGTCCCTGCTTTCCACCGGCCTGCTTGCCGGTGCCTTCGGCTACGGCGCCGCGAACCTCGTCCCGACCTTCAACGCCGTGCCACTCGATATGAGACTCCACTTCCATGCCGAGCTGATGAAAATGAACGGGATCACCATGCAGGGGGCCATGGCGGTCTCCGCCCTCAGCACCCTCGCCCTGGCCGCCCTCACACGCGGCAGGCCCCGAGTCCTCGCGGCCGCGGCGGGGTTCCTGACCGTCGCGTCCTTCCTGATCACCCGGTTCGGGAACGTCCCGATCAACGGCCGCATCAAGCAGTGGGCTGCCACCGCACCGCCGGCCGACCACGCGAGCATCCTGCACCGCTGGGAGCTGTTCAACGACGCCCGTACCCTCACCGCCGTGGTGGCGTTCGCCCTCCTCACCTTCCTCGCCCTGCGGAAGACCACTCCATACCCGACGGCAGATAAGCCGCAGGAAACGGTCTGAACTCGCGGCCAGTGCCAGCGCTGTCCGTGCGGCGGAGCCGGGGCTCGCTCGGGGGCGGGAACTGGACAGCTGATCGGGCTCCTTGCACCGCACAACGAACGTCCCGCGGCACGCACCTTCACGCTTCCAAAACCCAGGAACATCACTCGCCCGCGGCATGGTTCGTCGACGAGCAAGGCTCGCTTCGGTAAGCACGTCCTGAACGTCGACCACGGTCCCCGATGACGCTACGTCACCGAGACCAAACCCCATTGATCGTCCTCACGGAATTTGTGCCTGGTCCCACTACTGCTCGATAAAGCCAACTCACCGGACCCGGCCAGCACCAGTACCGCTCTACGAGCGTTCGGTGAGCAACTCAGCCAGGCGGTCGGCGAATTCGGTGAGCCAGTCCAGCCGTGGTCCAGTGCGGGCGATACGAAACCCGTGGCGGCGGCCCCAGAACGCAGTCTGGGCGGCATGGAACTGGGCCCACCGTCGGACGCGTTCACGGTCGAGTTCTGCGGCCTCGGTGAAGACGTCCAAGACGCGGCAGACAGCCTTGTGCAGGTCATCCGCTTCGAGGAGCTTCAGCGCGCGGGACTTCAGCAGTGTGCCGCCGTCGTAGGCTTGCGGCGGTCACGGGTGGAGCGGATCGGCTCACGAACCTCTTCGCGTGACGGCTCCGAATCTGCCCGAGAGCCATCAGAAGCGCTCTAGCGGCCGGCTTCTCCAGATCGGGACCGCGCTCTCGGCTGGGGGCGACATCGCGAGGCGCCGACGCTCCCTCGCCGACCGGCCGATCGCTCCAGCAGGGCTCCGCCGCTACTGCGGTCTGACCGGAAACGAGCCCCCCAGTGCGCGTCGGCACGCCTCTTCCAGTGCCCCCTTGAGGTCCTCGTCCGCATCCGCCAGGAACTCCGCGTCCAGTTCCGACACGAGGTCCCGCGCCCTGGCGAGGAGCGCGCGCCCCTCGTCGGTCAGCTCCAGCCGTGCGCGGTGCCCCTGCCCCTGCAAGCTGCGTTCCACCGCCCCCATCTCCTCCAGCATGAGAACGGTGGCGCGCATGCTCTGACTGGTGACCCCCGCACGGCGGGCCAGGTCGCTGTAGGACAGCTCGGCGTCGCGCGAGAGATGTCCGAGCGCACTGAACAGCCGCACCGACAGACCGATGCCGACGAGCCGGGCCTCCATCTGCTCCTGCAGACGACGCCCGGCGGCGATCACCAGTACGACGGTCGGCAGCGCACCCTCCGGCGCCTTGCTCACCTGTGACTCCCTACCGGGGCTCTACGTTCGGGAACCCCCGGTGTTCAGTGTCCCAGGCCACCGCCGACCGCCGCTCAGGCCGGCGGCACCACGACGCCGAGCCGCTCGGCGGCCCGCCTGGACAGCTCCCGGAAGGCAGCGTGCTCCCCGTCGAAGTTCCTCATCGACGCCCCGGCCAGCTCGGGCCCGGCCAGCTCCGGCGTACCGACGCCGAACAGGGGTTCCGGGGCGTACTCCCAGTTCAGTTCGGACAGGCGCGCGGCCTCGGTGCCCCGGAGGTCCTGGATCAGCCGCAGCGCGATTTCGAGTCCGCCGGTCGCCGGGCCGGCGGTGATGCGGTTGCGGTCCTCCACGACGCGGTTGGTCGGCACCAGGGTCGCCCCGTAGTACGGCAACAGGTCGTACGCGTGGAAGTTGGTGGTGGCCCGGTACCCGCGGAGCAGCCCGGCCGCGCCCAGCAGCACGCTGCCCAGGCAGACACCCGCGACCCACTTCGCGCGGCTGCCGCGGTCGGCGAGGAACTCCAGTGTCTCGGCGTCCTCGCAGATCCCGGCGGGCACCGCGCCCGCGAGCAGGACGTCGAGGTCGGCCGGGCAGTCCTCGAACGTGGTGGTTGCACGCGTGGGGAAGAGGGGGAAGCCCGTCAGCTCGTCCAGGTCCTTCCAGACGAGATGCACGTTCACCTCCGGCTGGAAGCCCAGAAGCGTGTGGAATCCGATGACATCGACCGGCAGGTACCCGGGGCACACCAGGATCGCGACTTCGAGCTTGCGCAGTTCATCGGTCATGTTCCTTCTTCTCTCGCCTCGACAGTACTTACAGGCAGACTACAAGCCTGACTGTAAGGCTGCCTTAAGGGGGCTGCCCACACTCGAATGCCCCGGCTCCTCCGCCTTCCGTTCCAGGCCGTTTCTGATGGCTCGTGAAATCCGCTTGCGCCGGTCACGGGTGGGGTGGACGTGGCACGGATCGGCTCACGAACCTCTTCGCGTGACGGCTCATCCGCCCAAGAGTCATCAGGAGCGCCCTAGGTGCGCACACTCGCCAACGATCCAGCCGTGATGGATGCAGGCTGGTCAGACGTAGGACCAGCCGGCGGTGTCCTGGGCGCAGGCCCGCCGCTGGGGCGGCATCAGAGACCGAGGTCAGTTTCCGACGGCCGCATCCCGACCGCGCAGTTCCTCGATCGCTCGGGCGATGCCTTTCTTGTCGTAGCTGCCGGTCGGCAGGGTGGAGCTGTGGGTGTGGCGGATGATGCCGTGGCTGTCGACCAGGATGCTGCCGGACTGCTGCATAGCCCCGAAGACCTTTTTCATCATTCCGACGGCCGCGTGGGGGCTGCCTTCTCGACCGGTGACGACGAGGAAAGGCAGGTCGTTGCGGGTCTGCCAGGCGGCGGCCTCCTGGCGTCCCTCCGGTACGGCGACGAGGACGCGAACGCCGTTGGTGGCGAACTCGGCGCTGTGCTTGGCCAGGTCCTTGACGTGGCCGTTGCAGACCGGGCACGACGTCGACCTCATGAAGTAGACGAGTACGCCGTGCTGTCCGAGGTGGTCGGCCAAGCGCACGGGGCGCCCGGCGGTGTCCTCCAGGGCGATGTCAGGTGCGGTTGTTCCGATCTCAAGCATGAGGGCTCCTTGCGGATGACATGAAAGTGGACTCGTTGTGACGTGAACCGATGGCGCCGGTGTGCCGCGGAGGCATCGCGGGCAGGGGCCAACGGGCCTTGCTGGATTGGTGCGTTGAGCGGTACGGGGTGTAGTGGCGTCGAGTTGTGGGACTGTTTCAGGCGGCGGTTGGTCCCGAAGCGGGTGATCATCCAGAGCGGCGTGGCGCGCTGGTGCGTGGCGCGACTGTGGGTTTGCAACGGCCCTGGGTGCAGGAGCGTTCGAGTCGGCCTCGGGAGACGGTCTGAGCCAGACCGATCGCCCAGCACATCGGGCACCCCCGCAGAGCGATGGCGCCGGCCGGGGCCAGCAGCAGACTCGCCGGCCCCAGGGCCGGGAGCAACGCGACTGCCCCGATCAGGGCACCGAAGCCGAGGACTCCGCGTGCGAGGTGACGCGGGGTCGAGGAACTGGCGAAGCTCCTGTCCCCGGTCATCCTGCGTCTCCGGGCCTGGCATCGGATCCGGTGTGCAGGGCGAGCCGCACCGCCGTGCGCGCGCGGTGCGGCTGGGACTTCATCGCGGCCACGCTCAGCCCCAACGTGTCGGCGACCGTCCGCCCCGGATACCCCTGGACGTCGCGCATGATCAGAACCCGCCGCTGCAGTTCGGCCAGATCACCGATAGCTCGGGCGACCCGCTCGGCTTCCAGGCGCTGGAGGACCTCGTCCTCCAGCGGCAGCATCTCGGCATCGGTGGAGTGTTCACGCCGGCGGGCCATCAGCTGTGCCCGGCGCAGGCACTCGTTGCGCACGATCCGGAACATCCACGACGCCAACGCCCCCGTCGCCCGCAGCGAGCCGATCTTGCGATAGAGAACGATCAGCGCCTCCTGTGCGGCATCCTCGGCGTCCTGGGGTGAGGCGCACAGCGCATGCGCGAATCGCTGCACGTGCGGATGGGCGTCGTAGACCAGCGCGTTGATCGACTCGACATCACCACGCTGAGCGGCGTCGATCAGTCGCTCGCTGGCCCAGCTCCACTCAGCCATGCGAACGCCCCCCACCGGTGCGTTGACGTCACGCTGGACGCCCCCGTCAACGCGACCACAACGGTCGCGACGACAACCATGACCATTCCAACCTCCACATCCGGCTCCGAGTGCCTGCGCGACACTCACATAGGAGGCATCGACATCCGGAAAGGATTCACCCCGGCCGCAAGCTTTTCCTGCGGCCGGGCCCCGGAGCCGCAACCGTGTGCGGCGTCTGTGCCGGCGTCCGGCAGACGTGGTGGAACGTGCGCGGCACGGCCGGATTGGCCGACGGCCGATGCTCAGCGGAACTCCAGGCCGCGCTGACGGAACAACTGATTCCGTTCCGGCCGACGGGCGGTGGCTCTGCGGCGGTCCGGCGGTCCCCTGTCTCAGGTTGAGGCGGCCGCGGCCTCGACGAAGGCAGGCACTCGGCCACCGCCCGGACCGGGTCCGCCTCCTCCGACGATCGCGTGTTTCTGAACGGCACGGGAATCCGGGCTCAGCCTTCGTCGGATGCGACGTCGTTTGACGAGTCGGCAATGACGTCGGCCAGCCAGTGCAGTTGCGCGGCGAGCGTGCGGCACTCCTGTGGTGTGAGGTGGGACAGCGCTCGGGACTGGCGTTCTTGAAGCGCGCGCTGCATGGCCGTGAGTCGACGGGCCCCTTCCTCGGTGAGGCGGATCATGACCCGGCGTTCGTCCTCAGGGGAGCGCTGTCGGGTCACCACGCCCTTGGCCTCAAGCTGCTTGAGCATCCGGGTCGCCGTGGGGACGCTGACCTCGGCGCCGGCGGCCAGCCGCCCGACGGGCAGACCGGTCTCCTGCGCGCCACCCTCCGTCAGAGGGGTAAGCAGGGCCGTCTGGGCCAGGGACAGGCCCTCTGCCGCCTGGCCGGCGGTGGCCGCCCGTGCGCGGCGCATGGCGTAGAAGAGCTGGTCTGCTGCGCGCGCCACGTCCTCGACACCGCTGTGTTCTCCCTCGTGGCCTCGCATGGTGTCCACCGCGGTGCCCTCGTCAGGTTCGATCGCGGTAGCCCGGCGACGTGCGTGCTTGCCTGTTTCCCTCACGACTGTTAGCTTACTAGATAAATTAATTAGCTAGCTAATTAATAGAAGGGCAAGCAATATGTCGTTCCCCGCCCGCATCGACGTTCACCAGCACATGGTCCCGCCCGTGTGGGCCCAGGCCCTGGACGCGCGCGGCCTTGACGCCGGCGGCTGGGCCATCCCGGCGTGGAGTCCGAGCAGCGCGATCGCGATGATGGACCACCAGGGCATCGCCACCGGCGTCCTGTCCGTCACCACGCCCGGCGTCCACCTCGACACCGACCGGGACGCCGGCACCCTCGCCCGCGCCGTCAACGAGTACGGCGCCGAGGTGGTCAAGGACCACCCCGACCGCTTCGGCCAATTCGCCAGCATCCCGCTGCCCGACATCGACGGCGCCGTCACCGAGGCCGTACACGCCCTCGACATCCTGGGCGCCGACGGCGTGGTGCTGATGTCCAACGCTCACGGCCGCTACCTCGGCGACCCCGACTTCGAACCGCTGTGGGCCGAACTCGACCGCCGCCACGCCAACGTGTTCATCCACCCCGACCAGCCCCCGACGCCGATGCTGCCCGGCACCCCCGCCCCGCTCGCCGACTACCCCTTCGACACCACCCGCACCGCGCTCAATCTGGTGCTGAACGGCGTCATGGACCGGCACCGGAACGTGCGGGTGATCCTCTCCCACGGCGGCGGTTTCCTCCCCTACGTCGCCTACCGCTTCTCGGGGCTGACCTCCACCGTTGTCTACCCGGACCGCAGTGCCGAGGACATCCTGCGCGACCTCAGGCGGTTCTACTTCGACACCGCCCTCTCCGCCAGCCCCAGCGCCCTGCCCGCCCTACTCGCCTTCGCCGAGCCCGGCCATGTCCTGTACGGCAGCGACTGGCCCTTCGCCCCCCAGGAGGCGGGCACGTACTACAACCGGTTCCTGGAGACCTACCCCGACTTCGCCCCTGGGCAGGCCGACGCCATCGACCGCGCCAACGCCGAGGTGCTCTTCCCCCGCCTCGCCACGCGCTGAGCCGACGACCCGTTCGGTCGCCACCATCCGCCCTGAGGAGAGCGCCAAGCGCTTCCATGCCTCGGCGCGCCGCCTCGCCACGCCGGAGCTGCCGGTGGAGACGTTCATCGAGGCGGTCGACATGCTGGTCAAGCAGGACAAGGCAGGGGTGCCGACGGCCGATGAGTAGTCGCTCTACCTGCGGCCGTTCAGCTTCGCCGCCGAGGTCGGTCTTGGCGTCAGGCCCGCCCACGAGTACGTGATCATCGTGATCGCCTTCCCCGCGGGGGCGTACTTCCCCGGTGGCGTCAAGCCGGTGTCCATCTGGCTCTCCGAGGCACACCTTCGGGTCACGCCCGGTGGCGCCGGTGCAGTCAAGTGCGCGGGCAACTAAGCCACTTCGCCGGTCGCGCAGGCCCAGGCCATCAAGCACGGTCGCGACCAGGTGGTGCGGCTGGACGCGATCGCGCGCCTGGATCGAGGAAACCGGCGTGTACGGCGTCATACGTGATTCACATCCCGGACGGGCCGCTGGTGGATCCCCAGGGGACCGGTCACCGTCTTTGACCTTGTGGACCACCTGCCAACCCCAACTGCCGGCCAGCGCCTCACCGGCGGCGACCTGTGGTGCGGGCGACGCTTCCGCGGCGTCGGGGCGTGCTGTGGACTACCGGGCGCACCCGGCGACGCGCACGGTTTCCCGGTTCTGGCGGCCCACCGACGGGGAACGGTGTCAGCTGCTCTGACCTGCTCTTTCGCCCAGTCCTGACGTTGTGACAGTGAGTTGTTTGTGAAAGGTGAACCAGATGCACCAGCTCCCCCCGAAGGCGAGCGGGAACCGGGACACGGGGCGAGAGGGCTTCGAGGGTCCCGGCCCGGACGTCGAGCGCGGCTCCATCCGGCCGTTCGGAGGGGCACTCTTCCGTGGGGCGCGTTCCGGGAGGCGGTCGCGGGCGGGTACGTTCACGAACGTGCCGACGACCTTGAATGCCTCCGCGTCCCCGTCCGCCGTTCGAACCGTCGCCGCGTTGGCGTCCTCCGTGCTGCTGGTGTCGCCGCTGCTGGCCGGCACCGCGCAGGCCGCGCCCGCGGACGGCGGGCAACCGCCCAAGGCGCCCGTGCCCCCCGCGAAGATGTCGCAGGTGGGCGGGGACCGGCTGGGCCAGGCCGGCGTCCAGGTGCAGCCCCGGGCGGGTGCGCCTGCGCTCCCGGACGCCAAGGAGTTGACGGCCCGTTCGTGGATCGTCTCGGACGCGGAGTCCGGTGAGGTGTTGGCGGCGAAGAACCCGCACTGGCAGTTGGCGCCGGCCAGCACGCTGAAGATGCTGTTCGCCGACACCGTGCTGCCGAAGTTCCCCAAGACCCGGACCTACACGGTCAAGCCGGCCGACCTGGCGGGGATGGGCACCGGCAGCAGCCTCGTCGGGATAAAGGAGAACCTCACGTACACCGTGCACGACCTGTGGCTGGGGGTCTTCCTGCGGTCCGGGAACGATGCGGTGCACACGCTCTCGGCGATGAACGGCGGCACCGAGGCCACCGTCAAGGAGATGCAGAAGCGGGCGGTGGAACTCAACGCCACCGACACGCACGTGATCACGCCGGACGGCTACGACGCGCCGGGGCAGGTCTCCAGCGCCTACGACCTGAGCCTGTTCGCGCGGGCCGGGCTCCAGAACGCGGACTTCCGGGAGTACTGCTCCACGGCGAGTGCGCAGTTCCCGGGCGACACGGGCAAGGACGGCAAGCGGGCCACCTTCGGCATCCAGAACACCAACCGGCTGCTCAGCGGGGATTACGACATCAAGCCGTACCCGGGCATCGCCGGCGTGAAGAACGGGTCCACGACCAACGCCGGGTCCACGTTCACCGGGGTCGCCCAGCACGGCGACCGCAAGCTGCTCGTCACCGTCATGAACCCGGAGAAGAGGCAGCACAACGAGGCGTACCGGGAGGCCGCCAAGCTCTTCGACTGGGGCTTCGCCGCGGACGGCAAGGTCGCGGCGGTCGGCCACCTGGTCGGGCCGAAGGGCTCGGACAACGGGTCCGGCGCCGGTGCGAAGAACGGTGATCAGCAGGCCCAGGCCGGGCTGGACTCCGGCGGCGGCTGGGGCGGGCCGTGGACGGCCGCGGGCATCGGCGGCGGTGCGGTGGTGCTGCTGGGTGCGGTGGCGTGGTTCATCCGCAGGCGGCGGCCGCTGCCGGAGGCCGTTCAGGGACGCCGGGGCGGCGCCGGGAGGAGCCGGCGCAAGAAGTGACCGTCCGCCGCGCCGAGGGTGCCGGCCCGCCGCCTGTCCGGCGGGCCCGGGCCCGGCACCCTCGGCGCGGCCGTCACGCTCTGGTGGCTGTCGCGCTCCGGCGGCCGTCATGCTGCGGTGGCTCACGTTCGGGCGGCCGTCATGCTGCGGTGGTCGTCACGCCTCGGCGGTCGTCACGTTCCCGTGGTCGTCACGTCCCGGCCGTGGGCGCGGGCTCGGTCCGCTGGGTGGTCGTCCCCTGGGTGGTCGTCCGCTGGGTGGCCGTCCAGGCCGCGCAGAAGACCAGGAGCTTCGCGGTGAAGTTGATCCACAGCAGCAGCGCGATCGGGGTGCCGAACGCGCCGTACATGCTGCGCGCGGCGACGCCCCGTAGATAGCCGCTGAGCAGCAGTTTCAGCAGTTCGAAGCCGATCGCGCCGATGAGCGAGGCGGTGACCAGGGCACGCCGCGGCGGGTGGGCGCCGGCGAGCTTGGTCAGCACGTAGGCCAGCATCACGAAGTCGGCGAGCACCGCGATACAGAACCCGGCGATGGTGAGCAGGATGCTGGCCGCGCCGCCCTCGGGCAGCCCGATCTCCTTCGCGGCCCGGCCGACCGCCGCCGAGGCGAACGTCGAGCAGCCCACCGAGACCAGCGCGACCCCGCCGAGGCCGAGCAGCAGCCCGCCGTCACGGACCTTGCCGAGCAGGAAGTTGGTGTCGTCGTCGGGCGCCTCCCAGACGGCCCGTAGGCAGTCGCGCAGGGACTGCACCCAGCCGATGCCGGTGAACAGCAGCACGGCACCGGCGATCAGGCCGACCGTGCCGGCGTTGTTGACCAGCGCGGCGAGGTCGAGCTGGGCGGAGATGCCGGGGACCTGCTCGGCGAGCTTGGCCTCCAACGTGCGCAGTTGGGCGTCCCCGATGGTGGCGGCGACGATCGCGGCGGCGACGGTCAGCAGCGGGAAGAGCGCGATGAAACTGGTGAAGGTGATGGCTGCGGCCAGCCGGGTCCAGTGGACCCGGAGCATCCGGTCGAAGCTGCGCCAGAGGTGGGTGGCGAGCACCCAGCGGACGGCGGGCGCGAGCCGGGGGCCGACGACCGGCAGCCCGGTGATCCAGCCCAACGGACCGCCCTCGGCGGCCTTGTCCTGCTGCTCGGCCGGCTCCTGGGCCCGTTCCTCGGCCCGTTCCTCGGCCTCGCCGTTGCCCTTGTGCTCGTTCGGGTTGGCGTTCTCGTTCTCGTTGTCGTTCTTGGGCGTGCCCGCGTAGTCGCCGTCGTCCCCGGCGTCCCCGCCGTCCTGAGTGCCCCGTCCACCCGTCATCCCCGTACCGCCCTCCCGTGCCGGCTGCCCCAGTTGATCCGGAACATTAGCTTCCGGCTACCCCGCAAGCCGGCAATCACCCGGCGCACCGGGCACGGGCGCAACGGCGGTCGAGAGGGCGGTGCCTCAGTAGGACGCGGCCGGCGGCCGGGACAGCTCGGCGGCCTGCCGGGGCAGCGTCACCGACGCGCTCCCGGCCCCGAACGGGTACTCCCGCTCCAGCCGCCAGACCTCGTCGTCGCCCTTCTCGTAGAGCGCGAAGCCACCGACCGTCCAGGCGGCCGAGAAGTCCGCCAGCTCCGTCTGGGCACGGTCCATGGCCGCCTCGTCGATGCCGTGCGCGACGGTCACGTGCGGGTGGTACGGGAACTGGAGCTCGCGGGCGCACGGCCCGGACGCGGCGCGGACCCGCTCCTGGAGGACGGCGCAGCCGCGGGCGCCCTCGACGACCTTGACGAAGACCACCGGCGAGAGCGGACGGAAGGTGCCAGTGCCCGCCAGGCGGAGCGCGAAGGGCCGGCAGCCGGCGGCGACCTCGGCGAGATGCCGCTCGATGTCGGGCAGCGCCGCGGCGTCCACCTCGGTCGGCGGGAGGAGGGTGATGTGGGTGGGGATGCCGCGGGCGGCCGGGTCCCCGAAGCCCTCGCGCCTCCGCTGGAGGAAGCTGCCGTGCGGCTCCGGGACCGCGAGCGAAACGCCGAGCGTTACGGTCCCCACTGCGTTCTCCCTCCTGACGTGTGTGCGCGCGCCGCGCGGGCGCGCACCCTTCTCAGTGTGCCGGGACGGACCCTGACGGGCACGTCCCGGCCCTCCGCGGACGGTCAGCGCTTGGCCGGCAGGAACCCGAGCCGGTCGTAGGCGGTGGCCAGCGTCTCGGCCGCCACCGCGCGGGCCTTCTCGGCACCCTTGGCCAGGATCGTGTCCAGCGTCTCCGGGTCGTCGAGGTATTCCTGCGTACGGGTCCGGAACGGTGTGACGAAGTCGACCATCACCCCGGCCAGGTCGGTCTTGAGCGCGCCGTACATCTTGCCCTCGTAGGAGCGCTCCAGCGACGGGATGTCCTCGCCGGTGAGGGTGGACAGGATGGTGAGGAGGTTGCTGACGCCGGGCTTGGCCTCGCGGTCGAAGCGGATCACCGTGTCGGTGTCCGTCACGGCGCTCTTGATCTTCTTCGCGGTGGCCTTGGGGTCGTCGAGGAGGTCGATGATGCCCTTGGGCGAGGATGCCGACTTGCTCATCTTGATCGACGGGTCCTGAAGATCGAAGATCTTCGCCGTCTCCTTGACGATGTACGGGTTCGGGATGGTGAAGGTGTTGCCGTACCGGGTGTTGAAGCGGTCCGCGAGGTCGCGGGTCAGCTCCAGGTGCTGGCGCTGGTCCTCGCCGACGGGGACCTGGTCGGCCTGGTAGAGCAGGATGTCGGCGACCATCAGGACGGGGTACGTGAACAGGCCGACCGTCGTCCGGTCCGTCCCCTGCTTCGCCGACTTGTCCTTGAACTGCGTCATCCGGGACGCCTCACCGAAGCCGGTGACGCAGTTCATGACCCAGGCGAGCTGGGAGTGCTCGGGCACGTGGCTCTGCACGAAGAGCGTGCAGCGCTCCGGGTCGAGGCCGGCGGCCAGCAGCTGGGCGACGGCGACCCGGGTGTTGCGGCGCAGCTCCGCGGGGTCCTGCGGGACGGTGATCGCGTGCAGGTCGACCACCATGTAGAAGGCGTCGTGGGACTCCTGCAACGCCACCCACTGGCGCACCGCACCGAGGTAGTTGCCGAGGTGGAAGGAGCCGGCGGTGGGCTGGATACCGGAGAGCACACGAGGACGTTCGAGAGCCATGGCATGCATTCTCTCAGGTCCGCGGGGAGCCCGGGCGTGGAGGCCCGCAGGGGGTGGCCGAACACATCCCGTAGGGGATGGCAAGGCCCCCTGCGGGGCCACAACGTGGGGGTGGTGGGGGGTATTCCCGACGTGAGGGCGGCGGGGGTATTCCCGACGTGGGGGCGGCGGGGGTATTCCCCGCGGCTCAGTCGCTGAGGGGCAGACCCGGGGCCGGGTGGGCGGCCATCAGCTCCGCCACCTCCTTGCGGATCCCCGTCAGCGCCTCCTCGTCGCCGCTGCCCGCGGCCCGTACGCCCCGGTCGATCCACTCCGCGACCTTCGGCATGTCCGCCGTGCCCAGCCCCCGCGAGGTCAGCGACGGGGTGCCGATCCGGATGCCGGACGGGTCGAACGGCTTGCGCGGGTCGAACGGCACGGTGTTGTAGTTCACCACGATCCCGGCCCGGTCCAGGGCCTTGGCGGCGACCTTGCCGGGCACGTCCTTCGAGGTCAGGTCGATCAGCACCAGGTGGTTGTCGGTGCCGCCGGAGACCAGGTCGAAACCGCGCGCCAGCAGCGCCTCGGCGAGCGCCTTGGCGTTGGCGACGACGGCGTGCGCGTACTCCCGGAAGGACGGCGCGGACGCCTCGCGCAGCGCCACCGCGATGGCGGCCGTGGTGTGGTTGTGCGGGCCGCCCTGGAGGCCCGGGAAGACCGCCTTGTCGATCGCCTTGGCGTGCGCGGCGCGGGACATCAGCATGGCGCCGCGCGGACCGCGCAGCGTCTTGTGGGTGGTGGTCGCCACGACGTCGGCGTGCGGCACGGGGGAGGGGTGCGCGCCGCCCGCCACCAGGCCCGCGATGTGCGCGATGTCCGCGACGAGGACCGCGCCGGCCTCCCGCGCGATCTCGCCGAAGGCGGCGAAGTCGATGGTCCGCGGGACGGCCGTACCGCCACAGAAGATGATCTTCGGGCGCTCCTTCAGGGCCAGGTCGCGCACCTGGTCGAAGTCGATCCGCCCGGTGTCGGCCCGGACGCCGTACTGCACCCCGTTGAACCACGTACCGGTCGCCGAGACGCCCCAGCCGTGCGTGAGGTGCCCGCCCATCGGCAGCGACATGCCCAGCACGGTGTCGCCGGGGGAGGCGAAGGCGAGGTACACGGCGAGGTTGGCCGGCGAGCCGGAGTACGGCTGCACGTTGGCGTGCTCGACGCCGAAGAGGGCCTTGGCTCGCTCGACGGCCAGGGTCTCCACGAGGTCGATGTTCTGCTGGCCCTCGTAGTAGCGGCGACCCGGGTAGCCCTCGCTGTACTTGTTCTGGAGGACCGTTCCGGTGGCCTCCAGGACGGCGGCGGAGACGTAGTTCTCGCTGGGGATCAGCCGCAGGGTGTCCGCCTGGAGCTGCTCCTCGGCGCCGACCAGTGCGGCGAGTTCGGGGTCGGCGGCGTGCAGGGCGGGATGGGCGGTGGGCTGTGCCGTCATGGCGTCCTCCGGGGCGATCGATCGATGGTCGGTCGTGGTCCCGGGGTACCCAGGCGGGCGGCACCTCGTAGGCGTGTGGCCGCGCACCGCTCCCTCGGGGTCCGTTCCCCGTACGCCAGTCGCGGTGCGCACCGGAAGTCTAGGGCCTGCCCGGTGGATCACGCCGGGCCCACGACGCATCCGGCCCTGATCCACCGGACGGGCCCAGCGCCTGTCCGACCCTGATCCACCGGATAGCTCCTACGGGCCCTACAGCCCTACACGCCCTACAGGTCCTGCCGTCACGCGGCTCGGCGCCGGGAGCGGCCCGGCGCCGGCCGGAGGGGCCGCTCGGGGGCCGCTCGGGGGGCTCCGGCGGACCGTGCCGGCGCGTGCCCTGCGGATGGCGGTGCCCCGGCGTGAGAATGAGGGCAGACCGCGAGAAGAGGCCGGAGCGCACGACGGAGGGGGCCGGCAATCGCCCACCCGGTCGGACCGGGTGGTCCGACCCGCCGGACGGAGTCACCCGTGACATCCACGGAAAAGTTCATCGCCGCCGCCGAGGCCCACAGCGCGCACAACTACCATCCGCTCCCCGTCGTCGTGGCCACCGCCGAGGGCGCCTGGATGACCGACGTGACGGGCCGCCGCTACCTGGACATGCTCGCCGGGTACTCCGCGCTCAACTTCGGCCACGGCAACCGCCGCCTGCTGAACGCGGCCCGGGCCCAGTTGGAGCGGGTCACCCTGACCTCCCGGGCGTTCCACCACGACCGCTTCGCGGACTTCTGCACCCAACTCGCCGACCTGTGCGGGATGGAACTCGTGCTGCCCATGAACACCGGCGCCGAGGCGGTGGAGACCGCGGTCAAGACCGCCCGCAAGTGGGGCTACCAGGTCAAGGGCGTCCCCGACGGCCGGGCCCGGATCGTCGTCGCGGAGAACAACTTCCACGGCCGGACCACCACCATCGTCTCCTTCTCCACCGACCCCGAGGCCCGCGCCGACTTCGGCCCGTTCACCCCCGGGTTCACCGTCGTCCCCTACGGCGACCTGGCCGCCCTGGACGCCGCCGTCGACGCGGACACCGTCGCCGTGCTGCTGGAGCCGATCCAGGGCGAGGCCGGCGTCCTGGTGCCGCCGCCCGGCTACCTCGCCGGCGTGCGCGAGCTGACCCGGGCCCGGAACGTGCTCTTCATCGCCGACGAGATCCAGTCCGGGCTGGGCCGCACGGGCGCCACCTTCGCCTGCGAGCAGGAGGGCGTGGTGCCCGACGTGTACGTCCTGGGCAAGGCGCTGGGCGGCGGGGTGGTGCCGGTGTCCGCGGTGGTGTCGTCCCGCGAGGTACTGGGCGTCTTCCGCCCCGGCGAGCACGGCTCGACCTTCGGCGGCAACCCGCTGGCCTGCGCGGTCGGCCTGGAGGTCATCGCGATCCTGCGCACCGGCGAGTACCAGCGGCGGGCCACGGAACTCGGCGACCACCTGCACCGCGCACTGGCGCCGCTGGTGGGCGGCGGCGCGGTGGACGCGGTCCGCGGCCGCGGCCTGTGGGCCGGCATCGACGTCAACCCCTCCCGCGGCACCGGCCGGGCCGTCTCGGAACGGCTGCTGGACCGCGGCGTCCTGGTCAAGGACACCCACGGCGCGACGATCCGGATCGCCCCACCCCTGGTGATCAGCAAGGAGGACCTGGACTGGGGCCTGGACCAACTCCGCGAGGTCCTGGGCGCGTAGCCCCGCCCCCGTAGCCCCGGCAGTCCCCGCCGTCCCCGTAGCCCCGCCCCCGGCCCCGCGGCCCCGGCTGTATCCGTAGCCCCGGCCGGTCCCGCCGTCCCGCCCCCGGGGGAAGCCCCCTGCCCCGCCGCGCGCGGCCCCCGTACAGTCGAGCCCATGCTGCTCGGGATGATCTGCGCCCTCGCGTCCGCGGTGTGCTTCGGTACCGCCTCCGTCTTCCAGGCCGTGGCGGCCCGGGGCACCACGGCCGGCTCCGGCTCCGGCTCCGGCTCCGGGTCCGGCGGCTCCGGCGGCTCTGGGGTCGACGCCCGACTGCTGCTGCGGGTGCTGACGCAGTGGCGGTACCTGCTCGGGCTGGCGCTGGACGGGCTGGGGTTCCTGCTGGAACTGGTGGCGCTGCGCACGCTGCCGATCTACACGGTCGGCGCGGCACTGGCGGCGACCCTCGCGGTGACCGCGGTGGTCGCCGCGCCCGTCCTGGGCACCCGCCTCCAGCGCGCCGAATGGCTCGCCGTCGCGGTGGTCTGCGGCGGGCTGGCCCTGCTGGCGCTGTCCTCCGGCACCGAAGGGCACCGCGCCGGCACCCCCGCACTGCGGATCGGGGTACTGGTCTTCGCGGTCGCCGTACTGGCCGTCGGCGCCCTGGCCGGCCGGCTCCCGGACCGCGCCCGCGCCGCCGCCCTCGGCCTCGGCGCGGGCCTCGGCTTCGGCGTCGTCGAGGTCGCGGTGCGGCTCATCGACGGGTTCGGGCCGGCCGACCTGCTCACCAACCCCGCCACCTACGCGCTGCTCATCGGCGGGGCCGCCGCCTTCCTGCTGCTGACCTCCGCCTTCCAGCGCGGCTCGGTCACCACCGCCACCGCCGGCATGGTGATCGGCGAGACCCTCGGCCCGGCCGTGGTCGGCGTCGCCTGGCTCGGCGACCGCACCCGCGAGGGCCTGACCCCGCTGACCGTCGCCGGTTTCGCACTGGCCGTCGCGGGCGCGCTGGCCCTGGCCCGGTTCGGCGAGGCGCCGGTCGCGCACCCCGACGCGCCGGCGGCCGAACCCGGCCCCGCCGCGGAGGTCGCGGAACGCCCCTGACGCACCGGGCCGGGTGCCCGGCCCGCCGGGTCAGTCCCCCGGCGGCAGTGCCCGCAGCAGGGCGTCCAGGACGGCCGCGAAGGAGTGGTCCGGCGGGCGGCCGTAGGCGATGACCAGGGCGTCGCGGGCGACCGCGGGGGCCGCCGGGTCGGTGAACTCCCGCAGGCCGTGCACCGCCAGCCCCTGCCACAGCGCGGCCTGGACGATGGACTGCTCGGTGCCGGGCGGGAGCTCCAGCACCGCGTGCAGTCCGGCGGCGATCCCCGAAACGTGCACATGCGGCGCCGCCTCGGCCAGCGCGGCCACCAACTGGTCGCGCCGCCGTCGGTAGCGCAGCCGCATCCCGCGCAGATGCCGGTCGTACGCCCCCGACGACAGGAACTCGGCCAGGGTGAGCTGGTCCAGCGACCCGGACTGCCACTCGCCGGTCGCCTTGATCTCCAACACCCGGTCGATCAACCGGTCCGGCACCACCATCCAGGCCAGCCGCAGCGCCGGGGCCAGGCTCTTGCTCGCGGTACCGAGGTAGACGACGTGATCGGGGTCCAGCCCCTGGAGGGCCCCGACCGGCTGCCGGTCGTAGCGGAGCTCGCCGTCGTAGTCGTCCTCCAGGATGTAACTCCCGGTGGCGCGCGCCCAGTTGACCGCCGCGGCCCGCCGGTCCGGGTGCAGCGGGACGCCGGTGGGGAACTGGTGCGCGGGGGTGAACAGGGCGGCCCGTAGGTGGTCCAGGCCCGCCAGCCGGCCGGTGTCCGCGCCGTGCGCGTCGACCGGGAGCGGGACGGTGCCGAGCCCGGCGCGGGTGATCACGTCGCGGTGGAAGTGCAGCCCGTAGGACTCGGTGGCGATCCGGCCGGGGGTGCCGCCGCGGGCCTTCAGTGCCCGGCTCAGCAGCCCCAGCCCCTGCATGAACCCCGCACAGATCACGATCCGGTCCGGATCGGCCCGCACGCCCCGCGCCCGGGCGAGGTAGTCGGCGAGCACCGCGCGCAGCTCGGGCCGGCCGGCCGGGGTGCCGTACCCGAACGCCTCGCTGGGCGCCGCGGTCAGCGCCCGGCGGGCCGCCGCCAGCCAGGCGGTCCGGGGGAAGGACGAGACGTCCGGGGTGCCGGGGGTCAGGTCGAAGCGCGGCCCGGCGGCGGCCGGCGACGGCGGGCCTGGGGCGCGCCGGGGCGCCGTGGCGCGTGGCAGGACGCGCTCGGCGACCTCGGTACCGGAGCCCTGGCGGGCGCAGAGCCAGCCCTCGGCGACCAGCTCCGCGTAGGCGTCGGCGACGGTGTTGCGGGCGATGCCGAGGTCGGTGGCGAGCGACCGGGAGGACGGCAGCCGGGTGCCGGGGGTCAGCCGCCCGGACCGAACGGCGTCGCGCAGTGCGGTCATCAGGGCGACCCGCAGCCCGCCCGGACCGTCCAGGTCCAGGTGCAGGTCCCGCCCGAGATCCCGACCGAAAGTGGCCCGCGATTTCTCCATGGAAGTGGACCATACCGCTGCGCCACTCACCCCGTAGCGTCAAGGGCATGACGAACGCGACGACACCCACCGCAGGACACCAGGCCCCGGCCGCCGCCGGTCACCAGCACGGCCCCCGGATGCGCTGGGCCAAGCTCGCCCCCGAGGTCTACAAGGCCATGATCGGGCTGGACGCGGCCGCCAAGAAGGGCCTCGACCCGACCCTGATCGAACTGGTCAACATCCGCGCCTCGCAGCTCAACAAGTGCGCCTTCTGCCTCCACATGCACACCAACGACGCCCGCAAGGCCGGCGAGAGCGAGGAGCGCCTCGCCCTCCTGGCCGCCTGGGAGGAGGCCGTCGGCTTCTTCACCGACCGGGAGCGCGCCGCCCTGGCCCTCACCGAGGCGATCACCGTACTCACCGACGGTTTCGTCCCCGACGCCGTCTACGCGCAGGCCGAGGCCGCCTTCGAGGAGGCCGAACTGGCCCAGCTGATCGCCCTGATCACCACCATCAACGCGTGGAACCGGTTCGGCGTGACCACCCGCCTCGTCCCGGGGCAGGTGTGAGCGCGATGACCCACCGCATGAAGTTCTGGAGCCAGGTCCCCGCCTTCTTCCAGGCCCAGCTGAGGCTCACCATGGCCGCCAAGAAGGGCCTGGGCGACGCCGTGCTGGCGGAGCTGGTCGTACTGCGCGCCTCCCAGCTCAACAAGTGCGCGTTCTGCGTCGACATGCACGTCACCAACCTCCGCGAGGCCGGCGTCGAGCAGCGGCGGATCGACCTGCTGCCGGCCTGGGAGGAGGCCGGCGACCTCTACTCCGAGCGGGAGCGGGCGGCCCTGGCCTTCACCGAGGCGGTCACCGTGCTGACGTGGGGGTCCCCCCGGTCGAGCGGAGCCGAGACTGGGGGAGGCTCCGTCCCGGACGCCGTCTACGAGCGGGCCGCCGCCCAGTTCAACGAGGTCGAACTCGCCCACCTGCTGGCCGTGATCGTCGCCATCAACAACTGGAACCGGGTCAACGTCACGGTCCGCCAGCCCCCGGGGTCGGAGCTGTGACCGCCACCGGCCCCGCGGCGACGCTGCGCGCCCTCCACCACGGCCGCCGGCCGGGCGACCCGCTGATCCTCCCCAACGTCTGGGACGCCGCCTCCGCCCGGGTCTTCGCCGACGCCGGCTTCCCGGCGCTGGCCACCCCCAGCATGGGCATCGCGGCGTCCCTGGGGTACGCGGACGGCCAGACCCCGGCCGACGAGATGTTCGCCGCCGTCGCCCGGATCGTGCGGGCCGTGGACGTCCCGGTGACGGCGGACGTGGAGGCCGGGTACGGGCTGTCCGCCAAGGAACTGGTCGGCCGGCTCGCCGAGGCCGGCGCGGTCGGCTGCAACCTGGAGGACTCCGACCACACCACCGGCGCCCTCCGCGACGTACGGGAGCAGGCCGACTGGCTGGCCGCCGTACGGGCCGAGGCGGGCGACGCGCTGGTCATCAACGCCCGGATCGACACCTTCCTGCGCGGTACGCCGGGCGTCGACGCGGCCCTGGAGCGGGCCCGCCACTACACCGCGGCCGGCGTCGACTGCCTTTACCCGATCCTCGCCCCGCCCGAGCTGTTGCCCGAACTGGCCGCGGCGGTCACCCTCCCGCTCAACGCCCTGGCGAAGACCGGCGGCCCGTCCCCGCGCGAACTGGGCGCCCTGGGCGCGACCCGGATCACCTTCGGCGGCGGCCTCCAGCACGAGGCGATGGCGGCCCTGACGGCGGTCGCGGAACGGCTGCGGGCCGAGAGCGGCAACTGACGGAGCGTCGGATGTGTCGGTGGGGTCGGGCCCGTGCGGGGCGCACGGGGGCGTTCGCGCCCGGGCCCGGCCACCCCGCCGCCCTACGATGAGCCATGCTCTCCGTCGCCGTAGCCCCCTGGCAGCACCCCCCGGTGATCCTGCGGAACGCCGACGTCCCGCACTACGCGGCCAGCACCATGAAGGTCGCCGTGCTCGCCGCCGTCCACCGCAGCGGACTCGACCTCGACCGGGAGGTCCCGGTCGTCAACGCCTTCCCCTCGGCGGTCGGCGGCAGCTACGCGCACTCCCGGGCCGACGACGGTGACCCGGAGCCCTGGGAGCTGCTGGGCTGCACCGCGCCGCTCGGCTGGCTCGCCGACCGGATGGTCAGCCACTCCTCCAACCTGGCCAGCAGCCTCTGCCTGGCCGAGGTGGGCCCGGCCGCGGTGGCCGAGGTGTGGCGGCGGGCCGGGGCGTCCGCCGCCTCCGGCAGCCCGCGCGGGATCGAGGACGCCCCGGCTCGCGCCGCCGGCCTCACCAACCACGTCACCGCCCACGACCTGGTCCGGCTGCTGACGTCGCTGGAACCGGAGGTGCTGGCCCGACTGGAACACAACGCGCACCGCGTCGACCTGGCCGCCGGCCTACCGCCCGGCACCCGGCTGGCCAGCAAGAACGGCTGGATCACCGGGGTGCGGCACGGCGTCGCCGTCGTCCACCCGCACGACGCCCCGCCCTACGTCCTCGCCGTCTGCTACACCGGCCCGCTCGCCAACGGCCAGGACGTCGACGACCCCGCGGCCCGGCTGCTGGCCGGTATCTCGTCCCGCGTCTGGGACTGCCGCCACCGTCTCGCCCCCCACCATCGCTGACGCATCGTCAGATTTCTTTTCGGGTTGGCGAATTGCCCGCTCCAGACCGTTCTGGTCACGCTAGAAGCAGCCCCGGTACGGGTATGAGGAGAACGGACGTACGGGGAGCCCGGCGGGCTTGATAGCTTGGTGGTCAAGGCCCGCGGGGGAACGGGGAGAAGCGGTACATGGCCGAGCAATTCAGGGTCGACCTGGAAGAGCTGGACGTCGTCGTGCGACAGCTGCGACGTCTACAGCGCGATATGGATGACCCCAGTCAAACCGTCAAATACAGCACGTCGATCCCGAAGTCGGCGTTCGGAGTCGATTTCATCGAGGCCGGCAAGCTCGCCGGCGCCCACGACGGCATGCAGACGTACCTGGCGGACGTGCTCGGCGCACTCCAGGACCTCCTCCACACCTTCGGCGAGAAGACGGAGGCCAGCCGCGGAGCCTACGAGGACGAGGAGCACGCGGCCCGGCAGCCGAGGCACGACTGACGGGTCCACCGCCCGGCCCGGGCGGGCGTGACGACGGCGAGGACGAGGGAGGGGGACCGGTATGACGGAGGCCGGGCAGGAGCACGACGGCTCCAAGGAGATGGAGCGTCGGCGGGCCGAGCAGGAGCGGGCGGAGAAGCTGAAGTCGCTCAAGGGACACCGGCTGACCCCGCGGTCCCCCTCCGACTTCCAGAAGCACGACCTGGCCGCGCTCCGGTCGATGATCGAGCACGCCAGCCCCGAGACGATCGAGAACTCCGGCCGGCACTGGCGTGCCTCCGCCGACCGGCTGGGCGGCGACGACGGCCACGGCGGGATCCGCAAGGCGTTCAAGGACGCCATCGACCACGCCGCGGCGCACTGGGAGGGCACGGCGGCCGAGGCGTTCCGCCGGGAGGCCGCCAAGGTGCTCTCGAAGCTCGACCGCAGCTACCAGCACGCCCGGAACGTCGAGTCCACCCTGATCGGTTCGCGCGCCTCGGGCCCGGAGGTCGGCGTCGCGCACAACCTCCGCGAGGCCAAGAAGGCCATGGTGACGCTCCGGCTCGCCGGGGGCGCCCCCGACCCGGTGGCGCCGACCGGCGACGAGAGCCAGTTCAAGCGGGACATGGCCAACCCCAAGCTGGACACCCGGATGGCGCTGGAGCTCAACCGCGGCAACCTCCCGCCCAGCAAGGAGCGCCAGATCGAGGCCGTCGTCGTGATGGACGAACTGGCCGCCCACTACGAAGCGCAGGGGAAGCGGCTCCGGGAGGGCATCGGACCCGGTATCGCCGGGGACTGGCCGATCGCGCCGACCAGCAGCCCGGCCCCGCCACCGGTGAACGCCGCGGTGACCGGCGGCCCCCAGCCGCACCACCCGCCCACGGCCAAGCAGCCCAACGGCGCGGGCGGCGGCGCGGTCCCGGCCGGCTTCGACAGCCCCCGGGCCGACCGGCCGGTGACCACCGGGCTGGAGAGCCTGGGCGGCGGCACCCTCGCCGCGCCCCCCGCCGGCCACACCGCCGGCAGTGCGCTGCCGTCCGGCGGCCAGGGCGGCCCCGCCCCCGCGGGCAGCGGCTTCCCGGGCGGCGCGGTCATGCCCGGCGTCATCGGTGTGACGGGCGGCGGAGTGCCCGCCGGCGGCACGCGCGGTCCGGCCCGCGGCTCCGGCGGGGCACGCCGCAGCGCCAACGGCGGATCGGGCAACCCCGACGCGGTCGCCGCCCGCGCGGCCCTGCCGCCCCGCACCCCCGGCGCCCCGGCCGTGCGGCCGACCGGCCCGGCGACCGGCCCGGCCGGCGGCAACCACCAGGGCGGCGCCGGACTCCACCGCAGCCGCGGCGGCGCCCGGGCCACCCCGGCGGACCCGACGGCCGGCCAGGAGAAGGGCAAGGGCACCCAGGCCGACAAGGGCGGTCGGGGCCGCCCCGGAGCCCAGCGGTCCCGGTACCTCGACGAGGACGAGGACACCTCGCCCCCGCGGCGGGAGATCCCGCCGTCCGTGATCGAGTGAGGCAGCGCGGGGGCGGGGCGCGGGAAAACCAGACGACGCGCCCCGCCGCCCGCTGTTAGCGTCCGGAACCATGGATCCGGTTGGTGAGAAACAGATACGCGCGTCCTTCGTGAACTGCTCCAAGGGGGAGGCGAGCCGGCTCCACCTCCCCGCGGGGCTGGCCGAACTGCCGTGGCCGCACCTCGACTTCCTGGGATGGCGCGACCCGGGCGCACCGGACCGCAGCTACCTGGTCGCCCCGCGCGGCGACGGCCTGATGGGCGTGACCCTCCGGGTGCCGCAGGGCGTGCGGCGCAGCTTCACCAAGACGACGGTCTGCTCGGTCTGTCTGACCGGGCACCCGGGCTCCGGGGTCAGCCTGCTCGCCGCCCGCCGCGCCGGGCCCGCGGGCCGGCAGGGCAACACCGTCGGCACCTACCTGTGCGCCGACCTCGCCTGCTCCCTCTACGTCCGCGGCCGCAAGACCTCCCAACTCGCCGGCCGGCACGAGGAGACCCTCCCGCTGGACGACCGGATCGCGCGCACCGTGCGGAATCTGGACGCCTTCCTGGACAAGGTGCTGGACGGCGAGCCGGCCTGAGGCGAGGGACCCGGCGGCGGGCCCGGCGGCGGACCAGGCGACGGCAGCCGGCCGCGGACCAGTCCCCGCCGGCTGCCGCCCCAGGCAGCCGCATCCCCGGGCCGGTCAGAGCCCCCGCGCGGCCAGGAACTCCCCGATCAACGCCAGCCACTCCGCGTTCCGCTCGACCATCGGCAGGTGCCCGGTGGCGATCTCCACGTACTCCGCGCCCGGGATGTGCTCCGCCAGATAGCGGGAGTTGGCCGGGGCCAGCAGCATGTCCAAGGTGGTGGCGATGACCAGCGTCGGGACCGTGAGGCCCGGCAGGTCGGCGGTGGTGTCCACGGTTTTGACCAGGGCCGCCTGCTCCGCCGAGCCGGCCGGCGGCAGCGTCGGGTCCGGGTCCAGGACGGCGGCCAACTCGGCCGGCGGCAGCGCGTTGAAACGCTCCGCCGACAGCCCGCTGAGCGCCCGCACCTGGGCGAAGCCCTGGTAGTCGTCGCGGTCCAGGAGCCGCAGCCACAGGTCCAGCCAGACCTGGGCGCGGGCGTCCGCCTTGGCGAGCCCGGCGGTCAGGACCAGCCCGCGCACCCGCTCCGGATGGCGGGCCGCGGCCCGTACGGCCACCGTGGTCCCCAACGAGAAGCCGATCACGGTGAAGGTCTCCGACCCGGCCGCGACGGCCTCGGCGACCAGCGCGTCGGCCAGTGCGTCCAGCTCCAACGGGCCGGTGGCGCGCGGGGAGTCGCCCGAACCCGGGTAGTCGGGTGCCACCACCCGGTGGCCGGTGGCGGTCAGGGCCGGTATCAGCGTGCCGTAATTGTCGCGGACGCTGCCGGTCGCACCGTGCGCCAGCAGGACGCCGGGGCCGTCGGCCGGACCCGCGACGGTGGTGGAAAGCGGTGGAAGGGAAACGGACCGGGTCTGCGCTACGGGAATCTGCGTCATGCCCACGAGGTTGCCGTGTGACACCGGTGTCAAGGTCAAGCCGGAACGGGGAGAAACGGGGAGAGGAGCATCACATGGGGGACGGGGTACGGACGGACCTGGGCCCGGCAGGCCGGATGCGGATCGGCGAACTGGCCCGCCGCACCGGCGCCAGCGCCCGCGTCCTGCGCTACTACGAGCAGCGCGGCCTGCTCTGCGCCGGGCGCGACGCCAACGGCTACCGCACCTACGACACCGACGCGGTCGAGACCGTCACCCGCATCCGCGAACTGCTCGCCACCGGTCTGAACACCGAGTCCATCCGCGACCTGCTGCCCTGCGCCCAGGGCGGCCCCGGGCTGAACCCGTGCACGTTCTCGTGCGGTGTGGTGGAGCGGCAGATGGCCCAACTCGACGCCGAAATAACCGAGTTGCAGCAGCGCCGGGCAGCCCTGGGGGCGTATGCGCAGACCATGCGGGAACGGCGCGCCCAGGACGAAGCGCTGGCCGCGATGGCGTTGCGGTCGGGCTGAGCGGCCCGGCACCCGGAAACGGCGAAGGCCCCGCCTCCGTAGAAGGAAGCGGGGCCGGTTCGGGCACAAAGGGCGCGCTCAGAACCGCCGGGTGATCAGGGCTCGCTTGACCTCTTGGATCGCCTTGGTGACCTCGATACCGCGCGGGCAGGCGTCGGTGCAGTTGAAGGTCGTCCGGCAGCGCCAGACGCCGTCCTTGTCGTTGAGGATCTCCAGCCGCTGCTCGCCGCCCTCGTCACGCGAGTCGAAGATGAAGCGGTGCGCGTTGACGATCGCCGCCGGGCCGAAGTACTGGCCGTCGTTCCAGAACACGGGGCACGAGCTGGTGCACGCCGCGCACAGGATGCACTTGGTGGTGTCGTCGAAGCGCTCGCGGTCCTCGGAGGACTGCAGACGCTCGCGGGTCGGCTCGTTGCCGGTGGTGATCAGGAACGGCATCACGTCCCGGTACGCCTGGAAGAAGGGGTCCATGTCGACGACAAGGTCCTTCAGCACCGTCAGGCCCTTGATGGCCTCGACGGTGATCGGCTTCTCGGGGTTGATGTCCTTGATCAGCGTCTTGCAGGCCAGGCGGTTGCGGCCGTTGATGCGCATGGCGTCGGAGCCGCAGATGCCGTGGGCGCAGGAGCGACGGAAGGTCAGCGAACCGTCCTGGTCCCACTTGATCTTGTGGAGGGCGTCCAGGACGCGCTCCTTGGGATCGATCTCCAGCTGGAAGTCCTGCCAGCTGGCGTCCTCGGAGACCTCCGGGTTGAACCGGCGGATCCGGAAGGTGACGCTGATCAGGTGCGACGCGTCGTTCTCGGCCGCGTCCAGCGCCGCGGAGTGCTTGTCGAGAGTCGGGGTGCTCATCAGTACTTACGCTCCATCGGCTGGTAGCGGGTCTGCACGACCGGCTTGTAGTCGAGGCGGATCGACTCGGAGCCGTCTGCGCCCACCTCGCGGTACGCCATGGTGTGCCGCATGAAGTTGACGTCGTCGCGGTTGGGGTAGTCCTCGCGGTAGTGACCGCCGCGGGACTCCTTGCGGGCCAGTGCCGACACCGCCATGACCTCGGCCAGGTCGAGCAGGTTGCCCAGCTCGATGGCCTCCAGCAGGTCGGTGTTGAAGCGCCTGCCCTTGTCCTGGATGGACACGTTGCGGTAGCGCTCGCGCAGCTCGCCGATCTTCTCGACCGCGGTCTTGATGGTCTGCTCGGTGCGGAAGACCATGACGTTGGCGTCCATGGTCTCCTGGAGCTCGTTGCGCAGCTCGGCCACCCGCTCGCCGCCGGTGGCGTTGCGCAGCCGCTCGACCTGCTCGGCGACCAGCGACGCCGGGTCCTCGGGCAGCTCGACGAAGTCCGCGGTGGCCGAGTACTCCGCCGCGGCGATGCCGGCCCGACGACCGAAGACGTTGATGTCCAGCAGCGAGTTGGTGCCCAGGCGGTTGGCGCCGTGCACGGAGACGCAGGCGACCTCGCCGGCGGCGTACAGGCCCGGCACGACGGTGGTGTTGTCGACCAGCACCTCACCCTCGACGTTGGTCGGGATGCCGCCCATGGCGTAGTGCGCGGTCGGCTGGATCGGGATCGGGTCCGTGTAGGGCTCGATGCCGAGGTACGTCCGCGCGAACTCGGTGATGTCCGGGAGCTTGGCGTCCAGCTGCTCCGGCGGCAGGTGGGTCAGGTCCAGGTAGACGTGGTCGCCCTCGGGACCGCAGCCGCGGCCCTCGCGGATCTCCGTGTAGATGGAGCGGGAGACGACGTCACGGGAGGCGAGGTCCTTCATGACGGGCGCGTACTTCTCCATGAAGCGCTCGCCGTCCTTGTTGCGGAGGATGCCGCCCTCACCACGGGCGCCCTCCGTCAGCAGGATGCCCATCCGCCAGATGCCCGTCGGGTGGAACTGGAAGAACTCCATGTCCTCCAGCGGCAGCCCGCGGCGGTAGACGGCGGCCTGGCCGTCACCGGTCAGCGTGTGGGCGTTCGACGTCACCTTGAAGAACTTGCCGGTGCCGCCGGAGGCGTAGATGACCGACTTGGCCTGGAAGACGTGGATCTCGCCGGTGGCCAGCTCGTAGGCGACCACACCGGCCGACTTCTTGACGCCGTCGACCTCGGTGATCAGCTGGTCCAGGACGTAGAACTCGTTGAAGAACTCCACGCCCTCCTTGACGCAGTTTTGGTACAGCGTCTGGAGGATCATGTGGCCGGTGCGGTCCGCGGCGTAGCAGGACCGGCGGACCGGGGCCTCACCGTGGTTGCGGGAGTGCCCGCCGAACCGGCGCTGGTCGATCCGGCCCTCCGGCGTGCGGTTGAAGGGCAGGCCCATCTTCTCCAGGTCGAGGACCGAGTCGATGGCCTCCTTCGCCAGGATCTCGGCGGCGTCCTGGTCGACCAGGTAGTCACCGCCCTTGACGGTGTCGAAGGTGTGCCACTCCCAGTTGTCGTCCTCGACGTTGGCGAGGGCCGCCGCCATGCCGCCCTGGGCGGCACCGGTGTGGGAGCGGGTGGGGTAGAGCTTCGTCAGGACCGCGGTCCGGCTGCGCTTGGTCGCCTCGATGGCGGCACGCATGCCGGCGCCGCCGGCGCCGACGATGACGGTGTCGTACTTGTGGATCTGCATGGGTGGATACCTCAGTCCCTCAGCCCGGGGCCTAGCGGATGTTCGGGTCGAAGGTGAAGATCACCAGCGTGCCCAGAAGGACGGTGAACACCGTGGCGGTGTAGAGGAGCATCTTCAGCCAGAAGCGGGTGTTGTCCCGCTGCGCGTAGTCGTTGATGACGGTACGCAGGCCGTTGGCTCCGTGCAGCATGGCCAGCCACAGCATCAGCAGGTCCCAGACCTGCCAGAAGGGCGAGGCCCAGCGGCCTGCGACGAAGGCGAAGCCGATCTTGGAGACGCCGCCGTCGAGCACCAGCTGGATCAGCAGGTGGCCGAGGACCAGGACGACCAGGACGATGCCGGACAGCCGCATGAACAGCCAGCCGTACAGCTCGAAGTTGGTGCGGGTCGACTTGGGGGTCTTCCCGGTGCGCTTGCGGGGCGCTTCGATGACCGGTGCCGGGTTGTCCGCGTCGTAGAGCGCGACGTTCTCCGCGGCGGTGGTGCCCGCGGTGGTGGATTCAGCAGACATCTCGCGTCAGCTCCCGAACAGCGTGCGCAGCGTGTGCTGCAGCACGGGGTAGAAGGCACCGGCCATCAGCACGACCCAGACGCCGACGACGGTCCAGAGCATCTGCTTCTGGTACTTCGGGCCCTTGGACCAGAAGTCCACCGCGATGACTCGCAGGCCGTTGAGCGCGTGGAAGAGGATGGCGGCCACCAGGCCGTACTCCATCACATTGACGATGGGCGTCTTGTAAGTCGCAACGACGTTGTCGTACGCGTCGGGGGAGACACGAACGAGAGCGGTGTCGAGGACGTGTACGAACAGGAAGAAGAAGATGAGGACGCCAGTGACTCGATGAGCCACCCAGGACCACATGCCTTCCCGGCCGCGGTACAGCGTTCCAGCCGGCACGGAAGAACCCTCCGGGAGCGGGGATTAGGGCCGCGCCGGCTTCTCTGTCGGTCGGGCCCGGCCGGGTACGGTCCACCGGCCGCTCGTCATCGTATCGACGAGCTGTCGGTTCCTCGCGCGGGGGTCCTTAGGTGTGATCAAACAGGCACCAACGGGCTATCACACAAGCACGAACCAGCCCATCAGGGACAAGTCGTCGCGAGTTGCCCCAGCCTGACGCGGGCCAGCCGTCGTAAGTGGTCCGCGGCGACCGACCGCTCCTCGTCCGGTTCGTGCGCCAAACGGGTGCGGATGGCGTGCAGCGTCTGGTCCATCAGCTCGTCGTCGCGGTAGCCGTCCAGGCAGATCACGAAGGCGTACCGGAAGCGGACTTCGTAGGCGGCGTGGGCGGCGCGCAGTGCGGTGTGGGCGGCGAGGGTGCCGGGGCCGGGGCGGGCCGGCGGCAGCGGTGCGGGCGCCTCCTGGGCCAGCGCCTCGGCCTGTTCGGTCGGGGTGAGGTCGTAGCCGGCCTCGTCGCCGGCGGCCAGCAGGGACTCCGGGTCCGGATAGGGGCGGTGGGCGGCGATCCGCTCGGCCCAGCGGAGGCAGCCGCAGCAGGTCAGCAGGGTGGCGACGGCCCGGTCGCGGGGGAGGGCGTTGAAGCGGTCGAGGCCGGCCGTCGACGGCCGGGTGAGCCGGTTCTGCCAAGGTATGCCGCACCGCGGAGCGGGCGGGTGGGGTCGCGCCGGCGGACGGGCGGCCGGAGTGTCACCGGACAGCGTGGGCTCCTCGGGCGGACGGAATCGGGCCGGAACGGATCGGAAGGGACGGGGTGCGTGCGGAGGGTGTGGGCGGGCGCTGGGCGACTGGCGGAAACCGCGCGGCGGGTGGGGCGAAATGGATGAAAAGTCTGATATGTACGGAATATGAGGCAGAAGTGGTGATACGTCACATGAGGTGGCACCCGGCGGATTTCCCGCGGTCCACGCGCCCCGGAAGGGAGTGAGCGACGGCGAGGCCACGCTAACGACGCTCGCCGGCCACTGTCCGACGGATGCGCGATTTTCACCCGGATGAGAGAGCTTTCGCGCGCTCGGTGGACGACCTATCCCGCACTCCTGGCAATACCTTCGCCCCGAAAAGTGAGGATTGCACGATGTCGAACCCGATGCGGCCGCCGCGTCTTTCGCGGCCCTCGGCCTCCCCACGGCCCCCGCTCCAGGCCGCACCGGCCGCCGGCCCGGCGGCCCGCCGTGCGCTGTTGGCCGCCCCGGTACTGGCCGGTGCGCTGGTGCTCGGCGGCTGCGCACAAGGGGCCGATTCCCAGCCCCCGGGGGCCGCTCCCAGCTCCTCCAGCCCCGCCGCACCCATCCCCAGCTGGGCCAGGGTGACCGGCCCGCCGCACATCGTGCCGGCCGTACAGGACTTCCGCCCGGCGGACGGAAACGGCTGGCGGCCGACCAAGGGCGCTCGGGTCGTGGTACCGGCCGGGGAGAAGAGCACCGTCGCCGATGAAGCGCAACTCATGGCCAAGGATCTCGGCGGGCTGGCGGTGGTGTGGGGAAAGCAGGACGTCCGGCCCGGTGACATCGAGGTGAAGCTCAGCGGTTCGGCCGGTGCCAACCGCCCCGACAACGCCCCGCCCGGCAACACCGCCGACGAGTCCTACACCCTGGCCGCCCGCGGTGGCCGGCTCACCCTCACGGCCCCCACCGACGCCGGGATCTTCAACGGCACCCGCACCGTCAAACAGGCCGTCCACAATGCCGGCGGCCTCCCCGAGGGCACCATCGAGGACCGCCCGGACCGCCCCGAGCGCGGCATGCTGCTCGATAACGCCCGCAAGCCGTTCACCGCGGACTGGATCGAGGCCCGCATCCGGCAGCTCGCCGACCTCAAGCTCAACCAGCTCCAACTGCACTTCTCCGACGACCAGGGCTTCCGCATCCAGAGCGACAGCCACCCCGAGATCGTCTCGGCCGACCACCTGACCAAGGCCCAGGTCCGCCACCTGATCAAGGTCGGACAGAGCCTGCACGTCGCCCTCGTCCCGGAGATCGACTCACCCGGCCACCTCGGCGCCGTCCTCGACCACCACCCCGACCTCCAGCTGCGCAACGCCTCCGGCACGGTGCTCCGCGGCGCCATCGACATCTCCAAGCCCCAGGCCGGCGAGCTGATCGACTCGCTGCTGAAGGAGTTCGGACAGCTCTTCCCCGGCCCGTACTGGCACCTGGGCGGCGACGAGTACCAGGCACTGACGGCCAGCAACCCCGAGGCGTCGTACCCGCAGCTCGCCAAGGCCGCGCGGGACAAGTACGGCTCCGGCGCCACCATCAAGGACCTGACGACCGGCTGGCTCAACGACCGGCAGAAGACCGTGCAGGCCGCCGGCAAGAACCGGATCGAAGCCTGGAACGACGGCTTCTTCGCCGGCGGCAAGGTGGCCGCGGACAGCAACCGCAGGGTCGCCTACTGGACCGGCAAGGAGATCGGCGCCCGGGACCCCGCCGAGTTCCTCCGCGAGGGCCGTACGGTGCTCAACCTCAACGACGAGTACCTCTACTACGTGCTCGGCGAGCCCAACAACTTCACGTACCCGACCGGCGAGCGGATCTACAAGAGCTGGACCCCGCGGGTGCTGCGGGGTACCTCACCGGTGAACGTGCCGGAGAGCCAGACCGGGGCCGACCGCATCCCGGGCGCGCGGTTCGGGATCTGGTGCGACCACGCACAGGCGCAGACCGCGCAGCAGATCGCGGCCGGAATCAAGCTGCCGCTCGCGGCGCTGGCGCAGAAGACCTGGGACCCGCGGACCCCCGCGCTGTCCTGGACGGACTTCAAGGCGCTGGTCAACCGGCTCTGAGCGGCCGGGCGGGAGAATTGCGAGAGACGGCCGGGGCCGCCACCCCCCACAGGAGAGGCCCCGGCCGTCGCTCACGAGGAGCCCGAGACGGGCTCCTAATCGATACAGCGCCAGCGGGCCCGAAAGCGTCACACGGGGTACGGGCGGCGGCACGGCCAGTGGTCTGGACGCGGGCCGGGCAGGGCCCGTAACGTGCCGGAATGCGCCGCCGGGCGCGCCGCTCGCG
The DNA here is from genome assembly GCF_050471125.1 of Streptomyces sp. RGM 3693. Classification (NCBI taxonomy): domain Bacteria; kingdom Bacillati; phylum Actinomycetota; class Actinomycetes; order Kitasatosporales; family Streptomycetaceae; genus Streptomyces; species Streptomyces sp. RGM 3693. The sequence goes on from NZ_JBMPPQ010000001.1 coordinate 113,927, forward strand.
GGGACCCGGCGACCGGAAGAACGGCTGGTTACTGGGGAGTTCGGTGGCGAGCGTGGGCACGTCGTGCCGGTGCGCCGCCCGGCCCAAGAGGTGGCCCGGGTGCCGGGCACCGAGTCTCACCCGTTACGGTCAGCAGGAACGGCCGGACGGCCCACCGCCGGCGCGGCGGAAGAACGGACCGGCCGCCGCGGTGACCACGGCGGGCCAGACGACCAACCAGCAACGAAGAAACAGCGACAGCGCGAAGCGGCAAGGACCGGGCGGCGGACATTCAGCGTGCGACAGGATGGACCCGTGCGAGGGGACGACATTCAGCCGGACGACGGACGGCTGACGGTTGCCGTGCAGGCGGCGCAGAACGGCGACGAGACGGCGTTCCGGCTCGTCTACCGCGCCATACAGCCCCGGCTCCTCGGCTACGTCCGGACCCTGGTGGGCGAAGCGGACGCCGAGGACGTGGCGTCGGAGTCGTGGCTCCAGATCACCCGTGACCTTGACCGCTTCAGCGGCGACGCGGACCGCTTCCGCGGCTGGACCGCCCGGATCGCCCGTAACCGGGCGCTGGACCACATCCGGATGCGCGGCCGCCGCCCGGCCGTCGGGGGCGACGAGAGCGAACTCACCGACACCCCCGCCGCGTCCGACACCGCGGGCGAGGCGCTGGAGGCCCTGGGCACGGGCCACACCTTCCGCCTGATAGGCCGGCTCCCGCAGGACCAGGCCGAGGCGGTGACCCTGCGGGTGGTCGTCGGGCTGGACGCCAAGAGCGCGGCACAGGTCCTGGGCAAGCGGCCCGGCGCGGTGCGCACCGCCGCCCACCGCGGTCTGAAGAAGCTGGCCGAACTCCTCACCGAGGACGGTGGTGGGGACGAGGGAGACGGGGTACCCCGGGGGCTGTCCGCCGGACCGGGCACGGGCGGTGGCACAGTCGGTGAGCTGCCCGTACAGGACCGAAGACACCCTGACGGTGTGGCGGATTCGTACGTACCAGGTGTGACGGAAACGGCCGCACGAACGCAGAAGGACATGTGATGGCCGACGACCGGTATAGCTGGCTCGACAAGGACGCCGCGGAGCGACTGCTGCGTGGTGAGCTGGCCGGTTCCCAGGTCGGCGACGGCGCACGCGAACTCGAACACCTGCTGAAGGCCGCCGCGGCGGCCGGCTCCGACCGGCCCGAAACCGCCGCGTTGCCCGGCGAGGAAGCCGCGCTGGCCGCCTTCCGGCAGACCCACCACGGTCCCGGCGCCCATCCGCGCGAGGCCGCCCGCGGCGCCGCACTGCCCACCGTGCGCGCCGGCCGCGGCAGCCGCGTCGCCGAACGCAACGGGCTCGCCCGCCCCTTCAGACGCGGCTTCGCGGTCGCCCTCGCGGTCTGTGCGATCGGCGGTATCGCGGTCGCCGCCGGTACCGGCGTCCTGCCCACCCCGTTCCGGGGCGGCGAGCCGCAGCCCGGCGCCAGCGTCTCGGCCGCCGAGACGCCCAGCACCTTCGAGACCCAAGAGTCCGCCACCACCACCGGCGAGACCGGTCGGACCCCGGCCACCCCGCCCGACGGGCGGACCACCTCCCCCGGCGCCAGCCCCACCCCCGGCAGCAGCCCCGGCACCGGCCCGGTGCCCGGCGCCCAGACGCCCGGCACCGGCACCCCCGGCGAGGACGGCCAGTCGCCATCGGACCCCGACGGCAAGAACAACAAGCGGCTGCTGCTGGCGCTCTGCAAGGACTACGAATCCGGCAAGCGGGGCGACCTGGACCGCGACACCCTGAAGCGGCTCGAATCCAAGGCCGGTGGCCCGGAGAAGGTGCACGCCTTCTGTCGCCAGTACCTCGCCCAGGCGGGACAGCAGGGCGGCGGCTCGGGTGACAACGATGGCGGAGGCGGAGGCGGCGGCCAGGGCGGCGGCGGCCAGGGCGGGGACGGCGGCAACGGCGGCGGCGGCCACAACGGTGGCGGCAGCGGCGACGAGGAGGGCGACCCGTCCGCCTCGCCCAGCCCGAGCACCCCGCCCGCCGGCACCACCCCCGCACCGGACCCCAGCACACCCGTGCCGACCCCAACCGGAACCCTTCCCACCGGTCCGGTGTGACATTTTTTGACGCCGTGACGCTGTAAGAAATGAGCCGACTGGTCATCGGCGGCGCAAGAGCCAGGGTTCCCCCCGTACCCGTGGCTCAGCGCACATGGCGCGGGCGGGGCACGTTCCCCCGGCCCTGCCCGCGCCTGCTCTTTGCGCCCCCCTTTGCGCCTAAACCGGCGCCGCTTTCGCGGACGTGGTTGCCGTGAGTGGGTTTGCTCAATTTTCGCTTCGGTCAGGGAAATCCCTGGTGTGGTGGAGCTCGTCGTGTCGTGGCTTTCTGGTGCGGGACGTGAGGGCCCTTCGGTCTGCCGTGGTGTAGGTGCCTGTGGTGGGGAGGCCGGCCTGGTGTTGGAACGTGCGGACGGCCGTTGTGGTCTTTGTGGCGTAGTGGCCGGTGGGGGTGCGCCGGAAGATGCCCAGTTGGGCCAGGCGGGCCTGGAGGTCGCGGACGGCGGGGCCGTGCGCGCCGGGCGCCAGCAGGGGAGTGGCCTTCGCCGGGTGGCAGGCCGTCGCCAACGTCAGCACGGCCAGTGCCACCGCGACCGCCGGTCCTCTTCTCCCGTTCCTTCGCACGACCCACCCCTTTCCCAACGGTGCGGTGGGGCGAACCTCCAGGCATGCTGTGAAGGCGGTGCAAACCTGCACTGTTCACCTGTTTGGAGGCGTAGCGGACATGGTGCGGTACAGCGAGAGCGGGCTGCCCGTCGAGCCGGTGTACGGGCCGGCGGGGCTGGCGGGGTGGGACCCGGACGCCGAGCTGGGTGAGCCGGGCGGGTACCCGTACACCCGGGGGGTCTACCCGACCATGTACACCGGGCGGGCCTGGACGATGCGGCAGTACGCCGGGTTCGGGACGGCGCGGGAATCCAATGCGCGCTACCGCCGGCTGATCGAGCACGGGACCACCGGGCTGTCGGTCGCCTTCGACCTGCCGACGCAGATGGGCCACGACTCCGACACCCCGATCGCGGCGGGCGAGGTGGGCAAGGTCGGCGTGGCGATCGACTCCGTCGAGGACATGGAGACGCTGTTCGGCGGCATCCCGCTGGGGGCGGTCTCGACGTCGATGACCATCAACGCACCGGCCGCCGTGCTGTTGCTGATGTACCAACTCGTGGGCGAACAACAGGGGGTGGCGGGCCATCAGCTCAACGGCACGGTGCAGAACGACGTGCTCAAGGAGTACATCGCGCGGGGCACGTACATCTACCCGCCGCAGCCGTCCCTCCGGCTGACCGCGGACATCTTCCGCTACTGCCGCGCCGAGATCCCCCGCTGGAACACCATCTCGATCTCCGGCTACCACATGGCGGAGGCCGGCGCCTCGCCCGCCCAGGAGATCGCCTTCACCCTGGCCAACGGCATCGCCTACGTCCGCACCGCGCTCGCCGCCGGCATGGCCGTCGACGACTTCGCGCCCCGGCTGTCGTTCTTCTTCGTCGCCCGCACCACGCTGCTGGAGGAGGTCGCCAAGTTCCGTGCCGCGCGACGGATCTGGGCGCGGCTGATGCGGGAGGAATTCGGGGCGCGCGACCCCAAGTCGCAGATGCTGCGGTTCCACACGCAGACCGCGGGGGTGCAACTGACCGCCCAGCAGCCGGAGGTGAACCTCGCCCGGGTGACCGTGCAGGGGCTCGCGGCGGTGCTCGGTGGGACCCAGTCGCTGCACACCAACTCCTTCGACGAGGCGATCGCGCTGCCCACCGAGAAGGCGGCCCGCCTCGCCCTGCGGACGCAGCAGGTGCTCGCCCACGAGACCGACGTCACCGCCACCGTCGACCCGTTCGCCGGCTCGTACGCCGTCGAGTCGCTGACCGATGCCGTCGAGGACGCGGCGCTGGCACTGATGACGCGGGTGGCGGACCTGGGCGGTGCGGTCGCCGCCATCGAACGGGGCTTCCAGAAGGACGAGATCGAGCGCAACGCCTACCGGATCGCCCAGGAGACCGACGCCGGCCAGCGGGTGGTGGTCGGCGTCAACCGCTTTCGCACCGACGAGGAGGAGCCCTACGAGCCGCTGCGGGTGGACCCCGCCATCGAGGCGCAGCAGGCCGAGCGGCTGGCGCGGCTGCGCGCCCGCCGCAACCAGAACGCGGTCACCGCGGCGCTCGGCACGCTCCGTAAGGCCGCCGAGGGCCCGGACAACGTGCTCTACCCGATGCGGGAGGCGCTGCGCGTCCGGGCGACGCTCGGCGAGGTGTCCGACGCGCTGCGCGAGGTGTGGGGGACGTACGTGCCGACGGATGCGTTCTGAGGCCGTGCCGGGTGCCGGGTGCGGTGCCCGGAACGCGTCCGCCACACTGGAGGCATGTCCGCACCTCGCCGCCGTTGCCCCATCTGTACCCGAGAGATCGCCGTGGTCGGCGGCCGGTACGCCCGCCACGACCCGCCGGGGCGGCGGACCGGGATCGAGCTGATCTCCTGCCCGGGATCGCGGCGGACCGCGCCGATGATGGCGCCCGCTGAGAAGCTCTTCGACCCCGAGGAACCGCCGATGCCCGGTCAGCAGCCGCTGTTCTGACCGGCGCTCCCGGGGCGAACTACGGTGCCAGGACGTCGAGTTCGGCCATCGCGCCGGTGGTGATCTCCCGGGTGAGGGCCTCCGCGCGGACCGCGTCCCCGGTGCGGATCGCCTCGGCGACCTGGACGTGCAGGGTGACCGCGGCCGGGTCGGGGTCGGTGAACATCACGTGGTGGTGGGTGCGGCCGGTGAGCACGGCGGCGACGACCTCGGCGAGGCGGGCGAACATCTCGTTGCCGGAGGCGGACAGCACCACCCGGTGGAACGCCATGTCGTGGACGAGGTAGGCGTCGAGCTGCTGGCCGCGCGAGGTGGAGACCATCCCCATGGCGTGCTCGGTGAGTTCGGCGCACTGGGCGGGGGTGGCGTGGTGGGCGGCCAGTCCGGCCGCCACCGGTTCGACGGCCGAGCGCAGCACGGTCAGTGAGCGCAACTGCCGGGGACGGTCCCGGCCGGCCAGCCGCCAGCCGATCACCCGCGGGTCGTAGACGTTCCACTCCTCGGTCGGGCGGACGGTCACCCCGACCCGGCGCCGGGAGGCGACCAGGTGCATGGACTCCAGGACCCGGATCGCCTCGCGGATCACCGTGCGCGAGACGTCGAACCGCCCGGCGAGCTCATCGGTGCGCAGGACCGTGCCCGGAGGGTAGTCGCCCGCGGTGATCGCCGGCCCTAGGGACTCCAGCACGCGGGCGTGCAGCCCCTTCTCCCCGTTCCCCGTCGCTTCCATGGGCCAAGCCTACGTTCCTGCCGCTCCGCCACTTCAGCCAATTAAGTATGACGTTTGCGTCACAGGGGCTTGAATACGTCGTACCTAATGAGTTTCAGTGGGGAGCGCACGAGGTCGAAGAGGACAGCGTCATACCGATTGCGCCGGTAACGGCGGGCTGGCGTGCGATGTCCTGCATACGAGGTATCGAGGTATTCGGGATGGGCAGCGCCGACGTCATCGTCGTGATGGGTGTGGCCGGGACCGGCAAGACGACGATCGGCCCCCTGGTGGCCGACGCGCTGGACGTCCCGTACGCCGAGGGCGACGACTTCCACCCGCCGGCCAACATCGCCAAGATGTCGGCGGGCACCCCCCTGGACGACGCCGACCGCGGCCCCTGGCTCGACGCCATCGGTGCCTGGGCGCACGGACGGGCCGGTCACGGCGGCGTGGTCAGCTGCTCCGCGCTCAAGCGCGCCTACCGCGACCGGCTGCGGGCCGCCGCCCCGGGCGTGGTCTTCCTCCACCTCGCCGGTGACCGCGCGCTCATCGAGGCGCGGATGTCCGAACGCAAGGGCCACTTCATGCCCACCGCACTGCTGGACTCCCAGTTCGCCGCGCTCGAACCGCTCGGACCGGACGAGGCGGGCGTGGTCGTCGACGTCTCCGGCACCCCGGAGCAGATCGCCGACCGGGCGGCCACCGCACTGCGCCGCCCGGCCCCGGCCGCGTAACCCCGCGCCGAGGCCGAACCCCCAGACCGCCGGGCCCCTCCCTTCCCCCCGAGGGGCCCGGCTCCCCACCCCGCCCCCCCTCCGCCGCTTCCCCTCTCTCCCTTCTCCCTTCTCCGCTCTCCCCTCCAATCCCCTCCAACCAAGGGAATCGCCGTGCCACATCTCAGCGTCGAGATGCTCGCAGCGGACGCGACCACGCCGATCACCTCGGCCGGTCACGCCCAGCTGGGCATCGCCGTTCTGGCGGGTATCGCCGTCATCGTCCTGCTGATCACCAAGTTCAAGCTGCACGCCTTCCTGTCGCTGATCATCGGTTCGCTGGTGGTCGGCGCGGTGGCCGGAGCGCCCCTCGACAAGGCCATCGCCAGCTTCTCCACCGGGCTGGGGACCACGGTCGCGGGCACCGGCGTACTGATCGCGCTGGGCGCCGTCCTCGGCAAGCTGCTCGCCGACTCCGGCGGCGCGGACCAGATCGTGGACACGATCCTGGCGAAGGCCGGACGGCGGGCGATGCCCTGGGCGATGGTGCTGATCGCCGGGATCGTCGGGCTGCCGATCTTCTTCGAGGTCGGGATCGTGCTGCTGATCCCCGTGGTGCTGCTGGTCGCCAAGCGCGGCAACTTCTCCCTCATGCGGATCGGCATCCCGGCGCTGGCCGGACTCTCCGTGATGCACGGCCTGATTCCCCCGCACCCCGGGCCGCTCGCCGCGATCGACGCGGTCAAGGCCAACCTCGGCGTCACGCTGGCGCTGGGCGTCGTCATCGCCATCCCCGCGGCGATCATCGCCGGCCCGCTCTTCTCCCGCTACGCGGCCCGCTGGGTCGACATCACCCCGCCCGAGAAGATGCTGTTCTCCTCCGGGGAGACCTCGGACCCCCAGGCCCAGCGCACCGCCGACGACCTGGACAAGCGCCCCGGCTTCGGGATCACCGTCGCCACCGTGCTGCTGCCGGTCGTGATGATGCTGGCCAAGGCCCTCGTGGACGTCGTCGTGGACGACCCCGCGCACACCCTCCAGCGGGTCTTCGACGTCGTCGGCTCGCCGCTGATCGCGCTGCTCACCGCCGTCGTCGTCGCGATGTTCACGCTCGGCCGGGCGGCCGGCTTCACCCGCGGCAAGATCGCCTCCACCGTCGAGTCCTCGCTCGGCCCGATCGCCGGCGTACTGCTGATCGTCGGCGCCGGCGGCGGCTTCAAGCAGACGCTGGTGGACTCCGGCGTCGGCCAGATGATCCTGGAGATCTCCAAGGACTGGAACATCTCCACGCTGCTGCTGGCCTGGCTGATCGCGGTCACCATCCGCCTCGCCACCGGCTCCGCCACGGTCGCCACCATCTCGGCCGCGGGCCTGGTCGCTCCCCTCGCCGCCGAGATGAGCACCACCCACGCCGCCCTCCTCGTCCTCGCCATCGGCGCCGGCTCCCTCTTCTTCAGCCACGTCAACGACGCCGGCTTCTGGATGGTCAAGGAGTACTTCGGCATGGACGTCGGCCAGACCCTGAAGACCTGGTCGGTGATGGAGACGCTGATCTCGGTCGTCGGGATCGTGGGGGTGCTGTTGCTCTCGCTGGTCGTATAGCGGGCGTCGCGGGCGCGACGGTCCTGACGGCCCTGACAGCCCTGACGGTCCTGACGGGCCTCACGGCCACGGACGAGCCCCTGTCGGCTGCCTTTACGGGTGGCGGGCGGGGGCTTTGCACCAGGCGCGCATGTTTGCCGAGGAGCGGAGCAGGCGCCGATAGGCTCGCCACATGGCGGACTTCCTTCAGGTATCCACTGCGACGGAGACCCGCGAGGCCGCGGTCAAGCTCGCCCAGTCGGTCGTGTCGGCACGGCTCGCAGCGGGAGCACAGATCGTTTTGCGGCGCCCGGCCTCCGTAGGGTGACGGAGAGCGATCGCCGTTCCCCGGTGGCTGGCCCGGGGGTACCTTCGGGAATGTCGAGATCCGAAGGGATTCCCGGATGCCCTACGCCAGTGGCAACGCCAGCGAGCGCATCGGGCAGCGCATCGCGGAGGTCCGCAAGGCACGTGGCCTGACGCAGCTTCAACTCGCCCAGCGCGTCCCGTGCTCGAAGTCGCTCATCGCCCAGGTGGAGCGCGGCCACAAGCCCGCCACGCCGTCCCTCACCGCAGGCGCCGCTCGCGCCCTCGGGGTCCGCCTGGAGCAACTCACCGGGCAGCCGTACGAGGACCCCCACCGGGGGCGGGTGCGTGCGACCGTGCCGGACATCCAGACGTCCATGCTGTCGTGGGACCTGCCCGAAGAGGACCTTCCGGTCCGGTCGTTCGACGCCTTGGCGGCCGATGTCGCGCGGGCCTCCGCGCTCGGGCGGAAGGCCCGGTACGCGACGCTCGGCACGATGCTTCCGTCACTCCTCGACGAGTTGTCGGCCGCCTGCCACTCCGCCGACGGGGCCGAACGGGAGAAGTTGTTCGGGCTGCTCGCCGAGGCGTACAGCGGGGTGACCGCCATCGCGTACGCCGTGGGGTTCTTCGACTTGCGTTCACAGGCGATGGACCGGGTGCAGTGGGCGGCGCGGGAGTCGCACGATCCCCTGCGCGTCGGACGTACGCAGTGGCAGCGCGCCACCCTGTTCCTACAGGCAGCCGCGTACGACCGCGGGATGCGGCTTTTGGACCGGGTACGCCACGACCTGGGCGAGGACATCGGCCGCATGGCGGCACCCGAGCTGAGCATGCACGGTTCCGTGCACCTGCGTTCGGCCATGTTCGCCGCGCGGGACGGGAACGCGGCCACCGCCCGCGCGCACCTCGACGCCGCGGCGGACACCGCACGGCGGCTCGGTCGGGACAGCAATCACTACGGTCTTGAGTTCGGGCCCACCAACGTCGCGATGCACCGGCTGGGGGTGGCGGTGGAACTGCACGACGGGCCCGAAATCGTCCGCCTCATGCGGCGTACCCGGCTGCCCGCGGACGTGGCGCCCGTCCGGGCGGGCCGCTGGTACATGGACGCGGCGAAGGGCTGGCTCGACTACGGCAATCGCGAGAAGGCGTTCACCGCGCTGCAAGCTGCCCGCCGGGTGGCGCCCGAGCAGACCCGGAACCACCCCCAAGTACGGGAAACCGTCCATGCGTTGGTGCGACTCCAGCGGTACGGCAACGAGCCGCTGTCCGGTTTCGTGGCCTGGCTCGGCATCACATGACGTTTCACAAGTCGTGAAACTCGCTGGGTGCTTCCGGCAGCAGCATGAAGGGACGAGGCCCCGGGCGAAGTCGTGGTGGAGCGGCTTCCCGGGGCGTGGCCCGTGCTGTTGAGGAGCGTGAAGGTGCTGAACCCCATGGACACCGCACGGCTGTTGCCGTGGAGTAGCCCGGAGGGGAAGCCGTGCTTCCTGCTCGGTGGGACCGGGACCGGGTACGTCTCCCGCCTCGCCGAAAGGGTGGAAGCCGAGCAGATGGACTCGGCGGCCGAGCTCATCGAGGAAGCCGGCGACGTCCTTGCCGGGCGGTCCTGGAGTCCGGGTGAACTTCACCTGCTGGCCGTTGAGTTGAACGCCCACCTGGCCAGGGTCCACCGCGTTTCGGAGAGTCGGGGCGCCCGGTTGCTCCAGTGGGAGAGCGATTCCGATGCGGATGATGAGGATGATGAGGAGGGTGGGGGCGATGGGGGCGGTGGGGGTGTCGGGGGCGGCGCGGGTGGTGATTTGGTGGTGGGCGATGCGGGTGAGGGCGGATGCGGGTGCTCGCTCGCGGGTGACTCCCCCGATCGGAACGGCCCTGAGGAGGGGCGGCACACGTCCCGGTCGAGCCCACGGGCTCGGCTCACGGTTCCCGGGTGTGAGTAGTTGCGGTACAGGAAGTGCCGCTAAACCCTGTCGTCAGCCGCCATCGGATCCGATTGGATTCGTGTCGCCGTGAGGCCCCGGAAAGTCCGGGTTCATTGGACGCGCGGATCGCATGTCGGCAAACGAAGGTTTGACGACAGGAGCGGCGAGCGTTGACCTGTGAGGTTCGTCAGATCGACTTCGTCTGAGAGGCGGCTCAGTCGTCGACGGCTTGGTACAGGGTGGTCCAGAAGTCGTGGATGACCCGTGCTGAGTCCGGCGTGGACATTCCGGTCTGGGTGAGCAGGATGCCGACGAGTTGGTGGTGCGGGTCGGCGTACGTGGTGGTGCCGGCTCCTCCGTCCCAGCCGAACTGGCCGACGGGCGCGTAGTCGCCGCGGTAGGTGCGGACCGCCATCCCGAAGCCCCAGCCGCCGTGCTGCCCCTGGCCGTACGAGAGGTGGACGACGTTGCGGGCCCAGCCCTCCCGGGCGGCCAGCTGCTCGGGGGTGAGCCGGTTGGTGGTCATCAGCTCGACTGCGGGCCGGGACAGGATGCGTTCGGTGCCGTGCTTGCCGTGGTTGAGCAGCATGCGGAAGTAGGCGTGGTAGTCATCGGCGGTGGAGTCGAGTCCGCCGCCGCCGGACGGGAAAGCCGGGGGCGTACTGTGGCGCCCGCCCTCGGCCGGGTCCTCGATGGTGAACTCGCCGGTCTGCGGGTCGGGGGCGTACAGCGGAGGCAACCGGTCGATCTTGTCGGCGGGTACGTGGAAGGCGGTGTCCTTCATGCCCAGCGGGTCGAAGATGCGCTCCCGCAGGAACGCCTCGAACGGCTGGCCGGTGACGCGGGCCACGAGCACCCCGAGCAGGTCGTCGCTGACGTTGTACAGCCACCGCTCGCCAGGCTGGTGCATCAGCGGGAGGGAACCCAGGCGGCGCATCCACTCGTCGGGATCGACCGCGGGGAGCAGCCATCCGTTCTCGCCGTAGATCTTGCGTTCGAAGTAGGCGCTCATCATCGGGGAGCCCGTCGCCGTCATGTCCAGCCCGAGCCCGCAGGTGGAGGTGAGCAGGTCCCGTACGGTGATGGGGCGCCGCGCCGGGACGGTGTCGTCCAGCGGGCTGTCGGGCCGCTTGAGGACCTGCCGGTCGGCCAGTTCCGGCAGCCAGGCATCTATCGGGTCGTCCAGGCGCAACCGGCAGTCGTCCAGCAGGGCCACCGCTGCGGCGGCTGCGACCGGCTTGGTCGTCGAGGCCATGCGGAAGATGGTGTCCCGGCGCATCGGGGCTCCGCCGTCGTGGCGCATCGTTCCGAGCGCTTCGACGTGGGTTTCCTCGCCCCGGCTGACCAGGGCGACGAGCCCGGGTATCTTCTTGGATTCCACGTGGCGTGCCAGTACCTCACGGAGCTTGCGCAGTCCGGCCTCGGAGAAGCCGTTGTTGCCCTTGCTCATCATGGATCTCCTCAATTGGGTATTCGCTCTTGCGGGAGCGTCACGGCGTGGCGCTCATGGGCTGTGCACGGGTGGATCAGCGGTGGCTGGCGCGCAGCCTTGCGAGCAGCAGTCGCTGAGCCGTTCATGACATCTACCGGCTCGTACGCAGCCGCTGGCGGGCGGCAAGGGGCGGCCCTGGACGCGTATGTGCCGGGCTGCTGTCAGGGCGCTTAGCCTTCCGCTCCGGTCTGTCCGCCGGCCGCGCGCTCGATGCTGTCGGTCAGCTGCTTGCGGGCGCGGGCGGGGACGTAGCCGCCGTCCGAGTAGTTCTCGGCGAACTCCTTGACGAACTCCGCCGGGTCTTCGCCGACGACCTCGCGGATCGGCGTCCCGTTTGCTGCGGCCTGCTCAAACAGGTCGGCGAGATCCTCGAACATCGACGCGTTGGCGTCGCCGTCGATGGGGACGAAGTGCATCAGGTGCCGCTCGATCGCCTCGACCCCGGTCCGGTAATTCTCGGGCAGTTCCGCGACACGCGCCTTGTAAGCTCTCCAGCGCTTCTTGGGTCCGATCATCTTTGCGATGAAGCCGCTCTTCTCGGCGTCGGGCATGGCTACTTGTCTCCTTCGCGTAGCTGTTCCAGCCGTTGGGTGAGGAAGTTCCAGGTCTCCCAGAACTCTTCGAGGTACTTGCGCCCCTCGGCATTGAGCGAGTGCACCTTGCGTGGCGGCCCCTTCTCTGAGGGGACCTTCTCCACGTCGACGAGACCGCGCTTCTCCATCCGGAGCAGCAGCGCGTAGATGGTCCCTTCGGCGAGGTCGGAGAACCCCTGCTCCCGCAACCGCGTGGTGATCTCGTAGCCGTAGGCGGGCCGGCCGGACAGGGACGCGAGGATGACGCCCTCCAGAGTCCCCTTGAGCATCTCGGTGAGCAGCTTGGCCATGGAACGCCTCCCTTCCACGCTAGTTAGCGCCGTTGAGTACCGGTACACAGTAACGCTGACTACTAGTACTTAGCAAGAAGGAATAGCGGAGGTCGCGGAAGCGCGGGCGAAGCGGAAGCCGAGCATCTTGTACAGACCGAACGCCATGTCGGAGTAGGAGGCGTTGTCGGTCGCCACCATCTCCGGCTTCACCCCGCCGTCGAGGTTCAGCGAGGTGTCCAGCGTGTACAGGCTGTCGCGCGGGGCGCCGCGCACGACCATCGCGCCGATCCCCGCGACCTGGTCATTGACGGCGTTAAGCCAGGTCACGCCGCGTTTGTAGCCGTAGTACTTGGGCGAGGGCCCGGTGTTGATGCTCTTGACGGGGACGACGAAGCGCAGGCCGTCGACGGAGGCGAGCAGGCCACCGCCCCACATCTGGGCCAGCTCGATGCGGGACTGGGCGCCGATCAGCGCGGCGTTCGCCGCGGCGATGGTGTCGGCGCGCACGTAGTTCTGATCGACGTGCGAGAGGCGCGAGCGGGTCAGCGCCTTGTTGTTCGGGTCGCCCGCGCGGTGAGGGAAACGGGGTCCGCCCTCCCCTGGCCGCAGGGGAGGGGAGGGCGGACCCGTCCGGCGCCTCGGCGCCCGGCCTCCGGGCGGGAGGGTGCTACTGGGCCTCGCCCTTTGTGGGGTCGCGGTTGGGCGTGTGGGCAGCGGTCCCGCATGTGGTCAGCGCGGCCCTCGGATGCTGTCGATGATGCGGGTCCAGTTGTCGCTGCCGTGTCCGTTCTCGATCGCGCGCCGGTAGTGGGCCTGCACGGCCAGGGGGAGCGCGAGGTCGAGGCCGAGTGCCGTGCTGGTCTCGACGATGTGGTCGGACGTCGCGCCCATCATGGTGACCGTGCTGAGGTCGCCGGGATGTTCTCCGGCATCGAGCGCGGTGCCGGGGTTCGCTTCGCCGGCCCTGAGGATGGCGCCGATCGAGTCGGCGGAGGAGAGCAACTCCGGCAGTGCTTCCTTGGCCTTCATGCCTGCGGTACCCAGCATCGCGGTGGCCTGCATCAGGCCGGACAAGGTGGTGAGGAACACCGCGAGTTGGGCTTGGTACATCATCTGGGCGAGGCCCGGGTCCTCGCCCAGATACTTTGGCGTTCCCAGCAGTGTCAACGCCGCCAGGTGGCTCTCCAGCACGTGGGCGCGGCCGCTGTAGTAGACATAGGCCGCCTCCGTGCCGACCATCGGCGCGGGGACCATGACGCCTCCGGTGAGGAAGGTGGCGCCGTGGCCCGCTGCCCAGGTTGCCGCCTCGCGTGAGCGGTCGGGAGTGTCGGAGCTCAGGTTGACCAGCGTCCGGCCGGTGAGCGATGCGGTGGCGCTGTCGAGGGTGTCGTACATCGCCTGGTAGTCGGTGAGGCTGAGGATCACGAGGTCACTCGCTTCGACCGCTTCGCCGGGTGTCGCCGCGAGCGTTGCTCCGTCGGCGACGAGGCCGTCGGCCCGACTGGCGGTGCGGTTCCAGACGGTGACCGGGTGGCCGGCGGCGAGCAGGGTGCGGGTCATCGCCTGGCCCATCGGGCCGAGCCCGATCACGGTGACAGCGCTGTTCTGCCTGGTGGTGTGGTGCTGTTGTTCGTTCACCCCTCCATGTTCGGAGAGTGTCCCCACTCCCGGAAGTACCTACTATTTTCTGCGGTACTTACCTTTTCGTAAGGGGGATCAGTGATGGCCAAGGCACCGAGATGCGGGCCTTACATCTGCGGCATCGACGCCGCGCTCGACGTGGTGAGCGGCAAGTGGAAGGGACTGATCCTGTGGGAACTGGATGCCCATCGCGTACGCCGCTTCGCCGAGCTCCGGCGCGGTCTGCCGGGAGTGAGCGAGAAGATGCTGACGCAGCACCTGCGCGAGATGGAGGAGGACGATCTCGTGCACCGAGAGGTCTATGCCGAGGTGCCGCCGCGGGTGGAGTACTCCCTGACCGAGCACGGGCGCACGCTCAATCAAGCGCTCGGGCCGCTCGGCGCCTGGGGGGCCGAGCGGATGCGTCGCGAAGGCTCCGCAGCGGTCGACGTGGCCGAGACCTCACACGGGTGAGCATCCCGGCCGCCAACCCCGTGCGTGCGCGCCACTCCTGAGGGCTGCACGCTGCGGGGCACCGCCCCGGGCGCCCGCCGTGGCCCGGGGCCGCTCCGTCAGACCGCGACCCGGGCCCCACCGGCGTACGCCTCCAACGCGCCGCCGATCGCGGCCGTCGCCTCCTCCGGCGGGGCCGCCAGTGCGATGTAGCCGTCCGGGCGGATGAGGAAGACGGTGGGGGTGGTGCCGTAGGCGGCGTGGAGGTGGCCGTCGGGGTCGAGGAGGTCGGGGGTGGGGCCGCCGACGTGGAGGGTGCGCAGGGGGGTGGAGCCGGCGGCCTTGGTGACGGCGGCGGTGTCCAGGTCCGGGGCGTCGAGGGCGAGCACGGTGAAGTGCGGGCCGCGGAAGGCGTCGAAGAGGCGGGTGGGCGTGCCGTCGGGGGTGGTGCAGGGGGCGTCGGGGGCGCGGTCGCCGGCGGTGCGGGCGCCCTCGGGGAGGTCGGTGCGGAGTTCGCGGGTGAGCGGGCTGTCCGGGTAGCCGATGCCGAGTTGGTGGAGGTCGCGGCCGCGGTGGAGGCTGCCGGAGCGGTGCAGTCGGGTGCTGGTCGCGAGGATGTCGGCGGCTATCGGGCGGCGCTCGGTCCCGTAGGTGTCGAGGAGGGTGTCCGGGGCGCCGTGCCGGAGCACCTGGCCGAGCTTCCAGCCGAGGTTGTAGGCGTCCTGGACGCTGGTGTTCAGGCCCTGGCCGCCGGCTGGGGAGTGGATGTGCGCGGCGTCGCCGGCCAGGAAGACCCGGCCGTGGCGGTAGGCGTCGACCATGCCGGCCTTGGGGCGGTAGAGGGAGGTCCACAGGACCTCGCGGACGTGGTCGCGGGTGAGGTGGGTGTGCGCGGCGATCAGGTCGCGGACCGCCTCGTGGGAGGTGTCCGGCTCGGCGGTGGCCGCGGCGGCGAGCATCTGGAAGTCGTCGGTGCCGGCGAGCGGGAGGAGGCTGAGGAAGCCGCCGGTCGGCAGTGTCCAGCGGTGCCAGTGGTCCCGGTCCAGGCCGTCGAGGCGGAGGTCGGCGAGGATGGCGTGGCCCGGGGCGAGTTCCGGCCCGGTCATCCGGGCGCCGAGCCGCTTGCGGACGGTGCTGCCGCCGCCGTCGCAGGCCACCAGGTAGCGGGCGCGGACGGTACGGACGCCCGTGTCGGGGCGGGTGAGGCGGGCGGTGACGCCGTCGGTGTCCTGGGTGAAGTCGGTGAGTGCGACGCCGAGTTGGACGCTGCCGCCGAGATCCCGCAGGCGGTCGTGGAGCAGCTGGACGTTGCGCCACTGGGGGAGCATCAGGCCCTCGGCGTAGGGCGTGGACGGGGTCGGGGCGACTCGCGCGATCATCTGGTGGGTGCGGGTGATCCGGCCGTCCTCCCATAGCGCCGTGGGCGGGTAGACGCCGCCGGCGGCCTGCGCGGCGGCGAGCACGCCGAGGTCGTCGTAGACCTCCTGGGTGCGCGGCTGGACCCCGGTGCCGCGGGCGCCGGGGGAGAGGGTGCTCTGCCGCTCGACGATCAGGGTGGTCACGCCCCGGCGGGCGAGGTCGATGCCGAGCGCGAGGCCGGTCGGGCCGGCGCCGGAGATCAGGACGTCGACCGGCGGCGCGGTGGCGTCCCCGGCGGTGGCCTCGAAGGTGCCCTCGGTGGGGTGCACGAAGGTTTCCTTAACGCTGTTAAGTGCCATGCTTTCGAGACTGCCCTTAACGGTGTTAAGTTGTCAACATGGCTTCGCGCATTGACCGGAAACTGGTGGTGGAGACCGCCCTGCGGCTGCTGAACGAGAGCGGCCTGGACGGGCTGACCCTCCGGCGGATCGCCAAGGAACTCGACGTTCAGGCCCCGGCGCTCTACTGGCACTTCAAGAACAAGCAGGAGCTGCTGGACGAGATGGCGACCGAGATCTTCCGGCGGCTGTTCCGGTCGACGCTGCCCGCGGGCGGGCCGGGGGCGGACGGCCGGTGGCCGTCCTGGCAGGAGATGGTCCTGCGCACCTGCACCACCCTCCGCCGGGAACTGCTCGCCTACCGCGACGGCGGCAAGGTCGTCGCCGGGACGCGGATGACGGACGACAGCTTCGCCGCCCCGCTGGAACTCTTCCTCAGCCACTTCACCGCGGTCGGCTTCACCCTCACCGAGGCGGCCCGCGCCTGGTGGACCGCGTACAACTACACGGTCGGGCTGGTCATCGAGGAGCAGTCGGTGCACCCCGAACCCGAGCGTCCGGAGGTCCGCGATCCGTCCTACGACCTCGACGACCGCGAGCGGCGGCTGGGCGCCACGTACCCGCTCGCCGCGCGGGCCGGACGGACGCTCTTCGGCGACATCGAGGAGGCGTTCGAGGCCGGACTGCGGATCATCGTGGCCGGCATCGAGGCCAACCACCTGAAGGGGGAGGGGAGTTGAGTGGGGGAGGGGAGTCGGGCGGCTGAGGGGCTGAGGGGGCCGCGGGGCGGGGGCGAGGCGCCCCGCGGGGTGGCGGTCAGCGGCGCGGGTCGATCGCGCGGCGCAGGCGCGGGGTCAGCGGACGCTCGACCCACCGGTGCAGCACCCACGCCAGCAGCAGCATCAGGCCGACGGTCAGCAGGAACGTGGCGTACGAGGGCAGCCCGGCGCGGCGGTGCAGTGCGCCGATCACGACCCAGCCCAGGTGTTCGTGGACGAGGTAGAAGGGGTAGGTCAGCGCCCCGGCGACGGTCAGCCAGCGCCAGTTCGCCCAGCGGAGTGCGCCCAGGGCGACGGCGGCGACCGCGGCGAAGCCGAAGGTCACGATGGCGATGATCACGGTCGCCGAGCGGTAGGAGAAGGCGTGCACGGACGGCGCGTGCCACAGGCCGGCGACCGCGTAATGCTGGCCGATCAGCCAGCTGACCAGCACGATCGTCCAGGCGACCGGGTCCCGGGGGCCGAAGCGGTGCAGCAGGTACAGGCCCACACCGCCGATGAAGAACGGGGCGTACTGCGGCATCAGGACGGTGCTGAGGAACGGGTCGTGGGCGGACTGCGCCAGGGCCGCGGCCAGCGTCCAGCCGGCGCAGAAGAGGACGACCCGGCCGCGGGTGGCGCCCGGGAGGACGACGCACAGCGCGAAGAGGGCGTAGAACCGCATCTCCGCCCAGAGCGTCCA
Organism: Streptomyces sp. RGM 3693; assembly: GCF_050471125.1. NCBI lineage: Bacteria > Bacillati > Actinomycetota > Actinomycetes > Kitasatosporales > Streptomycetaceae > Streptomyces > Streptomyces sp. RGM 3693. The sequence continues at coordinate 131,357 of NZ_JBMPPQ010000001.1, forward strand.
GCAGACGCCGAGGACCCGGTGCACGCCCAGCGGGTACTGGAGCATGGTGAGGTTCGTCAGCACCTCGCTCGGCGAGAGGGCCTTGAACGCGACCCAGGGGAGCGCGAAGACCGCGGTGACCAGGAGGATCGCCACCCAGTAGGCGGGATAGAGGCGGGAGACACGGCTCGCGAGGAAGGACCGCAATCGTCTCAGTCCGGGCGTAGCCCGGCCCGGCGAAGGGTGGTGGTGGGCGACGGGCGGGACCCAGCCGCTGAGGCAGATGACGAAGCCGCTGATGACGAAGAAGATCTGGACGCCCAGGCAGCCGTAGGCGAACGCGCTGGAGGCGTAGGGGAATTGGTGGACCGGGGAGTCGCCCCAGGCCCGGGAGATGTCGCCGTTGCGGCCGCCGTAGTGGTACGCGGCGACCATCAGGGCGGCGAGCAGCCGCAGCCCGTCCAGGGCGCGCAGCCGGGCGGCGCCACCGCTCCGGCCGCCGCCCGGTATCGCGAGGTCCCGGGCCGCGGCCGGAGCGGCGCCCGTCGTGCCGGCCGCGGTGCGGTCCGGTGCCACACGGGGCGCCCCGGCCGCCGGTGAGGTGGTGGTCATCAGGCGGCGATCCGCTTCCTCAATCGGCGCTGCACGGCCCGGGCGCGGCGCGCCACCCGGCGGACCGCGGCATTGCGCGGGATGAACGACAGCTGGGACGGGAGCGCGCCGGGCAGCGCCAGCGCGGTGAGCCGGCGGCGCTTGAAGTAGCGCCGGGTGTGCGGGCTCAGGTGGGCCGCCAGGTAGCGTTCGGCGGCCGGCCGCAGGTGCGGGTAGATCTGGTGCTGCATCGCGTAGCCGACCGCGGTGACCAGCGGGGCGACGTCCTCCGGGCGGGCGGTGGCGAGCGGCCGCTCGCTGCGGTCGGCGAGGTCCGGCACCAGCGCGTCCACCAGCGTCACCGGCACCCGGTTGCTGTTCTGATACGGGCTGAGCCGCTCCAGCAGCAGCCCGGTGCCGGTCCGGGCCACCGGCAGGTCGTAGAAGACGGACGCGGTCAGCAGCGCGGTGGAGAAGCAGCCGACCACCAGCGCCGGCCGGGCCCGCTGGTAGAGGACCTCGGCGAGCACCGGCCGGTCCAGCACGGTCAGCGAGACCGCGAGCTTCTCGGCCTCCTGCTCCAGCAGCCGCGACCAGCGGGCCGGTGCCGACGGGTGCGGTTTGAAGACGATCTCGCGGTGGCCCCGCTCGACCGCCCCGCGCACCATCCGGACGTGCAGTTCCTCTTCCTCTTGCGGGGTGAGGATGGCGAGTGCCGAGAGGTACTGGCCGAGCAGGAGCGCCGCGCCCTCCGGGACGTCGGCCAGATCGTCCGGTGCCTCGGCGTCGTCGGCGAGTTCGGCCAGCACCTTGGTGAAGGCGGCGGTCGGCACGGTCACCGGCTCGACCCCGAACTCGGTGAGCAGCAGCGGTTTGAGGCCCGGCACCAGGTCCAGGTGGAGCAGCCGGTCGATCCGGGTGCCGACCAGTGGGTCGAGCTTGTTGCGGGTCGGGCCGTAGCTCATCAGCCCGTCGGCGTAGACGTGGACGGGCGCGCCGGGGAACAGCTGCGCCAGCGCCAGCGCCGGGTTGACCTGGATCGACTCCACGATCAACTCGACGTCGTCGTCGCCCAGTTCCCACAGCAGTCGTAGCTGCCGCTCCCACAGCGGGACGTCGTCGAGGCGCGGGGACCAGCCGCCGGGGTGGAACGGGCGGATCGTCTCGTTCCAGGACAGGACGCGGTCGAAGCGGTCGCGCAGCCGCGCGAAACCGGGCATGGCGTCCAGCGCCGGGGTGGTCTCCGGGGTCGTCGCGTTGTTGCTGATCAGCAGCAGTCGGCGGTCGGCCGGGGCGAACAGGTCGGCGTCCAGGGCGGCGGCCAGGGTCGCCGCGCCGTAGAGGGTGGACGCCAGAAAGATCTGGGTACGGGGCCGGCCGGGCATCAGGCGGCGACCTCCGCCGGGACGCTGCGACGACGCAGCCGCCGCAGCCGGGACGCGCGCTGTACATCCATGGAATCCAGGGCTTCCTTCAGTACGTCCTGCGGCATGCGTTTCATGGCCGCGGCGCTCATCGCCCGCAATTTACGGGCGACCGGTGGCTCGAATCGTTCGATCGAACCGAGGTGGTGGGAAATGATCGCGCAATAGGTACGGACCGCCTTCGGCAACAGCAGATGCGCCTCGGGGTCCCGCGCCGTTTCCTCGATCACCTGATCGAAAGCGCGAATGAAGTCCAATTGCCGGACATCGCCGATCTGGGTCAGTGAGGATGCGACTCCACGCCGATAGAAAACCCCCAACAGACCGGTCACCGCCATGGATTTCGCCTCGCGGTGCAGCCGCCAGATCCACGGCCGGTCCTCCGCGGTGCGCAGCCCGTCGGTGAAGTGCAGCAGCCCGTCGTCGAGGAGTCGGCGGTGGTAGATCCCGGCCCAGGCGTAGGCGTAGTCGACCGAGGTGGAGCGGTCGGCGGGCAGGATCACGCTCCGCGGATCCATCACCACCCCCCGCCGGCCGTGCGGGACCCGGTGCACGGTGCGCGTCCGGGCGGTGCACTGGACGTGGTCCGTTCGGACGAAGTCGCACCCCAACTCCTCGATGGTGGAAAGGAGTTCGGGAAGGTAGCCGGGGGCCAGCCAGTCGTCCCCGTCGAGGAAGGTGAGGTACTTGCCGCGGGCCGCGTCCAGCCCGGTGTTCCGGGCGGTGGCCAGGCCGCCGTTCTTCTCGTGCCGCAGCACCCGGGCGCCCGGGAGGTCCGCCGCGGCGCGCGTGAGGATCTCCGGCGTGCCGTCGCGTGAACAGTCGTCGACGAGCAGGAATTCGAAATCCTCGCGAGAGTTCGCCGCCAGGCTTTTCAGAGTATCGGGCGCGTATGTCTGCACGTTGTAGAACGGCACGACGACGGAGAGCTTAACCACCCCCGTGACGTTAGGGGCGGCGCCCGGCATTCGTCTTGACGTGGCGCGTACTTGGCGGTGAACGAAGAATGTCGGGATGGTTAACCAGGACAGTGATCGGCCGGTATCCGGGCGGTATCCGGGTGGGTTAGACATTCGTCGGTCGGCTGTTAACCCTTTGTTGCTTCCCAGTTGGTCCGCCGCCCGTCGCGCCTTCCTAGCGTCTTCGACGTGCCATCACGTACCCATTCCGCACCGCGGGTCGCGGTGCTCGCCGACTCGGACACCCGGTGGAAGTGGGGCGCCCTGACCGCCCGCCGACTCCAACCGGACGCCCGGCTCGACGGCTACCTGCTCCGCGGCCGCGCCACCCCCACCGTCCGCCAACTCGGCGAGGTCGGCGCCCGCGCGGACTCGCTGCGGGAAATCCGGGGCGTCGACTTCCTCGACCTGATGGAACGCGACGCGCGGGCCGGGGACGACACCGGCTACGACGTGCTGGTGCTGGCCTGCGTCGGCGGCGCCGTCCAGGCGATGCTGCACGGGCTCCGGCACGCCTGGCGCGCCGAAGCTCCGGCCGGCGGCCGCCGCCCCGTCGTCGTCACCGGCTACGTCGGCGTGGTCTACGAGAAGCTTGCCGACGGCCTGCTGCTGCGGCACGGCGCGGATGTGGTGCTCGCCAACTCCCGGCACGACGCCGACCGGTTCCGCGCGGTCTACCAGGGCGTCGGCGCACCGGACGACAGCGTCGTGGAGTGCGCGCTGCCCTTCCTCGGCGGCGCCCCCTACCAGGAGCCGCACACCCCGTCCGCGGAGCAGGAACACCGGCCCTACACCGTGGTGTTCGCCGCCCAGCCCTCCGTCCCCGACAGCCGCGAGGCGCGAACCTACCTGCTGCGGCGGGCAGTTGAGCATGCCCGTCGGCACCCCGACCGCGAGGTGCTGGTCAAACTCCGCAGCAAGCCCGGCGAGCACACCACCCACATCGAGGAACTGCCCTACCAGAAGCTCGCCGCCAAGCTCCCCGGCCGACTGCCCGCCAACTGCCGCCTGGTGTACGGCAACATGGGCGAGGTCCTGGACCGCACCGACCTGATGGTCACGGTCAGCTCCACCGCCGCCCTGGAGTCGCTGCACCGCGGCATCCCCACCGCCGTCCTCACCGACCTCGGCATCCGCGAGGCGCTCGGCAACCACCACTTCCTCGGCTCCGGCTGTCTGGCCTCCTGGGACGAACTCGACGCCGGCCACCGCCCGGAGCCCCACCCGGAGTGGCTGGCCCGCCAGGGGGTCGCCGCGGACGGGGCGTACGAGACCGCCTTCGACGCCGCCCGCGACCGGGTCACCGCACTGGCCGCCGCCGACCACCTGCCGCCGCTCACCCCGTACTACACGCCCCGCACCGCCCCCGGCTACCTGCCCGGCATCCTCGCCCGCTACGGCCTGGACCCGCGGGGCGCACCCCTCGCCGGCCACGTCGATGCGGCCCAAGAGGCCGGCGGACTACGGAAGTTCGCCCGCGACACGGTGCGCGAGGCGGCCCGGGGCGCGTACCGGCACGGCGTCCAACGCGTCGCCCCCGCCATCCGCCGCTGGGGGCAACTGTGAGCGCCGCCGGAAGAGGCGAACGACCCGCCGGAAGAAGCGAACGACCGAGAACCGTGCGTGACGCCCGGCACGGCGGCGCACCACCAGGAACCGCGACCGGCCCCCGCCCGACCAAGGAGAGCCCCATGCCCCCCACCGTTGTGGCCGTCATCCCCGCCCGCGGCGGCTCCAAGGGCGTCCCCGCCAAGAACCTCGCCGCCGTCGGGGGCGTGCCCCTGGTGGCCCGCGCGGTCCGCGAGTGCCGGGCCGCCCGGCTGGTCACCGACGTGATCGTCTCCACCGACGACGCCGGGATCGCCGCCGCCGCCCGCGGCGCCGGAGCGATGGTCATAGCCCGCCCCGGCGAGATCGCCGGCGACACCGCCACCAGTGAGGCCGCGGTCCGGCACGCCATGGACACCTACGAGGTCGAACAGGGCCGCCCGGTCGACGCGGTGCTGCTCGTCCAGTGCACCAGTCCGTTCCTCACCAGCGAGGACATCGACGCCGTGGCCGCCGCGGTCGTCGAGGCCGGCGCCGACAGCGCACTGACCGTGGCGCCCTTCCACGGCTTCGTCTGGCGAGACGCTGACATCGAGGTCGCCGCGGTCGCCGCGGTCGCCGCGGGGAGCACCGCCACCGACGGCGGCCACGGCGTCAACCACGACAAGTCCTTCCGGCCGCGCCGCCAGGACCGCCCGCAGGACCTGCTGGAGACCGGCGCCGCCTACGCCATGGACGCGGCCGGCTTCCGCACCAGCGGCCACCGCTTCTTCGGCCGCACCGAACTGGTCCGCACCGACCCGGCCCGGGTGCTGGAGATCGACGACCCGCACGACCTGGCCCGGGCCCGCGCCCTCGCCCCGCTCCTGGACGCTCCGCGCCCCGGCTCCCTGCCGACCCGCGAGGACGTCGACGCCGTCGTCCTCGACTTCGACGGCACCCAGACCGACGACCGGGTCCTGGTCGACGCCGAGGGCCGGGAGACCGTCACCGTGCACCGCGGCGACGGCCTGGGGATCGCGGCGCTGCGCCGCGCCGGGCTGAACCTGCTGATCCTGTCCACCGAGCAGAACCCGGTGGTCGCCGCCCGGGCCCGCAAGCTCAAGGTGCCCGTCCTGCACGGCATCGACCGCAAGGACATCGCCCTCAAGCAGTGGTGCGAGGAGGCCGGCGTCACCCCCGAGCGGGTGCTCTACGTCGGCAACGACGTCAACGACCTGCCCTGCTTCGACCTCGTCGGCTGGCCGGTGGCGGTCGCCTCCGCCCACGACGTGGTGCGCGGTGCGGCCCGCGCGGTCACCGCCACGCCCGGCGGCAGCGGCGCCGTCCGCGAGATCGCCGGCTGGCTCCTGGGCCCGTCCCTCTGACTCCCACCCGCCCAGCCTGTAACGCCGTTACAGGACCCCGGCCCGCCGCCCCCTGACCCGCCCCCCGATCCCCCCGTTCCACCACCCTCGAACAGAACGAAGGAACCTCCCATGAGCAGCGACTCCCGCTTCCGCTCCCTCGGCGACCGCCCGGTCGGCCCCGGCCGCCCTGTCTACGTCACCGGCGAGATCGGCATCAACCACAACGGCGACCTGGAGAACGCCTTCGCGCTGATCGACGCCGCCGCGGACGCCGGCTGCGACGCGGTCAAGTTCCAGAAGCGGACCCCGGAGATCTGCACCCCGCGCGACCAGTGGGACATCGAGCGCGACACCCCCTGGGGCCGGATGACCTACATCGACTACCGCCACCGCGTGGAGTTCGACGAGGACGGCTACCGCGCCATCGACGAGTACTGCAAGAAGCGCGGCATCGCGTGGTTCGCCTCCCCCTGGGACGTCGAGTCCGTCGCCTTCCTGGAGAAGTTCGACGTGCCCTGCTACAAGGTCGCCTCCGCCTCGCTCACCGACGACGAACTGCTGCGCGCCATGCGCGCCACCGGCCGCACCGTCATCCTGTCGACCGGTATGTCGACCCCCCGGCAGATCCGGCACGCCGTCGAGGTCCTGGGCAGCGACAACATCGTGCTCTGCCACGCCACCAGCACCTACCCGGCCAAGGCCGAAGAGCTCAACCTCCGCATGATCCACACCCTCCAGGCCGAGTACCCCAACGTCCCGATCGGCTACAGCGGCCACGAGACCGGCCTCCAGACCACCCTCGCCGCGGTCGCCCTCGGCGCCACCTTCGTCGAGCGGCACATCACCCTCGACCGCGCCATGTGGGGCTCCGACCAGGCCGCCTCCGTCGAGCCGCAGGGCCTGACCCGCCTGGTCCGCGACATCCGCACCATCGAGGACTCCCTCGGCGATGGCGTCAAGAAGGTCTACGAGAGCGAGCTCGGCCCGATGAAGAAGCTGCGCCGGGTCGCCGGCGTGGTCGCCGAGGCCGACGCCGCACAGGACGCGGACGCCGAGACCGCCGCCGACCGCGCGCCGGCCGCCGTCTGACGGGCCGAGCGGAGTTCGCGACGTGAACTCACCCGAAGGGACCCGCGCCGCCGGCGCCGAGGTCCCGCCCCGGGAGGCGGCGGGGACTCCCGCCCGCCGCCTCCGCGGGGTGCCCCGGCAGCGCAACCGGACCGAACCCGGCGGTGACGACATGAGACCCGCCCCCGCGGACACCGGCACCCTCGCCTTCGTCGAGAGCCCGGTGCAGCTGCTGAACGTCCTCGAATGGGCGCACAGCGCCCGAGCCGCCGCCCTCACCGTCGTCGTGCTCGCCCCGCACGACCCGATGACCCGCGGCCAGCTGCGCCGGATGGCCGAACTCGCCCGCGACGAAGGCCACACCGTGCGCTGGGAGGAGGCCCGCGGCGGCGCCACCGCCCCGCTGCGCACCATCGGCGGCCTCACCCGGCTCCTCCGCCGGGCCCACCGGGTCGTCCTCGGCGACCCCTTCTCCCGCTACGTCCAGCTGCTCCTGAGCCTGACCCGGGCCCGCGACCTGGTCGTGGTCGACGACGGCACCGCCACCATGGAGTTCATCGGCCAACTCGCCCGCGGTGAACGGCTGGTGCGCTGGCACCGGCACGGCTCCGGGCGCGGCCCGCGCGACCTGCTCTTCGGGCCGTTCGCCGCCACCGCCCGCCGCCGCCTCACCCCCGACCTCGAAGGCGCCCGGCGCCGCCGCACCGTCGCCCTCTTCAGCTCGATGCCGGTCGAGGTGCCCGAGGGCATGGCGGTCACCGCCAACGACTTCGCCTGGACCCGCGGCCGCTTCGGCCCACCCCGCCTGACCCGCACCGCCGACATCGTCGGCACCTCGCTCGTCGAGACCGGTGTGGTCGACGCCGACCGCTACGTGGCCGCGGTCGCCCGCCTGGCCCGTACGCACGGCGCCACCCGCTACTTCGCCCACCGCCGGGAACGCACCGACAAACTCCACCGGCTGGCCACCGAGACCGGCCTGGAGGTGGTCCGCCCCGACCTCCCGCTGGAACTGATCGCCCGCCGCGGCCCGGTCGGCCGGCTGGTCCTCAGCTTCCCCTCCACCGTCGTCCACACCCTGCCGCTGGCCCTGAAGGGCACCGGAGTCCGGGTCGCGGTCTGCGACATCGACCCCGCCTGGCTCACCGCACACGCCTCGCCCCGCGCCCAGGGCTTCCTCGACGACGTCACCGGCACCGCCCGGGACGTACAACGGCTACCGGGACGACCGGACCTGACAGCAGAACCAGAACCAGAACCGGAAGCAGAAGCAGAAGCGGAAGCAGAACCACACAGCAGAACTGAACCTGAGAGCAGAACCTGACAGGGAGCGATAAAGCCCTCCTTCATACCCCGCTCAAAATCTGTCCATGCACCCAGCTGCCTAAAATTTCTTCCCCTGACGGGCTGAACTTTTGTTGATCGAGGGCCAGTTGCCCGGTTCGGGCCCGTAACCTTCAACGGGTGAACCAACTGATGTCCCACCCCGCCGCCGACCCGCTCGCCCCCGCACTGCCCGGCACGCTCCCCGAGGCACTACGCGCCGAACTCCTCGCGTTCCGCCGCGACTTGCACATGCACCCCGAGCTGGGCAACCAGGAGTTCCGGACCACCGCGGCGATCAAGGACCGACTGGAGCGGGCCGGGCTCCGCCCCCGGGTCCTCGCCACCGGCACCGGCCTCATCTGTGACATCGGTACGGTCGACGGCACCCCGGGCAGCCCGGTTGGCGAGGCGCTCGCCCTCCGTGCGGACATCGACGCCCTCCCCATTCCCGACACCAAGACCGTCGACTACGCCTCCACGGTCCCCGGTCGCGCCCATGCCTGCGGCCACGACGTGCACACCACCGTGGTGCTCGGCGCCGGTCTGGTCCTCGCCGAGCTGGCCCGCCAGGGCCGACTGCCCCGCCCGGTGCGGCTGCTCTTCCAGCCCGCCGAGGAGGTCCTGCCCGGCGGCGCCGCCGAGGCCGTCGAGTGCGGGGTGCTGGACGGCGTCGGGCAGATCCTCGCGGTGCACTGCGACCCCCGGGTGGACGCCGGCCGGATCGGCCTGCGCATCGGCCCGATCACCTCCGCCTGCGATCGGCTGGAAGTCGCCCTCGAAGGGTCCGGTGGCCACACCGCCCGCCCGCACCTGACCACCGACATGGTCACCGCCGCGGCCCGGGTCGCGGTCGACGTGCCGGCGGTGATCGCCCGCCGGGTCGACGCCCGGGCCGGCCTCGCCGTCACCTGGGGCCGCCTGGAGACCGGCCACGCCTGCAACGTCATCCCGCAGCGGGCCGCACTCTCCGGCACCCTCCGCTGCCTGGACCTGGACGCCTGGCGGCAGGCGCCGGACCTCGTCCACGCCGCGATCGACGAGGTCGCCACCCTGCACGGCGCCAAGTCCCAGATCGACTACGTCCGGGGCGTCCCCCCGGTGGTCAACGAGGCCGCCAGCGTCCAGCTGCTGCACGACGCGATGGCCGCCCGGCGCGGCGCCGAGGCCATCGAGGACACCGAGCAGTCCCTCGGCGGCGAGGACTTCTCCTGGTACCTCGAACACGTCCCGGGCGCCATGGCCCGGCTCGGCGTCCGCCCGCCCGGCGAGCTGAGCGGCCTCGATCTGCACCGCGGCGACTTCGACGTCGACGAGTACGCGATCACCGTCGGGGTGGAACTCTTCACCGCGGCGGCACTGCTCTGAACCCCGTGGAGCGTATAAAACGAGCCACACCCCGCCACTACGGGCGGCCGGCCCCGCGCCGGCCGCCCGCTGTGTTTCCGGGCCGTGCCCTGAGAGACGAATCGGTAACGGCGATGCAGTGGAGGGTTTTGCGCCAGGTCTACGCGCGTTAATCTCCCGACAAGCCAGCGCCACTGGGGGCGCTTACAGCGAAGGGAAGGCCCCGTGCGTCGGGTTATCAGGGTTGCCGCCGCGGCCACCGCCACCGCGTGTCTCGCGCTCACCGCCACCGCCTGCGGACAGAGCTTCGCCGAGGTCAACCGCGCCACCCACGCGGGTGTCGGGCTGGCCTTCGACATCGGCGGTCGGGACGATCACTCGTTCAACGAGGCGGCCGCCCGCGGTACGGAGAACGCCCGCAAGCAGCTGGGCATCAAGGTCAAGATGCTCACCGCGAAGAACGGCGAGACCGAGGCGGACCGCGAGCAGCGGCTGACGTCGTTCGCCGAGGCCGGGTACAACCCGGTGATCGGGGTGGGCTTCGCCTACAGCCAGTCCGTGCAGAACGTCGCCAAGGATTTCCCGGACACCACCTTCGGTGTGGTCGACGCGGTGCCGACCGGCAAGAACGTCGACGCGATGGTGTTCGCCGAGCACGAGGGGTCGTACCTCGCCGGGGTCGCGGCCGCGCTGAAGAGCAAGACCCACAAGGTGGGCTTCATCGGCGGCGTCAACAACGCGCTGATCCAGAAGTTCCAGGCCGGCTTCGAGCAGGGCGTCCGCGCCACCGACCCGAAGGCCAAGGTCGTCTCGCAGTACCTGTACCCCAACAACGACAAGGGGTTCAACGACCCGGCCGCCGCCAAGGCCAAGGCCCAGGGCATGCTCGACAGCGGGATCGACATCATCTACTCGGCCGCCGGCCAGTCCGGCGCCGGCTCCATCGAGGCGATCAGCAAGGTCAAGGGCGCCTGGGCGATCGGGGTGGACTCCGACCAGTACCAGCAGCCGGGACTGGCCCGCTACAAGGACCACATCCTGACCTCCGTGGTGAAGAACGTGGACGTGGCGGTCTTCGACCTGATCAAGAGCTGCGAGCAGCACAAGCCGCTGACCGGCATCCACACCTACGACCTGAAGCACGGCGGTGTCTCGCTCGCCACCTCGGGCGGCTTCATCTCGGACATCCAGCCGCAGATCAACGCGGCCCGGAAGCAGATCATCGAGGGTCAGGTGAAGGTCAAGGAGACGCCGAAGTCGTAGCCTCCCGGGGCCGGGCCGCCGGCCCTCGCCCCGCTCCTCCCCGCTCCGTCCCCATCTTCTTCCGTCCCTTCTGCTCCTTCGCCCCTGAGGGGAGTGCGCCATCAACGCAGCGCCCACCAGCAGCAGCCCGCCCGGCCAGGACGCCCCTGCTGTAGAACTCCGCGGGATCACCAAAAGGTTCCCCGGCGTCGTGGCCAACCACGACATCCACCTCACGGTCCGCCGCGGCACCGTCCACGCCCTGTGCGGCGAGAACGGCGCCGGCAAGTCCACCCTGATGAAGATCCTCTACGGCATGCAGAAGCCGGACGAGGGCACCATCGCGCTCGACGGCGAACACGTCGCCCTGCACTCCCCGGGCGACGCCATCGCCCGCGGCATCGGCATGGTGCACCAGCACTTCATGCTCGCCGACAACCTCACCGTCCTGGAGAACACCGTCCTCGGCGCGGAAAAACTGCACGGCATCGGCGCCGGCGCCCGCGCGAAGATACGGGAGATCTCCGACGCGTACGGGCTGAACATCAGGCCGGACGTGCTCGTCGAGGACCTGGGCGTCGCCGACCGGCAACGGGTGGAGATCCTCAAGGTCCTCTACCGGGGCGCCCGGACGCTGATCCTCGACGAGCCGACCGCGGTCCTCGTCCCGCAGGAGGTCGACGCGCTCTTCGACAACCTCCGCGAGCTCAAGTCCGAGGGCCTGACCGTCATCTTCATCTCGCACAAGCTCGGCGAGGTGCTGTCGGTCGCCGACGACATCACCGTCATCCGGCGCGGTACGACGGTGGCGTCCGTCGAGCCGGCCGGGACCACCCCCAAGCAGCTGGCCGAACTCATGGTCGGCAGCGAACTGCCCTCCCCGGAGACCCGCGAGTCCACCGTCACGGACGAGGAACTGCTGCGGGTCAGCGACGTGCGGCTGACCACCACCGACGCGAGCGGCGAGGTCCGCACGGTGCTGGACGGCGTCTCGTTCACCATCCGCAAGGGCGAGGTGCTGGGCGTCGCCGGCGTCGAGGGCAACGGGCAGGCCGAGTTGGTCGAGGCCGTCATGGGCACCCGCACGCCCGACGGCGGGACCATCACCCTCGACGGCACGGACCTGTCGCGGTCCTCCACCCGCGCCCGGCGCAAGGGCGGCATCGGCTACATCCCCGAGGACCGGCACCGGCACGGCCTGCTGCTGGACGCCCCGCTGTGGGAGAACCGCATCCTCGGCCACGTCACCGAGCGCCCCAACAGCAAGGGCAAGCTCCTCGACCTGGCCGGCGCCCGCAAGGACACCGAGCGGATCGTCGCCGAGTACGACGTCCGCACCCCCGGCATCGAGGTCACCGCGGCCTCGCTCTCCGGCGGCAACCAGCAGAAGCTGATCGTCGGCCGCGAGATGAGCCACCACCCCAAGCTGCTGATCGCCGCCCACCCCACCCGCGGGGTCGACGTCGGCGCGCAGGCCCAGATCTGGGAGCAGATCCGCGCCGCGCGCCGGGAGGGCCTGGCGGTCCTGCTGATCTCTGCCGACCTGGACGAGCTGATCGGGCTGTCCGACACCCTGCGGGTGATGTACCGGGGCCGGCTGGTCGCGGACGCCGACCCCGCCGTGATCACCCCGGAGGAGTTGGGCTCCGCCATGACCGGTGCCGCCAGCGGCCACCTCAGCGCGTCGGACGACACCGCCGCCACCCAAGGGGGTGGCGAGCAGTGAGCACGTCCACCACTACCCCAACGGCCAAGAAGAATCCGGCCGTTGCCGCCCTCGCGCGCAGCGCCGCCCGGGACAAGGTCCTGCTCGGCATCGCCGCACCGGTGCTGGCCATCGTCGCCGCGATCGTCATCAGCTCGCTGGTCTTCCTGGCGTCCGGCGAGAACCCGTTCCGGGCCTACGGGATCATGGCCGATTACGGCCACTACAGCGACAGCCAGGTCTGGATCATCAACAAGGCGGTGCCGTACTACCTTTCGGCGCTCGCGGTGGCCATCGGCTTCCGGATGAACCTCTTCAACATCGGGGTGGACGGGCAGTACCGCCTGGCCGCCTTCGCCGCGGCGGCGGTCGGCGGCGCCATCGCCCTGCCCGGCGCCCTCCAGATCATCCTGCTCATCGTCGTCGCGATGCTGGTGGGCGCGATCTGGTCGGGCATCGCGGGTCTGTTGAAGACCACCCGCGGGGTCAGCGAAGTGATCACCACGATCATGCTGAACTCCATCGCGGCCTCGGTGATCGGCTACTTCCTCCAGGACGGCCGGCTCGCCATCAAGGACGGCAACCTCCTGCACACCAAGTTCCTGCCGGAGTCCAGCCACTTCTTCTCCTTCTCCACCCACCCCAAGCCGGTCGAGGGCTTCGTGGTGGTCGCGGTGCTGGCCGGTGCCCTGTACTGGTTCCTGATCAACCGCACCCGCTTCGGCTTCGACCTGCGGGCGGTGGGCGCCTCCGAGCCGGCCGCCGAGGCCAGCGGCGTCAGCGTCAAGCGGATGATCGTCATCAGCATGCTGCTGTCCGGTGCCGCGGCCGGCCTGGTCGGGATGCCGACCCTGCTCGGCGAATCGTTCCAGTACGGCACCGACTTCCCGGCCGGCATCGGCTTCACCGGCATCGCCATCGCGCTGCTCGGCCGCAACCACCCGGCGGGGATGGCGTTCGGCGCACTGCTGTGGGCGTTCCTCGACCGCACCGGCTCCCGGCTGGAGTTCGAGGGCTACGCCCAGGAGATCGTCGGCGTCATCCAGGGCGTCATCGTGCTCTGCGTGGTCATCGCCTACGAGGTCGTCCGCCGCTACGGGCTGCGCCTCCAGCAGCGCAAGGTCGGCGAGGAACTGGCCGTGCTGGCCCGCGCCGGTGACGGCGACGGCAGCTCCGGCAGCACCGGCAACGCCGACAACAGTGACAAGCCGGAGGTGACGGCGTGAGTACCGAACTCAAGTCCGCGGCGCGGCCCGCGGCCCCCGGCACGGGCGGACGGCGGAAGCTGACCTACCCCTGGGTGCTGCTGATCATCGCCGGCGCGCTGGTCGCGATCTCCGCCCTGCGGGCCATCAGCGGTGCCGGGGACCTCACCTCCGGCGGCCAGTTCGGGGCCGCGCTCAGCGCCGCCGTGCCGATCGGGCTGGCCGGTCTGGGCGGTCTGTGGTCCGAACGGGCCGGCGTGATCAACATCGGCCTCGAAGGCATGATGATGCTCGGCTCGTTCGCGGCCGGCGCGGTGGGCTGGCAGCACGGCCCCTGGGCGGCGGCGCTGGCCGGCGTCCTCGGCGGTGCGCTGGGCGGCCTGGTGCACGCGGTGGCCACCGTCACCTTCGGCGTCGACCACATCGTCTCCGGTGTCGCCCTCAACATCCTGGCGCTGGGTGCCACCCAGTACCTCGCCACCCTGTGGTTCGGCCAGGAAGGCAGCGCCGCCATGGTGGCCGGCGGCAACGACAAGCAGTCCCCGCCGATGCCTGACATGCCGACCTTCACCGTCCCCGGCCTCGCGGACTGGCTGAACGGGATCGAGAGCCACCACTGGTTCCTGGTCTCCGACCTCGCCGGCGTCCTCGGCGGCGCGGTCACCGGCGTCTCCTGGCTGACCCTGCTGACCGTCGGCCTCTTCGTCGGCACCTTCTTCCTGCTGTGGCGCTCGTCGTTCGGCCTGCGGCTGCGGTCCTGCGGCGAGGCCCCGCTCTCCGCCGAGTCGCTGGGCGTCAACGTCTACCGCTACAAGTACGCGGCGATCCTGGTCTCCGGCGCGCTGGCCGGCCTCGGCGGCGCCTTCCTGGCGATCAGCGTGCACTTCTACCAGGACGGCCAGACCGGCGGTCGCGGCTACATCGGCCTGGCCACGATGATCTTCGGCAACTGGCGGCCGGGCGGCGTCGCCCTCGGCGCGGGCCTGTTCGGCTTCATGGACGCCATGCAGCTGCGCAGCGGCGGCCCGACCGTGCACGCCCTGCTGCTGGGTCTGGCCGCGCTGCTCGCCGGGCTGGCGCTGGTGCGGCTGCGCGCCGCCAAGCGGGCCCAGGCCGCGGTCGCCGCGGTGGCCGCCGCCGTTCTGGTGGTCTGGTACGCCCTCTCCGACAACGTCCCGCTGGAACTGGTCGAGGCCAGCCCGTACATCGCTACGCTGCTGGTCCTGGCGCTCTTCTCACAGCGCCTGCGGGCCCCGAAGGCGATCGGCAAGCCCTACCGCAAGGGCCAGGGCCACTGACGCGGGGAGCGGATCCCCGCACCCCGCGCGAAGCAAGAAACGAAGGAAGACAGCGCGCATGACGCACCAAGTGCCGGTCGACTGGACCGCACTGCGGACGCAGGCCCGGGACGCCATGTCCCGGGCCTACGCCCCTTATTCCGGCTATCCCGTCGGCGCCGCCGCCCTGGTGGACGACGGCCGCACGGTCACCGGCTGCAACGTCGAGAACGCCTCGTACGGTCTCGCGCTGTGCGCCGAATGCGGCCTGGTCTCCGCCCTGTTCGCCAGTGGCGGGGGCCGGCTGACCGCGTTCACCTGCGTCGACGGCAAGGGCGAGCTGCTCGTGCCGTGCGGCCGCTGCCGACAACTCCTCCACGAGCACGGCGGACCGCAGATGCTGGTGGACACCGCGGCCGGCATCCGGCCGCTGGCGGAACTGCTGCCGGACGCGTTCGGTCCGGGACACCTGGCGGAATGACGGCGGGCGGCGCCCCGCGGACAGCGGGTGGCGCCGCCTGCCGCCTGCCCTGGCGGCCGTCGCGTCTATGCGTGTAGAACGGGAGCTACCCGTTCGAAAGGAACCCGTCCATGGACGCCATCTCCGTCATCCGTACCAAGCGCGACCGCGGTGAGCTGACCCCGGAACAGATCGACTGGGTCATCGACGCCTACACCCGCGGCGACGTCGCCCACGAACAGATGTCGTCCCTCGCCATGGCCATCTTCCTCAACGGCATGAACCGCAAGGAGATCGCCCGCTGGACCGCCGCCATGATCGCCTCCGGTGAGCGGATGGACTTCTCCGCACTGACCCGGCCCACCGCCGACAAGCACTCCACCGGCGGCGTCGGCGACAAGATCACCCTCCCGCTCGCCCCGCTGGTCGCCGCCTGCGGCGCCGCCGTCCCGCAGCTCTCCGGCCGCGGCCTGGGCCACACCGGCGGCACCCTCGACAAGCTGGAGTCCATCCCCGGCTGGCGCGCCCAGCTCAGCAACGCCGAGATGCTGGACGTCCTGCGCGACGTCGGCTCGGTTATCTGCGCCGCCGGCGACGGACTCGCCCCCGCCGACAAGAAGCTCTACGCCCTCCGCGACGTCACCGGCACCGTGGAGTCGATCCCGCTCATCGCCTCCTCCATCATGTCCAAGAAGATCGCCGAAGGCACCGGCTCCCTCGTCCTCGACGTCAAGGTCGGCTCCGGCGCCTTCATGAAGCACCTCGACGACGCCCGCGAACTCGCCTCCACCATGGTCGGTCTGGGCACCGACCACGGCGTCAAGACGGTCGCCCTCCTCACCGACATGGCCACCCCCCTCGGCCGCACGGCCGGCAACGCCCTCGAAGTCCGCGAATCCGTCGAGGTGTTGGCCGGCGGCGGCCCGTCCGACGTCGTCGACCTCACCCTCGCCCTCGCCCGCGAGATGCTCGACGCGGCCGGCCTGAAGGACGCCGACCCGGCCAAGGCGCTGGCCGACGGCTCCGCCATGGACCACTGGCGCCGCATGATCACCGCCCAGGGCGGCGACCCGGACGCCGCGCTCCCCGTCGCCCGCGAACAGCACACCGTCACCGCCACCACCACCGGCACCCTCACCACCCTGGACGCCTACGCCGTCGGCCTCGCCGCCTGGCGCCTGGGCGCCGGCCGGGCCCGCAAGGAGGACCCGGTGCAGGCCGGCGCGGGCATCGAACTCCACGCCAAGCCCGGCGACCCGGTGACCGCCGGCCAGCCCCTCCTCACCCTCCACACCGACACCCCGGAGAAGTTCGACTACGCGCTCCGGGCCCTGGACGGCGGCATCGAAATCGGCCCGTCCGACACGACCTTCACCACCCGCCCGGTGGTCCTGGAACGCATCGCCTGACCTGCGCCTCCCCCACGCAGGCGAAGGGGACCGGAGGCCCGCCACCGTTCCCCTTCGCCACGTTCCGCCCGCGAAGGGCGCGACGAAGACGAAGGGCCCGCCCCACCAGGACAGGTGGCGGGGCGGGCCCTTCAGGTCGTGGGTGCCGGCGGTCCGGTATGAGGCGGAGCCTCTGGTGTCGGGGGGTCCGCCCCCAGGCCGTCGTTTCACGTCGTCCTTTGCGGCGTGAGCATGGCGCTTCATGTCCCCACGGATCCTGCTGAACGCATTCGGTCCGCTCATGCTGGAGCCCATCTCGTCTCCAGGCACGCAGGGCAGTTCACGGCGCGCAACCACTCCTCGACCTCGTCGTCGGGCCCTCCATCGCCGCACTTGGTGCGCAGCGCTTCGCCAACCTGGACGATCTCGTGGACGGTGATGACGTCGTCTCCGACCGTGCCGGCCATTCCGGATGGTCCGTGGGCCGTCGTCCTGGGCATCACCAGCCTGCCCTCGCCGTGTAGTGCGCCAGCAGCCACTGGCAGTCCCGGGCGAGGTGCCGCACCTTGACGTGGGCGGCCAGTGGGCTGTCACCGAGTCCCTCTGCCATCTGCCGCCCAATGGCCTTGAGCCGGCTGGTCATCTGACATACCTCGGCGCCGCTGGGATTTTTCTGATCAGGAGCTTCTTCTCGTACCTCAGTGAGAAGCACCGCGATGTGCCCTCGGAGAAGTCCCTCCGCCTCCGCCAGTTCCCCCGGAGTGGGACGGCCGGCGCCGAAGTGCAAAGCCCAGCGGATGGTCGCAGAGATCGTCTCTGTGTCGAGTCGCAACCGCTGCTGCAAACCGAGCACGGTTTTCTGAGGATTGTTCATATCCTGCGCCCCTCTCGTTGGCATGCGACGAGCTTTGTCGGGATGCGGGGCTACGGGAATGACCGGCAGGGGTTACCGAGGCGGAAATAGACTCGTTGCCGGTGCGACGCGATGATTGATCGCGCCGAGGATCACCCTGGAAGTGGGCCCTATGGACACCCCCGGTCCCCTGCACGGCCATGAGGTGCTGGAGCGTGACGATCTGCGCCGAGCGCTCGAAGAGCACGATTTCGCCGCTGTCTTCGCTTTGATCAAGAAGTGGGGCGGCCTCAGCCAGAACAAGATCGCTGTGGCCTGCGCGTTGACGCCCGGGAAGGTTTCACACGTCATCACGGGGAAGCACCAGATCGCTTCGATGGCCGTCATCCGCCGTATCTCCGACGGTCTTGCCATCCCGGGAGCCATGCTCGGGCTCGCTTCACGGCCATGGGAAGCGACGTCACCTCCCGATTCCAAACCCCCGACCACGGATGATCGTCAGCCTTCCAAGGGGGTGCCGTGGTGCCCTGATGCCACAGTCGGCTTAGCCCACCACCTGACGAGGAGCGATCTCGTGATGACCCGCCGCGTCGCCGCACGCACTCTGTCCGCAGCAGCAGTTACCGGGGTCACGTTGCTCGACTCCCTCGAAGGCTGGCTGCAACCCGCCACCGCGGATAATCGTGACCGACGCCCCGGGCGTTTGGGAGCATGCGACCTGGACGATCTGGAAACCACCGCGCGAACATTTCGCGCTTGGGACCATAAATACGGCGGAGGGCTGCGTCGCAAAGCGGTCCTCGGACAGTTGAACGAGGTCGCCTCCGCGCTCGACGAGAACCAGCCCCGAGCTATCGAACGGCGGCTGCACGGCGTCATGGCCCAACTCGCGGGCACCGCGGCCACGATGGCCTGGGACTCAGGGCTCCAGCGGCGCGCCCAGGACTATTACTTGCTCGCGCTACGCGCAGCGCATGCTGCCGGCGACACCGCATTCGGTGCCAACGTGCTCGCCGGCATGGCGCGCCAGATGCTCTACGGGGACCGTCCGCAAGACGCTCTCGAACTGGTCCGTCTTGCCCAGGACGGAGTCCGCACCACAGCCGGTCCGCGGTTGCGCGCGATGCTTCACACCCGCGAGGCATGGGCTTACGCAGCCATGGGGCGAAGTGCGGCTTTCCGGCGTGCTACTGGACAATCTCACGAGGCGTTGGCGTCCACCGGCCACAGCGATGAGCCTCACTGGATCAGCTACTTCGACGCGGCCGAACTGGCAGGCGTCACCGGCGGTCGGTTGCTCGACCTGGCCAGGCAAGCCCCCCGACAGCATGCACGGAGCGCAGCGGAGGCGATCCGAACCGCCCTTGATCACCGCAGCCCTGAAGCTCGCCGAAGCCACGCGCTCGACTGGATCGGCCTCGCCGAGTGCCACTTCCTCGTCGGAGACACCACAGAAGCGGCCGCCTGCACTCGGCGAGCGGTAGACGCCGCTGGGCTCACACAGTCTGCCCGCGTCCGCGATCAGCTGTCCCGGCTCTATCCCTATACGGTCGGTAGGGAGGCTCCCGGCTCTCTCCGCGAGGCCCGGGAGGAGATCCGTACGCTGCTCGCCGTCGCTTGAAAGAGACCCGCCATGACCGCCATCGCCGTAACCGGCCACATGGACCTGACCCCGAGCACCGTGCCGCTCGTGCAAGGAGCCATGCAGGAGCTTCTGCGCGCATACGCCCGGGAAGAACTGGTCGGCGTCACCTGTCTTGCCCGCGGTGCTGACACGCTGTTCGCCGAGGCTGTCGTCGAAGCCGGTGGGCGCCTCGTCGTCATCCTCCCCTCACGCGACTACCGCCAGGTCAAGGTCAAGCCTGACCACGCGCCGACTTTCGACCGGCTCGCTGCCCACGCCGATGTCGTGACCATGCCCTACGATGCCGCCAACCGGCAGGCGTACGAGACCGCCAACGGCGAACTGCTCAGGCGCGCCGATCGGCTCGTGGCCGTGTGGGACGGCACCCCGCCCTCGGGCAAGGGAGGCGGGACCGCGGACACGGTCGAACAGGCTCGGAGTGCGGGACTGCCCGTTGACGTGGTGTGGCCGGTCGGCGCCGCGCGCGGTGCGTGACCGTGCACGCCGCACGTCCGGCTGCGGGCCGAGCGGCGAAGGGCGCGACGAAGACGAAGGGCCCGCCCCACCAGGACAGGTGGCGGGGCGGGCCCTTCGCGCTGGGGGGTGTTACGCGGCCTTCTGGAGGTGCAGAAGGCGGCGTTCGGCGCTCGCCTTGCGGGTGGCGTACAGGGTGATGCCGGCGGCGCCGACCATCGCGGCCAGGCCGAGGAGGACGGTGCCCGACCAGCCGGCGGAGTGGAAGGCGGCGGCGCCGAGCGCGCCGCCCAGGCTGCTGCCGATGTAGTACGCGCACTGGTACAGCGCGGACGCCTGGGCCCGGGCGGTCTTGGCGGTGCGGCTGACCGACGACGAGGCGACCGCGTGGCCCGCGAAGAAGCCCGCGGTGATCAGGATCAGGCCCGCCAGCACCGCGCCCACCGACGAGGCCAGGGTGAACAGCAGACCGACGGTGGTGGTGCCCACGGCCAGGTAGAGCGCACCGCGCCGGCCGACCCGGCCGACCAGCTTCCCGGCCGCGGCCGAGGAGACCGTACCGACCAGGTAGACCACGAAGATCGAGCCGACGATGCCCTGCGGCAGGTTGAACGGCTCGGCGACCAGGCGGTAGCCGATCACCGTGTAGACCGCGCCGAAGACCGTCATGAACAGGGCGCCGATGGCGTAGAGGCGGCGCAGCAGCGGATCGGCGAGGTGCCCGCCGAGCGTACGGGCCAGCGCCCGTGGGCCCACCGAGCGCGCCACGAAGTGCCGGGCCCGGGGCACCAACAGCCGGAACGCCACCGCGCACACCACGGCCAGCACGCCCACCGCGCCGAGCGCCGCCCGCCAGCCCCACGCCTGGGCGACCCAGCCGGTGACGATCCGCCCGGACATCCCGCCGATGCTGTTGCCGGCCACGAACAGGCCGATCGCCGCCACCAGCGCCTTGGCGCGCACCTCCTCGGCCAGGAACGCCATCGCCGACGCGGGCAGCCCGGCCAGCGCGAGGCCCTGGACGGCGCGCAGCGCGATCAACGTGCCGAGGGAGGGGGCGAACGGCACCAGCAGCGCGATCACCGCGGCGACGGTGAGGGAGGCCGTCATCATGGTGCGGCGGCCGAACCGCTCGGAGAGCGCGCTGAGCGGGATCACCCCGAGGGCCAGCCCGAAGGTGGCCGCGGAGACGGTCCAACTCGCCTGGTCCGGTGCGACGTTGAGGTCCGCGGAGATGGCCGGCAGCAGTGCCTGCGTGGAGTACAGCAGGGCGAAGGTGGCCACTCCGGCGGCGAACAGGGCGAAGCTCATTCGGCGGTAGCCGGGGCCGCCCGGCCGCAGCTTGTCCGACTCGGGGTCGGTGGCCGCGGCGGAAGGAGAAGGGGAGTCTGTGGAGGACTGGGGAGAGGCGGCCGCACGGTCGGTGACGGACGCCCCGGTATCAGCGGGAGGCATGCTCCGAAGGTAGAAGGACGACATCTCATGCGTCCAATGCATCAAAACGCGATAATCGATGCTGTGACACATGATCGCAGCTCACAACCGTCTCTGTTGCAAGCTCGCAACAGAAAAGACATTTCGGAACACCCCCACTCGGTCCCGCCGACCGCCCCCGAGGCCGCCGAGCTGGGCCCCGACTCCTGGGCGCTGACCCTCGCCCCGCGGCTCGCCCAGTTCGCCGCCGTCGCCCGCCACGAGCACGTCACCCGCGCCGCTCACGAACTCGGCATGCCCCAGCCGACCCTCAGCCGCGCCCTGGTCCGGCTGGAGGACGACCTCGGCGTCGCCCTCTTCGCCCGGCACGGCCGCACCCTCTCCCTCACCCCGGCCGGCCGCGCCTTCCGCGCCGCCGCCGAACGCGCCCTGACCGACCTGGAACGCGCCACCGAATCCGTCCGCGCCGACGCCGACCCGACCGCCGGCAAGGTCGCCTTCGGCTTCCTGCACACCCTCGGCTCCGAGACCGTCCCCGGCCTGATCCGCAGCTTCCGCGCCGACCACCCGGGCATCCGCTTCCAGCTCGTCCAGAACTACGGCGAGGCGATGATCGAACGTCTCCGCGCCGGCGACCTCGACCTCTGCCTGACCTCCCCGGTCCCCGACTACCCGGACCTGGCGGCGCGCCGCCTCGACGAGCAGAAGCTCCGCCTGGTCGTCCCGGACGACCACCCGCTGGCCGGCCGCAAGCGGATCCGCCTCGCGGAGGCGGCCGGCGAGCTCTTCGTCACCCTCGAACCGGGCTACGGCCTCCGCCGGATCACCGACGCACTGTGCGCCGAGGCCGGCTTCACCCCGCGCGTCGCCTTCGAGGGCGAAGAAGCCGAAACCCTCCGCGGCCTGGTGGCCGCCGGCCTGGGCGTCGCCCTCCTTCCCCCACCCGCCGTCCCCCGCCCCGGCGTCGCCGAACTGACCGTCACCGCCCCCCGAGCGGTCCGCGAGATCGGCGTCGCCTGGCTCGACGGCCGGCTGGACACACCCCCGGTAGCCGCCTTCAAAAAGTTCCTCCTGAGCCGCCGGGGGGCGTTGCTGTCGTGACCCGACACCCCACCCCCGCACCGGAGTTGCCCCGGCGGTCAGTGCCGTAGTGACGTTCCGAAGCCCGATGCCAGAGGCATGCGGAGGCCCAGGGGTGGGGGAGCGGCCAGGGCGTCCTTGACGGGGCGGGCGTAGGCGTGGGTGAAGAGGGAGCCGAGGAGGAAGTCGGTGGCGAGGGCGTGCACCTCGGAGCGGTGCTGGTGCAGGGAGTGGCTGTCGGAGTGGACCTCGAAGCGGCAGGTGTCGCGGTTGATCTTCTTGGCGCGTTGGGCGTAGCGGTAGGAGAGGTCGGGGTCGATGTGTTCGTCGTTGGTGCCGTGTACCAGGAGGACCTGACGGCCGATCAGTTGCTTCACCGGGTCGGGGCCGCTGCCGTACTGGCGCGGATCGGGCAGCCAGGGGGCGAGGGCCAGGACGGCGTGCACGGCCGGGTGGCCGGCGGCGTGCAGGGCCGCGCGGGCGCCCATGCCGGTGCCGACCAGCGCGACCGGGACGTCACCGTAGCGCCGGACCACCTCCTCCAGCGCCCAGGTGGCGTCCTGCGCCGGGTGCGCCGCGGAGCCGTTCCAGCCGCGGCAGCGGTAGTGGACCACGTGGACGGTCAGCCCCTCGGGGCGGCCGGCCCGGGCCAGCCGGGCGGCCAGCGGGCGTACGGTCAGGGCCGGCACCGGCGACGGCCGGCGCAGCCCGTTCGGTCCGCACCCGGGCAGGAGGAGGGCGACGGCGTTCACCGTCCGGTCCGAGCCGCCCGCTCCCAGTGGTTTTCCCAGCCGGGCCTCGCGCACCGGCAGTGCTTGCTGAGCCATGACGAGAACGATGGCAGAAGGCGGCGCCCTGTCCACCCTGTGGACGGGTCACTGTTACGTATCGTTCGGCGAGATCTACGCGCGTAGGGGCTACAGTGCCGAAATGACGAGCGAGCTCAGCAACCTCCCGACCGCCGAACAGATCCGCCGTGCCCCCAAGGTGCTGCTCCACGACCACCTCGACGGCGGGCTGCGCCCCGGCACCGTCGTCGACCTGGCCCGCGAGATCGTCCCCCACAGCCTGGACGGCGTGGGCGGTGCCCCCATCGCCGGACTCCCCGAGACCGACCCCGAGAAGCTCGGGATCTGGTTCCGCGAGGCCGCCGACTCCGGTTCGCTGGAACGCTATCTGGAGACCTTCGCGCACACCTGCGCCGTCATGCAGACCCGCGAAGGGCTGTTCCGGGTCGCCGCCGAGTGCGCCGAGGACCTGGCCGCGGACGGCGTCGTCTACGCCGAGGTCCGCTACGCGCCGGAGCAGCACCTGGAGAGCGGGCTCCGCCTCGAAGAGGTGGTCGAGATCGTCAACGAGGGCTTCCGGGAGGGCGAACGACGGGCCCGTGAGCGCGGCCAGCGGATCCGCGTCGGAGCCCTGCTGACCGCCATGCGGCACGCCGCCCGGGCGCTGGAGATCGCCGAACTCGCCAACCGCTACCGCGACCTGGGCGTGGTCGGCTTCGACATCGCGGGCGCCGAGGCCGGCTTCCCGCCCACCCGTCACCTCGACGCCTTCGAGTACCTCAAGCGGGAGAACAACCACTTCACCATCCACGCCGGCGAAGCCTTCGGCCTGCCGTCCATCTGGCAGGCGCTCCAGTGGTGCGGCGCCGACCGGCTCGGCCACGGCGTCCGCATCATCGACGACATCGAGGTCGCCGACGACGGCTCCGTCACCCTCGGCCGGCTCGCCTCCTACGTCCGGGACAAGCGCATCCCGCTGGAGCTGTGCCCGACCTCCAACCTCCAGACCGGGGCCGCCACTTCCTACGCGGAGCACCCCATCGGCCTGCTGCGGCGGTTGCAGTTCCGCTGCACGGTCAACACCGACAACCGCCTCATGGGCGACACCAGCATGTCCCGGGAATTCGAGCACCTGGTCAAGACATTCCGCTACACGCTCGATGACCTCCAGTGGTTCACGGTCAATGGTATGAAGTCTGCTTTCCTTCCTTTCGATGAACGTCTGGCCATGATCAATGACGTCATCAAGCCCGGATACGCGGAATTGCGCTCGGAATGGCTCTTCCGTCAGTCGGCCACAACTCCCGCCCCCAGCAGGGAGTCTGACGCTGAGTGAGCGCCCGTGTGAGGCGTCTAGCGCAACGGCCGGTGGATTGTCCACCGGCCGTTTTTCCGCTTGCCAGGGGTGTTTGCGGCAGCGCCGGCGGAATCACTAGGTTTCCTAGCCGGTCTAGCCCCCATCACGAGGACGTAAAGCAATGAAGCAGGGAACGGTCAAGACTCTTGGTGCCGTCGCGCTCGGCGCCGCCATCGCAGCCACCGCCGCGGGTGCGGCCTCCGCCGCCACCCCGGCGGGCAACTCGATCGACACCAACGGTGTGCTGCACAGCCTGCCGGTGAAGGACGCCACCAGCACCCTCTCCGGGGCCACCAACACCAGGGGCGGCGGCAGCGACGTCAAGACCCACCTGAACAAGAAGGGCAACCAGCTGCTCGGCGGCATCCCCGCCGGCGCGGTCACCAAGAACCTCCCCATCGGCGGCTGATCCGGCCCCTGCCGTCCCCCAGGGGACGCCTCCCCAGGACCGCCCCGGTCCGTACGCGGTATCCCGTACGGGCCGGGGCGCCGTCGTGTCCGGGGCGTGCCGGGCTACCAGGCCGCGGCGTCGCGCGCCTTGTCCTCCGAGGGGAGGAGGACCCACAGCGCCAGGTAGACCAGGAACTGCGGACCGGGCAGCAGACAGGAGACCAGGAAGATCACCCGCATCGTCGCCGGGGACGTCCCGAAGCGGCGGGCGAGGCCGGCGCAGACACCGGCGATCATGCGGTTGTTGGCGGGACGGACCAGTGCGGCGGCCATGACGGGCTACTCCTTCTCGACGATCCGGGGCGGCTGCCCCGATGCCTCAAAAGTAGGTCCGGCCGCCGGAGAAAACGTCAGCCTGCGGGGCCAGGCCGACCCTGGAGATTCTCGGGGTCACACCCTCACACCGCTCGTCCCGACGGCGGAGCCGGGACCGGGCCCCAGGAACGACCGCCAGATGCATCAGTGCGACCCCGAGCGTATTCAGCAGCACCGTGTCGACGTCCGGGACCTGGCCCGGCACCGCGGTCTGCAGCAGCTCGATCGTCAACGAGATCATCGCCCCGGCGAAGACGGTACGGGCCATCGAGCCCAAGGGGGAAACGTTCACGCGCCCGCCGGCCAACGGCAGCAGCACCCCCAGCGGCGCCAGCAACAACATCGGCGCGCCCAGATGCCACACCGCCGACCAGCCGCCCCGCACCAGCTCGGCGTGGATCGACGCCAGCGGCTCCAGATTCGCGGCCGGCACCCACGGCACCGTACGCGGACGCAACATCAGCCAGCCGACGATCAGCAGATGCGCCACAAGGAGGAGAAACCCGGTGGCGCGCAAACGGGGGGCGACGGTGTTGCCGGGGCCATGACGCTGCACACAGGCCAGGACGCCGCTAGCGGGGGCCGCGGTTCCGCCCCGTTGCGCCCGTCTTGGCCGGAAGCGCTCAGCTCTCCTCGGCCTGCGGGTCGCCCCAGCCCGCGTGCTGCGCGACGGCCGGGTTGGCCTGGACGTCCGGCGAACAGTCGTAGCGGTGCGCCGCCGCCGGGCCCGGGCCGCCCAGCAGCGCGCCCCCGGTACGCCCCAGCGCGCCGCTCCTGCCGTAGGTGCACACCAACTGCGCCAGCGCGAACGACGGCAGGTCGTCCGGCTCGACGGACAGCCGCAGCGCCTCCGGCGCGTCGCCGGCGCGCGGCCCCGCCACCCGCAGCGCCGTGGGCAGCGCGGTGCTGAACCCGGCCCGAGCCTCGTCGGGCGTCGGCGGCCGCTGCAACTCGGCCAGCAACGCGCGAGCCGCCGGCAGCCGGATCGCGGCCCCCGGGGTGCCCGGCGGCTGCTCCACCGCCCGCTCCACCGGGACCAGCGTCGACCCGCACACCAAATACACCGGGACCCGCGCCGCGCCCGCCGCTGCCGTGGACGTATCGGACTCCGGCGCGTGGCAGCTCACCCGCGACGGGGCACCGCCCGCGTCGACGGGCACGGACGTGCCGCGGATCCCGCAGCCCGCGGCGGCCAGTGCGAGCACCGCCACCGCGGCGGCGTACCGCCCCGACCCGGGCCGGACGCGCCGGATCATCGTCGGCCCTCCGGGCCCTCGCCCTTCGGCCGCCCGCCGCCGTCCGCCGGCTCGTCGCCGTCGGTCAGCCGGGAGGCGTCCATCGGCAGCCACAGGGTGAACACCGCGCCGCCCTCGGGGTGGTTGGCGGCGCTGATCCGGCCGCCGTGGATGTGCGCGTTCTCCTGCGCGATCGACAGGCCCAGACCACTGCCCTCGGACCGCGGCCGGGACGCGCTTGCCTTGTAGAAGCGGTCGAAGACGTGCGGCAGCACCTCCTCCGGGATGCCCGGACCGTGGTCCCGCACCCGGATGACCAGCTGCCCGCCCGCGAGTTCCCGACCCTGTTCGAACGGGTCGGCATCCCCGCCGGGCCCGGCCTCCTCCGCCACCGGCTCCGCCGGCTCCGCACCGTCCGCGGCCGGCGCCGCAGCCACCGGCTCCGCGGGCTCCGTACGGACCGACACCCGCACCGGCGAACCGCCGTGCTTGAGGGCGTTGCCGATCAGGTTCGCCAGGATCACGTCCAGCCGTCGCGGGTCCAAACGGGCCATGGTGCCGCGGTCGGCGTCCAGCTCCACCGCGTCCAGCCAGGCCCGGGCGTCGATGCAGGCGGTCACCTGGTCGGCGACGTCGACGTAGTCCAGCACCAGCCGGGCCGTCCCCGCGTCGAACCGGGTGACCTCCATCAAGTTCTCCACGAGGTCGTTCAGCCGCCGGGTCTCGCTGACCACCAGCTGCACGGCCGGCGCGATCATCGGGTCGAGGGAGTCCGCCTCCTCCTCCAGCACCTCGCTGACCGCGGTGATCGCGGTCAGCGGCGTCCGCAGCTCGTGCGACATGTCGGCGACGAACCGCCGGGACGCCGCCTCCCGGCCGCTCAGCTCCTCGACGCGCTGCTGGAGCCGCTCCGCGGTGCGGTTGAAGGTCCGCGACAGATCGGCCAGTTCGTCGGTGCCGGTGACCCGCAGCCGGGTGTCCAACCGCCCCTCGCCCAGCTGCCGCGCCGCGTACCCGAGCCGCTGCACCGGCCGCAGCACGGTCGTCGCGGCGGCCTGCGCCAGCAGCGCCGAACCGACCAGCGCCAGCGCCGTGGCGATCCCCAGCGACCACCCCAGCGACGTCAGGTCCTGCCGCTCGGTGGCCAGCGACTTCATCATGTAGCCGGTGGGCCCGCCGCCGATCACCTTCGCCCCGGCGACCAGGTACGGGACGTCCCGGACCTCTTTGCGCTGCCAGTACAGGTGGTGTGCGGACGGGTTGTTCTCGTCGACCGGGCGCACCTGGTCGACGGCGTTGCGCAGCGACTGCGGGATGGTCTGCAGCGTCAGTAGGTTCTTGTCGGTGGTGGCCGCGCACTCCTTGCCCGCGCTGTCCACTCCGATCAGCAGCACCGTGTAGTTCTGCGGGCCGGCCGCCATCTGGCGGGCCGCGTCCTGGAGTTCGGCGCAGCGCGGACGCAGCGGCAGCGAGTGGGCGCTGTCCTCCAGCGACTTGCGGAAGTCCTTCAGGGCGGCGTTCTGCGTCCGGTCCAGGACCGTGTTGCGGTTGAGCCAGTACGCGATCCCGGACGCCGAGACCGCCGCGGTCAGCGCCACCAGCGCGAACACCACGACCAGCCGCAGCCGCAGGCTCGTCAGCCGCAGCAGGCCCGCGGCCCGGCGCAGCAGCCGCACCAGCCGACCGCCGGACGCGTCGCCGTCCCCGGTGCCCCGCTCGCCCTCCCCGGGCCCACCGCCGTGCGGGGTGCCTGCCGTCACTGCGGCGCGTCCAGTCGGTAGCCGACGCCGCGGACGGTGCGGATCAGCGTCGGCGAGGACGGGATGTCCTCCACCTTCGCGCGCAGCCGCTGCACACAGGCGTCCACCAGCCGCGAGTCACCGAGGTAGTCGTGCTCCCACACCAGCCGCAGCAGCTGCTGCCGGGACAGCGCCTGTCCGGGCCGCCGGCTCAGCTCCAACAGCAACCGCAGCTCGGTCGGGGTCAGTTGCAGGTCCTCGCCGTTCTTGGTGACGGTCATCGCCGACCGGTCGATCACCAACGAGCCGAACGTCGCCGAATCGCTGGACTCCCGCTCCCCGCGCCGCAGCACCGCCCGGATCCGGGCGTCCAGCACCCGGCCCTGTACGGGCTTGACCACGTAGTCGTCCGCACCGGACTCCAGCCCCACCACCACGTCGATGTCATCGCTGCGCGCGGTGAGCAGGATGATCGGCAGTTGGTCCGTCCGCCGGATCCGCCGGCACACTTCGAAACCGTCGATGCCGGGCAGCATCACGTCCAGCACGATCAGGTCCGGCCGCTGCTCGCGCAGCAACTTCAGGCCGTCCTCGCCCGTCGCCGCGGTCATCACACGGTGACCCTGGCGAGACAGCGAGAGTTCGAGGGCCGTGCGGATGGCGTCGTCGTCCTCGATCAGCAACAGGAAAGGCACGTCCGCCATTCTGGCGCATGGGATGCCGGTAGATCGACCGGTGGCCGTCCGATGTCCGCCCGGTGGCCGTCCGGTGGCGCCCGCCGGGCCCGATCGACCGTCGTTCACGGAGCCACGCCGCGCCGCGATCTCCCCTGTGACACGTCTGTGACAGACGGCGGACAACGCGATGAAACTGGGTTGGCAGTCTTTGGGTCAGCCGGGAGAGATCAACACCGCCGAGGTGGGATCCCGACCGGTGACACACCGAACGAACTGGCTCGACCGACGGGGGGCAGCACGATGAAGAACACACTGCACGGCACGACTTCCGGCGCAGTCGTCACGCGCCTCCACGACATTGGGCGGGAGAAGTCCGGTGCCGATGGGGGTACCTCCCTGCCCGAGCGAAGCCGGGGGCTTACGGGAGGGCGGGGGTGCGCTCGCAGCACCGGGCGTCAGCGGCCGCCGTACATGGTGGCCATTGACGCGATGGTGGTGCCCCAGGGGCTCAGCGGGGGAAACGGGGGCCAGGAGAGCACCGACGGGGGCACGGGATACAGGGAGACGGGGGACCGGCGCACCGCGGCGGAAGCGGCCGAGGCCGAAGCGGCCTTCACCGCCTACGTCCAGGAGCGCCGCGCCTCCCTGTACGCCACCGCCTACCACCTGACCGGTGACCGCTACGAGGCCGAGGACCTGCTCCAGAGCGCCCTGTTCTCGACCTACCGGGCCTGGGACCGGATCAGCGACAAGGCGGCGCTCGGCGGCTACCTGCGCCGCACCATGACGAACCTGCACATCAGCGCCTGGCGCCGGCGCAGGCTCAACGAGTACCCGACCGAGGAACTGCCCGAGACCGCCGCCGACGCGGACGCCATGCGCGGCACCGAACTGCGCGCCGTCCTGTGGCAGGCGCTGGCCCGGCTGCCCGAGGCGCAGCGCACCATGCTGGTGCTGCGCTACTACGAGGGCCGCACGGACCCGGAGATCGCGGACATCCTCAACATCAGTGTCGGCACGGTGAAGTCCAGCATCTGGCGCTCGCTGCGCCGGCTGCGCGAGGACGAGGTCCTCAGCTTCGGCCGTGACGAGCAGGAGTCCTTCGGCGCACTGGTCGCCTGAGGACGGGGGGTAAGGCCCGAGGGGGATCCGGGGGGAGAGCCCGAGGGGGGACACGGGGGAACACGGGGGAAGCGAGCGGGTTCGGGCGGCCGGGGGGTCTGCCCGAACCCGCTCTTCCATTTGCGCCGGGTGTGCCGGGTGCGCCGGTCCGCGTGCCGGAGAGGCGCGCGTCAGCGCCGCGCCGCGGTCTCCACCGGGCACCCCGTCCGCGCTGCCGCTATCCGGGCCAGCGCCTCCGGCCCGGCGCACGGGTGGGCGCCGAGCGCGGTGTGCCGGGCCACGATCGTCCGTTCGCTGCGCAGCAGTCGCAGGCCCCGCCGCACCAGGTAGACCGCCGGTTTGCGGCCCTCGCGCAGATCCCGGGCCAGGCGCCGGCGGAAGGTGGTGGCGGGCCGCCCGCGCAGGCACAGCGCATCGGCCAGCAGCCCCGCCGCCCGGCACCGGTCGATGACGTCGGCGGCGAAGATGCCCTCCGCGACGAACAGCGGTGCCCCGTCGAGCACCAGCGCCGAGGAACCGGTCCGGGCGCTGGTCGCGATGTCGTACACCGGGACCGCGGTCCGCCCCGTACGGCACAGTTCCTCGATGGCCGCGACCGCGGCGCCCGCGTCCCAGGAGAGCGGCGAGTCCCAGTCCGCGCCGCCGCCGTCCGGCAACTGCGGCAGCGACGGGTCCGTGCCCTCCTTGTAGAAGTCGTCGAGGTTGAGGACGGGCAGACCGGTCGCGGCGGCCAGGGACGTCTTTCCGGAGCCGGAGGGGCCGGTCAACAACAGGACGCGGGCGGACGGTGGCCGGGTGGGCGAATGGGAGTTCACGGGCACTCATTGTCGGGCATTGCGCCGTGGGGGGTACCCCTGGCGCGCGAGGTGGAACCCCCGCCACCGCTCAACTACGCTACGCAGTCAATCGATTACGTAGAGGGTTCACATTTCCCTCGCGCAGTCGGTGCGAAACCGCAATTCCGCTCCTCCGATCCACAGGCAGGTGGCACACATGCCCTCCCACGCACGTCCCAAGCCCAGCCGCGTGCCCCGCGGTCTGCTGCGCGCCGGTTTGGTGATCTCCGCGGCCGGCGTCGCGCTCACGGGCGGCGCGGCGGCGGCGGGCGCGGCCGCCCCCGCGCCCGGCGGCACCGCAGGCGGCACGACCGGCGGTACGACCCCGCGGCAGCCCGTGTCCGACGACGGTGTCGTGGGCCACGCACTGGTCCACGCGATGACGGACTCCACCGGCCGGGGCCTCGGTCCGGTCAAGAACCTCAAGCTGGACCCGATGGCCAACACCGGCGTCGACCCGCTGGCCAACGGCATCGGCACCCAGGTCGCCGACTTCAAGCCGGTGAGCACCACGCAGGTGACGGACCCGGTGACCAAGGGCGGCGCGCTGCGGGACCTGCCGGTGACCGGCACCGCGATGCGGTTGCTGCCCGGCTGACCGGCCGCCGGCCGACGAGAACCGGGTCCGCCTCCGCCGCGCCCCGTACCGTCGCCCCGTTCCCGCACAACGGCGCGGGACCCCGCCCACCAGGGCGAGGTCCCGCGCCGTTCGTCCGTTCCGGAGCCGTGCCGGAGCCGGGTCAGACGCCCATCGGGTGCCACACCGTCTTGGTCTCCAGGAAGGCCAGCAGCCGGCCGGTGCCCGGGTCGGCGGACCAGTCCGCGGCCCGCGGGCGCAGCACCCGCTTGAGGTTGTCGGCCGCCGCGACCTCCAGCTCCGTCGCCAACTCGGGCCCGGCGCCGGTCAGGTCGAGGGCGTTGACGTCCTGGTGGGCGGCGAGCGGGGCGGACAGTTCCGCGGTCCGGCCCGAGAGGAGGTTGACCACCCCGCCCGGCAGGTCGGAGGTGGCGAGCACCTCGGCCAGCGACAGCGCCGGCAGCGGGGCCCGCTCCGAGGCGACGACCACGGCGGTGTTGCCGGTGACGATCACCGGGGCGAGCACCGAGACCAGACCCAGGAACGACGACTCCTGCGGCGCCACCACGGCCACCACACCGGTCGGCTCCGGGGCGGAGAGGTTGAAGTACGGACCCGCCACCGGGTTCGACGACCCGGCGATCTGGGCGACCTTGTCGGACCAGCCCGCGTACCAGACCCAGCGGTCGATCGCCGCGTCCACCTGCGCCGCGGCCTTGGCCTTCGACTGCCCCTCGGCGTCCGCCACTTCGGCGACGAACTGGTCCCGGCGGCCCTCCAGCATCTCCGCGACGCGGTAGAGGATCTGCCCGCGGTTGTACGCCGTGGCGCCCGACCAGCCGCCGAACGCCTTGCGGGCCGCGACCACCGCGTCCCGCGCGTCCTTGCGGGAGGCCAGCGGGGCGTTGGCCAGCCACCTGTCCTTCGAGTCGGTCACCTCGTACACCCGCCCGCTCTCGGACCGGGGGAACTTGCCCCCGACGTACAGCTTGTAGGTCTTGAGAACGCTCAAACGATCAGACATTGAGGTACGCCTCCAGACCGTGCCGGCCGCCCTCGCGACCGAAGCCCGACTCCTTGTAGCCGCCGAACGGCGAGGCCGGGTCGAACTTGTTGAACGTGTTGGACCAGATGATCCCGGCCCGCAGCTTGCTCGCCATCCACAGCATCCGCGAGCCCTTCTCGGTCCAGATGCCCGCCGACAGGCCGTACGGCGTGTTGTTGGCCTTGGCCACCGCCTCCTCCGGCGTGCGGAAGGTCAGCACGGACAGCACCGGGCCGAACACCTCCTCGCGGGCGATCCGGTGTGCCTGGGTGACGCCGGTGAACAGCGTCGGCGCGAACCAGTAGCCGGAGCCGGGCAGGTCGCAGGCCGGGGACCAGCGCTCGGCGCCCTCGGCCTCGCCCGCGTCGGCGAGCTCGGTGATCCGGGCCAGCTGCTCGGCGGAGTTGATCGCGCCGATGTCGGTGTTCTTGTCCAGCGGGTCGCCGACCCGGAGGGTGGCCATCCGCCGTTTGAGCGCGTCCAGCAGCTCGTCCTGGACCGACTCCTGGACCAGCAGCCGGGAGCCCGCGCAGCACACGTGGCCCTGGTTGAAGAAGATGCCGTTGACGATGCCCTCGACGGCCTGGTCGATCGGCGCATCGTCGAAGACGATGTTGGCCGCCTTGCCGCCCAGTTCGAGGGTGAGCTTCTTGTCCGTACCGGCGACCGTACGGGCGATCGCCTTGCCGACCCCGGTGGAACCGGTGAAGGCGACCTTGTCGATGCCGGGGTGGGCCACCAGCGCCGCGCCGGTCGAGCCGTCACCGGTGACGATGTTGACGACGCCCTTGGGGAGCCCGGCCTGGCGGCAGATGTCCGCGAAGAACAGGGCGGACAGCGGGGTGGTCTCGGCGGGCTTGAGGACGACGGTGTTGCCGCAGGCCAGCGCCGGGGCGATCTTCCACGCCAGCATCAGGAGCGGGAAGTTCCACGGGATGACCTGGCCGGCCACGCCCAGGGGGCGCGGGTTCGGCCCGTAGCCCGCGTGGTCGAGCTTGTCGGCCCAGCCCGCGTAGTAGAAGAAGTGCGCGGCCACCAGCGGCAGATCGGCGTCCCGCGACTCGCGGATCGGCTTGCCGTTGTCCAGCGTCTCCAGGACGGCCAGTTCGCGCGAGCGCTCCTGGATGATCCGGGCGATCCGGAAGAGGTACTTGGCGCGCTCGGTGCCGGGCAGCGCCGACCACTTCTCGAACGCCGCGCGGGCCGCCTTGACGGCGCGGTCGACGTCGTCGGCGGTGCCCTGGGTGTACTCGGCCAGCACCTCTTCGGTGGCGGGTGAGACGGTCTTGCGCAGACCGCCGCCGGCCCCCTCGGTGAACTCGCCGTCGATGAAGAGCCCGTAGGAGGACGCGAGATCCACGACGGAACGCGACTCGGGCGCCGGTGCGTAGTCAAAGGTCATGGTCAGTCCACCGTGACGTAGTCGGGGCCGGAGTAGCGGCCGGTGCTGAGCTTCTGACGCTGCATCAGCAGGTCGTTGAGGAGGCTGGACGCGCCGAACCGGAACCAGTCGGCGGTCAGCCACGCGTCGCCCAGCGTCTCGTTGACCATCACCAGGTACTTGATCGCGTCCTTGGTCGTCCGGATGCCGCCGGCCGGCTTGACGCCGACCTGGACGCCGGTCGCCGCGTGGAAGTCCCGCACCGCCTCCAGCATCAGCAGCGTGACCGGGGGCGTGGCGTTCACCGCCACCTTGCCCGTCGAGGTCTTGATGAAGTCCGCGCCGGCCAGCATCGCGAGCCAGGAGACCCGGCGGACGTTGTCGTACGTCTGGAGCTCGCCGGTCTCGAAGATGACCTTCAGGTGGGCGGCGCTCCCTCCCTCAGGCCGGGCGCACGCCTCCTTCACGGCCTTGATCTCCTCGAAGACGTCCAGGTAGCGGCCGGAGAGGAAGGCGCCCCGGTCGATCACCATGTCGATCTCGTCGGCGCCGGCGGCCACCGCGTCCCGGGTGTCGGCCAGCTTGACCGGGAGCGCGGCCCGGCCCGCCGGGAAGGCGGTGGCGACGGACGCGACGTGGACACCGGAGTCGCCGAGCGCCTCCTTGGCGGTCGCCACCATGTCCGGGTAGACGCAGATCGCGGCGACCTTGGGGGCGGTGCGGTCGGTGGGGTCGGGATGGACGCCCTTGGCGCACAGCGCCCGGACCTTGCCGGGGGTGTCCGCGCCTTCGAGCGTCGTCAGGTCGATCATCGAGATGGCCAGGTCGATGGCGTACGCCTTCGCCGTGGTCTTGATCGAGCGGGTGCCGAGCGTGGCGGCGCGGGCCTGGAGCCCTACCGCGTCGACGCCAGGGAGTCCGTGCAGGAAGCGGCGCAGCGCTCCGTCCGAGGCGGTCACGTCCGCCATCGACGCCAGGCGCCCCGCGGCTTCGTTGCCGTATGCGGGAACAGTGGTGGGCATGGTCACGAGGGGAGCATATCTACGCGCGTAGCGACATGCCAGCCCCCGGCCGAATCCACTTCCCGGGCACCCGGGAACGGCCGGGGGCGCGCGGCGCCCGCATCGATGCCGTAACGCAATGTCCGGCATCCGGACGGTCAGGCAGAATCGGCGGCATGACGAGCCCGGAACGGTCCACCTCGCCCCCGCAGCAGTACGCGGAACGCAGCTACCGCTCGCCGGCGGCCCTGGTCGGCGGCGCGCTGCT
Source organism: Streptomyces sp. RGM 3693 (assembly GCF_050471125.1). Classification (NCBI taxonomy): domain Bacteria; kingdom Bacillati; phylum Actinomycetota; class Actinomycetes; order Kitasatosporales; family Streptomycetaceae; genus Streptomyces; species Streptomyces sp. RGM 3693. Next base: position 166,478 of record NZ_JBMPPQ010000001.1, read on the forward strand.
CATCCTGCTCGGGCTCTGGCTCGGCGCCGACGCCCTGCTGCGCGGCACCGTCCACACCAAGCTCACCGCGCTCTTCCTGCTGCTCCTCGGGGTGCCACTGGTCGCCGCCTTCTCGCTGCGGCCGTTGGTCCGGGCGAACGAGGACCGACTGGTGGTGCGCAACCCGTTCCGCACCATCACGCTGCCCTGGGCCGCCGTCGACGAACTGCGCGCGGCCTTCTCCGCCGAGGTGTTCACCAGCACCGGCAAGTACCAGCTGTGGGCCGTCCCGGTCTCGCTGCGGCAGCGCAAGAAGGTGGCCCGGCAGGCCGCCCGCGGGCCGCGCGCCGCCCGGCCCCGCTTCGGCCTCAACGCGGACTCCGGACCGGTCCCGAAGGCGATGGCCGACCAGACCCTCGCCGAACTGCGCGAGATCAAGGAACGCGCGGAGCACCGCACCACCGCCCAGGGCGCACCGCAGGTCCGCTGGTCCTACGCGGTCCTCGCGCCGAGCCTGGTGGGCGCGGTGGGGCTGGCGGTGATGCTGGCGCTGTAGCCGCGCCGGCCGACGCCGCGACCGATGCGTACGGTCGCCCCCCGGTACGCGAAGGGGCCGGGCTCTCGTCGAGAGCCCGGCCCCTTCGCGCGTGGACACGCCGTGCGGCGGCCCGGAGCGCGTCACCCGCGCCCGGCCCGCCGCACCGGTCGTCAGATCCCGGCCGCCGCCGACAGGTCCTTCTTGACCGCCGTCAGGGTGGCCGCAGCCTTGGCCCGCGCGTCCGGCAGTCCGTCCCGGCCGGCCACTGGCACCACGACCTCCAGATAGCACTTGAGCTTGGGCTCGGTGCCGCTGGGCCGGACCACGACCCGGGCCGCCTCGATGCCGTCCGCCGGCGCGCCCGCCAGGTAGTAGCGCAGCCCGTCGGTCGGCGGGAGGGCGGCGCTGCCCGCGTTCAGGTCGTCCGCCCGGGTCACCGTCAGGCCCGCGAGGGTCGTCGGCGGCTGGGCGCGCAGCCGGCCCATCGCGTCGGCGATCAGCGACAGGTCCGTAACCCGCACCGAGAGCTGGTCGGTGGCGTGCAGGCCGAACTCCACGGCCAGGTCGTCGAGGAGGTCGGCCAGGCCGCGCCCGGCCTGCTTCAGCTCGGCGGCCAGCTCGGTGATCAGCAGCGCGGCGGTGATGCCGTCCTTGTCGCGGACGCCCTCGGGGTCGACGCAGTAGCCCAGCGCCTCCTCGTAGGCGTAGCGCAGGCCGTCGACGCGGGCCAGCCACTTGAAGCCGGTCAGGGTCTCCTCGTAGGGGAGCGTGGCGCCGGTCGCGATCCGGGACATCAGCTGGGAGGAGACGATCGTCGTCGCGAACGTCCCGGCGGCCCCCTTGCGCACCAGGTGCGCGGCGAGCAGCGCGCCGACCTCGTCACCGCGCAGCATCCGCCAGCCCTCCGGCGTGCCGGGGGCAGGGACGGCGACGGCGCAGCGGTCCGCGTCCGGGTCGTTGGCGACGACGATGTCGACGCTGCCGGGGGCCGCGGACCGGGCGGTGGCGAACGCGAGGTCCATCGCGCCCGGCTCCTCCGGGTTGGGGAAGGCGACCGTCGGGAAGTCCGGGTCCGGCTCGGCCTGTTCGGCGACGACCGTCGGGGCCGGGAAGCCGGCCCGCGCGAAGGCGGCGACGAGGGTGTCCCGGCCGACGCCGTGCATCGGCGTGTAGACCACGCCCACGTCCCGGGCGGACCCGGGGGTCAGCACCGCGTCGGTGCGCTCCAGGTAGGCGGCCAGGACGCTGTCGTCCAGCGTCTCCCAGCCGGCCTTGGGGCGGGGCACGTCGGCCAGCGACCGGACCGCGGCGATCCGGTCGGCGATCTCGCCGTCCGCGGGCGGCACGATCTGCGAGCCGTCGCCCAGGTAGACCTTGTAGCCGTTGTCGCGCGGCGGGTTGTGGCTGGCGGTCACCTCGACGCCGGCCACCGCGCCCAGGTGCCGGATGGCGAAGGCCAGGACGGGGGTCGGCAGCGGACGCGGCAGGAGCGCGGCGCGCAGGCCCGCGCCGACCATGACCGCGGCGGTGTCCCGCGCGAAGTCGGCGCTCTTGTAGCGGGCGTCGTAGCCGATGACGACGAGCCCTCCCCCCTGCCCGCTGTCCTTCAGGTACGCGGCGAGCCCGGCCGCGGCCCGGATGACCACCGAACGGTTCATCCGCATCGGGCCGGCGCCCAGCTCGCCGCGCAGCCCGGCGGTGCCGAACTGGAGGGTGCCGGCGAACCGCACCGCCAGCTCGTCGTGCTGGTCCGTCTCGATGAGCTTGGCCAGCTCATCCCGGGTGTCCGGGTCGGGGTCCTCGGCCAGCCACGCCTGTGCCCGGCTGATCAGCTCCGCGGGAACGGTAGCCACGTGATGCTCCTGCCTGTGGATGCGATGTGGGGGATGCGCAACGGGCCGGCCGGCCGGGCGCGCGGCGGCCGCCGGTCCCGTCGCCGATTCGCTTCGGCGACGGGATCCTGCCGTCCGGTACGGCGGCCCGGCCCGCCCGGGGCCGGTGCCGGCTAGATCTTGCTGAGGACCTGGCCGAGGAGCGCGCCCATCCGGGTCGCCGAGTCGCGGCCCGCCTGGAGCACCTCCTCGTGGTTGAGCGGCTCGCCCGTCATGCCGGCGGCGAGGTTGGTCACCAGCGAGATGCCCAGCACCTCGGCGCCGGCCTCGCGGGCGGCGATCGCCTCCAGGACGGTGGACATGCCGACCAGGTCGGCGCCCATCGTCCGGAGCATCCGGATCTCGGCCGGGGTCTCGTAGTGCGGGCCGGGGAGCTGGGCGTAGACGCCCTCCTCCAGGCTCGCGTCGACCTCCTTGCACAGCGCGCGCAGCCGCGGCGAGTACAGGTCGGTCAGGTCGACGAAGTTGGCGCCGACGATCGGGGAGGTGGCGGTGAGGTTGAGGTGGTCGCCGATGAGGACCGGCTGGCCGGGGCGCATACCGTCGCGCAGGCCGCCACAGCCGTTGGTGAGCACCACGGTCTGGCAGCCGGCGGCGACGGCGGTGCGGACGCCGTGCGCGACCGCGGCGACGCCGCGGCCCTCGTAGTAGTGGGTGCGGCCGAGGAAGACCAGGGCGCGCTTCTCGCCGATCCGGTACGAGCGGACCGTGCCGCCGTGGCCGGCGACGGCCGGCGGCGGGAAGCCGGGCAGCTCGGTGACCGGGAACTCGTACTCGGGGGCGCCCAGGGCCTCGGCGGCCGGGGCCCAGCCGGAGCCCATGACCAGGGCGACGTCGTGGTTCTCGGCGCCGGTGAGCTCGCGCAGGCGGGCGGCCGCGGCGTCCGCAGCGCCCTTCGGGTCGATGTCCGGGGTAACAGATGCGTTCACGCGGACGAGGGTAGCCGGTAATGCCCTACGCGCGTAGATGTCGCTGCCCACGGGCCTGCAGGTGCCGGTTTGTGTTTTCTGCCAAAGGATTCCCCGGGTGCGGCGGCGGGCCGGGCGGGAGCGCTCCGGTCAGCAGGGGCGCTTACGGATCTCCATCACGTAGTCGTGCGGGGCGCCGGCGGATTCGGCCGCATCGGCGATCTCGCCCAGATAGCGGGCCGAGGGGAGACCGCCCTCGTAGCCGTTGAGGACGTAGATCCAGGCGGTCTCGTCGCCTTCGAGAGTGTGCACCCGGACCCGCATCCGCCGGTAGATCTCGAGGCCGACGCCCTCCCAGCGGTCCATGGACTCCTCGTCCATGGGCGCGATGTCGTAGAGCGCGACGAAGAGCTGGGAGCCGGGGTCCTCGACGACCGTCGCCAGGGCGCCCTCCCACCCCATCTGCTCGCCGCCGAACGTGAGCCGCCAGCCGTTCAGCCAGCCGGTGCCGCGCAGCGGGGAGTGCGGTGCGCGGCGGGACATCAGCCGCGCGTCGAGGTTGCCGGCGTACGCGGCGTAGAGCGACATGCTTCCGAGGGTACGGGAGGTTCCCCGTTGGGCTCGTGGTACCGGAGATTCGTACAACCGGCTGTCGAGAGCACACGCCCGGCGCCCGCCCGGCCGTCTCCGCGCCCCCGGGGGAGAGCCACGGTCGGGCGTGCGGGACAATGGAGTACGTGACTCGGATCGTGATCATCGGTGGCGGACCCGGCGGATACGAAGCGGCCCTGGTGGGCGCCTCGCTCGGCGCGGAGGTGACCGTCGTCGACTGCGACGGTCTAGGGGGAGCGTCGGTGCTGACCGACTGCGTCCCGTCGAAGACCCTCATCGCCACGGCCGAGGTGATGACCACCTTCGACTCCTCCTACGAAGAGCTCGGCATCATCGTCGAGGACGACACCCCTTACAACGAGCGTCCCGCGCGGGTGGTCGGGGTCGACCTCGGCAAGGTCAACCGACGGGTCAAGCGGCTGGCGCTGGCCCAGTCCCACGACATCACCGCGTCGGTCACCCGTGCCGGCGGCCGGGTGATGCGCGGCCGCGGCCGACTGGAGCCGGGCCAGGCACCCGACGGCTCGCGCAAGGTCACCGTCACCGCCGCCGACGGCTCGACCGAGGGCCTGATCGCCGACGCCGTGCTGATCGCCACCGGCGCCCACCCGCGCGAGATCCCGGACGCCAAGCCGGACGGCGAGCGGATCCTGAACTGGACGCAGGTCTACGACCTCACCGAACTGCCCGAGGAACTCATCGTGGTGGGTTCCGGCGTCACCGGTGCCGAGTTCGCCGGCGCGTACCAGGCGCTGGGGTCCCGGGTCACCCTGGTCTCCTCCCGCGACCGGGTGCTGCCGGGTGAGGACCCGGACGCGGCCGCCGTGCTGGAGGACGTCTTCCGGCGCCGCGGGATGAACGTCATGGCGCGGTCCCGGGCGCAGTCCGCCAAGCGGGTGGGCGACCGGGTCGAGGTCACCCTCGCCGACGGCCGGACCATCTCCGGCACGCACTGCCTGATGGCGGTCGGCTCCATCCCGAACACCGAGGGGATCGGCCTGGAGAGCGCCGGGGTCAAGCTCAAGGACTCCGGACACATCTGGACCGACAAGGTCTCCCGGACCACCGCCCCCGGTGTCTACGCGGCCGGTGACTGCACCGGCGTGTTCGCGCTGGCGTCGGTCGCCGCCATGCAGGGCCGGATCGCGATGTACCACTTCCTCGGCGACGCGGTCACCCCGCTCAACCTCAAGACGGTCTCCGCCAACGTCTTCACCGACCCCGAGATCGCCACCGTCGGCTACTCCCAGGCCGACGTCGACAACGGCGTGATCGACGCCCGGGCGGTCAAGCTCCCGCTGCTGCGCAACCCGCGCGCCAAGATGCAGGGCATCCGCGACGGCTTCGTGAAGCTGTTCTGCCGCCCCGGCACGGGCATCGTCGTCGGCGGTGTGGTGGTCTCGCCGCGGGCCAGCGAACTGATCCACCCGATCTCGATCGCGGTCGACAACAACCTGACGGTCGAACAGATCGCCAGCGCCTTCACCGTCTACCCGTCGCTGTCCGGCTCGATCGCCGAGGTCGCCCGCCAGCTGCACACCCGGAAGGCCGCCGGCGACTAGGCGGCGCCCCGGAAGCGGGCCCATGGAATATTTGTGCCCACGATGGGCACTTGGGGTGAAACGGTCCTGCATGGTCGGGACCGGCACCTCGTTCCACGGGCCGGCGGTGGGTTGCCGAAGAGCGCAACTGACCAGGCATCGAGCGGATTTGGGCACGCACGGTGACCAGGATCGGGGCATGTGCATGCCGCATACCACGAGAACCGACGCGGTGTGAACAACTTCTGCTAATTGGTGCAACCTGCTGAAAACAGACGGTCGTTGGCGTTACTGTCAGTTTCGTGTTCGCTGCAGAACGTCGCCAATTGATCCTAGAAATGGTGCGTGCGAACGGAGCGGTGTCGCTCCGGGAGCTCGCCCGCGTCGTCCAGACCTCCGAAGTGACCGTACGGCGCGACGTGCGGGCGCTGGAGGCAGAGGGACTGCTCGACCGCCGGCACGGCGGTGCGGTCCTACCAGGAGGTTTCACCCGCGAGTCCGGCTTCCCACAGAAGTCCCACCTCGCCACCGCGGAGAAGACAGCCATCGCCGACCTCGCCGCCGGCTTCGTCGAGGAGGGCGAGGCCATCGTCGTCGGCGCCGGGACCACCACCCAGGAGCTGGCCCGCCGGCTCGCCCGGGTCCCCGGCCTGACCGTCGTCACCAACTCCCTGCTGGTCGCCCAGGCGCTGGCCCACGCCAACCGCGTCGAGGTGGTGATGACCGGCGGAACCCTGCGCGGTTCCAACTACGCGCTGGTCGGCAGCGGTGCCGAGCAGTCGCTCCAGGGCCTACGGGTCTCCCGCGCCTTCCTGTCGGGCAGCGGCCTGACCGCCGAGCGCGGGCTGTCCACCTCCAACATGCTCTCCGCCAGCGTCGACCGGGCGTTGGTACAGGCGGCGGGGGAGGTGGTGGTGCTCGCCGACCACACCAAGCTCGGCTCCGACACCATGTTCCAGACCGTGCCGACGGACGTCATCACCCGACTCGTGACGGACGAACCACCCGCCCACGACGACCGGGCCGGCACGGAACTCCAGGCGCTGGCCGACCAGGGCGTCCAGATCGCCGTCGCCAGCAGCTCACTCCCCGGGCAGGCACCGGCCCAGCCGGGCCTGGAAGCCGCCCCGCCGGAGCGCCGGGGCCCACGGCGGGACGTGCCGCTGCCGGGCCAGCGACGCAGTCACCCGGGCGCCGCGCCCGGGGCGCCGCAACTGCGCTCGGCCGGCGGGCTCGGAGACGGCCGGGTGGCCGACCTGGCGCCCCGGCGGCGCTGAGCCGGGACGGGAGAGCGGGCGTCGGGCGGGCCGGAGAGTCCGGCCCGGCGCCGCCCGCCCCGGACCCGGAGGCCGGTGCCGTCCGCCCCTGAACCGGGCAGGTGCCGTCCGCCCCGGACGCCGGGGCCCGCACCGGCCCGCCGGACCTACGCCCCCGCCTGGTCCGGCGCGCCCGCCTTCAGCCCGCGCAGGGTCAGCGTCAACAGCCGGTCGGCCAGCTCCGGATCGTCCGGGGACTCCTCGGCGGCCAGCGCGATGCCGTTGGTGAGCTGGAGCAGATCGCCGATGACGACGCCCCGGCGCACCGCACCGGCCTGCTGGGCCCGGGTCAGCAGCGCGGCGCCGGCCTCGCCCAGCGGCACGCTGCACCGCGCCATCCCCGAACTCTCGTCCGCCGACGCGGTCATCAGGGCCCGCGACAGGCCCCGGTAGGTGCTGGCGTGCGTGATCAGCGCACGCAGCCAGTCGACCAGCGCGGTGCACGGCTGCGGTGCGTCGGCCAACTCCCGTGCATAGCCGACCAGGGCGTGCACCTCACCCTGGAAGACCGCGCCCATCAGGGCGGTGCGGTTGGGGAAGTGCCGGTAGAGGGTGCCGATGCCGACGCCGGCCCGACGCGCGATGTCCTCCAGCGAGGTGTCCGTGCCGTGCTCCGTGAAGGCCGTCCGCGCCTCGGTCAGCAGCCGCTCGTAATTCCGACGCGCGTCGGCCCGCATGGGGCGCGCCGCGGGCGTTCCCACGGACGCGGGCGTCCCTGCCGGTGCGTGCGCCGCCGCGGCCCGCTCCGCCCGCCGCTGCCCTGCCGTCTCGGTCGCCATCGCCGTCCTTCCTCACACCGGCCGGTTGCGGCCGGTGGCTCCAGGATGCCATTGCCCGGTCAGAGGGCGTCCCGGTGCGGTGCGCAAGGATCTACCGGGGGTGCTCCCCGCCCCGGTGGGTCGTCCTAGGGAAGCGCCGTTCCACCACGTCGAGCACCCGCTGTGCCAGCTGCCGGTCACCCGCCACCAGGAGCGGGGAGCCGAAGGTGACGTCGCGGCCGTCCGCACCCAGGACCGCCTTGCCCCGGTCCCGGACGAGGGCCGTGCCGGCCGCCACGTCCCACGGCTTGGGGCGCAGACAGACGCAGGCGTCCAGCCAGCCCTCCGCCACTCCAACGAGGTCCAGGCTCATGGCACCCTGCATCCTCACCCGGTACGCCGCACTCTGTAACAGGGCGATGCGCTCGCCGAGCCGGGCGTCGTCGGAGCCGGTCCCCGTGATGCCGATGATCGCCTCGTGCACCTCCTGGACGCGAGGGGCGGCGGCCGGCCCCCCAGGCCGCGCACTCTGCGGTCCCGTGCGCCAACGGCGGCCGAGGGCCGGGGCGTCGATGACTCCGAGCCGGGGCCGACCGGCTTCCACGTACGCCAGCGAGACGGCGTAGAAGGGGGCGCCCCGGGTGAAGTTCATGGTGCCGTCGATGGGGTCCAGCAGCCAGCACCGGGACGGTGTCGGCTGGGCGCCGGCGGATTCCTCACCGACGATCGGAATGCCGGGAGCCCGCCGCCGCAGGGTTTGCGAGATCACTCGCTCGACCTCGACGTCCGCGGCGGTGACCTCTTCGCCCGACGGCTTGAGCTGCCTCGTCGCCGCGTCCCGCCCGGCTTGGGCCAGGTAGGCGATCCCGGCTTCGACGGCCTCCTCGGCCACCGCGAGGAGCGGGGGAGCCTCGCTCACGCCGGGCCCAGCGGTCGCTCCGCCAGCGTCTCCGCATGGGCGCCGTGCTCGCCCATCACGTAGAAACTGAGCCGGTCGAACACCCACTCCGGGGGGATGGAGGCGCGCTCGGGAGCGGTGCGGACCAATTCCTGGGCGACGTCCTCCTCGGCGCGGCCGAGCGTGATGTGCGGGGCGTACGCCTCGCCGGTGTACCGGTAGCCGTACCGGGCGAAACTGGTGCGCTCGGGCTCCGAGAACCGCGACGTGTCCTTGGTCCGGTCGAATGCCGCACGGTCGAGATGGCCGTCCAGTGCATCGAGCGCCGCTTCCTGCAGGCTCATCAGCAGGCGGGGCTTGGCCAGGGAGAGGAACACCCAGCCGGTGGGCTGGTAGACGATGCCGCTGGCGGCGAGCCGCACCGCGCTGGGCAGGGGCACCGAGTCGCCGAGCTTCTCCAGCTCCGCCTTGGGGTCGAGGGCGTCGTTGAACGGCCCCTGGAAGACGGTCACATGGGGAAGATTGCCGTCCGGCGTCAGGGGTGGGCGCAACGGGTGCTCGCCGCCGATCTCCCGCTGTAGGCGGATCGCGGCTTGCAGGTGAGCCGCGTCCGGCAGCAGGGCGATGCCGAGCCATCTGGTCATGGTCGTGCTCCTCTCCTCGTGATGACGTGCAGCGCCGCGTCGAGGCCCCGGCGCAGGCAGTGCTCCCTTGATCCGCCGCTCAGCCACCCCGCGATGACTCCGGCGTTGAAGGCGTCACCCCCACCGGTGCGGTCGACCGGTTCGACGGGGCGGGTGGGTACGTGCAGCGGCGGCCGGCCGGGCGATGCCCATAGTGCACCGCGGGGCCCCAGCGTCACGATCACCTCACCCGTGAGTGTTTCGGCGTAGCGCTGTGCGGTGGCGGCCGGGTCGTCCGGTGACGCGCCGGGCAGGCCCCGCGCCTCGTCCGCGTTCATCAGGTTCAGGGCCGGGCCCCCGGCGAGCGGGCTCATGTCCCGGCCGTTCCATTCGACCGAGACCGACCGGCCGTGGCGCCGGGCGAGGGCCACCAGCCGGATCAGCGGCCGAGTGGGCTCGCCGACGACATGCACATGGTCCACGGCGCGGACGTCTTCCTCGTTGACCGCGCTGATCGCGGCCTCGCGGTCCGCGCCCGCGAACGTCATCATCCGCTTGCCGCTGCCCGACGAGAAGACGAGAGCCATGCTGGTGCGGGCGGTGGTGTCCACGCGGACCCGTGAGGTGTCCACTCCTCCTGCCCGGAGGCCGTCGAGGCAGGCCCGCCCCAGCGCGTCGTCTCCCACTGCCGACGCCAGCCGGACCGCGCAGCCCTGCCGAGCCAGGCCCAGGGCGGTGTTGGCCGCGGAGCCGCCCGGCAGTGCCGAGAACGTACCGCCCCGGAGCTTCTCGTGTTCCTCCGGCAGCCGCGCCGCCTGGACGATGATGTCGAAGTTGGTGCCGCCGGCGACGAGTACCCGTCGCGCGGGCCCAGTGCCGTCCGGAGCGGCTGCGGCGCCGCGCCCTAGCACGGCTCTCCCAGTCGGTAGCTCTCGAACAGCACGTGGCGCACCAGCCGTTCCCGCCCCGCGTCGCTGCTCTCCTGGGGGAAGGAGGCGTGCGTGACGAGATCCTGGACGAGTTCCTCGAAGCGGCCCTTCTCCGCCCCCAGGTCATGGAAGCGGCGCATCAGTTCGCGGTGGATACCGGCCGGTTCGGCGCCCGTGTCGGCGAGCCAGGCCCGGTTGGCGATGAGGATGTTGGCGGCTGCCGAGCGCAGGCGTGCCTGGGCCCGGGCCGGCAGCATCTCGGAGTTGAGCAGTTCGAAATAGCCGTTGTTGTCGCGTGCGTGCATGCGCAGGTTCTGCCCACCCACGGCCAGCACGTCCTGGTTCAAATGGAAGAGTTCCAGGCCGAGATGGTGCGGCACGTCCAGAATGGTCACGCCCATGTCACGCAGGCCGGCCTCGTCGGTGGAGAGTGCCGCAAGGATGTTGTCGAACATGTCGCTGAGTTTCGGTACGGCGATCTGCGCCCCGGCCGGATGTGCCAGGAATTCCGCCGCAGTGGTGTTTCCCCAGCGGCCTGCGCGGGTCGCCAGTAGATAGAAATTGCGGCCGCCCATCGAGTAGCCGACCCGGCCGAGCGGCACGACCTGGTCCCGGACCTTCGGATCGGCCTCCAGTAGGCGGAGCACTCGCCGCTCGTTGTAGATCGCGAGGTCGAGCAGGCGTCGTGACACGTCCCTGACCAGATGGTCGGACCAGGGCAACTGGACGTATACCAGACGGTGGTTGCGCTGTCTCAGCAGGTGCTCGAAGCCGCAGCCCAGCAGCAGGGCCTTCACCACGATCAGCGATGAATCGGCGAGGCGCGTGGTGTGCGCGGTGCGCTGGATGTCGGCCAGGCCCCGCTGCGCCTCGTCCTCGGCCAGCGCCTTGCTGGTGCGCCCGTACCAGACCGCCAATTGCGTCAGGGCGTCGAGGCACGGGCGGATGTCCTCGCTGGAGATCTCGTCGTCCGAGTCCTGCTGTGCGTGACTGCCGTAATTGCCGTAGTTCTGGATCGTCCGTACGGCCAATACCACTTTCGGTGGCACCAGGCCCTTGGCCGCCAGAACAGTCAATAAGGATTCGAGTGTCGGCTTCGAGCCGACCGCTTCCTGCATGGCGATATCCAAGAGGATCGACTCCGCTGCTCTCCTCGCGGTACTGAGAAAGACCTCCGGGTCCGACTCGGCGTACCTTAAAGCCTTTTTGTACAGCCGGAGTGACTCGCCCTCGTTGACTGTCACGTCGTCCGTGTCCTCTTCGGCGGTTTTTATTTGATTGTATCGAGGTTTGTTGCCATCAACTACCGGATTGCGTCAGCGAGTTGGTGGTGCGGCGGGGTGCTCGCGGTCCCTCGGTCCGTCAGTCCGGACCGTTGCGGACCCGGTCGCGCAGGGACGCCAGGACGAGCCGGCCGTAGCGGCTGGTGAAGGCGACGGCCGTGGCCAGGGCGGCGGCTCCGAGGGCGAGGAACAGATGGCCGGGGCCGTGGTCGTCGAGCACCTGGAGGATGCTCAGGGCGGTGCCCAAGGGGAGGCCGAGGATGGTCAGTACGCCGAGGGCGCCGGCGATCTGCTGACTGTCCTGTGTCTGGACGAGCCTGGAGTAGTCGGCCGCCTCGGCGAGGATCTCCGCGAAGCGCTCCGGAAGGCGGTACTGCGCCTGGTAGGCGAGGAGCAGTTCGTTGGCCGGGCCGTGGGCGGTCAGGTGCTGGCGCCAGTACGTGCTGCGGAAACCGGCGATCCGCTGTTCCAGGGTGGCGACCCGCGGGCCGAGATTGGGGGCGTCGAAGACACCGGACAGGGCGTCGGTGAGTTCGTCGATGTGGTCCCGCTGCACGGTGCCGAGGAGTAATGCGTCGAGGTAGATGGTGCGGTGGTGCAGGGCGGCGAAGTCGTAGAAGTCGCCGTCGCCCCGGTCCGGGCGGTGCCCGAGGAAGGCCGCTCCGTGACGGAGCACCAGGGCGCTCCAGTCCGCCGATATCCGGACGGTGTGTTCCGTCTGGGACGACAGGTGCTCGGGCGCCGAGGGGAAGTCGGCGTCGGTGGAGCGGGAGGCCAGGTGCCACAGCCAACGGTCGGCGGTGTCGGGCAACCGGCGGTCCTGGCGCAGGGCGGGAGTGTGCTCGGAGCCGGGCGTGAAGAAGGCGATGGTGTACGGCCGGGCGATGGCGAACGGCGCCTCGGCCGTCCTGGGCCCTGCCACGCCGCTGAGGAGGGCGTCCGGGGCCAGCGGGCCGTTCAGCGGGTCGTCGCCCGCCGTGTGGCGGTGGCTGATCGCCCGCAAGGTCTCCAGCAGCGTCGGCCCCTCGACCGTGAAGTGCAGGATCGCCAGCGCGTCCCGGTGGGTGCGGTCGGTTGCCGTGCGCAGCAGCTCCAGGCCGTGCAGGTGCAGTGGGCCGTGGGCGAGGTCTGCGGAGCGGTGCCACCTGCAGGGGCGTTCCGGTGTCCCGTAGAGCACGCGGGCGGCTGCCCGGGTGAAGTACGTCTGCCGGGTGGCCGTGTCGGTGCGGCGGCTGCCGAGCGCGAACGGCAGGGGGCCCTCGTCCCAGGAAGGGGGCGTCGAGAGCCGCACGGGGAGGATCACGGTGATGGCCTGTCGGACGCCCGTCAGGGAGCTGAGTTCCATGGTCACGCGCGCGGTGCCTCCTTCTGCACGCCGCCTGGATCCGGTGTGCCGCGGGTGGGGCAGGACGAGCGGTTGGTGTCGCCTACAGGGCGAGACGCGTAGTCCCGGGCGGTAGTTCCTGCGGCCGGCGGCGGCCGGCGGTGGAGGTGGACGGGCGGCGGCCGGTCGGTGACGGGGTGGGGTACCGCTTCCGTCGGGGCGGCGAACACCTCGGAAAGGCGGCAACGTCACCCGTCCAAGGGTCATCAAACCAGGCGCAAAGAGGGCTTCCGGGGACGTCCGGGGGCCGTCCAGGAAGTCTGGGGAACATCGATGGGACTGACCAGCCGGCCACTGTTGTACGCCATGATCGCCCTTTCCGTGGCCTGTGTGGGGCTCACCGTGTGGCTCTGGCCGCGGTTCGCCCGGCGCGGGCCGCGGGCGGTGCTGGGGCGGTTGGGCGTGATCGCCGCGACGCAGCTGGCCGTCGTGGCCGCGCTCGGTCTGGTGGTGAACACCAACTTCCAGTTCTACGCCTCCTGGCACGAGCTGCTCGGGCTGTACGACGGGGCGCCCGCCGCGGTCGGCAAGTGGGGCGCCGAGGGCGCCGCCGGGCCCGCCGGAGACCCGTCGAAGGGGCTGGTGCAGGCGTCCGGCCCGGAGGGCCTGGACAAGGTGCACGGGGTGCCCAAGGGGCCGCCGGAGAAGAACGGCAAGGTCGAGACGGTACGCATCGTGGGCAAGCGGACCCGGGTGGTGGACCCGGCGTACGTCTACCTGCCGCCGCAGTACTTCCAGAAGCAGTACGCCCGCCAGCGCTTCCCGGTCATCGTCGCGCTCAGCGGCTATCCGGGCGGGATATTCCTGCTGGGCCAGCACCTCAGACTCCCCGAGACCGCCGCGAAGCTGGTCCGCGACGGCACCCTCCAGCCGTCCGTCATCGTGATGCTGCGGCCCACCATCGCGCCGCCGCGGGACACCGAGTGCGTCGACGTCCCCGGTGGCCCGCAGGCTGAGACGTTCTTCGCGCAGGACGTTCCGGAGGCCCTGAAGTCGCACTACCGGGTGGGCCACGACCCGGGCGCCTGGGGCGTGCTCGGCTACTCCTCGGGCGGTAGCTGCGCCCTCCAGCTCGCCATGCGCCACCCCCGCACGTACGCCGCCGCGGCCGCCCTCTCGCCCGACTACAAGGTCTCCACCGACCCCACCACGGGCAACCTCTTCGGCGACGGCAAGGACCGCGGCGCGCGCCGCGCGGAGCACGACCTGATGTGGCGGCTGAAGAACCTGCCGGCCCCCGACGTCAACGTGCTGATCGGCACCAGCCGCAGCGGGGAGAAGAACTATCCGGCGGCGCAGGCGTTCCTGGCCGCGGTCCGCCCGCCCATGAAGGCGGACTCGATCGTGCTCGACCACGGCAGCCACAACTTCGCCACCTGGCGCCGTGAACTGCCCGCCGCCCTCCAGTGGATGAGCCGGACGCTGGTGTTCCCGGAGGAGGTCGTGGGGAAGTCGTAGCCAGCGGACGGAAAAAGGGGCGGGCTCCCGGTACGCGAGGTACCGGGAGCCCGCCCCTTATGCCGGTCCGTGGACCGTTCAGTCCTTGATCTCGCAGATCACCGCGCCGGAGGTGAGGGCCGCGCCCACCTCGGCGGTCAGGCCCTTGACGGTGCCCGAGCGGTGCGCGTTGATCGGCTGCTCCATCTTCATCGCCTCCAGGACGATGACCAGTTCGCCCTCGGCGACCTGCTGGCCCTCCTCGACGGCGACCTTGACGATGGTGCCCTGCATCGGGGAGGCCAGGGTGTCACCGGAGGCCGCGCTGCCGGTCTTCTTGGTGGCCTTGCGCTTGGGCTTGGCGCCCCCGGCGACCGCGGCGCGGGCCAGCGGCATGCCGAGCGACGCCGGCAGCGAGACCTCCAGGCGCTTGCCGCCGACCTCGACCACGACCGTCTCGCGGGTATCCGCCTCGGTCTCCTCGCCGCCGGGCGCGACGAACGGCGTGATCTCGTTGACGAACTCGGTCTCGATCCAGCGGGTGTGGATGGTGAACGGCGCGGCGGAGCCGGTGAGTTCGGGAGCGAACGCCGGGTCCTTGACGACCGTGCGGTGGAACGGGATGGCGGTGGCCATGCCCTCCACCTGGAACTCGTTCAGCGCGCGGGCGGCCCGCTGGAGGGCCTGCTCGCGGGTGGCGCCGGTGACGATCAGCTTGGCCAGCAGGGAGTCCCAGGCCGGGCCGATGACCGAGCCGGCCTCCACGCCCGCGTCCAGGCGGACGCCCGGACCGGACGGCGCGTCGAACGTGGTGACCGTGCCGGGCGCGGGGAGGAAGTTGCGGCCCGGGTCCTCGCCGTTGATGCGGAACTCGAAGGAGTGGCCGCGCACCGCCGGGTCGTCGTAGCCCAGTTCCTCGCCGTCGGCGATCCGGAACATCTCGCGGACCAGGTCCAGGCCGGTGACCTCTTCGGTGACCGGGTGTTCCACCTGGAGGCGGGTGTTGACCTCCAGGAAGGAGATGGTGCCGTCCTGGCCGACGAGGAACTCGCAGGTGCCGGCGCCCTCGTAGCCGGCCTCCTTGAGGATGGCCTTGGAGGCGCGGTACAGCTCGGCGTTCTGCTCGTCGCTCAGGAACGGCGCGGGGGCCTCCTCGACGAGCTTCTGGTGGCGGCGCTGGAGCGAGCAGTCACGGGTGGAGACG
The DNA here is from genome assembly GCF_050471125.1 of Streptomyces sp. RGM 3693. Classification (NCBI taxonomy): domain Bacteria; kingdom Bacillati; phylum Actinomycetota; class Actinomycetes; order Kitasatosporales; family Streptomycetaceae; genus Streptomyces; species Streptomyces sp. RGM 3693. The sequence continues at coordinate 181,780 of NZ_JBMPPQ010000001.1, forward strand.
ACGACCACGTTGCCGTGCTTGTCGGCGAGGCACTGGGTCTCGACGTGGCGCGGGCGGTCCAGGTAGCGCTCGACGAAGCACTCGCCGCGGCCGAAGGCGGCGACCGCCTCGCGGACGGCGGAGTCGTAGAGCTCGGGGACCTCTTCCAGGGTGCGGGCGACCTTCAGGCCGCGGCCGCCGCCGCCGAACGCCGCCTTGATGGCGATCGGCAGACCGTGCTCCTGGGCGAAGGTGACGACCTCGTCGGAGCCGGAGACCGGGTCCGGGGTGCCGGCGACCAGCGGGGCGCCGGCGCGCTGGGCGATGTGCCGGGCCGCGACCTTGTCGCCGAGGTCGCGGATGGCGTGCGGGGGCGGGCCGATCCAGGTCAGGCCCGCGTCCAGGACGGCCTGGGCGAAATCGGCGTTCTCGGAGAGGAAGCCGTAGCCGGGGTGGATCGCGTCGGCGCCGGAATCGGCGGCCGCCTGGAGGACCTTGGCGATGTCCAGGTAACTCGTGGCAGGGGTGTCACCGCCCAGGGCGTATGCCTCGTCCGCGGCACGCACGTGCAGGGCGTCCCGGTCCGGGTCGGCGTAGACGGCTACGCTCCCGATCCCGGCGTCCCGGCATGCACGGGCAACGCGGACAGCGATTTCGCCACGGTTGGCGATGAGCACCTTGCGCACGATGGGTCCTTCCTGGGCGCTACGCCGCAACACAATGAACGCAGCGAGTTTAGGGACTGGCGACACCGCGTGCCGACCCGTTCCCTGGGGTGAGCTTGCCCACACAGAGCGTGCACGCGGCGATGGTGAGGGACCAAAGTCCGTTGGAATCCCAGGGTAGGCCCGGATTCCTGGGCTCCGGCTCGCGGCCCGGTGTGGCCTAGGTCTCGAACTGCGGACGTCCGGCGGACCGTCAATTCTTTGTGGAGTCCCTACGAATGGGCGAGTGAAAGTTTTCGGGTGAGCGCGGCGGGCGGGGGCGTGCCGGAAGGGGGTTGCATGCGGTGGTGCAGACCCCTTGCCGTGGCTGTTACCCATTAGTAGCGTGCGTGATGCCTTCTGTACTCCTGGTAACGGCTTGTGACGGCGGCGCACGGTGGCGCGGACAGCGCGCGACGGTGCATGACGGTGGAAGTGGGGTGGGTGGGGTGGTGACGGCACGCAGACCGGTGGCCCTGGCGGCGGCGGTGGTCCTGATCCTCGAAGCGGCCGGGATCCTGTTGCTGAACTGGATCCTGAGCATCGTGGTCGACCGGCAACAGATGTCCCTGGCCGGGCTGCGGCCGGGTGCCATGTCCGCCGGTACCTGGGCCGGCGGCGCGGTCTTCGCGCTCTTCCTCCTCTTCTGCGCCGCGGTACTGCTGCGCGGCGCACTACGAGACCGGGCCCCAGGACGCCTCTCGCGCATCGCGCTGATCTGCTGCGCCGTGGTGCACGGCGTCCTCGGGGCGCTCGCCGTCGGACTGGTCGGCTGGCCGGCGTTCGGCGCGGCGATGGTGGTGCTGGCGCTGCTCGTGCTGACGCTGGTGGCCTACGGCGAGGCGCGCCCGTCCCCGGCGGCCGAGGACACCGCCCCGGGCGGCGCCGCCGCCTGAGCCCCGCGCCCCCTCGTCCTGAACTCCGGCCGCCGCGGCCCCCGTTGGACACCGCCCCCGGGCCGCCCGGACCGCCCTTGTAGGCTCTTCGGGCCGTACGCCACCGGGGTCGGGCGGCGGGGCCGGGCGGCGGGGCGGCGTCCGACAGGAGAAGACACGGGGGAGGGGCCCATGCGGGCGCACGCCACGGGGGCCAGCGAACCGGAACGATTCGATCCGGTCGGTCCCTATCTCGTGCTGAGTCGACTGGACGACCCGGCGTCCCCCGTACCCGTACCCGAGCGCCGCTACGTGGCGCGCAGCGCGGACGGCGACCGGACGGTACTGCTCGGCCTGCCGCTGCCCGACGCCGACCCCGGACGCTTCCGCGCCGAGGCGGAGACCTCCCGCTATCTGCTCGGACCGTGGGCGGCCCCGGCCACCGAGGTCTCCGCGCCGAGTGAGGCCCCCTGGCACGCCCGCCCCTACCTGCCGGTGCTGCCGCTGCCCGCCGCCCTCGACGTGCATGGCGGCCCGCTGCCCGAGCGCACCGTTCGCGCCCTGGGCGCGGCCCTCGCGGAAACCCTGATCGTCGGGCACGGACAGGGCCTCAGCCACGCCGGGGTCTCCCCGGCCGCGGTGCTGCTGGCCGCCGACGGGCCCCGGCTGAGCTGCTTCGGCGCGGTCCGGGCCGCGGCCGCGGACGGTACCCCGCGCTCCGGGCTGCCCGGCCTGGAGTCCGGCAGCCTGCCGCCGGAGCAGGCCGCCGGCGGGCCCGCGCAACCGGCCGGCGACGTCTACGCACTGGGCGCGACGCTGGCGTACGCGGCCACCGGGTACACCGTGCCCGAACGGGAGGAACTGCCCGCCGGGCTGCGGACCCTGATCTCCGCGTGCCTGGCCAGGGACCCGGCCGCCCGCCCGCAGCCCGCCGCACTCCTCGACGCGCTCGCCCCGGCCGCGGACGGCACCCCGGCGCCGGTGCCCGCCGCCGCCCCCGTACCGACCGCGCTGGACGCCGCCTTCGGGCCCGCCGGCCGCGGCACCGCCGGGCTCGGCCCCGGCTGGCTGCCCGGCCGGGTGATCGCGGCGCTGGCCCGCCAATCGGCGTCCCTGCTGGCCGCCGACGTCCCCGCCGGCAAGCGCCCGGCCGACGCCCCGGCCGCCGGGGCCCCCGCCACGCCCGCGGCCGCCGCGCCGCCCACCCCGGTGCCGGCCGGCGCCACCCTCCCGATAGCCCCCACCCGTCGCCAGGACTGACGCCCGTGCCCCTCCCGCTCACCCACGACGACCCGCCCGGCTTCGGCCCGTACCGCCTGATCGCCCGGCTGGGCAGCGGCGGCATGGGCACCGTCTACCTGGCCCGCTCGCCGGGCGGCCGCACTCTGGCGCTGAAGACGATGCACGCCCGGATCGCCCGGGACGCGGAGTTCCGCACCCGGTTCCGGTTGGAGGCGGACGCCGCGCGGGTCATCGGCGGCCGCTACGGCGCCCAGGTCGTCGCCGCCGACCCGGCCGCCGAAACCCCCTACCTGGCCACCGAGTACGTCCTCGGCCCGCCGCTCGACGACGCGGTGGAGCAGTGCGGCCCCCTGCCCGAAGCCGCGGTACGGGCCCTGGGGGCGGCGCTGTGCGGGGCGCTCGGCCAGCTGCACCGGTCCGACGTCGTCCACCGCGACCTCAAACCGTCCAACATCATGGTCACCGCGCACGGCCCGAAGGTCATCGACTTCGGCATCGCCCGTGCCCTCGGCGACGAACGACTCACCCACACCGGCTCCGCCGTCGGCACCCCGGCCTTCATGTCGCCGGAGCAGGCGTCCGGACAGGAACACGCCCCGGCCGGCGACGTCTTCGCGCTCGCCGGCGTCCTGGTCTTCGCCGCCACCGGACGCGGCCCGTTCGGCGGCGGACAACCCGCCGACCTGCTCTACCGGGTCCGCTACGCCGACCCCGACCTCACCGGCACCCCGGCCGCCCTGGTCCCGCTGCTGTCCCGCTGCCTGGCCAAGGATCCGGCCGTCCGCCCCACCACGACCGAACTGGCCGGCCAACTCCACGACGGCAGCGGGGAGTTCGCCGATCACCTGCCGGACCCGCTGCTGGCCCTGATCGGCGCCCGGGCGAGCGAGGTCTGGCAGCTCACGCCCGAGCGGCTGCCCGCCCCGGAAGGCACCCCGACGCTGCCGCCCCCCACCGACACCCCCGCCAAGGGCCGGCTGTCCCGCCGCGGCCTGCTGACCGCCGGGGCCGGCGCCGCCCTCGGGGTGGCGGGCGCCGGCACCGGACTGTGGTCCTGGCTCTCCTCCGGCGCCCCCGACCCCGGCACACCCCCGTACCCCAAGCCCACCGCCGGCCCCACCGTCCCCCCGCTGGCGAAGAAGAAACTGGACTCGCTCTGGCAGCAGCAGGTCGCCGAGCCGGAGACCGACGTCACGCCCGGCAACCCCGCCCCGCCGGCCGCCTTCGAGGACCTGGGGCTGGTGTTCGCCGGCGCGGGCCTGGCCGGCATCGACCCGCCGACCGGCAGCGTCGCCTGGACGACCGACGCCGAGCACGGCAGTTGGCAGACGGCCTGGGACGCCACCCACCTCTACCGCCTCCCCGTCGAGCACGGCGCCAGCGCCCCGCTGCGGATCGTGCCGCTCGACCCGGTCACCGGCAAGCCGGGCAAAGCCGCCGTCGAACTCGCCGACTTCAACGGCTGCATGTGGCTCAACCAGCTGCTCTGCGTCACCGCCGACACGTTCTACCTGGCGGGCTGCGTCGGGCGCAGCAGCGACATCTACTTCCAGCCGGGCCAGAGCTGGTACGTCATCGCCGTCGACCGCACACACGGCACGGTGCGCTGGCGGCAGCCGCTGCCGGAGCGCCCGCCCAAGGTCAAGTACGTCGGCTCCACGCGCCTGTACTACCTGGCCGCCAAGGCCGTCGGCGACCGCCTGGTCCTGCTCTTCGAGGCCAACGACGGGACCGTCCGCGCCCAGGCCCGGGACACCCGCACCGGCGCCCTCGCCTGGGACCGGCCGTTCCCCGCCCACCGCGACCTGGTACGCCCCCAACTGGCCACCGACGCCCGCCACGTCTACCTGGGCAACGGGCCGCTGCGCGCCCTCCGCCTGACCGACGGCACCCCGGCCTGGGACACCTCCACCGCCCGCGCCGGAAAGACCTACGGGCCGCCGACCCTCAAGGACGGCGTGCTCTACGCCGTGGAGAAGGGCCTCGGCGCCGTCGCGTTCGACGCGGCCACCGGGAAGGTGCGCTGGACCCAACAGGGCGGCGACGCCGGCCGGTCCGCCGTCTACGACCCGCCGGTCGTCGGCCCCGGCCACGTCTACGTCCACAGCAAGAGCGAGGGCGTCCTGCGCGCCGTGAGCCTCACCTCCCACCTCACCGCCCACACCTACACGACCACCGCGGACCGCTTCGCCGCCCACGACGCGAGCAAGGTGGTCCTCGCGCTCGGCGGCCACTTCCTCGCCGGGTTCCCGCTCCAGTGACCCGGCGCACCCCGCCGGCCCTCCGTCAGAAAGCTCCCGCCCCATGACACCTCTCGACACCGGAGACCCGCTCCGGCTCGGCCCGTACCGCCTGCTCGGCGTGCTCGGCGAAGGCGGCATGGGCAAGGTCTACGTCGGCCAGGACGCGGCCGGCACGGTCGCCGCGGTCAAGGTGCTGCGGCCCGAACTCGCCGGCGACACCCAACTCGCCCAGCGTTTCGTCCGCGAGGCGCAGACCGCCCGGGCGGTCACCGGCACCGGCGTCGCCAACGTCCTCGGCGCCCAGACCGAAGGCGGCCGCCCCTGGATCGCCACCGAGTTCCTCGCCGGGCCGACGCTCGACCAGGCCGTCGAGGCACACGGCCCGTTCGACGAAGCGGCGGTACGGGCGCTGGCCGCGTCCCTCGCGCGCACCCTCGCCGACATCCACGCCACCGGCCTGATCCACCGCGACCTCAAACCGCCGAACATCGTCCTGACCTCGTCCGGTCCGCGCATCATCGACTTCGGCATCGCCCGCCCCGAGCACGGCCTGACCCTCACCACCACCGGCCAGATCCCGGTCACCCCCGGCTACGGCGCCCCCGAACAGGTCCTGGGCCGCCGGGTCGCGCCGCCCGCCGACCTCTTCTCGCTGGGCGCCGTCCTGGTGTACGCGGCGAGCGGCCGGCGCGCCTTCGACGGCGGCCACATCGCCGCCGTCCAGTACAGCGTCGTGCACGACGCCGCCGACCTCAGCGGCGTCCCCGCACCGCTCCGCCCGCTGATCGAACCGCTGCTGGCCAAGGACGCCGCGGCCCGCCCCACCCCGGCGGCCCTCGCGGCCGCCTGCGCACCGCCCCGGGGCGCCGACCGGGCCTGGCGGCGCGGTCCGGTCGCCCAGGAGATCAAGGAGCGGGAGAGCGGCATCCACGCACTCACCACGCTGACCGCGGCCCCGGAGCCCGGCACCCCGGTGTCGCGGCGCCGGCTGCTGCTCGGCGCCGCCGCCGGCGGGGCGGTGCTCGCCGCGGGCGGTGGCGCGGCCGCCCTCTGGTGGCCCCGCGCGCACTCACCGGTGCGGAAGGCCGACCCGTTCGCCGTCCCGCCGGCCGCGCGGACCCCCGAGGCCCACCCGCTGTCCGCCGACGACGGCGACTACCTCGTCGGCGGCTCCCCCAAGGCCCTCTGGGGCCCGTTCGACGTCCTCGCCGACGACACCCCCGCCCCCCTGCCGGTCCGCGACGTCCTCGTCTTCGGCGCCCGCGGCGGCGGCATCGCGGCCCACAACGTCGTTGACGGCAAACGCCGCTGGGCCGCGCCCGACGTCCGCGCCACCGGCCGCTACCTCTCGCTCTCCGACCGGCTGATCGCCGCGGTCGACGCCCGGGGCACCGTGCGCACCTTCGTCGCGTCCACCGGCGAGCCCCGCTGGACCGCGCCCGCCGAGGCCGAGTCCCTGCTCGCCGCCGACGAGCACACCCTCTACGCGCTGACCAAGGACCACCGGCTGCGCGCCATCGGCCGGTCCGACGCCAAGATCCGCTGGACCGCGCCGATCGACCCGCCGTTCCGCGCCAAGGCCAATCCGCCCGGGGTGATCGCCGAGGGCCGACTGGTCCTGGCCACCCTCGACGGGCACGTCCTGGCCGTGGACACCGCCACCGGCCGCCGGGTCTGGGACATCCGCAACCAGTCCGACCGTTACGTCCGCCCGGCGCTCTCCGGCTCCACCGTCTACTTCGGCGGCCACACGCTCACCGCCCGCCGGATCACCGACGGCAAGGAACTGTGGCAGGTCAAGGAGAAGGACTACCTCAACCGCCCCTCCCGCTACGGCGTGGTCACCGCCTACCCCGACGCGGTCTACGCGGCCTTCGAGAACCTCGAACACGACGACGGGACCGAATCCACCCTGCCGCTCAAACGCCGGCCCGACAACGGCAAGGAGATCTTCCAGGTCCGCGGCGCCGCCGGCATCACCACGCCGATCGTCGTCCAGGGCGGCGGCATCTGGACCGTCTACACCGTCGGCGTCGGCATGCAGGCCGAGGTGCAGACCATGGACAAGAACAGCGGCATGCCGATCTGGAGCTACAAACTGCCCGACTCGCAGGGCCGCCAGTGGCTGTCCGCCGACGGCAACCGGGTCTTCGTGATGAACGACGGCAACCTGTGGGCGCTACCGGTGTTCTGACCGCTTGGGGCCGCTCCGGTGGATCAGGGCCGGGCAGGCGGAGGTCCGGCGCCCCTTCTCGGGGCCATCGTTCCCCGCCGGGTGCTCGCCTTCTCCGCCGTCGCCGTCGACGCTCTCGACACCACCGCCGCCGTGAGCGTCGGAACCATGATCCGCGACGGCTACGGGGGCCCGGACACCTGTCATGCGCTGTACTGCGCGCTGCCGCGTCCGGAGGTCACCGGCATGCCGATCCTGCTGACCGGCGAGGAGAACGCCTACCCGCCCGGTGTGGTCACCGTCGGCATCGATTCGCCCGGCATGCTGGGCTTCCACTGAACTCCACCGGGCAGTCCCGAGGGTGGGTCGGGCTCAGGCCCACAACTCCGTGATCGCGATGCCCAGATCGGCCAGCAGGCGCCGGAACAGCGGCAGCGAGAGGCCGATGACGTTGCCCGGGTCGCCGTCGATCCCGTCGATGAACGGCGCCGAGCGGCCGTCGAGGGTGAACGCGCCCGCCACGTAGAGCGGTTCACCACTGGCCACGTACGCGGCGATCTCGGCGTCGCTGGGCTCGCCGAAGCGGACCGTGGTGGACGCGGTGGCCGACACCTGCCGGCCGGTCGCGGTGTCGATCACGCAGTGGCCGGTGCGCAGGATCCCGGACCGGCCGCGCATGGACTTCCAGCGGGCCGTGGCGTCCTCGGCGTCCGCTGGCTTGCCGAGCGCCCGCCCGTCCAGCTCCAGTACCGAGTCGCAGCCGACGACCAGCGCCCCCGCGGCCTCCGGCCGGGCCGCGACCGCGGCGGCCTTCGCCTCGGCCAGCACCCGGGCCAGCTCCTCGGGGGTGGCGGCGGTCAGCGCGTCCTCGTCGACCCCGCTGACCACGACCTCGGGCACCAACCCGGCCTGCCGGAGCAGGCCGAGACGGGCCGGGGACTGGGACGCGAGGACGAGACGGCGGGGGCGGGGAGCTTCGGTCATGCCCGCCATCGTACGGAGCCGGCGGCGGTCAGCGGGCCGGGGCCCGGTGCCGGGCGACCCGTAGCGCCAGCCACCCCACGAGCGCACCGAGCGCGGCCCCCAGGGTGTTGTGCGCCCAGTCCGCTGGCTGACAGTCCCGCACCGGGTCGAGGGTCTGCAACAGTTCGACGGCGGCCCAGGTGGCGGAGATGCCGAGCGGCACCAGCAGCGCCCGCCGGGTCGCCAGCACTCCGCAGAGCGCCGGCGGGATCCACAACAGGACGTTGACCGCCTGGTGCCCGGCGCCCGCGCCCAGCGTCCGCACCCCGGCCCCGTCCTCGACGACGCACTCGTGCAGCCGCGCGAGGACGCCCGGCGCGATCTGGTCGGGGAGCGTGATCCCGACGCACAGACCGCAGCTCACCAGGAAGAGCAGGGTCGGGACGGACGGCCATCCGCGACGGCGGACGAGCGGGCGCCACACCAGCAGTCCGACCAGGACCAGCGCCGCACACAGGGCGGCCATGACGGGGGCGGGCAGCTTCGGGGACATCTCCGCGGCCCCCTCACGTGCCGGTCAGTCGCTGCCGGAGCTTGAGCTCCGTGGCCCGGTCCAGCCCGAGCCCCTTTCTCAGATAGCCGTCGAACGACCCGTATGCGGTCGTGACCTCGTTGAACGCCGCGTCCAGATAGCTCTCCCGCACTCCGAGCACCGGCGTCAGCAACGCCGGGTCCTTGACCTTGCCGGCCGCCCGGAGCTGCGCCATCTGACGGTCGTTGGATGCCTGGAGGTAGTGGTTGGACGCCAGGTAGTCCTGGTCGACGGTGGCCCGCGGCACGCCCGCCGCGGTCAGCAGGACGGCGCTCATCCAGCCCGTGCGGTCCTTGCCCTGGGGGTCGCGGGCGTTGGGGGCGTCCCGCAGGCCCATCGAGCGGGGGGTGGGGGCGGCGGCCTGGGCGGCGCTGCTCGACCGGCCGCCGGGGGAGTCCTGCGCGGGCCGGGCGGAGCAGCCGACGGCGCCGGTGGCGAGGACACCGAGACCGGTGGCCGCGACGAGGAGTCGGAGCGCGGGCCGCCGCACCGGGAACGTATTAATGGTGACCATTAGGCGAAGGTAGGGGTGCCCGCGGTAAATCCTCCGTAAGCATTGCCGGCGGGCACAGCGAACGCACAGCCGGCGCCACAGGAAACCCACAGGAAACGGGCCGGGCCCCGGTACTCAAGGGAGATCATTTCCCCCTTTTCCCGGCCGCCCGGCCCGCCGTATTCCGCGTCCGACATTCCCTACTTCTTGAGCACGGCCTCCATCACCGACTTCGCGATCGGCCCGCCCAACTTTCCACCGGCGATCTCCGACCGCGGGATGTCCATGTCCTTCGGATCGACGAAGACCGCCACCGCCACCGGCGAACTCCCGTCGGGCGACTTCGCGTAGGAGACGAACCAGGCGTACGGCCGCTCATCGTTCACATTCGCACCGTGCTGCGCGGTACCGGTCTTGCCGCCGACCGTCACCCCGTCGATCTTCGCCTTCGAGGCGGTGCCGTCCGAAACGGTGTACTCCATCATTTCCTGCACCTTCTTCGCGGTGCCCTCCGAAACCGCCTGCGGATCCTTCGGGTTCAGCGGCGTCGGATCGAACTTCTCGATCGTGGACAGGTCCGGACCGCGCAGTTCCTCGACCAGATACGGCTTCATCACCTTGCCGTTGTTGGCGATACCGGCGGCGACCATCGCCATCTGCAACGGAGTGCTGGTCACGCTGCCCTGCCCCATACCGGTCAGCGCGGTCTGCGGCTGATCCAACTTGCTCGGATATCCACTCACCGCGGAACGCACCGGAATGAACTGCTCCGCGTTGAATCCGAATTTCTCCGCGGTCTCCCGCATTTTGTCCGTGCCCAGCTTGTGCGCGGCATCCAGGAAAACGTTGTTGCAGGACCACTGCATACCGGTCTTCAGCGACGCCTTGTCGCACGGCGCCCCCACGACGTCGTTGCCGACCTGGGTACGGGTCTGCGGAAGGGTGTACGGGGCCGGGGCGCCGGACGAGGCGTTGATGTCGGTGACGGTGCCGTGCTCCAGGGCCGCGGCCGCGGTGAGCACCTTGAAGGTGGACCCCGGCGGGTAGATCTCGCGCAGCGCCCGGTTGTTCATCGGCTTGCTCTTGTCGGCGTCGAGCGCCAGGTACTTCTTGCCCTCCGCGTCCGACAGCCCCGCGAAGGTCGACGGGTCGTACGACGGCGTGCTGGCCATCGCCAGGATCTTGCCGGACCGCGGGTCGAGGGCGACCACGGCGCCGTTGGCGTGCAGATCGGTCAGCCCCTTGTACGCGGCCTTCTGCGCCTTCTCGCTGATGGTCGTCAGGACGTCGCCGCCGCGCGGCTTCTCGCCCGTCAGCACCCCCCGCGCCCGGTTGAAGAACAGTCGGTCGTCCTTGCCGCTGAGCACCTTCTTGTAGATGCCCTCCAACATGGTCTCGCCCGCCGCCTGCCGGGCGTATCCGGTGACCGGGGCGTACATCGCACCGTCGGTGTAGGTCCGCTTGTACTTGAAGTCACCGCTGGTCTCCACCGACCCGGTGACCGGCTTGCCGTCCACGATGATGTTGCCGAGCGGGTACGAGTACGCCTCGATCTTGACCCGCCGGTTGTTGTCGTCGTTCGCGAGCTGATCCGCCTGTACGAACTGCACCCAGGTCACCCGGACCAGCAGGGCGAGCACCAACACCCCGCAGAAGACGGCTATGTGTCTGAGCGGCCTGTTCATGGTCTCCCCTCCAGCCCGGCAGGCGGCCGGCCGGTCACCGCACCGCCGCATGCCCGAATTGCACTGTCGAGAGAGAAAGAGGCAATTTAGGCCGCTGCGGTTGCAGGGAGTGAAGTTGTGGGGAGTGAAGAGGCCCCCCGGCGAGGGGGCGGGAGGGCGAGGGGCACCACATCCCACCCGGGCCCCGGGAACCGGAGCCCCCGGAACGGACGTCACCTCATCAGGAGTACCAGCGTCCCCACCATGATCGCCGTGGCGAGCACGAAGCCCACCCGACGGAGTTTCGCCTGCACCTCGTGCAGCTCCTCGGGCGGTTCATCGGGCGGATCGGACCACAGCATGGCGTCGATCCTCCCGCCCCCCACGGCAACGGCGCCTGAGTACGCGTACTCAGGCGCCGCACCACGAAGGACTAGTCAGTGCACTATGCACCGACCGGATTTCGCCAGGTCACCGCGGCCAGAAGCTGGTCCGCCAGGCCCGCGGCCCCGGATGGGGCAGCCGGGACCGGGCCGGAACCGTCGCCGCCGGATCCGACCACTGGCTGCCGTGCCCACCCTCCTGCGGGGCGGCACCGGCGGCCACCGCCGCCGCCCGGGCCTGCACCACCGCCAGTGCGGCGGCCAACTCCTCAGGGGTGGGATTGCCCCGTACGACCTTGATCATCGTCGACCGACCTCCTACGGCGGGGACTACAGCGGGATGTTGCCGTGCTTCTTCGGCGGCAGCGCCTCCCGCTTGTTGCGCAGCGTGCGCAGTCCGCGGACGATGTGCCGCCGGGTCTCGGACGGCATGATCACCGCGTCGACATAGCCCCGCTCCGCCGCGACGTAAGGATTCAGCAGGGCGTCCTCGTACTCCTGGATCAGCTCCTGGCGCCGGGACTCCTGCTGAGCCGGGTCGTCGATCGCGGCCAGCGTCCGGCGGTGCAGGATGTTCACCGCGCCCTGCGCGCCCATCACCGCGATCTGCGCGGTCGGCCACGCGAGGTTCAGATCCGCGCCCAGGTGCTTGGACCCCATGACGTCGTACGCCCCGCCGAACGCCTTCCGGGTGATCACCGTGATCAGCGGAACCGTCGCCTCCGCGTAGGCGTAGATCAGCTTGGCGCCGCGCCGGATGATCCCGTCGTACTCCTGGTCCGTCCCCGGCAGGAAGCCCGGGACGTCGACGAACGTCAACACCGGGACGTTGAACGCATCGCAGGTGCGCACGAACCGCGCGGCCTTCTCGCTCGCGTTGATGTCCAGACACCCGGCGAACTGCATCGGCTGATTGGCCACCACGCCGACCGGATGCCCCTCGACCCGCCCGAACCCGGTGAGCATGTTCGGCGCGAACAGCGCCTGGGTCTCCAGGAATTCGCCGTCGTCCAGCACGTGCTCGATCGCCGTGTGCATGTCGTACGGCTGGTTGGCCGAGTCCGGGATCAGCACGTCCAGCTCGCGGTCCGCGTCGGAGACCGTCAGGTCCGCCTCCTCCGGGAAGGCCGGCGGATCCGAGAGGTTGTTGGACGGCAGGTACGACAGCAGCCCCTTGACGTACTCGATGGCGTCCTTCTCGTCACCCGCCATGTGGTGCGCCACGCCCGAGGTGGTGTTGTGCGTACGGGCCCCGCCCAGCTCCTCGAAGCCGACGTCCTCGCCCGTCACCGTCTTGATGACGTCCGGCCCGGTGATGAACATGTGCGACGTCTGGTCGACCATCACTGTGAAATCCGTTATGGCCGGCGAATACACCGCGCCGCCCGCGCACGGACCCACGATCAGGGAAATCTGCGGCACCACTCCCGACGCATGCACATTGCGCCGGAAAATCTCCGCGAACAGCCCGAGGGCGGCCACCCCTTCCTGAATCCGGGCACCGCCGCCGTCATTGATCCCGATGACCGGGCAGCCGTTCTTCAGGGCGAAGTCCATCACCTTGACGATCTTCTCGCCGTAGACCTCGCCGAGCGACCCGCCGAAGATCGTGAAGTCCTGCGAGTACACGCACACCGGACGGCCGTCGACGGTCCCGTACCCCGTGACGACGCCATCTCCGTAGGGCCGGTTCTTCTCGATCCCGAAATTCGTCGACCGGTGCCGGGCGAACTCGTCGAGCTCGACGAACGAGCCCTCGTCCAAAAGGAGGTCGATACGCTCACGCGCCGTCAACTTCCCTTTGGCGTGCTGCTTTTCCACCGCACGGGCAGAGCCGGCATGAGTGGCTTCCTCGACCCGTCGCTGTAGATCCGCCAATTTGCCCGCGGTGGTGTGGATGTTTGCTTCCGGTTCGGACATCGGGATGCGGCTCCTGCTCGTCCTGGACTGGCACTCGTACTCGGGGAGGTACGGGTGTGGCTACCGACTCGTAGCGTATCGGCGGGACTGCTCTCCGGCACTGCGTCGTTGACCACACCTAGGCTGGGGCCATGACGCCTCAACCACCGGAAAACCGGGACAAAGACGCCGGTCGCTGGAGTGATCTGAGCCGCCCGCCGTTGAATGCCAACGCGCTGCGCCGGGCCCTGATCCGCCCCGATTCGCTCTGGTCCGCACTGGACGTCGTCCCCGCCACCGGCTCCACCAACACCGACCTCGTCGAGCGCGCGGCCGCCGGCGGCCTGCGCGAGGGGACCGTCCTCGTCGCCGAGGAACAGTCCGCCGGCCGCGGTCGCCTGGACCGCCGTTGGTCGGCGCCGCCGCGCTCCGGCCTCTTCCTCTCCGTCTACCTCACGCCGACCGTGCCGCCCGCCCGCTGGGGCTGGCTCCCGCTCCTCACCGGGGTGGCCACGGCCGCCGCGATCGCCCGCTTCGCCGGTGTCGACACCGCACTCAAGTGGCCCAACGACCTGCTGGTCACGGTGGACGGCGTCGAACGCAAGACGGGCGGCATCCTCGCCGAACGCGTCGGCGACGGCGTCGTCGTCGGCATCGGCCTCAACGTCTCGCTCACCGCCGACGAACTCCCCGTCGCCACCGCCGGCTCCCTCGCCCTCGCCGGCGCCCAGCACCTCGACCGGGACCCCCTGCTGCGGGCCGTGCTCCGCTCGCTGGAGGACTGGTACGGCGCATGGCAGGTGACCAACGGCGACCCGGCCACCTGCCGCCTCCAGGAGGCGTACGCGGCGGGCTGCGCCACCCTGGGGCGGAACGTGCGGGCGGACCTCCCGGGCGGCAGCTCCGTCGAGGGCGAGGCCCTCGCCCTCGACGCCGAGGGCCGCCTCGTCCTCGCCACCCCGGACGGCACCCAACGAGCGGTGGACGCCGGCGACATCGTCCACCTCCGACCGGCGTCGTAATCGGGCCTCCCGCGGTGCGGTTCCGGCGGGCGCCCTGCCGCCGGACCCACCCACCGGCCGGGCCCGGCGGCAGGTGCCACCGGCCGGAACCCCACCGCGGGCCACGAGCCGGGCGCAGCAACTACGTGAGGCAGAGCACACCTGCCGTATCGTTGAGGCGGTCCGTCGGCAGGCAGCGGATCATGGGCGAGCAGCAAGATCGGAAGGGCCGTGCGCAGGGAACGGACAGGGAGCGGTCGGTGACCGCCGACGAGCCGGGGGCCACCCCGCGCGGCGCGGACGCCGAGGGTGAGGCGGTGGGCGAGGCGCCTGCGGGCGAGCCCACCGGCGACCCCGCAAGGAGCGACGGCGGCCCCGAGGGGGCCAACGGCGGCGGCGTCGAGCGCGGCAACGAGCGCTCCGACGGCAGCGGCGAGGGCAACGGCGGCGACGAGAGCAACGCCAGTGACGAGAGCGACGGCGGCGACGAGGAGAACGGCGGGGAGAACGGCGAGAACAACATCGCCGTCAAGCTCGAACAGCTCATCCTCGGCGCCGAGCGCCGCTACACACCGTTCCAGGCGGCCCGCAGCGCCGGCGTCTCCATGGATCTCGCGGCCCGCTTCTGGCGGGCCATGGGCTTTGCCGACATCGGCCAGGTCAAGGCCCTGACCGAGGCCGATGTGCTGGCCCTGCGCCGCCTCGCCGGCCTCGTCGAGGCGGGGCTGCTGAGCGAGGCGATGGCCGTGCAGGTCGCCCGTTCCACCGGTCAGACCACGGCCCGGCTCGCCGACTGGCAGATCGACTCCTTCCTGGAGGGGCTGACGGAGCCCCAGGACTCCGGCCTGACCCGTACGGAGATCACCTATCCGCTGGTCGAGCTGCTGCTCCCGGAGCTGGAGGAGTTCCTGGTCTACGTCTGGCGGCGGCAGCTCGCCGCGGCCACCGGACGGGTCGTCCAGGCGCAGGACGACGTGGAGATGGTGGACCGGCGGCTGGCCGTCGGGTTCGCCGATCTGGTTGGGTTCACCCGGCTGACGCGGCGGCTGGAGGAGGAGGAACTGGGCGAGCTGGTCGAGGCGTTCGAGACCACCGCCGCCGACCTGGTCGCCGCGCACGGTGGCCGGCTCATCAAGACGCTGGGCGACGAGGTGCTCTTCTCGGCGGACGACGCCGGTATCGCCGCCGAGATCGGGCTGCGGCTGATCGAGACCATGGGCCACGACGAGACGATGCCCGAGCTGCGGGTCGGCATCGCGTTCGGCACGGTCACGACCCGGATGGGCGATGTCTTCGGGACGACGGTCAATCTGGCCAGCCGGCTGACCTCGATAGCGCCGAAGGACACCGTGCTGGTGGACGAGGCGTTCGCGGTGGAGCTGGGGCGTACCGGCGACGCACCGGTCTCCGAGGCGGACGCCGCGGCCGCGGAGAAGGCCGCCCAGGAGGGCACCGGTAGCCCGCCGCCCCCGTACCGCTTCGCGTTGCAGCCGATGTGGCAGCGGCCGGTGCGCGGGCTGGGCGTCGTCGAGCCGTGGATGTTGACCCGCCGCAGGTGAGGCGGGCGAGGCCGCGCTGGCCCTGCCGGAATCGGTCGTGAGCTGACATGATCCTCGTCGTCAGGTCAACGAGCGTTAACCGGGGATCGGGAGGGCGGCATGCAGCGGTTCGGTGCACAGGAATGGGTCGGCGTGGCGCGCCACGGCTTCGTGGCGGAGCTGGTCCTGGACCGGCCGAAGGCGATGAACGCGGTGTCGACGGCGATGGCCGACGCGCTGGCACAGGCGTGTGCCGCGCTGGCCGCCGACCGGTCCGTGCGGGCGGTGGTGCTCACCTCCACCCATGAGCGGGCGTTCTGCGTGGGCGCCGACCTCAAGGAGCGGAACTCCTTCACGGATGCGGATCTGATGCGGCAGCGTCCGCGCACCCGGGCCGCGTACACCGGGGTGCTGGAGTTGCCGATGCCGACCGTCGCCGCCGTGCACGGGTTCGCGCTCGGTGGCGGCTACGAGTTGGCGCTGGCCTGCGATCTGATCGTGGCGGACGGGACCGCGGTGGTCGGGCTGCCGGAGGTGTCGGTGGGCGTCATTCCCGGCGGGGGCGGCACGCAGCTGCTGCCGCGCCGGGTGGGGGCGGCGCGGGCCGCCGAGTTGGTGTTCACCGCGCGCCGGGTGCCGGCGGCCGAGGCGGGCGAGCTGGGACTGGTGGACCGGGTCGTGGCGGACGGGCAGGACCGGGCGGAGGCGCTGGCGCTGGCCGCCGCGATCGCCCGCAATTCGCCGGTCGGGCTGCGGGCGGCCAAGCGCGCCATGCGGCTCGGGCAGGGCCTGGACCTACGGGCCGGACTGGATCTTGAGGACGGTGCGTGGCGGAGCGTGGCGTTCTCGGGGGACCGGGCCGAGGGGGTCGCGGCGTTCAACGAGAAGCGGGACCCGGAGTGGCCGGGGGAGTGAGGGCCCCATCCGCCCCTTCCGGTGGTCGTTGACCAGCGGAAGGGGCACATTGGGCCGATCATTCCTACGCTGTAATACAGAGCGTGCGCACGGCTACGGAATGTGAGGATCCGGTGACGGGCGAGGGTGACGCGAGGCTGCGGGCCGTAGTGGAGCTGGCGCAGGCGATGGCGGCCGCGCCGGCGCTGCGCGACTCGGCCCGGGCCGCGGCGCAGGGGGTGCGGAAGGCGTTGGGGGGCTCCTTCGCGGCGCTCTCCAAGTGGGAGCGCGAGCGGGGGCAACTGCGGGTACTGGTGAACGTCGGCGAACTCGCCCCGGGGGAGCGGGAGTTCCCGGACGACGAGGCGTATCCGGTGCATGAGTTCCCGGAGATCGTCGGGTTCCTGCACGAGCAGTGGGCCGGCGGCGGGGCGCCGAGTGCCTGGGTGGACGTGGCCGAGGGGGAGTCGGGCGGCGAGCCTGCCGACGGCCCGGAGGTGCCGCCCGGCAGTCGGGGGCGGGTGGCCGCGCTGCGTCGGCGGGGGCGGGGTTGCTGTGTGGTGGCGCCGCTCGTGCTGCACGGCCGGGCGTGGGGTGAGCTGTATGTGGCGCGGCGGCCCGGGGAGCCGGTGTTCGGTCGGGCCGACGCCGATTTCGCGACCGTGCTCGCCGCGGTCACGGCCGCCGGGATCGCCCAGACCGAGCGGCTGGCGGAGGCCCGTCGGCTGGCGTTCACCGATGCGCTGACCGGTCTGGCCAACCGCCGGGCCGTCGATATGCGGCTGGACGAGGCGCTGGAACAGCACCGTGCCGACGGGGCGGTGGTCAGCCTGGTGGTGTGCGATCTGAACGGGCTGAAGCAGGTGAACGATTCGCGTGGGCACGCGGTCGGCGACCGGTTGCTGGAGCGCTTCGGGTCGGTGCTGTCGCTGTGCGGCGCGATGCTGCCGGGGACGCTCGCGGCGCGGTTGGGCGGGGACGAGTTCTGTCTGCTGGCGGTCGGCCCGGTGTCCGACGAGGTGGTCAAGGTGGCCGGTGAGCTGTGCGGGCGGGCCGCGGAGCTGGACCTCGGCGAGGGGGTCGCGGTGGGGGTGGCCTCGACCGGCGATCCGATCGGCCCGGTGCACAGCGCCCGGCGGCTGTTCCGGCTGGCGGACGCCGCCCAGTACCGGGCCAAGGCGGCGAAGTCGGGCGAGCCGGTGGTGGCCGGGCGGCACGGTGGTGCGGACGATCCGGTCGTGCGGTTGGCGGATGCGCCGGAGCCGCCGCCGGGGCCGGAGCGGCGGAAGTTCCGGAGGTGAGCACGGGCGCCGGGTGACGGGTGCGGCCGGCTCGGGCGATGATCGGTAGCAGATGCAGTGACGATCGGTAAGGGGTGATCCCGAAATCCGGTGGTGACATCTGGCGATTCAGTCTCTAGGGTGCCTGAATATGGATATGCACACTGTGGTGCTGGGGACGTCCGGCACCACCGCACAGGACGTCATCGCGGTGGCCCGCGGCGCGGCCCGGATCGAGCTGTCCGAGGAGGCCCGCGCGGCCGTCGCCACCGCCCGCGCCTTCATCGACGAGCTCGCCGCCAAACCGGACCCGGTCTACGGCGTCTCCACCGGCTTCGGCGCCCTCGCCGTACGCCACATCAGCCCCGAGCTGCGCGCCCAGCTCCAGCGCAACATCGTGCGTTCGCACGCGGCCGGTATGGGCCCGCGGGTCGAGCGCGAGGTGGTCCGCGCCCTGATGTTCCTGCGGCTGAAGACCCTCGCCTCCGGGCACACCGGGGTCCGCCCGCTGGTCGTCGAGACCATGGCCGCCCTCCTGAACGCCGGCATCACCCCGGTCGTCCACGAGTACGGCTCGCTCGGCTGCTCCGGTGACCTGGCGCCGCTTTCGCACTGCGCGCTGACGCTGATGGGCGAGGGCGAAGCGGAGGGCCCCGACGGCGTCGTCCGGCCGTCCGGCGAGCTGCTCGCCGCGCACGGCATCGAGCCCGTCGAGCTGCGTGAGAAGGAGGGGCTGGCGCTCCTCAACGGCACCGACGGCATGCTCGGCATGCTGGTGATGGCCTGCGCCGACCTGGCCCGGCTGTTCACCTCCGCGGACATCACCGCCGCGCTCTCCATGGAGGCGCTGCTCGGCACCGACAAGGTCCTCGCACCCGAGCTGCACGCCATCCGGCCGCACCCGGGCCAGGCCGCGTCGGCCGCCAACATGCTGGCGTTCCTGGCCGGTTCCGGCTTCACCGGCCACCACCAGGACGACGCCCCGCGGGTCCAGGACGCCTACTCCATCCGCTGCGCCCCCCAGGTCGCCGGCGCCGGCCGGGACACCCTCGCGCACGCCCGCCTGGTCGCGGAGCGGGAGCTGGCCGCCGCCGTCGACAACCCCGTCGTACTGCCCGACGGCCGGGTGGAGTCCAACGGCAACTTCCACGGCGCGCCGGTCGCCTACGCCCTGGACTTCCTGGCCATCGCCGCGGCCGACCTGGGTTCGATCGCCGAGCGCCGCACCGACCGCCTCCTGGACAAGAACCGCTCGCACGGGCTGCCGGCCTTCCTCGCCGGGGACCCGGGCGTCGACTCCGGCCTGATGATCGCCCAGTACACCCAGGCCGCGCTGGTCAGCGAGCTGAAGCGGCTGGCCGCCCCGGCGTCGGTGGACTCCATCCCGTCCTCCGCCATGCAGGAGGACCACGTCTCGATGGGCTGGTCGGCGGCGCGCAAGCTGCGCACCGCGGTGGACAACCTCACCCGGGTCATCGCCGTCGAGCTCTACGCCTCGACCCGCGCCGTCGAGCTGCGCGAGGGCCTGACGCCGGCTCCGGCGACCCGCGCGGTGCTGGACGCCATACGCGCCGCGGGCGTCCAGGGCCCGGGCGAGGACCGCTTCCTGGCGCCGGACCTGGAGGCGGCGTACGTCTTCGTCCGGGACGGGAAGCTGGTGGCGGCGGCGGAGTCGGTCACCGGCGAACTGGCCTGACGCTCCGTCAATCGGCGCCGGCCGCCCGCATCGGTGGCGGCCGGCGCCGATCGACGCACGGCCCGACGCCCCCGTCGCGGATGCGTCCCGGGCTCAGGCGGTCTCGTCGCGGGTGCGGCGTACGGAGTAGCCGACCAGTGCGGCGCCGAGCGCGAGGCAGCCCGCGCCGCCGACCACGTAGGGCGTGGTGTCCAGGCTGCCGGTGTCGGCGAGGTAGTGGGTCACCCCGCCGCCCTCGGCCGGATCGCCGCCGGGCCGGGTCGTGGTGGAACCGCTGTCGGAGCCGCGCGCACCGGAGTTCTGCTTTTCCGCGGCCGGGCCGCCGGCGTGATCGTCGGTATGGGCCGCGTCCGACACATTCGCCCGCCCGGGACTGACCGGTGCGGAATCCGCCCGGAGGCCGGAATGCGGCGCTCCGCCCTCTCCCACGATCGCATTCGCGGAGGGCACGAACCACAGGGCGAACAGCACCGATCCCGCGGCAGCGGCGGTCAGTAGTGGTCGTCGTGCGGTCACGAAAGCTATCCCCCTTGTGGGTTCGGCGAATTGGCCGTTGACCGCAGATGTTAGTGACCGCCGCGGGTCGCGCGGTAGTCGGGACCCGGAGGTGCTTACCCTCCGTCCATGAGCAATGGCGAGACATCACGCTTTGTACGGCTTCACGTCGAACTGGTCATGGAGGTCACCGACGCCGCCGAGCTGACCGGCGCCGCCGTCGGCCGTATCAACGCCGACCCCGCGCTCCCCGACGATGAGCGCAGGCAGTCCCTGGAAACGGTCAGAGACGACCCGGCGGAGGCGCTGGCCCACCTCATCGACCCCTTCGACCTGGTCGCCGAGGTACCCGGCACCGAACTCGCCCAGGCGTCCTGGAGCAGCGAGGAGATGACCGACTACGACCCGGACGCCGAGTGGGACGCGGCGGAGTGGGACCTGGCGGACGACGCGGACGAGGAGGGCTGACCGCGGTCCCGTCACCCCCACTCACCCCCGTCGAGGCCCCCGTGCGGTTCCGTGCCGCACGGGGGCCGATACGTCTACGACGCCGGGTCGTTTATGCAGCCGGGCCGCTTTCTCGGGCGACGCGGGGAAAAGGCCGCGACGCCCGTCGGGCGGCGGGATTCACGCCGTCCGCCACCCGTCATGACGTAAGCCGTACGTCATACAGCACTCCGCAGTCATATGCGTGATCTGCGTCATTATTTGGCTGATGGGTGTTTTGGCGCCATTGCGTGTCCTTCCCCACATTTACGCCAGGAATGAAGCGGATGAAAGGGATAAGGCGTTCCAATGGAGTCGGCCGGAATGCCTGCGTCCAGATATGCCTGCGTTCAGTTGGCGGCTCGCTCGGGGATTTTTCCCACAATCGGTAGCAATGGAGAAGCGTGTGATGACGGACCGCAAGCGCCGCAAGGGCCTCATAGCCAGTGCCGCGCTGCTCGGGGGCGTTCTCACGGTCGCCGCCTGTGGTGCCAGCAGCGCCACCGGTCACGGCGGCGGTGCGAACACCGGACGCCAGGAGGGCACCCAGCACGAGAACACCCAGCAGGTGGACGAGGCGGCGGCCCAGGACGCCTCGCAGGCGAAGATCACCATCTCGCCGAGGGACGGCTCGACGGACACCGGCCTCAACGACGTCGGGGTGACCGCCAGTGGCGGCAAGCTCACCGACGTCACCATGACCACGGTCGTCGCGCACCAGACCCAGCAGACCCAGCAGAAGACCGTCGCGGGCACCCTGTCCGCCGACGGCTCCTCCTGGAAGCCCCGGCAGGCGCTGTCCCGCGCGACCACCTACAAGATCACCGCGCACGGCGTGGACGCCCAGGGCCGCACCGCGGTGGAGAACTCCACCTTCACCACGGTCTCCCCGACCAGCAGCTTCCTCGGGAGCTTCACCCCCGAGGACGGCTCGACGGTCGGCGTCGGCATGCCGGTGTCGATCAACTTCGACAAGCCGGTCAAGAACCGTCAGGCCGTCCAGTCCGCGATCAAGGTCGCCTCCAGCAGCAACCAGCAGGTCGTCGGCCACTGGTTCGGCAACAAGCGGCTGGACTTCCGCCCCCAGAGCTACTGGAAGCCGAACTCCCAGGTCACCCTGAAGCTCGCCCTGGACGGCGTCGAGGCGTCACCGGGCGTGAAGGGCATCCAGAACAAGACCGTCCGCTTCACCGTCGGTCACTCCCAGGTCAGCACCGTGAACACCAAGACCCACCTGATGACCGTGGTGCGCGACGGCAAGACGATCAAGACCATCCCGATTTCCTCGGGCAGCGACGACCACCCGACCTACAACGGCCAGATGGTCATCTCCGAGAAGTTCAAGCAGACCCGGATGGACGGCTCCACCGTCGGCTTCACCAACAACGACGGCAAGGGCGAGTACGACATCCCCGACGTCCCGCACGCCATGCGGCTGTCGAACTCCGGCACCTTCATCCACGGCAACTACTGGGGCAAGGGCATCTTCGGCAAGACCAACACCAGCCACGGCTGCATCGGTCTGAAGGACGTCAAGGGCGCCAAGGACGCGTCCACCGACGGCGCGTGGTTCTTCAACAACTCGCAGATCGGCGACGTCGTCACGGTGATCAACTCCCCGGACAAGACCATCAAGCCGGACAACGGCCTCAACGGCTGGAACATGTCCTGGACCCAGTGGGTCGCCGGCAGCGCGGTCTGACCCGGCGCGACCCCGGCACGACGGCGCCCGGTGCCTTGCGGTGAACGCGAGGCACCGGGCGCCGACTGCTGTCCACGGGTGCGCCCTGCCGGCCCCCGACGGCCGGACCTCGGTGGCCGCGTCGGCCCAACAGGGCGGCGCGGCCCAGCGGTTCGCGCTGACGCAGGGGGGACGGAGCGCGCCGCCGAGGGGGCGAACGCGCCGGACGTACGGGGCGGGCGCGGACCTGCCGGCCGGCGCCGGCGGCGGCACCGACGGCCGTCCGTACAGTGGCCGGGTGAGTGAGCACACGAGAAACGCCGGCGGGAAGCGCAGCGGAGAGGACCGCGGGAAGGGCCGCGGACGCAGCGGCGCCACGGGCGGTGGCGCCCGGCCCGGCGGCGACACCGACCGCGCCCGCACCGCCGACCGCGCCCGCACCGCCGACCACGCCCGTCAGGCCGCCGACCTGCTCGGTACCGTCCTCGGCCGGGTCCGTTACGCGGCGGACGGGGCGGCCGCCGAGGACGCCATCGAGGCGGGCGCCTCGATGCTGGCCGCCGCGGCGCCCGGCTGGGAGGCGATGAGCGCGGCCGTGGTCGCGGCCGCCGTGGACGCCGTCCGGCGCTGCTGGGCGGGCGGCTGGCACCCCGCCGACCTGGAACGGATCGTTCGGCGGGCGGCGCCGGACGACGCGCCGGCGGCCCTGGTGATCGACGCCGTCGCCGCGGCGGAGGCCCGCCGGCCGCGGTCGTCCGACGCCGCCTCGGACCCCCGTTGGCAGGCCCAGCTGGACGGCCTGGACGCCCGCGTCTGGTGGGACTCCGACCCCGCCTACCTGGACGCCCTGGCGGCCCGTCGCCGCACCTCCCGCTTCGAGACCGCCTACGACGTGCTGACCGCGCTGCGCCTGATCTCCCGACTCCCCAGGATCACCCCGCTGCCGCCCCCGTCCAGCGCCTCCAGTGTCCCCGGTACGTCCGACGCGGCCGGTGGGAGCGGGGCCGGCGGCGGCGCCTCCGCGACCCGGGCCCTCGGCCGGATCCGTGGCCTGCTCGCCAAGGCGGAGGCGACCACCTTCCCGGAGGAGGCCGAAGCGCTGTCCGCCAAGGCCCAGGAACTGATGGCCCGGCACAGCATCGACGAGGCCCTCCTCGCACACGCCCACGGCCCCGAGGGCGGCCGGCCCGCCGACGGACCCTCGGCGATCCGCATCGGCATCGAAGGCCCCTACGAACAGGGCAAGGCACTGCTCCTCGACGCCGTCGCGGCCGCCAACCGCTGCCAGGCCGTCTGGGCCGCCGACCTGGCCTTCTCCACCGTCGTCGGCTTCCCGCCCGACCTGGAGGCGACCGAACTCCTCTACACCTCGCTACTGCTCCAGGCCACCTCGGCGATGAACCGCGCGGGCGACGAGCACCACGCCCGGGGCCGCTCCCGCCGCACCCGTGACTTCCGCCAGACCTTCCTCGTGGCGTACGCGGACCGCATCCGCACCCGCCTGTCCGCGGCCACCGCCGCCGCGACCGCCGCGGCCACCGCCGAATCCACCGCCCCGGACCGACTCCTCCCGGTCCTCGCCGCCCGCGAACTCGCCGTCGAGGAGACCACCGGCACCCTCTTCCCCGACACCGCCCCGGTCCGGCTCCGCGGCATCCGCGACGCCGCCGGCTGGCACCAGGGCACCGCCGCTGCCGACCGCGCCCACCTCGGCCACCCCGAGCCCGGCACCCCCGGCTGACGGCGAGGGGCCACGAGGGGCGGCCCCCGCCATCCGCGCCGTCAGCCCTGGTGGCGCCACCAGAAGGACGCGGGGTGGAAGTGCCGGGTCACCCCGAGCCGCTGCCAGAGCGGGCGCAGGATCTCCCGCAGTTCCGGGTCGGCGTGGTCGAGAAAGCCGGTCAGCCGCTGCGCGTACCGCTCCCGGTTCTGCTCCAACAGCCGCCGTACCGCGCCGACGCAGCCGCCATGTGGCGCCGCGTACGGGACGCCCGGGACCTGGACACCAACTGCCCTTACTCGTATCTCCTGTGGTGCCGGGACTTCGCCGCCACCTCGGTTGTCGCCCGCGACGGAGCCACCCTGTGCGGCTTCGTCTCGGGCCCTTGGACGAGTCCTTCGAAGTGCGCGGAGGACTCGAAGTAGGGGGTGACTGGTCACGAGCATCACGGTGGCAGAGGACATTCCGACAGCCCCTGAAAGCCACGCTGTTGTCACGCGAAAGGCCCGCCGCCACTCACAAGACCCCGATCAGCCGCAAGCAGGCGGCCGCGGTCCGGGTGCGCTCCCACCTCGGAGCGGACGTTCGAGGGACCCCCGCGTCGGCAGAGGCGTTCTGGGCACCTCTGCCGACGCGACGGATCGCCGACGCTCCGAGGCGACGTCGAGCGCGCTCAGTGCGTCAGCCATCCCACTCTCGGACGCCGCAGTCCAAGGGCTCAGCCGTCCGCCTTGGCCACGCCCACTGGGCAGGAGACGCCCGTCCCGCCGATTCCGCAGTACCCGGCGGGGTTCTTGTCGAGGTACTGCTGGTGGTACGCCTCGGCCGGATAGAAGGGGCGGGAGGTGTCGGCGGGGAGGATCTCGGTGGTGATGTCGCCGTAGCCGGAGGACTGGAGGACCTTCTGGTAGGCGTCGCGGGAGGCTTCGGCGGCCTGTTGCTGGGCGGCGGAGTGGGTGTAGATCGCGGAGCGGTACTGGGTACCGACGTCGTTGCCCTGGCGGAAGCCCTGGGTGGGGTCGTGGGACTCCCAGAAGAGCTTCAGGAGGGCGGCGTACGGGACGACCGTCGGGTCGAAGACGACGCGGACGGCCTCGGTGTGGCCGGTGTGGCCGCTGCACACCTCTTCGTAGGAGGGGTGCGGGGTGAGGCCGCCCTGGTATCCGACGAGGGTGGTCCAGACGCCGTCGGCCTGCCAGAACTTCCGCTCGGCGCCCCAGAAGCAGCCCAGCCCGAAGTCGGCGACCTCCAGGCCCTCCGGGTACGGGCCGAGCAGTGGGTTGCCGAGGACGGTGTGCCGGTCGGGGACGGCGAAGTCCCGCTCGGGGCGTCCCTTCAGCGCTTCCTCGGGTGTGGGGAGGTGGGTCTTGAAGCGGGAGAACAGCATCAGGATCGTGCTCCAGGGGAGGGGGCGAGGGACGGGTGTGGGGCGGGTCGGGTGCGGTATCCGTTCCGTCCAACGTCCGGGCGCCGGCCGGCATTCCGGCCAGCCGGCCCGGACCGCGGTGAGAACCCGCACCGCACCGCCTAGCCCTGGGCCCGGAATCCCGCCGACGTGCCGCCCAGCTGCTCCCAGCCGGCGATGGCCAGCGCGCGGTACGCGGCGTACTCGGCGGCCGGGCTGCGCCCGTAGGACCACGGGACGGCGCCCACGTGGCCGTCGACGAGGCGGAGCTGCTCCATCGCCTCGGCGTAGCGTTCCGCGCGGACCAGGAACCAGACGAGCAGGTGGCGGACGTGCGGTGCCATCGGGTGGTCGGCGGGGGCCTCCCGGAGGGCGAAGTGGGCGCCCTCTATGGCGCGCTCGACGACCGCGCTCTGGAAGAGGTTGCGGACCATGTTGGCCTCGGGGAGGTGCTCGTAGACCGCGAAGAGCGGGAGGGCCGGCAGCAGGCTCTTCGCCGGGGCGTCGGCGGCCGCGCGCCCGGCGAACTCCTCGGCCTGGTCGCGGGATCCGTGCCACTTCTCCGACCAGTACGGGAGCGCGGCCAGGTGGGCGCCCATGTGGTGCGGCGCCCGCTGGCGGACCTTGGACCAGAGCTCTTCGTAGTCGGCCGGGCGCTCGCGCAGGCCGCGGGCGACGGCCAGTTCGGTGATGTACGGGATCGGGCTGCCCGGTGCCAGCAGCGCCGCCTCCCGGCAGACCGTACGGGCCTCCTCCAGGATCATCCGGAAGTCCTGCGAGCCGGGGTCGCGCAGCGCCTGGACGACCAGGAACTGGGCGTGCGTCTGGGCGCCGCCCGGGTCCTTGGGGGCCTCGGCGCGCCAGGTGCGCAGCCAGATGCCGCCGGTCCGGGTGCCACCGGGGGCGGCGGGGGCCGCCGGCCCGTGGGAGGTCTCCGCGAGCTCGAACGCGGCCGCGCCGGCCAGCGTCTGCACCCGCTGCCAGCGCAGCTCCCAGTTGTCGCCGGTGGACCGGAGCAGTTCCGCGGCCGGACGCCAGTCGTGCGTCCGGCGCATCTCGACGAGCGCCTCGGCCAGCTGCTCGTCGGGGCCGGGAAGCCGTACGTCGAGGTGCTCCAGGGGGACGAAGCCGTAGCCGGCCATCGGGTCGGTGGCCACCGCCAAGCCCCGCTCGGCGTGCTGTACGGCCTTCCGGCGCCGCATCCAGGGCAGGAAGACCAGACCGCCGAGCGCGATCGCGGCGAAGAGGAGCAGCAGTACGTCCATGTGGTGTGTCCCGGTCGGAGGGGCAGGGGCTGGGCTGGGCAGGCGCCAGGGCTGGGGCTGGGCGTGGAGGGGGCGGAGGCGGGGGCCGCGGGCGGTGGCGTGACGGCCTGCCCGGTGGTCTCCCGTTCTCCCGGTCCCTCGTTCTCGTATGTATCCACTATCCAGCGAACCAGAAAGTTCCGGAAAGTTCGGTCCGGTGGCCGACTACCCTCAGCAGACATGAGCGAACAGCGCGACGAGCGCCACCAGCACTTCGAAACCCTTGCCATCCACGCAGGTCAGGAGCCCGACCAGGCCACCGGCGCGGTGGTACCGCCCATCTACCAGGTCTCTACTTACAAGCAGGACGGCGTGGGCGGGCTCCGCGGCGGCTACGAGTACAGCCGCAGCGCCAACCCGACCCGTACCGCCCTGGAGGAGAACCTCGCCGCCCTCGACGGCGGTCGCCGCGGCCTCGCCTTCGCCTCCGGCCTCGCCGCCGAGGACTGCCTGCTGCGCACCCTGCTCGCCCCGGGTGATCACGTGGTGATCCCCAACGACGCCTACGGCGGCACGTTCCGCCTGTTCGCGAAGGTCGTCGAGCGGTGGGGCGTGGAGTGGTCGGTGGCCGACACTTCCAACCCGCAGGCCGTCCGGGACGCGCTGCGCCCCCGTACGAAGGTGATCTGGGTGGAGACGCCCAGCAACCCGCTGCTCGGCATCAGCGACATCGCGGCGCTCGCCGGGGTCGCCCGGGACGCCGGCGCCCGCCTGGTGGTCGACAACACCTTCGCCAGCCCCTACCTCCAGCAGCCGCTCGCGCTCGGGGCGGACGTGGTGGTCTACTCCACCACCAAGTACATGGGCGGCCACTCCGACGTGGTCGGCGGGGCGCTGGTCGTCAACGACGACACCCTCGGCGAGGAACTGGCCTACCACCAGAACGCGATGGGTGCGATCGCCGGGCCGTTCGACGCCTGGCTGGTGATGCGCGGCATCAAGACGCTGGCCGTCCGGATGGACCGGCACAGCGCCAACGCGGCGCGCGTCGCCGAGCTGCTGACCTCCCACAAGAAGGTCACCCGGGTCTACTACCCGGGGCTGGCCGAGCACCCCGGCCACGAGATCGCCGCCAAGCAGATGCGGTCCTTCGGTGGCATGGTGTCGTTCCAGGTGGCGGGCGGCGAAGAGGCGGCGGTGGAGGTCTGCAACCGCGCCAAGCTGTTCACGCTCGGGGAGTCGCTGGGCGGCGTGGAGTCGCTGATCGAGCACCCGGGCCGGATGACGCACGCCTCGACGGCCGGTTCGGCGCTGGAGGTCCCCGCCGACCTCGTGCGCCTCTCGGTCGGCATCGAGTCCGCCGACGACCTGCTGGCCGACCTCGCGCAGGCGTTGGGCTGAGCCACTTTGCCCGCGGCCGGGCCGCTCCTCGGGCGGCCCGCCCCGGCAGTCCACCCGGCCCGCCCCGGCAGTCCACCCGGCCCGCCCCGGCAGTCCACCCCGGCCCGCCCCGGTCACCCCGGTAGTCCGCCCCGGTCACCCCGGTCCGTTTCGCGCCCCTCAGTACCCCGCTACGGGAGGGGCGGTGCGGGCCGGCGGTGGGCGCCAGCGCTGTTCAACTCCCGCCCAGAGGACGAGAGTCAGTAGCGCGCCAGGAGGGCGAGCGGTCATCCGGTGCGGCGCAGCAGGCGGCGCCGGGCCGGCGACCGCGGGCGGTGGCGCGTACGGCCAGGTCCGGCGGCGCCGGCGGTGGGCGCCTCGAACTCCCGGACCCGGCGCCGCTCCCGCGCCCGCCGCCGCTCTCCCGCCGCGCGTCCCGGTGCCGTCCCCCCCCCCCGCACGACGGCCCGGGCCGGCCCGCCGATCCGCGGACCACACGGTCCGGGCGGCGCCGTCAGACGTCGCCGCCGGAGCTATGCCGTCAGGACGTCGGGGGTCCGGCCGGCGACAGTGCGGTGATTTCGGCGAGCGAGGTGTTGAAGCGCGTCAGGAGCGCGGTGAAGGCGTCGCGCTCCGCATCGGTCCACTTCTCCGTCACCATCGCCATCAGCGCCCGCCGCGAGGCCCGGACCTCGTCCAGCCGGGCGTGGCCCCGCTCGGACAGTTCCAGGACCACGGCGCGGCCGTCCTCGGGGTGGGTGGCGCGGTCGACCAGTCCGGCGTCGACCAGCGGCGCGACCTGCCGGGTGACCGTGGAGGAGTCGATCCCCATCCCGCAGGCCAGGGCCTTGACGCCCATCGGGCCTTCCTGGTCCAGGCGGTTGAGGAGCAGATAGGCGGCGCGGTCCATGGAGTTGCGCGCCTGTCCGACGCCACCGAGCCGGCTCTGTTCGGCACGGCGGGCGAAGACGGCCACTTGGTGCTGGAGCGCGTCGAGGTGAGCGGTGTCGGGGTGGGTCGTCATGTCCGGAGGCGTGGGCATGGCCGGGGCTCGCTTAATCGGGGTGGGTACGGTGGGGAAGACAGCGTACGCGGCGTCGGCACAGACTGTGCCGGTGCTGTCGCGTACGGCTCTTCCGGCCCTGGCGAGCGGCCCGGCCGACCCGCCGGTGTCCGCCATCCGGCCGGAAAAGGCCCGCTCCTGGCCGAACTGCGAGACTGGCCGCATGGTCGAGCACACGCCGCATCCGCCGCACCCGTCCGCGGGCTCCGTGACCACCGCGTCGGCGGCGTTCGCCGGGATCACGGTCGACGAGGTGCGCGAGGCGCAGAAGCTGCTCTCCGGGGTGTCGCGGACCACCGCCATGGAGGGCAGCCGCTATCTGTCGGAGCTGGTGGGCGCCCCCGTCCACCTGAAGTGCGAGAACCTCCAGCGCACCGGCTCGTTCAAGATCCGCGGCGCGTACGTGCGGATCGCCGGCCTCTCGGCGGAGGAGCGGGCCGCCGGTGTGGTGGCGGCGAGCGCCGGCAACCACGCCCAGGGGGTGGCCCTTGCGGCGTCCCTGCTGGGAGTGGCCTCGACGGTCTTCATGCCGGTCGGCGCCCCGTTGCCGAAGGTCGCCGCGACCCGCGAGTACGGCGCCGAGGTGCGGCTGCACGGCCAGGTCGTCGACGAGACGCTGGCCGCCGCCCAGGAGTACGCACGGCAGACCGGTGCGGTCTTCATCCACCCCTTCGACCACCGCGACATCATCGCCGGCCAGGGCACGGTCGGCCTGGAGATCCTCGAACAGTGTCCGGAGGTGCGCACCGTCGTCGTCGGGGTGGGCGGCGGCGGGTTCGCGGCGGGCGTCGCCCTCGCGGTCAAGGGGCTGCGGCCGGACGTGCGGGTGGTCGGGGTGCAGGCGGCGGCCGCGGCCTGCTATCCGCCGTCGTTGGCGGTGGGGCACCCGGTGGCGATCGAGCCGCTGGCCACGATGGCGGACGGCATCAAGGTGGGGCGGCCCGGCGACGTGCCGTTCGGCATCGTGCGGGAGTTGGTGGACGAGGTCCGTACGGTCACCGAGGACGAGTTGTCCAGCGCCCTGCTGCTGTGTCTGGAGCGGGCGAAGCTGGTGGTGGAGCCGGCCGGGGCGAGCCCGGTGGCGGCACTGTTGTCGTCGCCCGGCTCCTTCGAGGGGCCGGTGGTCGCGGTGCTCTCCGGCGGTAACGTCGATCCGCTCCTGATGCAGCGGATCCTCCGTCACGGCATGGCCGCCGCCGGCCGTTACCTCTCGTTCCGGGTCCGGCTCACCGACCGCCCGGGTGCGCTGGCCACCCTCCTCGGCGTCCTCACGGTGGTGGACGCCAACGTCCTCGACGTGGGGCATGTGCGCATCGATCCCCGGCTCGGGCTCACCGAGGTGGAGGTCGAACTCCACCTGGAGACCAAGGGGCCGGAGCACTGCTCCGAGGTGACCGCGGCGCTGCGCGAGGCGGGGTACGACGTGGTCGCGGTCTGAACGACGCGGCGCGGGGCGGAGTATGAGCGGGGCGGTGGCGGGCAGCCGCCGCCCCGCTCAGTTGTGGGCAGCCGCCGCCCGCGCTGTTGTGGGCAGCCGCTGTCCGCGCTGTTGTGGGCTCCGGGCCGTCGGAGCCTCGCCGCACTGCCGGATCGCCGCCCTTGCCCTCCCATGCCGCGCGATGGCGAGTTTTCGTCCCTGCTCATCCATATCGCGATGTATCGCGTCTGAAGTATCATCGCTGCGGCCGCGAGGGCCGCTACGCCATGACGCCCCGCCGCGGACCAGCGCCCGTGAGTCGCCCGCACGCCCTGAAGCGCACCCGCGCCCCGTGGAACGACGGGAGCGGGGGCGTCGCCAACAGGGTCACTGCACGCCCCAAAACGTACTATTCGGCACATCTATCGCATTCGACCCAGAACTGATCCAAGCCATGGGGGTACCCATATGCCAGGCGCCATTTATGCCGAAGGTCTGGTGAAGACCTTCGGCGAGGTGAGGGCACTGGACGGCGTCGATCTCGACGTTCCCGAAGGAACCGTCCTCGGAATGCTCGGCCCGAACGGGGCCGGCAAAACCACCGCCGTCAGGGTCCTGACAACCCTGCTCCGGCCCGACCGGGGGACGGCGCGGGTGGCCGGCATCGACGTCCTCGCGCACCCCGACGCGGTGCGTCGCGCCATCGGCCTCTCGGGCCAATTCGCCGCCGTAGACGAGTACTTGACCGGCCGGGAGAACCTGGTGATGGTCGGGCGGCTCTACCAGATGAGTGGGCGCGACGCCAAGCGCCGGGCCGCCGAACTGCTGGAGCGGTTCAACCTCGGCGACGCCGCCGACCGCACCGCCAAGACCTACTCAGGCGGGATGCGCCGCCGACTCGACCTGGCCGCCGCCCTGGTCGTCAGTCCGCCCGTGATGTTCATGGACGAGCCGACCACCGGCCTGGACCCGCGCAACCGCCAGGCGCTGTGGGACGTCATCCAGGAGCTGGTCGCCGGCGGCACCACCCTGCTGCTCACCACCCAGTACCTGGAGGAGGCCGACCGGCTCGCGCACGACATCTGCGTCGTCGACCACGGCCGGGTCATCGCCCGCGGCACCTCCGACCAGCTCAAGGCCCGCACCGGCGGCGAGCGGATCGAGGTCGTGGTGCACGCCCCCGAGCAGCTCCCGGTGGCCGAGGGCGTCCTGCGCGCGGTCGCCAAGGGCGAGGGCGCGGTCGAACCGCACACCCGCAAGCTCACGTTCCCGGTGAGCGGCGGCGCCAAGCTGCTCGCCGACGTCATCCGCGAACTGGACGCCCGCGGGGTGGAGATCGACGACATCGGACTGCGTCGCCCGACCCTCGACGACGTCTTCATCGCGCTGACCGGCCACACCGCCGCGACGGAAGCGGACAGCGGGAACGGCAACAAGAAAGGCCATGGGAACGGGAACGGCCACGGGAACGGGAACGGGAACGGGAAAGCCGACAGGAAAGGCATCGCACGCGCGGACGGCGACCGGGCCGGCGCGGAGACCACCAAGGAGGGTGTGCGATGAGTGCGGTCGGCCACACGTCCGGTGCGGCCCCCGCCCGGAACCCACGGCCGCGCGGCGGCCTCATGCGGCCCGTGCGCGATGCGCTGGTGGTCGCCCAACGCAATCTGATCCGGATGCTGCGCATCCCCGAGGTCGTGATCTTCTCGCTGATCCAGCCGATCATGTTCGTGGTGCTTTTCACCTACGTCTTCGGCGGGTCCATCGCGCTCCCCGGCTCCCAGGCCGGTGACGCCCAGGCGTACCGGGAATTCCTGATGGCCGGGATCTTCGCGCAGACCGTCACCTTCGCCACCGCCGGCGCCGGCGCGGGCATCGCGGACGACATGCACAAGGGGCTGATCGACCGGTTCCGCTCGCTGCCGATGTCCCGTGGTGCGGTCCTCACCGGTCGCACTCTCGCCGACCTGGTGCAGACCGCGCTGACGCTGGTGGTGCTGGCCGTGGTCGCGCTGTTGATCGGCTGGCGCAGCCACGAGAACCCGGCGAGCGTGCTGGCCGGCTTCGCGCTGCTGCTCCTGCTCGGCTACGCCTTCTCCTGGATCGGCGCGCTCATCGGCCTCTCGGTCCGCACCCCCGAGGCGGCCACCTCCGGCGGGCTGATCTGGCTCTTCCCGCTGACGTTCATCTCCAACGCCTTCGTCCCGGTCAGCGGCATGCCGGCGTTCCTCCAGCACATCGCGGAGTGGAATCCGTTCAGCGCCACGGTCGCCGGCGCCCGGCAGCTGTTCGGCAACACCATCGCGAGCGTGCCCCGGTCGGTGACCGGCGCCTGGCCGATGGAACACCCGGTGCTGGCCTCGGTGATCTGGTCCATCCTGATCATCGCGATCTTCCGGACCCTGGCGGTCCGCAAGTACCGCTCGGCGACCGCCTGAGGTCCGGCCGGCGCCGCACCGCGGCCCGGCCGGCACCCGCCCCGCACATGCGGAAGCGGCCCGGAACCGTATGCTCCGGGCCGCTTCCGCTGCGCTTGATCTCCGCGCGTACCGCGGCTCAGCCGTTGTAGGGCTTGGCGTCGAGGATCTTCACCGACGCCTTCTTGCCGTTGGGCAGCTCGTACTCGGCGTCGGCGCCGACCTTCTTGCCGTTCACGCCGGTCCCCAGCGGCGACTGCGGGGAGTAGGTCTCGATCTCCGAGCTCGCGTACTCCCGCGAGGCAAGAAGGAACGACAGGGTGTCGTCCGGGTCTCCGTCGAACGCGATGGTGACGACCATGCCGGGAGCGACCACACCGTTGGCCGCGGGGGCCTCGCCGACCTTCGCGGACTGCAGCAGCTGGGTGAGCTGGCGGACGCGCAGCTCCTGCTTGCCCTGCTCCTCCTTGGCCGCGTGGTACCCGGCGTTCTCCTTCAGGTCACCTTCCTCGCGGGCCGCCTGGATCTTCTCGGTGATCTCGGCGCGTGCGGGACCAGACAGGTACTCCAGCTCGGCCTTGAGCTGGTCATACGCCTCCTGGGTCAGCCAGGTGACGTTCTCGCTGGTCTGGGTCACAGGTGCTCCTCGTCGGTACTGGGGATAAATCAAACGCCCTACCAGGAAGGTTTGCGCCTTCACAGGTGGGCGAAACCACGAGCCTAACAATTCCGGCACAAAAGGGGGAAGAGGAATTTCACAGTGGTCGCACAGGACTGCATCATCGCTGATCAGAGCCGATCAGGCGGCGCGCCGGCGTGGGGCCGATCGAGTCACCGGGCCCTTCCGGACGGTCAGCGCCGGACCCCGCCGGCGCGTCCCGTGAGGTCAGCCGTTGCCGGCCGGGGCGCCCGTGCAGCCGACCAGGATGGCGTTGGTCGCGCGCTTGGTCGTCCGGACCGTGACCTCGGTGTCGACCTGTCCCGTGCGCTGGTCGATGGTGACGTCCTTGCGGCCGACCTCGGAACCGTCGGTGGCCTGCGAACGGAGCGTGCACACGCCGGTGTCGTCCGTGCCCTTGACGACTTCGAGGTGGACCTTGACCGCGTGGTCGGAGACCGCGTCCCAGGTGATGATCCGGCCGCTGAGGTCCTGCCCGGAGACGTACGAGACGCCGAGCCAGCCCACCACGCCGAGCAGGGCCGCGCCGAGCACCGTCCCGATGATCTTGAGCTTGCGGTCCGCGCGCTGGTCGGCGGAACGGCCGTAGCGTCCGTCCGGGAGCCCTTCGCGCACCGCGGTCATGATCCATCCTCCTGGTAGGGGACCGGGGAAGAAGCGGACCCAGGGGGGTCCCCGCCCCAGGGAATACAGCGCCCCTCGCTTCGGTCACTATAGGAGGCATCTTCTCCGGCTTTTCACTGAGGATCGAGTCTTGACTGAGCAGCTGCGCTTGATGGCGGTCCACGCCCACCCTGACGACGAGTCGAGCAAGGGTGCGGCCACCATGGCCAAGTACGTGTCCGAGGGGGTGGACGTGCTGGTCGTCACCTGCACAGGGGGCGAGCGAGGGTCCATCCTCAACCCCAAACTCCAGGGGGACCCGTACATCGAGGAGCACATCCACGAGGTACGCAAGAAGGAAATGGACGAGGCCCGGGAGATCCTGGGCGTCAAGCAGGAGTGGCTGGGCTTCGTCGACTCCGGGCTTCCCGAGGGCGACCCGCTGCCGCCGCTGCCCGAGGGCTGCTTCGCCCTCCAGGACGTCGAGGTCGCGGCCGGGCGCCTGGTGAAGCTGATCCGGGAATTCAAGCCGCAGGTCATCACGACCTACGACGAGAACGGCGGCTACCCGCACCCGGACCACATCATGACCCACAAGATCACGATGGTGGCCTTCGAGGCGGCCGGCGACCCGGAGAAGTACCCGGAGGCCGGCGAGCCCTGGCAGCCGCAGAAGGTCTACTACAACCAGGGCTTCAACAAGCCGCGCACCCTCGCCCTCCACGAGGCGCTCCTGGCGCGCGGCATGGAATCGCCCTACGGCGAGTGGCTGGAGCGGTGGAAGGAGTTCGAGCGGCGCGAGCGGACGTTGACCACCTACGTCCCCTGCGCCGATTTCTTCGAGATCCGCGACAAGGCACTGATCGCCCACGCCACCCAGATCGACCCCGACGGCGGGTGGTTCCGGGTGCCGATGGACATCCAGCGCGAGGTCTGGCCGACCGAGGAATACGAGCTCGCGAAGTCGCTCGTGGACACTTCGCTCCCCGAGGACGACCTCTTCGCGGGCATCCGCAACAATTGAGTCCATGATGAGCGCGACCAGCACCCTCGCCCTGACGCACTTCGTCACCCTTGCCGACAGCTTCGACAAGGACAAGGTGACCCCCGGCGTCCTCGGCTTCATCGTCTTCGCGGTCATCGGCGGCGCCGTGTGGCTGCTGATGAAGTCCATGAACAAGCACATGCGGAAGGTGGACTTCGAGGAGCCCACGGAGGACGGCCAGGCGGGCACCACCGCCCCGGCCGCCGCGGCTCCGAAGCCGAAGACCAGCTGACGGCCCGGCGCCGGGCCGCGGTGCACGGCGCGCGGGCGTACAGACCGGGTGGCGGTCGTCGAACCGGCCGTCTGGCAGCGGTCGGCCGACCGGCCCGGCGGCTCGCTGATCCAAGCGGTCAGCGAGCCGTATCGCGGGCCGGACGCCCCGGCTCCGTACCGGCGGCACACGCCGGCACCGTCACTCCGCGGTGGCCGGTGCCGTCGGCACGCCCATGATTTCCCGGGCGTGCCGATCCGGCACCATGCCGAGCCGCCATGCCTGCCACCCCGTCTCCGGCTCCACCCCGCGCTCCAACAGCAGTCCGAACGTCTGCGCGCAGTCCTCCAGCTTGGCGTCCCGGTCGTCGTGCCGCTCCCGGACCAGTTGCGACAGCTCCTCCTGCGCCACCGCCGTGCCGACCACCGAACCGCCCGGTGAGGCGAACGGCAGCAGCGTGCACCGCAGGAACCGCGCCCAGTCCGCACCGCGCCGGTCGCCGTAACCAGCGAAGAGCTGACCGGCCTCGTCGGCCAGCGCCAGTGCCTGGGCCGTCCGTCCGTTGCCGGCGTCGATGATCACCAGCTCCAGCACGGACCACGCCTCGCCGTGCACCACACCGATCCGCTGGAAGTCCTTCCGGGCGTCCTGGAGCAGCTGTCGGGCGAAGCCGCTGTTGCGCAGCGAACCGGTCTGCTCGGCCCGCAGATCCCGGGTCACCCGGCCCGCGTGGTGCCGGGCGCAGGCCAGGCCGTAGCCGTCCTGCATCCGACTGAACATGTTCCGTGAGCGCTCCAGCTGGCGCAGCGCCTCATCGCGCTCCCCACGCTCCTCCAGCGCCTGGCCGAGGTAGTACATCGTCCACGCCTCACCGCGGGCGTCCTCGTGCTGGCGGTGCAGCGGCAGCGCCCGGCGCAACTGGTCCACGGCCGGGCCGGGGTCGCCGTCCACCAGCCGGGCCCGCGCCAGCTGGGTCATCGCCCAGGCCGTGCCGCGATCGTCGTGGGTACGGCCGTACAGCTCCAGGGCGGCGTGCAGTGCGGCCTCGGCGCCCGGGACGTCGCCCTGCCGCAGATGGACCTGGCCGAGCTGGAAGTGTGCCCACGCCTGGCCGTGCAGGCTCTCGCTCTCCTCATGGAGCACCAGCGACTCCCGCAGCATCTCCAGCGCCTCGGGGAGCCGGGCCCGATCCCGCTCCACCGCCGCCAGGGCGTGCAGCGTCCACGCCCGGTCGCCGCGCATCTCGGGGCCGGCCTGGAGGTCCAGCGCCTCCCGCAGCTTGGCCGCGGCCTCGGTCAGACTGCCCTGCTGCTGGAGCGTGATGCCCAGGTCGCGCAGCGCACGGGCCGCGCCCACCGGGTGCTGCGCCTCGAAATAGAGGTCGACCACCGACGACAGGGTCGTCCGGGCCCGGTCCAGCTCGCCCAACTGGCGGGCCGCGACGCCCGTCCGCCACTGCACCGAGCGGACCAGCATCCCCTGGCCGGCCGCCCGGGTCAGCTCGCTCAACTCACCCAGGCGGTAGAGGTCGCCGCGCAGCAGGCAGTAGTCGCACAGCGCGCCCAGCAGGTGCGAGACGGTGTCCTGGTCCACGTCCTGATCGGCGTGGCGCAGGGCGGCGGTGATGAAGCTGGTCTCGTCGTCCAGCCACTGGAGGGCCGCGTCCAGGGACGCGAAACCGTGCGGGCCGAAGCGGTCGGCGCGGGTGGACGTATTGCCGTCGACCAGCCGGATCACCGCGTCGGCCAGCTCCGCATAGCCGCGGATCAGCCGCTCCTGGGCCGCTGCGCGCTCGGCCGGCGCCTCCTCGTCGGTCAGCCGGTCGTGCGCGAAGCGGTGCACCAGGGGGTGCAGGCGGTAGCGCGCGCCGCGGACGTGCTCGATCAAGCCGGCCTCGGCCAGCGCGGTCAGCTGCCGCTTCGCCTCCGCGTCCGGGACCCCCAGCAGCGCGGCCGCGGCGGCCACCCCCAGGCTCGCCCGACCCACCAGGGCCAGCCGGCGCAGCAGCTGCCGGGCCTGCGGTGGCTGGTCGGCGTAGCGCAGCGTCAGGGCCCGCTCCACCGGTGCCGTCCCGTCGACCGCCGCCAGCTCCCGCGCCAGCGTGGCGGGGGAGCGGCTGCCCAGTGCGGAGCCGATCACCCGCAGTGCCAGCGGCAGCCCGGCGCACAGCTCGGAGATCCGGTCGATCGACTGCGCGTCGTACGGGCCCGCGCCGTCCGGCGGTTCCGCCCCGGCGGGCGCCGCCGACCGCAGCAGCTCCTCGGTGCCCGCCGTGTCCAGCGCCGCCACTGGCAGTTGGTGCACCCGCGCCTCCAGATCCGCGGGCAGTGCGAGCGGCGTACGGGAGGTGACCAGGATCAGGCTGTCGGAGCGGTCCGGAACCAGGGCCCGCACCTGCTCCGCATCCGAGGCGTCGTCCAGCAGCACCGTCACCGGGAGCCCGGACAGATGCTGGTGGTAGATCTCGGTGAGCCTCCTGACGTGCTGCTCCTGCGAGGGGCGCTCGCGGAAGAGCAGTTGCTCGCGCGGCGCGCCCAGGCGGTTGAGCAGGTGCAACAGCGCGTCCCGGGTCGGCAGCGGCACCTCGCCGGGGGTGTCACCCCGCAGATCCACCAGACACGCGCCGCGGAACTGATCGCGCAGCTGATGCGCCGCCCGCACCGCCAGTGCCGTCCGGCCCGCGCCCGGCTCGCCGTGCAGCACCACCACGATCGGCCGGGTCTCCGTGCTCGCCCGGCCGGCCTGCACCCACTGGACGATCTGTGCCAGCTCCGTCCGACGCCCGGCGAACGGGCCGTCCGGCTGCGGGAGTTGCGCGAACGACCGCTCCAGGACCGACCGCCGGCGGGCCGCCGCGCTGCGATCCGCACCGCGCAGCTGCGGACCCCGGGAGCCCTTCCCCGCGGGCTGGGCGGAGGACGCGCTGCCGCCCCGGGCCGCCGCGCTCAGCATCCGCTGCTGGTCCAGGAACGGGCGGATGCCGCGCACCTCCAGCGCCGTCAACCACTGGAGCCGCAGCTGCTCCGGCCCGCCGGGCTGGCCCCGCATCCCGGCCTGGCGGTGCGCCGCCGGAAGATGACCGGCGGTCAGCTTCACGACCGTGGCCGCCGCGCCCGCGACCAGCGCCGCGGCACCCGCCCCGAGCGCCGGTCCACCGCCCGTGCCGTACGCCAGGTCCACACCGAACGCGGCCACCGCGGCCACCGCCGACGCCACCGCCGGGGTGCCCAGCTCCTTGCGCGACAGCCGCTGCGCGAGCGGTCGCCGGCCGGCCGCCGCCTCGTCCAGCGCGCGGACGTACGCCCCGTACTCCTCCGCCGCGGGGGCGGCCAGCTCGTCCAGCGCCGCCCGGGCCCTGCCGAGCAGCGCCGGCCCGTCGAGCCGGCCCCCCGCGCGGCGCGCCTCTTCTTCGACGGTCCGCGCCAGCAGCTCGTCCGCTTCCTTCCGGTGGCCGTCCCGCAGTCCAGCCAGTTCGCCCGGCATGCCCTCCCCCTCCAACAGTCGCCAGCAGTCCTGGCGGTCCAGCGGTCACCGGCGGATCACCCCTACCCACCGGCGCGTCCCCGCGCCCTCGCACGGCCCGCCCCGGCGTGATCACCGCCGCACCCACAGTGTTTCGCGTCCGGGCGGTTTCCGGCAGGGCTGTGGATAACTCCCGCCTCTCCCGGAAACCGCTGCCCCATTGGGAGAGGATGGCCTCATGCCGAACCGCCTGGCTCATGAGACTTCCCCATATCTGCTCCAGCACGCCGACAACCCCGTCGACTGGTGGCCGTGGTCCCCCGAAGCGTTCGAGGAGGCCCGGCGGCGCGGCGTGCCGGTACTGCTCAGCGTCGGCTACAGCTCCTGCCACTGGTGCCACGTCATGGCCCACGAGAGTTTCGAGGACCCGGCCGTCGCCGCGCTGCTCAACGAGCACTTCGTGGCCGTCAAGGTCGACCGCGAGGAGCGTCCGGACGTCGACGCCGTCTACATGGAGGCCGTGCAGGCCGCCACCGGCCAGGGTGGCTGGCCGATGACCGTGTTCCTCACCCCCGACGCCGAACCCTTCTACTTCGGCACGTACTTCCCGCCCGAGCCGCGCCATGGCATGCCCTCCTTCGGGCAGGTCCTCGAAGGGGTCCGGGGGGCCTGGACCGACCGGCGCGACGAGGTCGGCGAGGTCGCCGGCCGGATCGTCGCCGACCTCGCGGGCCGCTCGCTGGCCGAGTCGCTGCCCGAGGGGGACCAGCGGCCCCCGCGCCCCGAGGAGCTGCACGCCGCCCTGATGGCGCTGACCCGCGACTGCGACGCGGTGCACGGCGGGTTCGGCGGCGCGCCGAAGTTCCCGCCGTCCATGGTGTTGGAGTTCCTGCTCCGCCACCATGCCCGGACGGGTTCCACCGGCGCCCTGGAGATGGCCGAGGCGACCTGCGCGGCGATGGCCCGCGGCGGGATCTACGACCAGCTCGGCGGCGGCTTCGCCCGCTACTCCGTCGACCGGGAATGGGTCGTTCCGCACTTCGAGAAGATGCTCTACGACAACGCCCTGCTGTGCCGCACCTACGCCCACCTGTGGCGCGCCACCGCCCGCGACGGAGCCGCTGACGGACTCGGCGACCTGGCCCGGCGGATCGCCCTGGAGACCGCCGACTTCATGGTCCGGGAACTCCGGACCGACCAGGGCGGCTTCGCCTCCGCACTGGACGCCGACAGCGACGACGGGACGGGCCGGCACACCGAGGGCGCGTACTACGTCTGGACACCGGAGCAGCTGCGCACCGTCCTGGGGGAGAAGGACGCCGAGTTCGCCGCCACGTACTTCGGCGTCACCGAGGAGGG
Source organism: Streptomyces sp. RGM 3693 (assembly GCF_050471125.1). Taxonomy (NCBI): domain Bacteria; kingdom Bacillati; phylum Actinomycetota; class Actinomycetes; order Kitasatosporales; family Streptomycetaceae; genus Streptomyces; species Streptomyces sp. RGM 3693. Next base: position 222,066 of record NZ_JBMPPQ010000001.1, read on the forward strand.
CACCTTCGAGGAGGGCGCCTCCGTACTCCAACTCCCCGACACCCACGGCCCGGTGGATGTCGACCGGGTGGCTTCGGTGAAGGAGCGGCTGCTCGCGGCCCGTGCCGAGCGTCCCCGCCCGGGGCGCGACGACAAGGTCGTCGCCTCCTGGAACGGGCTGGCCATCGCCGCGCTCGCCGAGACCGGCGTCTACTTCGACCGCCCCGATCTGGTGCAGGCCGCCACCGACGCCGCCGACCTGCTGGTCCGCGTCCACATGGACTGGCAGGCCCGGCTGCACCGCACCTCCCGGGACGGCACGGCCGGCAGCAACGCCGGCGTCCTGGACGACTACGCGAACGTCGCCGAGGGCTTCCTCGCGCTGGCCTCGGCCACCGGAGAGGGCGTCTGGGTGGAGTTCGCGGGCTTCTTCCTGGACACCGTCCTGGTGCAGTTCACCGCCCCCGACGGCACGCTCTACGACACCGCCGCCGACGCCGAGCGGCTGATCCGCCGCCCCCAGGACCCGACCGACAACGCCACGCCCTCCGGGTGGACCGCCGCGGCCGGGGCGCTGCTCTCGTACGCGGCGCTGACCGGCAGTGCGCTCCACCGGGACGCCGCGGAGCGTGCCCTGGGCATCGTCACCGCCCTCGGCGGCCGGGTGCCGCGCTTCATCGGCTGGGGGCTGGCGGTCGCCGAGGCCGCGCTGGACGGGCCGCGCGAGGTCGCGGTGGTCGGCCCGCCGGACGATCCGGCCACCCGTGCGCTGCACCGCGCCGCGCTGCTGGGCACCGCCCCCGGGGCGGTGGTGGCACTGGGCGCCCCCGGGGCGGACGCCGCCGCCGAGGTGCCGCTGCTGAGGGCGCGCCCCCTGGTCGACGGTAAGCCGGCCGCCTACGTATGCCGGCACTTCACCTGTGAACGGCCGACGACGGACCCGGAGGAGTTGGCGGAGCGGCTGCGGTCCTGAGGCGGTGCGGCGGGGCCGCGGCCCGTAGGGCGGCGCATCCTCCTCGGCGCCGAGGGCCCGGCCGGCCCCGCCCCGTCTCAAGTCCTAGGACCAGCGACCGGATTGACCTTGACGCGCGCGTCAAGTTCTAGCCTCGGGGCATGAAGAACCGCACGCACCGCGAAGTCCGCCTGGCCGCCCGTCCCGAGGGCCCGGTCACCGATGACCTCTTCGAGATCGTGGAGGTCCCCGTCCCGGAACCGGCGGCGGGCCAGGTACTGGTACGCAACTCCCTGATGGCCGTCGCCGCCGTGATGCGCACCCTGATGGACGAGGTCACCACCGTCCCCATGCCGTCCTTCGGGGTGGGCGAGGCGCTCTACGGGGAGGCCGTCGGCGAGGTGGTCGCCGCCCCCGGGACCGACCTCAAGCCCGGCGACCTGGTGGAGCACCGCCTCGGCTGGCGCGAGTACGCCCTACTGGACGCCGCAGAGGTCCAGCGCCTCGCCCCCGGCCTGCTGCCCGACCCGGCCGGCTACCTCTCGCAGGGGCCCACCGCCCTGATGGGCATCGACCGCGGCGCCGAAGTGCGCCCCGGGGACACGGTGTTCGTCACCGGGGCGGCCGGCGGCGTCGGCTCGCTGGCCGGCCAGATCGCCAAGCTGCGCGGCGCCGCGCGGGTCATCGGCAGTACCGGCTCGCGGGAGAAGGCCGACCGGCTGCTGACGGAGTTCGGCTACGATGCGGTGGTCATCCGGGGCGCCGGGCCCATCGAGGAGCAACTGCGCGCGGCCGCCCCGGACGGCATCGACGCGCTCTTCGACAACGTGGGCGGCGAGCAGCTCCAGGCCGCGATCGCCGTCGCCAACCGCGGTGCCCGACTCGCCCTCGTAGGTGCGCTCGCCACCCAGCTGTCCGAGGGGTCCGTGTCCACCACGCCGATCGACACCCTGTCGCTGCTGGCCCGGAGCATCACCCTGCGTGGCGTCGCCCTCTACGACCACCGGGACCTGATCCCGGAGTGGCACGCGCTGTTCGGTCAGGGGTTGCGCGACGGCACCCTTGCCTTCCCGCACTCCCGGCTGCACGGCATCGAACAGGCCCCGCGGGCACTCCAGGAGCTGATCGCCGGCAAGCATCTCGGCTCCGTACTGGTGGAGTTGTAAGGCGCGGCCTACGGGCGAGGGGCTGTTGCCGGGGGGGTGCCGGATGACGTCACCCCTCCGGGTGGATTTCGATCCGGAGGTAGCCTGCAAGGGTGACGACCTTGCTTGGGTACCGCTCGCTCGTCCAGGAGGCCGCGGCGCTGCGGTCCGGTGTGGACGACCCCCTCGACGCGGTGCGCCGCACCTGTGACCGCATCGACGCCGTGGACCCCCAGATCCAAGCCTTCGTACCGGAGCCGGGGCGCCGTGACCGGTTGTCGACGGCGGCCCGGGAGCTGGCCGCGGCCGGCCCACCGGGCCCCGCCGGGCGCCCCGCGCTGTACGGCATCCCGGTCGGGATCAAGGACATCGTGCACGTCAACGGGCTGCCCACCAGGGCGGGTTCGGCACTGCCGCCCGAGGAGCTGGCCGGCGCGCAGGCGGCCGTCGTGGACCGGCTGCGCGCCGCGGGGGCGTTGATCGCGGGCAAGACGGTGACCGCGGAGTTCGCGGTGACGGCCCCGGGGCCGACCCGTAACCCGCACAACCCGGCGCATTCGCCCGGGGGTTCGAGCAGCGGTTCGGCGGCCGCGGTCGCCGCCGGGATGGTCCCGCTGGCCATCGGGACGCAGACCGTCGGCTCGATGATCCGGCCCGCCGCCTACTGCGGAGTGGCCGGTTTCAAGCCGACCTACGGGCGGATCCCGCTCGACGGGGTGATCCCGAACGCGAGCAGCTTCGACACCCTGGGGTGCTACGCGACGGAGCTGGCGGGGATCGCGCTGGCCGCGCCGGTGCTCTGCGACGGATGGCGGACCGCGGACGGCGACGGGCCGGGCCGGCCGCCGGTGCTGGGCGTACCGGCCGGCCCCTATCTGGAGCGGGCCGACGAGGAGGCGCTGTGTGCCTTCGCGGCCCAGCGGGAGGCGCTGGCGGCGGCCGGCTACGAGGTCCGCGAGGTGCCCGTGATGGCCGACTTCGCGCAGATCGTCGAGCAGCTCTTCACCATGAACCGCTACGAGGTCGCACGCGCCCACACCGAGTGGTTCGCGCGTCACTCCGCCCTCTACCGGGAGCAGACCACGGCCGCCATCCGCGAGGGTCAGCCGATCGGGGACGCCGCCTACCAGGCCGCCCGGGAGCGCCGTACCGCCTTATGCGGACGGCTCGCGGCGGACGGGGCGGACGCCGGGATCGACCTGTGGATCGCCCCGGCGGCCACCGGGCCGGCGCCCGCCGACCTCACCACCACGGGCAGTTCGATCATGTGCCTGCCATGGAGCAACGCCGGGCTGCCGTCGCTGAGCCTGCCCGCCGGCCGGGCCGCCAACGGGTTGCCGCTGGGCCTCCAGTTGGTGGGCCGGTCCGGCGCCGACGAGGAACTGCTGGCCTGGGCGGTCGACATCGAGCGCGTGCTGAACGGGACGGCCGGGGCGTCCGGCGGACCGACGGGCGGGCGCCGGGCCCGGTCGGCCCAGCGCGCCATCACGGGGGACTGAGGGGGCAGCGGATGCGTATCGGGGATGCGGCGGCGGCAGCCGGGCTGACGCCGCGGGCGCTGCGCTACTACGAGCAGCAAGGGCTGGTGACGGCCCGGCGGATGCCGTCGGGCCACCGGGAGTACGACGCGGAGGACGTCCGCCGGCTGCGGGCCGTCCGTGAACTGCGCGAGGCGGGGCTGACCGTCGGCGACGTCCGGGCCTTCGCGCACCTCCTGCACACCCTGCCGCCGGCGGGTGTACCGGACCTGATCGGGACGGATCCGGGCTCGGAGCGCTGCGGGGCCGCGGAGGCGGTGGCCCGGCGCCGGCTGGCCGAACTGGACGGTCACATCGCGCGGTTGTCCCGACTGCGGGCGCGCCTGGCCGCGCGCCTGGGGGAGCCCGGTGGCCGGCCGGGCGGTCCGGGGCGAAGCGGTCCGGATGCGGAGGGTCGCCCGCTCAGAGCGTGAGCCCGCCGGCCAGGACGTCCATCGACCGGTGGATCAATTCTTCCGGGCTCGCCGCCCGGCCCTCCTCGGCCCAACGCAGCATCGCCTCCTGGAGGGCGGCCAGGGCCGCCGCGCTGATCACCCGGATCCCCAGGTCGTCCGCCGGGCGGCCGGTGCGCTCGGCCAGTGCGGTGCTGATGGTGTCGATGTGCCGGGCGGTGAGCTCCGCGGTGCGGCCCCGGACGGCGGGCACGTCGCGGATCAGCCGGATGCGCTGGACGAGTTCGTCGCGGTCGGTCGCGCTGATGTCGCGCATGATCCCGACCGTGACGTGCCGCAGGGTCTCGGCGAACGGCTCGCCGGCCGGACGGGCCCGGATCCCGTCCGCCAGCAGGGCGTTGTACTCGTCGGTGAGCACGATGTCTTCCTTGGCGGGGAAGTAGCGGAAGACCGTGCTGGGGGAGACCTCCGCGGCCTCGGCGATCCGCTCGGTCGGGGTCGCGTCGTAACCCTGCGCCGCGAAGAGTCGGAAGGCGGCCCGGCGGATCGTCTGCCGGGTCTTGATCTTCTTCCGTTCGCGCAGCCCGGGCTTCGACTGACCGGGTGACGCGGTGGCGGAGGTGGGTGCGGAGGCCATGCGGCTCATTGTCCCCGTCCCGCGGGTGGCCGACGCATGACGCCTTGACGGAGCTCTGATTGTCGGTGGGGTGTGTCACGCTGCGAAGCGGGCATGATTACTGTCAGTGACGCTCGGAGAGGGGGCTCGTGATGCGACCTGCGATTCATATGTATGCCGCGCTCGCTGCCGCGCTGTGTGTGGGCGGCTTCCTGCTGGGTGGTGGCCTGCTGGTGACGGCCCTGGTGCTGGCCGGCCTGGCGGCCCTGGCGTGGCACGTGGCCGCGACCTCGCGGCCACGACCGCGGTGGCGTGCGGCGACGGCCGGGAGACCGGCCGGGAGACCCGGCGGGCCGGTCGCCCGGGTCCGACCCGCCTCAGGGATGCGTATACGCGACGAGCGAGATGCCCACGTAGTGCACGACGAAGGCCGCCAGGGTGAAGGAGTGGAAGACCTCGTGGAAGCCGAACCACCGCGGTGACGGGTTGGGGCGCTTGATGCCGTAGATCACGCCGCCCGCGCTGTAGAGCAGCCCGCCGACGATGACGAGGACGAGGACGGCGATGCCGCCGGTGCGCAGGAAGTCGGGCAGGAAGAAGACGGCGGCCCAGCCCATCGCGATGTAGCAGGGGGTGTAGAGCCAGCGTGGGGCGCCGACCCAGAAGACCCGGAAGGCGATGCCCGCCAGTGCGGCGACCCAGACCGCCCAGAGCAGCACCTGCCCATGGGTGCCCGGCACCAGCAGCAGCGTCAGCGGGGTGTAGGTGCCGGCGATGATCAGGAAGATGTTGGCGTGGTCGAGCCGGCGCAGCACTCCGTCCATCCGCGGGCTCCAATTGCCGCGGTGGTAGAGGGCGCTGACGCCGAACAGCAGGCAGGCGCTGACCGTGTAGATCGCGCAGGCCAGGCGGCCGCGGGGGCTGTCAGCGAGCGCGGTCAGCACGATGCCGGAGAGCAGGACGGCGGGGAACATTCCGGCGTGCAGCCAGCCACGCAGTTTCGGCTTGAGTGGCACGGCCGCGGCGGCTGGCGCGACCGCGTCGACCGTGGACCCGGTATCGGTCCTGGACGGCGCGGCAGGGGGGCGGCTCTCGGCGGCGTCAGGCGCGGAAGTCATGGCGCAATGCTACCTACGCAACCGTAAGTTACGGATTCGTCCGGAAGTGGTGACGGTCACCACGGTGCCCCCTGGACAGAACCGAATCAGGGTCGGATGATCAAATGAGTGCGGTCGGCACCGGATGAGCGGTCACGAAGCATCCGGGTCGCAGCCCCCAAGGGGCGGATAAGTAAAAGCAGCGGTTTCCTTGACTTATGTGCGGGAAGCCGACAAAACCCCTCATCTAGGAGCGATCGTGGCGCGCGACAACGCGGCTCCCACCCCGACCCGGCACCAGGCCCTGCTCGACTGGGTCGACGAGATAGCGGCGATCACCCAGCCCGACCGGGTCGTCTGGTGCGACGGCTCGGAGGCGGAGTACGAGCGGCTGTCCGAAGAGCTCGTCGAGAAGGGCACGTTCAAGAAGCTCGACCCGATCAAGCGCCCCAACTCGTACTACGCCGCGTCCGACCCGACGGACGTGGCGCGTGTCGAGGACCGCACCTTCATCTGTTCGGAGAAGGAAGAGGACGCCGGCCCGACCAACCACTGGAAGGACCCCGCCGAGATGCGGGAGATCTTCGCTGGTGAGAAGGGCGTCTTCCGCGGCGCGATGAAGGGCCGGACGATGTACGTCGTCCCGTTCTGCATGGGGCCGCTCGGCTCCCCCCTCTCCGCGATCGGTGTGGAGATCACCGACTCCGCCTACGTCGCCGTGTCGATGCGCACCATGACGCGGATGGGCCAGGCGGTCCTCGACGAGCTCGGCACGGACGGCTTCTTCGTCAGGGCCGTGCACACCCTCGGCGCGCCGCTGGCCGAGGGCGAGCAGGACGTGCCGTGGCCGTGCAACTCCACCAAGTACATCTCGCACTTCCCGGAGTCCCGCGAGATCTGGTCGTACGGCTCGGGCTACGGCGGCAACGCCCTGCTCGGCAAGAAGTGCTACGCGCTGCGGATCGCCTCCGTCATGGCCCGCGACGAGGGCTGGCTGGCCGAGCACATGCTCGTCCTCAAGCTGACCCCGCCGCAGGGCGAGGCCAAGTACGTCGCCGCGGCGTTCCCGAGCGCCTGCGGCAAGACCAACCTGGCCATGCTGGAGCCGACGATCCCGGGCTGGACCGTCGAGACCATCGGTGACGACATCGCCTGGATGCGGTTCGGCGAGGACGGCCAGCTCTACGCGATCAACCCCGAGGCCGGATTCTTCGGCGTCGCGCCCGGCACCGGTGAGCACACCAACGCCAACGCCATGAAGACCCTCTGGGGCAACTCCGTCTTCACCAACGTCGCCCTCACCGACGACGGCGACGTGTGGTGGGAGGGCATGACCGAGGAGACCCCGGCCCACCTGACGGACTGGAAGGGCAACGACTGGACGCCCGCGTCCGGTGTCCCGGCCGCGCACCCCAACGCCCGCTTCACCGTGCCCGCCGCCCAGTGCCCGACCATCGCGCCCGAGTGGGAGGACCCCAAGGGCGTGCCGATCTCGGCCATCCTCTTCGGCGGTCGCCGGGCCAGCGCGGTGCCGCTGGTCACCGAGTCGCTGAGCTGGCAGCACGGTGTCTTCCTCGGCGCCAACGTGGCGTCGGAGAAGACCGCCGCCGCCGAGGGCAAGGTCGGTGAGCTGCGCCGCGACCCGTTCGCCATGCTGCCGTTCTGCGGCTACAACATGGGCGACTACATGGCGCACTGGATCAAGGTCGGTGCCGACAAGGACCAGGCGAAGCTGCCGAAGATCTACTACGTCAACTGGTTCCGCAAGGACGACGCGGGCCGCTTCGTGTGGCCGGGCTTCGGCGAGAACAGCCGGGTGCTCAAGTGGATCGTCGAGCGGCTGGCGGGCACGGCCGAGGGCGTCGAGACCCCGATCGGCGTGCTGCCCACCAAGGGTGCGCTGGACACCGAGGGCCTCGAACTCTCCGAGAAGGACCTGGACTTCCTGCTCACCGTCGACAAGGAGGTCTGGCGCGAGGAGGCGGCGCTGGTCCCCGAGCACCTGAACACCTTCGGCGACCACACGCCGAAGGAGCTGTGGGACGAGTACCGCGCGCTGGTGCAGCGGCTCGGCTAGTCCTCGCTCGCCGGGCGGCGCGAGGCGCACCGCCCGGCCTGTGTCACGCCCGCCCGGGGCTCCGCACCACTTGCGTGCGGGGCCCCGGGCGGGCGTCGTGCGGTGCGTTGTCGGCGTTGTCGGAGGTGTCGGGCGGTCGCCACCGGGGCGCGAGCGCCGGGTAGGGGGCGCCGGGCTGGGGTCGGTCAGGCGGTGGCGAGGTCCATGCCGTTGGCGTCGTGGGCGGCCAGTCGCTCCTCGGCCAGTGCGATGGCGCCGGCGTCGTCCCGCGAGGTGGCGACGGCCAGGGCGTTCCCGGCGAGGGTGTGGGCGCGCTGCTGGAGGGCTGGTATCCGGGCCGGGTCGCCGCCGTCGGTGGGTTCGGCGCGCAGCGGGTGGTGGCCGCTGAGTCGGGCGACCTCGGTGGCGATGCGGTCGGCCGCCGAGGCCAGCGCCGCGCGCTCGGCGCCGCACTCGGTCAGGGCGTGCAGCTCGTCGGTGACGGTGAGCAGGGCGGTCAGCTGCCCGGCGAGCCGGATGTCCAGCTCCTCCTCGCGGGAGCGGTGCGGGATCCCCGGGGCGACGGCCATGCTGTGGACCGACTTGGTGCGGATCGGTTCGTACATGGGACGGCCTCCTGAAAACGTCTAGGAGGCCATCCTAGCTTAGACTCTGTCTAAAGTTATGATCCGTATAGAGGTCGCTTTGGCTCAGTACTGTCCGTAACCGTCGAGGAAGGCGCCGATTCGGGTGACGGCGTCCGTCAGGGTGTCCTTGTCCGGCAGCGTGACCAGGCGGAAGTGATCCGGCTCGGGCCAGTTGAAGCCGGTGCCGTGGACGATCATGATCTTCTCGGCGCGCAGCAGCTCCAGCACCATCTGCCGGTCGTCCTTGATCTTGTACACCTTGGGGTCCAGCCGCGGGAAGGCGTAGAGCGCGCCCTTCGGCTTGACGCAGCTGACGCCCGGTATCCGGGTCAGCAGCTCGTAGGCGGTGTCGCGCTGCTCCAGCAGTCGACCGCCGGGCAGCACCAGGTCGTTGATCGACTGCCGGCCGCCGAGGGCGGTGGCGACCGCGTGCTGCGCCGGCATGTTGGCGCACAGCCGCATGTTCGCCAGGATCGTCAGGCCCTCGATGTACGAGCTGGCGTGCGCCTTCGGGCCGCAGACCGCCAGCCAGCCGCTGCGGTAGCCAGCGACCCGGTACGCCTTGGACAGGCCGTTGAAGGTCAGCGTCAGCAGGTCCGGGGCGAGCGCGGCGAACGGGGTGTGGGTGACGCCGTCGTAGAGGATCTTGTCGTAGATCTCGTCGGCGCAGACGATCAGGTTGTGCCGGCGGGCGAGCTCGGCGATCCCGCGCAGCAGTTCGTCGTCGTAGACCGCGCCCGTGGGGTTGTTGGGGTTGATGACGACGATGGCCTTGGTGCGGTCGGTGATCTTGCGCTCGATGTCGGCGAGGTCCGGCATCCAGTCGGCCTGCTCGTCGCAGCGGTAGTGGACCGCGGTGCCGCCGGAGAGCGAGACCGACGCCGTCCACAGCGGGTAGTCCGGGGCCGGTACCAGCACCTCGTCGCCGTCGTCCAGCAGCGCCTGCATCGACATCTGGATCAGCTCGGAGACGCCGTTGCCCAGGTAGACGTCGTCGACGGAGAGCTCGATGCCCTTGGTCTCGTAGTGCTGCACCACCGCGCGGCGGGCCGAGAGCAGGCCCTTGGCATCGCCGTAGCCGTGCGCGGTGCCGATCGAGCGGAGGACGTCCTCCAGGATCTCGGGCGGGCAGTCGAAGCCGAACGCCGCCGGATTCCCGGTGTTCAGCTTCAGGATGCGGTGACCCTCCGTCTCCAGCCGCATGGCCTCCTCAAGTACCGGGCCGCGGATTTCGTAGCAGACGTTGGCGAGCTTCGTTGACTGGATCACCTGCATGACGGCCACTCTACGGGCGCGTAGCGCTGCCTGCCGGGTGGTTTTCGCCACGTAGTCGGCGGATGGCGCGGAAACGTTCACGCGGTGTGACCGGTATGACGGGTGCTGATTTCGTGGCGGGGACGCCGGCGGTCCCGTTCGGGCCGGTATGCCGGGGGCTAGCCGTGCCGGCCCGGGGTGCGCCGGATCGCGCGGCCCGCCAGGGCGTCGGTGCGGCGGCCGTCCTCGATGACGAAGCGGCCGTCGATCAGGACGTGCGGGATGCCGGTGGGCAGGGTGCGCGGGGTGTCGAAGGTGGAGCCGGCGGCGACCGTCTCCGGGTCGAAGAGGACCAGGTCGGCGCGGTACCCCTCGCGGACCAGGCCGCGGTCGGGCAGCCGCAGCCGGGCGGCCGGGCGCGACGTCAGGTGCGCCACGCACTCCTCCAGGGACAGCACGCCCAGCTCGCGGACGTACCTGCCGAGGTACTGGGGGAAGGTGCCGTACGCCCGCGGATGCGGCTTGGCGCCCTGGAGGATGCCGTCGCTGCCGCCGGTGTGGACCCGGTGCCGCATGATCTGCCGGACGTTGTCCTCGTGTCCGACGTGCTGGAGGATCGTCGGGCCCAGCCGGTCGGCGCGCAGCAGGTGGCGGGCGGCGTCCCAAGGTTCCACGCCGCGCTCGGCGGCGCTGCGGGCGAGGGTCGAGCCGACCCAGCCGGCCAGTTCGGGGTCGGTGACGCCGGAGATCTCGATGGTGTCCCAGTCGATGGGGACGCCGTGGCAGCCGTCCGACCCCTCGACCTCCAGGTCGTGCCGGATCGCCGCGGCGGCAGTGTCGTCGGCCAGCCGCGCCAGGATCGCCTCCGGGCCGCCCTCGCTGGCCCAACTGGGCAGCATCGCCACGAGCGTGGTGCAGCCGGGGGTGTACGGATAGGTGTCCAGGGTGAGGTCGGCGCCGCTGTCCAGGGCCTTGTCCAGGAGGGCCAGGAGTTCGGGCGCTCGGCCCTCGTTGACGCCGAAGTTCATGGTGGCGTGGGCGAGGTGCAGGGCGCAGCCGGCCTCGCGGGTGAGGGCGATCATCTCCTCGTAGGCGGCCAGGGCGCCGGCGCCGTAGGAGCGGTGGTGCGGGCAGTAGTAGCCGTCGTAGCGGGCCACCACCCGGCACAGTTCGGTCAGTTCGGCGTCGGAGGCGTACATGCCCGGGGTGTAGGTGAGGCCGGAGGAGAGGCCGACCGCGCCCTGCTCCAGACCGGCGGCGACCAGCTGCCGCATCCGGTCCAGTTCGGCGTCGGTGGCCCGGCGGTCGTCCCAGCCGACGGCGAGCATCCGGACGGTGCCCTGGGGGATGAGGTAGGCGGCGTTGACCGCGATGCCCTCGCCGTCGAAGCCGTGGTCCAGGCGGTCGAGGTACTCGCCGACGGTGCGCCAGGTGAAGGTGAGGGAGGAGTCGTCGGGGCCACCGCCGTTCCAGCCGGTGATCTGGGCACGGACCGCGGTGAGCGTGCGGTCGTCGACCGGGGCGTAGGACAGGCCGTCCTGGCCGAGGACTTCGAGGGTGACGCCCTGGGCGGCTTTCGCGGTGTGCGCGGGGTCCCGTAGCAGCGCCAGGTCGCTGTGCGCGTGCATGTCGATGAAGCCGGGGGCGAGGGCGAGGCCGGCGGCGTCCACGGTGCGGGCGGCGGACGGGCGGGGGCCGCCGGCCGACTCCCGGTGGACGGTGGCGATCCGGCCGCCGGCCAGGGCGACGTCAGCGCGGTAGGAGGGGCCGCCGGACCCGTCGATGACGCGTACGTCGCGGAGCACGGTGTCCATGGGCGGGCTGCCTTTCTCGGGCGTTCGCGGGCCTTTGCGGGCGTTGGCGGGCTTGGCTCGGGTCCGCTCGGGCGTTCTCGGGCCTTCCGGGGCCGGTCGATCGGGGTCGGTCGATCGGGGTGTCGGGTCAGGGTCGGGTCAGGGTCGGATCAGGGGGTTGTCGGGGGTGCTCCGAGGCGGTCGGCGCACCCCCGGCGGGTATCAGAAGAACGTGCGGATGAAATCGACGACCGTGCCGTCCCGCTCGACCAGCGGGATCAACTGCCACTTGTCGAAGGAGGTGCAGGGGTGCGACAGACCCAGGGCGACCCAGTCGCCGACCTCCAGGTCCCCGGCGTGCTCGGTCCGGACCCAGGCGTGCTGGTCGGACAGGCCGGTGACGGTGAGGTCGGCCGCCGGGCGCAGGGTGCCGTCCCGGCCGGAGCGCACGGCCTGCGCCTGCGGCAGGTCGAGGTCGTAGGCGGCGTCCCGCTTGCCGGCGTTGAGGAACGCCTGCTCGGGGGTGGGCCGGGAGACGACCTGCGCCCAGAGCCGGAAGGCCGGCTCCAGCGCCCCCTCGTCCGGTACGCGGTTGAAGGGGGTGAGATGGCGGTAGTGCCCGTCGTCGTGCGAGACGTACGCGCCCGAGCGCAGCAGTTTCAGGACCGGCGCGGAGAGCTCGGGGAGCGCCGCGAAGACCTCGGCGACCGCGTCGAACCACGCGCTGCCGCCGGCGCTGACCACGATCTCGTCGAGGTCGGCGAAGCGGCCGGCGGCGTCGAGGTCGGCGGCCAGCGCGACCAGCCGGCGCAGCCACGCGGTGACCCGCTCGTGGTCGGCGTCGGGTACCTCGCCCTCGTAGCCGGCCACGCCGACCAGGCGGAGGGTGTCCACGCCTGCGATCACATCGGCCAGTTCGCGGCACTCGGCCTCGGTGCGGGCCCCGGTCCGGGCCCCTTCGCCGGCACCCAGTTCGATCACGACGTCCACCGGGCGGGTGGCCTCGGCGGCGCGCAGGGCGGCGTCCATCAGCTCGATGCCGCGCACCGAGTCGACGTAGCAGACGAAGCGGAAGTCCGGGTCGGCGGCGAGTTCGCCGGCCAGCCAGTGCAGCGCGGCGGCGTCGACGACCTCGTTGGCCAGGAAGATCCGCTGGATGCCGAAGTCGCGGTAGACGCGGGCCTGGTGGGGGACGGCCGCGGTGATTCCCCAGGCGCCGTGCGCCAGCTGGCGGGCGAAGAGCTGCGGGGCCATGGAGGTCTTGCCGTGCGGGGCGAAGGCCAGGCCGTGCCGGGCGGCGTAGGTCTCCAGGAGGGCGAGGTTGTGCTCGACCGACTCGGCGGAGAGGGCCAGGACGGGGGTGGTGAAGCCGTCGGTGAAGAGGTTGCGGCGCTCGGCGGCCAGCTCCCCGACGGTGAGTCCGGCGGCGTCCGGGGGGAGCGCCTTGAAGCGGTGATCGACCTTGTCGTCCGCGAGGTTCTTGAGTTCCTGCGCGAGCCGCTCGCCGGCCATGGAGCCTCCTCGAAGAGTGTGTTGCACCCTCTGCAACACCCATTGCGCATATCGCTGACAGCTGTCTAACATCCGAGCCATCGCCCGGTCAATGGTGGGCAAACGTAGGGACCGACCGTGCGCAGCACGCCGCGGGCGGACGGAAGATCCGGCCTCGCACCGACCGGGAAACGGCCCGAACCCCGCGGCATGGCGAACCCCGCCCCGAGCTCTCCGGAGCGCTCCGAGCAGGGAACCCCCATCGGCGGCACAGCGAAGGAGCGCAACCGATCGTGACCAGGTCCTCGAACGTCAGCGACACCCCCGTCCCGGCGGCCGGCGCCGCCCCGGACGTCGATGTCGTCTGCCTCGGCGAGTCCATGGTCACCTTCCTTCCCACCGCGCCCGGGCCGCTCGCCGACGTTCCGGCCTTCGAGCGCGCCATCGGCGGCGCGGAGTCCAACGTCGCCTGCGCCCTCGCCCGCGCCGGCCACCCCACCCGCTGGATCTCCCGGGTCGGCGCCGACGGCTTCGGCGACCACCTCGTCCGGGAGATCGCCGGGTACGGCGTCGATACCCGCGCGGTCCACCGAGACCCCTCCCGCCCCACCGGCATCTACTTCCGCACCGCGGGCGACCGGGCCACCGACGCCCACGAAGTGGCCTACTACCGCGCCGGCTCGGCCGCCTCCGCGATGGCCGCGGCCACCATGGACCCGGCCGCCCTCCGCACCGGCCGAGTGCTCCACCTCACCGGCATCACCGCCGCGCTCTCCGCGGACTGCCTCGGCCTGCTGCGCACCCTCATGTCCCGCCCGTCGCCCGACCGCCACCCCTCATGGCCGGCGCTGCGCGCCGACGGAGCTCGTCCGGCAGTCGACCGCGACACCCCGGCCGCCCCTGCCCGCCCGCTGATCTCCTTCGACGTCAACTACCGGCCGCACCTCTGGTCCGGCGCGCAGGGCCCGCAGATCCTCCTCGACCTGGCTCGCACCGCCGACGTGGTGTTCGTAGGCGCTGACGAGGCCCTGGCCGCCTGGGGCCTGCCCGACCCCCGGGCGGTCCGCGCGGCGCTGCCCGAGCCGGAGACCCTGGTCGTCAAGCTCGGCGAGGCCGGGGCGCTGGTCTTCCGACACGCCCCGGGCACCCCCGGCCGCGACGAGGAGCCCGCCGGCATCCACGTACCCGCCCCCACCGTCGACGTGGTCGCCGCGGTCGGCGCCGGCGACGCCTTCGCCGCCGGATTCCTCTCCGCCGCCCTGCGCGCCCTGCCGCTGCGCACCCGGGTCCGGCACGGCCACCTGTGGGCCGCCGCCGCCCTCACCGTCCCCGGCGACCTCGCCGCGCCACCCGGCCGGGCCCTGGCCGACCGCCTTGCCGCGCTCGACGACGACGCCTGGGGGAAACTGCACCTCGGCCCCGGCTGGACGGACGCCAGCCAGGCCCCGGACCAGGAGGTACGCACGCAGTGAACGAGCGCAGCGAGAAGACCATCGACAGGTGCGCCCCTGGCGAAGGCCGGGCCGAGCGGAGCGGGGCACGCGCATGAGCCAGACCGTCGACCGGGCGCTGAGCATCCTGCCGTTGCTCGCCGAGGGACCCGCCGACCTGGGACAGGTCGCCGACCGGCTCGGCGTGCACAAGTCCACCGCGCTGCGGCTGCTGCGCACCCTCCACGAGCACGGCCTCGTCTACCGCCAGCCCGACCAGCGCTACCGCCTCGGCGCCCGGCTCTTTGCCCTCGCCCAGGAAGCCGTGGAAAACCTCGACGTCCGCGAGATCGCCCACCCCCACCTCGTCGAACTCAACGAGAAGTGCGGCCACACCGTCCACCTCGCCGTCTACGAGGAGAACGAGGTCCTCTACATCGACAAGGTCGAGAGCCGCTATCCGGTCCGGATGTACTCCCGGATCGGCAAGCCGGTGGCGATCACCGTCGCCGCGGTCGCCAAGCTGCTCCTGGCCGACCTGCCCGAGGCCGAGCGCCGCGCCCTCGCGGACAAGCTCGACTACCCCCGCTACACGTCCCGTTCGACGCCCGACGCCGCGGCCTTCCTGGCCGAGCTGGCAAAGGTGCGCGAACAGGGGTGGGCCGCCGACCTCGGTGGCCACGAGGAGTCCATCAACTGCATCGGCGCCCCCGTCCGCGGCGCGGACGGACGGGTGGCGGCCGCCATGTCGGTCTCGGCACCGAACGTCGTCGTCAGCGCCGAGGATCTCCTCACCCTGCTCCCGCTGGTGCGCCGCACCGCCGACGCCATCAGCCGGGAGTACTCCGGCACCACAAGCCCTGGCCACAAGCCGGCCCCGTGAAGCACGTCTGAAGGACACACATGAGCGAGAAGATCGCCCTCACCCCGGCCACCCACACCACCCCGCCCGCGAAGTTCTCGCACGGCGTCAAGAAGGGCAACATCCTCCAGGTCGCCGGCCAGGTCGGCTTCCTGCCGGCCGTCGAGGGCCAGGCCCCGACGCCGGCCGGCCCGACGCTGCGCGAGCAGACCCTCCAGACCTTCGCCAACGTCCGGGCCATCCTCGAAGAGGGCGGCGCGACCTGGGACGACGTGATGATGATGCGCGTCTACCTCACGGACGTGGACCACTTCGCCGAGATGAACGAGATCTACAACGCCTACTTCGAGGAGCAGGGCCTCAAGGCCGCCCCGGCCGCCCGGACCACCGTCTACGTGGGCCTGCCCAAGGGCCTGCTCATCGAGATCGACGCGCTCGCCGTCCTGAGCTGAGGCACCACACCCCTTGCACCGCCCGCCGTTAGCGCACCGCCGCGCGCACCGTCCGCCGCACGGCACGGCACCCCGTACGACCGGGGTGCCGTGCCGCGGTCCCCCCTGCCTGGACACACCCGGCCTGACAACGGAGTCACCCATGGTCCTCGCTGCCGCGACCCCTGCCCCGCCACCACCGCACACCGGTGGACTGCTGGCCCTGATACCGGGCACGCCCGGCCTCCTGACCGTCGCCGTCCTCGGCATCGCCCTGCTGCTCTTCCTGATCATGAAGGTCAGGTTGCAGCCCTTCGTCGCCCTGCTCGGCGTCTCCATCGTGGTCGGCCTGGCCGCCGGCCTCTCCGTCACCGAACTCTTCGGCACGGTCCAGAAGTCCGACGCGGTCTCCATGATCGAGACCGGCATGGGCGGGATCCTCGGCCACGTCGCGATCATCATTGGCCTGGGCACCATGCTCGGCGCGATCCTCGAAGTCTCCGGCGGCGCCGCGGTGTTGAGCGCCCGGCTGCTGGCCCTCTTCGGTGAGCGGCGCGCCCCGCTGGCGATGGGCCTGACCGGCCTGATCTTCGGCATCCCGGTCTTCTTCGACGTCGGCATCTTCGTCCTGGCGCCGCTCGTCTACGCCGCCGCCAAGAAGAGTGGCAAGTCGATCGTGCTGTACGCCATGCCGCTGCTGGCCGGTCTGTCGATGACGCACGCCTTCCTGCCGCCGCACCCCGGACCGGTGGCCGCGGCCGGCCTGTTCAAGGTCGACCTGGGCTGGATCATCCTGATGGGCGTGGTGTGCGGGGTGCCCGCGGTGCTGGCGGCCTGGGGTTACGCCGCCTGGATCGGCAAGCGGCTGTTCGTGCCCGTCCCGCAGGACATGGCGGAGGCCGCGGAGGAGGCCCGGGCCGCGGTCGCCGCCGAGCAGGTAGCGGATGGGGGTTCCCCCGGATCGGAGCTCGGGGGAGACGGTCCGCGGGAGCGGCCGGTCGCGCTGGGCACCGTCCTGGCCATCATCGGCACCCCGTTGGTGCTGATCCTTTTGGCGACCTTCTCCTCCGTCGCGCTGGCCCCTGCCCCGAGCTCTCCGACAAGCTCCGGCCACGGGGGACTCGCCACCGGCCGTTCGGTCATCGAGTTCTTCGGCCACCCGTTCGTCGCCCTGACCCTCGCCCTGCTGCTGGCGTACTACCTGTTGGGCGTGCGGCGCGGCTGGTCCCGCAAGTCCCTGGAGCTGGTCTCCACCTCGTCCCTCAAGCCGGTCGGCAACATCCTGCTGGTCGTCGGCGCGGGCGGGATCTTCGGTGCGGTCCTCAAGGGCAGCGGGGTGGCGACCGCGCTGTCGGACACCTTCCACCACGTCGGGCTGCCGGTGATCGTGCTGGCCTACCTGCTCTCGCTGGTCCTGCGGGTGGCCCAGGGTTCGGCGACGGTGGCGATCGTGACCACCGCCGGGATCGTGCTGCCGCTGGTCGAGGCGCAGGGGCTCTCCCAGGCCCATCTGGCGCTGGTCATCATGGCGATCTCGGCCGGTTCGATCTTCGCCTCGCATGTGAACGACGGCGGATTCTGGATGGTCAGCAAGTACTTCGGGATCTCCGAGCGCGACACGCTGAAGTCCTGGACGGTCCTGGAATCGGTGCTCTCGCTCGCCGGGTTCGCGATGGCGGCGGTGGTGAGCCTGTTCGTCTAGGAAGGCGCGGTGTGCTTCACCGGCGGCGGTGTCCCGGAACACGAGGTGGTGTTCCGGGACACCGTCGCATTGCCCGGCAGGTGGGCGCCTAACGAGCCGCCGCGGCAGCCCCATGCCGGTCCAGGTGAGGTCAAGTCGAGGTGGCCGAAGGGGCGTTATGGGGTAGGGAACCCCGGTGTTCGGTCGTGGGCGCGGCGTCCACTCGTCACCGATTTCCGGAAATTCCTTGCCGCGCGGTCGACGCCAGCGAACAATGCGCATGACAAATCCGGAGCGGCAGAGGAGAACTGACGCCGCGCAACTCCGGACACAGAGCTGAGAGGACCCCCACATGTATCGACCTCTCGTCGGCACCCTGGCCACCGCCGTACTGGGAGCCGCCGCCTTGGTGACCGCCGCCACCCCGGCGGGCGCCGCCCCGGCCGGTGCCGCCGCGCACCACAAGCCGAAGCCCCCGCAGACCAAGGCCGTTGACTTCGCCGGCACGGTGGCGTTGGACGACTGTTCCGGATCGATCGTCAAGATGCCCACCTCGCAGCCGAACGACCCGGCGCTGGTGATGACCAACGGGCACTGTCTGGAGAGCGGGATGCCTTCCCCGGGCAAGGTCATAGTCGACCAGCCCTCCAGTCGCAGCTTCACCGTCCTGGACAAGTCCGCCGGCGACCTGGGCACGATCCAGGCCACCAAGGTCACCTACGCGACGATGACCGACACCGACGTGACGCTGTACGAGACCGGCTCGACGTACGCGGAGATCGAGCAGAAGTACGGCATCAAGCCGCTGGAGCTGTCCACCGACCACCCCACCAAGGGTGCCGGGATCACGGTCGTCTCCGGCTACTGGAAGAAGACCTACACCTGCAGCATCGACGGGTTCGTGCCCACCCTCAAGGAGGGCGGCTGGACCTGGAAGGACTCCGTCCGCTACACCCCGGAGTGCAAGACGATCGGCGGCACCTCCGGGTCACCGGTGATCGACAACGCCACCGGCAAGGTCACCGCCATCAACAACACGGGTAACGAGAACGGTGAGCGCTGCACCGAGAACAACCCGTGCGAGGTGGACGAGAACGGCAACGTCACGGTCCACAAGGGCATCAACTACGCCGAGGAGACCTACTCGATTCCCAAGTGCTTCGGCGCCGGCAACAAGCTCGACCTGAACGCCGCGGGCTGCACCCTGCCCAAGCCGTCGGGCGTCCGCCACTGACCGTAAGCCGCAAGCCGCTGACTGCGAGCCGCTGACCTTGAGGTGCTGACCGGACACCGCCGACCGGTACACCGCTGACGCGCGCCGTAAGGAACCAGGTCCCGTGCACCACGTGCACGGGACCTGGCCTTTTTTCGGGGGGTGGCGTCAAGGGGAGGGCGCCGGCTACGGCAGCCCGTGGACGTGGCCGCCCACCTGGCTCGCGAAGGCGCCGCCGTTCGAGGCGTCCCAGTTCGTCGACCAGGTCATCGCGCCCCGCAGCCCCGGATACGTCCGGGACGGCTTGAACGAGCCGCAGTTGTTGCCCGTGGTCAGGCAGTCCAGCGCCGCGTTGACCACGGACGGGGCGACATAGCCGCCGCCCGCCGCGCTGGGCGACGCCGGCACGCCCAGGCCGACCTGCGACGGGTCCAGCCCACCCGCCAACTGGGTACAGGCGAGCGCGGTCAGGAAGTCCACCGAGCCCTGGGCGTACACCTTGCCGTCGCAGCCGTTCATCGAACCGCTGTTGTAGAACTGCGTGTTGACGACGGTCAGGAAGTCCTTGATGGCCAGTGCCGTCTTGAAGTACTCGTTCTGCGGCGACAGCATGTCGATGGTCTGCGGGGCCATCGTCACCACGACGTCGGGGTGCTTGGCGTGGACGGCCTTCAGCGCCTGCGTCATGTACGTGGAGTTGAGGCCGTTCTCCAGGTCGATGTCGACGCCGTTGAAGCCGTACTCGTCCATCAGGCCGTTGATCGAGTCGGCGAAGTTCCGCGCGGAGGCGTCGTCGTTGACGGCCACCGCGCCCTTCTCGCCGCCGACCGAGAGCACCACCGACTTGCCGGCCGCCTGTTTGGCCTTGATGTCCGCCGTGAAGTCGGCGGCCGACCCGTAGCCGACCGCCGGGTCGAGGTTGAAGGTGACGGCGCCCGGCTGCCCGGTCGCGTCGGCGAAGGCCACCGCGATGATGTCGTAGGCGTCGTCGACGTCCTTCAACTTCTGCACCGTCGCACCGTTGTTGAAGTTCTGCCAGTAGCCGGTGAGGGCGTGCTTGGGGACGGCCGCGGTGCGGGCCGCCGGGCCGGTCGATCCGGCCGCTCCGGCGGTGCCGGCGGGACCGGCGGCGACCAGCCCGGCAGAGGCCAGCGCGGCGGCGGCCACCCCCGCCAGCAGCCGTCCACGGGCGCCTCCCGCCCTCGTCGTACCCGCCGTCCTTGCCGTACCGCTCGTCCTTGCCGTACCTGTTCCTCTGCGTGCGCGAACCACGACTGCCTCCGTGTGGGGGGTGGTTGGGGGAGTGGTGCCGTGTGCGCTCAGGGGCCCCTGGGCTTGCCGTACAAGGTGGTCCAGACCAATAAACGGTGTCAAGGGTCCGGTCGGAAGCGGGTGTTCCGATGGTCGCCGCTTGGGCGGTATGCGGGGTTTCCCTGTGGACCAGCGGGCAAGACGAGTAGCCCAGAACGTGTTCTCCGGGACGTATCTCTGTGGATAAAGTGCTGAGCGTATGGCGCCGATGGCGCAGAGCTGTGCCGATCCGCGGTCCCGGGAGCCCCGGAGGCCGGAAGGAGTGGGGGAGCGACGTGCCGACCGCGATTGCAGTCACCAGTCCGGACCTCGCGCTGCCCGCGACCGATCGGCAGACGCCCGCCGCGGTAGTCCTCCGCGCCCCCCACCTCCAGCCGTTGGACGAGGCCCTGACGGAGCTCAGCGCGGTCCTGGAACACCACGGCCACCTCATCGTCCTGTACTCCACCGCCTGCCCACCGGAGCACGTCCGCCGGCTGCACACCCTGCGCGCCGTCCTGGAGAGCGAGCGGATGGCGATCCTGCCCAGTGCCCTGCCGCCGCTCGGGGTCGCCGTACTCGCCCGCCAGCTCCGCCAGTTGTCGGTGTGCGGCTTCAGCCCCGGCGTGCTGGCCTGCGCCGCCCGGCTGCTGGCGCACTACGTCCATGCTGGCGCCCTGCTGGGCAGCGTCAGCGGGCTGGACCGGGTCGAGGTGGACCTGCGCTCCCACATGAAGTCCTGGCTGCCCGGCGCGCACTTCGCGGTCCTCGCCACCCCGCAGCCGCAACTGCTCCACCTCGACCGGCACAGCACCCATGCCGGACTCCGCCCGCCCGGCTTCGCCACCCAACTCGCGGTCGCCCGCGGCCAGCTCACCGCCGACTGGGTGACCGCAGCCCTGGCCCCGGCCTGGCAGGTGCAGGGCGTCTACGAGGCGCGCCTGCCCACCGACTCCGCCCGCTGGTGGGGCACCCAGAAGCTGATCGAATTCGCCGCCGCCATCCCCGATCCGGCACTGCTCAGCCGCCTCGTGGCGTCCGTACGGCGCGAGGAGTGCGGCTGGTGCGGCCAGGAAGTGATCGGCGACCGTTGCGCGTTCTGCGCGGCACCGCTGGCCCGGGACCGGGCGGGCGGCGGCTCCGCCGGGCGGGAACCCGCCGCCATAGCCGGGGCGCCGACCGCGGCCACGGCGCCGGCGCCCGCCCCCGCCGCGGACCCGTCCACCACCCCCGCCGCGCCCGACCCGGCCGGCTCACCGCTGCGGCAGCGCGGCCTGTCACCCGTGGCGCCCTCCGGTGTCCCCGGGGTGGTCGGCATCACCGGCGTACCGGTGCCGGACCCGGCCGACGCACCCTGTGTCACGGGCCCACCGCACGTCACGGGCACCCCTCAGGGCACGGGCACGCCGCCCGCCGCCGGAGCGCCCTACGGCACCGGAGCGCCACACGTCCCCGGCGGCCCGTACGGCTCCGGAGCACCCCACGGCGCGGGCGCGCCCCACGTCCCCGGTGTCCCCGGTGTCCCCGGTGTCACGTGCCTCACCGGCCTTACCGGGGTCCGCGGCGGGCCTGGCCAACTCGACGTCCGCGGACCGGACGCCATGACCGGCGCGGTCCAGCGGCCGGTCGGCCCCCAGCCGCCACCCGGTCCGCGCGGCCTGCCCGGGCTGCCCGGCCACCCGGACTACCCCGACCTCCGCACCCTCCCCGGCGCCGCGCGGGCGGTGGCCCACGTGCGCTGAACCGCCCGTGCACCGCAGCCCGTTCGCGTCCACCGCCGGCCCTGACCGCCCCGCCCCCGTCCCGATCGAGGTCCCCCGCCCATGAACTCACGCCAGCGCCGCGGAGTGATCCTGCTGCTCCTGTCCGTCCTGTGTGCGGTCGGCGCCTTCATCGGCGTGCTGTCGGTGATCCGGAACGTCGAGTCCAAGGTCGGACCGGAACGGACCGCCTACCGCCTCAAAACGGATGTCGCGGCCTATAAAACGCTGGATCCCGGGCAGTTCGAAGAGGTGAGGATCCCGGAGCGCTGGCTGCCGCCCACCGCCGTGACCGACCTGGACAAGGTCAGCGGCAAGATCGCGGTGACCCCGCTGAGGAAGGGCTCGCTGCTCCAGGACGACATGGTCGTCGACCGGCCGGCGCTCCAGCCCGGACAGCAGGAGATCGCCATCATGATCGACGCCGCCACCGGAGTCGCCGGCAAGATCAACCCCGGTTCCCGGGTCAACATCTTCGCCACCTTCGACGGCCGCCGCCCCGAGGACAAGCCGGTGTCCAAGGTCATCGTCGCCGGCGCCCAGGTCATCGACGTCGGCAAGCTGTCCCCCCTGGGGGCCAAGGACCCCGGCAGCACCGGCGCCACCAGCCGCCAGCCCGGCCAGGCCGTCCCGATCACCTTCGCCCTGGACACCCAGGACGCCCAACGGGTCGCCTACGCCGAGTCGTTCGCCTCCCACGTACGGCTCGCCCTGCTCGCCCCCGGCACCCAGGCCACCATCCCGCCCGGCGAGCGCACGTACACCCTCGACGGCGACAAGTGACCCGGAGGCCCAGGTGACCATCCGCATCCTCCCGGCAGTCGGCGACCCGGACACCGCCCGGGCCCTGGCCGCACTCCTCGACCAGATGCCGGACACCGAACCGGCGCCCGCCGTCGCCGACGCCACCGCGCTGCTCAACGCCCTCGCCGGCGCCGCCGGGCAGCCCGGCGCGACACCGCCGGCAGCCGCCGGACCCGCGGCCGGCACCCCGGCCGCCGCCGTCCAGGCGCTCCCCGAGGTCGTCCTCGTCCACGAAGGGATCGGCCCGGTCCCGGCACTGGAACTGATCCGCGAAGTGGCGCTCCGCTTCCCCGCCGTCGGCGTCGTCCTGATCACCGCCGACGCCGGCCCCGCCCTCTTCTCGGCCGCGATGGACGCCGGCGCCCGGGGCATCGTCGCCCTGCCCTTGGGCTACGACGAATTGGCCGCCCGGGTGCAGGCCGCGGCCCAGTGGGCGGCCGGGGTACGCGTCCACCTAGGGGGGAACCAGGACGCGCTGCCCGCGCCGACCGGCACCCTGGTCACCGTCACCGGCGCCAAGGGCGGCGTCGGCACCACCGTCACCGCCGTCCAACTGGCGCTCGCCGCCCGGGCCGCCGGCCGCCGGGTCGCGCTGGTCGACCTCGACCTCCAGTCCGGCGACATCGCCTCCTACCTGGACGTCCAGTTCCGCCGCTCGGTCGTGGACCTCGCCGGGATCCAGGACATCTCCGCCCGGGTCCTCCAGGACGCGGTGCACGCCCACCACACCGGCCTCGGACTGCTGTTGGCACCCGAGGAGGGCGAACGCGGCGAGGAGGTCGACGACCGCGCGGCCCGCCAGATCGTCACCGCCCTGCGCTCCCGCTACGACGTGGTGATCGTGGACTGCGGCTCCCAGATGCAGTCCGCCAACGCCGCCGCCGTCGAACTCGCCGACGTGGCCCTGCTGGTGACCACCCCGGACGTGATCTGCGTCCGCGCCGCCAAACGCCAGGTGCGGCTGTGGGACCGGCTCCGGATCCGCAAGGCCGAGGACACCACCACCGTCGTCAACCGCCTCACCCGCCACACCGAGATCCAACCGTCGCTGGTCGCCAAGGCCACCGGCACCTACGTCGCCCGGACCCCGGTCCCGGCCGCGTTCAAGGAACTCCAGCCCTGCGTCGACGCGGGCCGGATGCAGGACCTCGATGCCCGCTCCACGGTCCGCGCGGCCCTGTGGGAACTCGCCGGCGAACTGGGCCTGGCCGGCGAACCGGCCGCCCGCCCGGGCCGCGGCGGCCACCGCAACCGTCCCATGCTCACCGGGCGCAAGCGCAAGGCCCTCACCACCGGGGCGGCACCTGTCCCCGGGACGGGCCAGGGGGCGGGCCCAGGGGCGGCACCGGGGCCCGCCACCGGCGCCGGCGGCCGGTTCGGCGCCCGGCGCGGCACCCCGACCGGCTCCGGCGGCACCGGCCCGTTCGACCCGGCCGGCCCCTACGAGGAGGGCTGAGCGATGCGGCGTCCCGCAGGGCCCGGCCGGGCACCGGGCGACCGCGACCGCGGCCAGGTCTCGGTCGAGTTCCTCGGACTCCTCCCGTTGATCCTCGTCGTCCTCGCCCTGCTCTGGCAGTGCGCGCTGACCGGCTACACCTACGCACTGGCCGCGCACGCCGCCGACCGGGGCGCGCGGGCCGCCACCGCCACCGAGGACGGCGGCGCCGGCGCCTGCCGCACCGCCGCCGCCGACCAACTCCCCCGCGCCTGGCGGAGCGGCTCCACCACCGCCTGCACCACCGGGGCGGGACTGTGGAAGGCCACGGTCCGGATCAAGGTCCCGGTGCTCTTCCCCGGCGCCGGCGACTTCCCGTGGACGGTCACCGGCACCGCCGGCGCCGCCAAGGAGGCACCCGACCAATGACCCACCGGCCCCCCACCCCCGCCCGGACCCGCCGGCGCGCCCGGGACTCCGACCGCGGCTCCGCCTCCCTGGAGTTCCTCGGCATCCTCCCCGTCCTGCTGGTCGTCGCCCTCGCCGCCGTCCAACTGGGCCTCGCCGCCTACGCCGTCCAACAGGCCGGCACCGCCGCCCGGGCCGCGGCCCGCACCGCCTCGATGGACCGCGCCGACCAGGAGACCGACCCGCAGACCGCCGGCCGGGCCGCGATCAGCGGCTGGGTCGCCGACCACGCCTCGATCACCGTCGGCGGCTCCGGCGACAGCGTCAGCGCCACCGCGACCGTGCGGATCCCCTCGATCGTCCCCGGCGCGGACTTCGGCTCCGCGCGCCGCAGCGCCACCATGCCCCGCCCCGAAGGAGCGCCCGGAGCGCCGGCGCAATCCCCACGAACAACGACAGGAGCGCCCCCGCGATGAGCCTCAAAGCCAGGATCGTCGCACCCGAACCAGCCGGCGAAGCCCGCCAGGACAGCCACCTGGTCGCCGTCTACCGCGCCAAGCTGCTGGAGGAGATCGACCTCGCCGAGATGTCCTCGCTGTCCGCCGCCGAGCGCCGCTCCCGGCTGGAACGCGTCCTGGGACACATCATCAGCCGCGAGGGCCCGGTCCTGTCCACCGCCGAACGCGCCCAACTCATCCGCCGGGTGGTCGACGAGGCGCTCGGCCTCGGCGTGCTCGAACCGCTCCTGGAGGACGCCTCGGTCACCGAGATCATGGTCAACGGCCCCGACCAGGTCTACGTCGAACGGCACGGCCGGGTCGAGCTGGTGCCCGTCCGCTTCGCCTCCCACGAACAACTCATGCAGACCATCGAGCGGATCGTCTCCACCGTCAACCGCCGGGTGGACGAGTCCAACCCGATGGTCGACGCCCGCCTGCCCACCGGCGAACGGGTCAACGTGATCATCCCGCCGCTGGCCCTCAACGGCGCCACCCTCACCATCCGCCGCTTCCCCCGCGCCTACACCCTCGCCGAACTCATCGGCATCGGCACGCTCGACGAACAGATGCTGATGCTGCTGGCGGGACTGGTGCGCGCCAAGTTCAACGTGGTGGTCTCCGGCGCCACCGGAGCCGGCAAGACCACCCTCCTCAACGCCCTCTCCGGACTCATCCCGGACGGCGAACGGATCATCACGGTTGAGGACGCCGCCGAACTCCAGCTCCAACAGACCCACGTCATCCGGCTCGAATCCCGCCCGCCCAACGTCGAGGGCAAGGGCCGGATCACCATCCGCGACCTGGTCCGCAACTCCCTGCGGATGCGCCCCGACCGGATCATCGTCGGCGAGGTCCGCGGCGGCGAAACCCTCGACATGCTCCAGGCGATGTCCACCGGCCACGACGGCTCGCTCGCCACCGTCCACGCCAACAGCGCCGAGGACGCCCTGATGCGGCTCCAGACCCTCGCCGCCATGTCGGACGTCACCATCCCCTTCGAGGCGCTGCGGGACCAGATCAACAGCGCCGTCGACTGCCTGGTCCAACTCACCCGGCACGCCGACGGCACCCGCCGGATCAGCGAGATCGCCCTGCTGGACTCCCGCGGCCACGAGGACTACCGGATCGTGACGGTCTGCCGCTTCGAGGCCGAACCGATGGGCGCCGACCGCGTGGTGCACGGCGCCTTCCACTACTTCCCGCTGCCCCGCAAGGTCGCCGAACGCCTCTTCATGGCCGGCGAACCCACCCCGCCCGCCTTCGGCGTGGCGGCCACCGACGACCAACTCGCCACCCGGAAGGCCACGTCATGACCGGCGGGAGCACCCTCGCCCTGCTCGCCCTCGGCGCCACCGTGCTCTGCGGCGCGCTCGCCGTCGCCGGGGTCCGTACCTACGCCTCCGGGCGCGCCCAGCGACAGGCCATCGTCGACCGGCTCGACGACGCCCGCGGACTACCGGTGGTCGGTCGCCGCCGCCGCTTCCCGTCCATCGACCGCACCCTGCGCGGCACCCGCTTCGGCCGCGGCCTGGAACTGCGCCTGGCCGCCACCGGACTGGACCTCACCCCCGGCGAGTTCTTCGTCTACATGGTCGCCACGGTGATCGGACTGTGGGTGGCCGCGCAGGCCGTCCTCGCCCCGTTCTTCGGGCCGATCGCCGCGGTGATCGCGGTCTGGGCGGCGTTCGCCTTCCTCAACTGGCAGCGGCAGAAGCGCATCGAGCGGTTCATCAACCAACTCCCCGAACTCTCCCGGATCCTCGCCAACGCCACCCAGGCCGGCCTCGCCCTGCGCACCGCCCTGGCGATGGCCGCCGAGGAACTGGAGGCCCCGGCCGGCGAGGAACTGGCGAAGGTGTCCGACAAACTCGCCGTCGGCCACTCCATCGACGACGCCCTCGGCGAACTCGCCGCCCGCCTGCCCTCCCGCGAACTGGTCGTCCTGGTCAGCACCCTGGTCCTCGCCAACCGCGCCGGCGGCACCGTCGTCGGCTCGCTGCGCAACCTCACCAAGACCCTGGAGGAGCGCAAGGAGACCCGCCGCGAGGTCCGCACCCAGCTCTCCCAGGTCCTGGTCACCGCCTACGTCGTCCCGCTGCTCGGCATCGGCACCCTGCTGCTGATGAACCGCATCGCCCCGGGCGCCATCGACCGGATGACGTCGTCCTTCCTCGGCCAGCTCGCGGTCGTGGTGGCCTTTGCCCTCTACGCGCTCGGCTTCTTCCTCATCCGCCGGCTCTCCAAGATCGACGTCTAGGCGTCCGTCAGCTGCCCAAAGAAGGACTGATGGCAATCGGAATCGTGCTGGCCCTGGCCCTCGCCCTGTCGGTCGCCGGCATCTGCTGCGGGATCGCGCTCTACCGCCGCGAGGCCCGACTCCCGCCCGACCTCGCACTGTCCCTGGAGGTCGGCGCGACCCGGACCACCGCCGTCGGCTCGGCCGTGGACCGCACCGGTATGCGCTACGCCCCGCTCGTCCTCCGGCTGATGGGCGAGAAGCGGGTGGCGCGGGTCCGCCGCCGGATCGACCTGGCGGGCAACCCCGGGGGACTCACCGTCGACCGCTACGCCGCCCGCCGCGCGGTCTACGGCGGCCTGGGCTTCTTCGGCGCACTGGTGATGTTCCTGAAAGGGCAGCCCGTACTGGGCGTCCTGATGGTGCTGTTCGGACTCTTCTGGACCGAGGTGGGCATCTGGGCGGCCGTCCGCCAGCGCAAGGACACCATCGAGCGCACGCTTCCGGACTTTCTCGACGTGCTGGCCGTCGTGGTGAGCGCCGGCCTGAGCTTCCGCCAGGCGCTGGACCGGGTCGCCGAGAAGTACGAGGGACCCTGGGCCGACGAACTCCGCATCACCCTGCGCCAGATGGACATGGGCGTCAGCCGCCGCGCCGCCTTCGAGGAGCTGCGGAAACGCAACGACTCTGAACAGGTCGCGCAGTTCGTCACCGCCCTTCAACAGGGCGAGGAACTGGGTTCGCCGATCGTCGAGACGCTCATCCAGATCGCCAACGACATGCGCCGCACGGACGCCCAGAACGCCCGCCGGCGGGCCGCCCGCGCGGTCCCCAAGGCCACCATGGTCGTCACCACGTTCATGGTCCCGGCCACGATGATCCTGCTCATCGCCGGTTTCTTCCTCGGCTCCGGCACCGACTTCGGCTCCCTGATGGACAAGTGAGCATGACCCGCACCGCACCGTCCGCACCGTCCCCACCCGCCCCGGTCCGGCCCCCGGCGGCCTGGCGCCGCTGGACCGCCCTCGGCGTGCCCGGCCTCGTCGTCCTGGGTACCGCCCTCGCCCTCCTCCAGGGCACCGCCTTCGCCCACGACACCTTCCACGACTGCCACTACTTCGGCCCGTCCTTGCGGATGCACATCACCGCATGGGCCGGTCTGGCCTGCGGACTCGCCGCGCCGGTGCTCTATGCGGCCCTGGTCCGCTGCGCGGCCCGGCGAGGCTGGGACCACGGCGCCACCCGCACCTCCGGACTCGCCCTGGCCGTCCTGATCCTGGGCATACTCCCTTTGCTGCTGGAGGCGTTCGGGGTCTGGACGCTCTACGCGCCCGATCCCTCCGGCGGTGACGACTGCTCGGGTGCGGCGTCGGTGGTCGGGCTCTGGCAGTCGGCCGGATGAGGCCGGTCCACGGTCCGCGTTCCCGTCAAAGTCTTCGCAGGCGCAACGAGTTGTGCCACAGTGGTGGCGCCGGCCGACCGCCGCACACCACGGTGCGGGCAGCGACCGGCCCGCATGGGCAGCAAGAACGCGACAACAGGCGGCACTTCGGGGGATTCCGGAGGGGGAGCGGGGGTGGCTGAGGTGGCGCGCGGTGGCCGAAACGTGTCGCCCGATCCCTCGTTGGTGGTTTCGGACGAGGGCGAGGTTCGGAACCTCTGTTCCGGGAATGCCGTTCCGGCGTACTTTTCTCGTGGCACGAGCGCGGACGAGCGCACCACGGGGACACCCCGGCCGCACCAGAGCGGGACGGCCGCCCATGGAGGGGAAGACGATGGCGAAGCGGATCGTGAGAAACGACCGGGGACAGACCTCGATCGAGTACCTCGGCATCATCGCGGTGGTCGTGGCGATCGTCCTGGTCCTGTCGACCACCGACTTCGGCAGTCAGATCGCCAACGCCATCGCCAACAAGATTTCCGACGTCGTCGGGATCTAGATCCCGCCACCCCACCCGTGCCGGCCACCACCCTCACGCGCCGCCGCCGCCGGCGCGACGCGGGGCAGACCCTGCCGATCTACCTCGTCGCGATCGGGGGCCTGCTCTTCCTCGCGCTCGCCTTCTTCGCCGTGGGCCAGGCGGCGGCCACCCGCAACGGCGCCCAGACCGCCGCGGACGCCGCCGCCCTCGCCGCCGGCCAGAAGTACCGCGACGAGCTCCGCAAGGGCTTCCTCGCCGGGCTCCAGGACGGCACCAGCACCACCGACCCGGCAGCCTGGGAAGAGCTCCTCAACGGCCGCGGCGTCCCCTCCGACGCGGCCTGCGAGAACGCCGGCTGGTTCGCCGGCCGCAACGACGCCACGGTCTCGTCCTGCACCCCGGACTCCTGGCCGACGTCGTTCGCCGTCACCGTCAGGACCCGCCACACGGTGGGCGATTCGGTCATCCCGAGCACCGGGAGCACCCATGCCGCGGCCGGGGCGAAGGCGGTCGTCGCCCCCCGCTGCACCTTCGCCCCGCCCGCCGGCGGACCCACCGCCGGCCCCACCGCCGGCCCCACCCCCACCCCCACCCCCACGCCCGGCGGCGGCAAGGACGGTGGCCCGGCCCCCAAGCCCGCCCCCCGCTCGCTGATCTGCGACGGCAAGGGCTGGACCCTCGACCCCGACCGGCCCCAGGACCTCCCCACGGCCGCCGACCTGTTCTCCGTGCGCCTGGCCCGGTGAGCGCCGCCCCACCCCTCGACCCCGCCGCCCCATGACCCCCACCGACCTCCCGACCGCACTCAGCGAAGGAACGCATCCATGAGCATTCGGCGCACCACGAAGGCCGCCAGGGGAGCGGTCGCCACGGCGAGCGCGCTCGGCCTGGCCCTCCTCGTGGCCGGCTGCGGTGGTGGCGGCGACGACGGCGGGCAGACCCCGGACGGCAGGAAACCGGCCGCCCACAGCGCCACCCCCGACGACGGCGGCGCAGGCTCCCCCGCGGCCGACGCCAACAAGGTCATCGGCGAGATGAAGGGCCCGGACGGCATCGAGGTCACCCTGCAGTCCGCGGTTCGCGACTCCGGCGGCTTCGTCACCGTCGAAGGCACCGTCACCAACCGGGGCACCCGCGCCTTCAACGCCATCGACTGGCGCTCCAACGAGACCGAACTGAAGTCGCGTTCGTCCATCTCCGGCGCCACCCTGGTCGACAAGGCGGGTAAGAAGCGGTACTTGGTCCTGCGCGACACCAACGGCGAATGCCTGTGTACGACGGGCCTGAGCGGACTGCTCCCGGGCCAGAGCCGGCCCATCTTCGCGCAGTTCCCGGCCCCGCCCGCCAAGGTGACCGAGGTGGACTTCCAACTGCCGACGATGCCGCCGGCCACCGTCCGGATCACCGACTGAGCCGCCCACGATGACCGCCTCCCGTACGGCCCTCACGGCCACCGCCGCGCTCCTGTTGACCGTCGCCCTCACCGCCCCCGCCGCCCACGCCGACCCGCCGGGCATCACCGAGGACACCACCGCGCCGGTCCGCATCGACCCCACCAACCCCAACCTGCGGATGGTCCAGGGCGCCAAGCTCGCCCCGCCCAAGGTCCTCAACATCAAGTCCATCGTGGAGACCGACGACGGCTCCGAGCGCCGGCAGGACACCAACGACAACATCACCTTCGCGCTCCAGGCCGAGGTCCTCTTCAGCAAGGACAGTGCCGAACTGTCGACCGACGCCCTGGCCCGGATCAGCGCCATCGCCGACGAGGTCAGGAAGCAGCACGCCACCGACCTGCGGGTCTTCGGCTTCACCGACAACCTTGGCTCCGCCGCGCACGGCCTGGTCCTCTCCAAGCAGCGCGCCAACGCCGTCCAACGCGAACTCGCCGTCGACCTGGGCTCCTCGGTCAGCTTCCAGATCCGCGGCTACGGCGAGCAGTACCCGATCGCCGACAACAGCACCGAGGCCGGCCGCCGGAAGAACCGCCGGGTCGAGGTCAGCTTCCCGCGCAACGGCGGATAGTGGCCCGGTTCTTGTATTGGACTGCATGGTCCAATAAGTGTTAGCGTTCCCGTATGGCCCGACCCAGGAAGTTCGACGAGGAGCGGGCGGTCGACGCCGCGATGGAGGCGTTCTGGGCCGCCGGCTACGAAGCCACGTCCACCCAGGACCTGTGCGACGCCACCGGCCTGGGTCGCAGCAGCATCTACAACACCTTCAAGAGCAAGCACGACCTCTTCGAGCGCGCCCTGGCCCGCTACATGGAGCACAAGAACGGCGAGCTCGCCGAACTCCTCGATGGCGGCAGTGACAGTGGCAGCGGTAGTGACGCAGGCGCTGGCGCCGGCGCCGAAACTGGCACCCGCACCGCCCGTCAGAAGCTCCGTGCCGTCCTCCAGCGCGTCATCGACGAGGAGTTCACCCACCACCCCGACGGCCGCGGCTGTCTCGTCGTCAACACCGCCGTCGAGGTTTCGTCCCACGACCCCGCGGTGGCCACCACTTTGGAACGGGACTACGGCGTGCGCCTGGAGATGATCCGCGGCGTGATCGAGTCCGGTCAGCGCGACGGCGACATCGCCCCCGACAAGGACGCCCGCACCCTCGCCCACCTCCTCATCGCCTCGATCGGCGGCATCCGCGTCTCGGCCCGCGCCGGCGTCGGCCGGGCGCCCCTGGAAAACGTGGCGGACGCCACCCTGGCGGCCTTCTAGCATCGCCCCGCCCCCACCCTGCTCCCTTGCGGAGCCCGCGGGGCACCCCCCATTCCTCCCTCGATCACGGTCACCCCTGACCCCATCCTGCCCACATTTTGAACCGACCGATCCAAAACGTGCCCACGCGGCACCCCGACACCCCAGCACCACCGCACCCCGACACCACCGCACCCCGACACTCCGACCCAAGAAGGACCCCATGCCCGTCGCTGTCCACCTCCTCGGCCTGGCGATCTTCGTCCAGGGAACCTCCGAGTTCATGCTCTCCGGCCTCCTCCCCAACATCGCCGCCGACCTCGGCGTCTCCATCCCCGACGCCGGCCTCCTGATCTCCGCCTTCGCCATCGGCATGGTCCTCGGCGCCCCCGTACTGGCCGTCGCCACCCTCCGGGTCCCGCGCCGCACCGCACTCATCGCCTTCCAGCTGGTCTTCGTCGCCGGTCACGTGATCGGCGCGCTGGCCCCCGGCTACGGCGTCCTCTTCGCCACCCGCATCCTCAGCGCCGTCGCCTACTCGGGCTTCTGGGCGGTGGCCGCCGCGACCGCGGTGAGCCTGGTGCCGCCCCAGGTGAAGGGCAAGGCGCTGGCCGCGGTCGGCATAGGGCTCACCCTCGCCACCGTCGTGGGCGTGCCCGCCGGAACGATCCTCAGCCAGCACGCCGGCTGGCGCGCGGCGTTCTGGGCGGTGGCCGGCCTCACCGTCCTCAGTGCCCTCTCCCTCCTCGCCGTCCTGCCCGGCACCCGCCGCAGCGCCCCCGATGCCACCCCCGCCGCCCCGCAAACCCCCTCCGTACGCCGTGAGTTGACCGGTCTGGCCCGCCCCCAGCTCTGGCTCTCCTACCTCATCACCACACTGACCTTCGGCGCCGCCGTGGTCACCTTCAGCTACCTCGCCCCCCTCCTGACCGAGGTGACCGGCCTCCCCGCGGGCTGGGTCCCCGCCGTGCTCTCGCTCTACGGCGTCGGCGGCCTGATCGGCGTCACCGTCGGCGGCCGCTTCGCCGACACCGCACCCCTGCGCACCCTCGCCCTCGGCGTCGCCGCCCTCACCCTCGCCTCCGCCGCCCTGGCCTGCACCGCCACCAACCTCCCCACCACCCTCGTCCTGGTCCTCGTCCTCGGCTTCACGTCCTACGTCATCAACCCGGTCGTCCAGTCCCGGGTCTTCCGCCTCGCCCCCGACGCCCCCACCCTGGTCCCCGCCGTCAACACCTCGGCCTTCAACGTCGGCATCACCCTCACCCCCCTGCTCGGCGGCCTCACCATCGACGCCGGCCTCGGCTTCCCCTCCGTCGCCTGGGTCGGCGCCGCCACCGGCCTCCTCGGCCTCGCCGCCACGGCCTGGGCCGCCGCCCTCCAACGCCGCAGCCGCCCCGCCGCCACGCCCGCCACCGTCCCGCCACGCATCCCGGTGAGCGCCGGCACCCCGGCAGACGGCTGACTCCCCCTCACCGAGGGCCTCTGCTACCGCACGCGCACGCGGACCCGCACCCCCCGGCGCACCCCCCACCGGGCCATCTCCCCGGCCTGCGCCTCCAGTACGTGCCGGGTCCGCAGCCGCGGACGACCTAGCCGCCCGGGCCGCATGGTGCGGACGTCGAGCACCGTGAAGTCCCGGCTGAGATAGGCGACATCGATCGCGAAGCGCATCCCGAACGTGTGCACCCCGCTCGCCGGGGTCAGCAACAACGCCCCCACGATCCCGTCCCGCCCCAACAGCCCCCGGGTCCGCGCCCGATAGGACGCCGCGACCTCCACCGGAACCTCGGCGTCCGCGCCCTCCAGAACACCCCGACCATCCACCCAACTCCCCATGCCCGCCGTTGTATCAACCACCGCGCTCTAGGGTCGATCCGTGTCCGTCACGCTGATCACGCTCGCCGCCGCCTACGGGGCGGCCGCCGGCCTCCTCATACCGCGGCCCGCGCACCGGTTCTCCGTGCCAGCCGAGGAGGACTGGCGCACGCACTGCCCCGACGGCCATGCGCTCACCGGACCGGCGTCGGGCTGGCTGGGCCGCGGCCGCTGCCCGGACTGCCGGGCGCCGTACGGGCCGGCCACGGTGCCGACCGCAACGGCCACCACACTGGTCTGCGCGGCACTGGCCGCGGCCACGGGCGCCCGCCCGGAACTCGCCGTCTGGCTCCTGATGGCGCCGGTCGCGGTACTCCTGGCGCTCGTCGACCGACGGGTACAGCGCCTCCCCGACGCCCTGACCCTGCCCCTGGCCGGGGCCACGGCCACCGCCCTCGGCGCCGTCGGCTGGCTCACCGGCGAGCCGGACACCGCACTGCGCGCCCTCCTCGGCGGCCTGGCCCTCGCCGCGTGCTATCTCCTGCTCTTCCTCGTCAACCCCTCGGGCCTCGGCCTCGGCGACGTCAAGCTGGCGCTCGGGCTGGGGGTCGCCCTTGGGTGGTACGGCTGGTCCACGCTGCTCACCGGGGGCGCGGCGGGGATCCTGATCGGCGCGCTCTACGCGACGTTCCTCCTGGTGGCCCGCCGCACGGGCCGCAAGGAGACCATGCCGCTGGGCCCTTTCATGATCATCGGGGCCTTCTGTGGTCTGCTGCTGGGCGCCGCCGCGGCCCGCTGACACCGCCCGCGGAAGCCCGAGCCACGCCGGCCACCCCGCGATGCACGGAGCATCCCTCCCGCGGGGTTATGGTGGAAGCCCCCCCCTCGGGCCGGTCCGTATCCCCCCCACGGACCGGCCCGCTTTTCTTTGCGCGGCGCCGTCCCGCCTCGTCGCAGGCGTCGCCGCACCCCGTCGGCCCCGGCGCAGCCCCCGTACCGCGGGGCCCCGGCCCGAGGCGGTGGACCGAGGCCGTAGGGCGAACCCCGGCGCCCCCCACCACGGGGGAAGCCCCTCGACTCAGCGGCGGGCCCAGATGTTGACGCCCTCCGTGGTCCGGGCGAACTCGTCGATCTCGGCCAATTCCGCATCGGTGATCGCGGGGGCGCCCAGGGCCGCGACATTGGCCTCCAGCTGGGCGACGCTGCTGGCGCCGATCAGGGCGGAGGTCATCCGGGTGTCCCGCAGGACCCAGTTCAGGGCGAGCTGGGCCAGCGACTGGCCGCGGCGGGCCGCGATCTCGTTGAGCCCGCGGAGGCGGCGGACGACCTCGTCGGTGAGCAGACCCGGGTCCAGGGACTTGCCCTGCGCGGCGCGCGAGCCCTCGGGGACGCCGTTGAGGTACTTGTCGGTGAGCATGCCCTGGGCCAGCGGCGCGAAGGCGATACAGCCCATCCCGGCCTCGTCCAGCACGTCCAGCAGGCCGTCGTCCTCGATCCAGCGGTTGATCATCGAGTACGAGGGCTGGTGGATCAGCGGGCGCACGCCCATCTCGCGCAGGATGCGGACCGCCTCGGCGGTCTGTTCCGCGTGGTAGGAGGAGATCCCGACATACAGGGCCTTGCCCTGCTGGACGGCGGACGCCAGCGCGCCCATCGTCTCCTCCAGCGGGGTGTCCGGATCGAAGCGGTGCGAGTAGAAGATATCGACGTAATCGACACCCATCCGCTTCAGTGAGGCATCCAGCGAGGAGAGCAGGTATTTCCGGGAGCCCCATTCGCCGTAAGGGCCGGGGTGCATCAGATATCCGGCTTTTGTCGAGAGAATGAGCTCGTCGCGGTAGCCGCGGAAGTCCTGGGCGAAGATCTTTCCGAAGTTCAGCTCGGCGGACCCGGGCGGCGGACCGTAGTTGTTGGCCAGGTCGAAGTGGGTGATGCCCAGGTCGAAGGCGCGACGCAGGATGGCCCGCTGGGAGCTGAGGGTGCGATCGTCCCCGAAGTTGTGCCAGAGTCCGAGGGAGATAGTGGGGAGTTTGAGGCCGCTGCGGCCGGTGCGCCGGTACTCCATGGAGGCATACCGTGAATCCGCGGCGCGGTAGTCAGTGCCAGTGGTCATGGTCCTCTCCCTATCACGGACTTGTGACCTACCTGATTGGGCTGTTGAGACAGCCGAGAAGTAAAGTTGCCCCCTTATGCGACGGGGCGATGGCCATCGGTACGGAGGGGCTGGACCACACATGCTGCGATCTTCCGGGATGCGCATCCCGTATCCGCCTGCACTGCGCGATCTTGTCTACCGGCTGTACGCCCGCCGGGTGGAGGGCCGTCTGGACCACACCCAGGTGCCCAAGCACATCGGCGTCATCCTGGACGGCAACCGGCGCTGGGCGCGGGCCGACGGGCTGTCGACCGAGCAGGGCCACCTGGCGGGTGCGGCCA
This sequence comes from Streptomyces sp. RGM 3693, assembly GCF_050471125.1. Classification (NCBI taxonomy): domain Bacteria; kingdom Bacillati; phylum Actinomycetota; class Actinomycetes; order Kitasatosporales; family Streptomycetaceae; genus Streptomyces; species Streptomyces sp. RGM 3693. Next base: position 257,948 of record NZ_JBMPPQ010000001.1, read on the forward strand.
AGATCGACGAGCTGCTGGGCTGGTGCGCGGAGACCGATGTGGAGGTCGTCACGCTCTGGCTGCTGTCGACCGACAACCTCGACCGGCCGGCGTCCGAGCTGACCCCGCTGCTGGGGATCATCGAGAACACCGTGCGCAACCTGGCCGCGGACGGCCGCTGGCGGGTCCACCACGTCGGCAACCGCGACCTGCTGCCCGACGAGACCCAGCGGGTGCTCAAGAAGGCCGAGCAGGACACCCTCGACAACAAGGGCGTCCTGGTGAACGTCGCCGTCGGCTACGGCGGCCGCCAGGAGATCGCGGACGCGGTGCGTTCGCTGCTGCTGGAGCACGCCGAGCGCGGCACCTCCTTCGAGGAGCTGGCCGAGATCGTCGACATCGACCTGATCTCGGAGCACCTCTACACCCGTGGCCAGCCGGACCCGGACCTGGTGATCCGCACCAGCGGCGAGCAGCGGCTGTCGGGCTTCATGCTCTGGCAGAGCGCTCATTCGGAGTACTACTTCTGCGAGGTCTTCTGGCCGGCGTTCCGGAAGGTCGACTTCCTGCGGGCACTGCGCGACTACGCGGCCCGACACCGGCGCTTCGGGTTCTAGAGCCTGTCCGGTGGAGCAGGACCGGACCGGCCCCAGGGCCGTGGGCCGGCCTTCCGACGGGCGGTTCGGTCGTCCGGCAGGGCGAGTTTCGGCCAGGTAATGGGGAACGATCCGGCCATTTTTCGGGGGTGCGTTCCGGTCACGGCGCGCCGTGTGGACCCGGGCGCCACCGGGGTTCGCGCCCTGGGGCGCGCGTCCTCCGCGGGCTGACGGTGCTTCCCCTGACGCCCCCTCCGGCGCCCCTCCGCCGGGGGCGCTTCCAGGCGCCCCGCCTGCGCCTCGTGGGTGCTTCGCCCTTCTTTCCGCCGGTCAGCGGGCACCTGTAACCAAAGGTTCATCGAGCGTGTGTCATATGCCGTGGCATGGGCGCGGGGGTTGAAGGGAATATCCCTGGCAGGTCGGTGCCCGGAACAAACAAGCCAGTGGGCACCGGATCTCAGCGGACGGCATGGGGCCGTCCGCCCGGGAGGCCCTTTGCGCATCACGGACGATCGTGCGTACCGCACGGACGACGCGGAGGGCCGGCGTTCGGCCCGCGCAGCGCGGCCAGAACCCGGTCCTGTCCCCGGCGACGTCGTCGCACCCCGACCTCATCCGAGGGGGTTCGTCCACCCGTGGTGAACAGCAAGAAGCGCCGTGAGAGCGACCGGCGCACCTATGTCCTCGACACCAGCGTCCTGCTGGCGGATCCGGCCGCCATGTCCCGCTTCGACGAACACGAGGTGGTACTGCCGGTCGTCGTGATCACGGAGTTGGAGGCCAAGCGGCACCATCCCGAACTCGGGTACTTCGCACGGCAGGCGCTGCGCCGGCTGGACGAGTACCGGGTGCAGTACGGGCGACTGGACGCCCCCATCCCCATTGGGGAGCTCGGCGGGACGCTCCGGGTCGAACTCAACCACTCCGACCCCGGACTCCTGCCCGCCGCCTTCCTCAACGGCCACAGCCGCCTGGGCGACAACGACTCGCGGATCCTCGCGGTCGCCCGCAACCTCCAGGCCGAGGGGTTCGACGTCACCGTCGTCTCCAAGGACCTGCCGATGCGCATCAAGGCGTCCTCGGTGGGGCTGTTGGCCGAGGAGTACCGCGCCGAGCTGGCGATCACCGACTCCGGTTGGACCGGCATGGCCGAACTCGCCCTCTCCGCCGAGCAGGTGGACGACTTGTTCGCCGCCGAGACCGCCCCCGTCCCGGGCGCGGAGGAACTCCCGGTGCACACCGGGCTGGTCCTCCAGTCCGAGCGCGGCAAGGCCCTCGGTCGGGTCACCCCGGAGGGCGCGGTCCGGCTGGTGCGCGGCGACCGGGAGGCGTTCGGGATCCACGGCCGTAGCGCCGAGCAGCGGATCGCACTGGACCTGCTGCTCGACCCGGAGGTCGGCATCGTGTCGCTGGGCGGCCGGGCCGGTACGGGCAAGTCGGCGCTGGCGCTGTGTGCCGGGCTGGAGTCGGTGCTGGAGCGCCGTCAGCACAGCAAGGTGATGGTGTTCCGGCCGCTGTACGCGGTCGGCGGCCAGGAACTGGGCTATCTGCCGGGCACCGAGGCGGAGAAGATGAGCCCCTGGGCGCAGGCCGTCTTCGACACGCTGTCCGCGGTGACCAGCAAGGACGTCATCGAAGAGGTGGTCGCCCGCGGGATGCTGGAGGTACTGCCGCTGACCCACATCCGTGGCCGGTCGCTGCACGACGCGTTCGTGATCGTGGATGAGGCCCAGTCGCTGGAACGGAACGTCCTGTTGACCGTTCTGTCCCGGATCGGGGCCAATTCCCGGGTCGTGTTGACCCATGACGTCGCCCAGCGCGACAACCTCCGGGTCGGGCGGTACGACGGAGTGGTCGCCGTCGTCGAGAAACTGAAGGGGCATCCGCTCTTCGCGCACGTCACGCTGAACCGCTCGGAGCGGTCGCCGATCGCCGCTCTGGTGACCGAAATGCTGGAGGACGGCAGGATCTGACCGGTTGTGAAATGATGCGCCGCCCGGAGAGGCGAAGGAGCCTAGCCGGGCGGCGCTGGCATGCGCTCGGATATCCGGAAATTCTGGGGGGTAAACGAGGTGTGAGCTTTCACACCCGGCAGAGAATTGCTTCCCTGTAGCCCGTTCGGGCAGAGTCTGGGTCCTGTCAGGCCCCGCATACGGCCCAGACGCACCCTCCAGGGTGTATGGACGACCCGAACTTCATAGCGAGTTGCCGTATGCCGCCCGAGCACCACGCGGACCCCCGAGGGGGACGTACCGGGCCAGTGCCTCCCGTGACCAGTCGGCGCCCACCGTTCAACAGGCGCCGGAACAAGGGGAGGCCAGCGTCAGGGGCACGATTGCGTCCGCGAGGTCACCTAAGCGGGCGATGCTGGAAGGAAAACGTGTGAGCCGGATCTCGGTCCGGGGATTCGCAGTGGCCTCCGCCACCGCGGTCACCACCGTCGGCGCCGTCGTCGGCGTCGCATCGGGCAGCCAGGCATCGGTGAGCAACACCGAGGCCACCGCGGCCGACGCGACGATTGCTGACATCCCCGCAGGCCAGCAGGCCCAGGTGCAGACTGCCTCGTTGACGCAGCAGGCAGACTCGGCGTCCACCCAGGCGGACACGGCTGCGCTGAAGTCCGCGCAGGAGTCGGCCCGTAAGGCAGCCGCTGAGACCGCGCAGAGCAAGAAGGACGCTGCGGACAAGGCGAAGGCGGAGAAGGACGCGAAGGACCGCGAGAAGGCGCTGGCCGCCTCCCGCTCGGCCGTCCGCGACGCCAGCGACTTCGTCGCCAAGGCTTCCTACTCCATTGCCGAGACGCAGGCGATGGCCCGCCAGATGATCGCGTCCGACCAGTTCCAGTGCTTCAGCAACATCGTGGACCACGAGTCCGGCTGGAACTACCAGGCGACCAACGCCTCCTCGGGCGCCTACGGTCTCGTGCAGGCGCTGCCCGGCTCCAAGATGTCCTCCGCGGGCTCCGACTGGCAGACCAACCCGGCCACCCAGATCAAGTGGGGCCTGAACTACATGAACAGCCGGTACGGCAGCCCCTGCGGTGCCTGGTCGTTCTGGCAGGCGAACAGCTGGTACTAGGCCGTTGCGAGGCCCCAGTGGCCGCGCCACCGTGCTCCGAAACCCCCGAACGCGTCGCGTTCGGGGGTTTCGCGCATCCGGCACGGGTAACGTCGGGGCGTCAGATGGCTGTAAGGGCGGGGAAGAGGAAGCAACATGTCCAGATTGCCTCAGTGGGTCGGTGGCCTAGGCGCCGGTCTGACGCGGCTCTCGCAGCGGCTGGAGGATCAGCGCCGCCGCGCGGAGGCCGCGGCGGAGGCAGCCGACCGGGAAGCGGCGGGGCGCGCCGGGCGCGCGTCCGGCCTGGACGGGTACGGCCTGCGGGCCCCGGTGAACGGGGCACCGACGGAGAGCGTGTCGGCCGGCCGCACCGCGACGGCCACCTGGGGGCCGGACGCCATGGCCGCCGCGGATGCCGCGGCGGCTGTGGACGCCGTCGACACCATGGCCGCCGCCGACGTCATGAAGGGGGCGCCGCGGCACCGGCCGGTGGTGGCGGAGGAGCCGCGGGCTCCCCGGGAGCCGGCGGTGGCGGAGGAGTCGGACCCGGCCCCGGCCGCCGTTCGGTCGCCCGATTCGGTGCCCGCGCCGCCGACCTACGCCCCGGCCGTCGCGGCTCCACCGGATCCGGTGGCGGCGGTGCCCTGGGGCGTCCGGGTCGCGGCCGAGGCCGGCTGGCGGCTGCTGGTGCTGGCCGGGACGTTGTGGGTGCTGGCGAAGGTGATCACCACGATCTCGTTGGTGGTGCTGGCCTTCGTCGCGGCGCTGCTGATCACGGCGCTGCTCCAGCCCACGGTGGCGTGGCTGCGCCAGCGCAACGTGCCGCGCGGGCCGGCCACCGCGCTGACCTTCATCGGTGGCTTCGTGGTGATGGGCCTGGTCGGCTGGTTCGTCGTGTGGCAGGTCCAGGACAACATCGACTCGGTGTCCAGCCGTATCCAGGAGGGCATCACCGAGCTGAGGGGCTGGCTGCTCAAGAGTCCGTTCCACGTGACCGAGAGCCAGATCAACCACATCGCCAAGAACCTCCAGGACGCGGTCGGCGCCAACACCGAGGCGATCACCTCGGTCGGACTGGAGGGCGTCACGGTCGTCCTGGAGATGTTCACCGGCATCCTGCTGGCGATGTTCACCACGCTGTTCCTGCTCTACGACGGCCGGCGGATCTGGGAGTGGACGCTCAAGCTCGTTCCGGGCCCGGCCCGTGAAGGGGTGGCGGGCGCCGGCCCGCGCGCCTGGCGGACGCTGACCGCCTACATCCGCGGCACGGTCCTGGTGGCGCTGATCGACGCCTTCTTCATCGGCACCGGGCTCTACTTCCTCGATGTGCCGCTGGCCGTCCCGCTCGCCGTCTTCATCTTCCTGTTCGCCTTCGTCCCGCTGATCGGGGCGGTGGTCTCGGGCGCGCTGGCGTGCGTGGTCGCGCTGGTCACCCAGGGCGTGTTCACGGCGTTGCTGGTGCTGGCGGTGGTGCTGGCGGTGAACCAGATCGAGAGCCATGTGCTCCAGCCGTTCATCCTGGGCCGGGCGGTCCGGGTGCATCCGCTGGCGGTGATCCTCTCGGTCGCCGCGGGCAGCCTGATCGCCGGCATCGGCGGTGCGGTGGTGGCGGTCCCGCTGGTGGCCGTCACCAACACCGTCGTCGGCTACCTCCGCTCGTACTCCCGGGAACAGGCGCTGCGGATGACGGTGCCGCCGCGCGGTGCGACCGCGCTCGCGGTGGCCCCGACCCCACCGCCACGGCGCGGCGAATCCCGGGCGCAGGAGTGACGGCCGGCGGCCCGGCGGCGGATGGCCGCCGGAGCCGCCCGCCCTCGCACAGGGCCCCACGCACAAAACCCCCGCGGACACGAGGTCCGCGGGGGTTTTGCATGGGGCATGGTGCGGGGGCGAACGCCACCCGCTCCGCCGCGCCTTACTCGGCGAGGGCGGCCTCGGCGTCGAGGGTGGCGCCGACGGCCTGGAGGACGGACGCGATCTTGACGGCCTCCTGGATCGTCTCGCGCTCGACACCGGCCTTGCGCAGCACCTGCTCGTGCGAGTCCAGGCACATGCCGCAGCCGTTGATGGCGGAGACGGCGAGCGACCACAGCTCGAAGTCGACCTTGTCCACGCCCGGGTTGCCGATGACGTTCATCCGCAGACCGGCGCGCAGGGTGCCGTACTCCGGGTCGGAGAGCAGGTGGCGCGTCCGGTAGAAGACGTTGTTCATCGCCATGATGGCGGCGGCCGACTTGGCGGCGGTGTACGCCTCGGCGGAGAGGTTCGCCTTCGCCTCGGGCTCCAGCTCGCGCAGCACCTTGGGGGAGCGCGAGGCGATGGCGCAGGCCAGCACCGTGCCCCACAGCTGCTGCTGCGGCAGGTCGGAGTTGCCGATCACCGAACCGAGGTTCAGCTTCAGGTCCTTGGCGTAGTCCGGAACCGCGGACTTGAGGTCATCGAGAGCCATGGGTGTCACTCACCAGCCAGCAGGGCGACCGGGTCCAGGGTGTTCTCGCCCTTGCTCCAGTTGCAGGGGCACAGCTCGTCGGTCTGGAGCGCGTCGAGGACCCGGAGGACCTCCTTGGGGTTACGGCCGACGGAGCCGGCGGTCACCATGGTGAACTGGATCTCGTTGTTCTGGTCGACGATGAAGACGGCGCGCTGCGCGAAGCCGTCCTCGCCCTCGATGCCCAGGTCGCGCATGAGCTCGTGCTTGGAGTCCGCGAGCATCGGGAAGGGCAGGTCGGTCAGGTCCGGGTGGTCCTTGCGCCAGGCGTGGTGCACGAACTCGGAGTCGCCGGAGAAGCCGAGGACCTGGGCGTCACGGTCGGCGAACTCCTCGTTCAGCTTGCCGAACGCGGCGATCTCGGTCGGGCACACGAAGGTGAAGTCCTTGGGCCAGGCGAAGACGATCTTCCACTTACCTTCGTAGGTCTTGTGGTTGATCTGCTCGAACTCCTTGCCCTTCTCCAGCGAGACGCAGGCGGTCAGGTCGAACTCGGGGAACTTGTCACCGACAGTGAGCACGCGCTCTCCTTGTTGCAAGAAAGTCCCTTACGGGGTCTTTCTGGTCTTTCCTTGAGGCTTGGACGGGTAACACGGTGCCACAGGAGGCATTGATCAGGGAAATAGCTAGACTTGTGGATGTTGATCGGAGGTGGTTATCAGTGGCTTCACCTGTGAGCTCCGGCGGGCGGCCCCGCCAGCCCAGCCTGGCCCAGCTGCGGGCGTTCGCCGCGGTCGCCGAGTACCTGCACTTCCGCGAGGCGGCGGCCGAGATCGGCATGAGCCAACCGGCACTCTCCGGCGCGGTCTCCGCACTGGAGGAAACCCTGGGCGTCCAGCTCCTGGAGCGTACGACCCGCAAGGTGCTGCTCTCGCCGGCGGGGGAGCGGGTGGCGGCTCGGGCCCGTGTGGTCCTGGACGCGGTCGGCGCGCTGATGGAGGAGGCGGAGGCGGCCCGCGCGCCCTTCACCGGCGTGCTCCGCCTCGGCGTCATCCCGACCGTCGCCCCGTATCTGCTGCCCGCCGTGCTGCGCCTGGTCCACGACACCTACCCGCAACTGGACCTCCAGGTCCACGAGGAGCAGACCGCCTCCCTGTTGGACGGTCTGGCGCACGGCCGGCTGGACCTGCTGCTGCTCGCGGTGCCGCTCGGCGCCCCGCAGGTCACCGAAATCCCGCTGTTCGACGAGGACTTCGTGCTGGTCGCCCCGAAGGAGCACTGGCTCGGCGGCCGCGGCGACATCCCCCGCGCCGCCCTGAAGGAACTCGACCTGCTGCTCCTGGACGAAGGCCACTGCCTACGGGACCAGGCCCTGGACATCTGTCGCGAGGCGGGCCGGGAGGAGGGCACACCGGTCACGACCAGCGCGGCGGGACTCTCCACGCTCGTCCAACTGGTCGCCGGCGGGCTGGGCGTGACGCTGCTGCCGCGTACCGCACTGCGGGTGGAGACGGCTCGTAACGATCAGCTGGCCACGGGCTATTTCGCCGACCCGGCTCCGTCCCGGCGGATCGCGCTGGCCATGCGGGCCGGCTCGGCGCGGCAGCACGAGTTCGAGGAGTTCGCGGCGGCGTTGCGGGGGGCGTTGCGGGGGTTGCCGGTGCGGATCGCGCAGGCGTGAGGAACTTCAAGGGGCCGGCGGCCACCCGTTCGTGGGCGGTCCCTGAGGTTTCCCGTGTCACGCCCGGTCGTACGTCAGGAACGCCGATCCGCTCTTGAGGACCGTGTGGTCGGTCAGCTGCCAGCTGCGGACGTCGAAGGGGGTGTACCGGCCGAAGAGGGGGATGCCGGTGCCGAGGGTCAACGGGCCGACCTTGAGCAGGAGTTGGTCGATCTCGGGGTAGAGGGCGCCGGCCAGTTCGCCGCCGCCGAGGAGCCAGATGTCCTTGCCGGGTTCCTGCTTGAGCGCGCGGACGGTTGCGACGGGGTCGGTGGCGACCAGTTCCACGGCCGGGGCGGGGGTGCCTCACTCCGTCCGCAGGCCGTCCGGGCGCATCATGCGCCACAGGGGCGGCAGGCTCAGGGCGGTGACGAAGAGGATCACGGCGGCGCCGATGGCGGTCATGCCGGCGACCACCGGCCAGTCGACGGTCACCCCGCTGCCGATGACGGCGAGCAGCAGCGACCCCAGGGTCAGGCCGCAGGCCAGCGCCAGGCCCAGCCCGAGAGCGACCGGCAGGGCGGTCTGCCACAGGACGGACCAGCCGAGGGTGGCGCGGCGGGTGCCGTACGCGTCGAGGGTGGAGAGCAGTCGGCGGCGTTCGTAGAGCTGCTCGACGGTGGAGATGATCAGGCCCGCGCCGATCAGCAGCAGGGTGATCACCGCGCCGATGAAGAGCGCGTTGCGGACGCCGGTGTACTGCCGGTCGTGCGGGTTGTCGATGGACGAGCCCTCGTACATCGTCGGGTCGATCCGGGCCGCGGTGTTGCGGATGCGCTCGACGGCGTCGGGGGCGTCGCGGTCGAAACGGACCAGGATCTCCATGTCGGGCTTGCTGAGCCGGGACGTGTCGAGGACCGAGGGGGTCAGCAGCAGGTCGTAGTAGATGCGGTGGCCGTCCTCGACCGGGATGAGGTGGGCGGCGCGGGCGGACGGCGGGACCGTCCAGGGGTGGGGGGTGGTGCTGGGCTCGCCGTAGCCCTCCGCCGGGTTGAGGTCGATGGTGGCGCCGGGGGCGATGGTCCTGACGCCCGCGGCGCGGGCGTCGGTGACGAAGGCATCGCCGTCCCGGCAGGACGGCAGGTCGGCCACCTTGCGCAGCTCGGCGCAGGGGCCGACGGCGATGATGCCGGGGAAAACGCGGCTGGTGTCGAGGCCCGGGGCGGGCATCCGGCCGGAGTTGGCGCTGGTCAGGCCGCGGGCGGTGGTGACCCCGGGGGTGGCGCGCAGCGCGTCCAGCGCCCGTTCGGTCTGCTGCCAGCCGGTCGCATGGCCCCAGAAACTGATCTGCGGCACCCGCCCGGACTTGGCGTACGCAGCGGCGAAGCCGGCCTGCGAGCCGGTCATCAGCATGTGGATGGCGATGGCGCCGGCCACCGCGACGGTGATGCCGCTGACCGCGCGGGTCGCCGGGCCGCTGCTCAGCTGGAGTCGGCGGACCGCCAGCTGCCAGGGGACCGGGCCGCCGCGCAGCCGGCCCACGACCCGCTCGACCAGCCACGGCAGCAGTGCCGTGACGCCGAACAGCAGCAGCGTCGAACCGACCGCGAGCCGGGTGGCGTCGAGTGGGTTGTCGGTCGGGCGCGCTCGGATGGCCATCGGCACCAGCAGGCCCGCGCCGACGACCGGCAGCGCGATCCGCCACCACAGCCGGCGGCGGACCGGGGTGCGCTTGCGGACGATGCCGAGCGGTTCGATGGTGATGCCGCGCTGGGCGACCAGGGTGACCAGGACCGCGGCGGTTGGGACGAGGACGGCGATCAGCAGCGCGGCGAGCGGGCTGGGGCTGACGTCGGAGGAGAAGACGTTGATGTCCCACAGCGTGATGGACGGGGCCAGCAGGCGGCCGAGCAGGAACAGCACCCCGCCGCCCAACAGTCCGAGCAGCGAGCCGAACAGCGCCTCGCCGGAGGCGATCCGCCGGGTGGTGCGGACGTCGGCGCCGACCAGGCGCAGGGCGGCCAGCCGGAGTTCCCGACGTTCGTTGCCGAAGCGCACGGAGGTGCCGATGAAGACCATCACCGGCGTCATCAGCGCCACGCACGTCATGGTCACCAGGACCAGGGCGGGCGTGCTCAGGGGCTGTGGGTCCCAGTTCTTGCCGAAGTGGTCGATGCGGTAGCCGCCGCGTCCGCCGAGGGAGTCAGTGCGCGCGAGGTAGGTGAGTTCCTTGGGGCCCAGCAGGCCCTGATCGTCGATCACTCCGACGATCCGGTAACTGCTCAGCCGCTCGCGCAGCAGTGCGTTGTCGGGGGCGGCCAGCAGCTCCTTCAGGGCCGGCGAGACCACCATCTCGCCCGGGCCGGGCAGGTGCCGCACGCCGGGCGGCACCGGCGGATGCGCGCCGTCCGGATCGACCAGCCGGCCGCGGATGCTGGTGCCACGGAAGGTGGTGTCCACCGAGGTGTAGAGGAGGGTGCGGTCGGTGCGCGGCGGCGGGTGCGCCTGGCCGAGGTTCTCGCGGGCCTTCTCCCGGCCGTGCCAGGCGTTCATCAGGGTCGGTACGGAGGCGCCGAGCAGCAGGACCGCCACGCCGAGGGCGACCCCGGCGGCGGTCAGGGTGGTGCGGATCCAGCCCTCCCGACCGCCGCCGGCCGCGAACCGCATGCCCATGGCGAGGTCGCGGGCCCAGGCGAGCGGCCCGGTGCGCGGGGTCACGGGCGGCGGTGCGGGTGCGGCGGTGTCCCGCTCGCCCTCGGGCTGCGAGCGGAGCATGGTCATATCCAGCCCGCCATGTCCTTCACCCGGCCGTCCCGGACGACGATCTCCCGGTCGGAGTAGGCGGCGACCCGGGCCTCGTGGGTGACCAGCACGACGGCGGCATTGGTGTCCCGGGCGGCGTTGGTCAGGAGGGTCAGCACCCGCTCGCCGTTGAGGGAGTCCAGGGCGCCGGTGGGTTCGTCGGCGAAGACCATCCGGGGCTCGGTGGCCAGGGCGCGGGCGACCGCGACCCGCTGGCCCTGGCCGCCGGAGATCTCACCGGGGCGCTGCTTGTCCACGCCCTCGACCTCCAGCCGCTCCAGCCAGTCGCGGGCCTGGCGCTCGGCTGCCTTGCGCTTGGTGCCGTTCAGTCGCAGCGGTAGGGCGACGTTCTCCAGGCAGGTCAACTCCGGTACGAGTTGGCCGAATTGGAAGACGAAGCCGAAGTCGGTGCGGCGCAGTGCGCTGCGCTGGGCGTCGCCCAGTTCGGTCAGGGTGTGCGTCCCGTAGCGGACGGTGCCGGAGTCGGGGCGGATGATCCCGGCGAGGCAGTGCAGCAGCGTCGACTTGCCGGACCCGGAGGGGCCCATGACGGCGACCACTTCGCCGGGGTGGATGGAGAAGTCCGCGCCGTCCAGGGCGGGCGTGGGCCCGTACGCCTTGCGCAGACCCTCCGCGGCGAGCAGGGATCCCTCGGGGGTCATCCGCCGACCGCCTCCGCCAGCTTGTCCAGCCGGGCGGCGGTCAGCTCCAGCCAGCGCAGGTCGGCCTCCAGGTGGAACAGCGCGTGATCGCAGATCAACTGGTCGGCCAGGTCCCCGGTGCGCTTGCGCTCGGTCAGGCCGCGCATCAGACGCAGGTGCTCGGTGCGCTGGGTGTCGAGGAGTTCGGCGGCGTTCCGGTCGGTCAGCAGGGCCAGTACGACCTTGGTGTAGAGCGTGGACTGGAGGTAGGGCTCGGGCTTCTCCGGCCGGGCCAGCCACTGGGCGACGTCAGTGACCCCGGCGTCCGTGATGGCGTACCGCTTACGCTCCGGGCCCGCCCCGGCCTCCACGCCGTCCACCTCGACCAGGCCGTTCTTCAACAGCCGGGACATCGTGGAGTAGACCTGCCCGTAATGCAGCGGCCGGTCCTGTCCGAAGTGCTCGTCGAAGGCCCGCTTGAGGTCGTAGCCATGGCGGGGGCCGGACTCCAAGAGGCCCAGCAGCGTATGACCGATTGACATGCCGACCACCTTACTCGGGGGTGTATTGCTGGTGTATACGCACGTTGTATACGTGTGCGGGGTGGTGCGGGAACGGCCTGGTCGGAAGTGGTGCGGGCGGGCGCCGGAGTCGCATTCCGGCCCCTCGCCCGGCCCCGCGTCCCGTCCCGGGCCTCGTGTCCGCACCGCGTGCGCTCACTCCGCGCGCAGCCCGTCCGGTCGCATCATCCGCCACAGCGGCGGCAGGCTGAGCAGCGTCACCACCACGACCAGGGCGCCCCCGGCGCCGACCAGCGGCCAGACCACCGACCAGTCGATGCTGGTCTTGTTGGCCATCCACAGCAGCGCCAGACCCAGCCCGATACCGGCGGCCACCGCCAGGGCCAGCCCCAGGGCCACCAGGACGGCGGTCTGCCACAGGACCGACCAGGCCAGCGTGGCCCGCCGGGTGCCGAAGGCGACCAGGACGGACAGCAGTCGGCGGCGCTCGCGCAACTGCTCCAGCATCGTCACCAGCATGCTGGCGGCGATCAGCGCCAGGGTCGCGGTGGCGGCGACCAGCAGTCCGGTCCGCACGCTGGTGTACTGGGTGTCCCGTTCGAGGTTCTGCAGGGCGTTCACCGTGGTCAGCGGGTTGACCCGGGCCGCGGTGTTGCGGACGTGCTCGACGGCGTCGGGGACGTCCGGGTCGATCTTGATCATGGCGCGGGCCTGCGGGTCGTCCAGCAGCTTCGCGTCCAGGGCGCCCGGGGTGGCGAGGATGCCGAAGGACGGCATCCCCATGGGGTCGGGGCGGGACTCGACGGTGCGGGCCGTCTTCGGGATGGTCCACAGCCGCGGGTGGTGCGGCAGTTTCGGCCCGTCGGTCCGGGCGAAGTCCACCGTGGCGCCGGGCCGCGCGGTCTTCTTGATGTAGGCGTCGTCGACCTGGCCGGTGTGGTCCCGGACGAGGAAGACGTCACCGTCCTTGCACGGGCCGGTGTGCGCCAGCTCGCCCAGGCTGGGGCAGTCGCCGACGGTGACCCGCGTGCTCGGCGCGAACGCCTCGCCCTCGCGGATCGGCCCGGGGCGGGTCGCGCTGCCGTCGACGGAGGCGATGACCCGACGGACGCCCCGGGCCTGCTGGAACTCGCTGATCATCGTGCGGATGGTGTCGATGTCGTGGGACGGCACCGACGCCTCCAGCTGCGCCCGCTTGGCGTCCTGCCCGGTGACCTTCATGAAGTCGCCCTGGATCGCGGAGAACAGCAGCTGGAGCGCGATCGCCCCGGCCACCGCGACGGTGATCCCGCTGACCGCGCGGGAGGCGGCGCCCCCGCTGAGCTGGAGCCGCCGCACGGCCAGCTGCCAGGGCACCGACCCGCCGCGGAAGCGCGCCACCACCGCGTCCACCGCCCACGGCAGCAGCAGGGTCACCCCGAGCAGGAACAGCGTGGCACCGCCGGCGACGAGGTACGGGTTGACGCTAGGGCGGCTGTCGATCCGGCCGTTGGCGAACAGCAGCGCCAGCCCGACCAGCGGGAACGGCAGCCGCCACCACAGGCGACGCCGGCGGCCCGCGTTGTTGCGCGCGACGCCCAGCGGTTCGATGCTGACCCGACGCAGCGCCAGGAGCGTGACGACGACGGCGGAGAGCGGCACGACGAGCACCACCAGCGCCGCCAGCAACGGATGCGGGACCACGTCGGACGGGAAGGCGTTCACGTCCCAGAGGGTGATCCCGCCGGCCAGCTGCCGGCCCGCCAGGAACAGCGCCCCGCCCACCAGCAGCCCGCACAGCGCCCCGAACAGCGCCTCACCGGCCGCCGTCCGCCGCGTCATCCGGGCATCGGCGCCGATCAGCCGCAGCGCGGCCAGCCGGCGGTCCCGGCGCTCCCCGCCGAACCGGACCGCGGTCGCGATGAAGAGGGCCACCGGCATCAGCAGCACCACACACGCCACGATGATCAGCGCCAGCAGCTGGGGGTCCAACGGATCGCTCTGCCGGGAGACGCCGAACCCGGAGACCCGCCGGCCGCCGGTGTCCGGGCTCAGCGTGGCGCTGCCGAGGTAGTACGTCAGGTCGGCGGGACCGACCAGACCGGCCGGCCCGATCGTGCCGGCGTCCTTGTACGGCAGCCGCTCCCGCAGGAGTGCGTTCCCCGGCTCGGCGAGGAGTTCCCGCAGCGCGGGGGAGAGCACCATTTCGCCCGGCTTCGGCAGGGCGTCCACCCCGGGCGGGGCTGCCGCCTCGGGGCCGTCCGGACGCAGCATCGCGCCGGTGACGGGCCGGCCCCGAAAGAGGGTGTGCAGGTCGGCCGCGACCAGCGTCGACGCCGTCGGCGGCAGCGCCCGGTCGGTGTCCGTCGGCTGCGCGGCCAGCCGGCGTTCCGCCCGGTGCGCCTGGATGGCCGGGAGGGACGACGCGGTGAGCAGCAGCGCCACGCCCAGTCCCACGCCCAGCGCGGTGAGCAGGGTGCGGATCGCTCCTTCGCGGCCGCCGCCGACCGCGAACCGCACCCCCATGCCCAGGTCCCGGGCCCAGCCGCGCGGCCCACCCCCGGTGGTCGTCGTGGTGCCGGCGCTCATGCCGTGCCCACCATCTCCCGGGCGATGCCGTCCCGCACCACGACCTCGCGGTCGGCGTACGCGGCGACCCGCACCTCGTGGGTGACCAGCACGACGGCCGCGTGGGTGTCCCGCGCGGCGTCGGTCAGCAGGCCCATCACCCGCTCGCCGTTGAGGGAATCCAGCGCGCCGGTGGGCTCGTCGGCGAAGATCACCCGCGGTCGGGCGGCCAGCGCGCGGGCGATCGCGACCCGCTGGCCCTGGCCGCCGGAGACCTCCCCGGGCTGCTGGGCCGCGACGGTGTCCACCTCCAGCCGTTCCAGCCAGTCGCGGGACTGCCGTTCGGCCTCCTTGCGCTTGGTGCCGTTCAGTCGCAGCGGTAGGGCGACGTTCTCCAGGCAGGTCAACTCCGGTACGAGTTGGCCGAATTGGAAGACGAAGCCGAAGTCGGTGCGGCGTAGTGCGCTGCGCCGCGCGTCGCTGAGCTCGGTCAGGGTGTGCGTCCCGTAGCGGACGGTGCCGGCATCGGGGCGGATGATCCCGGCGAGGCAGTGCAGCAGCGTCGACTTGCCGGACCCGGAGGGGCCCATCACGGCGACCACTTCACCGGCGTGGAGGGCGAAGTCCGCGCCGTCGAGCGCGGGCGTGGGGCCGTACGCCTTGTGCAGTGCGCGGGCTTCGAGCAGGGAACCGGCCGGGGTCATACGGGGCCTCCGGGAGTGCGGGCAGGGCATGGCGAAGGTCGGGCGCGCGAAGGGCAGCGCCGGCCCAGGGACATGAACCGCACTCTACATGAGGTGTATACGCATGATGTATAGACGGGGTTTCTAGTGGGGTGGCGGGGCGGGGCGGGGCGTGACAGGCATGGCGTGGCGTCACGCGTCGCCCGGTGTCACGCGTCGTCCGGCGCCCCGTCGCCTCTCTCCGCAGACCTCTCCGCTGTCCCCTCCGTCGACCCCTCCGCCGGCTCCCGTCGCTTGGGCGGTCGCCCCCGTCGCGGCGGGGCGCCCGCTCCCCGTGGCAGGCGCCCCGCATCGGTCAGTGCCTTGCGGAGCAGGAACTCGATCTGTGCGTTGGCGCTGCGCAGCTCGTCGTTGGCCCAACGGCTGAGGGCGTCGTGGATGAGCGGGTCCAGCCGCAGCAGCACCTGCTTGCGCTGCTGCGGCCGGCGGCCGGCGGACCGTTCACGGTCCGCGCCTGACCCTTGGGGGGCGTCCGCACTCACTGGTAGAGCGAGCCCGTGTTCAGGACCGGCTGGGCGGCCCGGTCGCCGCACAGCACCACCATCAGATTGCTGACCATGGCGGCCTTGCGCTCCTCGTCCAGCTCGACGATGCCCTGCTCGTTGATCCGCTCCAGGGCCGACTCGACCATGCCCACCGCGCCCTCGACGATCTGCTGGCGGGCCGCGACGACCGCACCGGCCTGCTGCCGCTGGAGCATCGCGGAGGCGATCTCCGGGGCGTAGGCGAGGTGGCTGAAGCGGGTCTCGATGATCTGCACGCCGGCGGCCTGGACCCGGGCGGTCAGCTCCACGGCGAGCTTCTCGGTGATCTCCTCGGCGTTGCCGCGCAGCGAGAGGCCGTTCTCGTCGTGGGCGTCGTAGGGGTACTCGATGGCGATGTGCCGGACGGCCGCCTCGGTCTGGGTGGCGACGAACTCCAGGAAGTCGTCGACCTCGAAGAGCGCCTGGGCGGTGTCCTCGACCTTCCAGACGACGATCGAGGCCAGCTCGATCGGGTTGCCGTAGGCGTCGTTGACCTTGAGGACCGCGGTCTCGTGGTTGCGGACCCGGGTGGAGATCTTGCGGGCCGTGGTGAGCGGGTTGACCCAGCGCAGGCCGTCGGTGCGGATGGTGCCGACGTACCGCCCGAAGAGTTGGATTACCCGGGCCTCGCCGGGCGCGACCATCTTCACGCCGGTCATGCAGAAGACCGAGGCCGCCAGGAGCAGGATCGCGGCGATCACCAGGGGTACGGCGACCGCGTTGCGGCCGGCGTTGCCCGCGACTCCGCCGATGATGATCATGGCGATGCCCAGGGCGACGCCCAGGACGGTCAGCAGCAGGGCCAGCCCGCCCGGGATGCTGTGCGCGGCCCGCTCGCGGACCTGTGGCGCGGGCATCTCCGGGGCGTCCACGGAGTCGACGGCGGTGGGTGTCGGATCGGTCATGGGGTCCCCGTTTCGTGGATGACGCGTGGATGACGCGTGGCGCGGTGCGTGATGTGCACCGCAGTGCGTGCTTTCGCTGGTCTAGCAAAGTGATATCACTTTAACGGGCTGGCCTGCTGCGGTCCAGAGGGGGGCGGCCCGGTACCGGGACGGTTGCCCGCTTTTCCCGTGCTGTTTGTCACGTCGGGAAAAGCCTTGATCGATGAGTATTTGTTGACAGATGCGGTGTTAGCTTCAACAGCTGAGTTATGCCGGGGGCGGAACGACTGGAGTTGCACGAGCGATGGGCCGAGCGGACGCGAGGCGGGCGCGGCAGGACAGCGCCCGCCGGGCCGGAAAGAACGAGAAGAAGTCCGGCATACGCCGCTTCTTCACCTGGAAGAAGATCGTCGGGACCTTCCTCGGCGTATGCCTCCTGGGGATCCTCGGCTGCGTCGGGCTCTACCTCTACGTGGACGTCCCGGCCGGCAACAAGGAAGCCAAGCTCCAGAGCAACGTCTTCAAGTACGCGGACGGCTCGGTCATGGCGCGGGTCGGCCAGGTCAACCGCGAGACCGTCCCGCTCAGCCGGATACCCAAGGCCGTCCAGCACACCTTCGTCGCCGCCGAGAACAAGACGTTCTACGACGACTCCGGCGTCGACCTGAAGGGCACCCTGCGCGGCGTCATCAACACCCTGAGCGGCAAGGGCAAGCAGGGCGGCTCGACGATCACCCAGCAGTACGTCAAGAACTACTACCTGAGCCAGGAGCAGACGGTCTCCCGCAAGCTCCAGGAGATCGTCATCTCCCTCAAGGTGGACCAGAAGTTCACCAAGGACGAGATCCTCGCCGGCTACATCAACACCAGCTTCTACGGCCGCGGCGCCTACGGCATCCAGGCCGCCGCGCAGGCGTACTACGGCGTGGACTCCGACAAGCTCACCGTCGCGCAGGGCGCCTACCTCGCCTCGCTGCTCCAGGCGCCCAACCAGTACGACTGGGCCATCGCCTCCGACGCCGGCAAGCAGCTGGTCCAGGAACGTTGGGCGTACACGCTCAACAACATGGTCGAGATGAAGTGGCTCACGCCCGAGGAGCGCGCCAAGCAGAAGTTCCCGGTGCCCAAGCCGCCCAAGCCGCTGCCCGGTCTGACCGGCCAGGCCAGCTACATCATCACCGCGGCCAAGAAGGAACTCTTCGCCCAGGGCGTCGACGAGAGCGAATTCGAGGCCGGCGGCTGGACCGTCACCCTCGGCATCGAGAAGAACCGGCAGAAGGCGCTGGAAGGGGCGGTCAAGCAGAAGCTCACCGACGGCCTCTCGCCCGACCGGCGCTCGGTCGACCGCGACGTCCAGCTCGGCGCCACCTCGGTGGACCCCAAGACCGGCCACGTCGTGGCGCTGTACGGCGGCGCGGGTTACCCGCAGCACTACACCAACAACGCGACCCGCTCCGACTACCAGCCGGCCTCCACCTTCAAGCCGCTGATCCTGGCCTCGGCCATGGAGAACCACGCGATGACCCGGGGCGGCGTCCCGATCACCCCCAACGCGATCTACGAGGGCCGCAACCGCCGTCCGGTCGTCGGCGGCACCACGCCCTTCGCGCCGCCGAACGAGGACGAGCACACCTACGGGAAGATCACCGTCCAGACGGCGACCAACAACTCCGTCAACGCGGTCTTCGCGCAGATGGGCGCCGACGTCGGCCTGGACCAGGTCAAGAAGACCGCGGTCGGCCTGGGCATGGACGGTTCCAAGATGGACGTCCAGCCGGCCATGACCCTGGGCACCATGGGCGCCAGCCCGCTCCAGATGGCCGGGGCGTACGCCACGTTCGACAACCACGGCGTCAAGGTCACCCCGACCCTGGTGGTCAAGGCCGTCCAGAGCAAGGACGGCACCGACAAGGAGGTCCCGCTCAAGGACCCGATCGGCGACCAGGTGCTCTCCCGCCGCACGGCCGACACCATCACCTCGGTCCTGACCGGCGTGGTCAACGACGGCACCGCCTCGGACGCGGTCAAGAACACCGCCTACAAGGCGGCCGGCAAGACCGGTACCTCCGACGACAACAAGTCGGCCTGGTTCGTGGGCTACACGCCCAACCTGGTCACCGCGGTCGGCATGTTCGGCGAGTCGCCCAGCGGCGGTAAACAGGTCACCCTCAAGGGCGCCGGCGGCGGCGGCCGGGTCAACGGCGGCGGCTACCCGGCGCGGGTCTGGGCCGACTACACCCAGACCGCGCTCGGCGACAGCACCGGCGGCGACTTCGACCTGGAGACCGACATGGGCGCCGCGGTCCCGCCGCCCGCCCCCCCGACGCCGACCCAGTCCGCGCCGGTCACCCCGACGCCGACCCCGACGCCCTCCGTGCCGGTCACCCCGACGCCGAGCACCACCCCGTCGGACAGCAACTCCGGCCGGCCGTCCGGCCGTCCCACGCCGACCGGCGGCGGCTCCACCCCGCCGGACGGTGGCACCACGGGTACCGGCGGTGCCACCGGCACCGGTGGCACCACGGGTAACGGCGGCACCAGCACCGGCGGCACCGGCGGCAACCCGGGCGGCACCAACGCCAACGGCGGCAACAACCTGCCGAACTTCGGCGGCTGACCCGCCCGGCCACCCGGCACCACCACGGCCCGCACCCCCCCAGGGGTGCGGGCCGCTGTGCTCCCTGCCCGGATCAGCCGCCGTTGACCTTCTTGGCGATCCGGTCACCGAGCTTCTTGTCGATGTTCCGCCAGTACTGGAGCGCCCGGTCCAGTACCGGCCGGCTCACCCCGTTCAGCAGGTGCCCGGAGACGTTGCCGACCAGACGGTCGCGGGCCGCGTCGTCCAGCACCTCGCGGACCATCGTGCCCGGCTGTCCGAAGTCGTCGTCGTCCCGGCGCAGCGTGTACGCCGCGCGCACCATCTCGCCGCTGCTCTCCCAGCCCGCCGGCTCCCCGTACTGCACGGTGTCGGCCGCCGGACCGCCGTAGGAGTTCGGGGCGTACGGCCGGGCGGTGCGCGCCGGGTCGAACCGCATCGGGCCGTCCTTGGCGTACGAGTGGGCCGGGATGTGCGGCCGGTTGGGCGGCAGCTGCGCGTAGTTCGGGCCGATCCGGTACCGGTGGGTGTCCGGGTACGAGAACAGCCGGCCGAGCAGCATCTTGTCCGGGGACGGGCCGATGCCCGGCACCATGTTGGACGGCTCGAACGCGGCCTGCTCGATGTGGATGAAGTAGTCATCCGGGTTCCGGTTGAGCGTCATCCGACCGACCTCGATCAGCGGGTAGTCGCCGTGCGGCCACACCTTGGTCAGGTCGAACGGGTTGAAGCGGTAGTCCGGGGCGTCCTCGAACGGCATGACCTGCACGTACAGCGTCCACGACGGGGCGTTGCCGCTCTCGATGGCCTCGTAGAGGTCACGGCGGTGGCAGTCGGTGTCCTCGCCGGCCAGCCGGTCGGCGTCGGCCTGGGTGAGGAAGTCGATGCCCTGGTCGGTCTTGAAGTGGTACTTGACCCAGAACTTCTCGCCGCCCGCATTGACCCACATGTAGGTGTGCGAGCCGTACCCGTTCATGTGTCGGTACGTCTTGGGGATGCCGCGGTCGCCCATCAGCCAGGTGACCTGGTGGGCCGACTCCGGCGAGAGCGTCCAGAAGTCCCACTGCATGTCGTTGTCGCGCAGCCCGTTGTCGGGACGGCGCTTCTGCGAACGGATGAAGTCCTGGAACTTGATCGTGTCCCGTACGAAGAAGACCGGCGTGTTGTTGCCCACCAAGTCGTAATTGCCCTGCTCGGTATAGAACTTGAGGGCGAAGCCACGCGGGTCGCGCCAGGTGTCCGGGGAGCCCTGCTCGCCGGCGACGGTGGAGAAGCGGGCCAGCATCTCGGTGTTCTTGCCGGGCTGGAAGAGGTCCGCCTTGGTGAACTGGCTGACGTCATTGGTGACCTTGAAGAAGCCGTACGCGCCGCTGCCCTTGGCGTGCACCACCCGCTCGGGGACCCGTTCGCGGTTGAACTGGGCCATCTTCTCGATCAGGTAGTGGTCGTGAAGCAGGATGGGGCCGTCCGGACTCACGGTGAGCGAATGCTCGTCGCTCTCCACCGGGACACCGGTGTTGGTCGTCGTGCGCGGGACGTTCTGCGCGGTGCTGGTCATCCTGTCTCCTTCGTGGATACCCCCACGTTTGCGTGGGGGAGGAAGCGGAGCCCCTGCGGAGCAGGGCAAGGGGAGACGAATCGCCGTCGGGTGATTCGTTGTTCACCACCAACAGCCCCCAGTAGGTCACTAGTTGTCGTGTTAGCGTGTGAGCTATGTCCACTTGCGTGAAGCGGGCGTTTAAGTACCGCTTCTCTCCGACGGATGCGCAGGCAGCGGAGCTGTCGCGCACCTTTGGATGCGTGCGCAAGGTCTACAACATGGCGCTCCAGGCCCGCACAGAGGCATGGACGCTGCGTCAGGAGCGGGTCAACTACAACGCCACCTCCGCGATGCTGACCGTGTGGAAGAAAACCGAGGAACTGGCGTTCCTCAACGAGGTCTCCTCGGTTCCACTCCAGCAGTGCCTTCGGCACCTGCAAGCCGCGTTCACCAACTTCTTCGCCAAGCGCGCCAGATTTCCGCGCTTTAAGTCCAAGAAGCAGGCCCGCGCCAGTGCGGAGTACACCAGCTCGGCGTTTCGCTTCCGGGACGGCCGGCTCACCCTGGCGAAGATGACGGAGCCGCTGGCGATCGTGTGGTCCCGACCGCTCCCCAAGGACACGAAGCCGTCCACGGTGACCGTTTCCAAGGACGCGGCCGGACGCTGGTTCGTCTCGATCCTGTGCGACGACCCCAGCGTGAAGCCGCTCCCCGCCACCGACACGACCGTCGGGATCGATGCCGGTCTGGACCGTCTGCTGACCCTCTCGACCGGCGAGAAGATCACCAACCCGAAGCATGAGCGTAAGCACCGTGCCCGGCTCGCGAAGGCCCAACGCGCTCTCGCGAAGAAGGACAAGGGGTCGAACAACCGGGCCAAGGCCCGGCAAAGGGTCGCGAAGATCCACGCGCGGATCGCGGACTCCCGTCGTGACCGGCTCCACAAGCTCACCACTCGACTCGTTCGTGAGAACCAAACGATCGTGATCGAGGATCTGACTGTGCGCAACATGGTCAAGAACCACACTCTGGCCCGCGCCATCAGTGATGCGGCGTGGTCGGAGTTCCGGAGCCTGCTGGAGTACAAGGCCGCTTGGTACGGCCGCGAGGTGATCGCGGTCGACCGTTTCTTCCCCTCCTCCAGGCTGTGCTCCGTCTGCGGCACCCTCGCATCGAAGATGCCGCTCAACGTCCGCACCTGGACGTGCGACTGCGGCACGACCCACGACCGGGACGTGAACGCGGCACGCAACATTCTGGCCGAAGGACTTTCGGTGTCTGTCTGTGGAGCTGGTGTAAGACCTCAACGGAGAACTCCGGGCGGGCAGTCGGCGACGAAACAGAAAGCATCACGGCGCAAGCCGTGAGAATCCCCCTCGTTAACGAGGGGGAGAGTCAATGGAGGAATGTCTCCCGTTCGATGACTGGCGGTGGGGTGGGCAGGGGGCCGTCAGTCCCTTCCGGGGGCAGCTGGTCCCTTAAGTCCCTTTCGTCCCACCCAAGCAGTCAACGTGGCCGGTGGCATGTCGGCAAGGGGACCCGGGCGTCCGGACGAGTCCCCCCACGTGCGAAGGGGACCCCGCCCGGTGTCCGGACGGGGTCCCCTTCGCACGCGCCCTCAGCTACGCGTCCCCGGCGGCATCGACAGCTCGAACCAGACGACCTTGCCCATGCTCAACCGGGTCGCACCCCACCGCCGGGCCATCCGGTTGACCAGGTACAGCCCCCGCCCGCCCTCGTCGGACGGCCGGGCCTGCCGCAGCCGCGGCAGCTGCGGCACATCGTCCCCGACCTCGCAGCGCAGCACGTCGGTCCGCAGCAGGCGCAGCGTCACCGGCCGCTCGGCGTACCGCACCGCATTGGTCACCACCTCGCTGACCAGCAACTCCAGCTGGTCCGACAGCTCCTCCAGGCCCCAACGGGCGAGCGCCCGCCGGGCCAGCCGGCGGGCCTGCCCCGCGGTCTGCGCCTTCGGATCGAGGTACCAGTACGCGACGTCGCTCGGCGCGATCCCGTCGAACCGGGCCGCCAGCAGCGCGATGTCGTCATCGCGGTCGCCCGGCCCCAGCATGTCCAGCACCTCGTCGCACAGCGGCTCCAGCGGCGGCGGATTGGGCCCGGTCAACCGGGCCGTCTCGGCCAGCCGCTCGCGCAGCTGCTCGATGCCGGTCCACACGTCCCGGATCCGCGACTCCACCAGGCCGTCGGTGTACAGCACCAGCGTGGCGCCCGCCGGGGCGTCCAGCTCCACCGCCTCGAAGTCCACCCCGCCGACACCGATCGGCGCACCCGGCGGCACCCGCAGCACCTCCGCGCGCCCACCGCGGTGCAGCATCACCGGCGGCGGATGACCGGCGTTGGCCACGATGATCCGGTGCGCCACCGGGTCGTAGACCGCGTACAGGCAGGTCGCCATCCGGTCCGAGCCCAGCCGCTGGGCCTGCTCGTCGAGGTGGTGCAGCACCTCCTGCGGCGGGAGGTCCAGCCCCGCCAGGGTCTGCGCGGTGGTCCGCAGCTGTCCCATGATCGCCGCCGAGGTCATCGAGTGGCCCATCACGTCGCCGACGACCAGCGCCACCCGGCTGCCCGGCAGCGGGATCGCGTCGTACCAGTCGCCGCCCACCCGGGCGGTCTCCGCCGCCGGCAGGTAGCGGCTGGCCAGCCGCACACCGGTCGGCTGCGGCAACGAGTCCGGCAGCATGGTGCGCTGGAGCGCATCGGCGATGTACGCCTCGCGGCCGTAGAGCACCGCCTTGTCCACGCCCAGCGCGGTGTGCGTCGCCAACTGGGCCGCCACCAGCAGATCGTCCGGCTCGAACGCCGGCCGGTCCGGGCGGCGCAGGAACACCGCCGCACCGATCACCCGCCGGCGCCCGCGCAACGGCGCCAGGATCACCCGGTGGCCGCCCGGCAGCCGGGTGTCCGGCCCCAGCAACTCCGGCAGCGCGGTCCGCGCCGCCTGCGCCTCACCGAACAGCGGCCGCACCCCGCGCAGCACCTCCGCCAGCGGCCCGCCCGGGCGGACCTCCGACAGCTCCGCGGCGCTGCCGCCCATCGCCGGCCCCAGATCCGGCTGCGCGGGCAGCACCGGCAGCCGCAGCCCGTTGGTGTCCGGCTCCTCCGGGATCCGGTCGGTGCGGCGCAGCCGCAGCACCACCGGGCCGGTCGGCCGCTCGTCGCCCACCGGCAGCGGATCGCGCAGATAGACCAGGATCGCGTCGGCGAAGGTCGGCACCGTCGCCCGGCACAGCCCCAGCACGATCTCGTCCAGGTCTATCCCGCGGGCGATCCGCCGGGTCGCCGCCCCGATGAACCGCAACCGGTCACCGCTGGCCTGCCGGGCCGCGGCCGTCTCCCGGCTCTCACCGCTCTCGCCCGGATGCGCCGACCGGGCGGGCGGCACCGCGGGCGGCTGCGGCGGCCCCGCCGGAGGCGGCAGCTCCGCACCGGACGGTCCGCCGCCCCGTACGCCCGGCGGCGGCCCCGGCGGCAGCCCGCCCGGGCCCGCCTCTCCACCGTGCGTCCAGGACGACGGGCCGCCTTCCCGCGGCCGCCCGATGCCCTCGCTGCCGGGCCGCGGCTGTGCATGCCCCGGCTCCTCACCCGGCTCCGGCGCGCCGGCGCGGTCCACCGCGCCCTGCGCCACCGGCCGGCCCGTGCGGACCGCCGCGCGCTCCGCGCCCGGCTCCGCGTCCGGCCGCCTCTCCGCGGGCATGGCCACCTCCCCGTACGGGTCGTACGAGCCCTCGTACGACCCGGCGTATCCGCCGTAGGAACTGTCGCGGGACGCGCGGGCGGCACCGTACGCCCGTGCGCCGTCACCGGCCGGGCCGTGATCGGCGGCCGGCTCGGCGTCCCCCTGCCCGGCCGGCGGTCCCGCGCAGGCCGCGGCGGCGGGCTCGACCACCTCGCCGCCGAGGCCGATGTCGTCACCCCCGCGCACCGCGAACCCCGTCCCCGGCGCCGGCTCGTGACCGGTGCCGGCGGGCTGCTGGAGGGCGCTGCGCGGGTCGGGGACGCCGCCGAGCGGCGCCGTCCCGGCCGTCCCGGCAGCAGGGGATGCCGAGGACGCGGCGGTCGGGGCCGACTGCCGCGTTTCGTGGGAGGTGGGATGCTCCGTCACGCGTGGGGTTCCATCCGTCCGGGGCTGGCGCAGGCGCGCCGCGTTCGGTGCGCGTCGCCCGAGCGGACGCGCCTGACGCGGTGCGTCTCAAGCGCGTCGCAGGTGCAGAAAGAGCTGGATTTCGGGTGGTACGTCCGTACTCGACGGGGCATACGCATACGAGTCCTCCCCGACGATGTCGAAACCCGCGTCGCGCACGACCCGGCGCAGGTCGTCCCGCAGATATCCCGATACCCGGATCGTGCTGCCGAGGAACGGAATGGGGAAGTCGTCAATATCGCCCTCGACCATTGCCAGGGCCATCAACCCGCCGGGTCGCAGGAGGTCGTGCAGCATGCCCAGGGCGCACGGGATTTCCGCACGGGGCATCATCAACAGGGAGAAATAGGCGGTGATTCCGTCGAAGGAACCGGGACCGCCCAGGCGACCACCGCGCAGATCGGCGATGTCCAGCCGGTGGAATTCGCCGCCCGGGACGTTGCCCTGGGCGATTTTGACCATCCCGGGGGAGAGGTCGATTCCCACGACCCGGTGGCCGGCGTCGGACAGTTGACGGGCGGTCGGCAGTCCGGTGCCGCACCCGGCGTCGAGGATCCGCGCCTCGGTCGGCAGTTCCCCGCTCAGCCATGCGCCCGAGGCGATCTGGCCGTCCTTATGCGGAAAAGCCGTTTCGTACTGGTCACCGATCGCGTCGAACGCTTCGGCCTGTCCGGCCCGGTCGAGTGCTAACCGGTTCAGGCCCTCGTACGCGTCGTAGCTTCTCGCGCTCACGACTTCGCCCCTCCTGCGACCGCTGTCAAGTTCGTTTTCTCGTTCTGGAGTTGCGCCTGTGCAGTCTTGCGGAGGACGATCCTACGTTTGAAGGCCCAGGGTGCAGCAAGGGGGCTGGGTACCGCTTCTCGCCCGGCGGGAACCCCAGGGGAACCCGGCCGGAAACAGCTTTGCCCATAGGCGCACCTTTCCACCGTTCGCCCCCTTCACTCTCTTCATTCTCTTCTTTTCGCGTTTGCCGCCTCACTACAGCAAACGATCAGGCAGGTGGTCCCAGTTCTCCGGAAGCGCGGGAACGTCCCAGGCGGGATCGGGCCGCCAGTCCTCCCAGCCGTCGGCGAACGGCCCTTCCCACGCCGCGATCTGTGCGACCGCGGCGCGTCCGGCGGATCTGACGTCGTCCGCCTCGGCGTCCGTCACCAGCCCGTCCCGCCGGGCCTGCGCGAACTCGTCCTCGTCCCGCCACTCCCAGCGCCGGTCCGGATAGACACAGATGTCGAGGAAATGATCGAGTGAGTCGATTCCGCCCGACCAACGGCGGCGCGGCTCCTCCAGATTGACGTACCAATTCTTGAAGTGCCAGCCGCTCTCCCAGAACAGCCAGACCGACCACGGATCTCCCGGCCGGGCCAGCTTCAGCACACCGTGGCCGAACCACTGGTCACGCAGGGTCCGCCGCGGTTTGGTGTAGCGGGTGGCGAGCGGCTCGCGGTGCACCGGCGTGCCGTCGGCGAGCACCGGCTTGATGCACGGGGTGCCCGGCGCCATCCACACCGCGAGCAGTTCCTCGGTGTCCTGGACAACGGTCATCGGACGACAGATGTGGAACCGGCGGGGATCGGCGTTGTCGCGGTAGCGCCACAGGACGTGGTCCCCGGGCGCCCAACGCCCCTGCTCCGCCGCCGTACGCCCCGCCCCGGCCACCGGTGCGTGCTCGCCGGCCGTCTCGCCTTCCGTCGTCTCCACCATGTCCGCTGTCATGCGCAGATCTTAGGGGCGTCGCGTTACGCGTGCGGTGACATGTGCCGCACCGCTCGTTACGGACGGGTCATGCGCAACACGTCCAGTGCCTCGTCGAGCTGTTCCTCCGTCAGCAGACCGCGCTCGACGTAACCGCCCTCGATCACCACCTCCCGGATGGTCTTCTGCTCCGCGAGCGACTGCTTGGCGACCTTCGCCGCCTCCTCGTAACCGAGGTACTTGTTCAGCGGCGTCACCACCGAAGGCGAGGATTCGGCGTATTCGCGGGCCCGCGCCACATTCGCGGTAATACCGTCCACCGTGCGGTCGGCCAGCAGCCGCGACACATTGGCCAGCAGCCGCACCGACTCCAGCACATTCCGCGCGATCACCGGCAGCATGACGTTCAGTTCGAAATTGCCGGCCGCGCCGGCCGTCGCCACCGTCGCGTCATTTCCGATGACCTGCGCGGCGACCATCAGCACCGCCTCCGGAATAACGGGATTGACCTTCCCCGGCATGATCGACGAACCCGGCTGGAGATCCGGCAAATTGATCTCCGCGAGCCCGGTCCGCGGCCCCGACGCCATCCACCGCAGATCGTTCGCAATCTTCGTCAGCCCGACCGCGAGGGTCCGCAGCTGCCCGCTCGTCTCGACGATGCCGTCCCGTGCCCCCTGCGCCTCGAAGTGATTGCGCGCCTCCGTCAGCGGCAGCCCCGTCGCCCGCGCCACCTCCGCGATCACCGCCGCCGAGAACCCCGGCGGAGTGTTGATCCCCGTCCCCACCGCCGTGCCCCCCAGCGGGAGTTCGGCCAGCCGCGGCAGCGACGCCCGCAACCGCTCGATGCCGTACCGCACCTGCGCGGCGTACCCCCCGAACTCCTGCCCCAGTGTCACCGGGGTCGCATCCATCAGATGCGTCCGCCCCGACTTCACCACCGCGGCGAATTCCGCCGCCTTCCGCTCCAGCGCCGCCGCCAGGTGCTCCAGCGCCGGAATCAGGTCGCCCCGGACCGCGGACGTCGCCGCGATGTGAATGGACGACGGGAACACGTCGTTCGACGACTGACTCGCATTGACGTGGTCATTGGGGTGCACATCCCGCCCCAGCCGCTCGCTGGCGAGGGTCGCGATCACCTCATTGGCGTTCATGTTCGACGACGTCCCGGACCCCGTCTGGAACACATCGACCGGGAAGTCCTCGTCCCACCGCCCCTCGGCCACCTCGGCCGCCGCCTCCGCGATGGCCTCCGCAACGTCCTTGCCCAGCACCCCCAACTCGGCGTTGACCTTGGCGGCCGCTCCCTTGATCCGCGCCAGCGCCTCGATGTGCGCCCGTTCCAGCCGCTGCCCGGAGATCGGGAAGTTCTCCACCGCCCGCTGGGTCTGGGCCCGCCACTTGGCGTGCGCGGGCACCCGCACCTCGCCCATCGAGTCGTGCTCGATCCTGAATGCGCTGTTTTCACTCATGCCTATGACAGTGCCCGCGAAGCGGGATCTGTTCCCGGCCCCGCGACGGATGTCACCTGCCTGCGCCCCAGGCGGACGCCGGCCCCGCTCGTCAGCCCTTGAGCACGCCTATGAAGGCGTCCCAGGCGCTGGCGGAAAACACCAGGCCCGGCCTTCCCGGATCCTTACTGTCCCGAACGGGGACGACGCCGGGGCGACCGTCGGCCACCTCCACGCAGTTGCCACCCGCCTGGTTGCTGTAGCTGGACTTGCGCCACACGGCGGCGCTCAGATCGGGACGGGACGCGCTCACCACGGTAGGTTCCCTCCATCGCGGATCGGATCATGTCGAGCGACATATTCGGCGGCAGGGCCAGCAGCCCGAGCCGCTCGTAGGCCACACGGTACGTCTTCACTTCATCGGGTTCCTCAACGAGTTGGCCGTAGTCTGCGCCTTCGAGATAGGCCGCATCGCAGCCGTCCGGCATGGTCAGCACGGTGAGCGACCCACCCATCGCCTCGTGTTTGCCGCTGCTGAACGGCAGGACCTGCACCGTGATGCGCGGATTGTCCGCAGCCTCCAGCAGCCGTGCGAACTGCGCCCGCATCGCGGCGGGTTTGCTGACGGGACGCACCAGTACGGCCTCGTCGAGAACGACCGACAGCTCAGGACAGTCGCGCCCTTCCAAACGGGCCTGCCTTCCCAGTCGCGCGGCCACCCTCTCCTCCAACTGCTCCGCCGAGAGCAGCGTGTGGTCAAGGCTCAGCAAGTCCCGTGCGTACTCCTCGGTCTGCAGCAGGCCGGGGATCACGGCAGCCGCGTACTCACGAATGATCAACGCCCGTTCCGACAGCGCCATGAACTTCCGCGACCAGTCCGGGAACGTCTCGCGGTAGACGTACGGCCACAGGTCGACGAGCAAACCGTCCGCCCCCACCGCCTCGTCCAACGCCCGGGCCAGCTCCAGCGTCGGCTTGGCGCCCGTGCACCGCTCGACCTGGTTGATGCGGGTGCTGTGCGTCCGTACGCGCTGCCCCAGCGCGTCCTGCGTCAGCCCGGCGGCGAGCCGGAGTTTCCGCAGCCGTGTGCCGAACAGCGCCGCCATCGATGACGCCGGATCAATTTCCTTGGCCACGACCTCACTTCCCATTCTTACGTCTGGAGGAATCAGCTCTCACTCCCTTCTCAAGGTTACGCCGCAGAGCAACGATGGGAACACGGAAAGTAACGACCCCGCTGAAGGTTAGGGGCATCCCACGACGAAACCCGGCACCCGCCCTCGCCCCTAACGGGACAGCGTCAACACCCCCCACCGAACAGGAGCGTCACCATGGCCACGAGCACCGGCCACACCTCACCGAGCCCGCGGTCCCGGCAATCACTGATGACCCTGCGCGTCTACACCACGACCCGCGACGGCAGCGTCATCCAGGAACGCGCCCAGATCCACGTCGTAGCCGGCGACCGCTTCGACCTCTACGGCCTCTCCCAGGCGTGGCCACCGTGCACCTGTCCCCGCCACAAGGGCCACTAGAGGCGGGGCGGCCGAACCGGCGGGGGCACCGGAAACCGGGCCGCCCGTGCCGCCCGCAAGGGCGTGACGAGAGAAGGATCCAGGGCGTACGCAGTCGGCCAGGGCTGGGAGGTCACCGCACCCCAACTACCCGCGGCCCGTACCCGATTCAGTCCGACCTGGGCGCGTTGCCGGGCCGCCGGGCTGTCGTCGCGGGTGTACCGCAGTCGGTGCTGTCCGCGCCCGTACGGTTCGTGCCCGCTGAGTGCATAGCCCAGTTCCGTGGCGATCCAGGTGATGTGGTCCGCCCGGTGCGCCTCCAGGCCGGTGAGGACGAGCTCGACGGACGGCCGCCCGTCGAAAGTCGCTGCCGTCGCTTCTTCGTTCATGGGACACCGACACCAGTTGTCCGTCCAGTGGTCCGGGCCGACGGTTCCTTCAGGCGCTTCCTATCCGAATGCCGACATGTCGGCCCGGTCGGCCGGTACTGCCGGGATAGGATTCCGCGGCCGTTCTGCCTCTTCAGTTGCGGCAGGCGATGACGGGGGCACATCCATGTCCTCGTCATGCGCATCGGGTAGGAAGCGCAGAGTGCGAAGAAACTCGGCCACGATCTCGCTGTATTCGGGCCAGTGGTCGACACTCGGCGTGCTGAACGTGATCGTGACCAGGGCCTGTTCTTCCGGTACGGCCTCCTGAGGCACCGGAATGAACGCCTGAAGCTGAGCGACATCTATAGGTATGTCTTGACCTGTGGTGGTGAATTCACCGGGGATACGGAGTGCCGGTGTCTGCTGGATCGCCACGACGGCATTTCCGCACGGAAGTTCCAGAAGGCTGACCTCGGAAAAGTTTGCACGCTTTTTGGCCATCACCTCGCGAATGCCTTCGACGGCAACGGATGCGTCGGCGTAGGCGAGAGGGCTGAGTCCTATGGTCAAGGTGCCGGTAGACCGTTCATCGTCAAATTCCCCATGGCAGGAGGCGGCGTAAACGACCCCGTCCGCCAAGAGCATGGCTGATGCCCTCTCGTACAGGTCCGTGACTTCGTCAATCTCGCCTGCCGGGCGATCTATTCCTTTCGCCGCGGCTCGCGATACGACTTCCTGCCGTGCCTCTTCGCGACTCAGTCCCGCCTTGATCTCTTTGAATGCGGAGGACAGTTCAAATGCTATGTTCATCGCGTTTCGGTTCCTTGGGCAGGCGGGACGGTTCGCTGTGCGGCGTCCTGGAGGGCGCCGGCCTTACGGCGCGCAGCGGCCCGCCCCGCTGCGAAGGCCGCGGCCGCGCCGGCCAGGCAGGCCGCACTGATCCCGGCTTCCACGAAATAAGGACGACCAGAGATCAGGTCCCTGACGGTTTCGGTGCCGACCACGGCGGTGATGCCTCCCAGTATGGGGAGCAGTTGGTACCAGTTCCATGGACTGCGTGTCCGGTAGAGTTCCCTCCGAATGGTCTGAAGTTCACTCGGAGTGGGCGCGGAAAAGTACGTGTTCCCGGGGTTCCCCTGAAAGTCTGGGATTCCTTGAAAGCCAGGCTGCTGATAAGGATTGTTCGGGGTGTGCGGATAGACTGTCTGCCACGCGGCGACCGGCCCCGCCGGAGGGGAGGGAGGCTGCACGCGACGCATCCGCATGTGGAACCCGGTCCGGTTGTAAGTTTCCCACTTCCAGATTTCGTATCCGTGCTGTCTGGCCAGCCAGATCGTCTCCTCGCGAGACATTCCGGTTCCAGTGAGCCGCACGACGACCTCCGGACGCCCATCAAAGGATTTGAGCATCTCCTGTCGGCGGCGGTGTTGTGTGGTCGAAGAGCCGACATGGTCGTGCCAGAGGTAGAGCGGAGCGGCGACGAGGAAAAGGAGTGTAAAGGATATGGCTCCGGTGGTGGCGAGATCCAAAATTCCCCCTTAGTGAGGCGCCTTGTGCGCTTCGGCGTCTTTCTTGCTGCCGGCTTCCCAGGCGTGCGTAAAGGCCATACCCAGGCCCGTCGCCGGCCCGAGAGGACCGCCCAGCAGCATCGTTCCCCCCAGGGCCACACCTTCCTCAACGTTCTGCGGCAGGAATATGCCAAGTCCCGACGGGTCCTTTAGCCAGTCTTCGCCCGTCATGGTGCTCGAACCGATTCCAATTATTTTTCCGACATTTTGCACCATCTTGCCGGCGGATTCCCCGTCCGACAGTTTCTCCAATTTTTCCCCGGCTTTCCCCACACCGAACGAGACCAGGCCGAGGCCATCCTCGGCAAGGGTTCGGTCGCTGACGTCTGCACCATTGGCTCGCGCAATGCTGTGCAGCCCCAGGGCGGCTCCCGACGTAATCCCGGACACCAGTCCCATAGCGGCTCCCGCCGGCGGGAAGGCTCCATCGAGCACCAAACCGATCACGCCGGTCACCGTGCTGATGGTTGACAGCACATCGCCGATTGCAGCGATGGCATTGGCATGCTCCTTGACCCAACGGCCGAGCTCGTTGAGGATGAGCTCGCGGGCCTTGACCAGCTTCTGCAGACCGCTTAGCAGGTCGTCGAAGAAGCCCGGTTCCTTCGGGGCCTCTTCGCCCGCGACCTTCAGCACCGTGGCGACCGTTCCCGCCAGTTCCTCGTGCTGGCTGCGGATGCTCTGGGCGGAGGAGATGATGCCCGCCAGTTCCTCGCGTGCCGCCCCCAGCTCGTTGATCGCCGCGGTGTAGCGCTTG
This sequence comes from Streptomyces sp. RGM 3693, assembly GCF_050471125.1. NCBI lineage: Bacteria > Bacillati > Actinomycetota > Actinomycetes > Kitasatosporales > Streptomycetaceae > Streptomyces > Streptomyces sp. RGM 3693. The sequence goes on from NZ_JBMPPQ010000001.1 coordinate 289,981, forward strand.
TTGGCCTCTTCCGCCTCGGCGTCGGTCATGCCGATGCCGCCGTCGCGGAAGATCTGCAGGTCCTCGTTGCCCTCGGCTCGTTCGGCGCGCTTGCGGGCGTTCTTGGCCTCGGCCTCGTACGAATGCGCCTTGGACTGCATCGCACCCAGCTGGTTCTGCCATTGCTGCAGCACGCCGTGAGCCAGCTCGAAGCTCTTGCCGGCGTCGTCGAGGAGTTTGGGAAGCGCCTGGGTCTTGGCGCGGAACGCGTCTGCGGCGGCGCCGGTCCAGTCGCCGTCGCTGATGTTGTGCAGCGTCTCCGACGCACTCGTGATGTTCTTCTGTGCCCGGTGCAGGTCCTCGACCAGGTCACTTACCGCTTGCGGGACCCCGGGTGCCGGATTGAACTGCAATCCGGAAAAGTTGCCGTTGTCCTCGTACGGGTCGCCGCCCCCGTACCCCCATAACTGCTCACCGAGCGACACTTCTGGTTCCCCCATGTCTTTGGTTGACATCCAAGCCGTGCACTGCGACCGGCCGCTCAGCCGAACGGACTGGTGGCCGCGCCCCCGCCGCCCTGGCGGGTTCCCTTCGCGAATGCCTGCTGTACGGCGCTGTCCGTCTCGTTGTACGCCCGTGCCGTGGCCTCCAAGCCCTGCTTGATGGCGTCGGTCAGCCGGGTGATCTGGTCGATGCCGTATTCCCAGGAGCTTTTGAACTCCGCCCCGGCCTTGTCGATTTGGTCGTTGCCGAGATCTCCGGTGGTCGCGCTCCGCAGATCGCCGCTCGCGTACTTCATCGACTCCGTGCAGCGTTCCAGACGTGTCGCCAGCGAGCCCAACTCCGCAACATCGACCGTGAATTCCCCCGCGCTGGACACTGGCCCGCTGCCCCCTCTGACGTGACGTCCTCATCCGTTCGGCCGACGAGGCTAACACGCATGTATTTCCACTGGTCAAGCGCATTGTCGTGGCTGCCGGTCGGGTGTTTGTCGAGGTCAATTCTGACCCAAAATGCTTTCTCGGCCGGAGAATTGACGAAATGTTAACGGCCGCCACCCGCGCGCTGCGGGTGACGGCCGTGAACCGTACCGTCCGGACGTTTATGCCGGTGCCTCACGCCCCTGCCGCACCGGATTTCTCGTGTTGCATCCCGAGCTGTCTGTGGGCGGCTGCCGGAAGTCAGGAGGAGCGTACGGGGGACGAGTTGCAATCCGCGGTCGTCCGCAGACGGCCGCTCAGCTTGAACGGACCGGGATCGACGTGAACGTCGGCGTCGTCGGGGCCGGGTCCTGGAAGAAGTCGTTGCCCTTGTCGTCGACGACGATGAAGGCGGGGAAGTCCTCGACCTCGATCTTCCAGACGGCCTCCATGCCGAGTTCCTCGTATTCGAGGACCTCGACCTTCTTGATGCAGTCCTGGGCGAGGCGGGCCGCCGGGCCGCCGATGGAGCCCAGGTAGAAGCCGCCGTGCGTGCCGCAGGCGTCGGTGACCTGCTGGGAGCGGTTGCCCTTGGCGAGCATGATCTTGGAGCCGCCGGCGGCCTGGAACTGCTCGACGTAGGCGTCCATCCGGCCCGCGGTGGTCGGACCGAAGGAACCGGAGGCGTAGCCCTCGGGGGTCTTGGCCGGGCCGGCGTAGTAGACCGGGTGGTCCTTGAGGTACTGCGGCATCTCCTCGCCCGCGTCCAGCCGTTCCTTGATCTTGGCGTGGGCGATGTCGCGGGCGACGACCAGCGTGCCGGTGAGCGAGAGCCGGGTCTTGACCGGGTGCTGGGTCAGCTCGGCGAGGACCTCGTCCATGGGGCGGTTGAGGTCGATGGCGACCGCGTCGAGGTCGGCGCCGGCGCCCTTGGTCAGCTCCTCGTCGGTGGTGTCCGGGAGGAAGCGCGCCGGGTCGGTCTCCAACTGCTCCAGGAAGACGCCCTCGGCGGTGATCTTGGCGACGGCCTGGCGGTCGGCGGAGCAGGAGACGGCGATGGCGACCGGGCAGGACGCGCCGTGCCGGGGCAGGCGGACGACGCGGACGTCGTGGCAGAAGTACTTGCCGCCGAACTGGGCGCCGATGCCGATCTTCTGCGTCAGCTCGAAGACCTTCTCCTCCAGCTCCTTGTCGCGGAAGCCGTGGCCGGTCGGCGAGCCGGCGGCGGGCAGCTCGTCCAGGTAGTGCGCGGAGGCGTACTTGGCGGTCTTCAGGGCGTACTCGGCCGACGTGCCGCCGACGACGATGGCGAGGTGGTACGGCGGGCAGGCGGCCGTACCGAGCGAGCGGATCTTCTGCTCCAGGAACTTCATCATGGACGCCTCGTTGAGGACGGCCTTGGTCTCCTGGAAGAGGAAGGACTTGTTGGCCGAGCCGCCGCCCTTGGCCATGAACAGGAACTTGTAGGCGCCGCCGTCGGTCGCGTACAGCTCGATCTGGGCCGGGAGGTTGGAGCCGGTGTTCTTCTCGTCCCACATGGTCAGCGGCGCCATCTGCGAGTACCGCAGATTGAGCTGGGTGTAGGCGTCGTAGATGCCGCGGGAGAGGGCTTCCTCGTCGCCGCCCTCGGTCAGCACGCTCTGGCCGCGCTTGCCCATGACGATCGCGGTTCCGGTGTCCTGGCACATCGGCAGCACACCGGCGGCGGCGATGTTGGCGTTCTTGAGCAGGTCCAGCGCGACGAAGCGGTCGTTGGCGCTGGCCTCCGGGTCATCAAGGATCTTGCGCAGCTGCGCGAGGTGGGTCGGGCGCAGGTAGTGCGCAATGTCGTGCATCGCCTCGGCGGCGAGCTTGCGCAGCGCCTCCGGCTCGACCTTGAGGAACGTCCGGCCGTCGGCTTCGAAGGTGCTGACGCCCTCCGAAGTCACCAGGCGGTAGGGGGTGTTGTCCTCGCCGGTGGGAAGCAGGTCGGTGTAGGCGAATTCCGGCATGGGGGCTAATTCCTAACTCGGAGGGGTGTGGGCTGGCTTCTACGGCAGCGCCTGACCAGCGTAGAACCCCCGTGCCGGGCCGCTGCTGTGAGGTAAGGCTCAGTCCGCAGGAGACGTGCCGCTGATCCCCTAGTCGCGATCTATCGCGTTTCGGTACCCTGGGGCCGTGGACGCTTCAGGAAACGGGGGACGACCGGGCCCCGAGACCCCGCCCGGACCGCTTGCCGAGCAGCGCGACCAGCAGGCGGTGAAACTGACCAAGAGCGAGGCGAAACCGCAGGCCGAGCCGGTGACGGAGGTGGCGGAACCGCCGGCGACCGCGGGGGGAGGCATGCGGGCCTCGGACGCGGACCGCGACCGGATCGCGGAGATCCTGCGGGAGGCACTGGCCGAGGGCCGGCTGGACGCCGAGGAGCACGCCGAGCGGATCGACGTGGTCTACCGCGCCAAGACCATGGGCGAGCTGGAGCCCGTCGTCCGGGACCTCCCGGCCGTCGGCGGCCGACCGCAGCCGGACCCGGCGCCCCACGCGTACGGCCCGGGCGCCGCGGTCGCCGACCAGAATCTCGTCGCGATCTTCAGCGCGGCCAACCGCAAGGGCCGCTGGCGGGTCCCGCCGCGGATCAACGCGGTCGCGATCTTCGGCAGCGTGGAGATCGACCTGACCGAGGCGGTCTTCCCGCAGCAACGGGTGCAGATCAACGTCACCTCCGTCTTGGGCAGCGTCGAGATCCGGGTGCCGGAGAACATCACGTTGCGCAGCAGCGGCTCCGGCATCCTGGGCAGCTTCGAGGTCGAGACGCACGAGGCGGCGGACGGCAACGCACCCGAGGTGGACGTGAACGGCTTCGCGCTGCTGGGCAGCGTGGAGGCCAAGCCCAAGCGCGGCGCCTGGATCCGTGATCTGCGGGACCGGTTGCGCGGTGATCGGCGGGAGCGGATGGACGAGCTCCGGGCCGAGCGGCACGAGTGGATGGACGAGCTCCGGGCCGAACGCCGGGAGCGGATGGACCAGTTCCGGGCGGAGCGCCACGAGCGTCGGGGGGAGCGCCGGGGGCGCCGCCGCTTCGGCTAGGGCGCTTCTGACGGATCGGGGGCGGACCGGCCGTGGCGGCCCGGTCGTAGCCGCAGGAGCCGCCTCGGCCCCTGCCATCACGTTCCTCGATCGCCACGGTGTGCATAAGCGCGCGTACAGCGGGTAGGGCTGGTGCATCGTCTCTCGTACGGCTGCGGGGTGCGAAAAGGCCGTGCGCAGCGAGACGGGCAAGGGTGATTTCTCTCGCCGAAGCCGTCGTCAGGAGTAGACCGTGCTGCTACCGCATCAGCCCCTGCAGGATGCCGCTGTTGTTCCGTCCCAGCGCGGGCACGCTCGCGATGAGGCCGGCCCCTGGCATTCGGAGGCGGTGTGCCGCCGGGATGAGGCCGGGTTGTTCTTCGCCCCCTCCAAGGAGCCCACCGCCGCACGGCTGGCCAGGGAGGAAGCCGCGAAGCGGGTCTGTGCCCGCTGTCCGGTGATGGTCGAGTGCCGGGAGCACGCCCTGCTCCAGCCGGAGCCGTACGGCGTCTGGGGCGGGCTGACCGCCGCCGAGCGGCGGGTGGTGCTGACCCGCCGCCGGCGCCGGGAGAGCGAGTTGCAGCGGGCCGCCGCGATGCCCGCGGCCGGCTGACCCCGCACGGGCCCGTACGGACGCCGCCGCATCCGTACGCATCTCGCCCCCGCCGGAAGTTGCTTCCGACGGGGGCGAGATGCGTGCGGGGTCCGGTCCGGCCGGACCGGATCAGCTAGGGCGCTCGAAGTCGATCGAGCTGTAGGCCCGCAGCTTGGAGAGGCGGTGCTCGGAGTCGATCTGGCGGATGGTGCCGGACTTGGAGCGCATCACCAGGGACTGGGTGTAGGCGGTCTCCGCGCGGTAGCGGACCCCGCGCAGCAGCTCGCCGTCGGTGATGCCGGTGGCGACGAAGAAGACGTTGTCACCGCGGACCAGGTCCTCGATCTGCAGGACCTTGTCCAGGTCGTGGCCGGCGTCGATGGCGCGCTGCCGCTCGTCGTCGTCCTTGGGCCACAGCTTCCCCTGGAAGGTGCCGCCCATGCACTTCAGCGCACAGGCCGCGATGATGCCCTCGGGCGTGCCGCCGATGCCCAGCAGCAGGTCCACGCCGGTGCCCTCGCGGGCCGCCATGATCGCGCCGGCGACATCGCCGTCGGAGATGAACTTGATCCGCGCGCCGGCCTCCCGGACCTCCTTGACCAGGCCCTCGTGGCGCGGCCGGTCCAGGATGACGACGGTGACGTCCTCGACGGCGGACTTCTTCGCCTTGGCGATCCGCTTGATGTTCACCGCCACCGGGGCGGTGATGTCGACGAAGTCCGCCGCCTCCGGGCCGGTGGCGAGCTTGTCCATGTAGAAGACCGCGGACGGGTCGAACATCGAGCCGCGTTCGGCGACCGCCATCACGGAGACCGCGTTGGCCATGCCCTTGGCGGTCAGCGTGGTGCCGTCCACCGGGTCCACGGCCACGTCGCACTCCGGGCCGGTGCCGTCGCCGACCCGCTCGCCGTTGTAGAGCATCGGGGCGTTGTCCTTCTCGCCCTCCCCGATGACCACGACGCCGTTCATCGAGACGGTGTGGATCAGGGCGCGCATGGCCTTGACCGCCGCACCGTCCGCGCCGTTCTTGTCGCCACGGCCGACCCAGCGGCCCGATGCCATGGCGCCGGCCTCGGTCACCCGGACCAACTCCAGGGCGAGGTTACGGTCGGGGGCCTCCGGGCTGACCTCTAGTTGGGACGGCAGATGATGCTCGGACATCGAGCGCACCTTTCTGTACGGCGACGGCCGGATTGATGAGGGTGCTCATGACTTTATCGGTAGGTCGCGAAAATGAGCAGGGGGGCCTTCGCATGAGCAAGCAGGTGGCTGGGTAACGCCCGCGCCGGGCGGTCACCGACCGCAGAACCGTTTGCCCAGGTGAGTGGTGTCCGAGGGGGGCGCGTCCGGGCGCCCGCGGGCATAGGGGACCATAGGGACGTGGCTGGTATGCGAGGCAGGCAAAGAGTGACGGACATGGTTCTGTCGCTGGCGGTGATCGGCGTCCTGGTCGGGGCGATCTACTTCTTCATCCCGCACGACGACAGTGCGACCGCGGAGAAGGACGCGGTCCAGACCGTCGAAACCCGCGTCGAGATCATCACCGCCCGCCGCGCCGCCCCTTATCCGGTCGCCGCCCCCGAGGGTCTGCCCAAGACCTGGCGGCCCACCTCCGTCTCCTACAAGGCCAGCGATGACGGCAAGGGCGGCGCCTGGCACCTGGGAATGCTCGACCCGGAGCAGGAGTACGCGGCCATCGAGCAGAGCGACGCACCGGCCAAGCAGTTCATCCAGGACGTCACGCTGGGCGCCGACAAGGTCGCGGGCCAGCAGGCCGTCGGCAGCAAGAAGTGGGACCGCTACCAGGGCAACACCTACAAGGCACTGGTCCACGAGGAGCCCGGCGTGACCACGGTCGTCACCGGCACCGCGCCGTACGGGCGGCTCGCGGAGCTGGCCGCGGCCCTGGTGGCGAAGAAGGGCTGACGAGCAGCGGTACGAGGGCCGAGCGGTCGGCCCGTCCCGTTCACCAAAGGCACGACGAGGCCGCCGCACCCACCCGGGTGCGGCGGCCTCGTCGTACGTCAGGCCGGGGGCGGCTCAGACGGTGGCGGCGGCCTCGTCGAAGGACAGGCGCGGCGAACGCGGGAAGAAGGCGTCCGGGCCCGGCTTGCCGAGGTTGATGACCAGGAAGGACTTCCGCTTGCCGTCGCCGAAGAACTCCTTGTCGACGCCGGTGAAGTCGAAGCCGGTCATCGGGCCGGCGGCCAGGCCGGCGGCGCGGATGCCGAGGATGAAGTAGCCGGCCTGGAGGGTGGCGTTCTGGGTGCCGGCGGCCTCGCGGACCGTGGCCTCCGAGAAGAAGCTGTCCTTGACGCCCGGGGCGTGCGGGAAGAGCTGCGGCAGCTTCTCGTGGAAGTCCAGGTCGACGGAGAGGATGACGGTCAGCGGCGCGGCCAGGGTCTTGGGGCCGTTGGCGCCCATGGCGTGCGCGACCAGGCGCTTACGGGCGTCCTCGGAACGGACCAGGGTGATCCGCAGCGGCGACTGGTTGAAGGCGGTGGGGGCGTACTTCACCAGGTCGTAGATGGCCTGGACCTGCTCGTCCGTCACCGGCTCGTCCGTGAACGTGTTGGCGGTCTGGGCCTCGCGGAACAGGAGGTCCTGAGCGGCGGCGTCAAGGGCGAGAGACATCAGGGGCACCTCGGGGCATCAGGTGGGTTACGGATCTTCGAAGACTTCGCTGTCTACGAGAACCACTGTAGCCCCGATAGATTAAAGTTCAACTAACGGGTGGGAAGTGTGAGGGGTTTCACGAGCTGGTAGCGGCCTTTCGGGATCCGGAAGGCCGCTCGACGGGGAACGGGGCGGCGCCGCGCGCCGCTACCCCTGCTCCGCCGCGTCCTGTGCCGACCCTTCTGCCAGCGCCGCGTCCAGCCGCGCCCGGGCCCCGTCCAGCCAGCGGCGGCACACCTTCGCCAGCTCCTCGCCGCGCTCCCACAGGGCCAGCGACTCCTCCAGCGTCGTACCGCCCGCCTCCAGACGGCGGACGACCTCGATCAGCTCGTCCCGCGCCTGCTCGTAACCGAGGGTGGAATCCACCGGCGCCACCTCGGCCGCCTCGTCCACCACGTCATCCGTCTTCGCCATGTCTCCCACCCTATGAGTCCGTCTTGGGCGGCATCGTCCGCCCGGAATCGGCGTCCGGGACCGCGGCCACCCGCACCCGGAACTCGCCGTCGGCCACCCTGGCCCGCAACTCCTCGTCCACCGCCACCTCGGACGGCGCGCGCACCGCCGCCCCGTCCGGCTTCTGGAGCACCGCATAGCCGCGCTCCAGCGTCGCCTTGGGGGAGAGCGCGACCACCCGCGCCAGGGTGTGCGCCAACTCCGAATCGGCCCGGTCCAGCAGGTGCCCCAGCGTCCGCCGGCCGCGCTCCAGCAGCGCGGTGACCTGCTCCTCGCGCTCCTGAACCATCCGCTGCGGATGCTGCATCGACGGGCGGTGCAGCGCCGCGGCCAGGCCCCGCTCCTCGCGGTCCAGGAAGCCGCCCAGCGCGCGCCGGGCCCGCTCCCGCAGCTGGTGCACCCGGGCCAGCTCCTCGCCCACGTCCGGCACCACCTTCTTCGCCGCGTCGGTCGGCGTCGAGGCGCGCAGATCGGCCACCAGGTCCAACAGCGGGCTGTCCGGCTCATGGCCGATCGCCGAGACCACCGGCGTGCGCACCTCGGCCACCGCCCGGACCAACTGCTCGTCGGAGAACGGCAGTAGATCCTCCACGCTGCCGCCGCCGCGCGCCACGATGATCACGTCCACCTCGGGCAGCGCGTCCAGCTCCTGCACCGCCGCGATCACCTGCGGCACCGCGTGCACCCCCTGCACCGGCACGTTGCGCACCTCGAAGCGGACCGCCGGCCAGCGGTGCCGGGCGTTCTCCAGCACGTCGCGCTCGGCGGCGCTGGCCCGGCCGCAGACCAGCCCGATCAGCTGCGGCAGGAACGGCAGCGTCCGCTTGCGCTCCGCCGCGAACAACCCCTCCGCGGTCAGCGTCCGCTTCAACTGCTCCAGCCGGGCGAGGAGTTCGCCCACCCCGACCGGGCGGATCTCGGCGGCCCGCAGCGACAGCTGACCGCGCGGGGCGTACCACTCCGGCTTGGCGTGCACCACCACCCGGGCGCCCTCGCTCACCACCTCGGAGACCTTGTCGAAGACCTGGCGGTAGCACGTCACGCTCACCGAGATGTCGTACGACGGATCGCGCAGCGTCAGGAACACCACACCCGCGCCGGGCCGCCGCGAGAGCTGGGTGATCTGCCCCTCGACCCACACCGCGCCGAGCCGGTCGATCCACCCCCCGATGAGTCGGGACACCTCGCCGACCGGGATCGGCGCTTCCGGAGACGTAGAGACAGCCATACGAGCGAGAGTAGCGGCGGCCACTGACAGTGCCGGGGGTCGCACCGTCGGTTCCGTACGCCGCCCGGGTGCGGCGCCGTGGTGCGGAGGTGCCGCCCGAGCCCCCGGCGCCCCGTCCTCAATCGTCGGACGGGCCGGAACCGGCGCGCGAACGAGCGCGGGAACCGACGCGGGAACCACCCTTCGCGTACTGCACCGCCAGCACCACCAGCCCCACCAGCAGCCAGGCCCCGCCCACGACCTGCGCGGTCGGCGACGCCTCGACGATCACCGCGACCACCACCGCCAGCCCCACCAGCGGCACCACCACGTGCCGCAGCACGCTCGGCACCTCCGCCCGCCGGCGGATCCGGAACCACCCGATCACCGAGGCGTGCAACAGCGCGAACGCGGTCAGCGCGCCGACGTTCACGATCGACGACAGCTGGTCCAGACCATCGTCCCGGGTGGCCGCCCAGACCGCCGCCACCAGCGTCACCAGCGCCGCCCCCAGCAGCGCCCGGCGCGGCACCCCGCTGCCCGCGTCCACCTTCGCCATCGCCCCCGGCAGCCGCCGGTCCCGGGCCATCGCGAACAGCAGCCGGCCGGCCGCGGCCTGCCCGGCCAGCGCCGCGAACGCCGCCCCGACCGCCTTGCTCACCGCCACCAGGTCGTGCAGCCAGCCGCCCACCGCGGAGTCCACCGTCACGTAGAAGGCGGCCCCCTGCCCGCCCGGCTTCGCGGCCAGTTCCGCGGCGCTCATCGGGGCCAGCAGCGCCGCCAGATACGTCTGCACGGCGAACAGCACGCCGGCCACCACCAGGCACGTCACCACGGCCCGCGCCACCCGCCGCGAACTGCCCGCCCGTCGCCCGCCACCACCCTTCCCAGGACGCTCCCCCGGACTCCGTCCGGGGGGACCCCCATCGCGCGGCGCATCTGCTGCCTCCTCCGCGAACGACGCGATCGCATCGAAGCCCAGGTACGACAGCACCGCCACCGACACCGCGGCCAGCACCGCGTCGAGCGAGAAGCCGCCCTCCCCGGTCAGCGGCACCGCCCAGCCGCGCTGCGCCCCGTGCGCCGCCAGCGCCCACACCGCCGCGACCACGAACACCACCAGCACCGCGATCTCCAGCGCCAGCACCGCGAACCCGACCACCGCCGCGGTCCGCACCCCCCACAGGTTCAACAGTGTGGTGACCACCACCGCGACCGCCGTCCACACCCACTGGTGCACCTGCGGCACCAGGGCGTGCAGCGCGATCCCGGAGAACAGGTACGCCACCGCCGGGATCAGCAGGTAGTCCAGCATCGCCATCCAGCCGGCGACGAACCCCGCGCCCTCACCCAGGCCGACCCGCGCGTACGCGTAGACCGACCCGGCCTTTGGCGCGACCCGCACCATCTGGGCGTACGAGTACGCCGTGAACGCCATGGCCACCGTGGCGACCAGGTAGACCGCCGTGACCGCGCCGTGCGACGTGGCCTGGAGGGTGCCGAAGATCCCCACCGGCGCCATCGGGGCGATGAACAGCAGCCCGTAGACGACCAGGTCCCGGAACGACAGCGTCCGGTGCAGCGCTCCGGTGTCGCCGTGAGCCCCCTCACCCACGGTCGCGCCGTCCGTGCCCGGCATCCCGCCTCCTCGCCCGTACTCCCCACCAGTCTGGGCCACCGCCGCGATCACGCCCCGCCGGGGCACGGCCTTACGATGGGACCTATGTCTGCTACTCCCGGTCCGCAGCCCAGCCGCAAGGTCCTCCTCGCCGCCCCCCGCGGCTACTGCGCGGGCGTGGACCGCGCCGTGATCGCCGTCGAGAAAGCCCTTGAGCAGTACGGCGCCCCGGTCTACGTGCGCCACGAGATCGTCCACAACAAGTACGTGGTGAAGACCCTGGAGAAGAAGGGCGCGATCTTCGTCGAGGAGACCGAAGAGGTGCCCGAGGGCAACATCGTCATCTTCTCCGCACACGGCGTCGCCCCCGTCGTCCACGACGAGGCCCAGCGCGGCAAGCTCGCCACCATCGACGCGACCTGCCCCCTGGTCACCAAGGTCCACAAGGAAGCCGTCCGTTTCGCCAACGAGGACTACGACATCCTCCTGATCGGCCACGAGGGCCACGAAGAGGTCATCGGCACGAGCGGCGAGGCCCCCGAGCACATCCAGCTCGTCGACGGCCCCAAGGACGTCGCGGGCGTCGAGGTCCGCGACCCGGACAAGGTCGTCTGGCTCTCCCAGACCACGCTCTCCGTGGACGAGACCATGGAGACCGTCGACGCCCTCAAGGACCGCTTCCCCAACCTCCTCTCGCCGCCCAGCGACGACATCTGCTACGCCACCCAGAACCGCCAGATCGCGGTCAAGCAGATGGGCGCCCACGCCGACCTCGTCATCGTCGTCGGTTCGAGGAACTCCTCGAACTCCAAGCGCCTGGTCGAGGTCGCCCTCGGCGCCGGCGCCACGGCGTCCTACCTGGTCGACTACGCCGACGAGATCGACGAGGCGTGGCTCGACGGCGTGACCACCGTCGGCGTCACCTCCGGCGCCTCCGTCCCCGAGATCCTGGTCGACGGCGTCCTGGAATGGCTCGCCGCCCGCGGCTACGACGACGTCGAGACCATCACCGCCGCCGAGGAATCCATCATCTTCTCGCTCCCCAAGGAGCTCCGCCGCGATCTGCGCGCCGAGGCCAAGGCCGCCGTCGAGGACTGACCTTTCCTCCGCCGCCCGCCGACTCCGCCATACCGGGGGCGGCGGGCGGAGTCCACGCCTAGCCTTTTCCTATGAGGGTCTTCGGTGTGGACATCGGCGGATCGGGCATCAAAGGCGCCCCGGTGGATCTGGAGCGCGGCGAACTGCCCGAGGAGCGTTACAAGGTACTGACCCCGCATCCAGCCACCCCCGAGGCGGTCGCCGACTGCGTCAAGGAGGTCGTGGACCACTTCGAGTGGACCGGCCCGGTCGGCGCGACCTTCCCCGGCGTGGTCACCAGCGGGATCACCCGCACGGCCGCCAACGTCGACAAGCGCTGGATCGGCACGGACGCCGCCGCGCTGCTCACCGACCGGGTCAGCGGCGGCGCCGGCGGCAGCCCGGTCACCCTGCTCAACGACGCTGACGCCGCGGGCCTGGCCGAGATGCGGTTCGGCGCCGGCCAGGGCCGCACCGGCACGGTCATCGTCCTCACCTTCGGCACCGGCATTGGCAGCGCCGTCTTCACCGACGGCCAGCTGATCCCCAACACCGAGCTGGGCCACCTGGAACTGCACGGCCACGACGCCGAGAAACGTGCCTCCACCAAGGCCAAGGAGGACGAGGAGCTGAACTGGCAGCAGTGGGCGCACCGGGTCCAGAAGTACCTCGCCCACGTGGAGATGCTCTTCTCGCCCGCACTGTTCGTGATCGGCGGCGGGGTGAGCCGCAAGGCGGAGAAGTTCCTGCCGCTGATCGAGGGGATCAGGGCCGAGATCGTGCCGGCGCGGCTTCAGAACAACGCGGGGATCGTGGGGGCTGCGATGGCCACACAAGTCTCCGGCGCGCACACCGGCCCCACCGGCCCCACCGAATCGCCCGGCGCCGCGCGTCCTGCCGGCGCGCCCCCTACTGGCGGGCCACCTGCCGCGGACGGTTCCCCGGCCGGGAGTGGCTCGGCGTCGGGGTCGCGGACTCCTCCGGCCGAAGGGCCGTCGCCCGCGGACCGGGCCCCGAACGCCGTTGTCGACTCACAGGTCGGCTGGCCCGACGCCGGGCGATGAGCAGCGCCTTACGGACCAGCACCAGCAGCCCGCAGACCAGCGTGCCCCCGTAGAGCCAGCCGGCGTTCAGCGCGAGCACGGTGAACACGCCGATCAACAGCCCGGTGAAGCCCGCCGGACCGTGCTGCACCGGCACCGTGCCGACGGCGAACGCGATCGGCAGTGCGACCGGCGCCGCGATCAGGTCGTAGGGCCGCACCCACGCCCCGGCCGCCACGCTCACCAGCAGGAAGAAGACGCCGTACGCGGTCTGCGCCCCGCCGAACAACCAGCGGTCCAGGAAGCCGAAGGCCAGCAGCGCGGCGGTGGCCAGCAGCCCGCAGCCCAGGCCGGTGAGCTTGGCGGCCGGCAGACGGCGGACCAGACCGGCCACGGGGGCGGGCGCCGGCGGGCGCCGCGGGCCCGCCCGGTAGACGGCCGCGACCTCCTCGCCCTCGGCCGGCAGTCCCACGGCCGGTCGCCGCATCCGCCCGCCCGCCCCCACGACCGGCGGCCGGACCGGCGCCCGGAACTCGCCCGGCGCGGGCGCGTAGCCGCGGGCGGTGACCTCGGTGCCCGCCGGGACGGAGGCGTAGCCGGATGCCCGCATCGCGGACAGAAAGGCGTCGTCGGGTTCGGGGGCGACGGCCTCCGCGGGGCGCGGGAGCCGGGCATCCTGCCCCGCGTCCGGGCCGCCGCCGTGCGGCCGGCCGTGCGGGGACGTGCGCGCTTCGTGTTCCTCCACGTGTTGCTCCACTCGGCAACGGTAGGCCGCTAAGTGGGATTAATTGGTCATGGGACACGCACTTTGACCTACCTTGGGGGCTCCGTTAGGCGGCCCGGCGCACGCTACGGGAGCGCGCGGGGCGCCGGGCGCCGTCCCCGGGGCAGGGGCCGGTCCGCCCGGCGCGGTGGGACCCGCCCAGTAGACTGGTGGATCGGCCGTACCCGGCCGGCCCGGTCCCACCGGCCGGCCCCGGGAAGCGGCCCGCCCTTCGCCCACCTCCAGCTCCGGGAAGTCGCCACCGTGTCGCTCACGATCGGAATCGTCGGTCTGCCCAATGTCGGCAAGTCGACCCTGTTCAACGCCCTGACCAAGAACGACGTGCTGGCGGCCAACTACCCGTTCGCCACCATCGAGCCGAACGTCGGCGTGGTCGGCGTCCCCGACCCCCGCCTCGCCAAGCTCGCCGGGATCTTCGGCTCCGCACGGGTGCTGCCCGCCACCGTCGACTTCGTCGACATCGCCGGCATCGTCCGGGGCGCCTCCGAGGGCGAGGGCCTGGGCAACAAGTTCCTCGCCAACATCCGCGAGTCCGACGCGATCTGCCAGGTCATCCGCGCCTTCAAGGACGAGAACGTCGTCCACGTCGACGGCAAGGTCTCGCCCAAGAGCGACATCGAGACCATCAACACCGAGCTGATCCTCGCCGACCTCCAGACCATCGAGAAGGTGCTGCCGCGCCTTCAGAAGGAGTCACGGATCAAGAAGGACGTGGCCCCGAAGGTCAAGGCCGTCGAGGAGGCCAAGGCCATCCTGGAGGAGGGCCGCACGCTCTTCGCCGCCGGCTTCATCCAGGGCACGGACAAGACCGAGCTGCTGCACGACCTGCACCTCCTCACCACGAAGCCGTTCCTCTACGTGTTCAACGTCGACGAGGAAGAGCTCACCGACGACGACTTCAAGAACGAGCAGCGCGCCCTGGTCGCCCCCGCCGAGGCGATCTTCCTCAACGCCAAGCTGGAGGCCGACCTCGCCGAGCTGGACGACGAGGAGGCCCTGGAGCTCCTCCAGTCCGTCGGCCAGGAGGAGCCGGGCCTGGCGACCCTCGCCCACGTCGGCTTCGACACCCTCGGCCTGCAGACCTACCTGACCGCCGGCCCCAAGGAGACCAGGGCCTGGACGATCAAGAAGGGCGCCACCGCCCCCGAGGCCGCCGGTGTCATCCACACCGACTTCCAGAAGGGCTTCATCAAGGCCGAGGTCATCTCCTTCGCCGACCTGGTCGACACCGGCTCCGTCGCTGAGGCCCGCTCCGCCGGCAAGGCCCGCATGGAGGGCAAGGACTACGTGATGCAGGACGGGGATGTGGTGGAGTTCCGCTTCAACGTGTGACGCCCGCCGAAGCATCGACCTGGCGATTCAGTAAACATGTAGGTCGAACGGGGTTGGCTCGATTTGGGGGCGGCCCCGTTGGCGTGCCGGTTGCGGGGTTTGTGCGCGATTTGCGTTGCGGGCCAGAGCTGGTTCAGTGCCTCCGGTGTCCTGCGGGGATTCTGAGGCGCCAGGGGGCAGACCGTTCTTGCCCGGGGTGCAGTGCGCGGTACGGATCGTGGTGGGGCGGACTTTTCGCCGGATCGCCGGATCGGGCTGACTGGCAGTCATAGGCTGGCGGCCGTGACGCACAAGACCGGGGGCAGGACCAGGGGCAGGGGCAGGGTGGAGGAGACCGTGAGTGGCCTCACCGAGGCGGACCTCAAGATGTTGGCCGGTGCCCGTTCCTTCGAGCGCGGGCGCGGGTACCTGGATGCGGTGTCCGGGGTCGAGGTCGGCGACGGATGGGTCACCGCGAGCGTCCACGGGACGGAACGGTACGAGGTGGAGCTGTCCCTGGACGGGCCCGGCGGGCTGTCCGGCGAGTGCGACTGCCCGTACGGCCTTGAGGGGAACTTCTGCAAGCACCTGGTTGCCCTCGGCCTGACGGTGCTCGCCCGGGCGGAGAGCCTGCCGCGGCAGCGGAAGGCGGCGCGGGGACGGGCAGCGGGCCTCGACGGGTGGCTGTCCGCCCTGTCCAAGGACGAGTTGCTCGCCCTGGTGCGGGAACAGGTCGGCGAGGACCGGCAGTTGCGGCGCCGCCTGGAGCTGCGGGCCGCGAGCGCCCGCGGGGATCTCAGCGCGGTCCGGGCCCGTATCCGTGAACTGCTCGACATCGGCCCGTTCGCACGGCACGGATACGTCGAGTACGCCGATGCCCGTGCCTACGCGGACCAGGCCGGGCACGCGGTGTCGGCGATCGGGGCGCTCACCGGCTCCGGACGGGCAGCCGACGGGATCACCCTGGCGCGGGAAGCGATGAAGCTGCTGGCCCAGGCGGTGGAGTGCGTCGATGACTCCGACGGATGGCTCGGCCAGGTGGGCGCCGGCCTCGCCGACGCCCACCTCGACGCATGCCGGGCGGCGCGCCCCGACCCGGAGGAGCTCGCACGCTGGCTGATCGGCCATGCGCTCGGCGAGTTGGACGACGGCCTCACCGACATCGATCCGCTCGACTACGAGGACGTTCTGGGCGCAGCGGGAATGGCCGTCCTGCGGAAGCTGGCGGTCGAGGCGTGGCAGGCCAACCGCCGCGGCTGGGCCGAGAAGTACCTGATGGAGCGTCTAGCCAAGGCGGGAGGCGACGTCGACGCGGTCATCGCCGTGCATGCGGCCGACCTCGCGCCGAACGGCCACACGCACCTGGTCATCGCCCGCGAGCTGGACACCGCCCGGCGCCCCGGCGAAGCCCTGCACTGGGCGGAACGCGGCGTCCGGGAAGCCCGAGACCTCGCCGCCGTCGACACCGCCCTCGTCGACCACCTCTGCGAACGCTACGCGCAGACGGACCGGCCCGCCGACGCCGTCGCCCTGCGCCGTGACCACTTCGGCGCCCGCCGCACCCTGCTCACGTACCAGCAGCTGCGTGCCGCTGCCCGGGGCGCGGACTGCTGGCCGGCCGAGCGCGAGGGTGCGCTGGCCCTGCTACGTGCCGACGCGGAGCAGCGGCAACAGGGCAGGTACGGCAGCCCCGTCCTGGTCGACGCCTTGCTCGACGACAAGGACGTCGACACCGCCTGGCAGGCGGCCACTCAGACCGGTGCCCATGACCGGCAGTGGCTCGCCCTTGCCGACCACGCCCGAGCCACTCGCCCCGCCGACGCGCTCGGCGTCTATCTACGCCTAGCGGAGCCGCTGACCGAACAGACCGGCAACGCGGTCTACGAGCAACTCGTCAGTCTGCTGCTGAGCATCCGGGACTGCCACCGTCTGCTGGGATCGCCCGAGGAGTTCATCGAGTACGTCACCGCCCTGCGTACCGCCCAAAAACGCAAGCGGAACTTGCTGCGCCTGATGGACGCGCACCATCTGTGAGCCGGGCTGTGCCCAGGAGGTCACCGTGTCGCGGGCGTCGCAGACATGTGGGGCAGAAGGGGGCGACTCCTCCAGAGGGTGACCCCCGTTCTCAGCACGTGTAGCGCCTGCCGTCGAGGATCTTGCATTCCGTGACGAACGGTCCGTGCGAGCGGACCTCGAAAACTTGCTGAGGGCGTCCGGCAAAGCCGTGAACGACGAAATCCTTGCCGTTGTTCGTGATGTCTTTGGTGTGTTCTCCGTCTGAATCGACGTAGCTGGCTTCGAATGCTTTCCAGGAGCAGTCCTGCGTGCCTGAGGTGACTTGTACGCGTAGTCCTTCGGGGGCCGCGCCGTTTCCGAGGTCGATCTTCTTGTATTTGAAGAACGGCTCTCCGTAGTGCTCCTCCTCGTCCCCGGTGATGAGCGGGGTGGTGGTGGAACGCGCCAGGTCGAAGAACATGCCCTCGTAGCTGCCGCCGGCCTGTCCTCGCACCGAGATGACCGTGGCGGCCTTGGCGGGCGTGCACTGGAGCCCTTTGATGCGCATACCGGTGATGACGAGGCTTGCTTTCCGGTCGCTGAGGATGTCCATGAGCCACTCCTCCGAGTATCCGGGCGATTTGACCTTCATGGCAGGGTGCCGGACATCGGAGAAAGAGACGCCTCGTCCGTGGTGAGCCGCGTAGAAGGGGGTGAGCGGATCGCCCTTGGGTTCCATTCCGAGGAGGGTTTTCTTGTCCTGCGGCGAGAACGGCGAATCGAAGATCTGGGCCTCGGAGTACTGGGCGTCCAGGCGTACGGACGCCGAGAATGCAGGGCCGGCGCGATCGGCTTTGTCGTCGGCCTCATTGGCGACCTGCGCGTCATGCTCCGAGGTCAACCAGTCGGTGCCTTTCGTCACGAGGAATGCGATGAGCGCGGCGAGGACCGTCCAGCACAGCCTGATGAGGATCTTGCGATTCCGTCGGCGACGGTTCGGGTCCGCGGCGTCCGGCATGACGCCGTCGATCACGTCGTCCAGGAGTGAGGGGGTGGGCGGGCGGTGCTGCTCCCTTCTTGCCGACGCCTCGTCGTCATCAGGAGTGCCGGCCTGGCCGCCGTTCCCCGACGGGGGCGTGGGTGACGGCGACGCGGGTGGTGTCCCGCTTTCTGCCATGGGAGTTGCCTCACTGAAGTAAGTGACCGTCAGGGAAAGGGTGTTGATGCTACGTCATGGCGTGCTCGCGCCTCGGTGGGACCCGATCTGGACGGTGGGCCTCGGCCCGGGGGAGGGGCTGTGGCTACTGCGGAAACACCTCGAACAGGACGGCCGGGCGGCCGCGGTGGTGGGTGGCGCCGGTGCGGAGGGCGCGGTCGAGGAAGGCGCGGGCGTAGGCGTGCGGGTCCTGGTCGGGGGCGGTGAGGGCCTTGATGTAGGTGGTGTGGGCGGCCAGGGAGGCGACGGCGCGGGGGATGCCGGGGCCCACCTCGGCGGCGTGGGTGGGGCGGGGCGAGCCGGCCACGGCGGTCCAGCGGACGCCGGACCAGGGGGGCAGGCCCTCGGTGTCGGCGAGTTCGGGGAAGATCCAGCGGTTGGCGGCGTCGGCCGCGGTGTCCAGGACGGTGCGGCCCACCGCCCGGTGGTCGGGGGTGTTCCATTGGGTGCCGAACCAGGTGTCGCGGTGGTTGAGGGTGATCAGCAGCTCGGGGCGGTGCCGGCGGACCGCGGCGGCCAGGTCGCGGCGGAGCGGCAGGCCGGCCTCGATGACACCGTCCCGGTAGCCGTCGAGGAACTCGACGGTGCGGACGCCGACGTGGGCCGCGGCGGCGCGCTGTTCGGCCTCGCGGACCGCGGCGCAGGCGGGGGGCGAGAGACCGTCGATGCCGGCCTCGCCGCGGGTGACCAGGAGGTAGCGGATCTCCCGGCCGGCGTCGGTCCATTCGGCGATGGCGGCCGCGGCGCCGTATTCGAGGTCGTCGGGGTGGGCCACGATGGCCAGCGCGCGCTGCCAGTCGTCGGGCATCGGGTGCAGGGAGCTGACGGCGGCGTTCTCGGTCGGCATGGCGGCCCCTTTCTGCTCGGTGACGATCGTGACACGGTCGGACACGGAACGTGGTGGAACGGGTGTTTCGGTGGGACCGGGGGTTTGGCGTGGGCGGTGGCTGAGCTGCGTTCATTACTTTGAGTGAATATCTGGCCTGGGCTTGCGATCGGCAACACGCGGTTGTCACGCTGTTGCTGACTGTCAAGCTGTTGGGAGGGCACGTGCCTTTCGGTGAGCAGCCCGCGTACCTCCGCGTCGCCGGCGACCTGCGCCAGAAGATCGTCGACGGGGTGCTGGCCCCGCACACCCGACTCCCCTCCCAGGCGCGCATCCGAGAGGAGTACGGCGTCTCGGACACCGTCGCGCTGGAGGCGCGGAAGGTCCTGATGGCCGAGGGCCTGGTGGAGGGCCGGTCCGGGTCGGGGACGTATGTGCGGGAGCAGCCGGTGCCGCGCCGGATCGCTCGCGGCGGGTTCCACAGTCGGGGCTGCACGCCGTTCCGCCAGGAGCAGACGGACGAACGGGTGCGGGGCACCTGGGAGTCCAACAGTGAGCAGGAGGCGGCCGGTTCGGCGGTGGCGGCCCGACTGCGGATCCCGGTGGGTGGCAGGGTGATGCGGACGCGCTACGTCTTCCGTGCGGAAGGCGAGCCGTCGATGCTCTCCACCTCCTGGGAGCCGCTGGAGATCACTGGGCGGACGCCGGTGATGCTGCCCGAGGAGGGCCCGCTGGCCGGGCGCGGGGTGGTCGAGCGGATGGCCGCCATCGACGTGGTGGTGGACAACGTCGTCGAGGAGGTCGGGGCGCGGCCGGGGCTGGCGGAGGAGGCGATGGCGTTGGGCGGGGTGCCCGGTCATGCGGTGCTGGTCATCTCGCGGACGTACTTCGCGGGCGGCCGCCCGGTCGAGACGGCGGACGTGATCGCGCTCGCGGCGCGCCACCGGGTCGCCTACCACCTGCCGGTGAAGTAGGGGCGACCGAACTCCCCGTGGTTGCCAAGTCGACGCCCCGTATGGGGATCCTGCGGGATTCGTAGCGTTCGGTGGCAAGAAAATCCGGCTGAGATATGTGTCCGGTTTGGGGTACTTTTTCGAGAAATGTCATCCGGATATCGGTGTTGGAAACCTCACAGAGGCTCAACTGGGCGGGTTTTTTTAGCCGGTGTGGGAACCGGATCTTCGGATTCGCTCATACGATGGCGAAGTTTGTGCACGGCACGGGGGAAGACCAGGAGACCAGCACGTGAGCACGACGAAGACAGCGAGTGCGGAGCAGGGTTCGCACTCGAACTACCGTCGGTCCCTCGGGACCATCGCCCTGACCGCCACTGGTCTCGGGTCCATCATCGGTTCCGGCTGGCTGTTCGGGGCCGAGCGGGCGGCCGCCATCGCCGGTCCGGCCGCGATCCTCGCCTGGGTCATCGGCGCGGTCGTTGCCCTGACCATCGCGCTGACCTACACCGAGCTCGGCTCGATGTTCCCCAAGGCGGGCGGCATGGTCCGCTACGGCCAGTACTCGCACGGCTCGCTCGCCGGGTACCTGGCGGCCTGGGCCAACTGGATCGCCATCGTCTCGGTGATCCCGGGTGAGGCCACCGCCTCCGTCCAGTACATGAGCAGCTGGGACTTCAGCTGGGCCAAGGCGCTCTTCGACGGTACGGAGCTCACCGGCTCCGGCGTCGCGGTGGCCAGCGTCCTGCTGGTCTTCTACTTCTTCATGAACTGGTTCGCGGTCTCGATGTTCGCCAAGACGAACACCGCGATCACGGTCTTCAAGGTCGTGGTGCCGATCCTCACCGCGGGCGCCCTGATCCTGTCCCACTTCGACACCGGCAACATCGAGCGCGGCGGCGGCTTCGCCCCGAACGGCTGGAGCGCGGTCCTCAGCTGTGTGGCGCTCTCCGGCATCGTGTGGGCCTACAACGGCTTCCAGTCGCCGCTGAACCTCGCCGGCGAGGCGCGCAACCCGGGCCGTTCGCTGCCCAAGGCCGTCGCCTTCTCGATCGTCATCGCGCTGGTCATCTACCTCGCGCTGCAGGTCGCCTTCCTCTTCGCGGTGCCCGCCGGGGACCTGAGCAAGGGCTGGGGCGGCCTCTCCTACCACTCCCCGCTCGCCGAGCTGGGGCTCGCCTGGGGCCTGAACTGGCTGGCGCTGCTGCTGTACGCGGACGCGTTCGTCTCGCCGTCCGGCACGGGCATGATCTACGCCGCCACCACCTCGCGCATGATCCAGGGCGTCCAGGAGAACGGGCACCTGCCGGGCATCTTCGGCAAGGTGGACCCCAAGACCGGCATTCCGCGTCCGGCGCTGGTGCTCAACCTCGGTGTCGCGTTCCTGTTCCTCGCGGTCTTCCGCGGTTGGGGTTCGCTCGCCGAGGTCGTCTCGGTCGCGACCGTCATCTCGTACATCACCGGACCGGTTGCCGTGATGGGTCTGCGGCGGCTGTCGCCGCACATGAAGCGGCCGGTGAAGCTGCGCGCCATGCCGGTCATCGCCCCGATCGCGATGATCTTCGGGTCGCTGGTCCTGTACTGGGGCAAGTGGCCGCTCACCGGCAAGGTCATCTTCATCATGGCCGTCGGGCTCCCGGTCTGGGTCTGGTACGAGATCGTCCGGCCGTGGAGGCAGGGCCGCAACCACCTGCGCGAGCTGGTGCCGCACCTGAAGGCGGGTGCGTGGATGGTGGTCTACCTGCTGGTCATGGCGGCCGTTTCCTACCTGGGCGGCAAGGAGTTCGGCGGCAAGGGCTACCTGCCGCCGGGCCTCGACCTCGCGGTGGTCGCGGTGATCGCGCTGGCCTTCTACTTCTGGGGCGTGCGCAGCGCCTGGCGCAACCCCTCGCTGGCCAAGGTCGAGGCCGAGCTCGCGGCGGAGGAGAGCGCCGCCGAGGCGGCCGGCGAGAAGGCTCCGACCGGCGCCTGAGCGGCCGTTCGCGGCGCGTTCCCGCCCACGTACAACCGCCCGGGTCTCCCGGGCTTCCACCGGCCACTCGCGGGTCGATCCTGGTGTTCCAGGTCCCGCGGGTGGCCGGTTCGGTCTCTCTTTGTGTAAATCCATATCCGGTGCGTAAAGGTCGGGCGTAGGGTCGGGCATATGCGGAATGCGATTTCGGCATCAGCACAGGAGGGGCGCGCAGCGGCGCGCTGCGCGGCGGACGGAGGGGCGCAATGACCGAGAACGAGACCGCGCTGCCCTGGCTCGTCATCCGCCAGGACGAAGGCGGTAACCGCTATCGCGTCGGCCGGTATGCCACCCGGGCGGAGGCGGAGCGGGTCGCCGAACGCCTCGACACCCGTGGCAATCAGCGGCTTTACGCGGTGGAGCGGGTCAGTCAGGGGGCCTCGTAGGGAGACGGGTGAGGGGAGCGGAGCGGGGAGCGGGAGGCGGGCGGGGGACGTAGGCTGCCGCGCATGACGACGGTGCGCGTAGTGGTGGGCGGTGCGGTGTGCGACCGGGGGCGGCTGCTGGCCGCCCGACGGAGCGCGCCGCCCGCGCTGGCTGGCCGCTGGGAGCTGCCCGGCGGCAAGGTGGAGGACGGTGAGACGCCGGAGCAGGCGTTGGTCCGCGAGCTGCACGAGGAGCTGGGCGTGGATGCCGTGCCCGTGGAGCGGATCCCGGGCGAGTGGGTGCTGCGGCCCGGCTACGTGCTCCAGGTGTGGACCGCCCGGCTGGTCTCCGGCCGGCCGGAGCCGCTCCAGGACCACGACGAGCTGCGCTGGCTGCGGCCCGGCGAGGAGCGCGAGGTCGACTGGCTCGACCAGGACCGTCCGGCGGTCGCCGAGGTGATGCGTCGGTTGGGCTCCAAGCCCGCGGTGGGGATCCCGGGCGCGCGACTGTAGGGCCGGGGCCCGACAGTGGGCGCGCGCCCCCGGTGGGCGCGGGTCGCGCGGCCGGTCGGGCCGGTCGCCGATGTTCGCCTGCTCGTCGGGTGTGCCACCGTGCCCGGGATTGCTGCGAGATGCGCCATTTGTGCCACAGTGCACGATTGAAGGCGGTACTTGCCGCTCGATACCGGGTATGTCCTGATTGGCCCCATTCGATGAGGGTCGGGTACGACGGGGGACTCCTCGGCCTGGGAAGTGATCGGCGTGAGCGACAGCGCAGCGGCAGAGGTCCCGGAACCCGGTCCTCCCGAAGTCCGCAAGCGCGGCAGGGCGTCCGGTGCGCCGAGCGCCGAATGGAGCTTTCCGGCGGACCCCGGCGCGGTGCGTACCGCCCGCACCATGGTCCGTCAGGTGCTCAACGACTGGGGGCTGAACGGCGCCGCCGACGTCGCGGTGCTCCTGGTCAGCGAACTGGTCACCAACTCGCTGCGGTACGCCAGCGGTCCCATCGGCGTGCGCATGGTGCTGCTCGGCGCCGGGGCGCTGCTCGTCGAGGTCTCCGATCCGCTGCCCGACCCACCGCGGTCCCGCACCGCCACCCCCGATGACGAGGGGGGACGCGGACTCCAACTCGTCGCGCACACCTCGCGGCGCTGGGGCACCCGGCAGGGAAAGAGTGGCAAAACAGTGTGGTTCGAGCTGTCTGTGGCTGGTTAGGACTCATGGGGAGTCCCGATCGTTGCCATTTCATCGACATTTTGTAGATGGCCTGCGATCGAGACTGTGCTGTGATCGTGAAGACCGTGTTCCGGATAGCCGAGGTGCTGGAATACTCGGCAGGTCCGGTCCGGGCACGATGAGCTGGAGGGGACGGGGCTCGTGAGCGAGAAGTCATCTGGCGGGGTGGTACCTGCGCAGAACGGTGGCCGGGACGGTACGTACGGCCCGGTGGACCCAGGCGGACATCGCCATGCCCGCGAGCCGCAGGGCGCGCCCGTATGGCAGAGCAGTCGGCCCGGATCGATCTACGACTACATCAAGGTCGCCTCGTTCTCGCTCGGCCCCGACGGACGCATCGACCAGTGGAGCGAGCGCGCCGCGCAGATGCTCGGCATCCCCGCCCGCTCCGCCCTCGGCAAGGATCCCGTCGAAGCCTTCGTCCCCAGCGAGTTCCGCGAGACCGGGCGCCGCAAGGTGTCCGAGATCCTCGACGGCCGGGAGTGGACCGGCCTGGTGCCCTACCGCCGGG
Organism: Streptomyces sp. RGM 3693; assembly: GCF_050471125.1. NCBI lineage: Bacteria > Bacillati > Actinomycetota > Actinomycetes > Kitasatosporales > Streptomycetaceae > Streptomyces > Streptomyces sp. RGM 3693. Next base: position 313,802 of record NZ_JBMPPQ010000001.1, read on the forward strand.
AGGCCGACGGCGCGGTGGACGGGCTCGCCGAGATCTACGTCATGCCGGCCGAGAACGAGGACGGCGAACGCGGCGCGGTCTGTCTGGTCGTCGACGTGCGGGCGCTCCGCGGCATCGAGACCGACCTCGCCGCCGCGCAGGCCGTTTTCGGTCAATCTCCCATGGGCTTCACCCTGTTCGGCACCGATCTGAAGCTGCTGCGGGTCAACGAACGCTTCGCCACCGTCTTCGGCGGCCCGGCCGGCAAGTACCGGGGCGGCACCCCGCACGACTTCCTGCCCCGCCCCGAGGCCGAGCGGATGACCGTCGCCCTGCGCCGCGTCCTGGAGACCGGCGAACCGGTCACCGAGATGCAACTGGTCGGCCACGTCCCCGGCGAGGACGACCGCCGCCGCTGGTCGATCTCGCTCTACCGGCTGCACGGCGCCAGCGGCCGCCCGATCGGCGTCGCCGCGCTCGCCTCCGACGTCACCGGCCGCCGCCGCGCCGAACGCGAGGCCGCCAACGCCCGCCGCAACCTCGCACTGCTCAACGAAGCCGGCGCCCGGATAGGCAACTCCCTCGACCTGGAGACCACCGCACGCACCCTGCTCGACGTCGCCGTACCGCAGTTCTGCGACCTGGCGTCGGTCGACCTCTACCAGGGGCTGCTGGCCGGCGACGAGGCGCAGCCCGGGATGAGCGACGGCAGCGCGGAGCTGCGCCGGGTCGCCTTCGCCAGTGCGGTCTCCGACGTCCCACTCTCCGGTGGGGCGCCCGAGGAGACGCCGGTCGCGGTCGGCGCCGTCCACCGCTACCCCTTCAACTCCCCGTGTGCGGCCGCCCTGCGGACCGCCCAGGCGCAGATCATCCCCGGCCGGGAGAGCGACGAGGGGCCGGAGCTGGGCGCGGTGGTGCACTCCACGCTCGCGGTGCCGATGGTCGCCCGGGACACCGTCGTCGGCCTGGTGCAGTTCTCCCGTACGAAGGGCAGCGAACCGTTCGGTGAGCGGGACACCGCGCTGGCGGTCGAGCTCGCGGCCCGGGCCGCGGTCTGTATCGACAACGCGCGCCTCTACCGCCGGGAGCACGAGCGGGCCCTGATACTGCAGCGCAGCCTGCTGCCGCCCGGCGACCCGGAGGCGGCCGGCCTGGACATCGCCTGCCGTTACCTGCCCGGCACCACCGCCACCGAGGTCGGCGGCGACTGGTTCGACGTCATCGAACTCCCCGGGCACCGCACCGCGTTGGTCGTCGGCGACGTCATGGGCCGGGGCCTGCGGGCCGCGGTCGCGATGGGTGAACTCCGCACCGCGGTCCGTACGTTGGCGCTGTTGGACCTGGAGCCGGCCGAAGTCCTGGGGGCGCTGGACGAGATCGCGCGGGGGCTGGGCGACAGCGGTGACCGGGGGGCCATGGCGCGGTCCGCGCGCAGCCGCTCGGGGGCGCCGGCCGGCGGGCCCGCCCAGGGCCGCTCGGCCCGGACCGCCGACCTCTCCGAGGTCTACCTCGCCACCTGCGTCTACGCCGTGTACGACCCGATCACCCGGGTGTGCACCTTCGCCAACGCCGGGCACCTGCCGCCGGTGTTGGTCGAGGAGGGCGAGGAGGCGCTGCTGCTGGACGTCCCGCCGGGGATGCCGCTGGGCGTCGGCGGGGAGCCGTTCGAGGAGATCGAGGTCGAGGTGCCGGACGGCGCGCTGCTGGCGCTGTACACCGACGGTCTGGTGGAGTCCCGGCACCATCCGCTGGACGAGGGGCTCCAGGCGTTCCGCCGCGCTCTCTCGGACGCCGGTCGGCCGCTGGAGGACGTCTGCGACCACGTCCTCAGCGCCCTGGACACCTCGCACGGCGAGGACGACATCGCGCTGCTGATGGCCCGGGTGCACGGGCTGCCCAAGGACGCGGTGGGCGACTGGAGCCTGGCGCCGGAGCCGCGTTCGGTCGCCCGGGCCCGTGAACTCGCCCGCGACCAACTCACCGACTGGGGGTTGCAGGCGCTGGTCGACACCACGGAGCTGCTGGTCAGCGAGCTGGTGACGAACGCCCTGCGGCACGGGCACGGGGAGATCCGGCTGCGGCTGCTGCTGGACCGGACGCTGGTCTGCGAGGTCTGGGACGCCGATCTCGCCCAGCCGCGGCGGCGACGGGCTCGGGACACCGACGAGGGCGGCCGCGGTCTGCAACTCGTCGGCCTGCTGAGCGAGCGCTGGGGCAGCCGGCGTACGCCGCGCGGCAAGACCGTCTGGTTCGAACTCGCCCTGCCGGACGGCGACGCGACGCCGATGGATCCGGCGGAGGCGTTGCTGAGCCTGTTCTGAGGGGCTGGGGCCCCGGGGGACCCGGGCGGACGGACCCGGGTGCGGTGGGGCGGGTCAGGCGTTGCGGAGGTGGGTGGCGGCCAGTTCGGCCTCGCGGACGACGCGTTCGGTGTCGACGTGCAGCAGTGCGCCCTGTGACTTGCGCAGGTAGCCGTCGACGAAGACCTCGCTGACGTTCGGCGGCTGGCCGTTGAGGACGATCTGACTGGTCCAGTCGAAGCGCGGGGCGAAGTTGAGCGTGCCGGGGTCGAGGACGACGACGTCGGCGCGCTTGCCGGGGGTCAGCGAACCGACCCGGTCCGCCATCCCGATGGCCTCCGCACCGCCCAGGGTCGCCATCCGCAGCACCGCCGGGATGGTCGGGTGGATCCCGGCGTCCTCGTGGCGGGCCCGCTGGAGGCCGACCGCCGCCTTCATCACGTTGAACATGTCCGAGGTGTCGTTGGTCCCGCCGTCGTGGCCGAGCCCGGCCTTGACGCCGTGCTGGTGGAACGCCGGCAGCGGGCAGATGCCGGACGCCAGTCGCATGTTGCTCAGCGGGCAGTGCGCGATCCGCACGTCGTGCTCGCCGGTCAGCGCGATCTCCTCGTCGGTGAGGTGGATCGCGTGGTTCATCAGCAGGTTCGGGCCGAACGCGTCGATCTCGCGCAGCGAGCGGATCGGGTCGTCCTTGCGGTCGCCGTGGTTCTCCAGGACGTGCGAGTTGAACATCACGCCCAGGTCGCGGGCGACGGCGTAGAGCGCGCGCAGTTCCTTGATCTGGCCCATCCCGGCGTGTGCGGAGACCTGGACGGAGGCCAGCGGCAGCGGGTCCAGGAAGTCCTTCTTGATCTTGGGGATGAGGTGGGCGTCGGTGGCGCTCTGGGCCGAGGCGTAGACGAAGCGCAGACCGGAGTCGTCCAGCGCCTTGATGTAGCGCTCGCTGGTGTCATACGGGATGGGGTGCACCCAGTCGACGAGGGTGGTGACGCCCGCCTGGAGGGCGTCGAGCGCGGCCAGGTGGACGAAGCGGTACATGTCCTGGGGGCCGATCTTGGGGAGCATGGCGCGGTTGCAGTCGCCCAGCCAGCCGTAGAGGTCCTCGTTCGAACAGCCGCCGCGGATGCTGGACTGCCACAGGTGGTTGTGCAGGTCGACGAAGCCCGGCAGCACGATCTTGCCGCGGGCGTTCAGTACGCGGGCGCCGTCCGGGGCGGTCAGGGCGCGGCCGACGGCGGCGACGGTGCCGTCCCGGAGCAGCACATCGACGCCGTTCTCCAGTTGGCCGAGCGGGCCCGCACCTACGTGGGGGTCCATGGTGAGGACCAGGTCGGCGCCGCGCAGCAGGGTGGTCCGACGGCGGCCGGGTGCCTCCGTCGGGCGGTCGGGGCGGTCCCGGGCGAGTTCGGGGAAGCCGGCCGCGGCGGCCAGGGGGACCGTGCTCAGGCCGGCCAGGACCCGTCGCCGGTTTAATTTTGGAAGATTCATTCCGTTCTTATACCGCGGCTGTTCGAATCCGTCGTAAGGATGTTTTCGGCCATGTGATGTTGCGTCAGAAATGCTGCAAGTAAGGCTACTTGGGCGTCATATGGGTCATTCCGTCCGGCGCCGGATCTTGCTCCCGAGCCACACCAGGGGGTCGTATTTCCGGTCCGCGGCGCGCTCCTTCAGCGGGATCAGCGCATTGTCGGTGATCTTGATGTTCTCGGGGCAGACCTCCGTGCAGCACTTGGTGATGTTGCAGTAGCCGAGCCCGTGCTCGTCCTGCGCGGTGCGCTTGCGGTCCAGCCCGCGGGCCGGCGCGGCGTCCAGCGGGTGCATGTCCAGCTCGGCGATCCGCATCAGGAACCGCGGGCCGGCGAAGGCCGTTTTGTTCTCCTCGTGGTCCCGGACGACATGGCAGGTGTTCTGGCACAGGAAGCACTCGATGCACTTGCGGAACTCCTGTGACCGGTTCACGTCCTCCTGCTTCATCCGGTACTCGCCCGGCCCCAGCTCGGCGGGCGGGACGAACGACGGGACCTGACGCGCCTTGGTGTAGTTGAAGGAGACGTCGGTGACCAGGTCACGCAGGACGGGAAAGGTCCGCATCGGGGTGACGGTGATGGTCTCGGTGCGCCCGAAGACCGACATCCGGGTCATGCACATCAGCCGCGGCCGTCCGTTGATCTCCGCGCTGCACGAACCGCACTTGCCGGCCTTGCAGTTCCAGCGGACCGCGAGGTCCGGCGCCTGGGTCGCCTGGAGGCGGTGGATGATGTCCAACACCACCTCGCCCTCGTGCACCTCCACCTCGAAGTCCCGCAGCGCGCCGCCGTCCGCGTCGCCCCGCCACACCCGAAAACGCGCCTGGTAGGCGCCGGACCGTTGCTCCGCCTGCCGTTCGCTCACTGGCTCAGCTCCTCGTCCGTCAGATACTTCACCAGCTCGTCCTTGTCGAAGAGTTCGAGGAGATCGCGGCGGATCGGCGGGGTCTCGCGGCGAGAGAGCCGGATCTGCCCCAGCGCCGGGTCCGGATCGCCCGACTCGGCCTGGGCGTCGGCGAGTCGGCAGACCAGATTGACGTTGCGCCAGCGCCGGTCCATCTCCGGATGGTCGTCCCGGGTGTGCCCCCCGCGGCTCTCGGTGCGCTCCAGGGCCGCCCGCGCCACGCACTCGCTGACCAGCAGCATGTTCCGCAGGTCGAGGGAGAGGTGCCAGCCGGGGTTGTACTGCCGGTGGCCCTCCACGCCGGCCCGTCGGGCCCGCGCCCGCAGCTTCGCCAGCCGGTCCAGCGCCTCGGCCATCTCGCCCTCCCGGCGGATGATGCCGACCAGGTCGTTCATCGACTGCTGGAGCTCCTGGTGCAGGGTGTACGGGTTCTCCGCCGGGCCGCGGCCGTCCTCGGCGCTGAACGGGCGCAGCGCCTCCGCTTCGGCGGCGTCGATCTCGTGCGGTTCGGGGGCCGGCCGGGCGCGCAGTTCGCTGACGTACTCGGCCGCGTACAGCCCGGCGCGGCGGCCGAAGACCAGCAGGTCCGAGAGGGAGTTGCCGCCCAGCCGGTTGGAGCCGTGCATGCCGCCGGCCACCTCGCCGGCGGCGAACAGCCCCGGCACCCCGGTCGCCGCCGCGGTGTCCGGGTCCACCTCCACCCCGCCCATCACGTAGTGGCAGGTCGGGCCGACCTCCATCGGCTCGGCGGTGATGTCCACGTCCGCCAGCTCCTTGAACTGGTGGTGCATGGACGGCAGTCGGCGGGTGATCACCTCGGCCGGCATGCGCGTCGACACGTCCAGGAAGACCCCGCCGTGCGGGGAGCCGCGGCCGGCCTTGACCTCGGCGTTGATGGCCCGCGCCACCTCGTCGCGGGGCAGCAGCTCGGGCGGTCGGCGGTTGTGGTCGGGGTCCTCGTACCAGCGGTCGCCCTCGGCCTCGGTCTCCGCGTACTTCTCCTTGAAGACGTCCGGGATGTAGTCGAACATGAACCGCTTGCCGTCGCTGTTGCGCAACACCCCGCCGTCGCCACGCACCGACTCGGTGACGAGGATGCCCTTGACCGACGGCGGCCAGACCATCCCGGTCGGGTGGAACTGGACGAACTCCATGTTGATCAGCGGCGCGCCGGCCAGCAGGGCCAGGGCGTGCCCGTCGCCGGTGTACTCCCAGGAGTTCGAGGTCACCTTGAAGGACTTGCCGATGCCGCCGGTGGCCAGCACCACGGCCGGCGCCTCCAGCACGAAGAAGCGGCCCGACTCCCGGTCGTAGCAGAAGACGCCGGTGACCTTGCCGTCCGTCTTCAGAACGCGGGTGACGGTGCACTCCTGGAAGACCTTCAGCCCCTCCTCGTAGGAGCCGGAGACCCGCTCGTCCTCCTGCTGGAGCGAGACGATCTTCTGCTGGAGGGTGCGGATCAGCTCCAGGCCGGTTCGGTCGCCGACGTGCGCCAGTCGCGGGTACTCGTGGCCGCCGAAGTTGCGCTGGGAGATCCGGCCGTCCGGGGTGCGGTCGAAGAGCGCGCCCCAGGTCTCCAACTCCCAGACCCGGTCCGGGGCCTCGCGGGCGTGCAGCTCGGCCATCCGCCACTGGTTGAGGAACTTCCCGCCGCGCATGGTGTCCCGGAAGTGCACCTGCCAGTTGTCGTGCTCGTTGGCGTTGCCCATGCTGGCCGCGATGCCGCCCTCGGCCATCACCGTATGGGCCTTGCCGAACAGGGACTTGCAGATCACCGCCGTTCGCATGCCCGCCTCGCGGGCCTCGATGGCGGCGCGCAGCCCTGCGCCGCCCGCGCCCACCACGACCACGTCCCAGGTCTGCCGGTCCACATGCGCCATCAGCGGCACACCTTCCCTCGGGTTTCTTCGGTTTTCCTCGGGCTTTCTCGGGCTGTGTCGGCTGTCCTCGGCCGCCCTCGGCTGTCGTCCGTCAGAAGAAGCGCGGGTCCTCGAACGCGCCGCTGGCCAGTAGGAAGACGTAGAAGTCCGCCAGTGCCACGCTGATCAGCGAGGACCAGGCGAGCAGCATGTGGCGGGCGTTGAGCTTGCTGACCCAGCCCCACATCCGGTAGCGCACCGGGTGCTTGGAGAAGTGCCGCAGCCGGCCGCCGACGATGTGTCGGCAGGAGTGGCAGGAGAGGGTGTAGGCCCAGATCAGCGCGATGTTGGCGAGGAAGAGCAGTGAGCCCAGGCCCATGTGGCCCCAGCGGTACTGCGCGTCGCGGAAGGTCAGCACGGTGTCGTAGGTGAGGACGCCGGCGACCAGCACCGCGAAGTAGAAGAAGTAGCGGTGGACGTTTTGGAGGATGAGCGGGAAGCGGGTCTCGCCGGTGTACTTCTGGTGCGGCTCGGCGACCGCGCAGGCCGGCGGGGAGGCCCAGAAGCCGCGGTAGTACGCCTTGCGGTAGTAGTAGCAGGTCAGCCGGAAGCCCAGCGGGAAGATCAGGATGAGCAGGGCGGGGGACAGGCCCCACCAGCTCCCGAAGAGGTCCCAGTTGGGGCCGCCGCGCATGGTGTGGCAGTTCTCCGCCAGGCACGGCGAGTAGAACGGCGAGACGTAGGGGGCGTGGTAGTAGTCGGCGTTCGCGAACGCCCGCCAGGTCGAGTAGACGACGAACGCGAGCAGTCCGGCGGCGGTGCCGGCCGGCGCCAGCCACCAGCGGTCGGTGCGCAGATGGCGGGCGGGGATGGCGGCGCGCGAGGCATCGTGCACGCCGGTTGCGCCCGATTGCGGTGCGGGTTCGATGCCAGTGGCCAACGTTACGTCTCCGTCCTTACGGCGCGTGCCGGTCCTTGGCGCCCAGGCCCTCGTCCTCGGCGTCCGTCCACAGCGCGGAGTTGTAGGGGGTGTCGGGGACCGGCACCATCTCGTCCTCGGTCTTGGCGGGCCGGCCGGGCGGGGCGCCGGCCTGGCTCTGCTTGAGCAGCGCCAGGCTCTCCCGCAGGTGGTCCGTGTCGCTGCGGACCCGACGGACGTCCAGCCCGCCGCCGATCCGCGTCTGCAGTTTTCCGACTGCCTGGACGAGGGCGTCCAGGCTGCGTTCAACCGCCGTCAAGTCGTCCTGTACGGACATCACATGCCCTCACTTCGTGACGTGTGGTGGGCGATCTCATGCGCCCGAGAGTGTCGCGCGTCACAGTAGGGCTTGGGAAGGGGGCAGGCACGAGTACGACTCGAACCGGTGCGTTCCGGACCCGGTTCACCCCACGGAGCGTCGAACTCGGGTGCGAGCGAAGCCGATACGGGGGCGTGCGAAGCGGTCGACGCGCCCCTTGGTCCGTCAGCCTGTGGGGCCGGGATTGAGCCGGGTGGGTGGCCTTCGACGGGTCCCCGACGTGTCGGGCCACCCCGAAGCGGACGGTCACCTTCAGTAGGGAGTGCATAGATGTGATGAGCCGCAAAGTCGGCCGGACGTGTTACTGCGGCTCGGCGCGGCGCGGGCGAGCCGGAGGGAACAGTCATGACCGACCACGTCAGCTCGGGCGGCGCGGTGTGCCGGAGGCGCCGCTGTGCCGCGCTCGTCGCGGTGGGGGTGCTGCTTCCGCTGCCGGTCCTGGCCGGTTGTAGCCAGGGTGACACCGCGCCCTCCGTCGCCCAGTCCCAGGACATCGCGCCGGCCCCGCGCGGGGCGGTCAGGGACGGTGGCACGGTCCGCTGGGCGACCGACACGCTGCCCAGGACCTTCAACGCCTTCCAGAGCGACGCCGACGCGGCCACCACCCGGGTCACCGGAGCCGTCCTGCCCAGCCTGTTCACCCTCGACGCGAGCGGCCGGCCGCAGCGCAACGCCGACTACCTCGCCGCCGCCGACGTCAGCGCCCGCGAGCCCCGACAGGTCGTCACCTACCAGCTCAACCCCAAGGCGCGCTGGAGCGACGGCCGGTCGATCACCGCCGCGGACTTCCTCGCCCAGTGGAACGCGCTGCGCGGCAAGGACAACGCGTACTGGACGGCCCGCAACGCCGGCTACGACCGGATCGCCAAGGTCGAGGCGGGCGCCAAACCGCACCAGGTCAAGGTCACCTTCGCCCGCCCGTACGCCGACTGGCAGTCGCTCTTCACCCCGCTCTACCCCAAGAGCGTGATGGGGGAGGCCAACGCCTTCAACGACGCGGCGCGGGAGAAACTCCCGGTCGGGGCGGGCCCGTTCCTGGTGCAGAAGCGGGACGCCGACCGCGGCACCGTCACCCTCGTCCGCAACCCCACCTGGTGGGGCGACCGGGCCAAGCTCGACCGGCTGGTGCTGACCGCGCTGCCCCGGGACAAGCGGTCCGCGGCGCTGGCCGCCGGATCGGTCGACGTCGCCGCGGTCGACCAGGGCGCCGCCAAGCAGGTCGCCCAGGCCGCCGCGCCGGCCACCGCCAAGGGCGTGGACGCCAAGGCCGAGGGCGCGCCCGCCAAGGGCGCCGCCGCCCGGAAGTCCGCGCTGCGCGGCTACGTCCTCCGCAAGGCCCTGGAGCCCGCCTACACCCAGCTCGCCCTCAACGGCAGCGCCGGGCCGCTCGCCGACCAGCGGGTGCGCCGCGCGGTGGCCCGCGCCATCGACCGGCAGGCGCTGGCCGACACCGTCCTCAAGCCGCTGGACCTGCCCGCCAAACCGCTCGGCAACCACCTGCTGATGGCCGGGCAGCACGGCTACGAGGACCACAGCGACGCGCTCGGCGACACGGACTCGGGGGCGGCCAAGAAGCTGCTCGCCGACGCCGGCTGGAAGCTGGCCGGCCCGGCCGTGCCGCAGCCGGCGGAGGAGGAGCAGGCCGGCGCCGGCCGCGCGGTCACGCCGGACCGGGCCGACGACGGCGACGGGTACGCCGCGGACCCCGGCGCGGACGGGCCCGGCGACGGCACCTCCGTCGGCCGGTCCGGCGACGCCGGGGCCGACGGCCGCAACCTGCACCGGCCCGGCGCGGCCGCGGACCGGGACGACGCCCGCCCGGCCGCCGCCGAGGCGCCGCTGTCCTTCGCCGGCGCGGTCGGCTCCGAGGTCCAGCAGGCCGCCCTGCTGCGGCAGAGCGCGGCGCTCTACAAGTCCGAGGCCGCCGAGCAGAAGGCGGCGGCCGCCGGGGACACCGGGTCCTCGGCGTACGCGAAGTACCGGCGGTACAAGAAACGGGCCGCGCAGGCGCTGGGTGCCGCCGAGCGGATCGAGACCGGGCAGGCCCCGCACCTGCCGGGGGCCGCGGCCGGTCACGCCGCCCTGCGGGCCGGCGCCGGCCGCTTCCCCGCCCTGCCGGCCGGCACCGGGCACTCCCCGGCGGCGGCCGCCGGCCGGGCGCCCGGCCGGGCACCGGTGATGAAGAAGGACGGTCGGCCGCTGGCGCTGCGCTTCGTCCTCCCCGACGGGCCCGGCTCGGAGCAGCTGCGCACCGTGGGCCGGCGGATCGCCGGGATGCTGAACCGGATCGGGGTGCAGACCACCGTCCAGCGGGTCCCGGACGCCAGCTACTTCCAGGACCACATCGCCTCCGGAGACTTCGACCTGGCGCTGTACTCCTGGCCCGGCACCGCCTTCCCGGCGACCGACGCCCGCCCGATCTTCGCCAAGCCGCAGCCGGCCCCGGACGGCTCGCTGACCGTCGAGCAGAACTACACCCGGGTCGGCACCGACCACATCGACCAGCTCTTCGACCAGGCCGCCTCGGAGCTGGACGGGGACGCCGCGTACACCCTGGTCGAGCAGGCCGACGCCCGCATCTGGGCGGCCGCCGGGTCGATCCCGCTGTACCAGCGGCCGGAACTGGTGGCCACCCGGAAGACGCTCGCCAACATCGGCGCGTTCGGCTTCGCCACTCCCCGCTTCCAAGACATCGGTTACACGAAGTAAAGGCCACGCCAGAGCTAATCTTCGGTAAGAAACCGCAGGTCAGAGGTGCTGCGTACGGGCTGAGGCGGCCGTTGTCGCCGCAGCCCCGTACCATGGGGTGAGGCCGTGGCGTAGTTGTGCCCGGCGGGCGCGCGTACCGGACCGTACGCGCCGCCATCCACGATTCCGGGAGAAGCGCCGCACTATGGCCGTGTCCGCCACACGTCACGACATCCGCAACGTCGCCATCGTCGCCCACGTCGACCACGGCAAGACGACCATCGTCGACGCCATGCTCAAGCAGGCGGGCGCGTTCGCCGCGCACGCCGCCGAGTCCCTCGACGACCGCATGATGGACTCGAACGATCTGGAGCGTGAGAAGGGCATCACGATCCTCGCCAAGAACACGGCGGTGAAGTATCACCCCAAGGACGGCGGGGAGCCCATCACGATCAACATCATCGACACCCCCGGCCACGCCGACTTCGGTGGCGAGGTCGAGCGCGGTCTGTCGATGGTGGACGCCGTCGTACTGCTGGTCGACGCCTCCGAGGGCCCGCTGCCGCAGACCCGCTTCGTGCTCCGCAAGGCCCTCCAGGCCCGGATGCCGGTCATCCTGTGCATCAACAAGACCGACCGCCCGGACTCCCGGATCGACGAGGTCGTCAACGAGACCTACGACCTGTTCCTCGACCTGGACGCGGACGAGGACCAGATCGAGTTCCCGATCGTCTACGCCTGCGGCCGTGACGGCATCGCCTCGCTGACCAAGCCGGAGGACGGCACCGTCCCGGCGGACAGCACCAACCTAGAGCCGTTCTTCTCCACCATCCTGGCGCACGTCCCGGCCCCGACGTACGAGGAGGAGGCGCCGCTCCAGGCGCACGTCACCAACCTCGACGCCGACAACTTCCTCGGCCGTATCGCGCTGCTCCGCGTCGAGCAGGGCGAGCTGCGCAAGGGCCAGACCGTCGCGTGGATCAAGCGTGACGGCAGCATCGCCAACGTCCGCATCACCGAGCTGATGATGACCGAGGCGCTCACCCGCAAGCCCGCCGAGAAGGCCGGCCCGGGTGACATCTGTGCGGTCGCCGGTATCCCCGACATCATGATCGGCGAGACGCTGGCCGACCCGGAGAACCCGATCGCGCTGCCGCTGATCACGGTCGACGAGCCGGCGATCTCCATGACCATCGGTACCAACACCTCGCCGCTGGTCGGCCGTGGTGGCACGGGCAAGGGCGCGAGCGCCAAGGCCGCGGTCAAGGACCGCAAGGTCACCGCCCGCCAGGTCAAGGACCGCCTGGACCGCGAGCTGATCGGTAACGTCTCGCTGCGCGTCCTGGACACCGAGCGCCCCGACGCCTGGGAGGTGCAGGGCCGCGGTGAGCTGGCGCTGGCCATCCTGGTCGAGCAGATGCGCCGTGAGGGCTTCGAGATGACGATCGGCAAGCCGCAGGTCGTCACCAAGGAGGTCGACGGCAAGACCTACGAGCCCGTCGAGCGCATGACCATCGACGTGCCCGAGGAGCACATGGGCGCCGTCACCCAGCTCATGGGTGTCCGCAAGGGCCGTATGGACAACATGTCCAACCACGGCTCGGGCTGGGTCCGCATGGAGTTCGTCGTCCCCTCCCGCGGTCTGATCGGCTTCCGCACGGAGTTCCTGACCAACACCCGCGGCACCGGTATCGCGCACTCCATCCACGAGGGCCACGAGCCGTGGTTCGGCACCCTGACGACCCGTAACAACGGCTCGCTGGTCGCCGACCGCTCGGGCGCGGTCACCGCCTTCGCGATGACCAACCTCCAGGAGCGCGGTGTGCTGTTCACCGACCCCGGCACCGAGGTGTACGAGGGCATGATCGTCGGCGAGAACTCGCGCTCCGACGACATGGACGTGAACATCACCAAGGAGAAGAAGCTCACCAACATGCGCTCCTCCTCGGCCGACTCCTTCGAGGCGATCGTGCCGCCGCGCAAGCTCTCCCTGGAGCAGTCGCTGGAGTTCTGCCGCGACGACGAGTGCGTCGAGGTCACCCCGGAGGCCGTCCGCATCCGCAAGGTCGTCCTGGACCAGAAGGAGCGCGGCCGCAGCGCCTCGCGCGCCAAGCACGGCTGACGCCACCACGGCTCTTCCTGGCGCCCCGTCGGACACGGTCCGGCGGGGCGCCGCCGTATGCCCGTACGGCGTCGGTCATCCGAGGGGTTTCCCGGGGGTTCGGAGCAGTGGCGGCCGGTGCCGGGATGCGCTATGCCCCGGTTTGGGCTCTGATGTGGGCTACGCGTGGTCCCTGTGACTGCGCGTGACCCGGAGTCCGGACCCTAAAGGAGGCGCCATGCGCGGAGCCGTGCGCGCGAAGTGGGCCGGCTGCCTGGGGGCCGCGGCCCTCGGGGCCACCGGATGCGGGGGCGGCACCGCCGGGCCGGGCGGCTCCGCCGTGGTCAGCGCCTCCTGGGGAGACCCGCAGAATCCGCTGGAGCCGGCCAACACCAACGAGGTGCAGGGCGGCAAGGTCCTGGAGATGCTGCTGCGCGGCCTCAAGCGCTACAACCCCGGGACGGGCGCCGCGGAGAACGTCCTGGCCGAGAAGATCGAGTCCACGGACGCGCGGCACTACACCGTGACCCTCAAGCGCGGCTGGACCTTCAGCAACGGCGAGAGGGTCACCGCCAAGTCCTTCGTGGACGCCTGGAATTACGGCGCACTGCTGGACAACAAGCAGAAGAACGCGCCCTTCTTCCAATACATCGACGGCTTCGACAAGGTGCACCCGGACCAGGGCTCACCCACCGCGAAAACCCTCTCCGGACTCCAGGTGAAGGACGACCACACCTTCACCGTCACGCTGAACCAGAAATTCGCCAGCTGGCCGGACACCCTGGGTTATTCGGCGTTCATGCCGCTGCCCCAGACGTTCTTCCGCGACCACGCCGGCTGGCTGAAGAGGCCGATCGGCAACGGCCCGTACCTGGTGGATTCGTACACCAAGGGCAGCGTGCTGAAGATGCGGAAGTGGAAGAGGTACCCGGGTTCCGACGGGGCGCAGAACGGCGGGATCGACCTGCGGGTGTACACCGACAACGACACCGCCTACACCGACCTCCAGGCCGGGAACCTGGACCTGGTGGACGACATTCCGGCCGCCCAGCTGAAGAACGTCCGCTCCGACCTCGGCAACCGCTACCTCAACCAGCCGGCCGGCATCATCCAGACCCTCACCTTCCCCATGTACGACCCGCACTGGGGAAAGCCCGGGACGGAGCGGGTGCGGCGCGGCCTGTCGATGGCGATCGACCGGCACCAGATCACCAAGGAGATCTTCCAGAACACCCGCACCCCGGCCACCGACTGGACCTCACCGGTCCTGGGGGTCAAGGGCGGCTACCAGGCGGGGGTCTGCGGCGACGCCTGCGTCTTCGACCCGGCCAAGGCCCGGCAGCTCATCAAGGACGGCGGCGGAATCCCCGGCGGCCGGATGACGATCACGTACAACGCCGACACCGGCTCGCACAAGGACTGGGTCGACGCGATCTGCAACAGCATCAACAAGACGCTGGGGAACGACAAGGCGTGCGTGGGGAATCCCGTCGGCACCTTCGCGGATTTCCGCAACAAGATCAGCGCCAAGCAGCTGACCGGGCCGTTCCGGGCCGGCTGGCAGATGGACTACCCGCTGATCCAGAACTTCCTCCAGCCGCTGTACTACACCAACGCCTCCTCCAACGACGGAAAATTCAGCAACCCCGAATTCGACAAACTCGTCAACCAGGCGAACGCCGCCCCGGACACCCGGCAGGCGGTGGCGAAATTCCAGGACGCGGAGCGGATCCTCGCCCGTGAGATGCCGTCCATTCCGCTGTGGTACCAGAACGGCAGCGGCGGCTATTCGGACCGGATCAGCAATGTGCGGCTCAATCCGTTCAGCGTTCCGGTCTACAACAAGATCACGGTCGGCTGACCGCGGAGGCAGGCGCGCTCATGGGACGTTATGTGATCCGGCGGCTGCTCCAGATGATCCCGGTGTTCATCGGCAGCACCTTTCTGATCTTCCTCATGGTCTACGCACTGGGCGATCCGGTCGCCGCGATGTTCGGCGACCGGGCGCCGGACCCCGCCACCGCGGCGCAGATCCGCCACGACCTCTACCTCGACCAACCGCTGTGGAAGCAGTACCCGCACTACATGGGCCAGATCTTCCAGGGGAACTTCGGCACCGCCTTCAACGGCCAGCCGGTCACCGCACTGATGGGCTCGGCCTTCCCCGTCACCCTCCGGCTCACCGTGGTCGCGATCGTCATCGAGATGGTGGTGGGCGTCGCACTGGGGGTGTTCAGCGGACTGCGGCGCGGCCGGGGCATCGACACCACCGTGCTGGTCCTGACCCTCGTCGTGGTCTCCGTACCGACCTTCGTCAGCGGCTACCTGCTCCAGTTCGTCTTCGGCGTGAAGTGGGAATGGGCCGCGCCGACCGTCGCCATCGAGGCGCCACTAGGTCAACTACTGCTGCCCGGACTGGTGTTGGCGCTGGTCTCGCTCGCCTACGTCACCCGGCTGACCCGGACCTCGATCGCCGAGAACGCCCGCGCCGACTACGTCCGCACCGCCATCGCCAAGGGGCTGCCCCGCCACCGGGTCATCACCCGCCACCTGCTGCGCAACTCCCTGATCCCGGTGGTCACCTTCATCGGCACCGACATCGGCGCACTGATGGGCGGCGCCATCGTCACCGAGCGGATCTTCAACATCCACGGCGTCGGATACCAGCTCTACCAGGGCATCCTCCGGCAGAACTCGCCGACCGTGGTGGGCTTCGTGACGATCCTGGTGCTGGTCTTCCTGATCGCCAACCTGCTGGTCGACCTGCTGTACGCCGTCCTCGACCCGAGGATCCGCTATGAGTGAGCCGCACGTCCCCCAGGAAGCCATCGGCCACGGCGACGGCGGCACCGCCGCGCTCGCCATCGGCGAGGCCGAATCCCTGGCCCGCGCCCCCGGCGCCGGACCCCCGCCCCCGGGCGGCGAACCCACCGGCAAGCCCCGCAGCCTGTGGAGCGACGCCTGGCACGACCTGCGCCGCAACCCGGTCTTCGTGGTCTCCGCGCTGGTCATCGTCTTCCTGGTGGTCATCGCCCTGTGGCCGCAACTGATCGCCACCGGCAACCCGTACCGCGCCGACCTGGCCAAGGCCCAACAGGGCGCCGCGCCCGGCCACCCCTTCGGCTACGACACCCAGGGCCGGGACGTCTACACCCGGGTCGTCTACGGCGCCCGCGCCTCCATCACCGTCGGCACCTGCGCCACCGCCGGCGCCGCCCTCCTGGGCAGCCTGCTCGGCGGCCTGGCCGGCTTCTTCGGCGGCTGGTGGGACACCCTGCTCTCCCGGCTCGCCGACATCTTCTTCGGCATCCCGGTGCTGCTCGGCGGGCTGGTCTTCCTGTCCGTGGTCACCAGCACCACCGTCTGGCCGGTGGTCGGCTTCATCGTGCTGCTCGGCTGGCCGCAGATCTCCCGGATCGCCCGCGGCTCGGTCGTCACCGCCAAACAGAACGACTACGTCCAGGCCGCCCGCGCGCTGGGCGCCGGCAACGGGCGGATGCTGCTACGGCACATCGCGCCCAACGCCATCGCCCCCGTCATCGTCGTGGCCACCATCGCCCTGGGCACCTACATCGCCCTGGAGGCCACCCTGTCCTACCTCGGCGCGGGCCTCAAACCACCCACCGTCTCCTGGGGCATCGACATCTCCGCCGCCTCCACCCACATCCGCAACGCGCCCCACATGCTGCTCTGGCCCGCGGGCGCGCTCAGCATCACGGTGCTGGCGTTCATCATGCTCGGCGACGCGGTGCGCGACGCCCTCGACCCCAAGCTGCGCTGAGGAGGCGTCAGATGACCAACGACGACGCACCCCCGGCCGAGCCGCTGCTCGACGTCCAGGACCTCCGGGTGGAGTTCCGCACCCGGGACGGGGTGGCCAAGGCCGTCAACGGCGTCAGCTACACCGTGGCGGCCGGCCAGACGCTGGCGGTGCTCGGCGAATCCGGCTCCGGCAAGTCCGTCACCGCCCAGGCCGTAATGGGCATCCTCGACACCCCGCCGGGCTACGTCACCGGCGGCCGGATCCTCTTCCAGGGACGCGATCTGCTCACCCTGGGCAAGGAGGAGCGCCGGAAGATCCGCGGCACCAAGATGGCGATGATCTTCCAGGACGCGCTCTCCGCCCTGAACCCGGTACTCAGCGTCGGCGCCCAACTCGGCGAGATGTTCCGGGTGCACACCGGGGCGTCCCGCAAGGACGCCCGCGCCAAGGCCGTGGCACTGATGGAACGGGTCGGCATCCCGGCGGCCCGGGCGCGGGTCGGGGACTACCCGCACCAGTTCTCCGGCGGGATGCGCCAACGCATCATGATCGCCATGGCGCTCGCCCTGGAGCCGGACCTGATCATCGCGGACGAACCGACCACCGCCCTGGACGTCACGGTCCAGGCCCAGGTCATGGACCTCCTGGCGGAGCTGCGCCGGGAGTACCGGATGGGCCTGATCCTGATCACCCACGACCTGGGTGTGGTCGCCGACGTCGCCGACACCATCGCGGTGATGTACGCGGGCCGGGTCGTCGAGACCGCCTCCGTCCACCAGCTCTACAAGGCGCCCGCGCACCCGTACACCCGCGGCCTGCTGGAGTCCGTGCCCCGCCTGGGACACAAGGGTCAGGAGCTCCACGCGATCAAGGGCCTGCCGCCGAACCTCACCGCCGTCCCGCCGGGCTGCGCCTTCCACCCCCGCTGCCCACTGGCCCGCGACATCTGCCGCACCGACCGCCCGCCGCTCTACGACGCCGGACCGGGCCGGGCCAGCGCCTGCCACTTCTGGAAGGAGACCCTCAATGGCGCCCGGTGAACCGCTCCTCGAAGTCCGCGACCTGGTCAAGCACTTCCCGCTCACCCGGGGCGTGCTGGTCAAGAAGCAGGTGGGCGCGGTCAAGGCGGTCGACGGGGTCTCCTTCGAGCTGCGGCAGGGCGAAACCCTCGGCATCGTGGGGGAGTCCGGCTGCGGCAAGTCGACCGTCGCCAGAATGCTGGTCGGGCTGGAGCGGCCGACGGCCGGGCACATCCGGTACCGCGGCGAGGACATCACCCACCTGTCCGGGCGCGCCATGAAGGCCGTCCGCCGCAACATCCAGATGGTGTTCCAGGACCCCTACACCTCGCTGAACCCCCGGATGACGGTCGGCGACATCATCGGCGAGCCCTACGAGATCCACCCCGAGGTGGCGCCCAAGGGGGACCGCCGGCGCCGGGTCCAGGAGCTCCTGGAAGTCGTCGGGCTCAACCCCGAGTTCATCAACCGCTATCCGCACCAGTTCTCCGGCGGCCAGCGCCAGCGCATCGGGATCGCCCGCGGCCTGGCCCTCCGCCCGGAGATCATCGTCGCGGACGAGCCGGTCTCCGCCCTCGACGTCTCCGTCCAGGCCCAGGTCGTCAACCTGCTGGCCCAACTCCAGGACGACTTCGGGCTCTCCTACGTCTTCATCGCGCACGACCTGTCCGTCGTCCGCCACCTCTCCGACCGGGTCGCGGTGATGTACCTCGGCAGGATCGCCGAACTCGGCACCGGCGAGCAGATCTACGACCACCCCACCCACCCGTACACCCAGGCGCTGCTCTCCGCCGTCCCGGTGCCCGACCCCGACGCCCGGGCGCACCGCGAACGCATCCTGCTGAGCGGTGACGTCCCGTCCCCGGCCGACCCGCCGTCCGGGTGCCACTTCCGCACCCGCTGCTGGAAGGCGCAGGAGCTGTGCGCGCGGGTCGAGCCCCCACTGGCGGTCCCGGCGGCGTTCCAGGACACCGAGGGCCCGGCGCGGCACGCCTCGGCCTGTCACTTCGCGGAGGAGCGACGGGTGGTGCCGAGCGAGTAGGGCGCGGCCCGAGCCTGGCTCGGGAACAGGCTCGTACTGACTTCACGACACGAGACTGTAGCCGTGGTCGGAGCTGCTATTTACGCTGTTAGGGCGTTAGGGGTAATTGCATCGATTTCGGATATCACACGCTATCGGTGTAAGGCCGATGTGATACGCGGATTCTCGGAAGTTGAGCGATAAACAGGCGTTAAGTTCATGGGTGCGAGAGATCGAGTTGGTGTTTAATGGTCGAGTCGGCCGCTACGGGAAAGCGATCGGCGTGACACTCCCTATGAGAGTGACCGCTTCAAAGGGGCAGGGTACCGGTCGTCCATCGCGGTGGGTTGCGGACGAGCTGGCCTGTCGGTGTCAATCAGGAAAGTAAAGTGAGGGGGAAGTGTGAAGCGTAAATTCGGAATGACCGTTGCCGGGCTGGCTGTGGCAGGGGTGGCGATCCTCGGTACGACGTCGGCATCTGCCGAGCCTGTCCGGGGGTTCAACATCAAGAATGTCGCGACTGGAAAATGTCTCGTCTTCAATGGAGTTGGCCACCCTGTGACCGCTGCGGCTTGTAACATCGAAGTTCCGCAGCAGCGCTGGGCGAATTACAACAACCAGATTATTTCTGCGGCTGGTAGCGCGTCGATGGGCCCCTCCTTGCTGGCTAAGAAGGGAGGCGGCGGGGACGTCTACGTTAATGTCTCGGACTTCCCCGGATGGTCTTCGAGCTGGTCTGTGAGCTCCCTCCATGACAGGGAGAAGGCCATGTACGGAAACATAACTGCCGGCTGCTACCTGAAGATTTCGGGGGGCGGCGTGGTCTGCACTCCAGGCCGCAATAGCCAGAGTTGGTGGATGGCCGTCTACGGCTAGTCGGGACCCGTTCGCGATGCAATAAGCCGGGGCCCACCTTCCATGAAGGTGGGCCCCGGCTTATTGAGGCAGTGCTCTTGCGGCGTCCGCGCGCGACATGTTCGATTCGCGATGTGCTCGTCCGTGTCGTCCATCTTCGTCTACGGGTTGTCACATTGACGAGGAGTGCCCTAAAGGGTAGCCCGCTGACCTGCGGTACGCGTGCAGTTCAGCGGGCCGGATCCGGATCAGCTCTCTGTCCGCCCTGCTCTGTCGCCCTGGTCGCCGGCAGTCTCCTCGATCGCCGCCAGTGCCGGGTCCAGGATGATGTCCTCACCGCGGGACGCGGTCGTCGGCTCCTCCGGGAAGTGGCAGGCCGTCAGATGTCCGGCTTCGCTGCCGCCGAGCTGCACCAGCGGCGGCTCCTCCGTCGCGCACTTCTCCTGCGCCTTCCAGCAGCGGGTGCGGAAGCGGCAGCCGGACGGCGGGTTGACGGGGGAGGGGACGTCACCGGCGAGCCTGATCCGCTCGCGCTCCTCCTCGCCCTCCTCCAGCAGCTTCGGCTCCGGTACGGCCGAGAGCAGGGCGTGGGTGTACGGGTGGCGCGGCCGGTTGTAGATCTCGTCGCGGGTACCCACCTCGACGATCTTGCCGAGGTACATCACCGCGACCCGCTCGCTGAAGTGCCGGACGACCGCCAGGTCGTGGGCGATGAAGACGAACGCGATACCCATCTCGCGCTGGAGTTCCTGAAGCAGGTTGACCACCTGCGCCTGGATGGAGACGTCCAGGGCGGAGACTGGTTCGTCCGCGATGATCAGCTTCGGGTTCAGGGCGAGCGCGCGGGCCACGCCGATGCGCTGCCGCTGGCCGCCGGAGAACTCGTGCGGGAAGCGGTTGTAGTGCTCGGGGTTGAGCCCCACGGTCTCCAGGAGCTCCCGGATCTTCTTCTCCCGGCCGCCCGGCGGGTTGATCCCGTTGATCTCCATCGGGCCGCCGATGATCGTGCCGACCGTCTGCCGCGGGTTCAGCGAGGCGTACGGGTCCTGGAAGATCATCTGGATCTCGGAGCGGAACGGCGCCAACTGCTTGCGGTTGGCGTGCGTGATGTCCTGACCCGCGTAGGTGACCTTGCCGGCGGTCGGCTCCATCAGCCGGGTCAGCAGCCGGCCGGTGGTCGACTTTCCGCAACCGGACTCGCCGACCAGACCGAAGCTCTCGCCGGCGTGGACGGTCAGGTCCACCCCGTCGACCGCCTGGACGGCGCCGACCTTCCGCTTGAACGGGAAGCCGCCGTAGATCGGGAAGTGCTTGGTCAGTCCCTCAGCGGTGAGCAGGGGCTCGCCCCGGGTCGCCGCGGTGGCTCCGGGCGTGGGCAGGGTGTCGTTCTTGGCCATGGTGGTAGCTCCCTAGCCCAGCCGGGGCTTGATCTGCTCGGTGAAGAAGGTCTGCTTCTGCTCGGCGGTGAGGTGACAGGCGGCGGCCCGGCCCAGCGCCAACGGCGGGCGCTCGGCGGTGCAACGGCCGCCGTCGACCTCCGCGGTGAAGACGCAGCGCGGGTTGAAGGCGCAGCCCGACGGCGGGTTGAGCAGGCTCGGCGGGGAGCCCGGGATCGGGTGCAGCTCCTCGTTGACGTCCGAGGAGAGCCGCGGCATCGAGCTGAGCAGGCCCCAGGTGTACGGGTGCCGGGGCTCGGTGAGGATCTCCTTGACCGAGCCGCGCTCCACCGCCCGGCCGGCGTACATCACCAGCAGGTCGTCGGCGGTGTTGGCGACCACGCCGAGGTCGTGGGTGATCAGGATGATGGCGGAGCCGAACTCCTGCTGGAGGTCCTTGAGGAGGTCCAGGATCTGCGCCTGGACGGTGACGTCCAGGGCGGTGGTCGGCTCGTCGGCGATCAGCAGCTGCGGGTTGCAGACCAGCGCCATGGCGATCATGGCGCGCTGCCGCATACCGCCGGAGAACTGGTGCGGGTAGTCATCCACCCGAAGGTTGGGCTGCGGGATGCCGACCTTGGTGAGCATCTCGATCGCGCGCTGCCGGCCCTCGCGCTTGCTGGCGCCGGTGTGCTTGATGAACGGCTCGGCGATCTGCCGGCCGACGGTGTAGTACGGCGACAGGGCGGTCAGCGCGTCCTGGAAGATCATCGCCATCTTGTTGCCCCGGAGCTTCTCCAGGGTCTTCTCCTTGGCGCCGGTGAGCTCCTGGCCCTCCAGGTGGATCTCACCGGTGATCTCGGTGGACTTGGGGTTGTGCAGCCCCAGCACGGCGAGGTTGGTGACGGACTTGCCGGAGCCCGACTCACCGACGATGCCCAGGGTCTGGCCGCGCTCCAGGTCGAAGGAGAGGCCGTCGACCGCCTTGACGATGCCGTCCTCGGTGGAGAACCGGACATGCAGGTCGCGGACGGAGAGGAAGGAATCGGTACCGGATCCGTTCGGGACCGGTGTCTCCTCGGTCTTGGTGGGTGTGGTCACGTCAGGTTCTCCTAGGACAGGCGCACGCGCGGGTCGATGAACGCGTACGCCGCATCCACGATGATGTTGAAGACCAGGATCAGGGCGGCGCTGAAGATCATCACGCCCATCACCATGGGCAGGTCCAGGGTGGTGACCGAGTCGACCGCGAGCCGGCCGAGTCCCGCCAGCTGGAAGGTGAACTCGGTGATCATCGCGCCGCCGAACAGCGATCCCAGGTCCACGCCGAGGATGGTCACGATCGGGATCAGCGAACCGCGCCAGGCGTACCGCAGGAAGACGTAACGCGCCGGCATGCCCTTGGCCTTGGCGGTCCGGACGTGCTCCTCCTGGAGCTGCTCGATCATCGTCGAGCGCGCCATACGGGTGTACTGCGCGGTGAAGATCGTCGCCATCACCAGCCACGGGATCAGCAGGCCCATGAACCAGCCGACCGGATCGCTGGTGAGGTTCACGTACGCGGGCGCGGCCATGATGCCGCTGTAGACGAAGATACCCAGCACGACCGGGCCGAGGATGTAGATCTGCACCGAGCTGAGGACCATCGAAACACCGGTGACTGCCTTGTCCAGCAGCGTGCCGCGCTTCCAGGCCGCGAGCAGGCCGGCGCCCAGGCCGATCACCAGGAAGGCCACGGCACCGCCGAAGGCCAGCGACGCGGTGAGCGGCAGCCGGTCCATCATCGTGGACCAGACGTCCTGCTTGGTGGCGAAGGAGTAGCCGAAGCAGGGGGCGTCGCAGCGGCCGAGGGTGAAGTCCCGGCCGGCGAAGATCCCGACGAGGAAGTGCCAGTACTGGACCGGCACGGGCTGGTCCAGCCCCAGGTTCTTGTGGATCAGCGCGACGTTGTCGGCCGTGCAGTTCTTGCCGCAGGCCATCAGCGCGGGATCGCCCACGGAGAAGAAGACGAAGAAGGTGAAGGCGCTTAGCAGAACGAGGATGACGACCGCGCCGATCGTCCGGCGAAGGAGGAAGGGAAACATGACAGTTCGCTGCTCTCAGGACGGCGGCTGCAGTGGGGTGAGGGGTGGCGGGAAGGCCCCGGAGTGCGCGCCCCGCCTTGCGCGCGCACTCCGGAATGCCTTCGGCTGTGTACTGCCTACTTCTTGATGAACAGCGTGTTCACGTCGAGGTAGTTGGTGTCCGAGTTGTACCGGATACCGCCGATCTTCGAGCCGTACAGCTGGAGCGACTTGACGAAGAAGACCGGGGCGGCCGGGTTGACCTTCTCCACGATGTAGTGGTGGAGCTTCTGCCACTCCGCGGTCTGCTTCTGCACGTCCGGGATCTGCCTGATGCGGTCGATCTCCTGGCTGATCTTCGGGTCACGGACGTGCGAGTAGTTGGAGGCGCCGTCCGCGATGATGCGGCCGTCGTAGGACGGCGGGATCACTGTGGAGGCGTCCGGCCAGTCCTGGCCCCAGCCGGTCAGGTAGACGTCGAAGCCGTTGTCGACCTTGCCCATCTGCTGGTACCAGGAGGAGGAGTCGACCTCCTTCTTCTGCACGTTGAAGCCGGCCTTGGTCAGGCCGTCGGCGATGGCGACCGACTCCTTCTGCCGGATCTCGGTGTTGGCGTAGGCGTAGACGAGCTTCATGCCCACCTTGCCGGCTTCCTTCAGGAGCTGCTTGGCCTTCTCCGGGTCGCCGTTGGGCTTCTTCAGCTTGCCGTAGGGGTCGTAGCCCTTCTCGTAGCCCGCGACGGTCGGGGAGAGCAGACCGCCGGCGACCTCACCGCCGTAGCTGCCGCCCTCGATCCGGACGACCTGCTGGCTCGGCATCGCGTAGGTGATCGCGTCACGGATCCGCTTGTCCTTGATGCGGTCCATGTTCATGTTCAGCTGCCAGACGTAGGGCTGGTAGCCCTGCACCAGGCGCTTGCTGGCGCTGGCGTCGCTCAGCACCTGCTTCGTGAGCGTCGGCTCCACGGCGTTGGTGAAGCTGATGGCGGTCTTGTCGGCGCCCTGGTCGGCCATCAGCCGCTTGGTGGAGTCGGAGAACTGGTGGTTGAAGGAGATGTTGTAGCCGTCGACGTACTGGTGGCGCGCCGGGTCGGTCTTGCCGTCCCAGTTGGGGTTCTTCACCAGGGCCATGGACTTGCCGGACTTGAACGACGCGATCTTGTACGGACCGCTGGTGACCGGCGCGATGTCGTAGCTGTCCTTGGTGTCCTTGGCACTGTCCGGGACGACGCTGTAGCCCGCCATCGCCAGCGCGTAGGGAAGCTGCGTCTGCGGCGCCTTGAAGTGGAAGACGATGGTCTTGTCGTCCGGCGTGTCCAGGACGGACTTGGGCAGGTGGTCGCCCTTGTACGGACCGTCCGGCAGCGCCTTGCGGTAGGTCGTGCCGTCGCCCGACAACCACTGCTGGATGTAGGTCGGACCCTCGGTGATGAACGGCGCGTACATCCGCTCGATGGAGTGCCGGATGTCCTTCGAGGTGATCGGGTTGCCGTCCTCGAACTTGACGCCGTCCTTGAGCGTGTACGTCCAGGTCTTGCCGCCGTCGGACATCTTGCCCGCGTCGGTGGCGAGGTCACCGACGAGAGTCTTGTTGCCCTTGTCGTCCTGCGTGTACGTGGTCAGGCCACGGAAGATCAACTTGGCCAGGTCGCCCACGTCGCTGACGTACATCTGGGCCGGGTCCAGGTGGTTGTAGCTGTCCCGCTGGTAGACGGTGATGGTGCCACCGTTCTGCGCGCCCGCAACCGCGGCCGCGGGGCCGTTGGACTGCGCCGCGGTGCCGAGCGGTACCACCTTGGACTGGGTGGCCGCGTCCTTGTCGGTCTGCGCGTTGTCCTTACCCGTGCGGCCGCCGCCGCTGCAACCGGTGAGCGCGAGCGAACCGGCCGCCAGGGCCACGATCACCGCGCGAGTTCTACGCGTGGAGAGTGTCTTCATGAGGATCCAAGCACCTGCCTGTCAGTCGTTGTCCCGATGTGCTGTCTGACGCATCCGGTGCGCCACCGGCGCGGGGGTGACAGCTGCCCCCGTCAAGAGGGCGATCAGCGCCCGGACTTGGGGTCGAAGGCATCCCGCACCGAGTCCCCGAGCAGGTTGAAGCAGAGCACGAAGATCACCATCGCGGCGCCGGGGAAGAGAAGGAAGGTCGGGTCGTTCTCGTAGATCTGTCCGGCCGTCTTGAACAGTCGGCCCCAGTCGGGGGTCGGGTCCACGATGCCGACGCCCATGAAGGACAGGCCGGCCTCCGCCGTCACGAACAGCGGGAGCATGTAGGTGCTTTGCACGAGGATCGGGGTCACCACGTTGGGCAGCAGCTCCTTGGTGATGATCCGCCAGGGGGAGGCGCCGGTGATCCTTGCGGCCTCGACGAAGTCCCTCTCCCGTAGGGACATCACCTGTCCGCGCAGCAGACGGGCCAGACCCATCCAACCCAGCGCCCACTGCACGAGGACCAGCGCGATCACGCGGATGTAGGTGGGGGTCTCGTCACCCGGCGCCACGAAGACCGCGATCACCGCGGGCATGAACGCCACGAACGTCAGCTGGCTGGGGAAGGCGAGCAGGAAGTCGATCAGACGGCCGACCCAGTAGTCGGTCCTGCCGCCCAGGTAGCCCGCCGTAATACCGATGATGGTGCCGGTGATGACCACCAGGATGGTGACCGCGAGCGAGATGCCGAGCGAGGTCCGCATGCCGTACAGCAGGTTGGTGAACAGATCGCGGCCGAGGCCCGGCTCGATGCCGAACCAGAAGTCGCCGGAAATCCCGCCGTTGGGCCCTGCCGGGTAGCTGAACTCGTCCAGCAGATTGGGGTTATCGCTGCCGTACAGCGTGTACGGATTCTTACCGTAGATCGAGGCGATCACCGGGGCCAGTGCCGCGATGAGGAAGAAGGCGAGCACGACGATCGCGCAGATCACGCCGCTGCGGTCGCGCTTGAAGCGCGCCCACATCAACTGCCCGGGGGAACGGCCGACGAGCTCACCGCCCTTGCCCTTCTTTTCCTTCTTCAGACCCTTGGATGCAAGTCCCGGGGTATCGGACTTGCCTGCCGCGGTCTGGGATGGACTAGTCATCGCGAAGTGCCCCCGCGCCGAGTTCTCTTGGAACGTGAAGCGGCACCGGTCGCACCGCTGGATGAGCGCGACTTTCGCAAGTGATTTACGGCGGAGTCAAGGGCATACGGTGTGCTCGTGCACAGGTCGTCCGCTTCTTGAGCGAAGATTGCGCAGATCGTCGCCAAGGCGTGCTTGACACCGTGTTGTCGTGTACGACATGAAGGACATATCGCCTCTAAACGCTTTAACGTGAAGGCAACTTGACTGTCGCATCACCGATATACGGACGCGCCATGATGAACACCGTACGGCCGTGCGGGTGCCGTAGGTCGGTCGGGGACGCCGGTGGCGCCCCGACCGACCGCCGTTTTGTGGGTGTTTCGCGCCCCGGTCCCTCCGTGTCTGTTGTCCGCGGGCCGAGATTGGAGTAGACCTTCGGTAGCGCCTTCACGAATGCGGGGGTGCTGTGTACGCCGTGGGGCACCGAGACGGACGGGGGACGGCTCGTGTCCACAGTGCGGTCGCGCCATCTCACCAGCGGTGCACGCCGCGCCGCCCTCACGGCCTGCCTGCTGCTCGCTGCGACCGGCGCGGCCTGGCTCGTCCGGGACCTGGTCGTCCTCGGGCGACCGGTCGAGGTGCGGACGGGGTCGCTCGGGGCGGCACCCGGGGTGACGGCGCGTCGCGCGGCCTCCGTATACGACCCGGTGTTGGCCGTGGGTGGGC
This sequence comes from Streptomyces sp. RGM 3693, assembly GCF_050471125.1. Taxonomy (NCBI): domain Bacteria; kingdom Bacillati; phylum Actinomycetota; class Actinomycetes; order Kitasatosporales; family Streptomycetaceae; genus Streptomyces; species Streptomyces sp. RGM 3693. The sequence continues at coordinate 340,338 of NZ_JBMPPQ010000001.1, forward strand.
TCGCGGCCGCCCTGGCCGTCCGGCGCGGGGGCGCGCCGGCACTGGGCGCACTGCTGTCCCTGGCGGCCGCCACCGCACTGCTGCGGCTGCCGCTCCTGTGGACCGCGGACCGGCCGCCGGGACCGGACGGGACGCTCACGGCCGGTGCGCAGGCCACCCGCTGCTCGGCCATGGCGGCGCCCGGCTCGCCGTCGCCGGCCGCAGCGGCGCGTTCGGGCACCTGATCGGGCTCCGGGGCGCCGCTCAACTCCCTCTCGTGGCCGCGACGTTGGTGGCCCTAGCCGGTCTCGGCGGCCTGCTCGCCGCGGCCCTGCCCGGCGCACCGGACGCCCCCGCTGGCGAACGCCGGCCCGTGGCGTACGGCAACGGGCCGGACGCGGCGCGCCCACGGCACGCCCCGCCGCCGCCCTCGGCGCCCCCCGGCTGGTGAGCCGGCGGACGGCGCCCGGCCCTCAGCCGATCCCCAACGACCGCTTGAGGAAGTCCACCTGGAGCAGCAGGAGGTTCTCCGCCACCTGCTCCTGGGACGCCATGTGCGTCACCCCCGACAGTGGCAGCACCTCGTGCGGCCGCCCCGCGGCCAGCAGCGCCGAGGAGAGCCGCAGGGAGTGCGCCACCACCACGTTGTCGTCGGCCAGGCCGTGCACGATCAACATCGGGCGGTGCGGTGCGACTGCCCCCGACAGCCCCTCGTCCGTCACCAGGGAATTAATGGCGTAGACCGCTGGTTCCTCGTCGGGGTGGCCGAGATACCGCTCCTGATAGTGGGTGTCGTACAGCCGCAGATCGGTCACCGGCGCCCCCACCACCGCGGCGTGGAAGACGTCCGGCCGGCGCAGGGCGGCCAGTCCCGCCAGATAGCCGCCGAACGACCATCCGCGGATCGCCACCCGTCCCAGGTCCAAGGGGAAGGAATCGGCCAGCGCCTCCAGGGCGTGCACCTGGTCCTCCAGGGCCATCGGCCCGATCTGCCGGGAGACCGCCTTCTCCCATGCGGGGGACCGGCCCGGGGTGCCCCGGCCGTCCGCCACGATCACCGCGAAGCCCTGGTCGGCGAACCACTGGGAGGTCAGATGGGCGTTGTGCGCGGCGACCACCCGCTGGCCGTGCGGACCGCCGTAGGGGTCGAGCAGTACCGGCAGCGGACCGTCGCCCTCCTGGTAGTCGGTGGGCAGCAGCACCGCGCACGGGATCCGGCGCTCGCCGGCGAGCACCAGCTGCGGGCGGGCGGTGAGACCCGGCGTCTCGGCATGCGAGCCGATGACCGCCAGCACCTTCTCGCCGCCGTCCGGATCCAGCCGCACCACCTCCGACCGGGCGCCCGGCTGCTCCAGCGACGCCTGGGTCAGGACCGTCAGCGCCCCGCCGCGCACCGCCGAGGAGACCGTCGGGTACGGCCGTTCGCCGACCCGCTCCCAACCGCCCTGGTCGCCGCTGCCGCGGAACCACGCCCGGTAGACCCCGATGTCGTGCATGTCCGTGCCGCTCGCCGAGAACAGGACGTCGTCCTCGCCGATGTCCAACACGGCCCGCACGTGCAGCGGCTCCCCGGTCAGCGGCCGGTCGCCGACGAACAGCTTCCGGGCGCCGCCCTCGTCGGCGATCCGCACCAGCCGTCCGTCCGGCGTCCAGGCCGGCGCCCCCGGGAACGGCTCGACCCACACGTCGTCCTGGTCCTCGTGCACCAGCGCGGTCGCGCCGGTCTCCGTGTCGACCTTCAGATAGCGCTGGGCGCGCTGGTCCCGGGTCTGGACCAGGAGGAGCGGCGGGCCGGCCGCCGACCAGTGGACGCGGGCCAGATAGGGGTAGCGCTCGGTGTCCCATCGGACGTCCGTCCGGGAGCCGTCCAGGCCGAACAGCGCCAGCGTGACCTCGGCGTTGGCGCTGCCGGCCACCGGATACGGCACCCGCGCGGGCTCCCGGTCCGGGTGCGCCGGGTCGGCGATCCACCAGCGGGTCACCGGCGCGTCGTCGACCCGCGCGGCCAGCACCCGGTCGCTCTCCGGTGACCACCAGTAGCCCCGGTGGCGGTCCATCTCCTCGGCCGCGATGAACTCGGCCAGCCCCCAGGTGACATCGGGGCCGTCGGGCTCCGCCAGCACCCGGTCCGCGCCCGCGGCACCTCCGCTCCCGCCGCCGTCCGCCGCGACGACCCGCAGCGCACCGTTGGCCACATACGCCACATGGCGCCCGTCCGGGGCCGGACGCGGGTCCACCACCGGACCCGCCGCGGGGAGTTCACGGGTGGTGCCGGCACGCAGCTCCGAGACGAACAACCGCCCCGACAGCGCGAAGGCGGCCAACTCCACGGCGGCGTCCACCGCGTAGCCGACGATGCCCGCCGACCCCTCCCGGCTGCGCTCGCGACGCGCCCGCTCCTCCGGGGGGAGCTCCTCGTCCGCGCCGGCCAACAGGGCGTGCGGATCCGCGGCGGTGAACTCTCGTCCACCGTCCAGGTCGAGGACCCAGAGCTGCTGGCTGCGGTCGGTGCCGGTACGGGATCGGAGGAAGACGGCGCGGGTGCCGTCGGGGGCGAGGGCGAAGTCGCGCGGGGTGCCGAGCGTGAAGCGCTGGGTGCGCGCGTATTGCCGGGGAAAGGGCAGCTGTCCGGTCATGCCGCCGAGCCTACGGCGGGAGCCGCGCGTCGGCGCGGGACTGTGGAAAACGGCGTGCGCCCCCGCCGTGCTCCGGTGCACCGACTTATGCGCAAGGACGGAAAGTTATGATCCCTTGCGCGTGGCGGGTACGGGGTAAAGAGCCCTTGGCATACCCGGGTACGTGGCGTCGCCCCGTCGGCTCACGTACCGTCAACTCTGTCCGGACCGTGACTACTTGGAGGTGAGCCGCCGTGGCACTCTCGATTTCGGCGGTTGTGCTGCTGGCGATCATCGTCTTCTTGCTGATCAAGAAGTCCGGACTGAAGGCGGTACATGCATTCGTCTGCATGCTGCTGGGCTTCTATCTGGCCAGCTCGTCCATCGCTCCGACGATCAAGACCCTGACGACCAATGTCGCGGGGATGCTCGGCGGCATCAAGTTCTGATCGCACCCCGGTCGGCCGGAGCCGCCCCCGCACCGCCCTCTCGCGCAGTGCCCGGGCGGCCGCCCCGATCGGCTGCGGAGGGCGCGAGGGGCGGCTCGTAGGCTGTCTGCATGACGTCCCACCCTGCCCCGGCCGCCGCGGGCGAAGACTCCCCCAGGCTTCGTCCGGGGGGACCCCCAGCGCGGCGCCGTGACCTCCCCGCCCGCCGTCTCCTCCTGGTGCACGCGCACCCGGACGACGAGTCGATCAACAACGGCGCCACCATGGCGAAGTACGCGGCCGAAGGCGCGCTGGTCACGCTGGTGACCTGCACCCGAGGCGAGGAGGGCGAGGTCATCCCGCCCGCGCTCGCCCACCTGACGCCGGACCGTGACGACACCCTGGGGCCGTACCGCGTCCATGAGCTGGCCGCGGCGATGGCCGCCCTCGGAATCACCGACCACCGCTTCCTCGGCGGCCCCGGCCGCTACCGGGACTCCGGGATGATGGGCGCGCCCCAGAACGACCGGTCGGGCTCCTTCTGGCAGGCCCCCGTCGACGAGGCGGCGGCCCACCTGGTGGCCGTCATCCGCGAGGTCCGCCCCCAGGTCCTGGTCACCTATGACCCGAATGGCGGATACGGCCACCCCGATCACATCCAGGCCCACCGCGTTGCCGTGCGGGCCGCGGAGCTGGCCGCGCGGGCGGACTTCCGCCCGGATCTCGGCGGCGCGTATGCGATCGAAAAGATTTACTGGAACTGCAACCCCCGCTCGGAGGTCGAGGCGGGCCTCGCCGCGGTGCGCGCGGCCGGTCACGGCTTCTCCGGGGTGGCGGCGGTGGACGACGTCCCGGGCGTGGTTCCGGACGACACGGTCACCACGACGATCGCCGGTGCGGGCGGGTACGCGGACGCGAAGACCGCGGCGATGCGCGCACATGTGACCCAGATCGTGGTCGACGGGGCGTTCTTCGCGCTCTCCAATGACCTGGGGCAGCCGCTGTTTGGCACCGAGCACTACCAGCTGGTGCACGGGACGCCCGGCGCGGCCGACGGGCAACGTGAGGACGATCTCTTCGCCGGCGTCGGGGAGTCGGCCGGTTCGACGGGCACGGAGGAACGTGCCCGCAGGCAGGAGGCGGCGGAATGACGACGTCCAACGGTGGTGCGGCCACGCCCAAGGGCGGCGGGGCCAAGGGCAAGGGCGGCGCCCGGAACGGCGGCGCCGATGCGGACCGGAACCGGCGGACCCGGGCGTCCGGCGGCGGCCAGGCCGCGGCGGCCGGCGGCAACTCCGCGCCGCCGGCGGGCCGGCCTGCACCGGGCGCACCGCTGACGCCGGGCCGGGTGGGCCTGTACGTCCTGCTGTTGGTCGTGGCCGTTCTGGTCGCGTTGGCCGGAACGCTCCTCCAAGCGGCGTGGTTCCCGGGCGGGTTGCTGCTGGCCCTGGCCGGTCTCGGCGGTCTGTTCTACGGGGGCGCCCGGGCCACCGGCACCGCGGGCGGGGTTCTGGTGCCCGGCGCCGCTTGGTTGGTGACGGTGTTCCTGCTGCTCAGCGACGTCCGACCGGAAGGCGACTTCCTGTTCGGGCCGGGGCTCGGCTCGTACGCCTTCCTGCTGGGCGGCATCGTGATCGCTGTGATCTGTGCCACCGGGAACCAGCTGCGCGCTGCCGGCGTGCCCCGGGGCCGAGTTGGCGGATGACGTGGCTCATACCGGGACGGATGCCGCGGGTTCCCGGGGTGCCGGCCGTGATGGCGGAGCTACGGCCGGCGGGGCGGTGTTCCCGCGCACCCAGGGTGTCGGCCGGCGGCGGCCAGTATGGTGGTGCGCGCCGCCGCGCCGCCCTGGGGGCACCTGCCGGCCTGAGGCCGGGGAATATCTCTGACGAGCGGCGGAGCCAACCGGGAGAACCTGCTTTGAGTCGTGAATCTGACAGTTCGTCCTCCGGCCCCCGGGGCCGTGGCGGAGCCGTGTACCCGTCGGGGACACCGCCCTACGGTTCGCCCAGGGGAGAGGCCGGCGAGGCGCCGGGAACCGGAGCCGCGGACCGGCCGGAGGAGCCCAAAACCGAGACCACGCTGACGACGCGGATCAAGATCAACATTCCGGGGTCCCGCCCCATCCCGCCGGTCGTCGTGCGCAAGCCCGTCGGTGAGGAGTCCGGCATGAACGCATCGGCTGCACCCGGCGGTTCCGCCGGCTCGTCCGGCTCCATGGGGACGCCCGGTCCGGCCTTCGGCGGCGAGCGGGCCGTCGAACGCACGGCGGAGACGCCGCGGCCGGAGGCGATGGCGGGCGAGGCGCCCGCCATCCCGAAGGAGAAGACGACCAGCGACTGGTTCGCGCCGCGCAAGCCGCAGGCCCAGACCGGCGGGAATCCGCCGGCCGCCGACACCTCCCCGGCGCCGGCGGAGCCCGGTGCGACGGGCGGCACGGCCCCGCAGCGCCCGGACCTCCCGTACTTCTCGGACGCCGCCCCGGCAGCCTCCGGGCCGGCCCCGCAGAGCGGCGGCGCGCCCTTCGACGGCGGCCGCGGGCGGAGCGTTTCGCCCTACGACAGCGACCCGCTGGGCGGCAACCCGCTCGACGGTGGTCCGCTGGGTGGCGACCCGCTGGGTAGCGATTCGCTGGGCGGCAAGTCCCTGGGTAGTGACCCCCTGGGCGGCGACCCCTTGGGCAGTGACCCGCTCGGCGGCGACCCCTTGGGTGTCGACCCCCTCGGCGGCGACCCGTTGACCGGTCCCTCCCCGTTCGACGGTGGTCCGCGCGGTGCGGCGTCCCCGTTCGACGGTGGCTCGCGCGGCGGTTCGCCATTCGACGCGCCGGCGAAGCCCGACCGCGACCGCAACCCGTTCGACGCCCCGGCAGGCGGCACGGGCCCCAGCGGCCCGACGACCGGCCCGGCGCGCGGTGATTCGGCTTTCGACCTCCCGCCCGGCTTCAGCGACCCGAGTGCCGGCAAGAGCGCCGCGGGCCGGCTGAGCGACGACACCGCCGAGCTCACCCCGCAGCCCCCGGCACCGCCCGCCGGGCCCGGTGGTGGCCTCGGCGTCACCGGCGGCATTCCGGGCGGCCTGACCGGTGGCCGGAAGGGCAAGGGTGCCGGGTCCGGCCCGAAGAGCGGCGGCCCGGGCGGCCGGATGTCCGGCGACACCCTCGTCAGCGGGATCCCCAAGGTGCCCGGGAAGGGCGGCCCGACGGCCGCCACCCCGTTCACCGGGGCGTCCAGTGGTGACGAGGAGGGCGCGGCCGCCAAGCCGCGGCCCAAGATCCCCGAGCCGATCAACCCGCCCAAGAAGGGCCGCAGCAAGCTGGTGCTCGCCGGCGTCGCGGTCGTCGTGCTGGCGGGCGTCGCCTACGGTGCCGGGCTGCTGCTCGACCACGCCGACGTCCCCAACAACACCACCGCGCTCGGTGTGGAGATCGGCGGCAGTTCCAAGGACGAGGCGGTCAAGAAGCTGGAGGCCGGTCTCAAGGACCGCCGCACCGCACCGCTCAAGATCACGGTCGACGGGAAGCCCGAGACCCTGCTGCCCGCCCGGGCGGGGCTGGACGTCGACCTCCAGGCGACGGTCCGCAACGCGGCCGGTCGGGACTACAACCCGATCTCCGTCATCGGCTCGCTCTTCGGCGTCAAGCGCACCGCCCAGCCGGCGGTGATCACCGACAAGGAGAAGCTGGGGGTCGCGCTGCAGGGCGTGACCGGGCCTGCGGACGCCGCGGCGGACGGCGGGATCACGTTCGAGAACGGCAAGGCCGTGCCGCACTACGGTGCGCCCCACAAGGCGATCGACGTCGCCGCCTCCGAGAGCAAGATCGCCGAGGCGTACCTCAACCGCGTCAGCACCGGCGGCGACACCCCCGTGGTGCTCGCTGCCACCACCCAGCAGCCCAAGGTCAGCAAGGCCGCGGTGGACAAGGCGCTCAAGCAGTTCGCCGAGCCGGCGATGTCCGGGCTGGTCACGATCCGGACGGACGCCCAGCACGCGGTCTCCTTCAGCCCGCAGAAGTCCATCCCGAAGTTCCTGTCCTTCAAGGTCATCGACGGCGAGCTGGTGCCCTACTACGACCGGCCGGCCCTCAAGGAGCTCTACGGCACCACCTTCGACGGCGTCATGGTGACCAAGGGCGACGGCAGCAAGCACCCGGTCAGCGTCGAGGAGGTGGCCAGCGCGGTGGGCAAGGCGCTGGTCGGCACGACCCCCGCCGAGCGCGTCCAGACCATCGCGGTCAACGGCAGCTGACACGCACAGCTCCCCGCCGCCGTACACTGCGGAAAGCACAGGTCAGAGGCCCTCTAGGGCGAGTCCTCCGGGATTCCCCTAGGGGGCTTCACCCATGACATCTGTCATGCCACCTTGCGGACACCTGACACTGCCGAACGGCGTGACGATCCAGGAAGCTGAATGCCATGACGACGACAGCTACCACCACAGCCACCACCGCGCAGGACGCGGGACGGGCCCCGGTGGTCAGCTTCCAGGGGGTCAGTAAGAGTTACGGCGCGGTGCGCGCGGTGGCCGACCTACACCTGGAGCTGCACCCCGGCGAGACCGTCGCCCTCCTCGGCCCCAACGGCGCCGGCAAGTCCTCCACCCTCGACCTGCTCCTCGGTCTGCGCACCCCCGACACCGGGTCGGTGTCCCTCTTCGGCACCACCCCGCAGCGCGCCATCCAGCTGGGCCGGGTCGGCGCGATGCTCCAGAGCGGCGGCCTGATGGAGGGCGTCAAGGTCCGGGAACTGGTCCAGCTCGCCCGCGATCTGCACCCGCACGGCTATCCGGTGGACCAGATCCTGGCCTCCGCCGGCATCACGGACATCGCCGACCGGGTGGTCGGCAAGCTCTCCGGCGGCCAGGAGCAGCGGGTGCGGTTCGCCCTCGCCACCGCCGGCGCCAACGACCTCATCGTGCTGGACGAGCCCACCACCGGCATGGACGTCTCGTCCCGGCAGACCTTCTGGGGCGCCATGCGCCGCCAGGCCCAGGAGGGCCGCACGGTCCTCTTCGCCACGCACTACCTCGAAGAGGCCGACGAGATCGCCGACCGGGTGATCGTGCTGCACCGCGGCCGGGTGCTGGCCGACGGCACCTCCGCCGAGATCAAGGCCCGGGCCGGCGCCCGCCGGATCACCTTCGACCTGGACGAGCTGGCCGACCGCGGCGCCCTGGAGGCGCTGCCGCACCTCACCTCCCTGACCGTGTCCAACGGCGGCTCCGCCGCGGGCTCCGGGCACACCGTCCGCATCCAGTCCCAGGACGCCGACGCCACCGTGCACGCCCTCTACGGTCTCGGCCTCTACCCGCGCAACCTCGAAGTCTCCGGCCTCGGCCTGGAGCAGGCGTTCATCGCCATCACCACCGCCGAGGAGGCGGCCCGATGACCACCCTGATCAAGCTTGAGATCCTCCGCGCGCTGCGCAACAAGAAGTTCATGTTCTTCTCGGTGATCTACCCGCCGGCCCTCTACCTGATCATCGCGGGCGGCGCGGACAACAAGCCGATCCCCGGAACCAGCCTCAACATGGGGCTGTACTACATGGTCTCGATGGCCGCGTTCGGCGCCATGACCGCCGTCCTGCTGGGCAACAGCGAGCGCATCGCCAAGGAGCGCGAGCAGGGCTGGGTGCGCCAGCTGCGGCTGACCGCACTGCCCGGCCGCGGCTACGTCGCCGCCAAGATAGCCGCCGCGGCCACGGTCAGCCTGCCGTCGATCCTGCTGGTCATGATCGCCGCCGCCGCGGTCAAGGGGGTCCGCCTCGAAGCCTGGCAGTGGCTCGCCATCGCCGTCGGCACTTGGCTCGGCAGCTTCGTCTTCGCCGCCCTGGGCGTCGCCATCGGCTATCTGGCCAGCGGCGACGCGGTCCGCCCGGTCTCCATGCTCTGCTTCTTCGCGCTGGCCTTCCTCGGCGGCCTGTGGATGCCGATGACGCTGCTGCCGCAGTGGGTGCAGAACATCTCCGAGTGGTTGCCGACGCACGCGTACGCGGCGCTGGGCACCGCCGTCGAGGCCGGCGGTGCGCCGCACGTCAAGGACATGGCGATCCTGCTGGGCTACCTCGTCCTCTTCGTGGGGGGTGCGGCCTGGCTGTACCGCAAGGACACTCGGAAGGCATGAGACCGGTGGAGACGAAGAGCGGACCCGACGAACGGAACCCGGTCCTGATCGGGCAGCGCCCACGCAGCCGCCGCCAGGCCGTCAGCAAGTCGATGTGGATCGGCATCTGGCTGTTCTACCTCGCCGGCCCGGTGGGGGAGCTGATCGGTCGCAGATTCACCATCGCTGAGCGGATCTGGGGCATCGTGGGCCTCACGCTCTTCGTCCTCGCCTACCTCGTCCTGATCGTCCGCCACATGTGGCACAAGCCGCCCGTCTCCCTGCGGTACACCCCGCTGGCCGTGATGCTGGCGCTGTCCGTCGCCCTGACGTGGACGCTGAGCTTCTCCTGGATGGTGCTGTTCACCTTCACCAGCGTGGCCTCCGCCGTGGTGCTGCCCTGGCAGCGCTCCCGCTGGGTCATCCCGCTCATCACCGTGGTGGTGATAGCGGTCGGCGCACGCTACCCGGAGATCCGCAACTACTACCTCTTCGCCTACGCCCTACCCGCCCTCGGCAGCGGCTTCATCATGATCGGCGTGCAGAACCTGGTCCGCACCACCCAGGAACTCCGCGTCGCCCGAGAGGAGGTCGCCCGCCTCGCCGCCAACGAGGAGCGGCTGCGGCTCGCCCGCGATCTGCACGACCTCCTGGGCCACTCGCTCTCCCTGATCACGCTCAAGAGCGAGCTGGCCGGGCGGATGCTGCCCGACCGCCCCGAGGACGCCGCCAAACAGGTCGCCGACATCGAGCAGGTCAGCCGCCAGGCCCTGGTCGACGTCCGCGAGGCGGTCACCGGCTACCGCCGCCCCCGCCTGGCCGTCGAGCTGGCCGGCGCCCGCGCCGCACTGCGCACCGCCGGCATCGCGCTCACCGCCGACCCGGCCCTGGAGGGCGAGCCCCGCGGGCTGACCGCCGACACCGAGGGCGCCCTGGCCTGGGCGCTGCGCGAGGCGGTCACCAATGTCGTCCGGCACAGCGGCGCCCACCGCTGCGAACTGCTGCTCACCGAGGAGTGGGAGGCCGACGACCGGCACTACGTCTGCCTCACGGTGAACGACGACGGCAACGGCCCGCTCCGCAGCAGGCACGACGGCAACGGCCTCACCGGCCTCCGCGAGCGGCTGGCCCTCACCGACGGCCACCTGGAGACCGGCCAGGGCCCCGGGTCCCGGGGCTTCGCCCTGCGCGCATACGTTCCCAGGACCACCCCGACCGCGTCCCCGGAGGATCCGATACCCGTGCCGGACATCTCCCCGGAGCCGGTGCCCGGGCCGCCGGTGACCGGCCCGGTCTAGTACCACCGTTGCAGTACTAGGCCGGTCTGAGCCCTCCCGTCGGCTTCCGTCGGCTCCCGTCGTCTGCGCGAAGGGCGCGCCGGGCGGCGTTCGGCCGTGCTCTCGGGGCGTCGGTCCGTGGTGCTCTCGGTAGGCCGGGCGTTGACCCGCAACCAGGAGCGTGACGACAGGACCTGGAGCCGCCGTTCCGCCGGGATCGCCCCGGGCAGCGGTCGCGCGGGCCCCCGGCCGCCGCGGCCGGGTCGGGTCGTAAGCTGGCCGGCATGATCAGACTGCTGCTGGCGGAGGACCAGTCGATGGTCCGGGAGGCGCTGGCGGCGCTGCTGTCCCTGGAGGACGACCTCGACGTCGTCGCCCAGGCGGCACGCGGCGACGAGGTCCTCGCCCAGGCGCGGGCCCACGAGGTCGACATCGCGCTGCTGGACATCGAGATGCCGGGCCTGAGCGGTCTGGACGCCGCGGCCCGGCTGCGCGCCGAGCTGCCCGACGTGAAGGTCGTCATCCTCACCACCTTCGGCCGCCCCGGCTATCTGCGCCGGGCCATGGAGGCGGGCGCGGATGCCTTCTTGGTCAAGGACGCCCCGGCGGCCGAGCTGGCGGACGCCGTGCGCCGGGTGCTGCGCGGCGAGCGGGTCATCGACCCGGCGCTGGCGGTGGCCGCGCTGGCCGACGGCGCCAGCCCGCTGACCGAGCGCGAGCGCGAGGTGCTGCACGCCGCCGCCGACGGCTCCACCAACGCCGAGATCGCCGCCACACTGCACCTCTCCCAGGGCACGGTCCGCAACTACCTCTCGCTCGCCATCCAGAAGACCGGCGCCCGCAACCGCGCCGAGGCGGTCCGCACCGCCCGCGACAAGGGCTGGCTCTAAAGGGCCTGCCCGGCGGACCAGTACCGGAGGAGACCAGCCCCTGCCCTGGGCCGCCCCCCCCAAGCCGCCCCACCCCGCCCGGTCCGCGCCACCGGCGCCGCTTCCGGGACCTTCGCCAGGGGGCGGGCGGACCTTCGCCCCTGTGCGCGCTCGCGGAACGTCCCGCAGGCTTGAAGTGTCATGCCAGCCCATCGCCCCGCCGAGGGCAGCCTCCTCGCCCCCGTGCTGCTGAGCCTCGCCATCCTGGTCGTCGCGACGGTGGATGCCACGACCGGCCCCGAGCTGCACATCTCCGCGTTCATGGGGATCGCCCCGCTGGTCGCCGCGCTGCGCTGCTCCTACCACCGCACGCTGCTGGTGGCCGTCGTCTACGTCGTCTCCCTCACCTACGTCGATCTGCTGACGGTGCCCGACTGGGCCCCCGCCAGCCGGGTCGTCGGCGTCTTCGGGGCGTTCCTGGTGGGCGTCTTCTCCCTGGTGCTGTGCCGCACCCGGCTCCAACGCGAGGCGCTGCACGCCCGCACCACCTTGGTCGCCGACACCGTGCAGCGGGCGATGCTGCGCGAGCTGCCGCTCCGGGCCGGCCACCTGGAGGCGTACGGCTTCTACGTGTCCGCCCAGGAGGGCGCCCGGGTCGGCGGCGACATCTACGAGGCCGTCGACACCCCGCACGGGCTGCGGCTGATGATCGGCGACGTCCAGGGCAAGGGCATGCCGGCGATCGGCGCGGGCCTGGAGGTACTGGCGTCGTTCCGGGAGGCGGCCCAGTACCAGGAGTCGCTGGAGGGGGTGGCCGGCCGGATGGAGCAGGCCCTGACCCGCTACAACGCCCGCTCCGCCAAGGAGGGCACCGACGAGCGCTTCGTCACCGCGCTGCTGCTGGAGGTCCGCGGCCCGGGCCGGGCCCGGCTCCTGTCCTGCGGACACATTCCGTACTACCTGGTGCGGGACGGCCTCGTCCACGAGCGCTCCGACGGCGAGGGCGGGCTCCCGCTGGGACTCGGCGGGCTCAGCCGCGAGCCCCGCCGGAGCGTCCGCATCCAGCCGGAACCGAGCGACTGGGCGGTGCTGTGCACGGACGGCGTCACCGAGGCCCGCGGCGGCGACGGCCGCTTCTATCCGCTGGCCGAGCGGATCGCCGCCTGGATCGACCTGGAACCCGCCGACCTGGCCCGCACCCTCCGCGCCGACCTGGAGCACTTCACCGGCGGCGACCTGAAGGACGACGCCACGCTGCTGGTGGTCCGCCGCACACCGGTCAACGAGGCCGAGCCCGCACCGGCCCGATCCGTAGCGGCTTGACCAGGGCAGACCGGAACAGACCGGGGCGGACCGGGACGGGCCCACCCGCTCAGTTCAGCCGGGCCCGGGCCGCTGCGGCCTCCCGGCGCACCGCGGTCGCGGCGGCCGGCTGGACCGGCTCCAGCACCTGCGCATACTCCTCCAGCTCGGCCGCCCCTGCCAGGAACTCGCCACGCTGGACGAGGAGTTGCGCGCGCTCGTGGCGCAGCCGCGCCGGATGGCTGGGCAGCAGCAAGGACAGGTCCAGCGCCCACAGCTGCACCGCGCTGTGTTCGGGGCGGGCCTGGGCCCAGGCCCGGATGTTGTTGAGGATCCGCTGGACGATCTCCAACGGGCCGGCCGGGGCCAGCATCCCCGGGGACAGCGCCTCACCGGTCGCGCCCGCGACGATCATCGCCGCGTCCTGGTCGGTGAGCAGCCGCCCGCCCTCGAACGGATCGGCCAGCACGTGCCGCCCGGCCGGATCGCCCAGGCCGATGACGAAGTGACCCGGCAGCGCCACCCCGTACACCGGCGCCCCGGCCCGCCGGGCGACCTCCGTCCAGACCACCGACAGCAGGATCGGCAGCCCGCGGCGCCGCCGCAGCACCTCGTGCAGCAGCGACGACTCCAGCCTGCGGTAGTCGCCGGGCGAGCCGCCGAAGCCCTGCCGGGTGCCCAGCAGCTCGGCGAGGTTCCGGGCCCACGCGCCCGGGCCGCCGGCGGGGGAGTAGGGCAGCAGGCCGGCCAGCCGGTCCAGTTCGATCTGTGCCGCGTCGATACCGGCCTCGTCCAGGGCCGGATCCGCCTCGGCGCCGATCAGCAGGCACAGCAGCGCGAGGTCCGGCCGCTCCTCGCGGGCCGCCGCCGCGAACTGCCGCCGCCGCTCGTCGCGCGCCGCATCCCGCTCCGGCTCCCCGCGCTCCGCTCGCTCGCCCATATCGGACGGATACCCCCTCAGGACCCGGCCGCGCCACCCGCCGGGCCGCGGCGATAGTGATAGCCGTGGTGCTCGACGAACCCCAGCCCGTCGTACAGCGCCAGGGCGCCCGCATTGTCCGTCTCGACCTGGAGGTACGCCGCCGAGGCACCCTCCTTAAGGGCCCGCTCGGCGAGCGCCGCCATCACCAGTGTCGCCAGTCCCCGGCGCCGCTGCCCGGGAGCGGTCTCCACCGCCGCGAAGCCCGCCCAGCGCCCGTCGACGACCAGCCGCCCGATCGCCGCGGTCCCGCCGTCCGGCGCCGGCACCCGCGCGAACCACACCGAGGGGCCCCCGGTCAGCACCGCCCGGGCCTCCGCCGTGGGCGTGCCGGCCCGGTTGTAGAGGGTCAGCCAGTCGGCGTCCGGCTGCCGGGAGAGGCACACGCCCGAGGTGTCCGCTTCGGTGTCCGCGAGCGGTGCCAGGGCCGCGATCCGCACGGAGGTGTGCGCCTCGTCGGGCCAGCCGCGGGCGGCCAGTTCCGCGGCCAGCCGCTCGTCGGTGTCGGCCCGCCCGGTCGCGACGGTGACCAAGGTGGGCAGCCCGCGGTCGGCGTACCACCGGGTGGCCCGGGCCAGCGCCTCGTCCAACGGGACACCGGGGTCGCCGAGCGGCAGCACAGAGTTGGCCCGTCGGGTGAAGCCCACCCGTCGCCCGGCCACCGCCCCGCCAGGACGCTCCCCCAGATTCCGTCCGGAGGGATCCCCCTCGCGCGGCACCTCCTGAATCGCCGCCCGCAGTGTCCACTCTCCGAGACGTTCGGTCTCGATGGCCGGCCAACCACGGGCCGCGACCCTCTGGAGCTCGCGCACAGTGGCCGCCGGGACCTTCCGGCGGGCCGGTGCCGCCGGGACGACCTTGGCCGCTACCAGCGAGGATTCCTCGATCCGTACGCTTTCGCCGCTGCGTCGTGTGATGCTCAGCACACCGTTGTTCCACGATGTGAGAATCCCGACCGCGTCCGTGAACGCCGGCTCTCCGGCCCGAGCCCCGGTCAAGCGCCGGACGGATACCCTTTTGCCCACGTCAGCATGGGTGATCCGGACCTCCGCGCGTCCGCCGGCGAGGAATTCCATCGCTCTCCAACCGCCCCTCTTGTTCGTCTCGTGCCCGGGAACGGAGATACTAGGTGGCGGGCATCGACGACGCCGCGCTCCCGCGCGCCCAGCGGCGGAACCGCCCATCGGTCCGCCGGCCCTACCGAGGAGGAACGACAGCGTGACCTACGTCATCGCGCAGCCTTGTGTCGACGTCAAGGACAAGGCATGCATCGAGGAGTGCCCCGTCGACTGCATCTACGAGGGCTCCCGGTCCTTGTACATCCACCCGGACGAATGCGTCGACTGTGGTGCCTGTGAGCCGGTCTGCCCGGTGGAGGCGATCTTCTACGAGGACGACACCCCGGAGGAGTGGAAGGACTACTACAAGGCGAACGTGGAGTTCTTCGACGAGCTCGGTTCCCCGGGTGGTGCCAGCAAGCTCGGTCTGATCGAGCGCGACCACCCGTTCATCGCCGCGCTGCCGCCGCAGAACCAGGACCACTGATCACCCTCCGGAGGGACGGAGGGGAGCCGGCCCGCTCCCCCGTGCCTCCGAGGCTGCCGGGGGTAGCCCCGGCATGAGCTGGGGAAGGCCGCACGGCACCGCCCGGTCCCGTACGGCCCACCCGCCGTACGGGACCGAGGCGTTTTCGCGCGCCGACGTCCCCCGCGCCACTCCGTACGAGAAAGAGAGCACCGTGGGCGCAGTCTCCTCCCGTCACCCGTCCGGCACGTCGCCCCGCGACCGCCTGCCCGTCTTCCCCTGGGACCGCCTGGAGCCGTACAAGGCGACCGCCGCGGCGCACGCCGACGGCATCGTCGACCTGTCCGTCGGCACCCCGGTGGACCCGGTGCCCGCGCTGGT
Source organism: Streptomyces sp. RGM 3693 (assembly GCF_050471125.1). Taxonomy (NCBI): domain Bacteria; kingdom Bacillati; phylum Actinomycetota; class Actinomycetes; order Kitasatosporales; family Streptomycetaceae; genus Streptomyces; species Streptomyces sp. RGM 3693. The sequence continues at coordinate 355,792 of NZ_JBMPPQ010000001.1, forward strand.
CCGGCAGGCACTCACCGACGCGGCGGACAGCCCGGGCTATCCCACGGTGTGGGGCACCGCGGCACTGCGGGACGCGCTCACCGGATGGGCCGCCGACCGCCTCGGCGCCCCCGGCCTGGAGCACACCAACGTGCTGCCGGTCGTCGGCTCCAAGGAACTGGTCGCCTGGCTGCCGACCCAGCTGGGCCTCGGCGCCGGCGACAAGGTGGCCTACCCGCGACTGGCCTACCCCACCTACGAGGTCGGCGCCCGCCTGGCCGGCGCCGAGCCGGTCGTCTACGACGAGCCCACCGCGCTCGACCCGGCCGGCCTGAAGTTGCTCTGGCTCAACTCCCCGTCCAACCCCACCGGCCGGGTGCTCACCCTCGACGAACTGCGCCGCACCGTCGCCTGGGCCCGCGAGCACGGCGTCCTGATCTTCAGCGACGAGTGCTACCTCGAACTGGGCTGGGAGGCCGAGCCGGTCTCCGTCCTGCACCCGGACGTCTGCGGCGGCTCCTACGAGGGCATCGTCGCCGTCCACTCGCTGTCCAAGCGCTCCAACCTCGCCGGCTACCGCTCCGCATTCCTGCTGGGCGACGCCGCGGTCCTCGGTGAGCTGCTACAGATCCGCAAGCACGGCGGGATGATGGTGGCCGCGCCGGTCCAGGCCGCCACCGTCGCGGCGCTGGGCGACACCGCGCACGTCGCCGAGCAGCGCGACCGTTACGCCCGCCGGCGCGCGGCGCTGCGCACCGCCTTCGAGGCCGCGGGCTTCCGCATCGAGCACAGCGAGGCGTCGCTCTACCTCTGGGCGACCCGCGACGAGCCCTGCTGGGACACCGTCGGTGACCTCGCCAAGCGCGGCATCCTGGTCGCCCCCGGCGAGTTCTACGGCGCCGCGGGGGAACGGTTCGTCCGGATCGCCTTCACCGCCACCGACGAGCGGGTGGCGGCCGCGGTGCGCCGCCTGGCCGATTGAACCGCTGAACCGCAGACGTGCGCGGCGTGCGGCGGCTCAGCGGCCGATCGGCATCCCGCCGATCAGGCCGTGGACCGGCGTCTGCGCTCCCTGGGGTGCACCGAACAGGCTCTTGACCGTGTCGGTGGCCAGGGAGTTGGTCGAGACCCCCTTCTTCGCCACCGGGCGGGCCACGCCCTCCGCCTTGCGGGCGGTGTCCTGGGTGAGCGGTGCGGCCTCCTCGACGACCGGGGCGAGGGTCCGCACCAGGGCGGGCGCGAGGGTCTGCGCGGCCTCGGCACCGGTCTTGTTGGCGAGCGAGAGGCCGGTCCGGGCGGTGTTGTCCAGGGCCTTGCTGGTGTTCGCGGAGTCCAGGGTGGTCAGTCCGCCCACTTCGCGGCCCGACGGAGGCAGGTTCACGGCGCTCGCGGATCCGGCCGCAGCGACCACGGGAGCTGCGCCCGCTGCGACCAGCAGGGCGGCTCGGGCGATCCGACGCGTAACGGGGAGGGACATGGTGCTCCTTTTACGGAGAAGGACTCGTACTTCTGACAGATGTGCCATGTCCGCCGGGCGGACGGACGCCCTGATTACCGCGTCAGGAGTCCGAAGGTTGCGGTGAACTCCGGTAAAGAATTGGCAACGTGTCACATAATCTGCCCTGGATAAAGATGAGCAATATGTGCACGCCCCGAAGCCATGCGGAAACGTCACAGACCTTTAAACGCACGGGAATTGGCCGAGGATACGGTTTCAACCAGGTGAAAACCCGCACTGGGAAAGGGGATTGTCGCCCGACGCGGTCCAACCGGCCGGATTCCAGTGGGTCGGCGCGCTACTGCGCGGTGACGATCCGTACCTCGCCCGCGGCGTCCCCGGGCACCGTCGCGCCCTGCCAGCCCTTGTCCGAATCGGCCGCCGTCCAGGTCCGCCCGGCGTAGGAGATCCGCTCGACGTGCAGGTCGGCGGCGTGCGCCAGCGCCCAGTTCGCCAGCCGCCAGCCGCGCTGCGCGGCATCGCCGGTCGCCGCGGCGTACCCGTCAGGCTGCACCGGCACCGTCAGGCTGCGGCCGGCCGCCGCGGTGCGCCCGCTGCTGCCCTCCGTCCGCGGCAGCACCTCGGAACCGAACTCCCGCACCAGCTTCTCCCGCACCTTCGCCGCGCCGTCCGGCCCGGCGCTGTCCACGGGGTGGCTCACGGTGCAGCTCAACACGTCCCCGTTCCGGCCGGTCAGCGCCCCGGTGAGCAGCGCGGCATTCGCCTCGTGCTTGGCGTACGCCTGCGGATAGCCGCTGCGCTGCACCTTCTGTGCGGCAACGGTCAGCGGCAGTCGGGAATAGCCGGGAACTTTCACCAGATGGCGGTAGAACTCCCCGGATGAATAGACCGGGTCCATGATCTGTTTCACGGTGCCCCAGTCCTGCGACGGCCGTTGCTGGAAAAGCCCCACCGAATCCCGGTCGCCGAAATTGATGTTGCGCAGCCCGGACTCCTGCATGGCGGTCGCCAGCGCGATCGTCACCGCCCGCTCCGGCAGCCCGCGCGAGGTCGCCACCGCGGAGATCGTCGCGGCGTTCGCGGCCTGCTCGGGACTGAGCTCGTACGGATCCCCGCCGCCCTGTACGCGCACCGCGCAGCGGGGCGCCCCGGGGCCGCTGGTGACGTACTGCACCAAAAGGTACGCAACCACCCCGAGGAGGACGGCGAACGCCGCGGCAGTACGCCACAGGCGGGCGCGGCGGATACGGGACACGGGCTGGGCGGACACGCAGCACAACGTACCCGAGGGCTGCCGATAGGGTCGGCCCCATGGAGCGCTCCACTCACCCCGGCCTTGACCTGTCGCTGGACGCCGCCGCGCTGACCGCACAGCTCGTCGATTTCCCCTCCGAGAGCGGCAACGAGAAGGACCTCGCCGACGCCGTCGAGGACGCCCTGCGCGCCCTGCCGCACCTGACCGTCGACCGGTACGGCAACAACGTCGTCGCCCGCACGCACCTGGGGCGCGCCGAGCGGGTGGTGCTCGCCGGACACCTCGACACCGTGCCGATCGTGGACAACGTCCCCTCCCGGCTCGACGAGCACGGCGTCCTGTGGGGCTGCGGCACCTGCGACATGAAGTCCGGGGTCGCCGTCCAGCTCCGGATGGCCGCCACCGTCCCCGCCCCCAACCGGGACCTGACCTTCGTCTTCTACGACAACGAAGAGGTCGCCGCGCACCTCAACGGCCTCGGCCACGTCACCGACGCCCACCCCGACTGGCTCGCGGCCGACTTCGCCGTTCTCCTGGAGCCCTCCGACGGCCAGGTGGAGGGCGGCTGCCAGGGCACCCTGCGGGTGCTGCTGCGCACCAGTGGGGAGCGCGCGCACTCCGCACGCAGCTGGATGGGCGCCAACGCGATCCACGCCGCCGCCCCCATCCTGGCGAAGCTCGCCGCCTACGAGCCGCGCCGCCCGGTCATCGACGGCCTGGAGTACCGCGAGGGCCTCAACGCGGTCCGCGTCGAGGGCGGCGTGGCGGGCAACGTCATCCCGGACGCGTGCACCGTCACCGTCAACTTCCGCTACGCACCGGACCGCACCCCTGAAGAGGCGGTGGCCCACGTCCGCGAGGTCTTCGCGGACTGCCCCGTGGACGAGTTCGTCATCGACGACCACTCCCCGGGGGCGCTGCCGGGGCTGTCCCACCCGGCCGCCAAGGCGTTCATGGAGGCCGTCGGCGGCAGCGCGATGCCCAAGTTCGGCTGGACCGACGTCTCCCGCTTCAGCGCCCTCGGCGTCCCGGCCGTCAACTACGGGCCCGGCGAAGCCCTGCTCGCCCACAAGAAGGACGAGCGGGTCGCGGTCGACCGCATCCTGCACTGCGAGGAGCGGCTGCGCGCCTGGCTGACGGCCGGCCCGGCCACCTGACGGCCGCGCGGCGCCCAGCCGGCAGGACGGTCCGGGGCCGGACGGTCCCGCCGGCGTCCGCCTGCATACCGATCGAATTCCCCTCCGCGTCACACCGGCGGATCTACGCTGAAGTGGCAAACGATCTGTCAGCGGAGGGAGCACGTCATGGCCAACCCCGAGGGAGCGTACGTCCCTGAGGAGCAGCGGCTGGGCCCCGTACTGCGCCGCCACGACCAGGTGCAGACCGGCACGACGACGGACCAGCGGCTGCTGGACTCCGAAGGACCCTCCGAGTGGGTGCACACCGATCCCTGGCGCGTGATGCGCATTCAGTCGGAGTTCGTCGAGGGCTTTGGCGCGCTGGCCGAGCTGGGCCCGGCCGTCAGCGTCTTCGGTTCGGCCCGCACCCCGCGCGGCACGGCGGAGTACGACGCCGCGGTGCGGATCGGCGCGGCGCTGGTGAAGGCCGGCTTCTCGGTGATCACCGGCGGCGGCCCGGGGGCCATGGAGGCCGCCAACAAGGGCGCCTTCGAGGCCGGCGGCACCTCCGTCGGGCTCGGCATCGAGCTGCCCTTCGAGCAGGGCATGAACGCGTACGTGAACCTCGGGGTCGACTTCCGCTACTTCTTCGTCCGGAAGACCTGCTTCGTGAAGTACGCGCGCGGGTTCGTCGTCCTCCCCGGCGGACTCGGCACCCTCGACGAGCTCTTCGAGGCGCTGACCCTCGTCCAGACCCGCAAGGTCACCCGCTTCCCGATCGTGCTCTTCGGCTCGGACTACTGGAGCGGGCTGGTCTCCTGGCTGCGCGAGACCGTGGTCGCCCAGGGGAAGGCGTCGCCGCAGGACCTGGAGCTGTTCCACCTCAGCGACGACGTGGACGAGGCCATCGCGCTGGTGACCAAGGAGGTCGGGATCTGAGCTCGGGGTGCCCGGGGTGGTACCGGCCCTGGGCACCCCGTCCGGGTCACACCAGGCCGCGGCGGGCGACCGCCGGCGGCCGGTGGCCGGCGATCGAGGCCACCATGTCCAGCACCTGGCGGGTCTCGGCGACCTCGTGGACGCGGTAGACCTGGGCGCCGAGCCAGGCCGAGACCGCGGTGGTCGCCAGGGTGCCCAGCACCCGCTCCTTGACCGGCTTGTCCAGCGTCTCGCCGACGAAGTCCTTGTTGGACAGCGAGACCAGCACCGGCCATCGGGTCTCCGTCATCTCGCCCAGCCGCCGGGTGGCCTCCAGGCTGTGCCGGGTGTTCTTCCCGAAGTCGTGCCCCGGATCGATCAGGATCCCGTCCCGCCGGACGCCCAACGCGGCGGCCCGCTCGGCCAGTCCGAGCGTCACCCGCAGGATGTCGGCCATCACGTCCTCGTACACCACCCGGTGCGGCCGGGTACGCGGTTCGACGCCGCCCGCGTGGGTGCACACCAGGCCCACGTCGTACCGCGCGGCGACCTCGGCGAGCCGGGGATCGACCCCGCCCCAGGCGTCGTTGAGCAGGTCCGCGCCGGCCTCGCACACCGCCTCGGCGACCTCGTGCCGCCAGGTGTCGACGCTGATCACCACGTCGGGGTGGCGGCGCCGTACTTCGGCCACGAACCCGACCGTGCGGCGGGCCTCCTCCTCGGCGCTCACCTCCTCGCCCGGGCCGGCCTTGACGCCGCCGATGTCGATGATCGCGGCGCCCTCGGCGATCGCCTGCTCCACGCGGTGCAGCGCGGGTTCGTCGCGGAACGTTGCGCCCTGGTCGTAGAAGGAGTCCGGCGTCCTGTTGACGATCGCCATGATCACTGGCTCATGCGCCCCGAACTCGCGTTTTCCCAGCCGCAGCATTTCCTTGACTCCCTCTCCGTGGTCCGGCAGCGACCCTAACTGTCAGACCCGCATGGCACGATCGGTGCAGGCACTTGAAGTCCGGGGAGTTGGTCGTGTTCTGGTTCATGCTGATCGCGATGGTCGTGGTGGTGGCCGCGGTCACGCTGGTCGTCGTCGGCGGGGGTGACGCCGGCGGGGAGGGCGGCGGACTGCGCGACGCCGAGCCCGCGGGGCTCCACGACCCGCTGCCGCAGGACCGCCCGCTGGCCCGGGCCGACGTGGAGGCCGTCCGGCTGCCGGTGACCGTCCGCGGCTACCGCATGGACGACGTCGACGACGTGCTGGACCGCCTCGGCGCCGAGTTGGCCGAGCGGGACGCTCGGATCGCCGAGCTGGAGGCGGCGCTGGCCGGCGTCCACGCCTCGGCCATGGGCGGGGCGGGGCTGGTGGCGGACCTTCCGCCCGGTTCCGACCCGGCCGGGGGGCCCGGCCGGCCCGGCGCACCGGGCGTGTCAGACGCACCGGATGGACCGGATGCAACGGGCGCCTTGGGTCCGCAGGACCCGCAGGTTCCGCAGGACGGCAGCGTGCGGCCCGGTGGCCCGGAAGCGCCGAAGCACGGAGACGACGACGCGACATCAGGAGAAGGGGAGGGCCGGTCATGACCGGAGTGGTGACGGCTCCCGACGGGGTCCCGCGCTGTCCGTGGGGGATGGAGTCGGAGCAGATGGCGGACTACCGCGCCTACCACGACACCGAGTGGGGCCGGCCGGTCCACGGCGATGACGCGCTCTTCGAGCGGATGAGCCTGGAGGCGTTCCAGTCCGGGCTGTCCTGGATCACCATCCTGCGGCGCCGGGAGGGCTTCCGCGCCGCGTTCGCCGGCTTCCGGATCGCCGAGGTGGCCCGGTTCACCGACGAGGACGCCGCGCGGCTCCTCACCGACCAGGCCATCATCCGCAACCGCGCCAAGATCACCGCGACGATCGGCAATGCCAAGCTCGCCGCCGCGCTGGCCCCCGGCGAGCTCGACGCCCTGATCTGGTCCTACGCCCCGGCCCGCACCGGCCGCCCGGTGCCGCGCACCACCGGCGACGTGCAGCCGGTGACCGCGGAGTCCACCGCCCTCGCCAAGGACCTCAAGAAGCGCGGCTTCAGGTTCGTCGGCCCCACCACCGCATACGCCATGATGCAGGCCTGCGGCCTGGTCAACGACCACCTCGCGACCTGCCATGCGCGCGCGGCGGTGGAGGCGGCGGCCGGCTGACTTCCCCCAGCTCACGCTAGGAGGCGCCCCCAGCCGGGGCCGCCGTTCGCCGGCGTCACCGCCCCAGGTAGACCGGCTTCTCCTTCTTGACGAACGCCTCCACCGCGCGATGGTGGTCCTCCGATGCGCCGGCCCGGACCTGGAGCTCGTCCTCCTTCTCCAGGGTCTCGGCGAGCGCGTGCCCGGCGCCGTAGGCCAGCGACTCCTTGATCGCGGCGTAGGCGGCGGTCGGCCCCGCGGCCAGCCGGCGGGCCACCGCGGCGGCCGCGTCGGCCAGCTCGTCGGCCGGGACGACCTGGTTGGCGATGCCCAGCTCGTGGGCCTCCTGGGCGCCGATGGAGCGCGGGAAGAGCAGCAGGTCGGCGGCGCGGCCGTGGCCGATCAGCCGCGGCAGCGTCCAGGACATCCCGGAGTCCGCGGTCAGTGCGACGCCCGCGAACGAGGTGTTGAAGGAGGCGGTGTCGGCGACCACGCGATAGTCGGCGGCCAGTGCGAAGCCCGCGCCGGCGCCCGCGGCGACCCCGTTGACCCCCGCCACCACCGGCTTGGGCATCCCGGCCAGCGCCGTGACGATGGGGTTGTAGTGCTCCCGCACGGTGTTCATGGTGCGCCCGGCGCCGGTCTCCCGGTCCTCGGCCAGCAGCCCGATGTGTTCCTTGAGGTCCTGCCCGACGCAGAAGGCGCGCCCGGTGGCGGTCAGCAGCACCGCGCGCACGGCCGGGTCGGCGGCGGCCTCCTGGAGGATGTCCCGGAGTGCGACCTTCGCCTCCGTGTTCATCGCGTTCATTGCGTCGGGGCGGTTGAGCGTGACCGTCGCCAGTCCGTCGGTCACGTCGTAGAGCACGGTGTCGGCCATAGTGGAGTCCCCTCCGTCGCGGCTCTGGGCTGCCCGGTATCGGCAGCCAGCGCTCAGGATGCCGGAGATCATCCGCGGTCGGCATGTGACGTACATCAAAGATTGCGGGCGTGCCGGGTGGTGGAGAGCGGCGAAGTATCGCAGCCCGCTCCCCGAATTGGGTGGGTTTGCGGGAGCGCGTTGCCAAAGGGATGCCCCCTGATGTTGGTCATCGGGTCGTTCGATGCGGGATAATGGCCTGGAAGCAATGTGTTCGACGCCGGTGACACGCGCCTATCAAGGCCGTCGGCTGAGATGAGCTGGTTTCAGGAAGGGGAACGAGCATGGCGGCCATGAAGCCGCGGACGGGCGACGGCCCGCTCGAGGTGACCAAGGAGGGGCGGGGCATCGTCATGCGCGTTCCGCTCGAAGGCGGCGGGCGGCTCGTCGTCGAGCTGACCCCCGACGAAGCCAAGGCCCTGGGTGAGGCCCTGGAGAAGGTCACCGTCTGACGAGGGCGGAGAAACCGCTGCGGTCTTTCGGGGATTCCACCCCGGGTACCTCCAGCCGGATACCCCGGCCCCGGCACGGGGTACGGCCGGCTCAGCCGCGCTTGACCGCGCAGAGCAGTCCGTCGCCGACCGGCAGCAGGGCCGGCACCAGCGCCTTGCTCTCCCGTATCGCCCGCAGGAGCTCGCGGACCCGGAGCACCTCCGCCGGCTGCTCCGCGGAGTCGACCGTCCGGCCGTCGGCGAAGACGCCCTGGAAGCAGACCAGGCCGCCGGGGCGCAGCAGCCGCAACGATTCAGCGAGGTACTCCAGGTACTCCAGGAGGTCGCCGTCGCAGAAGACGAGGTCGTAGCCACCGTCCGCCAGGCGCGGCAGGACGTCCAGGGCCCGGCCGGGGATGAAGCGGGCGCGGTTGCCGGCGAAGCCCGCGGCGCGGAACGCCTGCTTGGCGAAGGTCTGCCGCTCGGGTTCGAGGTCCACGGTGGTCAGCACGCCGTCCGGGCGCATGCCGTGCAGGAGGTAGATGCCCGACACTCCCGTGCCGGTGCCGATCTCGGCGACCGCCTTGGCGTCCGCGGTGGCGGCGAGCAGCCGCAGGGCCGCGCCGGCGCCGGCGGTCACCGTGCGGACGCCGACCTCGCGGGCACGGTCGCGGCACCAGAGCAGGGCGGCGTGGGCGGCGTCGTCGATGGTCCCGGCGCCGTACGCCTCGGCGAATGCCAAGCTCGTCTGCCGGTTGCCGGTAATGGCCCTCTCCTGTCCCCGTAGTTGACGCAACCGTGACTGTATCCGCTGCGCGCGGGAACCCGCAGATGGGACCGGGCGTTAGGAGTGGCAAGGGGGAGAGACGGGGGGACGCACCGGTGGATACCGCGCAAGAGGCCGGGCGAGAGCCGCGGCAGGACGAGAAGCCGCACCAAATGCTGGTCAAAACTGCTTATCCGGAGCTAACGGGCGAGGTGGATATGGTAGGGGCTCTACTGGACACCACCAGAGCCACCAGGGGAGGTGCGGCTGCGACGGGTGACCGAAGGGTGCGCCTCAGGCGCTTGCGACGGTCGTTCGCCGGGCCGAAATCCGTGACCAACACCGCTGACCGTTTCCGCTCTCACAGCCCCAAGGCCAGGGGAGGGGGCCCCATCGCCGACGCGCCCACCGCGACCTTCGCCGCCGACGCGGACGTGCAGGCGTGGACTCCGCCCACCTGGGAGGAGATCGTCAGCACGCACAGTGCCCGGGTCTACCGCCTCGCCTACCGCCTCACCGGCAATCAGCACGACGCCGAGGACCTCACGCAGGAGGTGTTCGTCCGCGTCTTCCGCTCGCTGTCGACGTACACCCCCGGCACCTTCGAGGGCTGGCTGCACCGCATCACGACCAATCTCTTCCTGGACATGGTCCGCCGCCGCCAGCGCATCCGCTTCGACGCGCTCGGTGACGACGCCGCCGAGAAGCTGCCCAGCCGGGAGCCCGCGCCGCAGCAGCAGTTCGACGACACCCACTTCGACGCGGACGTGCAGCACGCGCTGGACACCCTCGCGCCCGAGTTCCGTGCCGCCGTGGTGCTCTGCGACATCGAGGGCCTGTCGTACGAGGAGATCGCCGCGACCCTCGGCGTCAAGCTCGGCACGGTCCGCAGCCGGATCCACCGGGGCCGCTCGCACCTGCGCAAGGCGCTCAAGCACCGCTCCCCCGAGGCCCGGGCCGAGGAGCGGCAGGAGCAGCGGCAGCAGCAGCGGAGCTTGGCCGTGGTGCCCAGTAGGGAGGTCGGAATCGCGTGAGCGGCAGTGGCGGTCCGTCCCCCGCCGAGCACCATCTCGGCGACCGCCTCGCAGCCCTGGTCGACGGTGAACTAGGGCACGACGCACGGGAGCGGGTGCTGGCGCACCTCGCGACGTGCGGGAGGTGCAAGGCGGAGGCCGACGCGCAGCGTCGGCTGAAAAGCGTGTTCGCGCAGGCGCTGTCCCCCGGGCCGTCCGAGGGGCTGCTGGCGCGTCTTCAGCAGTTGCCCGGCGGTGACTCCGAGGGGCCCGGCAGCCGGCTCGGCACCGGCACCTTCGGCCGCGGCGCGTTCGCCGGCGGCGACGGCGCGTTCGGCTACGTCCCGTCGGAGAACCACCTCGGCGGCGCCATGGCGGCCGTCCCCACCCAGCCGCGGGCCCGCGGATTCCGGGTGCAGGTGACGGAGCGCGGTGCGCCGCAGCGGCGCCGGTTCGCGTTCGCGGCGGCCGGGGCGGTCTCGTTGGCGGCGTTCGCGCTGGGCGGCGCCCTCCCGCTGGAGGCGGCCGTCGACGCTCCCGGTCCCCGCGCCGAGGGCAGCGGCACCGCCGTCACCCCGCTCGGTGCCGATCCGGCGGCCGGTTCCCTCGCGCTCTCCCACAACCGGGGGTTCTGGGCCACGCATGACCCGCGTCCCGACGCCTGGCCCTCCGCCAGCAATCCGACCGGGGCCCCCGCACCCAGCCCGATGTCGCTGCTGGTGCCGGACGAGAGCCGGCCGTCGGGCGTGGTACCGGCGTTCAGCCCGGCGCCCGGACGTTTCGGCCTCTCGCCGCTGATAGCCGCCACCGGCCCGGCGGCGGAGTTCCGCTTCGCCCCGCTCGCCGCCACCAGCGGCAACGCCCCGGTCCGGCACACCCCGCCCCCGCTGCCGCCGCTGGAGCCGATGCGGCCGCTGATGGGCTCACCGGCCCCCACCGGTCAGTCCGCCGCCGGCCCGCACTGACCGGGCTCTGCGCGTCCCCGCCCGGAACTGGTTGAATCCCTTCTCGGGCGGCGCGCCCCTGCCCGGGGCGCGTACCGCACGGGTCTGTCGCCGGACAGGCCCCAGGTGGTGGCGGCCCGCGCAGGGCCGCGGGCGAATTGTTGGGGAGAGCATGGACGACGCGAAGGCCGCCGGGCCCAAGCTGAAGTGGTGGAGCCGCCCGGAGCAGGCTCCGGGGTCCGAGCGGCCCGCCCGGACAGCGGCCGGGGGACCGGAGGACGCCGCGTCCGCCGCCTCCGGCGCGGAGGCGTCCGGCGACTGGGTCGTCCGCCCGCCGCAGCCCGCGGCCGGTACGGTCCCGCCCGCCGGAGTCCCCCGAACCGCCGGCGACCCCCGATCCGCCGCTGACGCCGCCGACGCCGGAACGGTCGCCGATGCCCAAGCGGCAGGTGCTGACCGGGAGTTGGCCGTCGCGCGGGCGGACATATCCGGGGCGGCGCCCGCACCGGAGACCGCGGCGTCGGCCGTGCCGGCGGAGCCCGCGCCGGCACCGGAGGCCGCCGGCGTGCACCCGGCCGAGGACGCGCCCACCGCGCCCACCGCGCCCATCGCGTCCACCGCACCGAAGCGCCCCGCCGCGACCATGACGCTCGGTCAGGTGCCCGCCGACGCCCGCGCGCAGCGGCAGCCCGGTCCGGATGCCGAGCCCGCGACCGGCGGCACCCGGCCCGACCCGCGCACCGAACCGCCGGCCGGTTCCCCCGCCGCGCCCCGGCAGCAGCCGCGGCACCCCGAGGACCCGTACGGCACGCCCCCGTACGGCGGTCCCGGCCCGTGGGCGCCCGCCCCGCTCGTCCAGCGACCGATGGCCACCCCGGCCCACGGCACCGTGTTGCCGCCCGCCCCGGTTGCCGCGCCTGCCCCGGTTGCCGCGGCGCCCGGTGGGGCGGTCCCGGCCCCCACCGCCCCGCAGGACGCCGAACGGCGACCCGCCGGTCCGCCCACCCCGGCCGGCCACTTCACGGCCCCGGACGCCCCGGTCGGGCCCGCCGCCGGACCGCAGCCGGCCGCCCCCGAGCCCGCCGAGGGCGGCTTCATCCCGCACCCCGGCGACGGCGGCCCCCGCACTGTGTCCGCCGCCTGGCGGCAGTACGACCCCTGGAGCGCGCCCCTGCACACCGGACCGGTCGGCATGCCCGCGCCCCGGCGGCGTGGCCGGCGCCCCGCGCTGGTGGCCGGTGCCGTGGTGCTGGCGTTGCTCGCGGGCGGCGCCGGTGGGGTGGCCGGTGCGTACATCGAGCGGTACGGCGGCATCGACGACATCAAGTTGCCGCAGGTGGCCGGGGGAGAGGGGAGCCGCAGCCCGGAGAGCGTCGCCGGGATCGCCCGGGCGGCGCTGCCCGGTGTGGTGACCCTGCACGTCCGGGGCAACGCCGAGCAGGGCACCGGCACCGGCTTCGTGCTCGACCGACAGGGCCACATCCTCACCAACAACCACGTCGTCGAACCGGCCGGGACCGGTGGCGAGATATCGGTGACGTTCAGCGGCGGGCAGACCGCCCGGGCGAAGGTCATCGGGAAGGACGGCGGCTACGACCTCGCGGTGGTGCAGGTCGAGGGCGTCACCGGGCTGCACCCGCTCACCCTCGGCGACTCGGACGCGGCGCAGGTCGGCGACCCGGTGGTGGCGATCGGCGCGCCCTTCGACCTGGCCAACACCGTCACGTCCGGGATCATCAGCGCCAAGCAGCGGCCGATCACCGCGGGCGGCAAGAAGGGCGACGGCAGCGATGTGTCGTACGTCGACGCGCTCCAGACCGACGCACCCATCAACCCGGGCAATTCGGGGGGACCGTTGGTGGACGCCAAGGCCCGGGTGATCGGCATCAACAGTGCGATCCGGGCGGCCGACAGCAGCGGCAGCGGTGGGGTGGACGGCGGCAGTGAGCAGGGCGGCAGCATCGGGCTGGGCTTCGCCATACCGATCAATCAGGCCAAGCGGGTGGCCGAGGAACTGATCAACACCGGTCGGGCCACCCACCCGGTCATCGGGGTCACGTTGGAGATGGAGTACGCCGGCGACGGCGCCCGGGTCACCGCGGGCGGCAAGGCCGGCGCACCACCGGTCACCCCGGGCGGGCCCGGTGCCAAGGCGGGCCTCCGGCCGGGCGACGTGATCACCCAGGTGGACGGCGCGCCCGTGCACAGCGGCGAGGAGCTGATCATCAAGGTCCGCAGCCACCGGCCGGGTGACACGCTCACACTGACAGTCCAGCGGGGCGGCGCGGAGCGGTCCGTCCGGTTGACACTGGGTTCCTCCGGTCGGAGCTGATCGTTTTCACGGTGTTGGCACGGGCGACTCCCGCCCGACGCCCGTGGCCAGGTACCGTGAGAGGTGGCCTTGGCCCAAAGGCCCCCGAAGGCCGCGGATACCCCAAGGAGCTGCAAGGTGTTCTTCGATATAGGACCCCTAGAGCTGGTTGCGATCGTGGTCCTCGCGGTGCTCATCTTCGGACCGGACAAGCTCCCCAAGGTCATCCAGGACGTCACCGGCTTCATCCGCAAGGTCCGGGCGTTCTCGGACAGCGCCAAGGAAGACATCCGCAGCGAGCTCGGCCCGGAGTTCAAGGACTTCGAGTTCGAGGACCTCAAGCCGCGGAACTTCGTCCGCAAGCACGTCCTGGAGAAGGACGAGTATGGCCTGCGGGAGCTCGCCGAGATCCGCGACGGCTTCGACCTGAAGAAGGAGATGGCCGACGTCACCGAGGCGGTGCGGGATTCCACCGCGCCGAACTCCGCGTCCGCCACTCCCGCCGCGTCCGCCGGCGGCGCCCCCTTGAGTCTGTCCAAGGAGTCCCCGGCCGCTTCCGCCGGCCGTCCGGACATGTTCACCAAGGCCACGGACGCGTCCCGCCGTGAGCCGCCGCCCTTCGACGCCGACGCGACCTGAGAATCTAGTATGCCCGGCTGTGTTGACCCGACTGGCTATGCTCCCGGTGTCCGGGGTGAGGTCGCCTGAGGGGGGCGGGCCGCCCACGACGCAGGGCAACGAGGAGGCTCCGCGCAGATGGAGACGACGAGTCGGACAGTCACCGACCAGGTGGCCGCCGGTACCGGCCGAAAGGTCGACGGCTATCTGCTGGCCGAGTTCCCGTGGTACGGCCTCGATGAGGCGTTCACCGGACCGCGCTGGCTGATGCAGGTGGGCTCGGCCGCGGACGGCACTGTCGAGCACGGCGCGACCGGCCACGGCGTGGAGCCCACCATAAAGGTGGAGAACCCGGAGGACGAGCGGTTCGCGGTGGTGGTGACGGTCGCCAGCCGTCCCGTACGACGCAGCGCGGACGGCACCGGCGTCCTGGAGGCCACCTCGATCTCGACCGCCGCCTGGCTCGCCGGATCCGGCCTGCTCGCCCACACCTGGCCGACCCAGATGGACCGGACGCTGCGCCAGGACTGGCTGGACCAGCAGACGATGCTGGCCTGGGAGTTGGCCGACGACCTCGGTGGGGAGAGCTGGAGCGAGCTGATGCTCCCGGTGGACGGGGTGCCGACGCCGTTTTGCTACCGGGAGTCCGAGTACGGCTGGGTGCTCGCCGGGTCCGCCGGCGAAGGCGCGCCGGAAGGGGTCCACCTCGGCGCCTACGGGCGCGGGATGAGCGCCTACGGCCTGGGCTTCTCGGTGATCAAGGACCTGAGCGCCTACGGGGGCTGAGCGCCCGCCGCCATCTGGGGGGCGCGTACGGGATGGCATGCGCCCCTGTGGGCGGCGCACGCGCCGTGCGCGAAAGGGCGGACCGCCATGGATCCGCCCTTTCCGGTGGCGTACGAGGCCGGGGCCGGCCCGTACGCGTCAGAACTTGTTGCGCGGGGTGATCCCCAGCGACATGCCCGACAGACCGCGCTGACGGCCGCCCAGCTTGCCCGCGATGGCGCGGATCGCCGCACCGGCGGGGGAGTCCGGGTCGGTCAGCACCACCGGCTTGCCCTCGTCGCCGCCCTCGCGCAGCCGGACGTCGATGGGGATGGAGCCGAGCACCGGGACCTGCGTACCGGTGGTCTTCGTCAGGCCCTCGGCGACCCGCTCGCCACCGCCGGTGCCGAAGACGTCGACCATCTCGTCGCAGTGTGGGCAGGGCAGTCCGGACATGTTCTCGACCACGCCGACGATCTTCTGGTGGGTCTGCACGGCGATCGAACCGGCCCGCTCGGCGACCTCGGCGGCGGCCTGCTGCGGGGTGGTGACCACCAGGATCTCGGCGTTCGGCACCAGCTGGGCCACCGAGATGGCGATGTCGCCGGTGCCCGGGGGCAGGTCCAGCAGGAGGACGTCCAGGTCGCCCCAGTAGACATCGGCGAGGAACTGCTGGAGGGCGCGGTGCAGCATCGGGCCGCGCCAGACGACCGGGGCGTTGCCCGGCGTGAACATGCCGATCGAGATGACCTTCACGCCGTTCGCCGACGGGGGCATGATCATGTTCTCGACCTGGGTGGGCCGCCCGTCCGCGCCGAGCATCCGCGGCACCGAGTGGCCGTAGATGTCCGCGTCCACCACGCCCACCTTGAGGCCGTCGGCGGCCATCGCGGCGGCGAGGTTGACGGTGACCGAGGACTTGCCGACGCCGCCCTTGCCGGAGGCCACCGCGTAGACCCGGGTCAGCGAACCGGGCTTGGCGAAGGGCACCTCCCGTTCGGCGGTGCCGCCGCGCAGCGCCGTCGTCAGCTCCCGCCGCTGCTCGTCGCTCATGACCTCCAGCTCGACCCCGGCGCGGGTGACGCCGGGGACCCGCTCGACGGCCTCGCGGACGCTGTTGGTGATCGTTTCTCGCATCGGGCAGCCCGACACCGTGAGGTACACCACGACCGCCACCGAGCCGTCCGCGGCGACCTCCACCGATTTGACCATCCCCAATTCGGTGATGGGGCGGTGGATCTCGGGGTCGTTGACCGTCGCGAGCGCTTCGCGGATCGCGTCCTCGCTCGGCGCGGAGCCGTTGGGCTGGGGCGTGTCTGTTGCCATGACCCGATGGTACGGCGGCGAAGGGCGCCTCCGGAAAGGTCCTCAGCGGTCGCGTTCGTCACGCTCCGGGTGCTCGCCGTCGGGAGTCTGGCGTAGTTCCAGCTCCCGCAGCAGATCTTCGAGTTCGGAGCGGATCCAGTCGCGGGTGGCGACCTCGCCCAGGCCCATCCGCAGCGCCGCGATCTCCCGGGTCAGGTATTCGGTGTCGGCGATGGAGCGCTCGTTCTGCTTGCGGTCCTGCTCGTGGGTGATCCGGTCGCGGTTGTCCTGGCGGTTCTGCGCCAACAGGATCAGCGGCGCCGCGTACGACGCCTGGAGCGAGAGGGCCAGGGTCAGGAAGATGAACGGGTAGTTGTCGAACCGCAGGTTGCCGGGCACGGTGACGTTCCAGCCGATCCACAGGATGATGGTGACCGTCATCCAGACGATGAAGCGGCCGGTCCCCAGGAAGCGGGCGATCTTCTCGGACATCCGCCCGAACGCCTCCGGGTCGTACTCCGGGAAGAACGTCCGGCGCGGCACCCGCGGCAGGTCCAGCCGCACCCGCGGTCGCGGCTCGGATCCCCGGTGCCGCTCCCCGGCGCCGCCGCGGCGCAGTGCCGAGGCGCCGTGCGGCCGCCGCTCCCTGGGGTTCTCCCGGTCCTCAGCGCCCATCGGCGGTCTCCCCCTGCGGCCCGGCGGTGCCGCCGGCGTTCGGGCGGCCGTGCAGGCCGGCCTCCCGCCAGTCGTCCGGCAGCAGGTGGTCCAGCACGTCGTCGACGGTGACCGCGCCGAGCAGCGCCCCGCCCTCATCCACCACCGGCGCCGCGACCATGTTGTACGCGGCCAGGTAGCTGGTCACCTCCGGCAGCGGGGTGTCCGGCGGCAGGGCGGGCAGATCGCTGTCCACGATGAAGCTGACGAGGGTGAACGGCGGGTCGCGCAGCAGCCGTTGGAAGTGCACCAGGCCGAGGTACTTGCCGGTCGGCGTCTCGTCCGGCGGCCGGCAGACGTACACCTGGGCGGCGAGCGCGGGGGACAGGTCCGGGTCGCGCACCCGGGCCAGCGCGTCCGCGACGGTGGCGTCCGGGCGCAGCACGATCGGTTCGGTGGTCATCAGGCCGCCGGCGGTGCGCTCCTCGTAGGACATCAGCCGGCGGACGTCCGCCGCCTCCTCCGGGCGCATCAGGGTCAGCAGGCGCTCCTTCTCCTCCTCGGGGAGCTCGGACAGCAGGTCGGCGGCGTCGTCCGGGTCCATCGCCTCCAGGACGTCGGCGGCTCGTTCGTCCTTCAGCTTGCCGATGATCTCGACCTGGTCGTCCTCCGGCAGCTCCTCCATGACGTCGGCCAGCCGGTCGTCGTCGAGGGCCGCGGCGACCTCGGCGCGCCGCTTGGGGGAGAGGTGGTGCAGTACGCCGGCCAGGTCGGCCGGGCGCAGCTGCTCGAAGGTGGCGAGCAGGCTCTCCGCGCCCTGCCCGTGCTCCTCCAGGGAGAGGCCGCTCACCGCCGACCACTCGACCGTCAGCGTCTCCCCCTTGCGGCGCAGCGCTCCGCCCTTGCCGCGGCGGACGAAGACCTTGTCGATCTCCCAGTCACGGCGGGCCGGCAGCTGGATGATGCCGATGTCGAGCACGGTGACCTCCTCGCCGGTCTCGACCAGCCGCACCCGCCGGTCCAGCAGTTCGCCGAAGACCAGCGTCTCGGAGGCCCGCTGCTCGAAGCGCCGCATGTTGACGACCCCGGTGGTGACGATCTGGCCGGACTCCACGCCGGTCACCCGGGTCATCGGCACGAAGATCCGGCGCCGGCTGATCACCTCGACGACCAGCCCCAGCAGCCGCGGCGGGCGGTCGCCGACCCGGAGCAGCGCGACCAGGTCCCGCAGCCGCCCGACCTGGTCGCCGTTCGGGTCGAACACGGCGATGCCGGAGAGGTGGGAGACGAAGATCCGGGGAGTGACCACCGCCATGGACAGCGCCGCCCTTCTCCCTTTCCGTCCGGATTACTCCACTATTGACCCGAAAACAAAGCATTGGATCGGGTTCAGGCTAACCCGTCGGGGTGGGCCGCGCCCCGGTGGGAGCGGCCGTCCGGTGGCCGCCCGGACTCCGGCCGACCGTCCGCCGCACCCCGGGTACGCTGCCGTGAGCTGTCGAGGTCACCCGCATCAGGAGGCAGAGCCGACGTGAGCGCCATCCCCCCGGACACCACCCGCCGACCGCTGGCCGCGACCCGACCCACCGGGCGGGCGGCGCTGGTGGCGGCGGTGTGTGCGGCACTGGCCGCGACGGTGACGGGCTGCGCCGCGGACGATCCGGACGCCGGCACCAACGGGGTCGGCAAGCTCCCCGCCCAGCAGATCGAGGCCAAGGCGCGGGCCGCCGCCACCAGCGCCGACACCGTCCGGCTCGCCGGAAAGATCGTCAGCCAGGGCAGCACCTACACCCTGGACATGCGGCTGGCCAAGGACGGCGCCCGCGGCCAGCTGTCCACCAAGGCGGCCTCCTTCCAACTGCTGCGGGTTGGCGAGGCGCTCTACCTGAAGGCGGACGCGTCCTTCTGGGCCGGGGAGAAGGCCGGTGCGGGCGCCGGCCCCGACACCACCGCCGCCAAACTCGGCAACAAGTACGTCAAGGTGCCCGCCGCCGACCCGGTCTACCAACGCTTCAGCGGCTTCACCGACAAGGGCACCCTGCTGGCCGGACTGCTCGGCCTGCACGGCGAGTTGACGGTCGGGAACCACACGACGGTCGGCGGGGTCCGCACCGTCCAGGTGGCCGCCGGCGCCGGATCCGGCGGTACCCTCGACGTCTCCCTGGAGGGCACGCCGTACCCGCTGCGACTCCAGCGCGCGGGCGGCGCGGGCGAACTGAAGCTCGCCGACTGGGGCAAGCCCGTGGACCTCAAGGCCCCCGACCAGGACCAGGTCGTCGACTACGGCAAGCAGATCTCGCGGACCGGCACCGGCTGACGAACGCGGCCCCGGACGGGCGGGTCAGCCCTTGCGGCCCCGGCGCAGCAGCTTGGGCAGCGCGGCGGGGGCCGGCCGGCGGGTGATCGCGGGCGAGGCCAGCGGCGGTACGGCGTGCGACTCGTCCGGCATCCGGCCGGGGCGTTGCACCGTCTCGCCGGCCGGCGTCAGCCGCAGCACCCGGCACTCCCGGGCCCAGCGCTCGGCGATGGTGTCCGCGTCGGGTGCGTTGAGCCGCTTGCCCTTCAGCTCCTCGACGGTGGCCTGCCACTCCTCGCTGCCGGGCGCGAGTTCGCGGACCTCGGCCGGCCAGGCGATGAGCCGGCCGCCCTTGTCCTTGCTGCGGACGGTGACCGTCGCGGTGCCGCCGTCGGTGAGCCCCAGCGCGGCCAGCGGCTGCTCACCGCTGCCGCTGCGCTCCGCTCCGGCTCCGCGCCGCTTTGGGTCTTCGGCGGCGGCGTCCCCGACCAGGCAGACCGCCCCGTCGTGCCAGACGTGCCACAGCGCCCGCGCCGGGCCGGTCGCCCCGCGGACCCAGATCAGGCCGGACTTCTTCGTGGCCTCTTCGATGAGCGCCTGATCCAGCAGGGCCTGCGACACGGTCTCCTCCGTCATGGCCCTCAGCCTAATCGGCCCGGTGGTGGGGGTCCGGGGGCGCCCAGGCGGTGAGACACCGCACGGCCGGCGCGTCCCCGAGGGGCCGGGTCACAGCCAGCCGTTGCGCTTGAAGCCGCGGTGGATCCCCAGGCAGATGGAGACGGTGACCAGCATCATCGCCGGGTAGCCGTACTTCCAGTGCAGCTCCGGCATGTACTGGAAGTTCATGCCGTAGATGCCGGCGATCATCGTCGGGACGGCGAAGATCGCCGCCCAGGCGGTGATCTTGCGCATGTCCTCGTTCTGCGCGACGGCGGCCTGCGCGAGGTTGGCCTGGAGGATGGAGTTCAGCAGGTCGTCGAAGGACAGCACCTGCTCGTTGACCCGCGCCAGGTGGTCGGCGACGTCCCGGAAGTACTTCTGGATGTCGGCGTCCACCAGCCGCATCGGGCGCTCGCTCAACAACTGCATCGGCCGCAGCAGCGGGGACACCGCGCGCTTGAACTCCAGCACCTCGCGCTTGAGTTGGTAGATCCGCCCGGCGTCGCCGCTCTTGGCCGTTCCCTGGCCGGCGGCCCCTTTGCCGCCGGCGGCCTTGCCGTTGGTGCCGGAGCTGAAGACGTCGATCTCCACCTCGTCGATGTCGTCCTGGACCGCCCCGGCCACCGCCATGTAGCCGTCCACGACCTGGTCGGCGATGGCGTGCAGCACCGCGGACGGGCCCTTGGCCAGCCGCTCCTGGTCTTCCTGGAGGCGGTGCCGCAGCGCGCGCAGCGAGCCCTGGCCGCCGTGCCGGACGGTGACGATGAAGTTCGGGCCGGTGAAGCACATCACCTCGCCGGTCTCCACCACCTCGCTGGTCGAGGTCAGCTCGGCGTGCTCGACGTAGTGCACGGTCTTGAAGACGGTGAACAGGGTGTCGTCGTACCGCTCCAGCTTGGGCCGCTGGTGGGCGTGGACGGCGTCCTCCACGGCGAGCGGGTGCAGCCCGAACTCCTGGGCGATGCCGGCGAATTCGGCCTCGGTCGGCTCGTGCAGGCCGATCCAGACGAAGCCGCCCTCGTCCCGGACGCCGGCGATCGCCTCGGCCGGAGTGAGGTGGCCGGGCAGCCGGTGGCCGTCGCGGTAGACACCGCAGTCGACCACGGCGCTGTTGGTGCAGGCCGGGGCGGAGGACGCGGTGCGGTAGGGGGAATCGTCGCGGCGCCGGGCAGGGCGGACGGCGGCGCGCAGGTCGCGGATCATCGACATAGCAGGCTCCTTCGGGCCGGCCGTCAGTACCGTGGCGCGGGCGCAACGCTGCCCGGAACGGGGACGTACGAGGCGACATTGGCCGTACGTCCGCAAAGCGGGCGGCGCTCGGTGCGGGGGCTACTGACGGCAGTTCGCTGACATCACGGAAGTAAGAGTCGAAGGCGCTCTTCCGTCATCTGCGTCCGGAGCAGGGGAACTTCACAGGTTTCGCCGCGGTGCGGCGGGGTACGGAAGCTCTCGGATCAGAAGGTTCGCTGCGGGAACAGGATGACGGGAGAACTATCGGTACTGCACGGTCGACTCGGATCCACCGCAGCCCCACCTCCTCCGGCCGGTCCCCGTTGGGGGACGACGTCATTCCCTGAGCAGACGGCAAGGCTATCAGCCGTCCGAAGCGCTGAGGCGCGGCTTTGCACGTTCCATACGAAACGCCGTGCGAAGCCGCTGCTCACGGGCTCCGTAGGGGGCGGCGTTCGGGTGCGGGGCCGGCACCTATGCTCGGCCCATGTCTGACGTTCTTGAGCTGGTCGAGGCCCGGTTGCGCACGGCGCTGGGCGAACCGGACGCGCGTGCCGCCGTCACCTTCCTCGGCACCGACCGCATCGAGGTGCTGCGCTTCGTCGACGGGGACGTGCTCCGCTACGCCACCCTCGGGATGTCCGCCCAGCCCATGGCCGACCCCACCGCGGTGGTCGCCGACCCCCTCCGCGGGCCGCGGGCCGAGCTCCTGCTCTCCGTTCGGGCCGGCCGCGCGGAGACCGACAAGGTGCTCAGGCCGCTCGCCGTTCTCGCCGCGTCACCGCAGGTCGAGGGCGTGATCGTGGCCTCCGGGGCGTCGCTGGACGTGGGCGATCCGCTGTGGCCCGGGGCGCCGTTCACCTCGGTGCTGGTGGGGGCGTCCGGCGGCCTCGTCGAGGACCTGGAGCTGGACGAGCCGAGGGAACCGGTGAGATTCCTGCCGCTGCTGCCGATGACGCCGAACGAGGCCGCCTGGAAGCGGGTGCACGGCGCCGAGGCGCTCCAGGCGCGCTGGTTGGAGCGCGGGACCGATCTGCGCGATCCGCTGCGCACGGGCGTCGCGCTGGACTGACCGGACCGCGGGCAACGGCCCGGCGCCCCGCCCGCGCGGCACGCTGACGGGGCGCCAGTTCCGTTGTGACGCTCGCTAGTTGGTGAAAACTCCTGGAGCCGGGGCGCGCGTAGTTGTAGAAGAACGCGGAGGCGGCGGCGGAGGCCGGTCCACCGTGGCTGAGCGCCCGGATCGGGTCCAGCGGTGAGGTCTTGCGGGCCGGCCGGGGCTGCTCCTTGGGGAGGACGGTGAGGGCGAGGAACCCGATGGCCATCAGGACTGCGGTGCCGAAGAAGGGGTAGCGCCACCTTCATGTCGCCCAGGACCGCGCCCAGGAGAGGGCCGCAGGCCATGCCGAGCCCGAGCGCGGATTCGTAGCGCAGGATCGCCACGGCGCTGCCGCCCAGGGATCGTCGTAGGTGCCACCGCCGTGGCTGCTGCTGTGCATGCCGGGGTTCCCCGTCCTGTTCCGGTGCGCGAACCGAAGATCGTTGCCGTTTGCATGTAATAAGTTGGGTGCGCTAAATGGTGCAAGGTGCAACTAAATATTCGGGGGGTTTGGTGCGATGGCGGGAACCGGCCAAGTGTGCGGTCCGGTACGTGATTAGGGGCACACCGGTCGGGTGATCGTCCTTGACGGGACGGCGGCCCAGGAGGACCGTTGGTCGTTATGAGGGGCGAACCCAGTTGCCCAAAGTGCGGAGGCCGGGTGCGGGCGCCCGGTCTCTTTTCCGATAGCTGGCAGTGCGCCGCCCACGGCACCGTGCATCCGCTCCAGCCGGTCGTCCCGCCGAGCGTCGAGGCGCTCGGCGTTGTCGTGCACCGGGCCCAGGTGCCCGTGTGGATGCCCTGGCCGCTGCCGGTCGGCTGGCTGTTCACCGGTGTGGCGTGCGCCGGCGACGACCGTAGCGGCGGCCGGGCGACCGCCGTCGCCTGCTCCGGTCCCGGCCCGCTCGGTGGCCCCGGTGAACTCCTGCTGATCGCCGAGGAGCTGGGCGTCGGGCTCGGTTCCCGTTATGCCGGTATCGACGGCCCCGACCCCGGGCCCCGCCTGAGTGTCGGCAAGCCGCCGAACGCCAAGGTGCTGGCCGCCGGCCGCCCCACCCCGATGTGGCAGGTCCATGGCGCCCCCGCGGACCGTGCGGTCTTCGCGGGCGAGGCCCGCGGACTGTGGCTGTGGGCGATCGCCTGGCCCGAGCAGTCCGGGCTGCTGATGTACGACGAGCTGGTGCTGACGGATCTGCGCGAAGCCGGGGCCGAGGTGGATCTGCTGCCCTGTGGGGCGCTGTCGCCGAGGATTCTGAGCTGACAAGGGCGCCGCGCCTTCGGTTCCTCGGTTTGGGGTGAGGTCCGGCTGGCGGGCGCAAGTTCGGGCGCCCGGTATCCTTCCTGTAGTCCGTGGTAGTGCCCTGTAGTCCTTACGGTGCTCCGCGGTGCGGTGCCCGAATTCCGGGTCCACCGCCGTGTCCGTCCCGCAGCAGTCTGGAGCCCGTGCCGTGCGTATCGATCTGCACACCCACTCCACGGCCTCCGACGGCACGGACACCCCCGCGGAACTGGTGCGCAATGCCGCGGCCGCCGGTCTGGACGTCGTCGCGCTGACCGATCACGACACCGTCGGTGGGTACGCCGAGGCGCGCGCCGCGCTGCCCGAGGGGCTGACGCTGGTCACCGGCGCCGAGCTGTCCTGCCGGCTCGACGGGGTCAGCCTGCACATGCTCGCCTACCTCTTCGACCCCGACGAGCCGGAGCTCGCCCGCGAGCGGGAGCTGGTCCGGGACGACCGGGTGCCGCGCGCCCGGGCCATGGTCGGCAAGCTGCGCGAGTTGGGCGTTCCGGTCATCTGGGAGCAGGTGGCGCGGATCGCCGGCGACGGCGCCGTGGGGCGGCCGCACATCGCCACCGCCCTGGTCGAGCTGGGCGTGGTCGGCTCGGTCTCCGACGCCTTCACCTCCGAGTGGCTGGCCAACGACGGCCGGGCCTACGTGGAGAAGCACGAGCTCGACCCGTTCGACGCGATCCGGCTGGTCAAGGCGGCCGGCGGGGTCACGGTCTTCGCGCACCCGCTCGCCGTCAAGCGCGGCAGCTGCGTCCCGGAGAGCGCGATCGCCGAACTGGCCACGGCCGGCCTGGACGGCATCGAGGTCGACCACATGGACCACGACGAACCGACCCGCGCCCGGCTGCGCTCCCTCGCCGCCGACCTCGGACTGCTGACCACCGGCTCCAGCGACTACCACGGCAGCCGCAAGACCTGTCGCCTCGGCGACTGCACCACCGATCCCGAGATCTACGGGGAGATCGTGCGCCGGGCCACCGGCGCCTTCCCCGTCCCCGGCACGGGCGGCTGAGCCCGCGGGCACCGGCCGGCCGCCGCACCGCACGCCCCCTTCAGTGGGGCGCGTCTGCGCACCCACCCTCCTTCCCACGGGCCGTACCCGGTCGTGCCGCGTCCGGTCCCGTGCGTCTTCCCTCCCCTCGTCCGTACCATCGCAAGGCCAGCACCGTGTTCGACGTCGCCGTCTTCAGTACCCTCTTTGTCACGCTTTTTGTGATCATGGACCCCCCGGGTATCACCCCGATCTTCCTCGCCCTGACCTCCGGCCGCCCGGCCAAGGTGCAGCGCCGGATGGCCTGGCAGGCGGCCACCGTCGCGTTCTGCGTGATCGCCGTCTTCGGGCTCTTCGGCAAGCAGATCCTCGGGCGCCTGCACATCTCCACGCCCGCGCTGATGATCGCCGGCGGGCTGCTGCTCCTGCTGGTGGCGCTGGACCTGCTGACCGGCAAGTCCGAGGAGCCGACCCAGACCAAGGACGTCAATGTGGCGCTGGTGCCGCTGGGGATGCCGCTGCTGGCCGGGCCGGGGGCGATCGTCTCGGTGATCCTCGCGGTGCAGCACGCCGACGGCGTCGCGTCCCAGGTCGCGGTCTGGGCGGCGATCGCCGCCATCCACGTGGTGCTCTACGTGGTGATGCGGTTCTCGCTGGTGATCATCCGGGTGATCAAGGACGGCGGGGTGGTGCTGGTGACCCGGCTGGCCGGGATGATGCTCTCCGCGCTCGCCGTGCAGCAGATCATCAACGGTGTGACGCAGGTGATCCAGGCGTCCTGAGCGGCTCCGGATACGACGGCGCCCCCGTACGGCGTGTCCGTACGGGGGCGTTCGTGTGTCTTCGTTACGTCGTCGTCAGCGCGCGGGTCGGTCGTGTCGACGCTCAGTGGACGGCAACGGTGTCGGCCGGGCGGATGTAGATGCGCTGCCCTATGGCGGCGGCCTGCTGCACGATCTGGTTGACGGAGGCGGCGTCCACGACGGTGCTGTCCACGGCGGCGCCGTCGACGTCGTCCAGGCGCATGATCTCGAAGCGCATATGGCTTCTCCCTTCGTCCGATCCTCCTGCGGAGAACTCTTTGACAGGACTTGCCCGGCTTCGTTGCCGGGCGTTCCGTATGGGTACAACGAGCCTACAGCTGAAATGATTCCCTACGCTAACGAAAAGTTTTCATGGTCTAAGGAATGCGTGTGCGGGAACGAGTGTGGTTGTGCCCGCCGAGCGCACGCCAGGACAATGGATCCCGCAATGAGCAACCCCCAGCCCACGGGCACCACCGACCTCACGACGCTCGCCGCCGGCATCGAGCGCACCAACGAGCTGCTCACCCGGGTCCTCGCTGAGGTCGCCACCACCCCGTCCACCCACGCGGTCTTCGCCGATGCGGGCTACGTCTACGCCGCCACCGGGCGGCTGGTCGCCGGCACGGAGGACCGCAAGGCGTTCGAGCTGGACGCCGAGGGGATCATCGAGGCGTTCATCGACAAGGCTCGGATGATCTTCCCGGACAGTCGGCTGCTGCGGGTCTACTGGTACGACGGCGCCCGCCGCCGGATCCACACCCAGGAGCAGCAGCGGATCGCCGAGCTCCCCGACGTCAAGGTCCGGCTCGGCAACCTCAACGCCCACAACCAGCAGAAGGGCGTCGACTCGCTGATCCGCACCGACCTGGAGTCGTTGGCCCGGCACCGGGCGATCACCGACGCCGTCCTGATCGGCGGCGACGAGGACCTGGTCTCCGCCGTCGAGGCGGCCCAGGGCTACGGCGCCCGGGTCCACCTGTGGGGCATCGAGGCACCGGGCGGCCGCAACCAGGCCGAGCCGCTGATGTGGGAGGTGGACAGCGCGCGCACCTTCGACCTGGACTTCTGCAAGCCGTACGTCACCCGGCGGACGGCCGGCGAGTGCCCCGAGCCGGGGGCCGGCGAGGGGCCGGCGCCGACCCGCGAGGAGGTCCGGTTCGTGGGGGCGCGGGTCGCCGCCCAGTGGCTGTCGGAGCGCGGTCCGGCGTGGGTGGCCGAACTGCTGCCCGGCCACCCGTACCTGCCCGGCACCGTCGACCAGGAGCTGCTCACCGCCGCCGAGGCGCTGCTGAGGCACTCCCTGCGCGGTCACGCCGATCTGCGGCGGGTGCTGCGCGACGGGTTCTGGGACCACGTCCAGGGACGCTTCTAGGGCCGCCGCCTCGGTGATGGAGGGTCAGCTGACGTCACTCCAGAAGCCCGCCAGCGCCCCGGCGGCGAGGGTCAGTCGACGTCACTCCAGAAACCCGCCAGCGCCCCGGCGGTCTTTTCCGGGCGTTCGGCGTTGGGGGAGTGCTCGGCGCCTTCGATGATCGTGCGCCGGGCGGAGAGGCGGCGGGCCATCGCGTCCATCAGCGGCACCGGCCAGGCGTAGTCGACGGTTCCCGAGACGACGTGGACCGGCAGCCCGGTACGGGCCAGTTCGGCGACCCGGTCGGGCTCCGTCAGCATCTGCCGCCCGGTCGCCATCAGTTGCTCGGGGACGGTGTTCAGCCAACGCTGCCGCAGGAACGCGGCAATCTCCGGCGGCAGTGCGTCGTGCGCGGCCGCAGTGGGGGTCCCCCCAGCGCCGGTCGGGGGAGCGTCCAACGCCTGCATCGCCTCCCACACCTGCTCCATGCCCATCGTGCCGAGCGCCTCGATCAGCATCCGCACCCGGGTCCGCTGGGCCGGGTCGATGGCGGCCGGCCCGGAACTGAGCACGGTCAGAGAACGGAACGGCGCCGGGTCGTGCACCACCGCGGCCCGGGTGATCAGTCCGCCGAGGGAGTGCCCCAGCAGGTGCAGCGGGCCGCCGCCGGGCTCGCCCAGGGCCAGCGCCTGGGCTCGCACGTCGAGTGCCAACTCCCGCTGGTCGTACGCCCGTTGATCGCGCGGTCCGAGGGACTCGTGCTGTCCGCGGCCGTCCACCGCGACCGCCCGGAACCCGGCGGCGGCGAGCGGTGCCAGCAGCGCGATGAAGTCCTCCTTGCTGCCGGTGAAGCCGGGGACGAGGAGGGCGGTGCCGATCGGGGCGCCGTCGGGACGGGCGTCGTGCGCGGCGAACGCGCCGCGTTCGGTGTCGAGCCGGTACGCGCGGGCGCACGGCGGCAGTGTGAGGGTGGGCGGCCTGCTCATGGGCTGAGGTTATCGGGACGGCCGGGGAAAACCCGCCCGGGTCGCCGGCGTTGCCGGGGCCCGGAACGCCGGCGACCCGGCGCCCGCACGAGGCGGGGCCGGGTCGTCAGGTGCCGTCGGGCCGGGCGGGATCAGCTCTCGGCCGGTGCCTCCGAGGGCTGCGCCTTCTTGGTGGCGACCCGCTTGCGGGTGCGCTTGGGCTTGGCCTCCGCGCCGTCCACCGCCTCCGCGGCAGCGGCCTCGGGGGCGGCCTCGGCGGCCTTGGCGGCGGCGGTCTTCCGCGTCCGCTTGGGCTTGGCCGGCGCCTCCCCGTCGGTGGCCTCGGCCGCGGCGGCGGGCTTGGCCTTGGCGGCCTTGGTGGCAGTGGTCTTGGCCGCGGCCGTCTTCCGGGCGCGCTTGGGCTTCTCCGGAGCGGCCTCGACGCCCTCGGCCGTCGCCACGACGGCTTCGGCCTCCGCCGCGGGCTGCGCGGCGGCGGTCTTCCGGGTCCGGGTCCGCTTGGGCTTGGCCGGCGCCTCGGTCTCCGCGACGGCGGCGGTCACCGCGGTGGCCTCCGCCGTGTCCACGGCGGCTTCCGCGGCCTCGGCGGGTGCCGCCTTCTTGGCCGCAGCCCGCTTGCGGGTGCGCTTGGGCTTCTCCGGAGCGGCCTCGACGCCCTCGGCCGTCGCCACGACGGCTACGGCCTCGGCCACGGCCGGAGCGGTCGCCTCCGCCGCCTCGCTCACCGGCTCCACCGGAGCGGCTGAGGTCGTGCTCTCCGCTGCGGCCTTGGCGGCAC
This sequence comes from Streptomyces sp. RGM 3693, assembly GCF_050471125.1. Lineage (NCBI taxonomy): Bacteria > Bacillati > Actinomycetota > Actinomycetes > Kitasatosporales > Streptomycetaceae > Streptomyces > Streptomyces sp. RGM 3693. The sequence goes on from NZ_JBMPPQ010000001.1 coordinate 383,888, forward strand.
TGCGGGTACGGCGCCGGCGCGGCTTGGCGGCCAGCTCCCGGTCCGCTTCGGCGTCCGGGCCGGCCGCGGGGGCCGGCACCGTGGTGGCCTCGGCGACCACAGCGGTCGCGGCCTCGCGGACCTCGGCCACGGCGGCCGCGGAGGCGGTGGCTGCCACCGCTCCCCGGGTGCGGCGCCGACGCCGGGGCGTCCGCGGTGCCGCGGCGGCCTCGGTGTCCTCGGCGGTGCGCACCGCGGCGTCCGCCGTCTCCGGCGTGCCCGCGGCGGCGGCCGACTCGTCCAGCGGAGTCCCGCCCCGCGTGCGGCGCCGCTGGCGCGGCGTGCGGGTGCGCCGGGGCTCTTCCTGGGTGTCCTTCTCGGCCCGCGCCTCGGACCGCCGGCCGCGCCCGCGGCCCCCGGTCTCGCCGAGGTCCTCGACCTCCTCGGCGGCCAGCCCGGCCCGGGTGCGCTCGGCGCGCGGCAGCACGCCCTTGGTGCCCGCCGGGATGTCGAGCTGCTCGTAGAGGTGCGGCGAGGTGGAGTAGGTCTCCTCCGGCTCGTCGAACGACAGGTCCAGCGCCTTGTTGATCAGCTTCCAGCGCGGGATGTCGTCCCAGTCGACGAGGGTGACCGCGGTGCCCTTGGCGCCGGCCCGGCCGGTGCGGCCGATGCGGTGCAGGTAGGTCTTCTCGTCCTCGGGCGACTGGTAGTTGATGACGTGCGTCACGCCCTCGACGTCGATGCCGCGGGCGGCGACGTCGGTGCAGACCAGGACGTCGACCTTGCCGTTACGGAAGGCGCGCAGCGCCTGCTCGCGGGCGCCCTGGCCGAGGTCGCCGTGGACCGCGCCGGACGCGAAGCCGCGGCGGGCGAGCTGGTCGGCGATGTCGGCGGCGGTCCGCTTCGTGCGGCAGAACACCATCGCCAGCCCGCGGCCCTCCGCCTGGAGGATGCGGGAGACCAGCTCCGGCTTGTCCATCGAGTGCGCCCGGAAGACGTGCTGGGTGATGTTGGCGACCGTCGCGCCCTGGTCGTCCGGGGCGGTGGCGCGGATGTGCGTGGGCTGCGACATGTAGCGGCGGGCCAGCGAGATGACCTGGCCGGGCATGGTCGCCGAGAACAGCATGGTCTGCCGCTTGGCCGGCAGCAGCTGGAGGATCCTCTCGACGTCGGGCAGGAAGCCCAGGTCGAGCATCTCGTCGGCCTCGTCCAGGACGAGGGTGCGCACCTGCGACAGGTCGAGCTTCTTCTGGCCTGCCAGGTCCAGCAGCCGGCCGGGCGTGCCGACGACCACGTCGACGCCCTTCTTCAGCGCCTCGACCTGCGGCTCGTACGCCCGGCCGCCGTAGATCGCCAGGACCCGGACGTTACGCACCTTGCCGGCGGTCAGCAGGTCATTGGTGACCTGCTGACACAGCTCGCGAGTGGGCACGACCACGAGGGCCTGCGGCTCCTCGGTCAGCTGCTCGGGCGTGGCCCGGCCGACCTCGACGTCGACGGGGACGGTGACCCGCTCCAGCAGCGGCAGGCCGAAGCCGAGCGTCTTGCCGGTGCCGGTCTTGGCCTGGCCGATGACGTCGTTGCCGGAGAGGGCGACGGGGAGCGTCAGCTCCTGGATGGGAAAGGGGGAAACGATGCCGACGGCTTCCAGGGCCTCGGCGGTCTCGGGGAAAATCCCGAGATCACGGAACGTCGTAGACAGAGTCTTGCCTCTTCTGTGAGACGCGGCGAGAGGCGGCGAAGGGGGTCGTACCGCACCGTCGTACGGGTTCGTACGGCGCCGGCCTGACAGGCCGGACGGCGCGGGACCACTGCCATCGCTCAGGCACTCCTGCCGCGAGCGGTATCCCTCCTGCTGTGCGCACGTCTCGTACGCGCCGCGGGGGAGGGCGGTCGGGTGGAGCCGATCGGGCCACCGACCGGGCATCCGCTTTCGTGGAACGACCCACCGATACTCGGCGGGTCCTTTAGCACTGTACCCCGGATATCGCGTGTGAATCCGAAGGCGTGTATGACTGAGGAATTCATCACGGCGCGCCGTACCGGTCGCGGCGATCACGCGAACGGGTGGTCGAGCCGTGGCTGACCAGGGCCTTCCGTAGCCCTTCGGGCGGGCTATTGTGCCGGTCATGGAGACGCCTGACAACGCCGCTGCTGACGCGCAAGAACACACCGGAATCGCCGCCCAGGACTGGGCCCAGGCATCCGCTGACCCGCAGTACCGGGCCGCTGTGATCGATCTGCTCGGCGCCCTCGCGTACGGCGAACTGTCCGCCTTCGAGCGCCTGGCGGAGGACGCCAAACTCGCCCCGACGATGGACGACAAGGCCGAACTGGCCAAGATGGCCTCGGCGGAATTCCACCACTTCGAGCGGCTCCGCGACCGGCTCGCCGAGATCGAGGCGGAGCCGAACGAGGCGATGGAACCGTTCGCCGCGGCCCTGGACGAGTTCCACCGCCAGACCGCGCCGTCGGACTGGCTGGAGGGCCTGGTCAAGGCGTACGTCGGCGACTCGATCGCCAGTGACTTCTACCGCGAGGTCGCGGTCCGGCTGGACTCCGACACCCGCGACCTGGTGCTCGCGGTGCTGGACGACACCGGGCACGCCACCTTCGCGGTGGAGAAGGTCCGGGCCGCCATCGAGGTCGAGCCGCGGGTCGGCGGCCGGCTGGCGCTGTGGGCCCGCCGGCTGATGGGCGAGGCGCTCTCGCAGGCCCAGCGGGTGGTCGCGGACCGCGACGCGCTCTCCACCATGCTGGTCGGCGGGCTGGCCGACGGCTTCGACCTGGCCGAGGTCGGCCGGATGTTCTCCCGGATCACCGAGGCGCACACCAAGCGGATGGCCGCGCTGGGCCTCGCGGCCTGACGGGGCCGGCGCGGCATTCCGCACTGGCCTCGAACGGGGCACCGGACGGTCAGCAGGCCGTCCGGTGGCCCTTCAGCGGGGCGGCCGGGCGGCGGGTCCGGCGGCGCGGCGGGCGCACCAGGACCGACAGCAGCGCGGAGCCCACGGCGAGCGCGGCGACCATCACCTGGACCGGGTGGCCGGGCCCCAGGATCGACCGGGTCAGCAGCGCGCCGAGCAGCGCCGCGACCGGGCCGGTGGCCAGCGTCAGGGCGGGGGCGGGGAACCGCTCGGGAAGCCAGCGCCGCGCGGACAGGGCGATGGCGAATCCGACGATCACGGCGCCGAGCGCTTCCCAGATCATGCTGTTCCCTCCCGCGTGACGAGGCCGATCGGACGAACAAATCGGTCGTAGGCGGTCGTACCCAGGGGCCGCCGGCAACAACCCTCCGGCGGGGGCCCGCTTGTCCGGTCAGCGTGCGCCTCCGTCCGGCCATCGGGCAAGGGATTTCGGCAGGCGGTTTCCGGGGCCGCGCCGGACAGGGGGACGACACAGGGCGGCGGCCCGGAGAGTTCAGGCTCTCCGGGCCGCCGCCCTGTGTCAGTGACGGCGCCTCAGCGCCGGTGTGCTGCCGCCGCTCAGGGCGCGCCGAAGCCGACCTTGCGGGCGGTCGGCTCGCCAAGCTCCACGTAGGCCACCCGGTCCGCCGCGACGAAGACCCGGCGACCGTGATCGTCCACCAGGCTCAGCAGCTCCGCCTTGCCGGTCAGGGCGTCGCTCACCGCGCGCTCGACCTCCTCGGCAGACTGCCCGCTCTCCAGAACGATCTCGCGCGGCGCGTGCTGCACGCCGATCTTGACCTCCACGGCTACTGTCCCTCCGACGGTCTGGGGGTCCCCCGAGCGTCAGCCGGGGGAGGGTGCGCGGCCAGCCGCGCGGTACGCAGCACACATTAGCCCGGTACGGGGACGGACAGGACGTCGCCGGCCACGCCAGCAGCGAACACGGTCAGTGTGTGTCGCTGCCGTGCAGCGGGAATCCTGCGATGCCCTTCCAGGCGAGCGAGGTCAGCAGCTGCACCGCGGTTTCCCGCGGCACCTGGCTCTCCGAGGACAGCCAGTACCGCGCTACGACCTGGGAGACCCCGCCCAGGCCCACGGCCAGCAGCATCGACTCGTCCCGCGACAGCCCGGTGTCCTCGGCGATCACCGCGCTGATCGCCTCGGCGCACTCCAGGGACACCTTGTCCACCCGCTCGCGCACGGCCGGCTCGTTGGTCAGGTCCGACTCGAAGACCAGCCGGAACGCGCCGCCCGGGTCCTCCACGTACGCGAAGTAGGCGTCCATCGTGGCGGCCACGCGCTGCTTGTTGTCGTTGGTCGACGCCAGGGCCGTGCGCACCGAGTGCAGCAGTGCCTCGCAGTGCTGGTCCAGCAGCGCCAGGTAGAGCTCCAGCTTGCCGGGGAAGTGTTGGTAGAGCACCGGCTTGCTGACGCCGGCCCGCTCGGCGATGTCGTCCATCGCGGCCGCGTGGTAGCCCTGCGCGACGAACACTTCCTGGGCCGCGCCCAGGAGCTGGTTCCGCCGTGCTCGGCGTGGCAGGCGTGTGCCCCGCGGGCGCGCCGCCTCGGTCTGCTCGATGGCGCTCACGCTGCCTCCCAGAAATCGTTGCGATTGCGGTCCGTACAAGGTGGTGCACCGCGGCCGTCATCGTACTTTTGGGTAACGGGGCTGTGTGCGGTCCGGGGGGAGAAATTCTGCCCGGCTCCACTCCCCGAAGCCGACATAACGCCCCAGGTCATCGGTATTCGTCTTCGTTGAGCTCGACGACCCGAGCCTGTTCGGCGCGGTCCGCCTCGTTCGCGGAGAATTCGCTGCCGGTCACGGTCTCGTCGCGCTGCGGTGCGAGTTCGGCGTGCTGCTCGGCGGCGTCGGCCTCCGGCGCCTCCACGTCGATCTGGGTGGGGGCCGGGCCGTTCGCCGCGTCCTCGAAGGTGTCAGGGTCTGTCGGGTCGACGTGCATGGTGGCTCCCTTGTCCGGTGCGTGCGGGCGCCTTGGTCCGCGGGTGGCCGCCCTAGCTACGAGCCTAGGAGAGCGGTTGCGCCAGCGCGATGCGGTGTGTGACCGCGAACACACAATCGGGGGCGTGATCGTCTCGTAACATCGACAGCATGTCTTCGACCGAGTCGCCGGACACCGCGACAGCGGCCGCCTTCCCGGTGCCGCCGGCCGGACCCGGCGCCGCGGACGAGGCGGTCGAGTGGGTGTCGCTGGCGTCGCCGCCACGGCTGACGATGGCCGTCCGGACCCCGGGCGAGCCGGCCGACACCGCCGGCCGGGACCGCGAACCCGCCCTCTACGTCCACGGCCTGGGCGGCTCGTCCCGGAACTGGTCGGCCCTGATGCCGCTGCTCGCCGACCGGCTGGCCGGCGAGGCGATCGACCTCCCCGGCTTCGGCGAGTCACCGCCGCCGGACGACGGCAACTACTCGGTCTCCGCACAGGCCCGCGCGGTCATCCGCCACCTCGACGCGGCCGAGCGCGGCCCCGTCCACCTCATCGGCAACTCCATGGGCGGCGCGGCGACGACCCGGGTCGCGGCGATGCGCCCCGATCTGGTGCGCACCCTCACCCTGATCTCGCCCGCGCTGCCCGAACTCCGGCCGCAGCGGACGGCGGTGCCCACCGCGCTGCTCGCGGTCCCCGGCGTGGCCCGGCTGTTCGGCCGGCTCACCCGCGCCTGGACGCCGGAGCAGCGCACCCGCGAGGTGCTGGCGCTCTGCTACGGCGATCCGGCCCGGATCACCCCCGAGGGCTTCGGCTCGGCGGTCGAGGAGTACGCCCGACGGCTCGAACTCCCGTATTTCTGGGAGGTGATGGAGCGTTCGGCGCGCGGTGTGGTCAACGCCTACACGCTCGGCGGCCAGCACGGTCTGTGGCGTCAGGCCGAACGGGTCCTGGCGCCCACCCTCCTCGTCTACGGTGGACGCGACCGCCTGGTCTCCATCCGGATGGCGCGGCGGGCGGCCGCGGCGTTCCGCGGCTCACGGCTGCTGACACTTCCGGAGGCGGGACACGTGGCGATGATGGAGTACCCCGAGGCGGTGGCGCGGGCCGTCCGCGACCTGGTCGACTCCGCCGCGGACCGGTCCGGAGCCCCCGGTGCGGACACCGGCTCCGCCCGCGTGTCCGATGCCGCGCAGCCTGCTGTGGGCGGGAGTTGACGGGCCCCATGGGACGACACAGCCGCCGGGGCGGGCGGCAACGCCCGTCCGGTGACGCAGCCGAGACCGCCGGCGGTACGCCGCCCGCCCCGGGGACGGGGCGCCGCCGCCGGGTGACCGGGCCGCCGGAGGGCTGCGGGACGGTCCGCGGTGGCCATCCCGAGCAGCGCGAGCCGGGCGGAGGCTGGGGCGCGGTCCCTGAGCCGACCATCCACGGCGCCACCGCGTACGCACCGGGTGCTGCGCCCGCGCCCAGGATCCCCCGGCCGCGGGCCGCCGAGCCCGACGGGCCCCGTTCCGGTACGCCGCCCTTCGGCACGCCCGCGGCCGGTACGCCCGGGTGCGGTGCGCCGGTGGTGTCGCCGGGTGGTGGGCCGGGGCCGCGGCGGGAGTATCTGGAGGCGTTCGGCGGGTCGGGCCGGCCGGTCGCGCGGGGCCCCGAGCCCGCCGACTTCCCGGCGGGCTTCCCTCGCGAGGGGGCCGTGGCCTTCCTGGACGGGGCTTCCGGCGGCACGTCCGGCGCGGTGTTCGCCGTTCCGGCGGCTGGTCGGGGTGGTGGCGACGCGGTCACGGTCGAGGGCGAGGAAGCGGCCGGGGGCGACGCCGGCCCCGGGGACGCGGTGCGGGTGGCCCGGAAGGGCACCAAGGCGCGGACGTTCACCGGTGCGGCGGCCGCGGCGGTGACCACCGCACTCGCCGTCGTCATCGCGGGCCAGGTCGCCGACCAACACCGGGACGACGGTGGGGCGCAGGCCCGCAGCGGTGACGACCGGACCGACGGCGGCACCGACCAGGCGCCGCCCTCCGAGGTGCGGGCCGGCCAGGACGCCAAGCCCGCCGACTACGCCACCCAGATGGCGCAGGTCTTCCCGCTGGACCCGAAGTTGACCGCCAGCGGCCGGTTCCGGCCGGTCGGCGGCGACGCCAGGGCGCCCGGCCACGGCAAGGTGCTGCGTTACCGCGTGGACGTCGAGGAGGGACTGCCGCTGGACGGCGAGCTGTTCGCCGAGGCGGTGCACAAGACCCTCAACGACGACCGGAGTTGGGCGCACGGCGGACAGCGGACCTTCCAGCGGGTGGGGTCCGGCGACGCGGACTTCGTGATCTCGTTGGCGAGCCCCGGGACGACCGGGAAGTGGTGCGCCAAGTCCGGTCTGGACACCACCGAGGACAACGTTTCCTGCGACTCGGCGGCCACCCAGCGCGTGATGATCAACGCCTACCGATGGGCGCAGGGCGCCAAGACCTACGGCCCGGACAAGATGCTGGCCTACCGGCAGATGCTGATCAATCACGAGGTCGGGCACCGGCTCGGGCACAACCACGAGGTCTGCTCGCGGCCGGGCGCGCTCGCCCCGGTGATGATGCAGCAGACCAAGTTCCTGACCACGGACGGGGCGACCTGCCGGCCCAACTCCTGGCCGTACCCGACCGGACAGTGAGCCGCACCCGGCGGGCGTGGAGCGCTTCGTCGGCCAGGCGTGAGGCGCCTCGTCGGTCAGGCGTGTGGCACTTCGTCGTCAGGCATCGCCCGGGCCCTGGCACCCACGCCCCGGCTGCCGGTCTGCGACGCACCGGTCTCCGCGCTCGACGTCACCACCCAGGCGCAGATCATGGCCCTACTCGCCGAACTCCGACGGGAGTTGGGCCTCGCGCTGGTCTTCATCGCCCGCGACCTGGCGGTGGTCCGGGCGGCCGGTGACCGGGTGGCGGTGATGCGGGCCGGCCGGATCGTCGAGGAGGGGCCAGTCGGCCAGGTGTACGGCAGCCCGCAACACCCCTGCACCCAGGGGCTGCTGGCGGCCGTCCCGGTACTGGTTCCGCAGGTCGCGGCCGGGAAGCGGACGGTGCGGGCGGTCGCCTAGGGCCGGTCCTCCCCACCCAACGCCCCCATAGCGCGGCGAAACGCCCCGAGGGGTGGAAAGTCACGCGTGTTCACCCCTTCCGGTGGCGCGATGGACAACCGTCCATCGCGCCACCGGCCCCTTTGCGTAGCTTCTTCCTGCAGGTGGCGGGGGTCGTGCCGCGCCAGGACGCCGATATGGGAGGACGGGGGTGCCGTCGTGCGCATTGGACTGCTCACCGAGGGTGGCTATCCCTATGCGTCCGGTGAGGCGCACGGATGGTGCGAGCGGCTCGTCCGCGGGCTCGCCGGCCATGACTTCGCGCTCTACGCGCTGACCACGCACCCTCGACAGGAGGCCCAGGGCCCCGTCGAACTGCCGGCCAACGCCCGGCTGACGGGGCAGGCGCCGCTGTGGGGCGACGTCCCGGCGCGCCGCCGGACCGCCGGCCGCCGCGCCCGGCGCCGCTTCGCGGAGCACTTCGGCGACCTGGTGGCGGCCTGCGCGGTGCTGACGGCGGGGGAGCGGGCCACCGGCGCGGACGGTGCCGCGGACCGCCAGGCGGACCGTTTCGCCAGTGGCCTCTACGGGCTCGCCGACCTCGCCCGCGCCGGTGCCGCGCTGCCCGCCCTGCTCCGCTCCGAGGGCGCCGTCCGCGTCCTGGAGGCCATCTGCCACGGGCCCGGTGCGTCGCCCGTCCTCCAAAGTGCCCAGGTCACCGACCTGTTGGCGGTCGCCGCTGAGCTGGAATCGGCGCTCCGCCCGCTCGCCCTGGACTGGTACGGCGACGCCGGACTCGCCGGGGTCGACCTCTGCCACGCCACCTCGGCCGGTGCCGCCGCGCTCCCGGGACTGCTGGCCAAACGCTTCTTCGAGACCCCGCTCCTGGTCACCGAGCACGGCGTGCGGCTGCGCGAGCACTACCTCGCGCACCCCGCCGCACCGCGCACCGCACCGGTCCGCGCGCTGCTCGCCGCCTTCCGGCGCGCCCTCGCCACCGAGACCTACGCCCAGGCCGCGCTGATCACCCCCGGTGGCACCCGGGCCCGCCGCTGGCAGGAGCGCTGCGGGGCGGACCCGGCCCGGCTGCGCACGGTCTACCCGGGCAGGGACGCCGGCCCCTTCGCGGCGGTCCCGGACGCCGCAGCGGACGATTCCGCGACCCTGGTGTGGACCGGCGCCATCGCCCCGGACAAGGACCTGATCGGACTGCTGCACGCCTTCGCCGAACTCCGTAAGGCCGTCCCTGCCGCCACCCTGAGGATCATCGGCGGCCTCGGCGCCGACCCGGAGGCCGCCGGATACCGCGCCCAGTGCCGGGCGCTGGCCGCCCAACTCTTCCCCGACGAGGCCGCCGACGCCCGGTCCGCCGGGGAGAACCCGGTCAGCTTCGAGGAGTTCGGCGGTCCCACCGCACCCACCCCGGCGGACGCCTACGCCTCGGCGACGGTGGTGGTGCTCTCCAGCGCCGTCGAGGGGTTCCCGCGCTCCCTGGTGGAGGCGATGTTCTGCGGCCGCGCCACGGTGTCCACCGACACCGGCGCGGTCTGCGAGGTGATCGGCGGCACCGGTCTGGTGGTCCCGCCGCGCAACCCCCGCGCGCTGGCCGACGCCTGCCGGGCACTGCTCGTCGACCCGGAGCGGCGCGCCCGGCTGGGCGCCGCGGCCCGCGCCCGGGCCCTCGAACTCTTCACCTTCGAGCAGAACATCGCGGCATTTCGTGGCATCTATCTGGAGCTGATCGCGCACGCCCCGGGCGGTTCGGCCGGGTGCGACACCACGGCCGGGGACGGCGTCCCGCGACCCTTCGCCCGTCCCGCGGAGTCCCGGGTGCCCGGCGGGTCGTTGCCGACCGGCGCCGCCCGCACGCCGACCTGGGCACGGGCCGACCGGGCGGGCGGACGGGCCCGGCGCACGCGGTACGGGGCGGCCGGCGAACCGGCCGCCGGGCAGCGGTGGTGAGGGTGAGGGAGACGGCAGTGGTGACAGTCGTACTGGACGTGCTCTGCGCGGTGGGCGTGGTGGGCACGGCCCTGGTGACGGGGATGGCGGACGTGGCGCACGAGGGGAGTCGGGTCGGCGTCCGGAGGCGGGGTCGGCCGCCCGCCGGGCGTGGCCGGCGCGCCGGGCTCTGGCTGCCCGCCCGCGGTGTCCACACCGACGACCCCTGTTCCCGGGACCGGGACCGGGGGAGAGGAGACGGCGCATGACCGTCCCGGAGAGCGGCACCGCGGCGCCGCCCGCCCCCCGGCCGGCCCCGCGACACGGCCCCGCCGACCCCGTCAAGATCCTGATGCACCGTCACCGCACCTTGTGTGCACGGGCCGTTGACCCGTTGGAGATCGCCGCCGGCCTGGAGGCGCACGGGGTCACCGACCGCGCCGCCGCCCGCTTCCGGCACCGCGACGTCTTCTCGCTGGCCGAGGAGCTCTACGCCCGCGTCCCGCGCGCCGACGAACCGGAACAGGGGGCCGTGGGGGAGCCGGAGGACGAGTCGGACCCGGACCCGGCCCCGCCGGTCCCCGCACCCGCTCCCCCCTCCCGGGTCGCCCGCGCCGCGGTGCAACTGCTGCCCGGCGCGATCGGCCTCGCCACGGTCGCCGCCCACGCCTCCGTCAAACCCTCATCCGTGCCTCTTCTGCCGGCAGTTGACGCGGCCGGTCTGCTGTTCACCGTCCTCGCACTGCGGCTGGCGCTGCGGCACGGACCGCTACGGCTGCGGCGCGGCCCCGGATCCCGGGCGGCGGTGCTGTGGGCCGCCTGGACGGTCGGATACGCGGTCTACGGCGACTGGCTGCTGGCGCAGCTGCGCTCCGGCGGACCCGACGTGCCCGGCCCGCACCCCCGGGCGGCCGTCGCCGCCGCCGTGGCGCTGGCCTGCGCGCTCGCCCCGGCCGCCGGGTGCGCCCACTGGTTCGCGGTCCGCGCCCGACGCGGACTGGCCACCAGTCGCGCGCTGGCCGAACTCGCCTCCCGTGTACGCCCGTTGCTGGCCGGCGCCACCCTGCTCTTCCTCGTCGCCACGGTGGCGCTGACGCTCGGCGCCCACCTGCTCCTCGCCGGTGCGGGGAGCCCCGGCGGCCGGTCGGCCGTCCCGGCGGTCTGCGCGCTGACGGTGCTGCTCTTCCTCGCCCGACTGCTCGCGGTGCACGGCTTCCCGACGGCCGCCGCGGCCGGCCTCGGCACCGCCGCCGCCCTGGAAGCGACGGCCCTGGCCCTCGTCCTGGCCGCCCGGCTCCCCCGTCTGGCGCCGCTCGGCGCCCCGGTGGAGGCCCTGGTCCGCGCCGCCGGGCCGGCCGCGGTCCCCGCCGTCGCCGGCACCCTCGCCGCGCTGGGCCTCTTCGTCCACGGCCTGCGGGCGCTCACCGGCGCCTGCGCGCACCCGCCCGCCGCCACGCCGGACCGGCACGGGGGTACCCCCACCACCGACCTGGTGGAGGCCCGCCGGTCATGAGCTGCCCCACCGGCCCGTACGGGCCCCCGAACCCCGCATTCCCCGCGGCGCGGCGCCCTGATGCCGTCGCCCCGCCCGCCCCGGCCACCGCGCCGAGGACCCCATTCCCCACCGGGCCCCCGCCCTCAGGGGCGGACGCCGAATCCGCGGCCGGAGCCGGAGGCATTGGCCCGCTTCCCTCGATCCGCATGAGGAGCCGACACATGAACGTCCACCCGACCACACGGCACGCGCGCAGGGGGGCCGCACGATGAGGGTGCTGCTCATCGGCGCCAACGGGTACCTCGGCCGCTATGTCGCCGACCGCCTGCTCGCCGACCCCGCCGTCCAGCTCACCGCCCTCGGCCGGGGAGACGACGCCGACGTCCGCTTCGACCTCGCCACCGGCAGCCCCGGGGCGCTCACCCGTTTCCTCGACGCGGTGCACCCCGGCGTGGTCGTGAACTGCGCCGGCACCACGCGTGGTGGCGCCCGGGAGCTGACCCGGCACAACACCGTCGCGGTCGCCACCATCTGCGAGTCGCTGCGCCGCAGCGGCTGCGGCGCCCGCCTGGTCCACCTGGGATGCGCCTCCGAGTACGGGCCCTCGCAGCCCGGCTCGTCCACCGCCGAGGACGCGGTGCCGCGCCCCGGCGGCCCGTACGGGGTCAGCAAGCTGGCCGCCACCGAACTGGTGCTGGGCTCCGGGCTCGACGCCGTGGTGCTGCGGGTCTTCTCGCCGGTCGGCCCGGGTACCCCGGCCGGGTCGCCGCTGGGTCGGCTCGCCGAGGCGATGCGGCGCGCCATGCAGTCCGGGGACAGTGAGCTCAAGCTGGGCGGCCTGGGCGTGCAGCGGGACTTCGTCGACGTCCGGGACGTGGCCCGGGCGGTGCACGCCGCCTCGCTCTCCGCCGCGCAGGGCGTGGTCAACATCGGGACCGGGCGCGCGGTGCGGCTGCGGGAGGCCGCCGCGGTGCTCGCCCGGGTCGCCGGGTTCGGCGGCTCGCTGCACGAACTCGACTCGCCGCCGGCCCGGTTGGTGATCCCGGCCCCGGCCGCCGAGGGGCACGCGGCCGGCGCGCCGCTCACCGCCTACCCGTATCCGGACGGCTGCGGCACCTGGCAGCAGGCCGATGTGCGCACCGCCCGCGACCGGCTCGGTTGGCGCCCGCGGATCGTCCTGGAGGAGTCCCTCGCCGACATCTGGATGGAGGCCGCATGTCGTATCTGAGCACTCCTCCGGACAGCGGGGCCCGGCCCGACCCGTCCCGGCCTCCCGGTCGCCGCACGGATCTGTGAGATGGATGTCCGCCTGTTGGGACACCTGGACAGGGGGCGGGGTGCCCGCCCCCTCGACGGCCTCTTAGTCGGGCAGGGCTCCGCCGCCCACCACGGGCCGGAACGGTAGGAGGTCGACGGCTTCTGGCTGGACCGCCGGCCCATGGGGCGGACGTCATCGCGCGCCGAGCCGACAGGACGACCGCGGCCGGCGGTGACGCCCGGGAGTCGCTGCCCGGCTACTGGGACGGATTCGTCTCGCGCATCGGACCAGGTGTCTCGGAATGAAGAAGGGCGTGGCAGTGTTACGGGAAGAACCACCTCCACCGTTCCCGGCTCCGGCCGGGGCGGGGGAAGCCCATCGAGACCGACCAACGGAGTCCCCGTGTCGCTGCCACCCCTGGTCGAGCCCGCTCCTGAGCTCACCGTCGACGAGGTCCGCAGGTACTCCCGCCACCTGATCATCCCCGATGTCGGGATGGACGGGCAGAAGCGGCTGAAGAACGCCAAGGTGCTGTGTGTCGGCGCCGGCGGCCTGGGTTCGCCCGCGCTGATGTACCTGGCCGCGGCCGGCGTCGGCACCCTGGGCATCGTCGAGTTCGACGAGGTCGACGAGTCGAACTTGCAGCGCCAGATCATCCACAGCCAGGCGGACATCGGCCGTTCCAAGGCCGCCTCCGCCAAGGACACGGTGGTCGGCATCAACCCGTACGTCACGGTCAACCTCCACGAAGAGCGCCTGGACTCCACCAATGTCATGGAGCTCTTCGCCCAGTACGACCTGATCGTCGACGGCACGGACAACTTCGCCACCCGCTATCTGGTCAACGACGCCTGCGTGCTGCTGAACAAGCCGTACGTCTGGGGTTCCATCTACCGCTTCGACGGCCAGGCGTCGGTGTTCTGGAGCGAGCACGGCCCCTGCTACCGCTGCCTGTACCCGGAGCCCCCGCCGCCCGGCATGGTGCCGTCCTGCGCCGAGGGCGGCGTGCTCGGCGTGCTCTGCGCCTCCATCGGCTCGATCCAGGTCAACGAGGCCATCAAGCTGCTCGCCGGCATCGGTGACCCACTGGTCGGCCGCCTGATGATCTACGACGCGCTGGAGATGACGTACCGTCAGGTCAAGGTCCGCAAGGACCCCAACTGCGCGGTCTGCGGCGAGAACCCGACCGTCACCGAGCTGATCGACTACGAGGCGTTCTGCGGTGTGGTCTCCGAGGAGGCCCAGGAGGCGGCGGCCGGTTCGACGATCACTCCGCGGCAGCTCAAGGAGTGGATCGACGCCGACGAGAAGATCGACATCATCGACGTCCGGGAGCCCAACGAGTACGAGATCGTCTCGATCCCCGGCGCCCGACTGATCCCGAAGAACGAGTTCCTGATGGGCACCGCCCTCCAGGACCTCCCCCAGGACAAGAAGATCGTCCTGCACTGCAAGACCGGCGTCCGCTCCGCCGAGGTCCTCGCGGTCCTGAAGTCCGCGGGCTTCGCCGACGCGGTGCACGTCGGCGGCGGCGTCATCGGCTGGGTCAACACCGTCGAGCCGGAGAAGCCCGTCTACTGACCCCTCCACGGGGCGGCTGCTCCGCCCCGTGACGCGTAAAGGCGCCGGTCCGTGCGATACGGACCGGCGCCTTCGTGCGTGTCGGCGCGTGTGCCTTCGTGCGTGCCGGCGCGTGCGTGTCTTCGTGCGTACCGGCGTGGGTGTCTTGGCGCATGCCGGTGCGGGTCGCCTCAGATCTCGCCCTTGCGGCTGAGGAAGGTGAAGGCCAGCCAGCCCGGCAGCACCGGCAGCCAGAAGACCATCAGCCGGAAGAGCAGCACCGCCGGGAGTGCCGTCTCGGCCGGCAGCCCGCCGAAGGTCAGCGCACCGATCAGCGCGGCTTCCACGGCGCCCACCCCGCCCGGTGTCGGTGCCGCCGAGCCCAGCGCGTTACCCGCCAGGAAGGCCACCGCGATACCGGCGTAGCTGATCTGGTCGGCGCCGCCGAACGCCCGGATCGAGGCGTCCAGGCACATCACGTTCGCCACCGTCAGCAGCAGCATCCCGCCGATGCCGGTGACCAGCTTCCGCGGCCGCTGGAGGATGTCCAGCATCCGCGGCACCACCCCGGCGAACAGCGACCGCAGCCGGGTCGCCACGAACTTGCGCAGCACCGGGACCGCCGTGACGACCAGGACCAGCACCGCCACCGTCAGCAGACCGGCGATGACCGTCCGGGACGGCGAGATCTGCGGCGCGTGCTCGGTGCCGGTCAGATAGCCGAACGCCAGCAGCAGCACGATGTGGCTGCCCAGCCCGAACAGCTGGGACGCGCCGACGCTCGCCACCGCCAGGCCGGGCCGCACCCCGGCCCGCTGGAGGAAGCGGGTGTTCAGCGCCACCCCACCGATCGCCGTGGGCGCCACCAGCTTCACGAAGTCGCCCGCGACCTGCGCGAGCAGCGTCCGTACGAACGAGACCTTCTCGGTGACGAACCCCAGCAGGCTCATCGCCGCCGCGACGTACGTCAGCGCCGAGAAGAACGCCGCCACCAGCACCCACACCCACCGGGCCTGGTTGATCACATCGCCGAGGTTGAAGTTGGTGAGCTGTGACAGCAGCACGTACGCCGCGAACGCACCGGCGATCCAGCTGATCAGGATGCGCGGGCTCAGCCGCTCCAGCTTCGCCGGCTCGATCACCGCGGTCGGCCGGATCAGCAGGACCTGCCGGCGGATCTGGGCGAGCAGATCCTCCTCCAGGGCCTCCTCCGACGCCTCTTCCAGGGCCCGCTTCTCGGCGGTCTTCTCCGCGTTCCGCAGCGCCCGTTGCGCCTTGCGGTCCTGGGGGCCGTGGGAGTCCCGGGCCTCCCGCGCCTCCTTCGCGGCCTGCGAGGCGGCCAGTACCGCCTCCCGCTCCCGCTTGGACCGCTCCCGGGCCAGCTGGCGCAGGGTGGCCCGGGTGGTGCGGCTGAGCGCGATCGGCTGGAGCAGCGGCAGGCTGTCGGCGACCGCGTCCGGGCCGAGCACCTCGACGGCCGCGGCGACCGCCCGTTCGGCGCCGACCCGCAGTCCGCAGGTGGCCAGCAGCTGGGCGATGTCCATCCGCAGCACCACGTCGCCGGCGGCGATCTCGCCGCCCCGCAGATCGGTCAGCACGATGTTGCCGGAACGATCCACCAGCAGGGCGTCCCCGACCAGCCGCCGGTGCGCGATCCGCCGCGATTGCAGCGCGGCCACCTGCCGCCAGGCGCTGTGCATCAGCTCGTCGGTGATCTCCTCGTCGGCCAGTGCGTCGAAGCTGCGGCCGCCGATGTGCTCGTAGACCAGCATCACGGCGTCCGGGCCCAGTTCGGAGGTGGCGATCAGCTTGGGCGCATTGGCCCCGGCCGCGATCGCCGCGTACGCCAGCAGCGCCTCCTGCTCCAGGGCCTGGCGCAGGGACTGGAGGCTGCGGCGCTGGTTGATCCCGCGCAGCGACAGCCGTCGCCACACCCGGTAGAAGAAACCCTGCGCCTGCTGCTCGCGGTCGACGACGGTGACGTCGATCGGCGGGCCGTCCTCCAGGCTGACGAGGTAGCGGCGGCCCCGGTCGGCGTGCTCGGGGTGGTCCGGGTTGGCGACGTCCTCCGCGCGCATCGCGCTGACCGGCCGGAAGCCGACCCGGCGCAGCCCCGCGAGGAGGTTCTGGCCGGTGGGGCGGACGTTGGGCGAGCCGACGGCGTAGAGGGTGCCGAAGGCGACGGTCCAGCCGATCAGCACGGTCACCACGATCGCGAACGGGGTGGTGTACCGCCCGATCAGCACCGCGAAGGCGTCCAGCAGCAGGACGCACCACATCGCCACCCGCCAGCGGGGGCGCCGGGACATCCCCACCGCCGTCATGTAGGCGATCACCGGGGCCAGGTAGCTGTGCACCGGCGCGGAGAGTGCCCCGTTGGCCAGCGGCTGGGTGAGCGCGCTGCGGATCGAGGCGGGGGCGGCCTCGGCCACCCACAGGTCGGTGGCGAGTGACACCCCGTGCGCCAGTACGGCGGCCAGCACGCCGTCCGCGATCCGCAACCCGTCCCGCTTGACCAGGCGTTCCACGGCGAACGCCACCGGCACGATCAGCACCAGGACGCTGGACGCCAGCCCCGCCAGGTTGATCAGCAGCGGCGGGGCCGCCCCGGCGCCCTGCCCGATGTCGTTCTTCAGGCCCTGGGTGGTGCCGTGCGCGAAGGTCGCCAGCGCCAGCACCAGCGCGATCCCGGCGATGCCGAGCAGCAGCCGCAGCAGGTCGGCGGGGCGGTGCACCCGCGCGGGCAGCAGCGGCTCGTCGACCGCGAGCCGGTCGACGTGGAACTCGCCGCTGCCCAGGGAGCCGTCCTCGGGGCGGTGCGTGCCCGTGCGGGGCGCGTCGTCGGCGGTCTTGTGGTGCTCCAGCCGTTCGTCCGGCTGCCCCTCGCCCTGGTCGCTCTCCTTCGTCCGCCGGACGGGCTGGTGCCGCTCGGGTGGCTCGGGCGCCGCGGGCCGTCCCGGCCTCGCGGACGCCTGGGGTCGTTCGGCCTTCTCGATCGTGCTCGCCTTTTCGGTAGCGGGGGCCGTGGTCGGCTCCCGTTGATGCTTCCCCTCTTCGGCCGCCCGCGGCTGCGCGGTCCCTGCGGTCGGTTCCGGGGTGGTGCCGGTGACCAGCACGTCAGGGGCGCCCGCCTCCCGGGGAGGCGCCGCACCCTGCTGCTCGGCCGTCTCTTCTTGATCTCGTATCACCAGTCACCGTCCGGAAGATGGTGGCACGGCCGTCCGATCCGGGGAGGCATCAGGGTGCATTTGGGGGCCACAGGAAGTGGAACCACAGCCACCGCACAAGGTCTCCGCCGCGTTCCGGGCCTTTCCCGGCCGGCGGGGGACCGGACGTCCAAGCCCATTGTCGGTGCTGTGCGGCAGGATGGGCTGAATGAAGGGGACCGGACCCACGGACAGCACGGACAGCACGGACAGCTCGGACGGCGCCGACGCCACCGGTGACCGGGCCGCGCCGGACGACGCACCGGACGCCGTCGTCGAGCTGCCCGACTACGCGGAGCGGGTCCTCGGCGTCGCCGAGCTGATCCCACCCGGCAAGGTCATGACGTACGGCGACGTCGCCGAGTGGCTCAAGGACGAGGAGCACCCGCACGGGCCGGCGCCGGGTGGCCCCCGGCAGGTGGGGCGGGTGATGGCCCTCTACGGCGGCGCGGTGCCCTGGTGGCGGGTGGTGCGCGCGGACGGCGCCCTGCTCCCCGGGAACGAACTGCGCGCCCTGGCCCACTACCGGGACGAGGGCACGCCCCTGAAGGGAGCCTCGGCGGCGTCCGAGGGCCACATACCGCGGATCGATATGCGCCGGGCGCGGTGGGACGGCGGCGGCGGGGCCTAGGGCCGGTCCGGCCGATCAGGGCCGGGTCCGCGGCGTGATCCACCGGACCGGCCCCAAGGGCCCGCCCGGCCGATCAGGGCCGGACAGGGCCGGACAGGACCTAGGGTTGGCCGCTCGACCCGGTACGGTCGAAGACTGCCGTTCCGGACGCGGCCCGCCGCGGGCACCGACGACGGCCCGGACGGCCGGTGGCACTGCCGGCACCGTCCGGCACCCTCCGCACCACGACCAGCACCTCCCTCCCAGGACCGGCGATCCACGTGAGTTCCTCCCTTCCGGCCGTTCCGCCGGCGCAGCCCCGCGAGGCGGCGCGGCGGAGCGCCCCCGGCGCGTACCGGCTGGTGCGCACCCCGCCGGAGCGGACCGCGCCACCCGTCCTGGACGCCGCCCAGCGCACGGTGGTGGCGCACCGGAACGGGCCGCTGCTGGTCCTCGCCGGCCCGGGGACGGGCAAGACCACGACCCTGGTGGAATCCGTGGTGCGCCGCATCAGGGAGGGGGGAGACCCCGAGCGGATCCTCGTCCTGACCTTCAGCCGGAAGGCCGCGGTCGCCCTGCGCGACCGGCTGGCCGCCCGCCTGGCCGACCCGGACGGACCGCCGGCGGGGCATCCAGGAGGGCACCGGCCGGGCGTCCCCCAGGCCACCACCTTCCACTCCTTCTGCTACGCCCTGGTCCGCGCCCACCAGGACGCCGACCTCTTCGCCGACCCGCTGCGGCTGCTGTCCGGCCCCGAACAGGACCTGGTCGTCCGCGAGCTGCTGGAAGGCCAGGCGGAGCTGGCCGGCGCCGGCCGGGCCCGGGTGAGCTGGCCGGACGAGCTGCGGGCCTGCCTGACCACCCGTGGGTTCGCCGACGAGGTCCGTGCGGTGCTGGCCCGCAGCCGCGAGCTGGGCCTGGGCCCGGACGCGCTGGGCGCCTTCGCCCGCCGCACCGGGCGCCCCGACTGGCGGGCCGCGGCCGCCTTCCTCGCCGAGTACCTCGACGTCCTAGACGCCCAAGGGGTGCTGGACTACGCCGAGCTGGTGCACCGCGCGGTGCTGCTGGCCGAGGGCCCGGAGGGCGCCGCCCAACTGGCCGGCGCCTACGACGCGGTCTACGTCGACGAGTACCAGGACACCGACGCTGCCCAGGTAAGGCTGCTGCAGGCGCTCGCCGGCCATCAGGGCGCGCCGGCCGCAGCCGGCTCCCCGGGCCGCACGCTGCTCGCCTTCGGCGACCCCGACCAGTCGATCTACGCCTTCCGGGGCGCCGACGTCAACGGCATCCTCGACTTCCCCGAGACCTTCCGGCGTGCCGACGGCACCCCCGCCCCGGTGGCCGTCCTGCGCACCTCGCGCCGCTCCGGCGCCGCCCTGCTGGCCGCCACCCGCCTGATCACCCGCCGGATGCCGCTCACCCGCCTCCCGGCCGACGCCGTCCGCGCCCACCGCGAACCGGCGCCCGTACGGGACGGCGGCCGGGCCGAGGCGTACACGTACCCGACCTCCGGCGCCGAGCTGGACAACATCGCCGACCTGCTGCGCCGTGCCCACCTGGAGGAGGGGGTGCCCTGGCGTGAGATGGCCGTACTGGTACGCGCCGGGGGGCGTTCGATCCCCGCCGTGCGCCGTGCGCTCACCGCCGCCGGGGTCCCGCTCGACATCGACGGCGACGACCTGCCGCTCCGCCACGAACCGGCGGTCGGCCCGCTGCTGACCGCCCTGCGGGTGGCCGCGGGGGCACCGGCACCGGCCGGGCCCGCCACCGACGGCCGCAGCGGTGCGGTTGCCGTCACCGAGGTCACCGAGGTCACTGAGTCTGGAGAGGTCGGAGAGGTCGGAGAGGTCGGAGAGGTCGGAGAGGTCGGAGAGGTCGCCGAGGTCGCCGAGGCTGGTGAGAACACTGATTTCCCCGAGACCGCCGATTCCCCCGATTCCCCCGATGCGCCCGAGACCCCCGATGCCCCCGACGCAGCTCCGGACGGAACGGCCGCGTTCGTAGCCCAGGACGACGCTTCCGTAGCCCATGACGATGCCTCCGCGTCCCATGACGATGCCTCCGCGTCCCATGACGATGCCTCCGCGTCCCATGACGACGCTCCTGCACCGGCACCCCTCGACGACGCGCCGGACCGTACGACCGTCCTCTGGATCGACCCCGAGACCGCCATCGACCTGCTGACCTCCCCCCTGGGCGGCATGGACGCCGCCGATCTGCGGCGGCTGGGCCGGGCGCTCCGCGAGGAGGAGCGGGCGGCCGGCCAGCCGCTGCCGCCCCCGTCCGACGAGCTGATCGCCCGCGCGCTGGCCGAGCCCGAGCGCCTGGTGGCGCACGACCCCGGCTACGCCCGCGGCGCCCAGCGGCTCGGCCTGCTGCTGCGCAAGGCCCGGGAACTCCTCGCCGGCGGCGGAACGGCCGAGGAAGCGCTGTGGGAGCTGTGGGACGGCACCCCGTGGCCGGGGCGGCTGGAGCGGGCCGCCCGGCGCGGCGGGGCCGCCGGCCGCAACGCCGACCGGGACCTGGACGCGGTGGTCGCCCTGTTCGAGACCGCGGCCCGCGCCGAGGAACGCACCGGCGGCCGCGGCGCCCGGAACTTCCTGGAGGAGCTGGACGCCCAGGACATCGCCGCGGACACCCTCACCCGCCGTACGGTCCGCCCCGACGCCGTACGCCTGATGACCGCGCACCGCGCCAAGGGCCTGGAATGGCGGTTCGTGGTGGTCGCCGGGGTCCAGGAGGGCCTCTGGCCCGACCTGCGCCGGCGCGGCTCGCTCCTGGAGGCGGACCGGATCGGCCGGGACGGTCTGGCCGAACCGCTCACACCGGGTGCCTTGCTGGCCGAGGAGCGCCGGCTGTTCTACGTGGCCGCGACCCGGGCCCGGGAGCGCCTGGTGGTCACCGCCGTGAAGGCCGCGGCCGAGGACGGCGACCAACCGTCCCGGTTCCTGAGCGAGTTGGGCGTCACCCCCCAGGACGTCCCCGGGCGCCCCCGTCGCCCGTTGACGGTGGCCGCCCTCGTCGCCGAGCTGCGCGCCACCACCGTCGACCCGGAGGCCGGGCCGGCGCTGCGCGAGGCCGCCGCCCAGCGGCTGGCCAGGCTGGCCGCGCTGCGCGACGACGACGGGTACCCGCTGGTGCCGTCCGCGCACCCGGACAGCTGGTGGGGCCTGTACGAGCCCACCCACAACACCGTCCCGTTGCGCGACCGCGACCGGCCCGTGGTGCTCTCCGGCAGCGCCCTCGACCAACTGGCGAACACCTGCGCCCTCCAGTGGTTCCTGGGGCGCGAGGTGAAGGCCGACGCCCCGGCCACCGCCGCCCAGGGCTTCGGCAACGTCGTCCACGTGCTCGCCGACGAGGTCGCCTCCGGCCGCACCCCAGCCGACCTGTCCGTCCTGATGGCGCGGCTGGACTCGGTATGGGACGCGCTCGCCTTCGACGCCCCCTGGAAGTCCCGCCAGGAGAAGGACAGCGCCCGCGCCGCCCTGGAGCGCTTCCTGCGCTGGCACGTCATGGAGCGCGAGACCCTCGGCCGGGACACCGTCGCCACCGAGCACGGCTTCGACGTCACCCTCGACGCCGGCGCCTACGAGGTCCGCATCCGCGGCAGCATGGACCACGTCGCGCGGGACGCCCAGGGCCGCGCCTACGTCGTCGACTTCAAGACCGGCAAGCAGAAGCCGACCGGCCCCGAGGTCGCCCGCCACCCGCAGCTAGCCGTCTACCAGCTCGCGGTCCGCGAGGGCGCCCTCGACGACGCCTTCGACGGGAGCCGGCCGGAACCGGGCGGCGCCGAACTCGTCCACCTCCGGCTGGGCGCACCCCGCAAGGAGGGCGGCGACGCGCTGCCCGCCGTCCAGGCGCAGCCACCGCTGGAGGGCGACTGGGTCGGCGATCTGCTCGCCACCGCCGCCGGCCGCGTCCTGGAGGAGCGCTTCACGCCCACCACCGGCGCGCACTGCACGCACTGTGCCTTCCGGGCCTCGTGCAGCGCGCTGCCGGAGGGCCGGCAGATCGTGGAGTAAGCCGACCGGCACTCCGTGCACCGCGCTGACCTGCACGGACACCGGTCGGGGCGGGATTGTCGGTGGCGGCCGTTACGGTGTCCGATGTGTCAACCGTGTCAGCCCGCCTCACCGACCCCGAGCAGCTCAAGGAGCTGCTCGGCATCCCGTTCACCCCGGAGCAGACGGCGTGCATCACGGCCCCGCCCGCGCCGCAGGTCATCGTGGCCGGAGCCGGTTCGGGCAAGACCACGGTGATGGCCGCGCGGGTGGTGTGGCTGGTCGGCACCGGCCAGGTCGCCCCCGAGCAGGTCCTCGGGCTGACGTTCACCAACAAGGCGGCGGGGGAGCTGGCCGAGCGCGTCCGCGCGGCCCTCCTGGCGGCCGGCGTCACCGACCCCGAAGCGCCCGCCCCTCACCCGGCCACCGCCCCGGCCGGAAGCGCTGCGCACGGCCCCGCCGAGGGCGCCCCGGGCGCCGAGACGCCCTCCGGGGAGCCGCGGATCTCCACCTACCACGCCTTCGCCGGCCAGCTCCTCAAGGACCACGGCCTGCGCATCGGCCTGGAGCCCAGCGCCCGGCTGCTCGCCGACGCCACCCGCTTCCAGCTCGCCGCCCGCACCCTGCGCGCCGCCCCCGGTCCGTACCCGTCGCTCACCACCTCGTTGCCCACCCTGGTGGAGGACCTCCTCGCCCTCGACGGCGAGCTGGCCGAGCACCTGGTGGAGCCGGCCGCCCTGCTCGCCCACGACACCGCCCTGCTCGCCGTCCTGGAGGGCGCCAAGCTCAGCAACGCCGATCTGCGCAAGGTCCCCGAGGCCGCCCGCGGCCGGCTGGAGCTCCTCGACCTGGTCGGCGCCTACCGCCGCGAGAAGCGCCGCCGCGATCTGCTGGACTTCGGCGACCAGATCGCCCTCGCGGCCACCCTGGCCACCACCCGCCCGGAGGTCGGCGCGCTGCTCCGCGACGAGTTCCGGGTCGTCCTCCTCGACGAGTACCAGGACACCTCCGTCGCCCAGCGGCTGCTGCTCTCCGGCCTCTTCGGCGCCGGCACCGGGACCGCCAACGGGACCGCCAACGGGACCGCCAATGGGACCGCCACCGGGACGGGCCCGGGGACCGCCACCGGGCATGCGGTCACCGCCGTCGGCGACCCCTGCCAGGCGATCTACGGCTGGCGCGGCGCCTCCGTCGCCAACCTCGACGACTTCCCCGCCCACTTCCCGTTCGCCGACGGCACCCCGGCCCGCCGCTTCGCCCTCAGCGAGAACCGCCGCAGCGGCGGCCGCCTCCTGGACCTCGCCAACCGCCTCGCCGCCCCGCTGCGCGCGATGCACGCCGGCGTGGAAGCGCTGCGTCCGGCCCCCGGCGCCGAACAGGACGGCGTGGTCCGCTGCGCCCTGCTGCCCACCCACGGCGAAGAGCTGACCTGGCTCGCCGACTCCCTCGCCCACCTGGTCCGCACCGGCACCCCGCCCGGCGGGATCGCGGTGCTGTGCCGCACCGCCGCCGACTTCGCCGGTATCCAGGGCGAGTTGGTCGCCCGGGACGTCCCGGTGGAGGTCGTCGGCCTCTCCGGGCTGCTCCACCTCCCCGAGATCGCCGACCTGGTCGCGGTCTGCGAGGTCCTCCAGGACCCGACGGCCAACGCCTCCCTGGTCCGCCTGCTGATCGGCCCCCGTTGGCGGATCGGCCCCCGCGACCTGGCCCTGCTGGGCCGCCGGGCCCGCGTCCTGGCCCACCCCTCCTCCCACGGTTCCCCCGCCGACGACCCCGAGCAGCGTCTCGCCGCGGCCGTCGAGGGCGTCGACCCGGCCGAGACGGTCTCGCTCGCGGACGCGCTGGACACCTTCCTGGAGTCCGGCGGGCTCGACGACGGCCTGCCGTTCTCCCCGGAGGCCACGGTCCGCTTCGCCCGCCTGGCCGCCGAACTCCGCGATCTGCGGCGCTCGCTCGCCGACCCGTTGATGGATGTGCTCCACCGGATCCTCGCCGTCACCGGCCTGGAGGTCGAGCTGTCCGCCTCGCCGCACGCCCTCGCCGCCCGCCGCCGGGAGACCCTGGGCACCTTCCTCGACATCGCCGCCGGTTTCGCCGCCAAGGAGGGCGGCGCCGCCCTCGACGGCGAGGCGACCCTGCTGGCCTTCCTCGGCTTCCTGCGCACCGCCGTCCAGTACGAGAAGGGCCTGGACAGCTCGCTCCCCGGCGGCGAGAACACCGTCAAGGTGCTCACCGCCCACAAGTCCAAGGGCCTGGAGTGGGACGTGGTCGCGGTGCCCGGCCTGGTGACCAAGCAGTTCCCCAGCGAGCAGGCCCGCGAGTCCTGGATCAGCCGCGCCAAGGTCCTGCCGCACGCCCTCCGCGGCGACGCCGCGACCCTGCCCGACGTGGCGGAGTGGACCGCCCGCGGCGTCAAGGACTTCAAGGAGGCGATGCGGCACCACCAGGAGACCGAGGAGCTCCGCCTGGGCTACGTCACCTTCACCCGCCCCCGCTCCCTCCTCCTCGGCTCCGGCCACTGGTGGGGCCCCAGCCAGAAGCGTCCCCGTGGTCCGTCCGCCTTCCTCACGGCGCTGCGCGAGCACTGCGAGGCCGGCCACGGCGAGATCGAGGTCTGGGCCGACCCGCCGGAGGAGGACGCCGAGAACCCGGCCCTCGCCGAGGCCGCCGCCGACCGGCCCTGGCCGCTGCCGCTGGACCCGACGGCCACGGCCCGCCGCCGCGCGGCCGCCACCACCGTCCTCGACCACCTCACCCGCTACGCGCCGGACACCGCCCCGGACTCCGCGGCGCCGGCCCAGGCCCCCGCGTACGACCCGGAGTGGCCGCCCCCACCGGACGACGAGGAATGGGCGGCGACCTACGAGGACGCGGCGTACCCGCCGTACGAGGACGCCCCGTATGGCGACGCCCCGTATGGCGATGCCCCGTACGAGGACGCCCCGTACGACGACGCGTACCGCGACGTGTATGACGAGGCGCCCGATGATCACGTCCCGTTTGACGATCATGCCCTGTTCCACGAGCCCGCGGCCGGGGACGCCACCGCATCCCAGGCCGGGGCCGGAGCTGGATCCGGAGCCGACGCCGGCGCCCCGGCCCCGCGCCCCCGTCTCATCGCGCAGCGCTCCGCCGAGCCCGACCCGGCCACCCTCACCGGCGGCCCCGGCCCCGAAGGCCCCGCGGGCCGGCAGTCCCCGGCGCTGATCCCCGAGGAGCGCCGCACCGTGGCGTCCTGGGACCGCGATCTGGAGGCGCTCGCCACCGAGCTGCGCAGCTCCCGCGCCCGGGTCCGCGACGTCCCGCTGCCGGCTTCGCTGACCGCCACCCAGCTGCTCCAGGTCGCCGCCGACCCGGACGGCTTCGCCCGCGAGCTGGCCCGTCCGATGCCGCGTCCGCCGCAGCCCGCGGCCCGCCGCGGCACCCGCTTCCACGCCTGGGTCCAGTCCCGTTTCGAGGAGCTGCCGCTGCCGCTGCTCGGCCCGGAGGAGCTGCCCGGCGCCGAGCCCGGCGAGGCCGCGGAGATCGCCGACGAGCAGGACCTGGCGGCCCTGAAGGAGGCGTTCGCCCGGACCCCGTACGCGCACCGGACCCCGTTCCGGGTGGAGGTCCCGTTCCGGATGACGCTCGCCGGGCGGGTGGTCCGTGGCCGCATCGACGCGGTCTACAAGGAGCCCGGCCCGGACGGAGACCGCTTCGAGATCGTCGACTGGAAGACCGGCCGGAACCTCCCCTTTGGTGCCGGCGGCGCGGACCCCCTCCAGTTGGCCGTCTACCGCCTGGCCTGGGCCGAGCGGTACGGCCTGGCGCCCTCCGAGGTCGGCGCCGCGTTCCTCTTCGTCCGCACCGGAGAAGTGGTCAGACCCGCCCGCCTGCCGGGCCGGGCCGGACTCGAACGGATCCTGCTGGGCGAGACCCCCGGCCGGTATCCCCCAGAAGGCCGATAGGCTCGGGCGTATGAGCACCACCCCGGACAACGCCGTCCGCGCGTATCTCACCGGCCACCGCGACGCCTTCCTCGACGACCTCGCCGAGTGGCTGCGCATCCCCTCCGTCTCGGCCGATCCCGGCCGCGCCGCCGACGTGCGCCGCAGCGCCGACTGGCTCGCCGCCAAGCTCGCGGAGACCGGCTTCCCGGTGACCGAGGTGTGGGAGACCGAGGGGCTGCCCGCGGTGTTCGCCGAGTGGCCCTCCGGGGACCCGACCGCCCCGACGGTGCTCGTCTACGGCCACCACGACGTCCAGCCCGCCGCCCGCGAGGACGGCTGGCACACCGACCCGTTCGAGCCGG
This sequence comes from Streptomyces sp. RGM 3693, assembly GCF_050471125.1. Lineage (NCBI taxonomy): Bacteria > Bacillati > Actinomycetota > Actinomycetes > Kitasatosporales > Streptomycetaceae > Streptomyces > Streptomyces sp. RGM 3693. The sequence continues at coordinate 410,151 of NZ_JBMPPQ010000001.1, forward strand.
TGACCGTCGACGGCCGGCTCTATGCGCGCGGCGCTGCCGACGACAAGGGCCAGGTCTTCTTCCACACCCTGGGCGTCCGCGCCCACCTCGCCGCGACCGGCCGCACCGCCCCCGCCGTCAACCTCAAGCTGCTCATCGAGGGCGAGGAGGAGTCCGGCTCCCCGAACTTCCCGGCCCTGATCACGGCGCGTGCGGACCGCCTGGCCTGCGATGCGGTGGTCGTCTCCGACACCGGCATGTGGGCCGAGGACACTCCCACCGTCTGCACCGGCATGCGTGGGCTGACGGACTGTCAGATCGATCTGTACGGTCCCGACCAGGACATCCACTCCGGCTCGTTCGGCGGCGCGGTGCCCAACCCGGCCACCGAGGCGGCCCGACTCGCCGCCGCGCTACACGACGCCGACCGCCGGGTCGCGATCCCCGGTTTCTACGACGGCGTGGTCGAACTCACCGACCGCGAGCGGGAGCTCTTCGCCCAGCTGCCCTTCGACGAGGAGCGCTGGCTGCGCACCGCGCACTCGCACGCCACCCTCGGCGAGCGGGACGCCACCACCCTGGAGCGCATCTGGGCCCGCCCCACCGCCGAGGTCAACGGCATCGGCGGCGGCTACCAAGGCCCTGGCGGCAAGACCATCGTCCCGGCCGCCGCCCAGCTGAAGCTCTCCTTCCGGCTGGTCGCCGGCCAGGACGCCGAGGCCGTCCAGCAGGCGGTCCGGGCCTGGGTCGCCGCCCAGCTCCCGGCCGGTATCCGCCACGAGATCACCTGGTGGGGCGCCACCCGCCCCTGCCTCACCCCGCTCGACCACCCCGCGCTCCAGTCCGTAGCCCGCGCCATGAGCCGGGCCTTCGAGACGGAGATCCGCTTCACCCGCGAGGGTGGTTCGGGTCCGGCGGCCGACCTCCAGGACGTCCTCGGCGTCCCGGTCCTCTTCCTGGGCATCTCGGTGCCCTCCGACGGCTGGCACGCGCCGAACGAGAAGGTCGAACTCGACCTGCTGATGAAGGGCGTCGAGACCGCCGCCTACCTCTGGGGCGACCTGGCGGACGCCTGGCGCCCGGCCTGATCCGCGTCCACCGCCGTACCGCTCCGCGCCCGCACGCAGCAATCACCCACGCCACAGGGGGAGTTGGAAACAGTAGTGACCATCTGGACCGACCGCACGGCCGACCGGCCGATCACCTTCAGCGCGCCGAGCGGAATTGACCGCTCCGCCCACCACCGTCAGGACGAGGCATGGCTGGCGGCGGCCTGGAGCCACCCGACGACGCGCGTCTTCGTCGTGTCCGGGGGCCAGGCGCTGATCGACGACACCCCCGACGGCCGCACCGAACTGATCATGACGCCTTCCTTCGAGGCGCCGCTGACCGAGGCCCACCGCTACTACCTCGGCACCGACGAGGACGGCGTCAGCTACTTCGCCCTCCAGAAGGACGCGCTGCCCGGCCGGCTGGACCAGTCCGCCCGCGCCGCCGGACTCCGCGAGGCCGGCCTGCTGCTCTCCCCCCGGGACGCCGGCCTCCTCGTCCACGCCGTGGCCCTGGAGAACTGGCAGCGGATGCACCGCTTCTGCTCCCGCTGCGGCGAGCGGACGGTCATCGCGGCGGCCGGCCACATCCGCCGCTGCCCGGCCTGCGGTGCCGAGCACTACCCGCGCACCGACCCGGCCGTGATCATGCTCGTCACCGACGACCAGGACCGCGCCCTCCTCGGCCGCCAGGTCCACTGGCCCGAGGGACGCTTCTCCACCCTCGCCGGGTTCGTCGAGCCGGGCGAGTCCATCGAGCAGTCGGTCGCCCGGGAGGTCTACGAGGAGGCCGGGGTCGTCGTCGGTGACGTGGAGTACGTCGCCAGCCAGCCCTGGCCCTTCCCCTCCAGCCTGATGCTGGGCTTCATGGCCCGCGCCACCTCCTCCGAGATCCAGGTGGACGGCGAGGAGATCGAGGAGGCCCGGTGGTTCTCCCGGGACGACCTCTGCGCCGCCTTCGCCTCCGGCGAGGTCCTCCCGCCCTACGGCATCTCCATCGCGGCGCGGCTCATCGAGCGCTGGTACGGCAAGCCGCTGCCCAAGCCGTGATGTCAACGGCCCGGGCCGTGACCGCCTCGGCCCGGGCCGCATATCCCCGCGGCCGGCGCTGCGGGGATGCGTTGAGGCCGGCGCCGCGGACAGCACTGAGGCCCGGACCACGGACGACACCGTGGCCCGGGCCGCGCACAGCACGGGCCGTCGACCGGCTCCCTCACGGACCGGTCGACGGCCCCGCTTCGGCGGTGCGCCCGGCCCTCAGGCCGCGGCCACCTTCTCCTTGACCTGCGCCAGGGACGGGTTGGTCAGCGTCGTGCCGTCGGCGAAGAGCACGGTCGGCACCGTCTGGTTGCCGCCGTTGGCCTTCTCCACGAACGCCGCGGACTCCGGGTCCTGCTCGATGTTGATCTCGGTGTAGGCAATGCCCTCGCGGTCCATCTGGCCCTTCAGCCGACGGCAGTAACCGCACCAGGTCGTGCTGTACATCGTCACAGTGCCCGCCATGCGTCCCGCGCTCCTTAGCTCGGTCTTGATCGTGATCATGTGCCACGCGCGTCGCTCCGACGCCGTGGCACCGACCTGAACAACGTCCACCGGGCCCGGACCATTCCCGGCCACCCCAGACGTGTTCCCGGCCACTCGCCGGCACCCCGCCACCGTCCCCAGCCGGGGCCCACCAGTACGACCGGCCCCCTGCGGTGTGGACGGTTTTCCCGGGTGCCCCGGCGGACCTGGCAGCATGGCGGGGTGACAGCAGCAACGGACGCCACTCTCTTCCCGCAGGTTCCGGGCGGCTCTCCCCACGCGATTCCGCCGAGCGGGGCCGATGCGGTGCTCGAAGGGCTCGACCCCGAGCAGCGCGAGGTCGCCACGGCCCTGCACGGGCCGGTGTGCGTCCTGGCCGGCGCCGGCACCGGCAAGACCCGCGCGATCACCCACCGCATCGCCTACGGCGTCCAGGCCGGGATCCTGCAGCCCGCCAGTGTGCTCGCGGTCACCTTTACCGCCCGCGCCGCCGGCGAGATGCGCGGCCGGCTCCGGCAGCTCGGCGCGGCCGGCGTCCAGGCCCGCACGTTCCACTCCGCGGCCCTGCGCCAGCTCCAGTTCTTCTGGCCCCGGGCGGTCGGCGGCGAGCTGCCGAGGCTGCTGGACCGCAAGGGCCCGCTGGTCGCCGAGGCCGCCGCCCGCTGCCGCCTCCGCCTCGACCGCAACGAGCTGCGCGACGTCACCGGCGAGGTCGAGTGGTCCAAGGTCACCCAGACGGTGCCCGCCGACTATCCGGCCGCGGTCGCCAAGGCCGGCCGCGAGGCGCCCCGCGACCCCGCCGAGATCGGTCAGATATACGCCACGTATGAGCAGCTCAAGCGGGACCGCGGCACCATCGACTTCGAGGACGTGCTGTTGCTCACGGTCGGCGTGCTGCAGGACCGGCACGACATCGCCGAGCAGGTCCGGACCCAGTACCAGCACTTCGTCGTCGACGAGTACCAGGACGTCAGCCCGCTCCAGCAGCGGCTGCTGGAGCTGTGGCTGGGTGACCGCGACACCCTGTGCGTGGTCGGCGACGCCAGCCAGACGATCTACAGCTTCACCGGCGCCACCCCCGACCACCTCCTTGACTTCCGCAGCCGCCATCCGCACGCCACGGTCGTCAAGCTCGTCCGCGACTACCGCTCCACCCCCCAGGTCGTCCACCTCGCCAACGGCCTGCTCTCCCGGGCCCGGGGCCGCGCCGCCGAGCACCGCCTGGAGCTGGTCTCGCAGCGCGAGCCGGACACCGAGCCGGTCTTCACCGAGTACGCCGACGAGCCCGCCGAGGCCGAGGGCACCGCCCGCCGGATCCGCGACCTGATCGCCGCCGGCGTCCCGGCCAGCGAGATCGCGGTCCTCTTCCGCATCAACGCCCAGTCCGAGGTCTACGAGCAGGCCCTCGCCGACGTCGACGTGCCGTACCAGCTGCGCGGCGCCGAGCGGTTCTTCGAGCGGCCCGAGGTGCGCGAGGCCGGCGTCAAACTGCGCGGCGCGGCCCGCTTCGGCGGCAACGACACCCTGCTCGCCGGCGCGGCCGGCCTGCCGTCCGAGGTGCGCGCGGTGCTCAGCGACATGGGCTGGACCGACCGGCCGCCGGCCGGCTCCGGCGCGGCGCGCGACCGTTGGGAGTCGCTCGCCGCCCTGGTCCGGCTCGCCGAGGACTTCGTCCGGGCCCGCCCCACCGCCACCCTCGCCGACCTCGTCGCCGAGCTGGACGAGCGGGCCGCCGCCCAGCACGCCCCCACCGTCGAGGGCGTCACCCTCGCCTCGCTGCACGCCGCCAAGGGCCTGGAGTGGGACGCGGTGTTCCTGGTCGGCCTCACCGAGGGCATGCTGCCGATCCACCACGCCCGCACCGACGAGCAGGTCGAGGAGGAGCGCCGGCTGCTCTACGTCGGCATCACCCGCGCCCGGCGCCACCTGGCGATGTCCTGGTCGCTGGCCCGCTCGCCCGGCGGACGGCCCGTGCGCAGCGCCAGCCGTTTCCTCGACGGCCTCCGGCCGGGCTCCGGCGGGGCGGCCCGCCGCCGCACGTCGGGCCTGCTCACCGGCGGCGTCGAGCGCGGCGGCAGTGCCCCGGCGGCCCCCGGCCGACCACGCCACACGCACCGTAGCCCGGCCCGCTGCCGGGTCTGCAACCGCACGCTGACCGACCCCGGCGAGATGAAGCTGATGCGCTGCGAGGGCTGCCCCTCGGAGCTCGACGAGGCGCTCTACGAGCGGCTGCGGGACTGGCGCGCCGAGCAGGCCGCGCAGACCCGCCAGCCGGCCTACTGCGTCTTCACCGACAAGACCCTGATGGCCATCGCCGAGGTCGTCCCGGCGGCCGCCGAGGAGTTGGCCGTCATCCCCGGCGTGGGTCGCCGCAAGCTCGACCGCTTCGGCACCGACGTGCTCGCGATCTGTGCCGGTGAGGAGCCTGGTGCGGAGCCCGGCGGGGACGTCGCGGACGGGTCCGGGGACGCCGCGGAAAACTCGTCGGAAAAATAGTTTGCGTGCGCGGAGCGCATCCCCATAGCCTTCGGGAGCAGCGGAAACAACGGAACTTCCGGGATCCGATGATTCCGTGCTGTACTTGAACACCCCGGATCGGGTTTTCCCGATCCCCTAGACGCCGAGAGGAGGCGAGCCCAGTGATCAGCTTCATGGAGACCAACAAAATGACCGATCTCTCGGTCGTCGCCCCCTGCGCACTCGGCTTCTCGCTCCTGGGCACCGGTCTGTCCGGCTCCGGCCGTCCTTCCGGTACCGAGGTCGCGCGTCCCGACGCCCTCGCCGTCCTGACGGTGAGCGAGCGCATCGTGCGACCGACCGAGGCACCCGCGGCAGCGGCAGTGAAGGCAACGGCGAATGCCTCCGTCTTCGCGACGCCGGCCAACGGTGCCGAATCCCGGAAGTACCAGTCGCAGCATGACATGTGGGCCTACCGCGGCCTCGAATCCTGGAGAGATCCAGCCTGATCGGCGAATCAGGTCGGCACCTTCCAGGGCCGCGGAACCCACACCGGGATCCGCGGTCCTTTTGTTTTGCCCAATGTGCCCGCCACCAGCCGGGCCGGAACAGACGAGGAACACACCACAGTGCAACTCCAGACGCACACCCCGTCCGCCACCGACCTGATCCCTCCGCCTGACCCCCAGGAGAACCCCTTGCTGCCCCTCACCGAGCTCGACGACGAGATCGACCGCCTCGGCACCGCCGTCCCCTGCCGTACCTACGACCCCGAGGTCTTCTTCGCGGAGTCCCCGGCCGACGTCGAGTACGCCAAGACGCTGTGCCAGACCTGTCCGGTGCGCGAGGCCTGCCTGGCCGGCGCCAAGGACCGCCGCGAGCCGTGGGGTGTCTGGGGCGGTGAGCTCTTCGTCCAGGGCGTCGTTGTGCCGCGGAAGCGTCCGCGGGGCCGTCCGCGCAAGAACCCGGTCATGGCATGAACACCGCGCGCACAGGAACGATCGACCGTCCCGTCACACGGGATCCCCAGAAGCAGGACCCCACGATGAACCCGACTTTCACCGAGACCACCGCCCCCGCGAACTTCGGCGCGATCGAGTCGCGTCAGAACAGGAACCTCGCCATGCAACTCATGCCAGAAGCCCTGGCCAGGGCCCATGTGGAACAACGCCTGTCAGAAGCCGAGTCCGAACGCAGAGGACATCGGCTCGCCGCCGCGCGGCGGATGCAGCGGCGCGCCGAGCGCGCGTCGCTGCGTGCCCGCCGGGCGTTGGCCATGGCCGTGATGCAGTGACCGGGTACCCCCGCACCGCACACTGATCCATCGTCACCACGGGGTCCGTCCCACAGGACGGGCCCCGTGGTGCGTTGCGTCCCGTTTCGCAGTTCCCGTGGGGATATCGTCGGATGGTGGACCAGAAGACGCATCAACAGGCGGAGTTGGCCTCCGACGCCACGGTGTGCGCGCGCTGCGGCGCGGTGGCCGAGGGCGCCCCGCCGACGTGGATCTGCTCGGTCGAGAACGGCGAGCGCCGGTACTTCTGCGACCGCTGCGCCCGGGACAACATCCGTGCCATCGAGGGCCGACTGGACTCCAGCTGGTGGTGAGTGTCAGGCCGGGCTCTCCGCCGGGCTGCCGGCGGAGCTCCCCGTGCCCGTCTCCTCCCCGGCCGTGTCGGTTACCCCCTCTTCTACCGCGTCCTCTTCTGCTGTGGCCTCGTCGGCTTCGGCGGGCAGGAACCCCGGCATCCACGCCTCCAGCTCGTCGCGCAGCCGCACCGTGGCCCCCAGCTGACACAGCACCCCGATGGTGCTCAACGTCACACGGTGTATCAGGAGGTAGGCGGGCGGCAGATTGAGCTGCTTGCCCAACTGGTGCGCGGGGGAGCGCGGATCGCCGATCCGGGCCGCCTGCCGCCGCATCCAGCCCCGAGTGAAGGTGAACGCGTCCACCTGTGCGGGCTCGATGATCGGCAGCAGGTAATCCAGCATCGCGTCCGGATCCAGCTCGATGGACTCCTTGACGAAGCCCTCCTCGCACAGCATGCGGTAGACCGCGTCCGCCTCGCCGTCCAGCGCCATCCGCAGCGAGGTGCCGATCGTCGGCGGCAGCCCGTCGGGCAGCCGGTCGACCGTGCCGAAGTCCAGCACGCCCAGCCGCCACTCGGCCACCGGCCCGTCCGGCGACCGGCCGGGCAGCAGCCGGAAGTTGCCCGGATGCGGGTCGGCGTGCAGCAGGCCCGTACGCGCCGGACCGGAGAAGAGGAAGTGCGCCAGCAACTGCCCGGCGCGGTCGCGCTCCTCCTCGGTGCCGTGGGCGATCACCTCGGACAGCGGCACCCCCTCCAGCCACTCCGTCACCAGCACCTGGTCGCTCTGGTGCACCACGGCCGGCACCACCACGTCCGAGTCGCCGGCGAACTCCGCGGCGTGCGCCCGCTGGGCCTCGGCCTCCAGGGCGTAGTCCAACTCCTCCGAGACCCGGTCGCGCAGCTCGGTGATGAGTGGCTTGATGTCCATGCCCGGGATCAGCGGCCCGAGCAGCCGCGCGAACCGGCTGAGCTGCGTCAGATCCGACAGCAGTGCCGGGCCCGCCCCCGGATACTGCACCTTGACGGCCACCTCGCGGCCGTCGTGCCACACCGCCCGGTGCACCTGCCCGATCGACGCTGCGGCGGCCGGCTTGTCCTCGAACTCCTCGAACAATTCCCGCCAGTCCGCGCCGAGCCGCTCGGTCAGCACGGCGTGCACGGTGCTGGTCGGCAGTGGCGGGGCCGCTTCCTGAAGCTTCGTCAGGGCCGCGCGGTAGGGACCGGCGACCTCCTCGGGCAGCGCCGACTCGAAGACGGACAGTGCCTGCCCGAACTTCATCGCACCGCCCTTCAGCTCGCCGAGCACCTTGAAGAGCTGCTCCGCGGTGCGCTGTTGGAGCTCCCGACCGACGATCTCGGCGGACCTGCCGCCGAGCCGTTTGCCCAGGCCCCAGGTGGCGCGGCCGGCGAACCCCAGTGGCAGCGCGGCCAGCTTGGCGGTGCGGGTGACCGCCTTGCGGGGAAGATCAGACATGCGCCCCTCCAACTCACACCGTCCCCTACCGGGGTTATCCCGCCATTGTTGCGTGTCGCGGCCGAGGATCCGAGGTGTCCGCCGCGTCCCGTATCGCAGCGGCACCGCAGCCGCAGTCGGGATGCGGGGCGATCCGCACCGTCCGAACGCTCGCACACGGCAGCGGGAGCTCCATCCGCGCCCCGGTGCACGGCGGCGGCTCGCCGTCGAGGAACGTCAGTGCCTGGGCTGCGGCAAGCCCCGCGACCGCTGTCGCCAGTGCGGCGTCGCAGGCCGGCACCGCCGGCGTACCGCGCCCCGAACGCCACTGTGCGAGCAGCCGCGGCCAGGCCGGCTCCGCGTCCGTACGGCGGAGTTCGTCGCAGCCGGCACAGGCCGAGACGCCGGGCACCACCAGTGGGCCCACCACTCCCGTGCCCTCCAGCACACCCGCGTAGAGGTGCGGGATGCCGGCGGTGAGCAGGGGAGCGGCGAGCACCGGGTCGGGGGCGTAGGCACCGAGGCCGTCGCGCGGGGCGAGCACCAGGAGGGAGATGCCGGGTTCGCCGGCCTCGGTGACCGGGCCGCCGGACCGGGGCCGGCGGCTCCACGGGGAGGACTCCCGGACCAGTCGGCGCGCGGCCTCGCCCCGCCGTTCGCCGATCTGACCGGCCGTGGGCCCGCCCGGAACCACGTCCCACGGCGCGACCGTGCCGCCGTCCACCACATCCACCCGGCCGATCCCCGAGGCCGCCAGGAGCGCCGCGATCTGGGCGCCCACCCGCCCTGCCCCCTTCACCTTCACCCGGACCGAGCGGCGCGCCCCCAACTGCGCGAGCGGTCCCGCCGCTGCCGGGTGCTGCCGCACGGACAGCGCGGCCAGATCCGCCCGCAGCCGCTCGACGGCCGGTCCGTCCGCCTGCACGGCGCCGTCCGCCGGCCCGTCCGTCGCCGCTGCCTCCAACAGGCCGGCCGCGCCGAGCCGCTCCACCACCCCGCGTGCCCGCTCCGGCGCGACGTCCAGCGTCGCGGCCGCGTCGACCAGTTGCGGCAGTGAGCGGGTGCCGTCGATCAGCTCGATGAAGCAGCCGGTCGCGAGGTCGACCGGGCCGACCACCCGGGCATGGGCCGGTGCCACGCCGAACCGCACCGTCTCCCGGTCCCGCCAGCCGCGCCGCAGCGCGGGCTTGAGCATCGGATGCATGTCATCCGCCCCCCGTTCCGTCTCGTCCGGCCTCCAGCATGCGCCGGCCGGGCGTCGGACCCGGAAGTTATCCACAGGCACCGGCCGAGAGTCGTACAAGCGGTGCACGCCGGGGGCGTTCAGGTGGCGAACTGTCCGTGGGTCGGGACTTCCCCCAGTGCCAGCGGGTAACGTCGGGCGCGTGCCCGCCGACCCTTCCCCGCGCGGTTCCGGGGAGACGCCCCTGCGCCGTGCCGCCGACGGCCCGCGGCGGGCCGAACCGAGCCCGCCGGCCCGCCCGGTCGAGGTGCGCCGCAGTGCCCGGCGGCGCCGGACGGTCTCCGCGTACCGCGAGGGCGACCGCACGATCGTCCTGATCCCGGCCCGGATGTCGCAGGCCGAGGAGCAGCGCTGGGTGTCGGTCATGCTGGACAAGCTCGCCGCCCAGGAGAGCAAGCGGATGCTCGGCGACGGCGACCTGGCCGAACGCGCCGAGCGGCTCTCCGAGCAGTACCTCGACGGACGGGCCCGGCCGGCATCGGTCCGTTGGGTCACCAACCAGAACACCCGCTGGGGATCGTGCACCCCCGCCGAGGGCAGCATCCGGCTGTCGCACCGCCTCCAGGGCATGCCGGAGTACGTCATCGACTACGTCCTGCTGCACGAACTGGCGCACCTCCTCGTCCCCGGCCACGGACCGGAGTTCTGGCGGCTGCTGGAGCCCTATCCGCGCACGGAGCGGGCCCGCGGCTACCTCGAAGGCGTGGTGGCCGCCGACCGGCTGCCGCATCTGCCCGCGGCCCGCCGCCGCTGACCGCGCCGGCTGTCCCCCGACGCGCCCCGCCGCCGCGGACCGTCAGCGCCAGCCGTTAGCCTGGCGTGGGTAGGGATTCAAGGCGAGAGCGGGGGAGGGGCGTTGCCCATGGCCAGGGAATTCCAGCGAGGCCACAAGGCCAGGCTGGTCGATCTGACGGCGGAACGGGACCTGTATGTCGGGGTGCAGATCGCCGGTCCCGGCTTGACCTTCGACATCAGCTGCTTCGGTCTGGACGCCGACGAGCGGCTCTCCGACGACCGGTACTTCGTCTTCTTCAACCAGCCCGAGGCCCCCGAGGGAGCGGTCCGACTGCTCGGCCCGCAGGCCGGCGACACCGAGTCCTTCCGCGTCGCCCTCGACCGCCTTCCGCCGTCCATCCGGAAGCTGACCTTCACCGCCGCCCTCGACGGCGAGGGGCAGATGGCGCAGATCGGCCCCGGGTGCCTCCGCATCGTGGCCGGCGGCCAGGAGGTGGCCCGGTACCCCTTCACCGGCGGCGAGTTCAGCACCGAGCGCGCCGTGATGCTCGGTGACCTCTACGTCAAGGACGTCTGGCGGTTCGCCGCGGTCGGCCAGGGTTTCGACGGCGGGCTGGAGGCGCTGCTGACGAACTTCGGCGGCGAGGTCCTGGAGGAGGACGCCGCCGGGGAGGCACCGGCTCCGCCGGCCACCGCGCAGGGCGTGCCCGATTTCACGCTGCCGCCGCCGGCTCCCGGGCCCGCCGCGGCCTCGGTGCCGCCCGCCTCCGCCGCGCCCGTCCCGGCCCCGCCGGTGCCCTTCGCCCCGGATCCGCGCGAGCCCGCGCCGCACCCGCAGTCGGCCCCGCCCCCGCTGCCGGCCGTTGCGCAGCCCCCGCAGCCCGCCGCCGCGCAGATCCACAGTGCGCCGACGGTCATTGCGCCGATGTTCCCGCCCGGTGGCCCGGTGTCACCCCCGGGTGCCCAGGGGCCGCCCCCGCCGCCACCCCCGCTCCCGGGAATGCAGGGGCCGCCGCCCCCGCCCCCGCCGCCGTCCCTGGGCCCGCAGGGACCACCGCCTCCGCCGCCCCCGCCCCCGTACGGCCAGGCGCCCGGCGGCTACCCGGCAGGCCAGCAACCGCCCCCGCCCCCGCAATACGGGCAGCAGCCGCCCCCGCCCCCGCAGTACGGGCAGCAGCCGCCTCCGCAGTACGGGCAGCAGCCGCCTCCGCCGCCCCCCTACGGTCAGCAGCCCCCGCCGCTGCCGCAGTACGGCCAACAGCCCCCGCCGCCCGGTGGATACGGCGCGCCCCAAGGCCAGCCCGCGCCGCCCCCGCCGCCCGGCGCATACGGTCAGCCGGGTCAGCAGCACCCGGGAGCCCCGTACGCCCCGTATCCGGGGCAGGGCGCGCCCCTCCCCGAGGACGGCGGTACGGGCCCGTGGCACCGCCCCGAGGACCCGGGAGCCCCCGGCGGACCACAGGGCGACCCGCACCGAGGCCGCTGACGGGTGCGGCCGCGGCCGACCGCCGCGTCACCCCGCTGTACACATGCGTCCGGCGCCCGCCCCGAGGAGGGACGGGCGCCGGGCGTGATGATGCGTCAGGAATTCGTGGACAGCAGCGCGCGGGTGTCCGCCACCAGGCGCACCACCGACGCGTCGGCGACCGCGGGCACCTCGTCGTAGCGGAACCACCGCAGGTCCAGCGACTCGTCACTGATCGCCGCCACCGCGTTCGCGGGCGCCAGCGCGGCGTACTGCACGTCCAGATGCACCGCGCAGGGCGTCTGGTGCCGGTCCAGCCGCACCGGCGCGGAGCCCAGCAGCGTCAGCCCGTGCGCGATCCCGGACTCCTCACGCGCCTCGCGCAGCGCCGCATCGGCCAACGAGGCGTCCTCGGGCTCGCAGTGGCCACCCATCTGGAGCCACATCTCCAGCTTGCGGTGCAGGGTGAGCAGCACCCGCCCGCCGGCCGGGTCGATCACCAGCGCACTGGCCGTGATGTGCCCGTCCTTGCACGGCTTCCACATGCCGTCCTGATGGGCCACGAGGTGGTCCAGATAGGCCAGCCGCAACCGCTCCTGATCAGCCGACGGCGCGGGCCATTCCTTGAGCACCCGCGCCGCTTCCGCATGCAGACTCACTTGGTGTCGTCGCCCTTGCCCTCGTCCTCGGGGCCGCGCGGGTCGCCCTCGGCCGGGCCGTCCCCGGAGTCCTCGGCGGCGCCGTCCTTGGCCCGCTTGGTCAGGTCCGGGCCGCTGCCGCTCGCCGCCTCGCCCAGCATCTTGTCGAGCTCGGAGAAGTCCGCGTGCTCGTGGTGCACGAAGCCGTCCGGGTCGTCCAGGTCGGCCGCCGTCGGCAGCATGTCCGGGTGTTCCCACAGGCCGTCACGGCCGTCCAGGCCCCGCGCGTCCGTCAGGGAGGCCCACAGCCGCGAGGCGTCCCGCAGGCGCCGCGGACGCAGTTGGAGACCGATCAGCGTGGAGAACGTCTGCTCGGCCGGGCCGCCGGTGGCCCGGCGTCGCCGCAGCGTCTCGCGGAGCTTGTCGGCGGACGGCAGATGCGGTTTGGCGGCGGCGTGCACCACCGCGTCCACCCAGCCCTCGACGAGCGCCAGCGCGGTCTCCAGACGGGCCAGCGCGGCCTTCTGCTCCGGTGTGTCCTCGGGCTGGAACATGCCCCCTTGCAGGGCGTTCTGTAGCTCCTCGGGGTGCTGCGGGTCGATCTGGCCGACCACGTCCTCCAGCTTGGAGGTATCGACCTTGATGCCACGGGCGTAGCCCTCGACGGCACCGAACAGATGCGAGCGCAGCCACGGCACATGGGCGAAGAGCCGCTGGTGGGCGGCCTCGCGCAGGGCCAGATAGAGCCGCACCTCCTCCTCCGGGACGCCCAGTCCGTCGCCGAACGCCTTGACGTTCGCCGGCAGCAGCGCGGCCTTCCCGGCCGGGCCCAGCGGCAGTCCGACGTCGGTCGAACCGACGACCTCGGAGGCCAGCACGCCCAGCGCCTGCCCGATCTGGGTGCCGAACATCGCGCCGCCCATGGAGCGCATCATCCCGAGCAGCGGGCCCGCCATGGCCTGCATCTCCTCGGGCAGCACATCACCCATCGCCGCCCCGACCCGCTCGGCGAGCGGGTCGACCAGGTCCTTCCATACCGGCAGGGTCTCCTCGACCCACTCGGCGCGGCTCCAGGCCACCACGGTGCTGGCGCCCGACGGGAGCGACGTCACCCCGTCCAGCCACAGGTCCGCGAGCCGCACGGCGTCCTGGACCGCGCTCCGCTCACCGGGGGAGACGCTGGCGTCCTTGCTGCCGTCCTCGGCGCCCTGCGCGACGGTCTGCCGCGCAATGTCCTTGGCCATCTCCCAGTTCACCGGGCCGCCCTCGTAGGAGAGCATCTGGCCGAGTCGCTGGAAGGCGGCGCCGAGGTCACCAGGGTTCATCTGGCCGCCGGGTCCCCCCATGCCGCCGAAGAGCGCCGCGAACGGATTGTCCGCGTCGCCGCTCCCGCCGCCGAACCCGAAGGGGTTCGCGGGGCCCTGGCTACCTCCCTGGCCGCCCTTCTGCTTGCCGTTGTCGCCGTCCTCCGGCTCCTCCGGCGGAAGGCCGAATCCAAATGGGGTGTCACTCACGGGTTTCCTCGGCTCGTAGGGCCGCCGGCCCTACGCCGACGGCGGCTGCCCGACATCACCTCCAGCGTAGACACTCGCCCCGCCCTGGGGCTCGGTGCTTCGCTGTCCCGGTGGCTGCGGCAGGATGGATGCCACCTGGTACGGACGCGTCCGACGCGCCCGTACTGAAGACAACCGCTGGAGACGCCCGGTGAGTTCCCCAGATCCGACCGTTCGCGCAGCGCGAAACGCTGCCGCCACAGCCGAACAGGCAGACCGCACCCCGGTCGACGCCGACCGGCCGCTGCGCCGCCCCGTCGTCGCCGTCACCGGAGCCGCCTCCGGGGTCGGCGCGCTGCTCACCCGTGCCCTGGTCGCCTCCGACGAGGTCAAGCAGGTGGTGGCCATCGACGAACGGCCCGGCGACGTCCCCGAGGCGCAGTGGCACGTGCTGGACGTCCGCGACCCCGCCATCGCCGACAAACTTCGCGGAACGGACGTCGTCGTCCATCTCGCCCTCGATCTCGACCTGGAGACCGACGCCACGGCCCGCACCGCCTACAACGTGCGCGGCACCCAGACGGTGCTGACCGCCGCCGCGGCCGCCGGCGTCCACCGGGTGGTGCTGTGCACCTCCGCGATGGTCTACGGGGCGCTGCCCGACAACGACGTCCCGCTCGCCGAGGACGCCGAACTGCGCGCCACGGCGGACGCCACCGGGGTCGGCGACCTCCTGGAGATCGAGCACCTGGCGCGCCGCGCCCCGCGCGCCCACCCGGGCCTCAACGTCACCGTGCTGCGCCCCGCCATCCTGGTCGGCGGCACCGACACCGCGCTGACCCGCTACTTCGAGTCGCCGCGCCTCCTGGTCGTCGCCGGGTCCCGCCCGGCCTGGCAGTTCTGCCACGTGGAGGACCTGGTCAGCGCCCTGGAGCACGCCGCCCTGGAGAAGGTCGAGGGCGAGCTGGCGGTGGGCTGCGACGGCTGGCTGGAACAGGAGGAGGTCGAGGAGCTCTCCGGTATCCGGCGCATGGAGCTGCCGTCCTCAGTGGCGCTGGGCGCCGCCGCCCGGCTGCACCGGATCGGCCTGACGCCGTCGCCCGCCGGGGACCTCGCCTACACCATGCACCCCTGGGTGGTCAGCGGCAGTCGACTGCACGACGCGGGCTGGCGGCCCCGGTGGACCAACGAGGAGGTCCTCGCCGAGCTGCTGGAGGAGGTCGCCGGACGGCACACGGTCGCCGGCCGCCGGCTCGGCCGCAAGGACGCCACCGCCGCCGGCGCGGCCGGTGCCACCGTCGCCCTCCTGGGTACCGCGGCCCTGGTCCGCCGCGCCCGCAAGGCCCGCCGCCGCATCTGACGCCACCGGGGCCGCCGCCCGCAGACCGTCCCGTAGGCCGGGTGGGGTCGGCGCACCAGGGCCGTGGACTGTACGAGCCTCCATACGGGGCCCCGGCCGCCCAGTGGAAACGGCCATTCCCCGGGGCGCACCCGGTACGGCACGATGGGACCATGTCTGGTACGCACACCCGCCCGTCCACCGGCCGCGACCACCCTGGTGAGCAGGGCGCCGCAGACCCCATCCGGCTCCTGGAGATCCGCGCCGGCGCGCTGTCCGTGGACGAGGTCTTCGCGGCCGTCGGGGACCAGGCGGCGGGCGGCACCGCACTCTTCGTCGGCACCGTCCGCTCGCACGACGGCGGCTCGGACGTCGACGGACTGGGCTACTCCGCGCACCCGACCGCCGGGGAGGAGCTGCGCCGGGTGGCCGAGAAGGTCGTCGCCGACTATCCGGTCCGCGCGCTGGCCGCCGTCCACCGGGTGGGCGATCTGGCCATCGGCGATCTGGCCGTGGTCGTCGCGGTCTCCTGCCCCCACCGCGCCGAGGCGTTCGCCGCCTGCCGCAAGCTGATCGACGACCTCAAGCACGAGGTCCCCATCTGGAAGCACCAGACGTTCTCGGACGGGACAGAGGAATGGGTCGGCGCGTAGCGCCGTCTTCTGGGGGTGGAGGTCGGGCGACGGGCGGGCCTTCCGAAGCCGAACCGGAATCCCGGGTTCCGGTTGCGTAACCGGCTCCCCGGCACCAGCGTTGACCTGGCAGATGGTTAATCTGCTTATTTGTCGATCGCGGGCGCGCAAGGGGTAGGGAGGTTGCCATGGGAGCGCTGCTCTGGCTGCTGATTCCGGTGCTGGCCGGGCTGATCGCTGCACTCTGGAGCAGCTGGGCCATGCGCAACCGCCGGACCGGGGACATCGCCGAGCTGGCGGGCTACGCCCGGTTCCGCGCCGCGATGGAGAAGGAGCACGCCGCCCCCGCCTCCGCCACGACCGCCCCCGAGCACGCCTCGGAACCGGCCTGACGCCTCCGGTGCCCCGTCCGGACGGCCCCGCGGGCCGGTTGTCATACCCGTCCCGTACTGTCGTTCCATGCCACGCCGCACCGCGACGCTGCTCGCCTCGACCCTGATGCTGATCGCGCTGCTCTGTGCCGGGGTGCTGATTCCCGTTCCGTATTCCGAGATGTCGCCGGGGCCGACGGTCAACACCCTCGGTGATCACAACGGTGAGCCGGTGCTCCAGATCACCGGCCGGAAGACGTATCCGACGACCGGCAACCTCAACATGACCACGGTCCGGGTCACCGGGCCGGACTACAACATGAACCTCTTCGAGGCGGTCTACGGCTGGCTGGACCCGAGCAGTGCGGTGGTGCCGCACAAGACGCTCTACCCGGAGGGCCAGACGGCCGAGCAGGCCGATCAGCAGAACGCCGAGGAGTTCACCCAGTCCCAGGAGAGCGCCAAGGTAGCCGCGCTCCAGCAGCTGCACATCCCGGTCGCCAGTCAGACCGTCGTGGGCGCCGTCGTCAAGGACAAGCCGGCCGACGGGCTGCTGCACGCCGGCGACGTGATCAAGGCGGTGGACGGCAAGAACGTCCAGCAGACCGGCGACGTCGCCAAGTTCGTCACCCAGCACAAGCCGGGCGAGAAGGTGGTCTTCACCGTCATCCCCGCCAAGGAGGCGGCCGCGGCGGAGAAGCAGGGCAAGCGGCCCGAGGGCCCCGGCAAGCAGATCACGATCACCACCGCGGCGGACAGCGGCCGTGCGGTGGTGGGCATCCAGGCCCAGGTGGACCACATCTTCCCGTTCCCCATCGACGTGAAGCTCGCTGACGTCGGTGGCCCGAGCGCCGGCCTGATGTTCGCGCTCGGCATCGTCGACAAGCTCACCCCCGGTGGGAATCTGACCGGCGGCAAGTTCGTCGCCGGCACGGGCACCATCGACGACCAGGGCAAGGTCGGTCCGATCGGCGGCATCTCGATGAAGACGATCGGTGCGCGGGACAAGGGCGCGGAGTTCTTCCTGACGCCCAAGGAGAACTGCTCGGCCGCCGCGAAGGACACCCCCAGCGGGCTCCGCCTGGTCAAGGTCGGCACCATAGGAGACGCGGTGCAGGCGCTGGAGAAGATCCGCAAGAACGACACCGCCGGCCTGCCGAGCTGTAGCCCAGCAGGCCGGTAGCGGGGGTTGACCGGCGGGCCGTCCGGCCCGCCGTGCGGCTATTCCTCGAAGGTCGCGGCCAGTGCGTCCGCGAGGCCGGGGACCAGTGCCTTGCCGGTCAGCACCTCGGAGGTGGAGTCCTTCTCGCGCAGCCGCAGCGCCGATTCGCGGGCGCCGTCCCGGAGGACGGCCACCGTCATCCGCACCTCCTGGCGCTCGGGGTGCTCGGCGACCCACTTGGCGAGTTGCTTCTCGGTCATGCCCGCCGGCTCGGCCTTCTCGGCGGACGGCGGGAGCATCAGGCGCTCCACGGTCAAGGCACAGCCGACGACGGCGTCCGGCCAGGCGATGGTGGCGAGGAACTCGTCCAGCGGCGTGCCGGCCGGGATCTCGTCCTGCTCGATGGGGGTCAGGGAGGCGTCGGCGGACTCGTCGATGCCCAGTTGGGCGGCGAGCGAGGGCTCCTGCGTACGGAGCTTGGCGGTGTCGACGAGGGCGAACAAACGGGCGGGCTGATCCCAGCCGAGCCCGGCGGTGTACTCGTCGATTTCGAGTACCGCGCGGGTCAGCGGGTCGGCGGCCAGGGGGGTGCCGTCAACGGGGAGGTTGGTCATGCCCAACATCGTGCCTTGTGAACCCCGGAAATCGGGAACCGAGTAAAGCCGTCGTAAGTTGCATCACTGGGTCCTACTATCGCCGGGCCTGCCCCACACGACAGCGAACTTCGAGGTGCGCACCTTGGCTTTCCAGATGCCGGACCGCGGCGGAGGCCCCACCGGGCCACGGATCAGAGTCGGCCGACCGTCGCGACGGCTGCGGACCCTGCTCATGACGTTGGGCGTACTGGCCGTATTGGCCATGCTCTTCGTGATGTTCTCGGGATTCTGGACCGACTGGCTCTGGTACCGGTCGGTCCACTTCTCCTCGGTCTTCACCACCACCCTGTGGACCAAGATCGGTCTGTTCTTCGCCTTCGGCGTCGTGATGGCGGTCGCCGTCGGCGTCAACATCTGGCTGGCACACCGGCTGCGGCCGCCGCTCAGCGCGATGTCCATGGAGCAGCAGAGCCTGGACCGCTACCGCATGGGCGTCGCCCCGTTCAAGAAGTGGGCGCTGGTCGCGGTCACCGCGGTGATCGGGCTGATCGCCGGGGCCTCCGCCTCCGGTGAGTGGCGCACGTGGCTCCAGTGGGTCAACGGCGTCCCGTTCGGCACGACGGACCCGCAGTTCCACAAGGACGTCTCGTTCTACGCCTTCGATCTGCCCTGGTACCGCTTCCTGTTGAGCTTCGGCTTCGCCTGTGCGGTGCTGTCCTTGGTGGCCGCCGCGCTCACCCACTACCTCTACGGCGGGCTGCGGCTGACCAGCCCCGGTTCGCGTGCGACCGCCGCCGCCACCGGCCATCTCTCGGTGCTGCTGGGCATCTTCGTCTCCCTGAAGGCGATCGCCTACTGGCTCGACCGGTACGGCCTGGCGGTGAAGTCCAGCGGCCTGAAGTCGGCCGACAACTGGACCGGCCTGCGCTACGTCGACGCCAACGCCTATCTGCCGGCGAAGACCATCCTGTTCTTCATCGCGGCGATCTGTGCGGTCCTGTTCTTCGCCACCCTCTGGCGGCGCACCTGGCAACTGCCGGTGATCGGGTTTGGCCTGATGGTGCTCTCCGCCGTCCTGATCGGCGGGCTATACCCGGCGATCGTCCAGAAGTTCCAGGTCCAGCCGAACGAGCAGGCCAAGGAAGCGCCGTACATCAAGCAGAACATCAAGGCGACCCGGGACGCGTACGACATCCAGGACTCCAAGGAGACGCCCTACAAGGGCACCAACAAGCCGGCCACCCAGGAGGACAGCCAGCGGCTCCGGGACGAGGCGGACACCACCGCCAGCATGCGCCTGCTCGACCCGAACGTGGTCTCGCCGGCCTTCCAGCAACAGCAGCAGGTGCGGTCCTACTACCAGTTCCCGTCCACCCTGGACGTCGACCGGTACAAGGACAAGGACGGCAAGGAGCAGGACACCGTCATCGGCCTGCGCGAGCTGAACATCGCCGGCATCCCCGAGCGCAACTGGATCAACGACCACTTCAAGTACACCCACGGCTACGGCGCGGTCACCGCCAAGGGGACCGAGACCGCCGACGGCGGCGGCCCGCAGTACACCGAGTCGGACCTGCCGTCCACGGGCCAGCTCCCGCCGCACGAACAGCGCGTCTACTACGGCGAGAAGACCACCCAGTACTCCATCGTGGGCGGGCCGCAGCAGGAGCTGGACTACTCCGACGACAGCGGTGAGAAGAGCTACCGCTACCAGGGCAAGAGCGGGGTCAGCCTCTCCAACCCGATCAACCGCGCCGCGTACGCGGTGGCGTTCGGGGAGCCGCAGATCCTGTACTCCGGCGCCATCGGCGACACATCGCGGATCCTGTACAACCGCACGCCCAAGGAGCGCGTCGAGTCCGTCGCCCCCTGGCTGACCATCGACGGCGACGCCTACCCGGCGGTGATCGACGGCCGGATCCAGTGGATCGTCGACGCGTACACCACCAGCAACGGCTACCCGTACGCCTCGCGCACCACCCTCGGGGACAGCACCGCCGACTCGCTCACCGACGGCCAGCGGGCGGTGGTGGCCCAGCAGAACCAGGTCAACTACATCCGCAACTCCGTCAAGGCGACGGTCGACGCGTACGACGGCACGGTCAAGCTCTACCAGTGGGACACCAAGGACCCGGTCCTCAAGACCTGGATGAAGGCGTTCCCCGGCACGGTCGAGAAGAAGAGCGCCATCAGCCCGGATCTGCAGGCCCACCTGCGGTACCCGCAGGACCTCTTCAAGGTGCAGCGCCAGCTGCTGACCGCGTACCACGTCACCGACCCGGGCACCTTCTACACCGGTTCGGAGCGCTGGCAGATCCCCAGCGACCCGACCACCAAGTCGGGCAACGCGGTGCCGCCGTACTACCTCAGCATGAAGATGCCCGACCAGAAGGAACAGGCGTTCTCGCTGACGACGACCTTCACGCCCAACAAGAAGGACAACCTGGGCGCCTTCATGGCGGTCGACGCCGATGCGACGAGCTCCGACTACGGCAAGATCAGACTGTTGAAACTGCCCGCGCAGACACCGGTGCCGGGCCCACAGCTGGCCCAGTCGAAGTTCAACTCCGACCCGACGATCGCCAATGAGCTGAACATCCTCAAGAAGTTCGGCGACTCGGAGATCGAGTACGGCAACCTGCTGACCGTCCCCCTGGACGGCGGGCTGCTCTACGTCGAACCGGTCTACCTGCGCGGCGCCAACACCAACTACCCGCTCCTGAAGAAGGTGTTGGTGAGCTATGGCGACAGCAAGCCCGTCCTGGAGAACAGCCTCAAGGACGCGCTCGACGTCGTCTTCGGCAAGAAGGCGCCGAGCACGGGCTCGGAGACCCCGCCCGGCGGCGGCCAGACCGGCCAGCAACCGCCGTCCGGCCAGACCGTGCAGCAGGCCCTGACGGACGCCGAGAAGGCGTACGACGACGGCGAGAAGGCGCGGGTGGCCGGCGACTGGGGCGCGTACGGCGAGGCCCAGAAGAAGCTGAAGGCCGCGCTGGACCGGGCGGCCAAGGCGTCCGAGAAGGGCGGCAAGTCCGGCAGTTGAGCAGCTGCCCCGGACCGAGGTCCGGTGGCCGCCGGTTCGCACCGGCGGCCACCGGGACCTGTGTGTCAATGGTGGCCCCCGTGACGTGATAGGTTGAAGTCACAACGGCGCGGGGTGGAGCAGCTCGGTAGCTCGCTGGGCTCATAACCCAGAGGTCGCAGGTTCAAATCCTGTCCCCGCTACTGAAAGACCAAGGCCCGGATTCCTTGAGAATCCGGGCCTTTGTCATGCGTTCGGGTCAAAGCTCGTCCGGGGCGGGTCGGACAACCCATGGGGGAAAGTCGTGTGCTTGAGTTTGGGATGTCGCCGTGTCGGGAAGTCGACAAACCGCTGAAGTGACCTCACCGGCTGCGGTATACCAGGTGTACGCGGGTTACAGGTGATGCGACGATGGTTCTTATGGGGGACAAGGCAAGGTTGTTGGAGACGGACCGGTTTGTGCAGGCGCCCGATGAGGGGCGCGAATCCGAGATGGCGATGGACGCGATGGAGGCCGACGGCACGGCCGAGGCGTCCGACGCGGTGACCGAGTCCGGGTACCGCCGCGCCGCCGAGGCGGGCGACACCGCCGCCATGAGCGCACTGGGTGCGATGCTGCTGCGCCGCGCCGACCTCGACGGAGCCGAGCCGTACCTCCGCTCCACGGCCGCCGCCGGAGACCGGGCCGCGGCCAACAACCTCGGCGTCCTCCTCCACCAGCGGGGCTACGCCGACGAGGCCGCCGGCTGGTGGCGGATCGCCGCCGTCGCCGGATCCGCTGCCGCGGCGCACGCCCTGGGGCGCCACTACCGCGAGCGCGGTGACGAACCGGCCGCCGAGTACTGGCTGCGCCAGTCCGCCGAGTCCGGCCACTACCTGGGCGCGTACGCCCTCGCCGACCTCCTGGAGCACCGCGGGGACATCGGCGCCGAGCGCTGGTTCCGAGCCGCCGCCGAGCGCGGCCACCGCGAGGCCGCCTACCGGCTCGCCCGAGTCATCGAGGACGGCCGCGACGCCGACCGCCGGACGGTGCCCGCCTACGGGGAGTTGACCCAGCAGGCCGAGGCCGAGCAGTGGTACCGGCAGGCCGCCGCCCGCGGCCACCGGCGGGCCGCGCTGCAACTCGGCGCGCTGCTGGAGGAGCGCGGCGACATCCAGGAGGCCGGCCGCTGGTACCTCTCCGCGGCCAAGGACGGTGAGGCTCGCGCCGCCTGCGCGCTGGGCTTCCTGCTGCGCGACGCCGGGGACGAGGAGAGTGCCGCGGAGTGGTGGCGGCGGGCGGCCCAGGACGGCGACGGCAACGCCGCCAACGCGCTGGGCGCCCTCCATGCCGACCGTGGTGAGCTCCAGACCGCCGAGCGCTGGTACCGCGCCGCGCTGGACGCCGGGGACGTCAACGGCGCCTACAACCTCGGCCTGCTCTGCGCCGAGCAGGGTCGACCCGGCCAGGGCGAACAGTGGTACCGCCGCGCCGCCTACGCGGGCC
This sequence comes from Streptomyces sp. RGM 3693, assembly GCF_050471125.1. Taxonomy (NCBI): domain Bacteria; kingdom Bacillati; phylum Actinomycetota; class Actinomycetes; order Kitasatosporales; family Streptomycetaceae; genus Streptomyces; species Streptomyces sp. RGM 3693. The sequence goes on from NZ_JBMPPQ010000001.1 coordinate 432,387, forward strand.
ACCGCGAGGCCGCCAACGCGCTGGCCATCCTGCTGCTCCAGCGCGGCGACGCCTCCGGGGCCGAGCCGTGGTTCTCCAAGGCGGCCGAAGCCGGCAGCGTGGACGCCGCGTTCAACCTCGGCATCCTGTTCGCCGGGCGCGGCGAGGAACGGCTGGCGCGCTCCTGGTATCAGCGGGCGGCGGCCGCCGGGCACACCGAGGCGGCGCTCCAGGTCGCCATAGCGCAGCTGCGCGACGGCGACCTCCGGGACGCGGAGCGGAACCTGCGCTGCGCGGCCGGCGGCGGCAGCGCCGAGGCGGCCTTCCGGCTCGCCGACCTCCTCGACCGCCGGTCCGCGGAGGCAGACGACGAGCGGTCCGGGGACGACGAGAGCCGGCAGTGGTACGAGCGGGCCGCGCGGCAGGGCCACCGCCGTGCCCAGGTCCGGGTTGGCATGTTCGCGGCGGCTCGCGGGGACGCCGTCGAGGCGGCGGCCTGGTACCGCGAGGCGGCCGAGGCCGGCAGCCGTAACGGCGCCTTCAACCTCGGGCTGCTGCTGGCCCGCGAGGGCAGCCTCCCCGAGGCCGCCCTGTGGTGGCAGCGCGCAGCCGAGAGCGGGCACGGCCGGGCGGCGCTGCGGCTGGCGCTGATCGCCGCCCGTCGTGGGGCGCTCGCGGAGGCCCAGCGCTGGTGCGCGCGGGCCGTGGAGCTCGGGCCGCCGGAGGTGGCGGAGCGGGCGGCCCGGCTGCGGACGGCACTCCAGGAGGAGCTGAGCGCCTGACGCCGGCGGGCGAGGCTGGTGGCTCCGGTGCCCAGGGCGCGGTCGGCCGGACCGGGTCCTGAGCCCTGTTCCCGGGCGGGGCGGAGGGAATTTGCGCTGGTCGTCGGGGGTGGGTTACAGTAAACCCACAACGGCGCGGGGTGGAGCAGCTCGGTAGCTCGCTGGGCTCATAACCCAGAGGTCGCAGGTTCAAATCCTGTCCCCGCTACTCAAGTCGAAGGCCCGGATCCTCAAGGATCCGGGCCTTCGGCGTATCCAGGCCACCGGCTACGGGCGGTGCCCGACCGCCTCCGCGTACAGGCCGCGGTCCACGAGCTTGTTCTCCGGCAGCGGCGCTCCCTTGGTGACGCCGGCGTCGCGGTAGGACCGCTGGAGCCGGTCGGTGGTGCCCTTCCTGATTTCCCAGTCCATCCGCAGCGGGGGCACCGACTCCAGGATCTTCGGATCGACCTTCAGCAACCCGGCCAGTTCCGTGACGAATGCCCGGTCCGCCTTGTAGTCGCCGGTGAAGTAGGTGTTGACGGTGCGGATGTAGGCGCGGAGGAAGGCGACGCCGGCGTCCGGGTCCTTCTGGAGGAGGTTGGGGCCGTACAGGGCGCCACCGAGCGGCTCGCCCTGTGGCTGGCCGCCGAGGAAGGCGTACTGCGGGTTGCCGTCCAGCTGGCGCCACACCGGGTCCAGTAGCCAGGCGGAGTCCACGCCGCCGCCGGTCAGGGCGGTGAGGACGTCGGCCGAGCCGAGCTGCTGGAAGGTGACGGAGTCCAGGCCGGCGCCGTGGGCGGCGAACGCCCGGTCCATCGAGTACATGATCACCGAGCCCTTGCCGATCATGGTGCCCAGCGTCGCGCCCTTGAGGGAGACCGACGGGGCGTTCTGCCCGTTCTTGAGCCGCACCCACAGGCCGCTCCGGGACTTCGGGCCGGGGAAGAAGTTGCCCGCCACCCAACGGATGTCGAAGCCGCCGTTGACGCCGTTGACCACGGCGGCTTCCGGCGCCGCCCAGAGGGCGTCCAGGTCGCCCTTGGCCAGCAGCGGCAGGGCGTCCGGGGTCGGCAGCACCTTCAGTCGGACGTCCAGGCCCTCCTTGCGGAACTCGCCCTTGGCCAGGGCGACCCGTAGGGGGGCGACGTACTCGGCGCTCAGTGTGCCGGTGGCGACGGTGAGGGTGCGGTGCTTGCTGAGGGGGGCGGGGGCCGGGGTCCCCTTGGCGCAGCGGGCCGGGGCGCGGCCGGGGGAGAGGTCGGCGGGGTCGGTCCAGGAGTGGGCGCCGCAGCCCCGTACGGCCTTGATGGTGCGTGGCTTGGCGGGGGCGGCGGGGTCGGGACCGGCGGCGCAGCCCGCACTGAGGGCGAGTGCGGCGGTCAGGGCGGCGACGGCGACGGTGACGCGGGGGCGGGGGCGGGTGTGCATGGGACCTCCGTACGGGCCGGTGTTCCGGGGGTTCGGGGGCCTGGGGGTGCCCTGGGGCGGTGGGTGCGGGGACGGTGTGCGGACCGGGTTCAGTTCTGCGCGCGGCCGCGGTCGCGGGGTGCCCAGGGGGTGAGGAACCGCCCGGCCAGCCGCACCAGTTCGGAGAAGAGCACGCCGAGGACCGCCACGCAGACGATGCCGACGAACATCACGTCGTTCTGGAACAGCGCCCGGGAATCGAAGATCAGGTGGCCGAGCCCGTCGGCCGCGGCGATCTGTTCCGAGGCGACGATCACCAGGACGGCGACACCCGCGGCGATCCGGGCGCCTACGAGGACGGCGGGCAGTGACGCGGGCAACAGGACGTGCCGGAACATCTGCCAGCGGCTGGCGCCGAAGACCCGGCCGGCGTCCCGGTGGCCTGCCGGCACGGCGAGCACCGCCGCCATCGTGGAGATCCAGACGAAGAAGAAGACGGTGGCCGCCACCAGGGCGATCTGCGGGCCCTCGCCGAGCCCGAACATGTTGAGGAAGATTGGCAGCAGGGCCAGCTTGGGGACGACGTAGAGGGCATCCAGGAGCGGCTCCAGGGCGGCCCGCACCAGCGACAGGGAGCCCATCAGCAGGCCCAGCAGATAGCCGCTGACGGTCCCGGCGGCGTAGCCGGCCAGGACGCGCTGGAGCGTCGCCCGGACGTCCGGCCAGAGCTCGCCGGCTAGGGCGCGGTGCCAGCCGTCGGCCAGGATCGTGGAGGGCGCGGGATAGACCCGGGCGTCTATCCAGGACCGCGTGGCGGCCAACTGCCACAAGAGGACCAGCAGCAGCGGGACGGCGACCGCCAGGGAGACTTCGAGGGTGCGCCGGCGGCGGTGGGCGCGTTCCGGTTGGAGCTCTTGAGGGCCAGGGCGCCGGACCAGGAGGCGGTCGGGGCCGGGTCTGTCGTTGTCGAGGGCGGTGGTCATGCGGGTACGGCCCCCTCGGGGTCGGTGGTGGCCCGGCCGGTGACCTCACCGCGCAGCAGCTCCCACAACTCCGCCTTCAGAGCGGCGAATTCGGGAGCGGCGCGGACCTCTCCGGTGCGCGGGCGGGCGAACGGCGGGCGGCGTTCGGCGATGATCCGGCCGGGTCGGGCGGACATCACCAGGACCCGGTCGCCCAGGACCAGGGCCTCTTCGAGGCTGTGGGTGATGAAGAGGGTGGTGGTGCGGGTGGTCTGGGTGAGGGCGAGCAACTCGTCCTGGAGGATGGTCCGCAACTGGGCGTCCAGGGCCGCGAACGGCTCGTCCATCAGCAGGATCCCGGGCTCGACGGCGAGCGCGCGGGCGATGGCGACGCGCTGGCGCATGCCGCCGGAGAGGGCGGCCGGGTAGGCGGCCGCGAAGTCGGCGAGCCCCATCCGGGCGAGCCAGGACCGGGCCCGCCGGTCGGCCTCCTTACGGGGCACGCGCTGGATGTCGAGCCCGAAGCGGACGTTGGCCAGGACGGTCTTCCAGTCGTAGATGCCGTAGTCCTGGAAGATCATCGCGGCCGGGCGGTCGGGGCTCGTCCGGAGCTCCAACTCGCCCGCGCTGGGCCGCAGTAGCCCCGCGGCGATCCGCAGCAGGGTCGATTTCCCGCACCCGGACGGCCCCACGACACAGACGAACTCGCCGGGCGCGATCGCCACGTCCACCGGTCCGAGCGCGGCCAACGCCCTGTCGCCCCGCCCGAATGACCTTGCCAGCGCCCGGGCTTGGAGGGCTGGGGGGTGGGGGTTTGGGGTGGTGGGGCTGGTGGTGGTGGGGAGGGCGGATGCAGTGCGGGTTGCTGGGGTGGGCGGGGTGGATGGGGGTGTGGGTGGTCTGGCTGATCTGGAGGGTGCGGGCGGTACGGGTGGTATGGGTGGCTCGGGCGGTGTGTGTGGTGCGGAGGGTGTTCGGGGGGCGCTCGACGCGGTGGGCTCGGGAAGGGGGCTCGGTCCCGGTGGCGCGCTCGGCCCGGGCGGTGGGGTCGACTCGTCGGGGGTGGTCGGCGGGGGTGTCGGGGCGGGGGACGGGTACGGCTCTCCCACGGGGTGCTCCTTGCGGAGGGGGACAACGTGCGCCGGGGCGCCGGCCGGGCGTTCCCGGGAGGGCCGGGGCGCGGTCGGTCCCGATGGCCGAAAAGCGTGGCGCGCCGACGATATGACGGACCGTCAGATGCGGGCAAGGGGCTTGCGGGGTGGGGGTTGGTGTGGCGTGCTGCTGCACCCCCCCACCCCCGAACCCACCCCCGCCCCCTCCCCCGAAGGGGGAGAGGGGGGAGGGGGCGGGGGAAGCCTCGGGTGGTGCACGCGTTGCCGTGCGTACGGGCGTTGCCTACCGGCCTCGCCGTGTATGCGGCGTGGTGCTGGAGGCCCGTTCACCGCCGGAGGGGCGGGGGAGCGGGAGGTCCCTGGGGTGCCGGTGAGCCGTACGGCGTGGGGGATCCGTGGGATGCCGGAGGCCCGCGGGGCGGCCGCTACGAGCACCACACCGCCGAGGTGGCGGAGCGGCCGGTACGCGGGGGTGCGGCGCATCGGGTGGCCGCGCACGGCCCGGGCGGCGGTCCGTAGTGGGGGCGCGGCCCGGGCGGCGGTTGGCTCGGCGGGCGCGGCCCATGAGGTGGTCGCCGCGCGGGTGCACCCCGGGAGTGGGGGCCTCGGGTGCAGCCGTGGGGTTGTGGCCCAGAGGCGGGGCCCGGAAGGCACGGCCCAGGGGTACGGCCCGGCGAGGGGGCCGTCCCGGAAGGGGCCGTCCCGGGTCAGGGCTGGGTGCTGCAGGTGGGGCAGATGCCCCGGTAGGTCACGGTGACCTCGGAGACCTCGAAGCCGTAGCGCTCCGGCTCGGGCAGTGCGGAGAGCGGGTCGCCGTGGAGGTGCACGTCGCGGATCGTGCCGCAGCGTGAGCAGACGAGGTGCTGGTGGTCGTGATGGGCGTTGGGGTCGTAGCGCTTGGCGCGGCCGTCGGTGCTCACCTCGAGCACCTCACCGAGCGAGACCAGCTCGCCGAGGGTGTTGTAGACCGTGGCGCGGGAGATCTCGGGGAGGCGCTCGGACGCCTTGGCGTGCACTTCGTCGGCGGTGTAGTGGACGTGGTCCCCGTCCAGGACCTCGGCGACGACGCGACGCTGTGCGGTCAGCCGCCAGCCGCGTCCCCGGAGCCGTTCCAGCAGGTCACTCATGCCAATCACCTATCAGTCAGATAGACACCAGGGTAGCAGCGGTCGTCCATCACCGGATCAGGTACGAAGTTCGGGTACTTCTTGACTTAGACAAAGTCCAATGTAGGATCGGGTTCGGCGCAAGCCAAGGGCAGGTGTACGAAGACATCAGGAGGCGCACGTGTCGGAAGAGACCATCACCGGACCGCTGACCACGGAGTCCGGCGCTCCCGTCGGGGACAACCAGAACAGCGAGACGGCGGGCGTCGGCGGCCCCGGTCTCATCCAGGACCAGCTCCTGATCGAGAAGCTCGCGCACTTCAACCGCGAGCGGATCCCGGAGCGCATCGTGCACGCCCGTGGCGCCGGTGCGTACGGCACGTTCACGGTGACCGCGGATGTGACCAAGTACACCCGCGCGAAGTTCCTCTCCGAGGTCGGCAAGCAGACCGAGACGTTCTTGCGCTTCTCGACGGTCGCCGGCAACCTCGGCGCGGCCGACGCCGTGCGTGACCCGCGCGGCTTCGCGCTGAAGTTCTACACCGAAGAGGGCAACTACGACCTCGTCGGCAACAACACCCCGGTGTTCTTCATCAAGGACGCCCTCAAGTTCCCCGACTTCATCCACACCCAGAAGCGCGACCCGTACTCCGGCTCCCAGGAGGCGGACAACGTCTGGGACTTCTGGGGCCTGTCGCCCGAGGCGACCCACCAGGTGACCTGGCTGTTCGGCGACCGCGGCATCCCCGCGTCGTACCGCCACCTCAACGGCTACGGCTCGCACACCTTCCAGTGGAACAACGAAGCGGGCGAGGTCTTCTGGGTCAAGTACCACTTCAAGACCGACCAGGGCATCAAGAACCTCACCCAGGACGAGGCCAACAAGCTCGCCGGCGAGGACCCGGACAGCCACCAGCGCGACCTGCGCGAGTCCATCGAGCGCGGTGAGTTCCCGACCTGGACCGTCCAGGTGCAGATCATGCCGGCGGCAGAGGCGGCCAACTACCGCTTCAACCCGTTCGACCTGACCAAGGTCTGGCCGCACGAGGACTACCCGCCGATCGAGATCGGCAAGCTGGAGCTCAACCGCAACCCGGAGAACATCTTCGCCGAGGTCGAGCAGTCGATCTTCTCCCCGCACCACTTCGTGCCGGGCATCGGCCCGTCCCCCGACAAGATGCTCCAGGGCCGCCTCTTCGCGTACGGCGACGCGCACCGCTACCGCGTCGGCATCAACGCCGACCACCTGCCGGTGAACCGCCCGCACGCCACCGAGGCGCGCACCCACGGCCGCGACGGCGCGCTCTACGACGGCCGTCACGGCCGCCAGAAGAACTACGAGCCGAACAGCTTCGGCGGTCCGACCGAGACCGGCCGGGCACTGTGGCAGCCGTTCCCGGTGTCGGGTGGGACCGGCGAGACCGCGGCGCCCTCGCACGCCGAAGACAACGACTTCGTCCAGGCCGGCAACCTCTACCGCCTGCTGTCGGAGGCGGAGAAGGAGCGCCTGATCAACAACCTGGCGGGCTTCATCGCCAAGGTTTCCCGCGATGACATAGTGCAGCGCGCGATCGAGAACTTCCGCCAGGCGGACGCGGACTACGGCAAGCGGCTGGAGGCCGCGGTCCAGGCCCTGCGCGGCTAGCGGTCCCGCACGGTCCGGCCGGCCGCCCCCGTGGCGTCGGCCGGCCGCCCGGGCGACCGATCGTCGCTTGCCGTACATGCCGAAGAGGCCGGATGCCATGGGGCTCCGGCCTCTTCGTGCGTATGCGTGCCTGCATACGCCCGCTCGCGCGCCCTCGGGAGACGGGTGTCGCGCCGGGGTGCGGGGCGCCCCTCAGGCCGCCGCGGCCGCCCGGTCGGGGGCGTCGGACCAGCAGCGGATGATGTCGCGGACCGAGACGATGCCGACCGGTTCGAGGTCGTCGAGGACGACGAGGTGGCGGAAGCCGCCGCGCACCATGGCGCCCGCTGCATCGTCCAGGGTCCAGTCCGGAGTCGCGAAGACCACGTCGGACGTGGTGTGGCTCTGTGCGGTCTCCCGGTCGGGATTCTCGCCCGCGCCGAGGGAGTTGAGGATGTCGCGCTCGGTGAGGATGCCGACGCCGTAGGTGTCCTTGTCGAAGACGACGGCCGCGCCGATGCGGCGGGCCGCCATCAGTCGCGCCGCCTGGCGGAGGGTGTGAGCCGGCCCGATGGTGAGGACCACCGTGCTCATGGCGTCTTTGACGAGCATGGACATGGAGAAGAGCCACCTCCTTGGGTGCATGTGAATATGCGAAACGATTCACAAGTGCACAAAGTGGGGGGTTCTCATGTTCACATGCTCTCGGGCGCACAACAAGGGGCAGATGTTGGACGTCAGTCCGAACATCTGCCCCTGTGCAGGTCGGCGGGGGTTTCCGGTGGGTGATCCGGCCCAGTCCGCTCGGTGGTGGATCAGCTCCGGCTGTCGCCGAGGTACGACAGCAGGTCCTCGTGGAGCAGGCCGTTGGAGGCCGCCGCATTGCCGCTGTGCGGACCCGGCCGGCCGTCCAGCCCGGTGAAGCGCCCGCCGGCCTCCTGGACGATCACCGCACAGGCCGCCATGTCCCACAGCGACAGCTCGGGCTCCGCGCAGATGTCCACGGTCCCCTCGGCGACCATCATGTAGGGCCAGAAGTCGCCGTAGGCCCGGGTGCGCCAGCAGTCCCGGGTCAGGTCGAGGAAGCTGGAGAGCTTGTCGTGCTCCTCCCAGCCGGTCAGTGACGAGTACGCGAAGGACGCGTCCTGGATGCGGCCGACCTCGGAGGCGTGGAGGCGGTTCGCGGAGGTCAGGCTGCGGCCGGTGAAGGCGCCCAGGCCCTCCGCGGCCCACCAGCGGCGGTTCAGTGCCGGGGCCGAGACGAGCCCGACCACCGGGCGGTCGCCGCCCTCGCCGCGCTCCATCAGGGCGATCAGGGTGGCCCAGACGGGCACCCCGCGGATGTAGTTCTTGGTGCCGTCGATCGGGTCGATGATCCAGCGGCGCGGCCCCGAGCCCTCGCTGCCGAACTCCTCACCGAGCACCGCGTCTCGCGGCCTGGCGCGCTGGAGCTGACCGCGGATCAGCTCCTCGGCGGATTTGTCCGCCTCGCTGACCGGAGTCATATCCGGTTTGGTCTCCACCTTGAGGTCGAGGGCCTTGAACCGCTCCATGGTCGCGGCGTCCGCGGCGTCCGCCAGGACGTGTGCCAGGCGAAGATCATCGTGATAGTCGGGCATGTGCGAACAGTATCCACTGGTATACGCGGGAGCCACACGGCCATGCCGGGCCCTCCGGGTGGTCTGTCCGCGGATGCCGCCGGACCCGCCCCGGGAGCGCCCGCGGCGGTCTTGACAGTCCCTGACGGTGCGTCAATTCTGTGAGCGGCCCATGGTTCGGGCGGAGCCAGGGAGGTGGCGGATGCCCTCGGCGCGCGAAGCCCTACTGGACGCCGCCTACACGGCGCTGCTGACCCGGGCCTGGGCGGACGTCCGGATGGTGGAGGTGGCGGCCGCGGCCGGGGTGTCCCGGCAGACGCTCTACAACGAGTTCGGCAGCAAGGACGGGCTGGCCCGGGCCCTCGTCCGCCGGGAGACCGAGACCTATCTGGCCGGCGTGGAGCGGGCGCTGGCTCCGGGCGACGCCGGCCCGGCCGGGTCGGAGGACGACGCGGCCGCCCGGATGACCGCGGCGGCCACCTGGACGCTGCGGATCGCCCGGGCGAACCCGCTGGTCAGGGCGGCACTGACGGGTTGCTGGGGCGACCGGCTGCCGGCCGGTCAGGCCGGGCCCGCCGAGCTCGTCGGCCGGTTCCATGAGCGGGCGGTGGCGGCGCTGGCGCCCGGCCGACCCCGGGAGGAGCTGCCGGCCCTGGACGTCGCCTGTGAGGCCGCGGCCCGGCTGACCCTGTCCTGCGTGGTCGCGCCGGCCGGCCCGGAACGGGCCCCGGACCCGGTCCGGTTACCGGCGGACGTGCGCGTAACGGTGCCGCGGCAGCGGACGTGGCGGGAGTCCGAGGGCGAGACCGAGGCGGTTTCCCGGCTCGTGCGGGGCGCGTTCGCCGGGCTCGCGGGCTGATCCGGGCGCCGCTACGGACATCAGTGCGCCGAGCCGGACAGTTGGAGGCCGATCACCCCGGCGATGACCAGGGTGATGGAGATGATCTTCAGCGTGGAGACCAGGTCGCCGAGGAAGACCATGCCGTAGATCGCGGTGCCGGCCGCGCCGATGCCGGTCCAGACCGCGTACGCCGGGCCGACGTCGAGTTTGCGCAGTGCCAGCGTCAGCAGGCCGAAGCTGCCCAGTGCGAAGACCGCGAAGGCGATGGTCGGGTAGAGGCGGGTGAAGCCGTGCGAGAGCTTGAGGCAGACCGCGAAGCCGGTCTCCAGTAGCCCCGCCACCACGACCAGCAGCCACGCCATATCCCATTGCCTCCGTCAGCTCGGTGACCGCTTCAGCCAGGTGACCACTTCCGACCGGACGGGACCAGACCGGACCGGTTCTGCCACGGGGGCGATTATGCCCGTGCCGCTGACGGGTGGCAGGGGTTTGCGGTGATCAGTCGCCCTCGCGTCGTTCACGGGTGGAGAGCAACCGGCGCAGGGAATACAGGCGGGCCGGTTCGGCGTGCCCCCCGGCCACCCACGCGTCCAGCGCGCAGTCCGGTTCGTCGTGGCTGCACGCCCGGGGGCAGCCGTCGGTGCCGGGTTTCAGGTCCGGGAAGGCGTGGATGACCCGGGACGGGTCGATGTGGGCCAGCCCGAAGGAGCGGACGCCCGGGGTGTCGATGACCCAGCCGGTGTCGCCGGGCAGCGGCAGCGCCAGCGCCGAGGTGGTGGTGTGCCGGCCGCGGCCGGTGACCGCGTTGACGTGCCCGGTGGCCCGGCGGCGCGCCGGCACCAGGGCGTTGACCAGGGTCGTCTTGCCCACCCCGGAGTGCCCCACGAAGGCCGTCATCCGGCCGGTCAGCTGCTCCCGGATCCGCTCGGCGGCACTGCCGTCGGTCAGCTCGTCGCGGTTGGTGACGACGTACGGGACGCCGAGCGCGCCGTAGGACTCCAGCAGTGCGTCCGGCGCGGCGAGGTCGGACTTGGTCAGCACCAGCAGCGGGTCCAGCCCGGCGTCGTAGGCGGCGACCAGGCAGCGGTCGATCAGCCGGGGGCGGGGCTCGGGGTCGGCGAGCGCGGTGACGATCGCGAGCTGGTCGGCGTTGGCGACCACCACCCGCTCGAACGGGTCGTCGTCATCGGCCGTGCGGCGCAGCGTGGAGCTGCGCGGCTCGACCCGCACTATCCGGGCCAGGGTGTCCTTGTCGCCGCTCAGATCGCCGACCACGGCGACCCGGTCGCCGACCACCGCGCTCTTGCGGCCCAGTTCGCGGGCCTTCATGGCGGTGACCTTGCGGTCGTCGATCAGGCAGGTCAGTCGGCCCCGGTCGACGGTCAGGACCAAGCCCTCGCGGGCGTCCTCGTGCTTGGGGCGGATGTTCGTCCGCGGGCGGTTGCCCTTGCGGTTGGGGCGGACGCGGACGTCGTCCTCATCGGGGTTCTTCCCGTAGCGGCGCATGGTGTGGCGACCCTCAAGCTCGCCGGGCGGGGGTGGACGCCGGATCGAGCATGTCCGTCCACAGGCCGGGGAAGTCGGGCAGGGTCTTGGCGGTGGTGGCGACGTTCTCCACCTCCACGCCCTCGACGGCCAGGCCGATGATCGCGGCGGCGGTGGCCAGCCGGTGGTCCTCGTAGGTGTGGAAGATCCCGCCGTGCAGCGGCTGGGGGCGGATGTGCAGTCCGTCCGCGGTCTCGGTGACGTCGCCGCCGAGTTCGTTGAGCTCCTTGGTCAGCGCGGCGAGCCGGTCGGTCTCGTGCAGCCGGAGGTGCGCCACACCGCGCAGCGTGGAGGGCGAGTCGGCGAGCGCGGCGACCGCGGCGATGCCCGGCGTCAGCTCGCCGACCTCGCTGAGATCGACGTCGATGCCGTGGATCCGGCCGCTGCCGGTGAAGGTCAGGCCGTGGTCGGTCAGCTCGCAGGAGCCGCCCATGGCGGTGAAGATCTCGCGCAGCGCGTCGCCGGGCTGGGTGGTGTGCTCGGGCCAGTCCGGGACGGTGACCCGGCCGCCGGTGACCAGCGCCGCGGCCAGGAACGGCTGGGCGTTGGAGAGGTCCGGCTCGACGACCAGGTCGCGGCCGAGCAGGGCGCCGGGGGTGACCCGCCAGACGTTCGGCTCGCCGCCCGCCTCCGGCGTGTCCACCTGGGCGCCGACGCTGCGCAGCATGTCGACGGTCATCCGGATGTGCGGCATCGAGGGCAGCGCCGCGCCGACGTGCCGGACCTCGACGCCCTGGTTGAAGCGCGGCGCGGACAGCAGCAGGGCGCTGACGAACTGGGAGGACGAGGACGCGTCGATCTCGACCGCGCCGCCCTCCAGGGCACCGCCGCCGAACACCGTCATCGGGAGGGCGCCGCGGTTGTCGTCGTCGATCCGGGCGCCGAGGGCGCGCAGTGCGTCGATGACGCCGCCCAGCGGGCGCTCGTAGGAGCGCGGGTCGCCGTCGAAGCGGATGGGGCCGTCGGCGAGCGCGGCGACCGGCGGCAGGAAGCGCATCACCGTGCCGGCGTTGCCGACGTCGACGGTGGCCGGGCCGTGCAGGCCGGCGGGGATGATCCGCCATGCCTCGCCACCGGAGGTGCCCGCGGAGCTGGACGAGGCGGTCTCCTCGATGCCGACGCCCAGGGCGCGCAGCGCCTCGGCCATCAGCAGGGTGTCGCGGGAGCGCAGCGGGCGGCGCAGCCAGCCGGGCTCGGAGGAGAGGGCGGCCAGGACCAGGCCGCGGTTCGTGACCGATTTGGAGCCGGGCACGGTGACGGTCGCATCGACCGCCCCGGGGGCGACGGGGGCAGGCCACAGGGCAGGAAGGGCGGGGCTCTCGGTCATGCCCTTACTTTAATGGCTGGACAAGGGTTCCGATCTTGATCAAAAGCGTCGCAACCTGTGCGAAACACGGCTCTCGTGGTGCAACCGCAGGCAGCGGGCCTCTCCGGGGCAACAGGGGCGACACCGACATACGGAATATGGGTTACCGGATGCCATCGGTAGGGACATCCGCTCCTCCTTCATATGCCGAGCAGCCAGCGCCCGCCGCCGAGCAGGGAGCACACCGTCACCACGTGGAAGAATCCGAGCCACACGGCGGCCGGGACGTGGGTGAGCCGCGCCAACTGGTCGGGGTCGGAGTCCACGGCCCCACCGCGCCGCCGCTTCCCCTGGAGCTCGAACGGCGGCCGCACTCCGCCCAGCAGCAGGAACCACACCACCGCGTACGCGAACGCCGCCTGCACCTCGGGCGCGGTCAGCCAGGACACCAGGAGGAAGGTGCCGCCCGCCAGTACGACGGTGAGCACGCCGTACGCGTTGCGGATCATCACCAGCATCACCAGCAGCAGTGCGGTGGCCCCCCACAACAGGGCCGTGGTGTGCCCGGCGGCCAGCAGCGCGGCGCCGGCAAGGCCCAGCAGCGACGGTGCGAGGTAGCCGGCCGCGGCGGTCAGGATCATGCCCACACCGTGCGGTTTGCCGCGTGAGACGGTCAGTCCCGAGGTGTCCGAGTGCAGCCGGATCCCGTCCAGGCGGCGGCCGGTGAGCAGCGCGATCAGCCCGTGGCCGCCCTCGTGGGCGATGGTGACGGCGTTCCGCGACAGGTGCCAGGCGGTGCGCGGGACGATGGCGCCCAGGGCCAGCACGCCGGTGACTATCACCAGCCAGAGCGAGGGGCCGGGCTGGGCCGAAAAGACCCGGTCCCAGACGTCGGTGATGTGGTGGGTGTCCATGTCTCCCCTTCGTGTGGCATGGCAGTGTGGCATGCATGTGCGGTAGGTATGCAGCGAGCCGGCAGCCCGAGGACCTGGTGGGGATCTTCGGCGTCCAGCAGTGGGAGCCCACGGAGTCGTTGGCGCCCAGCTGGAACGTCGCTCCGACGGACAACGTGCAGGTGGTACTGGAACGTCCCCTCAAGGGCGAGGCCGCTGCAGCCTTCCCGCCCGGCCCGGTCCGCCAGCTGCGGACGCTCAAGTGGGGCCTGGTCCCGGCGTGGGCGAAATCACCCGAGGGCGCCGCGCGGATGATCAACGCGCGGTCCGAGACGGTGCACGAGAAGCCGTCGTTCCGGCAGGCGTTCGCCGCCCGCCGCTGCCTGCTCCCCGGGGACGGCTACTTCGAGTGGGTCACCGGCTCCGCCGAGCGGCAGCTGGAGGAGCAGGGCCGGAAGAAGCGCCCCCGCAAGCAGCCCTACTTCGTGACGCCCGCGGACGGTTCGGTGATGGCGATGGCCGGGCTCTACGAGTTCTGGCGGGACCGCACCCTGCCCGGCGACCACCCGCTGGCCTGGTGGGTGACCTGCACCGTCGTCACCACCGAGGCCGAGACCACCCCGCTGGCCGGGGCCGGTGGCGGCGAGGGCCCGCAGTCGCTCGCCGAGATCCATCCGCGGATGCCGCTGCTGCTGCCGCCGGACCGTTGGGACGCCTGGCTCGACCCGGCCCGCACCGACCCCGACGACCTCCGCGCGCTGCTGGTCCCGCCGCCGTCCGGACTGATGCGGGCCCACCCGGTCCCGACCGACGTCAGCAACGTCCGCAACAACGGGCCGGAGCTGGTCACCGAACTCGACGGGCCCGAGGTCGGCACGCTGTTCTGACCGGCCGGGCGGGCCGCGCCGCCCTCCCCGGCACACCACGGGCAGGATGGGCGTATGAGTACGAGGGCGAACGAGAGCGAGACGGTCGCGACGCCGGCGGGCGACGCCCGGATCTCCTGGTACCGCGACGCCGAGCCGGCCCGGGCCGTGGTCGCCGTGAGCCACGGCGCGGGCGGCGGCATCGAGGCCCGCGACCTGGCGGCCCTGGCGGCGGTGCTGCCGGCCCGCGGCTACACCGTGGCGCTGGTCGAGCAGCCGTGGCGGGTGGCCGGTAAGAAGGTGGCGCCCGCGCCGAAGACCCTGGACGTCGGATGGACCGCGCTCTGGCCGGCGTTGGAGAAGCCCGGCCTACCGGTGGTCGCGGGCGGCCGGAGCGCCGGCGCCCGGGTGGCCTGCCGGACGGCGCGCGAGCTGGGCGCCCACGCCGTGCTGGCGCTGAGTTTCCCCCTGCACCCGCCGGGGAAGCCGGAGAAGTCCCGGGTCGACGAGCTGACCGGCGCCGGGGTGCCGACCCTGGTGGTCCAGGGGGGCCGGGACCCGTTCGGGCGCCCCGAGGAGTTCCCGGCGGGCACCGAGCTCACCGAGGTGGCCCACGGCGACCACGGCTTCGCGGTGCCGAAGTCGGCGGGGGTGACCGAGGCGGAGTCGATGGCGGCGCTCACCGACGCGGTGGTGGCGTGGCTGGACGGAATGTTCGGCTGACGGGCCCGGGCGCGGGGGGGCGCCGGCCCGACCTGCCGGAACGCGTGAACAACCGGCCGGTCCGGCCGGGAATGATCTGGGCCGGTGCCGCTGTTGTGCCATGCGTAGACATGGAGCACAGCCAGCGCACACGAGGAATGGGAGTCCGCCGCATGGGAATCGCTTGCCCGGCTCGACCGGCCGCCGACCTGCAGTGGCCGCAGATGCAGGTGACGCAGTCAGCCCTGGCTGGAGCGGCGGCGGCACCGGATCGTCGTCTATTCTCCGAATCGAGAGGGCCCGTGGCGCAGGCAGCCGCGGGAAGGGCCACGGTGTTGGAGGAGGTGGGTCCGGTCACCGGAACCGACGAAGGGACCGACGGCCCGGCTGCGGAGCAGACCGTGGGCCGGACGGAGAGCGACGCCGAGCGCAATGCGCGCTTCGAGCGGGACGCCCTCGTCTTCCTCGACCAGATGTACTCCGCCGCCCTGCGCATGACGCGCAACCCGGCCGACGCGGAGGACCTGGTGCAGGAGACGTACGCCAAGGCGTACGCGTCCTTCCACCAGTTCCGGGAGGGCACCAACCTCAAGGCGTGGCTGTACCGCATCCTCACCAACACCTTCATCAACTCCTACCGCAAGAAGCAGCGTGAGCCGCAGCGCAGCGCCGCCGACGAGATCGAGGACTGGCAGCTCGCGCGCGCCGAGTCCCACATGTCGACGGGTCTGCGCTCCGCCGAGTCGCAGGCGCTCGACCACCTTCCCGACTCGGACGTGAAGGCCGCGCTCCAGGCGATCCCCGAGGAATTCCGGATCGCCGTCTATCTCGCGGATGTCGAGGGCTTTGCGTACAAGGAGATCGCGGACATCATGGGGACACCCATCGGCACGGTGATGTCCCGTCTCCACCGCGGCCGGCGCCAACTCCGCGGCATGCTGGAGGATTACGCCCGTGAGCGCGGGCTGGTTCCGGCGGGCGCGTCTGCCCAGTCGGAGTCCGCGCAGGCGCCGGAGTCGCACGACCGGAAAGGCTCAGGATCATGAGCTGCGGAGAGCCGCACGAGAAGGACTGCTCAGAGGTCCTTGACCACCTTTACGAGTATCTCGACCGAGAGATGCCGGCCGGGGAGTGCGCCGACTTCCAGGTCCATCTCGACGAGTGCTCGCCGTGCCTGGAGAAGTACGGTCTGGAGCAGGCCGTCAAGAAGCTCGTCAAGCGCTGCTGCGGGCATGACGACGTCCCCACGGACCTGCGGTCCAAGGTCATGGGCCGGATCGACCTGATCCGGGCCGGGGAGACGGTGCCCGAGGTGAGCGTCCTGGACCAGGCCCGGCACGAACAGGCCGAGCGGGAGCGCGCGGCGGACGCCCGGGGCGCCGCCGGAGCGCCCTCGAAGGCCGACGCGGCCGGTAACGGCGCGCACGCCGAGTAAGGCCGCCCTGTGCGGGCCCGGTCCCGCACCGGTTCGCCCTGCCCGGCCGACCCGCCCGCGCGCCGAACAGGCGCGCGCCCCCTTCACCCCTGGGAGTGAGGGGCAGGACGATCCGTCCCACCCGATCCGTCGATGCGCCCCCTCGGGCGCCGCGGCCCCTCTATTCTCGCCGGACCCCTGCGGTGCATGGCCATCCGCTGTGGCGGGGGTGCGTCGGGCACGGTGAGGAGGGCGCGATGCGGGAACTTCCGACGGCCGCGCGGGTGTACATCGGCTGCGCCGCCCTGGCTGCGGCGCTCTGCGCGGCCCCCGCGGTACGGCTCGGCGCCGCCGCCCCATGGACCGGCGCGCTGGCCCTCGGTGCCCTATACGGCCTGTGCGAACGGATCCGCCGCTGCCCGCTGACCGACGGCCCGGCGCGGCACGCCACCGGTCCCGACGCTTCGCCCGGAACGTTTCCTCCGGGCTGGGCCACCCCCGTCGTCCTCGCCGGATCCTTCCTGCTGCCGCCGCCGCTGGCCGTCCTGGTCGCCGTCCCCGGCGGCCTGCTCGCCCCGGCCGCGCACCCCTGGCCGGCCGCCCGCCGCCTCTGGCACACCGCCGAACTCGCCCTGGCCGCCTGGGCGGCCGCCCACGTCTTCCGGGCCGCCGGCCCCGTCGCCCCGGCCGCGGCCCCCCTCCCCGAGCTGCTGCTGCCCGCGCTGGCCGCCGCCGGCACCTTCTGCGCCGTGCTCATCGTGCTCGGCGGCGGGGTGCTGGTCCTCGCCGAGCGGCACCCGCTGCGGACCGCCTGGCGCGGCCCGGCGGCCCGGTTGCCGGTCCCGCACCTCGTCCACGGGCTGACCGGGCTGATGATGGCGGTGCTCTGGCACAGCGCCTACGGGCCGCCCGCGGCGCTGCTGGTGCTGCTGCCGGTGCACCTCTCCTGCTGGGCGTTCGCGCAGTACCAGCGGGAACGCGCCGCCCACCAGGCCACCGTCCGGGCCCTGGTCCAGGCCGTCGACATCAAGGACCGCTACACCCGCGGGCACAGTGAGCGGGTCGGGCGGGCGTCGGTGCTGATCGCCCGGGAGCTGGGCATGGCCGAGGACCGGTTGGAGGTGCTGCGGTTCGCCGGGATCCTGCACGACGTCGGCAAACTCGGCGTCCCCACCCGACTGTTGCGCAAGGACGGGCCGCTGACCCCGGAGGAGCGGCGGATCATCGAGCTACACCCCGAGTACGGGCACGAGATCGTCCGCGGCATCGGCTTCCTGGGCGAGGCGCGGGCGGCGATCCTGCACCACCACGAGCGGGTGGACGGCAGTGGCTACCCCTACGGGCTGACGGAACATCAGATTCCGGAGTGTGCGCGGGTGGTGGCGGTCGCCGACGCCTTCGACGCGATGACCTCCACCCGTTCCTACCGCCGGGCCCGCCCGGTCCCCGCAGCGGTCGCCGAACTCCGCCGGTGCGCCGGGACGCAGTTCGACCCGCGGATGGTACGGGCGCTGGCCGCCGCCCTCGACAAGCACGGCTGGCGGCCGGAGCAGGTGACCGCGGGGGAGGAGCGGGCGCCCGACCCGGCCCCGGCGGGGCGCGGCGCGGCCCCTCCGGTCCGGGCCCACCGGCCGGGCGCTGGCCGCGGCGCCGCCCGATGAGCCGCCGCACGGCCGTCTGGGTGCACGGGCCGGCCGCCGCGCTGGCCTGCTGGGGCCTGGGCTACACCCTGTGGCACGGCATCACCGCGCCGCGCACCGCGCTGGCCTTCGGGGTGCTGATCGCGGCGGGCGAGGCGGTGCGCCGGGTCCCCGCCCACCCGGTCGGCCCCGCGTCCGGCCTTCCCCACGCGCTCAACTCCGGGGCGGCCCGCGTCCCGTCGATGCGCCGTCCCCCGACGCCGTCCGGCGGGTCCCCGCGGGCGTCATCGGCGTTGCCGGGCCTGCGGGAGGGTGCCCCGCTCGGGGCGGCCGGCGCGCTCGGCTACGCGCTGCTCGGCGAGGCGGGCGGCCGGCCGGCCGCGCACGGGGTGCCGCAGACCGTGGCGGTGGTGGTGGCGGCCGGGCTGGTGGGGCTCGTCCCCTATCTGGTGCGCGGCGGGGGGCCGGTGCTGGACCCGTTCGCCCGCCGGGTGCTGACCGTCGGGTTCGCCGCCACCTGCTGCCAACCCCTCTACGGCGCCGGGGCGTTGCCCGCCTGGGTCGCGGCCGGTCCGGTCCGCCCGCTCTTCCTGGCCGTGCTGCTGGCGCTGACCGCCCTCTGCGACGCGGTGCTGGCGGCCGCACTGGCCCGGGCTCGGACCGGCTGGCCGTACGGGCCGCTGCTGCGCGACGAGTTGCGGGCGCTGCCCGGCATCGGCACCGCCATCTGCGCCACCGGCGTGGTCATCGCGCTGGCCGTCGCGGTCGCCGGGCTGTGGGCGCTGCCGGTGTTCTGTCTGCCGCTGCTGCTGACCCAGATCGCCTTCCGCCGGTACGCGGGGGTCCGCGCCACCTATCGTCAGACCATCGCCTCGCTGGCCCGTGCCACCGAGATCGCCGGCTGCACCCCGCCCGGCCACGCCCGCCGGGTGGCCGGACTCAGCCGCGCGGTGGGGCGGGAACTCGGCCTCGGAGGGCCGGACTTGGACGTCCTCGAACACGCCGCCCTGATGCACGACATCGGCCAGCTGTCGCTCGTCGACCCGGTGCCGGACGGCGCCACCGCCCCGCTGCCGCCCGCCGAGCAGCGCCGGATCGCCCTGCTGGGCGGCGCCGTGGCCCGGCAGACCGGGGCCCCGCCGGAGGTCGCGGTGATCGTCGAGCGGCAGGCCGATCCGTACCGGGAGCAGCCGGTCACCGCCCGTATCGTCCGCACCGTCAACGCCTACGACGACCTTGTGGCGGGCGCCGCCGGGCCCGCGGGGCGGCTGCGCGCCCTGGAACGGCTGCGGCTGGCCACCGCCCGGGACCACGAGCCGCGGGTGGTCGAGGCGCTCGCCCGGGTCCTGGGGCGCGGCGACCGGGCGGGCTGAGCCCTGGTGCGTCGGGGCGCGGAACCGGTTCGCACGCCCCCGGCGGGGGCCTCGCACACCCCTGTCGCACAGTGTTCCCGGCCCGTCCACCGACCGGGAACCCATGGGTAATGAGCGCCCCGCGAGATGGGCATGGTTGGATGCGAAGGGAGCCCCCTGAAGGGGGGTTCAGGGGGTCGGCGCAGGGCATGAGCCGCACGGGGGGCGCAGCACACCAGGCTGAGCCCGACGGCAATCTGTGGCAGGTTGTCGAGTGGGCCCCCAGAAGGCCCCGGGTAACCGCCCGGGACACCTCCGGAGCGGCACAAGAGCAACCAGCAGGCGGGAATCGTGAGGATCTTCGGCAAGGTACGGCACCGGCCCTCCGCCTCGTGGCGGCAGGCGACCGACCGCGCTTTCACGCTGATCGGCGACGGCCGTTACGAGGACGCGGGGGCGCTGCTGACCCGCGCGGCGGACATGGAGCCGTGGCTGTCGGAGTCCTGGTTCAACCTCGCGCTGCTGCACAAGTTCCGGCACGACTGGGAGCAGGCCCGGGCCGCCGGACTGCGCGCGGTGGCGCTGCTGGACCGCGAGACCGGGGCGCCCGACTGGTGGAACGTGGGCATCGCCGCCACCGCCCTCCAGGACTGGCCGCTGGCCCGCCGCGCCTGGCAGGCGTACGGCCTGAAGGTCCCCAGTGAGGGTTCGCCGTCCGGGGAGCCGCTGGGGATGGCGCTGGGCAGTGCCGCGGTGCGGCTCTCGCCCGAGGGCGAGGCCGAGGTGGTCTGGGGCCGGCGGCTGGACCCGGCCCGGATCGAGGTGCTCTCCATCCCGCTGCCGTCCTCCGGGCGGCGCTGGGGCGAGGTGGTGCTGCACGACGGCGTCCCGCACGGCGAGCGGACCACCACCGGGGCCGCCGGCGAGACCCGGACGTTCCCGGTCTTCGACGAGATCGAGCTGTGGGCGCCCTCCCCGGTACCCACCTGGGTGGTGCTCCTGGAGGCCGCCACCGAGGCCGACCGGGACGCGCTGGAGCAGCTGGCGGCCGACGCCGGCTTCGCCGCCGAGGACTGGTCGTCGTCCGTGCGGCTGCTGTGCCGCACCTGCTCCGAGAGCCGGATGCCCAGCGACGAGGGCGACGGCGAGCACCTGGACCCGCACGACCACAGCGAACCAGGCCACCCCGGGCCGCTGGGCCACCGCACCGCCGGCTCCGGCTCGCTGTGGGCCCCGGAGCGCGAGTGCGGCATCGCGGCGCCCGCGGCCCTGGTGCGCGGGCTGCTGGACGGTTGGGTCGCGGACAGCCCGGACACCCGGGAATGGCGCGATCTTGAAGAGGTCTGCTGAGCGGACGACCGCGTCCCCGTAGGCTGTAGGGCGTTCCCCCAGGGTTTTGCAGGAAGGCGTACGGCGGAGATGGCCCAGCAGGACAGTGATCAGCAGGAGAGCGTCGAATTCATCGACGACGTCACGGACGCCAAGGAGCGCGAGGCGGCCCACCGGGAGCGCGGCACCTCCCGTCCGATCACCGTGGTCGGCAATCCGGTCCTCCACAAGGAGTGCAAGGACGTCACCGCGTTCGACGACGAGCTGGCGCAGCTGATCGACGACATGTTCGCCAGCCAGCGCACCGCCGAGGGCGTCGGCCTGGCCGCCAACCAGATCGGCGTGGACCTCAAGGTCTTCGTCTACGACTGCCTGGACGACGAGGGCGTCCGGCACGTCGGGGCGGTCTGCAACCCCGTCCTGGACGAGCTGCCCGCCGGGCGCCGGGTGCTGGACGACTCCAACGAGGGCTGCCTTTCCGTGCCCGGCGCGTACGCCGAGCTGGCCCGTCCCGACTACGCGGTGGTCCGCGGCCAGAACGCCAAGGGCGAGCCGATCGTGGTGGCGGGCACCGGCTACTTCGCGCGCTGCCTCCAGCACGAGACCGACCACCTCTACGGCTACCTCTACATCGACCGGCTCTCCAAGCGCGACCGCAAGGACGCGCTGAAGCAGATGGCCGAGCGGGAGCCCCGCTACCCCGTCGTCGCCAACGACTGACGCGACGGCCGAGCGGGGCTCCGGCCCTGTACGGCCCTACGTGACGTTCTGATAGGCGGCCCAGACCTGGGGCGGGAGCGAGGTGCCCAGCCCGGTGTCGGGGCCGCCGACGCCGTTCAGGGGCAGCAGCTGGGGCGCGCCCGGCTTGTTCCGGAAGAGGGTGATCGCGGTGGTGGGCTCGGCGCCGTCCCCGGCACCGGGCGCGCGGTCGGCACGGACACCGGAGCCGGCGGCCGGATCCGGACGCACCCTCGCGGCCAGGTCGGCGGCGCCGCCCGGCGGCGGGGTGGCGACGAACCACGCCGACTTCATCCGGTCCCCGGGCTCGGTGGCCGCGGCGGCGGGCGGCTGCATCCTCGTCTTGGTGCCGCCCGGCGGCAGACTGCGCCAGCCCAGCCCCGCCAGCATGTTGGTCACCACCTGTGCGACCGCCGGGGTGACCACCTGCTGCGGTTCGGCGCGCTCGAAGCCGGCCACCGCCTTGCCCTGGTAGGTCATCTTCGAGACGGCGTACGGCTCGGCGTGCCGCCCGCCGTTGGCGAAGGTGCTGTACGCGCTGGCCATCCGGACGGCGCTGGGCGCCGAGGTGCCCAGCGGGAAGGTCTGCTCCAGCTGCGCCAGGCTCTCCTTGCGCAGCCCCAGGCTGAGCGTCAGGTCCCGGATCCGCTCCAGTCCGAGCTTCTTCCCGGCCTGCACGAACGGGACGTTCGAGCCCTGCATCAAGGCGCTGAGCAGCGCATCGGACTGACTGGGGCTGTCCACCGGGCGCGGCTGGTCGCCGTACTGCTCGGCCTCCTGCTGGAGGGCGGTGGCCAGTACGAACGGCTTGAAGGCGGAGCCGGCCGGGACCGCGGTGGTGTCGGCGTTGTTGCTGAAGTGCCGGGTGGCGTCCGCACCGCCGTAGAGCGCGAGGATCGCGCCGTCCGTGGGACGCACCGAGGCCGCACCGAATTCCACGAAGGTGTCCGAGGGGCGATGCTTCGAATCGAGCTTCTGCTTGCGGACGTCGGCGACGGCGTTTTCCAGGCGGTGGGTGCGCTGTTTGTCGAACGTGGTGTGAATGCGGTAGCCGCCGCGGGCCAGGTCCTTGTCGGTCAGGCCGGTGGCGCTCTTCACGAACTTGTTGGCGATGTCGATGAGATAGCCGATCTGGCCGGCCTGGCTGGTGGGTTTGGTCACCGGGCGCGGCTCGGGGAATTCACGGTACTGCGCCCGCTCTTCCTTGCTCATCGCGCCGGTGGCGACCAGCCGGTCGAGGATCCACTTCCAACGGGACACCGCCCGGGCGTGGTTGGCCTTGCTCAGCCCCGGGTCGTACTGCTCGGAGCCCTTCAGGAGGGCGGCCAGCAAGGCGCCCTGGCTGGGATTGAGGTCCTTGGCGTCGATGCCGTAATAGGCGTGCGCGGCGGCCTGGATGCCGTTCGAACCGCGGCCGAACCAGCTGGTGTTGAGATAGCCCCGAAGAATATCCGCCTTGGATTTCCGGTTGTTGACCTTCAGCGAGATGATGAATTCCTTCACCTTGCGGGTCGCGGTCTGATCCGGCGAGAGATAGGTGTTCTTCACGTACTGCTGGGTGATGGTCGAACCGCCTTGGGTGTCCCCGCCGGAGACCATGTTCACCGCGGCCCGGGCGATGCCCGTGAGCGAGACCCCGTGATCCTCGTAGAAGGTGGCGTTCTCCGCTGCTATCACCGCGTTCTGGACGTGCTTGGGCACCTTGTCGAGGGTGACGTTCTGGCGGTTGACGGCGCCGACGCTGACCATCTGGCTGCCGTCCGCCCAGTAGTAGACGGTGGCCTCGCGGGCGGCGAGCGCGTTCTCGTTGGGGATGTCGATCTTCGCGTAGACAAACGCGAACAGCCCCGCCAGGCAGGCCAGGACGAAGGTGCACGTGCCCAGCCACAGGCGCCACGACGGCAGCCAACGACGCACCCCCTTCCGGCCCAGGCGGGGATAGTCGATGTATCGGCGACTTTTCTTCCTGCCCTCCATATCTGCGTAGATGCGGAAGCACAGGTTCGGGTTGCCGCTCCGGCCGCCCGCTAATCGAACGCTCACAATCGGCAGGCAGCCGGACGGCAGGTGGGACGGCGGGTCGGACGACCGGGATCAGAAGTCGTCGTCGAACGAGACCGAGCCCTCGACGGCGACCTGGTAGGCCGAGGCGCGCCGCTCGAAGAAGTTGGTCAGCTCCTGGACGTTCTGCAGCTCCATGAAGGAGAACGGGTTCTCCGAGCCGAAGACGGCCGGGAAGCCCAGCCGGCGCAGCCGCTGGTCGGCGACGCACTGGAGGTACTCGCGCATCGACGCGGTGTTCATCCCGGGCAGGCCGTCACCGCACAGGTCGTGGGCGAACTGCAGCTCGGCCTCCACGGCCTCCTTGAGCATGTCGACGACCTGCTGCTGGAGTGCGTCGTCGAAGAGCTCGGGCTCCTCCTGGCGGACGGTGTCCACCACAGAGAAGGCGAACTCCATGTGCATCGACTCGTCCCGGAAGACCCAGTTGGTGCCGGTGGCCAGACCGTGCAGCAGGCCACGCGACCGGAACCAGTAGACGTACGCGAACGCGCCGTAGAAGAACAGGCCCTCGATGCAGGCCGCGAAGCAGATGAGGTTGAGCAGGAAGCGGCGGCGGTCGGCCTTGGTCGTGAGCTGGTCGATCTCCTCGACGTGGTCCATCCACCGGAAGCAGAACTGGGCCTTCTCCCGGATGGACGGGATGCTCTCCACCGCGTCGAAGGCGGCGGCACGGTCGTCCGGATCGGGCAGGTAGGTGTCCAGCAGCGTCAGGTAGAACTGGACGTGCACCGCCTCCTCGAAGAGCTGACGGCTCAAGTAGAGCCGCGCCTCGGGGGAGTTGATGTGCTTGTAGAGGGTCAGCACCAGGTTGTTGGAGACGATCGAGTCGCCGGTGGCGAAGAAGGCCACCAGACGGCCGATGAGGTGCTGCTCACCGGGGGAGAGCTTGGCGAGGTCGGCGACGTCGGAGTGCAGGTCGACCTCCTCCACCGTCCAGGTGTTCTTGATCGCGTCCCGGTACCGGTCGTAGAAGTCCGGGTAGCGCATGGGGCGCAGGGTCAGCTCGAAGCCGGGGTCGAGGAGGTTCTTGGTACGGCCGGGGCGGTCGCCGGCGGCAGTGTTCTCGGGCGCGGTGGTCATTACTGGCAGGCCTCGCAGGACTCGGGGTTCTCCAGGGAGCAGGCGACCGCGTCGGGGTCGGCCACCGGCAGCTGGGCGGGGGCGGATGCGGCGCGGGCCGACTGGGCGATCCGGGTCGCCGGCCGGGAGCGCAGGTAGTACGTGGTCTTGATGCCGCGCTTCCAGGCGTACGCGTACATCGAGCTGAGCTTCCCGATGGTCGGCGACGCCATGAAGAGGTTGAGCGACTGGCTCTGGTCCAGGTACGGCGTGCGGTCCGCGGCCATGTCGATCAGGGCCCGCTGGGGGATCTCCCAGGCGGTGCGGTAGCGGTGCCGGACGTCCGCGGGGATCCAGGCCAGCTCCGCAACGGAGCCGTTGGCCTCCCGGAGCGCGTCCCTGGTCCGCGCGTCCCACAGGCCCAACTCCTTGAGCTCCTCGATCAGATACGTGTTGACCTGGAGGAACTCTCCGGACAGCGTCTCGCGCTTGAAGAGGTTGGAGACCTGCGGCTCGATGCACTCGTAGACGCCGGCGATGGAGGCGATGGTGGCGGTCGGCGCGATGGCCAGCAGGAGCGAGTTGCGCATCCCGGACGTGGCGATCCGGGTGCGCAGCGCCGCCCAGCGGTCCGCCCAGCGCGGTTCGGCGTTCGGGTAGTGGTCCGGGTGCAGCACGCCGCGGGCCGTACGGGTCGCGGACCAGGCCGGGTGCGGGCCGTGCCGTTCGGCGAGGTCGGCGGATGCCTCGTAGGCGGCGAGCATGATCCGCTCGGAAATACGGGTCGAGAGCTCCCGCGCCTCGGCCGAGTCGAACGGCAGCCGCAGCCGGAAGAACACGTCCTGGAGGCCCATCAGGCCCAGACCGACCGGCCGCCAGCGGGAGTTGGAGGCGCCGGCCTGCTCGGTCGGGTAGAAGTTGATGTCCACGACCCGGTCGAGGAAGGTCACGGCGGTGCGGACGGTGGCGTCCAGCCGCTCCCAGTCCAGCTCGCCGTCCTCGCCCAGATGCGCGGCCAGGTTGACCGACCCGAGGTTGCAGACGGCGGTCTCCCCGTCGTCGGTCACCTCCAGGATCTCCGTGCACAGGTTGGAGGAGTGCACGACCCGGCCGGGCTCGGCGGTCTGGTTGGCGGTGCGGTTGGCGGCGTCCTTGAACGTCATCCAGCCGTTGCCGGTCTGCGCCAGGGTGCGCATCATCCGGGAGTACAGCACCCGGGCCGGGACCTGCTTACGGGCCTTGCCCGCGGCCTCCGCCGCCCGGTAGGCGGCGTCGAACTCCGCGCCCCACAGGTCGACCAGCTCGGGCACGTCGGACGGGGAGAACAGCGACCAGTCCGCGTCCGCCTCCACCCGGCGCATGAACTCGTCCGGGATCCAGTGCGCGATGTTGAGGTTGTGGGTCCGGCGGGCCTCCTCGCCGGTGTTGTCCCGCAGCTCCAGGAACTCCTCGATGTCGGCGTGCCAGGACTCCAGGTAGACACAGGCCGCGCCCTTGCGGCGGCCGCCCTGGTTGACCGCGGCCACCGAGGCGTCCAGGGTGCGCAGGAACGGCACAATGCCGTTGGAGTGCCCGTTGGTGCCGCGGATCAGCGAACCGCGGGCGCGGATCCGGGAGTACGAGAGGCCGATGCCGCCGGCGTGCTTGGAGAGCCGGGCCACCTGGTGGTAGCGGTCGTAGATCGAGTCCAGCTCGTCCAGCGGGGAGTCCAGCAGGTAGCAGGAGGACATCTGCGGGTGCCGGGTGCCGGAGTTGAAGAGCGTGGGGGAGGACGGCAGGTAGGAGAGCGTGCTGGTCAGCCGGTACAGCTCGGCGACGTCCGCGAGCGCCCGCGCGCCGTTGTCCTCGGCGAGGCCGCAGGCCACCCGCAGCAGGAAGTGCTGGGGCGTCTCGATCACCTGGCGGGTGGTGGGGTGCCGCAGCAGGTAGCGCGAATGGAGGGTGCGCAGCCCGAAGTACCCGAACCGGTCGTCGGCGCCGGCCGCCAGCGCCTCGCGCACCAGCGCGTCTAGCCGCGCCGCGTGGGTGCGGACGAACTCCGCGGTGGCGTCCGCGATCAGCCCCTCCTGGTGGCCGACCGCGATCGAGGCCGAGAAGGAGGTGGCGCCCTGGCCGGCGGCCTCCTCGGCGATGGCGCGGGTCAGCAGGCGCGCGGCGAGCTTGGAGTACTGCGGCTCGTCGGCGATCAGGCCGGCCGCGGCCTCGGTCGCCAGCGAGCGCAGTTCCGCCGCGTCGGACCCGGGGTGCCGGCCGCGCAGCGCGGCGGCGGCCACCTTGCCGGGATCGGTCGCGGTCAGGTCCGCGGTCAACTCGGTCAGCGTCCGCAGCAGGGCGACGCCCGGGCCGTCTTCGTACGCGCCAGGCGCGGCCACGACGGGCTGCACGACCTCGGCGTCTGACGCGGGCTCCGTTGGCGCGATGGTCACCTGATGCTCTCCCTCACTCGGCGGGGGCCGGGAGGGACAGTGGTGCGACGGGAGCCGCGCGGGCAGGGCCGCACCCCGCGGCGAACCGGGGGTGCGCGGGCCGGCCGCGCGGCGTCCATCGGCCCATCCCTCGGGGCCCGGACGTATCGACGCCGCACCGATGGCGGTGCGGACGTACCGTCGGCAGGTCCTCGGACTAGGGAGCGCACCGCCGGGTCCGTACCGTTGGGAAACGGCCGGTGGACTGCGCTCTCACACCGTTGCGGGACAGTTCCGGATTCGCACCGGATTCCCCTGCGGCGACAGCGAGGAAGAGCATACATCTTGTGTCGCTCCCCGCACGCACCCCCACATCTTGTGTCGTTGCCGCATAGCATTCCCCCAGGCATACGAAGGGCCGGGCCGCCCGGGCTCCCTTTGAACGCCGCCGCAAAGCCTTCGGAACGCCCCCGGAAGGCGGCTCAGACCAGCTCGCGGGCGAACGCCCACAGGGTGATGCCGGGCACCGGATCCCAGTCCCGCTCCGCCGCCCGCGCGAACCCCAGCCGCCCGTAGAGCCGGTGCGCCGGCAGCAGGTGCTGATGGCTCGACAGCACCATCCGGCGCAGCCTCAGCGCCCGCGCCCGCGCCAGACAGGCCCGCACCAGCGCCTCACCGATGCCCCGTCCGCGCCCCGCGGGCCGCACCGCCAACATCCGGAACTCGCCCTCGCCGGGCCCGGCCAGATCCGCGTACGGACTCCCGTGCGTCGCGAACGTCACCGCCCCCAGCACCGCCCCGTCCGCCCCGTCCGAGGCCACCAACACCTCGGCGTGCTCCGCCCGGTGCGCCACCTCCCGCAGCACCGCCGCGTACGGATCGTCCACCCCGCCGGACAGCAGCCCGTCGCTCAGATACACCTCCACCACCAACTCGCCGACCGTGTCGAACTCCGCCTGGCGTATGGGCCTGATCGTGATGTCCATGGGGGCCAGTGTGGCGACGACCGCCCGACAGCACGGCCGAGGTGGCGAATGGTGATCAACGCGTGACTGTCAGTGGGCTCGACTACCGTCGGTCTTACGTTCCCTGCTCGCTCCGACAGCAAGGAGAAGGCGCCATGACCGCGCTCGCCGACCCGCCGCACATCACTGTTCCCGAGCACTTCGAAGAGGCCGCCCGGATACTCGCCCGCCTGGAAGAGGGCGCGCGGTTGGAACTCATCGACGGGAAGGTCAGGAGCAAGCCCATGCCGGACGGGGACCACGGGCGGATCATTCAGTGGCTCACGCGTATCTGCATGCAGCACCGGCCCGAGCTTTGGCTCGACCCTTCCCAAGGTATCAAGGTGCAGTCGTACCGGAGTGGCCGCGCCCGGCCGGACGGCACGCTCGCCCCCATGGACGCCTTTGTCGGCCAGGGCGAATGGGTCGACCCTGACCCCGTCCTGATGGTCGTCGAGGTGACGTCGTACGACTCCGACACCGAGCAAAGTGACAGGGTTGAGAAGCCCAGGGCCTACGCCGAAACGGGCATTCCGCTCTACCTGTTGATCGACCGGAAGTCGTGCCAGGTGTCGCTCTACAGCGAGCCCGACGGCCAGCGCTATGAGGACGTGCACACCGTTCCGTTCGGCAAGTCCCTTCCCCTTCCGGACCCGGTGGGCATCGCGCTCGACACTGCGCCGCTGAAGGATTGGGTCCACTGACCGGCCCGGTTGCCGCGTCGCGCACGAAAGGGCCGCCGCGTCCCTGACGAACGCGACGGCCCTCCGCCGTAGTTGACGACGCTCAGTGCCCCGCCGCCGCCTCCGCCGTGGCGGGCGGCAGGTCGGCGGTGACGCCCGCGTCGCCGACGTCGGCGGTGTAGTCCGAGGGGACCGTCTCGTCGGTGCCCTCAGGGGCCTTGAGGGCCCTCAGGACGAACGTCAGGACGACCGTCACCACGACGTTCAGGACGAAGGCGGTGAGACCGATGTAGCCGATCTGGCCGATGCCGGGGATCTCCGCGCTGGAGCCGCCGAAGTGCTTCTGGGTCGGGCTGGCCACCCCGTACGCGGCGAGGGTGCCGTAGACCATGCCGATCGCCCAGCCGGCCAGCAGCGCCCAGCGGTGGAACCAGCGGGTGAAGAGGCCGCCGACCAGCGCCGGCATGGTCTGCAGGATCCAGATGCCGCCCAGCAGCTGGAAGTTGATGGCGACGGTCTTGTCCATGGTGAGGACGAAGGCCAGTGCGCCGACCTTGACCAGGAGGGAGACCAGCTTGGCGACCTTGTGCTCCTGCTCGGGCGTGGCGCTGGGCTTCAGGAAGTCCTTGTAGACGTTCCGAGTGAAGAGGTTGGCGGCGGCGATCGACATGATCGCCGCGGGCACCAGCGCGCCGATGCCGATCGCGGCGAACGCCACCCCCGCGAACCAGCTGGGGAACATGTCCTCGAAGAGCTGCGGGATCGCCAGCTGCGCATTGCCGTGGGTGTCCGTGCCAGCCTTGATCGCCATGAAGCCGAGCAGCGCGAGCAGGCCCAGCATCAGGGAGTAGAGCGGCAGGATCGTGGTGTTGCGGCGGATGACGTTGCGGCTGCGCGAGGAGAGCGTCGCCGTGATCGAGTGCGGGTACATGAACAGCGCCAGCGCCGAGCCGAGCGCGAGCGTGGCGTACGCCCACTGCGCGTTGGGGCCGCTGGCCAGTTCACCGCGCGGTTTGCCGGTCGGCCCGTGCACGGCGAGCGTCTGCTTGGCCGTGTGGAAGATCTCGCCGAAGCCGCCCAGCTTGATCGGGATGTAGATGATCGCCACCGCGATGACGAGGTAGATCAGCCCGTCCTTGACGAACGCGATCAGCGCGGGCGCCCGCAGGCCCGAGGAGTAGGTGTACGCGGCCAGCACGGCGAACGCGATCAGCAGCGGCAGGTCCTTGACGAACCAGTTGGCGTGCTCGCCGCCGCCGACGCCCAGCACGTCCAGGACGGCCTGGATGCCGACCAGTTGGAGCGCGATGTACGGCATCGTGGCGAGTAGTCCGGTGAGCGCCACCGCCAACGACAGGCCCTTGGAACCGAAGCGGCCGCGGACGAAGTCGGAGGTGGTGACGTAGCCGTGCCGGTGCGACACCGACCACAGCCGGGGCAGGAAGGTGAAGATCAGCGGGTAGACAAGGATGGTGTACGGGACGGCGAAGAAGCCGGACGCGCCCGCCGTGTAGATCGCCGCCGGGACGGCCACGAAGGTGTACGCGGTGTAGAGGTCGCCACCGAGCAGGAACCACGTCACCCAGGTGCCGAAGCTGCGCCCGCCCAGGCCCCATTCGTCGAGGCTGTCGGACTGCTCGGCCTTGCGCCAGCGCGCGGCCAGGAAGCCCATGACCGTGACGGCGAGGAAGAAGAAGATGAAGACGGCGAGCGCCACGCCGTTGACGCCCTGGGAGGCGGCGGCGAGTGTCGTGACCGGGTTCGTCATCAGGCCGCACCGCCCTTGTGGGCGCGCTGCTCACGCTGGACCAGCTTGTAGGCCACCATCGTCAGCACCGTCGAGATCAGCACCCACGCCATCTGGTACCAGTAGAAGAACGGGATCCCGATCAGCGTCGGCTCGATCCTGGCGTACGAACTCACCCACAGCATCGCGATGAACGGGGCGACCAGACACAGTCCGGCCACCACCCGGGTGGGTGTGACGACCGGTCTGCGGTCCGGTGGTGCGGCTTTCTCGGCCATGACCGTGGCTCCCGTCCCTGGTGAACTCCTAGGTAATCGGCTGGAAATCTAAGCCAGGGTCGTGGCGCGCGTCACTAGCTGTCCGCATATCGGTACGAGGCGGTTACCGAGGGGGAGTTGACCCGAGGTGGGGTCGGGGCCGGGCCTCGTGGGGTGGCGCGCCGGCGGCGGTCCGTCCGGAATCCGGCCGGCCGGCCGACCGGGCGGACCCGGGTGACGGGCGCGGGCTGCCAGGGCCCGCCCGGTGGGTCAGGCTCGGACAGGCCCTAGTCCGTCGGGCGCTGGAGGCGGGCGACGAACTTGTAGCGGTCGCCGCGGTAGACCGAGCGCACCCACTCCACCGGCTGCCCCTGGGCGTCCAGCGAGTGCCGGGAGAGCATCAGCATCGGCAGGCCGACGTCGGTGCCCAGCAGACCGGCCTCGCGCGGGGTGGCCAGCGAGGTCTCGATGGTCTCCTCGGCCTCCGCCAGCCGGACGTCGTAGACCTCGGCCAGCGCGGTGTACAGGGAGGTGTACTTGACGAGGTTGCGGCGGAGCGCCGGGAACCGCTTGGCCGAAAGGTGGGTGGTCTCGATGGCCATCGGCTCGCCGCTGGCCAGCCGCAGCCGCTCGATGCGCAGCACCCGGCCGCCGGGGGTGATGTCCAGCAGCCCGGCCAGCCGGTCGTCGGCGGTGACGTAGCCGATGTCCAGCAGTTGGGAGGTCGGTTCCAGACCCTGGGCCCGCATGTCCTCCGTGTAGGAGGTCAGTTGCAGCGCCTGGGAGACCTTGGGCTTGGCGACGAAGGTGCCCTTGCCTTGGATGCGCTCCAGGCGGCCCTCGACGACGAGTTCCTGGAGGGCCTGACGGACCGTGGTGCGGGAGGTGTCGAACTCGGCGGCGAGGGTGCGCTCGGGCGGTACCGGGGTGCCCGGCGGCAGGGTCTCGGTGATCTCCAGCAAATGCCGCTTGAGGCGGTAGTACTTGGGCACCCGGGCGGTTCGCGCGCCACTGCCGCCGGTCTCGGCGCTGCCCGCCTCGGTGTCCATGACCCGCCTCTCCGATGCCTGTCGTGCTGCCGTCACCGGCTCCTCCGTACGTAGCGGCTCACATCGTGGCACGGACGGGGTGCCCATGCGCCCACGCGGGTCCCGGCCCGCCAGATGTCGGTCCGGTAACGGACCTGACAGCGACTCTTATACACCCTTGACACCCCTAAAGGTCTAGGCCAAGCTGCGGGAACTGGTCTAAACCATTAAAGCCACACCCGTCCTTGAGGGGGAGAGCGCGATGAAGCGTGGGCTCATAGCGGCGACCGCGGTCGCGGGAATGCTGGTGAGTGTCGCTGCCTGTGGGTCGAGCGGCGGAAACAATGCGGGTGCCGACGGCTTCAAGGGCCAGAAGCTGACCGTATGGGTGATGTCCGGGTCCAATCCGGAGCAATGGACCAAGCAGGTCTCCGACCAATTCAAGAAGAAGACCGGCGCCACGGTCGAATTCAAGGTCCAGCAGTGGAACGGCATTCAGCAGAAGCTGAGCACCGCCCTTTCGGAGGACACTCCGCCGGACGTCGTCGAGATCGGCAACACCCAGACCGCCGCCTACGCCAAGGCCGGTGCCCTGGTCGACCTCGGCGACCTGAAGAAGGAGATCGGCGCCGACTGGAACGACGCCTTCAACAAGGCCGCGATGGCGGACGGGAAGCAGTACGCGCTGCCGTGGTTCGCCGGCAACCGCGTGGTCATGTACAACAAGAAGATCTGGGCCCAGGCCGGGATCACCAAGAACCCCACCACGCGCGCCGAGCTGTTCCACGACTTCGACACCATCAAGCAGAAGACCAACGCCGAGCCGCTCTACCTGCCCGGCCAGAACTGGTACTTCCTCGACGGCCTGACCATCGGCACCGGTGCGCAACTGGTGAAGAAGGAAGGCGGCAAATGGGTCTCCAATTTCGCTGACCCCAAGGTCGCCAAGGCGATGGACATCTACAAGCAGTACCAGGCGTTCAGTACCGCCCCCAAGAACAAGGACGAGGCCACCCCGCAGCAGGCCGAAATCTTCGCCAAGGGGAAGACCGGCGCCCTCATTGCCATGGGCTATGAAGCCGCCACCGCCATCAAGGCCAACCCGAAGATCAAGGACGACATCGGATTCTTCACCATTCCGGGGGAGACCGCCGCCAAGCCCGAGGGCGTCTTCCTCGGCGGCTCCAACTTCGCGGTCGCCGGAATGAGTAAGAACCAGGAACTCGCCAAGGAATTCCTCAAGGTCGCCCTCTCCAAGGACAACGACGCCCAAATGGTCAAGGAATCCGGCTGGACCCCCAAGTCCCCGGCCCTGGCCGGCGCCGCCAAGGACAACCCGGCCGCCGCGGCCGCCGCCCCGGCCGCCGAGAAGTCCGGCGGCACCACCCCGCTGATCCCCCAGTGGGCCGCGGTCGAGAACGTGCCGAACCCGATCAAGAACTACATGACCGCGGTCCTGAACGGTAAGGCCCCGACCGACGCCGCCAAGGACATCGAGTCCGAGATCAACGCCCGACTCGCCAAGGAATAGCCGGCCACCGGACGCGTACGGGCCGGGCGGCCCTTCGGGACCCCGCCCGTACGCCCCGGGCAGCGACCGCGGCCGCCGCCACCGCGCCGGGCCGGCACCCCGCGGGGCCGGCGGCCGCCTCCACCGGAACACCCGGCGCATCCACGGGAACGAGGGGACCACACGCTCATGGCAGTGCAGCTCGACGCAGCGGCGGGGAGGACCGCGCCGCGGACCGGCAAGGGCGGCGCACCGCCCGCCCGGAGCGGCCCCGGTGGCCGGCGGGCCGCCCCCTACCTCCTGCTGCTCCCGGCCCTGCTCGCCACCGCGCTCTTCCTGGGCTGGCCCCTCGTCCGCAACCTGGTGCTCTCCTTCCAGAACCTCAACATGAAGGAGCTGATCCAGCACCTCACCGACTGGCGGGGCCTGGGCAACTACCAGGACGTCCTGGGCAGTGAGCAGTTCTGGCGGGTCACCGCGCGCACCATCACCTTCACCGCCGTCAACGTCGTCCTGATCATGGTGCTGGGCACCCTGCTCGGACTACTGCTGGCCCGGCTCGGCACGAAAATGCGCCTGGTGCTGTCGATGGCGCTGGTACTGGCCTGGGCGATGCCGTCGATCGCCGCCACCACCGTCTTCCAGTGGCTCTTCGACTCCCGCTACGGCGTCGTCAACTGGCTGCTGGACCACCTCGGTTGGCACGCCATGGCCCACTACGACTGGGTCGGCACGCAACTGTCCACCTTCTTCGTCATCACCGTCCTGATCGTCTGGCAGTCGCTGCCCTTCGTGGCCCTCAACCTCTACGCGGCCACCACGACCATCTCCAAGGAGCTCTACGAAGCGGCCCGGATGGACGGCGCCGGCACCTGGAAGATCTTCACCTCCGTCACCTTCCCCTTCCTGCGCCCCTTCTTCATGGCCACGACGTTCCTCGAAGTCATCTGGGTCTTCAAGGCGTTCCCGCAGATCTTCGCGATCAACCAGGGCGGCCCCGACCGGCTCACCGAGACGCTGCCGATCTACGCCTTCACCGAGGGCGTCGGCAACCTCCACTTCGGCATGGGCGCCGCGATCTCCGTCCTGACCATCGTCGTGCTGCTCGCCCTCACCGCGTACTACCTGCGCCTGACGCTCAAGCAAGAGGAGGACGCGCTGTGAAGCGCTCACTCGTCGGCCGGATCTGGCCCAACGCGACCGCCGCCGTCCTCGCGCTGCTGTTCGTCTTCCCCGTCTACTGGATGTTCGCCACGGCCTTCAAGCCGACCCAGGACATCCTCAGCGAGGACCCGGTGTGGTTCCCGTTCCATGGCACCTTCGCCCACTTCGCGACGGCCGTGGACGCCCCGAACTTCTGGCGGCTGGCCGGCAACTCGGTCTTGGTGACTGTGCTTGCCGTCGGGCTGTCGCTGGTGATCGGGCTGTGCGGCTCGTTCGCCATCGCCCGGATGCGGTTCAAGGGCCGCAAGGGCATCCTGCTGACCTTCATGGTCGCCCAAATGGCGCCCTGGGAAGTCATGGTGATCTCGATCTACATGATCGTCCGGGACGCCGACCTGCTCAACAGCCTGCTGCCGCTCACCTTCTTCTACATGCTGATGGTGCTCCCCTTCACCCTCCTAACGCTGCGCGGCTACGTCGCCGCGGTGCCCAAGGAACTGGAGGAGTCCGCGATGGTCGACGGCTGCTCGCGCCGCCAGGCGTTCGTCAAGGTCGTCCTGCCGCTGCTGGCCCCCGGTCTGATGGCCACCTCCCTCTTCGGATTCATCACGGCCTGGAACGAGTTCCCGCTCGTGCTGGTGCTCAACAAGGAGCCCGGCGCCGGCACCCTGCCGCTGTGGCTCTCGCAGTTCCAGACCCAGTTCGGCGACGACTGGGGCGCCACCATGGCCGCCGCCTCCCTCTTCGCCGTCCCGATCCTGATCCTCTTCCTGTTCCTGCAACGCAAGGCGGTCGGCGGTCTCACCTCCGGCGCAGTGAAGGGATAGCCCATGGCCACCGTCATCCGCTCCGCCGACACCCTCACCCGGGACGCGCTCGCCGTCCTCCAGCCCGGCTTCACCGGCACCACCGCCCCCGACTGGCTCCTGCACCGCCTCGACGAGGGCCTGGTGACCGTCGCCCTCTTCGGCCGCAACGTGCACGGCCCCGAACAACTCGCCGCACTCACCGGACAGTTGCGCGGCATCCGCGAGGACCTGCTGGTCGCCATCGACGAGGAGGGCGGCGACGTCACCCGCCTCGAAGTGCGCGGCGGCTCCTCCTTCCCCGGCAACCTCGCGCTCGGCGCCGTCGACGACCCCGAACTGACCCACGCCGTCGCCCGCGAACTCGGCCGCCGACTGGCCGACTGCGGTATCAACTTCAACTGGGCCCCCTCCGCCGACGTCAACTCCAACCCCGCCAACCCCGTCATCGGGGTCCGCTCCTTCGGCGCCGCCCCCGAGCTCGTCGCCCGGCACACCGCCGCCTACGTCCAGGGACTGCAGTCCGCCGGTGTCGCCGCCTGCACCAAGCACTTCCCCGGCCACGGCGACACCGCCACCGACTCCCACCACGACCTCCCCCGCATCACCGCCGACCTGACGACGCTTCAGGAACGCGAACTGGTGCCGTTCCGCGCCGCGGTGGCCGCCGGCACCCGCGCCGTGATGAGCGCCCACATCCTGCTGCCCGCCCTGGACGCCGAACGCCCGGCCACACTCAGCCCGGCCGCCCTGCACGGCCTGCTGCGGGCCCCCGCCACCGAGGGCGGCCTCGGCTTCGACGGGCTGGTCGTCACCGACGGCATCGAGATGCGGGCCATCGCCGCGGCCTACGGCATCGAACGCGGCAGCGTACTGGCGCTCGCGGCCGGAGCCGATGCGATCTGCGTCGGCGGCGGACTGGCCGACGAGGACACGGTGCTGAGGCTGCGCGACGCCCTGGTGCGCGCCGTCCGGGAGGGCGACCTGCCGGAGGAACGGCTCGCCGACGCCGCGGCACGGGTCCGCACCCTGGCGCACTGGACCCGGGACGCGGGCGCGGGGGAGGGGGCCGCGCCCGCCCCCGGGATCGGCCTGACCGCCGCCCGCCGTGCCCTCCGCCTGACCTCAGCCACCCCGTACGAGCCGCTGACCGGCCCCGCCTACGTGGCCGCCTTCACCCCCCTCGCCAACATCGCCGTCGGGGACGAAACCCCCTGGGGCGTCGCCGCCGAACTGTCCCGGCTCCTCCCCGGAACCGAAACCGCCGCCTACACGGCCGAGGACGCCGCGGCCGGGACCCGCGCACTCGTCGACACCCTGCTCACCGCCGCCGGCGACCGCCCCGTGGTGGCCGTCGTCCGCGACCTCCACCGCCACCCGTGGATGGCCGACGCCCTGCACGCCCTGTTGACCGTCCGCCCCCACACCGCCGTCGTCGAAATGGGCGTCCCCCAGGCACCGCCCCAGGGCACCCCCCACCTCGCCACCCACGGCGCCGCCCGCGTCTGCAGCCAGGCAGCAGCCGAGGCCCTGACGGGACACAGGCCCTGACGGGCGCAGGCTCTGACGGGCGCAGGTCCTGATGGGACACAGGCCCTGACGAGCGACACCCGGACGGGGCATACGCCCTGACGAGGCACAGGTCCTGGCGAGCGGACACCCAGGCAGGGCGTACGTCCTGACCGGACACCAGCCCTGGCAAGCGGACACCCGGGCGGGCATACCCCCTGATGGGGCACACCCGCATAGGGAGTTGCCCCGCCCCACACCGCACCGACGGCCCGCCCCACACCGCACCGACGGCCCGCGCCCACAACGCACCGAGGGCCCGTGCCCGTGTCCGTCCTGTCAGGGGCCGGCACCGGCACGGGCCCTCGGGCCGTCGGTCGGTTCCGTTACAGCCCCTGCCACTCCGGCTTGGCGGCGTAGGTCGCCCGGAAGTACTCGGCCAGCTTGAGCTTGGACGCCGCAGCCTCGTCGACGACCACCGTCGCATGCGGGTGCAGTTGGAGCGCCGAGGCCGGCACCAGTGCGGCGACCGGGCCCTCGACGGCCTGTGCCACGGCGTCCGCCTTGCCCTCGCCGGTGGCGAGCAGCACCAGGTGGCGCGCCTCCAGGATGGTGCCGATGCCCTGGGTGATGACGTGGTGCGGGACCTCGTCCAGGCTGGCGAAGAAGCGGGCGTTGTCCTCCCGGGTCTGCTGGGTCAGGGTCTTGATGCGGGTACGGGAAGCCAGCGACGAGCAGGGCTCGTTGAAGCCGATGTGCCCGTCGGTGCCGATCCCGAGCAGCTGGAGATCCACCCCGCCGGCGTCGCGCAGCGCCGCGTCGTACGCCTCGCAGGCGGCCTGCACGTCCTCCGCCGTGCCGTCCGGCCCCATGAACGCGCTCTCGTCGAGCCCCAGCGGCTCCACCACCTCGCGCAGC
This sequence comes from Streptomyces sp. RGM 3693, assembly GCF_050471125.1. Classification (NCBI taxonomy): domain Bacteria; kingdom Bacillati; phylum Actinomycetota; class Actinomycetes; order Kitasatosporales; family Streptomycetaceae; genus Streptomyces; species Streptomyces sp. RGM 3693. Next base: position 469,719 of record NZ_JBMPPQ010000001.1, read on the forward strand.
ACCACCGAGCGGTACGACTCGGGGTGCCCGGCGGGCAGGCCCACATACTCGTCGAGCTGGCAGATCCGCGCCCGCGAGGCGTCCACCTCACCGGCCCGGACCTTCGCCGCCAGTGCCTCGTAGATGGGCAACGGGGTCGAGCCGGTGGCCACGCCGAGCAGCGCCTCGGGCTTGCGGCGCACCAGGGTGGCAAGGGCCTCCGCGATGAGCTCGCCGCCTGCCGCGGCATCCGGGACGATGACAACTTCCACGCTTGGCCTGCCGTTCTGGAGAATGGGCTATGTGGTATAGACCAATCTAGCAGAGGAGGCCGGCCGTGACTCCGTGGCGTCGCTGAACGAAAGGGCACATTTTCCCGACCGCTATCCCTCGACTCGGTGACCGGCCCGAGGCGGCAGGCGGGGTGGAACGGCAGGGTGGCGCGGCCATCAGAGCAGGGCGCCGCCCGTGGCATCTATCCACTGCCCCGTCACCCACCGGCTGTCGTTCGAGGCCAAGAACCCCACGATGTCGCTGATGTCGGTGGGGTCGGCCACCCGCCCCAGCGGGGAGAGCGCCCCGGTCGCGGCGCGCGCCCCGGCGTTCTCCCCGCCACGCAGCCAGGCGGCGTTCATATCCGTGTCGACCGCGCCGGGCGCCACCGCATTGACCGTGATGCCGCGGGGGCCGAGCTCCTTCGCCAGTGAGCGGGTCAGGACGTCGATCGGCCCCTTGGACATCGCATAGCCGATCAGCTCGGACTTGGCCGCGCCGTGCGTCAGCCGCGTGGAGATATTGACGATCCGTCCGCCGTCCCGCAGCCGGGACAACCCCTCCTGGATCACGAAGAACGGTGCGGTGGCGTTGACCGCGAAGAGGCGCTCGATATCGCCGCGGGTCATCTCGCCGAAGGGGCGCAGGGCGCCGTCCAGCGTCTTGTTGATCCCGGCGTTGTTCACCAGGATGTCCAGTCCGTCGGCGTGTGCGTCGAACGCGGTCCACAGCGCCTCGGCGTCGCCCTGCTCCCCGAGTCCGGCGCGCAGGGTGAACGCCTCGCCGCCCGCCGCCTCGATCGCCGCGGCCGTCTCCTTCGCCGCCGTCTCATCGCTGGCGTAGTGCACGCCGACCCGGGCGCCGTCCCGTCCCAGTCGCTCCGAGATCGCCCGGCCGATCCCCCGGCCGCCGCCCGTCACCAGTGCCGTCCTACCGCTGAGTGCACCCATCGTGAACCCTCCCCTTCGTCTGTGCGCCCGTGCGTGTCGTCCGCACGCACGCCGGGCCTCCGGCGAGCCCTTTCTGTAGTGCTCGCTACACAAAAACCGTAGCACGCCTTTCTTATCGACCGCTATAGAATTCACTCCATGGTGGCCAAGGAGACCAAGCAGCGAGGCCGGCCCCGGTCGTTCGACCGCGACACGGCCCTGGAGAAGGCGATCCGTTCCTTCTGGGAGTACGGCTACGAATCCACGTCCATCTCCGACCTCACCCGCGAGATGGGCATCAGCGCCCCCAGCCTCTACGCCGCCTTCGGCGACAAGCGGGCCCTGTTCGACGAGGCGATCGCCGTCTACGGGCAGTTGTACGGCGGCTTCATCTCCCGCGCACTGGCGGAGGAGTCGACCGCCCGCCGCGGCGTCGAACGGGCCCTTCGCGAAGCCGCGGCCGAATACACCGCCCCGGACCGCCCGCGGGGCTGCATGGTCATCAGTGCCGCACTGAACACCGCCCCCGCCTCCGTCGAGGTCGCCGCGTCCCTGCGGGAGAAGCGGCAGTCGAACGTCCGGGAGATCGAGCGCGCGATCCGGGCGGACGTCGCCGCCGGCGAACTCCCCGCCGACACGGACGCCCATGCCCTGGCCGAGTACGTGAGCGCGCTCATCGCCGGGATGTCGCAGTCCGCGCGGGACGGTACGGACCGGGCGACGCTGGAGGCGGTCGCGGGGCTCGCGATGAACGCCTGGCCGCGCAAGGGGGAGCGGGTTTAGAGCCGGTCCGACCCTGGTCCACCGGCCGGGCCCGGGCCTGGTCGACCTCGCACCGCCCCCGAAAACACCCGCGGGCCGCGGCGCCGGGACAGGACCCTCAACCTGTCCGGCACCGCAGCCCGGAGCTGACATCGGCCGGCCCCGTACTACGGGCGGGACGTGCCCCCTGTGCGGTCGGGGACACGGTCCCGTCCTGGGACCGGTCGATCGGAGGCCCGGGCGCAGTCAGGGCAGAGAGCGCCGTGGACCTCGATCCGCCCTCCTGTGCGGGGAGGGCGGAGGTTCCAGCGGTCCGGGGTTTCCCCCGGTGTGCCGCACCGCACATTCTGGACTAGACCATTCTTCCCTGTCCATGGGCGTGCAGGCACAACACATACCGTACGCCGGTAGGCTCCCAGGTGTGCCCTCGATGAACGATCTCGTACGCCAGCACACCGCTCTGAGCGATTCCGACCTGGAGTGGTTGCACCTGTTGGTCTCGGAGTGGCAACTGCTCTCCGACCTCTCCTTCGCCGACCTCGTCCTGTGGGTCCCCACCCTCGACGGCACCCGCTACGTGTCGGTCGCCCAGATGCGGCCCAACACCGGACCGACCTCCTATCAGGACGACATGGTCGGCCACCTCGTTCCCCGGGGCCGCCGCCCGATGCTGGACTCCGCCCTGGACGAGGGCCGCATCGTGCGCGAGGGCGACCCGGAGTGGCGCGAGGAGGTGCCGGTGCGGGTCGAGTCGATCCCGGTCCGCCGGGAGGGTCGGGTGCTCGGGGTGATCGCCCGGAACACCAACCTGCTCACCGTGCGTACCCCCAGCCGGCTGGAGCTGACCTACCTCCAGAGCGCCTCCGACCTGGCCCAGATGATCGCTGCCGGAACGTTTCCCTTCCCCGGCCAGCAGGTCGACATGGACGCCTCGCCGCGCGCCGGCGACGGACTGATCCGGCTCGACGCCGACGGCGTCGTCCAGTACGCCAGCCCCAACGCGCTCTCCGCCTACCACCGCCTCGGCCTCGCCGCCGACCTGGTGGGCCACCACCTCGGCCAGGCCACCGCCGAACTGGCCCCGGCCCGCGGCCCGGTGGACGAGGCCCTGGTCAAACTGGCCAGCGGCTGGGCCCCGCGGGAATTCGAGGTCGAGGGCAACGACGGAGTGATCCAATTGCGGGCCATTCCCCTCAAGCCCAAGGGAACGCATATCGGTTCGCTGGTCCTGTTGCGCGATGTGACCGAACTGCGACGCCGCGAGCGGGAACTGATCACAAAAGACGCCACCATCCGGGAAATCCACCACCGGGTGAAGAACAATCTCCAGACCGTCGCCGCCCTGCTGCGGCTGCAGTCCCGCCGGATGGAATCCGAGCAGGGTCGCGAGGCGCTCAACGAGGCCGTACGCAGGGTCGGTTCGATCGCGATCGTGCACGAGACGCTGTCCCAGACCCTCGACGAGCGGGTGGAATTCGACGAGATCGCCGACCGGGTGCTGGCCATGGTCGCGGAGATCGCCCCGGGCAAGGTGACCGCCCGCCGCACCGGACGCTTCGGCATCCTCGACGCCGAGGTGGCCACCCCGCTGTCGATGGTGCTGACGGAGGTGCTCCAGAACGCCCTGGAACACGCCTTCGACCAGGAGCAGCACGGCACCGTCGAGGTCGCCGCGGTCCGTGGCGGCAGCCGCACCGAGCCCCGGCTCCTGGTCACCGTCCAGGACAACGGCCGCGGACTGCCCGAGGGATTCGATCCGCACCGCACCGGAAACCTGGGGCTGCAGATCGTGCGAACCCTGGCGGAAGGGGAGTTGGGTGGAACGTTCGACATGGTCCGCCGACCGGAGGGCGGCACCCAGGTGCTCCTCGACATCCCGGTGCGCGCCGAGAAGCCGCACTAGGGAAGCGGGGCCGAGGGAGGGGTGCCGGCAGGCGCACCGCCCTTTCGGCCCCGGACAGCAACAAGCCCCGGACCGTTGTCGGTCCGGGGCTCAAAGCTATAGCGATGCGATAACGACCGGGTCTCAGCTCCGGGCGGGCATCGAAGGTACTGCGCGCTGCGGCTCGGGGGCCACGGGGCGGTTGGCTCAGGCGCTGGCGTTGCGCGCCCGGTTGCGAGCTGCACGGCGCTTCATCGCGCGGCGCTCGTCCTCGCTCAGACCACCCCAGACGCCGGAGTCCTGGCCGGACTCAAGCGCCCACTGCAGGCACTGCTCCATAACGGGGCAGCGGCGGCAGACGGCCTTGGCTTCCTCGATCTGCAGCAGCGCGGGACCGGTGTTGCCGATGGGGAAGAAGAGCTCGGGGTCTTCTTCGCGGCAAACGGCGCGGTGACGCCAGTCCATGGCTGCTCCATCTCCTCGTATGACGGGAACGTTGCTTGTGAATGTGAACGCTTTCACGAATCCCTCCACAAGGGAAGGGCCGAAAGCCAGTCAAGGACTGGTGCGGTCCTGTGGAATGAGGAGGAGGATTCGGGCTCTCAAGGGGGCCGGTAAAGCGGCCGTCCCGATCGCCATGAAGAGACTCGCAAACCTCGGCGACGGATACAACCCCTTCCGGAAACTTTTTTTTGATTCCTTGGTGTCGCCTAGCTCACAGCCGTCATTCCAGGGGGTGGAGGCCAGCCTAAACGTTCGAGTGAAAGGACTTTAGGCCCTACTGCTCACACAATCACACGCAGTGCACGGCGTACGCCTGTGAACGTCACACTTGTCCGCAGTCCGAGGTGGTCACCATCCATCTGAAACGGCAGGGGAACCTGCGAATGCAAGGTGAAGTCGGTGAGGTCGTGGAGTGAGAGGGCGTGCTTGCCTCGTGGGCCACGATCCGGTGTGGAGGCGAGGAGCTGGGATCCGTAGCGGGTCACCGCCGGCACCGAGAACTTGTCCAGCGCGAAGAGGTCCAGCGCCGTGTCGAAGGACGCCTCGGGGGAGGGGTAGATCGGGCGGTTGCCCAGGTACGACCAGGGGGCGGTGTTGCAGATTATGGACATCGCGAGGTTCTCGATGACCTCCGTGGTGCCCGGCTCCTCGCCCGGCCGTTCGAACGTGATGGTGCCCCGGCGGCGGTTGGCCTCGCCCAGGAACTGCCGGACGACCTGGCGCACGTACAGGGCGTGGGTGGAGCGCTTGCCGCGCTCGCGCTGCTGCTCGACCCGGCCGACCACGCCCGCGTCGAAGCCGAAGCCGGCACAGAACGTGAACCAGCGGGCCGGCACGCCCTCGTCGGGGCTGCCCGGCGTGCCCGAGGCCAGACCCAGCCCCACCGTGCGCTCACTGCGGTCACGCAACGCGTCCAACAGGGCGCCGGTGGCCTCCACAACGTCGTTGGGTAGCCCCAGAGCGCGGGCGAAGACATTGGTGGAGCCACCGGGGACCACGGCGAGCCGGGGGTGCGAGTCCGGGTCGGGGCCGGTCGTCAGGAGACCGTTGACGACCTCGTTGACCGTGCCGTCGCCGCCGAGCGCCACCACCAGGTCGGTCTCCCCGCCCTCGGCGGCCTCCCGGGCCAGGTCGCGGGCGTGCCCGCGGTACTGCGTCTCGGCGACCTCCAGCTTGAGGTCGCTGGCCAGTGCGTGGGTGAGTACCTCACGGGTACGGACACTCGTGGTGGTTGCTGCGGGATTGACCACGAGAAGTGCGCGCATGTGCAGCAGCGTACCTACCTGCCGGTACCGCTCTCACTCCCGTCCATGCTCCGGGCCCGCCCGGCCCGGCGACGGCCCGGCGCTACCCTGCTGGGGTGACCAGTCAGCAGAAGCAGTCCTCGAAGCGAGCCGCCGGCGCCCCCGCGGTGCCCGAGCCCAAAGGACCCCGGCCCGCCCGGCTCAGCGCCGCCGCGGCGCTCACCGCCATCGAGGGCCTGGCCCTGGCCGCCCTCGGCGCGTACATGCTGATCAACGGCCTGGTCGGAACGCCGGACAGTCCGCAGCAGGCGGAGATGGGCGGGGTGACGATCCTGGCGCTGGCCGTGCTGCCGCTGGTCGCCGCGCGCGGGCTGTGGCTGCGTCGCCGGTGGAGCCGGGGGCCCTCGCTGATCACCCAGATCGTGGCGCTGCCGGTCGCCTGGACACTGGTCAAGGGCGGTGGCGCGCTGATCGCCGCCGGCGCCGCGCTGGCGGTGGCCGCGCTGGTCGTACTCGTCCTGTTGGTCAACCCGACGGCGACCACGGCGCTGGGCATCGCCCCGCGGGAAACCCCCTAGCACCGCGGTGGCCCCGTAGGGGTGGGGCGAACGGATCCCGTAGGGGACACGAGCGCCCCCTACGGGGCCACAACTGGGTGGGGTGGGGTGGTATTCCCCGGGGCTTTCTCCTCATACGAGGAGCTTGGGGGCTTTACTCCTCCACGAGGAGCTTGTCGCGCAGTTGGGCCAGGGTGCGGGCCAGGAGGCGTGAGACGTGCATCTGGGAGATGCCGACCTCTTGGGCGATCTGCGACTGGGTCATGTTGCCGAAGAACCGCAGCAGCAGGATCTTCTTCTCGCGCGGCGGCAGGTCCTCCAGTAGCGGCTTGAGGGACTCGCGGTACTCCACACCCTCCAGCGCCTCGTCCTCGGCGCCGAGGGTGTCGGCGACCGCCGGGGACTCGTCGTCGGTGTCCGGGACGTCGAGCGAGAGGGTGCTGTAGGCGTTCGCCGACTCCAGACCCTCCAGGACCTCCTCCTCGGAGATCCCCAGGTGCTCGGCCAGCTCATGGACCGTGGGCGCCCGGCCGTGCCGCTGGGAGAGCTCGGCGGTCGCGGTGGTCAGCGACAGCCTCAGCTCCTGGAGGCGGCGCGGAACCCGGACCGCCCAGCCCTTGTCACGGAAGTGCCGCTTGATCTCCCCGACGACGGTGGGGGTGGCGTACGTGGAGAACTCCACCCCGCGGTCCGGGTCGAACCGGTCCACCGACTTGATCAGACCGATCGTGGCGACCTGGGTCAGGTCGTCGAGCGGCTCACCGCGGTTGCGGAACCGCCGGGCCAGGTGCTCGACCAGCGGCAGGTGCATCCGCACGAGGGTGTTGCGCAGTTCGGCGCGCTCCGGGGAGCCGTCGGGGAGCTTGCGCAGCTCGTAGAACATCGCGCGGGCGCCGCCGCGGTCGTGTGCACCCCCCGGCGCCGGGGAACGCCGGTCCTGGGGCCGGTCGCCGGCAGCCGGCGGATCCTGCCGGTCCGCCTGCCGGCCCTGCTGCTCGCTCTGGTCCATGTGGTCCGCCCGCTCTGCCTGCTCCGCCGCGCCCAACCGGCCGCCGTGGTCGTCCGCTCCCACCGGGTGCGGCTGCGCATGCTGCCCGGGGATGACCGCGCCCGCCGCCATCCTCGCGCCGCGTTCGAGATCTTTCACGGGGCCCCCTGTTCGGTCATGACGGTCCGGGACCGGCGCCGCGCTCCTTGTACAGACTGATGGTGACCGTGCGGTCTTCGGCGACGGTGGAGTCGACCTTGCCGGCCAGTGCGGAGAGCACCGTCCAGGCGAAGGTGTCGCGCTCGGGAGCGCGGCCGTCGGTCGTCGGGGCCGACACCGTCACCTGCAGTGCGTCGTCGATGAGCCGGAAGACACAGCTGAGCACGCTGCCGGGGACGGCCTGTTGCAGCAGGATTGCGCAGGCTTCGTCGACCGCGATGCGCAGATCCTCGATCTCGTCGAGGGTGAAGTCCAAGCGGGCTGCGAGACCGGCCGTGGCCGTACGCAGCACGGACAGGTAGGCACCCGCAGCGGGCAGACGGACTTCCACGAAGTCCTGAGTCCCGGGCTCGCCTGCGATCTGGGACACCCTCACCTCCAAGGTGACACAAGCTGGTAGAGCTGGAATGCGTGATGAAGCTCTTGCGGTTCGCGTTCTTCGCGTACTTCGGGGGATCCGTGCCGGGTGGCTCTCTCGCGAGGTGCAAGGAGAACGATCCGGCGTGGGTCGTGGTTCGGCTGTGACGCTATCGCGATCGGCGGGCCGGTGTCGCCCGGAAGGAGCAGGGCAGCCGTCCGGACGGTGCCGGCCGGCTCGGCGGCGGCGCGTCTGTTACTGAGTGTAAAACCTCGGGTACGGACGGTGGTAGGGGTGGGAACCGTCAAATCGAGCCCGATTACGCTCCGTTGGCAGGCGCGGTGTCCGCGAGCGCGTGCAGCGCATCTCCAGTGAGCCGGAAGACCGTCCATTCGTCCATGGGGCGGGCGCCGATGGACCGGTAAAAACCGATGGACGGTTCGTTCCAGTCCAGGACCGACCACTCGAAACGCTGGTAGCCGCGGGCCACGCAGATCTGCGCGAGGGCCGCCAGCAGCGCCTTGCCGTGGCCGCCGCCGCGCGCCTCGGGGCGGACGTACAGGTCCTCCAGATAGACACCGTGCGTGCCCGTCCACGTCGAGAAGTTCCGGAACCACAGGGCGAAGCCGACCGGCTCGCCGGCGTCCTCCGCGATCAGTGCGAACGCGGCCGGCTGCGGACCGAACAGCGCCTCCTTCAGCTGCGGCTCGGTGGCCTGTGCGGCCTCCGGGACGCGTTCGTAGGCGGCCAGTTCGCCGATCATGGTGAGGATGACGGGGACGTCGTCGGGTGTCGCTTCGCGGATCATGCCGTAAGGCTAAACCGGCGCCCCGGCGCGCCCCGCGGGGGTGTCCGGCCACCCTGCCGACCGCCTCAGACCAGCACCTCGTCGACGAAGCACCACCGCCACGAGGCGCCCGGCTCGAACGACCGCATCACCGGGTGACCGGTCTCCTTGAAGTGCCCGGTGGCGTGCTGGTACGGCGAGGAGTCGCAGCAGCCGACGTGCCCGCACGCCAGGCAGAGTCGCAACTGCACCGGGTGGCTGCCGACGGCCAGGCACTCCAGGCAGGTCGCGCTCAACGGCGTCGGTTCGGCGCGCGGGAGTTCGGGAACGTGCGTGCACTCGCTCATGATGGCCAGGTTAGATCGCCGGGACGGCCGGCGGGGGAGTGTGGGGACGGTGCGGGCGTGGATGTGATGCCGCTGTTGCTGCTGGTCGCGGGGAGTGCGGGGGTCGCCGGGTTGGCGCGGCGGACTCCGGTGCCGGCACCGCTGCTGCTGGTCGCCGTGGGCCTCGGCGCCGCCTACATCCCGGGCATTCCGGACTACACTCTCAATCCGCACATCGTGCTGCCCCTGCTGCTGCCCCCGCTGCTGCACACCGCCGCCCTGGACAGCTCCTACCTGGACCTGCGGGCCAACCTGCGGCCGGTGGCACTGCTCTCGGTCGGCTACGTGCTGTTCGCGACGCTGGCCGTCGGGTACGTGGCGTACCTGGTCATCCCGGACCTGCCGCTGACCGTCGCGCTCGTGCTGGGCGCCGTCGTCGCCCCGCCGGACGCCGTCGCGGCCACCGCGATCGCCCGCAGTCTGGGCCTGCCGCACCGGATCACGACGATCCTCCAAGGCGAATCGCTGGTCAACGACGCCACCGCGATCACCGCGTACAAGGTGGCGCTGGGCGCCGCCGTGGGAGTCAGCGCCACCTGGGGCCAGGGCCTCAAGGAGTTCGCCGTGGCGTCCCTGGGCGGCATCGGGATCGGCGTCGTGCTGATGGTGCCGTTGCACTGGCTCCGTTGCCGGCTGCGGGAATCGGCGCTCCTGGAGAACACCCTCTCGCTGCTCATCCCGTTCACCGCGTACGCCGCCGCCGAACAGGTCGGGGCCTCCGGGGTGCTGGCCGTCGTGGTCGTCGGCCTCTACCTGGGGCACCGCTCCTGGCAGGTCGACTTCGAGACCCGGCTCCAGGAGGAGGCGGTCTGGAAGATGGTCTCCTTCGTGCTGGAGTCCGCGGTCTTCGCGCTGATCGGGCTCCAGCTGCCGGTGGTGCTGCGCGGCCTGGGCGAGTTCAGTACGGCGGGGGCCCTCGGGTACGCGGCGGTGGTGTTCGGCGTCGTGGTGCTGGCGCGCTTCCTGTGGGTCTTCCCCGCGACGTACCTGCCGCGGCTGCTGTCGGCCCGGATCCGGACCCGCGAACCGGACACGACCTGGAGTGCGCCGGTCATCGTCGGCTGGGCCGGGATGCGCGGGGTGGTTTCGCTGGCCATCGCCTTCTCCATCCCCCCGGAACTGCCCGGCGGCGGCCCCTTCCCGGCCCGCAACCTCGTGCTCTTTCTGACCTTCACCACCGTCATCGGCACGCTGGTCGTCCAGGGGCTGACGCTGCCGCCGCTGATCCGGGCGCTGCGGCTGCCCGGCCGGGACGCCCAGGCCGAGACGCTGGCCGAGGCACAGGCCCAGAACGAGGCGTCCCGGGCCGCCGAGGCCCGGCTCGACACCCTCCTCCAGGACGAGCACAACGCCCTGCCCGGGCCGCTCGCCGACCGGCTGCGCACGGTCCTGGAGCGGCGCCGCAACGCGGTGTGGGAGCGGCTGGGCGCGGTGAACGAGGTGACCGGGGAGTCCGCCGACGACACCTACCGACGGCTGGCCCGGGAGATGATCGACGCCGAGCGGCGGGTTTTCGTGGAGCTGCGGGACGCGCGCCGGATCGACGACGAGATGATGCGGACGCTGCTGCGGCGACTGGACCTGGAGGAGGCGGCGGCCTACCGGGAGGCCGCGTCCTAGCGACCCCCGGCCCGTAGGGCGGGCCTACCCGGCGTCGGTGCCGGCCTCGGTGCCGGTGATGACGGCGGCGACGGTGCTGCCGGGCGGGAAGGCGCCCCGCTCGGCCAGGGCGGTCAGGGCGAACAGCAGCTTGGCGACGTAGACCCGCTCGACGGGCAGGCCGTGCCGCTCCTCGAAGGCGTCGGCGAACGCGTCCAGTTCGGGGGTGCGGCGGGCGTAGCCACCGAAGTGGAAGTCCTCCGCCAACGACCAGTCGCCGCGGACGCCGCCGAAGGCCGCGCGCTGGAGGCCCGCGACCGTACCGTTGAGGAAGTGCGGGCTGCCGCCCTTGAGGACCGGGACGCCCAGCGCGCGCTGGCCGGGGCCCAGGCCCGCGGCGAGCCCGGCCAGGGTGCCGCCGGTGCCGCAGGCCACCGCGACCGTGTCGGCCCGCCCGCGCAGCTCCCGGCCCAGCTCCGCGCAGCCCTGCGCGGCGAGGGAGTTGCTGCCGCCCTCCGGTATGACGCGGAAGGCGCCGAACCGGTCGTGGAGGGCGGCGAGGACCTCCGGGTCGGACGTGCGGCGGTAGGTGGCCCGGTCGACGAAGTGCAGCGTCATCCCGTCGGCGGCACAACGGGCCAGGGACCAGTTGAGCGGGGCGCCGGCCAACTCGTCGCCGCGGACCACGCCGATGGTGCGGAAGCCGAGCAGCCGGCCGGCGGCGGCCGTGGCCCGCAGGTGGTTGGAGTATGCGCCGCCGAAGGTGAGCAGCGCGCGGTCGCCCGCTTCGGCCGCGGCCCGCAGATTGGGGGCCAGCTTGCGCCACTTGTTGCCCGGGAGGGCGGGGTGGATGAGGTCGTCCCGTTTCAGGACGAGGCGGACGCCGCGGCGGGCGAACCGCTCGTCGTCGACGGACCGGAGGGGAGAGGGGAGGCGGGGGCGGAGCGCCTGGGGGCCGGGGCTGTTCATGGGGAGCGGAGAGAGGGGGAGGAGGGGAAGGGACGGGGGTGCGGTGAGGGGGTGGTCGTCAGTCGTGGAGGAAGCCGTCGCCGTGGGCGCTGATGTGGGCTTCGAGGGCGGTGAGCGCGCTCTGGGTGGCCTCGGGGGCGCCGCTGCCGCGACGCTCGGCGTAGTAGGCGGCGCCGAGCTTCCTCAGAAGGTCGTTCCCGGCTCGCTGTTGCTGCAACTCGTCGACCTTCTGCTTGCCTTGGGCCAGTCCCTGCTTGGCCTGCTCCTTGGCGCGGTCGAGAAACCCTGACATTGCTGCCTCCCTGGCGGGTGGGTCGGTGGACCCGATCGGTGTCGGTTGCGTAAGGGATCAACGGCGGGGACGGCCGTGGGGTTCCCGTGCCAGGCTGGGGGATGTGGGCGAGGAACGCGAGGTGGGTGGGCCGGTTGGCGCATCCGGGGCGGACGCCGACCGGGCCGTCCGTGGGACGTACCAGGAGCGGGCGTCGCGGTTGCCGGGGGCGGTGCTGTGGGCCACCACCACGGTGCCGGGGGCGGGACCGGTGCTGCCCGACGGCTGCACCGACCTGATCTGGAGCGCGGGACGGCTCCTGGTGGCCGGGCCGGACACCGGACCGCAGGCGCCGGACGCCGCGGTGCCGGCCGGGACGCGCTGGGCGGGGCTGCGGTTCGCACCGGGGCAGGGGCCGGCGGTCTTCGGGGTGCCGGCACACGAACTGCGCGACCGGCGGGTGCCGTTGGAGGACCTGTGGGGCGCCCGGCGGGCCCGGGAACTGGCGGAGCGGGCGGCGGCCGGCGGCCCGGGGGCAGTACTGGAGGAGGCCGCGCGGGACCGGCTGCGGGCCGCCGACCGGTGGGCCGGCCCGTCCGGCGCGCCGGACGGCGAGGTGCCCGGGCGGGACGGCCGGACCGCGGCGATCGTCTCCGGGCTCGGGCGCGGCCGGCCGGTGGCGGAGGTGGCCCACCTGGTGGGGATGGGCGAGCGGCAGCTGCACCGGCACAGCCTGGCGGCGTTCGGGTACGGGCCGAAGACGTTGGGCCGGGTGCTGCGGCTGGTGCGGGCGTTGGACCTGGCCCGTGCCGGCGTCCCGTACGCGGAGGTCGCGGCGCGGGCCGGCTACGCGGACCAGGCCCATCTGGCGCGCGAGGTGAAGTCACTCGCAGGGGCTCCGATGGGGGCGCTGCTGCGCGCGGGATAGCGTGTCCGCTATGGACTACCAGGCCGTTCTTGAGGAGGTGGCGGCCTATGCGAGGCCGTTCGTGGGGCGCGGGCACGTCGCCGACTACATTCCGGCGTTGGCGCGGGTGTCCCCGGACCGCTTCGGGATCGCCGTCGCGGACATCAACGGCGAGGTGTACGGGACCGGCGACTGGGAGGTCCCGTTCTCCATACAGTCGATCTCCAAGGCGTTCTCGCTGGCGCTGGTGATGGCCGGGTCCCACGGGGACGACGACATCTGGCAGCGGGTCGGGCGGGAGCCCTCGGGGACGCCGTTCAACTCCCTGGTGCAGTTGGAGTGGGAGCACGGCATTCCGCGGAATCCCTTCATCAACGCCGGGGCGCTGGTAGTGACGGACCGGCTGTTGACGATGACCGGTGATGCAAGCACCTCGATGCTGGAGTTCCTCCAGGACGAGAGCGGGAATCCGGAGCTGGCGTTCGACCAGGCGGTGGCCGGTTCGGAGGCCGACCACGGGGACCGGAACGCGGCGCTGGCGCACTTCATGGCCTCGTTCGGGAATCTGGAGAATCCCGTGCCGAGCGTGATCGAGCACTACTTCTGGCAGTGCTCGATCGAGATGTCGTGCCGGGACCTGGCGGTGGCCGGCGGGTTCCTGGCCCGGCACGGGCTGCGCGCCGACGGAAGCCGACTGCTGGAGGCGCGCGAGGCCAAGCGGATCAACGCGGTGATGCTGACCTGCGGGACGTATGACGCGGCGGGGGAGTTCGCGTACCGGGTGGGCCTGCCGGCGAAGAGCGGTGTGGGCGGCGGCATCGTGGCCGTCGTGCCGGGGCGGTGCACGCTGTGCGTGTGGAGCCCGGGGCTGGACGCGCGGGGGAACTCCGTGGCGGGCATGGCGGCGCTGGACCAGTTCACGACGCTCACCGGGTGGTCGATCTTTTAGGGCCGGTCCGACCCTGATCCACCGGACGGGGCCAGGCCGGGTGGGTTGGCGTTGTGGGGTCGGGAGCGGCGGCGCATGGTGGGCGGTAGGAGGTGCACCTGCCATGGAGCATGAGATGCGCGCGGAGTATGCGGAGGGCGTGCTGCCGCACGAGGACACGCCGGTCAAGAAGTGGCACATGACCCGGGTGGGCGCGACCACCGCGATGTGCGGCCAGCCGCTGGCACCGGCCGCCGCCACCCAATCGGCCGGTACGTGGGGGACGGACGCGGCACAGCCGTTCTGCCGCACCTGCGGCGTGATGTACCTGGAGGAGCATCCGCAGGACATCGAATGAAGCGAAGGAATCGAAGGAACAGCAGGAACAGCAGGAATCGGATGAGGTGGCGGGCGTCGGGGGACGACCGGGCCGGCGCCGGCCCGGTCGTCCCCCGCGCGGACCGGTCGCACGGCCTGATCCGGCCGGTCCGTCTGGTCCGGCCGGATCAGACGGACCGCTAGGACAGCGGGGCGAAGAGGTCCACGCCGTGGCCGTCGGGGTCCTGGACGACGGCGTAGCGCTGACCCCAGACGGCGTCCCAGGGGGCCTTTTCACCGGCGTAACCGGCGGCGGTGAGGTCCGCGTACACCGCATCGACATGGGCGGCGTCCGCACAGGCGAAGGCCAGGCCGGTGGGGGTGCCGGCCGGGGGCGGCGTCCAGTCGGGGGTGAGGGAGCGGGCGACCTCGTGGGTGTCCCACATCAGGCGGAGGCCGCCGGGAAGCTGCGCCTCGGCGTGCGGGGCGGTGTCGGAACCGTCGGGGACGGTGAGGCCCAGGCGGCGGTAGAACGCCAGGGAGGCGGCCATGTCGGCCACGACCAGGCCGATCGCGTCGAGGCGGGGTACGGGTGAGGTGCTCATGACGGCGAGCGTAGGAGCGGTGGGCGGGCGCCGTCTTGAAGGAATCGGACGCCGGCCCGGGCCGGCCGTCAGGGGACGCGGACGACCTGGCCGGCGTAGGAGAGGTTGCCGCCGAAGGCGAAGAGCAGGACCGGGGCGCCGACCGGGACCTCGCGGCGTTCGACCAGCTTGGCGAGGGCGAGCGGCACGGAGGCGGCGGAGGTGTTGCCGGAGTCGACGACGTCGCGGGCGATGACCGCGTTGACCGCGCCGAGGCGTTCCGCGACCGGCTCGATGATCCGCAGGTTGGCCTGGTGGAGGACGACGCCGGCCAACTCCTCGGGGCGGAGACCGGCCCGGTCGCAGACCTGCCGGGCGATGGCGGGGAGCTGGGTGGTGGCCCAGCGGTAGACGGTCTGGCCCTCCTGGGCGAAGCGGGCCGGGTTGCCCTCGATACGGACCGCGTTGCCCATCTCGGGGACCGAGCCCCACAGGACCGGGCTGATCCGGGCCTCCGGGGAGGCGGTGACCACCGCGGCCGCGGCGCCGTCGCCGACCAGGACGCACGTGGTGCGGTCGCTCCAGTCGACCACGTCGGTGAACTTCTCCGCGCCGATGACCAGGGCACGGGTCGCCGAGCCGGCCCGGATGGCGTGGTCGGCGGTGGCCAGGGCGTGGGTGAAGCCCGCGCAGACGACGTTGAGGTCCATCGTGGCGGGGGAGGCCAGGCCCAGCCGGGCCGCGACCCGGGCCGCGGTGTTGGGGCTGCGGTCGGTGGCGGTGCAGGTGGCGACCAGCACCAGGTCGATGTCCTGTGCGTCCAGGCCGGCGGCGGCCAGCGCCTTGCCGGCGGCCTCGGCGGCCATCGCGTCCACCGTCTCCTCCGGCGCCGCGATGTGGCGGGTGCGGATGCCGACGCGACTGCGGATCCAGGCGTCGTCGGTGTCGACGATCCCGGCGAGGTCGTCGTTGGTCAGCACACGAGAGGGCTGGTAATGGCCGAGGGCCAGGATGCGCGACCCGGTCATGGGATCCCCTGCGGTACGTGGAGCGGGTGGTGTCCGCACAGTCTCGCCCCTCGGCGGCGCCGGACGGCTGTGCGAACCACCAACGTTCCGTGGCCAGAACTAGAGGCTTCCGACGCGTGTCGGCCCCGGCGGCGCGGTGCGCGGCCGGGGCCGGGGCCGGGGCGGGCGGGGAGCGGCTCAGACCAGGGCGCGGAAGCGCCGCAGACGGAGGCTGTTGCCGACCACGAAGACGGAGGAGAACGCCATCGCGGCGCCGGCGATCATCGGGTTGAGCAGGCCCGCGGCGGCCAGCGGGAGCGCGGCGACGTTGTAGCCGAACGCCCAGAACAGGTTGGTGCGGATGGTGCCGAGGGTGGCCCGGGCGAGCCGGATGGCGTCCGCCGCGGTGCGCAGGTCGCCGCGGACGAGGGTGAGGTCACCGGCCTCGATGGCGGCGTCGGTACCGGTGCCCATCGCCAGGCCCAGGTCGGCGCGGGCCAGCGCGGCCGCGTCATTGACCCCGTCGCCGACCATGGCGACCGAGCGGCCCTGAGCCTGGAGGCGCTCGATGACGGCGACCTTGTCCTCGGGCAGGACCTCGGCGATCACCTCGTCGATGCCGACCTCCGCGGCGACCGACTCGGCCACCGCGCGGTTGTCGCCGGTCAGCAGGACCGGGGTCAGCCCCAGCGCGCGCAGCCGGCGGACCGCCTCGGCGCTGGTGGGCTTGACCGCGTCGGAGACCACCAGCACGGCGCGGGCCGCACCGTCCCAGCCGACCGTGACCGCGGTGTGCCCGGCCCGCTCGGCCGCGTCCTTGGCGGCGGCCAGCGCGGGCGGCAACTGCTGGCCGCGGTCGTTCAGCAGCCGCTCCCGGCCGACCAGGACGGCGTGTCCCTCGACGGAGCCGCGCACGCCGAGGCCGGGGATGTTCGCGAAGCCCTCGGGGACCGGCAGGGTGCCGGTGGGCTCGGCCTCCTGGGCGGCGGTGGCGACGGCCCGGGCGATGGGGTGCTCGGAGGAGTGCTCCAGCGCACCGGCCAGGCGCAGCGCCTGTGCGCGGGTCACCCCGTCGGCCAGGTGGACGTCGGTCAGGGTCATCACACCGGTGGTGACGGTGCCGGTCTTGTCCAGGACGACGGTGTCGACGGTGCGGGTGGTCTCCAGGACCTCGGGCCCCTTGAGCAGGATGCCGAGCTGGGCGCCGCGGCCGGTGCCGACCATCAGGGCGGTCGGGGTCGCCAGGCCGAGCGCGCACGGGCAGGCGATGATCAGCACGGCGACCGCGGCGGTGAACGCGGCGACCGCGCCGTGGCCGGTGCCGAACCAGAAGCCGAGGGTGGCCAGGGCGAGCGCGATGACGACCGGGACGAAGACCGCGGAGATCTTGTCGGCGAGCCGCTGGGCGGCCGCCTTGCCGTTCTGGGCGTCCTCCACCAGCCCGGCCATCCGGGCGAGCTTGGTGTCCGCGCCGACCCGGGTGGCCTCGACGACCAGCCGGCCGCCCGCGTTGACGGTGGCGCCGGTGACGGTGTCGCCGGGGGCGACCTCCACGGGGACGGACTCGCCGGTGAGCATCGAGGCGTCCACGGCGGACGAGCCCTCCACCACCCGGCCGTCGGTGGCGATCTTCTCCCCGGGGCGGACGACGAAGCGGTCCCCCGCGCGCAGCTCGCCGACCGGGATCCGGACCTCCTGGCCGCCGCGCAGCACCGCCACGTCCTTGGCGCCCAGTTCCAGCAGGGCACGCAGGGCCGCACCGGCCTTCCGCTTGGCGCGGGCCTCGAAGTACCGGCCGGCCAGGATGAAGGTGGTGACGCCGGCCGCGGCCTCCAGGTAGAGGGCGCCGCTGCCGCCGGTACGGGCGATGGTCAGCTCGAAGGGGTGGGTCATCCCGGGCATCCCGGCCGTACCGAAGAACAGCGCCCACAGCGACCAGCCGAAGGCGGCGAGGGTGCCCATGGAGATCAGGGTGTCCATGGTGGCCGCGCCGTGCCGCAGGTTGGTCCAGGCGGCCCGGTGGAACGGCCACGCCCCGTAGGCCACCACCGGGGCGGCCAGGGTCAGGGACAGCCACTGCCAGTTGGTGAACTGGAGGAGGGGGACCATCGCCATCAGGACCACCGGAACGGAGAGCGCCAGGGAGATGAGCAGACGCTGCCGGAGGGCGGCGAGCGGACCGTCGTCCGCACCCGGGCCGTCGGCGGCGGCGTCGGCGGGCGGTTCCGGTGCGGGGGGTTCGGGGAGCGCGGCGGTGTAGCCGGTCTTCTCCACGGTGGCGATCAGGTCGGCGGTCGCCACGCCGCTGCCCTCGGCGACCGTCACCTGCGCCTTCTCGGTGGCGTAGTTGACGGTGGCGGTGACCCCGTCCATGCGGTTGAGCTTCTTCTCGACGCGGGCCGCGCACGAGGCGCAGGTCATACCGCCGATCTCCAGCTCGACGACGGGCCCATCGATCGCGGTGGTCATGACGGCTGCTCCTCCTGTTCGCGGGGCCGTGCGGCACCTTGGGGCGGCCAGCGTCCCGTCCACCCTCCGTCGACCCCGCAAACACTTTACCCCCCTGGGGTATTCCCGCCATCGGGCCCCGTCGCGGCGTCCGGCTCGGCGGCCCCGGCGGCCCGCAGCGCCCGGCCGCCCAGTGCCCGCAGGTACCCGGTCAGCTCGGCCGGTTCGTGCACCGTGAACTCCCGGCCCAGCAGTGTCAGCCGCATCGCCAGCCACTCCAGCGATTCGGGCGCGCTGTGCCAGCGGCAGCTGTCCTCGTCGAGCGGTTCGACCTCGCCCGCCGCCCGGCCGCCGAGCCGGCCGGCCACCTCCTCGGCCGGCCCGTACACCGTCGCCACCGCCCGGTAGGTGACCGCCATCCCGCGTATCCGCTCCCGGACGTACGCCCCGGCGTCCGCGGCCGGCAGCTCGCGCGGCGGGGTCCGCACGCCGGTGGCGAACGGCTCGCTCAGCCGGTCCACCCGGAAGATCCGCCAGTCGTCGCGGTCGTTGTCGAACGCCACCAGGTACCAGCGGCGGCCCGCGGCGACCAGTCGGTGCGGCTCCACCAGGCGCCGGCTGAGGTCCCCCGCGCCGGCGCGGTAGCCAAAGCGCACCCGCTCGTGGTTGGCGATCGCCGCGGCCAGCACCGCCAGGTGCTCCGGATCGACGGTCGGGCCGTCGCCGACCGGCATCGGGACGGTGGCGGTGCCCAGCGTGCCCACCCGCCGCCGCAGCCGCGCCGGGAGCACCTGCTCCAGCTTGGCCAGCGCCCGGACCGACGCCTCCTCGATGCCCGCGATGGTGTGCCCGGCGGTCGAGCGCAGGCCCACCGCGATGGCCACCGCCTCCTCGTCGTCCAGCAGCAGCGGCGGCATGGCGGTGCCGGCGGCCAGCCGGTAGCCGCCCTCCGCGCCCATCGTGGCGTGCACCGGATAGCCGAGCTCGCGCAGCCGCTCGACGTCGCGGCGAATGGTCCGGGTGGTGACCCGCAGCCGGCCGGCCAGCTCCCGGCCGGGCCACTCGCGGGGTGTCTGGAGCAGCGACAGCAGGTTCAGCAGACGTGCCGATGTCTCACTCATGGGGACGATGATGGCGCAGAAAGTAGGACGGGAACTGTCCTAGACGGAGCTTAGTGTCGAGGACGTCCGGGACGGTACGCACCGCCAGCGCAACGGGTGCCCCCGGCGCTGGCGGTGCGTACCGTCCCCCTCGTTCACGGCACCGCCAGGAGTTCCGCATGACCCCGCCCGATCCGGCCCCCGCCGCGCCGGCCGACCAGACCCCCGCCGCGCCGGCCGGCGACGGCTCCCCGTCCGCCGACCGGCGACGGTGGATAGCCCTCGCCGTCGTCCTGACCGCGAGCTTCATGGACCTGGTCGACGCGACCATCGTCAACATCGCGCTGCCCAGCATCCGACAGGACACCGGCGCCGGTTTCGGCGCGCTCCAGTGGGTCACCGCCGGCTACGCGCTGGCCTTCGCCATCGGTCTGATCACCGGCGGCCGGCTCGGCGACATCCACGGCCGCAAGAAGCTCTTCCTGCTCGGGATGGGCGGCTTCACCGTCGCCTCCGCGCTGTGCGGGCTGGCCGCGGACCCGGCGATGCTGGTCGCCGCGCGGGTGTTGCAGGGCGCGACGGCGTCGCTGATGGTGCCGCAGGTGCTGGCGATCATCCACGTCAGCTTCCCGGCCCACGAGCGCGGCAAGGTCTTCGGGATGTTCGGCGCGGTGGTCGGCCTCGGCGCGGTCTGCGGCCCGCTGATCGGCGCCCTGCTCACCCAGGGGAACCTCTTCGGCCTGGAATGGCGGCCGATCTTCCTGATCAACCTCCCCGTCGGCGTCGTCGGGATCCTCTTCGGCCGCCGCTTCCTGACCGAGTCCCGCTCGGACACCGCGCTCCGCCTCGACCTGGTCGGCACCGCGCTGCTCACCCTCGGCCTGCTGCTGGTGCTCTACCCGCTCACCCACGGCCGCGAGGCCGGCTGGCCCGTCTGGGGCTTCGTCGCCATGGCGGCCGGGCCGCTGGTCCTCGCCGGGTTCGTCCGCTACGAGCACTTCAAGGCCCGTAAGGACGGCTCGCCGCTGGTCGAGCTCTCGCTGTTCCGGATCAAGACCTTCGCCGCCGGCGTCGGCGTCCAGCTCACGTTCGGCGTGGTCAGCGGCCTGTTCTTCCTCATCTGGACGCTGTACATGCAGCTCGGGCTGGGCTGGGGGCCGCTGCACGCCGGGCTGACCGGCCTGCCGTTCTCGCTGGCCTGCTCCGCCGCGGCCGGACTGTCCGTCCAGAAGCTGGTGCCCCGTTTCGGCCGCGCGGTGCTCCAGGCCGGTGCGCTGATCATGCTCGGCGGCACCCTTCTCTACCTCTGGCAGGCCGACCACTACGGCACCGCGATGCAGTCCTGGCAGATGGCCCCGGCGATGGTCCTCATGGGGGCCGGGATGGGCCTGATCATCGCGCCGATCACCGATGCCGTGCTCTCCGAGGTGCCGGTCGGACACTCCGGTTCGGCCTCCGGCATCTTCAACACCATGGGTCAGGTGGGCATGGCGCTGGGGCTGGCGCTGTCGTCGGTGGCGTTCTTCGGCGCGGTGGACGGGCCGGGCGGCGCCGGTTTCGTCGCCGCCACCACGCACGCCCTGTGGTGGATCGCCGGCGGGCTGGTGCTCGTCCTCGGCCTGCTGTTCTGGCTGCCCCGGCGGGCCCGGGTGCAGAGCCTGCCCCAGGAGGAGCCCGCGGCGCCCACCGGGGCGGCGCCCGAGCGGACCGCGGCGGACCAGCCGGCGCTCGTCCCCTGACTGGCGCGCGGAGCGCACGCCCGGGGCGCGCGGGCAAATGGACGGCACGGCTCCGACCACGGCACGGTGCGGAGTGCGCAAAATCAGGCCCGGGCCGTACCCCCTGTGTGCCCCAACGGGGATACTGACCGGGTGTCGATGATCAGCAATCTCCGCAAAGCCGCCCGGCTGCCGCAGCCGCGACAGGGCGGAGTGGACCTCAGCCACCCCGCCCGTTCGCCGCTCGGCACCGCCGTGGTGAACTGCGCGATCTACGTGTCCGGGGTGCGCCAGGAGGGCAGCCAGCCGGCCGAGGAAGCCATTCGACAGGTCCGGCGGACCGGTGACGGCTTCGTGTGGATCGGTCTGCACGAGCCGTCCGAGGTGGAGTTCGCCGGCATCGTCGAGCTGTTCGGGCTGCACCCGCTCGCCGTCGAGGACGCGGTCCACGCCCACCAGCGCCCCAAGCTGGAGCACTACGACGACTCGCTGTTCACCGTCTTCAAGACCGTCCGCTACGTCGAGCACGACCAGCTGACCGACACCAGCGAGGTCGTCGACACCGGCGAGATCATGGTCTTCACCGGCGTCGACTTCGTGATCACGGTGCGGCACGGCGGCCACGGCTCGCTGGGCCCGCTGCGCGAGCAGCTGGAGCGCGACCCGGAGCAGCTCGCGCTCGGCCCGTCCGCGGTGCTGCACGCCATCGCCGACCTCGTCGTGGACGACTACCTCGACGTCGCCGCCGCCGTCCAGGACGACATCGACGACGTCGAGAGCGAGGTCTTCTCGGTGCGCGGCAGTCGCGGCGCCGACCGGATCTACCAGCTCAAGCGCGAACTCCTGGAATTCAAGCGGGCGGTGACCCCGCTGGACCGCCCCCTCCAGGAGTTGGCGACCCGTTCCCTGCAGTTCATCGACCCCCGGATCAAGACCTACTTCCGGGACGTCGCGGACCACCTCGACCAGGTCCGCGAGCGGATCACCGGCTTCGACGAACTGCTCAACTCCATACTCCAGGCACATCTCGCCCAGGTCGCCAACGCCCAGAACGAGGCGATGCGCCGGATGTCCGCCTGGGCGGCGATCCTGGCCGTCCCCACCATGGTGACCGGCGTCTACGGGATGAACTTCGAGTACATGCCGGAGAAGAGCTGGACCTTCGGCTACCCCCTGGTGATGGCCGTGATGGTGGGGGTCTGCTGGCTGATGCACCGCGGCTTCAAGCGGAACGGCTGGCTGTAGGCCCGGTCGTCGGACGGCGGCTCCGGGGCGGCTCACCGCCCCGGGCGCTCACCGCCCCGCGACGTGCCGCGGCCGGGCGGCCCCGAACCCCATCGCCACCTGCGGCACCAACAGCACCAGCAGCACCGCCAACGGAACCGTCCAGGCGCCCGAGGCATCGTGCACGGCGCCCAGCACCGCCGGTCCGGTGGCGGCGAGGACGTAGCCGAAGCACTGGGCCATGCTGGAGAGTTGGGCGGTGTGCCGGGTGTCCGGGGCGCGCTGGACGATGAACAGCAGCGCCAGGCTGATCGCCGCACCCTGCCCCAGGCCCAACAGCGTCATCCACAGGTACGCGCCGCCGACCGGCGCCGCCCAGATCCCGACGAAGCCCGCCGCGCACAGCACCGCGCCCAGCGCGGCCAGCGTGCCGGCCCGCAGCCGGCGTCCGACGATCACCGGGGCCAGGAACGAGCCCGCGATCCCCAGCAGCGAGGAGAACGACAGCATCCAGCCGGCGTCGCCCGCGCTCAGCCCGGCGTCCTTGAGCATCGTCGGCAGCCAGGCGGCGGCCGCGTAGTAGCTCAGCGACTGGAGCCCCATGTAGCCGGTGACCTGCCAGGCCAGCGGGGAGCGCCACAGACCGCGGACCGGGTGCGCGGCCTGGCGGGCGGCGGCCTCGCCCACCTGGCTACGGTTGCGGAGCTGCGGCAGCCAGAGGACCAGCGCCAGCAGTGCCAGCACGCCCCAACAGGCCAGCGTGGCCTGCCAGGAGAGCCCGGCGGCCTGCTGCACCGGCACGGTGACGCCGGCCGCCAGCGCCGCGCCGCCGAACAGCGACATCGAGTAGAGCCCGGTCATCAGGCCCGCCTTCGCCGGGAAGTCCCGCTTGATCAGACCGGGCAGCAGGACGTTGGCGACGGCGATCCCGGCACCGATCACGACCGTCCCGGCGAACAGCGCCACCACCGAGTCCAGCAGCCGCAGCCCGGTGCCCAGGCAGATCAGGACCATGGTGCCGAGCAGTGACCGCTCCATGCCGAAGCGCCGGCCCAGCCGTGGGGCGAGCGGCGCCAGCAGTCCGAAGCAGAGCAGCGGCAGCGCGGTCAGCAGACTGGTGGCGGCCGCCGACATCCCGCTGTCGGACCGGATGGTGCCGACCAGTGGGGAGACCGCGACCAGCGCGGGGCGCAGGTTCAGCGCCAGCAGGACGACCCCGAGCCCGAGGTAGCGGGCGCGGCGGCCGGTGGCGCCGGGGGGCACCGGGAGGTCCGGTACCGCGGCCGTCGCCGCGCCGGTCGGCCGGGGCCCGGCCTCCGCTATGCCCGATGCCGGTCCGTCTGTCATCACTGGGGTTCCTCCGGTGTCCCGTCATGTCCGTTTGTTTCGGCCCCGGTTGCCGTTCCGTCCGGGGTGCCGTTGCCGTCCGCCGGCTCCGCGCGCAGGGCGTCGGCCGCCTCGGCGAGGTGAGCCAGCGCCGCCCGCTCGGCGGCGTCCGGGTCCCGGGCCTCGATGGCGTCGACGATGGCGGTGTGCGCGTCGATCTGGTGGCGGACCGCGTCGGGCAGCAGCGGCGTGCCGACCACGGCCCGTAGCGCTCCCCGCAGGGCGTCGCTGAACTGCTCGTACAGCTCGGCCAGCAGACTGTTGTGGGCTGCGGCCGCCACCGCCTGGTGGAAGCGCATGTCCGCCTCGATGAACTGGGCCACGTCGCCGGCCTCCCAGGCCCGGCCGCGCACCGCCAGCGCCTCCCGCAGCGCGGCCAGGTCCTGGTCCGTGCGGCGCTCGGCCGCATGCCGGGCGGCGTCCCGCTCCAGGCTGGCGCGGACCTCGTACGCCTCCAGGTTGGCGGCCCGGCGCAGTCGACGCTGGACCGCGGCCCCGAAGCCGCTGCGGGCCCGGACGTACGTCCCATCGCCCTGCCGCGGCTCCAGCATCCCGGTGTGCACCAGGGCGCGGACCGCCTCGCGGACGGTGTTCCGGCCGACGTCCAACTGCTCCACCAGCAGCGGCTCGGCCGGGATCTTCGCGCCGACCGGCCACTCGCCGTCGGCGATCAGCCGTTCCATCTGCTCGATGACCAGCTCGACGAGGCTGGTGCGGGCGGTACTGCGCAGCGGCATCGGCGCCGTCCTCTCGTTCGCGTTCCGCGGGGCCGCGGGTGGCGGTGCCCCACCGGCAGGACATCGAATTCTACCGGTGATGGGAACATCCCATGTTTAGCGCTGTCAAATGACCGGGCTTAGCCTGAGGGCGGCGATGCCCCTTGGCGGGGCGGGCCGGCCGGCCACCCGGTGGACGACTCCGGCGCCGGCAGCACACACGGACAGAAAGACCCGCGGACCATGGAAGAACGAGCCCGCCGGCCGCTGCCCTGGCAGGGCGAGTGGCCGGTGATCGGTGCGGTGGCGGTGGGCGGCGCCATCGGTGCCACGGCCCGCTACGGCGCCGGCCTGCTCTGGCCGACCGACGGCGCGTCCTTCCCCTGGACCACGCTGCTGGTCAACGTGGTCGGCTGCGCCCTGATGGGCGTCCTGATGGTGTTGATCACCGAGGTGTGGACGGCTCACCGGCTGCTCCGCCCGTTCCTGGGCACCGGCATCCTCGGCGGCTTCACCACCTTCTCGACCTACACCGTGGACATCCAGCGCCTGTTGGCCGCCGGGCGACTGACGCTCGCACTGGCCTACCTGGCCGGCACCCTGCTCGCCGCGCTCGCGGCGGTGGCGCTCGCCAGCAGCGCCACCAGGACGCTCTTCGGGCTGAGGCGGCGGACGGCATGACGGACCACCGGAGGGACCACCGGAGGGAACACCGGCCGGACGGCGCGACGGGCGGCGGGACGCCCGGCCCGGCGGACGGCCCGGCGCAGCCGGCCGCGGGCCCGGTCGGACGTCCCGCCCTGCGGCTGACCGTCCTCGTCGGCGAGCAGGACGTCTGGCACCATCGGCCCCTCTACGCGGAGATCGTGCATCGCGCCCGGGCGGCCGGCCTCGCCGGGGCGAGCGCCTTCCGCGGCGTCGAGGGCTTCGGGGCCACCTCGTTGATCCACACCCAGCGGCTGCTGTCGCTCAGCGAGGAGCTGCCGGTGGCGGTGATCGTGGTGGACACCGAGGAGCGGGTGCGGGCGTTCCTCCCGCAGCTGACCGAACTCCTGGCGGGCGGGGGCCTGGTGACCCTCGACCCGTGCGAGGTGCTGGCGTTCCGGAGCAGGCTGGGCGGAGCCACCGGCGGGGAGGGCACGACCGGGTGAATTGGCTGCTGGTGGTGGCCGGTGCCATGGTCGGGGCACCGCTGCGCTTCCTCGCCGACCGCTTCGTCCAGGCCCGGCACGACACGGTCTTCCCCTGGGGGACCTGGACCGTCAACGTCGTCGGCGCGCTGATCCTCGGCCTGCTGACCGGCGCGGCCACCGCCGGTGCCGCGCCGCCGCACGTCCAACTGCTGCTCGGCACCGGCCTGTGCGGGGCGCTGACGACCTATTCGACCTTCTCCTACGAGACGCTCCGGCTGGCCGCCGACGGGGCGCGCCGGTACGCCATGCTCAACATCGGGGTGAGCCTGGCGGTCGGACTGGCCGCCGCCTGCGCCGGAGTGGCCCTCGGCCACGCCCTTTGACCCGTTCCCGAGGCCCCCCTGACACTCCCGCAAGTCCCCCCACATGCGCGAGCGGTGGGGCTCGGGGAAGAGCCCCACCGCATGGGCGGACGTACGGATTGCGAGGGCTGGTGGGGGGAACGGAGCCGGCCGCCAGGTACCGGCTCCGTCAGCCCGGGCCCGTCATCTGCCCGGCCGCCGTCAGCCCGGCCGGGGGACGGCGGGCCGACCGCCGTGCCGCGTCCAGGGACGGCCTTGCAGGTCAGCCGCCGAAGCGGGCCCCGGCCAGGCCGTTCGCCCAGAGCTGGTCCACCTGGGCGCGCTCATTGCTGTCCGGCTGGGTGTTCTGGCAGGAGGGGCCGGGCCCGCCACCGGACATCAGCTCGCTGCAGGGACCCTCGTAGTGGTCCGGCAGGCCCAGTACGTGACCGGTCTCGTGCGCGACCACGCGGGTGGAGTTGTACTGCTTGGCCTGGCTGTAGTCGATGAAGACGAAGCCCTTGCCGTGGCCGTCGGTGCTGGCGTACGAACCGCGCGGGTCGTTGCCCTCCTTGTACTGGAAGTCGCCGCCGTTGCCCGCTTGCAGCTTGACGTTCTGGACGGCGCTGTTCCAGATCGAGGCGCTCTGGGATATCTCGTTCGCGAAGGTCGGGGCGGCGCTCGCGTCGTAGGTGACGCTGACCGACTTCAGGTGCGGGTTGGCCTTCAGCTTGGCCCGGGCCGACTTCATGACGGCCTCGAAGAACGCCTTGGTGTTCGCCTTCTCCGCCGTCGAACCGGCGTAGGCGGCGATCGAGGCGGGGGTGCTGTGGTGGGGGGCGGAGTGTGCGGTGAGGGACGTGGCCGACACCGGGGCCGCCGCGGCGAGCGCGGCGGCAAGGCCCAGACCGAGCGCAGCCGACAGCGCCGTCTTGGGAGATCTCATGTGGGGGGCTCCTTAATTTCCGAGAGGCCGTACGGCCGCCGTGTGGGGCGGCGGCCGGGGCCCTGCGGATTTCTTGGTGCCGTTGAGTGTGGACGGAGTTCACCCGTGGGGCGGAGATGCCAGGTAGCGATAGCGCGAGCCAATACCTCTGGTGGCCGCGGGCCAACGTGCTGGTGAAGAGCCGTGGTTCGGACCGGCCTGAGAGTCTGGTGTGAGCCGCGCCCGCACGTTTATGCTCCCGGCGTGGAGCTAGAGGTAAGGCATCTTCGCGCCCTGTGCGCCATCGCCGACACCGGCAGCGTGCGCAAGGCGGCCCGGCAGCTGGGGATGACGCAGCCTTCCTTGACGACCCAGCTCCACCGGATCGAGAAGGCCCTCGGCGGCCAGCTCTTCTTCCGCGAGCCGACCGGCAGTCGCCCCACCCCGCTCGGGCACTCGGTGCTCTGCCGCGCCCGGCCGATAGTGGCCGAAATGCGCGCGCTTGTCGAGGACATCGCCTCGGTATCGGTCCGGGAGGAAGGCACCCGGCTGCGGATCGGCAGCACGAACAGCCCTGCCGTCGCGGGCTGGTTGCGCCGGCTGCGCACCCGACTCCCGGAGACCGACACCACGATACGGACCGACGTGTCCGCCAACGCCCTGCTCCACATGGTCGCGATGGGGCAGCTCGACGCGGCCTTCGTGCACGAGGTCGAGGGCGCCCCGCTCCGGGTCCCCGACGGCCTGGAGGCGCACGAACTCCTCGCCCGGGAGCCGCAGTTCATCGCCCTCGCGGAGAGCCATCCGGCGGCCGGGCAGACCGTCGTCCGGGTCTGTGACCTGGCCGCCGACCAGTGGATGGTCGACCCGACCGTGGACGGCGAATGGGCCGGCCTGCGCCGTATCTGGGCCGCGGCCGGCATCAACCCCCGGGTGGTGCACGGCGATTACCTCACCGCCGTGGACCTGGTCATGGCCGGCGAGGTGGTCACCCCCTGCCAGCCCACCGCCCGCTCCCGCCCCGGCATGGCGATCCGCCCGCTGTACGGCGACCCGCTGGCGGTCCGGCTCTTCATGGCCTGCCGCCTGGACGGCCCGCCGGACGCCTCCGCCGACGACCTGTTCGCCGACCTCACCGCCGCCTACATGGAGATCGCCTGGGCCAGCGAGGCGTACCACGACTGGCTGGTTCGGCACGGCGGCGTGCTGGCCTCCGGGCACTGAGACGTCAGGGACTTATAGCTCGGGGCTATCGCCGGTCGCGGAGCGGCCCGGGGCTTTTCGTCCCGGCCCCGGAACGACCGCACCCGGCCCGCCAGCGCCGCCGGGTTGCGGCGGTGTGCGGACCGGGTGCGGTCAACGACCAGGCGATCAGGGAGACCGCAGGTCAGCAGGGATGAGGCGAGCTCAGCCCTTCTTGGTCTCCCAGAAGATCTTGTCGATCTGGGCGATCAGGTCCAGGGCCTTCTGGCCGGTGGCCGGGTCGTTCGAGCCCTTGGCCGCGCTGAGGGCCTTGAGGGTGTCGTTGACCAGCTGGTGCAGCTCCGGGTGCTTCTCGAAGTGCGGAGGCTTGAAGTAGTCGCTCCACAGCACCGAGACGTGGTGCTTGGCCAGCTCGGCCCGCTGCTCCTTGATCAGGACGGCGCGGGTGCGGAAGTCCTGGTCCTCGTTGGCCTGGTACTTCTCCTGGACGGCCTTGACCGACTCGGCCTCGATGCGGGCCTGGGCGGGGTCGTAGACACCGCAAGGCAGGTCGCAGTGGGCGCTGACCTTGACCTTGGGGGCGAACAGGCGGGAGAGCATGTTCAGTCCTTCCTCGTGATCGTCTTCTCAGGTGCGAGATTACTCGGTGCGGGAAGGCTTTTCTCGGGCGCCCCGGGGGTCTTAGGGCAAAAGTCCGGTGCCGGACCGGGACTGATGGAGGATGGTCCGGTGAGGGTCGTACGGAGGCGGGACCGGGAGGTACGGATGCCGGAGCGGGTGCGCGAGCCGGAGCGGGAGAGCGGCGGCGGCGCGGAGCCGGTGCGCGGCGGGCCGCTGCGGGCGTTCGGGTTGGCGGAGGTCTACAACCCGTCGATGGTGCCGACCCTCCAACCGGGGGACCAGCTGGTGGTCCAGTACGGCGCGGTGGTGCGCCCCGGTGACGTGGTCGTGCTGCGGCATCCGTTCCGGCAGGACCTGCTGATCGTCAAGCGTGCGGTGGAGCGGCGGGACGGCGGTTGGTGGGTGCGCGGCGACAATCCGTACGTGGAGAACGACAGCCGGGAGTTCGGGGTGGTCCCCGACGAGCTGGTGATCGCCCGGGCCTGGCTGCGGGTGCGGCCGCCGCGCGGGCTTCAGTGCTCGCCGCGGGCGGTGGCCTCCTGGGTGCTCTCGGCGGTGCGGCCGCTCTCCCGGCGCTTGCGGGCGCGGTAGGCGGCGACGTTGGCGCGGGTGGCGCAGCGGTCCGAGCAGTAGCGCCGGGACCGGTTGGTGGAGGTGTCCAGGTAGGCGTTGCGGCAGGGCTTGGCCTCGCAGATGCCCAGGCGGTCCACGCCGAGCTCGGTGAGGTGGAAGGCCAGGCCCATGCAGGCGGTCGCGGTGTAGCCGGCGGTGGCGTTGGCGGCGTGGTCGGCGATGTGCATGTGCCAATGGGGGCGGCCTCCCCCACTCTCGGCTCCGTTCGAGCGGGAGGTGCCCCCATCGCCGCGGGTCTCGTGGCCGGAGATCTGCGGGCTGACCGGGAACTCCATCATCAGCGCGTTCAGCAGGTCGACGGCGAGCACCTCGTCGCCGCGGTCGGCGGCCTCGAAGACCGCGCGCAGCCGGGCGCGGACCGTGCGCAGCCGGGTGACGTCGCTCTCGGTGGCCCGCCGGGCGGCCTGCTGGGCCGCGCCGAAGAGCTCACGGACCGCTTCGACCGAGGTCAGGGAGTCTCCGCCGCGCTCGGGCTGTTCGGTGTTGACCAGTCGCACGGCGTAATCCGAGTAATAGGCCAGTTCCACTTGTAGTCCTTACGGGGGCGCGTCTAAGGTGCGAGTACCCATGCGTAATGGGTGTTGTCAGTACGAGGGTATTACGGGTCGGAGGGGTTGCGACGACCGAGACCGTTGTCGGCGGTGACTGGCAGGCGTGGCAGGACAGTTGGGACCGGCAATATCTCGGACCGGCTGTTGAAGAGGTTCCCGAAGGCCGAGAGCGTGGGCGTCGACCTGGACCCGGCACTGCTGGCCATCGCGGAGGGGTATTTCGCGGACGAGCGGCGGATCCGGTTCGTCCGGGCCGACCTGACGGACCCGCAGTGGGCCGCGAAGCTGCCGTACGACTCCTTCGACGCGGTGCTCACCGCCACCGCACTGCACTGGTTGCGGACCGCGGAGCTGCGCAGGCTGTACGGGCGGCTGGGCGGCCTGCTCAGGGACGGCGGGGTGTTCCTCAACGCCGACCGCATGCCCGACGAGACCACCCCGCGGATCAACGCCGCCAGGGGGTACCTCCCATGCCCTTTAGGCATGGGGGAGGGAGTTCCGGCACGCCCACATGGCGCGGGCCAAGGAGGCCGGCGCGGTCGACTGGGCCGAGTGGTGGCGGCTGGCCGCCGCCGATCCGCGGCTGGCCGGGCCGACCGCCGAGCGCTTCGAGATCTACGGCGAGCACGCGGACGGCGAGACGCCCGCCGTGCAGTGGCACGTCGGGGCGCTGCGTGACGCCGGGTTCGCCGAGGTGCGCCCGGTGTGGGCCTCGCCGA
Organism: Streptomyces sp. RGM 3693; assembly: GCF_050471125.1. Classification (NCBI taxonomy): domain Bacteria; kingdom Bacillati; phylum Actinomycetota; class Actinomycetes; order Kitasatosporales; family Streptomycetaceae; genus Streptomyces; species Streptomyces sp. RGM 3693. Next base: position 499,888 of record NZ_JBMPPQ010000001.1, read on the forward strand.
CCGACAGCCTCGTCCTGGCGCTGAAGTAACGCCCGGCGTCGGAACGGCGCGCGGCGCGGCAGGAGGCACCGCGAGGGTGCCGCCCGCCGCGCCGCCGCGGCAGGTCCGGGAACGTCCGGGCCCGGGGTCCTCAGAGGACCTTGGAGAGGAACGACTGGGTCCGCTCGTGCTGGGGGTTGGTGAGCACGTCGCGCGGGTGGCCGGACTCGACGACCACGCCGTCGTCCATGAAGACCAGCGAGTCGCCGACCTCACGGGCGAAGCCCATCTCGTGGGTCACCACGACCATCGTCATGCCGTCGGCCGCCAGGTCCTTCATGACGTCCAGGACGTCGCCGACCAGCTCCGGGTCGAGGGCCGAGGTCGGCTCGTCGAAGAGCATCAGCTTGGGCTCCATGGCCAGGGCCCGGGCGATCGCCACCCGCTGCTGCTGGCCGCCGGAGAGCTGCGAGGGGTAGTTGCCGGCTTTGTCGGCCAGTCCGACCCGGTCCAGCAGCTTGACCGCCCGCTCCCGCGCGGACGCCTTGGACTCGCCCTTGACCTGGACCGGCGCCTCCATGATGTTCTCCACCGCGGTCATGTGCGGGAAGAGATTGAAGCGCTGGAAGACCATGCCGATGTCGCGGCGGCGGGCGGCGACCTCGCGGTCGCGCAGCTCGTAGAGCTTGCCGTGGCTCTCGCGGTAGCCGACCAGCTCGCCGTCGACCGACAGCCGACCGGAGTTGATCTTCTCCAGGTGGTTGATGCACCGCAGGAACGTCGACTTGCCGGAACCGGACGGGCCGATCAGGCAGAAGACCTCCCGGGGCGCCACCTCCAGGTCGATCCCCTTGAGGATGTGCGCCGAACCGAAGGACTTGTGGACGCCCTCGGCCTTGACCATCGGGACCGCGGCCTTGCCGGAGCCGGTGCTCACGGTCTTGCTCTTGCTCTTGCTCATGCCGTACCTCCGGCGCGGTTCAGGCCGGCCAGCTTCGCCTTGACGCGCTGGAACGGGGTGGGCGGAAGCTGGCGGCTGGAGCCGCGGGCGTAGTAGCGCTCCAGGTAGTACTGGCCGATGCTGAGGACCGTCGTGGCGATCAGGTACCAGGCGGCGGCCAGGATCAGCATCTCGACCACCACACCGGAGTCCCGGCCGACGTTCTGTGCGGCCTGGAGGAGGTCGTAATACTGGACCGCGATGACCAGGGACGAGGTCTTGAGCATGTTGATGACCTCGTTGCCGGTCGGCGGCACGATCACCCGCATCGCCTGCGGCACGACGATCCTGCGCAGCGTCCTGCCGTGGCTCATGCCCAGGGCGTGCGCCGCCTCGGTCTGGCCCTCGTCGACGGCGTTCAGACCGGCCCGACAGATCTCGGCCATGTACGCGGCCTCGTTGAGTCCGAGACCGAGCAGCGCGCACAGGAACGGGGTCATGAAGTCCGACCACTCGTCCTTGTAGATCGGCATGATGTCGATGTACTGGAAGACCAGGCCGAGGTTGAACCACAGGAAGAGCTGGACGTAGACCGGGGTGCCGCGGAAGAACCAGACGTAGAACCACGCCACGGACTTGGTCACCGGGTTCTTGGACTGCCGCATGACCGCCAGGATCACGCCCAGCACGATGCCGATCACCATCGCCAGCACGGTGATCCACAGGGTGTTGCGCAGGCCCTTGAGGATGTCCGCGTTGAACATGTACTCCGGTATCGCGCCCCAGTTGACCTTGCCGGAGGCGAAGGCCCGGACGAGCAGCACCAGCAGCCCGATGACGACGAGCGCGGCGACCCAGCGCCCGTAGTGGCGGACCGGTATGGCTTTGATGGGCTCGGGCTGGGCCGGCGGAGCGGCCGCCGGCGGCTCGGCCGGCTTGTCGACGTCAACTGACACGGAGGAAAGCCTTTCAGCGTGTGGCGGGAGAGGCGTGGGTGGGCCGCGCGGGGCGCGCCGGTGGAGCGGGACCGGTCGCCGGCTCAGGTGCCGCCGTTGATCTGCGCTTCCTTGATCGCGGCGTCCCTGACGTTCCACTTGGCCAGGACGCCGTCGTACGCGTGGTTCTTGATCACCAGCTCCACGGCCGCCTTGATCGCGTCGCGCAGCTGCCCCTGTCCCTTGGGGACGGCGATGCCGTACGGGGCCGCCTTGAGCGGGGCGCCGCCGACCATCTGGAAGTCGTTGCCGCCGCCGGAGACCTTCACCGCGTAGGCCGCGACCGGGTAGTCGCTGGAGACCGCGTCCACGCCACCGGTCCGCAGGCGGGTCTGGGCCTCGGAGTCGTTGTCGAACGCCTCGATGGAGATCGGCTGGTCGCCATTGGACTCACAGGTCTTGGACTTGTCCTTGGCCAGGTCGTGGGAGACGGTGCCGCGCTGGACGGCGAGCTTCTTGCCGCACATGGTCTCCCAGCCGTCGATGCCCTTGGTCTTGCCCTTCTGGGTATAGACCGAGACGCCGACGTTGAGGTAATCGACGAAATCGACACCCTCGCCGATCTTCTTACCGGTGGTGCTGTCGATGCCCTGTTGGCGGTCCTTGGTGTCCGTCATCGCCGACATCGCGAGGTCATAGCGCTGGGACTTCAGCCCACCCATGAGGGTGTCGAAGGTGGCGTTGTTGAAATTGAGCTTGATGCCCAATTCCTTGCCGATTGCCGCCGCGAGATCCGGATCGATCCCTTCCACCTTGCCGTTCGAGCGGAACTCCACCGGCTTGTACGTGATGTCCGAGCCGACCTGGAGCATCCCCTTGTCCTGAACGTCCTTGGGGAGCTTGCTGAAGAGCGGGGCGTGCGGATTGCGGTTCTTGGCCGCCTCCCGCCGGGCGATCGCCGCGTCGGTCTGGTCACCGCAGGCGCTGAGCAGCAACAGCGAAGCGGTGACCGTGGCTATTGCGGCGGCCGTCTTGACGGACTTACCGGACCTGCCGGCCGCCGCGCGACGGGTGGAGTCTGCGGTCATGCGGATCCTCCTGCGGATGGGTAACCGACGTGCCAGTGTGGGCAGCCGATGTGCTGGTGAGAAGGGGGTGGGCACACACCTTTGGGCATCTTTGGGCGTCGGCCCTCGGTCGGTGACGGAATCTTGCCATCCGGACTCCGGTATTCGGACTGTCGCACAGGTCAAAATCGGATAACGGACGAGCGTGGTGCGTCGTCGGCCTTGCCGCACAAGGGGAATGGCCTCTCGCCGATACCGAAGGCGAAGTGAGGGGGGGCGGGCCTTGTCTCGGAATTCGGACAGTCACGGGGGATCTTCGGCGATTTCGGGCGTTCCGTCGCTAATGTCGGAGCCCTGTACCGGTAGGTAACGAATCTAACTCGTCGCCCTGCACGCCCGTCCGGTAGAAAGGGTCGTTACACCCCTCATCCGGGGCTCAGGGCGCGTGTGCGGCGCGCCCGGCGTCCGTACCTCCCCCCGCGCGGTGGCTATCCGCTGTGCAGGGCGCGGACGCGGTGCCCGCCCACCCCCCAACCAGGGAGTGGCCACCCTCAACAGATTTACGACAAAGGGGTCAGAGAACAGTGGCAGCGGAGATCGTCAATCCTCGCAGCGACAACGCGACGGGCGCGGAAGAAGGCGCGGACGGTACGTCCGACGAACTCTTCGACCCGGCCTTCGCGCTGCATCGCGGCGGCAAGATGGCCATCCAAGCGACCGTCCCGGTGCGCGACAAGGACGACCTGTCCCTCGCGTACACGCCGGGCGTCGCCAAGGTGTGCAGCGCCATCGCCGAGCGGCCCGAGCTCGTGCACGACTACACGTGGAAGTCCCAGGTCGTGGCCGTGGTCACGGACGGCACCGCGGTGTTGGGCCTCGGCGACATCGGACCGGAGGCATCCCTTCCCGTGATGGAAGGCAAGGCCATCCTCTTCAAGCAGTTCGGCGGTGTGGACGCGGTCCCGATCGCCCTCGCGACCACCGACGCCGACGAGATCGTGGACACCGTCGTCCGCCTCGCGCCGTCCTTCGGCGGCGTCAACCTGGAGGACATCTCGGCGCCCCGGTGCTTCGAGATCGAGCAGAAGCTCAAGGAACGCCTGGACATCCCGGTCTTCCACGACGACCAGCACGGCACCGCCGTGGTCACCCTGGCCGCGCTGCGCAACGCCGCCAAGCTCACCCAGCGCGAGCTCGGCGACCTGCGGGCGGTCATCTCGGGCGCCGGTGCGGCCGGGGTCGCCATCGCCAAGATCCTCGTCGAGGCGGGCATCGGCGACGTGGCGGTCTGCGACCGCAAGGGCGTCGTCTCCGCGGACCGCGGTGACCTCACGGACGTCAAGCGCGAGCTGGCCGGCTTCACCAACAAGGCGGGCCTGACCGGTTCCCTGGAGACCGCGCTGGACGGCGCCGACGTCTTCATCGGCGTCTCCGGCGGCACGGTGCCGGAGGAGGCGGTGGCGAAGATGGCGAAGGAATCGATGATCTTCGCGATGGCCAACCCCAACCCGGAGATCCACCCGGACGTCGCCCACAAGTACGCCGCGGTGGTCGCCACCGGGCGCAGCGACTTCCCGAACCAGATCAACAACGTGCTGGCCTTCCCGGGCATCTTCGCCGGCGCCATGCAGGTGCGCGCCTCGCAGATCACCGAGGGCATGAAGCTCGCCGCCGCGGAGGCGCTGGCCGCCGTCGTCGCCGACGAGCTCAGCGCGGACAAGGTCATCCCCTCGCCGTTCGACGAGCGGGTCGCCCCGGCCGTCACCGCGGCCGTCGCCGCCGCCGCCCGTGCGGAGGGCGTCGCCCGGCGCTGACCTCCCGTCCCCCGCGCAGATCGCTGACGGGCCGGGCCGGCACCCCTCGCGGGTGACGGCCCGGCCCGTCCGGCATGGGGGCGATGGCCGGAAAGAGCGGTGGGAATCCGGTCGTCCGCGACCCCGGAGGGGCGGCGCGTGTCACACCCGCGTCCGCTGTCGCGGGGCCCGCCCGCGGCCTACGTTGGGATCATGTTTGCTGCCTACGCCGCCCGCATCGACCGCGACCAGCCGCTGAACGGCCTCGAATTGGGGGAGCGTCCGGCCCCCGCCGCCCGCCCCGGCTGGACCACCGTCGACGTCAAGGCCGCCTCCCTCAACCACCACGACCTGTGGACGCTGCGCGGCGTCGGGATCACCGAGGAGTCGCTCCCGATGATCCTCGGCTGTGACGCCGCCGGCATCGACGAGCACGGCAACGAGGTCGTCCTGCACTCCGTCATCGGGCAGACCGGCCACGGAGTCGGCCCGAACGAGAAGCCGTCCATCCTCACCGAGCGCTACCAGGGCACCTTCGCCGAGCGGGTCACCGTGCCCACCTGGAACGTCCTCCCCAAGCCCGCGGAGCTGTCCTTCGCGGAGGCCGCCTGCCTGCCCACCGCGTGGCTGACCGCGTACCGGATGCTGTTCACCAACGCCGGGGTCCGGCCCGGGGACAGCGTGCTGGTCCAGGGCGCCGGCGGCGGGGTGGCGACCGCCGCCATCGTCCTGGGCGCCGCAGCGGGCCTGCGGGTCTTCGCCACCAGCCGGGACGAGACCAAGCGCAAGCGCGCGGTGGAGCTGGGCGCCGAGGCGGCGTTCGCGTCCGGCGAGCGGCTGCCCCGGCGGGTGGACGCGGTGATCGAGACGGTCGGCGCCGCCACCTGGTCGCATTCGGTGAAGTCGCTGCGGCCCGGCGGCACCCTGGTCATCTCCGGCGCCACCAGCGGCTTCACGCCGAAGAGCGGGGAGCTCAACCGGATCTTCTTCCTGGAGCTGAAGATCGTCGGTTCGACGATGGGCAGCAAGGAGGAACTGGCCGGGCTGCTCAGCTTCTGCGCCGCCAAGGGCATCCGGCCGGTGATCGACTCCACGCTGCCGCTGGACCGGGCGCGCGAGGGCTTGGAGAAGATGGCCGAGGGCGAGCTCTTCGGGAAGATCGTGCTGACCGTCTGAGCCGCCGGGCCGGGCCCGTCCCGGGCGTCAGCCGCGGCCGGGCGGTGGGACGTTGACCAGGCTCCGGTGCAGGACGTAGGCGGGCACGTCCCGTACGCCGGGCGTGCCCGCGCCCGTGTCGTCCAGTGGTACCGCCGGGGTGGGGGTGACTCCGGGCAGGGCCTCGATCGTCGCCCGGAGCCTGGCCGCGGTGGCGCCGGCCGCGAACGTCCGCCAGGCCGAAGCATCCACCCACTCCCCGTAGTTGAGCACCCGTCCGCCGTCCTGCGAGAGGTGGAAGTGCGCGCCGAGCAGCCCCGGTACCGGCTCCTCGGCCACTATCCGGAGCGCGGTGTCGGCGAGGGTGCGCTGGGCCTCCGGCCCGGTGGTGGCGAACGTCGGGGTCACCAGGAACGCCGGCGTCCGGGTGGCGCGTTCCTCGGCCACATGACTGCGGTGGCGGCGATAGCGGATCAGGGCCGGACGGCGGATGCCCGGGATGGCCCGGTCGATGGGGCCGATGGCCGCGGGACGCCGGGTGCGGACCCATTCCCGGTGGGCAGCGTCGTCCTTCCACTGTGCGTAGTTGAGGACATGGCTGCCGTCGGTACTCAGGAACGTGGTGAGCGCCAGCATCGCGGCCGGGCGCTGCTGCTCCTCCCAGGCGGCCAGTACCGCGTCGGCCGCCGCGCGTTGGAAGCGGGCCGCGGGTACCACCCAGGGGCTGATCAGGACGGTGCCGGCGTCGGGCCGCCGGACGTCCGGGAAACCGGGGGAGGGAACGGGGGCCGGGGTGGAGGCGGTCGGGGGCATGGGGGCTCCTTGTCGTGCCGGGGCGGTCCTGGGATCTCGGGCACGATGCTGCCCCCTCAAGTTCGGTTGAGGTCAAGGGGGTTGGCGCGTGCCGGGGTGGAACACGCGGACCACACCGGCAGCCCCACCGTCGCTGAACCGGAGCTGCTGCTCGCGCTGTTGGACCGCCGGGAGACCGTCGGCCCCCGGCGCGGACCGACGGACCGACGGACCGACCCACGACCCCGGTGCGGACCGTCCCCTCGTACGGATTGGCTCACTGACCCCGGTGCGGTCCGTCCCCCGTGCGGACCGCACCCGGCGTGGACCGGTGGACCGGCCGCTACGCCTCCCGGTCCGCCTGTGTGTGCGTGCCGTCCGTCCCCGGGCGGCGCAGCAGTGTGCCGATGTGGGCGGCGGTGGCCGCCAGCCGGCGGCGGGACTCCGTGAGCTGTGCCGCGGTGACGCCGTGGTCGCGGGCGGCGTCCCGCAGGTCGTCCCGGAAGCGGTCCAGCAGGCGGTCGAAGTCGCGGGCCGGGTCGTCGCCGCCCGGCTCGGTGGCCCACGCGGGCGCGGCGGGCTCCTCGGGGGCGTGCGCCGCCCGGGCCGTCGGCGCTTCCGGGGACTCCGGGGCCGGCGCCTCGGGGGCCTCCTTGGTGAGGTCGATCCGCTCGACCGTGATCCGCGGGCCGTCCTGGGCGGTGCCGTGGTCCGCGGCGGCGCTGCGGTCCGCGGCGTCCGGGGCGGTCCGCCCGTGCTCGTCGGCCGCATCGGTGCCGGACGTGGCGCCGGTGTACCGGCCGACCTCGCGGGACACCTCGGACAGCGCGTCCCGCACCGCCGCCGACCAGTCGCCGGTGCGCACCGCCCCCTGGGCCTGTTCCTGGACGTGCTTGATGACCCGCTGGATCTCCTCGCGGGCGAACACCTGGGCGTCCCTGGCCTGCTTGCGGGCCCGCTGGGCGTCCTGCTTGGCGCGGCGGCTCTCCTCCTTGGCGCGGCGGGCCTGCTCCTTCCACTCCTCCTTGGCGCGCCGGAACTCCTCCTTCGCCTGGCGCCAGGCGTCCTTGTCGCCGAACGCGCCGTCGAAGTAGTCCGAGGCTTCCGGGAACGGCCGTCCGCCGGCCGGGCCCTTGCGCCCGCTCTGCGCGGCGCCAGCCTTCCCCGCATCGGCCTTCCCCGCGCCGGCCTTTCCGGCGCCCGCCCGGGCCTGCTGGGCGGCCTCCCGGACCTCCCGGCGCAGATCGCGTGCCGAGCCGCTGACGTCCGCGCGGATGTCGGAGGCGAGGGCCGCCACCGACTCGCGGATCTCCAGCTCCAGATCGGCGAGTTCCCCGCCGCGGTCGGCCAGTTCGGCGCGGCCGGCGTCGGTGATGGAGTAGACCTTGCGGCCGCCCTCGGTGGCGTGGGTCACCAGGCCCTCGGCCTCCAGCTTGGCCAGCCGGGGGTAGACCGTGCCGGCGGACGGGGCGTAGAGCCCCTGGAAGCGCTCCTCCAGGAGGCGGATGATCTCGTAGCCGTGCCGCGGGGCCTCGTCGAGCAGCTTGAGGAGGTAGAGCCGCAGGCGGCCGTGGGCAAAGACGGGGGGCATGCTCAGAGCACCTTCTTCCCGGCGGGTGGGGTCGTGGGGGAGGGGCCGTCGCCCGGTCCGCCGCCCGGCTCGTCGGCGAGGCCGTGCGGTTCCTCGTCGGCGGGGCGGCGCAGCAGGGCGAGGGCGCCGGAGATGGTGGTGGCCTTGAGTCGGCCGGTGCCGGCCCCCAACGAGCCGGTGATCCGCTTGGCGCCCCACTGGCCGGTGACCCGCAGGTCGTCGAAGGCGTTGGTGACCGCGCCGGTGGTGGTGCCCGCGTCCACCTTGGCGTCGGCCGGATCGGGCAGCCGGATGGCGATCTCGCCGGAGACCGTGGTCAGGTCGATCTCCGCCCCCGCCGCCGGGTCCAGGTCCAGGACCATGTCACCGCTGACGGAGTCGGCGTGCACCGCGCCGCCGGTGCCCTCGATGACCGTCAGATCGCCCGATACGGAGTTGAACTGGAGGTCGCCGGTCAGGGCCTGCGCCTCGACGTTGCCGGCGACGGTGTCGGCGCGGACCGGACCGGAGAGGCCGACGAGGGTGCAGTCCCCGTTGACCCCGCGCAGCTCCGTGCGCCCCGAGACGCCGGAGACGACCGCAGCGGCGCCGACCACCCCGACCTCGACGCGGGTGGTGGCCGGCACCGTCACCGAGACCACCGCGCTGCGGTTCCAGCCCTTGCGCTCCAGGAACTTCAAGAAGCCCTTCCAGGGCAGGTCGTCGTAGCCGACGGAGAGGGTGCCGTCCTCGTAGGAGACCGTCACCGGCGGGCCGTGCAGCTCGGAGATCTCCAGCCGGGCCGGCCCGCCCTCGGAGGTGCCGACGACGTTGACGGTGCCGCCCATCAGGCGCACGGAGAGGGCGCTGACGGGTTCCTCGATCTCCAGTGTGCGTGGTGCGGAGACCGTCCACTCGGTCCGGGCTGACATACCTGGCCTCCCCTGGGTAGGCAGACACGCAACATATCGCGTCTTCGTTAGACACGATATATCGCAGCCCGCGGGAGTCAAGCGGATCCAACCCCGACCCTGCCCTGATACGCCCCTGCCGTTCCCCTAGGTGACGCCGACCCGGCCCGCCGGCTACGCGCCCAACGAGCCGATGTCCGCCCCTACGCCCCTACGCCGCTATGCCCCTACTCATCGTCCTCGTCGTCCAGCCGAGCCAGCCAGGTAGCCAGCCGCTCGACCGGAACCTCGAAGTCCGGGTTGAGGTCGACGAACGTCCGGAGCTGCTCGGCCACCCACCCGAGGGTGACCTCCTCCTCGCCGCGCCGGTTCTCCAGCTCCTCGATGCCGCGGTCAGTGAAATACACGTGCTCTCCACCAGGTCAAAGGGACATTGCGGCCAGGATAGGCAGCCGCGGGGACCCGCCGTGCCACCGGCCGGGGGCGGCCCGCACCGCCCCCGGACAGCCCGAAGGGCCCGCCCCACCGAACGGTGGGGCGGGCCCTTCGCGGACCGTGGTCAGCGGCGGCTAGACGCTCACGCGTCGAAGACCTCCGCCACCAGCTGAGCCTGCTCGGCCTGGTGCCGCTTGGCCGAGCCGACCGCCGGCGACGAGCCGTGCGGCCGCGAGATGCGGCGCAGGCGCTCACCGTGCGGGACGTCGGCGCCGACCGCCAGGTCCAGGTGGTCGATCAGGTTGAGGCCGAGGAACGGCCAGGCACCCTGGTTCGCCGGCTCCTCCTGCGCCCACAGGTACTTCTCGGCGTTCGGGAACTTGGCGATCTCCGCCTGGAGCTCCTTGCCGGGCAGCGGGTACAGCCGCTCGATCCGGACCAGCGCGGTGTCGAACGCGCCGCGCTTGACCCGCTCCTCCTCCAGGTCGTAGTAGACCTTGCCGGAGCAGAAGACGACCTTGCGGACGTCCTCGGGCTTGACCACGGCGTCGCCGATGACCGGACGGAAACCGCCGGTGACGAACTCCGCCGCCTTCGACGCCGCGGCCTTCAGACGCAGCATCGACTTCGGGGTGAAGACGATCAGCGGCTTGTGGTGCGGGTTGTGCACCTGCCAGCGCAGCAGGTGGAAGTAGTTCGACGGGAGCGTCGGCATCGCGACGGTCATGTTGTTCTGCGCGCACAGCTGGAGGAAGCGCTCGATCCGGGCCGAGGAGTGGTCCGGGCCCTGGCCCTCGTAGCCGTGCGGGAGCAGCAGGGTGACGCCGGACGTCTGGCCCCACTTCTGCTCCGCGGAGGAGATGAACTCGTCGATGACGGTCTGCGCGCCGTTGGTGAAGTCACCGAACTGCGCCTCCCACATCACCAGCGCGTCCGGACGGGCCAGCGAGTAGCCGTACTCGAAGCCCATCGCCGCGTACTCGCTGAGCAGCGAGTCGTAGACGTTGAAGCGGGCCTGGTCCTCGGACAGGTACAGCAGCGGCGTGTAGTCCTCGCCGGTCTTCCGGTCGATCAGCACCGCGTGGCGCTGGCCGAACGTGCCGCGGCGGGAGTCCTGGCCGGCGAGCCGGACCGGGGTGCCCTCCATCAGCAGCGAACCGATGGCCAGGGTCTCGCCCATGCCCCAGTCGATCGTGCCTTCCTCGACCATCGTCGCCCGGCGCTGCAGCTGCGGCAGCAGCCGCGGGTGGACGGTGATGTGGTCGGGGATGTTGACCTGCGACTCGGCGATCCGCTTGACGACCTCCTGGGAGACCGCGGTCTCCACGTGGACCGGGAACTCGGCCTGCGGCTGCGGGACCTCCGGCACGGCCGGGGTCGTCGCGGCGTCGCGGACCTCGGTGAAGACCTTCTCCAGCTGGCCCTGGAAGTCCTGGAGCGCCTGCTCCGCCTCTTCGAGGGTGATGTCGCCCCGGCCGATCAGCGACTCGGTGTAGAGCTTGCGCACCGAACGCTTCTTGTCGATCAGGTCGTACATCAGCGGCTGGGTGAAGGCCGGGTTGTCGAGCTCGTTGTGGCCGCGGCGGCGGTAGCAGATCAGGTCGATGACCACGTCCTTGTTGAACGCCTGGCGGAACTCGAAGGCGAGCCGGGCGACCCGGACGACGGCCTCGGGGTCGTCGCCGTTGACGTGGAAGATCGGCGCCTCGATCATGCGGGCCACGTCGGTGGCGTACATGGAGGAGCGCGAGGACTCCGGCGCGGCGGTGAAGCCGACCTGGTTGTTGATGACGACGTGCACCGTGCCGCCGGTGCGGTAGCCGCGCAGCTGGGACATGTTCAGCGTCTCCGCGACCACGCCCTGACCGGCGAACGCCGCGTCACCGTGCAGCTGGATCGGCAGGACCGTGAAGTCCGTACCGCCCTTGTTGATGATGTCCTGCTTGGCGCGGGCGACACCCTCGACGACCGGGTCCACGGCCTCCAGGTGGGAGGGGTTGGCGGTGAGCGAGACCTTGATCTGCTCGCCGTCCAGACCGGTGAAGGTGCCCTCGGCGCCCAGGTGGTACTTCACGTCGCCGGAGCCGTGCATCGACTTCGGGTCGAGGTTGCCCTCGAACTCGCGGAAGAGCTGGGCGTACGACTTGCCGACGATGTTCGCCAGCACGTTGAGCCGGCCGCGGTGGGCCATGCCGATGACGGCCTCGTCCAGCCGCGCCTCGGCCGCGGAGTCGATGACCGCGTCCAGCAGCGGGATGACGGACTCGCCGCCCTCCAGCGAGAAGCGCTTCTGACCGACGTACTTGGTCTGCAGGAACGTCTCGAACGCCTCGGCGGAGTTCAGCCGGCGCAGGATGCGCAGCTGCTCGTCGCGCTCGGGGGACTTGTGCGCGCGCTCGACCCGGTCCTGGATCCACTTGCGCTGCTTGGGGTCCTGGATGTGCATGAACTCGATGCCGGTGGTGCGGCAGTACGAGTCGCGCAGCACGCCCAGGATGTCGCGCAGCTTCATCATGGACTTGCCGGAGAAGCCGCCGACCGCGAACTCGCGCTCCAGGTCCCACAGGGTGAGGCCGTGCTCGGTGATGTCGAGGTCGGGGTGCTTGCGCTGGTGGTACTCCAGCGGGTCGGTGTCGGCCATGACGTGGCCGCGGACCCGGTAGGAGTGGATCAGCTCGAAGACCCGCGCGGCCTTGGTGACGTCGTCGTCGTGTGAGGCGTCGATGTCGCGCAGCCAGCGGATCGGCTCGTAGGGGATCCGCAGCGACTTGAAGATGTCGTCGTAGAAGTCGTTCTCGCCGAGCAGCAGCTGGCTCATGATCCGCAGGAACTCGCCGGAGGCGGCGCCCTGGATCACCCGGTGGTCATAGGTGCTGGTCAGCGTCATGACCTTGGAGACACCCAGCTTGTTCAGGGCGTCCTGCGAGGTGCCCTGGAACTCGGCCGGGTAGTCCATCGAGCCGACGCCCATGATCATGGACTGGCCGGGCATCAGGCGCGGCACCGAGTGGACGGTGCCGATGCCGCCGGGGTTCGTCAGCGACGCGGTGACCCCGGTGAAGTCGTCCATCGTGAGCTTGTTGTCCCGGGCCCGGCGGACGATGTCCTCGTACGCCTGCCAGAACTCGAAGAAGCTCAGCGTCTCGGCCTTCTTGATGGCCGCGACGACCAGCTGGCGCTCGCCCTTCGCCTTCACCAGGTCGATGGCCAGGCCGAGGTTGATGTGCGCCGGCTTGACCAGCGTCGGCTTGCCGTCCTTCTCCGCGAAGGAGTTGTTCATCGACGGCATGGCCTTGAGGGCCTGCACCATCGCGTACCCGATGATGTGCGTGAAGGAGACCTTCCCGCCACGGGCGCGCTTGAGGTGGTTGTTGATGACGATCCGGTTGTCGAACAGCAGCTTCACCGGGACCGCGCGGACGGACGTGGCCGTCGGCAGCTCCAGGGACGCGCTCATGTTCTTCGCGACGGCCGCCGACGGGCCGCGCAGGGTGACGAACTCGGGACCCTCGGGTGCCTCACCGGCGGGGGACTGCTTGGCAGCCGGAGCCGGCTTCGCCGCGGGCTTCGCGGGGGCGCTCTTGACGGGCGCGGGCGCAGCGCTCGCGGCCGGCTTCGCCGGGGCGACCGGGGCCGCGGCGGGGGGCTTCGGAGCCTCCGCGGCGGGGGCCGCCGCAGGGGCCGGGGCCGACGGGGCCGGAGCTGCCGGGGCAGCGTCGGTCGTCGGCTGGCTCGGCGCGGTGGCGCCGCCCGGCTTGTAGTCGGCGAAGAAGTCCCACCAGGCTCGGTCTACCGAGTTCGGGTCCTGGAGGTACTGCTGGTAGATCTCGTCGACGAGCCACTCGTTGGAGCCGAACGCGGCAGCGGGATTCTTCCGCTGCTCTTCCTGTTCGGTCGAGACACTCGCACTGTTGGGGGACTGTAGCGACACGGCGGCAACCGCCCTCTTCCGCTTCCTAAGGTGGTGGACAGCGGGAATAAAGGCTACGCCTCTTGTGACCTTCGGTGCAGTCCGGGAGGGTCACTCGTCGCGCACATCACATTCACCGAAGGGTTTCAGGGGCTGACTTGGCGGGAAACACCCGTGGTTTGCCTGCGTGCGGGTAGCGGGCATCGCCGTCGCACCCCGGAATGAGTGCTCCCACCACCGACCCTACGTCAGTCGGCGTCAACCCCGGGATGACTCCAGCCCCGGAAGAATGACCCGGATCCGGCAACCTCGGGGTGATTCGGCCACCCCGATCCGTCCGCCGTGCAGGTCCACCGCCCAGCGCGCGATGGCCAGGCCCAGCCCCGTCCCGCCGTCGGTGCCCGGACCCGAGGGGGCGGGTCCGCCGCGGTTGAACCGTTCGAAGACCCGGTAGCGCTCGGACTCCGGGATGCCGGGGCCCTCGTCCTGCACCTCCAGCACCAGGCTCTCCGGCCCGTCGCCGCGCCGGGCCCGCACCGTGACCCGGCCGTGCCGCGGGCTGTGCTTGATCGCGTTGTCGATGAGGTTGGCGACGACCTGGTGGAGCCGCTCGGCGTCGGCGTACGCGGTCAGCTCCGGCGGGGAGACGTCGAGGTGGAGGTGGACGTCCGCCCGGGTGTGGGTGCCGGTGCCGGAGAGCGTGGAGGCGCCGCGGCTCATGTTGGCCTCCTTGAGCACCCCGGACAGGTACGGCCAGACCTCGAAGCGGCGGGCGTGCAGCGGCACCACGCCGTTGTCCAGCCGGGACAGGTCCAGCAGGTGTTCCACCAGCCGGCCCAGCCGCTCGGTCTGCTTCAGCGCGGTCCGCATGGTGTCGGCGTCGGGCTCGCAGACGCCGTCGACGACGTTCTCCAGCACCGCGCGCAGCGCCGCGATGGGGGTGCGCAGCTCGTGCGAGACGTTGGCGACGAGTTCCTTGCGGTGGGTGTCCACCGCTTCCAGGTCGGCGGCCATGCGGTTGAAGGCGTCGGCCAGGTCGCCGAACTCGTCGCGGCGGTCCGCGCGGACCCGGCGGGTGTAGTTACCGTGCGCCATCGCCCGGGTCACCTCGGTCATCTCGCCGAGCGGGGCGGTCAGCCCGGTGGCCACGAACTGGGTGATCAGCAGCGAGGCGATGATCGAGAAGACCGTGATCACCCGCAGCTCGGTCGCGGAGTGCATCGCCACGAACACCAGGAGCGTGGTGATGATCACCGAAACGATCACCAGGGCCCCGAGCGCCGCCTTGACCGAGCGGTACGGGTCCAGCGGCCGCAACGCGTCCCAGACCCGGTCCCACAGGTCCCGTGCCCGCGGCCGCCACCGACGGATCATGCGGGCGGGGTCTCCAGGGCGTACCCGACGCCGTGGACCGTGCGGATGCGCTCGGCGCCGATCTTGCGGCGCAGCGCCTTGATGTGGCTGTCCACCGTCCGCGTCCCCGACGCGTCCGCCCAGTCCCAGACCTCGGCCAGCAGCTGCTCGCGGGAGAGCACCGCACGCGGGGTGTTCGCCAGGCAGACCAGCAGGTCGAACTCGGTGGGGGTGAGGTGGACGTCGGTGCCGCGTACCCGCACCCGGCGCTGCGCGTGGTCGATCTCCAGCTCGCCCAGCCGCAGGATGCCGCTGCGCGGGGTGTGCGCGGCCAGTGCGGCCCGCTCGACCCGACGCAGCAGGACGTGCACCCGGGCGGCCAGCTCCCGCATGGAGAACGGTTTGGTCATGTAGTCGTCGGCGCCGACCCCGAGGCCCACCAGCATGTCGGTCTCGTCGTCGCGGGCGGTGAGCATCATCACCGGCACCGGGCGCTGCGCCTGCACCCGGCGGCACACCTCCAGGCCGTCGAAGCCCGGCAGCATCACGTCGAGGACGAGCAGGTCAGGCTGCCACGCCTCGGCCGTGTCGACCGCGGCCGGGCCGTCGGTGGCGGTCTGCACCTGGAAGCCCTCCGCGCGCAGCCGGGCCGCGATGGCATCGACGATCGTCGGATCGTCCTCCACGACCAGCACCCGGCGCTGGGCGCCCGGCGTGGCCGCGGTGGTGCCGCCCTGGGTTGTCTGAGTCTGGTCCATCGCCCGCCCCTGCATGTGCCCTGCGTGGTCGCGTCTTGCTGGGCAGCAGCGTAAGGGCATGATGTGACAGTCGGCTACGCGCCCTACGCGGACCGGAGCGCCAGGTGGACCACGTCCGGGACGCCTCGGGCAACCGGGATCTCTTCGGTCCGTACACCCTCGAATCCGGCATTTCCCAGCGCCCGTTCGAACTCCGACGACGGCTGGGCCGACCACACGGCGAGCACCCCGCCGGGGGTCAGCCGGTCCCGGCAGGCGGCCAGGCCGGCGGGGGAGTAGAGCCCGTCGTTGTCCTCGGTGACGGTCCAGTCCGGGCCGTTGTCGATGTCCAAGCACAGCGCGTCGTACGTGAGTTGGCCGGCGCCCTCGCGCAAGTACGCCACCAGGTCGGTGTGCCGGACCTCGGTGCGCGGGTCGGCCAGCGCCGGTCCGGAGATCGCCGACAGCGGGCCGGTGTGGTGCCAGTCGATCACCGCCGCCTCCCGCTCGACGACCGCGATCCGGCCCCAGCGCGGCTCGGCGGCCGCCCGGGCCAGGGAGAAGCCCACGCCCAGTCCGCCGATCAGCACCGAGGGCCGTGCCCGGTCGGGCGGCAGGGCGGTCAGCGCGGCGTCGACCAGCAGTCGTTCGGAGCGTCCGTCGGAGGTGTCCATCAGGAAACAGCCGTTGGCGATGATCTCGTAGACCGGGCCGTCCCCCTTCCCGGGCGGGGCAAGGGCGTTGGGGTCCCGAGTGGCCGGGTCCCGGCGCCGCAGCACCACCTCTCCGTAGGGGCCCGCACGCCGGTCGAGGGTGCGTACGGCCGGCTCGGCGACGGCGGTCGGATGCCAGGGGTGGGCGGGATCCATGCAGCCATCTTGGCCAACTCCGCGTGCGGTGGTCCAGCGCCGGACGGACGGTGGGACGGGGCGGGTACGGCGGCCGGAGCAGCGGACGCAGTGCACCGCACGAGGGTTGAGGACTGTGAGGGATATCACTCACACAGCTGACTCATGGGTTGGCCGTGCACAGTGGATCCCGGACGGTGCGCGGGGTCGTGGAAGGACCTGGGATGGCGAGTGCGGTGGAGACGGCCGGCGGTGCGCCGGCCGGGGACGGGGCAGGTGAGGGCGCTCCGGTGCTCCTCCCCGGGATGCCCCGGCAGCGCGGTGGCGCGGCCGCACCGGCCGCGGACGCCCCGCCGGTCGTGGCGGAGCCCTCGGACGCCCCGGCCCGCCGCCCCCGCGCGCGCCTGCACCCCTGGCGGCTGCTCCCCACTCCGACCGGCGCCCCCTTCACCTTCTGCTACGCGCTGCTGCTCGTGGCCACCTCGCTCTTCGCCGAGCAGGGCGACCCCTCCCTGGTCTCCGCACTGCTCCAGGGCTCCAGTACGGACGTGGTCCACCTCGCCCAGGCGCCGCTGCTGGTGCTGGTCGCCAGCGCCCTGTGGATCGCCGGCGGGCTGCTCTCCGGGTACGCCGTCGCCTTCCTCTTCGTCCTGACCGCGCTGGAGCGGCGGATCGGCGGGGTGCGCGCCGCGGCGGTGTTCTTCGGCGGGCACGCGCTGGCCACCCTCGCCACCGAGATGCCGGTCGGCTTCTCGGTCGCCGCCGGGGGGCTGCCGGACAGCGCGTTGCACCGCCTCGACTACGGCATCAGCTTCGGCGTGATGACCTGCGTCGGAGCGCTCGCCGGACTGCTGCCCGCCTGGGTGCGCTGGCCGCTGCTGGTCGGCGCCGGCTACCAGGCGGTGTCCGGCCTGCTCGCCTACGTCGACCCGATGACCGACTGGGGCCACCTGCTCTCGCTCGCCCTGGGCGTCGCCGCCTGGCCGCTGCTCCGGTACTGGCGGGCGCAGCGCTCCGGGCCCGCCCCGCTGCTGGGCGACCTGGGGCACCCGGCGCTGCGGGCCACCCGGACGTCCTGACCCCGGCGCCGGTCGCGCGGACGGCCCGCCGGGCGCACCGGCGGCGCCGGTCGCGGAGAACGTCGCGGAGAATGGGGTCCTTCGCGGGCGCTGTGACGGAGGGCGTCCGCCGGCCGCAGGAGCAGAGAAGAATCGTGTCGCACGAGCGCCGCCGCCCCGCCCAGGACCGCACGTCCGCCCCGCCGCAGAGCCCGGACGGTCCGGACGCCGCCCGGCTCCCGCTGCTCTCCGACTGCGGCAACTGCTTCGGTCTGTGCTGTGTGGCGCTGCCGTTCGCGCGCTCGGCGGACTTCGCCCTCGACAAGGAGGCCGGCCGGCCCTGCCCGAACCTCCGGACCGACTTCCGCTGCGGCGTCCACCGCGACCTGCGGCAGCGCGGCTTCTCCGGCTGCACGGTCTTCGAGTGCTTCGGCGCCGGCCAGAAGATCTCCCAGGTCACCTTCGAGGGGAAGGACTGGCGGACCGCGCCGGAGACCGCCCGGCCGATGTTCGACGCGTTCGCCGTGATGCGCCAGCTGCACGAGCTGCTCTGGTACCTGACGGAGGCGGTGGCGCTCCCGTCCGGCGCCCGCGCCGTTCCCCAAGCTCTCAACTCCGTTCGAGCAGGGGAGGCCCCAATCACCGGAACGGCTGGTGCCGTGCTGCCCGCTGCGGTGCGCGATGAGCTGCAGGCCGCCCTGGAGGAGACCGAGCGGCTGACGCTGGGCACCGCCGAGGAGCTGGCCGGGCTGGACGTGGCCGCCCACCGCGGCGTGGTCAACGTCCTGCTGCTGCGGGTCAGCGAGCTGGTCCGGGCGAACGTCCCGGGCCGTAAGAAGGAGCGGCGGGGCGCGGACCTGATGGGGGCGCGGCTCAAGGGCGCCGACCTCCGGGGTGCCAACCTGCGCGGGGCGTACCTCATCGCGGCCGACCTCCGCGGCGCCGACCTCCGGTCCGCGGACATGATCGGCGCCGACCTCCGGGACGCCGATCTGCGCGGCGCCGACCTCACCGGCAGCATCTTCCTGACGCAGGCCCAGGTGAACGCCGCCCGGGGTGACGCGACCACCCGGCTGCCGCGCGGGCTGCGCAGCCCCGCCCACTGGTAGCGCCTCCCCTCCCGGTGGGGCCCACGACCCCTGCCCCGTAACCGAGTTACCCGCACCTGATCGCTCACAGCGAACACGTGCCGGGGAACAACGGCAGGCCGCTCGGCATTGAGTGGGTAAAGCTCAACTTGCTTGCCGAAGGGGAGATCATGACCGCTGAGTCGACGGCGTCCACCACGCTCATCCTGCCCGTGCTGCCCCTCGACGACGAGGTCGTTCTGCCCGGCATGGTGGTGCCCCTGGACCTGTCCGACGCCGAGGTGCGGGCCGCAGTGGAGGCCGCCCAGGCCGCCGCCTCGTCAGGCTCGTCAGGCTCGTCGGGCAGCAAGCCCAGAGTGCTGCTGGTGCCGCGGATCGACGGGACGTACGCGGCGATCGGCACGCTCGGACGGATCGAGCAGGTCGGACGGCTGTCCGACGGTGACCCCGGGGCCCTGATCCGAGGGCTGGGCCGGGTGCGGATCGGTTTGGGCACCACCGGCCCGGGCGCCGCGCTCTGGGTCGAGGGCACCCCCGTCGAGGAGACGGCGCCGGACCCCCTCCCCGGCGCGGTCGGCGAACTCGTCACGGAGTACAAGGCGCTGGCCACCAGCTGGCTGCGCAAGCGTGGCGCCTGGCAGGTCGTGGACCGGGTCACCGGCATCGACGACGTCCCCACGCTCGCCGACAACGCCGGATACCTGCCGTTCCTGACGAGCGAGCAGAAGCTCCAGCTGCTGGAGACCACCGACCCGGTCACCCGGCTGAAGTACGCCACCGACGTGCTCCGCTCCCACCTGGCCGAGCAGGACGTCGCCGAGTCCATCGCCAAGGACGTCCAGGAGGGCGTCGACAAGCAGCAGCGGGAATTCCTGCTGCGGCGCCAACTGGAGGCGGTCCGCAAGGAACTGGCCCAGCTCAACGGCGACCCGGAGGACGAGGGCGACGACTACCGCGCCCGGGTCGAGGCCGCCGACCTGCCCGAGGAGGTCCGCACGGCCGCCCTCAAGGAGGTCGACAAGCTGGAGCGGGCCAGCGACCAGAGTCCCGAAGGCTCCTGGATCCGCACCTGGCTGGACACCGTCCTGGAACTGCCGTGGCACGAACGGACCGAGGACGCCTACGACATCGCGGGCGCCAAGCGGGTCCTGGACGCGGACCACGCCGGGCTGGAGGACGTCAAGGAGCGGATCACCGAGTACCTGGCGGTGCGCAAGCGGCGGTCGGAGCGCGGGCTCGGCCTGGTGGGCGGGCGCCGCGGCGGCGCCGTCCTGGCGCTCGTCGGGCCTCCGGGCGTCGGAAAGACCTCGCTCGGCGAATCCGTCGCGCGGGCCATGGGGCGGAAGTTCGTCCGGGTCGCCCTCGGCGGCGTCCGGGACGAGGCGGAGATCCGCGGCCACCGGCGGACGTACGTCGGCGCGCTGCCCGGCCGGATCGTGCGGGCCATCAAGGAGGCCGGCTCGATGAACCCGGTCGTCCTCCTCGACGAGATCGACAAGGTGGGCTCCGACTACCGGGGCGACCCGGCCGCCGCCCTCCTGGAGGTGCTGGACCCGGCGCAGAACCACACCTTCCGGGACCACTACCTGGAGGTCGAACTGGACCTGTCCGACGTGGTGTTCCTGGCCACCGCCAACGTCCTGGAGGCGATCCCCGAACCGCTGCTGGACCGGATGGAAGTGGTCCGGCTGGACGGCTACACCGAGGACGAGAAGGTCGTCATCGCCCGCGACCACCTGGTGCCGCGCCAACTGGAGCGGGCCGGCCTGACGCCGGGCGAGGTGACCGTGGCGGACGACGCGCTGCGCAAGCTGGCCGGTGAGTACACCCGCGAGGCGGGCGTACGGAATCTGGAGCGGTCGGTGGCCAGGCTGCTGCGCAAGGTGGCCGCCCAGCACGAACTGGGCGAGCGCGAGCTGCCCTGCACCGTAGGGGTGGACGGGCTGCGCCCGCTCCTCGGGCGCCCGCACCACACCCCGGAGTCGGCCCAGGAACCGGCCGGGCGGCGGACCGCGGTGCCCGGTGTGGTCACCGGTCTCGCGGTCACCGGTGCCGGCGGAGACGTGCTCTACGTGGAGGCGTCGCTGGCCGATCCGGAGACCGGTGCCTCCGGTTTGCAGCTGACCGGTCAGCTGGGCGACGTGATGAAGGAGTCGGCGCATATCGCGCTGTCCTTCCTGCGCTCGCACGGCGCCGAACTGGAGCTGCCGGTGGGCGACCTCAAGGAGCGCGGGGTCCATCTGCACGTCCCGGCCGGCGCCGTCCCCAAGGACGGCCCCAGCGCCGGCATCACGATGACCACCGCGCTGGCCTCGCTGCTGTCCGGCCGCCCGGTCCGTCCGGACGTCGCGATGACCGGTGAGGTCTCGCTCACCGGGCGGGTGCTGCCGATCGGCGGCGTCAAGCAGAAGCTGCTGGCGGCGCACCGGGCCGGGATCACCACGGTGGTCATCCCCCAGCGCAACGAGCCGGATCTGGACGATGTGCCCGCGGAGATCCTGGAATCGCTGGAGGTGCACCCGGTCGCGGATGTCCGGCAGGTGCTGGAACTGGCACTGACCCCGGCGGCGAACGGGGCCGAGCCCGGGGTCCCGGTCGCGGCGTAACGCTCCGGCGGCGGTCGGTCCGTCCGAGCCCGCCGCCCGGTGGATCTCGGTGCGGTGACTTGGAGGAGAAGTGTCCTTGAGGGCGGAGGAACTGGCGCCCAGTGATTGGTGTGGCCATGCCAGAACTGACGGTACGCGCGTAGATCCCCGTGGCAAAAGGGGGTCGCGGGGCTTCCGTTGGTCTACTCCTGCGAAGCAGGGTAGCGAAAGGCCCCGCTGCTCCGAAGATGGTGGAGTGGCGGGGCCTCACTGGGCTTCAGGTCAGGCAGCAGGGAAGTCTCCGCGCTGGGTTGCAGCGACAAAGGAGGCCCATGCGTTCGGGGAGAGCGTGAGGGCCGGGCCGTGCGGGTCCTTGCTGTCACGGACGGGGACCACGCCGCGCGAGGCGACAAGGTTTGGGGCAACCTCGACGCAATCACCGCCGTTGCTGCTGTAGGAGGACTTGAGCCAGCGGGGGGAATCGTCGGTCGTCACGGGGTGCCCTTTCGTAACTCGTTGATCATGGCCACAGACGCCGCCGGAGAAAGCGCCTCAGCCTGCAACTGATGGTAGGCCGTCAGTATGGGCACCACGGCTGTGACGTCGCGCTCCAAGTGTCCCCGTGCCTGTGACTCGGCATACGCGACAACGGATCGGTCAGCCAGAGTGAGGAGGTTAACCGGCAGGTTGAACGATCGCCGCGCTCCTATCTCAAAGGGTGACACCTGCAATACCCAGTTGGGGAGAGAGGCGACTTCGACCAATCGGCGAAACTGAGCTTCCATGACCTCTGCGCCGCCGACCGCATGACGAAGACAGCTCTCATCCATCACTACAAGCGCCATGGGCGGCCGGGGCTTCACCAGCGCGGCTTGCCTCTCCGCGAGGAACGAAACGCGTTCCTCCGCTTGTTCGGGCGTGATGGCCCCGCGCTGCACGTCACCATCCGCCACCGTCCGCGCGTACTCCGGTGTCTGCAACAGGCCGGGGATCAGCCCGATCTGAAACAGCCGGATCTCCACTGCCCGGCCCTCGTACTTGACGTACTCCGGGAAGCCCTCCAGCAACGCACCATGCCTGATCTCGCGGTACTCACGCTCAAACGACTCTGCTGCGCCCACGAGGCCGAGTGCGCGGTCAACGCTACGTGAGAAGCGGAGAGTTGGAGGCTTCCGACCATTTTCGACGGCTGAAATATGCACACTGGAATATTCCGTGCGGTTGGCGAGATCCTCTTGGGTCCAGCCGCGAGACTCCCGCAGGCTGCGTAAACGCGCTCCGTAGGCCGCCTGAGGCGAGGCGTCTGGGTTCAACTCGTTCTTATTCATGGTCCGTTCGCCGACCTTCCGTCCTTTGCTGACACATTGAACGCTTCCCAGGTGTGGGCCACGCTGAACCTACCCGGTAGCGGAAGCGCTACAGAGAGGCAAGGAGGGCGCCATGACCACCCCTGCCCGCACGCCCTACTCGGCGTGCGCCGAAGAGGGCGCGAAGCTCGAGGCCGCGCTGAAAGAGGCGGGCATCGTCGCCAAGCCCAGCACGGTGCAGGTGACGGACGAGGACGGCCTGAAGGCGACCCGTGTTGCCCCGCCTCTCCTCACGCCGAGCCAGATCGCCCGGGTTACCCGCATGGTGAAGGCGGCGCGGCAGTGAGCGGCAAGGACTCCCCGGAGCCGGCGAAGCCGACGGCTAAGGGTTCGACTGCGGACCTGAGCGCGAAAAACGCGAAGCAGAATCAGCGGTCCGACGGTGCGAACAGCGGCAAGACACCGGTCGGAAGTGGTAGCGATGGCTGACTACTTCCGCGATCACTTCCGGGCCCAGGAGCGCCCCGTATCGCTGTGCGAACTCGTTGGTCTGAACCCGAAGCCTGTCCATGGCTACGCTGGGTGCAAGTCGTGGGATGAGACGCGGGATCAGGCGCGTGCCCGCTGCGACTATGCAGCGGCTGCTGTGGCCAGCGAGGAGACGTGGCGACATCAGCTCAGCGTGGGCTGCCATGCGTAAGCGCGAGGCGCCGCAGCGCACCAAGACGTCGCAGGCCGACGAGTCACACAGTGATCAACACAGTTACGTCGCTGATGGCGTCACGTTCATTCCGAGAGGCAGGGGAGTGCCCGTTCCCCCGTGTCCGTATCCGTGTCAGGTGTGCGTGAAAAGGGGCCGTCAGTGAGTGATCCGGTACGTCGCCGTGGGGGAGGGTCGCTACCACTTGTCTCCGCGCTGCGAGGAGATAGACAGGGCACCTGTGAACTCCCGCTGTTTGTCACCGAGTTACCACCACGGGTAGCCGGGTAAGACCCAGTTCTGGTGGACCACGGTCCAAGGCAGCCGCGCGCTGCGGGGCGGTTCCGCAAGTGCGGAAAACGCTCCATGGAGGAGCCATGAGCGCGTTAGCCCCTCGGCCGGTGTTTGCATGGCTGGAGATGCGTTTACACGGCGATCTGAGCAGCCTGCGGAGGCGCCGGCCGTTGAGACTCCCGCCCCGGTCGGGGTCGGGCAGCATGCCCTCGTTTGGCGCTCCGCCTGACGGGTTCCGTACGAGTTCGCGAAAGGGAGGGTCTGACGATGATTGGACCGATCGTGAGGAACGGGGGTGACGGCGGAGACGGACACCCCGGCCAGCCCTGGGAGCCGCCTCCACCGCCGCCCCCGGATGGTGAGATGCCGCCCGGCGATGGGACGCACCGCAAGTGACGCTCACCCATGAGCAGGACGGCCGCGCCAGTGACGAGCTGGCGCGGTCCCTCCTCGAAGCCGGAGCCCTGACGCCCGCGTGGGCGGAGACGTTCAGGGCGGTACCGCGCGCGCTGTTCCTGCCGGATCTCGTCTGGTCACACGACATGGCCACCGGCCGCAGCATCCTCGTCTCCCGCGCCGACGACGCCGAAGCGTGGGAGCGAGCCGCGTACGCGAACGTCCCACTCGTCACCCAGTGGGACGACGGCCGGCACACCGGCACCGAGCCGGGCACCGTGCCGACCAGTTCCGCGAGCATGCCGTCAGTCGTGGCGGCCATGCTCCGCGACTTGGACGTGAGCGAAGGCATGCGGGTGCTCGAAGTCGGCACCGGTACCGGCTGGAACGCCGGACTCCTCGCCCGCCGGTTGGGCAGCTCCAACGTGGTCAGCGTCGAGATTGACGCCGCCGTCGCCGAGCAGGCCCGAGCAGCGTTGAAGCGCGCCGGACTCAACCCCGAGGTAGTCCACGGGGATGGCTGGGAGGGGTGGCCCGGCGGGGCACCGTATGACCGCGTGATCGTCACGGCAGGCGTGCGAGGCGTCCCGCCGCGCTGGTTGGAGCAGACGCGGCCGGGCGGGATCATCCTCGCCCCGTGGGGCACCCACTACAGCGACCAGGACGCCCTGGTCCGGCTGACCGTGGGCGAGGACGGCCAGGCGTCCGGGCCGTTCCTGCGCATGGTCGAGTTCATGAAGCTACGAGCTCAGCGTCTCGACTGGGACCAGTTCCGCGAGCACGTCCCAGCTTTCCCCGGCGACGCCGACGTGTCCCGTACGCAGCTCACCCTGGCGGACATGGGGGGCCGCTACGAGCCCGCCCGGTTCGTGGCGGGGCTCTGCGTGCCCGACTGTGCCCACGTCGTCAACCCGACCGGCGAGGGGACCGGGAAGGCGTGGTTCTTCGACCTGACGAGCCGGTCATGGGCCGCCGTCGAGTTCCGCAGTGGCGAGCCGGACGCCACGGTCTACCAGTCCGGGCCGCGCCGACTATGGGACGAGGTAGAGCGAGCCCTGACGTGGTGGGCCGAGAAGGGCAGGCCCGGCGTTGACCGGTTCGGCCTCACGGTCAGCCCGGACGGGATCACCCGCGCATGGCTTGACCACCCGGCGGACGTTCTGACGTTCGCCTGACCCCGAGAATGGCCCCGGCCCTCCGTCGTTCCCCCGTGGCTGACGGCCGGGGCTTTCCATGTCCGAGGTCATCCGGAAACCCCAGCCTCACGACGTGGAGACCGCCGACGAAAGTAGGTGTTTGAGCAAGGCTTGACCGGCGTCAAGCAGAAGCTGCTGGCGGCGCACCGGGCCGGCATCACCACCGTGATCATCCCCAAGCGCAACGAACCGGACCTGGACGACGTCCCGGCCGAGATCCTCGAAGCACTTCAGGTGCACCCGGTCGCGGACGTGCGGCAGGTGCTGGAACTCGCCCTGACGCCGGCCGCGCACGGGGAGCGGCCCGAGGCCCTGGTCGCGGCGTAGCGCCCGGAACGGCCCGGTGGACGGCCGGCCCGCCCCCGTGGGGACGGGCCGGCCTGCCGCGCCTCAGCCGTTGGCCAGCGCCTGGAGCCGGTCGTACGCCCCGTTGAAGCTGTTGTGGTCACCGACCGTCGGGCCGGTCGAGGTGTACTGCCAGATGGTGTGGAAGCCCCAGCCGGCCGGGAGTTCGCCGACCGACGAGCCGTAGCGCGGGACCCACAGCGGGTTGCTGCTGCCGAAGGCGG
This sequence comes from Streptomyces sp. RGM 3693, assembly GCF_050471125.1. NCBI lineage: Bacteria > Bacillati > Actinomycetota > Actinomycetes > Kitasatosporales > Streptomycetaceae > Streptomyces > Streptomyces sp. RGM 3693. The sequence continues at coordinate 525,506 of NZ_JBMPPQ010000001.1, forward strand.
AGGAGTTGCCGGTGCACTGCTTCCACCAGCTGGTGGAGGTGTAGATGACGGCGTCCCGCCCGGTGCGTGCCTTGTAGGTGGCGAACCAGTCCTTCATCCAGTTCACCAGCCCGGCCGCGCTCAGCCCGTAACAGGTTGAGCCGTAGGGGTTGTACTCCATGTCGAGCGCGCCGGGCAGCGTCTTGCCGTCCTTGGACCAGCCGCCGCCGTGGTCGACGAAGTAGTTGGCCTGGGCGGCGCCGCTGGAGGTGTCCGGTGTGGCGAAGTGGTAGGAGCCGCGGATCATGCCGGAGTTGTAGGAGCCGTTGTACTGCTGCGCGAAGGACGGATTGGTGTAGCTGGTCGACTCCGTGGCCTTGACGTAGGCGAACTTCACGCCGCTGTTCCAGAGCGTCGACCAGGCGACGTTGCCGTTGTGGCTGCTGACGTCCACGCCCTCGACGGACGCGGTCAGCGAGGGCAGCGGCGGCAGCACGCCGCTCGTGGCGCCCTCGTGCTTGGCGATCTGGGAGCCGGCCCAGTCCTGTTCGGGGTGGCGGGGCTCGGGCGCGCGCCCGATGGCCGCGGCACCGGCCGTACCGGGCAGGCCGACGAGGAGGGAGACGGTCGCGAGGAGGATCCCGGCCACGGTCGCGCGGGAGCGCACGGAGCGGTGGGGGGAGCCGGATCTGAGCACGGGCATTACGTGCCTCCGTAGATCTCGGTGGATCTCGGTGCGGTGACTTTGCGGAGAAGTGACCTTGCGGAGTGATCTTTGAGGGGGAGGAACCGGCGCCACACTTGGTGTGGCCATGCCAGGAAAGACGATACGCGCGTAGACCCCCGTGATAAAAGGGGGCTGCGAGCTGCCGTTGGTCTAATCCTGCGAAATACTGGCCCAACTGCGGTTCCGTCCGCTCGGGAAGGAAAATTTCCGGCGGCGGAAACGCGCGGAGGGCACAGCGGGGGAATTTCTGGATGGGACAACGCGGGAAAGGGCGCTGACGTGCACGACACCGGAGCCGGCGGTACCACGGCGGACGGCGAGCCGATGGGAGTGGACCCCGCATTCCTGTCCCTGGAACGCGAATTGGCGGTATTCCTGCGCCGGGCCCGCGCCTCGTCCGGCGAACTCGCCCGCGAGGTCCACCCCGACCTCGAACCAGCCGCCTACGGCCTGCTGGTGCGCCTCGCCGACGCCGGCGCCCAGCGCGCCACCGACCTCGCCGCCTTCTTCGGCGTCGGCAAGGCGACCATAAGCCGCCAACTCAACGCCCTGGAGAAGCTCGGCCTGGTGGCCCGCACCCCCGACCCGGCCGACGGCCGCGCCGTCCTGGTGCGGATCACCGACGAGGGCCGGGAGCGCTTCAACCGCGTCCGCACCGCCCGCCGCGCCCGCTACGCCCGCAACCTCGCCTCCTGGGACCGCGCCGAGGTCGCCGAACTCGCCCGCCTGCTCCACCGACTGAACGCGGAGCAGGAGGGAGAGGAAGGCTAGGGCGCTTCTGGCTGTTCTGTCCGGTGGGTCAGGGTCGGACCGGCCCTGGACCTGTCCGATGGGCCACGACCGGATCCGCGGCGTATCCGACCCCGCTCCACCGGACGGCCCCCAGTCGCCTCCCGAGCCGCGGCCGCCCGGCCCGGGTCACGGTGCGACGTGGACCACCGCCGCGTCGTCCCGGGCCTTCCCCCGCGGGTGCGCGACGCACTCCGGGTCCGCCGCCTCCAGGGCCCGCACCCGGTCGATCAGCGCCTGCGGCCCGGCCTTGGCGACCAGTTCCGCGCACTGGGCCCAGGAGCCGGCGCCGAAGACCTCCACCCAGCGGCCCGCGCCGTCGCTCAGCGCGGTCAGGGCGCGGATCTCGGCGCGCGGGGTGGTGCCGGTGACCGCGCGGGCGGCCACGGACGGATCGGCGGCCGCGGTGAAGAAGCCACCCTCGGCGTTCCGCAGCGCCTCCACCGCGCGGACGTACTCCTGGGCCGCGGCGGCGCGTTCGGCCGAGCCGCGGGGCAGGGCCCGGACCGCCGTGCGCCGGGCGCGGACCGCGGGCGGCAGGTCGTCGAGCCGGGTGTCGAGTACGGGATGCACCGAGCCGTCCGCCTTCTCCAGGAGCAGTACGGAATCGGACAGCACCAGGTGCTCCACGGTCTCCCAGGACCAGCGCGCGGCGACCACCGTTGCCTGGGGCGTGCGGGGGTGAGAAAGGTCACAGGTGGCGCGGTGCGTGTCGGCCGTTCTGGCGAGGGCGGCGGCGAGTACCTCAGCCAGCGTCATGTCGCGGCGTGAAACCGACAGTTCGAGCATTGCGCCCCCGAGCCGCGCGGTGAACCACGGCACGGAATGGACACAGCCGTCGTCCCCTGTCGGCGGGGTCACCCCGTCCAGCAGTACCAGGGCGCCGCCGTCCCCGGAGGCAGGTAGGGCGACCGACGCGTAGTCCTCGTTGGGGCGTTGGGGATCGCCCGGCTCGGTGGCGAGTGCGATGCGCATGTCGGAAAGTCTGCCGGAGGTGGCTGGAAAGGTGCGGTGGCAGGCCGCCATGACGGCTCAGGGGGGAGCGGTGGCCCGGTCGGCGACGGAGGGCCCGGGGGCCGGCTGCGGGCGGGCATCCTTCCAGGACCGGCACGCATCTCCAAACCCATCCGGGGGTTGCGCAGGGTTGCGGTCGAAACTGTTGCCGCACGGAAGTTGATGGCCAAACTCCGATTGCTGTTCACTCGTTCAGGTGGCCGGGCATGTGTTGCCGAGCCACTGCGCGACGCCGGTGGAATGGTCGTTTCCCGGATCAACCGGGGTAGTCAGGACGTCCGTCGCGACGCGCAGAGCCGGACTGTTCCCCTTCGCGGAATTGTGCGCTGCCGCGGTCTTCGCGCAGATCCGCCCCGCGAGCGGTGAGCGAGTCGGGTCCGCGACGCCAACACGGCGTGGGCAGGCGAGACAGGAATGCGAGCAGCGGTGCGGAAGAAGCGGCTTCGGGGCGGCGCAGGGAAGCCGGGGTCACCGGCCGGATCGGTCTCGGTACCGGGCACGGGGCCCGGTGCGGGACCAGGGACGGCGGGCGACGGCGCGGACGGCTCGGGACGGCGTCCCGCGCGGGTCCGCAACCGACTCATGGGAGCTGTCGCCGTGGTCGCCGTCGCCGTCCTGGGGGCCGGCGCCCCCGCCCTGGCGACCGCCGCCGACAACGCCAGCGGCAGTCAACACCTGGTCGACCTGGCCGGGGTGAACGCGCAGGCCAGCACCCTCGCGCACGCCCTCGCCGACGAGCGGGACGCGATGACCGCGTACGCCGCCGCCGGCCGCACCGGCCGCAACGTCACCGCCGCCCCCACCGAGTCCCAGCGCGCCCAGGTGGACCGGCAGATCGACGAACTGCGCGGCCAGGCCCAGGGGGTGGCCGGGGACACCGGCGCGTTCGCCGCCGCCGACAAGCTCCTCAAGCAGCTGCCGGAGACCCGCCAGAAGGCGCTCGCCGGGCCCGCCACCGCCGATCAGGTCTACGACGCCTACAGCGAGGTCGTCCAGGCGCTCGGCACGATCAGCGACGACATCGCCCGCGGACTGCCCGCCCGGGCCGACGCCGGGGCGGCCGACACCCGTGCGCTGCCCGCCCTCGGCCGGGCCGTCGACCAGGCCGCCGCCGCCCGGGCGCTGCTGCTCGCCGGCCTCAAGGCGGGCGGCACCCAGCCCCGGCTGACCGCCGCCGCGCAGGTCGCCCACATCCGCGAGCAGGGCGCGCTCGGCGACTTCAACCAGATCGCCAGCCAGGACGCCCGGGACCGCTTCCAACGCACCGTCAACGGCACCGACGTCGACACCGCCGAGCGCTACCTCACCAAGCTGACCGACCGGCCCTACCTGGACGCCACGGACCTGGCCCTGAGCCGACGCCGGGTGGAGGCCGTCCTCACGGCCCGGGTCGGCCTGATGCGGGGCGTCGAGTCGGCCCTGGCCACCGCCGAGGTCCAGCGCCTGGGGCAGTTGCGCGACGACGACGTGACGGACCTGGAGATCGCCATCGGTCTGGAGGGCCTCTGCCTGCTGGTCGCCGTCGGCACCGGCATCTGGGCCGCCCGCACCCTGACCCAGCCGCTGGCCGCGCTGCGGATCGGCGCCAAGCGGCTGGCGGCCGACCCCGGCCACGAGGACCCCATCAGCTACAAGGGCCGCAACGACGAGTTCGCCGCCACCGTCCGGTCCGTCAACACCCTGCACGCCCAGATCGCCGACACCGCACGGCGCACCGCCGAGATGGAGGGCGAGCGCAAGCGGCTGGTCGGCGGGCGACAGCGGCTGGTCGCCGAGCGGGAGGTCCTCCAGGAGCAGGCGGAGGCCCTCAAGGAAGAGGTCGCCGCGCTCAACGAGCGGCTGGCGGTGCTGCGCACCGGCGTCCACGGCCGGTTCGTCAACCTCTCCCTGCGCACCCTCGGCCTGGTGGAGCGTCAGCTCGCGGTCATCGAGTCCCTGGAGGAGAGCGAGCAGGACCCCGAGCGGCTGGACACCCTGTTCAAGCTGGACCACTTCGGCGCGCGGATGCGCCGCAACAGCGAGAACCTGCTGGTGCTGGCCGGCGCCGAACAGCACGGCAGCAGCCACGCCGGGCCGGTGCCGCTGCTGGACATGCTGCGCGCCGCGGTCAGCGAGATCGAACGGTACGAGCGGGTGCGCATCACCTCGCTGCCGCCGCACGCCCAGGTCGCCGGGTTCGCCGCCGACGACGTCAGCCACCTGGTCGCCGAACTCCTGGAGAACGCCACCGCGTTCTCCCCGCCGGACGCCCACGTCGAGCTGTCCGGCTGGCTGCTGGAGAGCGGCGAGCTGATGCTCTCGGTCGAGGACGAGGGCATCGGGATGACCGCGGACCGGCTGGCGGAGGTCAACGAGCGGCTCTCCGACGCGGAGGCCGCATCGACCTCCGAGAGCGTGGACGAGGCGCTGGGCCTGGGCCTGTACGTGGTGGTGCGGCTGGCCGCCCGGCACGGCGTGCGGGTCCAGCTGCGGGACCGCAAGCAGGGCGGCATCACCGCCGTCGTCGTGCTGCCCGGCTCGATCCTGCCGAACCGGCTGGGGCCGGTGCCGGCCGCCCCGACGGCGAGCCGGGCCATGTCGTCCGCGCCGACCCTCCCGGGCTCGATCGCGGAGGCCAACTCCAACACCCTCCAGACGCGGATGAACCGGCTCGACCCGGCGGCACCGCCGGCCGTCGAGACGCCCCCCGCGGCCGTCCCCACCCCGGCGGCGGACACACCGGCCGCCGAGGCCGCGCCGGAGCCGGAGCCGGCGCCAGCTCCGGAGCCTGAGCCCGCCGCCCAGCAGCCGGCCAGCGGTCGCGGGCTCGCCGGCGACCCGTTCGTCGCCGCGGCCGAGCGCGCCATCGACGCGGCCGGATTCGGCACCCAGACCGCGGCGGAACCGACGGAACCGACGGAACCGGCGGCCCCCGCAGAGCCGTACGCGCCGGCCGAGCCGTACGAGCAGGTGAGGCCGGCAGTACCGGCCCAGGCCCAAGGCCCGTCCGCGCCGCCCGCCGCCCCGGAGCCCGCTGCCGAAACCGAACCGAGCCCGTACGGCCCGCAGTCGCCCGGCCCGTACGCCGCCGGGATCACTGCCGGGACCACCGCCGGGACCACCGGCGAGCACACCCGCCCCGGGGAGACCACGCCGCCGGCCGAGGGCGCGTCCCCGGCCGAGGGCGCCCCGGCCGTCCCGGCACCCGGCAAGCGGCGGCACGCCGCCCCGGCGCCCGCCACCGCCGACCCGTACGCCATCGGGCCGGACCAGCACACCCGCCCGGCACCGGAAGGGGCGCCCGACGGCGCCCCGGAGCCGGTCGCCGCCCCGGACCCGGTACTCCCGGGCCAGGCATCCCCGGCGCAGGCCCCCGGTGCGCCCCGGCCGCAACGCCGGACCACCACCGGGCTACCCAAGCGCACCCCGAAGAACGTGGCGCAGAAGAAGGCGCCCGCCGCGCCCCGCAAGACCGGCTCCGCCAACGCCGAGGCACTGCGCCGCCGGCTCGGCGGCTTCCAGCAAGGGGCACGGAACGGCCGACGCGATGTGGCGGCCGAGATCGCGGATCGCACCGCGGACCAGACCATCCCACAGACGGACACCGACGGAGCGGGGGCCCCGGGAGAAAGCCATATCGGCGAGGAGGCACGCGATTGAAGGCGCAAGCGCCCACTGCTTATGGACACGGACTGAGTACCCAGGCGCGTAACCTGCACTGGTTGCTGAGCAATTTGGTGGATGAGGTGCCCGGCGTCCACTCGGTCGCGGTGGTGTCCTCCGACGGTCTGCTGCTGCTGTCCTCCGACCCCGAGCGGGCCGAGGCCACGCCGGGCCATACCGGCGACGACGACGGCCCCCGGGGCTCCAGCGCCGACCTCGCCACCATCGTGTCCGGCCTCGGCAGCCTCACCAACGGCGCGGCCAAGCTGATGGACGGCGGAGCCGTCAAGCAGACGATGGTCGCGATGGACGAGGGCAGCCTGTTCGTCATGTCGATCAGCGACGGCTCGCTGCTCGGCGTGCACGCCACCCCGGACTGCGATATGAGCGTCATCGCCTACCACATGGCGCTGTTCGTCGGCCGGGCCGGTCACGTCCTCACCCCCGAACTCCGCACCGAACTGCGCAAGTCGATGGAGAACGTCCAGTGAGTAGTACTCCGAAACTCCCCGTGCGCGGCGGGGATCGCAAACCCGCGCGGGTCCGGCCGTACTCGCTGACCGGCGGCCGGACGCGGTTCGGCCACGTGCTGCTCGTCGAGACGTTCGTGGCCGCGCTGGAGGCCCCCGAGGAGCGCCGCGAGCTGACAGCCTCATCGGGGGTTGGTTGGCTTGACCGCGTGATGCCGGAAATGCGCGCGATCGTCGAGCTGTGCCGCCGGATGCGCTCGGTCGCGGAGATCTCCGCACTGCTCAAGATGCCGCTGGGCGTGGTCCGCGTCCTGCTCAGCGACCTCGCCGACCAGGGAAAGATTCGCGTCTACGGCACCGGGCAGGGCACCGGCCGGCCCGAACGCGCGCTGCTCGAAAGGGTGCTGAGTGGACTTCACAGGCTCTGACACGATAGCGGCCGAGACCAGGCCGGCCGCCGGCTCCACGGCACCGGCCGATCCGGCCATCGCCGCCGACGCGGGGCTGCAGAGCTGGCAGATGGACCGGTCGCAGGCGCCGGTCGCCACCAAGATCGTGGTGGCCGGTGGCTTCGGCGTCGGCAAGACCACCTTCGTCGGATCGGTCTCGGAGATCACCCCGCTCCAGACCGAGGCGGTGATGACCGAGGCCAGCGAGGCGACCGACGACCTGTCCGCGACGCCGGAGAAGACCACGACCACGGTCGCCATGGACTTCGGCCGGATCACCCTCGACCAGGAACTGGTGCTGTACCTCTTCGGTACGCCGGGCCAGCAGCGCTTCTGGTTCATGTGGGACGACCTGGTGCGCGGCGCGATCGGCGCGATCGTGATGGCCGACACCCGCCGGCTGGAGGACTGCTTCCCGGCGCTGGACTACTTCGAGAGCTGCGGACTGCCGTACGTCGTCGCGGTCAACCACTTCGAGGGGACCGAGCGGTTCGAGGTGGAGGACGTCCGGGACGCGCTGACCGTGCCGCCGGAGGTGCCCGTCGTGGTGATGGACGCGCGGCGCCGGCCCACCGTCATCCAGGCGCTGCTCGCGCTGGTCGGCCACGCACTGGACGTCACGCCCGAATAGCCTCCTGACGCCACCCCTCAGCACCCCCGAACAGCAGGAACAGAGAAGAGCCCGCCATGCGGAAGATACTCATCGTCGGAGCCGGGCAGTCCGGTCTCCAACTCGCGCTCGGCCTCCAGTCCCAGGGCTACGAGGTCACCCTGATGTCCAACCGCACCGCCGACGAGATCCGCTCCGGCCGGGTCATGTCGACGCAGTGCATGTTCCACACCGCCCTCCAGCACGAGCGCGACCTGGCACTCAACTTCTGGGAGAGCCAGGCACCGCGCATCGAGGGCCTGGGCGTCTCGGTCGCCGCCCCCGGCAGCCACGCCGAGCCCGGCGGCACCCAGCGCGCCATCGACTGGGTCGGCAAGCTCGACGGCTACGCCCAGTCCGTCGACCAGCGGGTCAAGATGGCCGGCTGGCTGGAGACCTTCGCGCAGCGCGGCGGCCAGGTGGTCATCCACGGCGCGGCAGTCTCCGACCTGGACTTCTTCGCACAGCGCTACGACCTGACGCTGGTCTCGGCCGGTAAGGGCGAGCTGGTGTCGATGTTCGGCCGGGACGCCGCCCGCTCGCCGTACGACGCCCCGCAGCGCGCGCTGGCCGTCTCCTACGTCCACGGCATGGGCCCGCGCCCGGAGCACCCGGAGTACGACGCGGTGCGCTGCAACGTCGTCCCCGGCGTCGGCGAGCTGTTCGTGATGCCGACCCTGACCGTCTCCGGACGCGCCGACATCCTCTTCTGGGAGGGCATCCCCGGCGGCCCGGTGGACGCCTTCCAGGGCGTGCGGGACCCCCAGGAGCACCTGGCCATCACGCTGGACCTGATGAAGACGTTCCTGCCGTGGGAGTACGCGCGCAGCGCCAAGGTCGAACTGACCGACGCCAACGGCACGCTGGCCGGCCGCTACGCCCCGACCGTCCGCAACCCGATCGGCAAGCTGCCCTCCGGCGGCCTGGTCCTGGGCGTCGCGGACGTGGTGGTCGCCAACGACCCGATCACCGGCCAGGGCTCCAACTCGGCCTCCAAGTGCGCCGCGGCCTACCTCTCCGCCATCGTCGAGCGCGGCGACCGGCCGTTCGACGCGGAGTGGATGCAGACCGCCTTCGACCGCTACTGGGAGACCGCCCGGCACGTCACCAAGTGGACCAACGCGATGCTGGCCCCGCCGCCGGAGCACGTCCTGAACCTGCTCGGTGCCGCCGGCCAGCTCCAGCCGGCCGCCGACCGGTTCGCCAACGGCTTCGACGACCCGTCCGACTTCGAGAACTTCTTCTTCGAGCCGGAGAAGACGGCCGCGTACCTGGCGTCGCTGTCCGGGGCCTGACGGGCCGCTGACCAGCGGCCCCGCGGCCGTCGCCGGCCGTTGACGGTCATCGGTCATCGGCCCTTGGTACGTGCCGGAAGGTCGCCCTTCTCGATGCTTCTGGGCCGTTCCCTCGCCCTCGGGGGCAGTCGCGTGCCATGATCCTTTCGGCTTTGCCGATGACGATGACTGCTTACTACGGAGTGGGGACAACGTGGCCGAGCGCCAGAACGGCACTGTGAAGTGGTTCAACGACGAGAAGGGGTACGGCTTCATCACGCCGGAATCCGGCCCCGACCTGTTCGTTCATTTCCGGGCGATCGAGGGGAACGGCTTCAAGAGCCTCAAGGAGGGCCAGCAGGTCACCTTCGAGGCCGTTCAGGGGCAGAAGGGGATGCAGGCCGACAAGGTCCAGCCGGTCGGCTAGGCATTCCCTCCGGAAGAGCGGACGGCCCTACCCGGGTGACCGGGTAGGGCCGTTCGCGTTCCGCGTCGGGGCCTACTTCAGGACCGCGAGGGCGTCGTCGTAGTTCGGCTCCTCGCTGATCTCCGGCACCAGCTGCGCGTGCAGGACCGTGTCGTTCTCGTCCAGCACCACGACGGCGCGGGCGGCCAGCCCCGTGAGCGGCCCCTCGGCGATCGCCACGCCGTAGTCCGCGCGGAACTCCGGGCTGCGGAAGGTGGAGAGGCTCTGCACGTTCTCCAGCCCCTCGGCGCCGCAGAACCGGCCCTGGGCGAAGGGCAGGTCGGCGGAGATGCACAGCACCACCGTGTTGGCGAGCTCACCGGCCCGCTCGTTGAACGTGCGGACGGAGGCCGCGCAGGTCGGGGTGTCGACACTGGGGAAGATGTTCAGGACCTTGCGCTGGCCGGCGAAGTCCTTCAGCGACTTGTCCGCCAGCCCCTCGCCGACCAGGGTGAAAACCGGCGCCTGGCTGCCGGTGTCGGGCAGCGCGCCGTCGACCTGTACCGGGTTGCCCTTCAGCGTGACCTGAGCCATGGGGCTCCTCCTTCGATAGTCATGTCGCAACCCCGTGATCGTACTGGGGGCGGGTAGGTGGCCACGGAGAGCGGGTCGGGCGCATGCCCGGCGGGCCGTGCGGTGGTCCGTCGGCCCGCGATGGTCAACGCCGCTTCCGCCAGGGCCACTTGGGGCCCTGGCCGGCCCGGCCCTCCGGGTCGTAGGCGTACTGCCAGCCGCGCGGCAGTCCCAGGCGGCCGGTGGGGCCGGGAACCCGGCGGTAGACGTGGACCTCCGGGGGCCGGCCGTCGTCGCGGGGTACCGGGATCTCGTAAGTCTTCGGGGGCAGGCCGGTGGGGCCGACCAGGACCGGGAGGACCCGGCCGTCCAGGGGGCCGCCGACGAAGAGGGTGTTCTCGCTACGCACTGACCCAGTCTCACAGCAGGTGGGCGGCCTCGCTCACGACGGGCAGGATCCGGCGCGCCAGCTCGCCGGCCGGGCCGTCGGGGGCCTCCCGCTTCAGCGCCGCCCGGATCACCCGCGCGGTCTGCGGGTCCCGGGCCGCGGTGGCGGTCAGCAGCGCGACGAAGTGGTCCACCAGCCAGTCCCGCAGCTCGTCGAGGGTGAGCTGCTTCTCCTCGTCGAGCCAGATCAGTGAGGCGGCCTCGACCGCGGTGATCCACATCCGGACCGTGGTCCGCAGCCGCGGGCCCGGCGCCGGCTCGCCGAGGTGGCGCAGGATCTGCTCGGCGGCGGCGCGCCGGACCTCGTCCACGATCGCGGTCGTCCGGGACGTCTCGACCACGCTGCCGCCCTGGAGCAGGGCGCTGAACCCGGCATCGTGCTGGTCGACGAAGGCCAAGTAGCGGTCCAGGGCGTGGCCCAGCCGCTGGGTGAGCGGGCCGGTCTCCGGCTCCGCGAAGCACTGCTCCAGCTCGTTCGCGGCGCTGCGCAGCGCCGCCTCGTACAACTGCTGCTTGCCGCCGGGGAAGTAGCGGTAGACGAGCGGCCGCGAGACCTCGGCGGCGGTCGCGACGTCGTCCAACGAGACGTCCTCCGGCACGCGCTGGGCGAACAGGCCCAGTGCGGCGGTCAGCAGCTGGCTGCGGCGCTGCTCCACGCTCAGCCTGCGGTAGGCGGGTCTGGGTACTGCTGGGGCGGTGCCGCTGCCGTTCATGAACAGCAGCGTAACCGCCGAAGATTTCCCGTCGCACAGATGCTCGGGGCGCAGCGGGCGGCGGGCGGGGTGTTCAGGCCAGGAGTCCCGAGCTGCGCCACAGTCGGCGGCCCACTCCGCGCAGCACCCCGATGTCGTCGAGGAAGTCGGTCAGCCGCTTGGCGCCGTTCTGCATGACCTCCCGCCGGTGGCCGCTGGCCTTCACCTGCGCCATGGCCGCCTGCTTGTCCAGGCCGACATTGGTGTAGACGTCGGGGTTGATGAAGGCGATGGCGAAGACCCGGGCGAACTCGCCGGAGGTGACCCGGGTGAACTCCTGCGACCACTTCGGTGCGGTCACCATCTGCCGCCGCAGCTCCTCGCGTGCGTAGCGCACGTGCCGGGCCTCCTCCACCACGTGGATCCGCGTGACGCCCCGGACCAGGGGCTGCACCCGCTCGTCCGGGAAGGTCAGCCGCTGCATCCAGTCGAGGACCTCCTCGCCGAGCAGGGTCGCGGTGAAGGAGCCCGGGGTGGTGGAGATCGTTTTGAAGACGCGGCCGAGGTTCTGGTGCGCCCGGCTGACCGGGTACCAGGGCGTGTCCCCGCGCGAGATCAGCCGGGCGAACATCTTGGAGTGCCGGCACTCGTCCTCGATCTCGGTGAGGGCGTACCGGACGTGTGCGCTGGTGGCGGGCTTGTCGTAGATGTGCCGGACGAGCAGCTGCATGAGGATGATCTCGAACCAGATGCCGAGCGAGGCGAGTGCCGCGGCCTCGTGCTGGGAGAGCAGGATGCGCTGCTCTTCGCTCATCCGCCGCCACATCGGGGTGTCGTAGAGCGACACCAGCTCCGGCGGCCAGAACCACTTGCCGTCCTCGAAGGGGGCGTCCCAGTCGAGTTCGGTGTCGGGGTCGAAGGAGTGCTTGGCGGAGGAGGCGAGCAGTCGCTCGGCGATCTGCTCCCGGTCCTTGAGCAGCCCGAGGGCATCCCGCAGGACGTCGAGGTCCGCTTCGGTCATTGCGGTGGGCGCGCTCGTCATGGCTCTGGCTACACCTCATAGTCGGAGTTACCCGCGGTCACATGCGGCTGCCTCTTATGAGACTGCCTGTCAGTAAGGACGTCAATCCCTCACGCACGACTTATTGACCCGCCGGTAAGAAGCGTGTGAATCTGCCAACGGGCCGCCCGACAGGGGGCGTTCGGCGAGCGGAAGAGGTGCGGCCGGTGTCGACCCGAGAGCTGTACGTACAGGACCCAGGCGACTCCCTGTGGACCGTGCCGGCTACCGGCGCGGCCCGCTTCAGCTGGGAGGCCATGTATCCCGGGGAAAAGAACGGCTCCGGACGCGACCGACTGCTTGCCCTCTACCAAAAGGGCAAGGACAAGCAGTGGGACGCCAACACGCGGATCGACTGGGACCTGGAGGTGGACCCCAAGGACCCGCTCGGCACCCCCGACGACGCCCTCTCCCTCTACGACACCCCGTACTGGGACAAGATGACCGCCAAGGACCGGGGCGACCTCCGGCAGCACTACACCTCCTGGCAGTTCAGCCAGTTCCTGCACGGTGAGCAGGGCGCGATGGTGTGCGCCGCGCGGATCGTGGAGTCCGTCCCCGACCTCGACGCGAAGTTCTACTCGGCCACCCAGGCCATGGACGAGGCCCGGCACGCGGAGATCTACGCCCGCTTCCTGAAGGACAAGATCGGGATGCTCTACCCGGTCAACGACAACCTCAAGGCACTGCTCGACGACACCCTCGCCGACTCCCGCTGGGACATGCCCTACCTCGGCATGCAGGTGCTCATCGAAGGACTGGCGCTGGCCGCCTTCGGCATGATCCGCGACACCACCACCCAACCGCTGCCCCGGCAGATCCTCACCTACGTCATGCAGGACGAGGCCCGCCACGTCGCCTTCGGCCGGATGGCGCTGCGCGACTACTACCGCCAGCTCACCGACGCCGAACTCCGCGAACGCGAGGAGTTCGTCATCGAGGGCTGCTACCTCATGCGCGACCGGCTGCGCGGCACGGAGGTCCTGGAGAACTTCGGCATCCCGCCCAAGGAGGCCGCCGAGTTCACCGAGCGCTCGGAGTTCCTCCGGCTCTTCCGGAAGCTGCTGTTCAGCCGGATCGTCCCGTGCGTCAAGGACATCGGCCTGTGGGGTACCCGCCTCCAACGCGCCTACCTGGACCTCGGCGTCTTCGAACTGGGCGACGCCAACCTGGACCTGCTGATGGCCCAGGACGAGGAACTCGCCGAGCAACTGGACGCGCAGCGGTTCGCCGCCGAAGAGGAGGCCCGTACCGCCGAGGTCGCCGACGCCATCGCCCGGGGCGCCGCCGAGGACTGACGGCCGCCGCCCCGACGACCTGCCACCGGACGGGACGGAGCGCCGCCCCCGCCCCCGCACCAATGGCAGGATCCGCCCATGGACACCGACGACCGACGGCGCGCCGCGGTGCGCGGCAGCATCGAGGGCCTGGCGCACGGCGACGCCTTCGGCGAACGCTTCTTCGGGCTCTTCCGGCCCGAGGCGGCGGCCCGGGAGCTGATCGCCGCCCGCTGCCTGCCGCCCGAGCCCCAGTGGCACTGGACCGACGACACCGCCATGGCGCTCGACCTGCTCGCCGTCCTGGTCGAGCACGGTGAGGTCCGGCAGCCGGACCTGGTGGCGCGGTTCGCCGCCACCTACCGCGCCGACCCGGGCCGCGGCTACGGCTCCGGCATGCACGCCCTGCTGCCCCGGGCCGCCGCCAAGCCGGCGGAATGGCGGGAGTTGGCACACGCCCTCTTCGGCGGCGAGGGCAGCCTCGGCAACGGCGCCGCGATGCGCGCCGCCCCGCTCGGCGCCTGGTTCCACCACGATCTCGACCGCGCCGCCGCGCAGGCCGCCCGCTCCGCGGAGGTCACCCACGCCCACCCCCAGGGCGTGGCCGGCGCGGTGGCGGTCGCCGTCGCCGCCGCGCTCGCCGCCCGCGGCGCGCCACTGGCACTGACCGGGATCGCGGACCGCACCCCCGACGGCGCGGTCCGCGAGGGCTTGCTGCGTGCCGCCGCACTCCCGCCCGGCACCGGCCCCGAGGAAGCCGCTGCGGCCCTCGGCAGCGGCCGTCGGATCCGCGCCGACGACACCGTCCCGTTCGCCCTGTGGTGCGCCGCCGGCCACCCCGACGACCTGGCGGCCGCCCTGTGGACCGCCGCGGCCGGCCTCGGCGACGTGGACACCACCTGCGCCATCACCGGCGGAGTGGTGGGCGCCCGCACCGGGGCCGCGGCACTGGGGGAGGAGTGGGCGCGGCGGCGGGAGCAACTGCCGGACTGGGTCGCCGGGATCTGAGGTCCCCCGGGGCCTCCCCGCCCGGCCGCCGGCTCGCCCCCGGCCCGGGCCGGCCCCGGCCCGCCTCCCCCCCCGCCCGTCACCCCGTCAGGAACTCCACCAACCGCCGGTCCAACTCCGCCGACCGCAGCTCCGGCAGCGCATGGTGCCCGGTCCCCGGCAGCGTCACGATCCGCGCCCCCGGCAGCGTCCGCCCGGCCGTCTGCGCGACCCGCCGCACCGCGTGCGCGCGGCTGCGCCCGGCCAGCAGCACCAGCGCGGGCGGCGCGGCGGACCCCAGGTGGGCCACGTCCGGCCGCGGTCCGGTGACCGGCCGCCCCCGGAACTCCCGGCCGCCCACCCCCATCAGCCGGACCAGCTCCGGCGCCACCGCCGGGCCGCCCCGGCTCTCCCACGCCAGGAACCGCCGGGCACTGTCCTCGCCGGGCCGGACGAACAGCGGCACCGCCCGCACCAGATACGCCGCCCGGAACCCCGCGAAGCACTGCGTCGGGTCGAGCAGCGCCAGCCGGTCCACCCGGTCCGGGGCGTGCACCGCGTACCCCAGCGCGAGCCAGCCCCCGTACGAGTGCCCCAGCAGCGCGGCCCGTTCGGCCCCAAGCGCGGTCAGCACCCCGTCCAGCCAGACCATCAGGTCCGCCGGCCGGCGCAATGGCCGCCCACTGGGCACGCTCAGCCCCGGCGCGCCCATCAGGTCCACGGCGTGCACCCGGTGGGTGCGCGCGAGGGCGGCGACCCGCGCGTACCAGCCGGCGGAGGTGGTCCCGCCGCCGCTCAGCAGCACGGCCGGCGGCCCGTCGGCCGGCCCGCAGGCGTTGACCCGGGTGGTGCCGAACTCGGTGTCCAGCGTGAGCGGTTCGACCGGGACGGGCCAGAGCGCCAGGGCCTGCCCGTAGGCGGCCCGGAACGCCGGGGACACCGGGGGCACCGACGGTGCGGCGGCGGTGGGGGGTGTGGGTTCGGCGGTCATGGTGCGCCTCCGCGGCGAGGACGACGGCAGACGGACGGGTGACGATTGGCTCGCTCAGCAAGTATCTTGCTGAGCGAGGTAATTGGCGATCGTACGCGCCCCGGCCGCGTGAGGTTGCCGGTGCGGGACGTACGGGCCGGGCGCAGGAGAGGCGGAGATCGGTGAAGGTGGCGCGGGAGCGGGAACCGGAGGGCATGGACCTGGTCCATCTCCTGCGCGAGGTGACGGTCCGACTCGACCTCGCGGGCGGGGAGTTCGCCGCCCGCAACGGCCTGCACCCCACCGACCTGCGGGCCCTGATCGCCCTATTGGACGCGGCCCGGGCCGGCGAGGAGCTGACCGCCGGGCGGCTCGGCGCCCGGCTCGGCTTGAACTCCGCGGGCACCACGGCGCTGGTCGACCGCCTGGAGCGGCTCGGGCACCTCCGCCGGGTCCGCGACACCCGCGACCGGCGGCGCGTCCTGCTGGCCGTGGACCCGAGTGCGGTCACCCTGGGCCAGTCATTCTTCGGCCCGCTGATCGCGCGCACCCTCGCCCTGCTCGACACCTTCGAGGCCGACGAACGGGCCGCGATCCGGCGCTTCCTGACGGGGGTGCGGGACGCCGCGGACGGGACGTGACGGCCGCCGGGCCTACCGCCGTCCGGACCGGGCCAGCCACCGCCCCTCGTGCCGGGACACCTCGATCGGCCGCCCGAAACAGGCCGTCATCCGCTCACCGGTCAGCACCTCCGCCACCGGGCCGAGCGCCTGCACCCGCCCGTCGCGCAGCAGCACGGCCCGCCCGATGGCCGGGGACAGCTCCTCCAGGTGATGGGTGACCGTCACCGTCGCCAACTCCGGCCGTCGCACGGCCAGTCGGTGCAGCGCGTCGATCAGGTCCTCGCGGGAGGGCAGGTCCAGCGCGTTGAACGGCTCGTCGAGCAGCAGCAGCCGGGGATCGGCCATCAGCGCGCGGGCGATCAGGATCCGGGCCCGCTGCCCGCCCGAGCAGACACCGTAGGGCCGGTCCGTCAACTCCTTGCAGTCCAGCTCGGCCAGCAGCTCACGGGCCCGTTCCCGGGTCGCCGGGCCGTACGTCCGCCACAGCGGCTGCACGGTGCCACTCGCGCCGGTCAGCACCACCGTGTGCGCGGTCGCGTCCTGCGGCACCTTCTGCGCACCGGACACCAGGCCGATGGCGGCCCGCAGTTCCCGTACGTCCACCCGGCCGAGCCGGTGGCCGAGCACCTCGACGGTGCCGACGGTGGGGAACATCAGCGCGCCGATCAGCCGCAGGAGGGTGGTCTTACCGGCCCCGTTCGCGCCGAGCAGCGCCCAGTGCTCACCGGCGCGCACGGCCCAGTCGACGCCGTCGAGGATGACCTGGTCGGTGGCGTGGCGGCGGACGCCGACGCCGGCCAGCGCGGCGACCACCCGTCCCGCGTCCGGCCGGTGCAGGTCGGTGGGTTGAGGGTCCGGGGACTGCGGTTCCGAAGGCTGCGTGGGAGTCATCGCGGCAGATTAGCTGCGTACGACACCTTTCTGGGTGGGCGTCCGATGCGTGGAACGGCGGGCGCCGGTTCCGCAGACCGGGCCCGCCCCGCCGGCGGGATGCGCCGAAGTCCGAAGGGCGTCACGCATCCGGAGGCCGTCAGAGGTCCGAAGGGCCCGGAAAGTCCGCGATGGTGACCGGAGCACGGAAGTGACTTCAATCACTCCCCTTATTCCCATCCCTCCCATTACCCCAGTCCCAGCAACGCCCGCACCCGGGCGTACTTGGCCGTCAGCCGCTCCCGGGTCGGCGCGTCCAGGACCGCCAGCCGGGCCGGATCGGCGTTGTGCGCCAGGTCCGCCTCCTTGACCAGCAGCGCACCGGGCGTGGCCAGGATGCGCGCGGTGTACTCCTCGACCGGCTCCCCGGGCCGCTTGCTGACCGCCAGGACCATCGCCTTGGTCGACTCGTCCAACGCCGCCCCGGCCAGCCACGCGGCGCTCACCGCCCCGTCCTCGACCGCGTCGTGCAGCCAGGCCGCGGCGATCTGTGCCGCACTGCCACCGCGCGCCCGCACCCCCGCCGCGACCGCCGCCAGATGCTCGGCGTACGGCCGGCCCGCCTTGTCGGTCTGCCCCTCGTGCGCGCGCCGGGCCAGCGCTTCCACCTCGGTGAGCGAGAGCCGCGAGGGTGCCGCGGGGGCCGGGGAGGATTCCGCATCACAAGCCATGGCGCCATTGTGACGGCGGGTCGGGTCGCCGCGGACACCGGCCACCGGACGGCCCGCCCCGCGCCGGCCGCCGTCTCACCGCAACCCCGCCGCCAGCACCGCCCGCGCGATCGGCCCGGCACTGCCGCCCCCGCTGATGTCCGCCCGCTCGGCCTCCGCGTCCTCCACGACCACCGCCACCGCCGCCACCGGCTCGTGGCTCTGCCGGTCCCGCACCCACGCGATGAACCAGGCGTACGGCGTGCCCTCGTTGTGCGCCCCGTGCTGCGCGGTCCCCGTCTTGCCGCCCACCGTGAACCCGTCGATCGCCGCGGTCCGCCCGCTGCCGTGCTCGACGACCTCGGCCATCAGCTCCTGCAACTGCTGGGCGGTGGCCGGATTCATCACCTGCCGGGTGGGCTCCCGCGCCCCGGGGGCGACCAGTACCCCGTGCGCGTCGGTCACCCGCTCGACGAGGTACGGCGGGGTCAGCTGGCCGTCGTTGGCCACCGCCGCCGCCACCATCGCCATCTGGAGCGGGGTGGCGGCGGTGTCGTACTGCCCGATCGCGGAGAGCGCGAGCTGCGCCGGGTCCATCCTGGTGTTGAAGGTGCTGCGCGCGACGGGGGAGGGGAGCCGCAGCCCCGGGTCGTTGAAGCCGAACCGCTCCGCCGTCCCGGCCATCGCGCGCAACCCGACACCGACCCCCAGCCGCGCGAAGACCGTGTTGCAGGAGAGCCGGAACGCTTCCCGCAGCCCCACGTGCTCACAGCCCGCCGTCGGATTGCCCAGCCGGGTGCGGGTGTCCGGCAGGGTGTACGGGTCGGGCACGTCCAGCGGGGCGTCGAGGTCCTTGACCAGACCGCTGTCCAGCGCGGCCGTCGCGGTGACGACCTTGAAGGTGGAGCCGGGCGGATAGGTCTGCCGCAGCGCCCGGTTGAGCATCGGCCGGTCCGCCGCCTCGTTCAACCGCCGCCAGGCACCGGTCACCGACCGCCCGTTCCCGGACAGCTCACCGGGGTCGTACGACGGCGAGCTGACCAGCGCCAGCACCCGCCCGGTGCGCGGTTCGACCGCCGCCACCGCACCCTTGCGGCCGGCCAGCCCGTGGAACGCGGCGCGCTGCATCGCCGGATCGACGGTGGTCTCGACCCGACCGCCCGGCGGCCGGCGGCGGATCAAACGGTCCCACCACGGGAACGTGACGAGCCGGTCGTCGGTCCCGGCCAGGATGCCGTCCTCGGCGCCTTCCAGCAGCGAGGTGCCGTACGTCTGCGAGGCGAAGCCGGTGACCGGCGCGTACAGCGGGCCGTCGGTGTAGGTGCGCTCGTAGCGCAGCCGCCCGCCGCTGTCCCGCGCGCCGGTGACCGGGCGGCCGCCGACCAGCACCGCACCGCGGGGCTGGGCGTACCGGGCGATGGCGGCCCGCCGGTTGGCGGAGTTGCCGGTGTAGCGGTCCGCCTCGAAGACCTGCACCCGGACCGCGTTGACCAGCAGCGCGGCCAGCAGCAGGAAGGAGAACGCGGCGGTGTGCCGGATGCCGCGGATCACCGGAGCGCCCCGACGACGTCCGGGGCGGCGCGGGCCGGCCGGGCGGCGTCCCCGGTCCGCGGCCCGCGCGCCCGGTCGCTGATCCGCACCAGCAGCGCGACGATGATCCAGTTGGTCACCACCGACGAGCCGCCCTGGGCCAGGAACGGCATCGCCATCCCGGTCAGCGGGATCAGCCCCATCACCCCGCCCGCGATGACGAAGACCTGGAGGGCGGGCAGCGCCGCCAGCCCGACCGCCAGCAGACTGCCGAAGGGGTCGCGCAGCCCGAGCGCCGCCCGGTAGCCGCACGCCGCCAGCAGCGCGTACAGCAGGAACAGCGCGCTCAGTCCGGCCAGCCCCAGCTCCTCGCCCAGCGTCGCCAGGATGAAGTCCGACTTCATCGCGAACCCGATCAGCGACGAGTGCCCCTGCCCCAACCCCGTCCCGAACGTCCCGCCCGCGGCGAACGCGAACAGCGACTGGGCCAACTGCCCCGGCCCCCGGCCCGCCGCGATCCCGGCGAACGGCCGCAACCAGTCCTCCACCCGGACGTGCACATGCGGCTCCAACGTGCCCACCGCCGCCGCCCCGGCTGCCGCCAGCAGCACCCCCACCGCGATCCACCCGGTCCGCCCCGTGGCCACATACAGCAGCACCACGAACACCCCGAAGAAGAGCAGCGACGTCCCCAGGTCCCGTTCGAGGACCAGCACCCCCACGCTCACCAGCCAGATGGCGACGACCGGCCCGAGCACCCGGCCCGCCGGCAGCCGCAGCCGCCACACCACCTTCCCGGTGTGCGCCAGCGCCTCCCGGTTGGCCGCCAGGTACGCCGCGAAGAACACCGTGATCAGCACCTTGGCGAACTCGCCCGGCTGCAGCGAGAACCCGGCCGCCCGGATCCAGATCCGCGCCCCGTTGACGGCCGGGAAGGCGATCGGCACCACCATCAGCGCCAGCGCCAGCGCCGCGCACCCGTAGGCGCACCGCTGGAGCGCCCGATGGTCCCGCAGCACCGCCACCACCCCGATGAACAACGTCACACCCACCGTGGACCACACCAACTGCGCGGGCGCGGCCTGATCGGCCGGCGTCTCCAGATCGAGCCGGAAGATCAGCACCAGCCCGAGCCCGTTGAGCAGCACCGCGGTCGGCAGCAGCAGCGGATCCGCGTACGGGGCGCCGAACCGCACCACCAGGTGCGCCAGCAGCGCCAGCCCGCCCAGCCCCGCCGCGTACCGGAGCGCCCCGGCCGGCACCGCGTGCGTCCTGGCCAGCCCCACCGCCAGATAGCCGCAGACGCTGATGAGCACGGCACCTACGAGGAGGGCCAGTTCGACCCCCCGCCTCTTGGGCCGCGGCGGCGCCGGGACCCCGTCCGCCACC
Organism: Streptomyces sp. RGM 3693; assembly: GCF_050471125.1. Lineage (NCBI taxonomy): Bacteria > Bacillati > Actinomycetota > Actinomycetes > Kitasatosporales > Streptomycetaceae > Streptomyces > Streptomyces sp. RGM 3693. The sequence goes on from NZ_JBMPPQ010000001.1 coordinate 546,033, forward strand.
CGCCCACCGTCCACCGCCTTCGCCCGCACCTCGGCCGTATCCGCCCCGTCCGCCACATCCACATCGGCAACGTAGCAAGCAAATCCCAGCATTTCGCCCATAACGCCCATAGGTGCCGTTGTTGCACCCGCCGCGCACCGGCTGCCGGGCGGACCCCGGTCCGGGCGGCGGACGCGGACGGGCCCGGTCGACCGGCCCCTAGGGGGAGAATCAGGGACCTCATAGGGGTAGGTCCGGGCTGTTCTGTGAACGATGCCAATGGCAGTTTGTAAACTCGGTCAGAACGAAAAGCAGAAGGCCGAGCTCGTCACGCTGACGCGGACGACCGATTGCACCGGTCGACGCCATGGACACGCGCCATGGCGCCGCACGCGAGGGGCTATGGCGTACGACACCAAGCACGCCGAGTGAAGGTCCCGCGCCGTTTCGGCCCACGGGGGCGGCCGAGCGCGGGTGACCGTCCCCCGCGACGAAAGGCAGTATGAGCGCCATGACGACCCTCCGTTCCCGGATCTTCGCCTGGGCCGGCCGCCTCTACCTGGCGAGAACACGGAAGAAGGGCTTCGACCTTTCCCGCATGTCCTTCTTGCCGGACGCCGTCCTGATGCCCTTGCGTCGGGACGGACTCGACCCGGTGCCCGACCTGGCCGCCGTCCGCGAGCGCGAGCCCATCAGCAAGCTCCCGGTGCCGATAGCCGCCAACGTCTGGCTGGTCACCGGCTACGACGAGGTCAAGGCGGTGCTCGGCAAGGCCGACGCCTTCAGCTCCGACTTCACCAACCTCGTCGGCAAGGCCGGCGCCGGCGCCGAGCAGAACCCCGGCGGCCTGGGCTTCGCCGACCCGCCCGTGCACACCCGCCTCCGCCGGCTCCTCACCCCCGAATTCACCATGCGCCGCCTGAGCCGGCTCACCCCCCGCATCCACGACATCGTCGAAGAACGCCTCGACGCCATGGAGCAGGCCGGCCGCAACGGCGACCCGGTGGACCTCGTCGCCGCCTTCGCCCTCCCCATCCCCTCCCTCGTCATCTGCGAGCTCCTCGGCGTCCCCTACGAGGACCGGGCCGACTTCGAGCGCCTCAGCGCCGCCCGCTTCGACCTCTTCAGCGGCGCCAACGCCTCCTTCGGCGCCATATCCGAATCGCTCTCCTACTTCCGCGACGTCGTCAAGAAGCAGCGCGAAAACCCGGGCGACGGCCTCCTGGGCATGATCGTCCGCGAACACGGCGACTCGGTCACCGACGAGGAGCTGGCCGGCCTCGCCGACGGCGTCCTGACCGGCGGCTTCGAAACCACCGCCAGCATGCTCGCGCTCGGCGCCCTGGTCCTCCTCCAGGACCCCGAGCACTTCGCCGCCCTCAAGGACGGCGACGACGCCGTCGACCGCTACGTCGAAGAGCTCCTCCGCTACCTCACCGTCGTCCAGGTCGCCTTCCCCCGCTTCGCCCGCGAGGACCTGGAGATCGGCGGCGTCCAGATCTCCGCCGGGGACGTCGTCCTGTGCTCCCTCAGCGGCGCCGACCGCGACGGCGAACTCGGCCCCGACCTGGAACAGTTCGACCCCCACCGCGCCAAGATCCCCTCCCACCTCGCCTTCGGCTACGGCATCCACCGCTGCGTGGGCGCCGAACTCGCCCGCATGGAACTCCGCGCCGCCTACCCCGCCCTGGTCCGCCGCTTCCCCACCATGCGCCTCGCCGCCCGCCCCGAAGACCTGGAATTCCGCAAGCTCTCCATCGTCTACGGCCTGGACTCCCTCCCGGTCCGCCTCGACGCCTAACCACGACGCCCCCCGCCCCCACTTCCCGCCCCGCCCCCACCTCCCGACCGGGCCCACACCGGCCCGGGCGGGCACCCGGCCGGGGAACTTGGGGCTGCCGTCGGGCCCGCCGTCGGATCCGCCGTCGGATCCGCCGTACTCTCGTGCCCCGAGTCGCCCGGCTGAGGGGGAGAGATGTATCTGATGCGGCTGTCCGCCGACGAACTGCACGCCCTGCAGTTACGCAACGGCCTGGTGCCCGCGCTCGAGGCAGCGGAGGTCGAGCAGGGCCGGGCCGGCGAGACGAGCGACGGGGAGAAAAGGGCCTGGCGACACAGTCTCCCCGCCGTGGCCCGGGACCTCCGCGACGCCGGCCTGGGGGCGGTGGACATGATGATCGAGTACAAACTGCCGGGGAGAAGAGGGCCGGCGGACGTCATCCTCGCCGGCGTGCACCCCGCGACGCACGCTCCCTCCTACGTCGTCGCCGAGCTCAAACAGTGGAGGCGCGTCACCGCCGCCCCCGACCGTGCTGGGCGCTTCGTGGTCGCGAACCAGACCGGCAAGCCAAAGCGGCACCCGGCCGAGCAGACGGCGGACTTCTGTCGCGCGTTGATCAAGTCACACTCCGCCCTCGTGGGAAACGAAGCGCGTCTGGCCGGCCTGACCTACCTACACAACGCGGCTGACAGCGACGTTACGGACCTGCTCCGTTACCCGCGTACGGGTCTGTCGCACCTCTTCACACGTGACTCCCGTGGCGCACTGATCAGATTCCTGCGGGAGCGGCTCACCGCGGCTCCGGGACGACCCGCGGCGGAGCTCTTCGCCGCGGGGCCGGTACACGCCAGGCTCGAAGGGCTGGACCCGCGGGGCCAGCTCCAGTGGCATGGCAGTGGCTTCCGGCTGGCGTCGGATCCCGCAGCCGCTCAGCGCTTCGTGTTGGACTCGGTGCGGGCCGCGTACACCGCACAGGACAAGAGCGTTCTGGTGGTGACCGGAACCACGGCGGCCCACGGGAGCCGGCTGGTCAGCTCGGCGGAGAACACCCTCAACCGCGCTGGCTACACCACCCGGGTGCTCTCCGGACCATGCACCGCCGCCTTCCCGGTGTGCGACGTGCTGTTCTGCGAGGAGCCTTGGCTGCGGTCCGTGGAGGCCCTGCCGCGGCCTGGCAGAGGGGGGCCGGACCATATCGCTCCGCTGCTGGAAACGATGATCAAGGCCGCACGCGTACCCGTCTTCGTGCTCCCCAGCGACCTCACCGCCCCCGCAGACGCCAGGGACTTCGACGTCCTCATCCGGCAGGCGGCCAGCGCCCTGCAGGCGTCGGAGAAGTGCATCCAACTCGACAGAGAATTCCGCTGACGTCCGTTGGACGGCCGACGTCACATCGCGTCGAAGCCACCGGGCGGGCCTGGCTAGAGTTGTGCTGAAGTGATGCGGCCCGACGGGCTTCCACACAGGGAAACGCCCCCACCCGCACGAGACCACTCGTGTGCCCTGGGGGAGTTCCGTGACCTTGCTGCGTACGTCAGCCCGTTCGCTGGCCGAGGATGCGGCGCCCGACTGCCGGCAGTACGTCGAGGACCTGAAATCCGCCTACTACTTCGCCTACCGGCAGCAGCCGTCCCGTGCCGAAATTAACTCCTGGCACGTGAGCCTGCACGAGCTGGCGCGGCTGCTCGTCAGCGCGGGCCTCGCGGACGTGGAGATGTTGGTCGAGTACCCGCTGCCGATGTGCAGCCTGCGCGCCGACGTCGTGCTTGCGGGAGTCCACCCCCGGACGGGCGAACCTGCGTATGTCGTCGTGGAGCTCAAACAGTGGAGTGCCGCCCAGGCCATCCGGGGCTCGGAAGACCTCTGCGAGGTCCGCGGGACCGTCCCGCGCCGAGCGCAGATGCATCCCGTCGCGCAGGTGCGCCGCTACTGCGAGTATCTCGTCGATCTCACCCGGGTGCTGGACGGGCACGGGCATCGGGTGAGCGGTGCGGCGTTTCTGCACAATGCCGAAGACCGGGACGTGTCGAGCCTGTTGTCGGCGCCCGTCGCCGATGGCCGCCTCTTCACCAACACGAGCAGGAACGCCTTCCTCACGTTCCTCCACGAACGACTCATCCCCGACCCGGACCACCTGGCGGCGGATGCCCTGCTCACCAGCCGGTGCGCTCCGACGCTCACCCTCCTTGAGGCTGCCGCGGACGAGGTGCTCCACCGCCGCCACTTCACCCTGCTCGGTGAACAGCAGAAGGCGTTCTCCCTGGTGCTGCGGACCTTGGCTGAGGTGGACCGGGAGGGGAACGGGCGTAAGGAGATCGTTCTCGTCAACGGTGGGCCGGGGTCGGGTAAGAGCGTCATAGCGCTGTCGCTTCTGGGGGAACTCTCCCGACGGGGCCGCTCGGTGGCGCACGCCACAGGATCCAAGTCCTTCACTACAACGTTGCAGCGGAAGGTCACCGAGGAGCGATCCGGAACCGGCAAGCTGTTCACCTACTTCAACAGCTTCGAGAGGGCCAGGGGAAACGACCTCGATGTCCTCATCCTCGACGAGGCACACCGGCTCCGCGAGACCTCGAACGGAGCTCCGCCGGGCAGCAAGTGGGCCACCAAGCGCCAGATCGACGAACTGATCGAGGCGGCACGGGTCCCCGTGTTCCTGCTGGACGAGCACCAGGTCGTGCGCCCGGGTGAGACGGGAACGGCTGAGGCCATCGAGAAGGCGGCCGCTGAACGGGGCATCATCGTGCGTCACGTCGACCTCGATGCGCAGTTCCGCTGTGGTGGCAGCCGCGCCTACGAGGCTTGGGTGCTGCAGCTGCTGGGGCTGGCACCGGGGGGTCCGCACACCTGGCGTGGCGATGACAACTTCGAGGTGCAGGTGGCCGACAGCCCCGCGCAACTCGAGAACTTCCTGCGGGCTAGGCGGGACGAGGGCCACTCCGCGCGTATCACGGCGGGCTTCTGCTGGCCGTGGAGCCGCCCGAACAAGGACGGAACGCTGGTGGACGACGTCTCCATAGGCCCATGGCGACGTCCGTGGAACATCAGCGCACCCCACGGGGTGGGTGGCTTGCCCCCCTCGGACCTGTGGGCGACCGACCCCGCAGGATTCGGGCAGATCGGATGCATCTACACGGCACAGGGCTTCGAATACGCCTGGAACGGAGTCATCCTCGGCCCGGACCTTGTCTGGCGCGGTCAAAACTGGCGATCCGACAGATCGGAAAGCCGAGACACCGCACTGAACGGGGCATCCGATGCTGACTTCGACCGGCTGATCAAGAACACCTACAAGGTCCTGCTCACCCGGGGAATGGCCGGTACCGTCCTCTACTCTCCGGACCCGGAAACCCGAGCGAAGCTCAACGAACTCGTCCGTGGGGGGAGGGGGCACGACCCCTCATAGCCCGCCCACTGGGTGCCCGGCCCGGGCCTCGAGAGCCATCGCGCCGTGCCGACGGCCCTCGGGCCCGGGCCGGGCTGCGGCCTACTCGGTGACGCTCCCCGGCCGGCCCATCAGCTCACGCAGCCTGGCCCGGGTCTCCCGGTCAGTCGAGTAGATGACCGTTCCGATCATGCCGCGGGTCAAAAGGACCTTGTACGTGTTTCGGATCAGCCGGTCCACGTCCTCGTCCGGCGTGGACCGTTTGAAGACCGGGTCCTTGGACGCCGTCCGGTCAACCACCCAGCGGTCGGTCCGCCAGACCAGGTCAGGCCCCAGGATCACTCCGCTCCAGTCGTACTCGAAACCTTGCGCCGTGTAGACGCAGCCGACCTGGCCGAACCCAGCCGGGTCGGTGGCCCACAGAGCCGAGGGCGGCGCACCCATGACCGAGCGCTCGCCCTTGAGGTTCCAGGGACGTGCCCAGTCGCCGATCACCACGTCCTCGGGCAGCGGCTCCCCGGGCTTGGCCTCCGACCATCTCCAGCAGTAGCCGGCCGACATCCGGGCCCCGTACCCCTGCGAGCGGCGGTCCTCCAGGAACGCCTCCAACTCCGCGGGGGAGTCGGCGACCTCCAGTTCCATCCGGCCGTCAGGCTCCCAGGACACCGGGCCGTCGCCCTCGAGCCCGAGCAGCCGCACGACCCATTGCAGATAGGCGTCGCTGCCGCCGCACCGGAATTGACTGTCCAGCGAAACCTCCCGGCACTGCAGCCCTCTCCGGGTGGCGGCCGCCTTGATCTCCTCGACCCTGCCGATCTCCCCGGGCCGAACGACCTGGTGCTGATCGAGCAGGAACACCGGCACCCGGGCCACATCGATCAACTCATCGATCTGTGGCCTCCCCGTACGGTGCTCGGCCCGGGTGTAGCGATTCGCCGAGGTCTCCCGAATGCGGTGCGCCTCGTCGCACAACAGCACGTCCAGGCTGTTCCGCTTCGCCGTCATAAAGCTGTTGAAGTACTTGAAGAGGTCCTGGACCTGACGCTTGCGGGAGCCCGCGACCTTCCGCATCGTCTTCGTGAAGGACTGTGACCCGGTCGCGTGCAGCGCGGGAAGCCCCTGGCGGTACAACTCACCCAGCAGTGACAGGGCGATGACGCTCTTCCCCGTGCCAGGGCCACCCGTCACGATCACCACTTCCTTGTGGTCCGACCCATGTGCTCTTTGGACGGCTCGCAGCACCAACTCGTACGCCACCCGCTGCTCGTCCAGCAAGACGAACTGCTCCCGCTCCCGGACCTCGTCCGCGGCCACCGCCATCAGCTGCCGGGATGGCTGGGTCTTGCCCGCGATCAGTGCGTCCGCCGCCTCCGCGCCCGGTGCCGGGGCCAGCCTCGACCGCAGGTAGCTGACGAACTCCCCCCGTCGGTCCGCCGTGAACATCCGCCCGTGCTCGTCCTGCTGCGTCGCATAGAGACCGCTCACGCCGAATTCGGTCGCATTGTGCAGATAGGCGACGCCGGCGATCTGCTCCGGATTCTGCGCGAGCGCACCGTTGAACGAGACCAGGTACGCGCAGTACCCGCGGACCTGCTCTATCGGGTGCAGCACCGGGCGGGCGTACGCGTCGACCCGGCACAGCGTCGGCTCATCGTCCTCGTCCGGATACGCCTCGCTCCACTGCTTCAGTTCCACGACGACGTACGAGGGCTCCTGGGTATCCGGGTGGACGCCGGCGAGTACCACGTCCGCCCGCTTGCTGGTGAGCGGGAGCCCGTACTCGATCAGCATCTCGACTTGGTCGAGACCCGCGTCGAGCAGTGCACCGGTCAGCGCCGGAATGCTGCGCCGCCAGGAGCGAACCTCGGAATCGCCGGGGCGATAGCCGTGCACATGCACGAACTGCTCGGCCAACTGCTCTTCCAGCATTCCTTCAACATTGCGGGCGGCCACCCGCTCGACGGATTCACGAAAAAGCACGAAAAGCCCCCAGGCAGCACGAAATCGCTGGAGCGGGTGGGGGCATGTCCTTCGAGCACCTGGACGGTATTTCTCCGTCAGGAGTGGAAGCCCGGCGGGCCGCTTGAATGATGGGTATCAACTCTAACTCTGCGGTTCTCGGCGGTTCGGGTCCGGATCCGGGAGGTGCGCCGGAACTGCGCACCTCCCAGACCCGGGGGATTACCTGCGGCGCCTCCAGGGCGTCAGGAGATATCGGAATACGTCGGCCAGCGAGCGGAGAATCTGCGAACGGTCGCTGGAGCGACTGCCGCGCAGCGCATCACCGGCGATCTTGCCGGCGACGATGAGCGCGCAGCACGCCACGACGGCAGCGGACGTGCAAGCCGCGAGGACGGCGGGATCGGACAGCACGGCGGTTCCCTTCGAGGGACTGCGTCGTCACACAAGGGGGCGTCACCCAAAGCAGGAACGTTTCCTCGTGATCCGGGCAGGTCGCGGACGAGGAAGTGGACTCAGGCGATGCTTCGAAGCCCGCTTGGCTGTGCTGTGGCGGCCCGGTCGCTCGGCTACTGTCCGAACACCGACGGCTCGGGGGTCGACGGCGGGAGTCGGCCGTCGAGCGGGAGGAAAGGCACGTGCGCACTCCATACGTAGGCGGAAGACCTGTCCGAGGGGACCTCGGAAGTCTGTTGTTGCCGAAATTGAGTTCGATACGGTACGCAGTGATCGACGAAGTGGCAAGACTGTTCCGTTCCGGTCCGCAATTCTGACCGATGAGTCTTTTCTTGTCCGCTACGAAGTGGGCGAAGCGGCCGGAGGGGCCGTGGCCAAGTCGCGCGGTGACACCTGTTCGGGAACACCGGTGAGCGGCCCGTCGTCCCTGCGCATCGTCATCACCGGAGCGAACAGCTTTCCAGCTGACTCCTGGCCCCGTGCATCCGAAACGACCACTCCACCGGCCCACTTGCCGGTGGTCGAGCGGTAACGGTGCTGCAGCTTGCCGATGCGCGGGCAGTGCCGTTCGCGGACCGTGCGGTATCCCGGGTGGCAATGGACGTTGGTGCTGCTGAGGTCCGCCGCATAGGTCACGGCAGCTGCCGGCGCCAGCACCGCGGACACCAGGAGATCGGCGATCTGCAGCCCGATGTGCGTATTGCTGTGCCCGAACACGGGTGACTCGGGAAGGTGCGGTAGACGGTCCTCGTCTTTGCCGAACCGCCGCGTGGTCACGCAATGCACATTTCCCGTGTTGTCATGGGGATTCCGGCTGTCGAGAACGGCGATACCGCTACTCGACCGCTCGGCCAGATAGTGCTCGAACGTCGCGCACAACGTGGTCACCGCCGCGGCGTACATGGCGGATTCGTCGTTCTGGGCGCCGTCCTGCTTGACCCAGATCCGGGCCATGACCGTGCAGTCACGCCGCTCGAGAATGTTGATCAGGTGATCGAGGAAGCCGTGTGCCATGCGCCGCTGATTGCGCCCCTGGCGACGGAAGCTCTTGCGTAGCGCTTCGCCCTTGACCTCGTGGTGCACCACCTGCGTCAGAGAGGGAAGTTTGCGCAGTTCGGGCCGGAACCTCTTTTTCAGTTCGAGGAAGTCCCACACCAAACCCTGCACCTGGTTCTCCGGGACCGTGAACCCGCCGATGACCATGACCGGCACCGAGTCGGCCACTGCCGGATTCAACGTCTGGCCGGTCCCGGACTCGTCGAGATAACACAGGTACAAGAGACTCCCCCAAGTCCAGAAACAGCTATGGCCGGCCCCAGATCCCCGGGGGACGGCCATAGGAGGTGCCACGCCGGACAAGAGCCCGGTCGCAGCGGTGGTGTTCGTACTGCTGAGCAGGGTAGGGGAGAGCCTGGTGCCGGGCAATGCGCCTGGCTGAAAAGCGATGCGACCGAGGCCGTCGTGTGGAGCCGCCCATCGGCAGCGGGCCGTAGCGGAGCTTGAGCCCCTGCCATCCGGCACAACCTCCCGTGCCCGTTCGCCTGCTGATCGCCGACGACCAGGAGATGGTCCGCCGCGGAATGCGGCGGATCCTGGAGCGCCAGCCGGACATGGAAGTCGTCGGTGAGGCGGCCGACGGCGTGGAGGCGGTGGAGCCGGCGCGGCGGCTCACCCCCGATGTGGCCCCGGTTGGCATCCGGATGCCGCGGCGGGACAGCCTGGAGGTGACCCGGCTGCTGGCCGGCCCCGAGGCGCCGCACCCGGTCCATGTGGTCGTCGCCACCACCTTCGACCTCGACGCCTACGTCTACCCCGCACTGCGGTTCGGCGCCTCGGGCTTCCTGCTCAAACGCTCCGGCCCGGCGCTGCTCATCGAAGGCGCCCGGGCCGCGATGGCGGGCGACAGCCCCATCAGCCCCTCCAACACCGTCCGACTGTTCCAGCACCTCACCGGCAACTCGGTCGAGCGAAACCACGGCCGCCGCTCCCGAAAACTCCGCCGGAACGAGAACCTCCTCACCCACCGCGAAATTGAGATCGCCGGCAAATTCGCCCAAGGCATGACCAATTCCGAAGTCGCCGCGGAACCCTTCATCTCGCCCGGCACGGTCAAGACCGACCTCGCCGGCATCCAACGGAAGCTGGCGTCCGTAACTGTGTCGGACTAGCCGTCCGCGCCAGGGAATCGGGCGACGCAACCGGCCGTACCCCATGACCCAACCGCTTTTCCCCGCCCCCGCCTTACCCGCCCCGCCCCCGGACCCGACCACGCCGCCCCTACACCGCCGCAGTCGCCGCCGGCGCACGTGCACGTACGCCGCCGCCGGCGCGATGCTCGCCCCGGCCCCCTTCGCCCCACCCACCCTCACCACCCGCAACGCCCCCTGGGCGGCACCCTGACGGCCGGTCCGACCGACCTGGAACCAGGAACGGAGGCGTCGGGCTGGCGGGTGACGTGCCGCCTTCCCCTGAACGCGCACCACTGAGAATCCGCAACCGGCAACAAAAACGCCGGCAATGAAAACGCACGCAACAAAAACCCGAGCAATGAACCCGAACAAACCCGAGTAGACCCAAGCGATAAAACCGGGCGGAAATCCCGGGCGGAAATCCCGGACAACAAAAAATCCCTTGACCGGCTTCTCGCCAGTCAAGGGATTTTCGGCACCTTCTCTGAGGTGCCCCCGGCAGGATTCGAACCTGCGCACACGGCTCCGGAGGCCGTTGCTCTATCCCCTGAGCTACGGGGGCGTTGTCGCCACTCGTTGCGGCGACGGGTAGAACACTACCAGCTCCGATGGGGTGGTCATGAACGTTTTGATGGTCGGCCGCGGAGCCGGCGGGCGGGGTGGGTCCGGGGGTCCGAGGAAGGGGGCGAGGGGTGTGGCGAGGGGCGTCTCGGGGGCCTAAGGAAGGTCGCCCTTACCGCATGCGGAGGACGGGTCGGCGGTGGTCGCCGAAAGGTCCCTCGCACGGGGGCGGAAGTGGGCAAAACCGGGACGCAGCTACAAGGGCGCACCTAGTCTCATGGTGTGCCTGGCTTGTCCGGTCGGATCCTTGTGGTCGATGACAACAAAGTGATCCGGCAGTTGATCAGGGTCAACCTTGAGCTGGAGGGCTTCGAGGTCGTGACCGCGGCTGATGGTGCCGAGTGTCTGGATGTCGTGCATCAGGTCAGACCCGACGTGGTGACCCTCGATGTCGTGATGCCGCGGCTGGGCGGGTTGCACACCGCGGCACGGCTGCGTTCCGACCCGCGGACGTGGGACATCCCGATCGCCATCGTCAGTGCGTGCACGCAGGGCGAGGTGGACAACGGGGAGTCGGTGGGGATCGACGCCTTTCTGGCCAAGCCGTTCGAGCCGACGGAGTTGGTGCGCACGGTGGGGATGCTGGTGCGCGAGGGGCGGCAGCAGCGGGAGCACCCGGGGGATGAGGGGCGCGGGGGTTGCCCCGAGGGCGCCGGGGGTGGTGCGGAGCACGAGGGTGCCGGTGGCCGGGGTGAGGCGCCGCGGGGCGACATGGCGGGGGCGGGCGGTGGGGTGTCCGAGGAGGCCGCTCCGGGGGACGGTGTGGAGAGCGGTGGCCCGGCGGGCGGTGAGCCGGGCAGCGGGGGAGGGCGGGCCGCCGGGTGACGCATTGCGGTCCCTTTGAGCGGGGAGCTTGCTCGTTCCCCGCTTCCGTCGTCGGCTCGTAGGCCGCCGTACGCCGGTCCGTTCTCCTACGGACCGTGGCCCGGTGTCCACCACGCGAAACCCGTTCGCGTGGGCACCCCCCTCCTCCCATACGCTTGTCCTGTGACCCCGGCCGAGCTCTCCCGTACCGTCCTGCGCTCCGTGCGTGGTGCCGTTGAGGAGCGGGAGCTCTCCGTGCCCGTGCCGGCGCGGATCGTGGTGCAGCCGCCGCCGCGGCCCGGGTGTGGGGATTACGCGTCCAATGTGGCGCTCCAGCTCGCGAAGCAGGCGGGGCGGCCCGCACGCGAAGTGGCCGAGATCCTGCGGAGGCGGCTGGTGGGGAGCGCCGGGATCGCCCGGGTCGAGATCGCCGGGCCGGGGTTCTTGAATTTCACGTTGGGGGACGGGGCGTCGGCCGGTCTGGTGGGGGAGGTACTGGCCCGCGGGGAGCGTTACGGCCAGGCCCCTGCGTCCGGTGCGGAGGGACCGGGACGGGGCGGCGGGCCGGCGCGATACGCGGGGGAGTGGGCCGAGGCCCGGGAGACCGTCGTGGGCGAGGTCCTGGCCCGGCTCGGGCGGGACGAGGTACGTGCGGAACGGCCGCTGACGCTGGACACCGGTGACGGGGAATGGGCCCGACTGGTGGCCCGGCTCGGGGGCGACGAGGCGCGGTGGGTGCTGCTCAAGCCCGCGGCGCACGACCCGGTGCGGGCGCCGGAGCGGCCGGTGCAGCACGCGGACAACCCGCGGTTCCGGGTGCAGTACGCCCACGCCCGGACCCGCGCGATGGTGCGGAACGCCGGCGAGCTGGGGTTCGTCGGCGAGCCGGGGGACGTGACGGCGGACGCTGCCGACGGGGACGCGCGGGGCCTCCAGACGCTGGAGAGTGCTCTCGCCACGTATCCGACGGTCACCGCGACCGCCGCGCGGCGTTGCGCGCCGGACCGGGTGGTGCGCCACCTGGAAGCCACCGCGGACGCTTATCTGCGCTGGCAGGAGGAGTTCTGGCCGCTGCCCGTCGGCGAGCAGAAACCCTTGGCCGTGCACCGCGCCCGGGTGGCCCTTGCCGAAGCCACGGGGACGGTGTTGGGGAACGGCCTGCGCCTGCTCGGCATCTCTGCTCCTGAACACGTCTGAACCACCTATGCCTGAGTCTGGAAATGTCTGATGTACGCGTCCGCACACCGGCAGGGCGCGCCGACGACCGCCCCGCTCAGCACCTCTGAACGATCTTGAGGGGACCGTTTCCGTTATGAGCCGTTCCGCGCATCCCGCAGGGCCCCGCCATGGCGACGTACTGCCCGAGGGGCACTACGCCGGGCCGCCCGCCGATCTCAACTCCCTTGACCCGCAGGTCTGGTCCCGTACCGTCCGGCGCGACGCCGACGGTGTGGTGACGGTCGGCGGGCTGGCCGTGACCGCGCTCGCCGAGGAGTTCGGCACGCCGGCGTACTTCCTGGACGAGGACGACTTCCGGGCCCGCTGCCGGTCCTGGAGGGACGCGTTCGGGCCGGACGCCGACGTCTTCTACGCGGGCAAGGCGTTCCTGTCCCGGGCCATCGTGCGGTGGCTGACCGAGGAGGGCCTCAACCTCGATGTCTGTTCGGGGGGCGAGCTGGCCACGGCGCTGGACGCCGGAATGCCCGCCGAGCGGATCGCGCTGCACGGCAACAACAAGAGCACCGAGGAGATCACCCGGGCCGTCGAGGCCGGGGTGGGGCGGATCGTGCTCGACTCGTTCCAGGAGATCGTGCGGGTCGCGCACATCGCCGAGCGGCTCGGCAAGCGGCAGCGGGTGCAGATCCGGGTCACGGTCGGTGTCGAGGCGCACACCCACGAGTTCATCGCGACCGCGCACGAGGACCAGAAGTTCGGGATCGCGCTGGCCGGCGGCCAGGCCGCCGAGGCGGTGCGGCGCGCGCTGAAGCTGGACGGACTCGAACTCATCGGGATCCACAGCCACATCGGATCGCAGATCTTCGACATGGCCGGATTCGAGGTCTCCGCGCGGCGAGTGGTGCAGCTGCTCGCCGAGGTGCGGGACGAGCACGGCGTGGAGCTGCCGGAGATCGACCTCGGCGGCGGACTGGGCATCGCCTACACCTCCGACGACGACCCGCGCGCACCGCACGAGATCGCCCGGGCGTTGCGCGAGATCGTGGGCCGCGAGTGCGAGACGGCCGGGCTGCGGGTGCCGCGGCTGTCGGTCGAGCCGGGCCGGGCGATCGTCGGCCCGACCGCCTTCACGCTCTACGAGGTCGGTACGGTCAAGGAGCTGGAAGGGCTGCGGACGTACATCTCCGTGGACGGCGGGATGTCGGACAACATCCGCACCGCGCTGTACGACGCGGAGTACAGCGTGGCGCTGGTCTCCCGCACCTCCGACGCCGAGCCGATGCTCTCGCGGGTCGTCGGCAAGCACTGCGAGAGCGGGGACATCGTCGTCCGGGACGCCTTCCTGCCCGGCGATGTCGCGCCGGGGGACCTGCTCGCGGTGCCGGCCACCGGTGCGTACTGCCGGTCCATGGCGAGCAACTACAACCACGCGCTGCGGCCGCCGGTGGTGGCGGTCAAGGACGGTGCGGCCCGGGTGATCGTCCGGCGGGAGACGGAGGAAGATCTCCTGCGGTTGGATGTCGGGTAGGGGCGGATCGCCGGGACCGGGCCCCGGATGAAATAAATGTCTCGGCATCCGGACGAACGGCAGAAACCGCCGTCCGGTGCGTGAGACTGGTGCATGACCAGGAAACTGGTGCGTGACCGAGCATGAAACTGCTGGATCGAAGAAAAGACGAGGTCGAATGATGCGTACGCGTCCGCTGAAGGTGGCGCTGCTGGGCTGTGGTGTGGTCGGCTCAGAGGTGGCGCGCATCATGACGACGCACGCCGACGACCTCGCGGCCCGCATCGGCGCGCCCGTGGAGCTCGCCGGGATCGCCGTCCGCCGCCCGGAGCGGGTGCGGGCCGGGATCCCGGCCGAGCTGATCACCACCGATGCGACCGCCCTCGTCAAACGCGGCGACATCGACGTCGTCATCGAGGTGATCGGCGGGATCGAGCCAGCCCGCGGGCTGATCACCACCGCCTTCGAGCACGGTGCGAGCGTGGTCTCGGCCAACAAGGCGCTGGTGGCGGCCGACGGTGCCGCACTGCACGCGACGGCCGAGAAGCACAACGCCGACCTGTACTACGAGGCGGCGGTCGCCGGCGCGATCCCGCTGGTGCGGCCGCTGCGCGAGTCGCTCGCCGGGGACAAGGTCAACCGCGTCCTGGGCATCGTCAACGGCACCACCAACTTCATCCTCGACAAGATGGACACCACCGGCGCCGGCTACAGTGAGGCGCTCGACGAGGCCACCGCGCTGGGGTACGCCGAGGCCGACCCGACCGCCGACGTCGAGGGCTTCGACGCCGCCGCCAAGGCCGCGATCCTCGCCGGGATCGCCTTCCACACCCGCGTCACCATCGACGACGTGCACCGCGAGGGGCTGACCGAGGTCACCGCCTCGGACATCGCCTCCGCCAAGCGGATGGGCTGCACCGTCAAGCTGCTGGCCATCTGCGAGCGGGCCGCGGACGGTGCGTCGGTGACCGCGCGGGTGCACCCGGCGATGATTCCGCTGACGCACCCGCTGGCCTCCGTGCGCGAGGCGTACAACGCGGTCTTCGTGGAGGCCGACGCGGCCGGCCAGCTGATGTTCTACGGGCCGGGTGCGGGCGGTTCGCCGACCGCCTCCGCGGTCCTCGGCGACCTCGTCGCGGTCTGCCGCAACAAGCTCGCCGGTGCCACCGGGCCGGGGGAGTCCGCGTACACCGCGCTGCCCGTCAGCCCCATGGGTGAGGTCGTCACCCGCTACCACATCAGTCTCGACGTGGCCGACAAGCCGGGCGTTCTGGCTCAGGTCGCGACGGTCTTCGCCGAACACGGCGTATCGATCGATACGGTCCGTCAGCAGGGGAAGGACGGCGAGGCCGACCTCGTCGTCGTCACCCACCGAGCGACCGACGCGGCCCTGTCGTCGACGGTCGGGGCACTGCGCGAGCTGGACACCGTCCGCGGTGTCGTCAGCATCATGCGGGTCGAAGGGGAGTAAAGGAACCCATGTCTGCCAATTCCACCGTGACCACCACCAGCAGTCAGTGGCGCGGAATCATCGAGGAATACCGTGACCGGCTTCCGGTCAGCGACACGACCGAGGTCGTCACCCTCCGAGAGGGCGGTACGCCTCTCGTACCGGCCCAGGTGCTGTCCGAGCGCACCGGCTGCGAGGTGCATCTCAAGGTCGAGGGTGCCAACCCCACGGGCTCCTTCAAGGACCGCGGGATGACGATGGCCATCACCCGCGCCAAGGAGGAGGGCGCCAAGGCGGTCATCTGCGCCTCCACCGGCAACACCTCCGCCTCGGCCGCCGCCTACGCGGTCCGGGCCGGGATGGTCTGCGCGGTACTGGTCCCGCAGGGCAAGATCGCGCTCGGCAAGATGGGCCAGGCGCTGGTACACGGCGCCAAGATCCTCCAGGTCGACGGAAATTTCGATGACTGTCTGACGCTGGCCCGGAGCCTCTCCGAGAAGTACCCGGTCGCACTTGTGAACTCCGTTAACCCGGTGCGCATCGAGGGGCAGAAGACCGCCGCCTTCGAGATCGTCGACATGCTCGGCGACGCCCCGGACATCCATGTGCTGCCGGTCGGCAACGCCGGCAACATCACGGCCTACTGGAAGGGCTACCGGGAGTACGCGGCCGACGGCATCGCCGCGCACACCCCGCGGATGTGGGGCTTCCAGGCATCCGGCAGCGCCCCGATCGTGCGCGGTGAGGTCGTCAAGGACCCGCACACCATCGCCACCGCGATCCGGATCGGCAACCCCGCCTCGTGGGAGTTCGCCGAGCGCGCCCGGGACGAGTCCGGCGGCCTCATCGATGAGGTGACGGACCGTCAAATCCTCGCTGCCTACCGCCTGTTGGCCGCGAAGGAGGGCGTCTTCGTGGAGCCTGCCTCGGCCGCCTCGGTCGCCGGTCTGCTCAAGGCCGCCGAGGAGGGCAAGGTCGACCCCGGCCAGCGGATCGTCTGCACGGTCACCGGCAACGGCCTCAAGGATCCGGACTGGGCGGTGGCCGGTGCCCCGCAGCCGGTCACGGTCCCGATCGACGCGGACGCCGCCGCCGAGCGACTCGGCCTCGGCTGACCGTCCCGGACACCCCCCGGGACCTGCGGATACGTACGGGGACGACGGGCCGGCCAGTCGCCCGCCGTCCCCCGTACGGCACCTTGCGCAAAGCCCGGGCAAACACTGCAAAGGCGGTGTTGGGGCATGTGGTGGCGCGCGACACGCATCGTGCGCCTCCTGTGCGCCCTATGTCGCGACAGAACCTTCCTTCGATAGGCTGGCACCCAACTCCCCTCCCCACGGCATAACGCAGTGGTGCGCAGGGCAGGTCAGAACAGACCCCACGAGCCGGCCAGGCACCTCGGTGCCGCGGCGCTGTGCTCGGGGGCAGTACCGCAGTTTCAATCAAGGAGAGTCATCGAGCGATGGCCGGTCCCGCGTTTCGCGCCGCCGCCGTCCGGGTGCGCACCCCCGCTACCAGCGCCAATCTCGGCCCCGGCTTTGATGCCCTGGGACTTTCCCTGGGCCTGTATGACGACGTCGTGGTGCGGGTGGCCGACTCCGGTCTGCACGTAGACATCGCCGGCGAGGGGGCCGACACACTGCCGCGCGACGAAAGCCACCTGCTCGTACGGGCCATGCGCACCGCCTTCGACCTGCTCGGCGGGCAGCCGCGCGGCCTGGAGATCGTCTGCGCCAACCGCATTCCGCACGGCCGCGGTCTGGGTTCCTCGTCGGCCGCCATCTGTGCCGGGATCGTCGCCGCCCGCGCCGTGACCATAGGCGGCGAGCAGAAACTCGACGACGCCGCGCTGCTGGAACTCGCCAACGAGATCGAGGGCCACCCCGACAACGTCGCGGCCTGTCTGCTCGGCGGTTTCACCCTTGCCTGGATGGAAACCGGCACCGCCCGGGCGATCCGGATGGATCCCGCTGATTCCATCGTTCCGGTGGTCTTCGTGCCCGGAAAACCGGTGCTGACCGAGACCGCTCGCGGACTGCTGCCGCGTACCGTCCCGCATGTGGACGCCGCGGTCAACGCCGGTCGCGCCGCACTGCTCGTCGAGGCCCTGACCAGGCGCCCCGAGCTGCTGCTCGCCGCGACCGAGGACCGACTTCACCAGGAATACCGCGCCCCCGCGATGCCGGAGAGCACGGCCCTGGTGAACCGACTGCGCGCGGACGGCGTCCCCGCAGTCATCTCCGGTGCGGGCCCGACGGTGCTCGCACTGGTCGAAGAAGCGGCGGCCGACAAGGTCGCGGCGCTGGCGGGAGAGGGGTGGGCGGCCAATCGGCTGACCCTCGACGCGGCCGGTACGTGTGTGCTGCCGCTCGCCGGGTGACCACGACCAGTGATCGACGATTGCCGGTCTTTGAGAGGGGGAATGTTTGTTGGATCCGGTAGTGTTAACCTCAAGTCAGTACTCGACGCCAGTGTGGCGCGGTGCTTCGTGTCCCCCATCGGGACCACTTTCTTCCGGGAGCCTCCCAAACTGCTTGGAGCAATGGCCTGAGCAGAAGTGAGCACGCTCCGGAATCGGCGTGACGACAACAGTCACACCCCAGATCTTCACGCCGGAGCCCTGAATTGATCTTTCCGCCGTATCCGGCGGGACCACCGCCCCGGCCCGGTCCGCAAGACCAAGGACCCAGCCGGACAGCACAACCGGTCGCCGAGCCAGACAGGCCGACGCCCGCTCCAGGGAAGGACCCTTCGTGAGCGACACCACCGATCTGATGGGCGCGCGCACCGATGGCAGTGCCACCACGCCCGCCACGGACGCTCCCGCCGCGCCTGCCACCACGCGGCGCCGCCGTTCCGGCACCGGCCTTGAGGGCATGGTCCTGGCAGAGCTGCAGCAGATTGCCTCCGGCCTCGGTATCAAGGGCACCGCGCGGATGCGCAAGAGCCAGCTGATCGAGGTCATCAAGGAGAAGCAGACCGCCGGCTCCGGGACCGCAGCCAAGGCCGATGCGCCCGCCGACACCGAGACCAAGCCCAAGCGCCGTACGACCTCCAAGGCCCGCACCGGCGAGGACGGTGCCGAGTCGGCCGCAAAGACCGAGAAGGCCGCCAAGTCGACCAAGGTGGCGGAGAAGTCCGGGACCCAGCAGCAGATCGACATCCCGGGCCAGCCCGTCAGCGACGAGGCGCCGGCCGGTGAGCGTCGCCGCCGTCGGGCCACCGCCCCCGCGGGCAGCCCGGACGCCGACGTCCGCACCGAGGCCAAGGCCGAGGCCGCCACCGCGGTCAAGACCGAGGTCCGCACCGAGACCGCGGTCGCCCCGCAGGAGGCCGGCGAGGGCCGGTCCGCCAGGGGTGCCGAGCGCCAGGAGCGCGGGGACCGCCAGGAGCGCGGTCAGAAGGGCGAGCGTGGTCGGCGCGACCGCGGTGACCGTGAACGCGGTGACCGTGACCGTGGCGACCGTGACCGCGGTGACCGTGACCGTCGCAAGGTCGACGCGGGTGACGGCGGCGGCCAGGGCGGCAACCGTCAGCGGGACCGCCGGGACGGCGACGACGAGGACTTCGAGGGCGGTCGGCGCGGTCGGCGCGGCCGTTACCGCGACCGCCGCGGGCGCCGTGGCCGCGAGGAGTTCACCAACGAGCCGCAGGTGGCCGACGACGACGTGCTGATCCCCGTCGCGGGCATCCTCGACATCCTCGACAACTACGCGTTCATCCGGACCTCCGGCTACCTGCCCGGCCCGAACGACGTGTACGTCTCGCTCGCCCAGGTCCGCAAGAACGGTCTGCGCAAGGGCGACCACGTCACCGGTGCGGTCCGTCAGCCCAAGGACGGCGAGCGGCGCGAGAAGTTCAACGCCCTGGTGCGCCTGGACAGCGTCAACAGCATGGCGCCCGAACAGGGCCGCCAGCGCGCGGAGTTCGGGAAGCTGACGCCCCTTTACCCGCAGGAGCGGCTGCGCCTGGAAGGTGAGTCGGGCGGTCTGACGACCCGAATCATCGACCTGATCACGCCGATCGGTAAGGGCCAGCGCGGTCTGATCGTGGCCCCGCCGAAGACCGGCAAGACCATGATCATGCAGGCGATCGCCAACTCGATCACCCGCAACAACCCCGAGTGCCACCTGATGGTCGTCCTCGTCGACGAGCGTCCGGAGGAAGTCACCGACATGCAGCGGTCGGTCAAGGGCGAGGTCATCTCCTCGACCTTCGACCGCCCGGCCGAGGACCACACCACCGTCGCCGAACTCGCCATCGAGCGCGCCAAGCGTCTCGTCGAGCTGGGCCACGACGTGGTCGTCCTGCTGGACTCCATCACCCGCCTGGGCCGCGCGTACAACCTCGCGGCGCCCGCCTCCGGCCGCATCCTGTCCGGTGGTGTCGACTCGACCGCGCTCTACCCGCCGAAGCGCTTCTTCGGTGCCGCGCGCAACATCGAGGACGGCGGTTCGCTGACCATCCTGGCCACCGCGCTGGTCGAGACCGGCTCGCGGATGGACGAGGTGATCTTCGAGGAGTTCAAGGGCACCGGCAACCTGGAGCTCAAGCTCGACCGCAAGCTCTCCGACAAGCGCATCTTCCCGGCGGTGGACGTGGACGCGTCCAGCACCCGTAAGGAAGAGATCCTGATGGGCAGCGACGAGCTGGCCGTCGTGTGGAAGCTGCGTCGGGTGCTGCACGCGCTGGACCAGCAGCAGGCCATCGAGCTGCTGCTGGACAAGATGAAGCAGACGAAGTCCAACGCGGAGTTCCTGCTCCAGATCCAGAAGACGACGCCGACCACGGGCAACGGCAACGACTGACGCCCGCGGCCGCGCCGCACGCACGACCGGGCCCCCTCACCCCCCGCGGGTGAGGGGGCCCGGCCGTTTCCGTTCCGCCCCGCGCCCCGGGTGTGACCTGTGCCGCGCGGCGCCGTGCCCCGCTTGAGACCTTTCGCACAGATCCGTACGGCGTACGCAGTTTCCGTCGGCCGGTGCGACGCGGCGAAAGCCCTGGTGAGAGCCGCCCCGGAGCCCGTACGCCGGCTCCGGACGCCCAGGCTTTCTAAGAAAACGCTCATAACGCGCTGTGCAACCCTTCCGGACAGCCTCCCGTCTGACTAGGCAATCAACTGCCTGCGGCAGGGGGACGGCCAGAGCAGTCGACCGACGAAGGACTGAGGAACAGATGGCGCAGAGCGACGGGACCGCGGGGAAGGCCGGAGACCGGGGCCGGGCCCTGCGTGCCACCGGCCAGCGGCGCAAGGCCCCGACCCGGGGCCGCCGGGTCCTGACCATCACGCTGTGCGCGCTGGTCAGCGCCGTCCTGCTCGGCGGCGCCGGGCTCGGCTACCTCTACTTCAAGTTCAACGGCAACCTCAAGGGCGTCGACATCAACGCCGCCCTCGGCCAGGACCGTCCGAAGAACCTCGACAACGGCTCGATGGACATCCTCGTCATGGGCTCCGACTCCCGCTCCGGCAAGAACGCCTCCTACGGCAAGGACGAAGGCGGGGCGCGCTCCGACACCGCGATGGTCGTGCACGTCTACAAGGGCCACCAGAAGGCCAGCGCCGTCAGCATCCCGCGGGACACCCTGGTCACCCGGCCCACCTGCACCAAGGACGGTCAGACCGTCCCCGGGCAGCACCGGGCGATGTTCAACACCGCCTTCGAGGTCGGCGGCCCGGCCTGTGCCGTCAAGACCGTCGAGTCGATGAGCGGCATCCGCATGGACCACTTCGTCGAGGTCGACTTCACCGGCTTCAAGAAGCTCATCGACGCCCTGGGCGGGGTGGACATCACCACCACCAAGGCGATCAACGACAAGTACAGCCACCTGCACCTGCAGCCCGGCAAGCACACCCTCAACGGCGAGGACGCCCTCGGCCTGGTCCGCACCCGGCACGGCGTCCCCGGCGGCGACGGCAGCGACCTGGGCCGGATCCAGCTCCAGCAGACCTTCGTCAAGGCGCTGATGAAGCAGGTCCGCAGCGTCGGCGTGCTCTCCAACCCGGCCAAGCTCTACGACATCGCCGACACCGCCACCAAGGCCGTCACCACCGACACCGACCTCAACTCGGTCACCGCGCTGACCGGCCTGGCCAAGGAGCTCGGCGGGATCTCGTCCGACGGCATCGACATGGTGACGCTCCCGGTGGCCTACGACCCGGTCAACCCCGACCGGGTGCTGCCTCTGGCCACCCAGGGCCGGAAGGTCTGGGACGCGCTCCGCCACGACCAGGCCATTCCTAAGGCCGCGATCAAGGGCTCCGCAGGTGACAAGGGTGGCACGGCCAACTACGTCAAGTAGTCGCCATCGCCCCCGAGCCGCCCGGGAATAGTGGAGGCCGTACCCCGGTTTTGGGAGATACGGCCAGTGCTGGCAGACTGGACCGTCGGCCCCGGTTCACGTGACGCAATCCGCGCCACGACCCGGTGCACTCCCGAACCTAGGAGAATCCCTTGAAGCGCGACATCCACCCGGAGTACGTCGAGACCCAGGTCAGCTGCACCTGTGGCGCGTCCTTCACCACCCGTAGCACCGTTGCCGGCGGCGCCATCCGCGCCGACGTCTGCTCGGAGTGCCACCCGTTCTACACGGGCAAGCAGAAGATCATGGACACGGGCGGCCGTGTGGCCCGCTTCGAGGCCCGCTTCGGCAAGTCCGCCGCGGCCGCCAAGAAGTAGCGACCCGCAAGGCGCCGGTCTCCGGTCGCCCCCGGACAGGGGGGACCGGACCGGCGTCTTTGTCGTCCGGACCCTCTGCCTCCCGGCCCGGGTCCGGCCCGCCGCACAGCGGCAACGGGGCACAGCCACCCCGGGAAGCCACACCAGCAGTCAGCAGAGGAACACACGATGTTCGAGGCGGTCGAGGAACTGGTCGGCGAGCACGCCGACCTTGAAAAGCGGCTGGCCGACCCCGCGGTCCACGCGGACCAGCGCGAGGCCATGCGGCTCAACAAGCGCTACGCGGAGCTGACCCCGATCATCGCGACGTACCGTGCCTGGAAGCAGACCGGCGACGACATCGAGACCGCTCGGGAACTGGCCGCGGACGACCCGGACTTCGCCGACGAGGTCAAGGAGCTGGACGTCCGCCGCGGGGAGCTCACCGAGAAGCTGCGGCTGCTGCTCGTCCCGCGCGACCCCAGCGACGACAAGGACGTCATCCTGGAGGTCAAGGCCGGTGAGGGTGGCGAGGAGTCCGCGCTGTTCGCCGGCGACCTGCTGCGGATGTACCTGCGGTACGCCGAGCGGGCCGGCTGGAAGACCGAGATCCTCGACGCCAACGAGTCCGACCTCGGCGGCTACAAGGACGTCCAGGTCGCGGTGAAGACCAAGGGCGGCGGCGGTGCCACCGTGCCGGGACAGGGTGTCTGGGCGCGACTGAAGTACGAGGGCGGGGTGCACCGCGTGCAGCGGGTGCCCGCCACCGAGTCGCAGGGCCGGATCCACACCTCCGCGGCCGGAGTGCTGGTCACGCCGGAGGCCGAGGAGGTCGAGGTCGAGATCGGCCCCAACGACCTGCGGATCGACGTCTACCGCTCCTCGGGGCCGGGCGGCCAGTCCGTCAACACCACCGACTCCGCGGTCCGGATCACCCACCTGCCCAGCGGCATCGTGGTGTCCTGCCAGAACGAGAAGAGC
This sequence comes from Streptomyces sp. RGM 3693, assembly GCF_050471125.1. Taxonomy (NCBI): domain Bacteria; kingdom Bacillati; phylum Actinomycetota; class Actinomycetes; order Kitasatosporales; family Streptomycetaceae; genus Streptomyces; species Streptomyces sp. RGM 3693. Next base: position 568,976 of record NZ_JBMPPQ010000001.1, read on the forward strand.
CAGCTCCAGAACAAGGAGCAGGCACTGCGCATCCTCCGCTCGCGGCTGCTGGCCGCGGCCCAGGAGGAGGCCGAGCGGGAGGCGTCGGACGCCCGGCGCAGCCAGGTGCGCACGGTGGACCGCTCGGAGCGCATCCGCACGTACAACTTCCCGGAGAACCGGATCTCGGACCACCGGGTGGGATTCAAGGCGTACAACTTGGACCAGGTGCTCGACGGCGAGCTGGACCCGGTCATCCAGGCGTGCATCGACGCCGACGCGGCGGCCAAGCTCGCCGCCGCCCAGTAAGACCGCAAGACCCAGGACGTATCGGCTGGAGGACCAGTGAACCTGCTGCTCGCGGAGGTGGCCCAGGCCACCCAGCGGCTGGCCGACGCCGGCGTGCCCTCACCGCGCTTCGACGCGGAGGAGCTGGCCGCGCATGTGCACGGCGTCAAGCGCAGCCAGCTGCACACGGTCCCCGACGCGGACTTCGACGCCCGCTATTGGGAGGCCATCGCACGCCGTGAGGCGCGCGAGCCCCTCCAGCACATCACCGGTCGGGCGTTCTTCCGCTACCTCGAACTCGCCGTCGGGCCAGGGGTGTTCGTACCCCGCCCGGAGACCGAGTCGGTGGTCGGCTGGGCCATAGACGCGGTGCGCGCCATGGACGTTGTCGAGCCCCTGATCGTCGACCTCTGCACCGGTTCCGGGGCGATCGCCCTCGCCCTGGCGCAGGAGGTCCCGCGGTCGCGGGTGCACGCCGTGGAGCTCTCCGAGGAGGCCCTGACCTTCGCCCGCAAGAACGTCGAGGGGTCCCGCGTCGTTCTCCACCACGGCGATGCGTTCACCGCGCTCCCCGAACTGGACGGGCAGGTCGACCTGGTGATCTCCAACCCGCCGTACATCCCGCTCACCGAGTGGGAGTACGTCGCCCCCGAGGCCCGGGACCACGACCCGGAGCTGGCGCTGTTCTCCGGCGAGGACGGTCTGGACACCATCCGGGGCATCGAGCGGACCGCACACCGCCTGCTGCGGCCCGGCGGCGTGGTCGTCGTCGAGCACGCCGACACCCAGGGCGGGCAGGTGCCGTGGATCTTCAACGAGGAGCAGGGCTGGGCGGACGCGGCCGACCACCCCGACCTCAACAACCGGCCCCGATTCGCCACCGCGCGCCGGGCGACGCCATGAGCCGCCCCACTCCGGCGCCGAGGCAGCCGATGCATCCGCAGTATTCGTTCCGCGTAACCGTTCCGCATGAGGAGGACCGCTAATGGCACGGCGATACGACTGCAGCGACGCGACCGACCGCGCGACCGGCCTGCGTGAGGCCGCCTCGGCCGTCCGCCGCGGCGAGCTGGTCGTGCTGCCGACCGACACCGTCTACGGCATCGGTGCGGACGCCTTCAGCCCGGAGGCCGTCGGCGACCTGCTGGAGGCGAAGGGCCGCGGTCGAGGGATGCCCTCCCCGGTCCTGGTCGGGTCCCCCAACACCCTGCACGGCCTGGTCACCGAGTTCTCCGAGCAGGCATGGGAGCTGGTCGACGCGTTCTGGCCGGGGGCGCTCACCCTCGTCGCCAAGCACCAGCCGTCGCTGACCTGGGACCTGGGCGAGACCCGCGGCACGGTCGCCGTGCGGATGCCGCTGCACCCGGTCGCGATCGAGCTGCTGAGCGAGTTCGGCCCGATGGCGGTCTCCAGCGCCAACCTCACCGGCCACCCGTCGCCGCAGGACTGCGACGCCGCCCAGGAGATGCTCGGCGACTCGGTCTCCGTCTACCTCGATGCCGGCCCGACGCCCGCCGCCGTGCCGTCCTCGATCGTGGATGTCACCGGCAAGGTGCCGGTGCTGCTGCGCGAGGGCGCGATCAGCGCCGAGGAACTGCGCAAGGTGGTCCCCGAGCTCGAGGTGGCGAATTGATGCCGCCCCCGGGGCGTGGCATAGCGGGACCAGGCGACGACACCCGGTCCGCCCCGGCGGACCCCACGGCCTGTTTCCGGATCCTCCACGTCAGTACCGGCAACGTCTGTCGCTCGCCGATCACCGAGCGGCTGCACCGCCACGCCCTGGAGGAGCGGCTGGGCGATGTCCGTCGCTGCGGGCTGCTCGTGGAGAGCGCGGGCACCTGGGGCCATGAGGGCGCCCCGATGGAGGCGCATGCCGCGACCGTGCTTGCCGACTACGGCGCGGACCCGGCCGGCTTCATCGGCCGCGAGCTGCTCGACGAGCACGTCATCCGGGCCGACCTGGTGCTCACCGCCACCCGCGACCACCGTGCGCAGGTCATCTCGATGGGGCACTCCGCCGGGCTACGGACCTTCACGCTGAAGGAGTTCAACCGCCTGGTTCGCGCCATAGATCCGGCCACGTTGCCGGCGCCCGACCCGGACCTGCCGGACGGCGGGCTGGTCGAGCGCGCCCGCGCGCTGGTCGGCGCGGCCGCCGCACTGCGCGGCTGGCTGCTGGCTCCCAACCCGGAGTCCGACGAGGTCTACGACCCCTACGGCGCACCGATCACGTTCTTCCGCTCCATCGGCGACGAGATCAACCGCGCGCTCGATCCGGTCGTCACGGCCCTGACCGGGGTCCCGGCACCGGCGTAGATCGACGTAGGGCCCGCCCCGGAACGCCCGGGGAACGGCCCTGGTGGCCCCTGTGCGGCCCGTGGACCGGCCCCGGGACCCCGATGCCCCGCCCGTCGCGCCCGATCCCCGTACCGCGCCTACATTGGGATTGGGGCCTGCCTGGGCGATCAGGGTTCGGACGGGCCCTGGGGGCACGGCAGACGTGCCCTGGTCCCCGTACGAGGCCCGGAGCCAGCGATGCCCGCCACCACCGCGTCATCTCGCCGTACGTCCCCCGCCGACCGCACCGCGGCCGCTGAGCCCCGGATCGCCGCGGCGGCCGAAACCGCCCAGCAACAGGCGCGGACCGCCGCCCGCGACGACCTCACCCGGCCGCCCGGCTCCCCGGACTTCGCCGCACTGCTGAGCCAGGATCCGGAGATCGCCGGCGTGCTGCTCGCGGAGAGCGCCCGGCAGAGCGACGGGCTCCAACTCATCGCCGCCGAGAACTTCGCCTCACCCGCGGTCCTGGCCGCCCTCGGCTCGCCCTTGAGCAACAAGTACGCCGAGGGCTATCCGGGCGCCCGGCACCACGGCGGCTGCGAGATCGTCGACCTCGCCGAGCGGATCGCGGTGGAGCGCGCCAAGGCCCTGTTCGGCGCCGAACACGCCAACGTCCAGTCCCACTCGGGGTCTTCGGCCGTACTGGCCGCCTACGCCGCCCTGCTGCGCCCCGGGGACACCGTCCTGGCGATGTCCCTGCCGCACGGCGGGCACCTCACCCACGGTTCGCCGGCCAACTTCTCCGGCCGGTGGTTCGACTTCGCGGGCTACGGCGTCGACGAGGAGAGCGGGCTGCTGGACTACGAGGCGATCCGCGCACTGGCCCGCGAACGGCGGCCGAAGGCCCTGGTCTGCGGCTCGATCTCCTACCCGCGGCACATCGACTACGCGGCGTTCCGCGACATCGCCGACGAGACCGGCGCCTACCTCATCGCCGACGTGGCGCACCCGATGGGGTTGATCGCCGGCCGTGCGGCGCCCAGCCCGGTCCCGTACGCCGACGTGGTGTGCGCGACCACCCACAAGGTGCTGCGCGGGCCGCGCGGCGGGATGATCCTGTGCCGGGCGCGGCTGGCCGAGCGCATCGACCGTGCGGTGTTCCCGTTCACCCAAGGGGGTGCCCAGATGAACGCGGTCGCCGCCAAGGCGGTGGCGTTCGCGGAGGCCGCCCGACCGGCGTTCCGGACCTACGCCCATCAGGTGATCGCCAACGCCCGGGTGCTGGCGGACGCGCTGGCCGGGGAGGGCCTGACGGTCACCACCGGCGGCACCGACACCCACCTGATCACCGCGGACAGCACCCCGCTCGGCGTGGACGCGCGCACCGCCCGCGGCCTGCTGGCCGCCGCCGGGGTCGTGCTGGACACCTGCGCGCTGCCGTGCGCCGGGGTGCCCGCGGCGTCCGGGGCCTGCCCGACCGGGATCCGGCTGGGTACCGCGGCGGTGACGACCCAGGGGATGGGCGAGGCCGAAATGCACCGGATCGCCGAGCTGATCGGGGCGGCGCTGAGGGAGGACGGTGCGGTGCGCGCCGCGGTCGCCGGGCTGGTCGGCCGATTCCCGCCGTATCCGGATCAGGGCTGATCCGGGCGGGCTCCGGAACCGTCCGCGGGGCGGTGGCGTCCTTCCTGGTGTTCCCCTGTATTCACGACCAGGGGTCGGACACGCATAAGGTGTGGGGCTGTGATGGCCAGCTATCTCGATGGGGCAGCCCGTGCGTGAATACCTGCTGACGCTGTGCGTCACTGCCGCGGTGACCTACCTGCTGACCGGACCGGTGCGAAAGTTCGCGATCGCAGCCGGTGCGGTGCCGGAGATCCGCGCCCGTGACGTGCACCGCGAGCCCACTCCGCGGCTGGGCGGGATCGCGATGTTCGGCGGGCTGTGCGCGGGGCTGCTGGTCGCCGCGCACCTGACCAACCTCAAGAGCGTCTTCGAGACCAATGAGCCGCGGGCGCTGCTGTCGGGCGCCGCGCTGATCTGGATCCTCGGCGTGCTGGACGACAAGTGGGGCGTGGACGCGCTGGTCAAGCTGGGCGGCCAGATGATCGCCGCGGGCGTGATGGTCCTCCAGGGCCTGACGATCCTGTATCTCCCGGTCCCGGGCATCGGCACGGTCGCGCTGACGCCGATGCAGGGCACGCTGCTGACCGTCGCGCTGGTCGTCATCACCATCAACGCGGTGAACTTCGTGGACGGCCTGGACGGTCTGGCCTCCGGCATGGTGTGCATCGCCGCGGCCGCGTTCTTCATGTACACGTACCGGCTCTGGTTCGGTTACGGCATCGAGGCGGCGGCGCCCGCCACCCTGTTCTCGGTCGTTCTGATGGGCATGTGCCTGGGCTTCCTGCCGCACAACATGCACCCGGCGCGGATCTTCATGGGCGACTCCGGTTCCATGCTGATCGGCCTGGTGATGGCGGCCGGCGCGGTCTCGCTGACCGGCCAGGTCGACCCGGACCTGCTCAACCAGAAGGCGGGCGGTCTGCGTGAGGCGACCCACGCGATGGTGCCGGTCTACATCCCGCTGCTGCTGCCGCTGACGATCATCGCGGTGCCGGTCGCCGACCTGATTCTGGCCATTGTGCGAAGGACGTGGAAGGGCCAGTCGCCGTTCGCAGCGGACCGCGGGCACCTGCACCACCGACTGCTGGAGATCGGCCATTCCCACAGTCGCGCGGTGCTGATCATGTACTTCTGGTCGGCGCTGATCGCGTTCGGTGCGGTGGCGTACTCGGCGAACGACGCCAGCATGTGGATCGTCCTGGGGATCGTGCTGCTCAGCGCGGTCGGCCTGGTGCTGCTCCTGCTGCCGCGCTTCACCCCGAGGGCCCCGCTCTGGGCCCAGCGACTGGTCCCGCCGCGGTACCGCCGGGTCGTCCGCGGGCCGGCGTCAGCGGACGAGCACGGGGCCGACGCCCCGTCAGACGAGGCGTCGGGGGAGGAGTCCCGGACGCCGATTCCGGCCGGGATCCACGGCGCCACGGCGATCGGCGACCGGTCACGTTTCGTGGACCGCCGGAAGGCGGGGAGTCATCACTGAGGCGTCGCGCTGTCGCCCGAATGTGCGTGGGAAATCGGGATGGTTGACCCCATACCAGACAATCGACGGCCCGTCAGTGCACCTATGGGCGCCTTCACTCTCACGTGTGACAGGATCCACACGAACCAGGTAAAGACCTCATCAAATAGTTTGTGATACCGTTCACGAAACCCGGCGGCAGAGCCGAAGGACCGTAGTGCGACGGTCCATTGGCCTCAGGTTCTTCCTCAGGCCGGGTCTACGCTCGTCCCTGACGACATCACCCCCACCCATTGCCGGAGCGCCACCATGCAGTCGAATGACGCCCGACTACTCCTCCACGCCGTCGTGCCCACCGTCGCCGCCGGCTCCATCGCCGTTGCCGTGAGCGGTGTCACCGCGGGTGCGACGGGAGCGATCGGCGCCGTCTTCGGCACCGTGCTGGTGGTGCTGGTGATGGGCGTAGGACTCGTCGTCCTGCAGCAGACCGCGAAGAAGCTTCCGCAGTTGTTCCAGATGATGGGACTGCTGCTGTACACCGTGCAGATCCTGTTCGTGGCGGTGTTCCTCATCGCCTTCAAGGACACAACGCTCTTCGATACCAAGGCATTTGCGTTCACCCTGCTCGCCGCCACCCTCGTATGGATCGCCGCCCAGACGCGCGGCCATATGAAGGCGAAGATCCTGTACGTGGACCCCGACTCCGCGGAGGCCAAGACGGCGGAGACGGCGGGGTCGCCGACGTGACTCGTAGGGCCGAGATAAATGGCCTCATGCGGGCCTGCTATCGTCCGGTGCCAACTACTGCGGCGCTGATGGCGCAGGCGGCTGAGCTCCCGGAGTCCACGAACAGGAACGGGAAGTTCTCGCGGCCGATGCCTGTGATTCGGTCCGGCCCAGTGCCGACCAGCCGCCCCCTAATCCGTAAGACCAGTCCAGTGCCGCTCCGTGGCTCAACGCCGCGCCGACACAACGAGGTTGCCGTACCTATGCGCCACGCTGAAGGAGCTCGCGGTGAGTGCTGAAACGATGCTCGCCTTCGAGACCGACTGCCACATCTTTTCCGGGTGCGGCTTTGATGCTCCCGGGCTTCATAACTTCGTCTTCGAGCCGCTCTTCACCATCGGTGGCTTCGAGTTCAACAAGCCGATGCTGCTGGCTCTGCTCAGCACGGTCGTTGTTGTGTGGTTCTTCTGGGCTGCATTCGGCCGGGCAAAGGTGGTTCCCGGAAAGCTTCAGATGATCGGCGAGGCGGGCTATGACTTCGTGCGCCGCGGGCTCGTCTATGACGCGCTGGGGAAGAAAGAGGGTGACAAGTACGTCCCCTTCATGGTCTCGCTGTTCTTCTTCGTGTGGATGATGAACATCTGGTCGATCATCCCCGTCGCCTCCTTCCCGGTGACGTCGGTGATCGCCTTCCCCGCCGGCCTGGCGGCGATCGTCTACATCCTGTGGGTCTTCCTCACCTTCAAGAAGCACGGCTTCGTCGGCGCCTTCAAGAACTTCTCCGGCTATGACAAGTCGCTCGGCTGGGTCCTGCCGCTGCTCATGGTCATCGAGCTCTTCTCGAACCTGATCATCCGGCCCTTCACCCACGCGGTACGGCTCTTTGCGAACATGTTCGCGGGCCACCTGCTGATCCTGATGTTCACCATCGCCAGCTGGTACCTGCTGAACGGGATCGGCTTCGTGTACGCCGGTGCGTCGTTCATCATGACCCTCCTGATGACGGCCTTCGAGCTGTTCATCCAGGCCGTCCAGGCGTACGTCTTCGTCCTTCTGGCCTGCAACTACGTCCAGGGCGCGCTCGCCGAGCACCACTGAGCACCCCGCCTCCCACCCCAATAGCTGTCCGGTGGCCAACCCCCATCGGTACGTGAAACGAGAAGGAAGTAACGGCATGTCCGCTGCTCTCGAGATGGTCAACCACCTCGCCGCCGCCGGTGACTCCGCCAAGACCACGGTCGTCGGCAACGTCGCCGCCATCGGTTACGGCCTCGCCGCCATCGGCCCCGGCGTCGGCGTCGGCATCATCTTCGGTAACGGCACCCAGGCCCTGGCCCGTCAGCCCGAGGCCGCCGGCCTGATCCGCACCAACCAGATCATGGGTTTCGCCTTCTGTGAGGCGCTCGCCCTGATCGGCATCGTCATGGGCTTCGTCTACAAGTAAACCGAAGCCACATCGACTATCCATTCAGACGGAAGGCACTGATGTGAACGCCCTGGTCAACTTGGCGGTGGAGGTTCCTGAGAACCCCCTGGTCCCGCCGATTCCAGAGCTGGTCATCGGCCTGATCGCTTTCTTCATCGTCTTCGGCTTCCTCGCCAAGAAGCTCCTCCCGAACATCAACAAGGTTCTGGACGAGCGTCGGGCGCAGATCGAAGGCCGGATCGAGGATGCCGAGGCGACTCAGGCCGAGGCCCAGCAGGTTCTCGCGGACTACCGGGCCCAGCTCGCCGACGCCCGCCACGAGGCCGCGCGTCTGCGCCAGGAGGCGCAGGAGCAGGGCGCGACTCTCATCGCTGAGATGCGCGCCGAGGGCCAGCGGCAGCGTGAGGAGATCATCGCTGCGGGCCACGCCCAGATCGAGGCGGACCGTAAGGCAGCCGCCCAGTCGCTGCGCCAGGACGTGGGCACCCTCGCCACCGAACTGGCCGGCAAGCTCGTCGGCGAGTCCCTTGCGGACCACGCCCGGCAGAGCCGGACCATCGACCGCTTCCTCGACGAGCTTGAGGCGAAGGCGGCGTCGGACGCGACGAAGGCTGAGGCCAGCCGATGAATGGAGCGAGCCGCGAGGCACTCGCTTCCGCACGCGAGCAGTTCAACGCGCTGACGGACAACACGTCCGTCGACGCGGCGAACCTCGCCGAGGAGCTGGCTGCCGTCACCGCTCTGCTCGACCGCGAGGTGTCGTTGCGTCGGGTCCTCACCGACCCGGCGCAGGCCGGCGAGGCGCGGGCCGAACTGGCCCGGCGGCTGCTCGGCGGTCAGGTCGGCGAGGCCACCCTCGACCTGGTCACCGGCATGGTCAAGGCCCGCTGGTCGCGCTCGCGCGACCTGCCGGACGCGATCGAGGAGCTGGCCTACAGCGCGGACCTCGTCGCGGCCCAGCGGGTCGACCGACTGGACGACGTCGAGGACGAGCTGTTCCGGTTCGGCCGGATCGTCGCGTCCAGCGGTGAGCTCCGTCGTGCGCTGACCGACCGGAAGGCCACGACGTCCGCCAAGACGGAACTGCTGCACACGCTGCTGGGCGGCCGGGCTAACCCGGTCACCGAGCGACTGATGATCCGTCTTGTCGCACAGCCGCGGAGCCGTAGCCTGGAGGCGGGGCTCGACGCCCTCGCCAAGCTGGCGGCGGCTCGCCGGGACCGGATGGTCGCGGTGGTCACCTCCGCGGCGCCGCTCAGCGACGGACAGCGGCAGCGCCTCGGCGCGGCCCTGACCCAGCTGTACGGCCGGCAGATCCACCTGAACATCGACGTGGACCCTTCAGTCCTCGGCGGCGTGCAGGTCCGGATCGGCGACGAGGTCATCAACGGGACCATCGCGGAACGCCTCGACGAGGTGTCCCGGCGGATGGCCGGCTGACCCAGCCACCAACTCAAGAGCTGCACACCCGGCGGCCGCACACCGGACCCGCCGGACCGAAAGGTCCGGCCGCGGTCCGGACGACGCCCCGGGGGAACAGCACAAGCACGACGGCGGCCCGAGTTGGGCCGTAAGCGGAACTCCGGGGGACGAGCCCCCGGACAGCCGCACGTAACTTCGGGCCCAACAAGGAGAGCAGGGAACCCAGATGGCGGAGCTCACGATCCGGCCGGAGGAGATCCGGGACGCGCTGGAGAACTTCGTCCAGGCGTACAAGCCGGACGCGGCCTCGCGCGAAGAGGTCGGCACGGTCAGCGATGCCGGTGACGGCATCGCGCACGTCGAGGGCCTGCCCTCGGCGATGGCGAACGAACTGCTGAAGTTCGAGGACGGCACGCTCGGTCTTGCGCTGAACCTGGAAGAGCGCGAGATCGGTGCGGTCATCCTCGGTGAGTTCAGCGGCATCGAGCAGGGCCAGCCGGTGCGGCGCACCGGCGAGGTGCTCTCGGTCGCGGTGGGCGAGGGCTACCTCGGCCGCGTCGTCGACCCGCTGGGCAACCCGATCGACGGCCTCGGCGAGATCGAGACCGACGGCCGCCGCGCGCTGGAGCTGCAGGCCCCCACGGTCATGCAGCGCAAGTCCGTCCACGAGCCGATGGCCACCGGCTACAAGGGCGTCGACGCGATGACGCCGATCGGCCGTGGCCAGCGTCAGCTGATCATCGGTGACCGCCAGACCGGCAAGACCGCCCTGGCCGTCGACACGATCATCAACCAGCGCGACAACTGGCGCTCCGGCGACCCGAAGAAGCAGGTCCGCTGCATCTACGTCGCCATCGGCCAGAAGGGCTCCACCATCGCGTCGGTCCGCCGCGCGCTGGAGGAGAACGGTGCGCTGGAGTACACGACCATCGTCGCCGCCCCGGCGTCCGACCCGGCGGGCTTCAAGTACCTGGCGCCCTACACCGGCTCGGCCATCGGTCAGCACTGGATGTACCAGGGCAAGCACGTCCTGATCGTCTTCGACGACCTCTCGAAGCAGGCCGACGCCTACCGCGCCGTGTCCCTGCTGCTGCGTCGTCCGCCGGGCCGTGAGGCCTACCCGGGTGACGTCTTCTACCTGCACTCGCGTCTGCTGGAGCGCTGCGCCAAGCTCTCCGACGACATGGGCGCCGGCTCGATGACCGGTCTTCCGATCGTCGAGACCAAGGCGAACGACGTGTCGGCGTTCATCCCGACCAACGTCATCTCCATCACCGACGGCCAGTGCTTCCTGGAGTCGGACCTGTTCAACGCCAACCAGCGTCCGGCGCTGAACGTCGGTATCTCCGTCTCCCGAGTCGGTGGTTCCGCCCAGCACAAGGCCATGCGCCAGGTTTCCGGCCGGCTCCGCGTGGACCTCGCCCAGTACCGCGAGCTGGAGGCGTTCGCCGCCTTCGGTTCCGACCTGGACGCGGCCTCCAAGGCGCAGCTGGAGCGCGGTAAGCGCATGACCGAGCTGCTCAAGCAGGACCAGTACGCCCCGTACTCGGTCGAGGACCAGGTCGTCTCCATCTGGGCCGGTACCAACGGCAAGATGGACGACGTCCCGGTCGAGGACGTCCGCCGCTTCGAGCGGGAGCTCCTCGACTACCTCCACCGGGAGAAGAAGGACCTCCTGACCAGCATCCGCGAGGGCGCGAAGATGTCGGACGACACCATCGGTGCGGTCTCCGAGGTCATCGACGGCTTCAAGCGGCAGTTCGAGACCTCGGACGGCAAGCTGCTCGGCGAGGACACCCCGGCCGGCACCGGCAAGTGACGACGGAAGGGACCTGATCCATGGGAGCCAAGCTCCGGGTCTACAAGCGTCGCATCCGTTCCGTCACCGCGACCAAGAAGATCACCAAGGCGATGGAGATGATCGCCGCCTCGCGCGTCGTCAAGGCGCAGCGCCAGGTGGCGGCATCGACGCCGTACGCGAGTGAACTGACCCGCGCGGTGACGGCGGTTGCCACGGGCTCGAACACCCAGCACCCGCTGACGACCGAGGCGGAGAAGCCCGTCCGGGCCGCGCTGTTGCTCATCACGAGCGACCGCGGTCTGGCCGGTGGCTACTCCTCCAACGTCATCAAGGCCGCGGACCAGCTCACCGAGCGGCTCAAGGCCGAGGGCAAGGAGGTCGACGTCTACATCGTCGGCCGCAAGGGTGTGTCGTACTACAACTTCCGCGAGCGCAAGGTCGTGGAAGCGTGGACCGGCTTCACCGACAGCCCGACGTACGCGGATGCGAAGAAGATCGGCGCACCGCTCATCGCGGCCGTCCAGCAGGACACCGCAGAGGGCGGCGTGGACGAACTCCACATCGTCTTCACCGAGTTCATCTCGATGATGACGCAGACGGCGCTCGATGACCGTCTGCTGCCGCTCAGCCTCGACAAGACGGCGGAGTCGGAGGAGACGCCCACGGGCGAGATCCTCCCGCTGTTCGACTTCGAGCCGTCGGCCGAGGACGTCCTGGACGCCCTGCTGCCGCGGTACGTCGAGTCGCGGATCTACAACGCACTGCTGCAGGCCGCCGCCTCCAAGCACGCCGCCACGCGGCGCGCGATGAAGTCGGCGACCGACAACGCGGAAGACATCATCAAGTCGCTCTCGCGGCTTGCCAACGCGGCCCGCCAGGCCGAAATCACCCAGGAAATCAGCGAGATCGTCGGCGGCAGTGCCGCACTGGCCGACGCGACCGCGGGGAGTGACTGACACATGACCACCACTGTTGAGACGGCCGCTGCCACGGGCCGCGTCGCCCGGGTCATCGGCCCGGTCGTCGACGTGGAGTTCCCCGTCGACGCGTTGCCGGAGATCTACAACGCCCTGCACGTGCAGGTCGACGACCCGGCCACCCCGGGCGAGAAGCGGACGCTGACCCTTGAGGTCGCGCAGCACCTGGGCGAAGGCCAGGTCCGTGCGATTTCGATGCAGCCCACCGACGGTCTGGTGCGCCAGGCCCCGGTGGTCAACACCGGCGCGGGCATCACCGTCCCGGTCGGCGACATCACCCAGGGCAAGGTCTTCAACACGCTCGGCGAGATCCTGAACGAGCCGGAGGCCGCGTCGCAGGTCACCGAGCGTTGGGCGATCCACCGCAAGGCGCCCGCGTTCGACCAGCTCGAGTCGAAGACCGAGATGTTCGAGACCGGCCTGAAGGTCGTTGACCTGCTGACCCCGTACGTCAAGGGCGGCAAGATCGGTCTGTTCGGTGGTGCCGGTGTCGGCAAGACCGTTCTGATCCAGGAAATGATCATGCGTGTGGCGAAGCTGCACGAGGGCGTTTCCGTCTTCGCCGGCGTCGGTGAGCGCACCCGTGAGGGCAACGACCTCATGGACGAGATGGAGGAGGCCGGCGTTCTGGACAAGACCGCGCTGGTCTTCGGCCAGATGGACGAGCCGCCGGGCACCCGTCTGCGGGTGGCCCTGGCCGGTCTGACCATGGCGGAGTACTTCCGCGATGTGAAGAAGCAGGACGTGCTGTTCTTCATCGACAACATCTTCCGCTTCACCCAGGCCGGTTCCGAGGTCTCGACCCTGCTCGGCCGGATGCCCTCCGCGGTGGGCTACCAGCCGAACCTGGCCGACGAGATGGGCATCCTCCAGGAGCGCATCACCTCGACCCGTGGTCACTCGATCACCTCGATGCAGGCGATCTACGTCCCCGCGGACGACCTGACCGACCCGGCGCCGGCCACCACGTTCGCGCACCTCGACGCCACGACCGTGCTGTCGCGTCCGATCTCGGAGAAGGGCATCTACCCGGCGGTCGACCCGCTGGACTCGACGTCCCGCATCCTGGACCCGCGGTACATCGCGCAGGAGCACTACGACTGCGCCTCGCGCGTGAAGTCGATCCTGCAGAAGTACAAGGATCTGCAGGACATCATCGCGATCCTGGGTATCGACGAGCTCGGCGAGGAGGACAAGCTCATTGTCCACCGCGCCCGTCGTATCGAGCGCTTCCTGTCGCAGAACACCCACGCTGCCAAGCAGTTCACCGGTGTCGACGGCTCGGACGTCTCGCTCGAGGAGTCGATCGCCGCGTTCAACGCGATCGCCGACGGTGAGTACGACCACTTCCCGGAGCAGGCCTTCTTCATGTGCGGCGGTATCGACGACCTGAAGAAGAACGCCAAGGAGCTGGGCGTCTCCTGACCCCCTTCGGTCCCGGAGGCGGCCCTGGCCGCCTCCGGCCCGTACGACGACTAGTATTTGACCCAACATCTGCCACACCAGGCAGGTGGAGACCCGAGGAGCCATCGTGGCTGAGCTGCACGTCGAGTTGGTCGCCGCGGACCGTCAGATCTGGTCCGGCGAGGCCAGCCTGGTCGTCGCGCGCACCTCGTCGGGCGACATCGGCGTCATGCCCGGACACCAGCCGCTGCTCGGCGTGCTGCAGTCGGGCCCGGTGACGATTCGCACGACCGGTGAGAGCGGGGACGGCACCGTCGTCGCCGCGGTGCACGGCGGCTTCATCTCGTTCGCCGACAACAAGCTGTCGCTGCTCGCAGAGGTGGCCGAGCTGTCGGACGAGATCGATGTCCAGCGCGCGGAGCGGGCCCTGGAGCGAGCGAAGTCGGAGGCCGACGCGGCCGCCGAGCGTCGCGCCGATGTCCGGCTGCGTGCGGTGGCGGGCGTTCACTGAGCCCCGTCACCGACGAGATCGATCCTCAGCCGCGGGCTGCCCGGAGTTCCGGAGCGGTCCGCGGCTGAGGCAATGCAGGTGCGTTTCCCTACCTTCGGACTCCACCCGGGGGTAACCCAACGAAGCGAGGAGGTCGGTCGAGATGGTCCTCGCTCTGCTTGTGAGCGGCATCGTCGTGGTACTGGTGCTGCTGGGCCTGTTCGTCTTCGGGCTACGGCGCAGGCTCATCCAGCGCTCCGGGGGGACGTTCGACTGCAGCCTTCGGTGGAACGTGCCGGAGGACGAGCCCAGCGGCAAGGGCTGGATCTACGGCGTGGCGCGGTACAACGGTGACCGGATCGAGTGGTTCCGGGTGTTCTCGTACGCGCCGCGGCCCCGCCGGCTGCTGGAGCGCTCCGCCATCGAGGTGCTGGAGCGCCGCACCCCCCAGGGCGAGGAGGAGCTCGCGCTGCTCTCCGACTCCATCGTGCTGGCCTGTGCGCTGGGCGGAACCCGCGTCGAGCTGGCGATGAGCGAGGACGCCCTCACCGGCTTCCTGGCCTGGTTGGAGGCGGCGCCGCCGGGGCAGCGGGTCAACGTGGCCTGAGGCGCGGGACCGGTCCCGGACGGGTGCGGGTGGCCGACGGCCGTTCGCGCCGCCGCCGGGCGGGCAGCGGCGCGAACGCGGTCCGGCCCGTGTGGTCAGTGCGTGCCGGGAACCCAGCGGGTCAGGTCGCGCGAGGGGCTGAACAGCCGGGGTGCGACGACCTTGAGGTGGGACGGCGGGTCCTGCCGGGTGGGCTCCAGGCACAGGACCTGGGTGCCTTCCTCGCCCGGTGGCGGTCCGGCGGTTGCGCCCTCGGCCTCCTGGAAGCCCGCGAAGCGGTAGGCGACCTCCATCATCCGGTTGCGCTCGGTACGCCGGAACGCGGCCGTCAGGGACTGGCCGGCCCGTGCCGCCTCGTCGGTGATCCAGCGCAGCAGCGCCGCGCCCACTCCGAAGGACACCACCCGGCACGAGGTGGCGAGCAGCTTGATGTGCCAGGTGTCGGGACGCCGGTCGAGCAGGATCACCCCGATCGCGCCGTGCGGGCCGAACCGGTCGGTGAGCGAGGCGACCAGCACCTCGTGCTGCTCGTCGGCCAGCAGGGAGCGCAGGGTCTGCTCGGAGTAGTGCACCCCGGTGGCGTTCATCTGGCTGGTGCGCAGGGTCAGTTCGCCGACCCGGGAGATGTCCTCGGCGCCGGCCCGGCCGATGGTCAGCTCCAGGGCGAGGGAGCGCAGGAACTCCTCGTCGGTGCCGGCGTGTTCGGCGCGTTCGGTCTCCCGGCGGAGGCCCGCCTGGTACATCTGCCGGCGGCGGCGGGCGTCGCTGGTGACCACGGCCGGGGTGAACTCCGGGCGGTCCGGCAGTGACGCCGCGTCCTCGGCGAGGTAGCAGCGGACCTCGGGGTGGTGGAACGCCACCTCCGCGCGTTCGGCGGGCTGGTCGTCGATGAAGGCGATGGTCGACAGCGCGAAGTTCAGCTCGTCGGCGAGGGCGCGGACCGAGGCGGACTTCGCGCCCCAGCCGATCTGCGGCAGGACGAAGTACTCGGCCAGCCCGAGCTTCTCCAGGCGTTCCCATGCCTGGTCGTGGTCGTTGCGGCTGGCGATCGACTGGAGGATGCCGCGTGCGTCGAGTGTGGCGATCACCTCGCGCAGGGCGTCGGGGACCTCGACGTCGTCGTCCTCCAGCAGCGTGCCGCGCCACAGGGTGTTGTCCAGGTCCCAGACCAGGCACTTGACGGTGACAGGCGGTTCCGTCACTTGCTCGTTCTCCTTTGCCGGGGCGGGGTTCATACTTCCCACAGCGTCACGGTCCAGGCCGCGACGGGGCTGTTGCTGAGCACCAGGACGTGCTGGCCGGGGTCCAACTCGCCGCGGGCCAGCAGGCGGTCCAGGTTGAGGACGACGTCCATCGGGCCGAGATGGCCGAAGTCGGCCAGGTGCGTCGCGCACACGGGGTGGATCGGCAGGCCCAGGGAGATGCGGTAGAAGTCGTAGGCGCTGGCGGTGACGTTCTGCATCAGCGCGGCGGCCACGTCGTCCTTGCCCAGGCCCGCGTCGGCGAGGACCTGGTCGACCAGGTTGCCGAGCCGGTTGCGGCTGTGCATGGCGAGTTCGAAGGAGTAGCGGTCGTTGTCGGTGCACTCCTCGCGCCACTGCGACCAGGGCCGGTGCTTGTAGTCCACCTTGAACAGGTCGTGGAAGGAGCTGTCCACCTCCATCCGGTGCGCCTTCAGCACCGGCCGGCCGCCTCGGACCAGGGTCATGGCGAAGGCGCCGTCCCCGATCACGGTGACCGGTCGGCGGACCCGGTCGGCGGCGGTCGGGCGGCTGCCGTAGGTGATCAGGACGCTCTTGCGGGTGGGGTCGCCCAGGAGCAGGTCCCGGCCCAGGCCCCAGGCGGCCGAGGAGCCGGCGCAGCCCAGACCGTCGACCGTGAACGGGAACGTGCCGTCCAGCCCGGCGAGATGGGCGATCTTCCCGGCGTCCGAACCGATCAGCACGTCCGGTGCCCGTGACCCGATGTGCAGCAGGAGGTCGGGGACCTCCGACTGGGTGGCCATGAGCTCCCGGCAGGCCCGGGCGGCGAGTTCGGTCGGTTCGGTGTCCGGGAAGATCCCGACCGTTTTGACGCCCGCCTGGTCGGCGAACTTCAGCTCCTCGTCGCTCAGCCGGGCCAGTTCGGGCAGGTCCGCGACGGGTACCCGTTCGTCCGGCAGCAGACAGTGCACCGCCCCGATTCCGATGGCGTTCATACGGCCCCTTCCAGCGCTCGCTCGGCGAGGATGAGCTGGCAGATCTCCTCGCTGCCCTCGATGATCTGCATCAACTTGGCGTCCCGGTACGCCCGGGCCACCGGTTCGCCGTCCACCGAACCCGCGGAGGCCAGGACCTGCACCGCGGTGGCGGCGGACCGGGCCGCATGGCCCGCGGCGACGTGCTTGGCGAGCACCGCAGCGGTGCTCAGCTCGGGGGACCGGTCGTCCCAGCAGCCGGCGGCGTGTTCGCACACCCTGGTCGCGGTCTGCTCCGCGACCAGCAGCTCGGCCAGGTGCCGGGCGACCAACTGGTGCTCGGCCAGGGGCTTGCCGAACTGCTCCCGGTCGCGGGCATGGGCGGTGGCGGCGCGCAGACAGCTGCGGATGATGCCGACACAGCCCCAGGCGACCGACATCCGTCCGTAGGTGAGCGCGAGGGTGGTGAGCAGCGGGAGTGACTGGCTGGTGCCCGAGAGCACCTGGGTGGCCGGCAGGCGGACGTCCGCTAGGAGCACGTCGGCGTGGCCGGCCGCGCGGCAGCCCAGCGGCTGGGGGATCGGGCGCACCGTGACGCCGGGTGCGGTGGCCGGTACCAGTACCGCGGCCGCGCCGTCCTGGTAGCGGCCGAACACCACCAACAGATCGGCGTATCCGGCCGCGGTGGACCAGACCTTGTGGCCGTTCAGGACCACCGTGTCGCCGTCGTCCTTGATCGTGGTGGCGATGGCCGAGAGGTCGCTGCCGGCCTGCGGTTCGCTGAACGCCACCGCGGCGAGATCGCCGCGGGTGAGGCGGGTCAGTGCCTCGGCGCGCTGCCGGCGGGTGCCGAACCGCTGGATGGTCCAGGCCGCCATGCCCTGGGAGGTCATCACGCTCCGCAGTGAACTGCACAACGTGCCGGCGTGGGCGGTGAGTTCGCCGTTCCGGCGGCTGGAGAGGCCGGGGCCGCCGTACTCTGCGGGGACCTCGGCGCACAGTGCGCCCGCCGCGCCGAGCCTGCGGAGCACCTCCACCGGTATGGTGCCGGCCAGGTCCCAGGCGGCGGCCCGGTCGCCGACCTCCGCGCTGATCAGTTCCGGTAGGGCGTCACTCACCGGCGTCGGACCCGGTGAGGCGGAGTACGAGCGCGGTCATGTCGTTCACCGTGCGGAAGTTGTCGATCTTCAGGTCCGGTCCTTCGATGGCGAGGTCGAAGGTCCGCTCGATGTGCACGACCAGTTCCATCGCGAACATCGAGGAGACGCCGCCGTCGGCGAACAGGTCGGTGTCCGACGCCCAGCTGGTCTTGGTGCTCTTCTCCAGGAACTGCTTCAGCTCGGTCTCGACGTCTTCCGCCACGAACCGGCGCTCTGTGGTCGACTCGCTCATCTCGGCTTCCTCTCGGGCTTCTTGTGAATGAGGGTGAGGCCGTCCGCCACGGCGAGCAGCGAGATGTCCACGCGGTCGTCGTCGCGCAGCCGGGTGTTGAGTTCGCGGATGGCCAGGGTGTCCGGGTCCTGCACGGCCGGGTCGACGACCCTGCCGAAGAACAGCGTGTTGTCCAGCACGAGCAGTCCGCCCGGCCGCACCAGGGCCAGGGACTGCTCGTAGTAGTGGAGGTAGTTGGCCTTGTCGGCGTCGACGAAGGCCAGGTCGAAGCTGCCGGGGCCGCTGTGCGCGAGGAGGTCGTCGAGGGTCCCGGCCGCGTCGCCGAGCCGCAGGTCGATCCGGTCGGCGACCTCGGCCCGCTGCCAGTAGCGGGTGGCGATGCGGGTCCAGCGCTCGTTGTTGTCGCAGGTGACCACCGTGCCGTGGGGCGGCAGGGCGCGGGCCATGCACAGGCTGCTGTAGCCGGTGAAGGTGCCCACCTCCAGGACCTTGGCGGCCCCGGTCAGCCGGACCAGGAGGGCGAGGAACTGCGCCTCCTCGGGCAGCACCAGCATCGCCTGGAGCATCGGCATGCCCTCGGTCTCGGCGCGCAGGTCGCGCAGGACGTCGTCGTCGCGCAACGACACCTGCCGGACGTAGTCCCTGAGCCGGTCGTCGAGGATGAGCTGATCGGCCATCAGGTCACCGTGCCCGGGTAGGTGTAGAAGCCGCGGCCGTTCTTGCGGCCGTGCTCGCCGTCGCGCACCTTCTGCAGCAGCAGGTCGCAGGGGCGGCACCCCTCGTCGCCGGTGCGCTGGTGCAGGACCCACAGGGAGTCCACGAGGTTGTCCAGGCCGATCAGGTCGGCGGTGCGCAGGGGACCGGTGCGGTGCCCCAGGCAGTCCTGCATCAGGGTGTCCACGTCCTCGGCGGTGGCCCGGCCCTCCTGGACTACCCGCGCCGCGTCGTTGATCATCCGGTGCAGCACCCGGCTGGTGACGAAGCCGGGGCCATCGCCGACGAAGACCCCGCGCCGGTCGAGCGCCGCCAGCACCCGCCGGACGGCCGCCACGGTCTGCTCGCCGGTGCGGGCACCGCGGATGACCTCGACGGTCCGGATCAGGTACGAGGGGTTCATGAAGTGGACGCCGACCAGCCGTTCGGGGTCCGGCAGTTGGGACGCGAGTTCGTCCACCGGGATGGAGGAGGTGTTGGTCACCAGCGCGGTGCCGGGGCTGGTTGCCGCACCGGCCTCGGTCAGTGCCTTGACCTTCAGCCCGGCGTCCTCGGTGACCGCTTCGATCACCGCGTCGACGTCGCGGCAGTCGCCGAGCGAGTCGCTGATCACCAACTGCCCCTGGGGAACGTCCGGACGGGCCCCCATGAGGTGGGCCATCCGTAGCTCGCGCTCGATCCTGGCGCGGGCCCCCGCCCGCTTCTGCGGGTCGGTCTCGACCAGGAGCACCGGGACGCCCTGGCCGAGGGCGAGTGTCGTGATGCTGACGCCCATGACACCGGCTCCCAGAACGGCCAGTCGCGCGGCCGGGTCTTCCATTGTCACCGCATACCTCCGTTACCTAGCGGTTGACAGCACAATTAATTGCATTGCTCAGGCGACAGGTTGAGGTTTTTGCTTTGTTTAAATTGAAAGTGGCGGCCCGGGAGGGGCCGAAGTCTTCACGGGGTCGACAGGGGTGTGGCCCGCGGCGGGCGCGGGGGACGGAGACCGGGGTGGGGAAACGGTGTCCCTGGCCCGGCTCGGTGCCGAATCCAGTGCGCGGACCTGCCGGTCGAGGAATCCGGAATGCTTCGTTCCGTGAATTACATCGGTGTAATGCGTGAGGGTCTGCGATGCGAAGCCATAACCCTCCACTCAGATCCGCCGGAGTCTGGACCGTAGCATGATTGTTCTGGATCGGCGTCGGAATCATTCGTTCCGGAAAGTGCCTGCTGGTTCCGCCTGATGCACTTCGGGAGTATGCCCGGGGACGTTGCCGGCGCGGTGGGCGTGACCTGCGGCGCCCCGACAACGCACCAGGTGGGAGCGGGAGTCGGTCGAGATGTCCCTTGATCGAATCACTTGCCACCCCTTGTGAATCGATGTTACGTTCCCGTCTCAGAGGAGCAGGCGAGAGCGTTCCGCCTGCGTGCTGACGTCAGTGTGTCAACGGGGGTTGTCGATGCTGGGTTGCTGCAGTCCGCCTGTCCAGGCCCTGCTGGCGAAGAAGCCCGTAGGTAGTTCTCCCCATGCCAATGCGAGGGCCTTTTAGCAGGCCCGTGCGTCGCGTTCCGCGAGGCAAGTCCTGAAGTTTTCGTTGGTGTTCATTCGAATGTCTACCGAGCGCTGCCCTGCCTGATGGCGCGGCGCGGTGCGGTGGTCGGTCGCGATATCCGTTCAGCTATGTCACCCCGGCGAGACGAAGGTCTATGGACGACAAGCGTGCTCTTCTCCTGAAAATGCTGGCTGCCGTACAGCAGGCCGCTCCCACTGCTCCGGATACCGCGGACGACGCGGATATCGCGGTCATCGGGCTGGCCGGGCGCTATCCCTCGGCCCGCACACCGGATGAGCTGTGGCGCAATGTCGCCGAGGGCCGGAACTGCATCAGCGAGGTGCCCGCCGACCGTTGGGACGTGGAATCGCACTTCCACCCCGAGGCGAAGGACGGCCGCAGTTACAGCAAGTGGGGCGGCTGGCTCTCCGACGTCGACAAGTTCGACCCGTTGCTCTTCCAGATCTCGCCCTCCGACGCCGAAGAGATGGACCCGCAGGAGCGGTTGTTCCTGGAAACGGCATGGGCGACCGTCGAGGACGCGGGATATCGGCCGCGCGGATTGAGCGACGGCAATCCGGTGGGTGTCTTCGCCGGCGTGATGAACAACGACTACGAGCTGCTGGCCGGGGAGAGCAGCGCGTACGGGGTGCACACCCACGCGCGCTCCGCCCACTGGTCCCTCGCCAACCGGGTCTCCTACGTCCTCGACCTGCGCGGACCGAGCCTCACCGTGGACAGCGCCTGCTCGGCCTCGCTCACCGCCATCCACCTGGCCTGCGAAAGCCTGCGGCGCGGGGAGTGCCGGGTGGCGATCGCCGGCGGGGTCAACCTCATCCTGCACCCGCTCCACCTGGGCATGCTCGCCGACCGCCAGATGATCTCCCGCGGTGACCGGTGCCGCAGCTTCGGTGCCGGTGCGGACGGTTTCGTCGACGGCGAAGGCGTGGGCGCCGTCCTCCTCAAGCCGCTGTCCGAGGCGGAGGCCGACGGCGACCGCATCTACGCCGTCCTGAAGGGCTCCGCGATCAACGCCGGCGGCCGGACCAGTGGTTACACGGTGCCGAACCCGGCGGCCCAGGCCGAGGTGATCGGCGCCGCGTTGCGCCGGGCCCGGATCGACCCCCGCACCATCACCTACGTAGAGGCACACGGCACCGGCACCCCGCTCGGCGACCCGATCGAGATCGCCGGGCTACGCGAGGCGTTCCGTGCCGGCACCCCGGCCGGTGCCGACCCGGGCCGCTGCGCCCTCGGCTCACTGAAGTCCAACATCGGCCACCTGGAGTCGGCCGCCGGCATCGCGGGCCTGACCAAGGTGCTCATGCAGCTCCGGCACGGCGTCCTGCCGCCCTCCCTGCACTCGGCCGAACTGAACCCGGACATCGACCTGTCCGGCACCCCGTTCCGGGTGCAGCAGGAAGCTGCGCCCTGGACCCGTCCGGTGGTGCGCGACGCGGACGGCCGGGAGCGGGAGCTGCCGCGCCGGGCCGGCATCAGCTCCTTCGGCGGCGGCGGGGCGAACGCGCACCTCGTCGTCGAGGAGTACCGCGGGAGCCGGGCGGCCACCGCGGACGGCACCAGCCCCGAGCTGATCGTGCTGTCCGCCCTCAGCGAGGAGCGGCTGCGGGCCTACGCGGGCGAACTCGCCGACTTCCTGGACCGGCAGCCCACCGACGACGGCGCCCTTGAGCGCTGCCTCCAGGTGGCCGCCGAGGTCCTGCGGGTCCGGCCGGAGGACCTGGACCCGGACGGGACACTCACCGACCACGGCTGCTCGGCGGCCGAACTGACCGCGCTGAGCGAGCGGCTGGGACGGGACACCACGGTGCCCGGCACGGCCTCGCTGCGCGAGCTGGCCGGCGGTGGACCGGCGATCTCCCTCGCCGACCTCGCGCACACCCTGCGCGTCGGGCGGGAGCAGCTGGACGTCCGGCTCGCGTTCCCGGCGACCGGCCCGGACCGGGTGCGCGACGTGCTGCGGGCGGTGGCCTCCGGCACCCAGAGCGACACCGAGACCGGTATCGAGCTCAACGACAGCAGCCGCACCCGCCGCGGGCTGGGCGGCGACGCGCCGGACCGCTTCGCGCGGGCCCTGGCCGACGGCGACCTGCCCACCGCCGCGCGGCTGTGGACCGAGGGGGTCCAGGCGAACTGGCCCGCCACCGGCGCCCGTCGGATCGGCCTGCCGACCTACCCCTTCGCCCGTAAGCGCTACTGGATTCCGCTGCCCGCACAGGCCGCGCTGCCCGCGCCGGCGGCGCCGCGCGCTCCCCGAGCGGCCGGGCCCCAGCCGAGCGCCGGGCCCGAGGCCGGCACCACACCGGTGGTGCCGGACGGCCGGGAACTCGGCTACTACCAGCCGGTCTGGTACCCCGAGGCGCTCGCCGCCCCGCACCCCGCCGCACGGGAGACCGACCGGGTCGCGGTGCTCACCGCCGGCGAACCCGACGCCCTCGCCCGGGCGTTGCTGCGCCACCACCCCGGAGCCGAACTGGTCCGACTCGACCGGGACGACCCGGCGGCGGTGCTCACCGCCCCGGTGCAGCACCTCTACCACCTCGGCGGGCTGCGGCGGCCGGACGATGTGGCCGCCGGGCTGCGCGACGGCGTGCTGGCACTGTTCCGCACCCACGGCCTCGGCACCCGGCTCACCGTGGTGACCAGCGGTGCGTACGACGACAACCCGCACGCGGCGGGGATCCTGGGTCTGGCGCAGATCGTGGCCGCCGAGCGCCCCGACCTCGACGTCACCTGCATCGACGTGACCGCCACCGATCCGCAGGAGGCACTGGCCGCGGTGCTCGTGGAGCCCCCGGACCCGGGCGGCCGGGCGGTCCTGCTGCGGGCCGGCCGACGGCACGTCAGGCGCCTGGTCGAGACCCCGCTGCCGGCGCCGGACCGCTCGCCCTACCGCAGCGGCGGCACATACCTCCTGATCGGCGGGACCGGCGGCATCGGCCGCGCCCTCTCGGAGGAACTGGCCCAGCGGTACCAGGCCAATCTGGTCTGGGTCAGCCGTAGTCCCCTCGGCCCCGAACAGCTGGCCACCGCGGAGCGGGTGCGCGCCGCGGGCGGCCGGCTGGTGCACCTGCGGGCCGACGCCGCGGACCCGTCCGCACTGCGCGCGGCACTGGCCGAGGCCCGGCAGCACTTCGGTGCGCTGCACGGCGTCTGCCACGCGGCGATGGCGTTCAACGCCAGCACCCTCGCCGAACTCACCGAGCCGGAGCTGCGCACGGCGCTCGCCGCCAAGATCGACGGCTCGGTCGCGCTGACCGACGCGCTGGGGGACGAACCCCTGGACTTCCTCGCCTTCTTCAGCTCGGTGGGCTCCTTCGTGAGCGCCGCGGGCAACGCCGCCTACGTGGCGGCCAGTTCCTTCCAGGACGCCTACGGCCGGGCGCTGTCCACGCGGCTCCCGTACCCGGTGCGGGTGGTCAACTGGGGCTACTGGGGCCTGGTCGGCTCCGGAGCGCAGCCGGGCCTCCAACAGATCTTCCGGCGCAACGGCGTCGAGGCGTTCTCGGTGCGCGAGGGGCTGGACGCCCTGGAGCGGGTGCTGGTCCACGGCCCGGTCCAGGTCATGCCGATCCGCGCCGACCGGCAGGCCCTGGAGGTGCTGGGCCACCGCGCCTCGGCGCTGGCCGGCCGGATCGCCCCGCCGGCGCCCGCCGACCCGGGCGCCGAAGCCGTCCTCGCCGGGTACGACCGGCTCTCCGCGCTCTGCGAATCCGCGCTCCTCGACATCTACCGGCAGATGGGTGCCTTCACCCGCCCCGGCGAGCGGGAGAGCGTGACCGGCCTCGCGGACCGGCTCGGCATCGTCCCCAAGTACCACCGGCTGCACGGGGCCCTGCTGAACATCCTCGCCGACGCCGGACACCTCGCCGTGCGGGGAGACGCCGTCGAGGTCCTCGCGGCCGGCGACCGCACCCCCGCGGACCACCGGGAACGCGAACTGGACCGGATAGCCGCCGACCACCCGGACATCAGGGCCACGGTGGAGCTGACCCGACTGTTCCTGCGGAGCTACCCGCAGGTGCTGCGCGGCGACGTCGGCGCCACCGAGATCATGTTCCCGAACGCGTCGATGGAACTGGTCGAGGACTTCTACCGCGGCAACCCGCTCACCGACTCCTTCAACACACTGGTCGCCGAGACGGTGGCCGAGCACGCACGACGGCGGGTTCTCGCACTCGGCGCCGATGAGCGGCTGCGGGTCGTGGAGTTCGGGGCCGGCACCGGCGCCACCACGGACCGCGTGCTGCCCGCCCTGTCCCCCTGGGCCGACCGAGCCGAGTACGTCTTCACCGACATCTCGCCGCAGTTCCTGGAGGCCGCCGAGGAGCGGTTCGGCGCCCGCCACCCGTTCACCCGGTTCCGCATGCTCAACCTCGAACGGCCCCTCACCGAGCAGGGCTTCACCCCCGGCAGCGCTGACGTCGTGGTGGCCACCAACGTCGTGCACGCCACCGGTGACCTGCGCCGCACGCTGCGCACGGCGCGCGAACTGCTGCGCCCCGGCGGGTGGTTGGTGCTCAACGAGCTGACCTCGATCCGTAGCAGCATCACCGTCACCGGCGGTGTGCTGGAGGGCTGGTGGGCCTTCACCGACCCGGAGCTGCGCATCAAGGACGCCCCGCTGGCCACCCCGCAGACCTGGCAGCGGCTCCTGATCGAGGAGGGCTTCAGCGACGCCCTGGTCCTGGACCGCGGCGCGGCCCTCGGCCAGCACGTGATCATCGGGGCGAACGCCGCAGCTGCCCCGGCGGCCCCGGCGACCGCGCCGGCCGCCGACCCGGCGCCGCCGCGGGCCGGCCACGCCGCCGCGGCGGGTCAGCGGCTGCTGTCCCGGCTCGGCGACATCGTCGCGGCCACCCTGAAACTGGACGAACCGGTCGACCCCGAGCGGCTCCTGTCCGACTACGGCTTCGACTCGCTCAGCGGCATGAAGATCGCGGCGGCGATCGAGGACGAGCTGGGCCTCCGGGTCCGGCTGGGCGACCTCCTCCAGCACCCCACCCTGCGCGACGTCGCCGACCACCTCGCCGAACTGACCGGCGCCGGGCCCGACGACGGACCCGCCGACGGGCAGCCCCCGGCGCCGCAGCCCCGGCCGGCAGCGGTCGCCTTCCCGCTCTCGGTGGGCCAGCGGGCGCTGAGCGTGATCGAGCGGACCGCCCCCGGCAATTACGCCTACAACCTGCCGCTGGCGTTCTGGCTCGCACCGGACACCGACGAAGCCGCCCTCGGTGCGGCGCTCCAGTCGATGGTCGACCGGCACCCCCAGCTGCGCGCCCGGGTGACCGGCGACCAGCAGATCGTCGAACCCGCCCAGGAACTCGCCGTCAACCGGCGGGAGATGGGCACCGGCGGTCCGGACGAGGTCCGCGAGGCGGCCCGGGCGGCGGTCCGGGAGCCCTTCGACCTGGCGCGCGGGCCGCTGCTGCGGGCCACCCTGTTCGCCCTGGCCGACGGCCGGCGGGTCCTGCTGCTCACCTTCCACCACATCGTCTTCGACGGCCTGTCCATCGCGGTGTTCCTGCGCGAGCTGTCCGCGTTCTACCGGCAGCGCCCGCCGGCGACCGCACCGTCGGCGACCTTCGCCGACTTCGTCGACTGGCAGACGGAGCTGCTGGGTTCGGAGCACGGCGACCGCCTGCGTGCCTACTGGCTGCGGCAGCTCTCCGGCGACCTGCCCGCCCTCCAGCTCCCGCTGGACCGTCCCCGCCCGGCGGTGCCGAGCTACCGCGGGGCCTCCGTCGAAGGCCGGCTGACCGCAGGGCAGATCCAGGCCGCCCGACGGCTGGCCGCCGAGGAGCGGACCTCGCTCTTCACCGTCCTGCTCGCGGTCTACGCCACCCTGCTGCACCGCTACTCCCAGCAGGACCGCGTCCTGATCGGCACCCCCGTCGCCGGGCGCCCGTCCCCGCAGTACGCCGAGGTGCTCGGCTACTTCATGAACATGGTCGTCCTCAAGCACGACATCGACCCGGAACAGGACTTCCGGACCGTGCTGCGCGACGCGCGGGACACCGTCCTCGCGGCCCTGGAGCACAGCGACTACCCGCTCCTGACGCTCGCCCAGGAACTACGCGGGTCCCGCCTCTTCGACACCGCCTTCTACTTTCAGAACTGGGTGGAGGACGACACCGACACCGCACCGGTGTCCGGGGTGTTCCCCGGCGTCCACCAGGAGGGCGAGTTCGACGTCACGCTGGAGGTCGTCGAGGAGCCCGAGGGGGCCCGGTACTGCCTCAAGTACAACCCGGACCTCTTCGACGAGGACACCGTGCGGCGGCTCGGCGCGCACTTCGGCGTGCTGCTCGACGCGGCGCTGGCCGGACCGGACCGCGCCGTCGACCGCCTGCCCCTGCAGAGCGCCGACGAACTGCGCGCGGCCCAGGAACGGCACCGGCGGGTCCGGCGCGACTACCCCGAGGACCGCACCCTGCCCGTCCTGTTCGCCGAGCAGGCCCGCCGCACACCCGAGGCGATCGCGGTGTCCGACCCGGACACCACGCTGACCTACCGGGAGCTGATGGCCCGCACCGACGCGCTCGCCGACCGCCTCCGGCACCGCGGAGTCGCGCCGGGCCGCCGGGTCGGCGTGCTGGTCGACCGGTCCGCTGACCTGCTCGTCGCCCTGCTGGGCGTGCTCGCGGCCGGTGGCGCCTACGTACCGCTGGACCCCGGCTACCCGGCCGAGCGGCTGCGGTACATGGCCGAGGACGCCAGCCTGCACCTGCTGCTGGTGCGCTCCTCCGGCACGCACCCCGACCTCGGCACCCCCGTCCTGACGGTCGACGCAGCCGACGCCGGCATCGACGGGACCGACGGGACCGACAGGACCGACGGGACCGACAGGACCGACGGGACCGCGGCGACCGCCGGCGGGTCCCGGCCGGGGGCGGGCGCCGGGCCGACCGCGCACGATGCCGCGTACGTGATCTACACCTCGGGATCGACCGGCCGCCCCAAGGGCGTCCAGGTACCGCACCGGGCGCTGGCCAACCTCCTGCTGTCGATGGCCGAGGAGCCCGGTCTGACGGCCGGCGACCACCTGCTGGCGCTCACCACCGTCTGCTTCGACATCGCCGCCCTGGAACTGTTCCTGCCGCTGATCACCGGCGGCCGGGTGGAGCTCGTGCCCACCGAGGTCGCCCGGGACGGCGTCCTGCTGCGCCGCCTGCTCGACGCCAGCCCGGCCACGGTCGTCCAGGCCACCCCCGCCACCTGGAAGATGCTGCTCGCCGCCGGTTGGACGGGCAACCCCGCACTGAAGGTGCTGTGCGGGGGAGAGGCCCTCGACCAGGACACCGCCGAGCAACTGCTGGCCCGCGCCGGCCAGGTGTGGAACATGTTCGGGCCGACCGAGACCACCATCTGGTCGGCCGTGTGCCGGCTCGTGCCCGGCGAGCGGGTCACCATCGGCCACCCGATCGCCAACACCGAGCTGCACGTGCTCGACACCCGGGGCCGGCCGGTCCCGGCGGGTGTGCCCGGCGAGCTGTACATCGGGGGCGCGGGCCTGGCCACCGGCTACCTGGGCCGCCCGGAGCTGACCGCCGAACGGTTCGTCACCACCGACGGCGTCCGCCGCTACCGCACCGGCGACCTGGTGCGCGCCCTGCCCGACGGTCGGATCGCGTACCTGGGCCGGCTCGACGCCCAGGTCAAGGTCCGCGGCTTCCGGATCGAACCGGGCGAGATCGAGGCGGTGCTGCGCACGCAGACCGGGGTCCGCGAGGCCGCCGTGGTCGCGCGCCGCACCGGCGGCGAGAACGTCCTGCACGCCTTCCTGGTGCTCGACGGCGGCGCCGCGCTGCCGCCCCGCGAGGCGCTGGCCCGGTGGCTGCCCCCGCACATGGTCCCCGAGGTCCTCCTCCCGGTGGCGTCGCTGCCGCAGACCCTCAACGGGAAGGTGGACCGCGGCAGACTGACCGACGCGCCCCTGGCCGAGCTGGGCGCGGCGGCCGCCACGGAACGTCCCGGACACCCGGCGGCCGCCCCGGAGCCCGCGGTGCACGCGGCGGGCGCCCCCGAGAGCCCCGCGGTCCGTACCGCGGAGCTGACCGCGCTGATCGCGGACCTCCTCGACACGGACCCCGCGCAGGTCCCCCCGGACGTCCCGCTCGGCCAACTCGGCATGAACTCGGTCAGCTTCACCGCGCTCAGCACCCGGATCAGCGAGCGGTACGGCACCGAAGTGCTGCCGACGCTGTTCTACCGCTACCCGACCGTCTCCGCGGTCGCCGCCCACCTGGCCGGGGCCGACCGCGGCGACGCACCGCGCGAGGAGGCTCCGCCGGCCGGGACCGGCGGTCCGGCGCCCGCCGCGTCCACCGGGGTCACCGGGGCCGCGGCCGGCAGCGCCCCGGCCGCCGCCGACCGCACCGGAACCGGCGACATCGCGATCGTCGGCATGGCCGGCCGGCTGCCCGGTTCCGCCGATCTCACCGAGTTCTGGGAGAACCTGGCGCAGGGCCGGGACCTGGTCACCGAGATCCCCGCCGACCGCTGGGACTGGCGGGCGCACACCGAGAGTTCCCGCTCCCGCTGGGGCGGATTCCTCTCCGGCGTGGACCGCTTCGACGCCGCCTTCTTCGCGATCTCGCCCCGCGAGGCCGAGCTGATGGACCCCCAGCAGCGCCTGCTCCTCGAAGCGGTGTGGTCGGCGATCGAGGACGCCGGTTACCGGGCCTCGGACCTCGCGGGCCAGCGGGTCGGGGTCTTCATCGGCACCACCAACTCCGACTACGCCGAGGTGCAGCGGGCCGCCGGACGGGCGGCCGAGCCGCACACCCTCACCGGCGCCGCCCAGTCGATCATCCCGAACCGCATCTCGTACCTCCTGGACCTGCGCGGCCCCAGCGTCGCGGTGGACACGGCCTGCTCCAGTTCGCTGACCGCCGTGCAACAGGCGGTCACCGCGCTGCGCGACGGCACCTGCGACCTGGCCCTCGCCGGCGGGGTCAGCCTGATCCTCGACCCGGGGCTCTACACCGCCCTCAGCCGCAACGAGATGCTCAGCGAGGACGGCCGGTGCAAGGCGTTCGACGCCTCCGCCAACGGCTACGTGCGCGGTGAGGGCGTGGGTGTGGTGGTGCTGCGGGACCACGCGGCCGCACGCCGGGACGGTGACCGGGTGGCCGCGGTGATCAAGGCGGCCGCGGTCAACCACGGCGGCCGAACCACCTCACTCACCTCGCCCAACCCCGGCGCGCAGGCCGACCTGCTCGTCGCGGCCTACCGGGCGGCGGGCATCGACCCCCGCACGGTCGGCTACATCGAGGCGCACGGCACCGGCACCGCACTCGGCGACCCGATCGAGATCGCCGGTCTGACCGAGGCGTTCGGGCGGCTGCGCGGGGACGCCGAGGTGACCGAACCCAGCTGCGGTATCGGCTCGGTGAAGACCAACATCGGCCATCTGGAAGCCGCCGCCGGGATCGCCGGACTGCTCAAGGTCGTGCTCGCGCTCCAGCACCGGACCCTCCCGGCCAGCCTGCACTTCCGCGAGCGCAACCCCTACCTCGAACTGGACGGCAGCCCCTTCGAGATCGTCGACACCACCCGGCCCTGGCCCGCACCCGTGGCCGAGGACGGCTCCGCGCTGCCCCGTCGCGCGGGCGTCAGCTCCTTCGGCTTCGGCGGCGCCAACGCACACGTGGTGATCGAGGAGGCGCCGGCCGTACCGCACGGTCCGGACCGCGCCGCGGAGGACCTGTTCGTCCTGTCCGCCCGGACCGAGCGCGGCCTGCGGGAGCAGGCCCGACGGCTCGCCGCCTTCGTCCGACGGACGGAGCCCGCGCCCGCCGATGTCGCGTTCACCCTGCGCACCGGCCGGGAGGCGATGGAGGAGCGGCTCGCCTTCGTCGCCCGCGGCCGCACCGAACTGCTGGCACAGCTGGACGCCGGCGCCGAGGGCCGCGCCGGGGCGGGGGCGCTGCGCGCCCGGGTGAGCGGTGACCGGCGCCGCACCGCGGCCTCGCGCGGCGCGGCCTGGCAGGACTTCGTCCGCGCGCTGTCGGCCGAGCGGGACCTCGCGTCCCTGGCTCAGCTGTGGACCGACGGCGCGGACGTGGACTGGTCCGGACTGCCGCCGGCCCGCCGGATCGCGCTGCCCACCTACCCGTTCGAGCCGACCCGGCACTGGGTCGACGCCCCGGCCCCGACCGACGGCCGGGCTCCGCGTGTCGCCCCGGCCCCGGCCGACGGTGCCGCACTGCTGGACGAGAACGTCTCGACGTTCGGCGAGGCCATCTTCGCCAAGCGGCTCACCGGGGCGGAGTTCTACCTCGCCGACCACCAGGTCGGCCAGGAGCGGGTGTTGCCGGGCGTGGTGTACCTGGAGATGGCGCGACTCGCCGGTGAGCGGGCGCACGGCACCGCCGCGGTCCGGCGGATCGACGACGTCGTCTGGGCCGCGCCCGTCGCCCTCCGGCCCGACCAGCACAAGGACCTGCGGGTGGTGGTCGCGCCCTCCGGCGCGTTCGAGGTCGTCGGCGAGCGCGCGCACGCCCGCGGTCGCGTGGTGTTCGACGAGCCCGGCGCGGACGCCGCGCCGGCCCCCGACCGGATCGATCCGGCCGCGGTGCGCGACCGGTGCCACCGGCACCGGACCCGGCAGGAGACCTACGCCTACTTCCACACCCTGGGCTTCCGGTACGGCCCGGCCTTCCAGGTCATCGAGGAACTGGCGCTCGGTGACGGCGAGGCCCTGGCGCGGCTGCGCCGCCCCGCGACCGGCGCGTACCGGTTCGACCCCTCGCTGCTCGACGGAGCACTCCAGACGGCCGGTTGGCTGGTGGAGGGCTCGACGCCGCACCTGCCCTACTCGATCGGGTCGGTGCAGCTCTTCGGCGAACTGCCGGCCGAGTGCCTGGTGCACGCCGAGGCGGTGGAGAGCCGCGCGGACGCCCAGGTCTTCCGTATCGTCCTGGCCGCCCCCGACGGCACGGTGGTGGCGCGCATCGAGCGCTTCACGCTGCGCGCCGTACCGCAGACCGAGCCCGCGGTGCACGCCTTCGAGCCGGTGTGGCAGGAGACGGACACCGCGCCCGAGCCCGCCCGGCGGACCGCGGCCGGGCCGCTCGCCGTCCTCGACACCGGGGACGGCCGCGCCCAGGCGCTCCGCGACGAACTGGCGCTGCTCGCACCGGAGTTGACCGTACGGGTCGGCGATGTGGAGACCGCCTCGTGCGTCGTTCACCTCGCCACCGGGGACGGTCTCGACGCGGCGCTGCGCGACGGCTTCCACACGGCCCTCGACGTCTGCCGGACCCGGATCGCCACCAGCGGCGGGCTGCTGCGCTACCTGTACGTCCACGACGACCGGGCCGGTGCCGCCGGGGCGGCGCACCGTGCGCTCGACGGCCTCGCCCGGTCGATCGGCCAGGAATACCCCGCGATCCGGATGAGCGTGCTGGCCCGCACCGGCCCCACCACCGACTCCGTCCGGGAGCTCGCCGCGCTGGTGCTCGACGAACTCCCCGGCGGCGAACCGGAGGTGCGGACCGGCGCCGGTCGGCGCGCGGCCCGCGGCTGGCGCGCGCTCGCCCTCCCCGAGGCCGGTGGCTCGCCGCTGGCCCGGGACGGTGCGCACCTCATCACCGGCGGCTCCGGGAAGCTGGGGCGGCTGGTCGCCGAACGGATCGCCAGGCATCCCGGCGCCCGCATCGTGCTGGTCAGCCGGACCGCACCGGCCGAACCCCTGCCGGACGGCTGGCTGCACCTGAGCGCCGACGTCGCCGTGCGGGCCGACGTCGAGCGGGTGGTGGACGAGGCCCGGCGCCGCTTCGGACGGATCGCCGGTGTCGTGCACGCGGCGGGCACGCTGCGGGACTCGCTGGCGCTGCACAAGAGCCGCGCGGACGCCGACGCGGTACTCGCGCCCAAGGTGCGGGGCCTGGTCCACCTGGACGAGGCGACCCGGGCGGACGAACCCGACTACCTCCTCGCCTTCGGCTCGACCGCCGCGGTGTTCGGCAACGTCGGGCAGACCGACTACGCCTTCGCCAACAGCTTCCTCGACCACTATCTGGAGCGGCGCCCCGGCCGCAGCCTGACGGTGGACTGGTCGCTCTGGCGCGACGGCGGCATGACCCTGACCGCCGAGGCCCGGCAGGGCATGCGGCGCGAGTTCGGCATGGAGCCGCTGCCGACCGGGGCCGCACTCGACGCCCTGGAGGGCGCGCTGGCCACCGGCGCCTCCCGGGTCCTGCTCACCGCGGGCGACCACGGGCGGATCGCCGAGGCCCTGCGCCGACGCCCCGCCGAGCCCGAGCCGGCGCCGGCGCCCGCGGCGGCCACCCCGGCCGGGCCGGACCCGGACGAGGGTGCGCTCGGTCCCACCGCCGTCGCGTTCCTGCGCGAACTGCTGGCCGCCGAGCTGAAGATGCCGCTCGACGACGTCGCGGAGGACGAGCCGTTCGACCACTACGGAGTCGACTCGCTGCTGGTGCTGAGCCTCACCCGGGCACTGGAGGAGCGCTTCGGCCCGCTGTCCAAGACGCTGTTCTTCGAGTACCTGACGGTCGGCGAGTTGGCGGCGTACCTGGCCGAACGGCACCCCGCCGCGGTGCGCGACCTGGCCGCCCCCCGGCCGGCGTCCGCACCGCACGCCGAAGGCGCGGTCGCCGAGACCGTTGCGGGGGCGGCGGACGCGGCTGCCGTGGCGCCGATGGACCCGCTCCCCGGTGCGACGGCGACCGCCGCGGCAGTGGTCCCCGCCGCGGCCGTAACCGGCCCGGTCGTGCACGCCACCGTGCCCGAACCCGACCTCGGACCCGACCCCGCCGACGAGATCGTGATCGTCGGGGTGGCCGGCCGCTACCCGCAGGCCGACGACCTGTGGCAGTTCTGGCGCAATCTGCGCGCCGGCCGGGACTGCATCGAGGAGGTGCCGCAGGACCGCTGGGACCACGACCGGTTCTACGACCCGGACCGCGACGTCCCCGGCAAGACGTATGCCAAGTGGGGCGGCTGGCTCTCCGACGTGGCGTCCTTCGATCCGATGTTCTTCCGCATGTCCCAGGTCGAAGCGGAGCACATCGACCCGCAGGAGCGGATCTTCCTGCAGACGGTGTGGCACCTCCTGGAGGACGCGGGCACCTCCCGGGCGGCCCTGTCCACGGTCCGCACCGGCGTCTTCGTCGGCCTGATGTACGGCCACTACCAGCTGTACGGCGTCGACGAAGCCCTGCGCGGTGACGGCGCGGCCACCTCGTCGTCGTACGCCTCGGTGGCCAACCGGGTGTCCTACTTCTTCGACTTCGACGGGCCGAGCATCGCCCTCGACACCATGTGCTCGTCCTCGCTCACCGCCCTGCACCTGGCCTGCCAGGCGATCCGGGACGGGGACTGCGAGGTGGCGGTGGCCGGCGGCGTCAACGTCTCCAGCCACCCGCTGAAGTACCTCCAACTCGCCAAGGGCGGCTTCCTGTCCACCGACGGCAGGTGCCGCAGCTTCGGCGAGGGCGGCGACGGCTACGTGCCCGCCGAGGGCGCCGGGGCGGTGCTGCTCAAGCGGCGCTCCGCGGCCGAGGCGGCCGGTGACCGCATCCTCGCCGTGGTCAGGTCCACGGCGGTGAACCACGGCGGCGCCGGAAAGGGCTTCAGCGTGCCCAACCCCCGGTCCCAGGGGGTGATGATCGGCGAGGCGCTGACCCGGGCCGGTCTGACCCCCGCGGAACTGGACTACCTGGAGGCGCACGGCACCGGCACCTCGCTCGGCGACCCGGTGGAGATCAGCGGCCTGGCCCGCGCCTTCCAAGGACACGACCTGGACGGGGTGCGCATCCCGATCGGCTCGGTGAAGTCGAACATCGGCCACGCCGAGTCGGCCGCCGGCATGGCCGCGCTGACCAAGGTCCTGCTCCAGCTGCGGCACCGGGAACTGGTGCCCTCGCTGCACGCCGACCGCCTCAACCCGCACCTCGACCTGGACGCCACCCCCTTCCGGCTGCAGCGCGAACTCGCCCCCTGGGTGCCGCGCGTCGACGCCGCGGGCCGTCCGCTGCCCCGCACCGCTGGCATCAGCGCGTTCGGCGCGGGCGGCAGCAACGCCCATGTGATCCTGGAGGAGTTCGTGTCACCCACGCAGCCCCCCGCGCCGGAGCCGCCGTACGTCTGCGTGCTCTCCGCACGCGATGCGGAGCGGCTCACCGAACACACCGCGCAGCTCGCGGAGTTCCTCCGCGGCGAGGGACGGGACACCCACCCCGCCGCGCTCGCCGCGACGCTCCGGACCCGTGAGCCGATGGCTCACCGCCTCGCCGTGGTCTTCGACGGCGTGGCCGACCTCGTGGACGCGCTCGACCGGCACCTGGCGGGTACGCCCGCACCGCAGGTCCTGACCGGCACCGCGGTCCGCTCCGCCGCACCGGCCGCGGACCGCACCCCGCGGGAACTGGCCGCCGCCTGGGTCCGCGGCGCCCAGCTCGACTGGCCCGGCGACGGTCCGCTGATCCCGCTGCCCGGCTACCCGTTCGCCCGCGAACGCTGCTGGCTGCCCGCCGCCGACGCGGTGCGCACCCGCCCCGCCCCGCCCCCGGCACCCGAAGACGCCCCGCTACGCGGCGAGGTGCTGCTCTCCACCGCGACCCCGGTCATCGCCGGGCACCAGGTACAGGGCCGGTTCCTACTGCCCGCACTGGCCTACCTCGACCTCATCGCCGGGGTGTTCCGCGACCACGGGCACCCGGTCGAGCGGGTGACGGTCCGCAACCTCACCGCGCTGCGACCGCTGGACGTCACCGACCGGCCGGTGGCCGCGGAGGTCCGCTGCACCCCGGCCGGGGCCGGCCGGTGGCAGGTCACCGTGACCGACGGCGAGCCCTACGCCACGGCCGAGGTCGAGGTGACCGGCCCGCCGGTCTTCCGGGAGCGGCTGGTGAGCCACCCGCACGACACCCCCAGGCCGCTGGCCGACACATACGACCGGGACGCCGGCAACGGCCAGCACTACCGCGGTGCGGCGCGCGCCGACGGCCTGGTCCGCACCGACCAGGAGCAACTGACCGCCGAACTCACCGCCGCACCGGGCGACTTCCTGGTGCACCCGGCCCTGCTGCTCGGCGGGACGGTCGCGGCCGGAGCGTTGCTCGACACCGGCGGCCGGGCGTTCCTGCCGCTGCACCTGTCCTCGTTCCGCACCACCGGACCGCTCACCGAGCGCTGCACGGCCCGGGTGCGCCGCTCCTCGGTGAGCCGCCGCGGCGAGGTCGTCCGGCTCTCCGTGGACTTCTTCGACCAGGAGGGCCGGCAGGTGGCCGAGTTGTCCGAGCTGTCCAGCAAGGCCGTAGCGCCCGCCGCCGGTGCGGCGGAGCCGGGAGCGCCGGCCGCCGCCGGGGGAACGCTCCCCGGCGCGCCCGCCACCGCCCGCGCGCAGGACTTCCTCCGGCGCCTGCTGGCCGAACACCTGGGCCGCGCACCGCAGTCGATCCCGGTGACCTCCGGCTACTACGAACTGGGCATCGACTCGGTGCAGGTGCTGGGCCTGGTCGAAGCGGTACAGGACGCCGTGGGCCAGGAACTGGCCCCCACGCTGCTCTTCGAATACACCACCGTCCGCGACCTGGCGGCCCACCTGGCCGAGCGGTTCCCTCACGCGTTCGACGCCGCCGACGACCCGGCGCAGGACCGCCCGCGGACCGCGCCCGCGGGCGGACTGGGCCGGCTCAGGGAGAGCACCCGTATCCCCGCCGCCCCGGCCCCGGCGGCGCTGTCCGCGGACGAACTCGACCGGCTGATCGCCGGCCGGCTGCTGGAGCGGCTCCGTACCGCCGGCGCGTTCGCGCACGGGCGCACCGAGCCGGTGGCCGAACTGGCCCGGCGGATGTCCGTCCTGGACAAGTACCGACGCTGGCTGGACGAGGCGGCAACCCTGCTCACCGCCGCGGGCCTGACCCACCTGGCCGACGGCGTCCTGGAGCTGGCGGCCGGGCAGCCCCCGGCGCACGCCACCGCATGGCCGGCGGTCCGGGCGCGCTTCGCGGCCGACCCGTACTGGAACGCGCAGCTCTCCCTGGTCGAGGAGTGCATCGACCAGCTGCCCGGGATCCTGTCCGGTGCGGTGCCCGCGACCGACGTGCTGTTCCCCGGCGGCTCCATGGCCAAGCTCACCGCGGTGTACCAGGGCAACGCGGTCGCCGACCGGCTCAACGACGTGGTCGCCGAGGTGACCGCGGCGGCCGTGCGCGAGCGCCTCGCCGACGACCCCCGGGCCACCGTCCGGCTCGCCGAGGTCGGTGCCGGCACCGGCGGCACCACCGCCGTCGTCCTGCCCCGCCT
Organism: Streptomyces sp. RGM 3693; assembly: GCF_050471125.1. Taxonomy (NCBI): domain Bacteria; kingdom Bacillati; phylum Actinomycetota; class Actinomycetes; order Kitasatosporales; family Streptomycetaceae; genus Streptomyces; species Streptomyces sp. RGM 3693. The sequence continues at coordinate 605,577 of NZ_JBMPPQ010000001.1, forward strand.
CGACGCCCACGCGGACCGCGTCGAGTACTGGTACACCGACCTCTCCCCGGCCTTCCTGGACCAGGCGGAGCGCCGCTTCGGCCCGGGCCGCGGGTACCTGCGCTACGGCCGGTGGAACGTCGAACAGCCGGGCGCGGGCGAGCAGCTCACCGGCGGCGACTGCGACGTGATCGTGGCGACCAACGTGCTGCACGCCACCTGCGACATCCGCCTCGTCCTGCGCAATCTGGCCGCCGCGCTGCGCCCCGGCGGCGTCCTCGTCATCAACGAGGTCACCCGCAAGTCCGCGGTGCTCACCCTGACCTTCGGCCTCCTCGACGGCTGGTGGCGCTACGACGACGAGGACGTCCGCATCCCCGGCGCGCCGATCCTCACCGCGGCCGGCTGGCAGCAGGTGCTCCAGGACTCCGGCTACGACGAGGTGTGGCGCCCGGTCGCCGAACCGGACGCGTTCGGCGAGGTGTTCGCCGCGCACCGGCGGCCGGCCGGGGTCCCGGCACCCGACGGGACCCGTCTGCTGACCCGGGAGTGGGAGCCCGCCGAGATCACCCCCGGCCGGCCGCCGGCCGCGGTGGCCGTCCTCGGCACTGGGCCGGCCGCCCGCCGCGTCGCCGACGCCCTGCCGGGCGCGGTACCGGTCGGATCCGTGGCCGAGCTCGACGACCGGTTCGAGGCGCTGGTCGACCTCGGCGGGCTCGCGCTCGCGGACTGGCTGCCGGTGCTCCAACGGATGGCCGGACGCCCGGCGTTGCTGCTCGGCGTGGGCACCGGCGACGCCCGGGCCGGGCTCTACCGGATGCTGCAGAGCGAGTACGGCCGGATCCGCTCCCGCTACCTGGAGGCGGACCCCGCCGACCCCGACCTGCCCGCGCTGCTCGCCCGGGAACTGGCCGACGGCGGCGACGACCACGACGTCACCTACCGCGACGGGACGCGCCACCGGTCCGTGCTCGCCGAGCTGCCGGCCGCCACCGGCGCCCCGGTCCGCTTCCCGGCCGACGAGCCACTGCTGATCACCGGCGGTACCCGCGGCATCGGCCTGGCGCTCGCCCGGCACGCCGTCGACGCGTGGGGCGCCCGCACCCTCGTCCTGACCGGGCGCGAGCAGCTTCCGCCGCGCGAGAGTTGGGACCGCTACGGCCCGGACACCGCACTGGGGCGGAAGCTCGGCGGACTGCGCGCGCTGGAGCGCGACGGGGTCCGGCTGCGGGTCCTCGCGCTGCCCCTGGGCGAGGACGCCGCCGCGGTCCGGGAGGCCCTGGCCGGGATCCGGCGCGAGTACGGGCCGATCGGCGGTGTGCTGCACGCCGCGGGGCTCGTCGACCGGGACAACCTCGCCTTCGTCGGCAAACCGGTCGAGGCGGTGCGGGCGGTGCTCGCGCCGAAGACGGCCGGACTCGACGCCCTGGTGGACGCGCTCGCCGGCGACCCGCTGCGGTTCGGTGTGCTGTTCTCCTCGGTCGCCTCGATGGTCCCCGCGGCCGCGGTCGGGCAGAGCGACTACGCGATGGCCAACGCGCACCTGGACGCCGTCGCCCGCCGCGCGCCGCACGGGCTGCCCCTGGTGAGCGTGGCCTGGCCCAGCTGGCGGGGCGTCGGCATGGGCAGCGAGCGGCCCGGGCCCGGCTACCAGGCCACCGGCCTCGGCGAACTCTCCGAGGCCGAGGGACTGCGCCTGCTCGACCACATCCTGTCCACCGGCGCCGGACCGGTGGTCCTGCCGGCGATCGTCGCCCCGGACTGGACACCGCGCGCCCTGCGCAACCGCCGGCCGGCCGCCCCCGCGCCGGCCCGCCCCGCGGTCGCGGCGGCGGCCGGTGCGCGGGACGGAGGGACGCCGGCGGCCGGGACCGGGGAGGCGGCGCAGGAGGCCGCGGCCTGGCTGCTCGGCCTGCTCGCCGAGCAACTGGGCTTCGACCGCGAGCGCCTGGCGGCCGACGTGCCGATCGCCGACTACGGCACCGACTCGATCATGATGGTGCAGATCCTGCGCCGGGTCGGCGGGGAACTGGGCGTCGAGCTCGACCCGTCGGTCCTCGTGGAGCACCCCACCGTGGAGTCCTTCACCGGCTGGCTGGCCACCCACCACGGCCCGGCCCTGGCCCGGACCTTCGGCACCACACCGGCACCGGCCGGCCCAACGGCCCCCAGCCACCCCGCCGTTGCCGCCGCCACCCCTGCTTCCGCCGCCGTTACGGTGTCCGCCCCCGTGCCGGCCCCGCGACCTCAGGCGTCCGACGCCGGACCGTTCGACGTCGCGGTCATCGGGATGTCCGGCCGCTTCCCCGGCGCCCCCGACCTGGACGCCTACTGGCAGCTGCTGAGCGCCGGACGCTCGGCGATCGCCCCGGTGCCGGCCCGCCGCTGGGGCGGCGAGACCGGATACACCGCCGGCCTGATCGACCTGGACGGATTCGACCCCGCCCACTTCCACCTCTCCGACAGCGACGCCGCCGCGATGGACCCGCAGGCGCTGCTGCTCCTGGAGGAGGCCCTGTTCGCGTTCTGCGACGCCGGCTACGGCCCCACCGAGCTGAAGGGCCGGGAGATCGGCGTCTACGTGGGCGGCCGCACCCGACACGCCCCGGACGACGTGACGCTGGGCCGCAGCCGCAACCCGGTGGTCGCGATCGGCCAGAACTACCTGGCCGCCAACCTCTCCCACTACTTCGACCTGCAAGGCCCCAGCACGGTCGTGGACACCGCCTGCTCCTCCGCGCTCGTCGCCCTGCACCACGCCGTCCAGGCCATGCGCTCCGGCGACGTGGAAGCGGCCCTGGTCGCCGGGATCACCCTGCTCCCCAACGCCGACGGGCACCGGCTCTTCGACCGGCGCGGGCTGCTCAACACCGGGCCGGAGTTCCACGCGTTCGACCGGCGGGCCCAGGGCTTCACGCCCGCCGAGGGCGTCGGCGTCCTCCTGCTCAAGCCACTCGCCGCGGCCGAGGCCGACGGCGACCGGGTGCACGCGGTGATCAAGGGCGTGGCGGTCAACAACGACGGCCGGACCGCCGGACCGGCCACGCCCAACCCGGCCGCACAGCAGCGGGTGATGGCCCGTGCGCTGGCCCGGGCCGGGGTCGCCCCGGACGACGTCACCTACATCGAGACCCACGCGGCCGGATCCCAGGTCCCGGACCTGATCGAACTGAAGGCGATCGCGGCCGTCTACCGCGCCGGTTCCGACACCCCCTGCTCGCTCGGCTCGGTCAAGCCCAACATCGGCCACCCGCAGTGCGCGGAAGGCATCGCCGGCGTCCTCAAGACCGTCCTGATGCTGCGCAACCGCCAGATCGTGCCGTTCCTCAGCGGCCAGGAACCGCTCGCCCACTTCGACTTCGACGCAGTGCCGCTGCGGTTCGCCCGCACGCTCACGCCCTGGCCGGACGCGCCGCTGGTCGCCGCCGTCTCCAGCTTCGCCGACGGCGGTACCAACGCCCACGCGATCCTGGCCGGCCGGAGCGGTGGCGCCGGCGCGACGCGGCAGCCGCTGGCCCGACCGCGGTTGCAGCGGCGCCGGTTGCCGTCCGCGGACACCGAGCGGTTCGCGATCGTCGGCATGGCCGGGCACTACCCCGGCGCCGCGGACCTCGCGGACTTCTGGGAGAACCTCAAGGCGGGCCGGGACAGCGTGTCCGAGGTACCGGCCGGGCGCTGGACACCCGCCGGGGACACCGAGTCCCGCTGGGGCGGATTCCTCGACGACGTCGACCGGTTCGACGCCGACTTCTTCCGGATCTCCCGCCCGGAGGCGGAGATCACCGACCCGCAGGAACGCTGGTTCCTGCGCACCTGCTGGGAGGCGATCGAGGACGCCGGGTACACCCCGGCCACCCTCGCCGAGGCCAAGGGGCCGGACCGGCGCCGCGCGGTCGGCGTGTTCGCCGGGACCATGCACAAGGACTACACCCTGGTGGCGGCGGAGGCGGCCACGCCCGTTCCGCTGAGCCTCAACCAGGGCCAGATCGCCAACCGGGTCTCCTTCTTCGGCGACTTCCACGGCCCGAGCATGACGGTGGACACCCTCTGCTCCTCCTCGCTCACCGCGCTGCACCTGGCGGTGGAGAGCCTGCGCCGCGGGGAGTGCGAGGTGGCCCTCGCGGGCGGCGTCAACCTCTCGCTGCACCCCGGCAAGTACCGCACCTACGGCGCGGTCGGCATGCACTCCTCGGACGGCCGCTGCCGCTCCTTCGGGGAGGGCGGGGACGGCTACGTGTCCGCGGAAGGCGTCGGCGCGGTGGTCCTCAAGCCCCTCGCCGCCGCGGAGGCCGACGGCGACCACATCTACGCCGTCGTCGCCGGGTCCGCGGTCAACCACGCCGGGGCGGTCAGCGGGTTCAGCGTGCCCAGCCCGGTCGGCCAGGCCGCCGTGATCTCCGCCGCGCTCGCCGCCGCGGACGTCGACGCGCGGTCCCTCGGCTACCTGGAGGCGCACGGCACCGGCACCTCGCTGGGCGACCCGATCGAGATCCGGGGCCTGGCCACCGCCTTCGGCCGGGACACCGGTGACACCGGGTTCTGCGCCCTGGGGTCGGTGAAGTCCAACATCGGACACGCCGAGGCCGCCGCCGGCATCGCCGGCCTGACCAAGGTGGCCCTGCAACTGCACCACCGCACACTGGTGCCCTCGCTGCACGCGCAGACCGTGAACCCGCTGCTCGGCCTGGACGGCACACCGTTCCGGCTCCAGCGCACCGCCGAGGCGTGGCCCGCGCCGTCGGACGGCCCGCGGCGCGCCGGACTGAGCTCCTTCGGGGCCACCGGGGCCAACGCCCACCTCGTCCTGGAGGAGTACCTGCCGGCCGCTCCGGCGCCCGCGGTAACCGCCGGCCGACCGGCGCAACCCTTCGTGGTGCCGCTCTCCGCCCGCAGCGAGGACCGGCTGCGAGTGATGGCCGCCCGCCTCGGGGACGCGCTCGGCACGGCCGGCGACCGGCCGCTGCGCGACGTCGCGCACACCCTCCAGAGCGGCCGGGTCGAGTTCGCTGCCCGGGTCGCCTTCGTGGCCCACACCACCGCCGAACTCCTCGGACAGCTTGCGGAGTTCGCCCGGCACGGGGTGCGCCCGACGGGGTCCGGGACGGAGCCGCACGCCACCGCCCGGCGCTGGGCCGAGGGCACCCCGGTGGACTGGGCCGCCCAGTGGGGAACGGACCGGCCGCGCCGGGTCAGCCTGCCGGCCTACCCGTTCGCCGGCGACCGCCACTGGGTGCCCACCGGCCGCACGGACCGCCCGGCGGACGTGCCGGCCACCGTGCCGGCCACCGTGCCGGCCACCGTGCCGGCCACCGCGCCGGCTACGGTGCCGGACCGCCTGCCCGCGGACCGGGCGAACCACCCGGCGGACGCGCCCGGCACCGCGCCGGTCGTCCCGCCGGAGGGACTGCTCACCGTGCCGCGCTGGGTGGCGTCCCAGGCGGTGCCCGCCGCCGGGCCGGCACCGCGCCGGGTACTGATCGTCACCGACGCGCCGGGCGCCACGCTCGCCACGGCCCTGGCCGACCACTACCGGCGCACCGGCGGCGCCACGGAGGTGACCGAGCGCCCCCTCGACGACGCCTTCGCCTTCACCTTCGCCGGACCGGCACCCGACCGGGTCCACCTCGTCGCGGGCCCGGGCCCCCTCGGCCCGGACACCGCGGCCGCGCCCGAACTCGCCCTGCTCCGCCTGGTCAAGGCCCTCCGACACGGCGACCCCGCCGCACGCACGGACCTGTCCGTCGTCACGCAGGACACCCAGTCGGTCGACGGGGAGCACAGCACGGCGCGCGGTGCGGGCCTGGCCGGGCTGGCCTACTTCCTGGCCCGCGAATCCGGGCGGTTCGCGGTGCGGAACCTCGATGTGTCCAGCGCCGAACTGGCGACCCCCGACGGCCGCGCCGCGGTGGCCGCCGCGGTGGCCACCGAGCCCCCGGCCCCGGCCGGCGACCTCATCGCGCTGCGCGCGGGACGCCGGTACCGGCAGGAGGTCCTCCCGGTGGCGCCGGCCGAGGCGGCGCAGGCGGGACTGCCCGGCATCCGGCCGGGCGGCAACTACGTCCTGGTCGGCGGCAGCGGGTTCGTGGGACGCATCATCAGCCGTCATCTGATCGACCGGTACGACGCCAAGGTGGTCTGCGTCGGGCGCCGTCCGCAGAGCGACCCCGCGGTGCGCGCGGCCCTGTACGACGACCGGATCGGCTACGTCCAGGGCGACGTCACCGACCCGCGACAGGCCCGGCAGGCGATCGCCGGGGCGAAGGCCCTGCTCGGGGAGGTCCACGGGGTGCTGTTCGCCGGGGCCACCCGGATCACCGGGGCGCCGGGCGCCCTCGCCGACCTCGGCGAGGACGAGTTCCGCGCGCACTACGAGGTGAAGGCGGCGGGCACCCGCCACCTCTACGAGGCAGTGGCGGACGAGCCGTTGGACTTCCTCTGCTACTTCTCCTCGGCCCAGGCGTTCTCCTTCGGCGGAGCCGGCACCCACGCCGCCTACGCGGCCGGGATCACCTTCGCCGACGCGTTCGCCCGCTCGGTCGGCCGGACCGCGGCGTTCCCGGTCGGGATCGTCAACTGGGGCGCCTGGCGGGCCTCGTTCGGCGAGGCGGCACGCGACTACCCGACGCTGGGCTTCCTCGACGACGGCGAAGGTGCCGCCTGCTTCGACACGGCAGTGCGGCTGCTGCGCGCGGACCGGTACCGCCAGGTCATCGGGATGCGCGCGCTGGCGGCCCGCCCCACGGCACCGGTCGGCCCGAGCGTGGCCGGCCCGAGCGCGGGCGCCCCGTCCGGGTCCGCCGGCCGGCGCCCGGAGATCCGCCGGCTGCTGGTCGAGCGGCTCGCCAGGACGCTGCGGGTGCCGAAGGAGGACCTGTCGCCCTCGACGGCCTTCGCCGATCTGGGCGTCGACTCGATCACCGGCTCGACGTTCGTCACGCAGATCGCCGAGGAACTGGGCGTCGAACTCAACGCCGCCGCCCTGTACGAGTTCTCCTCGATCGACCGGCTGGCCGACCACCTGACCGGCCTGCTCGGCACGGCCGACGCCCCACCGGAGCCCACGGCGCCACCCGCGCCGCAGGCGCCCGCAGCACCGCCGGCGCCACCCGCACCGGACGACTTGATCGTGACGTTGGAGGCACGTTTCGCGGCCGGAGAGCTCTCCGCCGCGGAGGTGCTGGACCTGCTCGACGCCGAACTGGCCACGAGGGAGCAACGATGAGCAGCGCGAACTTCCGGGACATCCTCGACGGCTACGCCCGGGGCGCGGTCGGCGCCGAGCAGGCACGCGGTCTGCTGGACGCGCACCGCCCGGCCCCGGAGCCGACCCCCGCACCCCCGGTGGCCGGCCACCCGGACCGTCCGCAGATGCTGGACGTCGCCGTGATCGGCATGTCCGGGCAGGTCCCGGGGGCGACGGACACCAGCGAGTTCTGGCACCGCCTCACCGAGGGCCGGGTCACCTACGGCGAACTGCCCGGCCACTACCTCGCCCCGGACGACCCCGGCGGCTACCGCTGGGGCGGGGCACTGGGCGAACGGGACTGCTTCGACGCGGAGTTCTTCGGCATCCGCCCGCACGAGGCGGACCTGATGAGCCACCACCAGCGGCTGCTGCTCCAGGAGAGCTGGCACGCGCTGGAGGACGCCGCCCTCGACCCGAAGCAGCTCGCCGGCTCCCGCACCGGACTGTTCATCGGCGCCGAACCCACCGGCTACCCGCACGAGTCGTTCACCGGCGCCTCCGACGCGCTGGTGGCCTCCCGCCTCTCGTACTTCCTCGACCTGCGCGGCGCCGCACTGGTGGTCAACACCGCCTGTTCGTCCGCGCTGGCCGCGGTGCACCTGGCCTGCCACAGCCTGCGGTCGGGGGAGTCGTCCCTCGCGCTGGTCGGCGGCGTCAACGCGGGCCTGGACGCGCGGGGCCTGGACCTGCTGGTCGAGAGCGGCGCGATGTCGCCCAGCGGACAGTGCCGCACCTTCGACGCCGAGGCCAACGGCACCGTCTACTCCGAAGCGGTCGCCGTCGTCGTCCTCAAGCGGCTCTCCGACGCGCTCGCCGACGGCGACCACATCCACGGCGTGATCCGGGCGACCGGCATGAACCAGGACGGGGCCAGCAACGGCATCACCGCCCCCAACGGGGCCGCCCAGGAGGACCTGGTCGTCGATGTCTACCGGCGCTTCGGGATCCCCGCCGAGCGCGTCGGCTACGTCGAGGCCCACGGGACCGGGACCGCGCTCGGCGACCCGGTGGAGGCCAACGCGCTGGTGCGGGCGTTCGGGCGGCTGACCGACGAGCGGGGGTTCTGCACCATCGGCAGCGCCAAGGCGCACATCGGCCACACCGGCGCCCCCGCGGGAGTCGTCGGACTGATCAAGGTCCTGCTGTCCATGCGGCACGGCCGGCTGGTCGGCATGCCGACCCTGCGCACCCTCAACCCGCTGATCGGCTTCGAGGGTTCGGCCTTCGTCCCGGACGAGACGGCCCGGCCGTGGCGGAGCACCTCCGGAGCCCCGCTGATGGCCGCGGTGAACTCCTTCGGGCACAGCGGGACCAACGTCCACGTGGTGGTCGAACAGTACGTGCCCGCCGACGCGGCGGACCGTACCGACGACGCCGCCGGCGGACCGCAGATCGTCCCGCTGTCGGCGCGCACCACCGAGCGGCTCCGCGCCGCCGCGGACGCCCTCGCCGCGCATCTGGCGGCGCCCGCCGCCGGTGCGCCGCCGCGGCCCGCCCCGCAGCCGGTGGCGCCCGCGCAGGTGTGCGCGGTGCTGGCGGACGTCCTGGGCGTCGCCGCCGACGAGATCGACCCGGACGAGCGCCTGGACGCCTACGGTGTGCGTCCGGAGCAGTTCGCCCGGTTCGGCGAGGCCCTGGAGGCCGCGTTCGGCCCGCAGTTGGACGCCGACGCGCTCCACGAGGGCCGTACCGCCGGGGACGTGGCGCGCCTGCTCGCCGCGGCGGACGCCGAAGGGGACGCCGACGGTGAGCGGCCCGGCGCCGCGGACGCGGGACCGTCGCTCGCCGACGTGGCGCGCACGCTCCAGCTCGGTCGGGCCGAACTCGCGGCGCGCGCCGTGCTGGTCGTCCGTGACCGGGACGAACTCCTGGCCGGACTGCGGGCCCTGGCCTCGGGACAGGAGCTCCCGGAGAACTGCTGGCTGGGCGAGGCCGACGGGCGGGGCGAGGTCGTCCGGCTCTTCGCCGACGACGACGAGCTGCGCGACGCCGTGGGCAAGTGGCTGGAGCGCGGTAAGTTCGCGCAGGTCGCGGAGTTGTGGGTGCGCGGCGGCCCCATCGAGTGGCGCCGGCTGCACCACGGCGGAACGGGGCGCCGGGTGCCGCTGCCCGGCTACCCGTTCGCCAAGGACCGCCACGGCATCACCGCCGCCGTCCCCGCCGGCCCGCAGTCCCTCCGGCCGGTGGCCGAGCGCCGCCCCGAGCCGCCCGCCCCGGCCCAGGCCGGGCCGTCCGCCGCGCCGCGCGGCGACCAGCGCCCCGAGCGGCTGGCCCCGGCGCTGGAGGAGCGGATCGCGCGGCTGGCCACCGAGCTGATCGGCGCGTCCGAGGGCGGGGTCGACCCCGCGGAGCAGCTGGACCGCTACGGGATCGACTCGATCACCCGGACGCGGCTGAACCAGCTGCTGAGCGAGGCGTTCCCGGCGGCCTCACGGACGCTGTTCTTCGAGTTCGCGAAGGTCGAGGGCGTGGCCGGGCACCTGGTCGAGCGGTTCCCGGACGCCTGCCGGGACTTCCTCGGCTGGGGTGACGCGGCCGCCGTCCCCGCCGCCGGGACCGCACCGGCCGTCGAGCCCGCCCCCGACGCCGTTCCCGTCCCGGTCACCGAGACCGTCGCGAGCGCCGAAAGCGTCCCCGCAGCCGTTCGCACGGCGTCAGTTGACGAGGTCGCGGTGGACGCGGACGCCGCCGGGGCCGCGGGCGACACCGCCGGCGACACCACGGACGCCGCCGGGGCCGACGTTGAGGACGGCATCGCGATCATCGGGATGAGCGGGACCTTCCCGGACGCGCCCGACCAGCAGCGCTACTGGCAGCTGCTCATGGACGGACGCTCGGCCGTCACCGAGATCCCGCACCGCCGCTGGGACTGGCGGGAGCACTACGACCCGCGCCCCGAGGGCGCGGACGTGGTCCGCAAGAGCCCCTCCAAGTGGGGTGCCTTCCTGGACGGCTTCGACGCGTTCGACCCCGCGCTGTTCCAGTTCACCGACCAGGAGGCCCGCAACACCGACCCGCAGGTGCGGTTGTTCCTCCAGGAGTGCTGGAAGGCGCTGGAGGACGCCGGCTACGCCCCGTCCAAGCTCCCCGCCGACGTCCGCGGACGCATCGGGGTCTTCGCGGGCGGCGCGAAGCACGGCTTCACCCGGTTCGGCTCCGAAGGCCGGCTGGAGATGCCCCGCACCTCCTTCGGCGACATGGTCAACCGGGTCTCCTTCCAGTTCGACCTCGGCGGACCCAGCAAGGCCGTCGACACCGCCTGCTCCTCGGCGCACGTGGCGCTGCACGAGGCGGTCGAGAGCCTGCGCTCGGGCCGCTGCGACCTGGCCCTGGCCGGGGCCGTCAACCTCTACCTGCACCCGTCCACGTACGTCGAACTGGCCACCGTGGGGCTGCTCTCCGACCGTTCCGACTGCGCGTCGTTCGGCGCCGAGGCCAGCGGCATCGTCCCCGGCGAGGGCGTCGGCGCGGTACTGCTCAAGCCGCTGCGGCAGGCGCTGCGCGACGGCGACCCGGTGCGCGCGGTGATCCGCGGCAGCGCCGTCAACCACAACGGGCGGACCATCGGGTTCACCAGCCCCAGCGCCCAGCGGCAGGCCGAGGTGATCCGGGCGGCGCTGCGCGACGCGCGGATCGACCCGCGGACGGTCGGTTACGTGGAGGCCACCGCCAACGGCTCGGAGATCGGCGACGCCGTCGAGATGACGGCGCTCACCCAGGTCTTCGCGGACCGGCCGGACGCCGACGGGCAGTTCCGCATCGGCTCGGTCAAGCCCAACATCGGCCACGGTGAGGCGTCCGCTGGCATGGCGCAGCTGTTCAAGGTCGTGCTGGCCATGAAGCACCGCACCCTGCCCCCGACCAGGCTCCCGGCGGAGTACAACCCGGCCATCGACCTCGACCGGCTCCCCTTCGCCCTGTCCGGCACCCCGGTGTCGTGGGACCGGGTCGTCGTGGACGGCGTCCCGGTGCCGCGCCGGGCCGGGATCACCGGCATCGGCGGCGGCGGGACCAACGCGCACCTCGTGGTGGAGGAGGCCCCCGAGCCCCCGGCCCGCGCCCGCGCGGCCACCCGCGGACCGGTCCTCTTCACCCTGTCGGCACACACCCAGGAGCGGCTCGGGGCCTACGTCGACACCTGGCTGGACTTCCTCCTGGAACAGCCCGCGATCGACCTCGCGGACCTCGCGTACACCCTCCAGGTCGGCCGGGTGGACCTGACGCACCGTCTCGCGGTCGTCGTCTCCGGCGTCGAGGAGCTCCGCGGACACCTCACCCGCTGGCGCCGCGGCCGGCCGTCCGACGCGGTGTTCGCGGCCACCGCGGCACGGATCGACACCACCGGACTCGACGCCGCCGTGCGCGAGCGGGACCTCGGCCGGGTGGCCGGCCTGTGGGCGCGCGGCGCGGCGGTCGACTGGGCCGGACTGTACGACGCGCACACCCCCGCGCGGACGTCCGGACTGCCGACCTATCCGTTCGAGCGCCGGCTCTGCTGGGTCGACGACACCGCCCCGGCGGCCCGCCCCACCGAGGCGGCCGGCCCGGCCACCGGCCAGGAGACGACCGGCCATCCGCTGCTGACCTCCGTGGTCCCGCTCGCCGACGGCCGGACGGTGTTCAGCGGCGAGGTGTCGCTCGCCACGCACCCCTGGATCGCCGACCACGCGGTCTCCGGCACGGTGCTGTTCCCCGGCACCGGCTTCGTGGAGATGGCGCTGCACGCCGGAGCGGGCCTGGGCTGCGGGCGGCTGGAGGAGCTCACCCTTGAGGCGCCGCTCACCCTGGCGGAGCAGGGCGGCGCGCGGCTCCAGATCGTCGTGCAGGCCCCCGACGCGACCGGGGCCCGGCCGGTCGAGGTCCACTCGCGGCCCGCGGAAGGGCCCGGCGGGACGGACCCGGACCAGGACCGGCCGTGGACCCGACACGCCGCCGGACTGCTCGCCCCCGGCGAGCCGGACGCCGGCTTCGACCTCGCGGTCTGGCCGCCGACCGGCGCCGAAGCGGTGCCGGTGGACGACTACTACCAGGTGATGGCCGACGCCGGTTACGCCTACGGCCCGGCGTTCCGCGGGCTGCGCGCGGTCTGGCGGCGCGGCGACGAGGTGTTCGCCGAGGCCGTGCTCGACGACGAGCGGGACGCGGGCCGCTACGGCCTGCACCCCGCGCTGCTCGACTCGGCCCTGCACGCCATGGGCTTCGGCGGCTTCGTGCGCGACGGCGGCGGACTGCTGCCGTTCTCCTGGTCCGGCATGCAGCTGTTCGGCCGGGGAGCCGCCACCGTGCGGGTGCGGCTGACGGGCGCCGGCACCGACGCGGTCTCGGCCGCGGTCGCCGACGCCGCCGGCCGCCCCGTGGCCGTCCTCGACTCACTGGTGCTGCGCCCGATCTCCGGCCGCCGCCCGGGCCCGGTCCGCCAGGCCCTGCCCGATGACCTGCTCCACCTGGACTGGACCCCGCTGCCGGTGGCCGCCACCGGCCCCGGGACGTGGAGCCCGGCCGGCCCCGACGAACTGGGCCTGGCCGCGGACCTGCGCCGCGCCGGCCACGCGGTGTCCGACGCCGGTGCCGGCGGGACGGCGCTGCTGTCCCTGTCCACCGGGCGGCCCGACGACCTGGCCGCCGGCATCCGGGCCGCCACCGCACGGGTGCTCGGCCTGGTACAGGACTGGCTGGCCGACGAGAGCCAGGCCGCGGCGCGCCTGGTGGTGGTGACCCGGCGGGCGGTGTCCACCCAGGTCGGCGAGGACGTCGAGGACCTGGTGCACGCCCCGGTGTGGGGTCTGCTGCGGGCCGCACAGGCGGAGAACCCCGAGCGGCTGCTCCTGGTCGACGTGGACGGTGCGCAGGCGTCGACCGACGCGCTGCCCGCTGCGGTCGCGGCGGCCACCGCCGCCGGTGAGGCGCAGCTCGCCCTGCGCGCGGGAGCGGCGACGGTGCCCCGGCTGGCCCGGCTCGGTTCGGACGGTGCGCTGGTCCCGCCGGGCGACGGCACCGCCTGGCGCCTGGACACCGCCGGTGCCGGCACCCTGGAGAACCTGGCGCTGCTGCCCTGGCCCGCGGCCGAAGCGCCGCTGACGCCCGGTCAGGTGCGGGTCGAGGTGCGGGCCGCGGGGCTCAACTTCCGCGACGTCCTCGGCGCGCTGGGCATGTACCCCGGGGAGCTGACGCTCGGCGCCGAGGGGGCCGGCGTGGTCACCGAGGTCGGCGCCGAGGTGTCCCACCTCGCCGTCGGGGACCGGGTGATGGGGCTGTTCCCCAGCGGCCTCGGCCCGGTCTGCGTGGCCGACGCGCACACCGTGGTCCGGATGCCGCGCGGATGGTCCTTCGAGCAGGCCGCCGCGGTCCCGGTCGCGTTCGCCACCGCCTACTACGGCCTGGTGGACATGGGCGGCCTCACGGCCGGCGAGGCGGTCCTGGTGCACGCCGCCGCGGGCGGTGTGGGCATGGCCGCGGTACAGCTCGCCCGGCATCTGGGTGCGGAGGTCTTCGCCACCGCGAGCGAGGGCAAATGGGACGCGGTACGGGACCTCGGCGTCCCCGACGACCACCTGGCCTCCTCCCGCGACCTGGGCTTCGAGGAGAAGTTCCGGGCCGTCACCGGCGGCCGCGGCGTGGACGTGGTCCTCGACTCGCTGGCCCGTGAGTTCGTCGACGCGTCCCTGCGGCTGCTGCCGCGCGGCGGCCGGTTCGTGGAGATGGGCAAGACCGACATCCGCGACGCCGCCCAGGTCGCGACCGCGCACTTCGCCGTCCGCTACCGGGCGTTCGACATCGTGGACGCCGGGCCCCGGCGGATCGGCGAGATCCTCGCCGAGATCGTGGACCTCTTCGAGCGGGGCGTCCTCGGACATCTGCCCCGGCGCACCTGGGACCTGCGGCGCGCCCCGGACGCCTTCCGGTTCATGAGCCAGGCCCGGCACGTAGGGAAGATCGTCCTGACGGTGCCGCGGCGGCCGGACCCGGCCCACACCGTGCTGATCACCGGCGGCACCGGCACCCTCGGCGGCATGCTCGCCCGGCACCTGGTGACCGAGCGCGGCGCCCGGCAGCTGCTGCTGCTCAGCCGTCGCGGCCCGCAAGCCCCCGGCGCGGCCGAGCTGACCGCCGAACTCACCGCCGCAGGGGCCCGGGTGACCGTGGTGGCCTGCGACGTCGCCGATCGCGACCGCCTCGCGGAGGTGCTCGACGCGCTGCCCGCCGAGCACCCGCTCGGCACCGTCGTGCACACCGCCGGCGACCTCGACGACGGGGTGTTCGACGCGCTGACCCCCGACCGGCTCGCCCGGGTGCTGCGGCCCAAGGCCGAGGGCGCCTGGAACCTGCACGAGCTGACCCGCGGGACGGACCTGGCCGAGTTCGTGCTCTTCTCCGGCGCGGCCGGCGTGCTCGGCAACCCGGGCCAGTCCAACTACGCCGCGGCCAGCTCCTTCCTCGACGCCCTCGCCCAGCACCGCCGGGCGCAGGGGCTGCCGGGCACCTCCCTGGCATGGGGCTACTGGGAGCAGGCCACCGGCCTGACCAAGCACCTCAGCGACGGCGACACCGGGCGGATGGCCCGCGGCGGTCTGCTGCCGCTGCCGTCCGCGGACGGGCTCGCGCTGTTCGACCTGGCGCGCGGCGCCGACGCACCGCTCCAGGTGCCGATGCGCCTGGACCTGGCGGCGCTGCGCACCCAGGCCGACGCGGGCGCCGGCCATCCGCTGCACCGCGCACTGCTGGAGACCGTGCCCCGGGCGGCGTCCGCCGCCGCACCGGACAGCGGCGCAGGCTTGGGTCTGGACGGTCTCGACGGCCTGGCCAACCTCCCGGAGGACGAGCAGTACGCCGTGCTCCTGGAGTTGGTGTGCCGGCAGGTCGGCTCCGTCCTGGTCATCGACCCGGCGACGGTCGGCGCCGACGCCGGCTTCGTCGAACTCGGCCTGGACTCCCTGACGGCGGTGGAGCTCCGCAACCGCCTCAACCGGGCCACTGGCCTGCGCCTACCGGTCACCCTGGTCTTCGACCAGCCCGCGCCCGGTGCGCTCGCCGCCTACCTGCGGCAGCGGCTCACCACGGGGCGCGGGGGCCGCAAGCCCGCCGCCCCGGCCGCGCCCGCGCCCGCCGCGACTCCGGCCGCCGCCGGATCCCCCGCGCCGACAGGCGACCGGGAGGCGCCCCCGGCCCCGCACCGGCTGCTGCTCGCCGGCGCGGACCTGGAACAGCTCGGTGCCGTACTGGAATTCGGCTGCCGCGACACCGAAGCGCTGCTCGCCGTCGCCGCCGACCACCCGCACCTCGTCGTGCACGGTGTGACCGGCGACAAGGAACTGGTCGGCACCGCCGAGCGGGAGATCGACGCACGCGGCCTGGCGGACCGGGCCGAGGTCTGCCACGCCGGCGGCCCGCTCGACCCCTTCCCGGGCACCTACGACCTGGCGTACAGCGTCGGCGGCTGCTACCGCGTCGAGGACAAGCAGGCGCTCTTCGCGAACCTGGACGCGGCGGTCGTGGACGGCGGCCAGGTCCTCCTCGCGGACGTCCTGTGCACGCTCAGCGGCGACCTGGTCGACGCCGGCGCCGGGATCAGCGTCCCCACGGCACGTACCTGGGCCGAGGTGTTCGCCCGGAACCGGTTCGTGATCGAGCACCTGCTCCCGCACGACCCCGCGGACCCCGACACCGACCCCGACCTCGCCGGGCCGCTGCGGCACGGCTGGATCGGACACCGCCTGTTCCACCTGCGCAAGCAGACCTCCTCGACCGAGGAGGAGCGCCTGCAGACCAACCGGGCACACCTGGCCGAGACCACCGCGCAGCCGCGCGCCGCGCGGAGCTGAAGGAGAAACAGAGTCAATGTCGCCCCACGTCAAGCAGGCGCTGGCGGACCTCGTGGCCCGCGTCCTCGATGCCGCCCCCGAGGCGGTCAACCGGACCTCCTTCCAGGACCTCGGCCTGGACCGGGCCGTGGCGTTGACCGAAGCGGTCAACGCGCACTTCGGCACGGCCCTCCCGACCAGCGCGGTGACCGAGTCCGGTGACCTCGACCGGCTCGTCGAACGCCTCCGGACCCAGCTCGACCGACAGGCCCCGCCGGAGGCCGTCGCCGTCATCGGCATGCACTGCCGCACCGCCGGCGCGCAGAACCCCGACGAACTGTGGGAGGTGATCAGCCAGGGCGCGGACCGCACCACCGAGGTCGACGACCCGGTCGCCCTCGGACTGCTGCGCGAGCACTTCCCGGACGCCGCCCCGCCGCGCTACGGCGCCCTCTCCGGCAGCGAGCTCTTCGACCCGGCCTTCTTCCGGATCGCCCCGCGCGAGGCCGCGGCGATGGACGCGGCCCAGCGCGTCCTGCTCGAATCCTGCTATCACGCCCTGGAGGACGCGGCCCAGGACGCCTCGACGCTGCGCGGCCGCTCCGTCGCCACCATCGTCGGCAGCACCGGGCTCGCGCCCCAGGCCGAGTACTCCGCGCACGCCCTGATGGGCTCCGACACCAGCATCATGGCCGCCCGCCTCGCCTACCAACTGGACCTCAGCGGCCCGGCGATGACGGTGGACACCGCCTGCTCGTCGTCGCTGGTCGCGGTCGACCTCGCCCGGCGACTGCTGCTGTCCGGCGAGTCGGACCTCGCGCTGGCCGCCGGGGTGTACGTGGCCAACCACCCCGGGACCTTCGTCACCATGGAGGCCCTCGGCACCGTCTCGCCCGGCCGGGCCTGCCGGCCCTTCGACGCCGACGCCGACGGGATGCTCGTCGGCGAGGGCGTCGGCGTACTCGTCCTCAAGCGGCTCTCCGACGCCGTCCGGGACAACGACCGGATCCTCGGCGTCATCCGCGGCAGCGCGACCAACCAGGACGGCCGGACCTCCGGCATCACCTCGCCCAGCGCCCCCGCCCAGACCGCCCTGCTGCGCGACGTCTACCACCGCAACGGCATCGCCATGGACCGCCTGCGCTACATCGAGGCGCACGGCACTGGGACCAGCCTCGGCGACCCGATCGAGGTGCACGGACTGACCGAGGCGTTCGCGGAGTTCACCGACCGCAAGCAGTTCTGCGCGATCGGTTCGATCAAGGCCAACATCGGCCACACCATGGGCGCCGCCGGCGTGCTGGGCGCCATCAAGGTGCTGCTGTGCCTGCGGCACGGCCAACTCCCCCCGGCCACCAACTTCCGCGACGAGAACAAGCACGCCGACTTCGAGGACAGCCCGGTCTACGTCAGCCGCGAGCTGGCCGAGTGGACCCCCGACGGCACGACCCCCCGCCTGGCCGGGGTGAGCTCCTTCGGCTACAGCGGCACCAACGCCCACGTGATCATCGAGGAGTACACCGCCCCCGAGCGCCCCGCCCGGGCCGTGCCCCGGCGCCGGCAGCTCGTCCCGCTCTCCGCGAAGACCGAGGCCCAGCTGCGCGAGAAGGCCGGGGCGCTCGCCGCCCACCTGCGGGCGGCCGGACCCGACGATGCGCCGCTCCTGGACGTGGCGTACACGCTCCAGGTGGGCCGCGAGGCGTTCCCCGAACGACTCGCGGTGGCCGCCGGCACGGTCGACGAACTGACCGCCGCCCTCGACGCGTTCGCGGGCGGCGCCACCGAGGTGCCCGGCGCGCACCGCGGACAGGTCACCGACCGCCGCCCGGGAGCGCCGGCCCCGGCCGCCGCCGGCCGGGACGCCGACGCCCTCGCCGCTGCCTGGGTCACCGGCGCCACGGTGGACTGGCCGCGCCTGCACACCGGCAGCGCGCCCCGACGCCTCGCACTGCCCGGACACCCCTTCGTCCGCGACGTCTTCCCGCACGTCTGGGCCGACGGCACCGCCCCGGGAACGGCCGGCCGGGACCACGCCCCGGCGCACCCGGAACCCGGCGCCGTACCGTCCGTCCTCGGCGCGCTCGACGCGGCGGCCGAGGAGCACCTGCGGTCCGACCCGTCGGCCGGGGACCTCGAAGCCGCGCTGCGCTCCGACGTGATGGTGCGCGAGCTGACCCAGGTCTGCCAGCGGATGCTGTTCGCCTCGCTGCGCCGGATGGACGTCTTCACGGCCGCGGGCGAACGCCACCGCGAGGCGGACCTGGCCCGCCGACTCGGCGTGGTGGACGACCACGCGGCGCTGTTCCACGGGCTGCTCGGCGTCCTCACCGACGGCGGCTACCTGCGCGCCGACGGCGAGGAACTGGTCACCACCGATCGGGTCACCGACCCGTCGACGCTGACCTGGGGCGAGGACGAGCTGGCGACGCTCAAGCGCGAGGTGACCGCCGACTACCCGGAGATGGACGGGTACTTCCACCTCCTGACGATCTGCCTGGAGGAGTTCCCCGAGGTCCTCACCGGCCGCCGCAAGGCGCACGAGGTGCTCTTCCCCGGCGGCTCGTTCGACGCCGTGGAGGCCGTCTACCACAGCGACGGCGACACCAACGGCCTGGTGGCCGGGCTCGTCGCGCGGTACGTCCGGGCGCGCCGCGAGCGCGACCCGGAGGCCACCGTCTCCGTCCTGGAGATCGGCGCGGGCACCGGCGGCACCACCGCCAAGGTGCTGCCCGCACTGGACGCCGCGGACGGGCGGCTGAGCTACGTCTACACCGACATCTCCCGCGGCTTCACGCAGTACGGGCGCAACCAGTACGGCAAGGACCACCCGTTCGTGACCTTCGCGCCGCTGGACATCGAGTCCTCGCCCACCGAGCAGGGCTTCGAGGCCGGCAGCCAGGACGTCGTACTCGCCTGCAACGTGCTGCACGCGACCCGCAACATCGACGACACCCTGGCCCACGCCCGGCAACTCCTGCGCCCCGGCGGCGTGTTGATTCTCCTAGAGACCACCCGCGCACAGGACTTCTTCACCCTCACCTTCGGCCTGATGGGCGGCTGGTGGGCCTTCGAGGACGACTGCCGGCTGCCGGGCTCCCCGCTGCTCAGCGTCGCCCTGTGGCGGCAGGCGCTGGAGCGCGGCGGATACCGGGCGGTGCGCAGCCTGTCGCCGGCGCCGGTGCGCGAGGACCAGGCGTACCAGGCGGTCGTCCTGGCCGAGAAGGAAGGGGCGCTGGAGGGTTCCGCCGAGGCGGCGCGCACCACCTCGCCCCGGCCCGTCGCCGACGCCCCGGCGAAGCCCCCGGCCGCCACCGTCCCCGTGGCGGAGCCGGTCGCCGAGGTGGCCTCCGAGGCCGCGGCACCCGAGGAGCCGGCCGGCGGCTCGCTCCAGGAACTGGTGATCGACGCCTGGCGCGAGGTGCTGGGCGTCACCACGGCCAGCCCGGAGGACGACTTCCAGGAGGTGGGCGGCGACTCGATCCTGGCCACCCAGATCATCTCCCGGCTGAAGAGCGGCTTCCCGATCGAGCTCGAACTCGGCGAGCTGTTCCAGGCCCGCACCCTGGCCGACATGGTGCGGCTGCTCGAAACCGAACTGATCGACCGCATCGACGAGTTGCCCGAAGAGACCATCAGCACCCTGCTTGCGTGAACCGGCGAGAGCCCGGGACGCCGTCGATGACACAGAGGAGTTTGCCCGCCATGTCCAGCGAAGACCTCGCTCCCTCGCGCAAGGCGCAACTGTCCCCGCAGAAGCGGGCCCTGCTGGAGAAGCTGAGCGGTGCCGCCCGCGCCTCGGGGGGCACCGGCATCCCGCGCCGCCCGGCCGACGACCGCCCGCCGCTCTCCTTCGCCCAGCGCCGGCTGTGGTTCCTGGACCAGATGGTGCCCGGCAGCGCGGCCTACAACGTCCCGATGAGCTTCCGGCTCCGCGGGCCGCTGCGCCGCGAGGTCCTAGAGCGGGCCGCCGAGGAGGTGGTGCGCCGGCACGAGTCGCTGCGCACCCGCCTGCCCAGCGAGAACGGCGAACCGTGGCAGGAGATCCTCGACGACGTCCGCGTCCCCATCGACCTGGTCGACGTCACCGACGACCCGGGCCGGCTCGACGCGCTGATCTTCGACGAGGGGCGCCGGCCGTTCGACCTGGCGACCGGTCCGCTCCTGCGGATCACCCTCTACCGGCTCGCACCCGACCTGCACGTCGTGCTGCTCAACGCCCACCACGTCGTGGTCGACGGCTGGTCGCTCGGCCTGTTCTGGCAGGAACTCTTCACCCTGTACGAAGCGTTCGCCGCGGGCCGACCCTCCCCGCTCGCTGACCTCCGCGTGCAGTACGCGGACTTCGCCGTCTGGCAGCGCCAGTACCTCTCCGGTGACCGCCTGGAAAACCAACTCGACTACTGGCGGCGCCAGTTGGGCGACGGAACGGAGAACCTGGAGCTGCCCCTGGACCGGCCGCGGCCGCCCCTCCAGACCTTCGAGGGCGGCGACCTCAGGGACGTCTACCCCGACTCCCTGCGCACCGCACTCCAGACGCTGTGCCGCCGCGAGGGCGTCAGCCTGTTCGTCCTGCTGCTCGGCGCGCTCAACGTGCTGCTGCACCGCTACACCGGCCAGAGCGGCATCCCGGTCGGCTCACCGGTGACCAACCGGACCCAGGTCGACATCGAGCCGCTCATCGGCATGTTCGTCAACACCCTCGTCTACAAGACGGACATGTCCGGTGACCCGGACTTCCGCGAGGTGCTGAGCCGGGTGCAGGAGGTCGTCAACGGCGCCCAGCAGCACCAGGAGGTGCCGTTCGAGGTCCTCGTCGACGCGCTGCAACCCGAGCGCTACCTCTCGCAGAACCCGCTCTTCCAGGTCTGCTTCAACTTCCTGCCCGCCCGGGAACTCAAGCCCGGCGACGAGCTGGTCATCGAGGCGATCGAGGGCGTCCGCATCGACACCTCCAAGTTCGACCTGTGGATCAGCGTCGTCGACTGCGCCGACGAGCTCCTGGTCGAGGTGGAGTACAACCGCGACGTCTTCGAACCGGGCACCGTACGCCGCCTGATGGACGCCTTCCGCGTCGTGGTGGAAGCCGCCGTCGACCGTCCCGAACTCGCCGTCTCCCGGCTCCCGGTGCTCCCGGAGCCCGAGCGCCGCAAGATCGTCGAGGAGTGGAACGACACCGCCCGGACCTTCGACGGCGCGGACCGCTGCCTGCCCGACCTGATCGCCGACCAGGCCCGGCGCACCCCCGACGCCCCGGCACTCGTCTTCGACGGCGAACGGATCAGCTACGCGGAACTGGACCGCCGCGCCAACCAGCTCGCCACCTGGCTGCGCCGGCGCGGCGCGGGCCCCGAGCGCTTCGTCGCCGTCTGCGCGGAACGCTCCGTCGACCTGGTCGTCGCGCTGCTCGGCGTCCTGAAGTCGGGGGCCGCGTACGTCCCGATCGACCCGGACTACCCCGCCCGCCGCCGCGCGTTCATGCTCGACGATGCGGCCCCGGACCTCGTCCTCACCCAGGAACACCTGGTGGCCGCACTGCCCCCGACGGACGCGGAGGTGGTCGCCCTCGACACCCGCCGGGCGGAGTTCGCCGAGGAGTCCGACGAGCCGGTAGCGCACGGCGCCGGCCCGGACACCCTCGCCTACATGATCTACACCTCCGGCTCCACCGGGCAGCCCAAGGGCGTCCTCAACACCCACCGGGGCATCGTCAACCGCCTGCTGTGGATGCAGGACCGCTACCGCCTCGACGGCACCGACCGGGTGCTCCAGAAGACGCCGTTCAGCTTCGACGTCTCCGTGTGGGAGTTCTTCTGGCCGCTGCTGACCGGCGCGACCCTGGTCGTCGCGGGCCCCGACGAGCACAAGGACCCGGCCAGGCTCGCCGAGGTGATCCGCCGGGAGCGGGTCACCACCGCCCACTTCGTGCCGTCGATGCTCCAGGTCTTCCTCGGCCAGGACGACCTCGCCGCGCACTGCGCCGACCTGCGCCGCGTCGTGTGCAGCGGCGAGGCCCTGCCGTTCGCCCTCCAGGAGCGGTTCTTCGCGCGACTGCCGAAGACGGAGCTGCACAACCTCTACGGCCCCACCGAGGCGGCCGTCGACGTCACCTCCTGGCAGTGCGTGCCGGGCGACGCCCGCGGCATCGTGCCCATCGGCCACCCCATCGCCAACACCCGCGTCCGCATCCTCGACGAGCGGCTCAACCCGGTGCCGGTCGGCGTCGTCGGCGAACTGCACATCGGCGGCGTACAGGTGGCCCGCGGCTACCACAACCGGCCCGAGCTCACCGAGGAGCGCTTCGTCCCCGACCCGTTCGGCGCCCCGGGCGAGCGGCTGTACAAGACGGGCGACCTGGCCCGGCTGCTGCCCGACGGGGCGATCGAGTACCGCGGTCGCGCCGACTTCCAGGTCAAGGTCCGCGGCATCCGCATCGAGCCCGGTGAGGTCGAGGCTGCGCTCACCCAGCACCCGGACGTGCAGGAGGCGGCCGTCGTCACCCGCGACGACGCACACGAACCCGACCACAAACAGCTCGTCGCCTACGTCGTGCCCGGCACCGGACCCGCCGTGGCGGAGTCCGACGAGGACCCGATGACCGAACGGGTCGCCCAGTGGGCGGAGGTGTTCGACCGGGCCTACGCACAGGACGGCGACCCGCGCGAGGCGGACTTCAACATCATCAGCTGGAACAGCAGCTACACCGGCGACCCGCTGCCCGCCGAGGAGATGCGGGAGTGGGTCGACGGCACCGTCGCCCGCATCCTCGCCCTCAAGCCCCGGCGCGTCCTGGAGATCGGCTGCGGCACCGGCCTGCTGCTCTCCCGCATCGCCCCGCACTGCGAGAGCTACCACGGCACCGACATCTCCGCGGCCGCCCTGGACTTCGTCCGTACCCGACTGATCGACGCGCGCCCCGAGCTCGCCGGCGTCACCCTCTCGCACCGCGCCGCCGACGAGGTCGCCGGACTCTCCGACGAGCCCTTCGACGTGGTGATCCTCAACTCCGTCGTCCAGTACTTCCCCGACGCCGCCTACCTGCGCACCGTCCTCGGCCAGGCCCTGGACAGCCTGACCGGCGACGGCGCCGTCTTCGTCGGCGACCTGCGCAACCTCGCTCTGCTCGACACCTTCCACACCGACGTCGAACTGAGCCGCGCCACCGCCAAGCTCCCCGTCGGGCGGTTGCGCGGCCGGATCGCCCGCCAGGCCCGCCAGGAGCAGGAACTGCTCGTGCACCCCGCCTTCTTCACGGCGCTGCGCGAGGAACGCCCGACCGTCAGCGGCATCGACGTACAGCTGCGCCGCGGCCGCCACGACAACGAACTGACCCGCTACCGCTACGACGCCGTCCTCCACGTCGGAACGCCGGCCGCCGACCGCGACACGGACGTCGTCACCCTCGACTGGCCGGACAGCGGCGGCCTCGCCGCGGTGCGCCGGCGCCTCGACGAGGAGCGGCCCGAGGCGCTCGTCGTGCTCGGCGTGCCCAACGCCCGCCTCGCCGCGGTCCACCTCAAGCAGGACCGACTCCGCGACCGGGACGCCGAGGAGATCGTCGGCGAACTCGTCCGGGACACCCCGCTCGACCCCGGCACCCACGTGGACCCGGAGCAGTGGTGGCAACTCGGCGAGGACACCGGCCACACCGTCACCGTCACCTGGATGCCGGACGCGACCGACGGCAGCTACGCGGTCCTGCTCAGCCGCACCGGCACCGACCCGCTCGCCCTGGAGCGCGCCCTGGCGGACGGGCCGCACGCGCCGGAGAGCCTGACGAACGACCCCGCGTTCCACCGCGCCGGCGCCGAGCTGGTGCGCGCACTGCGCAGCTACCTCAAGGACCGGGTGCCCGACTACATGATCCCGTCCGCGTTCCTGCCGCTGCGCGCCCTGCCGGTCGGCGTCAACGGCAAGCTCGACCGTGACGCACTGCCGCCGGTGCTCGACCAGGGCGATGTCGACGGCGCCTCCGCGGAGCCCACGACCCCCACCGAGCACGCCCTCGCCGAGGTGTGGGCGGAGGTTCTCGGCGTGGACGACGTGGGCGTGCACACCAACTTCTTCGAGCTCGGCGGCGACTCGATCCACACCATCCACGTCGTCGCCAAGGCCCGACAGCGCGGGCTGGAGTTCGCGCCGCAGCTGATCTTCCGGCACGGCACGATCGCCGCCCTCGCCACCGCCTTGGACGAGCAGGCCGCCGCGGCCGGCACCGCCGCGCCCACGACGCCCGCGACCGCCGGGCCGGACGATGCCGATGCCGCCCTGCGCGCGCTGTCCGAGGCCCCGGGCGTCGTCGACGTCTACCCGCTCTCCCCGTTCCAGCAGTGGGCCCTCGGCGCCTGGCGGGAGCGCCCGGAGCCCGGCCTCTTCCTCGTTCACCGCATGCAGCTGCTGCGGGTGTCCGAGTTCAGCGAGGACGTCTTCGTCGACTGCTTCCGGCAGTTGATCGGCGAACACCCGCTGCTGCGCACCACCTTCGCCTGGGAAGGTCTCGCGGAACCGGTACAGGTGGTGCACGAGGAGGCCACCCCAGAGACGACCTTCGCCGACTGGCGCGGCCGGCCCGGTGCCGAGCAGGACGCACGGCTGGAGACCTACCTCGCCGCGGACCGCGAGCGCGGCGTCGACCTGGGCAACGCCTCCGGGCTCCGCTACCTGGTCGCCCTGCTCGACGCGGACACCGCCCTGGTCGTGGTGAGCCTGAACTACTTCTGCCTGGACGGGTGGAGCTTCGAGATCGTCACCGACCGGCTCCAGGAACTGCTCGACGCCGCAGCCGCGGGCCGCGCCCCGAGCCCGGCCGTGGACCGGCTGCCGTTCAAGGCGTTCGTCGACGGCGTGCGCGCGCTGCCGGACCAGCCCGCCGAGAAGTACTGGCGGCGTGCCCTGGCGGGCCTCACCCGGCCGACCGCCCTGTCCGAAGGGCTCCGCAAGCAGCTGCCGGCGGGCCCCGCCGAGGACGGCTGCGCCCGCCAGATCATCACCCTGGACCGGGACACCACCCTGGGCCTGCGGCGTCTCTCGCAGCGCGGCCACCTCCCGCTCAACGCGCTGTTCCAGGGCGCCTGGGCGCTGGTGAACGCCGCCTACACCGCGTCCGACGACGTGGTGCACGGCGTGCTCCTCGCCGGCCGGTCCTCGCCGGTCGCCGACCCCGAGGCGCTCTCCACGATGGTGGGTCCCGCCTTCAACATCCTGCCGCTGCGCACCCGCCTGGACCGCGGCCACGACGCGGGGGAGTTCCTCAGGGAACTCTTCGGCGCCCTCGTCGAGATGGGCAGCCACGAGACCACGCCCCTGGACACTGTCCTCGGCTGGAGCGACCTGCCCGCCGGCGCCCTGCCCTGCGAGAGCTACATCGTGTTCCAGAACGTCGGCGTGGACACCATGGAGCGCTCCGGCACCGCGTTCTTCGTCTCCAAGATGGGTTTCCCGCTGCGCCTCGACGTGTTCCCCACCAACGTCGTGACCGTGCACCTCTCCTACCACCGGGACCAGGTCACCGACGCCGGAGCGACCCGGCTCCTGCTCGGGCTCCAGTCCGTCCTCGAAGCCATGCTGGACGGCCTCGACCGGCCCGTCGGCGAACTCGCCGACGCCGCCCTGACGGACCGGCCGGTCCCGCCCAGCCTCGGCGTCTTCCACGAGGGCGAGTTCCGGGTCGCGGAGATCCGCGAACAGCAGGGCGGTGAACGCGCTTGAGCCGGCCGGTCGTCTTCCAGTTCTCCGGACAGGGCTCGCAGTACAGCCGGATGGGCTGGTCCCTGTACCAGGCGGAACCGGTGTTCCGCCGTGCCCTGGACCGCCTCGACGCGGCGGCCGCCACGGAGCTCGGCGAGTCGGTGCTGGCGACCCTGTACGCCCCCGGCCGCAGCCGCGGCGAACCCTTCGACGCCATCGAGTTCACCCACCCGGCGATCGTCATGGTCGAACTCGCCCTGGCGGAAACCCTCATCGCGTACGGCATCGAGCCCGATCTGCTGCTCGGCGCGAGCCTCGGCGAGTTCACCGCGGCCGTCCTCGCCGGCGTGCTCGACGCCGACGAGTGCCTGCGGCTGCTGGTCCGCCAGGCCAGGTCGCTGCGGGCCGCCCCGCGCGGCGGCATGCTCGCGGTGCTGGACGACGTGGCGCTGCACCAGGACGTCCCGTTGCTGCGCGAGCGGACCGAGATCGCCGCCCGGAACTACCCCGGCCACTTCGTGCTCTCGGGAGCCGAGGAGGACCTGGTCGCGGCCGAGGAACTGCTGCGGGGCCGCCAGGTGGTGTGCCAGCGGGTCCCGGTCGGATACGCCTTCCACTCGCGGCTGATGGACGCCGGCGAGCCGGTGTTCCGGTCCACCATGGCGCACACCGAGCTGCGGCCGCCGCGGATCCCCGTGGTCTCCTGCGCCAGCGCGGGAGAGGTCGGCCGGGTCACCGTCGACCACCTGTGGCGGGCGACCAGGCAACCCATCGCCTACGCCGAGACCCTGGCGGCGCTGGAGCAGCGCGGCCCGTTCCAGTACCTGGACCTCGGACCGGCCGGCACCCTGCACAACTTCGCCCGCAAGGGCCTGTCCGCCACCTCGCGCTCCCGGTCGTTGCCGCTGCTCAGCCCGCTGGGCGAGGACACCCGCTCGCTGGCCGCCGTGCGCGCCGCGGTGCCCCCGCGGGGCCGATCCCACCCCGTATCCCACCCCGTATCCAAGGACGGCGTCATGAAGGTGTACGGATTCCCGGGCCAGGGCAGCCAGGCCAAGGGGATGGGCAAGGAGCTCTTCGAGGAGTTCCCCGAGCAGACCGCGCTCGCGGACTCGGTGCTCGGGTACTCGATCCGCGAACTGTGCGTCGAGGACCCCCGCCGGGAGCTGAGCCGGACGCAGTTCACCCAGCCCGCGCTCTTCGTGGTCAGCGCGCTGACCTGGCTCCGCACCCAGCGCGAGGACCCCGAGCCGCCGGACTACCTCGTCGGCCACAGCCTCGGCGAGTACGCCGCGCTGTTCGCCGCCGGATCCTTCGACTTCGAGACCGGGCTGCGGCTGGTCACCCGCCGGGGCGAGCTGATGAGCCGGGCCGGCGGCGGCCGGATGGCGGCCGTCATCGGCCGTGATCTGGCCACGGTGGAACGGACGTTGGCCGACCACGGGCTGACCGGCCTGGACATCGCCAACCACAACGCGCCCACCCAGTTCGTGCTGGCCGGGCCCGCCGACCAGATCGACCTGGCCAAGCCGGTGTTCCAGGAGCTCGGTGCGCACTACGTGCCGCTGAACGTCAGCGCCCCCTTCCACTCGCGTTATCTGCGCGACACCGCCGAGGAGTTCGCCGCCTACCTCGACGGGTTCACGCTGCGCGACCCGGCGGTCCCGGTCCTCGCCAACGTGCACGCCCGGCCGTACGGCCCCGGCGAGGTGAAGCAGCTCCTGGCCGGTCAGATCGCCTCGCCGGTGCGGTGGACCGACACGGTGCGGTACCTCATGGGCAAGGGCGACTTCGCGTTCCAGGAGCTCGGCCCCGGCGCGGTGCTGCGCAAGCTCGTCACCAAGATCCAGGCCGAGGCCGAGCCGCTGATCGTGGCAGAGCCCACGCTCCAGGCACCGACGCCCCAGGCGCCCGCGGTCCCCGAGATCACGGTCCCCGAGATCACGGTCCAGGCGCCCGCGACCCAGGCGCCCGTAGTCCAGGCCCTCGCTGTCCACGAACCCGTGGTCCACGAACCCGCTGTCCACGAACCCGCTGTCCACGAACCCGTGGTCCAGGCGCCCGCGGTCCAGCCCGCACCGTCGGCCGTCGTCGCGGAGGTCCTCGTCGCGGAGGCCGTCGCCGCGGCCCGGCCCGCGGCGCTCGGCGCCGACACCTTCCGCGAACGCTACGGCCTGCGCCACGCCTACCTCGCCGGCTCGATGTACGGCGGGGTGTCCGGCCCGGACCTCCTGGTGCGCCTGGCGAAGGCGGGCGGTATGGGCTTCTTCGGGACCGGCGGACTGTCCCTGGACGAGGTCGCGGCGGGCCTCGAAGCGGTCCGCGCCGACCTCGGTGCCGACGGGGTCTACGGCGCGAACCTGCTCCACCAACACGCCGACCCGGCCCGGGAGATGGCGCTGGTCGACCTCTTCCTGCGCACCGGTGTGCGCACCGTCGAGGCGTCCGGCTTCCTGCGCGTCACCCCCGCCCTCGTCAAGTACCGGCTCAGCGGCGGCCGGGTGCTCGCCAAGGTGTCCAGCACCGACATGGCGGCCACGTTCCTCGCGCCCGCGCCCCGCCCCCTCGTCCAGGACCTGGTCGACGCGGGCGCCCTGACCGGGCAGGACGCCGCGCGCTACGCGGAACTCCCGCTCGCCGACGACCTGTGCGTGGAGACCGGATCCGGCTGGTACGACGCGCCCGGCAGCCTCACCACCCTGCTGCCCACCGTGCTGCGGCTGCGGGACGCGGCGTCCGGCACCGGGCCGCGGGTGCACGTGGGCGCGGCCGGCGGCATCGGCAGCCCGGAGGCCGCGGCCGCCGCGTTCCTGCTCGGCGCGGACTTCGTGGTCACCGGCTCGATCAACCAGTGCACCCCGGAGGCGGCCACCAGCCCGGCCGTCAAGGACCTGCTCCAAGAACTCGACGTGCACGACGTGGCCCTCGCGCCCGCCCCGGAGATGTTCGAGCTGGGCGTGCGGGCGCAGGTGGTCAAGCGCGGCGTGTTCCTGCCCGCCCGCGCCGGCAAGCTGCACGAGCTGTGGCGCCGCCACGACTCGCTGGCCGACCTCGACGCCCCGACCAGGGCCCAGATCGAGGAGAAGTTCCTGCGCGGACCGCTCCCCGCGGCCAGCACGGCGGCCGGCGGCGACCCCAAGCGGACGATGGCCGACGCCTTCCGGACCTACCTCGACCGCGGCTTCCATCTCGCGCAACGCGGCGAACCCGGCCGGACCGTCGACTACTTGATCTACTGCGGACCGGCCATGGGCGCCTTCAACTCCTGGGTGCGCGGCACCGTCCTCGCGCCCTGGCAGGCACGCCACGCCGACACCGTCGCCGAGCACCTGATGGCCGAGACCGCCGCACTGCTGCGCGAACGAGCGGCCCGGTTCACCGCCGTGTGAACCGCGCCCGACGCACAAAGCTCCTCGTCTGTCGAATGACCCCGACCTCCGTGCGGAGACCGGGCAGCAAGGGAAGAGGGAACGACCGTGAGTTCGCAGGACGGCACTGAAGTGTCCGGGACCGACATCGCCATCGTGGGCATGGCGGGGCGCTTCCCGGGCGCCGACAGCGTGGGGGAATTCTGGGAGCTGCTGCGGGCCGGACGCGAGGGCATCGCGCGGTTCAGCGACGAGGAGCTCGCCGGGGCCGGCATACCGGCGGCGCTGCGCGCCGACCCGGCGTACGTGCCGGCGCACGGCATCCTGCCGGACGTCGACCTCTTCGACACCGGGTTCTTCGAGCTGACCCCCGCGGAGGCGGAGGTCATCGACCCGCAACAGCGGCTGTTCCTCCAGAGCTGCCACACGGCACTGGAGGACGCCGGGTACGACCCGCGCCGCTACGACGGCCTGATCAGCGTCTACGGCGGCGCGGCGATCAACACCTACCTCCAGCAGAACGTGCTGCCCCGCATCGACCAGACCGCCACCTCCGACCACTTCAAGGTGATGGTCGGCAACGACAAGGACTTCCTGGCCACGCGGGTCAGTTACAAGCTGGACCTGCGCGGCCCGAGCTACAGCGTCCAGACGGCCTGCTCGACCTCCCTGGTGGCGATCCACCTCGCCTGCCAGGGGCTGGTCAACGGCGAGTGCGACATGGCGCTGGCCGGCGGCGTGACGGTCAAGCTGCCGCAGACCCGCGGCTACCTGTACGAGGAAGGCGCGATCCTCTCCGCCGACGGCCGGGTGCGCACCTTCGACGCGGACGCCAGCGGCACCGTGCTCGGCAACGGCGTCGGGATCGTGGTCCTCAAGCTCCTGGAGGACGCCGTCAACGACGGCGACACCATCCACGCCGTCATCAAGGGCACCGCGACCAACAACGACGGCTCCCTGAAGGTGAGTTACGCCGCCCCCGGCAAGGAGGGCCAGGCCGCCGTCATCGCCGAGGCGCACGCCGTCTCCGGCACCGAGCCGCGGAGCGTGACGTACGTCGAGGCGCACGGCACCGCCACCCGGCTCGGCGATCCGGTGGAGGTCTCCGCGCTCACCGACGCGTTCCGCCGCGGCACGCAGGACACCGGCTTCTGCGCGATCGGATCGCTCAAGTCCAACGTCGGCCACCTCGACGCCGCCGCCGGCGTGGCCGGCGTGATCAAGACCGCGCTGATGCTGCGCCACCGGGCCCTGGTGCCGACGCTCAACTACGAGCGGCCCAACCCGGCCATCGACTTCCCCGCGACACCGTTCTACGTCAGCACCGAGACCACGCCCTGGACCGCGGACGGGCCACTGCGGGCCGGCGTGAGCTCGTTCGGCATCGGTGGCACCAACGCGCACGCCGTCCTCCAGGAGGCCCCGCGGCAGGAGCCGTCCGGCCCCTCCGGGCACGACGCGCACGTGCTGGTGCTGTCCGCCAAGACCGGCACGGCACTGGAAACCCTCACCGACGCCCTCGCCGACCACCTCGACCAGCACCCCGACACGGACCTCGCCGACGCCGCCTACACCCTCGCCGTGGGCCGGCAGGCCCACCGGTACCGGCGGGCGGTCCTCGCTGCCGACCGCGCCGAGGCGGTACGGCTCCTGCGGGAGCGGTCCGAGCCCGGCTGCGTCACCGGCGACGGCGACCTCCGCGGCGGCCAGCGGACCTTCACCCCCGACGGCGAGCCGTCCGGGCGGGAACTCCTCGAAGCCGTGCGCACCGCCTGGCTCGACGGGGCGGAGGTGGACTGGGCGACCCTCTACGCCGACGAGCGCCGCCGCCGCATCCCCCTGCCCACCTACCCGTTCGAGGGCCGGCGGGTCTGGCTCGACCCCGAGGACCCGGACGCGCCGGACGCCGCGGACCGCGCGCCGGCGCGCCTGCACCCGCTGATCGGCGCCAACGTCTCCACCCTCGCCGAGCACCGCTACGCCACCGCCCTGACCGGCCGCGAGTTCTACCTCGCCGGGCACCGGGTCGGAGGCGAGGCCATCATGCCCGCCGTCGGCTACCTGGAGATGGCCCGCGCCGCCGGGGCGCTCGCCCTGCCCACGGCCGGGTCGGGCGGGCCGTCCCTGCACCGGGTCGCCTTCGAGCGGCCGCTGTCCTTCGCCGGGGGACCGCGGACGGTGCACATCCGGCTCCTCCCGCACGGCGACGGCGCGCGGTTCGCGATCGCCGACGGGCCGGGCGGCACGGACGGCGAACCCGAGGTCTTCGCCCGCGGCGAACTCACCGTCCGGCCCCCGGCCGCCCCGCCCGCCCCCGTCGACCCGGCCGCCCTCACCGAGCGCTGCCCGGACCGGCTCGCCGCGCCCGAGCTCTACGCCCTGCTGCGGGACCGCGGCCTCGACTACGGCCCGGCCATGCGCGCCCTGCGCGTACTGCACCGCGGCGACGCGCAGGCACTGGGCGTCCTCGAACTTCCCGAGCTGCCCGAACTTGCCCAACTGGAGGAAACGGCCGAAGGGTTCGGGACGGCCGGGTCGGCGGACGGGACCGCGCCCGGCGACGCCGCCGGCTTCGTCCTGCACCCCTCGCTGCTCGACGGCGCCCTGCACGCCGTGGTCGGCCTGCTCGCCGCCGGCGAGGACGAGGGCACCACCTACCTGCCGTTGGCCCTGGGCGGGTTGGAGGTGTTCGCGCCGCTGCCCCGGCACTGCCTCGCGCATGTCACGCTGCTCGCAGCCGGCTCGGGTGAGAAGCAGACCAAGGCGCAGGTCGACGTCCTCGACCCGGAGGGGCGGCTGCTGGCCCGGCTCCGCGACCTGTCCGTGCGCACCGTGCGGGACGACCGACGGAAGCCCGAGAGCGCCCTGTTCGGCAGCGCATGGGAGCCCGCCGGGCACCGCGCGGTGGACCCCACCGCCTCGGACCCCACCGCCTCGGCCCCGACCGCCCCGGTCCCGGCCGGCCCGCGGCTGCTGCTCGCCCACGACCCGGCCCGACGCTCCGCGCTGACCGAGGAACTGCGTGCCGCCGGTGACGGCGAACCCGACGTGGTCCTGGTGACCCCCGGTGCGGAGTTCACCGCGGTGGACGGCGACCACTACACCGTGGACCCGGCCAGCCAGGCCGACTTCGCCGCGATCCTCGACCACCTGGCGGAGAGCGGCCGGACCCCCACCACCGTGCTGCACACCTGGTGCGACGACGCCGCCACCGACGCCACCCAGCCGCTCACCCCCGCCCTGCTCGACCACGGACTGCCCAGCGTCTTCGCCCTCACCAAGGCGCTCCTGGAGCGCCGCGGCGCCGACCGCACCACCGTGCTGGTCGCCCACCGCACCGACGCGGACGGCGCGAGCCCCGCGGCCGCCGCCCTCACCGGCCTGGCCCGCAGCGTCACGCTGGAGAACCCGCGCCTGCTCCACCGCCTGGTCGGCCTGGACGCCGACGCCCCCGTACTGCGCACGCTCGTCGCGGAGCTGACGCTCCTGGAGGACGGGGAGACCGAGACGCGGTACGCCGACGGCATCCGGCAGGTACGCCGCCACCGGCGGCTCGACGCCGTCCCGGCAGCCGCGGACGGCCCGGCGGCGCTCAGGGACGGCGGGGTCTACCTGCTCACCGGCGGCGCGGGCCGGCTCGGCCTGACCCTGGCCGAACACCTCGCGCACCAGGTCACCGCGACCCTGGTGCTGACCGGCCGGACCGAGCCGGGCCCGGAGGCCGAGCGGCGGATCGCCGACCTCCGGGCGACCGGGTGCGAGGTCGTCTTCCGGCGCGCGGACGTGGCCGACGAGGAGAGCCTGGACGAACTGCTCACGGCCGTCCGGGCCGACCACGGCCCGCTGCGCGGTGTGCTGCACGCGGCCGGCACGCTGCACGACGGGTTCCTGCTCCGCAAGAGCTGGGAGGAGTTCACCGAGGTCGTGCGCCCCAAGGTGCACGGCACGGTCCACCTCGACCGGCTCACCGCCGGGGACCCGTTGGACTTCTTCGTCTGCTTCTCCTCCATCGCCGGTGTCTTCGGCAACCCGGGGCAGAGCGACTACGCCTACGCCAACGCCTTCCTCGACGCGTTCGCCGAGCGCCGCCGCGCCCAGGTGGCGGACGGCCGCCGCCCCGGCCGCACCGTCTCCCTCGCCTGGCCGCTCTGGCGGGACGGCGGTATGCGCCAGGACGAGGACGCCGCCCGGGCGCTGCGCCACCGCCTCGGCCTGGTTCCGATGCCGACGGCCGACGGCCTGGCGGCGTTCGACGCGGCACTGCGCCAGGACGGCGGTGCGGTCCTGGTCGGATACGGGGACCCGGACCGGGTCGCGGCGGCGCTCGCGCCGACCCCCGTGCGGACCGTGGCACGGCCGTCCGCGGCCCCGGGGACGGCCCGGACGGAGCTGTCCGAGGCGGACCTCACCGCGTGGGTGGGGACCTTCCTGCGCGAGCTGCTCGCCGAGACGACCAAACTCGACCCGGCGGAGCTCGACCTGCGGGTGCCCTTCGACCGCTACGGCATCGACTCGCTCGTCATCACCGCGCTCAACGCCGAACTCGACCGGCACTTCGACGCGCTGCCCAAGACCCTGTTCTTCGAGTACGCCACCCTGGAGGAACTGGCGGGGTACTTCGTCGCGGAACACGCTGCCCGCCTGCGCGAACTGGCCGGCCCCGCCGGGTCGGACGGAGCAGACGGGTCGGACGGTGCGGCAGCGGAGGCGGAGACCGCGGAGGTCGCCGGCATCGTTGACGGTGCCGGTGCCGGCACCGCCCGGGAGGAAGCCGCGCCCGTCGCCGCCCGCACCGCTCCCGCAGCCCCGGCCCCCGCTCCGGACGCGCCGTACGACGACGCCGTCGCCGTCATCGGGCTCACCGGCCGCTACCCCATGGCCGACGACCTGGACGCGTTCTGGCAGAACCTCGCCGACGGCCGCGACTGCATCACCGAGATCCCCGCCGACCGCTGGGACCACGCGCGCTACTTCGACCCGGACCCGTCCGCCCGCGGCCGCGCCTCCTCCAAGTGGGGCGGCTTCCTGCGCGACATCGACCGCTTCGACCCGCTGTTCTTCGGCATCTCCCCCCGCGAGGCGGAGCTGATGGACCCGCAGGAGCGCCTGTTCCTGCAAACCTCATGGCACGTCCTGGAGGACGCCGGATACCGCCGGGACGCCCTGTCCGAGCACAGCGTGGGCGTCTTCGTCGGCGTGATGTACGGCGAGTACCAGCTCTACGGCGCGGCCGACGCCGAGCGCGGCGGCATCAGGGTCACCGGCTCCTCGTTCGCCTCGATCGCCAACCGCGTCTCCTACACCCTGGGCCTGACCGGGCCGAGCATCGCCCTGGACACCATGTGCTCGTCGTCCCTGACCGCGATCCACCTGGCCTGCGAGAGTCTGCGCAGGGCGGAGAGCGAGGTGGCCATCGCGGGCGGGGTGAACCTCTCCCTGCACCCGTACAAGTACGTCTTCCTCAGCCAGGGCAGGTTCGTCTCCGCCGACGGTCGGTGCCGGGCCTTCGGCGCCGGCGGCAGCGGCTACGTCCCCGGCGAGGGCGTCGGGGCGGTGCTGCTCAAGCCACTGGCCGCGGCGGTGCGGGACGGCGACCACATCTACGGAGTGATCCGCGGCCACGCCGTCAACCACGGCGGCCGCACCAACGGCTACACCGTGCCCAACCCGCACGCGCAGGCCGACGCGGTACGCCGGGCACTGCACGGGGCGGGACTCGAACCGTCGGACATCGGCTACGTCGAAGCACACGGCACCGGCACCTCCCTGGGCGACCCGATCGAAATCGCCGGACTCGCCAAGGTCTTCGGCACCGCGACCCCGGACGGGCACCGGTGGCCCATCGGCTCGGTGAAGTCCAACATCGGCCACCTGGAGTCCGCGGCCGGCATCGCCGGGCTGACCAAGGTGCTGCTGCAGTTCCGGCACCGGCAACTCGTCCCCTCGCTGCACTCCGAGGAGCTCAACCCGAACATCGACTTCGGGCGCGCGCCGTTCCGGGTGCAGCGCGCGGCCGCCGACTGGCCCGAGCCGGACGCGGCAGCCGGCCCGTCGCCCCGCCGGGCCGGGCTCAGCTCCTTCGGCGCGGGCGGCTCCAACGCCCACCTGGTCCTGGAGGAGTACCGGGACGGCCCCGCCCGCACCGACGCCCCCGTGGCCGGCCAGCGCTTCGCACGGCCGCTGGTCTTCCCGCTCTCCGCGCGGGACACCGAGCGGCTGGACGCCTACGCCGACCACCTCGCCGACTTCACCGAGCGCGCCCACGTCCGCGCCGAGGACCTCGCCCACACCCTCCAGCACGGCCGCGAGGTGTGGGAGGAGCGCCTGGCGGTGGTCGCCGAGGACGGCGCCACGCTCGTCCGCGCGCTGCGCGCCCACCGCGCCGGCACCCCGGACCCGGCACTGCTGCGGGGCGGCGCCACCGACCCCGCACCGCAGCACCAGGACGATCCGGCCGCCGCGCTCGCCGCCCGGTGGACGCACGACGGCACCGCCGACTGGGACGCGCTGCGCCCCGGTGACGGCGCGCCGCCGCGCCGCATCCCCGCCCCGCACTACCCGTTCGCCCGCGAGCGCTACTGGGTCCCCGCCGCCGACCGGAGCCAGCACGGGCCCGCCGCGGCGCCCGCCCGCCCGCACCCGCTCCTCGACGCCAACGAGTCCACCCTCGACGAGGTCCGCTTCCGCCGGACCTTCCACGCCGACGAACCCCTGGTGCGCGACCACCTCATCGACGGCCGGCCGCTGCTGGCCGGCGCCGCCTGCCTGGAGATGGCCCGGGCCGCGGCCGAACTGGCCGGACTCGCCGACGCACACTCCCTGCGGGACGTGCTGTGGGGCCGGCCGGTGGTGATCGAGGACCGGACGCGCGACGTCTTCGTCACCCTCGCCCGCCCGGCCGGCCGGAGCGACGCCACGGACCGGGAACTGGCCTTCACCGTCTGGACCCCGAACGGCGCGGAGCGCACCGTCCACGTACGCGGCACGGTCGGCGCACCGCCCCCCGCCGAGCGGTCCGCGCCCGCCGACCTCGACGCACTGCGCGCGGCCTGCCCGCAGCACCGGGACGGCGCCGCCGTGCAAGACACCTACCGGGCCGCACGGTTCGCCTACGGAACCTCCTTCGACGTCATCGAGGACGTCCACTTCGGGCCCGGCGGCGCACTGGTCCGCCTCGCCCTGCCCGAGACGGACGCCGCCCCGGCGGAACTGCTGCCGCCGGCGCTGCTCGACGGCGCACTCCGCGCCTGCCACTGGGCGGACCTGCCGCGACCGGCGGAGGACCGGCCGCTCGCCGTGCCGTTCAGCCTCGGCGCGCTGGAGGTCCGGGCTCCGCGGGAACCACTGCCCCGCATCTGCTACGCGCACGCCGTCCCCGTCGGCGACGCGGACCCGGCCTCCGGGCTGCGGCAGTTCGACGTCCGCATCCTCGACGCGTCCGGGACCGAACGGGTCCGCATCGAGAACTTCGGCGGCCGGCACCTCGGAGCCGGCGCGGACCGGCTCCCCGCGGACCGGCTCCCCGCCGACCCGACCGGAACCGCCCGCCCCGCCACCGCCGACGACCCGTTCTTCTACCAGCAGGTGTGGCAGGACCAGGACCTCCCGTCGGCCACCCGCGCCGACGGCGACGCCGACGCCGTTCTCGTCCTGGGGGACGGCGGCAACACCACCCGGGCCCTGGCCGCACAGGGCGGCGGACGCCGCGTCATCGACGTCCGGG
Organism: Streptomyces sp. RGM 3693; assembly: GCF_050471125.1. Taxonomy (NCBI): domain Bacteria; kingdom Bacillati; phylum Actinomycetota; class Actinomycetes; order Kitasatosporales; family Streptomycetaceae; genus Streptomyces; species Streptomyces sp. RGM 3693. The sequence goes on from NZ_JBMPPQ010000001.1 coordinate 642,375, forward strand.
CGGCGACGGACTTCGCCCGCACCGGCCCCGACCAGTACACCGTCGACCCCACCCGCTCCGCCGACTTCGCCCGGCTGCTGACGGACCTGGGGCAGGAGGGCGTCCGTTCGCTGGACGTCGTCCACCTGTGGGGCCTGACCACCGAGCCGGTCGACTACGGGACCGGCGGCGCCACCGAGCAGGCGGGCGCGGCCCTCGACGCGGCCTTCGCGCGCGGACTGCACGCCCTGCGCGCCCTCGTCCGGGCGGTGGACACCGTCCGCCCCGCCGGACGCGTGCGCTGCGCCTACGTACTGGCGGAGGACGCGTCCGGACCGCGCCCCGACCAGGAGGCCGCGGCAGGGTTCGCGCGGTCCCTCACCGGGGTGCTGCCGGGGTGCGAGCTGTTCACCGTGACCTGCGCGGACGGCCTGGCCGACGGGCCCGCACTGCCGGGCCTGCTGACCGCCGAACTCGCGCAGGACGGGCGGCCGGCCGGTACGGAGGTGCGGTACGGCGCGCAAGGTCGCCAGGTCCGCGTCCTGCGCAGGGTGGACGCGTCCGTCCCGCCGGCCGGGGACGCCCTGCCGCTCAAGCGGCACGGCAGCTACCTCGTCACCGGCGGCACCGGCGGCATCGGCCTGGAGCTGGTACGCCACCTCGCGTCGGTCCACCAGGCCCGACTGGTGCTGGTCAGCCGCTCGGCGGACCGGCCCGCGGCGCGGGCGGCCGCCGACGAACTCGTCGCGCTGGGCGCCGAGGTGCTGCTCGTGGCCGCCGACACCGCTGACCCCGAGGGCATGCGGTCCGCGGTGACGCGCGCCACCGAGCGCTTCGGGCACCTCGACGGCGTCTTCCACCTCGCCGGGGCCGCCGACACGGCCACCGTGCTCGAAGCAGACCGTGCCCGCTTCACCGAACTCCTGGCGACCAAGGCCCACGGCGTCCGGCTGCTGGACGCGCTCACCGCCGATCAGCCGCTCGACCTGTTCGTGGTGTTCTCCTCCATCGCCTCCGTCGTCGGCGACTTCGGCACCTGCGCCTACGCCGCGGCCAACCGCTTCCTGGACTCCTACGCGGCACAGCGCGACGCGCGGGTCCGTGCCGGGCAGGCCACCGGCCGGACCCTGGCGCCCGCCTGGCCCCTGTGGCGGATCGGCGGCGTGGACGCCCTGATGGGCGAGGAGGAGCGCGCCGGATACCGGCGGCGCACCGGTATGCGGGAGTTCAGCGCCGCGGAAGGGCTGCGGGCCCTGGAGCTCGCCGGGCGGACCGGACTGGTCCGGCTGGTCCCGGCGCTCGGTGACCTCGCGGCCGTCGACGCGGCCCTGACACCGCGCACTGGCGGCGCGGGCGCCGGCACCCCGGCCGGCGGGCCGCCGCCCGCGGCCGGCACGGCCCCCGCCACCGGCGCCGACCCGACCGCCGCGGCCCTGCTCGCGCAGGTCGGCGAGCATGTGCGGGGACTGCTGTCCGAGGTGCTCGGCCTGGCGGCGGAGCGAATCGACCCGGACACCCCGTTGGACGCCTACGGCCTCGACTCTGTCCTGGTCATGGAGACCAACGCGCATCTCGACCGGGACTTCCCCGGTGCCCGCGCGACCCTGCTGTTCGAGTACCGGACGGTGCACGACCTCGCGCAGTACCTGCTGCGCGAACACGCCGATGCCGTAAGGACGTTGTTCCCCGCCGCACCGCGGGAGGAGGCGGCGCGGGCCGACCGCGCGGCAGCCGAGGAGCGCCCGACCCCGAACCCGGCCCCGGCCGTGCCCACGCAGGGACCGGCGCCGGCCGACGACGACATCGCCATCATCGGCATCAGCGGACGCTACCCGCAGGCCCGCGACCTGACGGAGTTCTGGGAGAACCTGCGCCAGGGCCGGGACGCGGTCACCGAGGTGCCCCGCGACCGCTGGGACGCCGACGCCCACTTCGACGGCGACCCCGCGACCCCGGGCACCAGCTACGGCAAGTGGGGCGGCTTCCTGTCCGACGTGGACGCCTTCGACTCGCTGTTCTTCCGGATTCCACCGTCCCAAGCCAAACTGATGGACCCCCAGGAACGCCTGTTCCTGGAGGCCGCCTGGTCGGCACTGGAGAACGCCGGCTACCCGCCGTCCCGCCTGCCGCGGCCCCGCTACGGCGGCCAGGGCCGCGACGTCGGCGTGTTCGCCGGCGTGATGTGGGGCGACTACGCCCAGCTCGCCGCCGAGGAATCGGCCCACGGCAACCACCACACGGTGCTCGCCAACCGCTCCGCGATCGCCAACCAGGTCTCCTACGCCGGTGACTTCCGCGGACCGAGCGTGGTGGTGGACACCGCGTGCTCGGCCTCGCTGGTCGCCCTGCACCAGGCATGCGAGAGCGTGCGCCGGGGCGAGTGCCGCTACGCACTCGCCGGCGGCGTCAACGTCTCCGCGCATCCGCTGAAGTACGCCCACCTCAGCCGGATGCGGATGCTCGCCACCGACGGGCGGTGCCGGTCCTTCGGCGCCGGCGGCGACGGCTACGTGCCGGGCGAGGGCGTGGGCGCGGTACTGCTCAAGCGGCTCTCGGAGGCGGTCGCCGACGGCGACCACATCCACGCCGTGATCAAGGCGACCGCGGTGAACCACGGCGGCCGCACCGGCGGCTACACCGTGCCCAACCCACAGGCCCAGCAGGCGCTCATCGAAGAGGCCCTGGACCGGGCCGGCATCGACCCGCGCACCATCGGCTACGTCGAGGCGCACGGCACCGGGACCGCCCTGGGCGACCCGATCGAGCACACCGCGCTGGCGCTGGCCTTCGCCCGGTCCCCGCAGCCCGCGGGCGGCCATGTGCTCGGCTCGGTGAAGTCCAACATCGGCCACCTGGAGGGCGCCGCCGGCATCGCCGGGGTGACCAAGGCCGTACTCCAGCTCGCACACGGCGAGTTGGTCCCCTCGCTGCACTCCGAGGAACTCAACCCCCACATCGACTTCGCCCGTTCCCCGTTCCGGGTGCAGCGCACCCTCGCCCCCTGGCCCCGGCCGGTCGTCGAAACCGACCGGGGGCCGGTGGAGCAGCCGCGGCGGGCGAGCGTCAGCTCGTTCGGCGCGGGCGGCACCAACGCGCACGTGATCCTGGAGGAGTACCGGGCCCCGGCGGACCGCCCCACCGCCGCCTCCGACGGCCCCGAGCTGATGGTGCTCTCCGCCCGCAGCCCCGAACGACTGCGGGCCTACGCCGCGGAGCTGGCCGCCTTCCTCCGCCGCGAACGACCCGCCCTCGCCGAGGCCGCGCACACCCTGCGGGCCGGCCGGGAAGCCCTGCCCGAACGGCTGGCCTTCCTGGCGTCCGACCTCACCGACGCCGCCGAGAAGTTCGCGGCGTGCGCCGACGGGGCCCCGGGCACCTGGGCGGTCCTCGGCAACGCCGAACAGCACGCCGCGCTCGCGGACGTGTTCACCGGGGGAGCGGGCCCCGACTTCCTCCAGACACTGGCCGCCGGCGGCGACCGCACCCGGCTCGCCCGGCTCTGGGTGTCCGGCGCCTTCTCCGACTGGACGGCGGTCGACGCGGCGGCACCGCACCCGCACCGCACCGTGCCCCTGCCCAGCTACCCGTTCGAACGCGCCCGGCACTGGCTGCCGACCACCCGCGGCGGACAGCCCGCCGCCCCGGCCGGCCCCCGGCCCGTGGGGTCCCGTCCGGACGCCCCGCACGAGGCGTCCCACACCCTCACCCCGGCCGATCCGGTCGTCCGCGACCACGTCGTCCACGGCACGCGGGTGCTGCCCGGCGTCGGCCATCTCGGCCTGGTCGCCGGAGCCCTGGGCGACGGCGCGGCGCGGGTCTTCCGGGACGTCCGCTGGCTCTCCCCGGTCCTGGTGCCGGAACGCGGCACCGCGCTCACCCTGACGTTCGGGCCCGGCCGGCCCACCCCGGAAGGCGACGGGACCGCGCACGACTACCGGATCTCCGCCGCCCCGGGAGGCGACCCCGTCCACTCGGTCGGCCAGGTGCTCGACACCGCACCGGACCACCCCGCACCGCTGGCGCTCGACCTGATCCGGGCGGACTGCCCGCACCGGGTCGGCCACGAGGAGCTCTACGCCGGGCTCCGGCGGCGCGGCCTGCACTACGGCCCGTACTTCCGGCGGGTGGAGCAGGTCTGGACCGGCGAGCGGACCGTCCTCGCCCGACTGCGCGCCCCCGAACCGCAGCACCGCACCACCACCCGCCCCGACCCGCTCGACCCGGGCGCCCTCGACGCGGCGCTGCACCCGCTGGCCCTGCTGCTCGGCGATGCGGCGGACGCGGGCGGCCGGGCGCTGCTGCCGTTCGCCGCGGACCGGATCGAACGGCACGCCCCGGTGCCCGGCGACGGCTGGTCCTGCATCCGCGCCCTGGGCTCGCACCGGTTCGACGTGACCGTCGCGGACGACACCGGCCGGGTCTGCGTGCGGATCCTGGGCCTCGTACTGCGCCCGTCGAAGGCGACGGCCGGTATTGACTACCGGCCGCGCTGGGCGGTCGCTCCCCGAACCGGCACCGTTGAGGACGCCCCCGCCCCCCGGACGGTCCTCACCGTCGCCGCGGAGCAGGCCGCGCCCCTCGCGGACGCCCTGGAGCGCGCCCACCCGGGCGCGGAGCACGTACGGCTGACGCTCGGCGCCGGCGGCCTCGGCGAGCAGGAGGTGGCCGACGCCCTGGCCCGCGCCCCGCGGACCGACCTGGTGTACTTCCTCGGGGTCGACACACCGGGCCAACTGCCAGACAGCGCTGAGGAGTTGAGTCAGGCGCAGGACCGCGGTGTGGTCTCGCTCCACCGTCTGGTGCGGGGCCTGGACCGGGCCGGCCTGCTCGATCGCCCGCTCCGACTCAAGGTGCTCACCGCCGACGGCCTCCCGCTCGGCGAGACGGACCGGGTGCACCCGCCGGCCGCCGGACTGATCGGCTACTGCGAGGTCGCGACCAAGGAGTTCCCGCAGCTGAACACCGCCTGTCTGGACGTGCGCGGTACCGAACTCGCCGACGGCGTCCGCGCGTTGGTCGAGGAGCCGGCCCGGGCCAAGGCCCGGCCGGTGTCCCTGCGCGGCCATGTCCGCCGGGAGCGCCGGCTCGAAAGGGTGGAACTGCCCGCCGCGCCGCCGCGCTTCCGCGACCGCGGCGTGTACCTCGTCCTCGGCGGTCTCGGGGTGCTCGGCCGGGACACCGCCCGGTACCTGGCCCGCACCTACCGGGCCCGGCTCGTCCTGGTCGGGCGCGGCCCGCTGGACGCGGAGCGCAGCGCCTTCCTGGCGGAGCTGGAGCAGTTGGGCGGCGAGGTGCTGTACACGCCGTGCGACGCCGCCGACGCGGTGGCGCTGCGGCAGGTGGTCGACGAGGCCAAGGCCCGGTTCGGCGCCCTGCACGGCGTGATCCACTCCGCGATGGTGCTGGTGGACCGGCCGATCCGGGACCTCGACGAGGCGCAGCTGCGCAGCGCCCTCACGGCCAAGGCGGACACCGTCCGGAGCATGTTCCACGCGCTCCGCGGCGAGCCGCTGGACTTCGCGCTGCTCTACTCCTCCGCGGTCACCCTGGAGGGCAACCACGGCCAGGCCGGATACGCGGCGGGCTGCCACATCGCCGACGCCTGGGCACTGGCCGCGGCGCAGACCGTGCCGTACCCCGTCCGCATCATCAACTGGGGCTACTGGCACGCCGCGGGCGACGCCCACCGGGAGCGGGTCCTGCGCCGCTTCGCCGCCGCGGGCATCCGACCGATCGGCGCCGACGAGGGCCTGGCCGCCGTCGAACGGGTGCTGTCCGGCGCCCTGTCGCAGCTGCTGGTGGTCAAGGCGGAGCCCGGCATCCTCGCCGGTCTCGGCGTCGACCCGGACACCGTGCTGCGGCCGCAGCCGGGCCCGACGCCGGCCCCCGCCGCCCCCGCCGTCGACCCGGCGGGCCCGGACGAGACCGGCGCCCAGCAGCACGTGCCGGACGGCCCGGACGCCTCCGCCGAAGCCTCCGCGGAGACCGAGCGGCTCGCCCGGAGCCTGTTGGTCGGCGCCCTGCGCACGAGGGGCGTGCTGCACCGGCCCGGCGAGCGGCACACCCGCGCCGGGCTGTGCTCCCGCCTCGGCGTCGCCGCCGGCCAGGAGCGGCTGCTCGACCTGCTCGTCGACGTCCTGCTGCGCGGCGGTTACCTCCGCGCCGAGGGCGACCAACTGGTCGCCACGGACCGGCTCGACGACGCGGACCTGCGCGGCTGCCTGGACCGGCCCGAGGCGGCGGCCGACCACCTGACCGGGCGCCACCCCTCGACCGGCCCGGTGGTCACCCTGCTGCGGCGCTGCCTCGACGCGCTGCCCGCCGTCCTGACCGGGGCCCGCAGCCACCTGGAGGTGCTCTTCCCCGGCGGCTCGTTCGACCTGGTCGAGGCGGTCTACGCCGGGGACCCGGCCGCCGGCCGGTGCAACGACCAGGTAGCCGGCACCGTGCTGCGGTACGTGGCGGAGCGCCTGCGCAGGCAGCCCGGCGACCGCATCCGGGTGCTGGAGGTGGGCGCGGGCACCGGTGGAACCAGCGAAGGGGTGCTGCGGCGCCTCGCCGACGCGGGCCACGGCGCGCACGTCGAGTACGTCTACACCGACGTCTCCGACGGGTTCGTCCGGCACGGCCGCCGGCGCTTCGGCGCCGACCACCCGTTCGCCGCGTTCCGCGTGCTGGACATCGAACGGGACCCGGCCGCGCAGGGCTTCGAGGCCGGCGGCTACGACCTGGTGCTGGGCACCAACGTGTTCCACGCGACCAGCCGGATCGACCGCACCCTGGCGCACACCAAGCAACTGCTGCGGACCAACGGCCTGTTGGTGGTCAACGAGGGCGTCGAACTCCGGGACCAGATGTCACTGATCTTCGGACTGGCCACCGGCTGGTGGCTCTTCGAGGACGCGGAGTATCGGCTGCCGCGGTCCCCGCTGCTCGGACTGACCGCCTGGCGCGACGTCCTCGCCCAGAACGGCTTCCGCAGCGTCACCGCCCGCCCCCGACCGGGCGGCGCCGGGGGCGCCACCTACCAGCGCGTGCTGGTCGCCGAGAGCGACGGCCTGGTACCCGTACCGGCCGTCGGGCCCGCCCCCGCCGCCGGGCCGGAACCCACGGCCCGGCCCGCGCAGCCCCCGGCCGCCGCCCCCGCACCGGCCCCCGGCGATCCGGCCGCGCCGGACCCGGTCCGCGCCGCGGAACTCCGGGTGCGGGCGGTCTTCGCCCGCGTCCTGGAGATGTCCGAGGACCTCCTCGACCCCACGTCCACCTTCGAGAACTACGGCGTCGACTCCCTCGTCGCCCTGACCCTCACCAAGGAGCTGGAACCGGACTTCGGCCCGCTCCCGACGACCCTGCTGTTCGAGCACATCACCATCGAGCGGCTGGCCCGCCACCTCGCGACCCTGGGGACGGGCCCGACCGGACCCGCTGCCGGGACCGGCGCGGCGGCCGACCCGCCGCCCGCGCCCGCGACAACGGCCCCCGGCACGCCGGACAACGGGCTCGCACAGATCGTCGGCGGCCTCTCCGACGCGGAGGTGGACCGCCTGCTCCACCAACTGAGCACCGTTCTCCAGGAACAGGAGGAGCAGCGATGACCACACCCTTCAGCGCCGTCCTGATCGGGGAGGAACCGCTCCTCGCCGAATGCGGCGAACACCTGCTCACCCGCGGCCACCAGGTGGTCGCCGTGGTCGCCGCCGACCCGGGGCTGCGCCGCTGGGCGGCCGAGCACGACCTGACCGTCCTCGCCCCCGGCCGGGACCTGCTGGAACGGCTGCGCCCCCTGCGCTTCGCCTACCTCTTCAGCATCACCAACCTGAGGATGCTGCCCGACGAGGTCCTGGCGCTGCCCGAGCGCATGCCCGTCAACTTCCACGACGCGCTGCTGCCCCGGCACGCCGGTCTCCACGCCACCAGCTGGGCCGTCCTGGAGGGCGCGACCGAGCACGGCGTGACCTGGCACGTGATGGAACGGGAGGCGGACACCGGCGACCTGCTCAAGCAGCGGACCGTCCCGGTCAAGCCGGACGACACCGCCCACACCCTCAACCTCGCCTGCTACGAGGCCGCCGCCGACTCCTTCGGCGAACTGGTCGACGAGCTGGCCGCCGGCACCGAGGTGCGCACCGCCCAGGACCTGAGCCGGCGCACCTACCACGGCCGCCACGACGGCCCGCCCCGCGAGGGCCTGTTCTCCTGGCAGCGACCGGCCGCGGAACTCGACGCGCTGGTCCGGGCCACCACTCTCGGACCGCACCACAACGCGTTCGGCCTGGCCCTCCTCGCCCTGGGCGAGCGACTGTTCGCCGTCCGGGGCACGGAGGTCACCGCACGCCCCTCGACGAGCCCGCCGGGCACCGTACTGGCCGTCGAGGACACCGCCGTCGTCGTCGCGACCGCGGACCTCGACGTGCGGTTGACCGAACTCGTCGACCTGGACGGACCGGTGGCCGGAGAGGCGGAGCCGCTCCGCCCCGGCGACCGGTTCACCCAGCTCGACGGTGCCGCGCTGGAGCGCTGGACGTCCACCGTCGGCGCGGCCCGCCGACACGAGACCCACTGGCTGCGGCGCCTCACCGAACCGGCGCCCCTCGACGTGCCCTGGGCGGACGGGGAACCGGGCGGGGAGACGGGCGGGCAGCCGGGTGGGGAGACCGCCGACGGCACGGCGACCGGCACCGGCACGGCGACCGGCACCGGCACGGCGACCGGCACCGGCACGGCGACCGGCACCGGCACGGCGACCGGCACCGGCACGGCCTCCGGCACCGGCACGGCGGCGCCGTACGTGCTGCTCGACGACGCCCTCGCTCCCGACGGGACGGAGGGCGGGGCCCGGCTGCTCGCCGCGCTGCTGCTGTTCCTCGGCCGGATGGCCGGGGGCGGCACCGGCGGCTTCGACATCGGGCTGCGCCTGCCCGCCGGCCCGGACGCCGGCGCGGGCCCGAGCCCGCTGCGGGCCGACGTGCCCTTCCGCACCCCCGCGATACCCGTCGGGCAGAGCGTGGCCGCGTTCACCGACGCGGTCGCCGCACAGCTCGCCGAGGTACGGCGGCGGGGCGCACCGCTGCGCGGGGTGCAGTTGCGCGCCCCCCGACTCCGCGGCCCCGCGGCCCCGTCCGGTGCCGCGCTGCCCGTCACCGTGGACCTGACCGGCCGCCCCGGCCCCGCCCGCCGGCCGGCCGGCCCCGCCCTCACGGTCCGACTCGGCCCGCCCGGTGAGCGGCCCCGGCACCTCGCCTTCGAACCGGCCGACCCCGCCCGGTCCGACGCCGCGCGCCGCCTCGCCGACCGCTTCGGCCACTTCCTCCGCCTCACCGTCGAACAGCCCGCCGAGGACGCCGGGTTGCTCCCCCTGCTGACCGAGGACGAGAGCCGCCGGGTGCTCGACACCTGGAACGACACGGTGGCCGACTACCCCGGCGACCGCTGCGTCCACCAGCTCTTCGCGGAGTGGAGCCGCCGCCAACCGGACGCGCCCGCCGCCCGGTTCGGCGACACCGTCCTCACCTACGGCGAGCTCGACCGCCGCTCGGACCGGCTCGCCCACCGCCTCGCCCGCCTCGGCGCCGACCCCGGCACCCTCGTCGGAGTGTTCCTGCACCGCTCCACGGACCTGCTCACCGGCCTGCTGGCGGTGCTCAAGACCGGGGCGGCGTACGTGCCGTTGGACCCGGTCTATCCGGCCGAGCGGATCCGGAACATGCTGACCGACTCCGGCGCCCTCCTGGTGCTCACCGAGTCCGCGCTCTCCTCCGCCCTGCCGGCCGACTGCCCCTCCCGGGTCGTCGAGCTCGACGCGGCCGACGAACCGCCCGCGGACACCGCCGAGGACTTCCAGGACCGGGCGTCCGCGAAGGACCCGGCGTACGTCATCTACACCTCCGGATCCACCGGCCGCCCCAAGGGGGTGCGGGTCGGCCACCGCGCCCTGACCAACTTCCTGTGCTCCATGGCCCGCGAGCCCGGCTTCGACCGCACCGACACCCTGCTCGCCGTCACCACCGCCTGCTTCGACATCGCCGGCCTGGAGCTCTTCCTGCCGCTGGTGACGGGCGGCCAGGTCCAGGTGGCCCCGGCCGCGACCGCCGCCGACGGCTTCGCGCTGCGCGCACTGGTCGAGGAGTGCCGGCCGACCGTCATGCAGGCCACCCCGGTCACCTGGCGCATGCTGATCGGCGCGGGCTGGCAGGGCAGCGACGCACTGACCGTCCTGTGCGGGGGCGAGGCGCTCCCCGGCGACCTCGCCGACGGCCTCGTCCGGCGCGCCCGCCGGGTCTGGAACATGTACGGGCCGACCGAGACCACCATCTGGTCCTCCCTCGACCGGGTGGTGGCCGGCGCACCGGTCACGATTGGGCGCCCCCTGGCCAACACACGGATGTATGTGCTCGACGAGCGGCTCCGGCCGGTTCCCCCCGGCACTCCCGGAGAGCTGTACATCGGCGGCGACGGGGTGGCCGACGGGTACCACGAGCGGCCCGACCTCACCGCGCAGAAGTTCCTCGACGACCCCTTCGCCCCCGGCCGCGTCTACCGCACCGGCGACCTGGTGCGGCAACTCCCCGACGGCCGCCTGGCCTACCTGCGCAGGGTCGACAGCCAGGTGAAGGTGCACGGCTTCCGGATCGAACTCGGCGAGGTGGAGACCGTACTGCGGGACCACCCCGCCGTCGCCCAGGCAGCGGTCATCGTGCACGACGACGACAACGGCGACAGCCGCCTGGTGGCCTACCTCGTCGCCGCCGGCACCCCGGCCCCCACCCTCGCCGCCCTGCGCGACCACGTGCAGGCACGGCTGCCCGCCTACATGGCGCCCGCCGTCGTCGTCCCCCTGCAAGAACTCCCGCTCACCCCGAACGGCAAGCTCGACCGCCGGGCACTGCCCGCGCCCGGGGCCGCGGTCCTCGCCGCGCAGAGCGGCGGGACGGCGCCGGAAGGCCCACTGGAACAGCGGATCGCCGGGATCTGGCAGGCGGCGCTCGGTGCCCCGACGGTCGGCGTCGACGTCAACTTCTTCGACGCCGGCGGCGATTCGCTCCGGCTGACCCGGGTGGTGGCGCGACTCCGGGCGGAGCTGAACCCGGCGCTGAGCCGCCTGGACATGTTCCGCCATCCGACGATCCGGGCGATGGCCCGGCACCTCGCCGGCGACCGGGCGGCGGCGCCCCCGCCGGGGCCCGTCCGCCCGGCGGGCCGGGACCGCGCCCTGCTCGGGGCCCGCCGCCGCCGGACCAGCACCTGACACCGGCCCCGCACCGCGACGGACAGCCGAACCCCTTCCAAGGAGAGCTCATGCAAACCACCGATGTGCGCTGCCGGATCTGCGCGCTCAAGGCCGGGCACCCCGGAGTGGTCCTCGACGACGATCAGGTGTGCAATCTGTGCAACCTCGACGTCGCGGGCGACCTGCTGGAGAACTACAAGTACACCAACGAGGTGTTCGCCGAGTTCCAGCAGGCGCCGCCCAACCCGCGCGGCGACTTCGACTGCCTCTTCATGTACAGCGGCGGCAAGGACAGCACCTACATGCTGGACAAGTTCGTCAACGAATACGGCAAGCGGACCCTCGCCTACACCTTCGACGTGCCCTTCGAGAGCACGCACACCGCCCAGAACATCCGGCTCGCACAGGAGAAGCTGCCGGCCACGTTCGTCCTCGACTCGGACGACGACAACATCAAGAAGATGATGCGGGACGTCTTCAACCGGCCGCGCCCCCAGCAGCCGGGGAAGTACCTCGACGAAAAGCTGCCGTGCGTCTCCTGCCGGACGTTCTTCGTCATCAGGGCGATCCTGCACGCCTTCCGGGAACGCATCCCGTACATCGCCCTGTGCGCCGACCCCCAACAGATCCTCACGATGGAGTCGAACGTCCGGGAGGTCGTGCGGGACTTCTACCGCACCTTCGGACCCGAACTCGTCGGCGAACTGTTCAACGGCGAGATCGAGGACGTCCTCTTCGCCGAGGACGACGAACTCCCCAAGATCGTCTTCCCGTTCATCGCCATGCGGCACGACTACGACCCGGACCGGATGGTGGCCGAACTCAAGGAGAAGGGCCTGTACCAGTCCTCTCCCCTGGAGACCCACTGCACCCTGTTCCCGCTGCTGAACTACTACTCGTTCAGCAACTGGGGCTGCATGTTCTACAAGCTCAACGCCTCGAGCTACGTCCGCTCGGTGCGCCGCAGCAAGGACTACGACCGGTCCACCTTCAGCATCAAGTTCCCCCGCTCCCTGGACCTGCCCGAGGTCGAGGACCGGCTGGGGCGGGTCGTCATGGAGATCGCCGCCGGCACCGGCGACCGCGAGGAGCACCGGGAGATCCTGGTGGAGCTCTTCCGGCAGATGGACGCCACCGAGGACGGCGCACGGTTCGTCGCGGAGACCTTCCTGGACATGCGGAAGGTCGCCGCGGACCTCGGGATCAAGGTCGGTTGAGGGAGAGAGAATGAACGAGCAGGCAATACAGGCGGACCAGGACCGTCAGCACCCCGAGGCCCGGGACGCGGACATCGCGATCATCGGCCTCGCATGCCGGTTCCCCGGCGCGGACAGCCCGGACGCGTTCTGGGACGTGCTGAAGGAGGGCCGGGAGACCCTGACCCACTTCACCGAGGAACAACTGCGCGCGGCCGGTGTGAGCGACCGGACGCTCGACGACCCCCGTTACGTACGGGCCGGCCAGGTCCTGCCGCACGCCGACCGGTTCGACGCCGGACTGTTCGGCGTCACCCGGGACGAGGCGGAACTCATCGACCCGCAGCAGCGGCAGTTCCTGGAATGCGCCCTCCAGGCCCTGGAGCAGGCGGGCTACGACCCCGAGCGCACCGACCACCCGATCGGCGTCTACGCCGGCGTCGGGATGAACACCTATCTGCTGCACAACCTCGCCGAGCGCTACCGGACCGCGTCGTCCGTGGACCGCTACCGGATGATGATCACCAATGACAAGGACTTCGCCGCCACCCGGACCTCGTACAAGCTGAACCTGCGCGGCCCGAGCATCAGCGTCAACACTGCCTGCTCTACCTCGCTGGTGGCCGTGCACCAGGCATGCCTCGCGCTGCTCTCCGGCGACTGCACCATGGCCCTGGCCGGCGCGGCCCACGTCCAGGCCGAGCAGCAGGAGGGCTACCTCCACCAGGACGGCATGATCTTCTCGCCCGACGGCCACTGCCGGGCCTTCGACGCCAAGGCCCAGGGCACGGTGATCGGCAACGGCGTCGGCGTCGTCGTCCTCAAACGACTCACCGACGCGCTGGCCGACGGCGACACCGTCCACGCCGTGATCAAGGGCACCGCGGTGAACAACGACGGGGCGGCCAAGACCGGCTACACCGCCCCCAGCGTGGACGGCCAGGCCGCCGTCGTCGCCGAAGCCCAGGAGATCGCCGACTGCCCGCCGCGGACCATCTCCTACGTGGAGGCGCACGGCACCGCCACCCCGCTCGGCGACCCGATCGAAATCGCCGCGCTGAACCAGGCGTTCGGCCGCGACGGCGACCCGCTCGACCGTGAGTCCTGCGTGATCGGCTCGGTCAAGACCAACGTCGGCCACCTCGACACCGCCGCGGGCATGGCCGGTCTGATCAAGACGGTGCTGATGCTGCGCCACCGCACCCTGGTGCCCAGCCTCAACTTCGAGTCGCCCAACCCGGAGATCGACTTCGCGGCGGGACCGTTCCACGTCGGCGCCGAGACCCGCGAGTGGCCGGCCGGGCCGACCCCGCGCCGCGCCGGGATCAGCTCGTTCGGCATCGGCGGCACCAACGCCCACGTGATCGTCGAGGAGGCCCCCGAACCCCCGGCGGCCGGCACCCCGGGACCCGCCGCCACCGCGCCCCGCCTCCTGGTCCTCTCGGCCCGCACCACCACGGCGCTGAACACCGCGACCGCCAACCTCGCCCGGTACCTGAGGCAGCACCGGGACCTCGACCTGGCGGCGGTGGCCCACACCCTGGCGACCGGACGCCGCCGACACGTCCACCGGCGCGCCCTGGTCGCCACCGACCTACGGGACGCCGCACTCACCCTGGCGCTCGGCGACGGAGCCCGGGTACTGACCGGGGCACCGGGAGCCGACCGGCCGGTCCTGGTCCTCGGCGCCCCCGCCGGCGCCCCGGCCGGGCACGCCGCCGCGCTGTACGAGCAGGTCCCGGCCTTCCGCACGCACCTCGACCGGTGCGCCGGGGAACTGGGCGCCCCGGACGGCGCCGCCGGACTCCTGAACGGGGACGGGCCGTTGTCCGCCTTCGCCATCCAGTACGCCACCTGGCGGACCCTGGCCGACTGGGGCGTCGGCGCGGAGGCCGCCGCCGCGGACCGCACGGCGCTCCCCGAGGCCGCCCGCCGGCTCCTGGAGGCCGCCGGCGCCACGTCCGCGGTACCGGACGGGCGGCCCGCGCTCGCGCTGCTGCCCGACGGCACGACGGCGGGCGACGCCACCACCGGCCGGGTGTTCCTGCTGGACCTCCTCGCGCGACTGTGGACCGCCGGCGAGGACGTCGACTGGCCGGAGGTCCACCGGCACGATCCCGCCCGCCGGGTGCCGCTGCCCACGTACCCCTTCGACCACAAGCGGTACTGGATCGAGCCGCACGGCCGGGAGACCGCCCCGGCCCCGGCCGCGGGCAGCAGGCTGCTGGACCGCTTCGAGGGGGTCACGGACGCCGACCGGACCGCCCTGATCACCGAGTTCATCCAGGGGGCGATCGCTGCGGTGGTCGGCAACCCGGATCCGCAGGCGGTGGATCTGGACACCAACCTCTTCGACATGGGCCTGGACTCGCTGATCCTGATCGAGGTCATCGCCAAGCTCAGCGACGAACTCGACCACCCGGTACGGACCTCGGCCTTCGTCGAGTTCCCCACGGTGCGCGCGTTCGTGGCCGATCTCGCCGGGGAGCTGGGGATCCACCCGGAGGACGCCGCGGCCGGCGCGGCGGCCGGCGGCCAGGGCCGCGTCTCGCGGCGCGCCCAGCGGGCCGCCGCCCGTCGGACCGCCACGTCGTGAGCGGCCCCGTCCGGTCACCGGCCGGCAGTTGACCGGCTTGTGGCCGCGGACCGCCCGGACTTTCCGGAGCGGTCCGCGGCCACGGCCCCCAAGGCACCTCCCGGCCCGCCCCCCGGCGCCCGGCCGCTACGTCCCCACCACCCCCAACTCCCGCGCCAACACCGCCGCCTGGAGCCGACTGCGCAGCTCCAGCTTGCCCAGCAGCCGGCTGACGTGGGTCTTCACGGTGGCCTCCGCCATCGCCAGCCGCACCGCGATGTCCGCGTTCGACAACCCCTCGCCCAGGCACCCCAGCACCTCCCGCTCCCGCGGCGTCAGCGCCTCCAGCACCGCCGGGTCCGGGGCCGGCCGGTCACCCGCCGTCCGCCCGGCCGACCCCGGCCGGGCGAACTCGGCGATCAGCCGTCGGGTCACCGCCGGCGCGATCAGCCCCTCACCGGCCGCCACCGTGCGCACCGCGGTCAGCAGCGTCGCCGCGTCGCTGTCCTTGAGCAGGAAACCCGCGGCGCCCGCGCGCAGCGCGCCGAACACGTAGGCGTCCAGGTCGAAGGTGGTCAGCACCAGGACGTCGGCCAGCCCCTCCGCGGTGATCCGGCCGGCAGCCGAGACCCCGTCCAGCCGCGGCATCTGGACGTCCATGAGCACCACGTCGGGGCGCAGCGCGCCGGCCAGGCGGACCGCCTCCTCGCCGTCCACCGCCTCCCCGACCACCTCGATGTCGGGCGCGGAGCCCAGGATGAGGACCAGCCCGGCCCGTACGGCGGACTGGTCCTCGGCGACCAGGACCCGGATCGGCTGCGCCGCGGTGCTCGTCATCGTCGTCCTTCCTCTCCGGTGCCGGGCAGCGCGGCCCGCACCCACCAGACCGTTCCGTCCGGCCCGTCCGTCGGGCCGGCGTCGAACTCCCCGCCCAGTAGGGCGATCCGCTCCCGCATACCGACCAGCCCGGCCCCGGAACCGGGCGCGCGGGGGCCCGGCCGGTCGGCGTAGGGACTGCGGACGGCGACGGTGAGCGTCCCACCGGGGTCGTGGGCGATCCGCACCCGGACCTCACCGGGCGCGGCGTGCTTGAGCGCGTTGGTCAGCGACTCCTGGACGATCCGGTACGCGGCCAACTCCACCGGTGCCGGCGGCCGCCCACCGCTCGGATCGGCCGGGCCGCGTGGGCTGCTCGGGCCGCTCGGCCCGGCCGGCCGCCGCGCGTCGTCCAGGACGAACGCCAGGCCGCTGGCGGCGCCGTTCGTCCGGGCCTGTTCGACCAGCGCCGCCACCCCGTCCAGGGTCGGGGTGGCGGCCGGCTCCTCCCCAGTGGCCTTCGGGTCCCGCAACAGCCCGATGAGCCGCCGCATCTCGGCCAGCCCCTGGACGCTGTTCTCGCGGATCACACCGAGCGCCGCCCGGGTCGCGGCCGGGTCGTCGATGGTCTGCGCGGCGGTGGCGTGGATGGCGATCGCGGACAGGTGGTTGGCGACCAGGTCGTGCAGTTCCCGGGCCATCCGGGCACGTTCCCCGGCCACCGCCTGGGTCCGGTCCATCTCGGCCAGCAGCGCGGTCTGTTCGGCCCGCAGCCGGGCGGACTGCGCGGCGTCCCGGTGGTTACGGATGATCAGGCCGGTACTGGCCGGCGCCATGGTGATCAACGCGAGCCCGATACCGACCAGCATCACCTGCGGAACGCGCCACACCGCCGCCGTGACGACCGTGGCCAGCACCGTCAGCAGCTCCGAGTACAGCGGGATCCGACGGGAGGCGCCCGGCGGCCCGTACAGCACCGCGGCGTACACCACGTCGGTGAACATCAGGACGGTGGCGATCAGGGTGCCGGTGCAGAAGTCCAGCGCCAGCGCCGGCAGCGCCAGGACCAGCGCGGCCATCGGGGCGGTCCGGCGCAGGAGTTCGGCCGCCGCCATCACGGTGAGCGCGAGCAGCGTCAACGACGCGGGCAGGCCGAACAGCGGCGGTCCACCGTGCAGGCGCAGCGTCCACAGCAGCACCCCGGTGGCCAGCCCACCGCCCGCGATCAACACGTCGTGGGGGTGCGGCCGTCCGGGTGCGGCGAGGGCTCTGACAATCACCCCTCCATCCAACATGGCGCCGACACCGTCCGCCCTCCCCCCGCGGACCGGGCCGGCTACATCGAAAGATGCAGCGCCGGATCGTCACCGGCGACGACGTTCCGGGCGCCGCCGGCTGAGAGCCTGAACAGGACCGTTCCGCCCGGTGGGAGCCCCGGAACCGCCCGGGGCGCGGAGCGGCACGAGAGGAGAGTCGCCGTGGTCGTCACGCTGATCATCGCCTGCGAGGTCGGCTTCTGGGTGCTGCTCGTCGCCGGTCTGGCGCTGCGCTATCTGGCGCGGATGCCGAAGACCGGGGCGGTGGTGCTGCTACTGGAGCCGCTGCTGGAGCTGGCGCTGCTGATCGTCACGGCGATCGACCTGAAGAACGGTGCCGCGGCGGACTGGAAACACGGCCTGGCCGCCCTCTACATCGGCTACACCGTCGCCTACGGGCACTACACGATCACCTGGGCCGACCGGCTCGTCGCGCACCGCTTCGCCGGCGGACCGCCGCCGGTCAAGCGGTACGGTCTGGACCGCTTCCGGCACGAAGCGAAACTGTGGCTGCGCACGGTCCTGATGGCCGCGGTGGCCGCCGCCCTGCTCCAGGGCGCGATCTGGTACGTCGGCGGTGACGGGGACGTCACCTCGCTGCGCAGCTGGCAGGGGATGGCCCTGCGCCTGGTGGCGATCCACGGCGTGATCGCGCTGACGTACCTCATCTGGCAGAAGAAGGCCCCCGAGGCCGGGCCCGCACCGGACGTGGCGCGGACCCGGCCCCAGCGGGAGAAGTCCCTGGGGTAGGGCCGCCTCTGGCGGCTCAGAGCCGGCTCAGCGCTCGCCGCCCGGCACCCACAGCACGTCCCCGACCTCCTTGTTCGCCGTCCGGGCGAGGATGAACAGGAGGTCGGAGAGGCGGTTGAGGTAGGTGGCGGTCAGCGCGTTCATGGTCGCGCCGTGCTCCTCCATGGCCGCCCAGGTGGCCCGCTCGGCCCGCCGGACGACGGTGCACGCCTGGTGGAGCAGGGCGGCGCCGGGGGTGCCGCCCGGGAGGATGAAGCTGCGGAGCTTGTCCAGTTCCGCCAGGAAGCGGTCGCAGTCCGCCTCCAGCTTGTCGATGTAGGACTGCTCGACCCGCAGCGGCGGGCCCCATTTTTCTTGTTCAGGGGCCGGGTTCTCGACCACGGGGGTCGACAGGTCGGCACCGACGTCGAAGAGGTCGTTCTGCACACGCAGCAGCACCGCGGCGACCTCTTCCGGCAGCGAGCCGAGCGCCAGCGCCACGCCGATCGCCGCATTGGCCTCGTTGGCGTCCGCGTACGCCGCGATCCGGGAATCGGTCTTGGCGGTCCGGCTCATGTCACCGAGCGCCGTGGTGCCCTTGTCGCCGGTACGGGTGTAGATGCGGGTCAGATTCACCATACGGGTGAGACTACGCCGCGGCCCGGCGGAAGGCCCGGGTGCACAGGGCCATCGCCAGCGCCGCGAACCCGACCGCGACCAGCGCCCCGCGGAGCACCACCGGCGCGGCGTAGGCACCGGTGAACGCCGCCCGCACCGCGTCCACCAGGTAGCGCAGCGGCATCAGGTGGGACAGTGCGTCGAGCCAGCGGGGGGCCAGCGCCATCGGCAGCATCAGCCCGGACAGCAGCATCGCCGGCATGGTGACGGCGTTGACCACCGGACCGAACTCCTGCGGCATCCGCACCTTCATGGCCAGCGCGTACGACAGCGAGGCCAGCGCGATCGCCAGCACGGCGACGGCCGTCCGGCTCCGGCCCGGGGCGCGTCGCGCGCCGCGCCAAGGAAGACCTGTTCGTGACTCCTCCGCCCCAGTAGACGGGGCGGCTTCTCGCTTAGGCCGGTTGGGCTTCGCGACGGGCCAGCCCGGCCCGTAGAACGTTGAGAGCGCCCACCGTGTCCGCGTGCGCAGAGTGACCGCACGAGACGCAGTGGAACTTCTCCTGTGTGGGCCGGTTTCTCTTGGCAGTGTGCCCGCATGCGGGACACCGCCGTGAGGTGTTGCGGGGGTCCACCGCCATCACTTCTCGTCCGGCGCACTCTGCCTTGGCGTTCAGGATCGCGAGGAACACCCCCCATCCGGCATCAGCGATCGAGTGGTTCAACCCAGCCTTGGACGCGGCCCCGTTGGGTAGGAAATTGCCCGGCTTGGCCGGGTCGGGCCTTGGGGCGGGCCTCCTGATCATGTTTCGGATCTTGAGGTCCTCGTGTGCGATGGCGTCGTGCGAGCGTACGAGGTCGAGAGCGATCTTGTGCGCGTGATCGAGGCGCTGGCGGCGTACCTTACGGTGCAGCCGCGCGACCTTCTCTACAGCCGTGCACCGCCGTTTGCTGCCGCGCTTGCATCGGCGGAGCCCCCGTTGCGCGGCCTCCAGCTTCGCGGCGGCCTTCCGGCCGTGCCTGGGGTTGTTGACGAACCTGCCGTTGGAATCTGCGAGGAAGTTGGATATGCCCATGTCGATGCCGACTACGCTGCCGGTTGCGGGCAGCGGCTCGGGTTTGGCGCGTTCCGCAGTCAGGATGACGTACCACCGGCGGCCTTCGCGCTTGACCGACACCGTCTTGACCTTGCCGATCACCGGCCGGTGTTGATGCACCCTGATGTGGCCGACGCCTTGCAGGCGGACGCGGGTCACCAGGGCGTGCGGAGTGGAGTTCCACCCGCAACCGTCCCCGTCCCTGGGGAAGTCCACGGTGTCGAAGCGCGAGACCGAACGGAAACGTGGATAGCCGGGCTTGTCACCTGCCTTGACCCGACGGAAGAAGGCAGCGAATGCCCTGTCGAGACGGCGAAGTGTCGCCTGCTGGCTGGAGAACGACCAGCGGCCCTGACGCTCCGGATCGAACGCTCGGATCTCCTTGAGCTGCGCCGACTGCTGCCCATAGCGCACCTTGGTCCTGGAGGCATGCCGGTAGGCATCGCGGCGCTCTTGCAAGGCGCTGTTGTAGAGCGAGCAGTGATCCCGGAGCATCGCGATGAGCGCGTGCCCCTGGCGTGCGGTGGGCCGCATGAAGAACTTGTACGTACGCATCACGGCGGACCACTCCCCCCATGCCTTCTCCTGGTCAAAGCTGCTGGAACTAGCGTAATGGCCGCCACTGACAACGCAGGGGGCTGTCGCTTCCCCTGAGGAGGGCATCTTCTACCCGGCTGAAGCCGGGCACTTTTGCGGAGGTGAGGGTGGACCGGAGCCAGGAGCTGGTCGACCGGCTCTCCCGGTATGTCCGGGGGCGCCCGGAGGGGGAGTCCGCCGCCGCCGCCGTACTGCGCGAACTGCGCGTGGAGGTGGTGAGCATCTCGCCCAAGGTCGGCCTGATGGAGGGCTACCAGCACTTCATGCGGGTCATCTACGACTCCGCCGCCCTCCAGGCCCGCATGTGGCACCTCCAGCGCCAGCAGTACGAGCACCTGGAGGCCACCCTCCGCCAGGAGACCGGTGCCGCCGCCGACGACCCGATGCCCCGTCTGATGGCCGGCCAGATCAACTGGGTCCACCAGACCCTGATCGTCACCATCGCCCAGGAGATGATGGCCGGCCGCAACCCCGCGGAGGTCTCCCGCGAGGCGCTCGTCGTGCTGGACGAGATGGAAGAGGTGCTGAGCGAGAAGGTCCTCAACTACGCCGTGCGCCCCGCCCGCTGACGGCCTTCCGGGCGCTCTTTGCTCCCCGGGGTGTGATGTCCGTCATTCGAGACGTGACGCGCATCTCTTCGCGGCCAATCGATCGCCGGCGACCGCTAACGTCACTCACGACCGTCAAATGCACAGGGTGTGAGGGGACAAGCAGTGGCAAAGAAGCTTGCCGTCATCGGCGCCGGACTGATGGGTTCCGGTATCGCGCAGGTCTCGGCCCAGGCGGGCTGGGACGTCGTCCTCCGTGACGTGACGGACGAGGCGTTGGCCCGCGGCAAGGGCGGCATCGCGGACTCCTTCGAGAAGTTCGTCGCCAAGGGCAAGCTGGAGGCGGCCGCCGCCGAGCAGGCGCTGGCCCGCATCACCACCACCACCGACCTGGAAGCCGTCGCCGACGCGGACATCGTCGTCGAGGCGGTCTTCGAGAAGATCGAGGTCAAGCGGGAGATCTTCCAGGCGCTGGACAAGCTCGCCAAGGACGACGCGGTGCTGGCCTCCAACACCTCGGCGATCCCGATCACCAAGATCGCCGCGGCCACCTCCCGGCCCGAGCGGGTGGTCGGCACGCACTTCTTCTCGCCGGTGCCGATGATGCAGCTCTGCGAGCTGGTGCGCGGCTACAAGACCAGCGACGAAACCCTCGCCACCGCACGGGAGTTCGCCGAGTCGATCGGCAAGACCTGCGTCGTGGTCAACCGCGACGTGGCCGGCTTCGTCACCACCCGGCTGATCTCGGCACTGGTCGTCGAGGCCGCCAAGCTCTACGAGTCCGGGGTCGCCAGCGCCGAGGACATCGACATCGCCTGCAAGCTGGGCTTCGGCCACGCCATGGGGCCGCTGGCCACCGCCGACCTGACCGGCGTCGACATCCTGCTGCACGCCACCGAGAACATCTACACCGAGTCCCAGGACGAGAAGTTCGCCCCGCCGGAGATCATGCGCCGCATGGTGGACGCCGGCGACATCGGCCGCAAGAGCGGGCAGGGCTTCTACTCGCACTGACACCGCGTCAGGCTGTACTCCGGCGGGGTCACCCCGCAGGGTGATTTCGGTATCGGTTCGCTTACAAACGGCAACTTCGCCGTATGAGAGGCAGTCAGATCGGTAGACGACAATGCACCACAACCCATGACATCGGGGAGCGCATATGTACATCAGGGGCGACCACGCCGAGCTGGTCGTCGGGGGCCGCCTCGACGTCCGCAGCGCGGCGGACGCCCGTACGGCCCTGCACGCCGCCGTGGACTCCGGCCGAGGTGATCTGGTGCTGGACCTGACCGAGCTGGAGTCGTGGGACGCCACCGGCCTCGGCGTGATCATGGGCGTGCACCGCCGGGCCGGCCGCAACAACCGCCGGCTGGTGCTGCGCGGGGTGCCGCCACAGATGCAGCGCCTCCTGGTCGCCACCCGGCTCCACCGCATCCTCGCGATCGAGGGCGGGACCGGAGTGGAATCGCTTCCCCGGGCGTGAGGCGGGGCGAGGCGGGGCGTGGCCACCACCGCGCCCCGCCGGCCGCTGCCGGGGCGACGCCAACGCCGGCAAGCACAGCAAGCGCTAAAAACGCAGCAAACGCCGCAAACCGTACATATCGCCTGATCTGCTGGCGTTTCCGTCAAGGTGCCACCCCGCCCGTGCCCCATGCCGGGGATCGGTCTATGGTTCGGTTGCCCGCCGTGTGCCATCATCCGCGGCGGGGCACCGGACCAGACGCGACGGCTGAGGAGATCCGCCGGAGCCGGGGGAGTGCGGACGGCCGGAAGCACCGACGGCACGCACATTCTGGGAGCTTGCAGCATGGACCCGAACACCCACCCGGGGCCCGACGAGTACGGCCAGCAGGGCGGCCCGGCCGGCCCGCCGACCCCCGAGGCCACCGGCCGACAGCGCGGATCCGGCGGCCTCGCCCGCGTCGTCCGGCTCGTCTCCGGTAACTACCTGGTCACCGTCAACCCGGTCGACGGCTGCGAAATACAGCCCTGCCCGCCCGGCGAACGCCCCACCCCGCCCACCAAGCTCGACCCGCAGGAACGGGCCGCCGCGGCCCGCGCCGCCCAGCCGCCGGCACCGACCGGACCGCTCTCCTTCGCCGGCCACGAGATCCTCCTCGAAGAGCGCTCCGAAGACATCGCCCGACTGATCCGGCTGCTCACCCGCGGCCGCTCCGTGCGCGTCACCGGCCCCGCCGGATCGGGCCGCACCCGACTCCTGGACGCGGTCGCCGGCAGCGTCACCGACCTCGCCCCGGACGGCGTGGTCCGACTCTCCGGCTACCACCGCAGCGCCACCGACGTCCTGTACGCCCTGTTCGCGGCGGTCTACGGGGCCCCGCAGCACCGCCCGGAGCGCCCCGAGCTGCTGCGCCTCCTCGGCAGCATCGGCGCGGTCGTCGTCCTCGACGACCTGGAGTTCGGCGGCGCCGCGCTCGACGAGCTGCTGGAGGCCACCCCCGAGTGCGCCTTCGTCCTCGCCGCCACCCCCGACGTGCCCGCCCCCAGCGCCGACGCACACATCGAAGAGGTCTTCGTCGGCGGGATCAGCCGGGACGCCGGCCTGCGGCTGCTGGAGCGCGCCGTGGACCGCCCGCTCACCAAGGACGAGAAGACCTGGGCCGCCGACCTCTGGTTCGAGTCCGAGGGGCTGCCCCTGCGGTTCGTCCAGGCCGCCGCCCTGCTCCGGCAGCGCGACAAGGCCCGGACCGCACCGGGCGCCCTCGACGACGGCTACGGGCTCTTCCCCGAGGACGGCACGGCCGACCAGACGGACCCGGGCCAGCGCCCCGCGACCCCGCTGCCGGCCCGCGGCGAGGCCGCCGCGCCCGCCGCGCTGCTCGCCGAACGGCTCGGCGTCGCCGCCCAGGAGACCCTCCGCTTCGCGGTCGCCCTGGGCGGCGAACTGCCGCACCAGGCACACCTGCCGGCCCTCACCCAGGACACCCACGCCGACGCCGCCCTCGGGGAACTGCTCGGCTGCGGCCTGATCAGCCCGGCCGGCGGCCACTACCGCCTCGCCGCCACCGTCCACGACCAGCTGACCGCCGCCGGCTACGCCGAGGACGCCGCCGCCCGGGCGCACACCGCCGCCCAGCACTACGCCTGGTGGGCCGGACACCCCTCGGTCGCCCCCGAGCGGGCCGCCGCCGAGTCCGACGCGGTACTGGCCGCCATGGGCGTACTGACCGGCAGCCGGGAGAACGGCCACCCGGCCGCCGCGGTGCTGCTGGCCCGTACCGCCGCCCCCGCGTTCGCCGCGGCGCTGCACTGGAGCGCCTGGGAGCGCAGCCTGCGGCACGGCCAGGAGGCCGCCCGACTGGCCGGCGAGGTCGCCGAGGAGGCGTACTTCCACCACGACCTGGGCGTGCTGGCCCTGTGCAGTGGCAACGTCGACCGGGCGCGCGCCGAACTGGAGGCGTCCATCGGGCTGCGCGGTGTGCTCTCCGACCGCGACGGCGCGATCGCCGGACGACGGGCCCTCGCCCTGGTCATCGACCGGTCCAGGGCCGCCGCCGCGGACGCGCCGACCACCCTGCTGGCATCCGTCGACCCGGCGGCCGCCGCCGGTGGCGCGGCCGAGCCCACGGCCCACGGCCGGGCCGGCGAGGCGTCGCCCGACGCCGTGTCCACCGCCAAACTCCAGGCCGTCGCCTGCCCGGAAGGCCCCGCCACCACGGTCACCGCCCGGCCCGCCACGACCTCCTCCACCGCGGCCACCGCCGCCGTCCCGGCAGCCAAGGCCGCGACGACCGCGATGACCGCGACGGCTGCGACGGCTGCGACGATGGGGAAGGCCGCAACGACCGCGAAGTCCGCCGCCGGCAGCGGATCCGCCGCCGGGGGCCTGGGGCGCGGCATCCGCCGCACCGGCCGCCGCAACCTCATCGCCGCCGGCGCCGGAGTGCTGCTGGCCGCCGCTCTCGGCACCGCCGTCACCCTCGGCATGACCTCCGACGACTCCACCCCGCACGACAACAAGGTCACCACCGAGCAGTCCCCGGCCGTCGGCGACGACACCCAGGAACCGGCGCAGCAGCCCGGCACCGGCTCCGGCTTGCCGCCCACCGGCTCCGGCACCACCCGACCCGGCACCCCCGGCACCCCCGGCCACCGGCCCACCACCGCGCCGTCCGCCCCCGGCACCACCGGCGCCCCCACCACCCCGACCGGCGGCCCGACCTCCGGCACCACCCCGACCGGCGGACCCACCTCGCCCACCGGCCACCCGACCCACCCCACGCACAGCCCGACCAGCAGCCCCACGGAGCCCACGCCGCCCCAGAAGCCCACCGACACCCCACCGGCCACGCCGACCCAGAAGCCCACCGACACCCCGACCGGCCAGCCGCCGACGACGTCCGGCGGCTCCTCGGGCGGCAGCCCGTCCGGCAGCAACTCCGCGGTGGCACCGTCCACCAGCAACGGAACCGCCGGAACCGCCCCGGACACCGCACCGGCACCGTCCGGGCAGTCGGCATCCGGCCAGGGCACCCCGACCGGCTGACGCCCCCGGCGTCCCGCGCGCCCCGCCCGGCACACCCGACGCGCGCCGGAACACCACGACGGCCCGGTACGGACCACCCGCCGTAAAGGCGGGCGGATCGCGTACCGGGCCGTCGTCGTCCGGCCGGCGCGGCCGGGTCAGAACAGGCGCAGCTTGTCGTCCTCGATGCCGCGCAGCCCGTCGTAGTCCAGCACCACACAGCCGATCCCGCGGTCGGTGGCCAGCACCCGGGCCTGCGGCTTGATCTCCTGAGCTGCGAAGACGCCCTTCACCGGGGCCAGGTGTGGGTCGCGGTTGAGGAGTTCGAGGTAGCGGGTGAGCTGCTCGACGCCGTCGATCTCACCGCGCCGCTTGATCTCGACGGCGACGGTCTGGCCGTCGGCGTCCCGGCACAAGATATCCACCGGGCCAATGGCGGTGGGGTATTCACGCCGAATAAGCGAGTAGCCCTCGCCCAGTGTCTCGATCCGGTCGGCGAGCAGCTCCTGGAGGTGGGCTTCCACCCCGTCCTTGATGAGTCCGGGATCCACCCCGAGCTCGTGCGAGGAGTCGTGCATGATCTCCTCCAGGGTGATGATGAGCTTCTCGCCGCCCTTGTTCTCCACCGTCCAGACATTGCCGTCCCCCTCCTTGAGGGAGCAGGGCGGGGACATCCAGTTGAGGGGTTTGTAGGCCCGGTCGTCCGCGTGAATGGAGACGGAGCCGTCCGCCTTCACCAGGATGAGGCGGGGGGCGGAGGGCAGATGGGCGGTGAGCCGACCCGCGTAGTCCACGGAGCAACGGGCGATGACGAGACGCATGGTGCGTCACGCTACTCGAATCGGGGGCGCCGACGCGATTCGCCCCCGCCCCAGGGTCCCTTTACGGCGGAAACCCCCGCACCCCCGGCGCCCGTGCATGGCCGGTTGTATGTGCAATCTCCTGGTGCGGGCCCCTTGCGCGGCATACCGTTGACGCGGGGGGTCGCGGGGCGAACACGCTCTGTCGCGATTTCCCCTTGTCCTACCCATGAGGCCCCGACCGTCCCGGCGGGGCCGCGAGAGGAGAACCTCATGTCGCTCGACGTCTCACCGGCCCTCCTCGAACAGGCCGAGCGAGGCGAGGTCGACGAAGCCGCGTTTGTCGACTGCGTCCGGACTTCCCTGCCCTACGCGTGGGGGATGATCAGCTCTCTGGTGGACCGGCTGAAGGCGGACGGCGGAGAGTTCGCCGACAACCAGACGCCGCCGCCGGACGAGCAGGCGCGCGGCCAGCTGCTCCGCGCACTGGCGAGTAACGCCATCCGCGGCTCGCTGGAGCGTCACTTCGGAGTGCGCCTCGCCTTCCAGAACTGCCACCGGGTCGCGGTCTTCCCGCTCGACCAGGCCGCCGACCAGCGGCTGACCCGCTTCACCTCCATCCGGGGCCAGTTGCTGAACCAGTCGCCCGAACTCCGCGACTGCTGATCGGAGTTGCTGCCGCTGAGCCGACCGGGGCACCCTCCGGCACCGCGCACCGGCGGCAGCACCACCGACCAGCCGTGCCCCGGACCGGTGGGAGGTGACCCCGCCGCCCACCCCGGGCGGGGTTACCCCAGCTGCGGCAGCACCTCCGCGCCCAGCCGCCGGACGTTCTCCTCGGTGGCGGCGAGATCCCCGGAGCCCTCCACCAGCAGCGCGAACCGCCGGATGCCGGTGCGCTCCGAGGTCGCCGCCAGCCGGTCCACGCACAACGCCGGCGGGCCCACCGGATGCAACGCACACAGCAACTCCGTGTACGCCAACGGATCGCGCATCCCGCGGTACCGGCCGTCGACCGTCACATGCGCACCCAGCCCCTGCCGCAGCCAGCCGGGCATCGCCTTGGTCAGCGTCTCCACCGCGGCCGGCCGGCCGTCCGCGATCTGCACCACCCCGGCCGAGACGTGCTCCGCCGCGGCCACCTCGCCCGGATCCCGGCCGGCCTCCAGCGCCGCCGCCCGCCACAGCGCGACCATCTCCGCCTTCTCCTCGTCGCCGCAGTGCATCCCCAGCAGCATCGGCAGCCCGCGGGTGGCGGCCAGCCGGACCGAGGCCGGGGAGGTGCACGCCACCACCACCGGCGGACCGCTCGTCAGCCCACCGGGGTCGTCCGGATCGGCCAGCGCCTCGGCCGCCCGCGGCACCACCGCCACCTCCCGGAACGCATAGCGCTCGCCCCGCGCACCCACCCGCGGCTCGCGCAACCAGCGC
The DNA here is from genome assembly GCF_050471125.1 of Streptomyces sp. RGM 3693. Lineage (NCBI taxonomy): Bacteria > Bacillati > Actinomycetota > Actinomycetes > Kitasatosporales > Streptomycetaceae > Streptomyces > Streptomyces sp. RGM 3693. The sequence continues at coordinate 669,790 of NZ_JBMPPQ010000001.1, forward strand.
AGCAGCAGATCGAGCGACTCCGGGAACCCGTGGTCGTACGCGGCCAGGCCGGAGCCGAAGACCTCCAGGTCCACCCAGGGACCACCCCGGCCGACGCCGAGCGTGAACCGGCCCTCCGACGTCAGGTGCAGCAGCGCCGCCTGTTCACCGAGCGCCACCGGATGCTGGGTCGGCAGCACACTGACCGCCGTCCCGACCCCGATCCGCCGGGTCCGCCCTAACAACAGCGCGGCCAGCGTCGCGGCCTGCGGACAGACCCCGTACGGGACGAAGTGGTGTTCGGCCAGCCAGACTTCATGGAGTCCGGCCTGCTCCGCGATCTCCGCGGAACGCACCGCGCGGTGCAGTGCTTCCCCCTGTCCCTGACCGGGGAACTGGGCGGCCAGGATGAAAGCCCCTACGCGCATCGCTCTTCTGCCTCCTTGCAGCCGACGCGACCCCTCCCTCACCCGGCAACAACGTGAGACACGTGCCCAAGGCACGGCCTGACGCGAAATTTCCAGATCATCGCAGAAACGTGACGGCGGACTTTTGCCCCTGACCGTGCCGCGTACGCTGGTGACAGCCCTCCCCCAAGCTCTCCCCTGGAGTTCGAGCAGGGGGACCCCATCCCCGTCGACCTGCCGAGGTGTTCTGTGTCTCCGCGTCGAAACCGCCAACGCGGTGTGAAGCCCTCCGACCACGCGGACCAGCCCGGCGTCGGCCGCTACGGCTTCGAGGCCATCGAGGAATGGCGCGGCGAGGACTGGGTGGTCCGGCAGGTCGGTGGCTCCGGCGCGACCAAGCACTACCGCTGCCCCGGCTGCGACCAGGAGATCCCGCCCGGCGTCCCGCACGTCGTCACCTGGCCCCAGCACGGCGACGTCGACGACCGCCGGCACTGGCACAAAGCCTGCTGGAACGCACGGAACCGCCGGAGCGCACGGCTCCAGCGGTCCCGTAACGCACCGCGGTACTGAAGGGCTACACGTCGCGCTGCCGCATGGCCGCGTAGGCGCCGCCGAGCGCGAGGGCGGCGAGCCCCATGACGATCCACAGCGGCTGCCAGCCGGACGGACCGCCCTGGACGAACGGGAACTTGTTGCCGTACATCACCGTGAGCTGGTTGGGGATCGAGTAGCCCATCAGGAAGTTGCGCACCCCCTGGAGGCTTTCGGCGAGCATGAACATCGACAGCACGAACGGCAGCAGCACCACCCCGACCATGAGCGTGATCGCCCCCGCGGAATGCCGGATCAGCGAGCCGACGGCCAGCGCCAGCAGCCCCAGGAACGAGACGTACAGGCCGATGCCCACGGTCGACCGGAGCCACTCGGCGGCGCCGATCTCCGCCTTGCTGATGCTGCCGATCATGGCGTTGTCGGTGAGCGCGACGACCCCGGTGACGACGGTGGTCACCACGAAGGTCAGCACGAAGAAGACGATCGCCTTGGCCGCCAGCACCCTGCCCCGGGAGGGACAGGCCGCCAGGGTCGTACGGATCATGCCGGTGCTGTACTCCGAGGAGGTCACCAGCACGCCGAGCGGCAGCACGCACAGGACGCCCAGCAGCATCCCGAAGAGCCCGAAGAACAGCGGCGACGTCGTGCCGACGCTGTCCATCGACCCCACGGACGTGGCGACCAGCACCCCGATGCCGAGGACGAGGACGGACATCACGCCCAGCGTCCACACCGTCGACCGCACCGAACGGATCTTGGTCCACTCGGCGGCCAGCGCATGGCCGAGGTGGGTCGGGCGGACCGGGATGGGCGAGACGTAACCCCGCGCCCCCGCCTGCCAGTTGGCGGCGGCGTGCTGCTGCGGAACCGGCTGCTGCGGCTGCTGCTGCGGGACGGGTGCCTGCTGCGGCTGCTGGGGCTGGGGCTGGGGCTGGGCGTGCGGCGGCTGGGCCGGCGAGGGGGTGGGGACGGTGAGCATCATCGTGCCGCCCTCCCTGCCCGGCCCGTGCGCCGCCAACGGCGTCGGCTCGGGATGGCCCCCGGCCGGCGGCTGCGCCTGGAGCATCATCGTGCCGGCCTCCTTGGCGGGGGCTGGCGGCGACTGGGCCTGGAGCATCATCGTCCCCGCTTCCTTCGCGGGGGCCGGGGGAGCGACGGGCGGCATCGGCCCGGCGGTCGGGACGGGCGAGGGCGAGGGGGGTGCCCCCTGCTCGAACGGAGTCGAGAGCTCGGGGGAGGGCGGCATCGGCTGCGCACCGGCCTCCGGCGCGCCGTTCTCCGGCTGCGGCTGGGGCTGCGGCTGCTGAGGGCTGGTCATCGGGCGTCCTGGGTGTGCGGCGTGGGCTGGTCGACGGGGGCGGCGGCCGGCGGCACCGGCGGCTGGGCGGGCGGCACCGGCGCGGCGGGCGGCGGCTGCTGCCCGTACGGGTGGGGCGCACCGTACGCACCGGGTGCCCCGTACGGGTGACCCTGCTGCGGGGGCACCGGTCCACCCGGCACCGGGGCGGCCTGGGCGGCGTAGGGATCCGCCGGGGCATACGGACCCGGCTGCGCGTACTGCCCCGGCTGCGCGTACGGGTTCGGCGGCGCGGGCACCCCTGGCGGCATCTGCCCCGGCGCCACCTGGCGCGGCGGCATCTGCCCCGGCCCGCCCGGCTGCCCCGGCCCGTACCCCTGCACGGCGGCGCCCTGCGGCGGGTACCCGGCGGGCGCCTGCTGGAGACCGGCCCGCTGATCGGCCGTCGAGCGGTAGTCGACGACCCCCTGCGTCATCCGCATGTACGCCTCCTCCAGCGACGCCTGGTGCGGCGACAACTCCCACAGCCGGATGTCGGACGCATGCGCCAGATCACTGATCCGCGGCAGCGGCAGCCCGATCACCCGCAGCGCACCGTCCGCCTCGGCCACCGCCTGGCCGCCGGCCTCGGTCAGCGCCGCGGTCAGCTTCTCCCGCTGCTCCGGCTCACCGTCCGGCGTCCGCACCCGCGCAAAGTCCGCAGAGTTGGCCGAAATGAAGTCCTTGACGGCCATGTCCGCGAGCAACTGGCCACGGCCGATCACGATCAGATGCTCCGCGGTCAACGCCATCTCGCTCATCAGATGCGAGGAGACGAAGACCGTACGGCCCTCGGCCGCCAACTGCTTCATCAGGTTCCGCACCCACAGGATGCCCTCCGGATCCAACCCGTTGACCGGCTCGTCGAAGAGCAACACCTGCGGATCGCCGAGCAGCGCCGCCGCGATCCCCAACCGCTGACCCATGCCCAGCGAGAACCCCTTCGACCGCCGGTGGGCCACGTCCTGAAGACCGACCACCCCCAGCACCTCGTCGACCCGCTGGGCCGGGATCCCGGACAACTGCGCCAGCGACAACAGGTGCGCCCGCGCACTACGGCCACCGTGCACCGCCTTGGCGTCCAACAGCGCACCCACCTGACGCGCCGCGTTCGGGGTCTGACGGAACGGGCGACCACCGATCGTGGCGTGGCCGGACGTCGGGGCGTCGAGGCCCAGGATCATCCGCATGGTCGTCGACTTGCCGGAGCCGTTGGGCCCGAGAAAGCCGGTGACGGTGCCCGGACGCACCTGGAACGACAAGTTGTGCACGGCCGTCTTCGGCCCATAGCGCTTGGTCAGGCCGACTGCCTCGATCATTCTCCGCCCCTCGCGAGATGGTCGGGGCAGAGGCGCCCTCGTACCCCCGTGAGGGTTATGAGGCTATCGGGATGTTGACGGTTCCCGCCAAAACGCCGAAAGACGACCGACCAACCCGCCCCGACCTCAGGCGTCCCGCCGGTTCAACATCAGATACCCGGCGAGCAACGCGGCCACCGTCCACACCGCCATGATCGCGAAACCGCCCCACGGCCCGTACGGCGTCTCGTCATTGACCGGCGTGACCACCTGCATGATCTTCGAACCGGCCTGATCCGGAAGGTACCGGCCGATCCTCCGGGTCGCCGAGACGTTCCCCAGAATGTTGGAGATCAAGAAGAAGAACGGCATCAGGATGCCCAGCGACAACATCGGACTGCGCAACATCGTGGCCACCGCCATCGAGAACAACGCGATCATCGTCATGTACAGCCCGCCGCCGATCACCGCCCGCAGCACCCCCGGATCACCCAGCTGCGCCCGATGCTCGCCGAGCGCCGCCTGACCCGCGAAGAACGTCGCGAAACTGGTCACCACGCCCACCACGAAAACCAACCCGGCCGCCACCGACACCTTGCAGAACAGGAACACCCCGCGCTGCGGCACCGCCGCGAGCGACGTCCGGATCATCCCGGTGCTGTACTCGTTCGACACCACCAGCACCCCGAACACGATCATCGCCAGCTGCCCCAACCCCATCCCCGCGAAACTGATGTTGGTGGGATCGAAGGCAAGCCGCTGCCGATCCGGCATCCCATCGAAGTCCTTCCGCGCCAACGTGCAGATCAGCACACCCAGCACCACGGTGACCACCACCGCCGTACCCAGCGTCCACACCGTCGACCGCACCGACCGGATCTTGGTCCACTCCGACCGCAGGGCCTGCCCGACGACAGCCATCCGTCAGCTCCTCTTCCTCTGCCAGCCCGTACCCCAACCACCCGGCGGCGCCCCACCCGACAACGCCCCCTGAGGCACCACCGACCGCGACGGCACCCCACGCCCCGCCGCCGGCGGCCCACCGTTGCGCGCGTGATACTCCACCACCCCCGCCGTCAACTGCATGAACGCCTCCTCCAACGACGCCTGCTGGGGACTCAACTCATGCAGCACCACCTGCTGCGCAGCAGCCAGTTCACCCAGCCGCTCCGCCGACACCCCATCGACCTCCAACGCACCATCCCGACCGACCACCACCCGGACACCCGCCCGGTGCAGCACGTCCAACAGCCGCTCCCGCTCCGGCGACCGCAGCCGCACGTACGACCGCGAATTCTCCTCAATGAACTCCGCCATCGACGTATCCGCCAACAGCCGCCCCTGCCCGATCACCACCAAATGCTCCGCAGTCAACGCCATTTCGCTCATCAGGTGCGAAGACACGAACACCGTCCGCCCCTGGGACGCGAGCCGCTTCATCACATGACGAATCCAGTGGATGCCCTCCGGATCCAGCCCGTTGACCGGCTCGTCGAACATCAAGATCCGCGGATCGCCCAGCAACGCCGCCGCGATCCCCAACCGCTGCCCCATCCCGAGCGAAAAGCCCTTCGACCGCTTCTTCGCCACCGACGTCAACCCGACAAGATCCAACACCTCGTCGACCCGGGACCGCGGAATACCGTTGCTCTGCGCCAAACACAGCAGGTGATTGGCGGCACTACGACCACCGTGCATCGCCTTGGCGTCCAACAGCGCCCCGACGTACGTCAACGGATCCTTCAACTGCCGGTAGTGCTTCCCATCGATCCGCACCGAACCCGCCGTCGGATTGTCCAGACCGAGCACCATCCGCATGGTGGTGGACTTCCCCGCACCATTGGGACCGAGAAAGCCGGTGACGATCCCCGGCCGCACGGTGAACGTCAGCTGATCCACCGCGACCTTCTCACCGTAATGCTTGGTCAGCCCCTTGAGCTCGATCATGTACAGCACGCTAGGCGCGCCCCAAGACCCCCGCCACCTGGGCGACGCCGCCCGGACGACCACCCCGCCCCGCACACACCCGTGCCCCCGCACCACCACACAGGCGGTACAGGGGCACGAAGAAGAACGCCGCGAAACCTCCGACGTCAGCCTCAGCGACTCTGCTGGGCAGGCACGCCGCGGGACACGGACTCGTCGTCGCCGGGCGCACCGGCGGCGGCCACCGCCGCACCCGTCAGCGTCGCCAGCATCTCGCGGACATTGGTCAGCTGCGCGTTGATCGAGTCGCGACGGTTGGTGAGCGCCGCCAGCTCCCGCTCCGATTCGCTACGGATCCGGTCGGCCTTGGCATTGGCGTCCGCCACGATGTCCTCGGCCTGACGCTGCGCCGTCTCCACCGTCTGCCGCGCCCGACGCTCCGCATCCGTCCGCAGCTTCTCCGCCTCCAGACGCAGCTGCTCCGCCCGGTGCTCGATCTCCGCCAGCCGCTTCTCGGCCTTCGCCTGCCGCGAAGCCAGATCACGCTCGGACTGCTCACGACGCTTCGCGAGGTTGGTCTCGAAGTCCGCAGCGGCCTGCGCGGCCTTGGCGCGGGTCTCCTCGAAGAGCGCGTCCGCCTCCTCACGCTTGGACTGCGCGTCCTTCTGCGCCTCCGCGCGCAACGTGGCCGCCTCGCCCTTCGCCTTCTCGACGATCCGGGCGCCCTCGTCCTCGGCCTTGGTCTTGCGCTCGACGGCGAACGACTCCGCGTCGTTACGGACCTGCTGGGCAGCCGACTCGGCCAGCTCACGGTGCTGCTCGGCGGCCCGACGGGCCTCCTCACGCAGCTCCTTGGCCTCCTCCTCCGCAAGACGGAGGATCTTCTCCACGCGCGCCCCGAGGCCCGCGTACGAAGGTTCGGCGTCGGTGACCTGAGCCTGGGCGTTCTGCGTCTCGAGGTGCAGCTCCTCGATGCGCTTCTCCAGCGAGGTGATACGGGCCAGCGCACTGTCGCGATCCGCGACCAGTTTCGTAATGCGGTCATCCACCTGACCGCGGTCGTACCCACGCCGCACGAGCTCGAAGCCGAAGGGGGAGGAAGTGTCGCTCATGGGGTTCCTGTCGAAAGAGACCGGTGAGGTGATAAGGAGAATCCTAGGGGTCTTAACGGCGTGTCATCGAGTCATTGCGCGTTTGAAGTGGAGAATGACCCCTCATTTGAGTGGCTACCCCTCAGACGGCTTGCCACTCGAACGAGTTGTACCGGCCCCCGCAGCAGCCTTCGCCGCCCCACCCTTGCCCTCCCCGCCCTGCGCAGGAACCTCAAACGACTCCAACGCCTCCAGCACGTCCTGAACACGGGAAATCTCGGTGTTGATGTCCTTCCGGCGGCGCGTCAGCACCTCCAACTCGTGCTTGCCCTCCGCCACGACCCGGGCGGCCTCCTCCTCCGCCTCCACCCGCATCTTCTCCGCGTCCCGCACCGCCGCGGCCTTCTTGCTCTCGGCCTCCTTGATCAGACCCTCGGCCTTCTTCACCGCGGCGATCCGCACCTTGCTCGCCTCACTGTTGGCATCCGCCAACAACTTCTCGGCCTTCTCCTCGGCCTCCACCTGCTGCGCGGTGGCCTGCGCGATCAGCTTGTCCACCCGCTCACCGGCGTTCTTCATCGCCTCCGACGACTCCCGCCGAGCCCGCTCGTGCAACTCCTCGACCTCGGACTCGACCCGGACCCGCAACTCCTCGGACCGATCCCTTATCGCCGTCGCATCCCGCCGCGCCTCACCGAGCAACGTGTCGGCATCCGTACGCGCCTTCTCCACCCGCACATTGCCCTCGGTGGTGGCCTCCCGAACGATCCGCTCGGCCTCCTTGCGCGCCGCCCCGACCATCAAGTCAGCCTGCTCCTCCGCAGCGGTCGCCGTCTTCAGCGCCTCCTCCTGCGCCTTGGCGATCAACTGATCGGCCTGCTCGGCCGCATCGACACGACGCTTGGCGGCACCCTTCCGCGCCTCGTCCACCACCCGATCGGACTCCTCCTGCGCCTCCGCACGAGCCCGCTCGGCAGCCGCCTCGGCCTCCTCCAAGACCTTCGCGGCCTCCGCACGCGTCCGATTCGCATGCTCCTGCCCGGCAGTGACGGTCTCCGCCGCCTCCGCACGCAACCGATCCGCCTCCGCAGTGGCCGTCGCGACCATCCGGTCCGCCTGCTCACGGGCATCGGCCCGAGCCCGGTCCGCCTCCCGCTCCGCCTCCGCGGACCGCTCCGCCGCCTCCGACCGCAGCCGCTCCGCCTCGCCGGCCGCCTCCGCCACCAACTCATCAGCCTGCGCCGCGGCATCCGCCCGCGTCTTGTTGGCCGCCGTACGCGCCTCGTCGGCGGTCCGCCCGGCATCCGTACGCGCACCCTCCAACACCTCAGCCGCCTCGGCCCGCAACCGCTCGGCCGCCTCCGTGGCCTCCGCCACCAACCGCTGCGCCCGCTGCTCACCCTCCGCACGCAACCGCTCGGCGGCCTCCTGACCCTCCCGGACCGCACGATCCGCATCATCCTGCGCCGACGACGTCAGCTCAGCCGCCTCGGTGACGATCCGCTCGGCCTCCGCACGCGCCTCACCGAGCAGCCGCTCCGTCTGCTCCGCCGCCTCCGACCGCATCCGATTCGCATCGTTGCGCGCCTCGGCCCGCGCCCGCGCCGCATCCTGCTCCGCCGACGCCAACGCATCCGACGCATCAGTACGCAGCTGCTGCGCCTTCGCCAGGGCGTCCGCAACCGACTTCTCGGCCTTCGCCGTCGCCTCCGCGACCAACCCCTCCGCCTCGGCGGTGGCCTCGGAAACCAACCGATCGGCCTGCTCCGCAGCCTCCGACCGCACACCATCGGCGTCCCGACGCGCCCCGTCCAGGACCTCCGCCGCCTCGGCCCGCAACCCCTCGGCCTGCGCGGACGCCTCCGCGCCCAACTCCTCCGCCTGCGCAGTGGCTTCGGAAACCAGCCGGTCCGCCTGCTCCGCCGCCTCCGACCGGGCGGCATGCGCATCCCGACGCGCCTCGTCGAGCACCCCGGCCGCCTCCGACCGCAGCCGCTCGCCCTCCTCGATCGCCTCCGCAACCGTCCGCTCGGCAAGCGACGCGGCCGCCTCCGTCGCCTCCTGAGCCTCCCGCCGCACCCGCGCCGCATCCTCCGACGCGCGCTCACGCTCCGCGTAGGCATCCGCGCGGACCCGGTCCGCCTCCTCCTGCGCCTCCGACTTCGTACGCCCCGCAGCGTGCTCCGCCGCCGAACGCAACCCGGCGATCTCCTCATTGGCCTGCTCATGCAGACCCGCCACCGCATCCCGCACCTGCTGCGCGGTCTGCTCGGCCGCCGCCACCAACTCCGCAGCCCGCCGGTCCGCCTCCTCGACCAGCCGCTCGGCCTCCGCCTGCGCCTCACCGACCCGCGTACGGGCCGACGCCAGCAACTCCTCGCTCTGCTCCCGCGCCGCGGTCCGCTCCTGATGAGCCTCCTCGCGCGCCTCACCCAGCAGCTGCTCGGCCTCCCGACGCCGCCGCCCGGCCTCCTCCTGCGCCTCGGCGAGCGCCTCCGCCGCCTCCGCACCCGTACGCTCAGCGGCCGCCGCCGCCTCCGCACGCACCCGGTCCGCGGTCTCCTGCGCCTCCGCCTTCAGCCGCTCGGCCTCCGCAGCCGCCTCACTCCGCAGCCGCGCCGCCGCCGCCTCGGCCTCCGACCGCGCCGCCGACGCATCCCCGGTCGCCTCCGACCGCAGCCGCTCGGCCTCCTCCTCGGCCTGCTGCTGAAGCGACCGCCGCCGCTCCGCCGCCTCCGCCTTGAGCCGAGCCGCCTCCTCCTGCGTCTCCCGCCGCAACCGCTCAGCCTCGGAACGCGCCTCCCGCAACGACTCCTCAGCCGCCGCCAGCTTCTCCTCGGCCTCACCACGCAGCCGGTCCAACTCCGACTGCGCCTCGGCCCGCCGCTCCTGCGCAGCCTCCTCGGCCTCCGCACGCAGCCGCGCGGCGCTCTTCTCCGCCTCGCCCGTCAACTCCTCAGCAGCCTGCGTGCCCTCCAACAGCAACTGCTCGGCCTCACCACGGGCCCGCTCCAACGCCTCCTCGGCCTGCCGCCGCAGCGCCGCCGCCCGCTCGATCGCCTCCGTCCGAACCCGCTCGCTCTCCGCGACCGCACCCGAACGAGACTCCTCCGCATCCGACTTGGCCTTCGCCAACAGCTCCTCGGCGGTCCCGGCCGCCTCCTCGATCTGCTGAACCGCCTCCCGGCGCGCCTCACCACGGATCCGCTCGCCCTCCGCGACCGCATCCGCCCGCAGCTGCTCCGCCTCACCACGCAGCCGCCGCGCCTCCTCCTGGAGTTCAGCGGTCTTGGCGCGGTACTCCTTGGTGTCGTGCTTCGCCGCACCCTTCAGCTGCTCGGCGGTGTCATGCGCCTCCTCACGCAGCCGATCCGCCTCCGCCTCGGCCTCCCGACGCAGCCGCTCGGCCTCCTCCGCAGCAGCCTTCGTCGTGGCCTTGGCATCCTCCGACGCCTTGGTCACCATCTCCTCGGCAGCCCGCGCCGCCTTCGCCAACTGCGCCGCGGAATCCTCCGCCGCCTTCGACCGCGCCGACTCCTGCGCCTCGGCGAGCAACCGCTCCGACTCCGCCCGCGCATCCGCCCGCAACTGCTCGGCCTCCGCCGTCAGCGCCTCGGACTCCTTGGTCGCCTCGGCCACCAACCGCGCGATCTCCGCCTTGGCCGTACGGGTGCGCTGCTCGTTCTCCGACTCCGCAGCCGACAACCGCTTCCCGGCAGACTGCTGCGCCTCCTCGACCAGCTTCTCCGCCTCGGCCCGCGCCTCCCGCAGCGCCGCATCCGCCTCCTGCACCCGGGCCTCGGCGGTACGCGTCAACTCGGCCGCCTGCCGGCGCGCCTCCTCCGCCTCCGTACCCGCCGTCGACCGCAACTGCTCGGCCTGATCCGTGGCCTCCTGAGCCTGGTTGGACGCCGCGTTCAACAACCGCTCGGCATCCGTACGCGCCCGACGCAGGATGGAATCCGCTTCGGCCCGCGCCTCCTCGGCAGCCGTACCCAAACGCTCCCGCGCCCGATCGGCCAACCGCTGCGCCTCGGCCCGCGCCGCCGCCAACGCCTGCTCGGACTCCGCCCGGGTCTCCTCCATCAGACGACGGGCCTGGGACTCCGTACGGGCCCGCAGCTGCTCGGCCCACGCCACGTTCTCGTTGACGTGCGACTCGACCGTCTGACGACGCTCGTTCAGCTCCTCGTCCAACCGCTGCCGACGACTGACCGCCTCGGCATGCAGCTCGGCCTCCATACGGGCCTGCCGCTCGGCCGACTCCTGCAACAGCCGCTGAGTCTGCGCCCGCGCCTCACGCACCTCACGCTCGGCATCCGAACGCAGCTGATCCGCCTGGATCTGCGCATTGCGCAACAGCTGTTCGGCCTGATGGCTGAGGTTGTCGTAGGCAGGCCGGGACGCGAGGTTGCGTCGCGCCTCGTGGAGCTTGGCACGCAACACCTCGACCTGGTAGCCGAGGTCGTCGGCGTGCTGGACGGCCTTGTCCCGCTCGCTCTTCAGCCGCTCCATCTCGGCTTCGAACTGCGAGAGGTGGTCGGCCTCAGCCCACTGACGCTCCTGGCGCTCGTTGCCCCGCACTGCGCGGTCCCATCCGTCCCCTGGTCATGGCGGCGGCCGGCTCCGGCCCTGCGGCGCGTATCCCGTACCCGTCACGGCGTACCGGACTCGCGCCCCTCGGAGCTGACCCTTCCGAAGAAATGGTGTCAGATCATCGGCAGAGTATGGACCGAGCCCCATTCCCGCACCCCGGCCGAAGCTGCACTCTACCGGCCGGGGAAGGCGAAGGTCAGTGGTCAGTCGCGTCCGGAGGCGCAGCGGTGACGAGTTCGGTCAGCACACCGTGGCAATCCTTGGGGTGCAGGAAGGTGATCCGCGACCCCATCGAACCCCGCCGCGGCTCGTCGTACAACACCCGGACACCCTTGCCCCGAACGGCCTCGGCGTCCCCATCCACGTCCGCCGTACCGAACGCGATGTGGTGCACCCCCTCACCGTTCTTGGCCAGCCACTTGCCCACCGCGGAGTCCTCCCGGATCGACTCCAACAACTGCAGGTACGAGGCACCGCCGTCCGAGGTCTCGTTGATTTTCAGCATCGCCTCGCGGACCCCCTGTTCCTCGTTGACCTCGGTGTGGAACACCTCGAAGCCATACGTGGCACGGTAGAACTCGACGGTCTTGTCGAGGTCGAAACAGGCGATCCCGATGTGGTCAATTCGCGTCAGCATGGCTCCAGTGCACCGCCCGCACGGCTGGTTACGCAACGTGCGCGCGATCACACCCGCTTGCCGGTGACCCGGCGACTACCCCTCAGTACATTGACGGGAACCCTCGTTAACTTCCCGGCAAAGGAAGGCCGCATCGTATGTCTGCAACGAACGGCACCACCTCCGTCATCGTCGCCGGAGCGCGCACCCCCATGGGTCGCCTCCTCGGCTCGCTGCGCAGCTTCACCGGCGCCGACCTGGGCGGAGTGGCCATCAAGGCGGCGCTGGACCGCGCGGGTATCGGCGGCGACCAGGTGCAGTACGTGATCATGGGCCAGGTGCTGCAGGCCGGGGCAGGGCAGATCCCGGCACGCCAGGCCGCGGTCAAGGCCGGCATCCCGATGAACGTCCCCGCGCTCACCGTCAACAAGGTCTGCCTCTCCGGCCTGGACGCCATCGCGCTGGCCGACCAGCTCATCCGCGCCGGCGAGTTCGACGTCATCGTGGCCGGTGGCCAGGAGTCCATGACCAACGCCCCGCACCTGCTGCCGAAGTCCCGCGAGGGCTTCAAGTACGGCGCGGTGGAGATGCTCGACGTGATGGCCCACGACGGCCTCACCGACGCCTTCGAGAACATCGCGATGGGCGAGTCGACCGAGAAGCACAACACCCGCCTGGGCCTCCGCCGGGCCGAACAGGACGAGGTCGCCGCGCGCTCCCACCAGCGCGCCGCCGCCGCCCAGAAGAACGGCCTGTTCGAGGCCGAGATCACCCCGGTGGAGATCCCGCAGCGCAAGGGCGAGCCGGTGATCTTCAGCAAGGACGAGGGCATCCGCGGCGAGACCACCACCGAGACCCTCGGCAAGCTCCGGCCGGCCTTCGCCAAGGACGGCACCATCACCGCCGGCAGCTCCTCCCAGATCTCCGACGGCGCCGCCGCCGTGGTCGTCATGAGCAAGGCCAAGGCCCAGGAACTGGGCCTTGAGTGGATCGCCGAGATCGGCGCGCACGGCAACGTCGCCGGCCCCGACAACTCCCTCCAGTCGCAGCCGTCCAACGCCATCAACCACGCCCTCGCCAAGGACGGCCTCACCGTCGACGATCTCGACCTGATCGAGATCAACGAGGCGTTCGCGGCGGTCGCCGTGCAGTCAATGAAGGACCTCGGCGTTTCCCCGGAAAAGGTGAATGTCAACGGTGGCGCCATCGCCCTGGGCCATCCGATCGGCATGTCCGGCGCCCGTATCGTGCTGCACCTCGCGCTGGAGCTGCGGCGGCGCGGTGGCGGGACCGGCGCGGCCGCACTCTGCGGCGGCGGCGGTCAGGGCGATGCGCTGATCATCCGCGTACCGGGCAAGTAACGGGTCCGCGCGTCACCGGGCGCGTGCCGGTACCGCGCACCGAAGCGGGTACCGGTGCGCGGCGCGGGAGCAGCGCGTACCAGCCAGTGAGTCGAGGTCGAAGGAGCCGAGCGCGATGGTGGACGTCCCCCAACTGGTGGAACAGGCCCGGCAGGGCCGCCCGAGGGCGGTGGCCCGGCTGATCTCCCTCGTCGAGGGAGCGGCGCCGGAACTGCGCGAGGTGATGGCGACGCTGGCGCCGCTCACCGGTGGCGCGTACGTGGTCGGGCTCACCGGGTCGCCCGGCGTCGGCAAGTCCACCACGACGTCCGCGCTGGTCACCGCGTACCGCAAGGCCGGCAAACGGGTCGGCGTGCTCGCCGTCGACCCGTCCTCGCCGTTCTCCGGCGGCGCGTTGCTCGGCGACCGGGTCCGGATGAGTGAGCACGCCTCCGACCCCGGCGTCTACATCCGCTCGATGGCCACCCGCGGCCACCTGGGCGGCCTCGCCTGGGCCGCCCCGCAGGCGATCCGGGTGCTGGACGCCGCCGGCTGCGACGTGATCCTCGTCGAGACCGTCGGCGTCGGCCAGTCCGAGGTCGAGATCGCCTCCCAAGCCGACACCAGCGTGGTGCTGCTGGCCCCCGGCATGGGCGATGGCATCCAGGCCGCCAAAGCCGGAATCCTGGAGATCGGCGACGTCTACGTCGTCAACAAGGCCGACCGGGACGGCGCCGACGCCACCGCCCGCGAGCTGAACCACATGCTGGGCCTGGGGGAGGCCCGGGCACCCGGCGACTGGCGCCCACCGATCGTCAAGACCGTCGCGGCGCGCGGCGAGGGCATCGACGAGGTCGTCGAGGCCCTGGAGAAGCACCGGGCCTGGATGGAGGAGCACGGCGTGCTGGCCCGGCGCCGGCTGGCCCGGGCGGCCCGCGAGGTCGAGACCATCGCCGTCACGGCCCTGCGCTCGCGGATCGGCGACCTGTCCGGCGACCGCCACCTCGATGCCCTGGCCGAGCGCATCGTCGCCGGCGAGACGGACCCCTACCGGGCCGCGGACGAACTGGTGGAGGGGCTGACGAACGGGGGGTAGGCGCCGAACGGGGCACCGAACGGGCGGGTGCGCCGAGTGCGGGTACGCCGAACGCGGGGGAGGGAGGCGCCGGGCCGGCGGTGGCGCGGCCTCCGGCTCGACGCCGGCCCGGTCCGTCCGCGGTCCTGGCTCGGCGGCGGCCCCGGTTCGACGGCCGCCCTGGTCCGTCCGCGGCCCGGTCCGTCCGCGGCTCTGGTTCGGCGGCAGCCCTGGTCTGTCCGCGGGCCCGGTTCGATGTGGCGGTGGGGGCCCAGGTCCGATGTGGAGGGTGCCCTGTGTGCCGCCTGCCTCCTCTTACTCCGGCAACGATTACGGAGCGTGAGGAGTTCCCGCTTCGTTACAGAGTGTAATCGGAGGCCGCGTCGGGCGTCGCGTCGGAGGCTGCGTCGGAGATGACGTCAGGGGTCGTGTCGGGGATCGCGCCAGGGGCCGCGTTAGGGATCGCGTCAGAAGTCGCGTCAGAGGTCGCGCCAGGGGTTGCCTCGGAAGTCGCGTCAGGGGTTGCCGCGGTGTTGTCGCAGGTGTTCTGCGACCGGGGCGAGGGAGGCGTGGAGGGAATCCAGGGACTCCGAGGTGAAGAGGTCGATGAAGTGTCGGCGGACCGAGGCGACGTGGTGCGGGGCGACCCGGCGCATCGTTTCCCAGCCCTCTTCGGTGAGGACGGCGTAGAGGCCGCGACGGTCCGACTCGCAGCTTTCGCGGCGGACCAGGCCCGCGTTCTCCATGCGGGTGATCTGGTGCGAGAGGCGGCTCTTGGACTGCAGCGTGCTGGCGGCCAGGTCGCTCATCCGTAGCCGGTGGTCATCGGCCTCGGAGAGGTTGACCAGGATCTCGTAGTCGTTGTTGGTCAGGCCGAACGGCTGGAGATCGCGCTCCAGTTGGTGCATCAGCAGTCTGCTGACGTCCAGATGGGTGCGCCAGGCACGCTGCTCCTGGTTGGTCAGCCAGGGGGTGTCACTGTCGGTCGTCATGGATGAATTCTACCCGTGAAAGTTGAATAATGAATTAGTCATGGTGTGCGACATCTGCGGAGGTCGGCCGCCCCGGATCGCAGTTGATCAGACGTTCGAGGTCACCGTCCGCAGACTACCGTTCACAGCCCGAAGCGGCGCTGGAGCCCCCCTAGGCCGCCGGGCAGCTGCGGCACTTGTGAGCCACTTTCCGGCGTCGGGACACCGCCGGCCGGGACGCCCTCCTCCGCCGGCAGTGTGCCGGTCGGCCGCTCCGGCATCAGCTGCTCCGAGGACTGCAACAGGACCGTGCCGGCGCCGGTGAACTCGAACTGGTGCTCCTCGCCGGACACCCCGCCGATACCGGTGTGGGCGCGCAGGCCGCCCAGGAATCCCCGCAGGTACTGGTGGTCGTAGTGGTGGCAGGGGGAGGGGCAGTCGGCCCAGCCGACGAGGGCCTGCGGGTCCACCCGGATCGGGGGTTCGACGAAGACCACGGGGCCGTTGGAGGCGGCCACGAACTTGCCCGTGCCGATGAGGGTGAGGAAGCCCGGGATGATCGATTGCTTCAGGGAGAGAGATGGCTGAAAGGCGAGCACGTTGCCGGAGCGAATAGTGAGGTTGCCCTCATCCAGGTCATAGGAATTGATGTCGAAGGACCGGTCGGCCAGCAGCATCTTTCCGCGGCCCTCGGCGACCACCCAGTCCGCGGCGTGCAGTGGCGAATGGAAACTGCCGGCGATGAGGGCGTCGAGACGGCCGTGCCCGATGCCGTGGAAGTCGATCTGCCCGTAGTAGGCGATCATCTTCCCCTTCTGGAGGAACCACTGGCCGTCGAGGTCGACACTGAAGGCGTAGGGATTGACGTTGTCGTCGACGGGGAGGGTGTGGACGTCGTGGACTACGGGACCGGTCACAGCTTCTCCTCCGACGCCTGTACGTAGACGGTGCCCTGGCCGGACAGCTCCAGCTGGAACGCCTCCCCCGAGCCGCGGCCGATCATCTCGCGCCAGCCGATGGCGGTGGACAGGCGGTTGTGGACGTCGCCGCGGTGGGCGACGTAGGCCTGGGGGTCGACGTGGACCGGGCGCTGTGGGGTGATCGGCAGCTCGATGACGCCGCCGTGGGCCATCACCGCGGCCGAGCCGTGCCCCTGGAGGGTGGTGGTGAACAGGCCCTGGCCGGTGACCTGGCCGCGCACCATGCCCATCACCCCGCCCTGCGAGCCCATGAACATCGTGCCCTGGGCGAGCGAGCCGTCGAAGGCCAGGAGGCGGTCGGCCTCCACGTAGAGCGTGTCGCCGGTCAGATCGACGACCTGGACGTGATGGCCGCCGTGACCGAACATGACCGTGGCGGTGGGGGCACCTCCCTGGCCCTTATGGCCTTGGGGGACCTCCACGGTCATCAGGGGCGTCGCCTCGCCGGCGATCCGGCGGCCGATCATGGAGCCGAGGCCGCCCTGACCGCCTTGGATGTTCGGGGTGAAGGCGACCTCGCCGCGGTAGGCGAGCATCGCGCCGCGCTGGCTGAACATCCGCTGCCCGGGGGCGATGGTGGCTTCCACCATGCGGGAGTTGAGGGCGGTGAACGGCATCAGACCTCACCGCCCACGGTGTTGCGCTCGCTGGGCTGCACGTAGACCAGTCCCTCGCCCTCGAAACGGATCTGGAACGCCTCGCCGGAGCCCTCGCCGATCAACGTGCGGAAGTTCACTCCGGACTGGAAGTGCTGCTTCAACTGGCCGGTGTGCGCGATGTACGCGCCCGGGTCGACGTGCAGGGGGTACTGCTTGGTGACCCGCAGCACCACGGCCGGGCCGTCGGAGGTGAGTGCGGCCTGCCCGTGTCCCTCGACGGTGGTGGTGAACAGGCCGTTGCCCTGCGAGGCGCCGCGCAGCCCGGTGAACGTCGTGCCGGTGTGCAGCGCCGCCTCGGTGCACAGCAGGTTGCTGGCCTCCACGAACAGCTTCTCGCCCTGCAACCGGACCAAGTTGATCTCGCTGGCGCGGTCGGCGAAGTAGCAGGTGCCCTGTCCCTTCACCTCCATCACGGTCATCTGCTCACCCGTCAGTCGCCGGGTGACCATGCCGCGCAGTCCCTCGCCGCCGCCGGTCATCTTCTTGAAGGACATCTCGCCGTCGTACGCGACCATCGCACCGTTTTTCGCCTTGACGGCGTCGCCCGCGAGGTCGACGGCGAGCACTTTGCTTCTCTGAAGCCGAAACTGAGCCACGCGTCAGACCGTAGTCGGCGGTGGCCGGCCGGGGCAGGGCTTTTGTCCCGGAGCCGTCCCTGACCTTTCCCTGATCCCGCCCCGAGCCTGTCCCGGTCCCACCCCCGATCCCGTCCCGATGCCGCCCCGAGCCGGTCCTCATCACCCGCCCTCAGCGCCCCACCGCCCGCTCGATCGCCCGGTCCGGGCCGGCCGGCGGCCCCCGGCGCGGTGATCGCCGGGGCGGCTGTAACAATGGGGCGGATGCTTGTGAACTCTTGCACAAGCATCGTGACGCTCCCCCTCCGCCCGAACGAGGTTCCCGTGGACATCAAGACCGCCGCTGCCCTGCACCGACTGCGCCTGGCATCCATCCCGGAGGCGCTCTCCTTCCCGGCGCTGCTGATATTCGGCACGGGTTTCCGGATCTTCCTGGGCTACGACAAGCTCGTCATGCCGCTCGGCCTGCTGCACGGCATCCTGTTCACCATCTTCTTGGTGCTGCTGCTGGACGCCTGGAACCGCACCAAGTGGCCCTTCAAGCGCGTCGCGTTCTTCTTCCTCCTCGCGGTCCTGCCGTTCGGCGGCCTGTACGCGGACAAGGTGCTCAAGCGCGAGGAGGCGGCCGGTGTGATCGCCGCCCGCGCCCGCCGGGAAGGCACGGTGAACGCATGATCGTCGCCTTCTCCGTGAGCCCGCTGGGCGTCGGCGAGGACGTCGGCGAGTACGTCGCCGACGCCGTCCGGGTCGTCCGCGAGTCCGGTCTGCCCAACCGCACCGACGCCATGTTCACCTCCATCGAGGGCGAATGGGACGAGGTCATGGACGTCGTCAAGCGCGCGGTGGCCGCCGTCGAGGCACGCGCCGGGCGGGTCTCGCTGGTCCTGAAGGCCGACATCCGGCCGGGCGTCACCGACGGCCTCACCTCGAAGGTGGCGACCGTCGAGCGTCATCTGGCCCAGGGCGAGCAGGCTTCCTGACCGGTCCGGCCGTCAGCCGGCAGTCGCAGCCGTCAGCCGCCGGCCTGTAGGGCGATGCCCAGCGGTGTCCGCTCGTAGCGCACTTGGTGTCCGTGCCGGCGCGAGGTCAGCAGTCCGGCGTCGCGCAGCACGGACAGGTGCACCGAGACCGACGAGGCGGCCAACCCGAGGCGGTGCGCCAGCGCCGGGCCGCCCGCCGGCTCCTGCCACAGCCCGCCGATGCCACGCGCCGGATAGATCACCGTCGGCTGCCACGGCGGGTCGAAGCCGCTGATCACGTCCGGCCAGACGAAGACGCTCGGCAGCAGCAGCACTCCCCGCCCGTCGAGGTCCTGGAGCTGCGCGAAGTCCGTACGGGTGCGGACGGTCAGCGTGCCGTCGTCCGACCAGGACAGCCGCGGATGCAGATCGGTGAACAGGCGGCGCAGTCCACCGCTGGCCAACTGGTGCGACCGGTAGGCGATTTCCGCCTCCAGCAGCGCCCGCAGCCGGGGCCAGTCGGGCGCCAGCAGGGTCTCCCAGGCCCGTTCGGTGACGTCCGCCAGTTCCCGCACCGCCCGCGCCGGGTCCGCCAGCGCCGCCCGGCCGCGCGGCGACTGGGCCGCTCCGGGCGTACAGGCCAGCGACTTGGCCATCTCGGCCCGGGCCAGCGCCGGATCGGTGGCCCGCAGACCCGCCAGTTCCGCCGCGAAGTCCGCCAGGGGTACGTCCGGCGGCCGGCCCAGGAAATCGGGGGTGTAGCCCGGCCGCGTCGACGGCATGAACAGCCACAGCGGCGACAGGTCCAGCTCCGCCACCCGCTCCCGCATCCGCCGCAGCCACGGCAGGTGGTAGCCGTGCCGGTCGGCGCGCCGCAGGGTTCGCAGCGCCTCGTGGGTCTCGCACAGCGGCGAGATCGCGAACCGGATCCGCAGGAGATCGTCCGCCCCGAAATGCAGCTCCAGCGGCACCGTCGGGCCTCCCCTCCCCAGGATTCGGCTGGTGCCGAAACACTACGGCCCACCAGGCGTGCCCCGGCAGCCTGACGCCATGCCGACGCCTTCCGGGCCCGCACAGCCGGGCCCCGCTCCTGCCTGCCCCTCCGGCCCCGGCCTGGACGGCCGCGACGCCTCGGATGCCCCGGACGGCCGTGACAACGCCGCCGGGCCGTCCGGTGCCGGCTACCGCGCCGTCTTCGCCGTCCCCGAATTCCGCTTCGTCTTCGCCGCCCACCTGCTCTCCTCCCTGGGCGTGGTGGTCTGCGAGCTCGCGCTCTCCGTCCTGGTCTACCGGCTGACCGACTCGCCGCTGCTCAGCGCGCTGACGTTCGCGCTCGGCCTGCTGCCGTACGTCATCGGCGGCACCCTGTTGTCGGCCGTCGCCGACCGCTACCCGGCCCGCCGGGTCCTGGTGCTGTGCGACGCGGTGTGCGCGGCGGCGGCCGCGGCGATGGTGCTGCCCGGGACGCCGGTGGCGGTCCTGCTCGGGTTGCGCTGCCTGATCGCGGCGGTCGCGCCGGTCTTCGCCGGCACCCGGGCCGGGACGCTCGGCGAGATCCTCGGCGAGGGCGAGTTGTTCGTCCTGGGGCGTTCGCTGGTCCGGATCGTCAACCAGGGGGCGCAGTTGGCCGGGTTCGCCGCCGGGGGGCTGCTGTTGGCCGCCGTACCACCGGGCGCGGTGCTCGGCATCACCGCCGGGACGTTCCTCGCCTCGGCGCTGCTGCTGCGGCTGGGGACCGTGGCCCGTCCGGCGCGGAGGCGGGCGGCCGGCGCGCTGCTGGGCGCGTCGTTGGCCGGTACCCGGCGACTGCTGGCCGACCGGCGGATCCGGGCGTTGCTGCTGCTCAGCTGGGTGCCGCCGGCGGTCGTGGTCGTCCCCGAGGCGCTGCTCGTCCCGTACGGGGGTCTGCTGGGGGTCGGGCCGGTCGGGCAGGGGCTGCTGATGTGCGGGATGCCGGTCGGGGCGGTAGTCACCGAAACCCTGGTGGGGACGTTCCTCGGGGCGCGGGTCCGGACGCGACTGACGTTCCCCTTGGGGGTGTTCGCGGTGCTGCCCTCCCTGGGGTTCGCCGCGCGGCCGTCGTGGGGGTGGGCCCTGGTGTTGCTGGTTCTGACCGGCACCGGCATTGCGTACAACTTCGGGGTGGACCGGTGGTTCGTCGCCGCGGTCCCCGAGGAGCTGTTGGGGCAGGCGATGACGGTGATGCAGGCGGGCCGGATGACGATCATGGGGTTGGCGATGGGGCTGGCCGGAGTGGCCGCCGAGTACGCGCCGTTGCCGGTGGTGATGCCGGCCGCGGGGGTGGTGGGCGCGGTCGTCGTCCTGGTGGTGATCGCCGAGGTCCGACGCTCGGGGGCGCGGGGCGCGGACGGCGGGCGCGGACCACTTCATGAGACCGAAAGTTGAGACAGGGCTGACCAGCATATGACCGCCGGGTAGGGTCGGAAGCGTGCCGAAGCCGCTCAGCCTTGCCTTTGACCCGATCGCGCGCGCCGACGAACTCTGGGAGCAGCGATGGGGCTCCGTGCCCTCCATGGCCGCGATCACCTCGATCATGCGGGCCCAGCAGATCCTGCTGTCCGAGGTGGATGCGGTGGTCAAACCGTACGGACTGACCTTCGCGCGCTATGAGGCGCTGGTGCTGCTGACCTTCTCCAAGGCGGGTGAGCTGCCGATGTCGAAGATCGGCGAGCGCCTGATGGTGCACCCCACCTCGGTGACCAACACCGTTGACCGGCTGGTGAAGTCGGGGCTGGTCGCCAAGCGGCCCAACCCGAACGACGGCCGGGGCACCCTGGCGTCCATCACCGAGAAGGGGCGCGAGGTGTGCGACGCGGCCACCCGCGACCTGATGGCGATGGACTTCGGGCTCGGGGCCTACGACGCCGAGGAGTGCGCGGAGATCTTCGCGCTGCTGCGCCCGCTGCGGGTGGCGGCGGCGGACTTCAAGGACGACTGAGCGTGTCCATGACGGCAAGCTGACCGCGTTCTCGCAGGTCCGCGCGGTGGTCCACGGGGGCCTTCCGGCGGCGCGCGGTGGAACGGGGGGTGGCGAAGATCGCCCTGGAAGGGGCGGTTACGCTCGGGGGCATGAAGCGAAGCGTCCTGACCCGTTACCGGGCGATGGCCTACATCACCGCTGTGATGCTGCTCGTGCTCTGCGCCTGCATGGTTTTCAAGTACGGCTTCGGGATCGGGAAGGACCTGACGCTCGTCGTCGCCCAGGTCCACGGCGTCCTCTACATCATCTACCTGGTCTTCGCCTTCGACCTGGGCTCCAAGGCGCGCTGGCCGTTCGGCAAGCTGCTGTGGGTGCTGATCTCCGGGACGATCCCGACCGCCGCGTTCTTCGTGGAGCGCAAGGTGGTCCGCGAGGTCGGGCCGCTGCTGGCGGACGCCGCGCCGGAGCCGGTCAAGGTCTGACGGCGGCCCCGGGGGCCGGCCCCGCGCCCGGCGGCTGCCCGCCCCGGCGACAGGCCCGGCCGTGGTGCCCGCCGCGGTGCCGTTCCTCGCCCCATGCGCCTCTCCCGTTGCGGGAGGGGCGCGTTTGTGTGTGGGGGGCTGTCCGGGCGCTGTGCCTGCGTCGCGCGGGTGCCGGGGTTTCGCCGGGCGGGTGCTTCGTCGGGGGTTTCGCCGCGTGGGCGTCGGGCAGCCCCCCGGTGGGGGAAAGCGCGACCCCTAGGGGAAGCCCCCCACCGTGAATCCGGGACGTTTCCCCCCGCCTCCCATCGACAGATAGTAGGACGTCCTAGTAAATTCGAGGGCATGGACGCTGACGCGATCGAAGAGGGCCGCCGCCGCTGGCAGGCCCGGTACGACTCCGCCCGAAAGCGCGAGGCCGACTTCAGCACGCTCTCGGGCGACCCCGTCGAGCCGGTGTACGGGCCGCGCCCCGGCGATGCGGTCGAGGGCTTCGAGCGGATCGGATGGCCGGGGGAGTACCCCTTCACGCGCGGCCTGTACCCGACCGGCTACCGAGGCCGGACCTGGACGATCCGCCAGTTCGCCGGCTTCGGCAACGCCGAGCAGACCAACGAGCGCTACAAGATGATCCTCAAGGCCGGCGGCGGCGGCCTGTCGGTGGCGTTCGACATGCCGACGCTGATGGGGCGCGACTCCGACGACCCGCGCTCGCTCGGCGAGGTCGGGCACTGCGGTGTCGCCATCGATTCGGCCGCCGACATGGAGGTCCTGTTCAAGGACATCCCGCTGGGCGACGTCACGACCTCCATGACGATCAGCGGGCCCGCGGTGCCGGTCTTCTGCATGTACCTGGTCGCCGCCGAGCGGCAGGGCGTCGACCCCGGGGTGCTCAACGGCACCCTCCAGACCGACATCTTCAAGGAGTACATCGCGCAGAAGGAGTGGCTCTTCCAGCCCGAGCCGCACCTGCGGCTGATCGGCGACCTGATGGAGCACTGCGCGCACGGCATCCCCGCCTACAAGCCGCTGTCGGTCTCCGGCTACCACATCCGGGAGGCGGGCGCGACGGCCGCCCAGGAGCTGGCGTACACGCTCGCCGACGGCTTCGGCTACGTCGAGCTGGGGCTCTCCCGCGGGCTGGACGTCGACACCTTCGCGCCCGGCCTGTCGTTCTTCTTCGACGCCCATCTGGACTTCTTCGAGGAGATCGCCAAGTTCCGCGCCGCGCGTCGGATCTGGGCCCGCTGGATGCGCGACGTCTACGGTGCCCGCAGCGAGAAGGCGCAGTGGCTGCGGTTCCACACCCAGACCGCCGGCGTCTCGCTGACCGCCCAGCAGCCGTACAACAACGTCGTCCGCACCGCGGTGGAGGCGCTGGCGGCGGTGCTCGGCGGCACCAACTCGCTGCACACCAACGCCCTGGACGAGACCCTGGCGCTGCCCAGTGAGCAGGCGGCGGAGATCGCGCTCCGTACGCAGCAGGTGTTGATGGAGGAGACCGGGGTCGCCAACGTCGCGGACCCGCTGGGTGGTTCGTGGTTCGTCGAGGCGCTGACCGACCGCATCGAGGCGGACGCCGAGAAGATCTTCACGCAGATAACGGAGCGCGGGGCGCGCGCCGTGCCGGACGGGCAGCACCCGGTCGGCCCGATCACCTCCGGCATCCTGCGGGGGATCGAGGACGGCTGGTTCACCGGCGAGATCGCCGAGTCCGCGTTCCGCTACCAGCAGGCGCTGGAGAAGGGCGACAAGAAGGTCGTCGGCGTCAACTGCCACGAGGGTTCGGTCACCGGCGACCTGGAGATCCTCCGGGTCAGCCACGAGGTCGAGCGGGAGCAGGTGCGGGTCCTCGCGGAGCGCAAGGCGGCCCGCGACGACGCCCGGGTGGAGGCCGCGCTGAAGGACATGCTGGCCGCCGCCCGGAGCGACCGGAACATGATCGAGCCGATGCTGGCCGCCGTCCGTGCGGAGGCGACCCTCGGCGAGATCTGCGGCGTGCTCCGCGACGAATGGGGGACGTACACCGAGCCGGCCGGCTTCTGACGCGGCCGGTCGCCCGCGGCCGGTCGGCCGGCCGTCCGCCGGCCGCTCGGCGCCCGTCACTCCGCCCGTCACTCCGCCCGTCTTTCCGCTCCCTCGGGACGCCGCGGAGTGACGGGCATCCGCAGTCGGAAGAGCGCGCCGCCGCCCGGGGCCCGTTCCGCGGTGAGTTCGGCGCCGTGGGCGCGGGCGATCTGCCGGGCCATCGCCAGACCGAGGCCCGAGCCGGGGAGGGCGCGGGCGGCCTGGGCGCGGTAGAAGCGGTCGAAGACGTGCGGCAGGTCGTCGGGGGCGATGCCGGGGCCGTGGTCGCGGACGGTGAGGTGCAACGCGCCGGCCACGGAGTCGAGTTCGGTCTCGACGGGGCCGCCGGGCGGGGAGAACTTCGCGGCGTTGTCCAGGAGGTTGGACAGCAGCCGGGTCAGCCGGGCGGGGACGCCGGGGAGGGTGACGCCCGCCGCCTCGGGGGCGATCCGGGCGGCGAAGGCGACCTCCGGCCAGTGCTCGCGGGCCGCGGCCACCGCGTGCTCCAGGAGGGCGGCCGGGCGGATCTGTTCGAGCAGCGGCCGGGGTTCCTCGTCGCGGGCGAGCTCGATGAGGTCGTTGACGAGGGTGGTGACCTCGCGGAGCTGACGGGTCAGCGCCCCCGCCGCCCGATCGCGTTGAGCCTCCGTCAGGCGATCGGCGCGGGCGAGGAGTTCGGCGTTGGTGCGGAGTGCGGTGAGCGGGGTGCGCAGTTCGTGGGAGGCGTCGGCGACCAGGCGGCGCTGGGCGGTCACGGACTGCTCCAGCTCACCGAGCATGGTGTTGAAGCTGGCGGCGAGCCGGGTGATCTCGTCCTCGTGGGCCGCGGGCCCGGCCGGGAGCTCGATGCGGTGCCGGGGGTCACGGGTGGTGGCGATCCGTTCCGCGGTGGCGGTCAGCCGCGCGACCGGGGCCAGGCCCGTACGGGAGACCCAGTAGCCGAGGCCGGCGGCCAGCAGGACGCCCGTGCCGCCGACCGCGGCCAGTGCCCAGGCGGCCTGGCGCACCCCGCGTTCGACGGTGTCGGAGCGCAGGGCGACCTGGAGCGCCTCGTCCCTGCTGTGCAGGCGGGAGGTGTACATCCGCACCGGGTACCCGGCGACGGTGAGGTTGGTGTAGTAGGGCGCGTGGCGGCCGGTGGCCACCTCGCGGGTGGCCTGGGAGACCGGTAGGGCGGTGCTGCCGCGGGCGTCCCGGGCCGGGTCGGCGGGGATGAGCTGGACGCAGGGGACGGCCTGGTAGCGGCAGGAGGTGTCGCCCGCGGTCGGGCCCCAGTTCCGCATGCGCTGGGAGAGTTGGGTGGCGGTCTGGGCCAGGTTGAGGTCGAGCTGACGGGTCATTTGCACCCGCAGGACGAGGAACGCGGCCGCGCAGACGCCCACCGCGACCAGCGCCACCGCGGCGGACGCGGCCAGTGCCAGTCGGGTGCGCAGGGGGCGGCGGCGGACCCAGCGGCCGCCCAGGCGGCGCCGGCCGGTCATGCCGCGCACCCGCTTCGCCGGCCTGGGCCCGCGCCGGGCCGGCAACTGCGTACGAGGCGCCCGCCGCGCCCGCTTCGCCCGCCGCACCCGCTTCGCCCGCTGCGCGCGTTCCGGGTGTGCCCGTTCATGTGCCCTCCGGCCGGTCCAGGCGGTAGCCGACGCCGTGCACGGTGTGGACGAGCCGGGGCTCGCCGTCGGCCTCCAACTTGCGCCGCAGATAGCCGATGTAGACGGCCAGGGAGTTGGAGTCCGGGCCGAAGTCGTGGCCCCAGACCCGCTCCAGGATCGTCTCCCGCGGCAGCACCTGGCCGGGGTGCTGGAGCAGCAGTTCCAGCAGCGCGTACTCGGTGCGGCTGAACTCCAGCGGGCGTCGGCCGCGGTGGCCGCTGCGGGTGGCGGGATCGACGACCAGGTCGGCGAAGGCCAGCCGGGAATCGGCGGTGGCGGCGGCCGCGGCCCGCCGGAGCAGGGCCCGGACCCGGGCGATCAACTCGTCCAGGGCGAACGGCTTGACGAGGTAGTCGTCGGCGCCGGCGTCCAGGCCGTCGACCCGGTCACTGACCGAGTCCAGGGCGGTCAGCACCAGGATCGGGGTGCGGTCGTCGAGGGCGCGCAGCCGGCGGCAGACCGCCAGGCCGTCCAGTACCGGCATCATCACGTCCAGGACCAGCGCGTCCGGCTGCCAGGTGGCGACCTCGGAGAGCGCGGCCAGGCCGTCGGCGGCGCCGCGGACCGCGTAGCCCTCGACGGCGAGCCCGTCCGCCACGGCGGCGCGGACCTCCGGTTCGTCGTCGACGACCAGGATCCGGGGGGCGGGGGCCGGCGGGGCCGAGAAGGTATTGCGGGGCCCGGGGGCGGGTGCGGGGCGTGCGGTCATGGCACCAGGCTCCCAAACGGCGTCTTAGAACGTTCTTAAGGCGGCGGACGAGCGTGGCGGCCATGCGCACACCACTCTCGGTCGTGATCGGTGCGGGCGGCACCGGCGGCCACATCTATCCCGGACTCGCCCTCGCCGACGCGCTGCGTCGGGCCGTACCGGACGCGGTGATCTCCTTCGTGGGGACCGACCGCGGACTGGAGACACGGCTGATCCCGCAGGCCGGCTACCCACTGCACACCGTCGACATGATCCCCTTCGACCCGGCGCTGGGCGCCCGGCGCTACCTGCTGCCGGCCGCGCTGCTGCGTTCGGGCGCCCAGTGCCGGGCGATCCTGCGGGCCCAGGGCGCCCAGGTCGCCGTCGGGATGGGCTACCCCAGTGCCCCGGTGATCGTCGGGGCCCGGATGGCGGGGCTGCCGAGCCTGATCCACGAATCCAACGCGGTGCCTGGCCGGGCCAACAAGTTCGCCGCCCGGCTCACCCCGCACATCGCCCTCGCCTTCGACCGCAGCCGCCCCCACCTGGCGGGCGGCGAGCGGGCCGAGACGGTGGGGATGCCGCTGTCCGGGCCGCTGGCGACGCTGGACCGGGCCGGCCTGCGGACGGTCGCCCGCCGGGCTCTGGGGATCCCGGAGGAGGCGCGGCTGCTGCTGGTCAACGGCGGCAGCCTGGGCGCCGCCCGGCTCACCGAGGCCACCGTCGGCCTCGCCGGCCGCTACCTGACGCGGACCGGTCTCCGGCTGCTGATCAAGACCGGGCCGGCGGCGCTGGACGCCACCCGGGCCGCCCTCGAAGCCAACGGCGGGGCCGCGGTCGCCACGGCGGTGCCGTACCTGGACCGGATGGACCTGGCGTACGCGGCGGCCGACCTGGTGCTGTGCCGGGCCGGTTCGGCGACCGTCGCCGAACTGGCCACGATCGGCATGCCGGCCGTCCTGGTCCCGTACCCGCACGCGCCCGGCGACCACCAGACGCACAACGCCCGGGTGCTCTCCGACGCCGGCGCGGGCCTGCTGCTGCCCGACGCGGAGGTCACCGCCGAGCGGCTGGACGCGCTGGTCACCCCGCTGCTGGCCGATCCGGCCCGGCTGGCCGCGATGGGCGCGGCGGCCGACCCCGGGACGCACGCCCAGGCCGCCGACCTGCTGGCCGCCCGGACCCTGGCGCTGGCCGGCCACCCCCACTCCCACCACCCCGTCACCCTCCAGAAGGAGTCAGCATGAGCACGAGCAGCACCGCGTCCCGGTCGTGGGCCGGACGGAAGGTCCTGGTCACCGGGGCCGAGGGATTCATCGGCTCGACCCTGGTCGACCTGCTGGTCGAGGCGGGCGCCGAGGTGCGCGCCTTCGTCCACTACAAGCCGTACGCGGAGAAGGGGAACCTGGCCCGCTACCTGGTACCGGGCAGCCCGGTCGAGATGCTCGCCGGTGACGTCCGGGACGCCGGCCGGGTGATGGACGCCGTCGCCGGCTGCGACACCGTCTTCCACCTGGCCGCGCTGATCGGCATCCCGTACAGCTTCGACTCGCCGGGCGCCTACGTGCAGACCAATGTGGTGGGCACCGAGAACGTCGCGGAGGCGTGCCGCCGGCACGGCGTGCGGCGGATGGTGCACACCTCCACCAGCGAGGTGTACGGGACCGCGCTGACCGCGCCGATCGGCGAGGACCACCCGCTCCAGCCGCAGTCGCCGTACTCCGCCTCGAAGATCGGCGCGGACATGATGGCGCTGTCGCACTGGCACGCCTTCGAACTGCCGGTGACGGTGGTGCGGCCGTTCAACACCTACGGTCCCCGGCAGTCGGCCCGCGCCGTGATCCCGACGATCCTGGCCCAACTGCACGCCGGCGCCCGGCAGATCAAGCTCGGATCGCTCACCCCGACCCGGGACTTCACCTACGTCACCGACACCGCGGCCGGGTTCCTGGCGCTGGCCGACTGCGACCGGGCGGTCGGCCAGGTCGTCAACCTCGGCAGCGGCCAGGAAATCACCATCGGGGCGCTGGCCCAGGCGCTGATCGCGGCCTCCGGGCGGGACGCGGAGGTGGTGGTGGACGCCGAGCGGCTGCGGCCCTCCGGCAGCGAGGTGGAACGGCTGCTGTCGGACAACTCCCGGGCCCGCCAGTGGGCTTCGTGGGAGCCGCAGGTCACCCTCAAGGAGGGGCTGGCGCGGACCTCGGAGTGGGTGGCCGACCACGTGCACCTGTTCCGGGCGGAGCGGTACCAGGTGTGAGGCGCGCGGGCCGGGCCGGCGCGGCGGCTACCGCTCCAGCCCGGCCAGGCCCGTCAGCAACAGGGTGGTGAACTGCCGGGCCCAGCCGGCGTCCACCGGCTCCGCGCTCACCAGCAGCCGGTGCACCACGGCCCCGGCGATCACGTCGAAGATCAGTCCGACGGTGCGCTCGGCGGCCCGTTCGCCCTCGGGTCCGCCGGCGTCCGGCGGCAGTTCGCCGCGTTCCTGCGCCCGCGAACGGCCCAGCAGCACCAGCCGCTTCTGCCGCTCGACGATCGCCGAGCGGATCCGCTCGCGCAGTGCGTCGTCGGTGGTGGACTCGGCGACCACGGCCATCAGCGCGGTCTTGGTCTCGGGCCGGGCCAGCAGCGCGCCGAACTGGAGCACTACGCCCTCGATGTCGGACTTCAGGCAGCCCCGGTCGGGGAGTTCCAACTCGTCGAAGAGGACCGCGACGGCGTCCACGACCAGTTCGCTCTTGTTGGCCCAGCGGCGGTAGAGGGTGGTCTTGGCGACCCCGGCGCGGGTGGCGACCTCGCCCATGGTGAGTCCGCCCCAGCCCACGTCGACCAGCGCGGCGCGGGTGGCGTCGAGGATCGCGCGATCGGTCTCGACGCTGCGGGGGCGGCCCGGGCGGCCCTTCGGGGGGTGGGCGGACTGGTGCATGCCGGCGACCATACCGGCCGGTAGGGGATCGGGCCCCGGTGCGGCGGCGTGATCCGTGAGGGAGATCACCTGGCGACCGGCGGGAAGTGGTTGCCGGGTGGGGGCGGCCCCGAGTTACGCTACGACCCGTAGCGAAAGAGTGATGACCACTGGCTGTGGGTGGGGACCCATGGCCGCGCGTACCAGGCCCTTCGGGGCCGCCAACGGGCAGCGGATCCTCGGGGGCGCACCGCATTCCAGCGGGGTGTATCGGCGGGGCGCGGGCCCGCTTTCCGGATCGCTTTCCGGAACCGGCCGCTCAGGGGGGAGGATGGACCCATGCAGCCACGCAACATGTCCATGAGTGGAGTCGTCGACCTCGCCGCGGTGAAGGCGGCCGGGGAAGCGAAGCAGAAGGCCGAGCAGGCACGTGCCGAGGCCGCCCGTACGGGCGTGGCGCCGGCCGGCGCCACCCGCCTGGTGTTCGACGTCGACGAGGCGGGGTTCCAGGAGGACATCCTCCAGCGTTCCACCGAGGTCCCGGTCGTCATCGACTTCTGGGCCGAGTGGTGCGAGCCGTGCAAGCAACTCGGTCCGCTGTTGGAGAACCTCGCGGCGGAGTACGCCGGCAAGTTCGTCCTCGCCAAGATCGACGTCGACAGCAACCAGATGCTGTTCCAGCAGTTCGGGGTGCAGGGCATCCCGGCGGTGTTCGCGGTGGTCGCGGGCCAGCCGATCCCGCTCTTCCAGGGAGCAGTTCCCGAAGCGCAGCTCCGCCAGGTGCTGGACCAGCTGGTGCAGGTCGCCGAGCAGCAGTTCGGCATCGTGGGCGCGCCGGTCGACCCGACGGCGGCCGAGCCGGCCGAGGCCGAGGAGTCGCAGCCGGTCGGCCCGTACGACGCGGCGCTGACCGCGGCGGCCGACGCGCTGGACGCCGGTGACCTCGGCGGCGCCATCCGCGCCTACCAGAACGTCCTCGCCGACGATCCGACCAACCCGGAGGCCAAGCTCGGTCTGGCCCAGGCCGAACTCCTCCAGCGGGTGCAGGACCTGGACCCGCAGGCGGTGCGGCAGGAGGCCGCGGACCGTCCGACCGACGTCCCGGCGCAGATCAGGGCCGCGGACCTGGACCTGGTGGGCGGTCATGTCGAGGACGCCTTCGGGCGGTTGGTCGACACCGTGCAGCGGACGGCCGGTGAGGACCGGGAGGCCGCGCGGCTGCGGTTGCTGGAGCTGTTCGAGGTGATCGGCACGGACGACCCGCGGGTGATGAAGGCGCGCACCGCGCTGGCCCGCGTCCTGTTCTGAGGCGACGCTCCCTCCCGTCACCCGACCTCCACCCCGGCGGACGGCGTTACGCGTCGACTCGCCCTTAGCTCCGGCGCTTTCCCGGCAGATATCCGTCCTGCCCGGATCTGACCCGCGGCGACTCCCGCAGGCACGTCCGGCAAACGGAACGGCGGCCACGCTTTACCGAAACTTGGTAAACGTGGCCGCTGTTACTTGGAGTAAGTCCAAGCGGCCATCTTGCCGGATTCTGCACCGAATTGCCCCTTGTTCGGTCATCGTCAGTGACGACCCTGCGTGCCCGGATGATCTCCGTGCGTCGCGGCGTAGTTACCGGCCCGTTACCCGCAAGTAATGAGGGCCTTGTGCGGCGGCCGGGAATGCACGACGATCGGCCACGCTCGGTCCATTCCCGCAGCCCGGCATCCGGTCGGCGCCGCGGGGTACTTGGGTCCCCACCGAGTGGGTTGGCGGCAGTGGCGCCGGCCCTGGACAGGGGGGTCTTTGCCATTCGGCAGAGCCTGTCCGGTGAGGTTGCGCGAGAGCGTGGCCAGTGGTTGTCGCTCGGGGGTGATCGCCGGTATTCGGAAACACACTGTGCCTCCGAGACGGGCGCTCTCCTTCCCGAGGACGTAGCACTTCTCCCATCCCAGGTGCGGCTGCCGCCAACCGAGGCGGCGCGTACCGGAGATGTACGTCCGAGAAGGAGGAAAGTCATGGAGTCCCTGACTCGTGGCGGGACCAGATGGAAGCGGTTCGCCGTCGTCATGGTGCCGAGCGTCGCGGCCACCGCTGCGATCGGTGTCGCCCTTTCGCAGGGTGCCCTTGCGGCGTCGTTCAGCGTGTCCGGCCAGCAGTTCAAGGTCAGCACGGACCGGCTGGACGGCGAGGGCTTCGTCCAGTACGGCGCGGTCGACGCCCAGAAGAACGGCAAGAACGTCCCGGTGGCGGTCTCGGCGTTCTCCAACGCCAAGATCCGTAACCTGTGCCAGTCCGTCGTCGTGCCGGTCCCGGTCTTCGGCGACGTGTCGATGAAGCTCCAGGCCGGCGGTGGCGACACGCCGGTGGAGGCCAAGAACCTCTACATCGACCTCGACCAGCTGAACGCGGACGCGACCTTCAGCAACATCAACATCGGTGTTGCCGCGGGGTCGACGTCCAAGGGCCCCGGCATCAAGAAGGGCGACAAGGCCGACCCCGGCTCCTTCGCCCAGGAGGCCGACAAGGCCGTGCTGACCGGCGTCAAGCAGCGTGCCTGGGCCACCACGGCCGGCACCTTCAAGCTCAGTGGCCTCAAGATGAGCGTCACCAAGGGCAAGAGCGAGTGCTACTGACGCACTGAGCGTGCGGGTGCGGGGCTGGAGCTGCACGGCGTGAGCCGTTCCCCCGTGCCCGTACGCCGGGTAGCGCTGGAAGTACCCACAGAACCACCGATTTGCCAGTCCCGAGGAGCCGGACGACATGAGCGAGCGGAGCATGGGGGACTTCCCGGCCGGAGGCTGGGGGAACGTCATCGACAGGTACGCGCGGCGCGGATGCGGCCCCGGCGACCGCAGGGAGGCTGGCGCATGAGCGCAGAACGACCACAGCTGAACGAGACCCTCGGCCGGAAGCGGCACGCTTTCCGGGAATGGCGGGGGCAACGCCCGTTCTGGGGCGGCCTGCTGACCCTCCTGGCCGGCGTCCCGATCATGTACATCCCCTACGCGAACCTCACCATCGGTTCCCTCACGGTCCGCATGGCGACCACGGCCGGCGCCGGTTCGCTGATCATCGGCGTCCTGCTGGTGGTGCTCGGCCTGACCATGTGGTTCCAGCCGGTCTCGCGGGTCTTCGCCGGTGTCGCGGCGATCCTGCTCGCGCTGGTCTCGCTGGTCGTCTCGAACTTCGGCGCCTTCCTGGTCGGCTTCCTGCTGGGGCTGATCGGTGGGGCGCTGGGCGTCTCCTGGGCACCGGGCAAGCCCGCGCAGAGCGCGGACGAGCCCGGCGAGCCGGACCGCATCGTCGGTCCGGTGATCGCCACCAACCCCGCTCCGGCGGCCGGTGGTCCCGGGTTGGGCAACGGACTGGACAACTTGTCAGGAACGAGCCCGACCAACGGAAGGAACGGGAGGCACCGTGCCGGGTGACGAGCTGCCGGAAGAGACCGCAGCCGCCGGGGCGAGAAACGGGCCGAGGCACGCAGCGCCCAGAAAGCCGCTGTTGACCCGCCTGCACGTGCCCGCGGGCAAGGCGATCGCCATCGCGGCGATGCCGTCCGCCGTCCTCATGGGGATGGGGCTGACGCCCCAGATGGCGATCGCCAAGCCGGCGCCGCCGGAGAGCCCCTTCAGGAACGGCCCCTGTGTCACCGCCCCGGACACGTCCGGCCAGGACGGCAAGAGCAAGGACACCAAGGACAGCAAGGCCAAGGACACCAAGGCCAAGGACAGCAAGGGCACCGCCAAGGACGCCGGCAAGGACGCCAAGCCGTCCGCGGATCCGTCCGCCTCGCCGACGCCCTCGGCCAGCAAGGACGCGAGCGCCGCCACACCGTCCGCGGATCCGTCCGCCTCCGCGACCCCGTCGCCCTCCGCCTCGCCGGCGAACAAGGACGACGGCGGACTGCTGGGCGGTATCGGAGATGCGCTCGGCGGCCTCTTCGGCGTACACAAGAAGGCCGAGCAGCCGACGGCCTCGCCGAGCCCCTCGCCGTCCGCGTCCGCCACGAAGACCCCGTCGCCGTCGCCGGACCCCTCGTCCAAGGGCTCGTCGTCACAGGGCTCCGGGCCCGGCCTGGACGAGGTCACCAAGCCGGTCGGCGATGCGCTCAAGAACCCGTCGAAGGCGGTCAACGACACGGTGCACGGCGCGGTCGGCACGGTCGACAACGCCCTGCCCGGCGGCGGACTGGACGGCAAGGACGCCAGCGGCAAGCCGGGGTACCCCTGCGTCGTCGAGAACAAGCAGGCGGGCAAGAACGAGCAGACGCCCGTCACCCTGCCGGACCTCCCGTGGCACCTGGAGTCCACCGGGCTGACCCTGCGCGGCCTGAACTACGAGGGCGTCGTCAACGTCACGACGCAGAGCGGCCACACCAAGCAGGCGCTGAAGTTCACCGCGGACAGCATCGACATCGGCGATCTGCACCAGATCGTCGACGATGCGGCGACCGGCAAGCACTACCACGTGCGGTCGACCCCGGGCTCCACGTCCACCATCCGCGGCGGCAAGGTGACGCTGTACACCGAGCGGCTCCAAGGCAACCTCTTCGGGCTGATCCCGATCGTCTTCGACCCGGAGCACCCGCCGCCGATCAACGTCCCGTACGCCTACTTCAGCAAGGTGAAGCTGGACCAGGCGGGCCAGTTCGGCGGAAACCTCCACGTCCCGGGCATGAACGTGTCCATCGAGGACTGAGCCGGCCGGCGCTGGTCCGAACTCTCCGGGAGCCACGGAAACGGCGGTGGGCCGCCCCCTCATCAGGGGGCGGCCCACCGCCGTTCGTGCGTCCGTCGGCGGCGCGTCAGGCGCGCGCACCGCCGAGGTGGTGCACCCGGACCATGTTGGTGGTGCCGGGGACGCCGGGGGGCGAACCGGCAGTGATGATCATGGTGTCGGCCGGGTTGTACCGCTGGAGCTTGAGCAGCTCGGCGTCGACCAGGTCCACCATCGCGTCGGTGTTGTCGACGTGCGGGACGACGAAGGCGTCCACGCCCCAGCTCAGGGTGAGCTGGTTGCGGGTGGCGACGTCGGTGGTGAAGGCCAGGATCGGCTGGGCGGCGCGATAACGGGAGAGCCGGCGGGCGGTGTCACCGGACTTGGTGAACGCCACCAGCGCCTTGCCGTTGAGGAAGTCGGCCATCTCGCAGGCCGCGCGGGCCACCGCACCGCCCTGCGTCCGCGGCTTCTTGCCGGGGACCAGCGGCTGGAGGCCCTTGGAGAGCAGCTCCTCCTCGGCCGCCTCGACGATCTTCGACATGGTCTTGACGGTCTCGATCGGGTACTGGCCGACCGAGGACTCCGCGGAGAGCATCACCGCGTCGGCACCGTCGAGGATCGCGTTGGCGACGTCGGACGCCTCGGCGCGGGTGGGCCGGGAGTTGGTGATCATCGACTCCATCATCTGGGTCGCGACGATCACCGGCTTGGCGTTCCGGCGGCACATCTCCACCAGGCGCTTCTGCACCATCGGGACCTTCTCCAGCGGGTACTCCACCGCCAGGTCGCCACGGGCCACCATCACCGCGTCGAAGGCCATCACGACCTCCTGCATGTTGGCGACCGCCTGCGGCTTCTCGACCTTGGCGATGACCGGGACCCGGCGGCCCACCTCGTCCATGACGCGGTGCACGTCGTTGACGTCCTTGGCGTCCCGCACGAAGGACAGCGCGACCATGTCGCAGCCCATGTGCAGGGCGAACTTCAGGTCCTCGATGTCCTTCTCGGACAGCGCCGGGACGTTGACCGCGGCGCCGGGCAGGTTGATGCCCTTGTGGTCGGAGATGACCCCGCCCTCGATGACGATGGTGCGCACCCGCGGGCCGTCGATCTCGACGACCTGGAGGGCGACGTTGCCGTCGTTGATCAGGATCGGGTCGCCCTTGGAGACGTCGCCGGGCAGGCCCTTGTAGGTGGTGCCGCAGATGTGCTTGTCACCGGGGACATCCTCGGCGGTGATGACGAACTCGTCACCGCGTACCAGCTCGACCGGGCCCTCGGCGAAGGTCTCCAGGCGGATCTTGGGGCCCTGGAGGTCGGCCAGCACGCCGACGGCGCGGCCGGTCTCCTCGGCGGCCTTGCGGAGGCGGTGGTACCGCTCCTCGTGCTCCGAGTGGGTCCCGTGGCTCATGTTGAAACGGGCCACGTTCATACCGGCCTCGATCAGCGTCTTCAGCTTCTCGTAGGAGTCGACGGCGGGGCCCAGGGTGCAGACGATTTTGGAACGGCGCATGTCTCGATCCTATCGGTTTGTTTCGGAGCGGAATATTTCGCTCTGCTTCAAAGGCCCTTTAGACGAGGAGAGGCGACGCGAGCGGAGCGAGCGGATCCCCGTACGGGACCCGCGGGCCAGCGCCGATCTAGGCGGTGACCAGGGCGTATGTCTGCTGGGCGATCTCCAGTTCCTCGTCGGTGGGGACCACGGCGACCGCGACCCGGGCGTACTCGGGCGAGATCAGCCGCGGCTCGTCGGACCGTACGGCGTTGAGGGAGGCGTCCACCGCCATGCCCAGCTCCTCCAGGCCGGCGATGGCGGCGGCCCGGACCGGGGCGGCGTTCTCGCCGACGCCCGCGGTGAAGGCCACCGCGTCGACCTTGCCGAGGACGGCGGTGTAGGCGCCGATGTACTTCTTCAGCCGGTGGACGTAGATGTCGAAGGCGAGCGCGGCGCGCTCGTCCCCCTCGTCGATCCGGCGGCGGATCTCCCGCATGTCGTTGTCGCCGCACAGCCCGATCAGGCCGCTCTTCTTGTTGAGCAGCTCGTCGATCTCGTCCGCGGACATCCCGGCCACCCGCTTGAGGTGGAAGGTCACCGCGGCGTCGATGTCACCGGAGCGGGTGCCCATGACCAGGCCCTCCAGCGGCGTCAGGCCCATGGACGTGTCCACGCACCGGCCGCCCCGGACGGCGGACGCGGAGGCGCCGTTGCCCAGGTGCAGCACGATCACATTGACCTCTTCCGGCGCCTTGCCGAGCAACTGGGCGGTGCGGCGGGAGACGTAGGCGTGCGAGGTGCCGTGGAAGCCGTAGCGGCGGATGCGGTGCGCGTCGGCGGTCGCCACGTCGATGGCGTAGCGGGCCGCGGACTCCGGCATCGTGGTGTGGAAGGCGGTGTCGAAGACCGCGACCTGCGGGAGGTCGGGGCGCAGCGCCCGGGCGGTGCGGATCCCGATGATGTTGGCCGGGTTGTGCAGCGGGGCCACCGGCACCAGCCGCTCGATCTCCTTGAGCACCGCCTCGTCGATGACGGTCGGCACGGTGAACTTCAGACCGCCGTGCACCACCCGGTGCCCGATCGCGGCCAGCTCCGGGGAGTCCAGCCCGAGCCCGTCGGCGGCCAACTCCTCGGCCACCGCCTTCAGCGCGGCCTGGTGGTCGGCTATCGGGCCGGCGGTCTCGCGGGTGGCGCCGCCGGTGCCCAGCGGGGTGTGGGCCAGGCGCGAGGTGGCCTCACCGATCCGCTCGACCAGGCCGACGGCGAGCCGGCGCGCGCCGGAGTCGTGGTCGGAGCGGGCGTCGCCCATGTCGAGGAGCTGGTACTTCAGCGACGAGGAGCCGGAGTTGAGGACGAGGACGCGGGTGGCGTTGGCAGTCATGAAGGGGCTTTCCGGTGGGGGAGGGGTCAGGCGGTGTGTCCGGCGCCGGGCTGGGCGCCCTGGGCCTGGATCGCGGTGATGGCGACGGTGTTGACGATGTCCTGCACGAGGGCGCCGCGCGAGAGGTCGTTGACCGGCTTGCGCAGCCCCTGGAGGACCGGGCCGACCGCCACCGCGCCGGCGGAGCGCTGGACGGCCTTGTAGGTGTTGTTGCCGGTGTTGAGGTCCGGGAAGATCAACACGGTGGCCTTGCCGGCGACCTCGGACTCCGGCAGCTTGGTCGCGGCGACCGCCGAGTCCACCGCCGCGTCGTACTGGATCGGGCCCTCCACCAACAGGTCCGGGCGTCGCTCGCGGACCAGCTCGGTGGCCTTGCGCACCTTGTCGACGTCGACGCCGGAGCCGGAGGTGCCGGTGGAGTACGACAGCATCGCGATCCGCGGCTCCACGCCGAACCGGGCGGCGGTGGTGGCGGACTGGATGGCGATGTCGGCCAGTTGCTCGGCGTTCGGGTCCGGGTTGACCGCGCAGTCGCCGTAGACCAGCACCCGGTCGGCCAGGCACATGAAGAACACCGACGAGACGATCTGGGCGCCCGGCTTCGTCTTGATGATCTCGAAGGCCGGCCGGATGGTGGCGGCGGTGGAGTGCACCGCACCGGAGACCATGCCGTCGGCCAG
Source organism: Streptomyces sp. RGM 3693 (assembly GCF_050471125.1). Taxonomy (NCBI): domain Bacteria; kingdom Bacillati; phylum Actinomycetota; class Actinomycetes; order Kitasatosporales; family Streptomycetaceae; genus Streptomyces; species Streptomyces sp. RGM 3693. Next base: position 707,142 of record NZ_JBMPPQ010000001.1, read on the forward strand.
GCCCTCCTGCACCATCAGCGTGCCGAAGTAGGAGACGTCGGCGACCACGTCGTAGGCCAGCTCGTAGCTGACGCCCTTGTGGGAGCGGAGCGTGGCGTACAGCTCGGCGAACCGCTCGCGCAGCGCGGAGGTCTGCGGGTCGATGATCTGGGCGTCCGCCAGGTCGATCGCCAGGTCGGCGGCGCGCTTGCGGATCGCCTCCTCCTCGCCCAGCAGCGTCAGATCGCAGACGTCGCGGCGCAGCAGCACGTCGGCGGCGCGCAGCACCCGCTCCTCGGTGCCCTCGGGGAGGACGACCCGGCGGCGGCCGGCGCGGGACCGCTCGATCAGCTCGTGCTCGAACATCATCGGGGTGACCCGGCCGGAGCGGGCGACCGAGATCCGGTCGGTCAGCTCGGAGGTGTTCACATGCCGCTCGAAGAGGCCGAGCGCGGTCTCCGCCTTGCGCGGCGAGGCGGCGTTCAGCTTGCCCTCGATGGCGAACAGTTCGGCGGCGGTCGGGAAGGAGCCGCCGGGGACCGAGACGACCGGGGTGCCGGGCGCCAGGCGGGCGGCCAGCGCCATGATGTCGGGGCCGGGCCGCTCGTCGAGGGTGAGCACCACACCGGCGATCGGCGGGGCGCCGGCGCTGTGCGCGGCGAGCGAGCCGATCACCAGGTCGGCGCGGTCCCCGGGGGTGATCACCATGCAGCCGGGGGTGAGCGCCTTGAGGAAGGTCGGCAGCATCGCGCCGCCGAAGACGAAGTCCCGGGCGTCCCGGGCCAGCCCGGAGTCGTCGCCGAGCAGGATCTCGGCGCCCAGCGCCTGCACGATCTGGCCGACGGTCGGCGCGGAGAGCGCGCCGTCCTCGGGGAGCGCGTAGCAGGGCACCGGCAGGCGGGCGGCGAGCCGCTCCACGACGGCCGTGCGCTGCTCGGGCGCGACGCGGTTGACGACCAGCGCGACGACGTCGCAGCCCAGCGAGGTGTAGGCGCGGTAGGCGTTGCGGGCCTCGGCGCGGACCGACTCGGCCTCCTGGCCCTGGCCGCCGACGACGGGTATCACCGCGGCGCCGAACTCGTTGGCCAGCCGGGCGTTGAGCGCCAGCTCGTCCGGCAGGCTGGTGTCGGCGTAGTCCGAGCCGAGGACGAGGACGTACTCGTACTGGCGGGCCACCTCGTGGAAGCGGTCGACGAGGAGGGAGACCAGCTCGTCGGTGCCGCGCTCGGCCTGGAGGGCGGCGGCCTCCGCGTAGCTGATGCCGTAGACGGATTCGGCGGGCTGGGTGAGGCGGTAGCGGGCCCGCAGCAACTCGAACAGCCGGTCGGGCCCGTCGTGGATCAGTGGGCGGAAGACCCCCACCCGGTCGACGTGGCGGGTCAGGAGCTCCATGACTCCCAGCTCGATGACCTGGCGTCCGTCGCCGCGGTCGATACCGGTCACGTACACGCTGCGCGTCACGCGTGCTCTCCGTCCATGTCGATGGCCGCGAGGGTCCGTGCTCGCGGGTTTTCCCTGCTCACAAGGTCAAAATTACCCGTTATTGTGGGCTTGCCCCTCTTGACAATACCTGCGCGGATCGATAAGCCGCTCTCCCAGTTTCCCTGTGGCGTCGGGGGCGGGGACAGTGGGGGTGGCCCCGTGTGCGCGGCCGGGCTCGGGGGTGGACCGCGGAACACGTGAAACAATCGGACCGGCTCACACGAACCCACAGCGAGCACAGGAGACACAGCACGATGCGTATCGGAGTCCTCACCGCAGGCGGCGACTGTCCCGGCCTGAACGCTGTGATCCGGTCCGTCGTCCACCGCGCCCTCACCGGCCACGGAGACGAGGTCATCGGCTTCGAGGACGGCTTCAAGGGTCTGCTCGACGGCCGCTTCCGCAAACTCGACCTGGACGCGGTCAGCGGCATCCTCGCCCGCGGCGGCACCATCCTCGGCTCCGCCCGCCTGGAGCGCGCCCGGCTGCGCGAGGCGTGCGAGAGCGCCAAGGACTTCTCCCGCGAGTACGGGATAGACGTCCTGATCCCGATCGGTGGCGAGGGCACGCTGACCGCGGCGCGGATGCTCGCCGACGCCGGCATGCCGGTCGTCGGCGTCCCCAAGACCATCGACAACGACATCTCCTCCACCGACCGCACCTTCGGCTTCGACACCGCCGTCGGCGTGGCCACCGAGGCCATCGACCGCCTCAAGACCACCGCCGAATCGCACCAGCGGGTGATGGTCGTCGAGGTCATGGGCCGGCACGCGGGCTGGATCGCGCTGGAGTCCGGGATGGCCGGCGGCGCCCACGGCATCTGCCTGCCGGAGCGCGAGTTCGACGTCAACGACCTGGTGAAGATGGTCGAGGAGCGGTTCGCCCGGGGCAAGAAGTTCGCCGTGGTCTGCGTCGCCGAGGGGGCCCATCCGCTCGCCGGCACCATGGACTACAAGAAGGGCGCCATCGACCAGTTCGGCCACGAGCGGTTCTCCGGCATCGGCACCGCACTCGCCCGCGAACTGGAGCAGCGCCTGGGCAAGGAGGCCCGCCCGGTCATCCTCGGCCACGTCCAGCGCGGCGGCACCCCCACCGCCTACGACCGGGTGCTGGCCACCCGCTTCGGCTGGCACGCCGTCGAGGCCGCCCACCGCGGCGAGTACGGCAAGATGACCGCCCTGCGCGGCACGGACATCGTCATGACCCCGCTGGCCGACGCGATCACCGAGCTCAAGCGGGTCCCGGAGGACCGCATGGACGAGGCCGAGTCGGTCTTCTGACACCGAACGAGAAGCCGCCGGCGGCGCACCCAACGGTGCGTCGCCGGCGGCTTCTTCGTATGCCTCACTGGGCGCCGATGGCCTCCAGCATGTTCAGCCGGGCCGCCCGCCGGGCCGGCCACAGCGCGGCCAGCACCCCGACGACCAGGGCGAGCAGCAGGAACAGGCCGAGCCGGCCCCAGGGCAGCACCAGCGCGTAGGTCGGGAAGGACGAGCCGACCAGGCTGCCGCCGGCCCAGGCCAGGAAGATGCCCAGGGCCATGCCGAGGACCGCGCCGAAGAGCGAGATGACCACCGACTCCAGCCGGACCATCTGCTTGATGCCGCTGCGGGCCAGACCGATGGCGCGCAGCATCCCGATCTCGCGAGTGCGCTCGAAGACCGACATGGCCAGGGTGTTGACCACGCCGACCACCGCGATGATCACGGCCATGCCGAGCAGCCCGTAGACCATGTTCACGATCGTGTCGATCTGGCCGGCGGCCTCCTTGCGCAGGTCGTCACGGTTCTGGATCTTCACCAGCGGGCTGTCGCCGAGCGCGTGCCGGATGTCCTTGACCAGTGCGGCGGATCCGCCGTCCGCCGTCTTGACCAGCAGTTCGTCGTTGCGGAACCGGTCCAGGTGCGGATCGACCAGGGCGGTGGAGGCGACGGAGGAACCGAGGGCCTCGTTGTCCGCGTAGACCGCGGCGACCTTCAGCGCGGCCTTCTTCTTGTCGTAGAACTCCACGTGCACGGTGTCGCCGGCACGCCAGCCGTGCTCCTTGGCGCCGCTCTGCGACACGGCGATGCCGCCGGCCTTGACGGCGTCCCACGACCCCTGGGTGACGGTGAGTCGGGTGACCTTGCCGATCTGGTCGAGGTCGGTGCCGCGGAGATAGCCGAAGCCGCTGTCCCGCCCGGAGCCGGCGTCGGTGGTGAAGCCCGCGCCGCGGATCGGGGCCAACGCCTCGACGCCGGGCACCTCGGCCACCTTCGCGGACAGCTTCGGGTCCAGGCCGACGTACGTGGAGGTCCGCACCTGGTAGTCGGCGATCAGCCCGCTGCCGGCCATCTTGTCCATGGCCACCTGGGCGGAGTGCCCCACGACGGTCATCCCGGTGATCAGGGTCAGGCCGATCATCAGCGCCGATCCGGTCGCCGCCGTCCGCCGCGGGTTGCGCAGCGCGTTCTCCTTGGCGAGCTTGCCGCTGATGCCGAAGACGCGGGTGGTGACCGCGCCGGCCAGGGAGACCAGCGGCCGGGACAACAGCGGGGCCAGGATGATCACGCCGGTCAGGGTCAGCATCGACCCCGCCATGGCGATCGGGAGATCGTCGCCGGAGGTCAGGGTGGAGACCCAGAGCATCACGGCGACGCCGGCGCCGGCGACGAGCGCGCCGAGCGCGTTGCGCACGAGGAGGCTACGCGGGGCCGGCGGCGCCTCGACGGTGCTCAGCGCCTCCACCGGAGCGATCCGCGCCGCCTTACGGGACGGCAGCCAGGCGGCCAGCACGGTCACCAGCACACCGACCCCCAGCGAGGCGAGCACCGCGGCCGGGCTGACGACCAGCGGGCCGTCCGGGAAACCCGCACCGCCGGCATCCAGTACGGCCCGCAGGCCCACCGCGATCCCGGCGCCCAACACGAAGCCGACGACCGAGGAGACCAGCCCCAGCAGAGCGGCCTCGGCGAGCACCGAGCGCACCACCTGCCGGCGGGAGGCGCCCACCGCGCGCAGCAGCGCGATCTCACGACTGCGCTGGGAGATCAGCATGGTGAAGGTGTTGGCGATGATGAAGATCCCGACGAACAGGGCGATACCGGCGAAGGTCAGCAGGGTCTTGCTGAGCGCGCTGTTCTGATCGGCGATCATCCGGGCCTGCTCGGCGGCCAGGTCACTCCCGCTGGTCGCCTCGGCGCGCTTGGCGGGCAACAGCGCGCGGACCTTCGCGGTCAGCGCCTGCTGATCGGTGCCGGGGGCGGCCGCCACCACCAACTCGTCGAACTGGCCGGGGTGCAGATACAGCTGCTGCGCGGTGGCGGTGTCGAACAGTGCCAGGCTGCCGCCCGCGGTCACCGCCGGGTCGTCGGTCGCCACGATGCCGACCAGCTTCTTCGTCAGCACCGGGCCGTCGGTCGCGAAACGCACGGTGTCGCCGACCGTCACACCCGCGGCCTTCGCGGTGGTCTCGGCCAACGCCAGCTCGCCGCCGGAGGCCGGGCCGCGGCCCTGGACCAGCGGATAGCGGCTGTCCTTGCCGTCCTTGCCCGGCTGGTAGTTGACGGCGCGGTTCTGCCAGCCGTTGCCGATCGGCTCCCCGCCCCGGCCGGCCAACGTCGCCGCGCCGGTGACGTCGGAACGCACGGACGCCACGCCCGGCAGGGCCCGGATCCGGTCGGCCAGCCGCTCGTCGAGGGCGGTGGCCCGCCTGCCGTCCTTCTCAGGGCCGGCGCCGGTGTCGGGGTCCGAGGTGGCCTTGACGGAGACGGCCACGTCCTTGAGGTTCTTGGCGGAGGCGTTCTTGACGGCCTCGCCGACGGTGTCGCTGAAGATCAGGGTGCCGGCGACGAAGGCGACGCCGAGCAGGACCGCGAGCGCGGTCATCAACAGGCGGGCTTTGTGCGCGAGGACGTTGCGCAGGGCGGTTCTGAGCATGGTGGTGTGTCAGTCCTGGGTACGGGGCCGGGGCCGGGGCTCGGGTGTGGGGCGGCCGGCTACGGACAGCTCGGCGGCCTGCGGCTGGCTGGTCCGGCCGGCGGCTGGTTCGTTCGGCGACTAGGTGGTCGGGACGGCGGCTAACTAGTCCGGCCTGCGGCTGGCTGGTCCGGCCTGCGACTAATTGGTCCGGCCTGCGACTAGTTGGTCCGGCCTGCGGCCTCGAAGCGCCGCATCCGGTCCAGTACGGCGTCCGCGGTCGGCTCGGGCAGTTCGTCGACGATCCGGCCGTCCGCGAGGAAGACCACCCGGTCAGCGAAGGCCGCGGCGACCGGGTCGTGGGTGACCATCACCACGGTCTGGTCCATCGCCCGCACCGACTCCCGCAGGAAGCCCAGCACTTCGGCGCCGGAGCGGGAGTCGAGGTTGCCGGTCGGCTCGTCCGCGAAGATGATCTCCGGCTGGGCGGCCAGCGCCCGCGCCACCGCGACCCGCTGCTGCTGGCCGCCGGAGAGCTGGGCCGGCCGGTGCTTCAGCCGACCGGACAGACCCACCGTGTCCACCACCCGGCCGACCCACTCCCGGTCCGGGCGGCGGCCGGCGATGTCCATCGGCAGCGTGATGTTCTCCAGCGCGGTCAGCGTCGGCAGCAGGTTGAACGCCTGGAAGATGAAGCCGATCTTGTCCCGGCGCAACCGGGTCAGCTGCTTGTCGTTGAGCGCGGCCAGCTCCACGTCGCCGATCCGGGCCGAGCCGGTGGTGACCGAGTCCAGCCCGGCCATGCAGTGCATCAGGGTGGACTTGCCGGACCCGGACGGGCCCATGATCGCGGTGAACCGGGCCCGGCCGAACTCCACGTTGACGGAGTCCAGCGCGACCACCCGGGTCTCCCCCTGGCCGTAGACCTTGCTCAGATCCGTGGCCCGGGCGGCGACGGCCGCGGCGGTGCGGGTGGGGAAGGCGGGACGGGGGACGGCGGTGTGCGGCACCACAACTCCAGGGAGGCGACGAGGACGAAAAGGACGGCGAACAGCGTGAAAACGCTCTCCCCATCCTCGGCGCCGCAGGTCGGCTCGGGCTTCGCCCGGAAGGACCGAAAGCCGGACCGGCCGGAAGTGCCACACCCGGCGGCCGCGTCATCCTCTGGACGGACGGCCGTCCGCCCGCAGACCGACGCGGACCCGCCAGGGCCCGGCCCGCGCGGGAGGCTAGGCGCGGGTGAGAGCCAGGGCGCGGCCCGGTCGGGAAGCAGGGCCCGGCCCGGTCGAGGTCAGGGCGACGACTCGCCGACCCGCCGCCAGAACTCCGCCACGATGCCGTCGAGGAAGACCCGGCCCGCCTTGCCGGCCTCGTCCGGCGCGGCTCCGCCGGTCCAGCTCAGCGAGGCGGTCATCGTCGCGTGGTACTCCTCGTGCAGCGCCTGAAGGACCTGCTGCAACCGCTCCTTGGGCACCGGCGCGAGCTTGCCGACCGGGCGGACGTAGCCCTGCCAGCGGGTGGTGGCGGCGCTGGTCAGCAACTCGACGAGGCGGTCCTCCTGGCCGGTGAAGCGGATCAGCGCGGGCAGCGGCAACCGCAACTCCTCCGCCAGCGCCGCGGCCTGCCGGTCGGTGCCGGTCCACCGCCCGCCGGCCTCCAGCCGCTCGTACGCCGCCTGGTCCATGCCGATCCGCAGTGCCAGGTCGGCCGGGGCGAGACCGAGCGCCAGCCGGAATTCGCGGAGCGTACCGGGGGTGCCGAGGAGTTCGGCGGGGGCGCACCACAAGGCACCGGCCAACGCGGTCAGTTCGGCCTCGGTGGGAGTGTTTTCCCCCAATTCCCAGGACGCCACCGCGGCGGGTTCCAACCGCATTCCGTAGGCCGCCCAGATTCCGTAGGCGACATGCGCGTGGGTCATGCCCAGGGCCTCGCGCAGCCGACGGGCGGCGGCGGCGTTGAAGGGGGGCCTGCGTGCATGCCCGTCGTGCGTGTTCACCGGCACACGGTAAGTGACGAGGCGGCTTCGCACCTATCGTGTGGATATCCAAGTTTGCAGGTTGGAGGAAACTACGGAGCGCCCGGCGGGCTCCGGTCAGCTTTCGGTGGTTTCCCGTCGATCTCGGCCGATCATGCCGCTGGCCAGCCTCTTTACGGCGGCGATTCAACCCTTCACGGCGCCGGTGAGGGTGAAGCCGCCGCCGAGCCGTTTGGAGATAAGGATGTACAGCAGGATCACCGGTGTCGAGTACAGGATCGAGAATGCGGCGAGTTCCCCGAAGGCGACCGCACCGTAATTCCCGAAGAAAGTGAAAATACTGACCGACGCCGGAAGGTTCTCCGGCGAGAGCAGCAACATGAACGGGACGAAGAAATTCCCCCACATCATGATGAAGGTATAGACCGCGACGACCGAGAGGCCGGGACCCATCAGCGGCAGGATGACCCGCAGCAGGGTCTGCCACCACGAGGCGCCGTCGGTCCACGCCGCCTCCTCCAGGACCGTCGGCACCCCGTCCATGAAGTTCTTCGTCAACCAGATCGCGAACGGCAGCTGGGCCGTGGCCAGGAACAACGCGGTGCCGTAGCGGGTGTCGATCAGATCCACCCGGACGAACAGCGCATAGACCGGGACCATCACCGCGGTCACCGGCAGACAGGCCGAGAACAGCACGGTGAGCAGGAACGGCCGGGCGAAGCGGGACCGGAAGCGGGACAGCGGGTAGGCGGCCAGCGCCGCGCAGCCCACCGTCAGCAGCGTCGCCCCGCCGCAGATCAGCAGGCTGTTGAGCATCGGCGTGAAGGTGATCTCGTCGGTCAGTACCGCCGAGAAGTTGTGCAGGGTCGGGGCGGCGGGGAACCGCACCCGCAGCGTCGCCCGGTCGTCCAACGACGCCAGCACCAGCCACGCCAGCGGCACCGCGAACGCCACCGCGACCACCATCAGCGCGGCATCGGCGGCCAGCCGCCGCCGGACCGCCCGACGCGCCAGCGGCCACCGCCGCCGTCCGGACCGCATCAGACCTCCTCCCGCAGCAGCCGCAGGTACACCGCCGAGAACAGCGCACCGACCACGAGCAGCAGCAGTGCCACCGCCGTGCCGTACCCGATCAGCGACTTTACGAACGCCTGGTCGTACATGAACACCGGCAGCGTCTCGCTGCGGTTGCCGGGGCCGCCCCGGGTGATCGCCCAGATCAGCCCGAAGACCGAGAGCGTCTGGAGGGTGTTGAGCATCAGGTTGGTGCCGATCGACCGCCGGATCATCGGCAGCGTGATGTGCCACAGCCGGCGCAGCCCGCCCGCGCCGTCCACCTCCGCCGACTCGGTGACCTCCTGCGGGATGCCGGCCAGCGCCGCCGAGTAGACCAGCATCGAGAACGCCGTGCCGCGCCACACGTTGGCGAACGACACCGCCAGGATCGGCAGGGTGAACAACCAGTCCTGGGCCGGGAGATGGAGCCAGACCAGCAGGGCGTTGAGGGTGCCGCGCCGCTCGAAGAAGGTGTAGAGCAGGAAGCCGGCGACGATCTCCGGGAGCACCCAGGCGGTGATCACCACCGCGCCGGTCAGCGCCCGCACCGGCCGCGAGGCCCGCCGCAACAGCCCGGCCAGCGCCAGCCCCAGGGTGTTCTGCCCCAGGACCGCCGAGACCAGCGTGAACACCAGGGTCAGCCTCACCGCGGTGCGGAACTCCGGATCGGCCAGCGCGTGCCGGAAGTTGGCCAGCCCGACGAAGGACGCCGACGCCTGGCCAGTGAGCTGGGTGTCGGTGAACGCGAGGTAGCCGCAGTAGCCGATCGGGCCGGCCAGGAAGAGCAGCAGCAGGACGGTGGCCGGCGCCACCGGCGACCAGCGCAACAGCCGGCGCATCACGGCTTGTTGACGACCACGCCGCCCACCAGGGAGCGCACCGTGTCGTCGTAGCGGGCGGCGGCCTGGTCCGGGGTGGCGTCACCGGCGGCAACGGACTCCGTCGCCTCCCCGATCGCGGCCGCGACCTTGGGGTACGCCGGCAGCGCGGGGCGGTACCGGCTCACCTCGACCAGCCCGGTGAAGAAGCCGACCCCGGGCACCGCCTTCAGGTACCGCGGATCGGCCGCGACGTCCTTGCGGACGGCGATCTGGGCGCCCCGCAGGCACCAGTCCAGCGCATGGGCCCGGGTCTGGAAGGTCTTGATCAGCTGCCAGGCCAGCTCCGGCCGGGGCGCCCGGGCCGGGATCGACCAGGTCCAGCCGCCGGCCAGGCTGACCCGGCCCGGCGGGGCGCCGGTCTGGGTGGGGAACGGCGCCTGGCCCAGCGTCTGCGCCCACTGCGGCCACGGGTTGCCGCCGCCGGTCGGCTGCCACTGCTGGCCGAGCCAGGAGCCGTCGAGGTCGATGGCGAGCTTCTGCTCGGGCAGCAACTCGGCGGCCACGTTGGTCTGGATGTTGGGGCTGAGCGCGTCGGAGACCTCCGGGCCCAGCTTCTCCTTGTAGACGGTGTCGAGGAAGCGGAGGCTGTCCTTGAAGCCCCGGGTGCCGGTGACCCACTTCTTCGTGGCCGGGTCGTAGAGCTGGTCTGGCCCGGTGCCGTAGAGCAGCATCTCGAAGCCCTGCATGACCGCGGCCTCGCCGGCGCCCTTGCCGGTGAAGACGTTCAGCGGGATCACCCCGGGCACCTTCCGCTTGATCGTGCGGGCCGCGTCCAGGACCTCGTCCCAGGTGCGCGGGTGCCAGTCGGCGGGCAGGTGGGCCTTGGCGAAGACCTTCCGGTTGAACCACAGCCCGCGGGTGTCCGTGCCGTCCGGGACGCCGTACGTCTTCCCGTCCTGCCCCCGGGCCGCGGCCTTCGCTGCCGGCTCGAACTGCCGCCAGTCGGCCCAGGACGCGAGCTGCGGATCCAGGGGCCGCAGCAGCCCCGCCGTGATGTCGGAGCTGATCAGGAAGGTGTCCTCGTAGACCACGTCGGGCGCGGTCTTCGGGGACCGCATCATCTGCTGGATCTTGGTGTAGTAGTCGTTCTCCGACGCCTGGACCGGGATCAGCTTGACCTTCTTGCCCGGGTGCGCCTTCTCGAACTGCCGCGCCACCAGGGTCACATAGTCGTCCCGGACCGTCACCCGACTGTTGGTGTCCTTGATGAAGGCGACCTTGACGGTGTTCGGGTCGCCCCCGGACCCGCTGCCGCAGGCGGTGAGCGCGCCGGCGGCCAGTATGGCGGCGGTGAACAGGACCAGGGGCTTTCCCAGCGGGCTGGTGGAGCGCACGGCACGACCTCCCACGAACCGCGGTCGGCCCGTCACGGACCGGCCGGTCACGGTCAACTAGCCACGGCCTACTGCCTGCTGAACGTAAGTCACCGATCACACCGGGTCAATGCCCCGACCAGCGGTAGCGCAACTCCGGGCGGCCGACCTGTCCGTACTGCGGGGCCCGGGCGGCCCGGCCGCCGGTCACCAGGTGCTCCAGATAGCGGCGGGCGGTGATCCGGGAGATGCCCACGTCCGTGGCGGCCTCGGTCGCGGTCAGGCCGTCGACGGCGGCCCGCAGCACATCGGTCACCGCCCGCAGCGTGGCCGGGGTCAGCCCCTTGGGCAGCGCGGCCGGCTGGGGCGCGCGCAGTGCCGCCAGCGCTCGGTCCACCTCGTCCTGCCCACTGGCCTCCCCGGTGGTCGCGCGGAACTCGGCGTAGCGCAGCAGCCGGTCCCGCAGCGTGGCGAAGGTGAACGGCTTCAGCACGTACTGCACGACGCCCAGCGAGACGCCCTCGCGGACCATCGCCAGATCGCGGGCGGAGGTCACCGCGATGATGTCCGCGGTGTGCCCGGCCGCGCGCAGCGTCCGCACCAACTGGAGCCCGTGGCCGTCCGGCAGGAACAGGTCCAGCAGCAGCAGATCGACCGGGTGCTGGTCGAGGTGGCGGCGGGCCCCGGCGCCCGAGTGCACGGTGCCGGACACCGCGAAGCCCGGCACCCGCCCCACGTACAGCGCGTGCGCGGCCGCGGCGACCGGATCGTCCTCGACGACCAGCACCCGGATGGCCTCGGCGGCGCTCATCGGACGGCCCCTTCCGTCGTCCGCAGCGGCAGCCGTACGGTGAACCGCGCGCCGCCCCCCGGCTCCCGGTCGAGCCCGACCGTGCCGCCGTGGCGGTGCACCGCCTGCCGGACGAGCGCCAGGCCCAGCCCCCGGGCGCCGCCGCCGGTGCGCTTCTTGGTGGTCCAGCCGCGCCGGAAGACCTCCTCGGTGGTGTCGGCGTCGACCCCCGGCCCGTTGTCCGTGACGCACAGCAGCAGTTCGCCGCCGTCCGCCCGCGCGGTGACCTGGACCCGGGGCGGTGCGTCGTGCTCCTGCGGCGGGGCGGCGGCGTCCAGGGCGTTGTCGATGAGGTTGCCCAGCACCGTGACCAGGTCGCGGGCGGGCAGGTCCGGCGGGATCACCCCGTCGTCGATCCGGCTGTCCTCGGTCAGGACCAGCTCCACACCGTGCTCGTTGGCCTGTGCGGCCTTGCCCAGCAGCAGCGCGGCCAGCACCGGTTCGGCGACCGCGGCCACCACCTGGTCGGTCAGCACCTGCGCCAGCTCCAGCTCGGCGGTGGCGAACGTGACGGCCTCCTCGGCCCGGCCCAGTTCGATCAGCGAGACCACGGTGTGCAGCCGGTTGGCCGCCTCGTGCGCCTGCGAGCGCAGCGCCTCGGCGAAGCCCCGTACGGAGTCCAACTCGCCGGAGAGCGCCTGGAGTTCGGTGTGGTCGCGGAGGGTGACGACGCTGCCGCGGTGCTGGCCGCCGGAGACCGGCGAGGAGTTGACGACCAGCACCCGCTCACCGGTCAGGTGCAGCTCGTCGACCCGCGGGCCGGCCGCCAGCAGCGCCTCGGTGAGCGGCTCCGGCAGCCCCAGCGCGTTGACCGGCCGGCCCACCGCGTCCCCGGTCAGGCCCAGCAGCTCCCGCCCGCCGTCGTTGATCAGCGCGACCCGGCCCGTCCCGTCGAGCATCAGCAGCCCCTCGCGGACGGCGTGCAGCGCGGCCTCGTGGTAGTCGTACATCCGGGCGAGCTCGGCGGCGTTCATCCCGTGGGTGTGCCGGCGCAGCCGGGCGTTGACCACGTACGTCCCCAGGCCGCCCAGCGCCAGCGCCGCCGCGGCCACCCCCACCAGCGCCAGGACCTGGTCCCGCAGCTGCTGGCTGATGGTGGCGATGGTGATCCCGGAGCTGACCAGCGCGGTGATCCGGCCGCCCCGCTCGGGGTCGCGGACCGGGGCGACGACCCGCACGGACGGGCCGAGCACCCCCAGGTGGGTCTCCGGGAAGATCTGGCCGCGGAGCGCGGGGCCGATGTGGCCGAGGTACTTCCCGCCGATCGCGGACGGCTCCGGGTGCGTCCAGCGCGTCCCGTCCGGCGCCATCACCACGACGAAGTCGACGCCGGCGTCCCGCCGCAGCCGCTCGCTGTACGGCTGGAGCGCGGCGGTCGGGTCCTTCGTCCGGGCCGCCGCCACCACGGCCGGGGAGTCGGCTACGGCGGTGGCCGCCGCGGTCGCCTGCCGCCGGGCGGTCTCCTCCGCTTGGCGTCCGGCGTTCACGTAGGCGAAAACCGCGCAGCCCAGCACCACCACCGCCACCAGGACGACCTGCATGGCGAAGAGCTGTCCGGCGAGGCTGCGGGGGCCGCGCAGCCGCCGTGACGGGCGCGAACGGGGGAGGCGCATGCAGAACAGTCTGCACGGTCACTTTTACGTGAACGAAATGCACGTAAGGGTGACGGGCGCCACAGCGCCGTGCATAGTCGCCGGGACTTGTTGTGCGCCACGAGCCGCTGCACCGGCGCAGAACCGTGTCCCCCTCCTGTCAGAAAGGTAGGGCAGCCGTGGCTGCACAGACCCCGTCGTCCCGGGGCACCGCCGAGGACTCTCCGCCGGCCAAGCGGGACCGGACCCACTTCCTCTACCTCGCCGTGATCGGCGCCGTCCTGCTCGGCATCGCCGTGGGATTCGCCGCGCCCGGCGTCGCCGTCGAGCTCAAACCGCTCGGTACCGGGTTCGTCAACCTCATCAAGATGATGATCTCGCCGGTGATCTTCTGCACCATCGTGCTGGGCGTCGGCTCGGTCCGTAAGGCCGCCAAGGTCGGCGCGGTCGGCGGGCTGGCCCTCGGCTACTTCATGCTGATGTCCACCGTGGCGCTGGCCATCGGCCTCCTGGTCGGCAACCTCCTGGACCCCGGCGCCGGCCTGCACCTGACCGACGCGCTCCGGCACGCCGGCCAGGCCCAGACCGCCGGTGGCCACGAGTCCACCACCGACTTCCTCCTCGGGATCATCCCGACCACCCTGGTCTCCGCCTTCACCCAGGGCGAGGTGCTCCAGACCCTGCTGGTGGCGCTGCTGGTGGGCTTCGGGCTGCAGGCGCTGGGCAAGGCCGGCGAGCCGGTGCTGCGCGGTATCGGCCACGTCCAGAAGCTGGTCTTCCGGGTGCTTTCGATGATCATGTGGGCGGCGCCGGTGGGGGCCTTCGGCGCGATGGCCGCGGTCGTCGGCGCCACCGGGCTGAGCGCCCTGAAGTCGCTGGCCGTCATCATGGTCGGCTTCTACCTGACCTGTCTGCTTTTCGTCCTCGTGGTGCTCGGGGCGCTGCTCCGGCTGGTCGCCGGGGTGAACGTGCTGGCGCTGCTGAAGTACCTCGGCCGCGAGTTCCTGCTGATCCTGTCGACCTCGTCCTCGGAGTCGGCGCTGCCCCGGCTGATCGCGAAGATGGAGCACCTGGGCGTCAGTCGCCCGGTCGTCGGCATCACCGTCCCGACCGGCTACAGCTTCAACCTCGACGGCACGGCCATCTACCTGACCATGGCCTCGCTGTTCGTCGCCGAGGCGATGGACAAGCCGCTCGCCCTCGGCCAGCAGATCTCGCTCCTGGTCTTCATGATCATCGCTTCGAAGGGCGCGGCCGGGGTCACCGGCGCCGGCCTGGCGACGCTGGCCGGCGGCCTCCAGTCGCACCGGCCCGAACTCGTCGACGGCGTCGGCCTGATCGTCGGCATCGACCGCTTCATGAGCGAGGCCCGGGCGATGACCAACTTCGCCGGCAACGCGGTGGCCACGGTCCTGATCGGCACCTGGACCAAGGAGATCGACAAGGCCCGGGTCACCGAGGTGCTGGCGGGCCGGCTGCCGTTCGACGAGCAGACGCTGACCGTCGACGACCACGGCACACCGTCCGACACCGACGCCGGGGTCACCGCGCCGGCCGACGGCGGCAAGGCGTCCGCCGCGGTCTGACGCCATACCCGAGGGCCGGTCCGGTGGATCAGGACCGGACCGGCCCCGACGCCGGGCGGTGTCCCGGGCGCGCAGGAGGGGAGAAGGGGCGGGTGCCGTGGGCGCCCGCCCCTTCCGCGCGCCGCCGGGGCCACGCGCCGGACGGTCCTCGGCGGCCGAGGCCGGCCCGAGCTCCGTCGCCCGGCGGTCTCGGCCTGTTGGCCCGCCCCGCGGGCCGGCCTCAGGCGGGCGCCAGCCAGACCGTGGCCAGCGGGGGCAACACCGTCGCCACCGAGGTGCGGCGGCCGTTCCAGGCGACCGGCTCGGTCTTCAGTGGATCGGGGTTGGCGATCCCGCTGCCGCCGAAGCGCGCGTCGTCGGTGTTGAGGACCTCGCGCCAGACGGGGACGTCGCCGGGGACGCCCAGCCGGTAGGCGTGCCGGACGACGGGGGAGAAGTTGGTGACCGCGATCAGCGGGCTGCCGTCGGTGGCGTAGCGGAGGAAGGAGAAGACGTTGTCCTCGCTGGCGTCGCCGTCGATCCAGCAGAAGCCGGCCGGGTCGGTGTCGCGCTCCCACAGCGCGGGGGTGGCCACGTAGCGGCGGTTCAGTTCCCGGACCAGGTCGCGCACGCCCCGGTGGTCCGCCTCCGCCTCGTAGGACGGGTCCAGCAGCCACCAGTCCGGGCCGTGCCGCTCCGCCCACTCCGCGCCCTGGGCGAACTCCTGCCC
Organism: Streptomyces sp. RGM 3693; assembly: GCF_050471125.1. Classification (NCBI taxonomy): domain Bacteria; kingdom Bacillati; phylum Actinomycetota; class Actinomycetes; order Kitasatosporales; family Streptomycetaceae; genus Streptomyces; species Streptomyces sp. RGM 3693. The sequence goes on from NZ_JBMPPQ010000001.1 coordinate 722,462, forward strand.
CATGAAGAGCAGTTGCTTGCCCGGGTGGGCCCACATGAAGCCCAGGTATGCCCGGTGGTTGGCGCGCTGCTGCCACCAGTCGCCGGGCATCTTCGACACCAGCGCCCGCTTGCCGTGCACCACCTCGTCGTGCGAGATCGGCAGCACGTAGTTCTCCGAGTAGGCGTAGACCATGGAGAACGTCATCTCGCCGTGGTGGTACTTGCGGTGCACCGGCTCCTTCTCGACGTAGCCGAGGGAGTCGTGCATCCACCCCATGTTCCACTTCAGCCCGAAGCCCAGCCCGCCGAAGCCGCCCGGTCCCACGTGGTGCGTGGCGCGGGTGACGCCGTCCCAGGCCGTGGACTCCTCGGCGACGGTGACGACACCGGGGCAGCGGCGGTAGACCGTCGCGTTCATCTCCTGGAGGAAGGCGACCGCGTCGAGGTTCTCCCGGCCGCCGTGGACGTTCGGCGTCCAGTCGCCGTCCTCCCGCGAGTAGTCGAGGTAGAGCATCGAGGCGACCGCGTCCACCCGCAGCCCGTCGATGTGGAACTCCTCGCACCAGTACACCGCGTTGGCGACCAGGAAGTTCCGCACCTCGGTGCGGCCGTAGTCGAACTCCAGCGTGCCCCAGTCCGGGTGGGCGGCCCGCGCCGGGTCGCCGGGCTCGTACAGCGGCCGCCCGTCGAACTCCGCCAGCGCCCAGTCGTCCCGCGGGAAGTGTGCCGGCACCCAGTCCATCAGCACCCCGATCCCGGCCCGGTGCAGGGCGTCGACGAGGAACTTGAAGTCGTCCGGGGTGCCCATCCGGGCGGTGGGCGCGTAGAAGCCGGTCACCTGGTAGCCCCAGGAGCCACCGAAGGGGTGCTCGGCCACCGGCATGAACTCGACGTGGGTGAAGCCCAGGTCCTTGACGTACGGGGGCAGCTGCGCGGCGAGTTGATGGTACGTCAGGCCGGGGCGCCAGGAGGGGAGGTGCACCTCGTAGACGGAGAAGGGACGGGCGTGCACGGGGCGCTCGCCGCGCCGGGCCATCCAGTCGGCGTCCTGCCACGCGTAGTGCGAGGCGTGCACCACCGAGGCGGTGGCCGGCGGGCACTCGGTGCGTCGGGCCATCGGATCGGCCCGGACCGTCTTCGACCCGTCCGGCCGGGTGATCTCGAACTTGTACAGCTCGCCCTCGCCGAGGCCCGGCAGGAACAGCTCCCACACCCCGGACGAGCCCAGCGACCGCATGGGGGTGCCGGTGCCGTCCCAGTGGTTGACGTTCCCCACCACCCGGACCCCCCGGGCGTTGGGCGCCCACACGGTGAAGCGGGTGCCGGTCACCCCCTGGTGCGTCATGACCCGCGCTCCGAGCGCCTGCCAGAGCTGCTCGTGCCGGCCCTCGCCGAAGAGGTGCAGGTCCAGTTCGCCGACCGCGGGCAGGAAGCGGTAGGGGTCCTGCACGGTCAGGGTGGTGTCGCCGTAGTCGACCAGCAGCGCGTAATCGGGGATCTCCCCGAGCGGCAGCAGCCCCGCGAACAGTCCGTCGCCCTCGGAGTGGAGCGTCGCCCGCAGTCCCGGCGCCACCACCGTGACGGCCTCGGCGAACGGCCGCAGGGCCCGGACCAGCAGTCCGCCGGGCACCGGGTGCGCGCCGAGCAGGGCGTGCGGGTCGTGGTGCGCCCCGGCGAGCAGCCGCCCGCGGTCCTCGTCGGAGAGCGGCGCGGCCCGACGCACGCCGGAGCCACCGGCCGCCGGGCGCACCCCGGCCGCGCCGCTCGGGGCTGCACCGGCCGGGGCCGGGCCGGGCGGGGGAGTGGTGCGGGGAACTCGGGTGGGAGTGGCGGGAGAAGAGGAGCTGGGAGTGGCGGGAGAAGAGGAGCTGGGAGTGGCGGGAGAAGAGGAGCTGGGAGTGGCGGGAGAAGAGGAGCTGGGAGTGGCGGGAGAAGGGGGGCTGGGAGTGGCGGGAGAAGAGGAGCTGGGAGTGGCAGGGGGAGCTGGGTCGGGGGTGGCAGGGGGAGAGGGGCGGGGGGTCACGGGTGGAGCCTCCTCGGGGGCGGGGATCGGTCGGTCGGTTCCGGGCTGGCGGACGGCGCACGGCGGGCAGCGGGCGGCGGTCTGCGGGCGGCGTACGGGGCGGGGCCGGCGTCGGCCGCCCCACGGGCGAGGGCTCAGCCGGCCCCCGGGTCCCCGCAGGCCGCCAGCCGCCGGATCGCCGCCATCGGCACCGCCAGCCAGTCGGGCCGGTGCCGGGCCTCGTACAGCACCTCGTAGACGGCCTTGTCGGTCTCGTAGGCCCGCATCAGTTCCGGGGCGGAGCGCGGGTCCAGGCCGCCGGCCTCGGCATAGCCCAGGCAGTACGCGGCACGGGTGCGGCGGGCCCAGTCCAGCGCCCACGGGTCGCCGCCGGCCGGGCCGCTGCGGGCGGCGTAGTCGAACGAGCGGAGCATCGCGGCGACATCGCGGACGGCCGGCTGCGGGCGGCGCCGCTCGGTCAGCGGCCGGGCCGGTTCGCCCTCGAAGTCGATCAGCGCCCAGCGGCCCCCCTCGACGGAGCGCAGGGTCTGCCCCAGGTGCAGATCGCCGTGGATGCGCTGGGCGGCCCAACTGCGGCCGTCGTGTCCCATCGCGGCGAGCGCGTCGAACGCGGTCCGCAGCCGTACCCGGTAGGGCTGGAGCACCGGCACCGCACGGGCGGTGGCCTCCAGGCGCTCGTTCATCTGGGCGGCGATCGCGTCCAGCTGCGGGCGGCGCAGTTCGGTGGTGGGGAGCGTCTGGGCGAGTGCGGTGTGCACCTCGGCGGTGGCGTGGCCGAGCGCCCGCGCCGAGCGGGTGAAGTCGGCGCGGACCGCGAGTGCGTTGAGGGCCAGTTGCCAACCGTCGGTGGAACCGGCGAGGAAGGGTTGGAGGACGCCCAGGGTCGTCGCCTCACCGCCGTCCTCGGGGGTCGCCGACTCGAACCACGCGGCGGGCGCCGGCACCCTGGCGCACCGGGCGCCGGCCAGCGCCCGTGGCAGCTCCAGATCCGGGTTGATGCCGGGCTCGATCCGCCGGAAGACCTTCAGAATGAACGTATCGCCATAGACGATCGAGGAGTTGGACTGCTCCACCGCGATGGGCCGGGCGGTCAGCCCGGAGGGGATGTCGACGTCCGGTTCGCGGCAGAAGCGCAGCGCCCCGATCCGGCCGGGCACCCGCAGCCGTTCCAGCAGCAGTCCGCACAGCCGGTTGTCCAGCAGGGCGTCGTAGACGGTGCGGCCGCGCAGCGGGCCGCCGGTCGGGCGGCCGACCACCGCGGGCGCCAGGTGGGGCGGCGGCGCGGGGTGGGTGCCCAGCAGCAGCTGGTAGCAGTCGCCGCCGGCCGGGGCGCGGCTGGGCGGGGCGCTCTGCTGGGCGCGGACCAACAGCTGGAGCAGGCCCGGCGCGCTGCCCTCACCGGTGCACGGCAGCAGTTCGGTCGCGGTGACCAGCGTGAAGCCGGTGAGCAGCCGCCCCTTGCCGGCGAACCAGCGCTGTCGCGGTACCCACTCGGCCAGCAGCGGCGCCAGTGAGGACAGCAGATCGGGGGCGGCGACCAGCGAGCGGTCAGGGGTGTGGCGGGTGGCGCGGGTCGAGGCGGTGTCCGACATGGCGTCGCGTCCTTTCCCCGGGCACACGACAGACAGGGCAAAGTGTCCCGGAATGCGGCCTTTACGATGCGGCCGTGCGGGACGTGTCGGGCGAGATCGTCCGTACGGCGTGGCGTTTTCGGCGTTTTCGACGTTCGCTTCGCTGCGCGGGGGTGCCCTCCCCGAGCTCTGCCGAGCAGGGGGCTCCCACCCGGGCCCGGGGACCGTCCATGGCCCACCCGGCCCGTGCGGTAGTAGGGAGGTTGCCCGAGCGAAAGGTCGAAAAACGCCCGTACGCGCCAGACGGTCGCGTACGGGCGAGAGGACTTCCCGGGGCCCGGATCCGGTGACGGCACGGTTCCGCCGGGCCCGAGGGACTATCCGACCCTGATCCACCGGAGGGGCCCTAGCCGGCCTGGTGCGGGTTCCTGCGGAGTCGGAACCAGTAGAAGCCGTGGCCCGCCAGGGTCAGCAGGTACGGCAGCTTGCCGATCGCGGGGAAGCGGACGCCGCCGATGAGTTCCACCGGATGGCGGCCGCTGAACGCCTGGAGGTCCAGCTCGGTGGGTTGCGCGAAGCGGGAGAAGTTGTTCACGCACAGCACCAGGTCGTCGTCGGCGCCGTCCTTGCCCGGGGATTCCCGGAGGTAGGCCAGCACCGCGGGGTTGGACGACGGCAGCTCGGTGTAGCTGCCGAGTCCGAAGGCCGGGTTCTGCTTGCGGATCTCGATCATCCGGCGGGTCCAGTGCAGCAGCGACGAGGGCGAGCTCATCGCGGCTTCGACGTTGGTGACCTGGTAGCCGTAGACCGGGTCCATGATGGTCGGCAGGAACAGCCGGCCGGGGTCGCAGGAGGAGAACCCGGCGTTGCGGTCCGGGGTCCACTGCATCGGCGTGCGCACCGCGTCCCGGTCGCCGAGCCAGATGTTGTCGCCCATCCCGATCTCGTCGCCGTAGTAGAGGATCGGCGAGCCGGGCAGGGACAGCAGCAGCGCGGTGAACAGCTCGATCTGGTTGCGGTCGTTGTCCAGGAGGGGGGCCAGGCGGCGGCGGATGCCGATGTTGGCGCGCATCCGCGGGTCCTTGGCGTATTCCGCGTACATGTAGTCGCGTTCTTCGTCCGTGACCATTTCGAGGGTCAGCTCGTCGTGGTTGCGGAGGAAGATGCCCCACTGGCAGCCGAACGGGATCTGCGGGGTCTTGGCGAGGATTTCCGAGACCGGGTAGCGGGATTCCCGGCGGACCGCCATGAAGATGCGCGGCATGACCGGGAAGTGGAAGGCCATATGGCATTCGTCGCCGCCGACCGCGTAATCGCCGAAGTAGTCGACCACGTCCTCCGGCCACTGGTTGGCCTCGGCCAGCAGCACGGTGTCCGGGTACTGCGCGTCGATCTCGGCGCGGACCCGCTTGAGGAAGGCGTGCGAGGCCGGCAGGTTCTCGCAGTTGGTGCCCTCCTCGGCGTAGAGGTAGGGCACCGCGTCCAGCCGGAAACCGTCGATGCCCAGGTCGAGCCAGAAACGCAGGGCGGAGATCATCTCCTCCTGGACCGCCGGGTTCTCGTAGTTGAGGTCCGGCTGGTGGGAGAAGAAGCGGTGCCAGTAGTACTGCTTGCGGACCGGGTCGAAGGTCCAGTTGGAGACCTCGGTGTCGACGAAGATGATCCGGGCGTCGGCGTACTGCTTGTCGTCGTCCGCCCAGACGTAGTAATCGCCGTACGGGCCGTCCGGATCGGTGCGGGATTCCTGGAACCACGGGTGCTGGTCGCTGGTGTGGTTCATCACCATGTCGATGATGACCCGCATCCCGCGCTGGTGGGCGGCGTCCACGAATTCCACGAAGTCGGCCAGATCCCCGAATTCGGGGAGCACCGCGGTGTAGTCCGCGACGTCGTAGCCGCCGTCCCGCAGCGGGGATTTGAAGAACGGCGGCAACCAGAGGCAGTCCACCCCCAGCCACTGCAGGTAGTCGAGCTTGGCCGTGATGCCTTTGAGGTCCCCGATTCCGTCACCGTTGCTGTCCTGGAAGGAGCGGACCAGCACCTCGTAGAAGACCGCCCGTTTGAACCAGTCGGGATCGCGGTCCTTCGCCGGGGTGTCTTCGAACGTGTCGGGAACAGGCTCATTGACGATCAATTGGGTGACCCTCCGATCGGTGAGGACGGTCGCAGCGACAGCACGTGAGCCGGCGCGAGTGAGCTGCCCGGCTCCAGGCGCACATAGTTGTCCCTGCCCCAGTGGTAGGTGTCGCCGGTGAGCTCGTCGCGCACCGGGAAGGACTCGTGCCGGCCGAGGCCGAGTTCCGGCATGTCCAACGACACCGTCGCCTCGTGGGTGTGGTGCGGGTCGAGGTTGACCACCGTGAGCACCGTGTCGGCTCCCGCGCCGTTTTCCGCGCGCTTGGAGTACGCGAGGACGGCGTCGTTGTCGACCTGGTGGAAGTGCAGGTTGCGCAGCTGTTGCAGGGCGGGATGGCGGCGACGGATGCGGTTGAGGGCGGTGATCAGCGGGGCGATGGTCCGCCCCGTGCGGGCCGCGGTGTCCCAGTCGCGGGGCCTGAGCTGGTACTTCTCGGAGTCCAGGTACTCCTCGCTGTCGGGCCGCAGTGCGGTCGCCTCGCACAGCTCGTAGCCCGCGTAGACGCCCCAGGTGGGGGAGAGGGTGGCGGCCAGGACGGCGCGGATCTCGAAGGCCGGTCGGCCGCCCTCCTGGAGGTACGCGTGCAGGATGTCGGGGGTGTTCACGAAGAAGTTGGGCCGCAGGTAGCCGGCGCTCTCGCCGGTCAGTTCGGTGAGGTAGTCGGTCAGCTCCTGCTTGGTGTTGCGCCAGGTGAAGTAGGTGTACGACTGCTGGAAGCCGATCTGGGCGAGGGTGTGCACCATCGCCGGGCGGGTGAACGCCTCGGCCAGGAAGAGCACGTCGGGGTCGGTGCGGTTGATGTCGCTGAGGACCTTCTCCCAGAACGCCACCGGCTTGGTGTGCGGGTTGTCCACCCGGAAGATCCGGATGCCCTTGGCCATCCAGAAGCGCAGCAGCCGTTCGGTCTCCCGGACCAGCCCGCGGAAGTCGGCGTCGAAGGCGAGCGGATAGATGTCCTGGTACTTCTTCGGCGGGTTCTCCGCGTAGGCGACGGAGCCGTCGGCGCGGTGGTGGAACCACTGCGGGTGCAGGGTGACCCAGGGGTGGTCCGGGGAGCACTGGAGGGCGAAGTCCAGCGCCACCTCCATCCGCAGGTCGCGGGCGGTCCGCACGAAGTGGTCGAAGTCCTCGAAGGTGCCCAGGTCCGGGTGGAGCGCGTCGTGGCCGCCGGCCGGCGACCCGATGGCCCAGGGGGAGCCGACGTCGTGCGGCCCCGCGGACAGCGCGTTGTTGGGGCCCTTGCGGTGGGTGGTGCCGATCGGGTGGACGGGCGGGAGGTAGACCACGTCGAAGCCCATCGCGGCGACCGCGGGCAGCCGCTCGGCGGCGGTGCGCAGGGTGCCGCTGACGGCCGTGCCGTCCGGGCCGGTCACGGCGCCCTCGGAGCGCGGGAAGAGCTCGTACCAGGAGCCGTACAGGGCTCTTCGGCGCTCGACGACCAGCGGCATCGGGCGGGAGACGGAGAGCAGTTCGCGCAGCGGGTGGCGGTCCAGGGCCTCGGTGACCTGCGGGGCGAGCGCGGTGGCGAGCCGGGTGGCGGCCGGCAGGGTGGCGTCGCGCAGCGCGTCGACGGCGGTCAGCACCGCCTCCCGGCCGTCGCTCTTGGGGACCTCGGAGGCGGCCCGTTCGTGCAGTGCGGCGCCCTCGGTGAGGACCAGCTCGGTGTCGATGCCGGCCGGAATCTTGACCGCGGCGTGCTGGCGCCAGGTGGCGACCGGGTCCGACCACGCCTCCACGGTGAACGTCCAGCGCCCCTCGACGTCGGGGGTGACCTCGCAGGTCCACCGGTCGGTGCCCGCTGTCCGTTCCCGCATCGGGGTCCACGGGCCGCAGCGGCCCGCCGGGTTGCGCAGCACCACGTTCGCGGCGACCGCGTCGTGGCCTTCTCGGAAGACCGTGGCGGAGACCTCGAAGGTTTCGTCCACCACGGCCTTGGCCGGGCGGCGGCCGCAATCGATCTGCGGGCGGATGTCCAGTACAGGGATGCGACCGATCATGGGCTCACCTGGGTTTGTGGTGCTTTGAGGGATTTTGTCCTTTCTATCCGCTCCACGGCAGGGGGGCGGGGTGCGGGCAGGGGCGCCCCTGTCCGCTTTCACTCTGCTGGCGGATGGCACGGCGGGCCGGATCGGGCCCCGCCGGCCGGGGGCGCGGAGCGGCGTACCCGGTGAGCCTTCCCGTGTGCGGCACGGCGGAAAGCCGCGGGAATGTGAACTACCGATACGTAGCCGCTCACGCCGTGCGATCCGGTGGGCGAGGGCCGCCGCCCTGATGGGCGGCTGCGGCTCGGTGCTGACACGGTCGACGTTCGCCTCCTCAACTCGGTCTGATCACAGCGGAGTTGCGGTGTGCGGAAGTCCGTTGCCGCGCCGGGGCCCGTCGGCGCCACCCTCGCAGCCTCTCGCCACGGGGGAGTCCGTACAAGACCGCCTGAGGGGGTGGAATTGGCCATATCGGCGGACCCGGCAGTCCGGACCGGCGGCGGTCCGCCGCCGGGCAGGGGGTGGGCGTGCCGGATGGCTGCCCGGGGGAGGGGTGCACGTGGTCGATTCGCGAACACGTGACCGTGCGGGGCGAGGTCGACGGGCCGGGGGTGCCGGCGGTCGCTGTCGCCCGGAGGGAATCGGCGGCGGCTACCTGGCTGAAAAAAGCCGGCGTGGCCGGGGGATCGCTCCCCCGGCCACGCCGGTGCGGTGCGGCCAACTGGCCGCGGTGCGCTGCTGGTTGACGCGGTGCGTCGTTACCAGGTGTTACTTGACGTTGACGCCGGCCCAGGCCGACTCGACGCCCTTGACCTCGGCGCTGCCCGCGCTGTAGAGGTCGGTGGCCGCCTTGACGGTCGCCTCGCGGGCCGCCTTGTAGTCGGTGGTCGAGGTCATGTACGTGGTCAGCGCCTTGAACCAGATCTTCTCGGCCTTGTCCCGGCCGATGCCGGTGACCTTGGAGCCGTCCGCGGTCGGGCTGTCGTAGTGGTCGCCGTTCGCGTCCTTCGGGCCGCTGCCCTCGGACAGCAGGTAGAAGAAGTGGTTGGCGATGCCGGAGGAGTAGTGGACGTCCACGTTGCCGGCGTCCGCGCTCCAGTTGTCCAGGGACTGACCGTCCTTGGAGGGCTTGTCCATGTAGCGCAGCGGCTTGCCGTCGCCGTTGATGTCGATCTTCTTGCCGATGAAGTAGCTGCCCGGCTCGGTGGGGTTCTTGGCGTAGAACGCGACGGAGGCGCCGAAGATGTCCGAGGTCGCCTCGTTGAGGCCGCCGGACTCACCGCTGTACTCCAGGCCGGCGGTGGCGGCGGTGACGCCGTGCGACATCTCGTGGCCGGCCACGTCCAGCGCGGTCAGCGGCTTGGTGTTGCCCTGGCCGTCGCCGTACGTCATGCAGAAGCAGCTGTCGTCCCAGAACGCGTTGACGTAGTTCTGGCCGTAGTGGACGCGGGACGTGGCACCCTTGCCGTCGCCCTTGATGCCGCTGCGGCCGTGCACGTTCTTGTAGTAGTCCCAGGTCTCCTGGGCGCCGTAGGCGGCGTCCACGGCGGCGGTCTGCGGGTTGCTCGGCTTGCCGTCGCCCCACGTGTCGGTGGAGTTGGTGAAGAGCTTGCCGTTGCCGCTCTCGCTGCCGCCCAGGTCGAACGTGGAGTGGCCGCCGCGGGAGTCGTCGGTCAGCTCGTAACCGCTGCCGCCCTTCTTGGTCGTGATGTCGACCTTGCCGGCGTACTCGCTGTTGCCGACGCCGGTCTCGATGCCCTGGTACTGGTAGAGCTTCTTGCCGGTGTTGGCGTCGGTGATGACGTGCAGCTGGTTGGGCGTGCCGTCCTTCTGGACGCCGCCGACCACGGTCTCGTACGCCAGCACCGGGGTGCCCTTGGCGGCCCAGATCACCTTGTGGGGCGCGGGCGCGTCGACCTTCTTGGCGCCGATGCTCTTGGTCGCCGTCGACTCGGCGGCCAGCGCGGCGGCCTTCGGGGCGATCTTCGCGGTGGTGGAGGCGACCGCGACCGGCGCCTTGGTGGCCTTGGTGACGCCCTTGACTGCGCCGCCCTTGGCGGTGTGTACGACCAGGTCGCCGCCGAACACCGGGAGACCGGCGAAGGTGCGGTCGTAACGGGTGTGCGTGGTGCCGTCGGCGTCCTTGATGACGTCCTTGACGACCAACTTCTCCTGCGCGCCCAGGCCCAGGGTCTTGGCGGTCTGCGCCGTGGCGGCCTGCGCGTCCTGCACCAGCTCCGCGTGGTGCGAGGTGCTGAGCGCGAGCGGCGCGCCGCCGCGGGCGGCGGTGGGGGCGGGAGTGGCGCCGGCGGTACCGGCGGCGGTGATGCCGGCGACGAGCAGGGCCGCGGCGGCGGCGACCGAACCGGTCACACGGGTCTTACGGGATATGTGGGGGGTCACGCGTGCTCCTTCAACTTTGCCAAGTGGTGGGGGTGCAAAGCGATGCGGGTGTGACATGTGTCGGGAAGACTGCCATTCGAACGCGTGCATGTCAGCGGGATGATCGGAGGTTGGCCGAAAGTCGTCCGTAGAGAGGTGATCGATGTCCGGATAACGGAGCGGGGCGCCGCCCCCGGGGATCCGGGAACGACGCCCAACTCGTAGGTGCTGTGGATCAGTTGTCGCGATCGGCGGGATTTGTCCGGCGGGCGGCCCGCCTTGTCACATCAGGGTGACGGGCATATGGCCGGTTGCTGTCAGAACGTCAGCTTCCAGCCGTTGAGGGTGCCGGAGTCGCCCGCGTAGACGTCCTGGACGCGCAGCTTCCAGGTGCCGCTCGCGGCCTTCGTCGAGGCGTTGACGGTGTACGTGGCCTTCACGTCGGCCGCCGAGTCCGAGAGGCTGGAGTTCTTCAGCCGGTACGCGGTGCCGTCCGGGGCCAGCAGGTCGATGACCAGGTCACCGCGCCAGCTGTGGGTGATGTCCACCGTCACCTTGAGGCCGCTGGGGGCGTTGCCGCTGCGGCTGACGGGGATCGGCGAGGTGACCGCCGCACCGGCGTCCGGGATGGCCACCTGGGTGTTGTTCTCGAAGACGTTGCCGCCGCCGACCGGGTTGACGGTCCAGGTGAAGGACGTGGTCCCGGTCTTCTTCGCCGCGTCGGTGACCGTCACGGTGACCGTGGCGGTGCCGGCGGTGGTCGGCGTACCGGAGATCAGGCCGGTGGCGGCGTCGAGGGACAGCCCGGCGGGCAGCCCGGTCGCCGCGTACGTCAGTGCACCGGTGGTGCCGCTGCTGGCCTTGATCTGGAGGCTGGCCGCCTGGCCGACGGTGCTGGTCTGGTTGCCCGGGTTGGTGACGGTGACCCCGCCGTCCGGGACGCGGGCGCCGACGTTCACCGCCGCCCAGGTGTTGGCGACCGTGTTGTACGTGGCGCTGCCCTGGCCGAAGAGGTCGGCGGCGGCCTGGAGGGTGGCGGTGCGGGCGCCCGCGTAGTTGGTGTTGGCGCTCATGTACTGGCTGAGCGCCTTGAACCACACCTTCTCGGCGTTGGCCCGGCCTATGCCCGGCACCGGCAGGTTGTCGGAGGTCGGGCTGTCGTAGTGGACGCCGTTGATGTCCTTGGCGCCACTGCCCTCGGACAGCAGGTAGAAGTAGTGGTTGGCGACGCCGGAGGAGTAGTGCACGTCCTTGTTGCCGACGGTGCTTGACCAGTAGTCGGCCGAGGCGCCGTCCTTGGACGGCTTGTCCATGTAGCGCAGCGGGGTGCCGTCGCCGTTGATGTTGATCTTCTCGCCGATGAGGTAGTCACCGGGGTCGGCCGGGTTGTTGGCGTAGAACTCCACGGCGGTGCCGAAGATGTCCGAGGTGGCCTCGTTGAGGCCGCCGGACTCGCCGCTGTAGGTGAGGTTGGCGGTGGCGGCGGTGACGCCGTGCGACATCTCGTGGCCGGCCACGTCCAGCGCGGTCAGCGGGTTGGCGTTGTTGTTGCCGTCGCCGTACGTCATGCAGAAGCAGCCGTCGTCCCAGAAGGCGTTGACGTAGCTGTTGCCGTAGTGCACGCGGGAGTAGGCGCCGACCCCGTCCCCGCGGATGCCCGTGCGGCCGTGCACGTTCTTGTAGTAGTCCCAGGTCTCCTGGGCGCCGTAGGCGGCGTCCACGGCGGCGGTCTGGGCGTTGGCGACGGTGCCGTCGCCCCAGGTGTCGTCGGCGTCGGTGAACAGCGAACCGGTGCCGGACGAACCGTGGTTGAGGTCGTAGGTCTTGTGGCCGCCGCGGGTGCCGTCGGTCATCGTGAAGTTCGGCGCCGAACCGGAGGTCCCGATGGTGACCTTGCCGCTGTACTCGCTGTTGCCGATGCCGTTCTCGATGCCCTGGTACTGGAAGATCTTCGCGCCGGTGGTGGCGTCGGTGATGACGTGCAGCTGGTTGGGCGTGCCGTCGTCCTGGAGTCCGCCGACCAGCGTCTCCCAGGCCAGCCGCGGGGTGCCGTCGGCGGCCCAGACCACCTTGCGCGGGGCCTGGTCGGCCGCGGTCTTCGTGGAGCCGAGGGACTTGGCGGCGGAGACCGCCTTGGTCTCGGCGGCGGCCGGGGCGACCTTGGCGGTGGTGGAGGCCACCGTGAGGGCCTTCTTCAGGGCCTTGGTGGTGCTCTTGAGCGCACCGGCCTTCGTGGCGTGCACGACGAGGTCGCCGCCGAGCACCGGCAGTCCCTCGTAGGTGCGCTCGTACCGGGTGTGCGTGGTGCCGTCGACGTCCTTCTCGACGTCCTTGACGACCAGCTTCTCCTTGGCGCCGAGTTGCAGGTGCCGGGCGGTCGCGGCGGTGGTGGCGTTCGCCGTGCGGATCAGCTCGGCCCGCTGGGACGGGGTGAGCTTGGCGGGCAGCGCACCGGCGGCGGGCGCGGCGTGCGGGCCCGGGCGGGCGGCGGGGGTGCCGTGCGGGCTGGCGGCCGCGCCGGTACCGGCCTGGACGCCGACGGCCAGGAGGGCGGTGACCGCGACCAGCGCGCCGGTCGCCACGGCGCGTCGCTGCGGGGTGGGTCTATGGGGGGTGCTTCTCACACTGACTCCTTCTGCGGGGCCGCGACATGAGGGGGGCGGCCAAGGGGGACCGGGCGGCGGAGCGGCCGTCCGGGCAGAGCGAGGCAGAACCATGGAGCGTGTGGGGGGTTGTGGCGCTGGTGGCGCTGGTGGCGCTGGTGGCGCTGGTGGCGCTGGTGGCGCTGGTGGCGCTGGGGTCGCGGCCGCCCGGGGTGGTGCTGTGGGGGTCCGGGTGGCGGTTGCCGGGAAGAGTGCCACCACTGAGCAGTGGTTGTCAGGTGCCCATCAACGAAATGGCCGGAAAATGTCCGTTGGGCGAAATCCACGTCCGGAAACCGGACGGCCGGCCGGGAATCCCGGCCGGCCCGACGGACCCGCGAAGGCCGCCCGCTCAGGAGCGCCAGGAACGCCAGAGCGCCGCGTAGACACCGTCGGCCGCCACCAACTCCTCGTGCGTGCCCAGTTCGGTCAGGCGGCCGGCCTCCAGCACCGCCACCCGGTCCGCGTCGTGCGCGGTGTGCAGCCGGTGCGCGATGGCGATGACCGTACGGCCTTCGAGAACGGCGGCCAGCGCACGCTCCGCGCGGCGGGCGGTCCGCGGGTCCAGCAGCGCCGTCGCCTCGTCGAGGACGACCGTGTGGGGATCGGCCAGCACCACGCGGGCCAGCGCCAGTTGCTGGGCCTGCGAGCCGTCCGGGCGGTACCCGCCGGCGCCCAGCGCGGTGTCCAGACCGTCCGGGAGCTCCCGCACCCAGTCGGCCCCCACCGCACCCAGTGCGGCCCGCAGCGCGGCGTCCGGTGCGTCCGGTGCGGCGATCCGCAGGTTGTCCCGGACGGTGCCCAGGAACACGTGGTGCTCCTGGGTGACCAGCACGACCTGCCGGCGCAGCACCGCGGGATCCATCCCGGCCACCGGCACCCCGCCGACCGTGACCGCACCCCGGCGCGGGGCGTCGACCCCCGCCAACAGCCGTCCCAGCGTGGACTTCCCGGCCCCCGACGGGCCGACCAGGGCCAGCCGCTCGCCGGGGCGGACGGTGAGCGTCACCCCGCGCAGGACATCGGCCGCGCCGGCTCCGGCGTCGGCCGCGCCGGCGTCGTCGTTCGCGTTGTCGTCGTTCGGGCTGGCGTCGGCCGTGCTGGCGTCGTCGGTGTGGTCGGCCGTGCCGGCTTCCGTGTGGTCGGCCGTGCCGGCGTCCGTGCCGGCTTTCGTGCTGCCGTCCGTGCTGTCGCCTGTACTGCCGTCCGTGCTGCTGCCTGTACTGCCGTCCGTACTGCTGCCTGTGCTGCCGTCCGTACTGCCGTCCGCGTCCGCTGTCGCGTAGGCGAAGTGCACGTCGGTGACCTCGATGCGGCCGCCGTCGGGCGCGGGGGAACGGCCCGGCTCCCGCGGCCCCGTGGGCGCCGCCGCCAGCCCTTCCACACGGGCGAACGCAGCCCCGCTGCTCTGGAGTTGCTCCACCCGCAACAGGATCGCGTCCAACGGCCCCGACACCTGCCACAGGTACATCGCGGCGGAGACCACCGCCCCCAGACCGACCGCGCCCTGCGCCTGGAGCACCCCGCCCACCAGCAGCACCGCCACCACCGGCAGGACGTACGAGACGTCCACCGCCGGGAAGAACACCGTGCGCAGCGCCAGGGTGCGGAGCCGACTGCGGCGAAAACGCGCTACCGCCGTCTCCGCCGCGGCATGCCGGACCTCCTGGAGCCCCAACGCCTCGACCGTCCGGGCACCCCCCGCGGTGGCCGCCAACTGCTCGGCCAACGCCGAATTGGCCGCCCCCTCCGCCAGATAGGCGTCCCGCGCCCGGCGCAGATACCAACGCGTCGCCACCAGCAGGCCCAACAGCCCCAGCCCGCACAGCCCGAGCCGGACGTCCAGCACCAGCGCCGCGCCCAGCGAGAACACCACCTGCACCGAGGCGATCAGCACCTCCGGCACCACGTCCCGCAGCGTCCGCCCGACCGTGGCGGTATCGGTCGTCCCCCGCGTCGTCAGATCGCCCGCCCCGGCCCGCTCCACGGCCGCCGGGGGCAGCGCCAACACCCGCGCCACGAAGCGCCCGCGCACCCGCTCCACGGTCCGCTCACCGAACCGGTGCCCGGCGTACCGGGCGGACCGCGCCAACAGCAGCTCCGCCAGCGCGCACACCAGGATCACCGGGGCCAGCCGGTCCACCGCGGCCACCCCGCCGCCACCGCGCACCGCGTCCACGATCCGGCCGAGCAGCCACGGGGCGATCAGACCGGCGCCGGCGGCCAGCGCGTTCAGCACCAGCACCAGGGCGAAGGCGCGGCCGTCCCGGCGGATCAGTGCGAGCGCGGCACGGCGGGTGCCGGCCCGGTCGGCCACCGGCAGCGCACCGGACGGCAGCGCACCGGACGGCAGCGCACCGGGTGGCAGCGCATCGGACGGCGGCGCATCGGACGGCAGCGCATCGGACGGGAGTGGACCTCCACCGGACCGCCCGGTCCGGGCCGCCGCCGGACACTCCTCGGTCACCGCCATCCCCCCGCCTCCGCTTCCTCATCCGCACCGCGCGTCACCAGCCGCCGGTACCCCGGCTCCGTGTCGAGGAGTTCCCGATGGCTGCCGACCGCCGCCACCCGCCCTCCGGCCAGGTAGTACACCGTGTCCGCGCGGTCCAACAGCAGCGGTGAGGTGGTGGTCAACACCGTCGTCCGCCGGCCGGCGCGGGCCGCGTGCAGCCGCGCCGCCACCGCCGCCTCGGTGTGCGCGTCCACCGCCGAGGTCGGCTCGGCCGCCAGCAGCACCTCCGGATCGGCCAGCAACGCCCGGACCAGCCGCAGCCGCTGCCGCTGGCCGCCGGAGAGCTCCCGGCCCTGCGCCGCCACCGGGCTGTCCAACCCCGCCGGCAGCCCGCGGACGATGTCCTCGGCCGCCGCGGTGTACAAGGCCCCCTCGATCGCCTCCCGACTCCGGTCCCGCCGCCCGCAGACCACCTCGCGCAGGGTGCCGGCGAACAGGTCCGCCTCGTTGTCCGCCACCAGCACCCGGGCCCGCAGCCGCACCGGGTCGACCGCGTCGAGGCGCACCGCCCCCCAGGTCGCCGCCGACTCCGCGAAGCCGCCGAGCCGGTCCAGCACCGCCGCCGACTCCTCCGGGCGCTCCCCGGCCAGCGCGGTCAACGACCCCGGCACCACCTCGACGCCGGACGCCGGATCGCGGAGCACCGCCGGCACCGGGGGCGGCTCCCCGAACGCCGGGCCGTCCGGCTCCCTTGCCTGGCCGTCCGGCTCCCCGCCCCGGCCATCCGGCTCCTTGCCCCGGCCGTCCGGCCTCAGACTCAGGAACCGCACCACCCGGCGCGCCGCCACCCGGCCCCGGGTGAAGTCGTAGCCGGCCTCGATGAAGAACGACACCGGTGCCACCAGCGCCGCCGCATAGCCGTACACCGCCACCAACTGGCCGACGGTGAGGGTGCCCTGGGCCGCCATCCGGGCCGCGAGCCAGGTCACCGCGGCCACGAACAGCGTCGGCAGCCCGACCCCCAGCGCCTGCACCCAACTGGTCACCGCGCCGACCCGATAGCCCTCGCCGCGCAACGCCCGCGCCTCCTGCCCGTACCGCTGGGCGAACACCTCCTTGCCGCCGAGCCCGTTGAGCACCCGCAGCCCGCCGGCAAGGTCCGTCAGCCGGGCCGCCAGCCCGCCCTCCCGCTCGCGGTACCGCGCCTCGACGCCCTCCAGTCGCCCCAGCAGCGGCCCGACCAGCACCGCCAGTACCGGCACCCCCAGCAGCAACACCGCCGCCAGCAGCGGGGAGATGTCCAGCAGCAACACCGCGACCACCACGTAGGCCAGCACCGAGCCGACGCCCGGCCCGACCATCGTCAGCGTCTGGCTGATCACCGCGACGTCGCCGATCCCGATCGTGACGACCTCGCCGGCGCTCACCTGGCGGGGGAGCGCGGCACCCAGCCGCAGGGTGTGCGCCACCAGGGCCCGCACCGTCCGGATGCTGGCATCCATCCGGATCTTGGTCATCGTCCGGTGTCGCCACGTCCCCAGGACGGCGTTGGCCATACCGACGCCGAACAGCGCCGTCGCCCAGATCACCAGCGCGCCCCAGTGCCCCGGGGACAGCCCGTCGTCGATCGCCCGGGACAGTACGTACGGCGGCAGCATCTGCCCCACCATCGACAGGCTGCCCAGCACCGAGCCGGCCGCCGCCCGCCGCCGCTGGCTGGCCACCAGCCACCACAGATAGCCCACCGGACCGCGGTGCTCCGCAACGCCGCCGGTGGTCATGCCACACTCTCCCGCCAGGCCCGGTGCAGCGCCGCGTACCGGCCCTGGCCGGCGATCAGCGCGGCCGGCGCACCGTCCTCCACGATCCGGCCGTCGGCCATCACCAGCACCCGGTCGGCGGACTCCACCGTGGACAGCCGGTGCGCGATCACCAGCGCCGTACGGCCGCGCAGCACCGCGCCCATGGCCCGCTGCACCGCCCGCTCGCCGGGTATGTCCAGCGAACTGGTCGCCTCGTCCAGGATGAGCACCGCCGGATCGGCCAACAACGCCCGGGCGAAGCCGACCAGTTGCCGCTGGCCCGCGGAGAGCCGGCCGCCGCGCTTGCGGACGTCGGTGTCGTAGCCGTCCGGGAGGGCGGTGATGAAGTCATGGGCGCCGATCGCCCGCGCGGCCCGCTCGATCTCCACGCGGTCGGCGTCCGGGCGGCCCAGCGCGATGTTGTCGGCGACCGAGCCGGAGAACAGGAACGCCTCCTGGGTGACCATCACCACCGCGCGGCGCAGCTCGGCGCCGGACAGCTCGCGCAGCTCGACCCCGTCCAGCACCACCCGGCCCTCCGTGGGGTCGTGGAACCGGGCCAGCAACCGGGCGAGGGTGGACTTGCCGGCCCCGGTGGCGCCGACCACCGCGACCGTGGTGCCGGCCGTCAGCGTGAGGTCGAAGCGCGGCAGCACCTCGCCGCCCGTGCGGTACCCGAAGCGGACGCCGCAGAACGCCACTTCGCGGCCGGGCCGGCCGGGGGCGGCGGGCGGCAGCGCCCGCGGTGCGGCGGGCTCGGCCACCGACGGCCGCTGGGCCAGCAGCCCGGCGATCTTCTCCAGTGAGGCGGCCGCGGACTCGTAGGAATTCAGGAACACGCCCAGCCGGTCGATGGGGTCGTACAGCCGGCGCAGGTAGAGGGCCGCGGCGGCCAGCACGCCCAGCGCGAGCGAGTCGGCGGCGACGCGGTAGGCGCCCCACAGGACGATGGCGGCCATCGCGACGTTGGCCACCGTGCGGGAGCCGACGACATAGCGCGCCATCTCCAGGATCGCGTCGCCGTTGGCCTGCCGGTGCCGGGAGTTGAGCCCGGCGAAGGCCGCGTCGTTGGCCGGCTCGCGGCGGAACGCCTGCACCGGGCGGATGCCGCCCAGGGTCTCGGCGAACCGCACGATGACCGACGCGATGGCGGTGGACTTGGCGCGGTACGCCCGCTGCGAGCGGCGCCGGAAGGACCGGACGAGGAGCGTCAGCGGCACCGCGGAGAGCAGTGCCGCGGCGCCCAGGCCCGGGTCCAGCCAGAGCAGGGTCGCCGTGATGTAGAGCGTCGAGAGGACGACCGAGACCAGCTCCTGGAGGCCCTCGTCGAGGAGTTCGCGCAGCGCCTCCACGTCCGTGGTGGCGCGGGAGATCAACCGGCCGGAGGTGTACCGCTCGTGGAAGTCCAGGCCGAGCGCCTGGGCGTGCCGGAAGATCCGGCCGCGCAGGTCCAGCAGCACGTCCTGGCCGGCCCGGGTGGAGAGCCTGACGAAGACCCACTGGAGACCGCCGGCGACCACCGCGCACAGCACGGCCGCCACCGCCAGGAGGAGCAGCGGTCCGCGGTCGCCCGCCCGCAGGGCCGGCACCACCCGGTCGAGGGCGTAGGCGACCAGCAGCGGGCTGGCCTGCGCGGCGGCCTGCTGGAGCAGCAGGGCGGCGGTGGCGGCCGCCACCCGGCCGCGGTGCGGGGCGAGCAGCGAGCCCAGGAGGGCGCGGGAGGCGCCCTTCGGGGTGGGCAGCAGATCCGCCGCGAAGGCGTCCGGGGCGCCGTCCGGGGCGTCGTCCGGCGGGGCCTGCCATGCGTCCGCGGCGGGCTGCCCGGCGCGGAGGCCGGCGCCGGGGCCGTCGCCGCCGTCGCCGCCAGGGCCGTCGACCGGCCGGCCGGTCTCCGTCGTCGTCATGGTGTGCCCTCCCCCTCCGGTCGCCCGGTGCCGTCGCGCTCCGGGCCGCCCGACATCAGCGCCGCGTACTCGGCGTTCTCCCGCAGGAGTTGGTGGTGGGTGCCGACGGCGGCGATCCGGCCGCCGGACAGCAGCGCCACCCGGTCGGCGAGCAGCACCGTGGACGGGCGGTGGGCGACCACCAGCGCGGTGGTGGTCGCCAGCACGTCCCGCAGGGCCGCCTCCACCCGGGCCTCGGTGTGCACGTCGAGCGCGGAGAGCGGGTCGTCGAGGACCAGGAAGCGGGGGCGGCCGACCACCGCGCGGGCCAGTGCCAGCCGCTGCCGCTGCCCGCCCGACAGGCTCATCCCCTGCTCGCCGACCCCGGTGACGGTGCCCTGCGGGAGGGCGTTCACGAACTCCTCGGCCTGTGCCACCCGCAGCGCCCGCCGCAGATCCGCCGCCCGGTCCGGCTCCGGCCCGTCCGCCGCGCCCATCAGGACGTTCTCCGCCACCGTCGTGGAGAACAGGGTCGGCTCCTCGAAGGCCACCGCGACCTGCGTCCGCGCCTCCTCGCGGGTGAGCGTGGCCAGGTCCCGGCCGTCCAGGGTGATCCGGCCCGCGGTCGGGTCGTACAGCCGCGGCACCAGCGCCGTCAGGGTGGTCTTGCCGCTGCCGGTCGCGCCGACCAGCGCCATCGTCTCCCCGGGCCGGATGTGGAGATCGACGCCCCGGAGGGTCGGCGGGGAGCCGGGGGCCGCGTCGGGATACCGGAACTCCACGCCCTCGAAGACCAGCCCGCCGCCGGCCCGGGCACCGTCGGCGGCCGTCGCTCGCGGGCCGGTGCCGTCCTCCGTCACCGGCGGCTCGTCCAGCACCTCGAAGTACCGGTCGGCCGCCGTCGCCGCGGCGCTGCTCATCGCCAGCAGGAAGCCGATCGAGTCGACCGGCCAGCGCAGCGCCAGCGCCGTCGACAGGAACGCGACGAGGGTGCCCGCGGAGAGCTGTCCATCGGCCACCTGGACGGTGCCGAGCACCAGCGCGGCGCCCAGCGCCAACTCCGGGAGGAGGGTGTTGACGCCCCAGATGGCGGCCAGCAGACGGGCCTTGCGGAGCTCGGTGGCGCGGACCGTGCGGGCCAGCTCGCGGAACGCACGGGCCTGGCTGCGGTGCCGCCCGAACCCCTTGATGATCCGGATGCCGAGCACCGACTCCTCGACGACCGTGGTCAGATCGCCGACCTGGTCCTGGGCCCGGCGCGCGGCCTGCCCGTACTTGGCCTGGAAGGCCGAGCACACCGCCATCAGCGGCAGCACCGGTGCGATCAACAGCAGCCCCAGCGACCACTGCTGGGCCATCAGGAGCACCCCGCCCACCGCGATCGTCGCGCCGTTGACCAGCAGGAACGTCAGGGGGAAGACCAGGAACAGGCGCAGCAGCTGGAGGTCGGTGGTGGCCCGGGAGAGCAACTGCCCCGAGGCCCAGCGGTCGTGGAAGGTCACCGGCAGCCGCTGCACATGGCGGTAGAGCGCGTCGCGCATCGCCGCCTCCACCGCGGCGGTGGGACGCGCCACCAGCCACCGCCGCAGCCCGAAGAGGAGCGCCTCGGCGATCCCGAGCAGCAGCAAGTACCCGCCGCCCAGCCACACCCCGCCGGTGTCCTGGTGGGACACCGGCCCGTCCACCAGCCACTTGAGCACCAGCGGAATGACCACCGAGAGGCAGGACGCCACCACCGCCACGGCCGCCGCGGTGAACAGCCGCGCCCGCACCGGCCGCACGAACGGCCACAGGCGGAGCAGCGAGCGGACTGCGGAGCGCCGTACCGCTCCGGTCCGCTCGTCGGGGGACGTCGAACGCATGGTCGTGGCCATCACCTGCGAGCGTAAGGCGCGCCACTGACAATGCTCATGCGGTTTTCGCCCGGGCGTCCGGAACGGGGCCGGGCCGGGCCGGTAACCACTCCTGCGCCGAAGTGGCCGTGGTGTGACGTCAGTTCACGGTCCCGGCCAGGCGGCGGTCATTCCGGCACGGCCCGGAACAGCAGCACCGTCCGCCCCGGCACGGTGAGTTCGCCGCCCGCCGTGAACGACGCGCACTCCGGCGGCCGTTCGGTCGGTCCGCCAGGTCCGCCAGGTGTGTCAGCTCCGTCCGGTCCGCCCGGTGGCGGCTCGGCCGAGGTGTCCACCAGGAGCTCGTACGTGCCGGCCCAGGGGAGGCCGGGCAGGATCACCGTCCGGGGCGCGGCGTCGGCGTGCAGGACGGCGAGGAAGCTGTCGTCGGTGACGCGGACGCCGCGGGCGTCGCGCTGCGGGATGTCGTTGCCGGAGAGGTACATGGCCAGGGTGGCGCCGGGGGCGTACCAGTCCTGTTCGGTCATCTCCGTGCCGTCCGCGCCGAACCACGCCAGGTCGCGCAGGCCGCCGCGGCGCTGCGGACGGCCGGAGAAGAACGCCCGGCGGCGCAGCACGGGGTGGGCGCGGCGCAGCGCGATCAGGCGGGCGGTGAGCGTGGCCAGGGCCCGCCAATGGGGGTCGGCCAGCAGCGACCAGTCCAGCCAGCCGGTGGGGTTGTCCTGGCAGTAGGCGTTGTTGTTGCCGTCCTGGGTGCGGCCCATCTCGTCGCCGGCCACCAGCATCGGCACGCCGGTGGACAGCAGCAGGGTGGTCAGCAGGTTGCGGAGCTGGCGGCGGCGCAGCGCGGTGACGTCCACATCGTCGGTCTCGCCCTCGGCGCCGCAGTTCCAGGACCGGTTGTCGTGGGTGCCGTCCTGGTTGTCCTCGCCGTTGGCCTCGTTGTGCTTGTGGTCGTAACTGACCAGGTCGCGCAGGGTGAAACCGTCGTGCGCGGTGATGAAGTTGACCGAGGCGTACGGGCGGCGGCCGCCCCAGGCGTAGAGGTCGCTCGACCCGGAGAGCCGGTAGCCCAGGTCGCGGACGTCCCCGGTGGCGCCGCGCCAGAAGTCCCGGACGGTGTCCCGGTAGCGGTCGTTCCACTCGGTCCACAGGGGCGGGAAGGCGCCGACCTGGTAGCCGCCGGAGCCGATGTCCCACGGCTCGGCGATGAGCTTGACCCGGCGCAGGACGGGGTCCTGGGCGATCACCGCGAGGAACGGGGAGAGCATGTCCACGTCGTGCAGGGAACGGGCCAGGGCGGCCGCCAGGTCGAAACGGAAGCCGTCCACGCCCATTTCGGTGACCCAGTAGCGCAGCGAATCGGTGATCAGCCGCAGGACGTGGGGCTGGACGACGTGCAGGGTGTTGCCGCACCCGGTGTAGTCGGCGTAGCGGCGCGGGTCCCCTTGGAGGCGGTAGTAGCCGCGGTTGTCGATACCGCGCAGGGAGAGGGTCGGGCCCCGTTCGCCGGCCTCCGCGGTGTGGTTGTAGACGACGTCCAGGATCACCTCGATACCGGCGTCGTGCAGCGCCCGGACCATCCGCTTGAACTCGCCGACCTGCTGGCCGCGGGTCCCGGTGGCGGCGTAGCCGGCGTGCGGCGCGAAGTAGCCGATGGAGTTGTAGCCCCAGTAGTTGCGCAGCCCCCGGCGCACCAGGTGGTCCTCGTGCGCGAACTGGTGGACCGGCAGCAGTTCGACGGCGGTCACCCCCAGCCGGGTCAGGTGCGCCAGCGCGGCCGGGTGCGCGAGCCCGGCGTAGGTGCCGCGCAGCCGCTCCGGGATGCCCGGATGGCGCATCGTGAACCCCCGGACGTGCAGCTCGTAGAGGACGGAATCCGGCCAGGGCGTCTTGGGCCGCCGGTCGTCCTGCCACTCGTCGGCCCCGTCGGCCCCGTTGCCCTCCTCGCCGACCACCACCCCCTTGGGGACGTACGGCGCCGAGTCGCGGTCGTCCCGCACGGTGTCGGCGATGTGCTGCTCGGGCCAGTCCCGGACGTGCCCGTACAGCTGGGCGGGCAGCGCCGGACCGGCGGGCGCGGCCTCGGTGCGGGTGCCGAAGTCGCCGTCCACGGCCCGGGCGTACGGGTCCAGCAGCAGCTTCGCCGGGTTCCAGCGGGCGCCGGTCCAGGGGTCCCAGCGGCCGTGCACCCGGTAGCCGTAGCGCTGCCCGGGGCGGACGCCGGGCAGGAAGCCGTGCCAGATCTCGTGGGTCAGCTCGGTGAGGAGGTGGCGCGTCTCCTGCCCCTCGTCGTCGAAGAGACACAGTTCGACGGCCTCGGCGCCGCCCGCCCACAGGGCGAAGTTGGTGCCCGCGTCACCGTCCGGCCCGGTGCGGTAGCGGGCCCCCAGGGGCGTCGGGCTGCCGGGGCGGACGTCCGCGGGCGGGGCGAGCGGTTCGTCCGCCACCGCCTGCTGCTCGGGTGCGCTGGACACGTGCCGGCCTCCTGCGGCTGAAGGGCTCGGTCGGGCGGCGGCGTCCGGGCCAGGGGGTACCTCCCAGCGTGAGCCGGGGGAGCGTCCCGGCCGGGTGCGGGGCCGTCGCCCGTCGTGCGGTGCACGGGGGTGCACTGTTGTTCTGCCCGCAACCGGGCGTTGCCTCACGCTTTCCGCCCCCGCGCACTCCCGTTGCCGGGCTCCGCGCGGCACGGCCCACCGGACGCCCCGCGCACCCGCCCCCGTCCACGGGGAGACGCGTCCATGACATCCCCTTTCGCGGCATACCGCCCAACTTGCGAATCATCCGTCACAATCCGGCATATGAGCGGCCATCACTCTCACCGACCAGGGGACGGCACCGGCGGCCGTGCCGCGGACCGCGCACCGGCGGACGGCCCGGCGGCCCGCCGCGCACTGCGCGCGCCCCGCGGGACGGCGACGCCCCGGCCGCCCCGCCTCCGCCGCGCCGCCCGCGCGCTGCTGGTCGCGCTCACCGGCGCGGCGGCGCTGGCCGGCTGCGGTGACCGGGACGTCTTCCTTGGCGGCGCACCGCCCGCCCCGGAGGAGGCGATCCGGATCCTCCCGGGCGACGGCGCCCGCGGCGTACGGGCCAACGGGCGGCTGGAGGTCCGGGTCCCGGAGGGCCGACTGGAGCGGGTCGAGGTCAGCCGGACCGGCGGCGGCGCCCGGCAGTCGGTCGCCGGCCGGATCTCCCGGGACGGCACGATCTGGCGGCCGGTGACCGACTCCCTCGAACTCGCCTCCCGGTACAGCGTCGACGCCACCGCACTGGACGACTCCGGTCACCGCACCACCCGGCACACCACCTTCAGCACCTTCACGCCCCCGCACCGCGTCATCGGCTCCTACTCGCCGGAGAGCGGCACCACCGTCGGCACCGGCCTGATCTTCTCGCTGGTCTTCAACCGGCCGATCCTGGACCGCGCCGCCGTGGAGCGCGCGGTCACCGTCAGCGCCCGCCCCGCCGTCGAGATCGCACCCCACTGGTTCGGCTACCGCAGGCTGGACTTCCGGCCCCGTAACCGCTGGCGGCCGGGCACCCGCCTCACCGTCCACCTGCGGCTGCGCGAGGTACGGACCGGCCCGGGCGCCTACGGGATCCAGCACAAGACCCTGCACTACCAGGTGGGCCGCGACCAGATCAGTAGCGTCGACGCGGCCGGGCACACGCTGACCGTCCGCCGCGACGGCCGGGTGGTGGCCACCCTCCCGGTCACCGCGGGCAACGCCGAGAACCCCACCTACAACGGGACGATGGTGATCCTGGAGCGGCACGCGGTGACCCGGATGGACGGCGACACCGTCGGCTTCGGCACCGAGTACGACATCCCGGACGTGCCGCACGCCATGCGGCTGACCCGGTCCGGGACCTTCCTGCACGGCAACTACTGGGCGCCGCCCGGGGTCTTCGGCGGTCTCAACACCAGCCACGGCTGCGTCGGCTTGAAGGACGTCCGCGGCGGCGGCCCGGACACCCCGGCCGGCTGGCTCTACCGGAACTCGATCGTCGGCGACACCGTGGAGGTCCACAACTCCCCGGACCGCACCGTCGCCCCCGACAACGGCCTGGGCGGCTGGAACCTGCCGTGGGCCGCCTGGCGGGCGGGTAGCGCGCTGCGCTGAACCGGCTCCCGCCCGCGCGCCCGCGGAGCACCCCCGGGCGCTCGTACGCATGCCCGCGCCGCCACCCGCCGCTCGCGACTAAACGGTGACCTTCAGGGGGAGTTCACTGTCGGTGCGGTGTGGTTATCTAGCGGCACGCACCCGGCCGACGACGTCCGGGCGCGGGGGACCGCGGGCCGTGCGAGGGGGAAGGGGCCAGTCGTGAACGTCCAGCCGATGGCGGGGGAGTCGGTGCACCGGCGGCGGGTGCGCCGCCCGGGTGCGCCACTCGCCCTGCTGCTCGCTCCGCTGCTGCTGTTGGTCTCCGCCTGCGGTGGCGACGAGGGCGGCAAGCCGTCCGGGCGGACCGGGGCGGACACCGCCGCCTCACGGGCCGCCGTGGTGATAGCCCCCCAGGACGGCACCCGGGACGTGGCCACCAGCGGCGCCCTGAACGTGACCGCCCAGAAGGGCAGGCTGCGGTCCGTCAAGGTCACCGATGCCAAGGGCAACGCGATCGACGGGAAGATATCCGGCGACGGCGCCCGGTGGCGGCCCAGCAGCCACCTCGGCGCCTCGACGCGGTACACCGTCGACGCGGTGGCGGTGGACGCCCGGGGCCGACAGGCCGCCGAGCACACCACGTTCACCACGCTCGTCCCGAAGAACACCTTCATCGGCCAGTACACCCCGGAGAACGGCGAGCGGGTCGGCGTCGGGATGCCGGTCTCGATCCGCTTCACCCGCGGCATCACCAACCCCCGGGCCGTCGAGAAGGCCATCAGCGTCACCGCGCGGCCCGCCGTCCCGGTCGCCGGCCACTGGTTCGGCAACGACCGCCTCGACTTCCGCCCCGAGAAGTACTGGACACCGGGCACCAAGGTCACCCTCCGGCTCAACCTCGACGGCGTCGAGGGCCGCCCGGGCGTCTACGGCACCCAGGCCAAGCAGGTCTCGTTCACCATCGGCCGCAGCCAGGTCAGCACCGTCGACGCCCACGCGAAGCAGATGACGGTGGTCCGCGACGGCAAGACCCTGCGGACCGTGCCGATCACCGCGGGCGCCCCGGGCACCGAGACCTACAACGGCCAGATGGTGATCAGCGAGAAGCACCCGGTGACGCGGATGAACGGCCAGACCGTCGGCTATGGCGGCGAGTACGACATCAAGGACGTCCCGCACGCCATGCGGCTGAGCACCTCCGGCACCTTCATCCACGGCAACTACTGGTCGGGCCGGGCGACGTTCGGCACCCGCAACGCCAGCCACGGCTGCGTCGGCCTCTACGACCAGCGCGGCGGCGGCGACCCCGACACCCCGGCGGCCTGGTTCTACCGGAATTCGCTCATCGGCGACGTGGTCATCGTCAAGAACTCCCACGACCACACCATCCAGCCCGACAACGGCTTCGGCGACTGGAACCTCTCCTGGGAGAAGTGGCGGGCCCCATAGGGCCGCGGCCCGGGCGGAAAGACGGCCGAGGGCGGGGCGGCGCGCGGCGTTAACGCGTACTAACCTGCCCGCATGACTGTGCATCTTGAGGTCGCCGACGGCGTCGGCACCATCCGCCTGGACCGCCCGCCGATGAACGCCCTGGACGTCGCCACCCAGGACCGGCTCCGCGAACTGGCCGAGGAGGCCGGCCGGCGGGACGACGTCCGCGCCGTCGTGCTCTGGGGCGGCGAGAAGGTGTTCGCGGCCGGTGCGGACATCAAGGAAATGCAGGCCATGGACCACGCGGCCATGGTCCTGCGCTCCAAGGCCCTCCAGGACTCCTTCACCGCGGTGGCCCGGATCCCCAAGCCGGTGGTCGCCGCACTCACCGGCTACGCCCTCGGCGGCGGCTGCGAACTGGCGCTCTGCGCCGACTTCCGGATCGCCGCCGAGAACGCCAAGCTGGGCCAGCCCGAGATCCTGCTCGGCCTGATCCCGGGCGCCGGCGGCACCCAGCGGCTGGCGCGCCTGGTGGGCCCGTCGAAGGCCAAGGACCTGATCTTCACCGGCCGGCACGTGAAGGCCGCGGAGGCGCTGGCCATCGGCCTGGTGGACCGGGTGGTGCCGGCCGACGAGGTCTACGCGCAGGCGCACGCCTGGGCGGCACGGCTGACGGCCGGGCCGGCGCTGGCGCTGCGGGCCGCCAAGGAATCCGTCGACGCGGGCCTGGAGACCGACATCGACACCGGGTTGACGATCGAACGCAACTGGTTCGCCGGGCTGTTCGCCACCGAGGACCGACAGATCGGCATGCGCAGCTTCGTCGAGGAGGGACCGGGCAAGGCCAAGTTCCGCTGATGTCACTGGTGTTGACGGGGCGTGTGGGGTTTGGCTGGTACGCCATGCCTCGTGTGGGCGAATTGCGGAAAACTTAATTGCGCCTTAAAGGGGCCGTGTTGGCGGCTCCCGGCGGTCCCTCGCGCATACGAGGTTCCCGCAGGTCAGCGCGGTACGGTCGAACCCCGGCTGCCGTTGGCATATGTCCTGGGGTGGCGCGGAGCCGACGATTCCGGACAACGGATTCCGCAGGTTCCGCCACCCGAGGCGCCGCCGAGCGGCCATCATGGAGGGCATGGCGGGCCTCGAAGGAATGGAGCAGCCGCGGCCGCGGGCCGGTACGGCCGCCGCGGGCTGGGAGACCCCCGATGCGGACGGGGCGGCGACCCCGGCTCCGGTCGGTCCGGTGCCCGTCGGGCTCGACCTGGTCGGTGACCCGACCCTGGGCGAGGTCAGACTCCCCTCGCGCCCCCAGTCCGCGCGGACCGCGCGCCGGCTGACCGCCGCCATCCTCCTCAAGCAGTGGTCCCTCTCGCCCCAACTCGCCGAGCACTCCGTGCTGCTGGTCTCCGAACTGGTCGGCAACGCCGTACGGCACACCGGGGCCCGCACGTTCGGGCTGCGGATACTGCGCCGACGTGGCTGGATCCGGGTGGAGGTGCGCGACCCCTCGCGCGGACTGCCGTGCCTGATGCCCGTCCAGGCGATGGACGTCAGCGGCCGGGGGCTCTTCCTCGTCGACAAGCTCTCGGACCGCTGGGGCGTGGATCTGCTCCCGCGCGGCAAGACGACCTGGTTCGAGGTCCGGGTCAACGACCGCTGACCCCGCCGGCCCGCACACCGCCCCCGTGAAACGGGACTGGGGCCCTCCCGCGGGGTGTCGCGGGGTGGGCCCCAGTGCCCGGCCGCCCGCGGGCGGAAGGGGTGGGGCCCGCGCGGCCGGAGGCGACCGGCCCGCGCCGCGGGGGTCGCCGCGACCGACTATGGCAGGCCCGACCGCCGCCGACCAAAGCCGACAAACCGGATACATGCGGATGTCGCACCATCAAAGGGGAGGTGCGCCGGGGTGAGCTATGCCACCACGGGCGCCCGGTGCCGACGGTCCGTAGGATGGGAGGTTCCCGACGACACGGACCGAGAGCGAGGGGGAGGGACCATGCACCGGCTGCGCCGCTCGGCGACGCTGACCCTGCTGCTCCTCCTGGCGGTCGCCTTCGGGCCACTGCTCTGCCGGATCGGCGGCGACCAGGCATGGCTCGCCGGCCGCGCGGCCGCTGCCGCCGAGATCTGGCGGACCGGCCCCGTGGGTCCGGCCGTGGCGTCCGCCGTGCAGACCGCCGCCACCGCCCCGACAGCGGTGGCCGACTCCGTCAAGAACTGCTCCGGCCGCCATGCGCCGAGCCAGGGCGAGGCCGCGCCGCTGCCCGCCCCGCACCGCGCCGAGCTGCTCGCCCCGGACGCCTCCGCCCCCGGGCCGCTCGCCGCGGACCTACCCCACCGGTTCGCCCTGGCCCGCCCACCCACCGGCGCCGCACCCGCCACGGACCACACCGCGCTCCTGCCCGTACTGCGGATATAGGCCGCCCGGCCACCACCCCGGCTGCCCCCTCTTCCGCACACCCCTTCCGTACGTCAGGAGCTTTCGCATGCCCACGTCCGCCTCACCCACCCGCAAAATCGCCGCCGTCGGCGCGGTCCTCGCGCTCGTGGTGGCGGTGATCGCCATCGCCGTCGCGGTCGGCAAGGCCGTCGAGAACGGCCGGGACACCCCCGCCTCCCCCGGTGCCGCCGCCTCCGTCGAGCCCCAGGAGGACGCCGGACAGCAGAAGCTGTACGACGACCTCGCGGCCCGCACCAGCCGGCGCACCGCCGGCGACCCGCTCGCGGTCGGCAAGCCGGACGCCCCGGTCGTCCTCGTCGAGTACGCCGACTACCAGTGCTCGTTCTGCGGCCGCTTCACCCGGGAGACCCAGCCCGAGCTGGTCAAGAAGTTCGTCGACGCCGGCACCCTGCGCATCGAGTTCCGCAACTTCCCGGTCTTCGGCGCCGACTCCGAGCGGGCCGCCCGCGCCTCCTGGGCCGCCGGCCAGCAGGGGAAGTTCTGGCAGCTGCACGACGTGCTCTACGCCGAGACCCGCAAGGGCGACGCGCTCGCCGAGGACAAGCTGGTCGAGCTGGCCCGCACCGCCGGCGTGCCGGACCTGACGAAGTTCCGCGCCGACCTGGGCGGCCCGGCGGCCGCCCAGGCCCTGAAGAAGGACCAGGACGAGGGCTACCAGCTCGGGGTGCAGTCCACCCCGTCCTTCCTGGTCAACGGCCGGCCGATCGCCGGAGCGCAGGAGACCGGGGTCTTCGAGCAGGCGATCCGGCAGGCCGCCGCGGCGGCCGGGAAGCACGGCGGCGCGGGGGCCGGGAAGTGACCACCGACATCGGCTACCTCGCCGCGTTCCTGGGCGGCACGCTGGCGCTGGTCAGCCCGTGCAGCGCCCTGCTGCTCCCGGCGTTCTTCGCGTACTCGCTGGCCAGCCCCGGCCGGCTGCTGGCCCGCACCGGGGTGTTCTACCTGGGGCTGGCCACGACGCTGGTGCCGCTGGGCGCGGCCAGCACGGCCGCCAGCCGGCTCTTCAACGGCCACCGCGACCTGCTGATCGCCCTCGGCGGCTGGGTCGTCATCGCGCTCGGCGTGGCCCAGATCCTCGGCCTGGGCTTCGCCTCCCGGCGGGCCCAGGCCGCGGCCGCCCGGATCACCCCGCGCACCGCGCTCTCGACCTTCCTGCTCGGCTGCGTCTACGGTCTGGCCGGCTTCTGCGCCGGGCCGATCCTCGGCGCGGTGCTGACCGTGACGGCGGTCAGCGGCTCCCCGGTCTACGGCGCCTCGATGCTCGCCGTCTACGCGCTGGGCATGGCGCTGCCGCTGTTCGTGCTGGCCCTGCTGTGGGACCGCTTCCGGCTCGGCACCCGGGGCTGGCTGCGCGGCCGCGAGCTGACCCTCGGCCGGCTGCGGCTGCACACCACGTCGCTGATCTCCGGGGCGTTCTTCCTCGGCATCGGCGTGCTGTTCCTGAGCTTCAACGGGACCAGCGCACTGCCCGGGATCCTGGACGCGGATGCCGAGGCCGGGCTGGAGGGCTGGGCGGCCCGGCTGGGGAACGGCGTACCGGACGCGGTGCTGCTCGCGCTGGCCGCGCTGGCTGTCGCCGCGGTGCTGGGCCGGATCGCCCTGCGGCCGGAACGGAAGCGGGACGCCGCGGCGGAACGCCGGGCCGCCGAGCCCGAAGGCCCGGACCCGGGATCCCGCTAGGTCCGGTCCGGTGGGTCGGGGGCGGAGAGTCCCCGGCCGTGATCCACCGGGCCGGCCCCGGGCCCGCCCCGATCCGCCGCAGGGGCCCTACGCGCTCAGCCGGCGGTGCCAGCCGGGGTGCGGCCGGGGGCGCGGGCGGGCGTGCGGGCGGACGTGCGGATGCTGCGCGTCGGCCCGGCGGCGCCGGTCGTTGCAGAGCAGGCATTTGCCGTAGCCCGCCGGAAGGGGATCTTCCGGGTCGCCGTAGAGCGGGTCCACGGCGCCGTTGGGATGCAGTGTGCAGCCCGTCGGGCCGGTGGTCGGGGCCCCCAGCGAGCTGGCGGCGGTCAGCGCCTGGCGGAGGACGTCGACGAGTTGGTCGGCGTCCCGCCGGGTCGGTGCCGAGCGGAGCGCGGAGGCGAGGTCGGAGGCAGTGGTCAGCGCGGTCTGGAGTTCGTGCAGGCGTGCGTCACCCATGCCGTGGAGAGTAAGCGGCCCCACTGACAGTTGATCTTCCGATCGCACTTCGTGGCTTCCCATGGCGGGATGCATGCCCGCTGTGGCCCACGGTTTAGCACCGGGCCGGTGACCGCTCCCTTGCCGGAGTATGACCGGATGGTGCGCGGCCGTCCGCGCCCGCGGACGGCCGCACCCGCCCGTCTCAGGGCGCGATCGGCAGCGCCCGCTTGTGGGCGGTGAGGCGGTAGCGGCGGTCGATCGCCCGGAAGGCGGCGTCGTCGACCGGCCGGCCCTCCAGGAAGTCGTCGATCTGGTCGTAGCTGACGCCGAGCGCGTCCTCGTCGGGCTTGCCCGGGTCGAGGGTCTCCAGGTCGGCCGTGGGGACCTTGTGGACCAGTTCGGCGGGGGCGCCCAGCGCCTTGGCGACGGCCCGCACCCGGCGCTTGGTCAGCCCGGTCAGCGGGACCACGTCGGCCGCGCCGTCGCCGAACTTGGTGAAGAAGCCGGAGACCGCCTCGGCGGCGTGGTCGGTGCCCACGACCAGGCCGTTCTCCGCACCGGCCACCGCGTACTGGGCGATCATGCGCTGCCGGGCCTTGATGTTGCCGTGCACGAAGTCCTGGTGGTGCGCGTCGCGGAAGGTGACGCCGCCGGCCACGGCCGCGGCCAGCGCCGCGTCACTGGCCGGGCGGACGTCGACGGTCAGCAGCCGGTCCGCGCGGAGGAACTCCACCGCCCGCTGCGCGTCCTTCTCGTCGGCCTGCTCGCCGTAGGGCAGCCGCATCGCGTAGAACGTCGCGTCGTGGCCCTCGGCGCGGGCCCGCTCCACCGCGAGCTGGCAGAGCCGGCCCGCGGTGGTGGAGTCGACCCCGCCGCTGATGCCCAGCACCAGGGAGCGCAGACCCGTGGTGGTCAGCTGCGCTGTGAGGAAGGACACCCGGCGCTCGATCTCCTGCGCGGCGTCGAACTCCGCGGGCACCTGGAGTTCGCGGGCTATCTCCTGCTGCCGGGCCTTGGCCGCCGGGTCCGTCACGGGTGCTCCTTACGCTTTTCGTCACGCACTGTTCGTCAGTCGCGCGATCGTGTCACGCGGAGTGTCCGCCAGGCGTATCCGGATACTGCCGGAGAAGTTTATGCGGGGTGCGCCCACTTCTTGAGCTCGGCCTTGCTGGCGAAAGTCGCGACGTTCTTGTCCAGCGGCGAATCGGTGTACTGGTGGATACGCCACTTCGCCTTGATCCGCGGCTGTCCGGCGGTGACGTAGTCGGCGATCCACAGTCCGTCCGCGGCATACGACGTGGTGTCCCGGTTCAACCAGAAATCACGGTTGCAGTAGAGCAGTACGCGGTGGGTGGGACGCAGTTTCTTGACCTCCAGGAGGAACTGGTCCTTCTGCGCGTTGCTGGCGTAGCTGCCGTCGCCGGTGGTCTCCCAGTCGGCGGCCAGGAGATCGCCCTGGACCGATGCGCATTTCTCCACGAAATAGCGTGCCTGGGCGGCGACATTCCCCGGCCACAGGAAGTGGTAGAAACCGACCACGGCACCCGCTTCCCGGGCCCGGGCCGCCTGGGCCGACTGGTGCGGATTGACGTAGGAGCGGCCTTCGGTGGCCTTGATGAACACGAAGTCCAGTCCATTGGCGGAATATCCGGTGTTGTAGGAGCTGACATCGACACCGTGCAGCATGAGCGGCCTCCTGCCCATCGGACCTGCGGAATGCGAAGCGTCATCTGCTCGAAGTGGCAGCCGCCCCTGAGCAGTTCAGCATGTTCACGACCGGAGACGCCAGATTGCCGCGCCGAAGTTCCCTACGGCGCGGGCGAGTTGGGTGACGCACGGCGCGGATGGGGCGGGTGGTGCAGAAGGGGTAGCTGCCCGGTGCGGCGGCAGGCGGCCGGTGCGGTGCGGGGTGTGCGGCGCGGGTGTGCGGCCGTTTCAGGTCCGTTCGTTCCCCCGGGTCAGCGCGCGTGCCCGGATCCGGGCTCCGCCGAGCGCGCGGCGTACGGCCCGGGACCGTCGGGTGGTCCGCAACTCCGCGAAGAGTAGCCGGTAGTGCTCGGCGACCGGCTCGGGGCCGTGCCGGCGGGCGCTCTCCAGCGCGGCCGCCCCCAGAGTCCGCCGGCGCGCCGGGTCCCCGGCCAGGTCCAGCAGCGCCCCGGCCAACGCCCGCCCGTCGTCGCGCGGCCCCAGTACCCCGCCCCCGCCGGCGTGGATCAGCTCGGTGGGGCCCGGCGGGCGGCCGGTGCCGACGACCGGGACGCCGCGCCGCATCGCCTCGACCAGGGCCGGGCCGGACGCCTCGGTGTCCGAGGCCGAGGCGGCGATCGACGCCCCGGCGAACTCCGCCCCGTCCGGTGAGCGCGGCCCGGCCAGTTCGGCCCGGCCGGTCAGCCCCAGCCCGTCGATCAGGCTCCGCAGCCGGGCGCGTTCGGGGCCCTCGCCGTGGATCCGCAGCCGCCAGCCGGGGTGCTTGGCGCAGACCGCGGAGAACGCCTCGACCAGCAGCTCGAAGCGCTCGCCGGGGATCAGCCGGCCGGCCGCCACGATGGTCGGCGGGTCGGCGTTGGCGTCCGGGGCGGTGACGGCTGCTCGGGTGCCGGCTGGCGGGTGCGCGGCGGTCCCGGCGTCGGCGTCGGCGTCCGGTGCGGCGGGGGGAGCGGCGGGCGCGGGGATGACGGCCGGCAGCGCCAGCACCCGCACCCCGGGCAGCGGCAGCCGCGTCCGCCAGCGGGCCGCAGCCCCCTCGGTGGTGGTGACCAATGCGTCCAACGCCCGGTAGGGGCGGGCGAGTTCGGCGTGCAGGAGGGCGTCGTACGCGTCGTACGGCAGCGGCTCCTGGGCGATCCGCAGTGCCCGGCGGGGGCCGAAGCGGGCCAGGTAGACGTTGACCCCGGACCGGGTCCCGATGAGGACGTCGGCGTCGGTGCCGCGCAGGAACTCCGCGGCCCGTAGATCGACCAGCCGGCTGTACTGGTGGTGGTGCCGGTCGGCGGCCGGGAAGTCCAGCGCGGGCTCGCCGAACAGCGGGTGCGCCATGTCGTCACTGCCCACCCGGGTGTCCACCAGCGGCACCAGGCGCAGCCGGGGGTCCACCGTGCACCGCGGGACCTCGCGGTGCCGCAGCATCGAGACCAGCTCGACGTCGTGGCGGTCGGCGAGCGCGGTGGCGAACGCGAGCGTGCCGCGCAGGGCGGCGCCGACGGCGTAGGCGTTGTGCAGCAGCAGCGTGATCTTCATGCGGTGTCTTCCGGGGTGTCGCGCCCAAGGGGCCCGTACCGTTCCCCGGGCGCCGGGCCGTCCGTACTGCCGGCCGGGCCGGGCCCGCGGCCGGTCCCCGCGGGCGGCCCGTCCGGCATCGGCCACCGTTGCGGGACCGGGTAAGCCGAGGGCGTGGCTCGGGTGAGAGACCGGTAAGAAAGCGCCGGCGACCCGGCCGCCGGTCGGCTCCCCGGAGGGGCCTTGGCACACTGGCCGGGTGACACACTCCGTGCTGCTCGCCGAGGACGACCGCCCCATCCGCGCCGCGCTGGAACGTGCCCTGACCCTGGAGGGGTACCAGGTCACCGCCGTCGCCGACGGCATCCAGGCGCTGGCCGCCGCCCACCGGGAGCGGCCGGACGTGATCCTGCTGGACGTGATGATGCCGGGGATCGACGGGCTCCAGGTCTGCCAGGTGCTGCGCGCCGAACAGGACCGCACCCCGATCCTGATGCTGACCGCCCGGGTCGAGACCGCGGACCGGATCGCCGGGCTGGACGCCGGGGCCGACGACTACGTGGTCAAACCGTTCGAGGTCGAGGAGGTCTTCGCGCGGCTGCGGGCGCTGCTGCGGCGTACCACGCCGGCGGCCGGCGACGGCGCCGGGCCCGGCGAGCCCGGTGAGGGGTACGACGCCCGGGCCGCCGGGAGCGGCGTCGTCGAGGCGGCCGACCTGCGGATCGACGGCCCCTCGCGGCGCGCCTGGCGCGGGGCGCGCGAACTGGAGCTGACCCGCACCGAGTTCGAGCTGCTGGAGCTACTGGCCCGCAATGCCGGAATTGTCCTGGACCACCCCACGATCTACGACCGGATATGGGGCTACGACTTCGGACCCGGCTCGAAGAACCTCGCCGTCTACGTCGGCTACCTCCGGCGGAAGGTCGACGTGCCGGGCAGCCACCCGCTGATCCACACGGTGCGCGGCGTCGGCTACGTCCTCCGGGAGGACTGAGTGCCCGGGCGCCGCGGCCGACTCGCCCGGCCACCGTCGACCCGCCGGGTCGCGCGGTGGCTGCCGGCCTGGCTGCGCGCCCGCAAACCGGCCAGCCTGCGCACCTCCTTCGCGCTGGCCTTCGCCGTCGGCGCCGCCGGGGTGACCGTCCTGGTCGGCTTCCTCAGCTACGACTCGGCCGCCCGGCTGGTGCGGCTGGACGAGAAGTCGGTCTTCAACGAGGTCGTCCGGGACCTGCGGGCCCAGGTGCGGGAGCGCCCGCACACCCCCGCCGACTACCTCGCCGACCCCGGCGTCGACCCCGGTGGGCCGCGCGACGAACTGGCCGGCGCCACCCGTACCGACGTGCAGGTACTGGCCGCCGGCGGGCGGATCGCCGAGGCCGGGCACCCCGCGCTGCCGGCCGGCGAGCGCGAACGGCAGCTCACCGCCCGACGGGAGGCCGGCAGCTACGAGGAACGGGTGGCCGTCCTCGGCGACGAGGAGTACCACGTCGCCACCGTCGCGCTCGGCGACGGGCGCGGCGCCGTCCAGGTCGCCCAGAAGTTCAGCGGCACCGAGGACCTGATCTCCGCGCTCCAACAGCGCACCGTGCTGCTGGCCGCCGGGGTGATCGCGCTGGCCGGGGCGGTCGGCTGGTGGCTGGCCCGCCGGATCACCGGGCGGCTGGTCCGGCTGACCGCGGTCGCCGAGAGCGTCGCCGCGCACGGCCGGGTGGACGTGGCGGTGCCGGTCGCGGGCCGGGACGAGGTCGCCCGGCTCGGGCGGGCCTTCGACGACATGCTCGGTCGGTTGACCACCGCGGTGCGCGATCAGCAGCGGCTGGTCCAGGACGCCGGGCACGAGCTGCGCACCCCGTTGACCTCGCTGCGCACCAATATCTCGCTGCTCAAGCGCTTCGACGAGCTGCCGGCGGACGCCCGCGAGGAGCTGCTCGCCGACCTGGCCGGCGAGGCCCGGGAGCTGACCGACCTGGTCAACGAGCTGGTCGACCTGGCGGCCGGGCAGCGCGATGACGACCCGCCGTCGGACGTCGACCTGGCCGAGGTCGCCGACCGCGCGGCCGCCGCGGCCCGCCGCCGCACCGGCCGCGAGATCACCCTGCGGACCGACCGCCCGGCGGTCGTCGAGGGCCGCCCGGCCGCCCTGCACCGGGCGCTCGGCAACCTCCTGGAGAACGCCGCCAAGTTCGACGCCGACGGCACCACGCCCATCGACATCGTGGTCACCGGGGCCCGCGTCGAGGTCCTGGACCGCGGCCCGGGCATCGCGGACTGTGACCTCCCCTACGTCTTCGACCGCTTCTACCGCGCCCCGGCCGCCCGCGGCCTGCCCGGCTCCGGGCTCGGTCTGGCCATCGTCTGGGAGATCGCGGCGGCCCACGGCGGCCGTGCCTTCGCCGCCGCCCGCGCCGGCGGCGGCGCCCGGCTGGGCTTCACGGTGGGCGACGACGGCCCTGACCCGCGGCCCGGCCGGGCGGCCGTGGACGCCGGCGGGTGACGTGCCGCCTGCGGTGACGAGCCCCGTCAGCCCGGTCAGTCGGGTCCGCCCCGTCAGTCCGGTCAGCCCGGTCAGTCTGGTCCGCTCGGTCCGGGCACCGGGCGCCAGGTGCCCGGCGCCCGGCGCCGCGTCCGCTCCGTCGGGGCCGCCGGGTCCCCGGTGCGGGGGCCGGCGCGGCGCCCGCTAACGGCCCGGCTGCTCCCTCTGGGCCGTCTCCACGGTCTGGTGGAGATCGGCCGCCGCGTCCACCGCACCCGCCGCGGAGAAGGCGACACAGGCCAGCAGGGCGGCCGCTATCAGCCGGCGGCCATCCGGCAGCACCCGGCCACGGGGGCGGTCCGCCGGCCGGTCGGGGGTGAGCAGGGCGGCGACCCGGCGGGGCACCGGGCCGCTCGTCGCGGCCAGTGCGGTGCTCGGGCGGGGGACCGCCGCGGTGTGCGCCCGGGCGGCCAGCGCGGCGCGGCCGATGGCCCGGGCGGTGACCTGCCGGTCGCCCACCCGGGAAGCGGCGGACTCGTCGGCCCAGCGCTCCAGCGCGTACGCCAGCGGGGCCTTGAGCCCGCGGAGCAGCGGGTGGCAGGCCGCGGCCAGCGCGACGGTGAGCAGGAAGAGGTGGTGGCGGCCCATGAGGTGGGCGCGCTCGTGGGCGAACAGGGCCTCCCGCTCGGCCGGCGGCAACGCCCGCAGCATCCCGGCGGTGACCACCACCCGGCCCGGCCGGCCCGGGAGGGCGTAGGCGTCGGGCTCCGCGTCCGGCAGGACGCACAGGTCGCCGGCGAGGCCGTGGGCGTCGGCGGTGCGCCGGGCGGCGCGCAGCTCGGCGCGGTGCCGCAGGGCGCGGCGGGCGACCGCGAGCGCGCAGCAGGCCAGCAGCGCACCGGCGATCGGGGCGGCCGGGACGGTCACCGCCGCATCGGTGCCCGGCAGCGCCCGCTCCAGATGGCCGAAGGCCGCGACCGGTGGCAATCGCAGCGCCCCGGCGGCCGTGAGCAGCCCCAGCGCCGCGGCCGTGCAGGCGGCCAGGGCGGCGGCGCAGCCGGTCAGCAGCCAGGCCGCGGCGCGCGGCGGCAGCGACTCGGCGAGCCGGCGGGCGGTCGGCACCGCCAGCAGCGGCATCAGCAGCGGGATCCAGACGGCGAAGATCATGGCGCGGTCCCGGACCCGGGCAGTCGGCCGCCGGCAGCGCCATCAGGGCCGCCTGGTTCGGCCTCGTCCAGCAGGGTGCGGAGCAGCTGCTCGTCCTCGATGGTTAGCTCGGAGACGAAGCGGGCGAGCGCGGTGGTGCGGTCGTCCTGCTTGTCCAGCTCGCTGCGCATCCGCCGGGCGGTCAGGCCGGCGGAGTCGTGTATCGGCGAATAGGCGAAGCCGCGGCCGGCCCGGGAGCGGGACACCGCGCCCTTGTCGTGCAGCCGGCTGAGGATGGTCGTGACGGTCGTCCGGGCGAGCCGGCCGTCCAGTTCGCCCTGCACTTCGGCCGGGGTCAAGGGTTCTCCGGCCGCCCACAGGGCCGCCAACACGCTCGCCTCCAGCTCGCCGGCGGGGCGACGAGCCGAGGGTGATGTCTCCGACATGGAACGCCCTCCACCATCCCGTCGTCTACAGTTTTGTAGACCGTCTACTGGTCTGTAGACGGTGGGTCGGCCGGTCGGCGGACCCGCAACCCATTATGGGAGGGGCCACCGACATGGCCGTAGCGGCCGTGGCACTGCACGCCAGTACCGTCACCCAGGCGGTCAACATCCTCGACGCCGGCTCACTGCTCGCCGCCTTCGGCGCGCTCGGCGTCGCCGTCGTCCTGTTCGCCGAGACCGGCCTCCTGGTCGGCTTCTTCCTGCCCGGCGACTCCCTGCTGTTCACCGCCGGGCTGCTGTGCGCGCCCGGCGTCGGCGGCGCCGTCCACCTCGCCCTGCCGCAGGTGCTCCTTGCCGCGGCTATCGGCACGCTCCTCGGCTCCCAGACCGGCTACTGGATCGGCCGGCGCGGCGGCCGCACGCTGCTCGCCCGCGGCCGGTCCCGCAAGCTCCAGGAGGGCGCCGCCCGCGCCGAGGAGTACCTGACGCGCTACGGCCACGCCAAGGCGATCGTCCTGGCCCGCTTCGTACCGATCGTCCGCACCGTGCTCAACCCGCTGGCCGGCGCCCTGAACGTGCCGGTCCGCACCTACACCCTCTGGCAGGTCACCGGTGGCCTGATCTGGACGATCGGCCTCACGCTCGCCGGGTACGCCCTGGGCTCCTCGGTACCCAACGTCGACCGGTACCTCCTCCCGGTCATCGCCCTCGTGGTCCTGGTGTCGCTGGCCCCGATCGCCCTGGAAGTGCTCCGCTCCCGCAAGCAGCGCCGGGCCGGTGGGCCGGCCGCGGAGCCCACCGATGCGCCGGATCCCGCCACCGTGCCACCGGCACCCTGAACGACCCGGCACACTTACTGGAGCACACCGGGCGGTCAGCGCACCACCAGGACCGCCCGGCACCCAGCCCACGCACCACGCACCGATCCGCCAAGGAGAAAGCCCAGTGACCGACCTCGCCTTCGGCGGAGCCTCGATCGACGGCGGCCTGTACACCTCTGTGACCGGCTTCGCCCAGCAGATGCCGCACTTCCTCAACTCCCTGGTCTCCTACTGGACCGACCTCGGGCTGGGGGTCTTCGCGCTGCTGATGTTGGTCGGCTGGTGGCGTGCCCGACAGCGGCTCGGCGGCAGCTCCCGCCGCCGGCTCGGCCGCGGGGAGGGGCGGCAGGCGGCCCCCGTGACGATGGCGATGGCGCTGGCCGTCCCCGTCATCGTGGTCTTCGCCTACGTGGCCAACGACGTGGTCAAGAGCTTCTTCCACGAGCAGCGCCCCTGCCAGACCCTGCACGTCATCACCGTCGAGCCGTGCCCGGGGCTCGGTGACTGGTCCTTCCCCAGCAACCACTCGGCGATCGCCGCCTCCGCGGCCATCGCCCTGCTCCTGCTGGACCGCCGGCTCGGCGCCATCGCCGTCCCGGCCGCGCTCCTGATGGGCGCCTCCCGGGTCTGGGTCGGCGCCCACTACCCGCACGACGTCGTGGTCGGCCTGGTCGTCGGCTCCCTGGTCGCCGCGGTCCTCATGCCGCTCGCCCGGCGCGCCGCGCCACTGGTCGAACGGGTCCGGGAGACCCCGCTGCGCCCGTTGGTCGCCGCCCGGTGACAGCCTCGGGGGCGCCGCCGGAACCAGCCGCCGGCCCACCGCGCGAGGGCACTCGCCGCGGCCCGCGCCTGGGCGCGCCCCCGAGCCACCTCCTGATCGCCGCGGCCCTGGGCGCCGCCCTCTTCACCGCCGTGGCCGTCACCGCGGCCGTCCGGCACGGCGCCCCGCTCGCCCCAGAACGGGCCGCCCTCCACTGGGCCACCGCCCACCGCGGGGAGTCGCTGCGCTCCCTGGCCGGCGCCCTGACCGCCACCGGCACCGGCGTCGTCCCCTACCTGATGGCGCTCCTCGCCGGCCTTCTGGCCGGCCGCGACACCCCCGGCCGGATCCGCGCGGCGCTCTGCGCGGCGCTCGTCCTCGCCGCCTGCCAGGCCGTCCGCTACGGCCTGATGGAGCTGTTCGCCCGGCCCCGCCCACCGTTCGCCGACTGGGCCGCCCGGGCCACCGGCTACTCCTTCCCCTCCGGCCACGCCACCACCTCCGCGCTGGCCGCCGGCATCCTGGCCTGGGGCGTGCTGCACCGCACCCGCCCCGGCACCGGCCGCCCATGGTGCGCCCTGCTCGCCCTCTGGGCCGTCGGCGTCGGCCTCACCCGCGTCTACCTGGGCGTCCACTGGGCCGGCGACGTGCTGGCCGGCTGGTTCCTGGCCGCCACCTTGCTGGCCCTCGCCCTGCTCCTCGACCCCCTGGCCGTGCCGCCCACCGGCCGCCCGGAAGCTCCCCCCAGCGCTTGGCCATGATTCCCCGACGATCGCCCCAGGTCTTCGCCAAGGCCGCATGGACCCCCGCCGTGCCGAGCACCACTGTCGTGGGCACCGGTGACCGCGCCCGACCGCCACCGGGCCCGCACCCGTACCTGCGTAGCACCAGGGGGACTGCCATGAACCAGTCGACGAGCTCCCCGCCCGCCGCCCGCCCGGCCACGTGGGCCGCCGCCCGCAACCGCTGCCCGGCCGCCGCGGCCGCCGATCCCACCCCGTGCGACGGCCCGCCCGACACGGCCACCCTCATCGACCGCCACGGCCGCGAAGTGGCCGGCTGCGTCCAGCACTGCGCCCGCCTCCTCCCCGGCCTCGACGGCGCCCGCGTCCACCCCTTCGCCCCCACCGCCCAGGCCCTGGACATCTACTCCCGCGCCAGCGAACTCCCACCGTTCGCCTGGGAGATCGGGCGGTAGGACCCGCCGACGCAAACGCCCCGGGCCCCGGCGAGGTACGACCTCACCGGGGCCCGGGGCGCCGGGTGCCGGGGCTCAGCACTCGATGATGTTCACCGCGAGGCCGCCGCGGGCGGTCTCCTTGTACTTGACGCTCATGTCGGCGCCGGTCTCCTTCATGGTCTTGATGACCTTGTCGAGGGAGACGTGGTGGCGGCCGTCGCCGCGCAGCGACATCCGGGCGGCGGTGACGGCCTTCACGGCGGCCATGCCGTTGCGCTCGATGCACGGGATCTGGACGAGGCCGCCGACCGGGTCGCAGGTCAGGCCGAGGTTGTGCTCCATGCCGATCTCGGCGGCGTTCTCGACCTGCTCGGGGCTGCCGCCGAGCACCTCGGCCAGGCCGCCGGCGGCCATCGAGCAGGCGGAGCCGACCTCGCCCTGGCAGCCGACCTCGGCGCCGGAGATCGAGGCGTTCTCCTTGAAGAGCATGCCGATGGCGCCCGCCGCGAGCAGGAAGCGGACCACCCCGTCCTCATCCGCACCCGGGACGAAGTTGACGTAGTAGTGCAGCACCGCGGGGATGATGCCGGCCGCGCCGTTGGTGGGGGCGGTCACCACCCGGCCGCCGGCGGCGTTCTCCTCGTTGACGGCCATGGCGTAGAGGGTGACCCACTCCATGGCGCGGGCGGCCGCGTCGCCCTCGGAGCGCAGCGCGCGGGCGGCGTTGGCGGCGCGGCGGCGGACCTTCAGGCCGCCGGGGAGGATGCCCTCACGGGCCATGCCGCGGCTGACGCAGCCCTGCATGACCTGCCAGATCTCCAGCAGGCCGGCGCGGATCTCCTCCTCGGTGCGCCATGCCTTCTCGTTCTCCAGCATCAGGGCGGAGATCGACAGGCCCGTTTCCCGGGAGAGTCGCAGCAGCTCGTCGCCGGTGCGGAAGGGGTGCGTCAGGACGGTGTCGTCGAGCTTGATCCGGTCCTCGCCGACCGCGTCCTCATCGACGACGAAGCCGCCGCCCACCGAGTAGTAGGTCTTCTCCAGCAGGGGGGCGCCCGCCGCGTCGTAGGCGAAGAGGGTCATGCCGTTGGCGTGGTACGGCAGCGACCGGCGGCGGTGCAGGATCAGCTGGGTGGACTCGTCGAAGTCGATCTCGTGCGCGGTGCCTATCTCGGCGCCGAGGAGGCGCAGCCGGCCGGTGGTGCGGATGCGCGCCACCTCGTCGTCGGCGGTCTCGACGTCGACGGTGCGCGGGGAGTGGCCCTCCAGGCCGAGCAGCACGGCCTTGGGGGTGCCGTGGCCGTGGCCGGTGGCGCCCAGCGAGCCGAACAGCTCGGCGCGCACCGAGACCGTCTGAGCGAGCAGACCGTCCTTCTTGAGCCGGCGGGCGAACATCCGGGCGGCCCGCAGGGGGCCGACGGTGTGGGAGCTGGACGGGCCGATGCCGATGGAGAAGAGGTCGAAGACGGAGATGGCCACGGGGGCGGACTCCCTTGTCTGCTCGTGGTGGACGGTGGAGCACATCGGGGCAGGATGGGGTGTTTCCGGCCCGGCTGTCGAGCGTAACCCGCTCGCGGGGGATTGCCGCCGGACGGGGTGCGGCGGGCGGGCGAAGAGGAGGTGAAACCGGACGGCGGCGGCGCCGAGGGGCGCGAGGGCGGGCGTCCGGGCACAGAGGGCGGGCCGGGGCCGGAGGTCCGGTGCGGGGCCCGGTGCGGCGGCGGGCCGGGGTGCGGCCCGCCGCCTGGTTACCGGGGGTGGTGGTGCCCCGGTAACCAGCCCGTCACAGCGACGGGTACAGCGGGAACTTCTCCGCCAGGGCCGTGACCCGGGCCTTGAGCGTCTCGCGGTCGTAGGTGGGCTTGAGCGCCTCGGCGATGATGTCGGCGACCTCGCGGAAGTCCTCGGCCTGGAAGCCGCGGGTGGCCAGGGCCGGGGTGCCGATCCGCAGGCCGGAGGTGACCATCGGGGGCCGCGGGTCGTTCGGGATGGCGTTGCGGTTGACGGTGATGCCGACCTCGTGGAGGCGGTCCTCGGCCTGCTGGCCGTCGAGAGCCGAGTCGCGCAGGTCGACCAGGACGAGGTGGACGTCGGTGCCGCCGGAGAGCACCGAGACGCCGTGCTCCTTGACGTCGTCCTGGATCAGGCGCTCGGCCAGGATCTTGGCGCCCTCAAGGGTGCGCTGCTGGCGCTCCTTGAACTCCTCGGACGCGGCGACCTTGAAGGACACGGCCTTGGCGGCGATCACGTGCTCCAGCGGGCCGCCCTGCTGACCCGGGAAGACGGCCGAGTTGATCTTCTTGGCCAGTTCCTGGGTGGAGAGGATGACGCCGCCCCGGGGGCCGCCCAGCGTCTTGTGCGTGGTGGTGGTCACGACGTGGGCGTGCGGTACGGGGGAGGGGTGCAGGCCCGCGGCCACCAGGCCGGCGAAGTGGGCCATGTCGACCATCAGGTACGCGCCGACCTCGTCCGCGATCCGGCGGAAGGCGGCGAAGTCGAGCTGGCGCGGGTAGGCGGACCAGCCGGCGACGATCAGCTTGGGGCGGTGCTCCTTGGCGAGGCGCTCGACCTCCTCCATGTCGACCAGGTTGGTCTTCTCGTCGACGTGGTAGGGCACCACGTTGTAGAGCTTGCCGGAGAAGTTGATCTTCATGCCGTGGGTGAGGTGCCCGCCGTGGGCGAGGCTCAGACCCAGGATGGTGTCGCCCGGCTTGATCAGCGCGAACATCGCGGCGGCGTTGGCCTGCGCGCCGGAGTGCGGCTGGACGTTGGCGGCCTCGGCGCCGAAGAGCGCCTTGATCCGGTCGATGGCGATCTGCTCGACGACGTCGACGTGCTCACAGCCGCCGTAGTAGCGGCGGCCCGGGTAGCCCTCGGCGTACTTGTTGGTGAGGACCGAGCCCTGGGCCTCCATGACGGCGACCGGGGCGAAGTTCTCCGACGCGATCATTTCGAGGGTGGACTGCTGACGGTGCAGCTCGGCGTCGACGGCGGCGGCGACGTCGGGGTCGAGCTCATGGAGGGAGCTGTTCAGAAGCGACATGAGACTTCCTGGAGAGAGGGGGAGCGGGCGGGGCGCCGCGGCCCCGCCCGTGCGGTGGCGGGGCCGGGGCCAGGGCACTCCCAGCGTGAGCTGGGGGAGTCAGCCGGCGGTGAAGGCGGTGTACTCGTCGACCGTGAGCAGGTCCTCCGGCTCACCGGTGATCTTCACCTTGAACAGCCAACCGCCCTCGAACGGGGCGGAGTTCGCCAGCGAGGGGTCGGCGACGACGTCCTCGTTGACCTCGGTGATCTCGCCGTCCACGGGCGAGTAGAGGTCGCTGACGGACTTGGTCGACTCCAGCTCGCCGCAGGACTCGCCCGCGGTGACGGTGGCCCCGACCTCGGGGAGCTGCACGAAGACGACGTCGCCGAGGGCGTTGGCCGCGTGCTCGGTGATGCCGACCGTCGAGACGCCGCCCTCG
Source organism: Streptomyces sp. RGM 3693 (assembly GCF_050471125.1). Classification (NCBI taxonomy): domain Bacteria; kingdom Bacillati; phylum Actinomycetota; class Actinomycetes; order Kitasatosporales; family Streptomycetaceae; genus Streptomyces; species Streptomyces sp. RGM 3693. Next base: position 766,789 of record NZ_JBMPPQ010000001.1, read on the forward strand.
GCGTCCGACAGCCACTCGTGCTCCTTGCTGTAGCGCAGCTGCTGGGGGTTGTCCATGGCTTGATTCTCCTGTACGCGAGGGTGTGATCGTGAAGGGGGGCACCTCCCGGACGAAGTCCGGGGGGAGGGTCTTGCCCAGTGAGACACGTGATGCCGGACGCAAAGGCGCAGGTCCGCGGCGGGCACCGCGGCCGCGCCGGCGCCGCCTGCTACTTCTGCCGCTTGTAGAAGGGCAGCGCGATGACCTCGTACGGCTCGTGCGTGCCGCGGATGTCCACCCGGACGCCCTCCGTGCCCGGTGCGGCGTACCCGGCGTCGACGTAGGCGATGGCGATCGGCTTGCCGAGGGTCGGGGACGGCGCTCCCGAGGTGACCTCGCCGATCACCGTGCCGTCGGCCGCCACGACCGGGTAGCCGGCGCGCGGCACCCGGCGCCCCTCGGCGATCAGGCCGACCAGCTTGCGCGGCGGGTCCTGCTCGGCGCGCTCGGCGGCCGCCCGCAGCGCGGCGCGGCCGACGAAGTCGCCCTCCTTCTCGAACTTCACGACCCGGCCCAGGCCCGCGTCGAAGGGGGTGAGCGCGGTCGTCAGCTCGTGCCCGTACAGCGGCATCCCCGCCTCCAGGCGCAGGGTGTCGCGGCAGGACAGGCCGCACGGGATCAGGCCGACGTCCCGGCCCGCCTCGGTCAGCGCCGTCCACAGGGCGACCGCGTCCGCCGGCCGGACGAACAGCTCGAAGCCGTCCTCGCCGGTGTAGCCGGTCCGGGCGATGAGCACCTCGACGCCGGCGACCGTGCCGGGCAGCCCCGCGTAGTACTTCAGGCCGTCCAGGTCGGCGATGGGGGCACCTCCCTGGTCGAGCGAAGTCGAGACCTTGGGGGAGAGCTTCTTGAGGATGCCGGGGGACTCCGGGCCCTGCACCGCGATCAGCGCGTAGGCGTCCCGGTCGTCGCGGAGCGCGGCGTCGAAGCCCGCCTGCCGGCCGGTCAGCGCGTCCAGCACCACCTGGGCGTTGGAGGCATTGGCGACGACCATGAACTCGCGCTCGGCGAGCCGGTAGACGATCAGGTCGTCGAGGATGCCGCCGTCGGGACCGCAGATCATGGTGTAGCGGGCCCGGCCGACCTTGAGGGCGCCGATGTTGCCGACCAGCGCGTGGTCGAGGAGGGCACCGGCCTGCGGACCGGTGACGGTGATCTCGCCCATGTGGGAGAGGTCGAACAGGCCGGCGCGGGTGCGGACCGCGACATGCTCCTCGCGTTCGCTGCTGTAGCGCAGCGGCATGTCCCAGCCGGCGAAGTCGGTCATGGTCGCGCCGAGCGCGCGGTGCGTGGCATCCAGCGCGGTACGGCGAGGGGCATCAGTCATCGTTCGGGGCTCCCAGGCATGGGTGACAAGACGGTCTCCCCATCTGTCATCGGAACCTGAGAGGTTCACCGGGAGTCCGCGACCGGACCCGGTTTGCACCTTGGGTGGAGCCGCCCCCTTCAGCCGGGCCGCGACTCGCTTTTCAGATCTGCCTCGCCCGCGCGGTATAGGGGCCTGAGAGATTCAAGGGAGGACTTGCTCCTTCGGCGCCCCGCCGTGGCGGCCGGGGACTCTCCCGCGCGGATTCAAGCGGCCGGTATGCAGTTGGCTGGCTGTGCACGAGTGACCAGTGGTGTGCCCGTGGCGGCCACATCATTACACGGGATCGCCGGATACAGGAGCCCCGGCCGCCGCTCCGTGACCGGCCACCCGTACCGCGCCCGGCCGGCCGGGCCCGCCGCCGCGTCGCCCGTCGGCCCCGTCGGACCGTCAGATCCCTTGGTACGGACGGCTACCGCCTTGCTGCTCATTACCTTTTCTTGACACTCTGCGGGAAGGCCGGGTCCCGAACCCGACCTGAGCCGACGGGGAGGGGCGATCACGGTGCACAGCGAAGCGGCGTACGCGACGACGGCGGGGGTGGCACCGCCACAGCCCGCACCACAACCGGCGCCGCCCGCGCCCGCGGCGAAGCGCCGCCCCCGCCCCGCCGCCCGGTCCGACCGGCCCCGGATCATCGATCTGCGGGACGGCGCCCGCGCCGCCCGCACCGCGCTCCGTTTCCCGGCCGGCGACCTGATCGTGATCTCCGGGCTGCCCGGCAGCGGCAAGAGCACCCTGATGGGCCGGGTGGTGCCGCACCACGACGGCCGCGGCGCCCCGGTGCACCGCGTCGACTCCCAGGACGCCCGGGAACGCTGGGAGCGCGGCCGACTGCGCCGCCTCCCGTACGCGCTCTACCGCCCGCTGGTCCGGGTCGCGCACTATCTGGCGCTGCGCCGTGCGGTGCGCTCCGGCGGGAGTGTGGTGGTGCACGACTGCGGGACGCTGGCGTGGGTGCGCCGCTGGCTCTCCCGGGCGGTCCGGCGCGACGGCCGGGGGCTGCACCTGGTGCTGCTCGACGTACCGCCCGAGGCGGCGCTGACCGGCCAACGGGCGCGCGGCCGGGGGGTGTCGCGGTACGCCTTCGCCCGGCACCGCCGGGCGGTCCGCCGGCTGGTCGCCCGGGCCGAGGAGGCCCGGCTGCCGTCGGGCTTCGGCTCCGCGGTGCTGCTGGACCGGACCGCCGCCGGGGCCCTGGAGCGCGTCACGTTCGGCTGACCGGGCCGGGGCCGCCCGCACCCGGCCCCGCTCGCCCGACCATCGTGGCCACCGCCGGCTTCGGCGACCGGCGCTCCGCCCGTTAGGGTCTGACCCACCGGGCGGGCCTGTGGGCCCGCCCCCAGGGTCAGGGGCCGGGCAGCGCGGCCAGTAAGTGGGTGGGTGAGATGAACTATCCGGACAATTACCCGCAGCACGGCGGTCCGGTGTCGGGGGACCTCTCGGGCGCGGGGATACCGCAGCTGGCTTGGCCGGCCAACGAGCTGGAAGAGGTGCTGGCCGCGTCGGTCGGACACCCCGAGGCCGGCGGCCGGATCGTCGAGGTGCTGGGCCGCAGCCGGGTGTGGGTGCCGCTGCCCGAGGGCGGCGGCCCGGAGCGCGGCGGCCTCGGCGCGGCCGGTCTGGACCTGTCGACCGTCGAGATCGGCGGCGCCGCGTACGTCCCGGTCTTCAGCTCCGAGCAGGAGTTCCTGAAGGTCGTCGGCGCGCATCTGTCGTACACCGTCGCGCCCGCGCAGGAGTTCGCCCGCGGGCTGCCCCCGCTGCTGGGCATCGCGGTCAATCCGGGCGGCACCGTCGGTGTCCCGCTGCCGCCGCCCGCGGTGGCCGAACTGTGTCGGATCGGGTGGACGGATCCGGCCGGCCCGCAGGTCGGCGGCGCCCGGGTGCGGCTCTTCGAACCGGACTGGCAGGACGAGCCGGTGGACTTCCTGGCCGCCGCCGGCCTGGCGTTCTCCGGCGCCGGGTTCGTGCTGACCGCCCGGCGCACGCTGGCCAGCGTCGAGGGCGACACGCCGGCGCTCTTCGTCGGCGTGCAGATCGAGGTCGCTCCCGAGCGGCTGCACGACGGCAGCGCCCGCGACGAGGTGCTCGCGGCGCTGGGCCGGGCGCTGGGCCAGGTGCCGGTGCCCTGGCCGGTCCAACTCGTCCTGCTCGACATCGCCCAGGGCGACCCGGTCGCCGACTGGATGCTGGAGCGCGTGCGGCCCTTCTACACCCGGGACCACTCGTAAGCTGGTGGAACGACGGGCGGGCGCAGGCCCTGCCGGCAGAAGGGACGGACCACGTGAGCGCGGGTGCGCATCAGGGAGCGGCGGCGGCCGACCAGGTCGAGCAGATGCTGCGGCAGGTCTCGCCCGGGCGCTATGACGCCTACGAGGCGCTGCTTCAGGCCCTCGCACACGGACAGGTCTGGATGCTCCTGTGGCACGGCCGGGCCGGACAACCCGATGCGCAGTACGGGAACATGGAGGTCGACGGGCTGGGCTACGCCCCCTGTGTGACCTCCGCGGCCGAACTCGCCGCCTCCGGCTGGACCCGCGACCACGAACTCGTCACCGGCCCCGAGATCGCCGCCGCCCTCTTCCCCGACCGCTGGGGGCTGTGGCTGAATCCGCACGCTCCCGGCGGCGGGGTCGGCGTCCCCTGGCTCGACCTGCGCCGGATCGCCGCCGGCCTCGACCGCCTGCCCGCCGGCCCGCTGCGGATCTCCGAACCGGTCATCGACATCCCGCAGTTCTACGCCCTGCTCGCGCAGAACGCCCACCGGACGCTCCCGGTGCGGTCGTTGCGCCGCGCCTGGGTGCAACCCGCCCTCGGCGCCCCGTATCTGGCGATCGGGCTGGACCTGTACGACACCGGGCAGCCGTCGGTGGACGCCGCGCGGATGATGATCCAGCAGTCGATGGGCGCCGTGCCGGACGGGCTGCCGGTCTCCACGGTCGCCATGAACGACGAGTACGACCCGGTCGGGATGTGGATGCGGGCCTGCGCCCGTCCGTTCTTCGACCGCGACGGCTACGCCCAGCCGCCCGTGCCCGGCCCTACCTACGGTTACGGCTACCCCCGCCCGTACTGACGCCGGCGGGTGCCCGCGCGGCCCCGCCCGCTGTCGATCTTGGGGTGAATTCCCCCCATCCGCCCGGCGGTTGACGCCCCTTCCGGCCCTCCGGCGCACCGCTCAGTCCGCACCCCTGTTCGTATAACGGAAAGCCGCGGACCACATCACAGTTACGCATCCATTCACCGTCAGGGCTGGTGAGTGATCGCGAGTCGGATGAAGACTCCGGGCAGCGAGGACCTCGGTCCTTTGTACGAGCGTCATCCCCCACCGGCGTCAAGCGCACCTCAGGCACGTCCGCAGTGCCAACTCCCGCGAGACCCGGAGGGGATGGCGGCAGGGGAACACCAGTGACGCAGAGATCAGGCCGCTACCGCGGCTGGCACAGGCCGGCCACCCCGTCGGCCGGGAGGGGTTCTGAAGCACCGTGACCGCACCGATTGAGACCACCGGGGCGGCTGCTGAGGCGCAGCCGGAAGCGGTGCTGGAGGGCATGGAGAGCAAGCGGATCGAGGGGCGTTCGCTCGGCCAGATCGCGTGGCTGCGCTTCCGTCGCGACAAGGTCGCGATGGCGGGTGCCATCGTTGTCATCCTGCTCATCCTGATCGCCGCGCTCTCCCGTCCGCTCCAGGCGCTGTTCGGGCTGGACCCGAACCAGCCGCACCAAGATCTGATCGACCCCAACACCACCCTCCCCAAGGGCGACTTCGGCGGGATGAGCGCCGACCACCTCCTGGGCGTGGACCCCAAGTTCGGCCGCGATCTGCTCTCCCGGATCCTGGAGGGATCCTGGGTGTCGCTGCTGGTGGCGTTCGGCGCAACGCTGCTGTCGGTGGCCATCGGCACCGTCCTCGGCGTGATCGCCGGCTTCTACCGCGGGCGGGTGGACGCCTTCATCAGCCGGCTGATGGACGTCTTCCTGGCCTTCCCGCTGCTGCTGTTCGCCATCGCGATCTCCGCATCGCTGCAGGGCGGCGCGTTCGGCCTGGACGGCCTGCCGCTGCACATCTCGGTCCTGATCTTCGTGATCGGCTTCTTCAACTGGCCCTACATGGGCCGGATCGTGCGGGCCCAGACCCTGTCGCTGCGGGAGCGGGAGTTCGTCTCCGCCGCCCGCGGTCTGGGCGCCCGCGGGCCGTTCATCCTCTTCCGAGAACTCCTGCCCAACCTCGTGGGACCGATCATCGTCTACTCGACGCTGCTCATCCCCTCCAACATCCTCTTCGAGGCGGCGCTGAGCTTCCTGGGCGTCGGTATCCAGCCACCCCAGTCGTCCTGGGGCGGCACGCTCACCCAGGCGGTCAAGTACTACGAGGTCGATCCCCAATACATGATCGTCCCCGGCCTCGCGATCTTCGTCACCGTGCTCGCGTTCAACCTGCTCGGTGACGGTCTGAGGGACGCGTTGGACCCGCGCAGCCGGTGAGCGGCTGCCAGGCCCCTTGACCGGGCGCACACCTTTGTTACTGCCGTTTCGAATTGACGTTTCACGACGAACGAAGGGGACACCGAGCATCATGCGAAGGTCACTTCCGGTCGCGACTGTCGCGGCCATCACCAGTGCGGGCCTTTTGCTGGCCGGCTGCAGCGGAAAGGGTTCCTCCGACAGCTCGGCCGGGGCCAACGCTGCTACCAAGGGCGTCGTCAACGCCTCGGACGAGAAGGGGGGCACCGTCACCTACGCGATGAGCGACGCCCCCGAGTCCTTCGACCCGGGCAACACCTACTACGCCTTCGTCTACAACTTCAGCCGCCTGTACGCGCGCCCGCTCACCACCTTCAAGCCGGGTCCCGGCACCAAGGGCGAGCAACTCGCCCCGGACCTCGCCGAGTCGATGGGCAAGCCCAGCGACGGCGGCAAGACCTGGACGTACAAGCTGCGCAAGGGCGTGAAGTTCGACGACGGGACCCCCGTCACGTCCCAGGACGTCAAGTACGCGGTGGAGCGCAGCAACTTCGCCCGCGACACCCTCTCCCTGGGCCCGAACTACTTCCAGCAGTTCCTCCAGGACAACGACGGCGGCTACAAGGGCCCCTACAAGGACAAGAGCAAGGAAGGGCTCAAGTCCATAGAGACGCCCGACGCGCAGACCATCGTCTTCCACCTGAACAAGCCGTTCGCGGAGTTCGACTACCTGGTCAGCGCCCCGCAGACCGCCCCGGTCCCGCAGGCCCAGGACAAGGGCGCGGACTACACCAAGCACGTGGCGTCCACGGGCTCGTACAAGTTCGAGAGCTACCAGGAGGGCAAGCAGCTCACCCTGGTCCGCAACCCGCAGTGGTCGGCCGCGACCGACCCGCTGCGCAAGCAGCTGCCGGAGAAGATCGTCCTCAACCTGAAGGTCGCGCAGTCGACCATCGACAAGGACCTCCAGTCCGGTAACACCATGGTCGACATGGCCGGTCGCGGCGTCGATGGCCAGACCCAGGCCCAGCTGCTGACCGACCCCTCGCAGAAGGGCCACACCGACAACGCGCTCGGTCAGCGCCTGGTCTACACGGCGATCAACACCAAGGTCGCGCCGTTCGACAACGTCGAGTGCCGCAAGGCCGTCGAGTACGCCATCGACAAGAAGGCCGTGCAGACCGCGCTCGGCGGCCCGATCCGCGGTGACATCGCCTCCACGGTCCTGCCGACGGACATCGCCGGCTACCAGAAGTTCGACCTGTACCCGCAGAAGTACACCGGCGACAACCTGGACCTGACCGAGGCCAAGGCGCACTGGAAGAAGTGCGGTGCCGGCAACGTCAGCACCACGATCCTGGCGCGCAACGACCGCCAGGACGAGGTCGACGCGGCCACCTCGGTGATCGGCTCGCTGAAGAAGATCGGCGTCAACGCCAAGATCCAGTCGTACCCGACCAGCAAGTACTTCTCGGACTACGCCGGTGTGCCGGCGTTCACCAAGTCCAACAACGTCGGTCTGATGATGATGCAGTGGGGCGCCGACTTCCCCACCGGCTACGGCTACCTCCAGCAGATCCTGAACGGCAAGGCGATCAGCCAGTCCGGCAACTCCAACCTGTCCCAGCTGGACGACCCGGACATCAACAAGCTGCTCGACACCGCCATCGCCAACACCGACCAGGCCGCTCGCGAGAAGGCGTACGGGGACATCGACCGGAAGGCGATGGAGCAGGCGGCGATCGTCCCGCTGACCTACTTCAAGGTCCTGATGTACCGCTCGCCCAAGGCCACCAACATGGTGTCCACCTCGGCCTTCAGCGGTGAGTACGACTACCTCAACATCGGCGTCAAGAAGTAGCAGCCCTGGAAGGCAGGTGAAGGCATTGGTGCTCGCGGGCCGGACGCTCCCGGCCCGCGGCACCGGCGCCGCATCCCCGTGTTCTCGTACATCATCCGCAGGTTGATCAGCGCAGTAATCCTGTTGCTGATCGTCAGCGCGGTCACTTTCGGCATCTTCTTCCTGCTGCCGAAACTGGCCGGGCAGAGCACCGACCAGCTTGCCCAGCAGTACATCGGAAAGGCCCCCACGCCCGCGGACATCGCCGCGGTCAAGCAGAACCTCGGCCTGGACAAGCCCGTGTACGAGCAGTACTGGGACTTCATCAAGGGCATCTTCGTCGGCGTCGACTACAAGTTCGGACCGGACTCGGCCACCTGTCACGTGCCGTGCTTCGGTTACTCCTTCAAGACGCACATCGAGGTCTGGCCCGAGATCCAGTCCCGGCTCCCGGTGACCCTGTCGCTGGCCGCCGGTGCCGCGGTGCTGTGGGTCGTCTCCGGTGTCGCCACCGGTGTGCTCTCCGCGCTCCGCCCCGGTTCGGTCTTCGACCGGCTGGCGATGGGCGTGGCGTTGGCCGGCGTCTCGCTCCCGATGTTCTTCACCGGCGCGCTGGCGCTGGCCCTGTTCACCTACCAGTGGCCGCTCTTCGAACGCAGCGACTACGTGCCGCTGCTGGACGACCCGTTGGGCTGGGCCCGGACCCTGGTCCTGCCCTGGGTCACCCTGGCCTTCCTCTACTCGGCGCTCTACGCCCGGCTCACCCGGGCCGGCATGCTGGAGACGCTCAGCGAGGACTACATCCGCACCGCCCGCGCCAAGGGCCTGCGGGAGCGCCGGGTGGTGGTGCGGCACGGTCTGCGGGCCGCGCTCACCCCGATCATGACCGTCTTCGGCATGGACCTGGGGCTGCTGCTCGGTGGTGCGCTCATCACCGAACAGGTCTTCTCGCTCAAGGGAGTCGGCGCCTTCGCGGTGGACTCCATCAACGCCAACGACCTGCCGAACGTGCTCGGCGTCACGCTGCTCGCCGCGTTCTTCGTCGTCCTTTGCAACCTGGTGGTGGACCTTCTGTACGCCGCCGTCGACCCGCGGGTGAGGCTCTCGTGACCGACTCTTCCGAGGACAAGACCACGGCGGCCGAGAAGCCGGCCGCCGAGGAGCCGGCGAAGGCCGCAGAGCCGACGAAGGCCGAGGAGCCGGCGAAGGCCGAGGTGACCGGGGGCGAGTCCGCCGGGGCCGAGGCGACCGGGCCCGTCGCGGCCGGGACCCCCTCCGCCTTCCTCGAAGTGCGGGACCTGAAGGTGCACTTCGCCACCGACGACGGCCTGGTGAAGTCCGTCGACGGGCTGACCTTCAGCCTGGAGAAGGGCAAGACGCTCGGCATCGTCGGCGAGTCCGGCTCCGGCAAGTCGGTGACCTCGCTGGCGATCATGGGTCTGCACCGGGCCTCCCGCCAGCAGCGCAACAAGGTCCGGATGTCCGGCGAGATCTGGCTGGACGGCAAGGAGTTGGTCGGCGCCGACCCCGACGAGGTGCGTCGGCTGCGCGGCCGCGAGATGGCGATGATCTTCCAGGATCCACTGTCCGCACTGCACCCCTTCTACACGGTCGGCCAGCAGATCGTGGAGGCGTACCGGGTCCACCACGACGTCGACAAGAAGACCGCGCGCAAGCGGGCCGTCGAGATGCTCGACCGGGTCGGCATCCCGCAGCCCGACAAGCGGGTGGACGACCATCCGCACCAGTTCTCCGGCGGTATGCGCCAGCGCGCCATGATCGCGATGGCGCTGGTCAACAACCCCGAGCTGCTGATCGCGGACGAGCCCACCACTGCCCTGGACGTCACCGTCCAGGCGCAGATCCTGGACCTGATCCGCGATCTGCAGAAGGAGTTCGGCTCGGCGGTCATCATCATCACCCACGACCTGGGCGTGGTCGCCGAGATCGCCGACGACCTGCTGGTGATGTACGGCGGCCGGTGCGTGGAACGGGGCCCTTCGGACGAGGTGTTCGGCACCCCGCAGCACCCCTACACCTGGGGCCTGCTCGGCTCCATGCCGCGGATCGACCGTGACCAGACCGAACGGCTGATCCCGGTCAAGGGCTCGCCGCCCAGCCTGATCAACGTGCCGTCCGGCTGTGCCTTCAACCCCCGTTGCCCGTACGCGGACGTCCCCAAGGACGACGTCACCCGCACGGTGCGCCCCGAACTGCAGCAGGTCGACGGCCGGCACTTCTCGGCCTGCCACCTGCCGCAGGAGGAGCGGCAGCGTATCTGGACCGAAGAGATTGCGCCGAAGCTGTGACCGAGACCAACGAGACGACCGAGACGACCGAGGCCAACGAGGCGGCCGGGACGACCGAGGCCAACGAGGCGGCCAAGGCGACCGAGACGGCCGAGACGACCGAGAGCGCCCCGGCCACCGGGAACCCGACGCAGGACCGGCCGCTGCTCAAGGTCCGCGGCCTGGTCCGGCACTTCCCGATCACCAAGGGCCTGCTCAAGCGCACGGTCGGCGCCGTCCAGGCGGTCGACGGGATCGACTTCGACGTCTTCGCCGGGGAGACCCTGGGCGTGGTCGGCGAGTCCGGCTGCGGCAAGTCGACGATGGGTCGGCTGATCACCCGGCTCGACGAACCGACCGGCGGCGCCATCGAGTTCGAGGGGCAGGACATCACCCACCTGTCCGCGGGCAAGCTGCGCCCGCTCCGCCGCGACGTCCAGATGATCTTCCAGGACCCGTACGGTTCGCTGAACCCGCGGCACACCATCGGCGGGATCGTCTCCACCCCCTTCCGGCTCCAGGGCGTCGAGCCCGAGGGCGGGGTCAAGAAGGAGGTGCAGCGGCTGCTGGAGCTGGTGGGCCTGAGCCCGGAGCACTACAACCGCTATCCGCACGAGTTCTCCGGCGGTCAGCGCCAGCGCATCGGGATCGCCCGGGCGCTGGCCCTCAAGCCCAAGCTGGTGGTCGCCGACGAGCCGGTCTCCGCCCTCGACGTCTCCATCCAGGCCCAGGTCGTCAACCTCATGGACGACCTCCAGCAGGAGCTGGGCCTGACCTACGTCATCATCGCCCACGACCTCTCGGTCATCCGGCACGTCTCGGACCGGATCGCGGTGATGTACCTCGGCAAGATCGTCGAACTGGCCGACCGCGACGCGCTGTACGCGTCGCCGAGGCACCCGTACACCAAGGCGCTGCTCTCGGCCGTGCCGGTGCCGGACCCCAAGCGGCGCACCAAGCGCGACCGGATCCTGCTCAAGGGCGACGTCCCCTCGCCGATCAACCCGCCGTCCGGCTGCCGGTTCCGCACCCGCTGCTGGAAGGCGACGGAGGAGTGCACCACCACCGAGCCGCCGCTGGTCCAGCTGCGGACCGGGCACCAGGTGGCCTGCCACCACCCCGAGGACGGAGCAGACAACTCCGGTGCGGCGACCGAAAGTTCGGGCGGTAAGGCATCAACCGGGCAGTAACGCCTGACGACTTGGCAAAGTCGCTGGTGAAGACGGGCGGGAGAGTGCAGAGTCGGCGCGGTTGTTCTTCTTGCATCCGCGTACCCGAAGGGACGGCTCATGGCACTCTCCCGTTCTGCGCGTCGCTCTTCCCGCTGGCTCGCCCTGGCCACCGCGGTGGCCTCGGCCGCCACCATCGCCGCGGCCCCGGCGGCCTCGCCGGGCGCCCCCGGCATCGGTGACCCCTACTTCCCCAACCTGGGCAACGGCGGCTACACGCCCCTCCACTACGACCTGGGCGTCAGCTACCACCCGGACTCCGGCCGGCTCGACGGCCGGGCCACGGTGTCCGCCCGGGCCACCCAGAACCTCTCCTCGTTCGACCTGGACCTCCAGAAGCTGACCGTCGACCAGGTCCGGGTCGACGGCCGCCCCGCCCGCTTCTCCAGAACCGGCGACGAACTCGTCGTCCGACCCGGCCGCCCGCTCTCCCGCGGCGAACGCTTCGCCGTCACCGTCGTCTACCACGGCGTCCCCCAGCCGCTCAGCGGCCCGATCGTCTTCGGCTCCCAGTACGGCTGGATGAAGACCAAGGACGGGGTGTTCGTGGCCTGCGAGCCGAACGCCGCCTCGACGTGGTTCCCCTCCAGCGACCACCCGGACGAGAAGGCCACCTACGACATCCGGATCGACGCCCCCAAGGGCCTGACCGGGGTCTCCAACGGGCGGCTGGTCGGCACCGGCGAACACGGCGACCGGGCCTGGTTCCACTGGCGCGAGAGCCGCCCGATGGCGCCGTACCTGGCCACCGCCACCATCGGGAAGTTCGACGTCCGCACCGGCACCACCCCGGGCGGCACCCCCATCTACGTCGCCACCGACCCGACCCTCCCGACCGGCAAGGTCGACGTCTACGGCGTCACCGCGGAGGCCACCGACTACTGGTCGAAGATCTTTGGGCCGTACCCCTTCGAGGAGACCGGCGCGATCGTGGACGACATGCCGCAGGCCGGCTTCTCCTTGGAGGTGCAGTCCAAACCGGCCTACTCGGCGGTCCGCAGCGAGACCACCATCGTCCACGAACTGGCCCACCAGTGGTTCGGCGACTCGGTCTCGGTCCGGCAGTGGAAGGACATCTGGCTCAACGAGGGCTTCGCCACCTACGCCCAGTGGCTGTGGGCCGAGCACCGCGGCACCACCACCGCCCACGACGCGTTCCGCAAGGCGTACGCGGCCGCCCCAGCCGACGACGCCTTCTGGAAGATCAAGGTCTCCGACCCGCAGCGGGACACCATGTTCTCCGACGCGGTCTACGAGCGCGGCGCCATGACCCTCCAGGCGCTGCGCGAACGCATCGGCGACCGGGCGTTCTTCCGGCTGCTGCCGGCCTGGACCGCCCGGCACCGCTACGGCAACGCGGACACCGCCGACTTCATCGCGCTGGCCGAGAAGGTCTCCGGGCAGCGGCTCGGGGACCTCTTCCACACCTGGCTGGACACCCAGAGCCGCCCCGCGCTGCCGGGGGAGTGACCGGCTACTCGGCGCCGGCGGCAGCGTCCTTCTGGCCCTTCGGGTCCTTCTGGTCCTTTCGGCCCCGGTCGCGCAGCTGCTGCGGCCGGGGCAGGTGCAGCCCCAGATAGAGCGCTCCCATCCGGAGTGCGAACACCAACCCCGCCGAGACCACTGCGGCGGGGTTGGCCCCGGCCCCGAGGCGGTCCATCAGCAGGTAGCAGCAGGCACCGGCCAGCGCCGCGATGGCGTAGACGTCCTCCCGCAGCAGCAGCGGCGGGAACTCCCCGCACAGCACATCGCGGATCACCTCGCCGGCGACGCCGGTCAGCACCGCCAGGATGACCACCGCGAGCGGGGTGGCACCCGCCGAGATCGCCGCCCGGGCCCCGATCACCGTGACCACGGAGAGCCCGATCGCGTCGACCACCAGCAGCGATTTGCGCGGCAGCGACCAGAAGCGCAGATAGACCATGGTGCCCACGCCGACGCAGATGATCACCGTCAGCAGTACCCAGTCGTGCGTCCAGTACAGCGGCCGGCGGTCCAGGATCAGATCGCGCAGCGTGCCGCCGGAGATGGAGGCGGCGAACGCCAGGACCAGACCGCCGAACGGATCCATGTTGGCGCGGTAGGCCGCCAGCACGCCGCTCGCGGCGAAGGCCGCGACCCCGATCAGGTAGAGCACATGAAGCATGCGGTCATGATGACAGCAGCGGAGTGGATCGCTCTGGCCGCGTTCCTCACCCGGCCCCCGCCCGTTCCTTGAATTTGACACTACCGGTCGGTAATAAATCCGTGTAGCGTGCCGCCATGGCATCGGTGACCGCAGGAAACAGCGAGTTCGACCGCGACACCGCGGTCACCCGGAGCGCCCCGGGCGTCTACGACACCCACCTCTCCGCGGGCTGGACGATCATCAACGCGGTCAACGGCGGCTACCTCCTCGCCCTGATGGGCCGCGCCCTGGGCGACGCGCTCCCGCACCCGGACCCGCTCACCATCACCGCGCACTACCTCACGGCCTCCGCCCCCGGCCCCGCGGTCGTCCGCACGGACGTGGTCCGCACCGGCCGCACCCTGTCCACCGGCACCGCCACCCTCGTCCAGTTCGCCGACGACGGCACCGAGGTCGAGCGGATGCGGGTGCTCGCCACCTACGGTGACCTCGCCGCCCTCCCCGACGACGTCCGCACCACCGCCAAGCCCCCGGCCCTCCCGCCCTACGAGCACTGCCTGGGCACGGACAGCGCGCCCGGCGACCGGCCGGCCATCCCCGGCAGCACCGCGATCGCCGAGCGGCTGGACATCCGGCTCGACCCGGCGACCGTGGGCTGGGCGGTGGGCGCCCCGTCCGGCAAGGGCGAGATGCGCGGCTGGTTCGGCCTGGCCGACGGCCGCGAGCCCGACCCGCTCTCCCTCCTCCTGACCGTCGACGCCCTGCCGCCCACCGCCTTCGAGCTGGGTCTGCGCGGCTGGGTCCCCACCGTCGAGTTGACCTGTCACGTCCGCCACCGCCCGGCGCCCGGCCCGCTCCGGGTGTCCATCACCACCCGCAACCTGGCCGGCGGCTTCCTGGAGGAGGACGCCGAGGTCTGGGACTCCGCGGACCGGCTGGTCGCCCAGTCCCGCCAGCTGGCCCGCACGGTCCTGGTGAAGTAGCCGGACGCCCCCGGCTACCCCACGAACTCCCGCAGCGCCACCGCCAGTTCGCCCGGTGCGTCCTCCTGCGCCAGGTGGCCCGCGCCCTCGATCAGCCGCAGCCGCGCCCCGGGGATGCGGGCCGCCAGTTCGTGCCCCTTGGCGACCGGGATCCAGGTGTCCTCAGTGCCCCAACAGATCAGCACCGGCACCGCGATCTCCCCGTACCGCCCGGCCACCTCGTCGGTGAACCGCTGGTCGTTCTGCTCGATCTGCCGGTAGAACGCGGCCTGCCCCTGGCCGGGAACTGGCGGGTCGGTGAACTCCCGCACCGGCGCCGGGCGCTGAGTCAGGCCGCCCGTCCCGCGTGGATGACGATGACCGTCACCGTGGTGTCGCTGATTTCGTAGAGGGCGCGATATCTGCCGCTGTGGATACGGCGCAGGTCCGGTGAGCCATAGGGGATCGACCCTTCAGGCCGCGGGCACTTCGCTAACAGGTCGATGGAGACGAAGAGCTGGCTTGACATGCTCCCTGGCCTAAAGTCCAGGGATTCCGGCCTGGGTCGTCTGACCCTTCCGGGGGCTTCCTGCTTCACCGCGCTGCGCGGGCACGTGTGCCCGTCTTACCGGCGCTCCACAGGCGTTTAGCGTCTTCGCCCGTCCGGCGGCGACGATACGGCGTCCTTCGAAGAGGACATTGCGGGCTGCGTTGTGGTCGCGGTCGTGCACCGTGCCGCACTCTGCGCACGCCCACTCACGGACGTGGAGAGGCTTCGGGCCGTCCCGGAATCCGCAGGCCGAGCAGACCTGAGAGGAGGGGAAGGCCCGGTCCACCTTGGAGAAGGTTCGGCCGTGCTTGACCGCTTTGTACTCCAGCATGCCGACGAACGCGGACCATCCCGCGTCGTGCACGGACTTGGCGAGAGGGGTGCGTGCGAGACCGGACACCGCGAGGTCTTCCACATACACCGCTTGGTTGTCGCGGATGATCTGTGTGGATGCCTTGTGGTGCCAGTCCCGGCGCCGGTCCGCCACCTTGGCGTGCTGGCGTGCGACCTTGATTCGGGCCTTGGCCCGGTTCTTCGATCCCTTGGCCTTGCGGGACAGCTCCCGCTGAAGGCGCTTGAGCTTCTTCTCGGCCCGGCGCAGGAAGCGGGGGCTGTTGATCTTGCTGCCGTCGGACAGGACGGCGAAGGCGGACAGGCCGAGGTCGATACCGGTGTCGGTCTCCAGGTCGGGGAGGATGTCCGGCTCGGTGTCCACGACGAAGCTCCAGGAAGTACCGGCCGGAGCTGTCTTTGGTGACGGTCAGGGATGTGGGTGCGGCCGGAAGTGCGCGGGACCACGTGACCTTGAGGTCACCGACCTTGGCCACGTACACCGTGTCGTCGTCCTGGAGGGAGAAGGCGTTGGTGTTGAGGCGGATCGACTGCCGGGTGTCTTTCTTCGATTTGTAGCGGGGAGGGCCGACCTTCCGGCCCTGCCGCTTGCCCTTGATCGAGTCGAAGAAGTTCTTGTAGGCGGTGTCCAGATCCCGCAGAGACTGTTGCAGGACGACCGCCGACACATCGGCGAGCCAGGCACGTTCCTCAGTGCGCTTGGCCTGGGTGATGCGAAGCCGGGACAGCTCGGCCGACTTCACGTACGGCAGCCCCGCGGCGTGCGCTTCCTTCCGGTCGCGCAGGCAGTCGTTCCACACCACGCGGGCGCACCCGAACGCACTCGCCAGCGCACGGCGCTGGGAGGCATCCGGGTAGGCCCGGTAGTTGTAGCGGAGCTGCATGACCAAGATCCTACTACGATTGGTCTCAGGGGTGAGCTAAACGATTACAGGCGTGGCGGGCATGTGGTTTCGGCGATGCACGTGCACTTGGTCTTTGTGACGAAGTACCGGCGCGGAGTGTTCAACGACGAGATGCTGACGCGCTGCGAAGAGATCATGCGCAAGGTCTGCGAGGACTTCGAAGCGGAGCTGAAGGAGTTCAACGGCGAGCGCGATCACGTCCACCTCCTGGTGCACTACCCGCCGAAGGTCGCCGTCTCCAAGCTGGTCAACAGCCTCAAGGGCGTCTCCGCCCGGCGGATACGGCAGGAGTTCACCGGCAGGATCAACCGCGCCATCATGCACGGGCACCTGTGGTCGCCCTCCTACTTCTCCGCGTCGTGCGACGGTGCGCCGTTGGCGATCGTCCGCCAGTACATCGAGCAGCAGAAACGTCCGCTCTAAGTGCACGTCAGAGCAGTCTTGAGATGCATTCATCCCCGGCGTGAACGCCGGAGCTTTCTGCAAGGAACCCGGTAAGCCCTCGGGGCCGTCCTTGAGGAACAGGGCGGCCGCGTCCAGTGCGGGCTCGTCTCAGATGACGTCGTAGCTCACTCACGTTCCAGGCCGAGACGCGCGCGTACTTCGTCGTGAGACACGCCATGGATGGCGCCGGCCGCCTGCCGGGCCCGGTATTCGGCGAGGGCGAGAGCGTCCTCGATGTCGGCCAGCTCCTGGGGGTTTATCAGCACTGCGGCGGGCTGGCCGTGATCAGTGATGGTGATGCGCTCGCGGGCGAGCGCGGTCCGGCGGGCGAGCGAACCGAAGCGGGCCCGGGCCTCGGTCATCGCGTAGGTCTCAGTCATGTACAGAACTGTACAATTCTGTCAATTCCCGGGGTAGAGAGTGCACCTTAGGGAATGCGCCCCCGCGCGGGTCGTGCGCCCCGGGGTGGCTCGTAGAATCAGCGCACCATGGTTTACCTCGACCACGCCGCCACCACCCCGATGCTCCCGGAAGCGGTGCAGGCGATGACCGCCCAGCTGACCGTCACCGGCAACGCGTCCTCCCTGCACGCCGCCGGCCGGCGGGCCCGGCGCACCGTCGAGGAGGCGCGGGAATCGCTCGCCGCCTCCCTGGGTGCACGTCCCAGTGAAGTCGTCTTCACGGCGGGCGGCACCGAGGCCGACAACCTCGCGGTGAAGGGCCTGTACTGGTCCCGCCGGGCGGCCGATCCGGCGCGCACCCGGATCCTGGCCAGCCCCGTCGAACACCACGCCGTCCTCGACGCCGTCGAATGGCTCGCCGAGCACGAGGGCGCCACCGTCGACTGGCTGCCGGTCGACCACTACGGCCGGGTGCACGCCGACGCGCTGCGCGAGGCCCTCGCCCGTAACCCCGCCGATGTCGCGCTGGCCACCGTGATGTGGGCCAACAATGAGATCGGCACCATCCAGCCGGTCCGTGAACTGGCCGAGGTGGCAAGGGAGTTCGAGGTCCCGCTGCACGCCGACGCGGTGCAGGCGGTCGGCCAGCTGGACGTCGACTTCGCCGCCTCCGGGCTGGCCGCGATGACCGTCTCCGGCCACAAGATCGGCGGCCCGTACGGGATCGGCGCGCTGCTGCTGGGCCGCGCGTACGCCCCCGTGCCCGTGCTGCACGGCGGCGGCCAGGAGCGCCACGTCCGCTCCGGCACCCTCGACACCCCCGCCATCGCCGCGTTCGCCGCGGCCGGCCGGCACGCCGTCGCGCACCGGGAGGAGTTCGCCCGCGAGATCGGCGCGCTGCGCGACGACCTGATCAAGGCGGTGCGGGCCGCCGCCCCCGACGCCCTCCTGGGCGGCGACCCGGACCCGGCCGGCCGCCTCCCGGCCAACGCCCACTTCACCTTCCCCGGCTGCGAGGGCGACTCCCTGCTGCTCCTGCTGGACGCCCAGGACATCGCCTGCTCCACCGGCTCCGCCTGCACCGCCGGCGTCGCCCAGCCCAGCCACGTCCTGCTGGCCACCGGAATGTCCCAGGACCTCGCCCGCGGCACCCTGCGCTTCTCGTTGGGCCACACCTCCACCGCCCAGGACGTGGCGGCGCTGGCGGACGTCATCGGCCCGGTGGTGGAGCGGGCCCGGGGCGCGGGACTGAGCTAGGGCCCCTCCGGTGGGTCATGGCCGGGTCACGCCCGGCCCGCCGGCCGGCGCAGCTCCGCGCGGACCAGCGTCAGGTAGCGGTCCCAGTCCCAGTGCGGTCCGGGGTCGGTGTGGTCCGTGCCCGGGACCTCCACGTGGCCGACGACGTGGTCCCGGTCGGCCGGGAAGTCGTACCGCCGGCAGATCCCGGCCGTCAGCCGGGCCGATGCGGCGTACATGTCCTGGGTGAAGGACTCCGGCCGGTCCACGAACCCCGCGTGCTCGATGCCCACGCTGCGCTCGTTGTAGTCGCGGTTCCCGGCGTGGAACGCCACGTCCAGCTCGCGGACGGTCTGTGCGACGTGCCCGTCACCGCGGACGACGTAGTGCGCCGACGCCTCGTGGAACGGGTCCCGGAAGACCTTCAGCGCGGTGGCGAAGCTGCCCTGGACGACGTGGATCACCACCCGGTCGACCGGGTAGTCGTCGGGGCGGCTGGCCTGCCGGTAGTTCGCCGGGGACGCGGCCGACCTCCCCCAAGTTCTCGGCTTCGCTCGAACAGGGAGGGACCCCCATCGCACCGGCGAAGTCGACCTCGCCCTCCTTGCGGGGCCGGCTGTTCCCCGGCAGCCGCCACCACCAGTACGCCAGCTCCTCACGGGCCACGACCGCCGTCGCCCCCGCGGCCACCACGGCCCCGCCCCCGAGCAGCAGCGCCCGGCGCCGGGTGAGCCGCTGCCCGGTGCGCCGCCCGGTCGCCGGCCGGTGCGCGCAGTGCCGTTCCCCGTCCGCGGGGAGTCGTTCCTCGTCCCGCGCCTCATCCGTCGCCGCCATGCCCTCCACAACGCTTTCCGGGCGCGTTCCGGTTCCGTCTACTCTTGAGGGGCTATGACTGATGCCGCCGCCCCCCGCCGCCTCCGCGTCCTCGCCGCCATGTCCGGTGGTGTGGACTCCGCCGTCGCCGCGGCCCGCGCCGCCGAGGCCGGCCACGACGTCACCGGGGTCCACCTCGCGCTGTCCGAGAACCCCAAGTCGTTCCGCACGGGTGCCCGCGGCTGTTGCACCATCGAGGACTCCCACGACGCCCGCCGCGCCGCCGACGTGATCGGCATCCCGTTCTACGTCTGGGACCTCGCCGAGCGCTTCCGTGAGGACGTCGTCGAGGACTTCATCGCGGAGTACGAGGCCGGGCGCACCCCGAACCCCTGCCTCCGCTGCAACGAGAAGATCAAGTTCGCCGCCCTCCTGGACAAGGCGCTCGCCCTGGGCTTCGACGCGGTGTGCACCGGCCACTACGCCAAGGTCGTGCGCCGCGAGGACGGCGCCCGCGAGCTGCACCGCGCCACCGACATGGCCAAGGACCAGTCCTACGTCCTCGGTGTGCTCGACGACCGCCAGCTGGCGCACGCCATGTTCCCGCTCGGCGACACCCCCACCACCAAGCCCGAGATCCGTGAAGAGGCCGCCCGCCGCGGCCTGTTCGTGGCCAAGAAGCCCGACAGCCACGACATCTGCTTCATCGCCGACGGCGACACCCAGGGCTTCCTCGCCAAGCGGCTGGGCACCGCCGAGGGCGCCATCGTCGACGAGTCCGGGGAGGTCCTGGGCAGCCACGACGGCGCCTACGGCTTCACCATCGGGCAGCGTAAGGGCCTGCGGCTGGGCCGCCCGGCCGCGGACGGCAAGCCCCGCTACGTCCTCGACATCTCCCCGGTGAACAACACCGTCACGGTCGGCCCGGTCGCCTCCCTCGACGTGACGGCGCTCACCGCGATCCGCCCCCGCTGGTGCGGCCGCCCGCCGGCGGCCGGCCTGGCCACCTACACCGCCCAGCTCCGCGCGCACGGCGGTGAGACCGAGGTGACCGCCGAGCTGGTCGACGGCACGGAGCTGCGGGTCGCCTTCACCGAGCCGGTCCGCGGTGTCGCCCCCGGCCAGGCGATCGTCCTCTACGACGGCACCCGGGTGGTCGGTTCGGCGACGATCGCCACCACCACGCGCCGCCCGGCCGACGAGCCGGCGCCGCAGCGGGCCGGCTGACCGCACCGTCCCCGCGGGCCGCTCCGCCTCGCTCCTGACCCGCCCGCACCATGGGCCCCGACTTGGCCATGACAAATGTCATGGTCAAGTCGGGACAGGAGGGACTGCCGGCCGGGTACCGCCGTACCCGAAGATTGGGATGTCCGTTACGGCGCACCAGTGGCCGTACACAGCCCAACTCGGGGGAGTCCGTGGTGAGTCAGCAGCAGTCCGCCGGCAGTCAGCTTGTGCAGGCCCTCACCCCGCTGGTCGTCGACGCCGGCATTCCGATGGCCATGTACTACGTCCTCAGCAGCGGCTTCGGGCTGACCGACGTGGCGGCACTGGCGTGGAGCAGCGTCGTCCCGGCGCTGCGCACCATCTGGGGCCTGGTCCGGGAGCGGACCGTCAACGGCCTCGCCCTGCTGATCCTCGTCGTCAACGTGGTGGGGCTGGCGACGAGCACCCTGACCGGCGACCCCCGGCTGATGATGGCCAAGGACAGCGGCGTCAGCAGCGTCGTCGGGATCGCGATGCTGCTCTCGGTGGGCGCCGGACGGCCCTTGATGACCGCCGGGCTCAAGCCCTGGGTGACGAAGGGCAGCCCGCAGGCGGAGGCCGCATGGGACCGGCTGCGGGCGCACAACGCGCGGTTCGGGCAGCTGGAGCGGCGCTTCTCGCTGATCTGGGGGAGCGCGCTGCTGACCGAGTGCGTGGTCAAGATCGCCGGCGCCTACCTCCTGCCGGTGCACACCATGGTCTGGCTGGGCACGGTGCTGACGGTGGTGGCGATCATGGTGGCCATGGTGGCCGGCGGCGGCACCTGCGCGGAGCCGATGGAGCAGATGATCAAGGCCGAGGTCCGGGCGGCGACCGAGGCCGAGGCCGGCGCGGTGGCCGGCGAGGAGCCGGCCCCGGTCGCGGTGGCCGGGCGCTGACGTACCCGTCGGGCGGGGGAGTTGCGGAAATCGCGTACAGGATTGGCGCGCCGGGCACCCCCGCTCTCGATCGGCCGGGCCTTGGCGCATAAGGTCTGCGATGCGACGGGACATCCAAGGCCCCGCGTCGACGGTTCAACGGCGATCCGGACGGCACGCGGCTTTCGTCGGCCACGAAGGGAACGGAAGTCATGTCGACTGTTCAATCTGAGGCCAAGCGCGGTGGTCTGACCGCTGAGCTGGCTTCCCTGCACGCCGAGCTGGTCCGTCGGAACCCCGGTGAGGCGGAGTTCCACCAGGCGGCTCTGGAGGTCCTGGAGACGCTGGCCCCGGTGCTCACCGCCCGGCCGGAGTTCGTGGACGCCAAGATCCTGGAGCGGATCGTCGAGCCGGAGCGCCAGATCATGTTCCGCGTGCCCTGGCAGGACGACTCCGGGGAGATCCGCGTCAACCGCGGCTTCCGGGTGGAGTTCAACAGCGCGCTCGGCCCGTACAAGGGCGGCCTGCGGTTCCACTCGTCCGTGAACCTCGGCATCGTGAAGTTCCTCGGCTTCGAGCAGATCTTCAAGAACGCCCTGACCGGGCTGAACATCGGCGGCGGCAAGGGCGGCAGCAACTTCGACCCGCACGGCAAGTCGGACGCCGAAGTGATGCGCTTCTGTCAGTCCTTCATGACCGAGCTGCACCGCCACCTCGGCGAGCACACCGACGTACCGGCCGGTGACATCGGTGTCGGCGGCCGGGAGATCGGCTACCTCTTCGGCCAGTACCGGCGGATCACCAACCGCTGGGAGGCCGGCGTCCTCACCGGCAAGGGCCTGGAATGGGGCGGGTCCAAGGCCCGCACGGAGGCCACCGGTTACGGCAACGTGCTCTTCACCGAGGAGATGCTCAAGCAGCGCGGTGAGGAGCTGGACGGCCAGCAGGTGGCGGTCTCCGGCTCCGGCAACGTCGCCCTCTACACCATCGAGAAGGCCCAGGCGCTCGGCGCCAACGTCCTGACCGTCTCGGACTCCGGCGGCTACGTCGTCGACGAGAAGGGCATCGACCTCGCGCTGCTCAAGCAGATCAAGGAGGTCGAGCGCGGCCGGGTCAGCGACTACGCGCAGCGGCGCGGCGGCTCGGCGAAGTACGTCGCCGGCGGGAACGTGTGGGACGTCGCCTGCGACGTGGCGCTGCCGTCGGCCACCCAGAACGAGCTCGACGCGGACGCCGCCCGGATCCTGGTCCGCAACGGCGTCAAGGCGGTCTCCGAGGGCGCCAACATGCCCACCACCCCGGAGGCGGTGGCGCTCCTGAAGGAGGCCGGTGTGGCCTTCGGCCCGGGCAAGGCGGCCAACGCCGGCGGGGTGGCGACCAGCGCGCTGGAGATGCGGCAGAACTCCGCCCGCGAGGCGTGGACGTTCGAGCGCGCGGAGGGTGAACTCGCCGCCATCATGCGGGGGATCCACGACACCTGCTTCCAGACCGCCGAGCGCTTCGGGCTGCCCGGCGACTACGTGGCGGGCGCCAACATCGCCGGCTTCGAGCGGGTCGCCGACGCGATGGTGGACCAGGGCCTGATCTGACGCCCGGCGCGCGCCGCCCGCCCCGTAGGGTGAACGGCATGAATATCTGCGTCTTCTGCTCCGCCGCCGACCTCGATGACCGTTATGTCCAGCCTGCCCGCAAGTTCGCGGAATCGATCGGCAAGGGCGGTCACGCCCTGGTGTGGGGCGGTTCGGACACGGGCCTGATGAAGGTCATGGCCGACGGTGTCCAGGAGGCCGGCGGCAAACTCCTCGGGGTCTCCGTGGAGTTCCTGGCACACAAGGCGCGCGCCAACGCGGACGAGATGGTCGTCACCAAGGACCTCGCCGAGCGCAAGGCGCAACTGCTGGCCCGCGCCGACGCCATCGTCGTGATGGTGGGCGGTACCGGCACGCTGGACGAGGCGACCGAGATCCTGGAACTGCGCAAGCACGGGATGCACGGCAAGCCGGTGGTGCTGCTGAACACCGCCGGTTTCTACGACGGGCTCAAGGCCCAGTTCGAGCGGATGGAGGCGGAGGGCTTCCTGCCGATTCCCCTGTCCGAGCTGGTGTTCTTCGCCGAGGACGGTGCGGCTGCGCTGGCCTACCTGGAGGAACAGGTGCGCGCCCGGGGCTGACCCTCCGTCCGGGGGTACGCCGTAGGATCGTCCCCATGGGTACGCATTTGATCACGGGCGCCGGATCGGGCATCGGCGCGGCGGTCGCCCGGCGGCTCGCCGAGCGCGGCGAGGAACTCTGGCTGCTGGCACGGGACCTCCGCCGGGCCAAGGAGTTGACCGAGCAGTTCCCCGGGGCGCACGTCCTCGTCGGTGACCTCGCCACCCCGGAGAAGCTCGACTGGGCGCTCGGCCACCAGAAGCTGCCGACCCGGCTCGACTCGCTCCAGCACATCGCGGGCGTCATCGAGCTGGGCGCGGTCGGCGACCTGCCCGCCAAGGCGTGGCAGCGTCAGCTCGCCGTCAACCTCGTCGCGCCGGCCGAGCTCACCCGCCTGATGCTGCCGCTGATCCGGATCGCCCAGGGCGACGTGGTCTTCGTCAACTCCGGTGCCGGGCTCGACGCGCACGCCAACTGGAGCGGGTACGCCGCGAGCAAGCACGGCCTGAAGGCGCTGGCCGACTCGCTGCGCGCGGAGGAGCACGGCAACGGCGTCCGGGTCACCTCGGTCTACCCGGGGCGCACCGCCACGCCCATGCAGGAGAGCACCCACCGCCAGGAGGGCAAGGAGTACGACCCGGCCCAGTGGATCGACCCGGAGTCGGTGGCCACAGCCCTCCTCACCGCGATCGACCTGCCGCGGGACGCGGAGATCAAGGACCTGGTGGTCCGGCCGGGCCGGTGACCACCTTTGGCCCCGGGGCTCCCGGGGCCGCGCCGGCGGCCCGGCCGCCCCTCGCCCCCGTGCACCGCGCGGGGGCGACGTACGCTTTCGGGGTGACCACGTCAAGGGCGACCACCGAAGCGAAGACCGCCGCTGCTGAGGGGTGCGGGTTCCGGGAGATCCGGGGGCTCGTCGCCGAGCTGAGCCGGCGCCTGGACGCCCACCAGCGCAGCCGGATCGCGGAGCTGGACCTGACGCCGACCCAGGCGAAGGCGCTGGAGGAGCTGGGCGAGCCCAAGACCGCGCGGGAGTTGGCCGCGGTGCTGTGCTGTGAGCCGCCGAACGTCACCTACGTCATCTCCAAGCTGGAGAAGCAGGGCATGGTGGTCCGCCGCCCGCACCCCGCGGACGGGCGGGCCAAGCAACTGGTGCTGACCGAGGCCGGTCGGGAGCTGCGGCTGGACCTGTTGCGGCGGATGGGCACCGAGTCGCCGCTGGACCACCTCTCCCGCGCGCAGCGCGGCGCGCTCCGCGACGAACTGCTCAGGGCGCTGGGCCGGGCCGCCGGCTAGCCCCGACCCACCCACCTTCCGCACGGGCCCCCGGGGCGTACCCCGGGGGCCTTTGGTATCGCTTCGGCAAAGTTATAGCTGTAACTATTACCGCCAATGGATGGATACAGCTATAACTAAATCCATGATCGCTGAGACCGCGGCGCCGCACCCTACGGCGAGCACCCCGACCCGCCCTGCGCCCGCCCGCGGCGGCGCTCAACTCCTCGTCCTGGCCCTCGGGTTCGTGATGGCGAGCCTGGACACCGGCATCATGAACGTCGCCGCGCACGACCTGCGGGACCGGCTCGGGCTGACCATGTCCGGCCTCACCTGGGTCGTCGACGGCTACGTCCTCTCCTTCGCCGCGCTGCTGCTGCTCGCCGGCTCGCTCGCCAAGCGGTACGGCGCCCGGCGGATCTACCTCATCGGGCTGGCCGTCTTCACCGCCGCCTCCCTGCTGGGCGCCGCCGCACCGGACGGCGGCGCCCTGGTGGCGGCCCGCCTCGCCCAGGGGGCGGGCGCCGCGCTCTTCATGCCCAGTTCGCTGTCGCTGTTGATGAACGCCTTCCCGGAGCCGGCCCGCCGCGCGAAGGTGCTCGGCATCTGGTCCGCGATCGTCTCCACCTCCGTCGCCCTGGCGCCGACCCTCGGCGGCCTGCTCGTCGGCACCCTCGGCTGGCGCAGCATCTTCCTGGTCAACCTGCCCATCGGGATCGTCGGGCTACTGCTCACCCGCCGGGTGATCGCGGCCGTCCCGGGCAGCGGCGCACCGCTCGGCGGCAGCGGCCACGTCCTGGGCCTGCTCGCCCTCGGCGCGCTCAGCTACGCACTCATCGAGGGGCCCGCCGCCGGCTGGGCCGCGCCCGGCGTGCTGGCGGCGTGCGCGGTGACGGTGCTCGCCGTCGCCGGTTTCGTGATCCGGGAACGGACCGCCCGCACCCCGGTCCTGCCCGTCACGCTCTTCGCCGACAGCCGCTTCAGCGCCGCCAACGCGGTCGGCTTCCTCTTCAACTTCGCCTTCTACGGCGCCCTGTTCGTCCTCGGCCTCTTCCTCCAGACCGGGCGCGGCGCCAGCGCGGTGACGGCGGGCCTCCAAATGCTCCCGGCCGTCCTGGTCCTCCCGCTCGGCAACGTGCTCTACACCCGGATCGCCCCGCGCACCGGCAACCGGGTCGCGCTCACCGCCGCCCTGGCGCTCTCCGCCACCGGCTACCTCCTGCTCTTCCTCCTCCTGACGCCGTCGCTGCCCTACGGGGTGATCGCAGTGGTGCTGGCCGTCGCCAACCTCGCCAGCGGGATCAGCTCCCCGGCGATGACCGGTGTCCTGATGGAGGCCGCCGGCCGCGAGCACGCCGACATCGGCAGCGCGACCCTCAACGCCAATCGGCAGGTCGGCTCGCTGGTCGGCATCGCCGGCATGGGCGCGGTGCTGACCGGCGCCGGCGGCGCCTACCAGGGAACCGGGTACGCCTTCGCGCTGACCGCGCTGGCCCTGGCAGTCGCGACGGCAGTGGGCTGGCTCGGCATCCGAGGGCGGAACTGACCGACCGCCGGACCGACCGCTGGACCCGCCGCCGGACCGACCGCCAGACCGACCGGCGGATCAACGGACGCACCAACGCCGCACCAACGGACGCGGGCGGTCGTGCCGGGCGCACGGCGGCGGGCCGGGGCCGGGGGAGCCCATCCGGCCCGCCGCCGCATACCCTTCCGGGGTGAGCGAGAACACCAGGCACAAGTGGGCGGCCGGCGCGGCGACCGGCATCGGATCGATGCCGGGCGGTGACGCGCGCGAGGCGGCGAAGACCGTCACCGGGTCGCTGGAGGACTTCCCCCATCTGCCCGAGCTCCCAGCCCGGGGGCCCGGCGCCGACATGATCGGGCGGACCCTAGGGCTGCTCGTCGAGCTCTACGCCCATGTGGAGCCCAGCGGTTGGCGGATCAGCGACCGGCCCGGCCGCGACACCCGCCGGTCCCGCTCCTGGCTCGGCGAGGACCTGGACGCCCTGGAGGAGTTCACCCAGGGGTACGCAGGGCCGCTGAAGGTCTCCGCGGTCGGCCCGTGGACGCTGGCCGCCGCCCTGGAACTGCGCAACGGCGAGGTGGCGCTCGGCGACCCCGGGGCCCGCCGGGACCTCACCGCCTCCCTCGTCGAGGGGCTGCGCGGACACCTCGCGGAGGTCCGGCGCCGGGTGCCGGGCGCCGAGGTGGTGCTCCAGCTCGACGAGCCGTCGCTGACCGCGGTGCTCCAAGGGCGGGTGAAGACCGCGAGCGGCTACCGCACCCACCGGGCCGTGGACCGCGCGGACGTCGAGGGTGCGCTGCGCGACCTCGTCGGGGCGGCGGACGGCGCACCGGTCGTGGTCCACTCCTGCGCCCCCGAGGTGCCGTTCGGGCTGCTGCGGCGGGCCGGCGCCACGGGCATCTCGTTCGATGCCGCACTGCTCACCGAGCGTGAGGACGAGGTGATCGGCGAGGCGGTCGAGGGCGGTACCGCGCTGTTCGCGGGCGTGGTGCCGGGCGTGGACGGCCGATTGTCAGACCCTGCCGGTAGCGTCATGGGTGTCCGGACGCTGTGGCGCAGGCTGGGGCTGGCACCGGGGCTTCTCGCGGAGTCCGTGGTGGTCACCCCGTCGTGCGGTCTGGCGGGCGCCTCGCCCGCCTATGCCCGCGCGGTGCTCGCCCACTGTGTCCGGGCGGCGAAGTCGCTCGCAGACAACCCTGAGTGACCGCTCTGACAGGACACGGGAGGACAAGACGGTGGCTGGCGAACAGCACGCAGCGGCATCCAAGGTGCCCGCCGCGGCACGGGAGAAGCACGCGCAGCTCGCTGAGCAGATCGAGGAGCACCGCTTCCGGTACTACGTGAAGGACGCCCCGGTCGTCAGTGACGCGGAGTTCGACAAGCTGCTGCGCTCCCTTGAGGCCCTGGAGGAGACGCACCCCGAGCTGCGCACCCCGGATTCCCCGACCCAGAAGGTCGCCGGCTCCTACGCCACGGAGTTCACCGAGGTCGCGCACCGCGAGCGGATGCTCTCCCTGGACAACGCCTTCGACGACGAGGAACTGTCGGCCTGGGCCGAGCGGATCGCCACCGAGCTGGGCGGCGACCCCAAGAGCGCCGGGTACCACTTCCTGTGCGAGTTGAAGGTCGACGGCCTCGCGGTCAACCTCACCTACGAACACGGCCGGCTCACCCGCGCCGCCACCCGCGGCGACGGCCGCACCGGCGAGGACATCACACCCAACGTCCGCACCATCGCTGAGATCCCGCACCGCCTCACCGGCGACCGGGTCCCCGAGCTGGTCGAGATCCGCGGGGAGGTCTACTTCCCGATGGAGAAGTTCCTGGAGCTCAACGAGCGCCTGGTGGCCGACGGCAAGCCCCCGTTCGCCAACCCCCGCAACGCCGCGGCCGGTTCGCTGCGCCAGAAGGACCCCAAGGTCACCGCCACCCGCCCGCTGCACATGGTGGTGCACGGCCTTGGCGCCCGCGACGGCCTGGAGATCGACCGCCTCTCCGAGGCGTACGACCTGCTCAAGGAGTGGGGTCTGCCCACCGCGTCGCACAACCGCGCCGTCAACTCCCTCGCCGCGGTACGGGAGTTCATCGCCCACTACGGCGACCCCGAGACCCGCAGCACGGCCGTCGAGCACGAGATCGACGGCGTCGTGGTCAAGCTCGACGAGATCCGGCTCCAGGGCCGGCTGGGCGCCACCTCGCGGGCGCCGCGCTGGGCGATCGCCTGGAAGTACCCGCCGGAGGAGGTCAACACCAAGCTGGTGGACATCCGCGTCGGCGTCGGCCGCACCGGACGGGTCACGCCGTACGCGGTCGTCGAGCCGATCACCGTCGCCGGCTCCGAGGTGGAGTTCGCCACCCTGCACAACCAGGACGTGGTCAAGGCCAAGGGCGTCCTGATCGGCGACACCATCGTGATCCGCAAGGCGGGCGACGTCATCCCGGAGATCCTGGGCCCGGTCGTCGACCTGCGGGACGGCACCGAGCGGGAGTTCGTGATGCCGGCCGAGTGCCCCGAGTGCGGTTCGGCGCTCCAGCCCGCCAAGGAAGGCGACATCGACCTGCGGTGTCCCAACGCCCGGTCCTGCCCCGCCCAGATCCGCGAGCGGCTGTTCTACCTCGCCGGCCGCAAGTGCCTGGACATCGAGAACTTCGGCTATGTCGCCGCCACCGCGCTCAGTCAGCCGCTGGAGCCCACCGAGCCGCCGCTGAAGGACGAGGGCGGCCTCTTCGACCTCTCCGTCGAGCAGTTGCTGCCCATCAAGTCCCATGTCCTCGACCCGGACACCGGCCTGCCCAAGCGCGACCCGAAGACCGGCCAGGAGAAGGTCGTCACCTTCTTCGCCAACCAGAAGGGCGAGCCGAAGAAGAACACCCTCGCCATGTTGGAGAACATCCAGGCCGCCAAGGAGCGCCCGCTGGCCCGGATCCTCACCGGCCTGTCGATCCGCCACGTGGGCCCGGTCGCGGCGCAGGCGTTGGCGCGCGAGTTCCGCTCCATCGACCGGATCCGGGAGGCCAGCGAGGAGGAACTGGCCGCCGTGGACGGCGTCGGCGGCACCATCGCGGCCTCGCTCAAGCAGTGGTTCGCGGTGGACTGGCACGAGGAAATCATCGAGCGGTGGCGGGCCGCGGGCGTCCGGATGGAGGAGGAGCAGACGGGTGAGGCGGGCCCGCGTCCCTTGGAAGGCGTCACCGTCGTAGTAACGGGCACACTTCAGTCACACACCAGAGATGGCGCGAAAGAAGCGCTACAGGCTCTCGGAGCGAAGGTGACCGGATCCGTTTCCAAGAAGACCGGATTCGTAGTGGTGGGCGACAACCCCGGTTCGAAGTACGACAAAGCCATGCAGCTGAAGGTCCCCGTGTTGGACGATGATGGCTTCGCTGTGCTGCTGGAGCAGGGTCCCGAGGCAGCACGAGCGGTAGCTGTCACTCCGCCTGAGGAGGAGTGAGGTGTCACCCCATCGGCGCATACCAGATTGATCCGGGAGGCCGGGTCGCATTCGGGCAACCGCTGCGGATCGCTGCCCGCAACAGCCTTCCGCGGCCTACTGTTGACGTGTGCGCCTGCCGTGGCGCGGGCACAGCCGGCTGTGAGAGGGATCGGAATGAAACCGACCGACAGCGCCGCTCCGGCGTCGCGGCTCCGCCGGCTTGTGGTGCCTGCGTTGCCCGCGGCCATCGTCCTGGCGGCGGGCGTGGCGCTCGCCGCCGGAGTGCTGCACACCCTCGGCGGCGGTGCGCCGCTGTTCCCCACAGGAGCCGTCGGCTGGTCGCTGGCGGTCCTGACCGGTGTCATCGTCGGCCACCTGGTCGCTCTCGGCCGGGACCGGTGGTGGGGCGGCACCGGCTCCGGGGCCGCCCTCGCCCTCGCCGTACTCCTCCTCTACGGCTGGGTGCCGGCCATTTTGGTCAGCCTCTCCGTGGTGGTCCTGGTCGGCGCCGCCAGACGACAGCGCTGGCGACAGGCCGTGGTCCACGGGGCCGTTGACGTCCTCGGCATCGGTGCCGCGGCGCTCGGCCTGGCCGTCTGCGGGGTGCACCCCGCGGTCCGCCGGCCCTGGGCGCCCGACGCCTGGGACCTCTCGGTCCTGCCCGAAGTCATCGTGATGGCGGGGAGTTACCTCCTCGTCAGCCGGGGGCTGCTCTGGTTCAGCCGGCTGCCGCCCGACGGCGGGCTGCCCACCATCGCCCGTACGGCGGTGGTGCGGCAGGCCCTGGTCGGTATCGCCCTGCTCGGCATCTCCCCGCTGATCGCGGTCTGCGCGGTGGGTGCCCCGCTGCTGCTCCCGCTGTTCGCGGTCCCGCTGATCGCCTTGGACTCCACCCTCTGGATAGCCCGGGCCCGCGCCGAGGAGCAGTTGCGCGACCCGCTCACCGGCCTGCCCAACCGCCAGTGGCTGCTGGAGCGTACCTGGACGGCCCTGGACGAGGCCGAACGGGCCGGCATCCGGGCCGCCCTCGTCCTGATCGACCTCGACCGCTTCCGTTCCGTCAACGACACCCTCGGACACCTCGCCGGCGACCGCCTGCTGCTCCAGATCGCCGACCGGCTGCGGCACGCACTCCCGCGCGGCGCCGAGGCCGCCCGGCTCGGCGGCGACGAGTTCGCCGTCCTGCTGCCGGCCACCGACTCCCTCACCAGCTCCCAGCGGGTGGCCCGCAACCTCGTCGCGGCCCTCAGCTCCCCGCTGGACCTCGACGGACTGACCCTCGTGCTCGAAGCCAGCGCGGGGGTCGCGGTCTTCCCCGAACACGCGCTGGACGCCGAAGGGTTGCTGCGCCGCGCCGACGTGGCGATGTACCAAGCCAAGCGGGACCGCAGCGGCGTCGAGCTCTACGAGGCCAAGCGGGACGGCAACACCCCCGACCGGCTCGGCCTGCTGGGCGATCTGCGGCGCGCCCTGGACGCCGGCGACGTGGAGTTGCACTACCAGCCCAAGGTCGGCTTCGACGGACACGTCGCCGGTCTGGAGGCGCTGGTCCGCTGGGTCCATCCGGACCGCGGCCGGGTCCCGCCCGACGAGTTCATCGCCATCGCCGAGTCCTCCGGCCTGATGCCCCGGCTGACCGAGTACGTCCTGGAGACCGCGCTCGCCCAGGTGGCGCGCTGGCGCGCGATGGGCCTGGAGGTGCCGGTCGCGGTGAACGTCTCACCGCGCGATGTGCACTCCCCGGGCTTCGCCGGCGCGGTCGCCGCCCGGCTCGCCCGACATCGCGTCCCACCGGGCGCCCTCCAGTTGGAGATAACCGAACACGTCCTGTTGGAGGACCCGCAGCGGGCCGCCGACACCCTGGCCGGGCTCACCGCCCACGGCGTGAAGATGTCCCTGGACGACTTCGGCACCGGCTACAGCTCCCTGGTCCACCTGCGGCGCCTCCCGGTCAGCGAGCTGAAGATCGACCGCTCCTTCGTGGCCCGACTGGCCGTCGACAACGAGGACGCCGAGATCGTCCGCTGCACCCTCGACCTCGCCCACTCGCTGGGCCTGCTGGTCGTCGCCGAGGGCGTCGAGGACGACGAGACCTGGGAGCGGCTGCGCGACCTGGGCTGTGACGCGGTCCAGGGCTGGCTGGTGGCCGCCGCGATGCCACCGGACGAGACCACGGCCTGGCTACGGGCCCGCGGTGAGCACGGGTGGCACCGTGCGTCGGAGACGACCGCCCTGGCGGCGGAGAAGGCAGCCGAGCGCCCTTCGGGACAGGTCTTGAACTGACCCGGCCACCGGCCGTCCCAAATCCCCGCTCCGACACCACCGCGCAGCTCCCCGCACCGGACCAACCGGCCCCCAGCCAAGGGACACCGGACCGGCCGCCCCCCGACCAACCCGAGACGAACGAACCGGCACCGGACGTATCGGTACCGGACGCACCGCAAGCGAACGCACCGGCACCGGACGCACCGCAAGCGAACGCGCCGGCACCGGACGCAGCGCAAGCGAACGCGCCGGCGCCGGACGTGCCGCCACCGGACACACCGCCCGACCCCAGGGCGCCGGACGGCCCCAGGACAAACGATCCGCCTCCGGGCGCCCCGGTGGCGGACGGCGGCTGACCCCGGTCCGCGGCCGCCGCCCGGGCCCGTGGGGCGGCCCGCCGGACCGCCCCGCGCCCCGCCGGACCGCCCCGCGCCCCGCCGGGCGGTCCGGCGCAGCACCCCGCCGAAGCGCTCCGGCGAAAGCGTTTCGCGGCAGCGTTCCCGTACGCCATAGGATTGGGCCGGAATACTCCGCCGGAGAATTCGCCCAGAAATCTCCTTCCGGAACACTCCGCCCAGAACACTCCGCCGAAAACACCAGAGGATCTCTGCATGCCTGGCATCACGCGCGAGGAGGTCGCCCACCTCGCCCGGCTGGCACGTCTGGAGCTGAAGGACGAAGAGCTCGACCACTTCGCCGGACAGCTCGACGACATCATTGGCGCGGTCGCCCGCGTCTCCGAGGTCGCCGACCAAGACGTCCCGCCGACGTCCCACCCGCTGCCCCTGACCAACGTGATGCGGCCGGATGAGGTCCGTCCGTCGCTCACCCCCGAGCAGGCGCTCTCCGGCGCCCCGGCCCAGGAGCAGCAGCGTTTCAAGGTGCCGCAGATCCTGGGGGAGGAGTGACCGACATGGCTGACCTGATCAAGCTCACCGCCGCCGAGATCGCGGCGAAGATCGCCGCCGGCGAGCTCACCGCCGTCGAGGTGACCGAGGCGCACCTGGCCCGCATCGAGGCCGTCGACGAGAAGGTGCACGCCTTCTTGCACGTGGACCGCGAAGGCGCGCTGGCCCAGGCCCGCGCCATCGACGAGAAGCGGGCGCGCGGCGAGAAGCTGGGCCCGCTGGCCGGCGTCCCGCTCGCGCTGAAGGACATCTTCACCACTCAGGACATGCCGACCACCGTCGGCTCGAAGATCCTCGAAGGGTGGATGCCGCCCTACGACGCCACGCTGACCAAGAAGCTCAAGGCCGCCGACGTCGTCATCCTCGGCAAGACCAACATGGACGAGTTCGCCATGGGGTCGTCGACGGAGAACAGCGCCTACGGGCCGACCGGCAACCCCTGGGACCTCACCAAGATCCCCGGCGGCTCCGGCGGCGGCTCCTCCGCCGCCCTGGCCTCCTTCCAGGCCCCGCTCGCCATCGGCACGGACACCGGCGGTTCGATCCGCCAGCCCGCCGCCGTCACCGGCACCGTCGGCGTCAAGCCCACCTACGGCGGGGTCTCCCGCTACGGCATGGTGGCCTTCTCCAGCTCCCTGGACCAGGGCGGCCCGTGCGCCCGCACGGTGCTGGACACGGCGCTGCTGCACGAGGCCATCGCCGGCCACGACCCGATGGACTCCACCTCCATCGACGCCCCGGTCCCGGCGGTCGTCGAGGCGGCCCGCAACGGCAACGTGGACGGGATGCGGGTCGGCATCGTCAAGCAGTTCCGCGGCGAGGGCTACCAGCCCGGCGTCGTGCAGCGCTTCGACGAGTCGGTCGCGCTGCTCAAGGAGCTGGGCGCCGAGATCGTCGAGCTGGACTGCCCGTCCTTCGACCTGGCGCTGGCCGCGTACTACCTGATCGCGCCCTCCGAGTGCTCCTCCAACCTCGCCCGCTTCGACGCCATGCGCTACGGCCTGCGGGTCGGCGACGACGGCACGAAGTCGGCCGAGGACGTCACCGCACTGACCCGCGAGGCCGGCTTCGGCCCCGAGGTCAAGCGCCGCATCATGCTCGGCACGTACGCGCTCAGCTCCGGCTACTACGACGCGTACTACGGCAGCGCCCAGAAGGTCCGCACGCTGATCACCCGCGACTTCGAGCGGGCCTTCGAGCAGGTCGACGTGATCATCTCGCCGACCACGCCGACCACCGCGTTCCCGATCGGCGAGCGCAACGACGACCCGATGGCGATGTACCTCGCCGACGTGTGCACCATCCCCGCCAACCTGGCGGGCAACGCCGCCATGTCGCTGCCCTGCGGACTGGCCCCCGAGGACGGGCTGCCGGTGGGGTTGCAGATCATCGCCCCGGCCATGGCCGACGACCGGCTCTACAAGGTCGGCGCCGCGGTCGAGTCCGCGCTCACCGAGAAGTGGGGCCACCCGCTCCTGGAGGAGGCGCCGGCCCTGTGAGCGGAGTTGTCATCGAGGACCTGCTGGAGGAGACGCTGTGAGTGGAAAGCTGGCCAAGGCCAAGAGCTTCAAGAAGTCCAAGCCCGGCACCTACCTGTCCATCGGCACCACGCTGTTCGGCGCGGTGAGCGTCGTCAAGCAGGCGAAGAAGGCCAAGGGGGAGCACGACACGCTCCAACTGATCGACGCCGTTGTCTCCGCCGCCGCCATCGTCACCGGTGTCGCCCTGCTCGTCCGCGAACTGCGCCGTCTCAATGACGACGACGTCCTCGCGGGCTGACCGGCGCCGGACCTGAGAGGTTAGTTTCACCGTGACTGTCACCGACCTGGTGCCGTACGAGGACGCGCTGGCCACCTACGACCCCGTGATGGGTCTGGAGGTGCACGTCGAGCTCGGTACCAAGACCAAGATGTTCTGCGGGTGTGCGACCACCCTGGGCGCCGAGCCCAACTCGCAGACCTGCCCCACCTGCCTGGGCATGCCCGGATCCCTCCCGGTCGTCAACGCGACCGGCGTGGAGTCCGCGATCAAGATCGGCCTGGCCCTGAACTGCACCATCGCCGAATGGTGCCGCTTCGCCCGGAAGAACTACTTCTATCCGGACATGCCGAAGAACTTCCAGACCTCCCAGTACGACGAGCCGATCGCCTTCGACGGCTACCTCGACGTACAGCTGGAGGACGGTGAGATCTTCCGCGTGCACATCGAGCGCGCCCACATGGAGGAGGACACCGGCAAGTCCACCCACATCGGTGGGGCGACCGGCCGGATCCACGGCGCCCGGCACTCGCTGCTGGACTACAACCGCGCCGGCATCCCGCTCATCGAGATCGTCACCAAGCCGATCGAGGGCGCCGGCGAGCGGGCCCCCGAGGTCGCCAAGGCGTACGTCGCCGAGCTCCGCGAGCTGATCAAGGCGCTGGGCGTCTCCGAGGCCCGTATGGAGATGGGCCAGATGCGCTGCGACGTGAACCTCTCGCTGCGGCCGCACGGCACCGAGAAGTTCGGTACCCGCTCGGAGACCAAGAACGTCAACTCGCTGCGCTCCGTGGAGCGGGCCGCCCGGTTCGAGATCCAGCGGCACGCCGCGGTGCTCTCCTCCGGTGGCACGATCCTCCAGGAGACCCGGCACTTCCACGAGGAGGACGGCTCCACCACGTCGGGCCGGATCAAGGAGGAGGCGGAGGACTACCGCTACTTCCCCGAGCCGGACCTGGTGCCGGTGGCCCCGTCCCGCGACTGGGTCGAGGAGCTGCGGGCCACCCTGCCCGAGCTGCCGCGGGTCCGCCGCAACCGGCTCCGCGAGGAGTGGGGCATCGCCGAGCTCGACATGCAGTCGATCCTCAACGCCGGTGCGGTCGACCTGATCGTCGCCACCACCGAGGCCGGTGCGGACGCCGCCGCGGCCCGCAAGTGGTGGATGGGCGAGCTGGCCCGCCGCGCGAATGAGGACGGGGTGGAGCTGGCCGCGCTGCCGATCACCCCGGAGCAGGTCGCCCGGGTCGCCGCGCTGGTCGTCGAGGGCTCGCTCAACGACAAGCTGGCCCGGCAGGTCATCGAGGGCGTGCTGGCCGGCGAGGGCGACCCGGACACGGTCGTCGAGAAGCGCGGGCTGAAGGTCGTCTCCGACGAGGGCGCGCTCGGCACCGCCGTGGACGAGGCGATCGCCGCCAACGCCGCGATCGCCGACAAGATCCGCGGCGGCAAGGTCGCCGCCGCCGGTGCCCTGGTCGGCGCGGTCATGAAGGCCACCCGTGGCCAGGCGGACGCCGCCCGGGTGCGGGAACTGATCCTGGAGAAGCTGGGCGTCGAGGGCTGATCACCCCGGGTTCGTCCGTCGAGCCCGTCCCGGTCGCGAGCGGCCGTCCTTCCTCGGAGGGGCGGCCGCTTCGCCGTATCCGGCTGTCCGGCCATCCGGCTGTCCCGCTGCCCGGCTGTCCGGCAGGGGAGGTACCGCGGCCGGTTCCCCGGCCGTCCTCCGGAGGATTCACGATCTTTCTTCCACCGGGGCGGAATGCCGGGTCCGTCCGCGGCGCTGTCACAGGAGAAGGATCAACGGATACGGGCCCCCGGGGCACCACCCGCCGGACAGTGGAGGAACGAGCAATGGCGCAGCAGGACACACCGGTTCAGGACGCGCGTGCGATCGCCGCGCGGCTCGGCCGGGTCGGGGTCTGGCACGGCGGGCTCGGCCGGGTGTCGGCCGCGACCGGGCGGCAGTTCGCGGCCGAGGTGGAGCAACTGGGCTACGGGGCGCTGTGGTTCGGTGAGGCGCAGGCCACCAAGGAGGCGTTCGCCCACGCCGGGCTGCTGCTGGCCGCCACCGAGCGGTTGACCGTCGCCACCGGCATCGCCAACATCTGGGGCCGGGACGCCACCGCGATGAACGCCGGCGCACACACCCTCGCTGAGGCTTACGACGGCCGGTTCCTGCTGGGCCTGGGCGCCAGCCACGCCCCGCAGGTCAACGTCCGCGGCCACGCCTACGCCAAGCCGCTCGCCGCGATGCGCGCCTATCTGACGGCGATGGACGAGGCCACGTACGAGGGCCCGGTGGAGACGCCGCCGGCCCGGGTGCTCGCGGCGCTCGGCCCCAAGATGGTGGAGCTGGCGGGGGAGCGGGCCGCGGGCGTGCACTCGTACTTCGTCACGCCCGAGCACACCGCCGACGCCCGCGAGATCCTGGGCCGCACCCCCTTGCTCGCCCCCGAGCAGGCCGTCCTGTTGGAGAGCGACCCGGCGACCGCCCGCGCCCTGATCCGCGAGCAGCACCTGGGCTTCTACCTCGCGCTGCCCAACTACGTGAACAGCCTGCGGCGGCTGGGCTTCGACGACGACGACTTCACCGGTGGCGGCAGCGACCGCCTGGTCGACGGGATCGTTGCCTGGGGTGATGTGGACGCGATCCGGCGGCGGGTGCAGGAGCACCACGACGCGGGCGCCGACCACGTCGCCCTCCAGCCGATCGCCGCCGACCGCGGCCTGGGCATCGACCAACTCCGGGAACTGGCACCGGCGTTGCTCGCGGACTGAGCCGCCGGCTGCGTCGCCGGCCGGCCCGTCGCGGGGCCCTCGGTCAGTGTCCGAGGCGGGCCAGAGCGGCGTCGGGGTAGCGCTCCCCGGCCACCGCGCCGTCGGGCACGGCGGCGCGGAGTCGGTCCGCCTGCTCCGGGCTGAGCGAGAGATCGGCCGCGGCCGCGTTCTCCTCCAGATAGGCCCGGCGCTTGGTGCCGGGGATCGGCACGAGGTCCTCGCCCTGGGCGAGCAGCCAGGCGAGGACGGCCTGCGCCGGTGTGCAGCCGAGGGACTCGGCGGTGGCGCGCAGGGCCCGTACGAGCGCGAGATTGCGCTCGATGTTCTCGTCGGAGAAGCGCGGCCACCGGCGCCGGGCGTCGTCGGCGGTGAGGTCACCGCGGGAGGAGAGGGCGCCCGTCAGCATGCCGCGCCCGAGCGGCGCGTACGCGACGACGCCGATGCCCAACTCCCGGCAGGTCGCCAGCATTTCGCCCTCCAGCACCTCGCGGGTGAAGAGGGAGTGCTCCAGCTGTACGGCGCTGATGGGGTGGACGGCGTGCGCCCGGCGCAGCGTGCGCGGGTTCACCTCGCTGAGGCCGAGGTGGCGTACGGACCCCTCGGCGACCAGCTCCGCCATGGCGCCGACCGTCTCCTCGATGGGGACGGCCGGGTCGCGCCGGTGCATGTAGTAGAGGTCGATCCGGTCCGTACCGAGGCGGCGCAGGGAGGCGTGGCACGCGGTGCGCACCCAGGCGGCGGAGGTGTCGACCTCGTTCACCCGCCCGGTGCCCGCGTCGTGCCGCAACCCGAACTTGGTCGCGACGACCAGCCCGTCCCGCACGGTGGCCGGTCGGCTGCCCAACCACTGCCCGAGGAACTCCTCGTTGGCGCCCCGCCCGTACGCGTCCGCGGTGTCGAGCAGGGTCACCCCGAGCTCCACCGCCCGGTCCAGGGTGCGGACGGACTCGGCGTCGTCCGGTACCCCGTACGACGTCGACATCCCCATGCAGCCGAGGCCGAGCGCGGAGACGAGCGGCCCGTGCGGGCCGAGTTGCCGCCGTTTCACGGCCGGGTGACGTCCGCGACGAACGCGCCCCAGGCGGCGGCCGGGAGGGTGAGCACCGGCCCGTCGGGGTTCTTGGAGTCGCGGATGTGGATGGTGGTGTGGGACGCGGACACTTCGAGGCAGTTGCCGCCTTCGTCGCCGCTGTGGCTGGACTTGCGCCAGGCGTAGGCGGCTTCGAGGCAGTTGCCACCCGCACTGCCGCTGTAGCTGGACTTGAACCAGGCAAGGCCGTCGGAGGACGTCTGGGCTGCTGTGCTGGTCATGACTCTCCTAGCAAGTCGTCCAGCAGACCCTTGGACTCCTCAGGGGTGAGGGCCTGCGACCGCAGCATCCCATACACCTGTTGGTACACGCTGACCTCACTGGGGTCGTCGACCAGGAAGCTGATCCGTTGCGCTTCGATGTATGCCAGGTGATCGTGGTCGGGCGTCTCCAGAAGGACGAGGGGGCCGTCGAGTGAGGCATGTGCGCCTCGGGAGGTAGGCATGATCTGGAGCCCCAGGAAGGGGAGTTCGGCGCATTGCCGAAGATGGCGGAGCTGTCCGCGTAGGGTGTCGGGCCCCCCTACTGGCCGATGGAGCAGCACCTCCTCCAGGATGAAGTTGAGCATCGGCCGAGGCTTCTTGCGTTCCAGGAGCCTTTGGCGTCGAGTCGCGCGGAGACCCATTCGTCCGCCTGGTCCTCATCGAGCGGCGGGTAGAGGCAGTCGAACACGGCTCGTGCGTACGGCGCGGTCTGTAGAAGGCCCGGCACCACCTGATTCTCGTACGAGAGCAGCGTCAGTGCCTCCTCCTCGTGCTCCACGAGAGACTGGACGAAGGCCGGGAGTTTCTCGCGCTCCGGCACTTTCTTGACCGCAACCGCCAACGCCCCCTTCGTGTCGAGGATTTCGTCGAACGCCTCGGCCAGGTCGATCTTCAGGGCTCTGCGGCCCTGTTCGATGGAGCCGATGGTGTCCTCGTGTACGCCCACGGCCTCGGCTAGTGCCGGTTGCGTTAACCGGGCCGCCCTGCGGAAGTGGCTCAACTGGGCGCCGATCACATGCCATGACGTGATCCGCTTCGGTTTGTTCGCCTGGTGCATGCCGCTTGCCTTCCCCCCGTCGTGACCGTCTGATGCGGCGAGAAGTCGTACATCGCATCTGTACGACATCACGCTGTGGCCCAGCGTAGTCACACCCAGTGACATTGGTGGCATGCAAGAGGAGATTCAGGCCGTGCGGATCCGGACGGCGTTCTACCGGCGCGAGCGCCGTTCCGTGTCGCTGGCCAGGGAGTTCGCGCGAAGTACGCTCGCTGACTGGGATCGGAAGCGCGGGGCGGACGAGGTCGTGCTCTGTGTGAGCGAATTGGCCACGAACGCGGTGCTGCACGGCGTACCGCCGGGGCGTGGATACCGGCTGTGGCTGGCGCTGGGGGCGGAGGACGGGCTGTTGCGCGTCGAGGTGCACGACAGCGGGGGCGGCGAGCCGCGGGTGCCGGAGCAGGGCGGCGCGGCGTACGAGGAGTACGGGCGCGGGCTGTTGCTGGTGTCGGCGCTGGCGGACGCGTGGGGCGTAGAGGAGCGGGTGCCGGGGAAGATCGTGTGGTGCGAGTGGCGGCCGGCCGGGGGTCGGGAAGATCTCAGGATGAGAGACGGGCGTGGACGGTCGATCTGACTGCCACTTACCATCCGGGACGTTCGTCGATCACGTCAATGACGCCGTGCCACACAGTCTTCGTGGAGGTGTCATGCGTTCGCGTACCGGTCCGGATCGGGCCGACGAGGTCTTCAACTTACTCCTGGCGGAGGGTGACTGCCCGCAGGATCACGCGGCGGAGCGGCTCGGTATGACGGGCCGGCAGTTCCAGGAGAGCCTGCGGTACCTGATGTCCATGGGCCTCGTACGGCCGTCCCGCGGTGCGGAGTTGCCGGTTCCGGTGTCGCCGGAGACGGCGTTCGCGCTGCTGCTGGACACCGCCGAGCAGACGACGGCGGACCGCCTCGACGGACTGCGGTCGCTGCGGGCCGCGTTCAGCGCGCTGGCCGACAGCCTGCCGGCCTTCCAGCCGTCGGGTACGGGTACCGCGCAGTCCTCCCACATAGCGGCGCGGGTGGGGCAGCAGCGGATCGCGGAGAGCATGGACGCCCTCGCGGCCATGGCGCGTCGGGAGGTTCTCGTGCTGCGGCCGAACGACCTGGCCGTGCCCGGGCGGGGGGAGGAGGTCGACCGGCGCAGTGTGCAGGTCCTCGCCCGGGGGGTGTCGTTGCGCGCCATCCACCTGCGCTCGACGCCTGACAGTACGGCGGGGCAGGCGCAGCTGTTCCGGCTGCGGCGGGCGGGGGCCCAGGTGCGGCTCGCGATGACGCTGCCGTTCCGGCTCACCCTGGTCGATGACGTGCAGGCACTGGTCACCCTGAACGCGGACGGTGAGGAGGCGACGGCGCTGGAGATCCACGGTGTGGCGGTGTGCCGGCTGCTGCGCCAGGTCTTCGAGCACTGCTGGGTGTACGCGAAGCGGGTGGCCGACGCCGCGCCGGGGGAGGTCCGGCAGGTGTCCCGTGACGGGGCGTTGACCGACCGGGAGAGGATGGTCCTGCGGATGTTCGCCGCCGGGCTGAAGGACAGCGCCATCGCCCGTAACCTCGGGGTTTCCGACCGTACGCTGCGGCGGACGATCACTCCGCTGCTGTCCAAGCTGGGGGCGGACAGCAGGTTCCAGGCGGGCATGATGGCCGTCGAACGGGGGCTGTTGTCGCGGGCGGAGATCGGGGTCGCGGTGGCGTAGGGACTACTAGGCCCTAGGCCGCGCCGGTCGGCTGGGATGCTGCCGGAGGGGCGGCGGTC
The DNA here is from genome assembly GCF_050471125.1 of Streptomyces sp. RGM 3693. NCBI lineage: Bacteria > Bacillati > Actinomycetota > Actinomycetes > Kitasatosporales > Streptomycetaceae > Streptomyces > Streptomyces sp. RGM 3693. The sequence goes on from NZ_JBMPPQ010000001.1 coordinate 807,898, forward strand.
TCGTCGGTCTCGTTGGTCCCGTCGGTCCCGTCGGTCCCGTCGGTCCCGTCGGTCCCGTCGGTCCTGTAGGTCTCCCCGGTCTCGTCGGTCTCCTCCGGCTTCGTCGGCTTCGGTGGCGGCGTGGCCTGCCGGCCCCAGGTCGTACCGATGAGGACGAGGACCGCCCCGACCGCGCCGAGCGGGCCGGGACGGTCGCCGCCGGCCGCGACGCCGATGACGGCGGCCCAGAGCGGTTCCGTGCCCAGCAGCAGGCTCACGCGGGACGGCGAGGTCCGGCGCACCGCCCACATCTGGACGAAGAAGGCGAAGAGCGTGCACATCAGGGCCAGGTACAGGAGGGCGGCCCACTGGTGGGGGGAGTAGGCGGCCGCCACGGAGAGCGGGGAGGCGCCCGCGAAGGGCGACGCGAGTGCGAAGACCGCGATGGCGCCGGCGAACTGGACGACGGTCAGCGCTCCGGAGTCGGTCGAACGGACCGCCTTCAGGCGGCTCATGGCCATGACGTGCACGGTGCGGGCGAGGGCGGCGAGCAGCATCAGGAAGTCGCCGGACGACGGGGTGGTGAACCCCGACCCCTGGGTCAGCAGGGCCACCCCGGTCACCGACAGCGCCGCCGCGCCGACGAAGGCGCCGGTGGGGCGGGTGCGGGTCGTGGCGGCCTCGGCGAGCGGGGTGAAGATCATGGTCAGGCTGATGATGAGGCCCGCGTTGGTCGCCGAGGTGTGTACCACTCCGTAGGTCTCCAGCATCAGTACGCCCGACAGGAGCATGCCGAGGAGTGCGCCCGCGCCGACCTCCCGTCGGTTGAGCCGGGTGATTCCGCGGCCCGCGACCAGCGCCATGACCGGCGTGGCCACCACGAACCGCAGGAGGAGAAGGGCGATGACGGTGGTGCCGGTGGCCAGTTCCTTGGCGGCCAGGTAGCTGGAGCCCCAGACGACGGCCACCAGGACGACGGGGACATCGATCAGCCAGAGGGGCCGGTTGCCGGGGGGTGCAGTGCGAGCGGTCACAGTGGTCATGATCGTGGGTCCTTGTTCGACGGCGGTTCGCGGGGTGGGAGAGAGGCGGGTTCGACGGCGGGGTGACGGGGCCTGGGCCCGGCGCGCCGCGACGACGACGGGGTGCCGGGCCCGGCCCGGCGGGCGGTCAGCAGACGGTCACCGGGGCCTGGGCGGGCGCTCTTCGGGCGGTCAGCGGGCGGTCAGCGCTCCGTGAAGGCGACCACCAGGACGTCCCGGTGTGCGGGGGCCGTCGCGTCCACCGGGCTCAGCGGGGTGACGGAGTGCAGGGTGCGGCGGTCGTCACCGAGGAGGAGGTCGCCGGGGTCGGCGAGGGTGGTGGTGAGCAGTTCCCGGCCGTCGTTGTCGTAGACGGCGCTCTCGCCGCCCGCGACATTGCACCGGTCGATCATCAGCGAGGTGATGAAGGTGACCCCGTCGCGGTGCCGGCCCTCGGGGGCGGGCTGCCCGGCCTGGTCCTCGCCCGCGGTGATCCGGTAGGGGCGCAGCTTGATGTTCCAGGCCGAGGTGCCCTCGGCCGCGGTGAACAGCGCGGCCATGGTGAGCAGCAGCGACCGCAGCAGCGGGTCGGAGGTGAACCCCTCCGTCAGCGGGTCGAAGTGCCGCTCGACGCCGCCGTTGAGCGGGTTGATGGTGCTTTCCTGGACGTAGGGCGCGTGCGGCAGCGGGGTGAGCGTGCCCGTCGTGGCGTCCACGTCGAACTGCCCGTAGCGGCGGAAGCGGTACGTACCGCCGTCGGCCATGTGCGTGTCCAGAGTGAGGTCGTGCCAATGGGTGCCGAATCGGGCCCAGTCGGTCGCCTCGACGCCCAGCAGCGCGGACAGTTCCCGGGCCGGCATGAGGTAGCCGCCGGGGCCGGTCAGCGCGCGGACGGCAGGGGAGGTGGCGAGGGAGGCGGACGTGAGGGTGTGCACGACTTCGGAGCCCGCGGAGACGAGCGTCGCGCGCCTCTCCGGCCCCCCTGCGGATGATCTTTCTCGGGCGGATGCCCACGGGGAACAGCCCACGCGCGCCGGAACCGGCCACGTCCGCCTCTGGTCAGCGGGTCAGCCGTTTCCAAAGTTGTCACTCCGATACCTATCGCCTGCCATACGGGTCCACTGCTGTCCCGCTCGGATCCTCTCAATGGGCCGCCCGAAGACCATTGGAAGGCCGTTGACTGTCGACTGGGGGGCGGACGTGGTGCCGGCGGTATCTCGTAGGCGGGTACGGGGAGTTGGCGCGGCGGTGGCCGGGTCGCGACCACTGACAACGCCCGCGGCGGCCAGTAACGCCCATCTGGACCTGCCCCGGGCGGGCGGCGACCACCGGCGGGTGCTGGCGGTGCTGAGGTTCCCGGAAGGAAACGGCTGACCCCGGGCGCTCGCCGAAGGCCCGGCCGACGCCGGGGCGGCGAAAAGCCTGGTGTGCGGGGCCGGCGGAACCGGGTAATGTCTTTGTCATGTTCTTCCAGACGCCGATTTACGAGTGAGAGCGTGATGGGCCCCTGCTGACGTCCTTCGACGTCGCCGCGCCCGTCCCCCACCGATGAATCCGTAGATCACTTCACATCATTCCGGGAGAACCCGTGAGCAAGAACATCAACAACCCCGTGGGCATGGGCGGCGGCCAGCGCAAGAGGCTGTCCCGCGCCGAACGGCAGAACAACGGTCCGCACCGCAACCTCGACCGCCAGGGTGCCGCCGACCAGAAGGCGGAGCTGGTGCGCAAGATGCGCGAGAAGGCAGCCGCAGCTGAGGGCGCCGGGCAGACGGGCGACGACACCGCACAGAGCTGACGCACCGCCGCCGCAGGGCGGCACCGCACGGGGCAGGGCCCGGACCGCGACGCGGTCCGGGCCCTGCTGCCGTATCGGGGCTCTGCTGCCGTACCGGGCGCGGCCGGTCCCGCTCAGCTCTCGGCCGACCACCCGGGGCAGCCGCAGATTCAGCAGCCCCGTCACCGCCACCACCCCGAGCTGCACCAGCAGCGTCACGGAGAGACGACGGACCGGCCAGTCCGCCGGAAGGCGGGAACGTCGATCGCTGCCATGCCAGGCCACACAGCCCCCAAGATGGAATGCGTTTCGTCAGCGACCCCGGCCGGAATCGAACCGGCGGTCACCCGGTCGACAATCGGGCGCTCTCCCGCTGAGCTACGGGCCAGGCGCTCAACTCCCGCGCGGCATCCCGAAAGAGAACGGGGCACGCGGGAGAAGCTGAACGGGCGCGACACTCACGCCGCCACGTCGGACGCTGGAGTCCACGGCACGGGCCCGCCTTCATATGCATTAACTGGGGGCCGTGACACCCTCGTTCGCCAGGCGGTGGGCCGACCGCTCACCCAGGGGCCAATTAACTGCCCTTTGCTTCTTCTTTCTCATACGCGTAAGAGAAAAGAGGGCGCCAGGGACAGCTTTTGTGCCCTCAACACGTTCAATCCGTCACCCCTCCGCCCATGTGGCGGCAACGCGAAGTGAGGGAGCCGCACCCTTGGCGGGGGCGACTCCCTCATGAAGTGGCGTGGGTCTCAGTGCTGCACGTGGTCCAGGATCACGCCCGCCGCACCGTCGCGCACGCCGCCGGCGACGCGCACGGCTGGTACGACCTGGAGCTGAAGACCGCCGAGGACGGCTCCTTCCGCCGTCGACTGAAGGGGCACGTGGAGAACGGCAAGGAGTCGATCACCGGGTGAGGCGCGGGCCGGGCCGGGGGAGCGGACCAAAGGCGAATGGAACGAAGGATAGAAAGTCCGTTAAGGGGCTTTTGGTGGGCATAACCGCCCGATAAATGGGCCGGGTTGCCTCCGTCGTCGTCTCTGTGGGGAAGTCCACAAAGGGGACAAAGGATCTTTTCGGGCTGACACTCTGCACTCGGAAGCGGGACCGTCGTGCCGGTATCGGCCGCGGTGGCCCCCGCGCCAGCCCCCGTTCTCCCACCCGTCCCGCCCCGTTCCGCCCTCTTCCTCCCCTTTTTCCCCGCCCCGTCAGTCCGCGTTCGGCACCACCCGCTCCCGGGAGATATCGGCGCACGACCCGGAAGCAGCCCGTGACCGCTCTGGCTCGCTGGTGCCTCAGGCGCCGCCTCGTGGTGATCCTCCTCTGGCTCGCCGCCTTCACTGGGACGGCCGTCGCCGCGGGCGTGGCCGGCAGCGCCTACTCCACCGACTACGCGGTCCCCGGCACCGAATCCGGGCAGGCCGGAGCCCTGCTGGCCAAGGCGTTCCCGGACGGCGCTGGCGACACCGACACCATCGTCTGGCACACCGACGCCGGCACCGTCCGCTCCACCGCGGTCCGCACGACCATGGCGCACACGCTCGCCGAGGTCGGCCGGCTGCCCGGCGTCGCCGAGGTCAAGAGCCCCTACGGCCAGGGTGGCGCCGGGCAGATCAGCCACGACGGGCGCACCGCCTATGCCTCGGTGACCTTCCGCAGCTCGCCCGGCGACCTGCCCGCGGCCCAGGCCCGCGCGGTCGTCAGCACCGCCCGGGCCGCGGCCGGGAACGGACTCCAGGTCGAGCTGGGCGGCAGCGGCGTCGCCCTCACCCAGGCGCCGCACGAAGGGCTGCCGGAGATCATCGGGCTGGCCGCGGCGGCCGTGGTGCTCTTCCTCGCCTTCGGGTCGCTCGCCGCGACCCTGCTGCCGATCATCACCGCGCTGGCCGCCGTCGGCACCGCCGCCGCCGGGATCAGCCTGCTCGGCCACGCCATGACGGTCGCCGACTTCGCCCCGATGCTGGGCATGCTGATCGGCCTCGGCGTGGGCATCGACTACGCGCTCTTCATCGTCACCCGGCACCGCAAGGGGCTGCGCGCCGGACTCTCCGTCCAGGAGTCCGCCGAACGCGCGGTGACGGTGTCCGGGCGGGCGGTGGTCTTCGCCGGAGCCACCGTCTGCATCGCCCTGCTCGGCATGCTCACCCTGCGGCTGGGCTTCCTCAACGGGGTCGCGCTGGCCGCCTCGCTCACCGTCGTCCTCACCGTCGCCGCCGCCATCACCCTGCTGCCCGCCCTGCTCGGCGTGATCGGGACCCGTGCCCTGAGCCGCCGCGAGCGCCGCCGGCTGGCCACCGAGGGGCCGCGGCCCGACCCGGGTACCGGCCCGGCCGCCCGCTGGGCCGGCTTCGTCGAACGCCACCCGAAGTTGCTCGGCGCCGCCGCGGCCGCCGTGATGCTCACCCTCGCGCTCCCCACCCTCGGACTCCACCTCGGCACCTCCGACCAGGGCAACGACCCGGCCACCGCCACCACCCGCAAGGCGTACGACCTGCTGGCGGACGGCTTCGGGCCGGGCTTCAACGGGCCGCTGACGCTGGTCGGTTCGCTCGACGGCGCCACCGACCGGCTCGCCTTCGACAGGCTCCCGCACACCCTCCGGGACACCCCCGGCGTGGCCCGGGTCAGCGGCCCGGAGTTCGACGGCGGCCACGCCACCGGCGTGATCACCGTCGTACCGGACAGCTCCCCGCAGTCCCAACGGACCTCCGACCTCGTCGACCGGCTGCGCACCGAGGTGCTGCCGGGCGCGGCGGACGGCACCACGCTGAAGGTGCGGGTCGGCGGGGTCACCGCCGGCTACGACGACTTCGCCGACGTCATCATCGGCAAACTGCCGCTCTTCATGGGCGCCGTCATCGGCCTCGGCTCCGTCCTGCTGCTGCTCGCCTTCCGCAGCATCGGCATCCCCCTGAAGGCCGCGCTGATGAACCTCGCCGCGGTCGCCGCGTCCTTCGGGATCGTCGTCGCGGTCTTCCAGTGGGGGTGGGGGAGCGAGGCGCTGGGCCTGGGCAGCGCCGGCCCCATCGAGCCGTTCCTCCCGGTCATCATGGTCTCGGTGCTCTTCGGGCTCTCCATGGACTACCAGGTCTTCCTGGTCAGCCGGATGTACGAGGAATGGCAGCGGACGGGCGACAACCGGCGGTCCGTACGGGTCGGGCTCGCCGAGACCAGCCGGGTGATCAACTCGGCCGCGGTGATCATGATCGCGGTCTTCGGGGCGTTCGTCCTCAGCGGCGACCGGATCATCGCGATGTTCGGCATCGGCCTCGCCGCGGCCGTCGCCCTGGACGCCTTCGTCCTCCGTACGCTGCTGGTCCCGGCCCTGATGCACCTCCTGGGCGGCGCCAACTGGTGGCTGCCGGCCTGGCTGGAACGCCGGCTGCCGCGACTGAGCATCGAACCGCCGGCGGAATCCGCCGCGCCCGCGCCCCCGGTGGACGACCGGCCACGGGTGCAGGTCTGACGCCCGGGGCAGGGCAGCGCACCGGCTCTCATCGGACTCTCAGATCCGACACCTACGGTCGCGCCCATGGGAACGACGACCGACAAGCGAACCGATGACGCGACGACCGATGACGTGAAGACCGACACGGTGCAGGCCGACGACGTGAAGACCGACGCCGCGAAGGTCGACGCCGCGAAGGTCGACGCCGCGAAGGTCGACGCCGTGAAGTCCGGTGCGGCGACGAAGGGCGCCACGGACGGCACCGAGGAAACGGGGAAGATCGACGAAACGGGGAAGGCCGGGGAAACGGCCACGAAGGGGGAAGCGGCCAAGGGTGAGTCCCGGTCCGGCGCCGAGTCGGATGCCGTGTCGGATGCGGAGCCCGACGCCGAGTCCGACGCCAAGTCCGATGCCGAGTACGACGCCGAGTACGACGTCGACGAGGACGCCCCGGAGGAGCCCGCCCCGGCCGCCCCGTCCGGTGCGGCCGCCGGCGCCGGTGCCGTGGTCGCCGCCGGCCTCGGCCTGGCCTCCGTCACCGGCACCTGGCTGAGCACCCTGCTCGCCGAACGGCAGACCCTGCTGGGCCAGATCAAGCTCCAGTCCGGCAAGGCCACCGACCAGATCGCCGCCGTCTACGGCGCGCCCTGGCACACCACCGCCCTGGTCAACGGGGTGTTCGCGGTGCTCGCCATGCTCGTCGCCGCGGTGGTGCTGACCGGCCGACGCCCCACCTGGGTGCGGGCCGTCGCCTGGGGCGGGCTGGTGCTCGGCCTGCTCGGGTTGATCATCTCGGCGGGCATGTACCTCGACCTGTTCGCCAGCATGCCCAGCATCCCTAAGGCGCCCGGCGGCGGCGCCTGAGCCCCTCCTGAGGACAGCGGCGGGCGCGCCTAAGGCTCCTCGCGCGTGGTGGAGCAGATCTAAGGCCCACCGGGCCCGGGGCGCGCGTTTCTAAGCCCCCGGCCGCCCGCCGCCCCGGTTTCCGGGCCCCGTACCGGCCCGGAGATCGGGAACTCTCCCGATGTGGCGGACCCCCCTTGGCGACGAGAGTGGAGGCCATCGGCGCCCGGTGATCGACCGGGCGGCACCACCGCCTCACCCCAAGGGGAGACACCATGTACGCCTCCGAACTTCAGCTCCGGGTCCGCTACGAGGAACTGCGCCGCGAGGCCGACCGCCGCCGTCTGGTGCGCGAGGCCACCGCAGGGGCGCGGGACGCCGCCCACTCCGGGAGCGACGATCCCGAAGGGCGGGTGAGTACGGTCCGAGCCGGGCGGGGGCGCGTACGGCGCGCCGCCGTCTGATCCACCGGAGAGGCCCGAGGCCGTGCGGACCAGCGGAGACGTCCCCGGTGTGCCGGACACCACTGCCGGAGTGTCGGACCCCTGTGCGATGCTCGGCACCGTGGAGAGCAGACCCATCAGTCCCGTTTTCGTCGGCCGCGCGGCCGAACTCACCGCGCTGGGCGACGCGCTGACGCGGGTCGCCGCGTCCCGCGAGCCCCAGGCCCTGCTGATCGGCGGCGAGGCGGGGGTCGGCAAGACCCGCCTCATCGAGGAGTTCTGCGAGACGGCCCGCGGCAGCGGCGCGCAGGTCGCGCTCGGCGGCTGCATCGAAATCGGCTCCGAGGGCCTGCCGTTCGCCCCGTTCTCCTCGATCCTGCACACCCTCAACGCCCACCTACGGGACGAACTGGCCGCCGCCGTCTGCGGCCAGGAGGGCGAATTGGCCCGCATCCTCCCGGAATTGGGCGAGACCGCGGGGGAGATCCGGGGCGAGGAGGTCGGCCGGGCCCGACTCTTCGAGCTGACCGCCCGCCTCCTGGAGCGGCTCGCCGCCCACCGCACCCTCGTCATCGTCGTCGAGGACCTGCACTGGGCCGACCGCTCCACCCGCGAGCTGCTCGCCTACCTCCTGCGCACCCTCCACGACGCCAGCATCCTCCTGGTCGCCACCTACCGCTCCGACGACATCCACCGCCGCCACCCGCTGCGCCCCTTCCTCGCCGAGATCGACCGGATGCGCACCGTCCGCCGCATCGAGCTGAACCGCTTCAACCGCGACGAGGTCCGCTCCCAGATCGCCGGGATCCAGGGCAGCGAGCCCGAAGAGAACACCGTCGACCGGGTCTTCAAGCGCTCCGAGGGCAATGCCTTCTTCGTCGAGGAGCTGGCCCGCAGCCTCGCCGACGGCTGCCTCCACGGCCTCAGCGACCCGCTGCGAGACCTGCTGCTGGTGCGCGTCGAGGCGCTCCCCGAGGACGCCCAGCGGGTGGTGCGGATCGCCGCCGAAGGCGGCTCCACCGTCGAGCACGAACTCCTCGCCGCCGTCTGCCAGATGCCCGAGGACGACCTCATCGAGGCGCTCCGGGCCGCCGTCGGCAGCAACGCCCTCGTCCCCACCCAGGACGGCACCGGTTACCGCTTCCGGCACGCCCTGGTCCGCGAGGCCGTCGTCGACGACCTGCTGCCCGGCGAGCGCACCCGCCTCAACCGCCGCTACGCACAAGCCCTGGAGGCCGACCCCACACTGGTCCGTTCCGAGGTCTGCGCCACCCGCCTCGCCAGCTACTGGTACAAGGCCCATGACGCCGCCAAGGCGCTGCCCGCCGTCCTCGCCGCCTCCGTCCAGGCCCGCCGCCGCCACGCCTACGCCGAGCAACTGCGGCTGCTGGACCGCGCCCTGGAGCTGTGGGACGACGCCCCGCCGGAGGTCCGCCAGGGCGTGCGCCCGGTTGACTACGCCGAGGGGTACCCGGCCTGCGGCTGCGACGACGAGGCCCTCCGCTTCCTCGACCTGCTCGCCGAGATCGCGGTGGCCGCCCGGCTGTCCGGCGACAGCGAGCGCGCCTTCATGATCACCAAGCGGGCGCTGCGCTGGCTCCGCACCGAGAACGACCCGCCCCCGGGCTCCCCACACGGTTCGAGCAGCGGGGACCCCCTGCGCACCGCCTGGTTCCTGGTGCAGCGCTCCCGGCTCTGTCAGGGCACCGGCCGCGGCAACGGCTGGGAGGACCTGGACAAGGCCCAGGAACTGATGCGCGGGCTGCCGCCGTCCTCCGTGCACGCCACCGTCACGGCCGCCGTCGCCAGCTGGCAGATGCTCCACGAACCAGGCCCCGACACCTTCACCACCGCCGAACGAGCCGTGGAGCTGGCCCGGTTGGTGGGCGACGAGGAGGCCGAGCTCAATTCCCGGGTGACGCTGGCCGGACTACGGGTGGACGCCGGTGACGTCGAGGCGGGCCTCGACGAATTCCGCACCGTCCTCGACCGGGTCGTGGAGCGCGGCTACTTCGCCGTCATCGGCCGCGGCCACATCAACCTCCCCGGCACCCTGGAAGGCGTCGGCCGCTCCCGCGAAGCCGTGGCGGTCACCGACCGGGGCACCGAGCTCACCACCCGCTACGGCCTCAAGAACGCCACCAGCTGGGTACTGAGCAACCGCTCCGAATCGCTCCAGTCGCTCGGCCGCTGGACGGAGGCCGGTCAGGCCGCCGTCGACGCCCGCCGCCTCGCCCAGAACTCCCTCGCCCTGGCCATGGCCGCCAGCCGCCTCACCGCCCTCGCCCTGGACGCCGGCGACCTCGCCACCGCCGAGCGCGAACTGGCCGTCGCCCAGGAGCACTACGGCACCCACGACCCGCAGCAGCAGCACGCCCTCCCCATGGCCCGGCACGCCCTGCGACTGGCTGCCCGCCAGGGCCGGATCCTGGACGTCCGCGCCATCCTCGTCCAGGCCGTACGGGACACCGGCTTCGCCCCCGGCCTGCACCGCTACGCCTGGCCGCTCCTGTGGTCGGCGACCACCGCCGAGGCGGACGCCCGCGGGCTGCCCACCGCCGGTCCCGGCCGGCCCGAGATCCTCGCCCGCATCCGCGACGCCGCCAAGCGACTGGCCCGGCTCTCCCCGGTGTGGGACGCCCACGGTGCGGCGGTCGAGGCCGAACTCCGCCGCGCCGAGGGCCGGGAGTCCCCCGACGCCTGGGCCGAGGCGGTCGCCGCCTTCGAGTCGCTGGACCGGCCGCACGAGCTGGCCTGGTGCTGCCGCCGCTGGGCCGAGTCGCTGCTGCACGGCACCGAGCGCGCCACCCTCGGCCTCAACGGCCGTACCCCGCGCGAGGCCGCCGTGCTGCTGCTCGGCCAGGCGCACACCGCCGCCGTGGACATGGGCGCCCAGCCACTGATCGGCGAACTCGAACTCCTCGCCCAGCGCGCCCGGATACCCCTCGCCGGCCAGCCGGCACCCCCTACGGCCGGCCCCGCGGCCGGCTCACCGCCGCCCGCCGCCCCCGCCGAGTCCCTGGGGCTGACCCCCCGCGAACGGGACGTGCTCCGCCTCGTCGCCGACGGCCGCAGCAACCGCCAGATCGCCGACACGCTGTTCATCTCGCCGAAGACCGCCAGCGTCCACGTCTCCAACATCCTCGCCAAGCTGGGCGTCTCCGGGCGCGGGGAGGCGGGCGCGGTCGCCCACCGGCTGCGGTTGTTCGTCGAGCCGCCGCCGAGCGCCGAGCCGATGCCGAGCAAGGAGCCGGCCTCGTCCAAGTAGGTCTACTAGGCGATCAGTTGCCCGCGACGGGCCCTTCCGGCGCGGGCGGCTCCGCCTCCTGCTGCGGCCGGACGACCACGACCCCGGACGCCAGGTCTATCGGCCCCTTCCCGGGGTCCCCGTCGCCGACGTCGTCCACCACCAGCGTCATCCGCTGGCGCTCCTCGTCGGTGTGCTTACGGCCGGGCGCGAACAGTTCTTCCACGACGTTGAACACGGTGCCCCCTTCGGCGCGATCACTCATGGATCCACCCGTCCCCGACACCGAGTCTAAGCAGACCGCCCACAAAGGAGGGCCAAAGAGGAGCAGGGGGCTCAGCTCACCACCAGGCGGAGAATCCGGTCATCTCCCTTGCGGGGCCGGCCCCGGCCGTCCGTGTTGCTGGTGACCAGCCACAACGCCCCGTCGTCGGCCGCCACCACGGTCCGCAGCCGCCCGTACTCGCCGGTGAGGAACGCCTGCGGCGCGGCCACGGGCTCCGTCCCGTTCAGCGGGATCCGCCACAGCCGCTCGCCGCGCAGCGACGCCATCCACAGCGAGCCCTTGGCGTACGCGAGCCCGCTGGGCGAGGCGTCCGCTGGCTTCCACACCAGCACCGGATCGGCGTACCCCGGGGGCACGGCCCCGCCCTTCCGCTTCCCCTCGACCTGCGGCCAGCCGTAGTTCCGACCCGGCTCGATCAGATTGAGCTCGTCCCAGGTGTCCTGCCCGAACTCCGAGGCCCACAGCCGCTTTCCGGCGTCCCAGGCGAGCCCCTCGACGTTGCGGTGCCCGCAGTCGTACACCACCGAGTCCGGCTCCGGGTTGCCGTGCACCGGCTCGCCGTCCGGGGTCATCCGCAGGATCTTCCCGGCCGGGGACTTCTTGTCCTGGGCCAGCGCCTTGTCGCCGGTCTCGCCGGTGCTCGCGTAGAGCATCCGGTCCGGTCCGAAGGCGAGCCGCCCGCCGTTGTGGAACCGGCCCTTGGGGATGCCCTTGAAGATGGTGTTGGGGGCGCCCAGCTGGTTGCCCGCATCCCGCCGCTCGTCGTAGATCATGCGCGCGATGCGGTTGTCGGACGCGGTGGTGAAGTACGCGTACACCTGGTGGTCGGTGCCGAACGACGAGGACACCGCGAGCCCCAGCAGCCCGCCCTCGCCCCCCGGCGCCACCCCCGGGACCGACCCCACGTCGGTGACCTTCCCGCCGTGCGCGGCCACCCGCACGATCCGCCCGGTGTCCCGCTCACCGACCAGCAGATCCCCGCCCGGCAGCGCCGCCACGCCCCACGGCGACTTCAGCCCCGTGGCGAGCGTCCCGGTCACCCGCACCGTTCCCTTGGCGGACGGCACCACAGCGGACGCCGACGGGCTCGGCGAGGGCGCCCCGGTCCGCCTGACCGGCCCGCCGGCCCCCGCACCCCCCGCCGCCGACCCCCCACCGGACGAACACCCCGCCGCCAAGAACAGGCAGGCGGCAGCCAACACGGCAGTGCGGGAACGACGTTGCACAGCAGGAGTCCTCTCGTCGACGGGCGGAACCAGAACACCACACCGACCCGCACCACCCCACTCACCCAACCCCCCACCGCCCCGGCACCGCAGCCGAACAGCCCCCCGCCGCAGGCGCAGAAGACGAACCCCTACGTCGGGAAAGCCGACGTGAGAGCAGCCGACCGCAGGCCCACGTGGGGAAACCCGACTACGCGGGACGCAGCCGGCCGCAGGCCCACGTTCAGTACCAGGACTCCCGCGCCGGCGGCAGCGTGGCGATCTCCCGCAGGTCCTCGGGGGCGAGCACCAGATCCGCCGCCTTGGCGTTCTGCACCGCCCAGCGCTCCTTCTTCGTACCGGGGACGGGGACCACGTGGCGCCCCTGGGCCAGCACCCAGGCCAGCGCCACCTGCCCGGGAGCGACCCCGTAGCGGGCGCCGACCCGGCGTAGTCCGGCCACCACCGGCTGGTTGGCGGCCATCATCTCGGCGGTGAAACGCGGGTGTCGGGCCCGTATGTCCTCCGGCTCGAAGCCCTGCCCCGGGGTGAGAGTGCCGGTCAGGAAGCCGTTGCCCAGCGGCATCGCAGCCAGAAACCCCACCCCGCGCGACTCGCACCACGGCAGCAGCTCCGCCAGCGCCTCCGGCGACCACACCGACAGCTCCGCCTGCACACTGCTCACCGGGAACACCTGCTGGACGCGCTCCAGTTGGCGCAGCGTGCCGGCGTGCATTCCCGAGCCTGGCAGTCCCCGGCCACCGGGGGAGACCCGCCCCGCCCGGAGGGTGCGCGGCGTCCGGGCGGCGCGCGCCCCCACCGCGGACAGTCCCAGCGCCCGCACCTTCCCGGCCGCCACCAACTGCGCCATCGCCCCCCAGGTCTCCTCGATGGGCACCTCGGGGTCCGCGCGGTGCAGTTGGTAGAGGTCGATGTGGTCGGTCTGGAGCCGCCGCAGCGAGGCGTCGCAGGCACGCTTGATGTAGCCGGGTCGCCCGTTGGCGACGATGTGCTGGTCGCCGGCGAGCAGCCCGCACTTGGTCGAGACGAAGGCGTCCTGCCGCCGTTCCTTGAGCACCCGCCCCACCAACAGCTCGTTGGTGAACGGGCCGTACATGTCGGCGGTGTCCAGCAGGCTGCACCCCCGGTCGAGCGCGGCGTGCAGCGCCCGCACCGACCCCTCCCCGTTGCGCTGCGACGCGCTGTACCCCCAGCTCATCGGCATGCAGCCGAGGCCGATCGCGCCCACCTCCAGGGCCGCCGCGCCGATTGTCCTGCGCTCCACCTGGTCGTGCCTCCGTCCCCTCGCCCCCCGATCAAGGGCCAGACCAAACTAACGTCTGAACCAAACGTCTCTTCGCATAGCCTCGGGCCATGGCAACAGCAGAGCCGCACCCGGCCCCCGGCGACGTATGGCTTCCGATCCCGCCCGGCGAGATCGACGGCCTCCCTGATGGGTTCACCTACGTCCACTGGGACGCCGGTCCCGACTATCCGGCCGACCCCGCGCGGTGCGTCTTCTACGCCGTCCCGTACATGAAGCCCGCCGACATCTGTCTGCGCGCACTGTCGCGGATGAGCCGGGTGCGCGTGGTGCAGACCCTCACGGCCGGGGTCGATCACATGCTGCCGGGGCTGGACCGCCTGCCGCCCGGTGCCCAGTTGTGCAACGCCCACGGACTGCACGACGCCAGCACCGCCGAGCTGGCGCTCACCTTGACGCTGGCGGCGCTGCGCGGCGTCCCGAACTTCGTCCGAGCGCAGGACGCGGGCGAGTGGCGACCGGAGCTCCGACCTGCGCTCGCCGACAAGTCGGTCCTCATTGTGGGCTATGGTTCGATCGGCAGTGCCATCGAGGACCGGCTCATGCCTTTCGAATGCGCGCGGGTGATGCGCATCGCGCGCACCGCACGTGACACCGTGCGCGGTCCGGTGCATCCACTGTCCGAACTGTCCGCCCTCGTGCCCGCCGCGGACGTCGTCATCCTCGCCACGCCCCTCACCGAGCAGACACATGGCCTGGTCGGACGCGATTTCCTGGCCCGGATGAAGGACGGCGCACTCCTGGTGAACGTCGCTCGCGGAGCGATTGTCGACACCGCGGCGCTCCTCGCCGAACTGGAGTCGGGACGGCTCCGCGCCGCTCTCGACGTCACCGATCCGGAACCCCTGCCCGCCGGCCATCCGCTGTGGCACGCTCCCGGCGTGCTCATCACTCCACACGTCGGCGGCCCCAGTTCTGCCTTCCTGCCCCGTGCGAAGCGGCTGCTGCGCGGCCAGTTGGCGCTTTTCGCGGCCGGCGAGCCCGTCCGGCACGTCGTCGCCACCGCACCGGAATCCGCAGTGGATCGCTCTACGAGGCCGTAGGACTGCTCTCCGTATCCACAAATCCCTTGGTCGTTACGCTCCGTAGAGGCACTATGTCCCTGAGTGACGGATCTGGTGTATCGTCCCGAGCGGGGGCGCCGGGATCGTCACGGCGCGATACGAAAGATCCGGAACCGAGGGGGGCGACGGGCGATGTACTGCCGATGGATGATCCGTGAGACACGCGATCCACGAGCGCCCGCAGCAATGCCACCGGGGCCCCGCACGCACCGTTCCCGAAGCGGCCCGGCCCGGAAGAACGGGAGAGTCCGGTGAGCGCCCCGGGGGCCATGCTCTCCAGGTCGCCCGCGCAGGCCGGCGGTGCCCCGAGCCCTGTGCCGCAGGTCGCACTGGCCGTCGTCTGCGGCGGCTACGCCGTCGGCTCCGCGGTGGGTTGGGGCTCACCGCGGGTCGCCGTGATCATGGGGGACTTCGGGCTCAGCGTGGCCGCCCTCGTCGCCGCCGTCTCCTGCGGTCTGTACGCCCGTAGGTACGCCAGCCCCTTCCGTCCGGCCTGGGTGCTGTTCGCCCTGTCCTCCGGGATGGCCGGACTCGGCAACGGCGTCTGGGGCTGGTACGAGGTCGTCCAGGGCGCCGCCGTACCCAGCCCGTCCCTGGCCGACTTCTGCTTCCTGCTGTTCGCGCCGCCGGCCATCGTCGGCCTGCTGGTGCTCGCCAAGCGGCCGGTGACCAGGGCCGGTTGGGTCTGCCTCGGGCTCGACGCCTGGCTGATCGCCGGCTCGCTGCTGACCCTCTCCTGGAGCCTCGCGCTCGCGCACACCGCGCACTTCCAGGGCCGCACGGTCGCCCAGAGCGCCCTCTCGCTGGCCTATCCACTGCTGGACATCGTGCTGGTCAGCATGGTCCTGGCGCTGCACTTCCGGCGCTCCTCCATGCACCGCTCGGCGATCAACACCGCCATCGCCGCACTGGCGCTGACGGTGCTGTGCGACGCACTGTTCAGCTCCCCGCTGCTGCACGACCACTACCGCTCCGGCCAGATCCTGGACGCCGGCTGGTTCGCCGGTTCGATGCTCTTCGCGTACGCCCCGTGGGTGGGCCGGCGGTCCGGCGCGGAGCCCGTAGTGGAGGACCCCCGGCAGGCGGTGCGCCGCCCGCAGCCGCCCGGCAGCCGCCCCATCGCGGGCTCGCTGGCCGCCCTGACCCCGTATCTGGCGGCCGCCGTCTGCACCCTGGGCATCCTCACCAACGTCCTGGACGGGCGCCGCATCGACCGCGTGGTGCTCTTCACCGGCTGCGCGGTCGTCCTGGCCCTGGTCGTCCGGCAGGGCATCATGCTGCTCGACAACATCACCCTCACCCAGGAACTGGCGCAGAAGGAGAACCACTTCCGCTCCCTGGTGCAGGGCTCCAGCGACGTCATCATGATCGCCGCACCGACCGGGGTGCTGCGGTACGTGAGCCCCGCGGCCGCCGGGGTCTACGGACGCGACGCGGAGGAGCTGGTCGGCTCCGAGCTGGCCTCGCTGATCCACCCCGAGGACCTGGGCCGGGTGGTCCACGAGGTCCGCCGGTTCCTCGCCGCCTCGCCCGAGGCCGAGCCGACCACCCGGATCGAGTGCCGCTTCCGGGCCGGCGGACAGCGCGCCGGCGGCGATGGCTGGCTCAACGTCGAGTCCACGGTCAACCGCCACCACGGCGGCCTGATCTTCAACTCCCGCGACGTCACCGAGCGCGTCCGGCTCCAGGCCCAGCTCCAGCACAACGCCTCGCACGACGCGCTCACCGACCTGCCCAACCGCGCGCTGTTCACCGAACGGGTCACCAAGGCCGTCACCGGCCGCCGGTCCACCGACCATGACACCGCCGTGCTCTACATCGACCTCGACGGTTTCAAGCAGGTCAACGACACCATCGGCCACCAGGCGGGCGACGAGCTGCTGATCCAGGCGGCCCGCCGGCTCGCGGAATCGGTGCGGGCCGGCGACATAGCGGCCCGGCTCGGCGGCGACGAGTTCGCCGCGCTCATCACCGGCGACGGCACCCGCGACCACGCGGCCCGGGAGTTCCGCATCCTGGAGATCGCCGACCGGCTGCGGGTGCGGCTCTCCGAGCCGTACCGCATCGACGGTCGGGACGTCCGGGTCGCGGCCAGCATCGGCGTCGCCTTCGCCGAACCGGGCGTCAGCCCGGCGGGCCTGCTGCGCAACGCCGACCTGGCGATGTACCGCGCCAAGCAGGCCGGCAAGGGCCGGGTCGAGCTCTACGCCCCGCAGATGCAGGACGAGGTCGCGCACCGCGCCGAACTCGCCAGCAAGCTCCGCACCGCCCTCCAGGACGGCGAGTTCGCGTTGCTGCACCAGCCGGTGGTCGAGTTGGCCAGCGGCCGGATCACCGCGGTCGCCGCGCACGCCCGCTGGCGGTCCGCCGAAGGCATCCTCTTCACCCCAGCCGAGTTCCTCCGGGTCGGCGACCGCGGGCGGCTCACCGACGAGGGCGGCGAGCGCGCCGCCGAGCTGGGCCGCTGGCAGCTGGAGGAGGCCGTGGAGCAGGCCGCCGCGCGACACCGCGCCGGCCACCAGGTCCCGGTCGCGGTCCGGCTCTCCGCCCGGCGTCTGCTGGACCGCGCGCTGACCCCCAAGGCCATCGAGGCGCTGCTCGCCCGGCACGGCCTCCCCTCGGGCGCACTCGTCCTGGAACTGTCCGAAAGCGACCCCCGGATCCCGCTCGACGACCTGGAGCGCCGGCTGGTCGCGCTGCGCCGGTTGGGCGTACGGACCGCCCTGGACGGCTTCGGCAGCGGGTACGCCGCGATGAGCGCACTGCGTCGGCTCCCCATCGACGTCCTGCGGCTGGACCGCGGGCTGATCGACGGGGTGGTGGAGTCCGCCCGGCTGCACAAGATCACCGCCGGCCTGTTGCGGATCACCTCCGACCTCGGCATGCAGTCGGTCGCGGAGGGCGTCGACCTGCCCGAACAGGTGCTGGCGCTGCGCTCCATGGGGTGCACGCACGGCATGGGGCTGGCCTTCTCCGGACCGCTGGACGAGCCCCGGCTGCGGCGGGCGCTGACCCGCGGCAGCTACCCGGTGCCGGACCTGACCGGTCAGGGCCGGGCGGTGGTGCTCAGCGGCAGCCGACCGGCCCGGCACGGTGCGGCGCCCGGGCCGGAGGCGCTGGCGCATCCCCCGTTGCGCCCAAATAGTGAGACCTCCGTCCCACCCACTTGACACTCGGTGCGCGGGAGGGGGAGGGTCAGTGCCATGCGCACCCGAATTCTCGTACTTGGAAAGCGCGTCGGCTGAAGCTGGGCCCTGACGAACCCAGCTGACCACACCGACGCGCTCCCCTCGCTTGCCTCACGGCACGAGGGGTTTTTTGTTGCACAGCAACCTCACAAATCCCGTCAAAACCCTCAGCTTCGAGAAGAGACGCAGATGACCGAGCAGGCCAACGGGGCCCACCATCCGCAGCCGCGGACCCGTAACTCCGGCGGATCGCACCAGCCCGCGATCGTCGAGCACGTCACGGGCGCGCAGTCCCTCATTCGTTCGCTGGAGGAGGTCGGGGCCGACACCGTGTTCGGCATTCCCGGCGGTGCGATCCTGCCGGCGTACGACCCGATGATGGACTCCTCGAAGGTCCGGCACGTGCTGGTGCGGCACGAGCAGGGTGCGGGACACGCCGCCACCGGATACGCCCAGGCCACCGGCAAGGTCGGGGTCTGCATGGCGACGTCCGGGCCGGGCGCCACCAACCTGGTCACCCCGATCGCCGACGCGCACATGGACTCCGTCCCGCTGGTCGCGATCACCGGCCAGGTCTCGTCCAAGTCGATCGGCACGGACGCCTTCCAGGAGGCGGACATCTGCGGCATCACCATGCCGATCACCAAGCACAACTGGCTGGTCACCGACCCGGCCGACATCCCCAAGACGATCGCCGAGGCGTTCCACGTCGCCTCCACCGGCCGGCCCGGCCCGGTCCTGGTCGACATCGCCAAGGACGCCCTCCAGGCGCAGACCACCTTCGTCTGGCCGCCGCACACCGACCTGCCCGGCTACCGCCCGGTCACCAAGCCGCACGCCAAGCAGATCCGCGAGGCCGCCCGGCTGATCGTCGAGTCCAAGCGCCCGGTGCTCTACGTCGGCGGCGGTGTCCTGAAGGCCGGCGCCACCGCCGAGCTCAAGGTGCTCGCCGAGCTGACCGGCGCACCGGTCACCACCACCCTGATGGCGCTGGGCGCCTTCCCCGACAGCCACCCGCAGCACCTCGGCATGCCCGGCATGCACGGTGCGGTCACCGCCGTCGCCGCGCTCCAGAAGGCGGACCTGCTGATCACGCTCGGCGCCCGCTTCGACGACCGGGTCACCGGCAAGCTGGACTCGTTCGCCCCGTACGCCAAGGTCGTGCACGCCGACATCGACCCGGCGGAGATCGGCAAGAACCGCGCCGCGGACGTGCCGATCGTCGGGGACGCCCGCGAGGTCATCGCCGACCTGATCGTCGCGGTCCAGGCCGAGCACGCGGCCGGCCACCAGGGTGACTACAGCGCCTGGTGGAAGGACCTCAACCGCTGGCGCGAGACCTACCCGCTGGGCTACGACCTGCCGGACGACGGCAGCCTCTCGCCGCAGCAGGTCATCCAGCGGATCGGCAAGCTCGCCCCGGCGGACACGATCTTCGCCGCGGGCGTCGGCCAGCACCAGATGTGGGCCGCCCACTTCATCGACTACGAACAGCCCGCGACCTGGCTGAACTCCGGCGGCGCCGGCACCATGGGCTACGCCGTGCCCGCCGCGATGGGTGCCAAGGCCGGCCAGCCGGACCGTACGGTCTGGGCGATCGACGGTGACGGTTGCTTCCAGATGACCAATCAGGAACTGGTCACCTGCGCGCTGAACAACATCCCGATCAAGGTCGCGATCATCAACAACGGTGCGCTGGGCATGGTCCGCCAGTGGCAGACCCTCTTCTACAACCAGCGTTACTCCAACACCGTGCTGCACAGCGGCCCCGAGGCGGACGGCAAGCAGCCGAGCAAGGGCACCCGCATCCCGGACTTCGTCAAGCTGTCCGAGGCCATGGGCTGCGTGGCGCTGCGCTGTGAGGACCCGGCGGAGCTGGACGCGGTCATCGCCAAGGCCAACGCGATCAACGACCGCCCGGTCGTGGTCGATTTCATCGTCCACGAGGACGCCCAGGTGTGGCCGATGGTCGCCGCCGGTACCTCCAACGACGAGGTCATGGCCGCCCGGGGCGTCCGTCCCGACTTCGGCGACAACGAAGACGACTGAGCCAGGACGACACGGACGCACGGAAGAAGAGAGAAGACGACATGTCCAAGCACACGCTCTCCGTCCTGGTGGAGAACACCCCCGGCATCCTCGCCCGGATCGCCGCGCTGTTCTCCCGCCGCGGCTTCAACATCGACTCGCTGGCGGTCGGGGTCACCGAGCACCCCGACATCTCCCGCATCACCATCGTGGTCAGCGTCGAGTCGCTGCCGCTGGAGCAGGTCACCAAGCAGCTCAACAAGCTCGTCAACGTCCTGAAGATCGTCGAGTTGGAGCCCGGCTCGGCCATCCAGCGCGAACTGGTCCTGGTGAAGGTCCGCGCCGACAACGAGACCCGCTCGCAGATCGTCGAGATCGTCCAGCTCTTCCGCGCCAAGACCGTGGACGTTTCGCCGGACGCCGTCACCATCGAGGCCACCGGGTCCAGCGACAAGCTGGAGGCAATGCTCCGGATGCTGGAGCCGTTCGGCATCAAGGAGCTGGTGCAGTCCGGCACCATCGCCATAGGCCGTGGCGCCCGGTCCATCACCGACCGCTCGCTGCGCGCACTGGACCGTACGGCCTGATTCCCGCGGTCCGTTCGGACCGTATGGCGAGACCCCCCGACCTTCCCTTCCCCGCCCGACATACTGTGTGGGCACCCGCTAGATCCAAGGAGATACCCGAAGTGGCCGAGCTGTTCTACGACGACGACGCCGACCTGTCCATCATTCAGAACCGCAAGGTGGCGGTCATCGGCTACGGAAGCCAGGGGCACGCCCACGCGCTGTCCCTGCGCGACTCGGGCGTCGACGTGCGCGTCGGTCTGCACGAGGGCTCCAAGTCCAAGGCCAAGGCCGAGGAGCAGGGCCTGCGCGTGGTGACCCCCGCCGAGGCGTCCGCCGAGGCCGACGTCATCATGATCCTGGTGCCGGACCCGATCCAGGCCAAGGTCTACGAGGAGTCCATCAAGGACAACCTCAAGGACGGCGACGCGCTGTTCTTCGGGCACGGCCTGAACATCCGGTTCGGCTTCATCAAGGCCCCGGCCGGCGTGGACGTCTGCATGGTCGCCCCCAAGGGCCCGGGCCACCTGGTCCGTCGTCAGTACGAGGAGGGTCGCGGCGTGCCGTGCATCGCGGCCGTCGAACAGGACGCCTCCGGCAAGGCGTTCGAGCTGGCGCTCTCCTACGCCAAGGGCATCGGCGGCACCCGCGCCGGCGTCATCAAGACCACCTTCACCGAGGAGACCGAGACCGACCTGTTCGGTGAGCAGGCGGTCCTCTGCGGTGGCGCCTCGGCGCTGGTCAAGGCCGGCTTCGAGACCCTGGTCGAGGCGGGCTACCAGCCCGAGATCGCCTACTTCGAGTGCCTCCACGAGCTGAAGCTGATCGTGGACCTCATGTACGAGGGCGGCCTGGAGAAGATGCGCTGGTCGGTCTCCGAGACCGCCGAGTGGGGCGACTACGTCACCGGCCCGCGGATCATCACCGACGCCACCAAGGCCGAGATGAAGAAGGTGCTCGCCGAGATCCAGGACGGCACCTTCGCCAACAACTGGATGGCGGAGTACAACGCCGGCCTGCCGAAGTACAACGAGTACAAGAAGGCCGACGAGGACCACCTGCTGGAGACCACCGGCAAGAAGCTGCGCAAGCTGATGAGCTGGGTGGACGACGAGGCGTAAGCCCCGGGACAGGGGGCCGCGAAACCGCTCGCGGCCCCCTGCCTGTATGCGGCGGTGCCGCGTCCGCGCACGTCGCCGCACCACCTTGTCCACCGCGTAGAACCACGCATGGGTGATCCTTACGCTTCGGCACAGACCGCGCGGAGCGTCGCCACTACACTGCTCGTCACAAGCGCGTCAGGCTCACAGCGTCGTGCGTCTTCCACGCGGCTTTCCCCTACACCGCCTTCGGCCGTCGGGACGGCCGTCCTCCCCCACTGCCGTAAGGGCGTGGGAGGCACCCGCAGCGGACCAGATGAGGATTGAAGACCACGTGAGCACTGCCAACCCGGGTAAACCCGTTGTACTGATCGCCGAGGAACTGTCGCCGGCCACCGTCGACGCCCTCGGCCCGGACTTCGAGATCCGGCACTGCAACGGCGCCGACCGCGCCGAGCTGCTGCCCGCCATCGCCGACGTCGACGCCGTTCTCGTGCGCAGCGCGACGAAGATCGACGCCGAGGCGATCGCCGCCGCCAAGAAGCTGAAGGTCGTCGCCCGGGCCGGCGTGGGCCTGGACAACGTCGACGTCTCCGCCGCCACCAAGGCCGGCGTGATGGTCGTCAACGCCCCGACCTCCAACATCGTCACCGCCGCCGAGCTGGCCTGCGGTCTGCTGGTCGCCACCGCCCGCAACATCCCGCAGGCCAACACCGCGCTGAAGAACGGCGAGTGGAAGCGCAGCAAGTACACCGGCGTCGAGCTCAGCGAGAAGACCCTCGGTGTGGTCGGCCTGGGCCGGATCGGTGTCCTGGTCGCCCAGCGGATGTCCGCCTTCGGCATGAAGGTCGTGGCCTACGACCCCTACGTGCAGCCGGCCCGCGCCGCGCAGATGGGCGTCAAGCTGCTGACCCTGGACGAGCTGCTGGAGGTGTCGGACTTCATCACCGTCCACCTCCCCAAGACCCCCGAGACCCTCGGCCTGATCGGCGACGAGGCGCTGCACAAGGTCAAGCCGAGCGTCCGCGTCGTCAACGCCGCCCGCGGTGGGATCGTCGACGAGGAGGCGCTGGCCAGCGCGCTCAAGGAGGGCCGGGTGGCCGGCGCGGGCCTCGACGTGTACGCCGTCGAGCCCTGCACCGACTCGCCGCTCTTCGCGTTCGACCAGGTCGTGTGCACCCCGCACCTGGGCGCCTCGACGGGTGAGGCGCAGGAGAAGGCGGGTATCTCGGTCGCCAAGTCGGTGCGGCTGGCGCTCGCCGGTGAACTGGTGCCGGACGCGGTCAACGTTCAGGGCGGTGTGATCGCCGAGGACGTCAAGCCCGGGCTGCCGCTGGCCGAGCGGCTGGGCCGGATCTTCACCGCGCTGGCCGGCGAGGTCGCGCTGCGCCTCGACGTCGAGGTGTACGGCGAGATCACCCAGCACGACGTCAAGGTGCTCGAACTCTCCGCGCTCAAGGGCGTGTTCGAGGACGTCGTGGACGAGACGGTGTCCTACGTCAACGCCCCGCTGTTCGCGCAGGAGCGCGGCGTCGAGGTGCGGCTGACGACCAGCAGCGAGTCGCCCGAGCACCGCAACGTGGTGACCGTGCGCGGCACCCTCGCGGGCGGCGAGGAGGTGTCGATCTCCGGCACGCTCGCCGGGAACAAGAACGTCCAGAAGGTCGTGGCGGTCGGTGACCACTCCATCGACCTGGCGCTCGCCGACCACATGGCCTTCCTGCGCTACACCGACCGCCCCGGTGTCGTCGGCACCGTCGGCCGGATCCTGGGCGAGGCGGGCATCAACATCGGCGGGATGCAGGTCTCCCGGGCCGACGTCGGTGGTGAGGCGCTGGTCGCGCTCACGGTCGACGACACCATTCCGGCGAACGTGCTGGCGGAGATCTCCGACGAGATCGGCGCGACCTCGGTGCGCGCGGTGAACCTCACCCACTGAGCCACCGGTTCTCGCAGGTCAACGGGCCCGGTCCCCGCTTCGGCGGGGGCCGGGCCCGTGGCTGTTCGGGCCGGGCACCACGGGCGGTGCGGCCCCGGCGTCCGCGGTGGCTGATCCGTCAACGATTCACCCGGATGGCGTAGTGGGGGCGGGTGGTGGGCGGCCCCTCAGCGCCGCCGAGGCGCCGACGGGGCCCGGTGCCGCGGGGGCTGCCGAGTCGCTGGGGCGACGTTCGCGACGCGCAATGGGAACTGCGCGTGCCGTGGAGCGGGTGCGCGCGGAAGGAGGCAGGACGCCATGAACGCACCCCTGGGTGGCACGCCGCAGAGCCTGACCGGACTGCACGTGGTGGACGCGGAGGGCGCGAAGGTGGGTCTCGTCCAGCAGGTGTACCGGGACGACGCCACCAACGAGCCCGAGTGGATCACCGTGCGGACCGGGCTGTTCGGGATGAAGGAGAGCTTCGTGCCGCTGGCCGGAGCCCGGCGGACCGGCGACGAACTGCACGTCCCGCACACCAAGGCGACGATCAAGGAGGCGCCGAAGATCGACGCCGACGGCCATCTCGACCCGTCCGAGGAGGAGCGGCTCTACCGCCACTACGGGCTGATCCGGCCGGTGCCGACCGGGCCGACCGAGCCGACCGAGCCGCCTGGGACCACGGGGACGAGCGGGGTTACAGGGACGAGCGGGACCACGGGGGTGAGCGGGACCATGGGTACTGCCGGTACGAGTGAGGCGAGCGGAACGACGGGGACGACCGGTACGACGGGGCGGACGGCCGGCGGCGGTGCGGCCGGTGGTCGGGGGCGGGCGGCCGCGGAGCCCACCGTGCGGCACCGCACCCGGGCCGGCGCCGAACGCAACAAGCTGACCGATGCCCGGACCAGGGACGAGACCCGCCCGAGGGAGATGTCCCGCGGCGGCGCGGAACCGGAGACCGCCCGCGGCACCGAGGACACCCGCGAGACCGCGCGGCCCGAGGAGCACGTGGCGGGCGACACCGGGCGGCGCGGGGGCGGCGCCGAGGCCCGGGAGAAGGGGCGGGAGTCCGACGACGACCGAGGGAGTGGCCGAGACGAGCGCGGCGGGTCGGGAACGGGTCGGCAGCGCTGAGCGGGACGGACCAGCCGTGCGGCGGCGCGGCGCCGCACGCCGGAGCCAATGGGTACGCCTGTGTAAGACGCTTGTCTGGTACGGGTGTATGGCCGGAGGTAGGGTGCCCGCATGGGACACCGCGAAGATCTTCTGGAGGGCGCCAAGCGGTGCCTCGTGGAGAAGGGGTACGCGCGCACCACCGCCCGCGACATCGTGGCCGCCTCCGGAGCCAACCTCGCCTCCATCGGCTATCACTACGGCTCCAAGGACGCGCTGATGCGCCAGGCGGTCATCGCGTCCAGCGAGGAGTGGGGCTCGGGGATCGCCGCGCCGCCCCCCGCCGGCCAGGAGGCGGCCGAGGGCGCCGGCCCGCTGGAGCGCTTCGCCGCCACCTGGGACACCGTGCTGCACCGCATCGCCACCGAGCGGGAGTTCATCGCCGCGCAGGTCGAGGTGCTCGGACTGCTGCCGCGTGACGCGGGGCTGCGGGAGGCGATCGGCGAGGTGCTGCCGGAGGGCAGCGAGGGGCTGGTCGCGGTCTTCGAGGGAGTGCCGGACACCGAGGTGGATCCGGCGGCCGCCCGGACCGTCGGCACCTTCTACCAGGCCCTGCTCACCGGCCTGATGGTGCAGTCGCTGGTCCGGCCGGACGGGATGCCGTCCGGCGCGGACCTGGCCGAGGCGCTCCGCCGGGTGACGACGGGCGAGGTGCTGGGCCCGGACCGGCCGGACCGGCCGGACCAGCCGGACCAGCCGCAGCCGGACCCGGCCGGGGCGGACGCGTAGCCGGGGCGGACGCGGCTGAGGCGGATCCGGCCGGGGCGGACGCGGGTCGGTGCCCGCGTCCGTCGGTTCACTTCCCGGGGCGGGTGAGCAGCAGTTCGGTGTTGTGGTCGGCGGGCGTGCCGAGCTTGGCGTCCGGGGTGGCGTACGGGTCGTTGTAGGACAGCTCGCGGTAGAGGGCGGCGAGTCCGGCGTCGGAGGTGTCGGTGACGTCGGTGACGTATGGGGCGGCGGACTCTATGAGGGTGGTGAACAGCGACAGCGTGCCGTCGCCGTTGTCGGCCAGCTCGATGATCCGGGCGTGCTGCGGGAAGTCGACGTGCGAGGCGGTGTTGATCTCCCAGAAGGCGCGCTCGGGCACCGCGTGGCCGTGCGGGGTGATGCGGTTCTCGTGGGTGTGGCCGTTCACCCAGGCGACCACGTTCGGGTAGCGCTGGAGCAGGGCGACCAGGGCCTTGCCGTCGTGCCGGCCCTCGAAGGGTCGGTACGGGTCGGGCAGCAGATTGCCCATGGTGGCGCTGGTGTGGTGGCTGAAGAGGACGACCAGGGAATCGCCCCCGCTGCCGCGCACCGGGCGGCCGTCGGCGTCGTACCAGCGGCTGCTGTGCGACTGGAGGACCGACTCCAGCCACCGCAGCTGCTCCGTGCCCAGCGAACCGTCCGCCCAGCCGGCCCGGTTGGTGGTGTCCAGGCTGATGCCCAGGACGCCTTCGGCGAGCGGGAAGGTGTAGTAGAGGTGACCGCTGGCCGCCGCGTCGGAGGTGAAGCCGTGGCCGACCGGGCCCGCGCCGGTGTACGCCGGGTCCAGATGGGCCTTGGCGAACTCGGCCGGGGTGAACGGGCGGCGCCGCTCGTCCGGGGTGATCTTGCGGATCGTGCCGCCGCCGGCCAGCAGCGAACCGAGCAGCGCCGCGGCGTGCGCCGGGTCGTGCTTGAGGGCGTCCGCGAGCCGGGCCGCGGCGGCGTCGTCGCAGCCCTCCAACTTCCGGTCGCCGGTGTACAACTCGCCCAGCAGGCCGAGGTCGGGCAGGGTGCCCTCGATGCTGTCGTCGTGGTTGCCGACCGTGGTGTACCAGGGGACGGTGAGGCCGGGCGCGCGGAACGGGCGGGCCGCACCGGACAGGAAGCCCGGTATCTGCGGCAGCCCCTTGGCCTTGTAGGCGTCCTGGAGCGCGGACTCGGGGTTCCAGTACGCCGCGTTGCCGGAGTTCTGCACGCCTTCGTAGCGCCGGGGGTCGCCGCTGCTCGGGGTGATCCGGCCGCCGCTCATCACCGTCAGGTACCAGTCGAGTTCGATCTGCTCGTGGTTGTCGGTGTTGTCGCCGGTGGCCATCACCGAGCCGAACGGCAGGTCGGTGTACGGGCCCCGGCGCACCGCGTTGACCCGCTCGACCAGTGACGAGGCGCCGCGCACGGTCACCGCCTCCTGCGGGCGGTAGGCACTGTCGTTG
Source organism: Streptomyces sp. RGM 3693 (assembly GCF_050471125.1). Lineage (NCBI taxonomy): Bacteria > Bacillati > Actinomycetota > Actinomycetes > Kitasatosporales > Streptomycetaceae > Streptomyces > Streptomyces sp. RGM 3693. The sequence continues at coordinate 834,689 of NZ_JBMPPQ010000001.1, forward strand.
AACCGGGCCAAGTACTCGAACCGGACCGGTGACTCAACATCCGCCAGATGCAGGTCGGTGAACTGCACGAACGAGGCGAGCCCGGTCCGCCGGTCGTCCCGCCCCGCGCCGGCGCCGGCCAGGTCACCGCGCACCACCAGCGGCCAACCGGGCCCGGCCACCAGCCTCTTGTACGCCCCGGTGCCGACCGGGCGGGCGGCCTGCTCCAGCGTGGTGCCCCTGGTCCGCACGGCCCGCGCCGCGGTGACCGCCAGCGCCTGGTCGTAGGAGGTCGCCGACCACAGTGCGGCGCCCGCCGCCGCGGCGGACATTCTCGTCACGAACTGGCGGCGGTTCATCCCGTGCATCAAATCCCCCTGGGGCGGCAGTACATGGCAGCAGGCAGCGGTGCCCGGCGGGCCGACCCGGCGGTCGGTTCCCTCGGTCGGCGCACACGCTACTTGCCGGTAGCGTCCGGCAACAGGTCCTGTGGACAAAGGCTTTGTGGACAACAGGTGGCGTCCCGGGGCACTCCGGGGCATCCGGTGGCGGCGACCCGCCGGCGACCAACGATCAACCCAACGATCAACCCAACGATCAACTCTCCGAACGCCACCTACGTCCTCACCGGGATGGTCGCGACCCACGTCCCAAGTCCCACGCCCCACGACGCGCCGACCGGGGGGGCGATTCCGTCGACCTGTCCCGCGGGGTGACCGTGCTGGGCCACACCGGCCGGACCAACGGCCCCCTCCGCGATGTTCGGCACGCCGGACGGCGCGCACCAGTTGACGTTCGAGGGCAACGGCGACTGGTTGCCGGACCCGGCGCGCTACGTCGACGTGGCCGAGGCGGAATCTGCGGGGCTACCCCGGGGCAGGCCGAGGGGGCCCGGCCCGGGTCGCATCCCGCCGTCTGAAGGAGCGCGCGCCGCTCTGAGCCGCGCGCCGCTCTGAGCCGCGCGCCGCTCAGAGTCGCGCGGCCTTCAGCGCCATGTGGAGGAGGAGTCGGTCCGCGCCCTCGTCCAGGTCGAGGCCGGTCAACTTCTCGACCCGGGCCAGGCGGTAGTAGAGCGTCTGGCGGTGGATGCCCAGGTGCTGGGCGGTGCGGCCGGCCTGGCCCGCGCAGTCCAGGAACGCCTCAGCGGTCCGGGCGAGTTCGGCGTGCGTGGGGGCCAGCAGCGGGCCGACCGCCGGGTCGGCCGGGGCGGCCGGGAGGGCGGTCAACAGCCGGTAGGCGCCGATCGCGTCCCATTCGGCGACGGGACCGAGTCGGGGCTCGGCGCGGGCCGCGCGGGCCGCGTCCAGAGCCTGCTGCCAGGCGGTCGGCAGGTCGGTCAGCTCCCGGGTGGCGAGCCCGATCCCGGCGGCTCCCCGGGCGGAGCGGGCCCCCGCCCGGCCGGCCGCGACCGGGGTGCCGGCCGCCCGCGGGGAGCGCAGCAGGTGGTCGGCGGCCGTCTGGGCCGGGGCGAGCGAACCGGTCTGGCGCAGCCGGACGAGCGCGGCCAACGCGGGCTCGGCGGCGCCGGGGCCGGGCCGGTCCGGGTGGTCCGGCCGGTCCGGGGGGTCGGTGGCCACCGTGGGCAGCGGGCAGGCCGCGAGCAGACCCGGCAGGCTGGGCAGCGGAGCCGCGTCGGTGGTGGCGGTGTCCCAGGGCAGGACCGCCACCAAGGTGAGCGGCGTGCCGGGGGTGAAGCGCAGGGTGTCCCGGAGGGCGTCCCGCAGTGCGGCCGCCGCGGTGGCCCGGCCGGCGCCCTGAGAGGTCAGCAACTCCCGCAGCACTTCGGCGAGTTCGGAGCCGGCACGGGACTCGTGGGCCAGTAGGGCACCGATCCGTGCGGCGGTCTCCATGGCCTGGGCGATCCGGGGGTCGGGCGGGGTGCCGCGGCCGCCCAGTTCCAGGTCGGTCAGATGGCCGTCGTCCAGCAGCCACACGTAGCCGTGTACCACCCCGCGGTGCCGTACCGGGAGGCAGATTCGGCCTTTGAAGACCCCGGCCGCCGGGTCCGGGGGGATCCGCAGCGGGGAGGTGGCGCGGGCGATCCCGAACGCCTCGAACCAGGCGCGCACCGCCGCGGAGGACCGCCGTTGGAGGATCGAGCGGGTCCGCACCGGGTCCATGACCTCGTCGTCCTCGCTCTCGTGCGCGCCGAACGCGATCAGTCCGAAGTCCCGGTCCTCCAGCGTCGCCGGCGCACCGAGCGCCGCCGAGATCTCGTCCACCAACTGCTGGTAGTCGCCGCGCACCGCCGCCCGACCCCTCTCCTGTCACTGCCGTCACCTGCCTCCCATTCTCATACATCTGTCTGAGATGCCGGCCACGAAGGCGTGACAGCTGTCGATGGCCGGAAAGTGGCGAGATCCTTAAATTTCAGGTGGCTCATCTTGCCGCCGCGACCGCCCGATCGGCGCCCGCCCCGGCATTTGTCATCCTGAAACGTGGAGGTGCCCCATGCTGGGTCCCGTGCTTCTCGCCGCCGCGCGCAGCGACAGCATCCGCCGCGTCGTCGCGGCCGCTCCGGTCACTCGTCCCGTGGTCGACCGGTTCGTCGCGGGCGAGCGTCTGGACGAGTCGATGGCGGTCGTACGGAACCTCGCCGCCCGCGGCTTGGAGGTCACCCTCGACCACCTCGGCGAGGACATCACCGACCCGGCCGAGGCGCTGCGCAACCGCGACGCCTACCTCCAGCTGGCCGCGGCCCTCAAGGAACTCGGGCTCGGCGCCAAGGCCGAGATGTCGGTCAAGCTCTCCGCCTTCGGGCAGGCGCTGCCCGGCGGGCACGACCTGGCGCTGCGCAACGTCACTCCGGTGGTCGAGGCCGCCGCCGAAGCCGGCACCACCGTGACGCTGGACATGGAGGACCACACCACGGTCGACTCCACCCTCGCGATCCTCGGTGCGCTGCGCGAGCGCTTCCCCCAGACGGGCGCGGTGCTCCAGTCGTACCTCTTCCGCACCGAGGACGACTGCCGGGCACTGGCCGGGGCAGGCTCCCGGGTGCGGCTGGTCAAGGGCGCGTACAAGGAGCCCGCGACGGTCGCGTTCCAGGAGAAGCAGGAGGTCGACCGGGCCTACGTGCGCTGCCTGAAGATCCTGATGGCCGGGCAGGGCTACCCGATGGTCGGATCCCACGACCCGCGGATGGTCGCCATCGCCCAGGAGCTGGCGCACCGCAACGGCCGCAAGCCCGCCGACTACGAGTTCCAGATGCTGTTCGGCATCCGCGAGGCGGAGCAGCAGCGGCTGGTGGAGGAGGGCCACCGGATGCGGGTCTACATCCCCTACGGGACGGACTGGTACGGCTACTTCATGCGCCGCCTCGCCGAGCGCCCGGCCAACCTGACGTTCTTCCTGCGGTCCCTGGCCACCCGCGGCTGAGGGAACCAGGAGTGTCCGTGGCGGCACGCCACGGACACCCCGCTGACCGGCTCATTTGGGACAGGGTTTACCTTCTCTTTTGGTGCCATTTGGGTAGATCCTGGACAGGGGATCCTCCTGGACGGCGCCACTCGTAGCCGGCCACCCGCCGTGGCAGCGGCCTCGGCACGACCGACGTACACCGACGTACGACAACGAAACGATCGCGAACCGACGATCGCAAGCGTAAGGAGACACGGCCACCATGGACGCTGTGACCCAGGTCCCCGTGCCGGTGAACGAGCCGGTGCACAGCTACGCCCCGGGCAGCCCGGAGCGCTTCCGCCTGGAGGCCAAGCTCAAGGAGCTGGCCGGTAACCCCATCGAGCTGCCGATGACCATCGGCGGCGCACGACGGATGGGCGGCGGCGAGCGCTTCGACGTCGTACAGCCGCACCACCACTCCGCCCGCCTCGGCACCTACGCCAACGCCACCGTGCAGGACGCCCAGGACGCGGTGGACGCCGCGCTGGCCGCCGCCCCCGCCTGGCGCGCGATGTCCTTCGACGACCGCGCCGCGATCATCCTCAAGGCCGCCGACCTGCTCGCCGGCCCCTGGCGCGAGACGATGGCCGCCGCCACCATGCTCGGCCAGTCCAAGACCGCCCAGCAGGCTGAGATCGACACCCCCTGCGAGCTGGTCGACTTCTGGCGCTTCAACGTCCACTTCGCGCGCCAGATCCTCGCCGAGCAGCCGCCGGTGAACTCCCCGGGCGTCTGGAACCGCTCGGACCACCGCCCCCTCGAAGGCTTCGTCTACGCGATCACGCCCTTCAACTTCACCGCGATCGCCGGCAACCTCCCCACCGCCCCCGCCCTCATGGGCAACGTGGTGGTCTGGAAGCCGTCCCCGACGCAGACCTTCGCCGCGGTGCTGCTGATGCGCCTGCTGGAGGAGGCCGGCCTGCCGCCCGGCGTCATCAACCTCGTCACCGGCGACGGCAAGGACGTCTCCGAGGTGGCCCTGACCCACCCCGACCTGGCGGGCATCCACTTCACCGGCTCGACCAGGACCTTCCAGTACCTCTGGAAGACGGTCGGCACCAACATCGAGCACTACAAGACCTACCCGCGGCTGGTCGGCGAGACCGGCGGCAAGGACTTCATCGTCGCCCACCCCTCGGCCGACCGTGCGGTGCTGAAGACCGCCATGACCCGCGGCGCCTTCGAGTTCCAGGGCCAGAAGTGCTCCGCGGCCTCCCGCGCCTACGTCCCGGCGTCGCTGTGGAACGCCGGCTTCAAGGAGGAGTTCGCCGCCGAGGTCGACGCCCTGTCCATGGGTGACGTCACCGAGCTGGCGAACTTCATGGGCGCGGTCATCGACGAGCGCTCCTTCGCCAAGAACAAGGCGGCGATCGACCGCGCCAAGGCCGACCCGACCATCGAGGTCGTGGCCGGCGGCAGCTACGACGACAGCGTCGGCTACTTCGTCCGCCCGACGGTCCTGGTCTCCACCGACCCGGAGAACGAGATCTTCAAGGACGAGTACTTCGGCCCCATCCTCGGCGTCTACGTCTACGACGACGCGGCCGAGGGCGGCTACGACGCCATGCTCACCCAGATGGAGTCCGCCTCGGCATACGGCCTGACCGGCTGCGTCATCGCCCAGGACCGCGCCGCGGCCGCCGCCACCTGCGAGAAGCTGCGCTTCGCGGCCGGCAACTTCTACATCAACGACAAGCCCACCGGTGCCGTGGTCGGCCAGCAGCCGTTCGGCGGCGGCCGCGCCTCCGGCACCAACGACAAGGCCGGCGCCAAGCAGAACCTGATGCGCTGGACCTCCACCCGCTCCATCAAGGAGACCCTGGTCCCGCCGACCGACTACCGCTACCCGCACATGGGCTGACGCCCACCCGCCCGGCCGCGGCCGCCCTCCAGCGCGCACTCGACCGCCGCGACACGTGTGCGCACCTCCGGACCGCTTCCAGGACGGTCCGCGCGTGATCGCCGTCTCAAATAGTAGGAAGCCCAAGTAATTGTGCAGACATCACGGCCGGGCTGTCCTAGCTTTGTAGGAGCCGAACGTATCGCTGCATCCAGCGAATGCGGATGCGGCCTGGCGCGCCCGCGCAGGTGACCCCTGCGGCGCCGTGGCCCCCGCCCCCCGGCCGTTCCCGTACCACCCCACCCCTCTTCGACCTAACCCTTCAGTTCTCGGGGCTTTGGCATTGGAGACGCGCATCATGGCCGAGACCGCTGTCCGCAGGACCCGTCACTCCTCCCGTCAGACCAACGACTCCGACCGCCGCAACGCCGCGGCCGCCCTCCAGCGCGCACTCGACCGCCGCGACAACGGCGGCGCCACCGGTCACTGAGCACACCGACCCCGCTCATGCGCCAGGGGCGCCCGGGAGGTGGTCCCGGGCGCCCCTGGCGTGGTGGTGCGGGCGGTCAGCTCCGGCGGCGGGAGCGGGTGACCTCGAAGTGGTCGATGCGCTCACCGGACTCGGCGAGGGCGGTGACCTGCATCCGGGGACGGGCGCCCGGGGTGACCTCGACGGCGATGAAGGAGTAGCCGGTGTAGCGGACCCGGGACCACTCGACGGTCTCCTTGGCCTTCGCCTGGCCCTTGGTCCAGTGGTAGGTGTCCACGTGGTCCAGGTCCTTGACCGGTTCTCTTGACCGCAAGCCCTGTCGTTTAGGGCGGAGTCGGCCCATCCCTGGACCGGGGCCGCGCACCTCCGGAGTCCGCTGCGTTGTCAGTGGCGTGCACTACGTTGATCGCATCGTTTGAAGGGGGGTGTTCTCATGCTGACAGGCCGCATGTATCGGCTTGAGCTGACGGCCGCGCAGGCCGCGCAGTGTCAGGAGTTCGCGGATATCTGCCGGGCGGTGTGGAACACCGGCCTGGAACAGCGGCGCCAGTACCGGCAGCGCGGGGAGTGGATGAACTACGCCCCGCAGTGCGCCGAGCTGGCCGACGCCAAGCGCGAACACAAATGGCTTCGAGCCGCACCGTCGCATGTGTTGCAACAGACGTTGAAGGACCTGGATCGGGCCTGCCAGGAGCACGGGACGTTCAAGGTGCGGTGGCGGTCCAAGACCCGCTGGTCCGCCGCGTTCCGGTTTCCCGACGCCAAGCAGGTCCGAGTGGAGCGGTTGGGCCGCAAGTGGGGCCGGGTGAAGCTTCCGAAGTTGGGATGGGTGCGCTTCCGCTGGTCGCGTCCCCTCGGCGGTGAAATCCGCTCCGCCACGGTGTCCCGCAGGGGCGACCAGTGGTCCGTGTCGTTCCTTGTGGACGACCAGGCCGTCACTCCCAAAAAGCACGCTATGCCCGGCACGGCCGTCGGTATCGACCGGGGCGTGAAGACGGCGGCCGTCACCAGCGATGGCACGTTCCACGACCGGCAGTTCATTACGGTCGGCGAGGCCGTGCGGTACCGCAGGCTTCAGCAGAAGCTCGCCAGATCGCGGCGCGGCAGTGCCAACCGGCGCAAGACGATCACTGCCATGGGCCGGATCACGAACCGGGTCACCGACCGGCGCAGCGACTTCTGCGCCCACACCGCGCACCGCATCACCGCCGGCAATGCCCTCGTGGTCCTCGAGGACCTACGGATCAAGAACATGTCCGCCTCGGCGTCCGGAACGCTCACCGAGCCGGGCCGACAGGTCGCGCAGAAACGCGGCCTGAATCGGGCCATCCTGGACAAAGGTTGGCACCGCCTGGAACTCGCCCTCAACAACGCGGCCCGGTACACGGGCACGCGTGTGGTGAAGGTCAATCCCGCGTACACGTCGATGTCCTGCCATGCTTGCGGCCACACGGCACCGGAGAACCGCGATAGCCAAGCGGTCTTCCGGTGCCGTGCCTGCGGGCATCAGGACCACGCCGACATCAACGCGGCAAAGAACATTAAGGCGGCCGGGCTGGCCGTCTCAGCCTGTGGAGACCTCGGCGCTGGCCGGTCTGTGAAGCAGGAACCCGTAAGCCGGGTAACCGGCCGAATCCCCTAGGAGGGAATCCCGGCCCTTCAAGGCATGGAGGATGCCAAGTGGCCTTCGTAGCTGCCCGGTGAGGGTGCGATAGGCGCCCACGTCCGCATGCCGGACGTCACGTGTCAATCATTGGGACGGAGAGTAGGGTCCAGGCATGTCTCGCAGCATTCGCCTCGCAGTGATCCCCGGTGACGGTATCGGCCAGGAAGTCGTGGCGCAGGGCCTGAAGGTCCTGACCGCGGTCCTCCCGCAGGACGTCAAGCTGGAAACCAAGGAGTACGACCTCGGGGCCAAGCGCTGGCACCGGACCGGCGAGACCCTGCCGGACGCGGAGCTGGCCGCGCTGAAGGATCACGACGCGATCCTGCTCGGCGCGATCGGCGACCCGACGGTGCCGTCCGGCGTCCTGGAGCGCGGGCTGCTGCTCAAACTCCGCTTCGCCTTCGACCACTTCGTCAACCTGCGCCCCTCGAAGCTGTTCCCGAACACCGCGACCCCGCTGGCCGGCCGCCCCGACATCGACTTCGTCGTCGTCCGCGAGGGCACCGAGGGCCCGTACACCGGCAACGGCGGCAGCCTGCGGACCGGCACCCCGGCCGAGGTCGCCACCGAGGTCAGCGTGAACACCGCCTACGGCGTGGAGCGGGTGGTCCGGGACGCCTACGAGCGGGCCAACGCCCGCCCGCGCAAGAAGCTGACGCTGGTCCACAAGAACAACGTCCTGGTCTACGCCGGCCACATGTGGAAGAACATCTTCGACAAGGTCGGCCAGGAGTACCCCGAGGTCACCACCGACTACCTGCACGTCGACGCGGCGACGATCTTCTTCGTCACCCAGCCCGAGCGGTTCGACGTGATCGTCACCGACAACCTCTTCGGCGACATCCTCACCGACCTCGCCGCGGCCGTCACCGGCGGCATCGGCCTGGCCGCCTCCGGGAACATCAACCCCACCGGCGCCTTCCCGTCGATGTTCGAGCCGGTGCACGGCTCCGCGCCGGACATCGCGGGCACCGGCAAGGCCGACCCGACCGCCACGATCCTCTCCGTCGCGCTGCTGCTGCGCCACCTCGGCTACGAGGAGCAGGCCGCCCGCATCGAGACCGAGGTCGCCGCCGACCTGGAGGCCCGATGGGGGCACCTCCCTGGCCCTTCAGGCCAAGGGGGAGGCGCGGCCCGCACCACCGACGAGATCGGTGACGCGCTCGCCGCACGCGTAGCGGGCTGACGCCCGCCGCACGAGCAGCACCCCAGCGCCGGGCCGGTCAACGGTCCGGCGCTGTCCGCATTGACCCGGTCCGGGCTACCGACGGGTTGGATGCCACCATCTGACGCGGGCCGCGCACGCCGGTTCCAGCGGCGGACGCCCGCGAGCGATAATCGGACGAGGGGCCGCCGTCCGGCGGGAAACTTGGACGTCCCAGTAACGACCGGTACGACCGAGTGCCCACAGTGCGCGCGGCCGCTCCCAACCGCACCGGTGCCGTGAGCGGGGACCCTCCCCGACCCCCGGCCGGAGGGCCGGGCCGGTGACCCTCCCCAGCGCACGCTGGGTGGGGAGTACCCCGGGAGTACCCCGGTATCGGACCACGCAGTGTAAGGACATGCATACATGACGACGCCGACGATCGAGCTCAAGCCCTCCTCGCACCCGCTGCCCGCGGCGGAGCGGGAGCAGATCCTGGCCGCCCCCGGCTTCGGCCGCCACTTCACCGACCACATGGTGACGATCAAGTGGACCGAGGGCCGCGGCTGGCACGACGGGCAGCTCGTGCCGTACGGGCCGCTCTCCCTCGACCCGGCGACCAACGTCCTGCACTACGCGCAGGAGATCTTCGAGGGGCTGAAGGCGTACCGCCAGCCCGACGGCAGCGTCGCGACCTTCCGCCCGGACGCCAACGCCCGGCGCTTCCAGGCGTCCGCCCGCCGGCTGGCCATGCCGGAGTTGCCGGTCGAGACCTTCATCGAAGCCTGCGACCTGCTGGTCCAGCAGGACAAGGACTGGGTGCCCGCGCACGGCGGCGAGGAGTCGCTGTACCTCCGCCCGTTCATGATCGCCACCGAGGTGGGGCTGGGCGTCAAGCCCGCCAGCGAGTACCTCTTCGTCGTCATCGCCTCGCCCGCCGGCGCGTACTTCCCCGGCGGCGTCAAGCCGGTCTCCATCTGGCTCTCCGAGGACCGGGTGCGGGCCGTCCCCGGCGGTATGGGTGACGCCAAGACCGGCGGCAACTACGCCGCGTCGCTGCTCGCCCAGGCCGAGGCCGCGGCCCGCGGCTGCGACCAGGTCGCCTACCTCGACGCGGTGGAGCACACCTGGGTCGAGGAGCTCGGCGGGATGAACCTCTACTTCGTCTACGGCGACAAAATCGTCACCCCGAAGCTGACCGGCTCGCTGCTCGCCGGCGTCACCCGCGACTCGCTGCTCTCCGTCGCCCGCGACCTGGGCTACGCGTCGGAGGAGGGGCGGGTCTCCATCGACCAGTGGCAGAACGACTCCGCCGACGGCACGCTCACCGAGGTCTTCGCCTGCGGCACCGCCGCGGTGATCACCCCGGTCGGCACGGTCAAGCGGGCGGGCGCCGAATGGCACCAGTCCGGCGGCGAGCCGGGCAAGGTCACGTTGAAGCTGCGCGAGGCGCTGCTGGACATCCAGCGCGGAGTGACCGCCGACGACCACGGCTGGATGCACCGCATCGGCTGACGCGTGGCCCCCGGCCCCCTACGCATCCGCGAGGCCGCCCCGGCATCCTGCCGGGGCGGCCTCGCGCTCGTTCACCCTGCCGGGTCGGTGGGTCAGCCGACCTTGGTGGGGTTCTGCGTCGCGGCGGTCGGCGCGTTGGCGGTGGCCGCGCGCAGCGGCGGGACCGGGCGCGGCTGCCGGGCGACCAGGATCAGGTAGACGAGCGCGGCGGTGGCGGCGGCCAGCAGGAAGCTCATATCGATCCCGCCGGTGTACTTCAGCAGCGGCCCCTCGTAGGGGGATCCCACGGCCAGCAGGCCGACCGCGGAGCCGAGTGCCCAGGCGAGGGTGGCCTGGACGTTCCAGCCGGCCTTGAACCAGTACACGCCGCCGACCGTGCCGCGGTTGTAGACCTGGAGCGAGTCCGGGTCGTAGACACCGCGGCAGCGGAAGAAGCCGATCACGGTGATGACCGCCCACGGGGTGCCGATGGCGGTCATCAGGAGGACGAAGGCCGTCATCGCGTTCTGGGCGTCCCACAGGAAGTGGCCGACGTAGACCAGCGCGGTGGAGAGTCCGGCGACGACGTAGGTGGCCTGGGTGCGGGTGGCGCGCGGCAGGATCGCGTCCAGGTCCAGGCCCATGCTGTAGAGCATCAGACCGGAGTTGCCCGCGGACCCGGCCGAGGCGTTGAGCAGCAGGAAGACCAGGTACCACAGGGGGGCGCCGGCGACCAGCGGGCCGGCGTAGTCCGAGCCGGCGCCGACCGCGAGCGCGCTGAACGTCCCGAACAGCTGCGGCACCAGCAGGCCGAGGACCAGGCCCAGGTAGGTGGCGCCGAAGACGGCCTTGGAGCGGTGGCGGCGGGGGGAGATGTAGCGGCTGTAGTCGCCGAGCAGGGTGATGAAGGCGATCGGGCCGCTCAGGCCGGCGGAGACCGCGGAGAGCAGCCAGGTCTGCCAGTAGCCGCCCAGGGCGTAGTGGACGCCGGGGATCGGGCCGGTGGTGAAGTGGTGCGCGAACGCGAAGACGCCGATCACCAGCAGGATCGTGAGGCCGATCGAGAGCACCTTGCTGAGCCGCAGCAGCACCTTGTAGCCGTAGACCGCGCCGACGGCGGTGGCGGCGGCCAGCACCGCGTAGACGACCGTGTACGCCGCCCCGTCGGCCGGCAGGTCGATGAGGCGGTGGAGACAGCCGACCATCGCGTCCCCGCCGACCCAGAGGGTCAGCGCGGTGTAGCCGAGCGAGAGCAGGAGGCCGATCACCGAGCCGATGAGCCGGCCGCGGACGCCGAAGAAGGCGCCGCTGCTGGTGGAGAGGTTGGTCGCGCTGCGCAGCGAGACCAGGGCGAGCGGCGCGGTCAGCAGGGCGCCGACCAGGGTGCCGGCCGCGAGGGAGGTGACCGAGCCCCAGAAGCCGAGGCCGAAGGAGACCGGTAGCCAGCCGAAGATCACAACGCCGAGTGCGAGGTTCGAGCCGAGCAGGATGGAGACGAGGTCGCGAGGGCTGCTGGTGCGCTCCTCGTCCGGGATCGTGTCGACTCCGCGTTGTTCTATCGGCATGAGGCTCCCCTGAGAGGCCGGAACAGATGTGAGAAGCGGTGCAGGGCGCAGTGCTCCGTCGTGGACAAGGGCTTCGTTCGTCGGACCGTACGAAGCGCGTGCTCGCTGCTGCGAGATCATTTGAGTGATGCTCTAAAAACGATCAGTTCAAGCCATCTTCTAGAGCGACGCTCAATATGAAGGACGGTTCCTGCCTAGGTCAATGGTTTCGGAATGATGAATTCCGAGTTAGAGTGATGCTCAATTCGAGCGGGAGGAAGTGACAGGATGCGGCTCACCCCCACAGAGCGCGACCGGCTGCTGCTGTTCGGCGCGGCCGAACTGGCGCGGGCGCGCCGGGCCCGCGGCCTGAAGCTGAACGTCCCCGAGGCGACCGCGTTGATCGCGGACACAGTCTGCGAGGCGGCGCGGGACGGGCGCCGCCTCGCTGAGGCCATCGAGGCGGCCCGTAGCGTGCTGGGCCCGGAGGACGTCCTGCCGGGGGTGGCCGACGTCGTCACCGAGGTGCACGTCGAGGCCGTCTTCGACGACGGCTCCCGGCTCGCGGTGGTCACCGACCCGATCGGCGCCGAACCCGTCGTGGCGCCCGGCGACGCGGCGACGCGCGTGCCCGGCGCGGTGCTGCCGGGCCCGGCCGACCCCGAGCCGGAGCCCGTCGTGGTGGTCGCGGTGCGTAACACCGCGACGGTGCCGATCAGTGTCACCTCGCATTTCCACTTCTTCGAGGCCAATCCCCGGTTGGAGTTCGACCGTGCCGCCGCGTACGGGATGCGGTTGTGTGTCCCGGCTGGTTCGTCGGTGCGGTTCGACGTCGGTGGGTCCTCGGAGGTCGGTCTGGTGCCGATCGGCGGCGCCCGGATCGCGATCGGCTTCGCCGGTCTGGTCGACGGTCCGCTCGACGCGCCGGGCGCCAAGGACGAAGCGCTGCGGCGGGCCGCCGCCTGTGGCTACCTGGGAGCGGAGGAGCAGGTATGAGCCGGAGCATCGACCCTTACGAGTACGCCTCGGTCCACGGCCCGCGCGCCGGTGACCGGGTGGTCCTCGGCGACTCCGGACTGGTGGTCCGGGTGGAGTCGGACTCCCAGAAGCCGGGCGAGGAGTTCCTGGCCGGCTTCGGCAAGACCGCCCGGGACGGACTGCACCTCAAGGCCGCGTCGCTGCGCGAGACCTGCGACGTGGTGATCAGCAACGTCCTGGTCATCGACGCGATCCAGGGCATCCGCAAGGTGTCCATCGGCATCCGCGAGGGCCGCATCCACGCCATCGGACGGGCCGGCAACCCCGACACCCTCGACGGTGTCGACGTCGTCGTCGGCACCGGCACCTCGATCGTCTCCGGCGAGGGCATGATCGCCACCGCCGGCGCCGTGGACACCCACGTCCACCTGCTCTCCCCGCGCGTGATGGAAGCCTCGCTGGCCTCCGGCGTGACCACCATCATCGGCCAGGAGTTCGGGCCGGTCTGGGGCGTCGGCGTGAACTCCCCTTGGGCGCTGCGCCACGCCTTCAACGCCTTCGACGCCTGGCCGGTCAACATCGGCTTCCTGGGCCGCGGTTCGTCCTCCGGCGAGGCGCCGCTGGTCGAGGCGTTGGTCGAGGGCGGCGCCCTGGGCTTCAAGGTCCACGAGGACATGGGTGCGCACGCCCGTGCCCTGGACACCGCGCTGCGGGTGGCCGAGGAGTACGACGTTCAGGTCGCGCTGCACAGTGACGGCCTCAACGAGTGCCTCACCGTCGAGGACACCCTGCGGGTCCTGGACGGTCGGACCATCCACGCCTTCCACATCGAGGGCTGCGGTGGCGGTCACGTCCCCAACGTGTTGAAGATGGCCGGCGTGCCCAACGTCATCGGTTCCTCGACCAACCCCACCCTGCCCTTCGGGCGGGACGCGGTCGCCGAGCACTACGGCATGATCGTCTCGGTCCACGACCTCAAGACGGACCTGCCCGGCGACGCCGCGATGGCCCGGGACCGCATCCGCGCCGGCACCATGGGCGCCGAGGACGTCCTGCACGACCTCGGGGCGATCGGCATCACCTCCTCCGACGCCCAGGGCATGGGCCGGGCCGGCGAGACCGTCCGCCGCACCTTCGCCATGGCCGGCAAGATGAAGGCCGAACTCGGGCCCCTTCTTCCCCATGACGGGGGGGCTGGCGACGGTGCCCACGACGACAACGCCCGGGTGCTCCGCTACATCGCCAAACTCACCATCAACCCCGCCATCGCCCACGGCCTCTCCCACGAGATCGGGTCGATCGAGGTCGGCAAGATGGCCGACATCGTGCTGTGGAAGCCCCAGTACTTCGGCGCCAAACCACAGTTGGTACTCAAGTCCGGCTTCCCCGCCTACGGCGTCACCGGTGACCCCAACGCCGCCACCGACACCTGCGAACCCCTCGTGCTCGGCCCGCAGTTCGGGGCGCACGGCGCCACTCCGGCCGAGATCTCGGTGGCCTTCGTCGCCGGCGCCGCGGTCGAGCAGGGCGGCGACGGGATGCCCACCCGCCGGCGCCGGGTCGCGGTCCGCGGCACCCGCGGCATCGGCCCCCGCAACCTGATCCACAACGCCCGGGTCGGCGACGTCCAGGTCGACGAGCGCAGCGGACTGGTCACCCTCGACGGCGACCCGATGCGCTCCGAACCGGCCGACACGGTCTCGCTGTCCAGGCTCTACTTCCTCTGAACTCCCTCCGACGAGTTCTCCTCCGACCGACGAGTTCTCCTCCGAGGAGACTTCCTCCGACGACGCCAGGGCCGCCGGACCAGCCGCTCCGTAACACCGTTACAGACGCACCGGTACGCCGCCCGCCCGCCCCACTCCCTTCCGTTCCGCGACCCCGCGCGCACCCCCGAGGACCGAGGACCCCCGTATGAACACGCCCGCCGCCGACGGCTTCCACATGCCCCCCGAGTGGGCCCCGCACGAGCGCACCTGGATGGCCTGGCCCGGCCCCAACTTCACCTTCGGCACCGAAGGCGGCGAGACGCTCGCCGAGGCCCGCACCGCCTGGGCCGCGGTTGCCCGAGCGGTCCGGCAGTACGAGCCGGTCACCGTGGTGGCCGGCCCCGGCCAGCTGGAGGGCGCCCGCGCCCTGCTCGGCGAGGGCATCGACCTGGTCGAGCGCCCCCTCGACGACGCCTGGATGCGCGACATCGGCCCCACCTTCCTCACCAACGACCAGGGCGAACTGGCCGCAGTGGACTGGGTGTTCAACGGCTGGGGCGCCCAGGAATGGGCTGCCTGGGACCGCGACGCGAAGATCGCCGAGCAGGTCGCCGGGCTCGCCGGGGCCCGCCGCTACGCCACCTCGCTGGTCAACGAGGGCGGCGGCATCCACGTCGACGGCGAGGGCACCGTGCTGCTCACCGAGACCGTGCAGCTCGACCCGGGCCGCAACCCCGGCCGCACCAAGGAAGAGGTCGAGGCCGAGATCCACGCCCACCTCGGCACCACCAAGGCGATCTGGCTGCCGCGCGGCCTGTACGCCGACTACGGCCAGTTCGGCACCCGCGGCCACGTGGACATCGTCGCCGCCTTCGCCCGCCCCGGCGTGGTGATGGTCCACACCCAGCCCCACCCCGACCACCCCGACCACGCGATCTGCAACGAGATCGTCAAGGTGCTGCGCGATGCCACCGATGCCCGGGGCCGTCAGCTGGAGGTCGTGGAGGTCCCGGCACCGACCGTCATCGAGGAGGACGGCGAGCTGGTCGACTACTCCTACATCAACCACCTGCAGTGCAACGACGGCATCGTGCTGTGCGCCTTCGACGACCCGCGCGACGAGGAGGCGGCCGCGCTCTTCCGCCGACTGTTCCCCGGGCGCACCGTCACCCTGGTGGACGCCCGTACGATCTTCGCAGCGGGTGGCGGTATCCACTGCATCACCCAGCAGCAGCCGAAGGTCTGATGCAGCTCTGATCGACCAGCCCGTCCCGACCCCGGAGGTCCCCGTGCCCCCTCCCGTACGCCGTCCCCGGCGGCGGCTCAGCCAGCCGCGCGAGCAGGTGCTGGCCGCGGCGATGGCCACCATCGCCGCCGAGGGGCTGGACCGGCTGACCATGGCGGGACTGGGTCGCGAGGTCGGCATGAGCAGCGGCCACATCCTCTACTACTTCGGTACCAAGGACGAGCTGCTGTTCCAGACCCTCCAGTGGAGCGAGGAGCAGCTCGGCGCCGAGCGCCGGGCCGCCCTCGCCCGCCGGGTCTCCGTCCGGGAGCGCCTGGACGCCCTGGTCGACCTCTACCTCCCCGAAGGCCACCGCGATCCGCGCTGGACCCTGTGGCTGGAGGTCTGGGTCCGCTCCCAGAACGCCGACGAGGAGACCCGCGAGCGCCAGCTCGACCTGGAGCTGGCCTGGCACCGCGACCTGGTCGCCCTGCTGGTCGAGGGCGCCTCCAGGGGCGAGTTCCGGGCCGTGGACGCGGAACGCTTCGCCACCCGCACCCGGGCCCTCCTCGACGGCTTCGGCACCCACCTCGTCGTCGGCCTCCCCGGCACCGAGCGCGCACAGGTGGGCCGCGAGGTCCGGCAGTTCCTCGACGAAGCGCTCATCCCGCCTACGGACTGACGGCGACGGACTGACGCCGGCGGACTGACCGCCGAGAGGCTGACCGCCGGCGGACCGACCGCCTCCGGATCGGCCCCCCGCCGCCTGCACCCCGCGTCCGTGACCACAACGCACGCAAGTACGCGCGATCGTTGCCGCCCCGGCTCTTGCCGACGGCCCGTCGGTCCGCGACCGTGATCGGCTATGGGACGAGAGCAATGGAAGAAGATCTGGGTCGGCTCGGCCGGCAACATGGTCGAGTGGTTCGACTGGTTCGTCTACGCCAGCTTCGCGGTGTACTTCGCCGATGCGTTCTTCCCCAAGGGGAATGACACCGCCAACCTCATGAACACCATGGGGATCTTCGCCGTCGGCTTCTTCATGCGCCCGGTCGGCGGCTGGCTGCTGGGTCGGGTCGGTGACCGCCGGGGTCGTAAGGCCGCGCTCACCCTCACCGTGAGCCTGATGTCCGCCTCGGCCGTCCTGATCGCCATCGCCCCCACCTACGCGGTCGCCGGCTACGGCGGGATCGCGGTGCTGCTCGTGGCCCGGATGCTCCAGGGGCTGTCGGTCGGCGGCGAGTACGCGGCCAGCGCCACCTACCTCACCGAGGCGTCCGCGCCGGAGCGCCGCGGCTTCGCCTCCAGCTTCCAGTACGTGTCGATGACCGCCGGCCAGTTGCTGGGCCTGGGCCTCCAGATCATCCTCCAGCGCAGCATGTCCGAGCAGGCGCTGCACAGCTGGGCCTGGCGGATCCCGTTCATCGTCGGCGCGCTCGGCGCGGGCATCGTCTTCTACCTGCGCCGCAGCATGCTGGAGACCGAGGTCTACGCCGACGCCGACGACGCCCAGGTCGACCCCGACCGCGGCACCATGAAGGCGCTGTGGGCCCACAGGCGCGAGGCGTTCTTGGTCATCGCGCTCACCATGGGCGGCACGGTGGCGTACTACACGTACACCACCTACCTCACCAAGTACCTCTCGGGCACCGCCGGGCTGTCCAAGCCGACCGCCTCCCTGGTGAGCTTCTGTGCGCTGTTCCTCTTCATGTGCCTCCAGCCGCTGGCCGGCAAGCTGTCGGACCGGATCGGCCGCCGTCCGCTGCTGATCACCTTCGCCATCGGCTCGACCTTCCTGACCGTGCCGATCATGACGCTGCTCAAGCACGCCGGGTCCTTCTGGCCGGCCCTGGGCCTGTCGATGCTGGCCCTGGTCGTGGTCACCGGCTACACCTCGATCAACGCCTGTGTGAAGGCCGAGTTGTTCCCGACCGGCATCCGCGCGCTGGGCGTCGCCCTGCCGTACGCCATCGCCAACGCCCTTTTCGGCGGCACCGCCGAGTACGTCGCGCTGTGGTTCAAGAACGGCGGCATCGAGTCCGGCTTCTACTGGTACGTCTCCGGCTGCGCGGCGGTCTCGCTGATCGTCTACCTGACGATGCGGGAGACCCGGACCATCGACCTGCACCGGGTCGGCAAGGGCGCCGACGACGGCACCGCCGAGCGCGTGCTCGCATCCTGAGACGGACGGGGTGGCGGGGGCGGTCGTGTGCCAGACTGCCCCCGTGCTCTCGTTCGCCACGATTATTGGCAGCAGGCGCGCCGGTCCGCAGTGACCGCCCGTACGACCCGAGTACGGCGCGGCCATCGTCGTCCCAGACCCGCGCGCAGACCTCTCGCACCCGCGAGGGGTTTTTTCGTTTCCCGGCCCACCCGCCACCGGAGACGCAGCGCGAGGGATCATGGAGGGACGGTGGAACCGGGCATTCCGGTAGACCGAGACCCGACAGGAGCCTTAACCAGCATGACGGACGTACCCGAAGCTGCCGTCCCTGACGACTTCCACGTATTCGACACCACGCTGCGCGACGGTGCACAGCGCGAGGGCATCAACCTGACCGTCGCCGACAAGCTGACCATCGCCCGGCACCTGGACGACTTCGGCGTCGGCTTCATCGAGGGCGGCTGGCCGGGTGCCAACCCGCGGGACACCGAGTTCTTCCAGCGCGCCCGCGAGGAGATCGACTTCCGGCACGCCCAGCTGGTCGCCTTCGGCGCCACCCGCAAGGCCGGCGTCCGCGTCGAGGACGACCCGCAGGTCGCCGCACTGCTGGCCTCGCAGGCCCCGGTCATCACGCTGGTCGCCAAGTCCCACGTCCGGCACGTCGAACTGGCGCTGCGCACCACGCCCGAGGAGAACCTCGCGATGGTCCGCGACACCGTCGCGTACCTGCGTTCCCACGACCGCCGGGTCTTCCTCGACTGCGAGCACTTCTTCGACGGCTACGCGCTGGACGCGGCCTACGCCAAGGAGGTCGTGCGGACCGCCAGCGAGGCCGGTGCCGATGTCGTGGTGCTCTGCGACACCAACGGCGGGATGCTCCCGGCGCAGGTGACCGCGGTGGTCCGGACCGTCCTCGCGGACACCGGCGCCCGACTCGGCATCCACGCCCAGGACGACACCGGCTGCGCGGTCGCCAACACCCTGGCCGCGGTCGACGCCGGCGCCACCCACGTCCAGTGCACCGCCAACGGCTACGGCGAACGGGTCGGCAACTCCAACCTCTTCCCGGTCGTCGCCGCCCTGGAGCTGAAGTACGGGCGCCAGGTCCTGCCGTCCGGCAAGCTCGCCGAGACCACCCGGGTCTCGCACGCCATCGCCGAGGTCGTCAACCTCACCCCGTCCACCCACCAGCCCTACGTCGGGGTCTCCGCGTTCGCCCACAAGGCCGGGCTGCACGCCTCCGCGATCAAGGTGGACCCGGACCTCTACCAGCACATCGACCCCGCCCTGGTCGGCAACACCATGCGGATGCTGGTCTCCGACATGGCCGGCCGCGCCTCGATCGAGCTCAAGGGCAAGGAGCTCGGCATCGACCTGGGCGACGACCGGGAGCTGGTCGGCCGGGTCGTCGCGCGGGTCAAGGAGCGGGAGCTGGCCGGTTACACCTACGAGGCCGCGGACGCGTCGTTCGAGCTGCTGCTCCGGGAGGAGGCGAACGGCCGGCCGCTGCGCTACTTCACCGTCGAGTCCTGGCGCGCCATCGTCGAGGACCGGCCCGACGGCACCCACGCCAACGAGGCGACCGTGAAGCTCTGGGCCAAGGGAGAGCGGATCGTGGCCACCGCCGAGGGCAACGGCCCGGTCAACGCGCTGGACCGGGCGCTGCGGGTGGCCCTGGAGCGGATCTACCCCCAACTGGCCACGATGGAGCTGGTGGACTACAAGGTCCGCATCCTGGAGGGCGCCCTCGGCACCGGCTCGATCACTCGGGTCCTGGTCTCCACCAGCGACGGCCGCGGGGAATGGTCCACGGTCGGCGTCGCCGAGAACGTCATCGCGGCGTCCTGGCAGGCACTGGACGACGCCTATGCGTACGGGCTGCTGCGCGCCGGGGTCGCGCCCCAGGAGTAGCCGCCGCGCGCCAGGTGCGCGAGGGCCCCGGCAGCGTGTGCTGTCGGGGCCCTTCGCGTCGGTCGGAGCGTGCTGCCGCGGATCAGGCGGCCTTCACCGCCGAGATGTCGAAGGCCAGCTTGACCTTGTCGCTGACCATCACGCCGCCGGTCTCCAGCGCCGCGTTCCAGGTCAGGCCCCACTCGGAGCGCAGGATCTCGGCGCTGCCCTCGAAGCCGATCCGCTCGGCGCCGTAGACGTCGGTGGCCGAACCGTTGAACTCCAGGTCGATGGTGAGCGGCTTGGTGACGTCCTTGATGGTCAGGTCGCCGGTGAGGCGGTACGTCTCGCGGTCGAGCTGCTCGACCGCGCTGGAGCGGAAGGTCATCAGCGGGAACCGCTCGGCGTCGAAGAAGTCGGGGCTCTTGAGGTGGCCGTCGCGGTCGGCGATGCCGGTGTCGATGCTGGCGATCTTGACGTCGATGCGCGCGGTGGACGCGGCCGGGTTGCCGCCGTCCAGCTTCAGCACGCCCTCGTGCTCACCGAAGGAGCCGCGGACGTTGGTGACCATGGC
The DNA here is from genome assembly GCF_050471125.1 of Streptomyces sp. RGM 3693. Classification (NCBI taxonomy): domain Bacteria; kingdom Bacillati; phylum Actinomycetota; class Actinomycetes; order Kitasatosporales; family Streptomycetaceae; genus Streptomyces; species Streptomyces sp. RGM 3693. Next base: position 854,788 of record NZ_JBMPPQ010000001.1, read on the forward strand.
GTGCCGGACGGTGAAACCGATGCTGCTGTGGGCCGGGTCGATGGTGTAGTCGCCGGTCAGGGCGGCCAGGGCGGGGTCCACGTCCAGGACGGCGGCAGCGGCGGGGGTGGTGGCGGGGGCGGCGGGGCGCTTGCGGAACAGCGACATGACTTCTCCTCGGGGGACGGAGTGGGGGGGGAGGGGGAGGGAGCGGGGTGCGGACGGGGAGGCGTCCGCGGGTCGTCGAACGAAGGTCGTCGAATCCATATCGTTTAACGTTCAACGAGATTCACCGTAGCGGCATCTCGTTCAACTTTCAACCTTTGGGTTCCGGGGGTTCCGCCGAACGAGTGCCGCACCCGCCCGCCGGCACGGTCATTGCCGCCCCGCGCGCCCCCGTGCTAGACCATCGGGAACTCCCAAGTGCGCAGCGCCACACCCCAGTTGACGCCACGGAGAGGAGCGACCATGTCGCCCGCCGCCACCCCGCCCGCCTGGTCGCGCCGAGGCTTCCTCACCGCCTCCGGCGCGAGCGCACTGGCTCTCGCGCTGAGCGCCGAAGCCGGCCGGACGCCCGCCGCGGCCGCCACCGGAGCCGCCCCCGCCGACCGCAGCACCTCCACCGACCCCTTCGTCACCCTCCGCCGCCGCTGGTGCGACCTCACCCTCGGCACCGCCTACGACCCCGGCGCCGCCCCCTACGCCACCGCCCTCAAGGAGACCGGCGACCTGGCCGCCACCTACCACCGCACCATGCGCCCCACCGCCGGCTCCCTCTGGCCCGACAGCCCCTACGATCCGCCCTCCGGCATCACCCGCAGCTACGACCGACTCGCCACCATGGCCCTCGCCCACGCCCAACCCGGCACCGGCCACACCGGCGACCCGGACCTGGCCACCGCAGTCCGCACCGGCCTCGACCACCTCGACTGCACCGTCTACCACCCCGCCACCACCCCCTACGGCAACTGGTGGGAATGGCAGATCGGCAGCCCCAAACTCCTCCTCGACACCCTCGCCGTCCTCGACGAACACCTCCCCGGCGGCGCCGGCGACGACCTCCGCGCCCGCTGCCTCGCCGCCGTCGACCACTTCGTCCCCGACCGCGCCCTCGGCCCCTACACCGGCACCAGCACCGGCGCCAACCGCGTCGACCTCTGCCGCGTCGTCACCCTCCGCGGCGTCCTCGGCCGCGCCCCCGACAAGATCGCACTGGCCCGCGACGCGCTCTCCCCGGTCTTCCCCTACGTCACCCGAGGCGACGGCCTCTACGCCGACGGCTCCTTCGTCCAGCACACCTGGGTCGCCTACTCCGGCACCTACGGAGCCGTCCTGCTCGACGGCCTCGGCCGCCTCTTCGCCCTGCTGCACGGCTCCACCTGGGACATCACCGACCCCAACCGGCAGATCATCCTCGACAGCGTCGAGCACGCCTACGCCCCACTGCTCCACGACGGCCTGATGATGGACAGCGTCAACGGCCGGGCCATCAGCCGCGGTCACCTCCGCGGCGACGAACGCCACGTCCTGCGCAGCGACCACTACCACGGCCACGCCCTGATCGCCGCCATCGCCCTGCTCGCCGAGGGCGCGAGCACCGTCGAACGGAACCGCTGGCACGCCATGATCAAGGGCTGGATCGCCCGCGACCGCACCCTGCCCGTGCTCACCGACCGCCAGTACGCCGTCGCCGACCTCGCCCGCCTCGCCGCCGTCGACGCCGGCCCCGCACCCGCCGCCCCCGAACCCGTCGGCCACCGCCTCTTCCCCGCCATGGACCGGGCCGTCCACCGCCGCCCCGGCTTCACCGCCTCACTCGCCATGGCCTCCGACCGCATCACCTACTACGAGAACGGCAACGGCGAGAACCGGCACGGCTGGCACACCGGCGCCGGAATGCTCTACTGGTGGCCCGCCGGCCGGGCCGGCGACCAGTACACCGACGCCTTCTGGCCCACCGTCGACCCCTACCGCCTCCCCGGCACCACCGTCTCCACCCAGCGGCTCGCCGACAACGAAGGCGGCGGCTGGGGCGAACCCAAACCCGCCGCCCGCTGGGTCGGCGGCACCACCGACGGCACCTACGCCGCCCTCGGCCAGGACCTGCGCGGCCTCGCCTCCACCCTCACCGCCCGCAAGTCCTGGTTCGCCCTCGCCGACTGCCTGGTCTGCCTCGGCGCCGGCATCACCGCCCGCGACGGCGTCCCCGCCGAAACCATCGTCGACAACCGCAACCTGGGGGAGAACGGCACCGCCACCCTCACCGTCGACGGCACCCCCCGGCCCACCGCCCTCGGCCACACATCCGTCCACCGCCGCGCCCACTGGGCCCACCTCGCCGGCCACGGCGGCTACGTCTTCCCCGGCGGCGCCGCCCTCCACGTGCGCCGCGAGGACCGGACCGGCCGCTGGTCCGACATCAACACCACCTCCACCGCCGACCCCTACACCCGCCGCTACCTCACCCTCTGGCACGACCACGGCACCGACCCCACCGACGCCGACTACACCTACCTCCTGATGCCGGGCGCCACCCGCCGCACCCTCGCGGCCCGCGCCGCCGACCGGCACTGGCTGACCGTCCTCGCCAACGACACCGACCAGCAGGCGATCGCCGTGGACCCGCTCGGCGTAACCGCCGCCAACTTCTGGCGGGCCGGCACCGCGGGCCCACTGGCCGCCGACGGCCCCGCCAGCGTGCTGCTCCACGAACGGCGCGACCCCGGCCCGGACGGCCGGACCGCGACGGTGTGCGTCGCGGCCCCCACCCGCACCGGCGACACTCTGGAGCTCACCTGGTCCCGGCCGGTCCGCGCGATCCTCCGCCACGACCCGACCGTCGAGGTCCTGGCCACCGGCGACACCCTCCGCCTCCGCCTGACCCCCGGCACCGCCTGCGCCACCCACACCTGCACCGTGCTGCTGCGCTGACCGCCGCGCCCCGCCGCCAACCGTTGACCGACACAACATCACCCGGCTGGCGTTTGTCGGCACCACACAGACGCTGGACACCGCGTCCACCCCGCCACAGCCCAGTAGGAGGGCTACGGGCAGCGCGGTTCTGTACTGCTTGCCCACGAAATCGCGCCCGACGTTGTACGAAACCGACATCGGTGTGGGGGCCCTCGCCCACGTACCGTCGATACATGACCACTGTCGAAGATGTGCCCGCCGGCGCCAACGATGCCCGCGGGCGCGTCGCCGAACTGCACGCGATCCGTGAGCAGGTGCGGCGAGGCCCCAGCGAGCGAGCCACCGAAGCGCAGCGTGCCAAGGGCAAGCTGACGGCCCGCGAGCGGATCGACCTGCTGCTGGACGAGGGTTCCTTCAACGAGGTCGAGCCGCTGCGCCGGCACCGTGCCACCGGCTTCGGCCTGGAGGCCAAGAAGCCGTACACGGACGGTGTGATCACGGGCTGGGGCACGGTCCACGGCCGGACCGTCTTCGTCTACGCGCACGACTTCAGGATCTTCGGCGGCGCGCTGGGCGAGGCCCACGCCACCAAGATCCACAAGATCATGGACATGGCCATCCAGGCCGGTGCGCCCCTGGTGTCGCTCAACGACGGCGCCGGCGCCCGCATCCAGGAAGGCGTCTCCGCGCTCGCCGGCTACGGCGGCATCTTCCAGCGCAACACCAAGGCGTCCGGTGTCATCCCGCAGATAAGCGTCATGCTCGGCCCGTGCGCCGGCGGCGCGGCCTACTCGCCGGCCCTCACGGACTTCGTGTTCATGGTCCGTGAGACCTCGCAGATGTTCATCACCGGCCCCGACGTGGTCCGCGCCGTCACCGGCGAGGAGATCACCCAGAACGGCCTGGGCGGCGCCGACGTACACGCCGAGACCTCCGGCGTCGCGCACTTCGCCTACGACGACGAGGTCACCTGCCTCGAAGAGGTCCGCTACCTGCTGGCGCTGCTCCCCGCCAACAACCGGGAGAACCCGCCGGCGGTGGCCTGCGAGGACCCCGCCGACCGCAGCTGCGAGGCGCTGCTCGACCTGGTCCCGGCGGACGGCAACCGCCCGTACGACATGCGCAAGGTCATCGAGGAGATCGTCGACGACGGCGAGTACCTGGAGGTCCACGAGCGCTGGGCCACCAACATCATCTGCGCGCTGACCCGTTTCGACGGCCGGGTGGTCGGCATCATCGCCAACCAGCCGCAGTCGCTGGCCGGCGTCCTGGACATCGAGGCGTCCGAGAAGGCCGCCCGCTTCGTCCAGATGTGCGACGCGTTCAACATCCCGATCGTCACGCTCCTGGACGTCCCCGGCTTCCTGCCCGGCGTCGACCAGGAACACGGCGGCATCATCCGGCACGGCGCCAAGCTGCTCTACGCGTACTGCAACGCCACCGTCCCGCGGATCTCCATCGTCCTGCGCAAGGCGTACGGCGGCGCCTACATCGTCATGGACTCCCAGTCCATCGGCGCCGACCTCACCTACGCCTGGCCCACCAACGAGATCGCCGTGATGGGCGCCGAGGGCGCGGCCAACGTCATCTTCCGCAAGCAGATCGCCGAGGCGGACGACTCCGAGGCCATGCGCACCCGCATGGTCAAGGAGTACAAGTCCGAGCTCATGCACCCGTACTACGCGGCCGAGCGCGGCCTGGTCGACGACGTCATCGACCCGACCGACACCCGTCACACGCTCGTCCGCGCCCTGGAGATGCTGCGCACCAAGCACGCGGACCTGCCGGCCCGCAAGCACGGCAACCCGCCGCAGTAGCCCCCGCCGCGCACGTTCTTCCCCACATCCCGCCACGGAGAATCGAGACCGCCGTGAACCCTGCTCATGCCAGTGCCGTCACCGCCGCTCCCATCCGCGTCGAGAAGGGCCAGGCCAGCGAGGAGGAGCTCGCCGCCCTGACCGCCGTCCTCCTGGCCCGCGCCGCGCACCGGCCGTCGGCCTCGACCGGCCCGCGCCCCACGGCCGCCCGCTGGCGCCGCCTGGAGCGCCAGCTGGGCTTCCACGGCGCGACCAGCTGGCAGCGGTGACCCTGCGCTGCCGCTAGCACCCGACGACGGCCCCCACACGGGAGTGTGGGGGCCGTCGTGCGTGGTGGCGGTCCGGCGGAATCCTCAACTCCGCGCCACCACAACGGGGGAGGCCCCCTCGGGCACCCCGGGTGCCTCCGGCGCCCGCAGATACAGCGTCAGCACCGCCGCGACGACGTACAGCCCGGCGAAGATGAGGACGACCCCGGCGGGGCCCAGCGGGTCGAGGAAGACGCTGACGAGGGCGGGGCCGACGAACGCCGCGCCGCCCGCGCCGAGGTTGAGCAGGGCCATCGCGCCGCCCTTGTGGTCCGGGGCGAGCGCCGGCACCAGTGCGGAGATGGGGACGAAGCCGGCGAGGGTGACGCCGTAGAGCATGCCGACGGCCAGGGCGACCCCGTAGTGCGGGCCGACCGCCAGAGGGACGAAGTACAGGGCGAGGGTGGTCACCGCGCAGCCCAGGCCGCCGAAGGTGGCGATCGTGCGGCGCCAGCCGATCTTGTCGCCGATGACGCCGAAGAGCAGGTTGCAGAAGACGTTGGTGCCGTAGATGACGGCGAGCAGGGTCAGCCAGCGGCCTTCACCGAAGCCCAGTTCCTTGCCGAAGAAGGTCGGCAGGAAGACCAGGAAGCCGAACTCCGGGGCGGTGTTGATGATGCGGACGACGCAGCCGACGGCGACCTTGGGGTGCGTCCAGGCGATGGAGAGGCTGGAGACCAGCGACGGGACGGGGCGGACGTCCGGCGGGGCGAGCCGGGCGAAGCCGGTGCGTTCGCGGACGCCGAGCAGGCAGCAGGCACCGCCCAGGGCGATGACGCCGAGGGCGATCCAGAGGGTGCCGAAGGGGCCGAACCAGGGGTTGGTGGCGCCGGCGACGAGCGAGCCGAGGGTGGGCAGCCCGCCGGTGAAGGCGACGTAGAACCAGCCGACCGCGGTGCCCATCCGGGACGCGGGCGCGGTGGCGGTGATCCAGACCAGGAAGCCGAACGCGAAGAGCGGGTAGCCGAAGCCGCGCAGGCCGTAGAAGACCAGCATCAGCGGGTAGTTCTGGGGGCCGAGGGCGAGGGTGAGGTAGAGGACGTCGAAGACGATCCAGACGGCCAGGCCCAGTTGCATCACCCGGCGCGGGCCCCACAGGTCGGAGAGCGCGCCGGAGAGCCAGGAGGCGAGCATCACCGTGACGCCGTAGGCGGTGATGACGTAGGAGGCGCGGACCTCGGTGCCGGCGCCGTGGTCGGTCATGAACGGCGCGATGAAGCCGGACTCCACCCCGTCGCCGACCATGAACAGCAACACGCCGAGATAGCCGAAGACCAGTGCCTTGGGGATGCCGATCCGGTCGAGGAGAGTGGGGGGTGCCATGGCGCGCCTCCGGCGGGTGCGGGTGGGGCGGGTGTGATGGGAGCAGCATGATTCCTGTGAACTTCACATGCAAGGTGTGATGCCGGGAATTCTCGACGGTGCTCTTCACGGGATTGCCGGTGTTTTTAGCCGCCAGGGGTGACTCATCTGTGATCTGGGTGTTAAATCCAACAGGGACAGAAACAAAGGAGTGTGCCTGATGACCACCGAACACGCCGGCCTCGGACACCACCCCGAGACCTTCCGTGAGGACTGGCTGGAAGGACTGGCCGACGCCTACGCCCGCACGGTCCGCCGCGTCCCGGGCGCCTACGGCGTGGTCGGCCGGCACGCGCCCCGTCCCGGCAAGGTCGCACTCGTCATCGGCGGCGGCTCCGGTCACTACCCCGCCTTCGCCGGACTGGTCGGCTCCGGCCTGGCCGACGCCGCCGCGGTCGGCGACGTGTTCGCCAGCCCCAGCGCCGAGCAGGTCTACCGCACCGCCCGGGCCGCGGACGGCGGCGCCGGCGTCCTGCTCTGCTACGGCAACTACGCGGGCGACGTCATGCACTTCGGCCTGGCCGCCCGCCGGCTCGCCGCCGAGGGCGTCGCGACCCGCACCGTGCTCGTCACCGACGACGTGGCCAGCGGGCCGCCGCCGGTCGAGGGGCAGCCGATCGACCCGTCCCGGGACCGCCGCGGCGTGGCCGGCGACTTCTTCGTCTTCAAGGTCGCGGGCGCGGCCGCCGAGCGCGGCGACGACCTGGACGCCGTCACCCGGATCGCGACCCGCGCCAACGCCCTCACCCGCACCTTCGGCGCCGCCTTCGCCGGCTGCACGCTCCCGGGCGCGGCCGAGCCACTGTTCACCGTCAACGCCGGCACCACCGAACTGGGCATGGGCATCCACGGCGAACCGGGCCTGCGCACCACCCGCCACCTCACCGCCGCCGAACTGGCCGACGAACTCGTCGGCAACCTCCTGCCGGAGCTCCCCGAGCCCCCGCCCGGCGGCCACGGCCGGGTCGCGGTCCTCCTCAACGGCCTGGGCCGCACCAAGTACGAGGAACTGTTCGTCGTCTACCGGCAGGTCAACCACCGCCTTCGGGAGGCCGGTCTGCGCCCGTTCCGGCCCGAGGTCGGCGAGTTCGTGACCTCCTTCGACATGGCTGGGGTCTCCCTGTCGCTGATGCTCCTCGACGACGAACTGGCCGCGCTCTACGACGCCCCGTGCGACACCCCGGCGTTCCGCCGCCTGCCGGGCGCGTACGGGGACGCGGACGACGAGCGGGCGGGTGGGGACGACGAGCGGGCGGACGAGGGCGTCCAGCGGGCGGTCGGGGGCGACGGGCGGGCGGTCGGGGGTGACGAGCGGGCGGTCGGGGGCGACGGGCGGGCGGTCGGGGGTGGCGAGCGGGGCGTCCTCGCCGCTCCCGTACGGGACGTTGCCGCGCAGCCCCTACGGGACGACTTTTCCCCCACCGGGGGCATGCCCGTCGCGGCGGCGCTGCATGCCGCCCTGGAGCTGGTCGCCGCCAACGAGGACGAGTTGGGCCGGCTGGACGCGGTGGCCGGCGACGGCGACCACGGCATCGGCATCGTCCGGGGGCTGCGGGCGGCCGCCGCGGCGGCCCGGGCGGCCGAGCCGGGGCCGGCCGACGACCCACGCTCCGCCGGGGCCGCGCTCCTCGCCGCCGGCCTGGCGCTCGCCGACGCCTCCGGCGGCGCGTCCGGCGCGCTCTACGGCGCCCTGCTCGCCGAGACCGGCGCCGTCCTCACCCGGGCCTCGGATGGCGCCCGCGGCGCCGAACTGCTCGCCGACGCGGTGGACGCCGCCCAACGGGCTGTTGCCGAACTGGGCGGCGCCGAGGTGGGGGAGAAGACCATGCTGGACGCCCTGGACCCGTTCCGCCGGGAACTGCGCGCCCGCGCGGCGGAGGGCCTGCCCAAGGCGTGGCAGGCCGCCGCGGAGGCCGCCACCCGGGCCGCCGCGGACACCGCCCACCTGACCCCGGCCCGCGGCCGCGCCGCCCGCATGGGCGCGCTCGGCTACGGCCACCCCGACGCCGGCGCGGTCTCCCTCGCCCTGCTCCTCACGGCAATCGGCACCACGCTGAGCTGACCGCTGACCGCCTGACGCTCCATGTACGCCGAGCGTCAGGCGGAGCGCTTCCCGAGGCCGCTCCCCACCCCCGGCCAGATCAGCCACGCCTGCGTATCCGCCGGCCCCCCGAACCAACGCACCGCGCTCTCCGGCGAGCTGAGGCTGAGATGTGCCCGGCCGCCGGCGCTGATCACCTGCGCCCGGCCGTCCTCGTACGCCAGTCCCCATGCGGCGATATGCCCGTCGAACTCCCCGCCCCCGACGGGGTACTGCCGCGCAACGGCAAACAGCCTCGGGGCCAACTCGTTCGCCATGTCGACAAGTTCGGGGTTAAGGCTGCCGACCGGGTGCGGGTTGCTGGTGCGCTCGGGGCTGTTGGCCTGTGACGCTACCGTTTGCATCTAGTCCTCCTGCTCAGGGAGTTGGGGGAGCCGGTGGAGTGGCTCACGTCACACCGTAGCGAAGTCGATGTAAAGTTTGTCATCGATCGCGCGAGAAATTGTCAAACCCCTCGTGTGAGTGACGGCGGGGGAAGAGAGGGTCAGATGTCGTCCAGTAAGGCATCCACCATGCGCCAGCAGCGACTCGGTGTTGAGCTACGCAGACTTCGGGAGCGGGCCGGCCTCTCCTCGACCGAGTCAGCGAAGCGCCTCGGCGGCACACCGGCTCAGATCAGCAACATCGAAGCGGGCCGATACGCGGTGAGTGCTGAGCGGGTGCGCACACTGGCGGCCAACTACAGCTGTGCCGACCAGGCTTACATCGATGCCCTCGCCGGCATGACCGGACCACGGACGCGTGGCTGGTGGGAGGAGTACCGCGAGATCCTGCCCGCCGGGCTGATCGATGTGGCGGAACTGGAACATTCGGCAACGGCATTGCGCGCTTCAGTGATGATCCACATGCCTGGCCTGTTGCAGACCGCAGAGTACGTTCGCGCCACTGCCCGTGAGGATGTTCCGAGCCCGCCGGCGCACGAGGTGGAGCACCGTGTGTCGTTTCGGATCAAGCGACAGACGGTTTTGTTCGGTGATCGGCCGACGCCGTTCACCGCCATCGTCCATGAGGCTGCGCTGCGGATGGGTTTCGGGGGTCCGGAGACGGCTCGCGCACAACTCGACTACCTGGTCGAGATGAGCGAACGTGACCATGTCTCGGTGCTGGTCATTCCGTTCGGTGAAGCCTCGTTTCCGGCATCAGGCCAGCCCATCAACTATGCCTCTGGCTCCGTACCGCAGCTCGACACGGTAGAGCTCGACACCGAGTACGGGTGTGATTTCATGCACGCTGAGGCCCAGTTGGAGAAGTATCGGACAGTGCTGGACCGCTTGGAATCCCGTGCCCTCAAACCGGGCGAGTCGCGTGATCTGATCCGCCGGATCGCGCGGGAAATTTGAGAGGAAGCACCGTGCACCCGATCGACTGGCAAAAGTCTTCATTCAGCAACAACGCGGCCCAGTGCCTCTACGTAGCCGCCCCCGACCGCGACACAATCAAGCTGCGCGAGAGCGACGACCCGGATGTCATCCTCACCACCACCCCCGCCAAGCTGAAGGCGTTCATCCTGGGCGTCAAGGCGGGGGAGTTCGATCACTTCGTGGACGACTGAGGCGGCTGACGAGCACCACCCGGCCGGTACGCCGAAGGCCCCCGCACCGACAGAGGTGCGGGGGCCTTCGGCATACCGGCCGGGCGTCGGAGAAACGCGCCGTCAGGTGTTACCGGAGCCGGGCCATCAGCGCGTGCTCCACGAGCGTGATGAGCGCGCTCTTGGCCTCGCTGCGGTGCCGTGCGTCGGTGATGATGATCGGCGCGTCCGGGCCGATCTGCAGCGCCTCACGGACCTCGTCGGGCGTGTACGGCTGGTGGCCGTCGAAGCCGTTGAGGGCGATGACGAAGGGCAGGCCGCTGTTCTCGAAGTAGTCGACGGCCGGGAAGCAGTCGGCGAGGCGGCGGGTGTCGACCAGGACGACGGCGCCGATGGCGCCGCGGACCAGGTCGTCCCACATGAACCAGAAGCGGTCCTGGCCCGGCGTACCGAACAGGTACAGGATCAGGTCCTGGTCCAGGGTGATCCGGCCGAAGTCCATCGCCACGGTCGTGGTCGTCTTGTCCGGTGCGTGCGTGAGGTCGTCGATGCCCGCCGACGCGGAGGTCATCACGGCTTCGGTGCGCAGCGGGTTGATCTCTGAGACGGCCCCGACGAACGTGGTCTTGCCCACGCCGAAGCCGCCCGCCACCACGATCTTCGCCGAGGTGGTGGAGCGGGCTGCACCGCTAGAGCTTGCGAAGTCCACTGAGCACCCTTTCGAGCAGTGTCACATCTGGCTGTCCGCCGGCGGTCTCGTCCCCGCCGGGCTGATGGATGGCGACGAGTCCGGCCTCCGCCAGGTCGGCGACGAGGATCCGGGCGACGCCGAGGGGGATGGAGAGGAGGGCCGAGATCTCGGCCACTGATTTGATCTCGCGGCACAGGTGGCAGATGCGCTGGTGCTCCGGCAGCTGGCCCTGCAGCTTCGCGGGATCGGCGGTCGTGCTGACCAGTGCCTCGATGGCGAGCTGGTAGCGCGGCCGGGTCCGGCCTCCGGTCATCGCGTACGGGCGCACGAGCGGGTTGTTCATTCCGCCGGTGGGGGCGGGCTCGGGCGCCGGCCGCGGCGGCTGCACCGGCTGGATGCGCGGCGCCTGCGGCTGGTCGTACGGCGAGGGTTCGGAAGGCCCGTAAGGCTGGGAACGGTACGGGCCCTGCTGCTGAGCGGGACGCTGCGGCGACTGCGGCGACTGCGGCGACTGCGGCGGCTGGGGCCGCTGCGGCCTGCGGCTCGGCGCAGACGGGAAGTTGAAGCGGTTGTGATGGGTCTCGCCCTGGGGGCCGGACTGCTGTCCGGATCCATACGGGTAGCCGCTCGGGGGCGTTGCCACGTCTCCTCCTCCAACTTGCCTGTCTGACGCCGGTCGCGCCACCGAACCCTATGGTGCGGTGGCGGGAAACGCACTGCCTGTCTGCTAGTTGAGAAGGCTTCCCTGCAGTTCTGCACGGAGATCGGGCGTCAGGACGGTGCCCGCGCGGTCGACCAGCAGGGCCATCTCGTAACCGACGAGGCCGATGTCGCACTCGGGGTGCGCCAGTACGGCCAGCGACGATCCGTCGGAGACGGACATGATGAAGAGGAAGCCGCGCTCCATCTCCACCACGGTCTGGTTGACGGTCCCGCCCTCGAAGATGCGGGACGCGCCGGACGTCAGCGACGTCAGACCGGAGGCCACCGCCGCCAGCTGATCGGCTCTGTCACGGGGGAAACCCTCGGACATCGCGAGGAGGAGACCGTCCGCGGAGACCACAACCGTGTGGGACACCCCGGGGGTGTTGTCCACGAAGTTGGTGATCAACCAGTTCAGATTCTGCGCCGCCTGGCTCATCGGGCTCACACTAACGCTCCTGATCGTAGGTGCTGCCGGGGCCGAAGCCCTGTTGGTCATTCTGGGGGACCCCCGAGGAGGGATCCGTGCCGGTGCCGGCGTTGCGCCCCTGCTGGACACCGCGGCGCAGATTGCTCAACCTGCCGCGGACGTCCTCCGGGGCGCGGGAGACCTGGGGGCCGCCCTGCGCACTCTGCTCCGCGGTGCCTTCGACCAGGTTGGCCTTGGGCACCCGCCGAGGGAGACCGGAAGCGGTGACCCCGCCCGCCGACGGCTGGCGCAGTCGCCCCGCCCGCTGCCAGCGATCGTCGTTCTCGCTGCGCCAGGTGGAGTCGTTGTCCTGACCGGTCTCCGGAGCGGGTTCCTGCTGACCGTGCGGCGAGCCGGCTCCGCGGCGCGGAAGACCAGCCTCGGTCAGCGAATGGATCACGCTCGCGGCGGGGCCGGGACCCTCGAATGTTACGCGCTCAGACGCATCAGTGGGAGCGGCAGTTGTATTCCGGTCAGATTCCGCTTCGGTTCCGAAGTGGCCCTCGTACGCGGGGGGTTCGGCCCAGCCGTTCAGCTGGCCGGTGTCCTGCGGGGTGTAGGGGTACTGGCCGGTGGTCTCGGAGGTGGTCGGCTCGCCGAACGCCTCGCCGCCGAAGGAGCGGTCGTCGTAGAGCGGCTGACCGGGCTCCGCATAGGGCGCCTGGTGCTCCACATAGGGAGCCTGGTGCTCCGCGAAGGGCGCCTGGTGCTCCGCGAAGGGCGCGGGGTGCTCCTGATACGGCGCGTGGTGCTCCTGGTGGCCGTCGAACGGCACCTCGTCGCGGAACAGCGGCCGATGGTCCTCCGGTTCGGGGCCCATCTGGCCGCCGGTCGTCTGGGCCTCCAGGGCTGCCCGGCGCTCCTCGCGCAGCAGCGAGCGACCCACCGGGTCCAGCTCGGTCGGGGCCCCAGGCTGCCCGTGGAACCCGTCGTCGAAGCCCAGCTCGGCGGCGGTGCGGTGGTTGCTCTCGTAGGCCGACTGCGGGTGCTCGGGGACGATCCGGGAGACGGTGAAGGTGTCGTCGAACTGCTCTTCGTCGCCGCCACCGCCGTGGGTGATCGCCTCCGGCAGCATGACCAGCGACGTGGTGCCGGCCTGCTCGCCCGAGGGGCGCAGCTGGACCCGGATCCCGTGCCGGTCGGCCAGCCGGCCGACCACGAACAGGCCCATCCGCTGGGAGATCGCGGCGTCCACGCTCGGCGGGTTGGCCAGCTTGTGGTTGATGTCCGCGAAGTCCTCGGGGGTCAGCCCGATGCCCTTGTCGTGGATCTCGATCATGACCCGGCCGTCCGGCAGTCGGGTCGAGGCCACCTTCACCTTGGTCTGCGGGGAGGAGAACGTGGTGGCGTTCTCCAGCAGCTCGGACAGCAGGTGGATGAGGTCGGTCACGGCGGTGCCGTGGATCTCGTTCTCGGGGACGCCGCTGAGCTCTATTCGCTCGTACGACTCCACCTCGGACGTGGCCGCCCGCAGCACGTCGATCAGCGGGACCGGCTGGTTCCAGCGGCGGCCCGGCTCCTCGCCGGCGAGGATCAGGAGGTTCTCGCCGTTACGGCGCATGCGGGTGGCGAGGTGGTCGAGCCGGAAGAGGTTCTCCAGCTGGTCCGGGTCGGCCTCGTTGTTCTCCAGGTGGGTGATCAGCTCCAACTGGCGCTCGATCAGACCCTGGTTACGGCTGGAGAGGTTGGTGAAGATCGCGTTGACGTTGCCCCGCAGCAGCGCCTGCTCGGCGGCCAGCCGGACCGCCTCACGGTGGACCTGGTCGAAGGCGCGGGCGACCTCGCCGATCTCGTCGGTGGTGGAGATCGGGATCGGCGTCACGCGGGTGTCGACCCGGCCCGGGTCGGTGCGGGAGAGCTGGTCGACCAACAGCGGCAGCCGCTGCTCGGCGACGCCGAACGCCGCGTTGCGCAGCTCCCGCATGTTGCGGCTCATCCGGCGGGCCATCAGCCCGGCCACCACAAAGGCGATGGCCAGCGCGGCCAGCACGATGCCGGAGTCGACGAAGGTGGACTGCTTGGCGTCCGAGGAGATCTGCGCGGCCTCGTTCACCGCCTTGTCCGCCAGGTCCTTCTCGATCGACCGGTACATGTCGAACTTGCCGGTGGCGGCCTGGAAGTACGCGTCCGGAGTGATGCCCTTGAGGGCCAGCTCGTCCGGTGCCGCGCCGGAGGCGATCAGGGTGGACATCTGGTCCACCGACGGCGGGGCGTGGAACGGCTGGCCGGCCGCCTCCGCCTGCGACTTCGCCCGGGCGATCTGCTGCTGTGCCGCCTGCTGGAGCTTGGCGGCGTCCCCCTTCAGCCGCGCCACGTCGTCGGGCGTACCGCCGGAGGTGTACTCGCCGATGGCGATGCCCTCCAGGTAGCGGTACGACGCGAACGCGGTCAGCTGGAGCTTGTGCTCCTTGCCGCCCTGCGGGGACGCCGGGTCGACCAGGAGGTGGGTGCCGATCGAGCGCTCCAACGACCCGGCGGCCTTCGCCAGTGCGACGGCGTAGACGGTGCGCCCGTAGGAGGTGATGTTGCCGGTGCCCAGCCCGAGTTCGTTGGCGAACTCCATCAGCGGGTGCTGGATCTCGACGTAGCCCTCTTCGGTCTGCACACCGTGGAGCTTGGAGGTGAAGGCGACCTGCCGCAGCTGCGCCAGCTTGGGCTCGGTCTTCTGGAACAGCGCGAGCCGGCGATTCAGGCCCGGCTTGTCCGGCATGTTCTTGGCGGCGTCGTGGAACGCCTGGCCGGCCGCGTCGGTGGCGTCCCGCGCCTCCTGGACGACCGGGTCGTCCTTGTGACCCTTCAGCAGCGGGGCCGCGGTGCGGTCCCGCTCGTCGATGAGGGCGTTGCTGTAGGAAAGCGCGGCGCGAACGAGCTTCGCGGTGTTCTCCGCGTCCTTCGCCTCCTGCCAGGTGGCGAAGGAGTTGTTGACCCGCAGCCCGCCGAAGGCCAGAGCGACGAGGACCGGGATCAGCAGGATGGCGTTCAGGCGGGTGGCCACCCGCCAGTTGCGCGGGGAGTACTTACTGCCACCCGCCGGAGGCTTCGCGGCCGAGTCCTCGGGCGCGTCGGAAGCAGGAGCGCCACCATCGCGGGGTGGCGGCGTGAAGTTGCCCCGCCGCGGTTCCTGCGGCTCGGGGCTCGTGGTGCTTCGCCTCACTCGACCAACAACCTCTCGGCGACGGCACGGTCTTGCAGTGCCGTTTCTTCTGGGCGTTACTACTCCGGAGTTCAGCGAATTTCAGCACGTCAGGGCAGTGCGTTCCAAACACTGCGCAGAGCCGGAACTGCTGATCAAGAGCGCCAGATAAAAGGGGCGTTAAGGGCGAGGCGCGGCAAAAGGCGGGAGAAATGTGAGCGCAGCGAAGCCGGGCATGCGCGTGCGGTGTCGAAGGCGAGCCGATTCACTGTCGAAACGTTATGAAGGCCCGGGCAGGCGTGTCGAAGGACACAGATCACCGTCCCCGACGAGCGGAACCGGTCCAGGGCAGGCGTCAGGAACCCCCCGTGACAACCCCCGTACGGCCCGCGCCGGACAACGGGCGGGCCGCCCGGCCGCTCCTACCGCAGCCGGGCCATCAGCGCGTGCTCCACGAGCGTGATGAGCGCGCTCTTGGCCTCCCCGCGATGCCGTGCGTCCGTGGTGATGATCGGGGTCGCCGGGCCGATCTGCAGGGCCTCCCGGACCTCGTCCGGGGTGTGCGCCTGCTGGCCGTCGAAGCCGTTGAGGGCGATGACGAAGGGCAGGCCGCTGTTCTCGAAGTAGTCGACGGCCGGGAAGCAGTCGGCCAGGCGACGGGTGTCGACCAGGACCACGGCGCCGATGGCGCCGCGGACCAGGTCGTCCCACATGAACCAGAAGCGGTCCTGGCCCGGCGTACCGAACAGGTACAGGATCAGGTCCTCGTCCAGGGTGATCCGGCCGAAGTCCATCGCCACGGTCGTGGTCGTCTTGTCCTGGACGTGGCTGAGGTCGTCGATGCCCGCCGACGCGGAGGTCATCACGGCCTCCGTGCGCAGCGGGTTGATCTCCGAGACCGCGCCCACGAACGTGGTTTTGCCCACGCCGAAGCCGCCCGCCACCACGATCTTCGCGGACGTGGTGGAACGGGCCGGGCTCTGGCCGTGGCCGCCGTCAGAGCTTGCGAAGTCCACTGAGCACCCTCTCCAGCAGGGTCACGTCCGGCGTGCCGCCCGCCTCACCGCTGCCGCCAGGCTGGTGGATGGCCACCATCCCGGCTTCGGCCAGGTCCGCGACCAGGATCCGCGCCACGCCGAGCGGGATGTGCAGCAGCGCGGAAACCTCCGCCACCGACTTCACCTCGCGGCACAGGTGGCAGATGCGCTGGTGCTCGGGCAGCAGGCCGGGCAGCTGGGAGGGGTCGGCCGTGGTGCTGACCAGTGCCTCGATGGCGAGCTGGTAGCGCGGCCGGGTCCGGCCTCCGGTCATGGCATAGGGGCGCACCAGCGGTTGGTCACCTTCGCTCCCGTACGGCGCTGAGCTGTAGGCGCCGTACGGGCCGGAAGTGGCGGGTGGCGGGGTCATGGATCCTCCGGGCGGGACAACTGACGTGTCGTCGGGTTGGGCCGGTGGGGGGTACGGCGTGGATGGATGAGGGGTTACCGGGTGCGGTGCGGCGCTGCGGGCGCCGCGGGCACTCAGTTCAGCAGACTTCCCTGGAGTTCTGCGCGGAGATCGGGTGTCAGGACGGTGCCCGCGCGGTCGACCAGCAGGGCCATCTCGTAACCGACGAGGCCGATGTCGCACTCGGGGTGCGCCAGTACGGCCAGCGACGATCCGTCGGAGACGGACATGAGGAAGAGGAAGCCGCGCTCCATCTCCACCACGGTCTGGTTGACGGTCCCGCCTTCGAAGATGCGGGACGCGCCGGACGTCAGCGACGTCAGACCGGAGGCCACCGCCGCCAGCTGATCGGCGCGGTCGCGAGGGAAGCCCTCGGACATCGCGAGGAGCAGTCCGTCCGCGGAGACCACGACCGTGTGGGACACCCCGGGGGTGTTGTCCACGAAGTTGGTGATCAACCAGTTCAGATTCTGCGCCGCCTGGCTCATCGGACTCAACTAACGCTCCTGCTGGTGAGTGGGATCGACAATGCCGTGGTTGCCGGTGGACGACGTCCCGGCCTGCCGGCCCTGCTGGATGCCCCGGCGGAGATTGGTCAGCCGGCCGCGCACGTCGCTGGGCGCGCGGGAGACCTGCGGACCGCCCTGCGGGGCCTGCTGCTGCGCGGTACCGGCGACCAGGTTGGCGCGCGGCACCCGACGGGGCAGCCCGGAAGTGGTGATCCCACCCGAGGCCGGCTGGCGGATCTGCTCCGCCTGTCGCCACGCGTCGTCGTTGGGCGAGGTGCGCCACTGCGCGGAGGCGTCGGCCGGGGCGCTGTCGCGGCGCCCGCCCGTCGGCGTACCGCCTGCTGGCGCACCACCCGTCGGTACGCGGCCCGTCGGCACACCACCGGCCGGCGTGTCACCGGGCGCGGCACCGTCCCGGCCGGCGTCGCGGCGCGGCATCGGCGGCACACCGGCGGCCGCCGAGGCCGGGGTGTTGAACCAGTTGGACTCGATGGTGTCGAAGATCGGCGTACGGCCGTCACTGGCGCCGGTGTCCGTGGCGCCGAGCGGACCGTTGCCGAGCGGGTCGCCGAGCGGATCGGCATCCAGCGCGTCCCGGCCCGCCGGGGTACGACCGGCGGCCGGCTGCCGGCCCTGCCCGGCCGGCTCCGCCCGCTCGCCCGCGGGACGCGGGAACTGCCCGGTGGTCTCGAACTGTCCAGTGTCGAACTGCCCGGTGTCGGTGTCCGGTCGCGGGAACTGCCCGGTGGTCTCCCGCTGCCCGAGGTCGAACTGTCCGGTCTCGAACTGCCCGGTGTCGGCATCGGGTCGCGGGAACTGCCCGGTGTCGGCGTTCGGCCGCGGGAACTGCCCGATGTCGGCGGGCCCGCCGGCCGCCCGGACCGGCTCGCGGCCGGCGCCGGGGGCGTCGTTCCGGCCTGCGCCGGGCCGCGGCCCGCCGAAGTCGGGCCGGGGGAACGCGGCGGTGTCGCCGGGGCCGGCGGCCGGCGCGGGCCGCTCGAAGGTGCCGGTGGTTTCCGGCTCCTCGTGGCCCCGCGGCCGGTCCTGCGCCTCGCGGGGCGCCAGCGGCCAGTCGTCCCGGGCGCCGCGGTCCCGGCGTACGCCCAGCGGCGCGCCACCCGGCTGCTCGGTGTTCGTGGGGGCCGGTGCGGCCGCGCCGCCCGGCAGTTCGGCCGCCGGCCGAGAGTTCCGCGGCGGCAGCTGCGGGCGCTCCTCGCGCGGGGGCAGGCCGGTGGGCGGTGCCACGGTCGGGGCGCGGCCGTCGTCGGCTTCGCGGCCCGCGTCCGTACCGCGGACCGGCAGCGCGGGCCGGGCACCGTCGGCGTCGCCGCCGCGGGCCGGTGCGGCCGGTGCGGTACGGCCGCCGGGCGCCGGCGAGCCGAAGGCGTTCGGGGCGCCGCCCTGGCCACCGCGGCCGGGCAGCGCGGGCCGCCCGCCGGGGCCGGAGCCGACCTGGCCGCGCGGCTGGAGCCCGGCGAGTCGGCTGGTGGGCGCGCCACCGCCGTCACCGGTGCTCTTGGCGGTGGTCGGCGTCGGCTTCTTGCCGCCCTGGGCGAGATCGACCGGCAGCATGACGAGGGCGGTGGTGCCGCCGGAGTCGGACGGCCGCAGCTGGATGCGGATGCCGTGTCGCAGCGACAGCCGGCCGACCACGAACAGGCCCATGCGCCGGGACACCGAGACGTCCACGGTCGGCGGGCTGGCCAGCCGCTCGTTGATCGCCGACAGGTCCTCGGGGGAGAGGCCGATACCGGTGTCGTGGATCTCGACCAGGACGCGGCCGTCGGGCAGCGCGTGACCGGTCACCTTGACCTTGGTCTGCGGCGAGGAGAACGACGTGGCGTTCTCCAGCAGCTCGGCGAGCAGGTGCACGAGGTCGTTGACGACCCGGCCGGCGACCTCGGTCTGCGGGACCGCGTTCAGTTCGATCCGCTCGTACTGCTCCACCTCGGACGCGGCGGCCCGGAGCACGTCGACCAGCGGGACCGGACGGGTCCACCGGCGGCCCGGCTCCTCACCCGCGAGGACCAGGAGGTTCTCGCCGTTACGGCGCATGCGGGTGGCGAGGTGGTCGAGCTTGAAGAGCGAGGAGAGCTGGTCCGGGTCGGCCTCGCGGGACTCCAGTTCGGAGATCAGCGAGAGCTGACGCTGGATCAGACCCTGGGAGCGGCGCGAGAGGTTGGTGAACATCGCGTTGACGTTGCCCCGCAGCAGCGCCTGTTCGGACGCCAGCCGGACCGCCTCGCGGTGGACCTCGTCGAACGCCGCGGCCACCCGGCCGATTTCGTCCCGGCTGTGCACACCGACCGACTCGACGGAGGTGTCGACGTCCTGCGGGTCGGACTCGGACAGCTGCTTGACCAGCTCGGGCAGCCGGTCCTGGGAGACCCGCTGCGCGGTGTCCTGGAGCCGGCGCAGCGAGCGGACCATGGACCGGGCCACGACGAACGCGCCGATCAGCGAGACGCCGAGGACGAGCAGGATCACCGCACCGTTGATGATCGCGTCCTGGGTCGCGGCGTTGCGCAGCTCGCGGGACTTCTGGTCCATCTCGGAGAGCAGCGAGGTCTCGATCCGCGACATCTCGTCGATCTTGACGGTGTCGGAGTCGTACCAGTCGAGGTACTTGTACTCCTGGCTGCGGATGCCGCTCGTGCTGGCGAAGGCGCGGTGCGCGAAGGCGTACGCGGCCTTGATCTCGTCGTTGTTGCCGTCCAGGCCGCGGGTGAGCGCCCCGGCGTTGCCGTTGTAGATCTGCGAGAAGCGGTCCCGGGCCGCCTTCTCGTTGTCCTCGGCGGTACGGCCGGCCAGCCGGTCGTTGGCGGAGAGCTGCGGGCCGCCGGAGTGCGCCAGACCGGCGCTGACCAGGGCGCGCTGCATCGACGCGTACTCCTTGGCGGACGAGAACGCCGCCAGGGCACGGGTGCTGCGGATCATCTCCGGGTTGCTGGTGGCCTGCGCCATGTCCTGCGAGAGGTCTAGCAGGGAGGCGATGAGCTGGTTGTAGGCGGTGACGGTCCGCGCGACGTTGTTGTCGTCCTTGTAGGCGCTGCCACGGATCTCGTTGAGCGTGTTGAGCTGGCGGCCGATCTCCAGGATGGTCGCCCGGACGCCGGCCATGGTGGCGTCGTCCGGCTTGATGTCGCCGGTGGCCTGGTTGAAGGAGACCTTGGCCCGGTCGGTGGCCTCGCGCGGGGCGACCACGCTGGCGTCGTCCTTGACGTTGCCGGTGCCGGCCAGCGGGCCGGCCGACTTGTCACGCTCGACCTGGAGGGCGTCGGCCAGCTCGGTGGCCTGCCGGGTCATCTCCGTGAGCAGCTGCATCTTGTCGAGCTGGTCGATGTTGTCCAGCTCGGTGTTGACGCGCAGCGCGCCCAGGGTCGTCGCCGCGACCACGGGGAGCGCGAGCAGGGAGACCAGCCGGGTGCTGATGCGCCAGTTGCGCAGCGCTATTCGACTGCCGGGCCCACTGGGGCCGTTCTTGGGCTTGCCGCCGTCCGCGGCGTCTTCGCCCGGAGTCTGGCCGCGGTCTTTCCCGCCGCGCAGCTCCGGGTCCGCCGCAGCGTTGCCATCCCTCTTGAAACGTCCCTGCACTAGCGTCGCAACCTCTGGACCAGGCGTCCCACCGCGTCAAACGGCGGGACGGTGTCGAGTCGAAAGGGGGACCGCGAAATCCCCCGTGGCGGTCGTGAGTGACCGGCGGGCCGTCCCCTCTGGCCGAGAGAGCGGCACCACCGCGCGGCGCTCCTTCGCACCCTGCGCGCCGGTGGAAACGTGCGGCGGTCCGTGGAATTCCAGCACAGTGCAGGATCTCCAACAAGAGCGGAGCCAGCCGCTGTGACATGGGTGACGCAATGTATGGAATGCGTTACGACCGGTAGAAGACGCTACCCCTGATTTCGGACTTTTGCCCGCGAGTCGCCCGCCCTCACCCCCTGCCCCACGTGCGGTGATCAGGAGCGGAACGTGCGGTTCGATCCGCCAATGTCCGTTTCTGCCATGGATGTTGATCACGGGAAATGCGGCATATGTCACACCCTTCGTGAGGAAACTCACAGGGAGATCGCCGACTTTCCCGCTGATCCGCAGGGAATAGCGCGCTTAGCCTGACGCTTTACACAGTTGCGTAAAACGACAACGCGCAAAAACGCAACGTTCGGCAACTCTTCCCGACCAGACGCGAGGCATACCGCAGTGAAGACGACGATGATGTTCCGCAACATAGCCAACCCGCGGCGCACCACCCTGGCCCACCTGAAGGACGCCGAAGACCTCGGCACCCCCGAGGTCCAGGAGCACACCGTCGACCTGCCCCGCCAGACCGCCAACCCCCGCCGCACCGTCCTGAACGACCTGCCGAAGCAGGACGTCACGGCCTAAATGGACGGCGGTGCGCCCATCCCCCCGCGATAGCCTGGAGTGTCAACTCCGGCCAATGATCATGAGGGGCAGCGGCAACCCGTGCGCATCGCCAGATTCTCCATCGACGGCAACGTCGGCTTCGGCGTCCTCGAAGGAGACGAACTCGACGTCATCAAGGGGCATCCGTTCGCGGAATTCGAGCGCTCGGGCCAGAAGGTCCCCCTCGAAAAAGTGCGGCTGCTGCCGCCGGTCCTTCCCAACAAGGTCGTGGCGATCGGCCGCAACTACGCCGAACACGCCGCCGAACTGGGCAACGAGGTCCCGGAGACGCCGATCACCTTCTTCAAGCCGTCCACGTCGGTGATCGGCCACGGCGACCCCATCGCCTACCCCTCCTTCTCCCAGGAGGTGCACCACGAAGCGGAGCTGGCCGTCGTCATCGGCCGGATGTGCCGCGAGGTGCCCCGCGAGCGGGTCAAGGACGTCATCCTCGGCTACACCTGCGCCAACGACATCACCGCGCGGGACGTCCAACGCCGGGAGAAGCAGTGGGCCCGGGCCAAGGGCTTCGACAGCTCCTGCCCCCTGGGCCCCTGGATCGAAACGGACCTGGACCCGAGCGACCTCACCATCCAGTGCACGGTCAACGGCGAACAACGCCAGCTCGGCCGCACCAGCGACATGGTCCGCTCCATCGAGGACCTGATCGTCCACATCACCGAGGCGATGACGCTGCTCCCCGGCGACGTCGTCCTCACGGGCACCCCGGCCGGAGTCGGCCCGCTCAACGTCGGCGACACGGTCGCCGTCACCATCGAAGGCATCGGCACTCTCACCAACAAGGTGATCAAGCGTGGCTAACGCGACCCCCGTCCGCGTCCGTTTCTGTCCCTCCCCGACCGGCAACCCGCACGTCGGGCTGGTCCGTACCGCCCTGTTCAACTGGGCCTACGCCCGGCACACCGGCGGCCAGCTGGTCTTCCGCATCGAGGACACCGACGCGGCCCGCGACTCCGAGGAGTCCTACAACCAGCTGCTGGACTCGTTCCACTGGCTCGGCTTCGACTGGGACGAGGGCCCCGAGGTCGGCGGCCCCCACGAGCCCTACCGCCAGTCGCAGCGGATGGACCTCTACAAGGACGTCGCCGAGAAGCTGCTCGCCGCCGGCCACGCCTACCACTGCT
Organism: Streptomyces sp. RGM 3693; assembly: GCF_050471125.1. NCBI lineage: Bacteria > Bacillati > Actinomycetota > Actinomycetes > Kitasatosporales > Streptomycetaceae > Streptomyces > Streptomyces sp. RGM 3693. The sequence continues at coordinate 877,295 of NZ_JBMPPQ010000001.1, forward strand.
ACTGCACCACCGAAGAGCTCGACGCCCGCCGCGAGGCCGCCCGCAAGGCCGGCAAGCCCTCCGGCTACGACGGCGCCTGCCGCGACCTGACCGCCGAGCAGAAGGCCGCCCACGAGGCCGAGGGCCGCTCCTCGATCGTCCGCTTCCGGATGCCCGACGCGCCGATCACCTTCACCGACCTGGTCCGCGGCGAACTGACCTTCACCCCGGAGAACGTCCCGGACTACGGCATCGTCCGCGCCAACGGAGCGCCGCTCTACACCCTCGTCAACCCGATCGACGACGCCCTGATGGGCATCACCCACGTCCTGCGCGGCGAGGACCTGCTCTCCTCCACCCCCCGCCAGATCGCCCTCTACGGGGCCCTGATCGAGCTGGGCCTGGCCTCGGCCGTCCCCGCCTTCGGCCACCTGCCCTACGTCATGGGCGAGGGCAACAAGAAGCTCTCCAAGCGCGACCCCCAGGCCAACCTCAACCTCTACCGGGAGCGCGGCTTCCTCCCCGAGGGCCTGCTGAACTACCTGTCCCTGCTGGGCTGGTCGTTCTCCGCGGACGAGGACATCTTCACCATCCCCGAGATGATCGAGAAGTTCGACATCGCGGACGTCAACGCCAACCCGGCCCGCTTCGACCTCAAGAAGGCCGAGGCGATCAACGCCGAGCACATCCGCCGCCTGGACCCCAAGGACTTCATCGCGGCCTGTGCGCCCTGGCTGACGGCCCCGTTCGCCAACTGGGAGCCCGAGGACTTCGACCGGGCCGCCTGGGAGGCCATCGCCCCGCACGCCCAGACCCGCCTCACCGTCCTCTCCGACATCACCGCCAACGTCGACTTCCTCTTCCGCAAGGAGCCGGTCGACGACGAGGCGTCCTGGACGAAGGCCATGAAGGGCGACCCGGTGGCCCTGCTCACCACCGCCCGCGCCAACCTGGAGTCCGCCGACTGGACCGCCGGCCCCGAGCCCCTCAAGCAGGCCGTCCTCGCCGCCGGTGAGGAGCACGGCCTCAAGCTCGGCAAGGCCCAGGCCCCGGTCCGGGTCGCCGTCACCGGCGGCACCGTCGGCCTCCCGCTCTTCGAGTCCCTGGAGGTCCTCGGCAAGGACCGCACCCTCCAGCGCATCGACGCGGCCCTGGCCCGGCTCACCGCCTGACCCGACCGCACCCCACGGGACCCACGGGCCCGAAAGCCACGCGCTTTCGGGCCCACTCCTTTTTCCCGACCGTCCCCTGCCGCTAGATTCCCGATATGCCCCTCCACGCCGTCCTCTGGGACATCGACGACACCCTCTTCGACTACATCGGCTCCGACCGCACCGGCGTACTGCGCCACCTACGGACCGAGGGGCTGCTGGCCGCGTACGGCGGCGAGGCGGTGGCACTCACCCGCTGGCAGCAGGCGATGGAAACCGAGTTCGCCCGTTTCCTCGCGGGCGAGCTGGGGTTCCTGGAACAGCGCAGGGCCCGCGCCCGTACGTTCCTGGGCACCCCGCTGACCGACGCCGAGGCGGACGCCTGGTTCGGCCGCTACCTCGCCCACTACGAGGCGTCCTGGGAACTCTTCCCGGACTCCGTGCCGACCCTGGACGCGCTGGCCCCCCTGGTCCGCCAGGCGGTGCTCTCGAACGCCTCCACCGCCAACCAGGAGCGCAAGCTGACCACCCTGGGCATCCGCGAGCGCTTCGAGGCGGTGCTCTGCGCCGACGACCTGGGCCACGCCAAGCCCGCCCCGGAAGCCTTCCAAGGAGCCTGCGCGGCCCTCGGACTGCCGCCGTCCGAGGTGCTCTACGTCGGCGACCGACTCGACATCGACGGCCTGGGCGCCAGGGACGCCGGCCTGGCGGCCGTGTGGCTGGATCGCACGGGCACCGACGAGCAGCCGCCAGCCGGGGTGCACCGCATCCGCGGGCTGGCCGAGCTTCCCGAGCTGGTGCGCGGGGTTATCGGTTTTGGAGCACCCTCCACGATCAGGTAATGTTCTTCCTGCGCCGCCCGAGAGGGCCGAAAGGCCCGGACCGGAAGGCGCAGATCAAGGCAAAGCCCCCAACCGGGGGTTGCACTTTGATGGCCTATGGTGTAATTGGCAGCACGACTGATTCTGGTTCAGTTAGTCTTGGTTCGAGTCCAGGTAGGCCAGCTCGCAGAGCTCATCTGCAAAGCCCCCGTTGTGTAGCGGCCTAGCACGCCGCCCTCTCAAGGCGGTAGCGCCGGTTCGAATCCGGTCGGGGGTACAGATCCTTCCCGGGGAGGCAGTACGGGTCGCACCCGCTGCCACTCACGCAGGATCGCTAGGGCCCCCGTTGTGTAGCGGCCTAGCACGCCGCCCTCTCAAGGCGGTAGCGCCGGTTCGAATCCGGTCGGGGGTACTGGTCTACACCACCATGGCCTATGGTGTAATTGGCAGCACGACTGATTCTGGTTCAGTTAGTCTTGGTTCGAGTCCAGGTAGGCCAGCTCGCAGAGCTCATCTGCAAGGCCCCCGTTGTGTAGCGGCCTAGCACGCCGCCCTCTCAAGGCGGTAGCGCCGGTTCGAATCCGGTCGGGGGTACATCGAGGGAAGGCCCTCCGCATCATGCGGAGGGCCTTTCTGCTGTTCCGGGAAACTCCGGTGGACGTTCAACGGCTCTGCGTGGCCGGGGAGTTGGTCCCGGTGCGGCGGCAGCGGCCCGTGATGGGCGGGTAGTTGGGGCGGCCGGGGTCGGGGCATCGAGAAGGTCGAGAAGTGAGCCGGCCGGCCGCCGCGGGGGAGCGGGGCCGGCCGGTGGGCGTCTCAGGAGCCGTTGCGGCGCAGGCCCTCGGAGAGGCGGGCGGCGGCGTCGATGACCGCCTGGGCGTGCATGCGGCCCGGGTGGCGGGTCAGGCGCTCGATGGGGCCGGAGACCGAGACGGCCGCCACCACGCGGTTGGAGGGGCCGCGGACGGGTGCGGAGACGGAGGCCACGCCGGGCTCCCGCTCGCCGATCGACTGGGCCCAGCCACGGCGCCGTACGCCGGAGAGGGCGGTGGCGGTGAAGCGGGCGCCCTGGAGGCCGCGGTGCAGTCGCTCCGGCTCCTCCCAGGCCATCAGGATCTGGGCCGACGAGCCGGCCTTCATGGTCAGCGTGGAGCCGACGGGGACGGTGTCCCGCAGTCCGGACAGTCGTTCCGCCGCCGCGACGCAGATCCGCATGTCGCCCTGCCGGCGATAGAGCTGGGCGCTCTCGCCCGTCACGTCGCGCAAGTGCGTGAGCACCGGTCCGGCCGTGGCCAGGAGGCGGTCCTCGCCGGCCGCCGCGGCCAGCTCGGAGAGCCGCGGGCCGAGGATGAACCGGCCCTGCATGTCCCTCGCCACCATCCGGTGGTGTTCCAGAGCCACGGCCAGCCGGTGGGCCGTGGGTCGTGCAAGCCCGGTCGCCGCGACCAGCCCGGCGAGGGTGGCCGGACCGGACTCCAGAGCGCTCAAAACCAGAGCTGCCTTGTCGAGAACGCCGACGCCGCTAGAGTTGTCCATGCAACGATACTCGCGTCTCACAGTGTGAAACGCAAGTTCAATTTTCCAGCGAAGTCGTCACTCTGTAGTTGCGGCCCTCGACCAGGGCCCGGCGTCACGCCCGCCAGGGGATATTCGCGGGTCACCGCGCACAGACGAGCAAGGCCGGCAAAGCAGCCGGCCGGAGGGAATGCGATGGGACGGACACTTGCGGAGAAGGTCTGGGACGACCACGTCGTCCGGCGCGCGGAAGGCGAGCCCGACCTCCTCTTCATCGATCTGCACCTGCTGCACGAGGTCACCAGCCCGCAGGCGTTCGATGGCCTGCGCAAGGCCGGCCGCGGAGTGCGCCGCACCGACCTGACCATCGCCACCGAGGATCACAACACCCCGACCCTCGACATCGACAAGCCGATCGCCGACCCGGTCTCGCGCACCCAGCTGGAGACCCTGCGCAAGAACTGTGCGGAGTTCGGTGTCCGGCTGCACCCGCTGGGTGACGTCGAGCAGGGCGTCGTCCACGTCGTGGGACCGCAGTTGGGGCTGACCCAGCCCGGTACCACCGTGGTCTGCGGTGACAGTCACACCTCCACCCACGGCGCCTTCGGTGCGCTGGCGTTCGGCATCGGCACCAGCCAGGTCGAGCACGTCCTGGCGACCCAGACGCTGCCGATGGCGCCGTTCAAGACCATGGCGATCACCGTCGAGGGTGAACTGCCCGAGGGCGTCACCGCCAAGGACCTGATCCTGGCGATCATCGCCAAGATCGGCACCGGTGGTGGCCAGGGATACGTGCTGGAGTACCGCGGCCCGGCCATCGAGAAGCTGTCGATGGAAGCCCGGATGACCATCTGCAACATGTCGATCGAGGCGGGCGCCCGGGCCGGCATGATCGCCCCCGACCAGACCACCTTCGACTACCTCCAGGGCCGCGACCACGCCCCCCAGGGCGAGGACTGGGACGCCGCCGTGGCGTACTGGAAGACGCTGCGCACCGACGACGACGCGGTCTTCGACGCCGAGGTCGTCATCGACGCCGCGACGCTGTCGCCGTTCGTCACCTGGGGCACCAACCCCGGCCAGGGCGCGCCGCTTTCGGCGAACGTCCCCGACCCGGCTTCGTACGAGGACCCCTCGGAGCGGTTCGCCGCCGAAAAGGCCCTGGAATACATGGGGTTGACGGCGGGTCAGCCGCTTCGCGAGATCTCCGTGGACACCGTCTTCGTAGGTTCGTGCACCAACGGCCGGATCGAGGACCTGCGCTCCGCGGCGGCGGTCCTGGAAGGCCGTTCGGTCGCCGAGGGCGTGCGCATGCTGATCGTTCCCGGCTCCGTCCGGGTCTCCCTGGAGGCCGTCGCGGAGGGGCTGGACAAGGTCTTCACCGCGGCCGGCGCCGAATGGCGGCACGCGGGTTGCTCGATGTGCCTGGGCATGAACCCCGACCAGCTGGCGCCCGGTGAGCGCTCCGCGTCCACCTCCAACCGCAACTTCGAGGGTCGGCAGGGCAAGGGCGGTCGCACCCACCTGGTCTCGCCGCAGGTCGCCGCCGCAACGGCGGTTCTCGGCCACCTGGCCTCACCGGCCGACCTGTCCGACGCCGACGTCGCTACGCCCGCGGGAGTCTGAGAACCATGGAAGCTTTCACCACCCACACCGGCCGGGCCGTTCCGCTGCGCCGCAGCAACGTCGACACCGACCAGATCATCCCGGCCCACTGGCTGAAGAAGGTCACCCGGGACGGCTTCGAGGACGGGCTCTTCGAGGCGTGGCGCAAGGACCCGGAGTTCGTCCTCAACCAGGAGGCGTACAAGGGCGCCACCGTCCTGGTTGCCGGGCCCGACTTCGGCACCGGCTCCTCGCGTGAGCACGCCGTCTGGGCGCTGCAGAACTACGGCTTCAAGGCCGTCATCTCCTCGCGGTTCGCGGACATCTTCCGGGGCAACTCCCTCAAGAACGGCCTGCTGACGGTGGTCCTGCCGCAGGAGACCGTGGACCGGCTGCAGAAGCTGGTGGAGTCCGACCCCACCGCCGAGATCACCGTCGACCTGGTGGACCGCGAGGTCCGCGCCGAGGGACTCGACGGAACGGAGGTGGCAGCCGGCTTCGAGCTGGACGAGAACGCTCGTTGGCGGCTCCTGGAGGGTCTGGACGACATCAGCCTCACCCTTCGGGAGGAGTCCGACATCGCTGCCTACGAGGCGAACAGGCCGTCATTCAAACCGCGTACCATCGAGGTCTGACCTCGGGTTTTATGGCTCAAAGACTTATTGCGTACGATGCGCCCCCTGTGCAGTTGGCGGGGGGCGCTTCGGCTTGTCGAGGCCGGTGTTGAGGCCCCGTGAAGCGACAACTCGCCGCAGATGGCACAATTAGCGCATGGAACGCGACGACCAACTCAAGCTCTACGGTTTCGTCGCCGACCGACTCAAGGACGCACACGCAAGGGTGCGGACACTGCAAGTCCCGGAGGGCGTACGGATGGCGCTGACCCGGAAGCTGCTCGTCATCACGGCCGCGGCTAAACACGATCTTGCGGACGCGGCAAGGCGTCTGGAGTGGTTCATGCACGACCTTGACGAAGGTCGTTATCCCGAAGATGTGCATGCCGATGGAAGTCCGTGAAGGTCGAGTCCGTTGCGGCACAAGGGTGATTAGCCCGTTTCGTGTTTGATTTGCGGTATATATCTGCCTAACGTGCGAAAAAGCTTGGAATCTTTCGTTCCAGCAATGTCTCCGAAGGGGAAGACGTGAACAAGGCGCAGCTCGTAGAAGCCATTGCCGACAAGCTCGGTGGCCGCCAGAACGCCGCGGAAGCGGTGGACGCCGTACTGGACGCAGTCGTCCGTGCAGTTGTCGCCGGCGACCGCGTTTCGGTCACCGGATTCGGCTCGTTCGAGAAGGTCGACCGTCCGGCCCGCTACGCGCGCAACCCGCAGACGGGTGAGCGGGTCCGGGTCAAGAAGACCTCGGTGCCCCGTTTCCGCGCCGGTCAGGGCTTCAAGGACCTGGTGAGCGGCTCGAAGAAGCTCCCCAAGGGTGGCGAGGTCGCCGTCAAGAAGGCGCCCAAGGGCAGCCTGACCGGCGGTGCCGCCATCAAGAAGGCCGCAGCGAAGAAGGCTGTCGCCAAGAAGGCCGCTGCCAAGAAGGCGGCGCCCGCGAAGAAGGTGGCGGTGAAGAAGGTCACCGCGAAGAAGGTCACCGCCAAGAAGACCACCGCGAAGAAGGCGGCGCCCGCGAAGAAGGCGGCGGCGAAGAAGGTCACCGCGGCGAAGAAGACCACCGCGAAGAAGACCACGGCGAAGAAGACCGCGCCCGCCAAGAAGACCACGGCGAAGAAGGCTCCCGCCAAGAAGGCCACGGCGCGCAAGACCACCGCCAAGAAGACCACCGCCCGCAAGCGGTAATTCCGCGGCGGCGACGCAACGCCAGGCGCCGGGCCGGTCTCCCTCCGGGGAGCCCGGCCCGCGGTGCGTACCGGCCCGGGGCGCCGTCTACGCTGGCCCCATGCAGGCCACGGCGTACACCTACGACGAGACGACCCGCTCCGGCAGCGTGCTGCTGGACGACGGGACCCCGCTGCCCTTCGACGCGGCGGCCTTCGACGCCGGCGGCCTGCTCCTGCTCCGGCCCGGTCAGCGGGTGCGGATCGAGGTCACCGGCGAGAGCGACGCCCGCCGGATCGTCCTCGTCACGCTCCAGACGCTCTGACCTGCGGCGGCACCATACGGCCCGGAGCGCCCGGCCGGTCCGCGGCACCGAAGCCCCCCGAGCGTCCGGCCGGGCTCAACGCACCTGCCCACTCCGCCCAACCCGGCACCCGCGGGGCCTGCCGCGCGGTGTGCGGCCCCACGCCCAGCGCCAGTGCGGCCCGTAGGTCGTCCCCGGTGTCCACGTCCCGGCGCACCGACGGCACGTCCGGCGCGGTGATCTCGTGCGCCCCGGACGCCCGGTGCCGGGCCCGTGAGGCGCCCCCGAAAGCCGGTTCCAATTCCGTACCGGAAGTCGCGGACAGAAGTGTTGTCCCGATATCCGCCGCATCCGCGAGAAATGCCCGCGGAAATAGCGCGGCGGAATGGAGCACCCGCGTCAGCTCGGCCGGACGCAGCGCCGGCAGATCGGCGTTCAGCGCGGCGACCGGCGCACCGGGCCGCCGGGCCCGTACGACCGACGCGCCATGGGCCAGTGCGGCATTCAACCCGTTGGCCGGAGCGTCCGGCACGATGCGCGCCCCCAGCGCCGCCAAGTGCTCCCCGGCCACCGGATCGTCCGTGACAACCGCCACATCCCGCACGTCCGCGCAGGCCAGCGCCGCCGACACGGTGTCCAGCGCAAATGCCAGCGCCAACTTCGGCCGGAACTCCTCACCGGCGGCCCCCGAGAGCCTGCTCTTGGCCCGCACCAGCGGTTTCAGCGGCACTACGAGGCTCCAGCCCACATCCGCTCCGTCTCTTCGCATCGGGATCATTCTCACCCGCCGCCGGAGCCTTTCCTGGAGTGGCGGGGTTACGGTGTTCTCGACATAGCGGGTACTCGGGGCGACACTTGTGCGGCTGCCGGCTCGCAGCAGCTTCGCAGGTCCCACAAGGAGGGTGTCCCAGTGTCCCGCCGCAGAATCGGCTTCTGGTACCGCTTGGCCGCGGTCATCTGCAAACCGCCGCTCTTGGTTCTGTTCAAGCGGGACTGGCGAGGAATGGAGCACATTCCGACCGACGGCGGTTTTATTACCGCGGTCAACCACAACTCGTATCTTGATCCGCTCTCCTATGCGCACTATCAGTACAACACCGGGCGGGTCCCCCGATTCCTCGCCAAGGCCGGACTCTTCAAGAGCGGCTTTGTCGGCCTGATGATGCGCGGAACCGGGCAGATCCCCGTCTACCGGGAAACCACCGACGCCGCCACCGCCTTCCGGGCCGCCGTGAACGCCATCGAGAAGGGCGAATGCGTCGCCTTCTACCCCGAGGGCACCCTCACCCGCGACCCGAAGATGTGGCCCATGCAGGGCAAGACCGGCGCCGCCCGGGTCGCACTACTGACGAAGGCGCCGGTCATTCCCGTCGCCCAGTGGGGCGCCAACGAGGCGATGCCGCCGTACGCCAAGGAGAAGAAGCTCCAGCTCCTGCCGCGCAAGACGCTGCGGGTCCAGGCCGGACCGCCGGTCGACCTCAGCGAGTTCTACGGCCAGGAGCCCACCGCCGAGGTGCTGCGCGCCGTCACCGACAAGATCATGGCCGCCATCACCGCCGAGCTGGCCGGCATCCGCGGCGAGACCGCACCGGCCGAACCGTTCGACTACCGCAAGCAGATCGCCCGGGAGCGGCGGGCCGCCCGCGAGGCCGCCCGGATCGCCGCGGCGGCCGGCACCGGCGACGCCGTCCTGGAACCGGCCGAGTCCACCGCACCGGCCGCCCCCACGCAGCCGGCCCGAAGCAACCGACAGGCACAGGAGGATGAAGGCAAGTGACGCGCTGCGCCGTCTTCGGCACGGGGTCCTGGGGCACCGCATTCGCGATGGTGCTCGCCGACGCGGGCTGCGAGGTGACCCTGTGGGCGCGCAGAGCGGCCCTCGTCGACGCCATCAACACCGGCCGCACCAACCCGGACTACCTGCCGGGCGTTGAACTGCCCGAAGGCGTACGGGCCACCACCGACCCGGCCGAGGCCGCCCGCGGCGCGGACTTCACCGTGCTCACCGTGCCCTCCCAGACACTGCGCGCCAACCTCGCCGAGTGGGCGCCCCTCCTGCCCTCCGACACGGTCCTGGTCTCCCTGATGAAGGGCGTTGAACTGGGCACCGCCAAGCGCATGAGCGAGGTCATCGAAGAGGTCGCCAAGGTCCCCGCGGAACGCGTCGCGGTGCTGACCGGCCCCAACCTCGCCAAGGAGGTCGCCGCCCGACAGCCCGCCGCGGCCGTCGTGGCCTGCGTCGACGAGGACGTCGCCCGGCGCCTCCAGGCCGCCTGCCACACCGCGTACTTCCGCCCGTACACCAACACCGACGTGGTGGGCTGCGAACTGGGCGGCGCGGTCAAGAACGTCATCGCGCTCGCCGTCGGCATCGCCACCGGCATGGGCCTGGGCGACAACGCCAAGGCGTCCCTGATCACCCGCGGACTCGCCGAGACCACCCGGCTCGGCCTGGCCATGGGCGCCGACGCGCACACCTTCGCGGGCCTGGCCGGCATGGGCGACCTCGTCGCCACCTGCTCCTCGCCGCTCTCCCGCAACAACACCTTCGGCACCAACCTCGGCCGGGGCATGTCGCTGGCGGAGACCATCGCGGTCACCAAGCAGACCGCCGAGGGCGTCAAGTCCTGCGAGTCCGTACTGGATCTGGCCCGCCGGCACGGCGTCGACATGCCGCTCACCGAGACCGTGGTGGAGATCGTCCACGAGGGCAAGCCGCCCCTGGTGGCCCTCAAGCAGCTGATGTCCCGCAGCGCCAAGCCCGAACGGCACTGACCGCCCGCCCGTCACCCGCCCACCGCCCCCAACGGCGCCGCTGGGCGGCGGCCCCTCTTCCGTGCCGCCACGCCACCGATGGCCGCCGCGGCACTGACGCATCCCCTACCAGCAGGTACCCTCAAGCCGATATGAGCAGCGAGACCTCCTCCCACAAGCCCCGCGTCGCCGTCGTGTTCGGTGGCCGCAGCTCCGAGCACGCGATCTCCGTGGTCACCGCCGGAGCCGTGCTGGCCGCCATCGACCGCGACAAGTACGACGTGCTGCCCATCGGCATCACGACCGACGGCCGCTGGGCGCTGACCGCCGACGACCCCGGGCGGATGGCGATCACGGACCGGAAGCTGCCCAGCGTGGCCGAGCTCGCCGAGGGCGGTGACGGCGTCGTGGTGCTCTCCGCGGACCCCACCACCCGTGAGGTCGTCTACAGCGAGCCGGGCTCGGTCCCCAAGGCCCTCGGCGAGGTCGACGTCGTCTTCCCCGTGCTGCACGGCCCGTACGGCGAGGACGGCACCCTCCAGGGCCTGCTGGAGCTGTCCGGGGTGCCTTACGTCGGCTCCGGCGTGCTCGCCTCGGCCGTCGGCCAGGACAAGGACTACATGAAGCGGGTGTTCGCCTCCTTCGGGCTGCCGGTCGGCCCCTACGAGGTCATCCGCCCGCGCGAGTGGGAGACGGATCCCACGGCCGCCCGCAAGAAGATCGTGGACTTCGCCGGTGAGCACGGCTGGCCGCTGTTCGTGAAGCCCGCGCGCGCCGGCTCGTCCATGGGCATCACCAAGGTCGACGACCTGACCGGGCTGGACGAGGCCATCGAGGAGGCGCGGCGCCACGACCCCAAGATCATCGTGGAGTCGCTGCTGCGCGGCCGCGAGATCGAGTGCGGGGTGCTGGAGTTCGAGGACGGCCCGCGGGCCAGCGTGCCGGCCGAGATCCCGCCGGTCACCGCCCACGACTTCTACGACTTCGAGGCCAAGTACATCGACTCGGCCGACGGGATCGTGCCGGCGCCGATGACCGAGGAGCAGACCGCCCGGGTCCAGGAGCTGGCGATCGCGGCCTTCGAGGCGGCGTCCTGCGAGGGCCTGGTCCGCGCGGACTTCTTCCTCCAGGACAACGGCGAGTTCGTGATCAACGAGATCAACACGCTGCCCGGCTTCACGCCCATCTCGATGTACCCGCGGATGTGGCGGGAGAGCGGCGTCAGCTACCCGGAACTCATCGACCGGCTCCTGCAGGCGGCCCTGAGCCGCTCCACCGGGCTGCGCTGAGCGGACGGGCCTTGCCGAGCGGGGCGCGGGGGCCTCGGGGGTGGGCGAACGGATCCCCTAGGGGGTGCGCGCGCCCCTTGCGGGCCCCAACGTGGCCGGGCCGGGCGGTATTCCGGTGGGCGCCGCCCTAGGGGCCGTCGTCACGCTCCGACTGCCGGCCGGTGCCCGGCGCGCCTTGCGGCCCGCCTTCCGGGCGGACGACGGGAGCGCGACGACCGGGCCCGGGGCCGGTCCGGTGGCTCAGGGGCGGACAGGCCCTAAACCCCGGCCGGAATGGCCTTCTGCACCGCGCCCGCGAGATCGGGCAGCACATTGACCTCCTGGGCGTACTTCCCCGGCACGGTCACCTCGACGTAGACCTTCCGCAGGACCGTCGTGAAGCGGTAGCCGTCGTCCTGCTGCTCGAAGAGCCACTGCACGCCGTTGACTTCCGCCGAGTCGGGGTTGGGGTTGTAATGTTCACTCCCGTGCCTGAGCACCTCCGGCTTGGGTACCCCGCAGCGCAGCTCCACGGCAGGATCGCCCCATATGGCAGTGAAGTCCGAGACCGGCTCGGCGGTACCCCGTTGCAGCCCGTTCACGGTCTGCGGCAGGTCCCGGTGGAGCGCCCGGCAGTGGCGCGCGGCCTCACCCGTGGGGGAGGGCGCCGCCACCTCCGTGGCGGACGAACAGCCCGCCACCGCGGACACCGCGGCGAGCAGGGGAAGGGCGGCCAGGTACCGGCGTCTCGCGCGTATCACCCGGCCGAGCATACGGGGGAGCTAGAGATGGACCACCGGGCAGGTGAGCGTCCGCGTGATGCCTTCCACTTGCTGGACCTTCGCGACCACCATGCGGCCCAGCTCATCGACGGTGTCCGCCTGGGCGCGCACGATGACGTCATAGGGGCCGGTCACGTCCTCGGCCGTCAGCACGCCGGGGATCTTCGCGATCACCTCGGCCACCGCCGAGGCTCTGCCGACCTCGGTCTGGATCAGGATGTAAGCCTGTACCACGGAACCTCCAGGGCGGCTACGAGGATCATGTGGGAAGAAGGGACGCCACGGTACCGCGTCACCGAGCGGAGCGGGGAGACCCGCGCGGTGAACACGGCCGGTGCGGCGCAGTCGTCAGCCACGTACGGACCGTCCGTACACATGGGAAGGGCAACAGCATGAAGGGCACCGTGGGCGAGCTGGGGGAATTCGGGCTTATCAGAGAGCTCACTTCCCGGCTCACCTCCACTCCCGCCGTACGGATCGGGCCGGGGGACGACGCCGCGGTGGTCACCGCGCCGGACCGCAGGGTCGTCGCCAGTACCGACATTCTCCTCGAAGGACGGCACTTCCGCCGCGACTGGTCCACCGCCTACGACGTCGGCCGCAAGGCCGCCGCGCAGAATCTCGCCGACATCGCGGCGATGGGCGCGGTGCCCACCGCGATCCTGCTCGGCCTGGTGGTCCCCGCGGAACTCCCCGCGACCTGGGCGACCGAGCTGATGGACGGGCTGCGCGACGAGTGCCAGGTGGCCGGCGCCGCGGTGGTCGGCGGGGACGTGGTCCGCGGCGACACCATCACCGTCGCCATCACCGCCCTCGGTGACCTGCGCAACCAGGAGCCGGTGACGCGGGCCGGCGCCCAGCCCGGCGACGTGGTCGCGGTGACCGGCTGGCTCGGCTGGTCGGCCGCCGGCCACGCGGTGCTCTCCCGGGGCTTCCGCTCCCCGCGCGCCTTCGTGGAGGCGCACCGCCGCCCCGAACCGCCCTACCACGCCGGCCCGGCCGCCGCGGGGCTCGGCGCCACCGCCATGACCGACGTCAGTGACGGACTCGTCGCCGACCTCGGGCACATCGCCGAGGCCAGCAAGGTCCGCATCGACCTGCGCTCCGCCAACATCGACATCCCTTCACAGATGTCCGATATCGGTACGGCGGTCGGTGTGGACCCGATGCAGTGGGTGCTCAACGGGGGCGAGGACCACGCCATCGTGGCCACCTTCCCGCCCGACGTGAAGCTGCCGGCCCGCTGGAAGGTGATCGGCGAGGTCCTCAACCCCTCGGCGCTGCCCCAGGTGACGGTGGACGGCGCCCCCTGGGCCAAGGCCGGCTGGGACCACTTCGGCGACAACGGGGACCCCGAGTAGATTCGCGGCATGCAGACACCTCCCCGCGTGCTCACCGTCGCCGGCTCCGACTCCGGCGGCGGTGCCGGTATCCAGGCCGACCTGAAGACGATGCTCGCGCTGGGTACCCACGGCATGAGCGTGCTCACCGCCGTCACCGCGCAGAACTCCCTGGGCGTCCAGGGCGCCTGGGACCTGCCCGCAGAGGCGGTGCGCGCCCAGTTCCGCAGCGTCGTCGACGACATCGGCGTCCAGGCCGTCAAGACCGGCATGCTCTCCTCGGCCGAACTCGTCGAAACCGTCGCGGAGCTGCTCGCCGGCCTCACCGTCCCGGTCGTCATCGACCCCGTGGGCGTCTCCAAACACGGCGACGCGCTGCTGGCCGCCTCCGCGCTGGACGCGGTCCGCAACAAGTTGCTGCCGACCGCGACGGTCGCCACCCCCAACCTCGACGAGGTGGCGCAGCTCACCGGCGTAGTGGTGCACACCGTGGACGAGATGCGGCGGGCCGCCGACGCCGTCCTGGCCTTCGGGCCGCGCTGGGTGCTCATCAAGGGCGGCCACCTCCCGTCCGACGCGGCGGACGCGGCCGGCGACGCGGTCGACCTGCTCACCGACGGCAGGGCGGAGCACTGGCTGCGCGCCCCCCGGCACGACAACCGGCACACCCACGGCACCGGCTGCACCCTCGCCAGTGCCCTCGCCGCCAGGCTCGCCCAGGGCGACACCGTCCCGCAGGCGGCCGCGGCGGCGAAGGAGTACGTCACCGGCGCGATCGCGGCCGGCTTCCGGCTGGGCGCGGGCATCGGACCGGTCGACCACGGTTGGCGGCTGCGCGCCGCGCACTGACCACTGGGGGCCCGTGCACCGACCACGGCGGGCGCGGCCCCGGAGGAACGGCAGAAAGCCGGCCCACCTTGACGGTGGACCGGCTTCCTAGCAACCGGCGGGGCTGCGCTACGGCTAAGGCGTCAGCGCGAGACCTTGCCGGCCTTGATGCACGAGGTGCAGGCGTTCAGCTTCTTCGGCGTGCGCCCGATCACTGCACGAACCGTCTGGATGTTGGGGTTCCAACGACGGTTGGTGCGGCGATGCGAGTGCGAGACACTCTTGCCGAAGCCCGGCCCCTTGCCGCAGACGTCGCAGTTGGCAGCCACGGGTCACTCCAAAGACTTCAGATGCACTTACGGAAAACCGGTCGGGTCGAGTGCATAGCCGTGCCGACGCCGACAGGAGAGGAATGGCCCGATTTTCATCGGGCAACCGGAGCAGCATACAACGGCCGCTCCTTCAGGACGAAACTACCACGGAGCCTCCGGCACCCGACCCGGCCACCCTGCCGGACCGCGACTACTGTGCGGGTGCATCCCGCGACCCCAGGAGGACGACGTGCCCCACCCGCTCGACGCCGCTGCCGTCCGTACCTGGTGCGGACTGGCCCTGGAGGCGCTCGGACGGGAACGCGAGCGGATCGACGCGATCAACGTCTATCCGGTCGCCGACGGCGACACCGGCACCAACTGCTACCTGACGTTGGAATCGGCCGCCCGCGCGGTCGAGGCCGCCTTCGACGGCCACGGCTCCGCTGGCACCGCACCCGACCTCGCCGACGCCGTCGGCGCCATGGCGCACGGCGCCCTCATCGGGGCCCGCGGCAACTCCGGCACCATCCTGGCGCAGCTGCTGCGCGGTATGGCGCAGGTGCTGGCGGCCGCCCCGGCGGAGGGGACGGGCGCCGCGGACGCCCTGCGCCAGGCGCTGCGGCGGGCCGCGACGGCCGCTTACGAGGCGGTCGCGCATCCCGTGGAGGGCA
Organism: Streptomyces sp. RGM 3693; assembly: GCF_050471125.1. Lineage (NCBI taxonomy): Bacteria > Bacillati > Actinomycetota > Actinomycetes > Kitasatosporales > Streptomycetaceae > Streptomyces > Streptomyces sp. RGM 3693. The sequence continues at coordinate 892,405 of NZ_JBMPPQ010000001.1, forward strand.
CCGTGCTGACCGTGGCGACGGCCGCCGCCGGTGCCGCCGAGCAGACCACCGGCGGGGTCGCCGAGGTCGCCCGGGCCGCCCACCGGGGCGCTGTGGAAGCGCTGCGGGCCACTCCGGGACAGCTCGCGGTGCTGGGGAAGGCCGGGGTGGTGGACGCCGGCGGCTGCGGGCTGGTGGCCCTGTTGGGCGCGCTCGCCGACGCCCTGTCCGGGGAGGTCACCGCCGTCCCCGTCGCCGTACGGGCCGGTGGACCGGTCCCGGAGGCGGCCGGCTGTGCGGCGGTGGCACAGGAGGCGGACGGCTGCGGCGATCCGCACGCCGGCGGGCCCGCCTTCGAGGTGATCTACCTGCTGGAGGCCGGCGACGCCGAGGTGGCCCGGTTGCGGACCCGGCTCGACCGGCTCGGCGACTCGCTGGTGGTGGTCGGCGGGGACGGCCTGTGGAACGTGCACGTCCACGTCGACGACGCCGGGGCCGCGGTGGAAGCCGGGATCGAGGCCGGCCGGCCGTACCGGATCCGGATCACCCACTTCGGCGCGGGCCCGCGGGCCCAGGAGCCGGCGCTGGCGGCCCGGGCCGTGGTCGCGGTGGTGCCGGGCGCCGGGCTCGCGGCACTGTGCGCGGAGGCCGGCGCGACCCCGGTGACCGTCCGCCCCGGGGAGCCGCCGGCCAGCGGCGAACTGGTCCAGGCGATCCGGCAGGCCCGCGCCCGTGAGGTGATGCTGCTGCCCAACGACCCGGAGCTGCGGCACACCGCGGCGGCCGCCGCCGAGCAGGCCCGGGCCGAGGGCGTACGGGTCGCCCTGATCCCCACCCGCTCCGCCGTCCAGGGTCTCGCGGCGCTGGCCGTGCACGAGCCGGGCCGCAGCTTCGACCAGGACATGGTCGCGATGACCGCGGCGGCCGGCGCCACCCGCTACGCCGAGTTGGCCGTCGCCGAGCACCAGTCCTGGACGATGGCCGGGATCTGCCAGGCCGGGGACGTGCTCGGCCTGATCGACGGCGATGTCGTGGTGATCGGGCCCGACCTCGCCCGGACCGCGATGACGGTGCTCGACCGGATGCTCTCCGCGGGCGGCGAACTGGTCACCCTGGTCCTCGGCGCGGACGTCCCCGATTCCCTCGCCGAACGGCTGGAGCGGCACGTCCGGGAACGCCATCTCGCGGTGGACACGGTCGTCTACGAAGGCGGCGAATACGCGGCGCCGCTGCTGATCGGCGTGGAATAGCGCACCGCACCGCGGGTATCGCGCCGGCCGCCGGAATACCGTCCGCTGTCGGAATTCCCGGCCGCGGAAAGCGGCGGTGGTGGCCCGTTGTCAGTGCCGTGGTGTGCAATGGAACGCGTGGCAGCGCTCGACGAACCCCTGAAGAAAATCCTCGGCGGCACCACCGCGAAGGTCCTGGCCGAGCATCTCGGCCTGGAAACGGTCGGCGACCTGCTGCACCACTATCCGCGGCGCTACGCCGAGCGCGGTGAGCTGACCCGGCTGGCCGACCTGCCGTTGGACGAACACGTCACGGTCGTCGCCCGGGTCGCCGACGCCCGCGTCCTCACGTTCAACCACGGCCGGGGACAGCGGCTGGAAGTGACCCTCACGGACGGCAGCGGCCGGCTCCAGCTGGTGTTCTTCGGCAAGGGCATCCACAAACCGCACAAGGACCTGCTGCCCGGGAAGCGCGCGATGTTCGCCGGCAAGGTCTCGGTCTTCAACCGCAAACTCCAGCTGGCCCATCCGGAATACGAACTCCTCGACCAGGACGCCGACAGCGAGGCCGTCGACGCCTTCGCCCATCAGCTCATGCCGATCTACCCGGCGTGCCAGCAAATGGCGTCCTGGAAGATCACCAAGGCGGTCGACGCGGTCCTGCCCAGCGCCCAGGACGCCCTCGACCCACTGCCCCCGGGGCTGCGCGAGGGCCGCGGGCTGGTCCCGCTCACCGAGGCGCTGCTGAAGGTCCACCGCCCCCGCAGCAAGGCCGACGTCGCCGATGCGCGGGCCCGGCTGAAGTGGGACGAGGCGTTCGTCCTCCAGGTCGCGCTCGCCCGCCGTCGCTTCACCGACGCCCAACTCCCCGCCGTACCCCGGAGGTTGACGCCGGGTGGCATCCTCGACGCGTTCGACGCCCGACTGCCCTTCACCCTCACCGAGGGCCAGACGAAGGTCAGCCGGGAGATCTTCGACGACCTGGCGACGGAGCACCCGATGCACCGCCTCCTCCAGGGCGAGGTCGGCTCCGGCAAGGCCCAGCCGCTGGACGCCCTGGTGCTCACCCCGCGCGGCTTCCGCCCGATGGGAGAGCTGACGGTGGGCACCGAAGTGGTGGTGCCCAGCGGCGAGATCGCCCCGGTGGACGGGGTGTTCCCGCAGGGCGAGCGGGAGGTGTGGCGGCTGGTGCTGTCCGACGGCAGCACCGTCGAGTGCGACGACGAACACCTGTGGATCGTCTCCGCCCGCACGACCGGGGAGCAGGTGCTGACCACCCGCGAGCTGCGGGCCGAACTCCTGGACGCCGACGGCCGGCCCCGCTGGTCGATCGCCCCGGCCACCCCGGTGGACCTCGACGACGGCGGGGAGCGGCCGCTCGACCCGTACGCACTGGGGCGGACGCTGGGCGCGGGCGGCACCGGCCCGGCCGGCCGCAGCGTCCCCGACGCCTACCGCAACGCCCCCGTCAAGGACCGCCGGGCGCTGCTGGCGGGCCTGCTGGCCGCCGGTGGCGAACACCCCGGCACCGACGGCGTCTTCCGCGCCGCCCCGGCCCCGCTGGCCGCCGACGTCGCCTGGCTGGCGCGCTCCCTCGGTGGCACGGCCCACACCGCCCCGGTGGGCGACGGCGGGCACGATGTCACGGTGGCGCTCCCCGAGGAGGGCGGCGCGGGCGGCGGTGCGTTCCGGCGCACCGTGCGCGCCGTCGAGCACGTCGGCCGCAAGCCCGTCCAGTGCATCAGCGTCGGGCACCCCTCCCACGCCTACGTGACCGACCACTTCACGGTCACCCACAACACCATGGTCGCGCTGCGCGCCATGCTCGGCGTCGTCGACAGCGGCGGCCAGGCGGCGATGCTCGCGCCGACCGAGGTGCTGGCCCAACAGCACCACCGCTCCGTCACGGAGATGATGGGCGATCTCGCCGAGGCAGGGATGCTGGGCGGCGCGGAGCGGGGCACGAAGGTGGTGCTGCTGACCGGTTCGATGGGGGCCGCGGCCCGTCGCCAGGCGCTGCTGGACCTGGTCACCGGCGAGGCCGGCATCGTCATCGGGACGCACGCCCTGATCGAGGACGTGGTGCAGTTCCACGACCTGGGCCTGGTCGTCGTCGACGAGCAGCACCGCTTCGGCGTGGAGCAGCGCGACGCCCTGCGCTCCAAGGGCAAACAACCCCCGCACCTGCTGGTGATGACCGCGACGCCGATCCCGCGGACGGTCGCCATGACCGTCTTCGGCGACCTGGAGACCTCGGTCCTGGACCAGCTCCCCGCCGGTCGTTCGCCGATCGCCAGCCACGTGGTGCCCGCCAAGGACAAGCCGCACTTCCTCGCCCGCGCGTGGGAGCGGGTCCGGGAGGAGGTGGTCGCCGGCCACCAGGCGTACGTGGTCTGTCCGCGGATCGGCGACGACGAGGAGGCCGCGCCCAAGGGGAAGAAGGCCAAAGCCGCCCCGGCGGAGCCGAGTTCACCGGAGGACCTGGCCGAGAAGCGCCCCCCGTTGGCGGTCCTCGACATCGCCGAGCAGTTGCGGAAGGGCCCGCTCGCCGGACTCCGGGTGGCGGTGTTGCACGGCCGGATGGCCCCGGACGACAAGGACGACGTGATGCGCCGGTTCGCCGCCGGCGAGCTGGACGTGCTGGTCGCCACCACCGTCATCGAGGTCGGGGTCAACGTCCCCAACGCCACCGCCATGGTGATCATGGACGCGGACCGCTTCGGCGTCTCCCAGCTCCACCAGCTCCGCGGCCGGGTGGGCCGCGGCTCGGCGCCCGGCCTGTGTCTGCTGGTCAGCGAGATGCCCGAGGCCAGCCCGGCCCGCGCCCGGCTCGCCGCGGTCGCCGCCACCCTCGACGGCTTCGAGCTCTCCCGCATCGACCTCGAACAGCGGCGCGAGGGCGACGTCCTCGGCCAGGCCCAGTCCGGCGCCCGCTCCTCGCTCCGGATGCTCGCGGTCATCGAAGACGAGGAAGTGATCACGGCGGCCCGCGAGGAGGCCACCGCCCTGGTCGCCGCCGACCCCGAGCTGACCGGCTGCCCCGAATTGCGGACCGCGCTGTCCGCCCTGTTGGACGACGAACGGGAGCAATATCTGGACAAGGGCTGAGCCGCGGACACGGACCGACCGCGACCCGAGCCGTGAGAACGATCACGGCCGGGTGGTGCCGAGGGCGGACCCGCCCCGCAGGGGACGGACATATCGTGGGAGAGCGGAGCCCGCCGGGGCGCCCGCCCTCTTCGACCACGCTCAACGTAAGGACGGGCCCATGACCCGCGTGATCGCCGGTACGGCCGGCGGCCGCCGCCTCGCCGTACCACCGGGCAACGGCACCCGCCCGACCTCCGACCGGGCGCGCGAGGGCATGTTCTCCACCTGGGAGGCGCTCGACGGCCCGCTGACCGGCGCCCGGGTGCTCGACCTCTACGGCGGCTCCGGCGCGGTCGGCCTGGAAGCGCTCTCCCGCGGCGCCGCACACGTCCTGCTGGTCGAGGCCGACTCCCGCGCGGTCCGCACCATCCGGGAGAACGTCAAGGTGGTCGGCCTGCCCGGTGTGGAGGTCCGGGCCGGCAAGGCCGAGCAGATCGCCGCGACCCCGGCCTCCGGAGCGCCGTACGACATCGTCTTCCTGGACCCGCCGTACGCGGTCGACGACGACGACCTCCGGGAGATTCTGCTCACACTCCGTGGTCAGGGGTGGCTTGGCGCCGAGGCACTCGTCACCGTGGAGCGGAGCACCCGGGGTGGCGCGTTCGGTTGGCCGGACGGATTCGAAGCGATCAAGGCCCGTCGCTACGGCGAGGGGACGCTTTGGTACGGTCGCGCCGCTTCGGCGTCCGCCGAACCGACGTCAGCAACCCTGTCATGAACGGACCGGAGAGCGAGGAGACGAAGTTGCGCCGCGCCGTCTGTCCGGGGTCCTTCGACCCCATCACCAACGGGCACTTGGACATCATCGCCCGGGCCTCCAAGCTGTACGACGTCGTCCACGTCGCTGTGATGATCAACCAGTCCAAGCAGGGCCTGTTCACGGTCGAGGAGCGGATCGACCTGATCCGGCGGGCCACCGCCGAGTACGGCAACGTCGAGGTCGAGTCCTTCCACGGCCTGCTCGTCGACTTCTGCAAGCAGCGCGACATCCCCGCCATCGTCAAGGGCCTGCGCGCGGTCAGCGACTTCGACTACGAACTCCAGATGGCCCAGATGAACAACGGCCTCTCCGGGGTGGAGACGCTCTTCGTGCCGACCAACCCCACCTACAGCTTCCTCTCCTCCAGCCTGGTCAAGGAGGTCGCGGCCTGGGGCGGCGACGTCTCCCACCTGGTCCCGCCGTTCGTCCTGGACGCGCTGACCGAGCGGCTCCGCAACAAGCCGTGATCCGGCGCCCGGTGCGGTAGGACCGGCGCCGAGCTGACGGGTCGTCAGCAGGTGTCGGGGCGGGGGCTCCTGGCCGTACAGTCGTCCCGTTCCGTCCTTCCGATCCTGCAGAGAGTGGCGAGTCCAAGGTGGACGTCCAGAAGAAGCTCGACGACATCGTCGCAGCCGTCGGCAGCGCCCGGTCCGTGCCCATGTCGGCCTCGTGCGTGGTCAACCGCGCCGATCTGCTCGCCCTGCTGGAGGAAGTGCGCAGCGCGCTGCCCGGCTCCCTCGCGCAGGCCCAGGAACTCCTCGGCGGGCGCGAGCAGGTGGTGGAGCAGGCGCGCGTCGAGGCCGAGCGGATCATCGAGTCCGCGCACAGCCAGCGCGGCTCGCTGCTCTCGGACACCGAGGTGGTCCGGCAGGCCCAGGACGAGGCCGACCGGATCCTGGCCGAGGCCCGCCAGGAGGCCGACGAGATCCGCGTCCAGGCCGACGACTACGTCGATAGCAAACTCGCCAACTTCGAGGTCGTGCTCACCAAGACCATCGGCGCCGTCGACCGCGGCCGCGAGAAGCTGTTGGGCCGCGGCCCGGGCCTGGACGAGCAGGGCTACGAGGACGTCGAGGCCCCCGAGCGCAGCGCCGACCCGGAGACCCTCAGGCAGCGCGCCGACGCCTACGTGGACACCAAGTTCGGCGCCTTCCAGGCCGTCCTGACCAAGACCCTGGAGGCGGTCGGCCGCGGCCGCGACAAGCTCCAGGGCGCCCGCCCGATCGACGAGCTCGGCGACCACCTCGCCGCCCAGAGCGACCCGCAGACCGCCGCCCCACTACAGGCCGACGCGGACTACCTCGCCGGCCTGGCGGGCGTCACCGCGATCCAGGGCACCGAGCAGCCGGCGCCCCAGGAGGCGCCCCACACCCCGCAGCCCGGCTACTACGACGGCCAGGTCGCCGCCTACCAGCAGCCGGACGGCTACTCCTACCAGCAGCCCGACCAGGTCACCTACACCCCGCACCAGGACCCCTACGGCTACGACTGGCAGCAGACCCAGCAGCCGGTCGCCCAGGCCCCCCAGCACGGCTACGACCCGGGCGTCGACTACCACGCGCCCCAAGTCCCCCCGCAGCCCCAGCACGTTCCCCAGACCCACGGCGACCGCCCCGGCGCCCTGGACGAGACCAGCCTCTTCGACACCAGCCTGATCAACCTCGACCAGCTACGGCAGTACGAAGAAGGCCGGCACTAGGCCCCGTCCGGTCCCGCGCCGGGTGGACGACGGATGCGGATTGGGCCTATCGGGGACCGTCCAGTATCCTGGCTCTTCGGTCGTGTGTATGCCCGCGATCACTGCTGCCCGCACGCCGGACTCCCGGCGGTGGACGGCTGATACCGCAGTACAGAAAGCAGGAAAGCCATCAACGCCCGCCTCGACCACCGTGCCCCGCTCGTGTTCGACACACGCGAGCTGGGTCGTCGTCCCGGCACGCTCAAGCGGCTCTCCCGCTCCGTCGAGGCCCCCGTGGACCTCGGCAACGAGGTCATCGGAGCGCCCGAGGGCAGTCCGGTTGAGCTCGAACTCCGCCTGGAGGCGGTCATGGACGGGGTGCTTGTCACAGGCACCGCCCGTGCGACCGTGACGGGGGAGTGCGTAAGGTGTCTGGAGCCGCTGGAGCGAGTGCTCGAAGCGGACTTCCAGGAGATGTTCTCCTACCCCGACGCCGATGTCCGGACCACCGAGTCCGGCGACGACGCCGAGGACGAGGAGGACCCCTTCTACATCGAGGACGACTTGTTCGACCTCGAACCCGTGCTGCGGGACGCGGTGGTGCTGGCACTGCCGCTGCAGCCGGTGTGCCGGGAGGACTGCCCGGGCCTGTGCTCCGACTGTGGGGCGCGGCTGGCGGACGACCCGGACCACCATCACGACGCCGTCGACATGCGCTGGGCGGCACTGCAGGAACTCGTCGAGTCCAACCAGGACCGAGAGACGGACAATGAACCCCGCGACGGCGGGGATGAACCTCAGGAGAAGTAGCCGTGGCTGTTCCGAAGCGGAAGATGTCGCGCAGCAACACGCGCCACCGCCGGTCGCAGTGGAAGGCTGCGGTCCCCACCCTGGTTGCGTGCGAGCGCTGCCAGGAGCCGAAGCAGCAGCACATCGCGTGCCCGAGCTGCGGCACCTACAACAAGCGCCAGGTCATCGCGGTCTGAGCGGCTGGTGACAGGCACTGTGTCTAGCCCGAAGAAGGCAGAGGACGGTCCTTCGGCACCCCGCAAGCGTGGAGTCGAAACGGAACCGGCGGACACGGCCTCGTCCCTCTCGCTTCTGGAAGGGCGGCTCGGGTACACACTTGAGTCCGCCCTTCTGGTGCGTGCGCTGACGCATCGCTCGTACGCCTACGAGAACGGCGGTCTGCCCACCAACGAGCGGCTCGAATTCCTTGGGGATTCGGTCCTCGGCCTGGTGGTCACGGACACGCTGTACCGCATCCACCCCGACCTGCCGGAAGGCCAACTGGCCAAGCTGCGGGCCGCGGTGGTCAACTCGCGGGCGCTCGCCGAGGTGGGCCGCGGCCTCGACCTCGGCGCTTTCATCCGCCTCGGACGGGGCGAAGAGGGCACGGGCGGTCGGGACAAGGCATCCATCCTCGCCGACACCCTGGAAGCGGTGATCGGCGCGGTCTATCTCGACCAGGGCCTCGACGCGGCCGGCGAGCTGGTGCACCGGCTCTTCGATCCGCTCATCGAGAAGTCCTCCAGCCTGGGCGCCGGCCTCGACTGGAAGACGAGTCTCCAGGAGCTCACCGCGACCGAGGGACTCGGTGTCCCGGAATATCTGGTCACCGAGACCGGCCCGGACCACGAGAAGACCTTTACTGCTGCTGCCCGCGTCGGTGGTGTCTCGTACGGCACCGGCACCGGCCGCAGCAAGAAGGAAGCCGAGCAACAGGCGGCCGAGTCCGCATGGCGCGCGATCCGCGCCGCGGCGGACGAGGCGGCCGGGAAGACGCCGGACGGCGACGACCCAGCTCAGGCTTCCGGCGACACCTCGTCGCCGGCACACTGAAAACCCTGCTTCTGACCCCTCCCGGGCGGCTCCACTGCCGCTCCGGGCGGGGTCAGAAGTCTTTTCCGGAGTCCTGTGACTCTCCTTGAGACGCGTGAGGAGCGCCCGTGCCCGAGCTGCCCGAGGTCGAGGTCGTCCGCCGTGGCCTTACGCGCTGGGTCAGCGGCCGCACCATCGACACCGTCGAGGTGCGCCATCCGCGCGCCATCCGCCGGCACATCGCCGGTGCGGACGATTTCGCCGCCCGGCTCAAGGGGCTGCGCGTCGGCTCGGCCCGCCGCCGCGGCAAGTACCTCTGGCTCCCGGTGACCGGCGGCGGCCCGGCCACCCAGAGCGCCGCCGAGGGCATCGCCCCGGTCCTCACCCCGTCCGTCACCCACGGCCTGGCGATCCTCGCCCACCTCGGTATGAGCGGGCAGTTGCTGGTCCAGCCGCAGGACGCCCCCGACGAGAAGCACCTGCGGATCCGGATCCGCTTCACCGACACCGACACCCCGGCCGGCGGCGAGGCCACCGGCACCGAGCTGCGCTTCGTCGACCAGCGCACCTTCGGGGGCCTCTCGCTGCACGACACCGTGCCCGGCGACCCCGACCTGCTCCCCGACGTGATCGCGCACATCGCCCGGGACCCGCTCGACCCGGCCTTCGACGACGCCGCCTTCCACGACGCGCTGCGCCGCCGCCGGACCACGATCAAGCGTGCGCTCCTCGACCAGACCCTGATCAGCGGCGTCGGCAACATCTACGCCGACGAGGCGCTCTGGCGCTCCCGGCTGCACTACGACCGGCCGACCGCCACCTTCACCCGCCCCCGCACCGCCGAGCTGCTCGGGCACGTCCGGGACGTGATGAACGCCGCACTGGCCGTCGGCGGCACCAGCTTCGACAGCCTCTACGTCAACGTCAACGGCGAGTCCGGCTACTTCGAGCGCTCGCTGGACGCCTACGGCCGCGAGGACGAACCCTGCCGCCGCTGCGGCACGCCCATCCGCCGCCGCCCCTGGATGAACCGGTCCAGCTACTTCTGCCCCCGCTGCCAGCGTCCGCCGCGGCCGAGCTGACCGGGACCGGGCCGGCCGCCGGGGTCCGCCTCAGAAGCCGAAGTCCTGGGTCCACCACGGGCCGCCCGGACCGAAGTGGGCGCCGACACCGAGGGACTTGTACTCGCAGTTGAGGATGTTGGCGCGGTGCCCCGGGTCGTTCATCCACGAATCCATCACGGACCGGGCGTCGGCCTGGCCCCGGGCGATGTTCTCCCCACCCACGTCCGCCACGCCCTGGACGCGGGCCCGGTCCCAGGGCGTGTGGCCGTCCGGATCGGTGTGACCGAAGAACCCGCGCCGCGCCATGTCGTCGCTGAACCGCTGGGCCAGACCGGCCAGGTCACTGTTGGCGGTGACCGGCGAGCAGCCCACCCGGGCGCGCTCCTGGTTGACCAACGAGAGCACCTCGGCCTCGGCCGCGGACTCGGTGCTGCCGCCGGCGGTCGGGCCGGTGGTCGGCCCGGCGGTCGGGGACGCCGACTGCTGAGGCGCCGTGGTGGTCGGCCGGTCGGTGGGCCGTGCGGAGGGCCGGTCATCGGTCTCCCGGGACGGGGACGCGGTCGGCCGGGTCGCCGACGGGGAGGCGCTGGGGGAGGTGGACGAGACCACGGAGCCCGGGGACCCCGGAGACCCCGGGGACCCCGGGGACCCCGGAGACCCCGGAGACCCCGGAGACCCCGGAGACCCCGGAGACCCCGGGGTGGCAGCCCGTCCGGCGCCCCGGGACGCGGTGTCCCCGCCGCCGCGGTCCGCCGCGTCCGTGGCCGCGGGCACCGGAGCGGCGGAGCTCTCCTGCGGCTGGGCGTCCGGCAGCGCATCGGCGCGTACCCGGTCGGTGGGGCCGACGCCGCTCACCTCGAACCGGCCGCCGCCGGGGATGAGCCCGGACGCCACCGCCACCGCGCCCATCGCCACCGCGGCGGAGGCACCGAGCAGTCCCGTGCGCACCGGCGCCGTCCGGCGGGCCGCCCGGTGGCCGCGGTGACCGGTGGGCGCGGCCGCACCTGTCGCACCGTCAACGGGCCCCGCATGCGGGCGTTCCGGGGCGTGGGGAGCAGAGCGTCGATGGCGGCCCATCCGCAGAACTTCCTTCCGTCCAGCGTCAAGAAAGCCTCACTCGAAAGGGTGAGTCCTCGCTGTCGGGGGACTGTACCGAATGACGTCAGGGGCGGATGTGCTTGCTGAGCAATTGGCCGGTTAACGTGCACACATGGAAGACGAGGTGCGGATGACCGCGTGGGTACGCGGGCTGGTCCAGGAAGTTGGGTTCCGCTGGTTCACCCGAGCGAACGCCTTGCGGATCGGCGGGCTCGCCGGTTTCGCGGTCAATCTCGGCGACGGACGCGTCCAGATCGTCGCCGAGGGGCCGAAGGAACACTGCGAGCAGTTGCTGGAGTGGCTACGCACCGGAGACACGCCCGGGGCCGTCGACGGCGTCACTGAGATTTGGGCCACGCCGCGGGGCGGCTACGACGGCTTCGAGATCCGCTGACCGGGCCCGGAAGAGCCGCCCGGACGGCTGCGCCAAGGGCGCCCGCGGGTGCGCCGTCGCGAGCTGCTCGCGGGAGATAAGCCCTGGTGGTTGCCAACTCGGCCGACCCGTGCAAGGCTGCCGCTGTACGGATGATCTCTACGCCCCGCGGGTCCTTTCTGGAGAGTCGGCGCCATGTCATGGCGGCTGCGCACTCTCAGGTGCCCGAGGATACGGGGCGTGATCGTGTTGACCCCCCATCCGTTTGGTGAGACTCTGGAATCCCCGCGCACCTTAGCTGTTTGGCATTGAGTACACCTGGAGAATGACAAGCACCGCGGGTGCGAATCCCTCACGACCCACACCGCTTCGGTCGGTCACTCATTGTGGAGGACCATCCATCATGGCAAAGGCGCTTCTCGGTTACGTCGGCGGCTCCGACCCCCGAGTCCTCTCCGAGATGCGACGGCTTCAGCAGCGCGTCCAGGACCTTGAATCCGAACTTATTCGGATGCAGGCCGAGAATGACATGCTCTGCGCTGCCGCGCGTCGCGACGACTCGGTACTCGACATCGACGTACCCCAGGCGGAGCCCGCGCTCACCTGACCCCGATCACCTCATTCCGATCAAGGTCGGACGGACTGCACGCCAGCCGCTTGAGGCACCGCTCTTCAAGATCTGCAAGGGACGCTTCGGCGTCCCTTCGTCGTTTACCCGTTCCGTCTTCTGCAATTCCCCCGGCCGTGCGCTGTGCTTTTTCGCGCCGTCCGGACACCTGGGTGTCCTCCGGTCACTTCCGTCCCGTGGTGTTTCCCCAGCCCCTCGGTGTCTTCCTTACCGCATGATGTGCCCTTCCCTTTACCCGGTGAAACCGGCCCCGCCTTTTCCCCGGTGGAACCAGGCGGGCAACGCCGGTGGATACCCGGGGGCCATACGGGGTCGTGGCGGCAGACGGAATGTTGCGGAGGGGTGCCGGGGAGCGGCGGGTAGAGTTCAAAGGCGTGCATCTGAAGAGTCTGACCCTGCGAGGCTTCAAGTCCTTCGCCTCCGCCACCACACTGCGGTTCGAACCGGGTATCACCTGTGTCGTGGGCCCCAACGGTTCCGGCAAGTCCAACGTCGTGGACGCGCTGTCGTGGGTCATGGGGGAGCAGGGCGCCAAGTCGCTGCGCGGCGGCAAGATGGAGGACGTCATCTTCGCCGGGACGACCGGGCGGCCGCCGCTCGGCCGCGCCGAGGTCTCGTTGACGATCGACAATTCCGACGGTGCGCTGCCCATCGAATACGCCGAAGTCACGCTGACCCGGATCATGTTCCGGAACGGCGGCAGCGAGTACCAGATCAACGGTGACACCTGTCGGTTGTTGGATATCCAGGAACTCCTCTCCGATTCCGGTATCGGTCGCGAAATGCATGTGATCGTCGGCCAGGGGCAGCTCGATTCCGTCCTGCATGCCGATCCGATGGGCCGTCGGGCGTTCATCGAGGAGGCGGCCGGCGTGCTCAAGCACCGCAAGCGCAAGGAGAAGGCGCTGCGGAAGCTGGAGGCGATGAAGGCCAATCTCGCCCGCGTCCAGGACCTGAACGACGAGCTGCGGCGGCAGCTCAAACCACTGGGACGGCAGGCCGCGGTGGCCCGGCGGGCCACCGTCATCCAGGCCGATCTGCGCGACGCCCGACTGCGGCTGCTCGCCGACGACCTCGTCGCGCTGCGCCGGGCGCTGGCCGCGGAGATCGCCGACGAGGCGGCGCTGAAGGAGCGTAAGGAGGCGGTGGAGGCGCGGCTGCGCACCGCCCAACAGCGGGAGGCGGCCCTGGAGGCGGAGGTGCGTGCCCTCACGCCGCGGGTGCAGCGGGCCCAACAGACCTGGTACGCGCTGTCCCAGCTCGCCGAGCGGGTGCGCGGCACGGTCTCGTTGGCCGAGGCCCGGGTCCGGAGCGCCGCGGTGGCCCCGCCGGAGGAGCGGGGCGGCCGGGACCCCGAGGACCTGGAGCGGGAGGCCGCCCGGATCCGCGAGCAGGAGGCGCAGTTGACGGCCGCGCTGGAGGCGGCGAGCCGGGCATTGGAGGACACCGTCGAGCACCGGGCCGCGCTGGAGCGGCAGTTGGCGGACGAGGAGCGGCGGCTGCGGGACGTCGCGCGGGCCCTGGCCGACCGGCGCGAGGGTCTGGCCCGGCTCAGCGGGCAGGTCACCGCCGCCCGCGGCCGGGCCGCCTCGGCGCAGGCGGAGATCGGCCGGCTGGTCGAGGCCCGGGACGCCGCCCGGACCCGGGCGGTCGCGGCCCAGGAGGAGTACGAGCAGCTCAAGGCGGAGGTCGACGGGCTGGACGCGGACGACGCGGAGGTCGGTGGGCGGTACGAGGCGGCGCGGCGGGAGCTGGTGGAGGCCGAGTCCGCGCTGACCGCCGCGCGGGAGGCGCTGACCGCGGCCGAGCGGGAGCGGGCCGCGACCGCCGCCCGGCACGATGCGCTCGCCCTCGGGCTGCGTCGTAAGGACGGCACCGGTGCGCTGTTGGCCGCCGCGGACCGGATCGGCGGACTGCTCGGACCGGCGGCCGAACTGCTCACCGTCGCGCCCGGCTTCGAGGTCCCGGTGGCGGCCGCGCTGGGCGCCGCGGCGGACGCGGTCGCGGTCACCGACCCGGCCGCCGCCGCGGAGGCGCTGCGGCTGCTGCGCAAGGAGGACGCCGGGCGGGCGGCGATGGTGCTGGGCGGCACCCGGCCGGCCCGGGTGCCGGCGCCGGCCCGGGCGAGGGAGGTCGTGGCGGCGGTGGAGGTCGCCGAGCGGGCCGGCGGGGAGTTGTCCGGCGGGGCTGGTGGGGCTGGTGGGAGCAGTGCGGCCGGAGTGCCGGGGGCCGCGGGCGGGCCGGTACCCGCGCATGAACTGGTCCACGGGCCGCGGGAGTTGACCGCCTCGGTGGCCCGGCTGCTGCGTGACGTGGTGGTGGTCGGGACGTTGGAGGAGGCCGAGGAACTGGTGGTGGCGCGGCCGGAGCTGACCGCCGTCACCGCGGAGGGCGATCTGCTCGGGGCGCATTTCGCCCAGGGCGGTTCGGCGGGGGCGCCCAGCCTGCTGGAGGTGCAGGCGTCCGTCGACGAGGCGGCGGCGGAGCTCACGGAGCTGGCGGCCCGCTGTGCCGAACTGGCCGAGGCGCGGCGGGCCGCGGAGTTGCGACGTACCGAGTGCGCCGCGCTGGTCGAGGAACTGGACGCCCGGCGGCGCGCGGCCGATCGGGAGAAGTCGAAGGTCGCCGGGGACCTGGGGCGGCTCGCCGGGCAGGCGCGGGCCGCCGCGGGGGAAGCGGAACGGTCCGCCGCGGCCGCCGCCCGGGCCGAGGAGGCGCTGGCGCGGGCCACTGAGGAGGCGGAGGAACTGGCCGCGCGGCTGGCGGCGGCGGAGGAGGACCCGGGCGCGGACGACGAGGAGCCCGACACCTCGGTCCGCGACCGGCTGGCGGCCGACGGGGCCAACGCCCGGCAGACGGAGATGGAGGCCCGGCTCCAGGCGCGGACGCACGAGGAGCGGGTCAAGGCGCTCGCCGGGCGGGCGGACGGGCTGGACCGGGCGGCGCGGGCCGAGCGCGAGGCGCGGGCGCGGGCCGAGCGGCGGCGGGCCCGGCTGCGGCACGAGGCGGCGGTGGCCGGGGCGGTGGCCTCGGGCGCGCGGCAGCTGTTGGCGCACATCGAGGTGTCGGTGGTCCGGGCCGAGGAGGAGCGGGCCGCGGCGGAACGGGGCAAGGACGAGCGGGAACGGGCGCTGGCCACCGAGCGCGAGCAGGGCCGGGAGCTGGCGACCGAGCTGGACAAGCTGACCGATTCGGTGCACCGCGGTGAGGTGCTGGGCGCGGAGAAGCGGCTGCGGATCGAGCAGTTGGAGGGGCGGGCGCTGGAGGAGCTGGGGGTGGAGCCGGCCGCGCTGGTCGCGGAGTACGGCCCCGACCAGCTGGTCCCGCCGTCCCCGCCGGCCGAGGGCGAGGCGCTGCCCGACACCGCGTCCGACAGCGGCTCCGCCGCGGGCGAGCACCCGCGGAACCAGCCGGTGCGCTATGTCCGGGCCGAGCAGGAGAAGCGGTTGAAGGCCGCTGAGCGGGCGTATCAGCAGCTCGGCAAGGTGAACCCGCTCGCGCTGGAGGAGTTCGCGGCGCTGGAGGAGCGGCACCAGTTCCTCAGCGAACAACTTGAAGACTTGAAGAAGACCCGGGCGGATCTGCTGCGGGTGGTCAAGGAGGTCGACGAGCGCGTCGAGCAGGTCTTCACCGAGGCGTACCACGACACCGCGCGGGAGTTCGAGGGCGTCTTCGCGCGCCTCTTCCCGGGCGGCGAGGGGCGGCTGGTGCTGACGAACCCGGACGACATGCTGGCGACCGGGGTGGACGTGGAGGCGCGCCCGCCGGGGAAGAAGGTCAAGCGGCTCTCGCTGTTGTCGGGCGGCGAGCGGTCGCTGACGGCGGTGGCGCTGCTGGTGTCGATCTTCAAGGCGCGGCCCAGTCCGTTCTACGTGATGGACGAGGTCGAGGCGGCGCTGGACGACACCAATCTGCAACGGCTGATCCGGATCATGGAGGAGCTCCAGGAGAGTTCGCAGCTGATCGTGATCACGCACCAGAAGCGGACGATGGAGGTCGCCGACGCGCTCTACGGCGTGTCGATGCAAGGGGACGGCGTCTCGAAGGTGATCAGCCAGCGGCTGCGCTGAGCCGGGCGAGCGGGCCCGTCGCGCCGGAGGCTCGTGATCGCTCCTCTTCACTCCCTGAAGATCAATTCAGAACTTGAATGAAGTCTGCCGCGGTCGGGTGAGGAAGACGTCAGCTTTGGGGTATTGACTTCGAAACTTAAAGGCATAGTCTCTGCAACGTTGCTTTTACCTTCAAGTGGTGGGTACCCCCAACGTGTGCACCACTTGTAGGGCCAGCCCCCTACGCCCGGCAGCGCAGCCGGGCCACTGGAGTTCACGTTGACCAGCACCGCGCAGCCGACGGTCCCGGAAGGCCGCAAGGCCCATCCGGACCACCTCGGCCATGTCATCTTCATCACCGCGGCTGCCGCGATGGGCGGCTTCCTCTTCGGCTATGACAGCTCCGTGATCAACGGCGCCGTCGAGGCGATCCGCAGCCGCTACGACGTCGGGTCCGCCGTCCTTGCGCAGGTGATCGCCGTTGCCCTAATCGGTTGCGCCATCGGTGCCGCCACCGCCGGCCGGATCGCCGACCGGATCGGTCGGATCCGGGTCATGCAGATCGCCGCGGTGCTCTTCACCATCAGCGCCATCGGCTCCGCGCTGCCGTTCGCCCTGTGGGACCTGGCGATGTGGCGCGTCCTGGGCGGCATGGCGATCGGTATGGCCTCGGTCATCGGCCCGGCCTACATCGCCGAGGTCTCGCCGCCCGCCTACCGCGGCCGGCTCGGCTCCTTCCAGCAGGCTGCCATCGTCGTCGGCATCGCCATCTCCCAGCTCGTCAACTGGGGCATCCTCAACCTCGCCGACGGTCAGCAGCGCGGCAAGATCGCCGGCCTGGAAGCCTGGCAGTGGATGCTCGGCGTGATGGTCGTCCCCGCCATCCTCTACGGTCTGCTCTCCTTCGCGATCCCCGAGTCGCCGCGCTTCCTGATCTCCGTCGGCAAGCTCGGCCGCGCCAAGGAGGTGCTCTCCGAGGTCGAGGGCCACACGGTGGACCTTGACGCCCGGGTCACCGAGATCCAGGACGCGATGCGCCGCGAGCACAAGTCGACCTTCAAGGACCTGCTCGGTGGCAAGGGCGGCTTCCTGCCGATCGTCTGGGTCGGCATCGGACTCTCCGTCTTCCAGCAGCTGGTCGGCATCAACGTCGCCTTCTACTACTCCTCGACGCTGTGGCAGTCGGTCGGCGTCAACCCGGAGAGCTCGTTCTTCTACAGCTTCACCACCTCGATCATCAACATCATCGGTACCGTGATCGCGATGATCTTCGTCGACCGGATCGGTCGCCGTCCGCTGGCGCTGATCGGCTCGGCCGGTATGGCCGTCGCGCTCGCCCTGGAAGCCTGGGCCTTCTCCGCCAAGACCGCGGCCGGCACCCTGCCGTCCGCCGAAGGCACCGTGGCCCTGATCGCCGCGCACGGCTTCGTCCTCTTCTTCGCCCTCTCCTGGGGCGTCGTGGTCTGGGTCTTCCTCGGTGAGATGTTCCCCAACAAGATCCGGGCCGCCGCGCTCGGCGTCGCCGCCTCCGCGCAGTGGATCGCCAACTGGGCGATCACGGCCAGCTTCCCCAGCCTCTCCGACTGGAACCTGTCCGGCACCTACGTGATCTACATGGTCTTCGCTCTGCTCTCGATCCCCTTCGTGCTCAAGTTCGTGAAGGAGACCAAGGGCAAGGCGTTGGAGGAGATGGGCTAACTCCCCGCCAGCCCTCTCCTCAGTTCTCGCTGCTGCCCCGGCTCACCCGAGCCGGGGCAGCGGTGGTTTCCGCGGCCGGGCGTAACCGGGCCGGTCGTAGGGCCGGTCCGGTGGATCGGGGCCGGACAGGCCCTACCCGAGGAGCGGGCTGCCCTCGGGTATCTCGACCCAGCGGCGGGGCGGGCCGGTCACCGGCCCCGGGTCCGTCACCCGCAGGCCGGCCGCCGCGGCGGCGTACCCCAACTCGCTCGCGCCGTACAGGTCCTCCGGCCGGGACCAGCTCCAGAAGCGGTAGTGCCAGTGCCCCTCGGGCTCGTCGCCGTACGGCGGGAGGCCGATCTCCTCGGTCAGCTCGGTGCGGCCGCCGCGGGAGAGGGCGCCGAAGGTGCCGCCGCTGGGGTTGAAGTACAGGCCGTACGCGGCGGTGCCCGGCGAGAGGGCGTTCAGTACCAGGTCGGTGCTCAGCAGATACGAGGACGGCTGGAGCAGGACGCAGCCGCCGGCCACCCCCGTCACACCCACCCAGCGGTGGGACTCCTCGGCGTCGTACATGTCGACGCCGTACGGGCCGGTGTCGTAGGGATCCGCACCGGCGTCCGGAGCGAGCGGCGGGCAGTCGTCGGGATCCCGGCCCAGGCGCCGGATCGCCTCCGCCTCGTCGATCCCCGCCACGAACGCCACCGAGACGCCCTCGGTGTCCACCCCCCGGAACACCGCCGCCCGCTCGTCCGCGTCCTGCTGCGCGGCCCGCTCCTCGGGCGTCAGCGGCACCGCTCCCGGCAGCTCGGCGAACAGCGGGGCCAGGGTGGTGGTCAGCGCCAGGTGGCCGGGGGAGCGGCCGCCGACCTGCGGACGCCAGGCATCGGCGCCGGCCCGCAGCAGCAGCGCCGCGTTCTCCTCCGCGCCGTGGCAGACGGCGTGCCACAGCGGGGTGCAGCCCTGGTCGTCCGGCACGTCCACCGCTGCGCCCCGGTCCAGGAGCGCCGCGACGGCCGTGGCGGACCCCTGGGCGGCGGCCAGATGCAGCGGCGCCTCGCGGTTGCCGGGCGCCAGGGCGCCGGGGTCGGCGCCGTTGGCCAGCCGGGTCAGCACCAGATCGGTGTCCCGCCAGTGGAACGGGGCCAGGAGCTCCCAGTCGCCGCGCGCGGGATCCGGCGCGGGCGGGGACCACGGCTGCGGCTCGGGCGGCTGCGCCATGATCTCCGCCGGCCCCAGGCTGAGGCTGAGGAACCCCCGCGACTCCTCACCCACCGCCCGAGGGGTCGGCGATGCGGCGTCCGGCCAGATCTCCCGCGCCTCGCCGGCCGCCGCCCGCAGCGGCCCGGCGTCGAAGACGGTGACCGTCTCGGGCACCTGCTCGTCCGGCCACTCGACGACCAGCTGGGTGGCGCCGGCGGGCGGCAACTGCGAGAGGTGCAGCTCCAGTTCGTAGTGGAAGGCGCCGCCGCTGCCGCCGCTCAGTCGCAGCGTCGGACGGGGCGGCCCGGTCATCGGTCCGGGCGGGCCGTCGAGCGTGGTGACCTTCCGTCCGTCGGCCAGCAGCAGACCGCAGCGCAGCGCCCCGCCGCCCGGATGCCCGTACGGCGACGTCCGGCCGCCGGGGCGGATCCGCCGCAGGAAGACCGACAGCCGCATCGTCACCGACCTCGGCCAGACCTGCCAGCCGGTGAGTACGATCCGCACGTCCGGGCCCGCGCCGGCCTCGGCGACCTGCGCGAGCTGCGCCGGGACGAACCAGTGGGAAGGCGCGAACTCCTCGTCCTCTCCTGGCGCATAGGCGCACAACTCCAGGGTCTCGTCGGGAGGTTCGGCTGGGGGTGTGGATGCGGGCAGACCGTCGAAGAAGCTCATGCCTCGATCGTGGCACCCGCCACTGACAATCGACCGCGCAGCGGCCGCCGCCGGCTTCGCGTCAGCCCGTCAGCCCGTCAGCCCGTCAGCCGCGGCAGCACCCGCTCCGCGAACAGCCGAAGAGACCGCCACCCCTCCTCGACCGGCATCCCGCCGCACAGTGGATGCAGGATCAACGCGCCCTGGGCGCCGTCCTCTTGGGCCAGCCGGACCGCTGCGTCCGGCGTGACGATCCGGTACACGCCCTCCGCGCGCAGCGCCGCGGTGTCCTGCGCGGCGGACCGTACCGCGGAGCGGGCCCCGGCGGACTGCCAGGCCGCGTACCGCTGCGCCTCGTACAGCAGGTGGCCGCCGTACTCGGCCCAACTCCGGTCCGGGTCCTCGGAGAGGTGCAGCAGGCAGGTGCGCCGCGGCGGCTGGAGCACCCAGCCGGCGGTCCCGGCCGCGGCGCACTGCTCGTGGTAGTAGCGCTCCAACTCCGGCAGGTGGGCGCTGGGGAAGAACGGCAGCCCCAGGCGGGCCGCGCGCCGGGCCGCGGGCCGCGAGGCGCCCCCGATGAGCAGCGGCGGATGCGGCCGGGAGTACGGGCGCGGGGTGACCTTGACCGTGCGCCCTTGGTAGCGGAACGGTTCACCGGTCCAGGCGTCCAGCAGCGTCCGGAGCACCTCGTCCTGGAGGGCGCCGCGGTTCCGCCACTCCTTGCCGTGGGCCGCGTACTCCTCGGGCCGGTAGCCCAGGCCGGCGACGCTGACCAGCCGGCCGGCGCCGAGCAGATCGAGTACGGCGAGGTCTTCGGCCAGCCGCAGCGGGTCGTGCAGCGGGGTGATCAGGGCGGAGACGGTGACGCCGATCCGGCGGGTGGTGCCGAGGACGGCGCCCGCGAAGGTGAGCGGTGCGGGCATCCAGCCGTTGTCGGTGGCGTGGTGTTCCTCGGTCTGGATCATGCCCAGGCCGTGCGCGTCGGCGTACTCGGCCATCTCGACGGCGGCCCGGTAGCGGGCGGAGAGCACGTCGGGCTCGGCCGGTGGGCCGGCGAGGTTGAAGCGCACGACCGTGGTGGGTGCGGTGGTGCCGGCGGACATGACAGGTCCCCTTCGCCGGAGCAGGTGGCGAAGGGGACCGTAACTGACGATACGTCAGTTCACCAGGGTGGTGGTCGAGAACCGGCCGGTGGTCAGCCGACCTCGACGGCCGGCCGCAGCTCCTCGTCCTGGGCGACCGGAGTCGACGCCGGGGCCTCGTTCTCCTGGGCGGCCGGCAGAACCGCGAAGACCACCGCGCCGATCAGGATGGTGGCCACCCAGCCCAGACCGTTCTCGCCGATCCAGGTGCCAGCCAGCGGACCGGTGAACCACTGCACCTTGGTGAAGCACAGGCCCGCGATCAGCGCGACCGCCCAGGCCGTCATGGCCTGCCAGCAGAAGCCGCCCTTGTACCAGTAGCGGCTGGCGGGGCCGATGGTCATCAGGCTCTCCGCGTGGTAGCGGACCGCCTTCTTGCGGCGGCGGGCCATGTCGATGCCGTAGACGCCGATCCAGGCGGAGAAGGAGACCGCGAGCAGCGTCAGGAAGGCGATGAACTGGCCCACGAAGTCCTTGGCCACCAGCATCATGAACAGCCCGCCGACCAGGCTGATGACGGCATTGATGCTGACCGCCAGGGCGCGCGGCAGCTTGACGCCCATGGTCTGCGCGGTGAAGCCCGCGGAGTACATCGACAGGCTGTTGATCAGCATCATGCCGATCAGCGCGGTGATCAGGTACGGGATCGCGATGGCCGACGGCAGCACCTGGCCCAGGAAGGACATCGGGTCGGTGTTCTGGTTGGCCAGCTCCGGGTTGGAGACGGCCATCACGCCACCCATGACCACCATCGGGACCAGCACCAGGGCGGCGCCGGAGACGGTGGTGCCGACGATCTTCTTGCCGGAGGCGGAGTGCGGCAGGTAGCGCGCGAAGTCCGGGCCGGTGGGCACCCAGCTGAGGCCGCCGGCCGCGATGGTGCCGATGCCCGCGATCATCATCGCGCCGCTGCCCGGCGACTTGGCGAAGATGGCGCCCCACGGCATCTCGACGATCAGGTACACCAGGACGACGACGCTGATCAGGCTGAAGAGGTACGTGGAGTACTTGTTGCAGACGTTGAGGGCCTTGCGACCCATCCCGCTCACCAGGAAGGTGCAGGCGACGAAGCCCAGCAGGGTCACCACGACCAGCACGTTGTTGGTCTGGATGCCGAACACCAGGCGGAGCACGGTCAGCATCGCGTAGGCGCCGCTGACCGCGTTGATCGTCTCCCAGCCGAAGCGGGCGACCCACAGGATCGCGCCCGGGAAGTAGTTGCCGCGCACGCCGAAGGCGGCCCGGGAGAGCATCGCGCCCGGCGCGCCGCCCCACTTCCCGGAGACCGACAACAGGCCGACGATCCCGAAGGAAAGGGCCGACGCGATCGCGGCGACCACCAGCACCTGCCAGAAGTTCAGGCCGTTGTTGATCACCAGGGAGGCGCCCATGGTGAGCAGCAGCACGCTGATGTTGGCCGCCACCCAGGTCGGGAAGAGTTCGCGGACCCGACCCCGGCGTTCATGGTCCGGAACCGGCTCGATACCGCGCGTTTCGACGGCGCCGTCGGCTTCGGAAAGGGACGTGGATGTAGACGCAGTGCTGGTGCCCATGGGTGCAGCTGTCTCCGTGCGGGGGTCTGGGGGGCACCCCCGGGGAGGAGGTGCAGGCAGCGGCTGTGGTGCCTGGCCGGAAAGTGGTTGCCAGGACTCTACGCGCGTTGCGCAGCCGCTCACCATCGTACTTTGATCCAACTTCTACCGGTCCGCCCCCTTGGATTCCTTGACGATGACACGAATGGTGTCGTCCTGTCGATGAATCCAGTCACACCCCCCTGATCAGGACATACAAGACGCACTGGCCCCTCGGAAGGTGAATCAGGGATTCCTCTTCCGTGCTTGCGTCCCACTCCGGAGCCCCGCCGCGAGCCCGTCGGAGAGATGCATGTCTCGTTTGAGCGCCGTCGACGGACTGCCGGACGGCGAGATGGCGACCTCCCCGGCATGACGCACCGGAATTGGTGCAAGGTGATTCCGATGAACGACAGCGAGCGCGCGCAGGAGGTCGATGTGCCTGGTATGTCCAGCAAGACGTGTCAGTGGTGCCAGGGCACCGGCTATGTGTCCCAGGCCCTGGTCTACGTCCCCGGCGTCGACCCGTTCCGGGGCCCCTACGAGACGGTCCAGCGGGCCGGCGAGTGCCGGCACTGCCGTGGCTCGGGGACGTACGACTCCCACCGCGACCCCACCCTGGAGCGCTGGCGCACGGAGGAACGCCGGGAGTCCTGATGCGGAGCGCCACGCCGCCCCGGGCCCCCGCGGAGTCCCGCCGGGACCCGCGGCGGATCCCCGGGCGCGTGCGGCTATCCGCGGCGGGGCGTGGCTGATACTGGAGGGGTTATGGAAACCGTCATCCTTGCTGTAGTCATCGCCGTGGTCGTGCTCGGCGCGATCAGCGGGCTCGTCGTCAGCGGCCGCAAGAAGAAGCAGCTGCCGCCCCCGTCGGCTGCCCCCAAGCCCTCCGTCACCGCGCCCCCCGCCGAACCACAGGTCGGCGAGGAGGCCGAAACCCCCCGCGACGAAGAACGTCGCACCATCGAAGAAGTCGAACTGCCCGCCGCCGCGGCCCCCGTGGCCGAGGCCGAGGCACCGGTCGCCGAACCGGAGGCGCCCGCGGCGCCCGCCGTCGAGGTCC
This sequence comes from Streptomyces sp. RGM 3693, assembly GCF_050471125.1. Lineage (NCBI taxonomy): Bacteria > Bacillati > Actinomycetota > Actinomycetes > Kitasatosporales > Streptomycetaceae > Streptomyces > Streptomyces sp. RGM 3693. The sequence continues at coordinate 915,538 of NZ_JBMPPQ010000001.1, forward strand.
CCGAGCCGACCGCCGGCCGCCTGGTGCGGCTGCGCGCCCGGCTCGCCCGCTCCCAGAACACCCTCGGCAAGGGCCTACTGACCCTGCTGTCGCGGGAACACCTCGACGAGGACACCTGGGAGGAGATCGAGGACACCCTGCTGACCGCCGACGTCGGCGTCGCCCCCACCCAGGAACTGGTCGAGCGGCTCCGCGAGCGCGTCAAGGTGCTGGGCACCCGCACCCCCGAGGACCTGCGCCAGCTGCTCCGCGAGGAACTCCTCACCCTCATCGGCACCGACGCCGACCGCACCGTGCACACCGCCAACGGCATCGGCAACGGCGGCGACGAGATCCCCGGCGTCGTGTTGGTCGTCGGCGTCAACGGCACCGGCAAGACCACCACCACCGGCAAGCTGGCCCGGGTCCTGGTCGCCGACGGCAAGTCCGTGGTCCTCGGCGCGGCGGACACCTTCCGCGCCGCCGCCGCCGACCAGCTCCAGACCTGGGGCGAGCGGGTCGGCGCCCGCACGGTCCGCGGCCCGGAGGGCGGTGACCCGGCCTCCATCGCCTTCGACGCGGTCAAGGAAGGCATCGCCGAGTCCGCCGACGTCGTCCTGATCGACACCGCCGGCCGGCTGCACACCAAGACCGGCCTGATGGACGAGCTCGGCAAGGTCAAGCGGGTCGTCGAGAAGCACGGCCCGGTCGGCGAGGTGCTGCTCGTCCTCGACGCCACCACCGGCCAGAACGGCCTCGTGCAGGCGCGGGTCTTCGCCGAGGTCGTGGACATCACCGGCGTGGTGCTCACCAAGCTCGACGGCACCGCCAAGGGCGGCATCATCATCGCCGTCCAGCGCGAACTGGGCGTTCCGGTCAAGCTGGTCGGCCTGGGCGAGGGCCCGGACGACCTGGCGCCGTTCGAGCCCGAGGCGTTCGTGGACGCACTGATCGACTGATCTCACGGCCCGACGCGACGGCGGCGGCCCCCGATACCTGCGGATGACGGGTACGGGGGCCGCCGCCGTTCTTCGTACGGTGCAGTGGCTCGGCGCCCGCTCTCGCCCGGGACGTCGGGAGTGCCCGCAGCGTCCGGAGGGCCCGCAGCGTTTGGATCAAGCCAAGACGCCGGACCGGTGCCGGTGGCGGACACATCGGGCCCATACGGACGGGTGGTGCGTACCGGCGGTGCGGCGGGCCGGGCGCGCGGTCGCTACCGCAGGCGAGGGCCGCGCGGGACCACCGCCCCGCGCCACCCCCGTCGGTGCCCCGACCCGACGGCGAAACGATTTGCCCCGGCTCAGCACACCGACGGGCCGGACACCGCAGGATCGGAGGCCGCCCGGCCGCCCGCCGACCTGTTGCACACATACGCCAGCGTCCCCAGGAGCAGCCGGGCCTGCGGCGGCCGGCCGGCGGCCTCCAGGGTCGGCGGGCGCAGCCAGCGCATCGGCCCGTGGCCGCCTAGGTCGGACGGCGGCGCGGTGATGTGGTCACCGTGCCCCAGCGGACGCAGGTCCAGATCCGCGTCGTCCCACCCCATGCGGTAGAGGAGGTCGGGGAGCGCGGCGGCCGCCCCCGGGGCGACGAGGAACAGGGCCCGCCCGGTCGGCGTGGCCGCCACCGGACCCAGCGGCAGACCCATCCGCTCCAGCCGCACCAGCGCGCCCCGGCCGACGTCCTCCGGCACGTCGAGGACGTCGAAGGACCGGCCCACCGGGAGCAGCACCGCCGCGCCCGGCGTCTCCGCCCAGGCGGCCAGCGCCTTCTCCAGCGTCGCGCCGGCCGGCAGTTCCCGGCCGAAGGAGAGCGGATGGGCGCCCGGGGACGAGCAGTCCGCGGCCCCGCACGAGCAGTCCGTCCGGTCACCGGCCCGGACCGCGCGGGCCCCCGGGACGACGTCCCAGCCCCACAGCCCCGTGTACTCCGCCACCGCGGTGCCCTCGGCCGAGCGGACGCGACGGCGCGAACCGGAACGGAGGTCCCGGATGCCGCCGATCGTGAAACCCATGCCCCCTCCAACGGGTGGTGCGTACGAGTGGTTACGAGTCGGGGTGTTGACGAGGAGACGGTTCTTCACTCTGGTGTTCACGCTCCGTCGGCGGTCCGCGGTGCCGGTGGTGTGCCGTCGTACGCCGGGTGGTGCGATGCGGTGCGCGCGCCTCGGCGTGCTCCGCTCCGCCTGTCCCCGTACGACCTGTGTCAAGTCAATCGCGAGAGGCGGCCGGGGAGTTCACGCAAAGGGGTGGCGAATGGTGGCGTTTCCGTAATCGCCCTCCCGACGGGCGTGATCGTAGGATTACTTTCGGTGCACGAACCCCGGAGCGGCATTCTTCGCACGGGTATGCCGGTGGCAACGCGACCAGGCGGCGACCGGAGGTGTGGCCGGATTCCGCGGTCGGGTAGATGTAGCGCGGAACGGGCGCCGCAACAGGCGGCATCCTGTGGGGGGTTCGCGGACAAGCGCTATCGGAATGGGGGCATTCCTGTGGGCGGCACGGGCGACACCGCCGGCTCCAACGGCACGGACGGCAGGGACAGCAGGGACGGCAGGGACTCCTCGGACACTGCCAAACGTCCCAACGCGCAGTTGGGCTCGTGGTTCCTGCGCAGCGGCTGGTCCAAGGGCGAGTTGGCCCGGCAGGTCAACCGTCGGGCGCGCCAGATGGGCGCCCACCACATCAGCACCGACACCTCCCGGGTGCGCCGCTGGCTGGACGGCGAGCAGCCCCGGGAACCCATCCCGCGGATCCTCTCCGAACTCTTCTCCGAACGCTTCGGCTGCGTGGTCGGCATCGAGGAGCTGGGACTGCGCTCGGCCCACCAGTCGCCCTCCGTCTCCGGTGTCGACCTCCCCTGGGCCGGTCCCCAAACGGTCAACCTCATCAGCGAGTTCACCCGCAGCGACCTGATGCTGGCCCGCCGCGGCTTCCTGGGCACCTCCCTCGCCCTCGCCGCCGGCCCCACCCTCATCGAGCCGATGCAGCGCTGGCTGGTGCCGGTGCCCGCCGTCCGGGGTGAGGCCGCGATGCCGTCCGACCGGGCCCGGCGCCCGGCCCGTCTCTCCCACCCCGAGCTGGAGCTGCTGGAGGCGACCACCGCGATGTTCCGGCAGTGGGACGCCCAGTGCGGCGGCGGCCTGCGGCGCAAGGCGGTGGTCGGCCAGCTCCACGAGGTCACCGACCTGCTCCAGGAACCCCAGTCGCCGGAGATCGCCCAGCGGCTGTTCAAGGTCGCCGCCGAACTCGCCGAACTCGCCGGCTGGATGAGCTACGACATCGGCCTCCAGCCGACCGCCCAGAAGTACTTCGTCCTCGCCCTGCACGCCTCCAAGGAGGCCGGCGACCGCCCCCTGGGCTCGTACATCCTCTCCAGCATGAGCCGGCAGATGATCCACCTCGGCCGGCCCGACGACGCGCTGGAGCTGATCCACCTCGCCCAGTACGGCAGCCGGGAGACCGCCACCCCGCGCACCCAGGCCATGTTGTATGCGATGGAGGCCCGCGCCTACGCCGGCATGGGCCAGCCCAGCAAGGTCAAGCGGGCGGTGCGGATGGCCGAGGACACCTTCTCCGACGTCGCCCCCGGCGAGCCGGAGCCGGACTGGATCCGCTTCTTCTCCGAGGCCGAGCTCAACGCCGAGAACGCCCACTCCTACCGCGACCTCGCCTACGTGGCCGGCCGCAGCCCCACCTACGCCTCGCTCGCAGAACCCGTCATGCAGCGCGCCGTCGAACTGTTCGGCAAGGACTCCGAGCACCAGCGCTCGTACGCGCTCAACCTGATCGGGATGGCCACCGTCCACCTGCTCCAGAAGGAGCCCGAGGCGTGCGCCGTGATGGCCCAGCAGGCGATACCGTTCGCCCGGCAGGTCCGGTCCGAACGGGTCAACACCCGGTTGCGCAAAACGGTGGACACCGCGGTCCGGGAATTCGGCAACGTCACCGAGGTGATCCAGCTCAGCGACGAGCTCTCCCGCCAGCTCCCGGAATCCGCCGTGGCGGGCTGACCGGACCGCCCGCGACGACCTCGGAATTCACCGGCGCGTAACACGCAGGACGGCTTCGTCACCCCGGTGAAACACCGACAAGGTTTGGCCGAAACGGCGCTGCGACAACCTCATCGCGAAGCCGGCCCACCCCACACCCGCACGGGCCGCATCGACGACGAGGAGACGCCGATGCCCCCAGGCATCCTTACGCTCGCAGACGGCCTCGCGGAAAAAGCTACGCTCAGCGCCGCCAACACCGGGTTCATGCTCATCTGCTCCGCGCTGGTGATGCTCATGACCCCCGGCCTGGCCTTCTTCTACGGCGGCATGGTCCGGGTCAAGAGTGTCCTGAACATGCTGATGATGAGCTTCATCAGCCTGGGCATCGTCACGATCCTGTGGGTGCTCTACGGCTTCGGGCTCGCCTTCGGCACCGACACCGGCGGCATCATCGGCTGGAACAGCGACTTCGCCGGCCTCGGCCACATCGGCCTGACCCAGCTGTGGGGCACCACCACCATCCCCATCTACGTCTTCGCCGTCTTCCAGCTGATGTTCGCGGTGATCACCCCGGCGCTGATCAGCGGTGCCCTCGCCGACCGGGTGAAGTTCACCGCCTGGGCGCTGTTCATCGCCCTGTGGGTCACCGTCGTCTACTTCCCGGTCGCCCACTGGGTGTGGGGCGACGGCGGCTGGCTCTTCAAACTCGGCGTGATCGACTTCGCCGGCGGCACCGCCGTCCACATCAACGCCGGTGCCGCCGCGCTCGGCGTGATCCTCGTCGTCGGCAAGCGCATCGGCTTCAAGAAGGACCCTATGCGGCCGCACAGCCTGCCGCTGGTGATGCTCGGCGCCGGTCTGCTGTGGTTCGGCTGGTTCGGCTTCAACGCCGGCTCCTGGCTCAACAACGACGATGGCATCGCCGCGGTCGCCTTCGTCAACACCCAGGTCGCCACCGCCGCCGCGATGCTCGGCTGGCTCGCCTACGAGAAGCTCCGGCACGGCTCGTTCACCACCCTCGGCGCGGCCTCCGGCGCGGTCGCCGGACTGGTCGCCATCACCCCCGCCTGCGGCGCGGTCAGCCCGCTCGGCGCCATCGCGATCGGCGTGATCGCCGGCGTGCTCTGTGCCATGGCCGTCGGCCTCAAGTACAAGTTCGGCTACGACGACTCACTCGACGTCGTCGGCGTCCACCTCGTCGGCGGCATCGTCGGCTCGCTGCTGATCGGCCTGTTCGCCACCGGCGGCGTGCAGAGCGACGCCAAGGGCCTCTTCTACGGGGGCGGCTTCGGCCAGCTCGGCAAACAGGCCGTCGGAGTGGTCTGCGTCCTGCTGTACTCGCTGGTCGTCTCGTACGTCCTTGCCAAGGCCATCGACCTGGTGATGGGCTTCCGGGTCGGCGAGGACGAGGAGATCGCCGGCGTCGACCAGGCCGCGCACGCCGAGACCGCGTACGACTTCGCCGGCGCGGGCGGCGGCACGGCGGCCCGTAGGACCACGGCACTCGGCGATTCCCTGACCAAGAAGGTGGACGCGTGAAGCTCATCACGGCAGTAATCAAGCCGCACCGGCTCGACGAGGTGAAGGACGCCCTCCAGGCGTTCGGCGTACACGGCCTCACTGTCACCGAGGCCAGCGGCTACGGACGGCAGCGCGGGCACACCGAGGTGTACCGGGGCGCCGAGTACACCGTCGACCTGGTGCCCAAGATCCGCATCGAGGTGCTCGTCGAGGACGCGGACGCCGAGGAGCTGGTGGAGGTCGTGGTCAAGGCCGCCCGCACCGGCAAGATCGGCGACGGGAAGGTGTGGAGCGTCCCCGTGGAGGAGGCGGTGCGCGTGCGGACCGGGGAGCGCGGACCCGACGCACTGTGAGTCGCCGGCCGAGGGCGGCGGGGGACGACAGGAGCGCCGCGGGGGACAACACGACCGAGGAGAGCCCGAGTTGACCGAGAGCCCCGAGCACACCGCGGACCCCGCCGCCGTCCCCGGAGACGGCCCGGGCGGCGGCTACCCCGCCGCCCGACTGCGGCTCCTCCAGGTCCCCACCTCCCAGGCCCCCAGCGGACCCGACCGCCGCGCCGCCCTCGCCGGGCTCACCGACGACTGGCTCGCCGCCCTGCTGGCCGGGGCGGATCCCGGGGCCGGCGGCACCGCACTGGTCGCCGTCGGCGGCTACGGCCGCGCCGAGCTCTCCCCGCGCAGCGACCTCGACCTCCTCCTGCTGCACGACGGCCGCGCCGCCACCGCCGACCTCGCCACCCTCGCCGACCGCCTCTGGTACCCCGTCTGGGACCTCGGCCTGGACCTCGACCACTCCGTCCGCACCCCCGCCGAAGCCCGCCGCGCCGCCCGCGACGACCTCAAGGTGCAGCTGGGCCTGCTCGACGCCCGCCACATCGCCGGGGACCCCGAGCTGACCGCCGCGGTCCGCACCGCCGCCTACGCCGACTGGCGGGAATGCGCCCCCAAGCGGCTGCCCGAACTCCGCGAACTCTGCCAGGAGCGCGCCGCCCGCCAAGGCGAACTCCAATACCTCCTCGAACCCGACCTCAAGGAGGCGCACGGCGGCCTACGGGACGCCACCGCACTGCGAGCCATCGCCGCCTCCTGGCTCGCCGACGCCCCCCGCGGTGGACTGGAGGCCGCCCGCACCCAGCTCCTCAACACCCGCGACGCCCTCCACCTCACCACCGGGCGCGCCACCGACCGGCTCTCCCTCCAGGAGCAGGACCAGGTTGCCGGCGCCCTCGGCCTGCTCGACGCGGACGCCCTGCTGCGCCGGACCTACGAATCCGCCCGCACCATCGCCTACGCCGCCGACGTCACCTGGCGCGAGGTCGGCCGGGTGCTGCGCGCCCGGTCCGTCAAACCGGTGCTGCGCGGGCTGCTGCCCGGCCGCACCGCCGGCCGCGGCGAACGCTCACCGCTCGCCGACGGCGTCGTCGAACTCGACGGCGAAGCGGTACTGGCCCGCACCGCCCGCCCCGAACGGGACCCCGTCCTGCTGCTGCGCGCCGCGGCCGCCGCCGCCCAGGCCGGGCTGCCGCTGGCCACCCACGCGATCCGCCGCTGCGCCGCCGCCGCACCGCTGCCGGTGCCCTGGCCGGCCGAGGCCCGCGAACAACTGGTCACCCTCCTCGGCGCGGGCGCGCACACCGTGCCCGTATGGGAGGCACTGGAGGCCGAGGGGGTCATCGCCCGCCTCCTGCCCGACTGGGAACGCGTCCGCTGCCGCCCCCAGCGCAACCCCGTGCACACCTGGACCGTGGACCGCCACCTGGTCGAGACCGCGGTCCGCGCCGCCGCGCTGACCCGCAGCGTCCACCGGCCCGACCTGCTGCTGGTCGCCGCCCTGCTGCACGACATCGGCAAGGGCTGGCCCGGCGACCACGCGGTGGCCGGCGAGACCATCGCCCGCGACGTGGCCGCCCGGCTCGGCTTCGGCCCCGGCGACACCGCGGTGATCGCCACCCTCGTCCGACACCACCTCCTGCTCATCGAGACCGCCACCCGGCGCGACCTGGACGACCCGGAGACCGTCGGCGCGGTCGCCGACGCCGTCGGCAGCCCCGGCCCCCTGGAACTGCTGCACGCCCTCACCGAGGCCGATGCGCTCGCTACCGGGCCCGCCGCGTGGAGCTCCTGGCGCGCCGGCCTCGTCGCCGCCCTCGTCCAGCGCGTCGCTGACCGGCTCGCCGGGCAGCCCGCGCCGGACCCCCGCGACACCGACGTCCCCACCGCCGAACAGGAGCGCCTGGCCATCGAGGCCGGCCGCACCGGCGGCCCGGTGCTGACGCTCCGCAGCCGCCCCGAGGGCGGCCCGCCCGGCACCGCGGACGGCCCCACCGAACCCACCGGCGACGCCACCGGGGCCACCGGCCGGGAACCGGTCGGCGTGGAGCTCCTCATCGTCGTCCCCGACCAGCCCGGCGTACTACCCGCCGCGGCCGGCGTGCTGGCCCTGCACCGCCTCACCGTTCGCGCCGCCGACCTGCGCACCCTGGACCCCATCGGCCAGGGCCCGGTGCTGCTGCTGAGCTGGCGGGTCGCCGCCGAATACGGCTCGCTGCCCGAGGCCGGCCGGCTCCGCGCCGACCTGATCCGCGCCCTGGACGGTTCCCTGGACGTCCCCGACCGCCTCGCCGAACGCGAACGCGCCTACGCCCGCCGCTCCCGCACCGTCCTGGCCCCGCCGCCCCGCGTCACCGTCGCCGCCGGCAGCTCCCGTACCGCCACCGTCATCGAGATCCGCGCCCAGGACGCGCACGGACTGCTGCACCGGATCGGTCGGGCCCTGGACGCGGCGGGGGTCTGCGTGCGCAGCGCCCACATCAGCACGCTGGGCGCGAATGCCGTCGACGCCTTCTACGTCACGGGCCCGGACGGGGCACCGCTGCCCGATCCGGTGGCCTACAAGGTGGCCGAGGCGATCGAAACCGCGCTCCAGTAGTGCCGGGCACGCCGCGCTCCGGGACGCCCCCGGCGGCGCCCGGTGCACCGGAGCGGAGCGGGCCACGACGGAGTCACTTGCGTGGCCGGATACCCTAGAAGCCGACTGGACCTAAGCCCCCGACCCCGAGGATCGACGACCGCCGTGTTCGATACGCTTTCCGACCGCTTGGCGAGTACTTTCAAAAACCTCCGGGGCAAGGGCCGCCTGAGCGAGGCGGACATCGACGCCACCGCGCGCGAGATCCGGATCGCCCTGCTGGAAGCCGACGTCGCCCTGCCGGTCGTCCGTGCCTTCATCAAGCAGGTCAAGGAGCGCGGGCTCGGCTCCGAGGTCAGCCAGGCGCTGAACCCGGCCCAGCAGATCATCAAGATCGTCAACGAGGAGCTCGTCGGCATCCTCGGCGGCGAGACCCGGCGCCTCCGCTTCGCCAAGCAGCCCCCGACGGTGATCATGCTCGCCGGCCTCCAGGGCGCCGGTAAGACCACCCTCGCCGGCAAGCTCGGCCGCTGGCTCAAGAGCCAGGGCCACGCCCCGCTGCTGGTCGCCTGTGACCTCCAGCGCCCCAACGCCGTCAACCAGCTCCAGGTCGTCTCCGAGCGCGCCGGCGTCGCGTTCTACGGCCCCCAGCCGGGCAACGGCGTCGGCGACCCGGTCCAGGTGGCCAAGGACTCGATCGAGTACGCCCGCGCCAAGCAGTTCGACGTCGTCGTCGTCGACACTGCCGGCCGCCTCGGCATCGACACCGAGATGATGCAGCAGGCCGCGGACATCCGGGACGCGGTCAGCCCGGACGAGGTCCTCTTCGTCGTCGACGCCATGATCGGCCAGGACGCGGTCAACACCGCCGAGGCGTTCCGCGACGGCGTGGGCTTCGACGGCGTGGTGCTGTCCAAGCTGGACGGCGACGCCCGCGGTGGTGCCGCGCTCTCCATCGCGCACGTCACCGGCAAGCAGATCATGTTCGCCTCCAACGGCGAGAAGCTGGACGACTTCGACGCGTTCCACCCGGACCGCATGGCGTCCCGCATCCTCGGCATGGGCGACATGCTCTCGCTCATCGAGAAGGCCGAGCAGACCTTCAGCCAGCAAGAAGCCGAGAAGATGGCGGCCAAGCTGGCGAAGGGCCCCAAGGAGTTCACGCTCGACGACTTCCTGGCCCAGATGGAGCAGGTCCGCAAGATGGGCTCCATCTCCAAGCTCCTCGGCATGCTGCCCGGCATGGCGCAGATGAAGGACCAGATCAACAACCTCGACGAGCGCGAGGTCGACCGCACGGCCGCGATCATCAAGTCGATGACGCCGGGCGAGCGCCAGGACCCGACGATCATCAATGGGTCGCGCCGGGCCCGTATCGCCCGGGGTTCCGGTGTTGACGTCAGCACCGTCAAGAACCTCGTCGAGCGGTTCTTCGACGCGCGCAAGATGATGTCGCGGATGGCCCAGGGCGGCGGCATGCCCGGTATGCCCGGCATCCCGGGCATGGGCGGCGGCGCCGGCCGGAAGAAGAAGCAGATCAAGCAGGCCAAGGGCAAGCGCAAGAGCGGCAACCCGATGAAGCGCAAGGCCGACGAGGAGGCCGAGGTGGCACGCCGCGAGGCGGCCGCGGCCGGCAACCCGCTCGGCCTTCCGCAGGGCGGCCAGGACCCGCAGAACTTCGAACTCCCCGAGGAGTTCAAGAAGTTCATGAACTAAAGCGGCGCCCGTACGGCACCAACGGCCGAGCCCCCGACCACCTCTGGATGGTCGGGGGCTCGGCCGTTGTGCACCGGGCCCCGGCTAGCGGGTCCGCGCGATCAGGTACCGGAAGACGTTCGCCATCCAGACCGTTCCGTCCGCCCGCTGATACGGATGGAGCGCCTCGGCCAGCTCCTTCTCCACCTGTCGCGGCCCGGCCACCTCCAGCGCCGCGTCGAACAGCCCGGTCGACAGCATCCCGCGCACCGCGCTCGCCATGTCCGCGTACCCGAACGGGCAGGCCACCCGCCCCGATCCGTCGGGCCGCAGCCCCGCCCGGTCCGCCAACTCCTCCAGGTCGTCCCGCCCGGCCGGCCGCCAGCCCGCGTCGAAGCCCGCAGTCCGGGCGGTCAGCCGCTCCGCCACCCGCAGCACCCCGGCCGCCGCACACCGTTCCACCGGGCCCCAACCGCCCAGCACCACCGCACTGCCGCGCTCGGCCATCGCCGCCGCCGAGGCCAGTGCCCCGGTCACCTCCTCGGCGCCGCCACCGCAGCCCACCGGGTGGAACGCCGTGATCACAGTGAACGCCGCGTCCTTGGGTGCCGCATCGACCAGTCCGCCGCTGACCAGCCGGGTGACCTCCGGCATCCCGTCCGGTGTGAGCCGCTCGCGCGCCAGCTCCAGCCGGCACTCGTCCGCGTCCACACCGCTGACCTGTGCCCCGCGCGCCGCCGCGAGCAGCAGCGCCAGCCCGGACCCGCAGCCCAGACCCAGCAGCCGGGTGCCGGGGCCGACACCCAGCCGGTCGTACGCGGCTTCGTAGAGGGGCACCAGCATCCGTTCCTGGATCTCCGCCCAGTCGCGGGCGCGGGTGCCGACCGGCGCGGCCGAGCCTTCAGCGTGCCCGGTCCCGGTGTTCGGAAGCTGGTGCCGCACGAGCGTGGGTGACATCGATAGCGCCCCTATTCGCCGAGAACCCGAAGCTGATCAGTACCGTCCGCCCCCGTGTTTCCGAACGTTGTGCGCCCCCGCGATCCAGACAACTGCGCTTCCGACCGGCCGTCCAGAGGGTGCGCCGGGGTTTGGCTCCCGCGCGCCCCTGTGTGCGCCGGCCTCCGTGCTCCCGGAGCGCCGTTCCAGGGTGCCTTGGGGAGTGCGGTCCCGCCACGGCAGTGCCCGCCGCCCGGCGCGCCGACCGCGGGATCCCCGCCGACGGCCGCCCGTTCCCGCTGCCCTACGGTGGAGGGGCGGGGCCGAGGCCCGCAGCCTTTCGTGCCGCCGGTAACATCGCCGCGCGTCCCGTGCCCCGGCGCGCGGCGTCTTACGCCATGCGGTGTACGCGGGGGTACGCGCCCTACGTACCGGCTTGCCGCCCGCGGGCGTCTTCTCCGCAGATCGGCGCACCACGTACGGGCCATGCCGCATGCCCAGAAACTGACCGGTACGTGCAAATTATTTGGGATGCCCCGGAATCGGAACACTGGGCGACTCCGGCTCGTTGTCACGACGTGAGCACGACACCGCCTGTTCTCGCCGCCGAGCTGGCGCTCGCGTGGGCCGACATTCAACGGCACCACCCCGAGCTGCCGGACCTGGCCGCGCCCGAGTCCCTGATCGGAGAGTCCTCGTCCGCCTGCGGCGCCGAACTCTCCTTCGAACGGCTGCTCCATGAGGCAGTCCACGGCATCGCCGCCGCCCGCGGCATCCGCGACACCTCCCGGGCAGGCCGCTACCACAACCGCCGGTTCCTGGCGATCGCCGAGGAGCTGGGCCTGGACCACACCGACGAGCCGCACCCCAGCAGCGGCTTCTCGCTGGTCACGCTCAACCCCGAGGCGAGACGGCGCTACCGCCCCACCATCGAACGGCTCACCAGAGCCCTCAAGGCCCACAGTGCCGCCACCGCCACCGACACCACCCGCAGCTTCCGCGGTCCGGCCGCCCGGCACGGCTCCTCCGGAGGCGGCGTCCGCGTCAAAGCCGTCTGCGACTGCGGGCGCAACGTCCGGGTCGTCCCGTCCGTGCTGGCCCAGGCTCCGATCGTCTGCGGCGGCTGCGGGAAGCCCTTCCGGATCCCCGAGGTGGCCGCGGTCGGCTGACCTCCGGGTGTGTGGCACAATTGCCAGCTGTACTCGACAGTCGCATAGGACCCCTCTCTCCTCCGGCTGACGCGTCCATCGGGGCCCCCGAGTACCGCAACCCCACGTGGCATCTCGTTGTGCCCCACCACGTCAAGACCAGGAGACACCACTCCAGTGGCAGTCAAGATCAAGCTGAAGCGTCTGGGCAAGATCCGCGCGCCTCACTACCGCATCGTTGTCGCCGACTCCCGCACCCGCCGGGACGGTCGCGCGATCGAGGAGATCGGCCTGTACCACCCGGTGCAGAACCCCTCCCGCATCGAGGTCGACTCGGAGCGCGCGCAGTACTGGCTGGGCGTCGGCGCCCAGCCGACCGAGCCCGTTCTGGCCATCCTCAAGGTCACCGGCGACTGGCAGAAGTTCAAGGGTCTGCCGGCCCCCGCGCCGATGAAGGTTGCCGAGCCGAAGGCCGACAAGCGCGCCCTCTTCGAGGCCGCCGCCAAGGCTTCCGGTGACGAGCCGAAGGGTGAGGCCATCACCCCGAAGGCGAAGAAGGCCGACAAGAAGGCGGACGAGGCCGCGGCCGAGTCCACCTCTGAGTCCTCCGAGGACTGAGCGTGCTTGAGGAGGCCCTTGAGCACCTCGTCAAGGGCATCGTCGACAACCCCGATGACGTGCAGGTAGCCTCGCGCACCCTGCGTCGCGGGCGCGTGCTGGAGGTCCGGGTCCACCCCGACGACCTCGGCAAGGTGATCGGCCGCAACGGCCGGACCGCCCGCGCACTGCGGACCGTCGTCGGCGCCATCGGCGGCCGGGGCATCCGCGTCGACCTCGTCGACGTCGACCAAGTTCGCTGATCAAGTTGAACACCGGCTCGGGCCGGGGAGGACCTTCGGGTCGTCCCCGGCCCGCGTCGATATGTGATCGTGGAACCACGGGTACCCGTGTCGGATCCCCGTCCACCACCCCCATCGGATCCACGACCGTCACCATCACATGAGGAACCACGGCGTTCCTCAGCCACGTCCGCGAGAGCGGCGACGGTTTAGCAGCAAAGAGGGAGCACAGTGCAGCTGGTAGTGGCCCGGATCGGCCGCGCTCACGGCATCAAGGGCGAGGTCACCGTAGAGGTGCGCACCGACGAACCGGAACTCCGGCTCGGCCCGGGCGCCGTCCTCGCCACCGACCCGTCCTCCGTCGGGCCGCTGACCATCGCCACCGGCCGGGTCCACAGTGGCCGGCTGCTGCTGCGCTTCGAGGGCGTCGCGGACCGCACCGCCGCCGAGGCGCTCCGCAACACCCTGCTGATCGCCGAGATCGACCCCGAGGAACTCCCCGAGGATCCCGAGGAGTTCTACGACCACCAGCTGATCGACCTCGACGTCGTCACCCGCGACGGCACCGCCGTCGGCCGGATCACCGAGGTCTCCCACCTGCCCTACCAGGACCTGCTGATCGTCGCCCGCCCCGAGGGCGGCGAGGTCATGATCCCGTTCGTCACCGAGATCGTGCCCGAGATCGACCTGGAAGAGCAGCGCGCGGTCATCGACCCGCCGCCCGGACTCCTCGACGAGGCCCAGGCCGAGATCGCCTCCAGCCGCGAGGACAGCTGATGCGGCTCGACGTCGTCACGATCTTCCCCGAATACCTCGAACCGCTGAACGTCTCGCTGGTCGGCAAGGCCCGCGCCCGCGGACAGCTCGACGTCCGCATCCACGACCTGCGGGAGTGGACCCACGACAAGCACAACACCGTGGACGACACCCCCTACGGCGGCGGCCCCGGCATGGTCATGAAGCCCGAACCGTGGGGCGAGGCGCTCGACCACGTCCTGGCGTCCGGTGAAGGCACCCCCGTCCTCGTCGTCCCCACCCCCAGCGGCGTCCCCTTCACCCAGGAACTCGCCGTCGAACTCTCCGGCAAGCCCTGGCTGGTGTTCACCCCGGCCCGCTACGAAGGCATCGACCGCCGCGTCATCGAGGAGTACGGCGACCGCCTGGACGTCCGCGAGGTCTCCATCGGCGACTACGTACTTGCCGGCGGCGAGGCCCCGGTCCTGGTCATGGTCGAGGCGGTGGCCCGGCTCCTGCCCGGTGTCCTCGGCAACGCCGCCTCCCACCAGGACGACTCCTTCGCCCCCGGGGCGATGGCCGACCTCCTGGAAGGCCCCGTCTACACCAAGCCCCCCGAGTGGCGCGAGCGCACCATCCCCGAGGTGCTGCTCAGCGGCCACCACGGCAAGATCGCCCGCTGGCGCCGCGACGAGGCGTTCCGCCGCACCGACCGCAACCGACCCGATCTGATCGAGCGCGCCGACCCCGCCGCCTTCAACAAGAAGGACCGGGAAATCCTGGCCGCACTGGGCTGGGCGCAGCGCGAGGACGGCCGATTTGGGCGGACGAGTCAGTCCGTGGAAGAATGAGCCGCTGCTGACTGCGTCCGGCGTGCGCCCCTGCCACAGGGGGAACGACGTCCGCCCGGCGATCCGACAGCGAACCAACTTTTCCGATGATTCCGCTGATGACCTGTGGCATCAGCGAAGAAAGCAGTGGGTTATGAACCTCCTCGACTCTGTCGACTCCGCAGCCCTGCGCAGCGACATCCCGGCCTTCCGCCCGGGTGACACCGTCAACGTCCACGTCCGCGTCATCGAGGGCAACCGCTCCCGTGTGCAGCAGTTCAAGGGCGTTGTCATCCGTCGCCAGGGCTCCGGCGTGCGCGAGACCTTCACGGTCCGCAAGGTCAGCTTCTCGGTCGGCGTCGAGCGCACCTTCCCCGTGCACACCCCGATCGTCGAGAAGATCGAGGTCGTCACCCGCGGTGACGTCCGTCGCGCCAAGCTGTACTACCTCCGTGAGCTGCGCGGCAAGGCCGCCAAGATCAAGGAGAAGCGCGAGCGCTGAGCCGCGCCGCACCGGGCTGCGGAATCCCGCCCCGGTGCACCGCGAGGCCACACTCGCGACTGGCGTCCGGGCCCGGCCGGATAGGCTCTGGGCCCCATGGACACCGACGCACAACTCACGGAGCGCGACCCCGCTCCCGACCCCGCCCAGGGGTCGGAACGGCGGTCGCGCTCCGCGCGTTTCCGGGCCGTGGTGGCGCAGCTGCGGTACCGGCCGGTCACCCTCTTCGCGCTCTGTCTGGCCTTCCTGTTCCTGCTCAGCACGTTCGTGGCGCAGCCGTTCCTGATCCCCAGCACCTCCATGGAGAACACCCTGCGCGTCGGCGACCGGGTCCTGGTGAACAAGCTGGTGTACCGCTTCGGTGCCACCCCGCAGCGGGGCGACGTCATCGTCTTCGACGGCACGGGATCTTTCGTTCACAGGGAGCAGGGGGAGAATCCCGTCACGGGACTGCTGCGCAAGGCCGGCGCGGCACTGGGCCTGGCCCGGTCCGACGACACCGACTACGTCAAGCGCGTCATCGGTGTCGGCGGGGACCATGTGACCTGCTGTGACAAACGGGGGCGGATCAACGTGAACGGAGTGCCGGTGATCGAGGGCTATCTCCATCCCGGGGACGCGCCCTCCGCCGTCCCCTTCGACATCGTGGTGCCCAAGGGCCGGCTCTGGGTCATGGGAGACCACCGCACCCGGTCCAGCGACTCCCGTGACCACCTGGGCGAGCCCGGTGGCGGGACCGTCCCGGTCGACCAGGTCATCGGCCGTGCCGACCTGATCAGTTGGCCGTTCGACCGGTGGAGCACCCTCAGCACCCCCGGAGCCCTCGCTCGTATACCGGCACCGGCAGGCCCCCGTGGGTAACCGTGGACGCCCCCGCCACGGGCGCGAGGACACCCCCGACGACGGGATGTACGACACCGCCGGCGGGGCAGCAGAGGCCGACGGTGCGCCGAGCTCCCAGCCGGCGACCGGCGGGCGGGCCGAGCGGCGCCGCCAGGCCCAGCGCATCAAGCGCCGCAGGCGTCGCTCCTACCTCAAAGAAATCCCGATCCTCGTCGGGGTGGCGCTGGCCATCGCGCTGGTCCTGAAGACCTTCCTGGTCCAGGCGTTCGTGATCCCGTCCGGCTCCATGGAACAGACCATCAAGATCGGCGACCGGGTACTTGTCGACAAGCTCACCCCGTGGTTCGGCGCCAAGCCGCACCGCGGTGACGTCGTCGTCTTCAAGGACCCCGGCGGTTGGCTCAAGGGCGAGCAGAACCAGTCCACGGGGGGATCCGGCCCGATCAACGACGTCCTGACCTTCATCGGACTGCTGCCGTCCGCCAACGAGCAGGACCTGATCAAACGCGTGGTAGCGGTCGGCGGCGACACCGTCCGCTGCTGCGACACCAAGGGTCGGGTCACGGTCAACGGCACCCCGCTCACCGAGCCGTACGTGCACCCCGGAAACCCGCCCTCTGAGCTGAAGTTCACGGTGAACGTCCCCACCGGACGGATCTTCGTCATGGGCGACCACCGCTCCAACTCGGCGGACTCGCGCTACCACCTGGACGAGCCGTACCGCGGCACGGTCTCGGAGGACAACGTCGTGGGCCGGGCCGTGCTCATTGCCTGGCCGTTCAGCCACTGGCAGTTCCTCAACGAGCCCGACACCTTCGCCACCGTGCACGACGCGCCGGGCGCGAAGGCGGCGGCAGGGGGCACAGCGCATAGGGTGTCATCCGAGAGTTTGACCGTACTCCCGACCCCTGCGGAACTCCCGCTCGTTATGGGAGTGGTGGGCCTGCACCGGTTGACGGGCGGGCGAGAGCGCGGAGTGAGGAGCAGATGTGGGGGACTTGGCGGTCGGCGCGCGGTCCGGAACCGAAGAGCCCGAAGAGCCCGCGGGGCGCGGTGAGTCCGCGCAGCAGGCGATGAGTTCCGTACATCAGCCACAGGCGCAGTCAGGCGGGTCCGCACCCGGTCGGCCGCGCACCGATCTATCGAAGCCGTCGGATGCAGAGGCCGACGAGGAGGCGACCGGCAGCGTGACCAAAGGCAAGAAGCCGCGTGCCTTCTGGAAGGAACTGCCGATCCTCATCGGCATCGCCCTGCTCCTGGCCCTGCTGATCAAGACGTTCCTGGTGCAGGCGTTCTCCATCCCGTCCGACTCCATGCAGGACACCCTCCAGCGCGGGGACCGGGTGCTGGTCGACAAGCTGACGCCGTGGTTCGGTGCCAAGCCGCAGCGCGGCGAGGTCGTCGTCTTCCACGACCCGGGTGGCTGGCTCAACGAGACGCCCACGCCGCAGCCCAACCCCGTCCAGAAGGTCCTCAGCTTCATCGGCCTGATGCCTTCGGCCGAGGAGAAGGACCTGATCAAGCGGGTCATCGCGGTCGGCGGAGACACCGTCGAATGCCAGGGCGTCGGCCCCGTCAAGGTCAACGGCAAGGCCCTGAAGGAAGACTCCTACGTCTTCCCCGGCGCCACCCCCTGTGGTGACCGCCCGTTCGGCCCGATCCACGTTCCCAAGGGGCGGATCTGGGTGATGGGTGACCACCGCGACGACTCCCTCGACTCCCGGTACCACCAGAACCTCAAGGGCAACGGCACCGTCTCCGAGGACGAGGTCGTCGGCCGCGCCTTCACCATCGCCTGGCCGATCAACCGCTGGGCAACCCTCCCCGTACCGGACACCTTCGACCAGTCCGGGATCAACAAGGCAATGGGTGCGGCTCCGGCCGCACTGGGCCTGGCCGGCGCGGTCCCGCTCGTGATCTGGCGTCGCCGGAGGCTGACCGCAGCGCGTAACCCCAGGTAAGGTGCCGTCCCGGATCTTCGACGCGGGCCCGTCCCGCGGGGCGGGAGCGCTGGGATGAGCAGCAGTACGGAACGTACGACGGACGGCCGCGGCCGGACCACGGGCAGTGTGCTGTCCGGTCTGGCCGTGGCCGTCGGCTGTGCGCTGTTCCTGGGCGGCTTCGTCTGGGGGGCGCTGGTCTACCGTCCGTACACGGTGCCTACCGACTCCATGTCGCCCACCATCGCCGCGGGCGCCCGGGTCCTGGCGGAGAAGGTGAGCGGCTCCGAGATACGCCGCGGCGACATCGTCGTCTTTAAGGACGCCACCTGGGGCGACCTGCCGATGGTCAAGCGGGTCGTCGGCGTCGGCGGCGACACGGTCGCCTGCTGCACCAAGAAGGGCCTGCTGACGGTCAACGGAACCCCCATCGAGGAGCCGTACCTCCAGAGCGACGGACCCGCCTCGCCCATCGGCTTCAAGGCCGCCGTCCCCACCGGCCAGCTCTTCCTCCTCGGCGATCACCGCAACGACTCCCTCGACTCCCGCGTCCACCTCACCGACGGCGACCACGGCTCCGTACCGCGTAGTGCCGTGGCCGCCCGGGTCGACGCCCGCGCCTGGCCGCTCGACAGCATCGGCATGCTCCAGCGCCCCGCGAGCTTCGCCGCGCTCCCCGGCGGTACCTCGCAGCCGGGACCGCTCAGGCCCCTCGTCCTCGCGGTCGTCGCCGGTGCTGTGCTCATCCTTGGGGGTGCGGCATACGGGCCGATCGCACGGCGGAAGGGGCGTGGACGTGGGTGAGCGGGAGTGGGAGCAGGTGCCGGAGCCCTGGCAGGAAGGCGGGCGGGGGCGGGCTGAGGAAGCCGGCGAGGTTGCCTGTGAGGGTGTTGGCGAAGCCGCTGCGACCAAGGTGACCGCTGTGACCGTTGCGGCCACTGGGACCGCTGCGGCCGGGCAAGCCACGGCGGTGCGTCGGGTCTCCCGGGTCGTGCTGCTCGACGCGGATGACCGGATCCTGCTGCTGCACGGCTTCGAACCGCACCGCCCGGCCGAAACCTGGTGGTTCACCCCCGGCGGTGGCCTGGAGGGCACCGAGACCCGAGAAGAGGCAGCCCTCCGCGAACTCGCCGAGGAGACCGGCATCACCGAGGCCACCCTCGGCCCCCTCTTGTGGAAGCGCCGCTGCGCCTTTCCCTTCGACGGGCGACGCTGGGAGCAGGACGAGTGGTACTACCTGGCCCGGACGGACCGGACCGCCACCGACACCGCCGGCCACACGGACCTGGAACGACGCAGCGTCTCGGGACTGAAGTGGTGGACCTCGGAGGAACTGTCGGCGTCGCATGAGACGGTGTATCCGACCAGACTCGCCGAGCTGCTGCGCACACTGCTCGACGAAGGGCCCCCGAGTGCGCCGGTGCTCCTGGAGACCGAGAGGGTCTGACGCACAATAGGGGGACGCACGGCTGAAGGGGATCTGCCATGAGCGCCGAGGACCTCGAAAAGTACGAGACCGAGATGGAGCTGAAGCTCTACCGGGAGTACCGCGACGTCGTCGGGCTGTTCAAATACGTGATCGAGACCGAGCGTCGCTTCTACCTCACCAATGACTACGAGATGCAGGTGCACTCGGTCCAGGGTGAAGTGTTCTTCGAGGTCTCAATGGCCGACGCCTGGGTCTGGGACATGTACCGGCCAGCTCGGTTCGTCAAGCAGGTGAGAGTGCTCACGTTCAAGGACGTGAACATCGAAGAGCTGAACAAGAGCGATCTGGATCTTCCGGGTAGCTGAGGATCTTCTGCGGGTCGGTGGTCGACTTCCGGGCTGCGGTCGCTGTCGGCTGCCCGGACGGTGTCGTGCGTCGCCCCGACGGGTGACGGAGTTATCCACAACCGGGCGGTTATCCACCAAGATCCAATAGATCTGTGCTGAGGCGTCACAGTCGGTGCCGGAGGTGGTACCGCATGAACGCCACACACACCGGCCGACAGGTCGTTGACACAGCAGCAGGCACGGGTGCAGTAGCGCGCACGGGGAAGCACACGCCAGGGAACGACGACCCCACCCGCACGCACCACAAGGGCGGGACAGGGGGTGGAGACCTCGGATTAGACACGGACGCCCGTGAGGCACAGGCCCTGGACCATGGGCCGGAAGCCGTGATTCGTGGCTCACGGATCGAGAATCATGGGTCAAGGACTGAGAACTGTGGGTCACGGACCGCGGGCGGCGACGTCGGGACCGTGAGCAACGGGTCCGGGGCAGGGAACCGTAGGCGCGGAAGGCGGCCCGGGGGCCAGCCCCCGACGGCGGTCGGAGACCAACCACCGACGGCGGCCGAGGGTCGTCCACGGGGATCCCGTACACCGCCCGCGACGCAGCCGACCCCCACCGCGCAGCCAGCGAAAACAAGGCAACCCGCCCCACCGACGACGTCCCGCAACGCCCTCGGCCGCTACGGCGAGGACCTGGCCGTCCGACGGCTCACCGAAGCCGGAATGCGGATTCTCCACCGCAACTGGCGCTGCCGCGACGGAGAAATCGACATCGTTGCCGCCGACGGCGACACCCTGGTCGTCTGCGAGGTCAAGACCCGCCGTGCAGGCTGGTACGAACACCCCATGGCGGCAGTCCGAGCCGAGAAGACCGCCCGACTGCGCCTCCTCGCCGAACGCTGGCTGGAACGGCACGGCGGCCCGCCGCCCGGCGGCGTCCGCATCGACGTCATCGGCGTCCTGCTGCCCGCCCGCGGCGCCCCCGTGGTCGAACACGCAAAGGGGGTGGCGTGATGGGATTCGCCCGCACCTGCTCCGTCGCGCTCGTAGGCGTCGAAGGAGTCGTCGTCGAAGTCCAAGCCGACCTGGAACCCGGCGTGGCCGCGTTCACACTCGTCGGGCTCCCCGACAAGAGCCTGGTCGAGTCCAAGGATCGCGTCCGCGCCGCCTTGGTCAATTCCGGCGCCGAATGGCCGCAGAAGAAGCTCACCGTCGGCCTCAGCCCCGCATCCGTCCCGAAGAGCGGCAGCGGCTTCGACCTCGCCGTGGCCTGCGCCGTCCTCGGCGCCGCCGAACGACTCGACCCCCGCGAGCTCACCGACCTGATGATGATCGGCGAACTCGGCCTCGACGGCCGCGTCCGCCCCGTCCGCGGTGTACTGCCCGCAGTGCTCGCCGCCGCCGATGCCGGATACCGCCAGGTCGTCGTACCGGAACAGACCGTCGCCGAAGCCTCACTCGTCCCCGGCGTCTCCGTCCTCGGCATCCGCAGCCTGCGGCAACTCATCGCCGTCCTCGCCGACGAACCGGTCCCCGAAGAGGAAAACCCCCTCGACGAAGGCCGCCCCGACCCGCTCCTGGCCGGCCTCGTCATGCCCGGCACCGGCATCACCGCGGGCCTGCCACCGGGCGACCACACCCCCGACCTCGCCGACGTCGCGGGCCAACACAACGCCCGGCGCGCCCTGGAAGTGGCCGCCGCCGGGCGCCACCACATCTTTTTCAAGGGCCCACCGGGAGCCGGCAAGACCATGCTCGCCGAGCGGCTCCCCGGACTGCTGCCGCCCTTGACGCCCAAAGAATCCCTGGAGGTCACCGCCGTCCACTCGGTCGCCGGCACCCTCCCACCAGGACAGCCACTGGTCCACCGCCCGCCCTACTGCTCCCCACACCACTCGGCGACCATGGCCTCACTGGTCGGCGGCGGAACCGGCCTGCCCCGCCCAGGAGCCGCCTCACTTGCCCACCACGGCGTGCTCTTTCTCGACGAAGCCGCCGAATGCAGCCCACGCGTCCTGGATGCCCTACGCCAACCACTCGAATCCGGCCATGTCGTCGTGGCGCGCGCCGGCGGCATGCTGCGGATGCCCGCGCGTTTCCTGCTCGCCCTCGCAGCCAACCCGTGCTCGTGTGGGCGGCACGGCACCGCCGCCGGCGGCTGCGAATGCCGCCCCTCCTCGATCCGCCGCTATCGCGCCCGGCTCTCCGGGCCACTGATGGACCGGGTGGACCTGCGGATCGCCGTGGAGCCGGTCGCTCGCTCCGAACTCATCGCACTCGGCCGCGGGGCCGAATCCACCACCACCGTCGCCGAACGGGTCCGCGCCGCCCGCCAACGCGCCGCGGCCCGCCTCACCGACACGCCCTGGCAGACCAACAGCGAGGTACCGGGCCACGAACTGCGCACCCGCTGGCCGGTACACCCCGGCGCCCTCGCCCAGGCCGAACGCGACCTGGAATGCGGGCTCCTGACCGCCCGCGGCTTCGACCGCGTCCTCCGCGTCGCCTGGACCGCCGCCGACCTCGCCGGCCGTGATCGCCCGACGAAGGAGGACGTCAACTGGGCACTGGAGCTCCGCACGGGCGTACGGCGCGGCGCAGTGACGACGGGATCGGCAGTGGGAGGGGGACCAGGCACAGGGGCCGGAGCGGGCCCGATCGCGGCCGTGCGGCCGAGCACACAGGCGAGAGCCGGCACACGGGCGGAAGCACGCCGCGAAGGGTCGCCAGAAGCTGGGACGGACGAGGAATCCGAGACAGGGACAGAGCGGACGGAGACGGCAGCGACCACGGCCGGAACACCGGCAGTGAGAGGACTGGAGGAGCGACTCCGGAAGACACCGGATCGCCGCCCGCGGGTCGCACTCGTCCGCCCTGTGGAGAGCCGAGGCGAACGATGAACACCATCGACGAATGGGGCTTCGTCACGAACGGAGCGGGGCAGGAACCGGAACCCGGCCCGGATCATGGATCGAAGCCGGGATCTGAAACAGAACCCGCGACGGACCGGGGACCTGGAGAGGGAGCGAATGCGAGGGCGGCATCGGGGGCGGAGCCTGGTGGCCACTGCCCCACCCGCCGCGCCTTCGCGGGTCCACACCGTCCCACCAGCACGCCAACCTCGCCGCCGACCACACCACCCCCCGCGGTCCGAAAGCGTCCCGCTGCCCACCGGGCGCACACTGTGCACCCAGCACACGACACCTACGAACCGCAGCGAGCGGCCCGCGCCGCACTCACCCGCATCCTCGAACCCGGCGACGAAACGGCTGGCCGATGGCTGCGTGAGATGGGCCCGGTGGCGCTTTGGCACGCACTGTCCCAAGACAATGCGCCCCCACCCATCGGCTCCAGTCCGACCAAGATCGCAGGACTCCGACTGCGCGCCGCGCGGGCCCGCCCCGCCGCCGACCTCGCCGCCGTCGCCGCGCTCGGCGGCCGCTTCCTCTGCCCCGGTGACGACGAATGGCCCGGCCAGTTGGACGACCTCGGCGACGCCCGCCCCATCGGCCTCTGGGTACGCGGCCGGGCCAACTTACGAATCTGGGCGCTGCGCTCAGTGGCTGTGGTAGGAGCACGCGCCTGCACCGACTACGGCGCCCACCTCGCCACCACCCTCGGCGCCGGACTCGCCGACCGCGGCTGGACCATCGTCTCCGGAGCCGCGTACGGCGTCGACGGTGCAGCCCATCGCGGTGCGCTCGCCGCGGACGGCCCGACCATCGCCGTCCTCGCCTCCGGCGTCGACCACTCCTATCCGCGCGGACACGCCGAGTTGATCGACCGCATCGCCGAACAGGGGCTGGTGGTAGCCGAGTTGCCACCGGGCGACCATCCCACCCGCAGCCGGTTCGTCCAGCGCAACCGCGTCATCGCGGCCCTCACCCGCGGTACGGTCGTCGTGGAAGCCGAACTCCGCAGCGGTTCACTGGTCACCGCGCGGCGCGCGCTGGCCCTCGGGCGCTTCACGATGGGCATGCCAGGCCCGGTCACCAGCGGACTGTCCGCCGGAGTGCATCAACTCCTGCGCGGCGAGGCGACGGTGGTCACCGACGCCGACGAGGTCATCGAGCTCGTCGGCAGCATCGGTGACCTCGCCCCCGAGCGCCGCGGCCCGACCCACGCCCGCGATCTGCTGGACCCCGTCGCCCGCCGCGTACTCGAAGCGCTGCCCGCACGCGGCGGCGCGGATACCGACCACCTGGCCCGGGAGTCGGGCACACCCCGCGACCTCACCCGGGGCAAGCTCTTTGAGCTCCAGTGCCTCGGATTCGTTCAAAGGTGCGGTGAGCGCTGGGAGTTGGTGCGACGCGTCAACTCGACCGGAGGTTCCCGGCGAGGCGGTACTTGACCTGGCGCGAACGGGTGAAAGGGTGAGGGGAATGACCGCAGAATCCAGATTTGCCGTGCTTCGGTGCGTGCGGCCGGCCCGTTGGGCGTCGATGACACGGCCCAGCGCACGCGCGGGTTTCCGCCTGCCGCATCACCGCGACCGCCCGCACCGCCCTCCAGGAATGCATCCCGGGCGAACGCGACTCCGGCCCTCCTTCCGAGTGTCGCCGTGTCGCGCGAAGTAACCCCGGGGTGCGGGCAGCGGAACGTATCTGCGCACACCCAACCCACCTTCCTCGCACACCGCGACGTCGTGGTCACGCTACGCTCACGACAGTTCAAGCCTCATACATCCACCCACCCCCCGTCTCGGCAGAACGGCTCAAGGCGACGAATGCCCCAGCACACCTCCGGGTCTGACCGCGCGGCAGTACCACCCGCCGCGCGCGGCAGCGTGCGCCCCGCCCCGCCCACCTCGGTCGACGAGCTCTGGCGCTCCTACAAGGCGTCAGGCGACGGACGCCTGCGGGAACAGTTGATCCTGCACTACTCACCGCTGGTCAAATACGTCGCCGGCCGTGTCAGCGTCGGACTGCCGCCCAACGTCGAGCAGGCCGACTTCGTCTCCTCTGGAGTCTTCGGACTGATCGACGCCATCGAGAAGTTCGAGCCCGAACGCTCCATCAAGTTCGAGACGTACGCGATCACCCGCATCCGCGGCGCAATGATCGACGAACTGCGCGCCCTGGACTGGATCCCCCGATCCGTACGACAGAAGGCCCGGGCCGTGGAACGCGCCTACGCCACCCTCGAAGCGCAGCTGCGCCGCACACCGACCGAGACGGAGGTCGCCGGCGAGATGGGCATCCCGTTGGAGGAACTCCACGGCGTCTTCAGCCAGCTGTCCCTGGCGAACGTCGTAGCGCTGGAGGAACTCCTCCACGTCAGCGGCGAGGGCGGTGAACGCCTCAGTCTGATGGACACCCTGGAGGACACCGCCGCCGAGAACCCCGTCGAGATCGCCGAGGACCGCGAACTGCGGCGGCTGCTGGCACGCGCCATCAACACCCTGCCCGACCGTGAGAAGACCGTGGTCACCCTCTACTACTACGAGGGGCTCACCCTCGCCGAGATCGGCAACGTGCTCGGCGTCACCGAGAGCAGGGTCAGCCAGATCCACACCAAGTCCGTGCTCCAGCTCCGGGCGAAACTGGCGGACGTGGGGCGCTGAACGCCGCGGCTTGTGTGGCGCCGAGCTGGTTATGGGGCGGCTGGGAGTGGTGCTGGACCACGCGAGGGACGATCGGGCTCCCTGACCATCGGGCTCCCTGACCATCGGACTCCCTGACCATCGGGCTCCCGGGCCAACGTGGGGCCTGAGGTTGATCGTGGCCGACCGGACAGGGCCCAGGGCGTGGAGGGTAGGGGGCGGCGGCCCAGGATCCAGCGCTGGTTGCCCAGCTGCGCGGTCGACTGCGCCCCGAGGCCGGCAAGGCCAACCGGACGCCGATGAGTGCACCGGCACCGATTCGTGTCGCGATGCGGCGTGCTACAGCGAGGACGCCATCCGTACAGTGGTGGCGTGCCCAGGATTCGAGCGGCCTCGGTGGCCGAGCACCGGACGATGCAGCGCGGCGCCCTCTTGGACGCCGCCCGTACCTTGCTGTCCGAGGGTGGAACGGAGGCGCTGACCTTCCCTGCCCTCGCCGAACGGACGGGGCTCGCGCGCTCGTCCGTCTACGAGTACTTCCGCTCCCGGGCGGCCGTCGTCGAAGAACTGTGCGTCGTCGACTTCCCTGTATGGGCCGCGGAGGTCGAGGCCGCGATGGAGGGCGCCGAATCGCCCGAGGCGAAGGTCGAAGCGTATGTGCGCAGGCAGCTGGCACTGGTCGGCGACCGCCGCCACCGCGCCGTCGTCGCCATCTCCGCAGGAGAACTGGACGCCGGCGCCCGGGAGAAGATCCGCGCCGCGCACGGTGGGTTGATCGCCATGATCGTCGAGGCGTTGGCCGCCCTCGGCCACGCCCAGCCCCGCCTCGCCGCGATGCTGCTCCAGGGGGTCGTGGACGCCGCGGTACGCCGCATCGAACTCGGCGCCGCCGAAGACCCGGACGAGATCACCGAGGCAGCGGTGGCGATGGCCCTCAACGGGGTGCGTGGCTGAAATCCGGTAGGGGCTCGGGTACGGGCCCTGGGCGGGCCGAGGGGCATTCGTTTGTCCGAGGCATGGCTCCTGGGGGTCTTCTGGTGGGGCTGCTCCTTTGCCCCCTGGTTGCCTCCGCCCCGGGCCCCGCCCCCGCCCTCCCGCCCCCGCCCCTCCTCCACCCCACCCCCTCGTTCGCCCCGCAGCCCGCAGCCCGCAGCCCGCAGCCCGCAGCCCGCAGCCCGCAGCCCGCAGCCCGCAGCCCGCAGCCCGCAGCCCGCAGCCCGCAGCCCGCAGCCCGCAGCCCGCAGCCCGCAGCCCAAAGTGAGCTGGGTGTCGCTGCTCCGGTGTCGCGCGGGTGTCTTCTGTATGCCGAACCGGCCGTACTCGTTCACGCCGTTCGCGTAGGCATCTCCTCCTTCTCATGCGCGTGCGGTTCTTCACGGCTGTCGCCGCGCCGTATGTGGTCCAGCTGTCTCCTCCTGCTCGTAGCCCATGGGGCAGAGCTACGCCGCCTGGCTGTACTCGTTCTCTCTGGCCCATGGCGGAGGCGGCCGAATGCCCACAGGGCGATGCCGGTGAGTGAGACCGCACCGAGCAGGGCAGTGCTCGTGATGCCTGTCGATGAGTCCTTCGCTGTATGGGCCGTTGGCGCCGGCTGCTCACGATGTGGACGGTCGGGTCCGGGTTCCGGGACTGGCCTTGCTTCGGGGATGCCGAAGACGGGGAGCAGCCTTGAGTGGCCGTTGCGGAGTGCGGTTGGCGGCAGCAGTGAGAGAGGGTTCAGGTACGTCGAACCGCGTCGCAGGCCCCAGTGGAGGCACGGGGCGCGGCAGTGATAGGGGCCGCCTTCCAGTACGCCGACGGGCTGGCCGGCGGTGACGTGTTGGCCTTCGTGGGAGGTGGCGCGGACCGGTTCGTACGTCGTGCGTAAGGGCGGATGGCCCGATCGGGACACTTCGATGGTCAGGACGCCACGGCCGGCGACGGTGCCGGCGAACGCGACCTGTCCAGGCGTGGCGGCTTTGACGATGGAGCCGTCGCTCGCCGCCAGGTCTACGCCTCGGTGTCCCGCAGCCCAGGGGGTCGGTGGGGGTTCCCAACCGTGCAACACCGCGGGGCGTGTCCCGGTCGGGCCGTCGACGGGCCAGGAGCGCTCCGATGCCGGAGCTGCTGGGCCGGTGGCCCGTGCCACCCCGACGTATGGGGTTGAAGCCTCGGCCATGCTGGCCGCGCCGATCGCCCCCACGGTCGGCACGGCGGACAGAGCGCACATGGCGAGCACGGGGAGTGAATACCGCTTTCCTCGGCGGGTCCGAGCTACGGAAGGTGTCCGCTCCGGGACCGTACGATTCGGTGCTGGTCCGTCCGTCGGGCTTGCCGGTGGTTCGTGGCGCCGGCCCGGCGGATGTCGCGGACCCGCGCGCTGCACGTCGGGACGCCGGGCGACCGGTCCGGTCCACTGGCCTCGTCGCATGTGCTGCTTCCGCGTCGGGGCGGAACCTCGCGGACCGGTCAGGTGCTCTCGTGGGGACGGAGGACATGTGGGGCGGGGGTGTCGGGATTGCCGCTCGGTGCGGCCGGTGAGTCGTCGCATGTGTTGACCATGGCGGATGCGGAACCGGCGTGGGGATCTTGGTCAAAAGCTGTGGATGACGGGCCGCTTGTGGATAACGGCGTCACTCGACAGGGGCGCGAAATGGTGCGTGTCGCCCGGTGCATCGCCGGTCCCGTACACTTCTGATGGCGATCCGGGTCACCGGGTCGACTTCGCACGCCCCGCCACCAGTGCACCAGTCCCTTTCGGGCAGCACATCGGCCGCGCTCTCGGTCCTCGGAAGGTTCCACCCGGTTCCTCCCCTGGCAGGCGCGTCGGGGCGTCAGGCACTGCGGCCGGCCGGTCGCAGTGGAACCGAGAAACTAGGAGTACGGCCATGGCCGTCGTAACGATGCGGGAGCTGCTGGAGAGCGGCGTCCACTTCGGGCACCAGACCCGCCGCTGGAACCCGAAGATGAAGCGCTTCATCTTCACCGAGCGCAACGGCATCTACATCATTGACCTGCTCCAGTCGCTGTCGTACATCGACCGCGCCTACGAGTTCGTCAAGGAGACCGTTGCCCACGGCGGCTCGGTCATGTTCGTCGGTACGAAGAAGCAGGCCCAGGAGGCCATTGCTGAGCAGGCGACCCGCGTGGGCATGCCCTACGTGAACCAGCGCTGGCTCGGCGGCATGCTGACCAACTTCTCGACCGTCTACAAGCGTCTGCAGCGCCTCAAGGAGCTGGAGCAGATCGACTTCGAGGACGTGGCCGCCTCCGGCCTCACCAAGAAGGAGCTCCTGGTCCTCTCCCGCGAGAAGGCCAAGCTGGAGAAGACCCTTGGCGGTATCCGCGAGATGCAGAAGGTGCCCAGCGCCGTCTGGATCGTGGACACCAAGAAGGAGCACATCGCCGTCGGTGAGGCGCGCAAGCTCAACATCCCGGTTGTCGCGATCCTCGACACCAACTGCGACCCGGACGAGGTCGACTACAAGATCCCGGGTAACGACGACGCGATCCGCTCCGTCACCCTGCTCACCCGCGTGATCGCCGACGCCGTCGCCGAGGGCCTGATCGCCCGTTCCGGTGCCGCCACCGGTGACCAGAAGCCGGGCGAGAAGGCCGGTGAGCCGCTGGCCGAGTGGGAGCGCGACCTGCTCGAAGGCGACAAGAAGTCTGACGAAGAGGCCGCCAAGGTCGAGGCCCCGGCCGCCGAGGCCGAGAAGCCGGCCGTCGAGGCCGACGCCCCGGTTGCCGAGGCCGAGAAGCCGGCCGAGCAGGGCTGACCTCAGGACCGGTTGATGACGGCGGGGGAGAGTGCCACAAGCGCCTCCCCCGTCGTTCACCCGTAGATCTTTCGACTTTCGCGATTCCGAGAAGAGATTCACAGACCATGGCGAACTACACCGCCGCTGACGTCAAGAAGCTCCGCGAGCTCACCGGCGCCGGCATGATGGACTGCAAGAAGGCACTGGATGAGGCCGAGGGCAACGTCGACAAGGCCGTCGAGGTCCTGCGCGTCAAGGGTCAGAAGGGCGTCGCCAAGCGCGAGGGCCGCTCCGCCGAGAACGGCGCTGTGGTCTCCCTGATCGCTGACGACAACACCTCCGGCATCATCGTGGAGCTGAAGTGCGAGACGGACTTCGTCGCCAAGGGTGAGAAGTTCCAGTCCGTCGCCAACGCTCTCGCCGCGCATGTCGCCAAGACCAACCCGGCCGACATCGAGGCCCTGCTCGCCTCCGAGATCGAGGCCGGCAAGACCGTCCAGGCGTTCGTCGACGAGGCCAACGCGAACCTCGGCGAGAAGATCGTCCTGGACCGCTTCGCGCAGTTCGCCGGCGGCTACGTGACGGCGTACATGCACCGCACCATGCCTGACCTGCCGCCGCAGATCGGTGTCCTTGTCGAGCTCGACAAGGAGAACGCCGAGGTCGCCAAGGGCATCGCGCAGCACATCGCCGCCTTCGCCCCGAAGTACCTCTCCAAGGAGGACGTCCCGGCCGAGGTCGTCGAGGCCGAGCGTCGCGTCGCCGAGGAGACCACCCGCGCCGAGGGCAAGCCCGAGGCCGCACTGCCGAAGATCGTCGAGGGTCGCCTCAACGGCTTCTTCAAGGACGCGACGCTGCTCGGTCAGCCGTACGCGCTCGACAACAAGAAGTCCGTCGAGAAGGTCCTCCAGGAGGCCGGTGTCACCCTGAAGCGCTTCTCGCGCATCAAGGTCGGCATCTGAGCCTGCTTCGAAGGCAGCGAATGACTTACGGCCCCGCTAGGGTCGTACGCAGTCGGCCGCTCATCGGTCGGCCGCAGATGTGACGAGGAGGCCATTGCCGGACAGGGATCTGACCAAGACCCACGGCAATGGCCTTCTTCGTATGTGCACGAGGAGAGCTCAATGAATCACGGTGCCGACGGCGCGGACACACACAAAGCCGGGAACGGCGGCAGGCGGCGCTTCCTTCTGAAGCTGTCGGGCGAGGCGTTCGCCGGTGGCGGAGGACTGGGTGTCGACCCCGATGTCGTGCACGCCATCGCCCGCGAGATCGCCGCGGTGGTCCGTGACGGCTATGAGATCGCCATCGTGATCGGCGGCGGCAACTTCTTCCGCGGTGCCGAACTGCAGCAGCGCGGTATGGACCGGGCCCGCTCCGACTACATGGGCATGCTCGGTACGGTCATGAACTGCCTGGCCCTCCAGGACTTCCTGGAGAAGGAGGGCATCGACTCCCGCGTCCAGACGGCGATCACCATGGGCCAGGTCGCGGAGCCGTACATCCCGCTGCGCGCGGTGCGCCACCTGGAGAAGGGCCGGGTCGTCATCTTCGGCGCCGGCATGGGCATGCCGTACTTCTCCACCGACACCACCGCCGCCCAGCGCGCCCTGGAGATCGACGCCGAGGCCATGCTGATGGGCAAGAACGGTGTGGACGGGGTCTACGACTCCGATCCCAAGAAGAACCCGGACGCGGTCAAGTTCGACGCTCTCGAGTACGGCGAGGTCATCACCCGCGACCTGAAGGTCGCCGACGCCACCGCCATCACGCTGTGCCGGGACAACAAGCTCCCGATCCTCGTGTTCGAACTGCTCGCCGAGGGGAACATCGCGCGTGCGGTGAAGGGTGAGAAGATCGGCACGCTCGTCAGCGATCAGAACACCCGGGCCTGAGGGCCTCAACTGCCGTGATTCCGCACGGGCGTCGGCCCGTGCGGGCGGCAACCCCCGGTCGTGGGAAGACCTCGGTACGGGGATGGACAACCGCCTGCCGGTCGGACACCGTGCAGGAGAAGACGCGCGGCAGGGGCGAGGCTCTGCTTCTTACCGAAAAGACCAGGAGCAAGTGGTGATCGAAGAGATCCTCCTCGAAGCCGAGGAGAAGATGGAGAAGGCCGTCGTGGTCGCCAAGGAGGACTTCGCCGCGATCCGCACCGGGCGTGCGCACCCGGCGATGTTCAACAAGATCGTGGCGGACTACTACGGTGCCATGACGCCCATCAACCAGCTGGCGTCGTTCTCGGTGCCGGAGCCGCGGATGGCCGTGGTGACCCCGTTCGACAAGAGCGCACTGCGCAACATCGAGCAGGCGATCCGTGACTCGGACCTCGGCGTCAACCCGAGCAACGACGGCAACATCATCCGTGTGACGTTCCCGGAGCTCACCGAGGAGCGCCGCCGCGAGTTCATCAAGGTCGCCAAGAACAAGGCCGAGGACTCGAAGATCTCGATCCGCAGCGTGCGGCGCAAGGCCAAGGAATCGCTCGACAAGCTTGTCAAGGACAAGGAGTCGGGCGAGGACGAGGTGCGTCGCGCCGAGAAGGAGCTCGACGACATCACCGCGAAGTACGTCGCGCAGGTGGACGAGCTCCTCAAGCACAAGGAATCCGAGCTCCTAGAGGTCTGATGAACGAGTCATCCTGGGGGACCCCGCCCGGCGCCGGCCAGTGGGGACCGCCCGACCACGGACCGGCCGCCTCGCTGCGCGGTGCGGCGCCTCCCGTCCCGGCGGGTCCCCTGCACGACGGGGGCGGCGCGGCGCAGACTCGGCCCATGCCCATCGTGCCCGAGCCGGGCGGACACCAGGACGACCATCGGGACATCCGGGATAACTCGGACGACCGGGGGGCTGCTCGCCTGAGCGGCCCCCTGTTCCGCGACGACAGGCCGCAGGAGCCCATGCCCACCTCGCTCCCCGGGTCCGACAGCGACCCAGTGAAACCGCAGAAGAAGAGCGCGGGGCGCAATCTGCGCGCCGCCATAGGGGTCGGCGTCGGACTCGGCGCGGTCATCCTCGCCTCGCTCTTCGTCTACAAGCCGGTGTTCATCGGCGTCATAGCGATCGCCGTCGTCGTGGGCCTGTGGGAGCTGACCTCGCGGCTGGCGGAGCGCAAGGACATCCGGGTGCCGCTGGTCCCGCTCGCGATCGGCGGCACCGCCATGGTGGTCGCCGGATACGTGCGCGGCGCCGAAGGGGCATGGGTGGCGATGGCGCTCAGCGCGCTCGCCGTCCTCGTCTGGCGAATGACCGAGGCGCCCCAGAACTACCTCCGGGACGTCACCGCCGGCGTCTTCGCGGCCTTCTACGTCCCGTTCCTGGCAACCTTCGTGGCCCTGATGCTGGCGGCCGCGGACGACGGGCCGCAGCGGGTGCTGACCTTCCTGCTGCTGACGGTCGTCAGTGACACCGGGGCCTACGCGGTCGGCTGGCGCTTCGGGAAGAAGAAGCTCGCGCCGCGGATCAGCCCCGGCAAGACCCGCGAAGGACTCGTCGGCGCCGTGCTCTTCGCGATGGCGGCGGGCGCGCTGTGCATGCAGTTCCTGATCAAGGACGGCGTCTGGTGGCAGGGCTTGCTGCTCGGCCTCGCGGTCGCGGTCAGCGCCACCCTCGGTGACCTCGGCGAATCCATGATCAAGCGGGATCTGGGCATCAAGGACATGGGCACCCTGCTGCCCGGTCACGGCGGCATCATGGACCGGCTGGACTCCCTGTTGCCGACCGCCCCCGTGGTCTGGCTGCTGTTCGTGATCTTCGTGGGATCGGGCTGAGCGCCGCCGGTTACCCTTGAAGGGCGCGTCGCACATTCGCGGCGCGCCCTTTCCGCCCCCGCGACCGCGGGGGTGATCCGTGAGGCCTCCTGGTTCCGGCTCCGTCCGGCCCCTGGTTCCGCGTCGGCAGCAGCCGCCCAGCCTTGTCGCACAGAGGAGTTTCCGCCCATGGCACGCCCGGCCCCGGGAGAACTGACGTTTGTCGCCCCCCGCGGCGCGAAGAAGCCCCCTCGGCACCTCGCCGACCTCAGCCCGGTGGAACGCCGCGAGGCGGTGGCTGCGATCGGCGAGAAGCCGTTCCGCGCCAAGCAGCTGTCGCAGCACTACTTCGCCCGCTATGCGCACGACCCTGCGGAGTGGACCGACATCCCCGCGGCGGCGCGCGAGAAGCTGGCGGCGGAGCTGCTCCCGGACCTGATGTCGGTGGTGCGGCATATCTCGTGTGACGACGACACCACCCGCAAGACCCTGTGGCGGCTGCACGACGGCACCCTCGTCGAGTCCGTCCTGATGCGCTACCCGGACCGGGTCACCATGTGCATCTCCTCGCAGGCCGGCTGCGGTATGAACTGCCCGTTCTGCGCCACCGGCCAGGCTGGCCTGGACCGGAACCTCTCCACCGCCGAGATCGTGCACCAGATCGTCGACGGGATGCGGGCGCTGCGCGACGGCGAGGTGCCCGGGGGGCCGGCGCGGCTGTCCAACATCGTCTTCATGGGCATGGGGGAGCCGCTCGCCAACTACAAGCGGGTGGTCGGTGCCATCCGGCGGTTGACCGACCCCGAGCCGGACGGGCTGGGCCTCTCCCAGCGCGGCATCACCGTCTCCACGGTCGGGCTCGTGCCGGCGATGCTGAGGTTCGCCGACGAGGGCTTCAAGTGCCGGCTCGCGCTGTCGCTGCACGCGCCCGACGACGAGCTGCGGGACACCCTCGTGCCGGTCAACACTCGCTGGAAGGTCCGCGAGGTGCTCGACGCGGCGTGGGAGTACGCCGAGAAGTCCGGCCGTCGGGTCTCGATCGAGTACGCCTTGATCCGCGACATCAACGACCAGGGATGGCGCGGTGACCTGCTGGGACGGCTGCTCAAGGGCAAGCGGGTCCATGTCAACCTCATTCCGCTCAATCCGACGCCAGGCTCGAAGTGGACCGCCTCGCGGCCCGAGGACGAGCTGGCGTTCGTGCGGGCCATCGAGGCGCACGGCGTGCCCGTGACCGTTCGGGACACCCGGGGCCAGGAGATCGACGGTGCCTGCGGACAGCTCGCTGCCTCGGAGCGCTGAGCCACCCGCTGGTACGGTGTCGTCGAACAAATGCACATTCCGACAGGGGAGCGCCACAGCGCTGAGAGTGCGGACACGTCGTAGCCCTACGGCGCCCGCAGACCCTTGAACCTCGCCTGGGTCATTCCGGGTAGGAAGTTCGGTCGTCACTCATGCTGTTGCGCCCCGCCCACCGTCCGTTGCCGAACGTCACCGACGCAGAACGCAGCGGACACCGGGCGGGGCCGCGTCTCTTCCTGGCCAGCCAGGAGGAATCAGTGAGCACCACCAGCAGGATCACCGCGGCAGCGCTGGCTGCCGCGGCCGGTATGACCGCACTCGCCGGGTGCGGCAGCTCGGGCACCGGCGGCAACAGCGCCGACGCCAAGACCGTCACGCTCGTCAGCCATGACTCGTTCAACGCCTCCAAGTCCGTCCTGGCCGCCTTCGAGAAGGAGAGCGGCTACAAGGTCAAGGTGCTCAGGGGCGGGGACGCCGGCAAAGCCGTCAACCAGGCCATCCTGTCCAAGGACAACCCGCAGGGCGACGTTTTCTTCGGCATCGACAACACCCTGCTCTCGCGCGGCCTGAACGCCGGCATCTTCACCCCCTACAAGGCCAAGGGCCTGGACAGCGTCCCGGCCGACCTGCAGCTCGACAAGGACGCCCACTGGGTCACGCCCCTCGACTACGGCGACATCTGCGTCAACTACGACCGCGCCTACTTCACCCAGCACAAGCTCGCGCCGCCGCAGACCTTTGACGACCTGCTCAAGCCGCAGTACAAGGGACTGCTCGTCACGGAGAACTCCGCCACCTCCTCTCCGGGGCTCGCCTTCCAACTCGGCACCATCGCCACTCACGGCGAAGCCGGCTGGCCGGACTACTGGAAGAAGCTCAAGGCCAACGGCGTCGAGGTCGTCGACGGCTGGGAGCAGGCGTACAACGAGCGCTTCTCGGGCTCCGCCGCCGGCAAGGGCAAGGGGGACAAGCCGCTGGTGGTCTCCTACGCCTCCAGCCCGCCCGCCGAGGTGATGGGCAAGAACCCCGCTCCCAAGGAGGCCCCGACCGGCGTCGCGACCGGCACCTGCTTCCGACAGATCGAATTCGGCGGTCTGCTCAAGGGCGCCAAGAACGAGAAGGGCGGCAAGGCGCTGCTCGACTTCCTCTTGTCGAAGAAGTTCCAGGAGGACATGCCGCTGCAGATGTTCGTCAACCCGGCACGCACGGACGCCAAGGAGCCGGAGCTGTTCACCCGCTACGGCGCCAAGATCGATAAGCCGGCGGCGCTCGCACCAGAGACGATCACCAAGAACCGTGACCAGTGGATCAAGCAGTGGTCCTCGCTCGTTCTGAAGTAGCCCGCAGCCGCCGCAGGGGGCCCGCGCGGGGAACGGCGGTACGGCTCGGACTGATGGCCGTGCCACTCGCCTTCTTCGCGGTGTTCTTCGCCTACCCG
This sequence comes from Streptomyces sp. RGM 3693, assembly GCF_050471125.1. NCBI lineage: Bacteria > Bacillati > Actinomycetota > Actinomycetes > Kitasatosporales > Streptomycetaceae > Streptomyces > Streptomyces sp. RGM 3693. Next base: position 950,956 of record NZ_JBMPPQ010000001.1, read on the forward strand.
GTCGCTGTGATCGTCGGCCGGGGGCTGAACGACGGCGGACAGTGGCAGCTCGGCCGGTTCAGTGCGGTGCTCGGTGATCCGGACGTCCTTCACGTGCTGTGGTTCACCCTGTGGCAAGCCGCCGCGTCGACCGCGTTGACGCTGCTGGTCGCCTTGCCCGGCGCTTACGTTTTCGCGCGTTTCGACTTCCCCGGCAAGCAACTGCTGCGGGCGGTGGTGGCGGTGCCGTTCGTCCTGCCCACCGTCGTCGTCGGCTCCGCTTTCCTGGCGCTGGTCGGACGGGGTGGACTGCTGGACGACCTGTGGGGCGTTCGGCTGGACACCTCGGTATGGGCGATCCTGCTGGCGCACGTCTTCTTCAACTACGCCGTTGTCGTCCGTACCGTCGGCGGACTGTGGGCCCAGCTCGACCCGCGTCAGGAAGAGGCGGCCCGGGTCCTGGGAGCCGGACGGTTCGCGGCCTGGCGGAAGGTGACGCTGCCCGCGCTGGGCCCGGCCGTGGCCGCAGCGGCGCTGATGGTGTTCCTCTTCACCTTCACCTCCTTCGGAGTCGTGCAGATCCTGGGTGGGCCGACCTTCTCCACTCTGGAGGTGGAGATCTACCGGCAGACCGCCGACTTCTTGGACCTGCCCACCGCCGCCGTCCTGACGTTGATCCAGTTCGCGGCCGTACTGGGCCTGTTGGCGCTGCACGCCTGGACCGTGCGACGCCGCGAATCCACCCTGCGGCTCGTCGACGCCTCCCGGACCGTTCGTCGCCCGCACGGCCCGGGCCAATGGGCGCTGCTGTGGGGCACGCTCACCCTCATCGCCGTGCTGCTCGTCCTGCCACTTGCCGTGCTCGTCGAGCGGTCCTTCGCCGGGCCTGACGGCTACGGGCTGATCTTCTACGAGACGCTGCGCGACGCGGCGTCCGCCGACAGCACCTTTGCCGTCGCCCCCCTCGACGCCCTCTGGAACTCCCTCGCCTACGGCGCGGCGGCCACCGCGATCGCCCTCCTGATCGGCAGCCTGGCGGCCGCCGCACTCACCCGCTCCCGGCCGGAGACCGGTCCGTCTGGGCGGACACCGATGATCACCCGGCTCCTGCGCGGCTTCGACGGGCTGCTGATGCTGCCCCTCGGGGTCTCCGCCGTGACCGTCGGCTTCGGTTTCCTGATCACCCTCGACAAGCCGCCGCTGGACCTGCGGGCCTCCTGGTGGCTGGTGCCACTCGCGCAGGCCCTGGTGGGCGTGCCGTTTGTCGTCCGCACGATGCTGCCCGTCCTGCGGGCGGTTGACCACAAGCTGAGGGAGGCAGCGGCCGTCCTCGGCGCCTCGCCCTGGCAGGTCTGGCGCGAAGTGGACCTGCCGATGGTCCGGCGGGCGCTGCTCATCGCGGCAGGCTTCGCCTTCGCCGTATCGCTCGGCGAGTTCGGCGCGACCGTCTTCATCGCACGGCCGGACCAGCCGACTCTGCCGGTGGCCGTCACACGACTGCTGGGCCGCGCGGGGGAGTTCAACTACGGCCAGGCGATGGCTCTGTCGACCATCTTGATGGTGGTGTGCGCGGGCGCCTTGCTGGCCCTGGAACGCATCCGTACCGATCACTCCGGGGAGTTCTAGATGACGGCACAGGCCGGGACCACGGCACCGGAAATGCTGCGGCTGGACGGCGTCACCGTTCACTTCGGCACGCCCGGTGCGCGCCCCGCCCTCGACGGGGTGGACCTGGACGTTGCCGCGCACGAAATCGTCTGCGTCCTGGGCCCTAGTGGTAGCGGCAAGTCCACTCTGCTGCGGGCGGTGGCCGGACTGCAGCACGCCGACGCGGGGGCGGTGCTGCTGGAGGGGCGCGACCAGGCGGGAGTGCCCACGCACCGGCGCGGCGTCGGGCTGATGTTCCAGGACCACCAGTTGTTCCCCCAGCGCGACGTCGCGGGAAATGTCGCGTTCGGGCTTCGGATGCGGCGATCTCCCCGCGCCGAGCAGGAGCGCGCGGTCACCGAACTGCTGGACCTCATCGGGCTGCCGGGCGCCGAGCGGAGGGCCGTGGCGTCGCTGTCCGGCGGCGAGCAGCAGCGGGTCGCGCTGGCACGTGCGCTCGCCCCACGCCCGCGGCTGCTGATGCTGGACGAGCCGCTTGGGCAACTGGACCGGGGGCTGCGTGAGCGCCTCGTCGTCGAACTGCGGCGACTCTTCCGAGAGTTGGGGACGACGGTGCTCGCCGTCACCCACGATCAGGGGGAGGCGTTCGCGCTCGCCGACCGTGTCGTGGTGATGCGGGACGGCCGGATCGCGCAGAGCGGCACCCCGCTGGAGGTCTGGCAGCGGCCCGCCACCGCATTCGTCGCCCGCTTCCTCGGCTTCGACAACGTGGTCGAGGCGACCGTGCAGGGCGAGTCCGCAGCCACCCCGTGGGGCAAGGTGCCGGTGCCGGAAGGCACCCCGGACGGTTCCTGTCGCCTGCTCGTCCGCCCGGCCGGCGTCCGGCTGACCTCCACGGCGGATGGGCTGCCCTGCACGGTCGCGGCCCGGACCTTCCGCGGCACACATGTCGCGTTGCTGCTCCAACCAGCGAGCGGGCCACAGGTGGAGGCGGCGTGCCCACTTCGCGAGGCGCCTGAGACCGGGGACCGGGTGGGGATCTCCTTCGCCGCCGAGGACGTGGTGGTGCTGGACGACGCGGCGGAATGACCGCGCCGCGTACCGGTGCTGTGCCATGGATCGCTCCTGAAGGGTCGGGCGCCACTAGCTGCGCGGGGGAGGGGCAGGGCGCCGGCCCTGCGGGACGACCAGCCCCAGCTCATAGGCGAGGATCACCGCCTGGGCGCGGTCACGGAGATCCATCTTCGTGAAGAGCCGGTTGATGTGCGTTTTGACGGTGTGATCGGTGATCGTCAGTCGTGCGGCGATTTCTGAGTTGGACAACCCCTGGGCGATGTGGACGAGCACCTCCACCTCACGGCCGGTCAGTTCCCGCACCGTGCGCACGGGAACTGGCGCCGACCGCTGTTTGACGAACTCCGCGATCAGCCGCTTGGTCAACTCGGGAGCCAGCAGCGCATTGCCCTCCGCCACCACCCTTACGGCATGCAGGAGTTCGGGGAACGTGGTGTCCTTGAGGAGGAATCCACTGGCGCCGGCCGCGAGCGCGTCATACACGTACTCATCGACTCCGAACGTGGTCAGCATCAGCGCCTTGGTGGCACCGCCGGACGCCTGAGTGATCTCACGGGCGGCTTCGATACCGTTCTTGTGCGGCATTCGAATGTCCAGCAGCGCGAGGTCGGGGCGCTGCTCCGCGGCGATCCGGACTGCCTGAACACCGTCCTCCGCCTCACCGACCACCTCGATGTCGTCCTGCGTTCCCAGGAGGTTGACGAACCCGGTGCGGACGATGGCCTGATCGTCGGCCACGATTGCTCTGATCACCATGGGAATTCCGCCTCTACGAGAAAGCCGCCGTCCGGGCCCGGGCTCGCGGTGAGCTTCCCACCAAGCAACGCCGCCCGCTCCTCCATGCCGACCAGGCCATGGCCGACATGGGCCACGCCCGGTGCGCCTGGCCCGTCATCCGCAATGCGCACCGCCAGCCGGTCGGGCCGGTAGTCGATCTCCACCACCGCATGGGCTCCCGGCGCGTGTCGACGGACATTGTTCAGCCCCTCCTGCACGATGCGGTACGCCGACAACTCACAGGACGTGGGCAACGCGACCCGGTCACCGCTGATCCGCAGCTCCACCTCACCGCCCACCGACCGGTGCTGTGCTATCAGCTCGCCCAACGTGTCCAAGGTCGGTTGGGGCGCCGTACCGGTGCGATCCTCAGGGTCCGTCCGCAGCACCCCCAGGAGCCGGCGCAGCTCCGCCATCGACGCGCGGGCAGACGTGGCGATCTGCTGAAAGCCCTCGCGGGCCTGCGGCGACAGATCCGGTGTGGTGTAGGTGGCGCTCTCCGCCTGCACGGCGATCACGGAGACGGAGTGCGACACGACGTCGTGCAATTCGCGGGCGATCACCGCCCGTTCGGCCTCGGCAGCCTGACGCCGTTCCATCGCGAGGAGCCGGGCCTGCGCGGCCGTCCGCTCGCGCTGAGTTTCCTCGCGCGCGCGTACCGCGTCGCCCATCGATACCGCGGCCAGGACCGCGACGGTCAGGACGAACCACTCGGCAAGCAGGTCGACGGAGTACGACCTCGGGTGCCAGGACGCGATATGCCAGACATTCGCCGCGAAGGAGAGCGCCGAACCGGTACCGACGAGCAGCGCCGGATGCGTCACGCGGTGGCGTCCGAGGGTGTAGCACGCGACGAGTCCGCTGACGGCCGCCGCAATATAGAGGTCTGTCCCGGCAGCGAAACTCACCAGGACCGCTGAGGCCGAGAGGGCTGCGATGGCCGGGCGCGCACGACGCCATGGCAGTGCCGCCGCGGACAGCAGCACGCCCAGCGCGATCACCAGCGAGTGCCGCGGCACGACCACCAGCTCCACGGCCGCGAACGCCGTGAGCGTCCCGCCGGAGACCCAGGGATAAGACGGCGACGCGACCCACGCACGGAGCCGCTGCCGGAGAGAGATGCTCATGCCGTTATTTTTTCGGTTCGCGGTAGCGGTCGCGTCGCCGCACGGGTTGATCCATGGCCGCCATGTCATGCCACGGGTTGACGTCGAAGTTCGGTTGCTCGTTTGACGCTCCGTGGTCCGGCCGTCCATAGCCTCGTGATCAAGGCGAGGACGGGAGCGTAATGAAGAATCAACTGACCTGCAAAGTAAGGGAATTGGCGTCGTGTGGCGAGTTGCTGCGGGTTTCGCTTACGCCGCGGGGTGGGGGCGGCGGTCAGAGCGGACGCAGGTGCCGCGAGGTCTGGGGATGGGGTGCGTGCACGATCGCCGCGCTCGGCCTGGGACTCCTCACCACCCTTCCCCCACACCGCATCTGGGGTCTCTCCGCGGCAGTCGGATACGGCCGCGCGGCGACGGCCGCGGCACTTCGCGTGAAAGGGTGGCGGACACCACGAGCTTCCGCTGTTACCAGTCAACTTCCGGTGCTGCTCGCGGTGGTGGGTCCGGTGTTCGTGCCGATATTCCTTCTCGTGCTGGGTGGCAGCGCACAGCTTGAGGTCGCGGTCGTTGAGCGCTCCAGCGACCTGCTGCTGCACTTCAGTAGTCCCCACATACCCGCACCCGCCACGGTCGCGGACTACAACCCGTACCCTCCGGGCATGGCGGTCTTCGGCCTGCCTCACGCGGTGTTCGGTGACGGGCTTCTGACGGACGCACGATGGTGGATGGCCGGCACCTTCTTCCTGGCGACGGCCGCCGCGGTGAGGACACTCGTCCGGCGCGTTCGTGAGCGGAGTCCGACCGCCGGCTCGGGTACCGTGCCGCATTCCACCGCGACAGCACACCTGTGCTGCTGCGGCTCGCGGCCTGCCCGCTGGTGGCCCTGCCGGTGGCTGTCGGTGGGATCGACCTTCCGGTGATCGGCCTGATGTGCTGGGGCCTGGTCGCGGCCGGATGCGGCAAGTCGGGGCGCGGGGCTGCTGCTGGGCATCGCAGCAGCGCTGAAGTGGACGGCCTGGCCCGCTGTGCCCGTCGCGCTCGTGCTGGCGGCCGCCAGGCACAGCCGGCGCCAGGCCGTTACCTGTGGCGCTGTGGCAATGCTGACGGTATCGACAGTGGCTCTCCCCTTCCTGCTCACAGCCCCTGGCGCCTTCGCCGAAAACGTCCTGGAGTTCCCGCTCGGGTTGGGGACGACGGCGTCACCTGCCGAAAGTCCGTTGCCCGGGCGGCTCCTGGCCACCTACGTTCCGGGCGGGACACTCGTCGCGATGGTGCTGTTGGCGGCCACCGCCATCGGCATTGCCGCCTCTCTGCAGCTGCACAGGCTTCCCACCACGGAGTCCATGGATGAGGCAGCGATCTTCGCGGGCGCCCAACCGCATCGTGCCCACCCGACGTCTACGCCGCGGCCGATGCTTTGCCGCACTCGACGACGCGGGCTGGAGGTTGAGGGTCTGGGCATCGTCTTCCTGGAGGCGGCGGCCGCCGGACTCCCGCTACTGGTCGGCGACTCGGGCGGTCTGCCAGACGCTGTACACGACGGTGAGACGAGGCATGTGGTGAACGGACGAAGTCTCGCCGTCGTGGCGGCGCGGCTGATAGCCATGCTCACCGACCCGGGTGCCGCGCGGGCGATGGGCGAGAAGGGCCGGGCCTGGGTGGCAGCGGAGTGGGACTGGGCCCGGTCCTGTGAAGAATGGTGCTGTTGCTGGTCAGGAAGCCGTGAGCGAGCACGGGATATCGGGCAGTTTGCCCGAACACTCCGGCGTCGGCCCCGGCCGCACACGGTCGCCCGAGGCCACCGCGGGCGAGGGCCGTGGTACCGGCACCACCCGTGGCATCAGCAGTGGCCTTCACACCGCCGCGCTCCGTGGCCTCTCCGTAGACGAGCCCCCGGTCTCCACAGGCTCCTTGCCGCCCCCGTCCGGTCCAGCTGAGCCGGACTCCAGGCCCGCGCCGTTTCTCTGATCCGATCCGGCCGCAGGCCCGGCAGCCGGCTCCCGATCCGAACCCAACTCCTGAGCCGGCCCCGGTCCCGACTCCGGCTCGCCGAACCAGGCGACCGCGACGGCCCCGGCCACAGCGACCACGAAGCCGAGGATCGCCATCCAGGCGAAGCCCGGACGAGAGGAGTCACCCAGCCACAGCACTCCGAGGATGCCGGGCACCACGGTCTCGCCCACCACCAGCGCGGCCGTGGCGCCGTTCACCGAACCGATCTGCAGGGCGACGGTGTGGAGATACATTCCGCCGATGCCCGCGACCAGGATCGCGTACAACGCAGGGTCGCCGAGAAGGGACGGCAGACGGAACGGGTCCACACCATTCAGGACGCGTACGCCGACGCCGAGGGCGCCGAATCCCAGGCCGGACAGCAGCCCGGCGAGGATCGCGGCCCGTCCGCCGAGCAGACGCACGATCAGGATGCCGCCACCGATGAGCGCAACCGAGGCGGCCAGCAACCACCAATGGGTGCTGATCGGCGTATGGCTGCCGCCCTCCGGACCGGCGGCGGTGGCCAGCAGCACCAGTGCCGAGCAGACGACACCGATGGAAGCCCATTCACGACAGGTGAGGCGAATGTTGAGGAGCTTGATGCTCAGCACTGCCGTGATCACGAGGTTCGCGCTGATCACGGTCTGCGACAGGAACAGTGGCAGCATCCGCGCCGCGAGCGCGCCCAGCCCGAAACCTATGAAGTCCAGCACAGTGCCGACCATGAATTGCCAGGTCACGGCCGCCTTGGCGGTCGACGACAGGCTGGGGCCGCCGTGCTGCGTGACGGCGCTGCTGGATGCCTTCGCCGCCTCCTGGCGAGCGGACTTCCGCGACCCCACCGCCTGAAGGACCGAACCCGTGCCATAGCAGGCGGACGCCGCTATGGCCGTCAGAAGGCCGAGGATCACCGAAAGCTCCGTTCGCACGCCGTATTACCTGTTCATTACCTGGCTTGGCAGACGCGCATTTCGGGATGTGAGTTGCCTCCATGGGCAAAAAGATCTCTTGCTGCCAGGGCTTCGGGGAGGGAAGGGGGTGCGACGGCGGGTTCGAGGAGGTCTTTCCGCTGGCTCGGGGGAACTCCCGGCACGGGCGTTTCGCGGGCCTCCGCGCACCGCCGACTTACGGGAGCTCCCTATGCTGCCTCGGGCGTCGCTGTATGGCGGTCTGCCGCCGGCACTCCGCACAGCGGCCGCAGGAACAGCGTCAGGAACGGCCGCGGCAGCTGACCCTGGTCATGGGGCGGGCCAGTGTCTTGGGGGCGTCGTTCAAGTTTCGACCGGGGCGATCCGGAGCGCTATCGGGTGGCCGACCACAAGTGTTTGGAGTAAGGGCCGGACCGGCAGCGTGCCGGTCCAGTGCTCGCGGTTCACCAGCATCATGGGCGTCGGTTCGCTGTGCGACTGGTGGGAGTGTGTGGTCGTGGCGTGGAAGACCTCCTGCACGGTCCCCGCACCACCGGGCAGGAACACCGCGCCGGTGTTCGGCCAGGCCAGCAGACACTCCTCATGGCATGGGTCGACGAAGCGCTCCGCCAGGTGGGACGCGAAGGCGTTCGGGAGCTCATGCTCATACGATCAACTGGGCACGGCGACGGAGGGGGCACTGCCCGGTCGGCTCCGAAGCGCTTCGAAAGCGGAGCGCGCCCGTTCCGAGACCGAGGGCTTGAAGCGCGGCGCCTTGGAGTGGGGTTCCGGTGTCGCGTCGAGCATGGTGTCCTCGGCCGGCACGGTGTACGCCCGAGGTCCGTGCCTCCCTCGCACCGGGGCCGCCGCCGGGCGCAAGGTCAGGCCATCGCGGCTCAGCCGACGCCCGAGCTTGGCCGTGCCCGTGTAAGGGGCGGAGCCGCGCTCCAGGGGGTGGTGCCCGCCCTGGATTCCCACCACGCGCACCGGCGTGATCCGGTTCAGAGCGTCCGAGAGGGCGCCGTCATGAAGGCTTCGCAGCATGCCGGGGACCCACGGTGCCGGCCGCCCCGGTCTCCTAGCGTCAGCCGTAAGTGCGGGCGTCCGGGGTGCGGTGACAAGAGTCGGGCAGTCCGTTGAAGAGTTCGTCGGTTGTTGAGAGTGCCCGCGATGCGGGTCGAACGGAAGGTCCGGCGCCGGTGGGAACGTCTCTGGGGCGAGCGGGGCGAGCGGGGCGAGCGGGGTGAACCTACGGTCCGTCAAGCCAAGGGAGTGGATGCGGTATCCGGCGAGGCTGCCGGTCGCGGTGACCTGGTTGAACTCCGCGAGCCAGTCGATCGCGCGGTTGTGTCAGCGGAGGTGGCGGGGTGTCGGGGTATCGGGGTGCTGCGTTCGACTGCACGCCTCTCATGTCAGGGGCGCAGGGACTTCACCAGGGGCCCGAGCAAGCCGTCTTCGGCGGCGGAGTCCAGAGCGGTGCGCAGCGCGCTGTCGTACGTCGGGCGGGCCCTGCTCTGTGCTTCGCGGCCCTCGTTGGTGATCACGCTGTAGACACCGCGTCGGTCGTCGGGGCACAGGTCCCGGCGGGTCAGACCGGACGACTCCAGCCGCGAGGCCAGCCGACTGACGGAACTCTGGTTGAGGCCGATGAGATCCGCGAGCTCTTGCATCCGCAGCTCGCCGTCCTCCGACTCCGCCAGTCGGGCCAGCGCGCGGTACTCGGAGAGGCCGAGCCTGTGGCGCTGTTGCAGGGCCTTCGCGAGCTCCTGCTCGACGCGTGTGTGCAGTGCTCCGAACCGGTCCCAGTGCTCCGCGTCCATCGATTCCGCTTTCTTCCCTCGTCCGCCTTCTCTGGCGCGTCCCGCCCCGGACGCCTTCCGAGGCATCTTCCACTGATGCGCTTGACATCAGCGTACATGCGCCTGAAACTTATGTATGTGCATGCAAGGGATGTGTGGACATGGAACTTTGAGGGGGAGCGTCATGTCGTTGACGGATGTCGCAGAAGTGGGAAGTGCGCAGGAGATTCAGCGAATTGCGACCACGCCGGACTGGTACGAGCCGTACAAGATTTCACAGGCCATCAAGGCCGGCGGACTGATCCATGTATCAGGGCAGGCGGGGATCGATGAACAGGGGCGGACCGTTTCGGATGACTTCCTGACCCAGGGGCGTCAGGCGTTCGCGAATGTCGAGCGGGTGCTCACCGAGGCCGGCGCGTCGCTCGCCGACGTGGTGAAGGTCGGAATCTTCGTCACGGACATGGCCACCGACCTCGGCCATGTCATCACCTTGCGCGAGGAGTTCTTGTCCGAGCCCTATCCCGCGGACACCTTGCTCGAGGTCTCGTCGCTGGCCCAACCGGAGTGGCGAATAGAGGTCGAGGTCACCGCCCTCGCCCGCTGAAGCCCAAGCCCCCAGGGGTTGCCGGACAGTCCGGGGCGCACGGCCCAAGTCCCTGCCCCTGCCAGGCGCGCCTCGCCCCGTCCAGGACCTCGGTTTCTCCCCGGGCAGCGGCTGGGCGCTGGGCGACGCCGATGCCGATGCCGGTGCCGGTGCCGACACCAAGGGGATCCAGACCGGCCGGATCCCACCGGGACGGGGCCCAGGGGCATCACCCGCAGCAATTTCATCGCGCCACGGTCCTGAGCCCTGCCAGCCTGCCAGCCTTCCGACCAATCGCCGCCACTCTGCACACGGGCCCGCCGGACCGAGCTGCCCTTGCCTGCCTCTGCCGGCCGCTCCGCCCCTATCGGCTGCTCCGCCTCTCCGCCTCGTCGGCTCACCCCGCTCCAGCAGCAAGCAAGTCCAGTTGCATCCCCACGGCCCTCGGCACCCTTCCTCGCACCGGAAGAACGCGCATACAAGGGAGTGCAGGCACAGGCGAACGCACATATCCCGCAAGGGACTTCAGTACACGGTCCTTTGGTATTCGCCCCTCCGGCGCAGGGTGTTGGCCGCGTCAACCCTCGACGCTCCGGATCGGCGGCACCGAGCTTCAGGGCCGCACATCGCCGCCGAAACAACGCCTCTGGGGTCCGGGCCGCAACGAACAACGCCTCAGCGAATTTCGCCTCACGGGATATCGCCTAAGACCTCGTGGTCTCAGGGGTACCCCATGGGCCAGCGGCCACCCAACCGCGCCCAACGAGCCGGAGCCCAATGAGCCGGAACTCAACGGGCCGCAGGACCCATCGCCGGACCTCAACAAGGCCAGCGTCCGACAGGCCAAGCGCTGGCATCAACGAGTGGGAATCCACCGCGCTGGAACTCAAAAAGACCGGAACCCACCACACGAGAACCCACCACACAGGAACTCACGAGGCCGGAACTCGCGAGGCCGGAACCCACGAGGCCGGAAATCCGGCGCCCCATTTCCGAGGCACCAGAGTTCCCCGGTCTGGAGCTCCACGCGCCCCAACTCAGTGCACCAGCGGAAGTGTGGCCATTTCGGCGACGGTCCAGGTCAGGGGGCCGAGGACGAGCAACAAGGCCAGGGCTCGGAGGGCCGTCGCGCGGTGGAAGGCGGAGGCGGATGCGCCAAGCCGGCGCAGGGCGGCCGTGGTGCGGGCACGAGCCGTCCGGGATTCCAGGGCGGCGGAGAGTGCGCTGACGGTGACGCAGGCGAGGACGATCGCCGCGCCGATCGCAGTGAACGGACCGAGGGGACGGGAAGGAGCAGCTTGATATACCGCGACGGCGGCGTAGGTACCGGAGGCGACCGCGCACATGACGCCGAGCGGGTGGCCCAGGCGAAGTGACTCCTCCTGGAGCACACGCCCGGACAGCAGTCGCAGAGCGCCGGGGCGGCCCGCACACAGCAGTTGGCCGGACAGGTACACCAGGCCGGGGCCGGCCAGGACGAGGCCGAAGGCGGCCATGGCCCAGCCGGCGAGGAGGCCCGGCGGGCTGCCGATCAGCCGGCCGGGAAGGGGCAGCAGTCCGCCGGGGGTGCCGGTGGCGGGGCTGGTGTAGGCCTCGATGGCCAGGCCGGCCGCGGTCAGGGCGACGCCCCAGGGGAGCCCGGAGGGGGCGGCCTCGGTGGTCGAGGCGGGTTCGGTGTCGACGGCGCCCGCTTCGGCGCGGGGGCGGAGTGAGAAGGCGGTGGCCGCGGCGGCGGTCAGTGGGACGAGGGCCAGCAGCATGAGGGCGCCGATCAGCGGCAGCGGGTGGCCGGCGCCGAGCAGACCGGCGTCGATGGTGCGGGAGCCGGTGGTGCGGGCGGCGTCGCCGAAGTCGCCGCGGAGGGCCAGGAAGACGACGAGGGAGAGGAGGACGCCGAGGGCGCAGGAGAGGGCGGTGGAGGCCGCGGCGAGCAGGGTGAGCCGGAACGGGCCCAGACCGGCGGCGGTCATGCCGCGCTGAAGGCGGGCGGCCGGGTCCGTACGGGCCACGGAAACGGCGAGCTGGGCGGTGGCCGCGAGCGGGGCGGCGCACCACAGGAGCCGGGCCAGGGAGTCGCCGGCCGTGGCGGGGTGGGCGGCGGCGTGACCGAGGGCGGCCAGTACCAGGAAGCCCGTGCCGGCCGCTGCGGCGGCGACGAGGAGCCGGCGCAGCAGAACGAGGGGGTGAACGCGGAAGGCTAGACGGAGAGCGAGCACGCTGCCCTGCTTTCCTCATCGGAGGCGCCGGCGTTCTCGGGGGCGGCGCCCGAGCGGCGGCCGTCGAGGAGGCTGATCGTCCGGTCGGCGAGGGCGGCGACCTGGGGGTCGTAGGTCGCCAGGACCACGGTGATGTGGTGGGAGCGGGCCGCGGTGGTCAGGGTGCGCAGGACCTGGGTGCCGTCTGCGCTGTGCAGCGGGGCGGTGGGTTCGTCGGCGAAGAGCACCTGCGGAGTGGTGACCAGGGCGCGGGCGATGGCGACGCGCTGGCGCTGGGACTGGTCGAGCCGGGCGGGGCGTCGGCGGGCGCACATGCCCACGTCGAGGCGTTCCAGCCACTCGAGGGCAGTGTGCTTGGCCGCGCGGTGGCCGGTGCCGCGCAGCAGGAGGGGGAGGGCGGCGTTCTCCCAGACGGTGAGTTCGGGGACGAGGTGGGGTTCGGTGTCGATCCAGCCGAACCGTTCGAGACGCAGCCGCTCGCGGCTGGGGGAGGAGAGGGTGTGTACGGGGGCGCGGTTGAAGAAGATCTCGCCCTCGGACGGGACGAGTTGGCCGGACAGACACTTGAGGAGTGTGGTCTTGCCGCTGCCACGGGGGCCGGTGACGGCGAGGATCTCGCCCTCGCTCACACCGAGTGAGACCCCGGTGAGGGCGACGGTGGCGCCGTGCATGTGGTGCAGGCCGCGTGCCCAGAGAACGTCGTTGTCAGGCGGGGCCACCATCTGCACACCTCTCGCTTGTTCGCTGGTCGTTCCCCCGGTCGGGGGAACGACCACGGAGGGTATCGGTCACCAGCACGGTAAGGAATCGGGTCCCCGGTCATTTGTGGTTCGGCAGCCACAACGGCCCAGATTCACTCGTATGGATGGGAACGAGCGAATCCGGGCCGTCGAATGTTCACTTGTGTACTAGCGCACCAGGAGGTGACGCGATGATCAGAGCTTGGTCCACGCCTCGGTGAGGACGGAGCGCAGGATCTGCTCGATCTCGTCGAAGACCGACTGGTCGGCGATCAGCGGCGGGGCCAGCTGGATGACCGGGTCGCCACGGTCGTCGGCGCGGCAGTAGAGACCGTTGTCGTACAGCGCCTTGGAGAGGAAGCCGTAGAGGACGCGCTCGGTCTCCTCGTCGTTGAAGGACTCCTTGGTGGCCTTGTCCTTCACGAGCTCGATGCCGTAGAAGAAGCCGTTGCCGCGGACGTCGCCGACGATCGGCAGGTCGTGCAGCTTCTGCAGCGTGTTGAGGAAGTTGCCCTCGTTGTCGAGCACGTGCTGGTTGAGGCCCTCGCGCTCGAAGATGTCGAGGTTCGACAGCGCCACGGCCGAGGAGACCGGGTGGCCACCGAAGGTGTAGCCGTGCAGGAAGGTGTTGTCACCCTTGTAGAACGGCTCGGCGATGCGGTCGGAGATGATGCAGGCGCCGATCGGGGAGTAGCCCGAGGTCATGCCCTTGGCGCAGGTGATCATGTCCGGGACGTAGCCGAACTTGTCGCAGGCGAACATCGTGCCGAGGCGACCGAAGGCGCAGATGACCTCGTCGGAGACGAGCAGCACGTCGTACTGGTCGCAGATTTCGCGGACCCGCTGGAAGTAGCCGGGGGGCGGCGGGAAGCAGCCACCGGCGTTCTGCACCGGCTCCAGGAAGACCGCGGCGACGGTCTCCGGGCCCTCGAAGAGGATCTGCTGCTCGATCTGGTCGGCGGCCCAGCGGCCGAAGGCCTCGGGGTCGTCGCCGTGGATCGGGGCGCGGTAGATGTTGGTGTTCGGCACCTTGTGCGCGCCGGGGACCAGCGGCTCGAAGGGGGCCTTCAGGGCCGGCAGGCCGGTGATCGACAGGGCGCCCTGCGGGGTGCCGTGGTAGGCGACCGCGCGGGATATCACCTTGTGCTTCATCGGCTTGCCGGTGAGCTTGAAGTACTGCTTGGCGAGCTTCCAGGCGGTCTCGACGGCCTCGCCACCGCCGGTGGTGAAGAAGACCTTGTTGAGGTCGCCCGGGGCGTAGTTCGCCAGGCGCTCGGCCAGCTCCACACCCGTGGGGTGCGCGTAGGACCACAGCGGGAAGAAGGCCAGTTCCTGGGCCTGCTTGTAGGCGGTCTCGGCGAGCTCGACGCGGCCGTGGCCGGCGTTGACCACGAAGAGGCCGGCGAGGCCGTCGATGTAGCGCTTGCCCTTGTCGTCGTAGATGTTGGTGCCCTCGCCGCGCACGATCGTGGGCACGGAGGCGTTCTCGTACGACGACATGCGGGTGAAGTGCATCCACAGGTGGTCGTACGCCGTCTTGGAGAGGTCAGCGCTCATTGCTATCTCGTTCCCCAGGTGTAGGTCTGCTTCCGGAGCTTGAGGTAGACGAAGCTCTCGGTGGATCGGACGCCGGGAAGCGTGCGGATCCGCTTGTTGATCATTTGCAGAAGGTGGTCGTCGTCCTCGCAGACGATCTCGATGATGAGATCGAAGGAACCTGCCGTCATGACGACGTACTCGACTTCTTCCATGGTCGTCAGGGCGTCGGCCACGGGATCGAGGTCACCCTCGACGTTGATGCCGACCATTGCCTGTCGACGGAAACCGACCGTGAGGGGGTCGGTGACCGCGACGATCTGCATCACGCCTTGGTCGAGCAGCTTCTGTACGCGCTGGCGTACCGCCGCCTCGGACAGGCCGACGGCCTTGCCGATCGCGGCGTACGGACGGCGCCCGTCTTCCTGGAGCTGCTCGATGATCGCCAGGGAGACGGAGTCGATCGACGCAGTGCCGTTTCTGTCACGAGTGGCCACGTCCTTCACTGTGCACGAGGTTCGACGGTATGGCAACCCCAAACCGTCGGAATCGGTTGTTGATCGAGGAGAATTTCACTGATTCCGTTGTTCGAGGCGTGTGGGTGTGTTGAAAACGTGGCCTTCGCGGCTACTGTGGGATCCCAACCACCGGACATCTGACACTGAAGGGGGCGCACAGTGACCACCGCACTGCGTCGTCTGCGCAACTACATCGACGGGGAGTTCCGGGACGCCGCCGACGGCCGGACCACGGAGGTGGTCAACCCGGCCACGGGTGAGCCCTACGCCACTGCCCCTCTCTCCGGCTCCACCGACGTGGACGCGGCCATGGCAGCAGCCGAGGCCGCCTTCCCCGCCTGGCGCGACCTGATCCCGGCCGAGCGCCAGAAGGTCCTCCTCAAGATCGCCGACCGCTTCGAGGAGCGCGCCGAGGAGCTGATCGCCGCCGAGTCCGAGAACTGCGGCAAGCCGATCGCCCTGGTCCGCTCCGAGGAGATCCCGCCGATGGTGGACCAGATCCGCTTCTTCGCGGGTGCCGCCCGGATGCTGGAGGGCCGCTCGGCCGGCGAGTACATGGACGGCTTCACGTCCATCATCCGCCGTGAGCCGGTGGGCGTCTGCGCCCAGGTCGCGCCGTGGAACTACCCGATGATGATGGCCGTATGGAAGTTCGCCCCGGCGCTCGCCGCGGGCAACACCGTGGTCATCAAGCCCTCCGACACCACCCCCGCCTCGACGGTGCTGATCGCCGACATCATCGGCAGCGTCCTGGACGAACTGGGCCACCCCCGCGGCGTGTTCAACGTCATCTGCGGTGACCGGGAGACCGGCCGCCTGATGGTCGAGCACAAGGTCCCGGCGATGGCGTCGATCACCGGCTCGGTGCGGGCCGGTATGCAGGTCGCCGAGTCCGCGTCCAAGGACCTCAAGCGGGTCCACCTGGAGCTCGGCGGCAAGGCGCCGGTCGTGGTCTTCGAGGACACCGACATCGCCAAGGCCGTCGAGGACATCGCCACCGCCGGTTACTTCAACGCCGGCCAGGACTGTACGGCCGCCACCCGCGTGCTCGTCCAGGAGTCCATCCACGACGAGTTCGTCGCCGCGCTGGCCAAGGCCGCCTCGGAGACCAAGACCGGTGCGATCGACGACGAGGACGTGCTCTACGGCCCGCTGAACAACGCCAACCAGCTCAAGCAGGTCAAGGGCTTCATCGAGCGGCTGCCCGCGCACGCCAAGATCGAGGCCGGCGGCGAACAGGTCGGCGACAAGGGCTACTTCTTCGCCCCGACCGTCGTCTCGGGCCTGAAGCAGGACGACGAGATCGTCCAGCACGAGGTCTTCGGCCCGGTGATCACCGTCCAGTCCTTCGTCGACGAGAAGCAGGCGGTGGAGTGGGCCAACGGCGTCGAGTACGCCCTGGCCTCCTCGGTGTGGACCAAGGACCACGCCCGCGCGATGCGGATGTCCAAGGTCCTCGACTTCGGCTGTGTGTGGATCAACACCCACATCCCGCTGGTCGCCGAGATGCCGCACGGTGGCTTCAAGAAGTCCGGCTACGGCAAGGACCTGTCCGCCTACGGCTTCGACGACTACACCCGGATCAAGCACGTGATGACCTCGCTGAACGGCTGAGCCGACCGGCCCCCACAGGGGATCTCCACCGTCGAGCGGCACGGAACGCTCGACACACCGTCGCGGGCGGAGGCCCGGCAATTGACGCTCTGTCTCTTGCCGCCTCCGCCCGCGGCACGTGAGAGTGCTCGCCATGGCTGATCTTTCGCGGCGTTCGCTGCTCAGGGGCATGGGCGGAATCGGTGTGACCGGGGCGCTGGCCGCCACGGCGGGATGCGGGGTGCCGCCGGCGTACGTCGAGGCCGCCGACCGCGAGGCCCCGGACCGCTCCGCCCGGGAGCACAAACTGGTCTTCGCCAACTGGCCGCTCTACATCGACGTCGACGACCACGACAAGCAGCGCCGCCCCACGCTGGACGCGTTCCAGAAGCGCACCGGGATCTCCGTGACGTACACCGAGGAGATCAACGACAACGACGAGTTCTTCGGCAAGATCAGTCCGGCACTGATGAACCACCAGGCCACCGGCCGCGACCTGATCGTCATCAGCGACTGGATGTGCGCCCGGTTCGTCCGGCTCGGCTGGGTCGAGACGATGGACCGGAAGGCCCAGCCGAACGTCGCCAAGTACCTCGACCCGCTGCTGCGCGCCCCGCACTTCGACCCCGGCCGCCTGCACTCGGTGCCCTGGCAGTCCGGCATCACCGGCATCGCCTACAACCGCAAGAAGCTCGGTCGGGAGATCAAGCACACCTCCGACCTGTGGAAGGACGACCTGCGCGGCCGGGTCACCCTGCTGTCCGGGCTCGACGAGGCGTTCGCGCTGCTGCTCCAGGGCAACGGCGTCGACATCACCCGTTGGACCGCCGACGACTTCCACCGGATGATCGACCAGGTGGGCGGCCTGGTCCGCAAGGGGCAGATCCGCCGGTTCACCGGCAACGACTACATCAAGGACCTGGACTCCGGCGATGTGCTCGCCGCGCAGGCGTACTCCGGCGACGTGATCCAGTTGCAGGCGGACAACCCGGACATCGAGTTCGTGGTCCCCGAGGAGGGCGCGGAGCTGTGGGCGGAGAGCCTGATGATCCCCAACCTCGCGGCCCACAAGCGGAACGCCGAGCGGCTGATCGACTACTACTACCAGCCGGAGGTCGCGGCCGAACTGGCCACGTGGGTCAACTACGTCTGCCCGGTGCCGGCCGCGCGTGACGTGCTCGCCTCGTCCAAGGACAAGGAGCAGGCGCAGCTGGCCGAGGACCCGTTGATCTTCCCCGACGGGACGATGCGCAAGCGGTTGGCCATCGCGCGGGACATCACGGCGAAGGAGCGGACCGAATTCGCCAAGGCGTGGAACGGGATCGTGGGACTGTAGCGGCTGTAGCGGCTGTAGGGGCTCGTGTTCGGGGCGGGGCGGTGTCCGTGGTGGTCAACTGGCCTGCCAGACTCGGCGGTTATGTCGATCTCTGCGGTGAAGTCGAAGGTCGCCGAGGCGTCCATGTCGTCCGAGGACGGGATAACGCCGGCTGTCACCCTGGGGCTGTTCGCCGCCTGGGCGCTGCACGACGCCGAGGAGGTGGCCTTCGGGCCGCGCTGGGTGCGGGAGAGCGTACCGGTGCTGCGGAAGCGGTTCCCGCAGGTGCCCGAGCGGGTCTGGCGGGCCCTGGAGGGCGTCACCGAGCGGGAGTTCGCGACGGCGGTGGCGGTGATGGCGGCCATCGTGGCCACCGCTGCGGCCAGGGGGTACCGCACCGGCGGCCGGTCCGCGTTCTTCCAGGCCACACTGGACGGCTTCGGGCTACACGGTCTGCTGCACCTCGCCCAGGCGGCCGCCACCCGCGGTTACACGCCGGGATCCGCCACCTCGCCCGTGCTGGTCATTCCGTTCACGCTCTGGGCCCGCGGCCGTCTGCGGCGGGCCGGACGGTTGCGGCCCACGACCCCGGGCGGCGCGGTACGGGGCATCGCCGTCGCGGCGGCCGCCACCGCCGTCTCGCACCTCGTGGCGCGGCGGCTGGTCAAGGGGTGAGGGGCGGGTGGGGCGGCCTGTTCGGCCTGTTGAGCGTGTCTCCGGTGTGGCCCGCTGTGCCTCCGGCGGGCGGGCCGGCCCTCAACGCCCGGTGTTGACCGGTGCGTTCGGGGGCGGGCCGCGGGCGGGGGCCGCGCATGGTCGGTGCGTCAGTTGACCGGGGTGCGAGCCGCTCCGTCCGCGTCCGCCTGCCGCAAGCGGTGCGCCGGGCCAGGCGCCCGCCGAACGCAACCGCCAGCGCCGACACTTCGTGCTCGTCGGCGACCGCGCCCGGCGGGCGGCGCCGGCCGATGCCTGGCGGGCCGGCCCGGACGCGCCGGGCCGTGAGCCGTTCGGAGCGTCCGTCCCGGCGCCGGCCGGACGTCGACTAGCCGCGCCACCCCGCCGCGTACGCGTCGATCTCGGCCGACAGGCGGGTCTTGGCCGCGTCGTCCATGAAGGAGGCGGTGACCGCGTTCTTGGCGAGGGCGGCCAGGCCGGTGGTGTCCAGCTCCAACAGGCGGGCGGCGATGGCGTATTCGGCGTTGAGGTCGGTGCCGAACATCGGCGGGTCGTCGCTGTTGATGGTGACCAGGACGCCGGCGTCGACCATCTCCTTCACCGGGTGCTCGTCCAGGGTGCGGACCGCCCGGGTGGCGATGTTGGAGGTCGGGCAGACCTCCAGCGGGATGCGGTGCTCGGCGAGGTGGGCCAGCAGCTCGGGGTCCTGGGTGGCGCTGGTGCCGTGGCCGATCCGCTCGGCGCGCAGGGAGGTCAGGGCGTCCCAGATGGTGCCGGGGCCGGTGGTCTCGCCGGCGTGCGGGACGGAGCGCAGTCCGGCGGCGATGGCCCGGTCGAAGTACGGCTTGAACTGGGGCCGCGGGACGCCGATCTCAGGGCCGCCCAGGCCGAACGAGACCAGGCCCTCGGGCTGTAGCTCGCAGGCGATCCGGGCGGTCTCCTCGGCGGCCTCCAGGCCGGCCTCGCCGGGGATGTCGAAGCACCAGCGCAGCATCACGCCCAGTTCGGACTCGGCGGCCTTCCTGGCGTCCTCGATGGCCTCGACGAAGGCGGCGTCCGGGATGCCGCGGCGGGTCGAGCTGAAGGGCGTGACGGTCAGCTCGGCGTAGCGGATCTGCTGGCGGGCCATGTCGCGGGCGACCTCGTAGGTCAGCAGGCGGACGTCCTCGGCGTCGCGGATCAGGTCCACGACGGAGAGGTAGACCTCGATGAAGTGGGCGAAGTCGCGGAAGGTGAAGTAGTCGGCGAGCGCCTCGGGGTCGCTGGGCACGGCGGAGTCCGGGTGCCGGGCGGCCAGTTCGGAGACGATCCGCGGTGAGGCCGAGCCGACGTGGTGGACGTGCAGCTCCGCCTTGGGCAGGCCCGCGATGAAGGCGTCGAGGTCGGACAACGGTTCCTCCTGGGGGAGTGCGCGGGGGTGAGGTGCGCGCGGCGGATGGTGCGGAGTGGTCTGGTCTGGTCATCGTATGGGGGAGGCGGGGCGGGCGCGGGGGCCGGTGGGGGCATCCCTTGGGCGTCCGCCCCTAGGTGTCCCCCCGTAGGCGTTCGTCCCGTAGGTGTCTCCGGGGCGTGCAGCCGACTGCCGTCCTCGTTGGAGCGGCACCACGCACGACGCACCACCGCCTGCCGCCCCCCCGTCTGTGTCGGTCACCCCGGCCCTGGCCCGGTCCCGCCCCCCCCGTCTGCGTCCGTCACCCCCGTCCGGTCCCGCCCCCGCTCGTCACCCCGGATCGGCCTCGGTGTGGGCCTCCTCGGACAGCTGCTGCCGGGTCGCCATGAGGGCGAAGCCCAGGAGGTTCAGCCCGCGCCAGCGGGCTGGGTCCGCGGCGCGGTCGTCGTCGGCGGCGAGGCCGATGCCCCATATCCGGTCCAGGGGGCTGGCCTCCACCAGGACGCGGGGGCCGGTGTTCAGCAGGAACTCCCGCAGCTCCGGGTGCTGACCGAATTTGTGCCGGCTGCCCTCGACGACCAGGTCGAAGCAGTGCTGCCGCCAGACCTCCTCGGTGAAGCCGCGGACCGTCCGCCCGGCGTCCTTGGCCTGCTTGGGGTGCGAGGCGGCGATCGCCCGCCGCTCGGCTTCCGCGTCCCCGAAGAGCCGGGCCTTGCCGGCCATCATCCAGTGCTCGGCGGTGGCGTACCGGACGCCGTCGACGGTGAAGGGTGCGGGCCACCACTGGCTGAAACAGCTCGCCCCGATGCCGCCGTCGCGGGGTGGACGATGGCCCCAGAAGTGGACGTACTCGACCCGCCGGCCGGTGGTGGTGAGCGCGATCAGCTCCTCGACCGAGCGTGGCCCGTCTGCGGGGCGGTCGGTGCTGGTCGTCGGGGTGTTGTGCATCATGCCGGGATTCTGTCAGCGGGCACTGACAACGTGTCGGGGTTTTGCGCCACCGAATTCGCAGAATTCGTTGCGTAACCAAAAGGCAACAACGGAATCACTTGTTGGTCGCCTTCAGCTCTGTCAGGATCGGCCATCGATTCCGGAAATAGCTACGCCTGGCAGTGCCGCTGAGCGGCCCCGGCGCCCGGCGGAGGAGAGCACCATGGACCAGCGATTCGAAGTGACCGAGCGATTCGCCGAAGGGGCGCAATTCATCGCCGGGAGTCTGCGGAGCGGCACCTCCGGCCGTACTCAGGACGTCGTCGACCCGGCCACCGGTGAGACCGTCCTGCGGTACGAACTCGCAGGTACCGGTGACGTGGATGCCGCGGTGGCGGCCGCCGCGCAGGCCCTTCCGGGCTGGGCGCGGGCCACGCCCGGCGAGCGGTCCGAGGCCCTGCACCGCTTCGCGGCGGCGCTCGCCGAGGACGCCGAAGACCTCGCCGCCGCCGAATCCCTGAACTGTGGAAAGCCCATCAGGCTCAGCAAGGAGTTCGACGTTCCGGGCACCATCGACAACGCCGCGTTCTTCGCCGGCGCCGCCCGCCACCTGGAGGGCAAGGCGGCCGGGGAATACAGCGGCGACCACACCTCCGTGATCCGCCGCGAACCGGTCGGCGTGGTCGGTTCCATCGCGCCCTGGAACTATCCGCTCCAGATGGCCGCCTGGAAGGTCCTGCCGGCCATCGCCGCGGGCAACACCATCGTCCTGAAGCCCGCCGAGATCACCCCGCTGACCTCGTTGCTGTTCGCGCAGGCCGCGCAGCGCGCCGGGCTCCCGGACGGCGTCCTCAACATCGTCTCGGGCGCTGGCCGGGACGCCGGTGAGCGCCTGGTCGGCCACCCCGACGTCGCCATGACCTCCTTCACCGGCTCCACCGCCGTCGGCAAGCGGGTCGCCGAGATCGCCACCGGGACCGTCAAGCGGCTCCATCTGGAGCTCGGCGGCAAGGCCCCGTTCGTGGTCTTCGACGACGCCGACCTGGAAGCCGCCGTGCACGGTGCGGTCGCCGGCGCCCTGATCAACACCGGCCAGGACTGCACCGCCGCCACCCGCGCCTACGTCCAGCGGCCGCTCTACGACGCGTTCGTCAGCGGCGTGGCGGACCTGATGGCGACCGTGCGACCGGGCGACCCGTTCGACCCGGACACCGACCTCGGACCGCTGATCTCGCACACCCAGCGGGACCGGGTGGCCGGTTTCGTCGAGCGGGCCCGGGGCTACGCCACCGTCGTCACCGGCGGCGAGGCGCCCCAGGGGGAGCTGGCCAAGGGGGCGTACTACCGGCCGACGCTGATCACCGGGGCCGCACAGGACAGCGAGATCGTCCAGTCCGAGATCTTCGGTCCGGTGCTGGTCGTGCTGCCCTTCGACAGCGACGACGAGGGCCTCGCGCTCGCCAACGACACCCCCTACGGGCTGGCCGCTTCCGCCTGGAGCCGGGACGTCTACCGCACCGGCCGGGCCACCCGCGAGATCAACGCCGGCTGCGTCTGGGTCAACGACCACATCCCGATCATCAGCGAGATGCCGCACGGCGGCGCCAAGGCGTCGGGCTTCGGCAAGGACATGTCGGCGTACTCCTTCGAGGAGTACACGCAGGTCAAGCACGTCATGTACGACATCACCGGGGTGGCCAAGAAGGACTGGCACCGGACGATCTTCGGGGACCGGGCCTGACCCCGTCCGACGGGACGCCCCGGCCGCCGGCACCGCACCGCCCGTGGCCGGGGCAGCGCAGGGCAGCGCATCACCGCCACACCGGCCGCACGCCGGGCACACCCCCTTGAAAGGCCACCGCGCATGGAGCACCACGAGCAGCCCGTCCCCCCGGCCCCCCTGGTCCCGCTGTCCGCGGACGAGGTCACCGCCATGCGCCGCAGCCTCACCACCGGGCGGCTCGCCATGACCCGCCGCTCGCTGCTGCGCGCCGGTGGCGCCCTGGCGGCCGCGGTCGGTGGCACCGCGGCCCTGTCGGCCTGCGGGATCGCCCCCGCCGGCCGCACCGACGCCGCGCTGACCGTGGACCACTCCGCGTCGGAGAAGCGCCTGAACTTCTCCAACTGGACCGAGTACATGGACGTCAGCGACGACGGCAAGCGCCACCCCACGCTGGACGCCTTCCAGCGGCGCACCGGCATCACCGTGACGTACACCGAGGACATCAACGACAACGACGAGTTCTTCGGCAAGATCCAGGCACAGCTCGCCAACGGGCAGGACACCGGCCGCGACCTGATCGTGCTCACCGACTGGATGTGCGCCCGGATGATCTCCCTGGGGTGGATCCAGCCGCTCGACGCGGACCGCCTGCCGCACGCCCGGGCCAACCTGTCGGCACAGTTCCGCAACCCCGCCTGGGACCCGGGCCGCAAGCACTCCTACGTCTGGCAGAGCATCCCCGCGCTCATCGCGTACAACGTCAAGGCCACCGGCGGCCGGACCGTCGACTCGATCAGCCAGCTGCTGGAGGACCCGCGGCTCAAGGGGCGGGTCGGCTTCCTGTCCGAGATGCGCGACACCGTCGGGCTGACCCTGCTCGACATGGGCAAACGACCCGAGGACGTCACCGCCGACGACTACGACGCCGCGCTCGCCCGGCTCCAGAAGGGCGTCGACACCCAGCAGATCCGCCGCTTCACCGGCAACGACTACACCAGCGACCTGGACAAGGGCGACCTCGCCGCGTGCGTCGCCTGGTCCGGCGACGTCGTCCAACTACAGAGCGACAACCCCGACATCCGCTACGCCGTCCCCAAGGCCGGCTACATGACGTCCACCGACAACCTGATGGTGCCCAGCAAAGCCCGCCACAAGGGGAACGCCGAACGGCTCATCGACTACTTCTACGAGCCGAAGGTCGCGGCCCGGCTCGCCGCGTACATCAACTACGCCTGCCCCGTCGACGGGGTACGCGAGGAACTCGCCAAGATCGACCGGAAGCTGGCGGAGAACCCGCTGATCCTGCCGGACCAGGAGATGGTCGCCCGGTCCCACTCCTTCCGCGCACTGACCCCCCAGGAGAACCGGGTGTTCAACCGGAAGTTCTCCGACCTCACCGGCGCCTGAGCCGGTCTCCGACGGCGCCCGGCCGCACACCGGACCCGCCCGAGCCGTTCTGCCCCCTTCCGACCCACGGGACGACCCATATGACCACTACCGCGACCCCCCAGAGCAGCGGCGGCGACGTCCGCCTGCACCGGATCAGCAAAACGTACGGCTCCTTCACCGCCGTCCACCCGCTCGACCTCACCATTCCCGCCGGGTCCTTCTTCGCCCTGCTGGGCGCCTCCGGCTGCGGCAAGACCACCACCCTGCGCATGATCGCCGGCCTGGAGGAGCCCACCACCGGGACGGTCGCGCTCTCCGGCCAGGACGTCACCGCCCTGCCGCCCTACAAGCGCCAGGTCAACACGGTCTTCCAGAACTACGCGCTCTTCCCGCACCTGGACGTCTACGAGAACGTCGCCTTCGGCCTGCGCCGCCGCGGCATCAAGTCCGTCAAGAAGCAGGTCGAGGAGATGCTCGACCTGGTCCAGCTCGGCCCGATGGCGCGCCGCAAGCCGCAGCAGCTCTCCGGCGGCCAGCAGCAGCGGGTCGCGGTCGCCCGGGCACTGATCAACCACCCCGAGGTGCTCCTGCTGGACGAGCCGCTGGGCGCCCTCGACCTCAAGCTGCGCCGCCAGATGCAGCTGGAGCTCAAGCGCATCCAGACCGAGGTCGGCATCACCTTCGTGCACGTCACCCACGACCAGGAGGAGGCCATGACGATGGCCGACACCGTGGCCGTGATGAACGGCGGCCGGGTCGAACAGCTCGGCGCCCCCGCCGAGTTGTACGAGAACCCCGCCACCACCTTCGTCGCCAACTTCCTGGGCACCTCCAACCTCATCGCGGCCGAGGTCATCGAGGCGGGCGGCACGGAACTCGTCCTCAAGGCCGGCGACGCCACACTCCGGCTGCCCACCGGCCGATGTAGCACCCAGGCCCGCAAGGGCGGGCAGGTGCTGGCCGGCTTCCGCCCCGAGAAGGTCGCCCTGGCGCACGCCGACGACGCCGGGTCGGTCCCCGAGGGCCACAACCGGATGGCCGGCCGCGTCAAGATCGCCAGCTTCATCGGCGTCTCCACCCAGTACGTCGTCGACGTCCCCGGCATCGGCGAACTCTCCGTCTACGAGCAGAACATCGGGCGGGACGGACGGCTGGTCCCCGGCGCCGACATCGTTGTGCACTGGAACCCGGAGCACACCTTCGGCCTGGACGCGGCTCAGGACATCGACGCCGGTGCGGACCTCGACGAGGAGGCCGCGTGACCACCACCGCCGCCCCCGCGCCACCGGACGAGCAAGCCGAGGACGAGGGGCTGCCGATCCGGAAGACCCCGACCCGCAAGCGGCTGGTCCCCTACTGGCTGCTGCTCCCCGGCATCCTCTGGCTGATCGTCTTCTTCGCCGCCCCGCTCGTCTACCAGGCGTCGACCTCCCTCCAGACCGGCTCCCTCGAAGAGGGCTTCAAGCTCACCTGGCACCTCGCCACCTACTGGGACGCGCTGGCCGAATACTGGCCGCAGTTCGTGCGCTCGGTCAGCTACGCGGCGGTCGCCACCGTGCTCTGCCTGCTGCTCGGCTACCCCTTGGCGTACCTGATCGCCTTCAAGGCCGGCCGGTGGCGGAACATCGTGATGATCCTGGTCATCGCCCCGTTCTTCACCAGCTTCCTGATCCGCACCCTGGCCTGGAAGACGATCCTGGCCGACGGCGGCCCGGTGGTCGGCGCGCTCAACGCACTGCACCTCCTGGACGTCACCAGCGCCCTGGGCATCACCGAAGGGCACCGGGTGCTGGCCACCCCGCTGGCCGTGGTCTGCGGTCTGACCTACAACTTCCTGCCGTTCATGGTCCTGCCGCTGTACACCTCGTTGGAGCGGATCGACCCGCGGCTGCACGAGGCCGCCGGCGACCTCTACGCCCGCCCGGCCACCACCTTCCGCCGGGTCACCTTCCCGCTGTCCATGCCCGGCGTCGTCGCCGGCACCCTGCTGACCTTCATCCCGGCCGCCGGCGACTACATCAACGCCGAACTGCTGGGCTCCACCGACCAGAAGATGATCGGCAACGTCATCCAGTCGCAGTTCCTGCGGGTCCTGGACTACCCGACCGCCGCCGCGCTCTCCTTCATCCTCATGGCGGCCATCCTCGCCATGGTCACGATCTACATCCGCAAGTCCGGGACGGAGGATCTGGTCTGATGGCGGCAACCGACACCCCCGCGAAGGACCCGGCCGCAACCACGGCCCCGGCCGGCGCGCCGGCCCCCCGGCGCACCTCCGGCAAGGCGCTGCGCTGGCTGCGCCACAACCTCGTCACCCTGGCAGGACTGGCCACGCTGGCCTACCTGATCCTGCCGAACATCGTGGTGATGGTCTTCTCCTTCAACAAGCCCAACGGGCGCTTCAACTACCAGTGGACGCGGTTCTCCACCGACGCCTGGACCGATCCGTGCGGCGTCGCCGACATGTGCGGCTCGCTCGGGCTGAGCCTGGAGATAGCGGTCTGGGCCACCGTGGGCGCCACCGTCCTCGGCACCATGATCGCGTTCGCGCTGGCCCGCTACCGCTTCCGGGCCCGCGCGGCCGTCAACACCCTGATCTTCCTGCCGATGGCGATGCCCGAGGTCGTCATGGCCGCCTCGCTGGCCACCCTCTTCCTCAACATGGGCATCCAGTTCGGCTTCTGGACGATCCTCATCGCGCACATCATGTTCTGCCTGAGCTTCGTCGTCACCGCCGTCAAGGCCCGCGTGATGAGCATGGACCCGCGACTGGAACAGGCCGCCCAGGACCTCTACGCCTCCCCGGTACAGACCTTCCTACGGGTGACGCTGCCGATCGCCGCGCCCGGCATCGCGGCCGGCGCCCTGCTGTCCTTCGCGCTCTCCTTCGACGACTTCATCATCACCAACTTCAACGCCGGCTCCACCGTGACCTTCCCCATGTTCGTCTGGGGATCGGCACAGCGGGGCACACCCGTTCAAATCAATGTCATCGGTACGGCGATGTTCCTGGTCGCCGTCCTGTGCGTGCTCGCCGGCCAGCTGGCCGGCACCCGACGTAAGCACAGCAAGCACAGCAAGCGCAGCAACCGCAGCTAGAGGAGCTGAGAACCATGGCACGAGCTGCCATGCCCAAGACATCGGGGGCCTCCCCCGTCCACGCGCTGGCCGACGCCGCCCTCACCCCGTACTGGCTGGAGGACCCGGCCCGGCCGGCCGCCGAACCGGCACTCGTCGGCGACGAGCACTGCGACCTGCTGGTCGTCGGCGGGGGGTACTCCGGACTGTGGACCGCGCTGCTCGCCAAGGAGCGCGACCCGCAACGCGATGTCGTCCTCATCGAGGGCCAGGAGATCGGCTGGGCCGCCTCCGGCCGCAACGGCGGCTTCTGCGCCGCCTCCCTCACCCACAGCCTGGGTAACGGACTGTCCCGTTGGCCCGGCGAACTCACCAAGCTGGAGGAGCTGGGCGCCCGCAACCTCGACGCCATCGAGGACGCGGTCGCCCGCTACGCCCTCGACTGCGACTTCGAGCGCACCGGCGAGATCGACGTCGCCACCGCCCCGCACCAGGTCGCCGAGCTCCGCGAGATGGCCGAGGAGGCCGAGCAACTGGGCCTGACCGGCCAGGAGTTCCTCGACCGGGACGCGGTGCGCGCCGAGGTCGACTCGCCCACCTTCCTCGCCGGCCTGTGGGACCGCACCGGCGTCGCCATGGTGCACCCCGCCAAGCTCGCCTGGGGCCTGAAGCGGGCCTGCCGCTCCCTGGGCGTCCGCATCTACGAGCACACCCCCGGCACCGAGCTGTCCTCGCGCGGCGCGGGCATCGCGGTCCGCACCCCGTACGGCCGGGTCTTCGCCCAGCACGCGGCGCTGGCCACCAACGCCTTCCCGTCGCTGGTCAAGCGGGTCCGCCCGTTCGTCGCGCCGGTCTACGACTACGCCCTGATGACGGAGCCGCTCAGCGCCGAGCAGCTCGCCGCCATCGGCTGGAAGAACCGGCCGGGCCTGAGCGACAGCGCCAACCACTTCCACTACTTCCGCATCACCGCCGACAACCGCATCCTGTGGGGCGGCTACGACATCATCTACCGCTACGGCGGCGGCGTCCGGGCCGAGTACGACCACCACCCGGACACCTACCGCAAGCTCGCCCAGCACTTCTTCACCTGCTTCCCGCAGTTGGAGGGGATCCGCTTCACCCACACCTGGGGCGGCGCGATCGACACCTGCTCCCGCTTCTCGGCGTTCTTCGGCACCGCCCACGGCGGTCGGGCGGCGTACGCGCTCGGCTACACCGGGCTCGGCGTCGGCGCCACCCGCTTCGGCGCGGAGGTGATGCTGGACCTGCTGTCGGGGGAGCGCACCGAACGCACCGAACTGGAGATGGTGCGGAGCAAGCCGCTGCCGTTCCCGCCGGAGCCGGTGCGTTCGCTGGGCATCGGCATCACCCAGTGGTCGATGACCCGTGCCGACGAGAACGGCGGCCGGCGCAATCTGTGGCTCAAGGCCATGGACAAGGTCGGCCTGGGCTTCGACAGCTGACCGGCTGATCCTTTTGACGCCCGTCCGGGGCGGGTGGCCCGCGCGGCCGCCCGCCCCGTGCGCGTTCCCGGAAGTCGCAACCCGCCGTGCCGAAATTCCTCCGGCGACCCGCGTAAGGATCAACCGGCACCCCCTTCTCCCCTGGGGAACACGGCCCGCCCGGGCCGGACGAAGGGGAGGGGAAGAAATGACCACCACGGGGGCGAACGCCGCAGTGGACTGGCTGGTGTCGGCCGCACCGGACCCCGACGCCTGCCGCCGCGCATGGGAGCACCATCCGCTCGGGGTGGCGCTGTTGGAGGCCGGCCGGTGCTGGGACGTCCTGATCGTCAAGGGCGCCCTCGGCCGCCCGGCGCTGGAGGTGCTGGCCCGCGGCCGGGAGCGCCCCGGGCCGGTCCTGTTCGACTTCCGGCAGACCCGTACGGGCTTCTTCGTCCCGCCCGGGACCAGCGCCCGCTGGCTGGGCACCGGCGTCCGCGGTGCCGGCCCCGGCACCTGGATCGTGGTGCCCCGTCCCGGCCGGGTGGCCGGCGGCGTCCGCTGGCTGGTTCCGCCGGACGGCTCCGGGACGCTCACCGACCCGGTCGCGCTGGAGTTGGCGCTGCACGCGGCGGTGGCGGCTCGCGACCGGGGGCGGTGAGCGCGCCGGCCCGAACTCGATGGTCCGGACCCGCACGGTGTTAGTCAGGCGTTAGTGGATCACCAACCGTCCCTGACAGGTTGGCGCTTGCGCACGGACGACCGAACGCGCACCCGACTACGAGGGGGACACCTTGTCGCACCGCAGCACGCTCCGCCGGGGCCGCAGCGCCGCCGTCGCCGGCCTGATCACCGCTGCCGCGCTCGGCCTCGCCGCCTGCAACGGCGGTTCCGCCGGTGCCTCCGGCGCAGGCCCGACCAACAGCGTCTCCGCCGCAGCCCCGGACACCGGTGCCCAGGGCCGCACCGGCTCCCAGGGCTCCGGCGACTCCACCGGCGGTTCCGGCGGCACCGCCACCACGTCCTCGCACACCGGCCAGAAGGGTCAGGCCGGCGACCGGCTCGGCCGCTGCACCACCGACGGGCTGCAGGCCGGCTGGGGTTCGGAGGGCGGCGGCGTGCCGGACATGAAGAGCGACCAGCAGCAGACCGCCGCGGTGTGGCTGAAGAACATCGGCAGCACCCCCTGCACCGTCTCCGGCTTCCCGGGCGTCCAGATCAAGGGCACCGACGGCACCACCTGGGACCTGGGCCGCTCGGCGAAGAAGCCGCAGCCGAAGGTGCTGAAGCCGAACGCGCACACCTCGTTCACCATCACCCTGCTGCCCACCACCCGCGCGGACGACAAGAAGGTCGAGCCCGGTCAGGTGCTGATCACCCCGCCGAACGAGAAGAAGCACTTCCAGCTCCAGTGGCCCTTCGGCGGCGCCATCCTGGACCAGTCCGGTGCCACCCACCCGGGCACCTTCGTCAACCCCGTCAACGTGCCGTAACTGCCCTCGTTCAGCGTCGAGTTGGCGCGGTGTCAGCCAGCCCCGGCCTTAGTCCCCGCGCCCGGACCCCGGCCGGTGGCCGCCGGCCGGCCCGCCCCATCGGTCGCACACCAGGCACCACAGCGGCAGCAGCACCCCCGCCAGGCACCAGCCACCGAGCACGTCCAACGGCCAGTGGTACCCCTGCCGCACCAGCCCCAGCCCGACCCCCGCATTGAGCAGTCCGGTCCCCGCCGCGACCACCCACGCGCCGGGGGTCGCGGCCGTTTTCCGGCCGCTCGGCCGCTGCGTCGTCCGGCCACCCCAGCCCGCCGCGTACGCCCGGGTCAGCAGCAGCGCCACCAATCCGTACGCGACGGCCGCCGTCGCCCCGTGGCCCGACGGGTAGAACCCCTCGTGCGACCCGGCCATCTGAGGCGGGCCCGGCCGGTCCAACCAGACCTTGAACGGAACGACGAGCGCCGGCACGGCGGCCAGGGCCCCCAACGCGGCGACCGACGGCAACCACGCCCGAACCGGTCCGCCCGGCGCACCCCGCACGCCCCGCCGCAGCCGCCACACCGCCCACCCCGCCACCACCAGCAACACCGGCAGCGCCACCGCCGTATTGCCGAGATCGGCGAAGAACTGGGCGAGCGGTCCGGGAACGCTACTCGCCGCCACCCCGCGGCCCAGCCGCTCGTCGAGCCCGCGCACCGCGCCGCGGGCCGCCACCTGCCAGGTGACCAGCCCGAAGAGCAGCGCACTGCACAGCGCCACGAGCCCGTACCACCGAGCCGACCGTGCACCAACGAAACGAGAGGGGCCCGAGGTGCCAGGGGGCCCCGAGGAGCCAGAGGAGCCCCCGGCACCACTGGCGCTACTGGCATCACGGGCACCAGGCAACCGGCCGACGCGCCACCGCCCCATCAGACGAACCACCCTCAACGCTCTCAACACCCCCAACGCCCCCGGCAGCCTCGGCGACCCCAACTCCCCACGCGCTGCAATCGCGGCAAACACAGCAAGCACAGCAAGTGCGGCAAAGGCCGCAAAACAAAAAATGCAGCCGCTCCGGAACAGGGGGGGTAGTTCCGGAGCGGCCGCGAGGACCGGTGTTCCGCACGCCCCGGGGGGTCTGGGGCGGGCGGACATCCGATCGGTGAGGATTCCCGAAGACCCCCGTGCCAGGGGTCCCGGTGGTGTGCGCGAGGGCACGGCCAGGTCGAAGCTGGGGAAGCGCCGACCGGGCATCGCCCGCAGTCCCCTGTGGGCGAGGTGTTTCTCTCATCTGCAGAAACCGTACGGCACCGGAAGCGCGCCCCGTAAGCCGCATCACGTGCCCGCCATTGCCCCCGCACATCTTCTTCACGCACCCCCTGCGCTGCCGTTGGCCGCCCCGCCGTAGTGGCGACGGCGAACGGGGCGCGGCCCGGGACACGGCCCGTACCGTGCCCCGGGCCGCGCCCGGAAGGTCCCGCTCGGAGGCGTCTGTGCGACGCGACCGCTCAGAGCGCGCCGAACGCCGCCTCAAGGATGTCCAGACCCTCGTTCAGCAGGTCCTCGCCGATGACCAGCGGCGGCAGGAAGCGCAGCACGTTGCCGAACGTGCCGGTCGTCAGCACCAGCAGGCCCTCCTGGTGGCACGCCTTGGCGAGCGCCCCGGTGACCTCCGGGTTCGGGTCCTTGGAACCGGACTTGACCAGCTCGATCGCGATCATCGCGCCGCGGCCGCGGACCTCGCCGATGATGTCGAACTTCTCCTGCATCGCGGTGAGGCGGCCCTTCATGACCTCCTCGATGCGCTTGGCCTTGGCGTTCAGGTCCAGCTCGCGCATGGTCTCGATCGAGCCGAGCGCGGCGGCGCAGGCCACCGGGTTACCGCCGTAGGTGCCGCCCAGGCCGCCCGCGTGCGCGGCGTCCATGATCTCGGCGCGGCCGGTGACGGCCGCCAGCGGCAGACCGCCCGCGATGCCCTTGGCGGTCGTGATGAGGTCCGGGACGACGCCCTCGTCCTCACACGCGAACCACTGGCCGGTACGGCAGAAGCCGGACTGGATCTCGTCCGCGACGAAGACGATGCCGTTTTCCTTCGCGAAGTTCGCGACGGCCGGGAGGAAGCCCTTGGCCGGCTCGATGAAGCCGCCCTCGCCGAGCACCGGCTCGATGATGATCGCCGCGACGTTCTCCGCGCCGATCTGCTTGGTGATCTGCGTGATGACCTGGTCGGCGGCCTCCTGCGCGCAGTTCTCCGGGCCGGTCAGCCAGCGGTAGGGGTAGGCCAGCGGCACGCGGTAGACCTCGGGCGCGAACGGGCCGAAGCCGTGCTTGTACGGCATGTTCTTCGCGGTCAGCGCCATCGTCAGGTTCGTCCGGCCGTGGTAGCCGTGGTCGAACACGACGACCGCCTGGCGCTTGGTGTACGCACGCGCGATCTTGACGGCGTTCTCCACCGCCTCGGCACCCGAGTTGAACAGCGCCGACTTCTTCGCGTGGTCGCCCGGCGTCAGGTCGGCCAGCTGCTCACAGACCTCGACGTACGTCTCGTACGGCGTGACCATGGCGCAGGTGTGGGTGAAGTCCGCGAGCTGCGCGACGGCCCGGCGGACCACGGCCTCCGCGCTGTTGCCGACCGAGGTCACCGCGATACCGGAGCCGAAGTCGATCAGGGAGTTGCCGTCCACGTCCTCCAGGACACCGCCGCCCGCGCGCTTGACGAAGACGGGCAGCACGGCGCCGACGCCGGCGGCCACGGTCTCCTGCTTGCGGGCCCACAGCTCCTGGGACTTGGGGCCGGGGATCGCGGTGACGACGCGACGCTCCTGGGGGAGGGCGGGGCCTCCGGACAGTTCGGTCATGGCAGTCTCCTGGGGGTGGAACACGGACGTACAGAGGTACGTACAGAGGTCTTGTTCTCGCAGGTTAGGGGCGCTGGGTCAGGTCTGGCATGTTCCGTTCGGGAGAAGTGTGCGTGTTGCGTTGTCCGCACCGGACATAGCCACGGGGCGCGGCCAGTAAATTGAGCGGCGGCACGCCCGGCGAGGGCGCGCCAGCGCGGGCATGACAACGGCAGGCCGGCGAACCGACGCGGCAGGCCACGTCTCAAGGGGGACAAGGGGCACCCGATGGACACCGAGGGCACGCAGGACGCACAGCACACCGCCGCACCCCCGCCGTCCGGGGAGCGGCGCCCCGACCCCCCAGCGGTGCCGCGCCCGGCCGCGCCGCACACCCCGCCGCGGCCCACCGCGCCGCCGGCCATGCCCGCCACCCCACCTCCCGCCGCGGGCGCCGCCGGGGCGCCGCCAGCCCTGCTGGGCTGGCTGCGCGCGCCACGGCCGGCCGCGGCGCCGGGGATCTGGACGTACGGGCACCGGCCGCGAGCGGAGAAGGAGCCGGAACGCGTCCCCCTGCGGCAGCTGATCAGCGGAGCGGTGATCTCGTTCCTGTGCGGGTGGTTGCTGTGGTCGTTGCTCTGGAACGGCTATCTCGGCCCCTACTGGTACTGGCCGCTCCAAATTCTTCGTCCGGACTCCTGGGCCGCGGCGCGCACGTCCGGGGACCGCACGGCGTTCATGGTGGTCAGCAATGCCTACTACGGACTGTGGATCCTCGGGATCGCGTTCTTCTTCGGCCGTCTAGGCCGCTGGCCCGAGCTGATCCGCCGGTTCGTCACGCCCCTGCGCCGCCACCTCCGCGACCGCGCCCCCGCCGCCAAGCCCGTCCCGGCCACCGACCCGGCGCAATGGCCCGAACTCCGTGCCCACGGTGCCCCGGACGCTGCCGACCGGCTCGCCGCCGAGGCCCGTACGGGTGCGATGAACGATGTCGACGTGGCGCGCATCGGGCGTGCCTGGCGTTCGGTGCGGGCCGGCCGGAACTCCCTGGCCTCCTTCACCGACACCGTCCTGCGGCACGGCGCCGCCGCCTGCGCCCACCCCTCCGGGCAGCGCGACCTGGCCGGCCGCACCGCCCAGCACGACCTGCTAGCCCATCAGGTCCGGATCGGCACCGCCGCCGACCACCCGCGCAATCCGTACCAACACCGCGGTAGCGGCTGTGCGTTGGAGCCCCGGGTGCTGGGCACCTCGCTGCTGGCCGTCGGGCCCGCCGGGAGCGGTAAGACCACCCGGCTCGTCCGCCCGGTGGTGGAGGCGATGTGTCTGCAGGCGCTGGCCGGGCAGTGCGCGGTCGTCGCCGTCGGCCCGGCCGGTTCCGCCCTCGGGCCCGACGACGCGTTCGACGTGGTGGTGCAGATCGGCCGACCCGACCCGGAGTGCGACCTCGACCTCTACGGGGGCACCACCGACCCCGACGAGGCGGCCGGCATCCTGGCCGAGGCCCTGGTCGGTGACCTCACCGAGCAGCTCCCCGGCGGCGACAGCCGGCGCGCGGCGACGGCCCTGGCCCAGTTGCTCGGCCCGTTCCGCGCCGCCCACGACCGGTTCCCGACCGTCCCCGAGCTGCGTGAGCTGCTGGACGGTGTGCCGCAGGCGGTGACCGCACTGCGCACCGCCCTGGAGGCGGCCGGCGGCCACACCCTGCTGCGCGAACTCGACGCCCGCGCCCGCCAGTCGGAGCGCCCCGGCGATGTCGCCCTCCTCCTCGCGGACCGCATCGCGCTCCTCGACCGCCCCGTCTTCGCCGGCTTCTTCGACCCGACGGGAGCCACCCGGCAGGTCTCGCTGCGCGCTCTGGACCACCCCCTCCGGGTCCGCATCGAGCTTCCCGAACGCGGTCACGCCGAGGCGTCCCGGATCCTCGCCCGGCTGGTCCTGGCGCAGTTCACGGAGTGTGCGGTGGCCCGTGCCGACCGCTCGCTGTTCGCCTGCCTGGTCCTCGACGAGGCCGCGCACACCATCACCGCGGAGGCGCTGCGCGGTCTCCAGCGCCTCCGCTCGGCCAATGCGGGGGCGGTGCTGACGCTGCGTTCGCTGGACGACGTCCCCGAGGCGCTGCGCAGTGCTCTGCTCGGCTCGGTCGGTTGCCGGATGGCGTTTGCGGGTGTCACGCCCTGGGACGGGGCGCCGTTCGCCGAGGTGTGGGGCAAGGCATGGGTGGAAACCCGTGATGTGACGGACCGTCAGATCATTGCGCACGGTGCCGGGATGAAGGCGTTCCACCTCGTCCGCCAGCTGGTCACCGGCAAGGCCGCCACGTCGAAGGCCATCACCGTCCGCACCGTCGAACGCGAACGCTGGTCCGCCTCCGACCTCGCGAACGCGCTGCCGGCCGGCCATGCGGTGCTGTCGGTGACCACGGTCGAGGGTGAGCACGCTCCACCCGTCCTCATCGACCTCCGCCCCTGATGCCCTGCCCCTGGAGTCCCGCACCCTGACGTCCCGCACCGCCGCCGTGGCCGTGATCGGTCCCGGCGGGGGTGGGGGAGGGGTGACAGGGGGCCGCGGGGGGGGGCTTCCGGTGGACCGTGCCGGCGGTGCCGGTGGGACGGCGACGCGGCCCGGATCCGGCTGTCGCCTCGAATGCCTCCGCCCGGGAGTGTCCCCGAAACCCTCCGTTGAGGCAGAATCGACACCAGCCGTTCATACAGGGCGGCGTACATGCCAGCCGTTCATACGGGCGGCGCAGGTGATCGGCGGGAGTCGGCAGGGGGCCGGCAGGGTGACTCGGCCGTCGGTCGCGGTCGTGCCGTCCGCCGGAGCCATCGAAGGTCTCATGCCGCACACCCTCGCCTCCCTGGTCAACCACACCGTGCTCAAGCTGACCGTGCTCGCGGGCGAGGACCGGCTGGACGTCCCGGTGCGGTGGGCGCACGCCAGCGAGCTGATCGACCCGGTGCCCTATATGGAGGGCGGCGAGCTGCTGCTGATCACCGCGCTCAAGCTGGATGCGGAGGACCCGGAGACCGCGGACCGGTACGTGCGGCGGGTCGCCGAGGCGGGCGTGGTCGGGCTGGGGTTCGCGGTCGGGGTGAATTACGAAGGGGTGCCCGAGGCGCTGGTCGACGCGGCCCGGCGGCAGCACCTGCCGCTGCTGGGGGTGCCGCGCCGGACGCCGTTCATCGCGATCAGCAAGGCGGTGTCGGCGGCCGTGGCGGCCGACCAGTACCGCGCGGTGACCGCCGGCTTCGAGGCGCAGCGCGAGCTGACCCGGGCGGCGCTCGGCGCCGAGGGGCCGGCGGAGCTGCTGGCTCGGCTCGCGGCGCACCTGGGCGGCTGGGCGGCGCTCTACGACGCCTCGGGAGCGGTGGTGGCGGCCGCCCCCGAGTGGGCGGCGCGACGGGCGGCCCGGCTCGCCGAGGACGTGGCGCGGCTACGGGAGCGGCCGGCGCCAGCCAGCTCCGTCGTCAGCGACACCGACGGCGACGACCGGGTGGAGCTCCAGTCGCTGGGTACCGGGCGGCGGGCCCGCGGGGTGCTCGCCGTCGGGACCGCCGCGCCGCTCGGGACCGCCGAGCGGTACGCGGTGCACTCCGCGGTCGCGCTGCTGACCCTGACCACCGAGCGGTCCCGGGCGCTCCAGGACGCCGAGCAGCGACTGGGCGCCGCGGTCCTGAAGATGCTGCTGGCCGGCGAACCGGACCACGCCCGGGCGGTGGCCGGGCGGCTCTACGGAGGGCTGCTGGACGCCCCATTCCGGATGTTGGTGGCCGAGCCGGTGCCCGCCGAGGACCAGGCGTCCTCCGCCAAGCTCTCCACTTCTCCCGCAAGCTCTCAGCTTCGTTCGAGCAGGGGGGACCCCCAGGCACAGGCGGGCCCCCCGTCGCCGCCGGGCGCCGGCCTCGCGCCCGTCCTGGACGCGCTCGCCGACGCCATGGAGTCGGCCGCCGCCCGCACCGGTGAGGCGGTGCTCGCCGTGCCGGACGGCGGCCGGCTGATCGTGCTGGTCGCGGACGGCGGGGCGGCCGCGGACGCCGGCACCGCGTTCGCCGCCGCGACCGAGGCCCGCCTCGGCACCCAGGCCCGTCCGCGCGGCCGGAACGGCCGGGCCGGCGCCGGCCGGGAGGGCGAGGGGCTGGCCGTCGGCCTCTCCGCGCCCACCGGCCCGATGGCCGCCGCCAACGCCTACCGCCAGGCCGAACAGGCGCTCTCCGTCGCCCGCCGCCGCGGCCGCGCCCTGGTGGAGCACGAGGACGTGGCGGCCGGCTCGGTCCTGCCGCTGCTCGCGGACGATGCGGTCCGGGCGTTCGCCGACGGGCTGCTGCGGGCGTTGCGCGAGCACGACGCGACCGGGCGTGGCGACCTGGTGGCGTCCCTGCGCGCCTGGCTGGCCCGGCACGGCCAGTGGGACGCGGCCGCTGCCGACCTGGGGGTGCACCGCCACACCCTGCGCTACCGGATGCGGCGGGTGGAGGAGATCCTGGGCCGCTCGCTGGACGATGCGGACGTCCGGATGGAGTTGTGGCTGGCGTTGAAGGCGACGTCGGCGCAGGTGGGGGAGTAGGACGGGCGGAGCACCCGGGCCGGGCGGGTCCCGGGCAGGCCCCGGGC
The DNA here is from genome assembly GCF_050471125.1 of Streptomyces sp. RGM 3693. NCBI lineage: Bacteria > Bacillati > Actinomycetota > Actinomycetes > Kitasatosporales > Streptomycetaceae > Streptomyces > Streptomyces sp. RGM 3693. The sequence continues at coordinate 988,259 of NZ_JBMPPQ010000001.1, forward strand.
CGAGCCGTGCCGGGCCGTGCCGGGCCGCGCCCGGGCGTCGGGGGCCCGGCGTGCCGGGTCCGGGGCGCGGACTGGGGGCCGTAGCGCGGGTGCCGGGGTGGCAGGAGCGGTCCGGTGGACTCCACCGCGGAGAGGCGACCCGGTGGATTACGCCGCTTCGGACAAGCGTCAGGAGGCCCTCGCACCCCTACGGTGGGCTTCAGAGTCCTACGCCAAGCCGCTCCCAGAGCTGCGCGCGCACCACCCACCATCACTGAAGGGCCGGGATCCACTGTGCCGAACACTGCTGCAGCCCCCACCGCCTTCTGGCTCGCCGGCCGTGAGGCCACCGGCGAGACCACCTTCGATGTCACCTCCCCCTGGGACGGACGTGTCGTCGGCACGGTGAGCGTTCCCACCGAGGCCCAGGTCGAGGAGGCCGTCGCCGCCTCCGTCGCGGTCCAGGACGAGCTGGCCGTGACCCCCGCCCACGTGCGGGCCGCCGCCCTGGACCACGTGGTGCGCGGGCTGGTGGAGCGCACCGAGGAGATCGCCCAGCTGATCTCCGCGGAGAACGGCAAGCCCATCAAGTGGGCCCGTGGCGAGGTCGGCCGCGCCATCTCCGTGTTCCGCTTCGCGGCCGAGGAGGCCCGCCGCTTCAACGGCGGCGAGGCGCAGCGCCTGGACACCGACGCGGGCGGCGCCGGCCGGCTCGCGCTGACCCGCCGCTTCCCGCGCGGCACGGTCCTGGGCATCGCGCCGTTCAACTTCCCGCTGAACCTCTGCGCCCACAAGATCGCCCCGGCCATCGCCGCCGGCGTCCCGATCATCCTCAAGCCGGCCCCGGCCACCCCGCTCTCCGGCCTGATCATCGGTGAGCTGCTGGCCGGCACCGACCTGCCCGCCGGCTCCTGGTCGATCCTGCCGGTCCCCAACGCCCGCATGGAGGCGCTGGTCCAGGACGAGCGGCTGCCGGTCATCTCCTTCACCGGCTCCGACACGGTCGGCTACGCCATCCTCGACTCGGTGCCGCGCAAGCACTGCACCCTGGAGCTGGGCGGCAACGGCGCGGCCGTCGTCCTGCCCGACTGGTCCTCCGAGCAGGACCTGGACTGGGCGGCGCAGCGCATCGCCACCTTCTCCAACTACCAGGGCGGCCAGTCCTGCATCTCGGTGCAGCGGGTCATCGCCGACGCCTCGGTCTACGACCGGCTGGTGCCCAAGGTGGTCGCGGCCGTCGAGGCCCAGGTCACCGGCGACCCGACCGACCCGGCCACCGAGGTCGGCCCGCTGGTCAGCGAGGCCGCCGCGCAGCGCGTGGAGTCCTGGGTGAACGACGCCGTCGAGCGCGGCGCCAAGCTCCTCGCCGGCGGCAAGCGCGACGGCGCCTCCTACGCGCCGACCGTGCTGGAGGACGTGCCGGCCGGCGCGACCCTCGCCACCGAAGAGGTCTTCGGCCCGGTGCTCACCCTCCAGAAGGTCGACGGGGTGGACGCGGCGTTCGCGGCCGTCAACGACTCCAAGTTCGGCCTCCAGGCCGGCGTGTTCACGCACGACGCCAAGACCGCCTTCCGCGCCCACCGCGCGCTGGAGGTCGGCGGCGTGGTCATCGGCGACGTGCCGTCCTACCGCGCCGACCAGATGCCCTACGGAGGCGTCAAGCAGTCCGGCGTCGGCCGCGAGGGCGTCCGCTACGCCATGGACGACTACACCTACGAGCGGGTCCTGATCCTCACCGGACTGGACCTGTAGGCCCGGGAAAATCCCGGAACCGGGTGGGCCGGGCCCGTCGGCCCACCCCACACCCCCTCCGGTCCGGCCTGGCTCGGTGGACAGCGACGGCCATCCCTTGGGCCGTACCGCCCGTCAGGCCCCGGCCGGCGCACCCCCCCCGGCGCCGGCCCCCTCCGCGCGGCGCGCTCCGGCACCCTGTTTCCGGAGCGCGCCGCGTCCCCCTTTTTCCGGCGCTGCCCCCCGACAGACCGGACTTCCGACGCTACGGCCCCGTTCCGCCCCGGTTCCTCCTGACCGAGGCGGATACGGGGCCGTGCCGTAAGGGGGGATGACCGCCCCGCGTGTACAACCAGCGCGGTATGCCGCACCCCCCAAGGGCCGGTACCGCGCCGTCCGCAGTCCGTCGTACGGCGGCCGGATCGCGGCGCGGTGGTGCCGTCGGGGCCGCTCGCCCCACCGCTGTCGCGGAACCGCCCGCGGGCTCCGCTCCGCTGGTGCAACCCGCGCGGATCGGGTACTTGTCACAAGTAGCACTGTCCGCCGGCCGACCGGTCCGCCGGCGGAACTCCCGATCCGCGGCGAGGTGAGCTCCTGATGACCGCTCCGTCCATCCGCAACGTTTCCGAGCGCGAAGCCCGCCGGGTCGCCGAGGCGGCCCGTGAGCAGGACTGGCACAAGCCCAGCTTCGCCAAGGAGCTGTTCCTGGGGCGCTTCCGGCTCGACCTCATCCATCCGCACCCCACCCCCGCGGTGGACGACGTCCGGCGCGGGGAGAAGTTCCTCGCCACGCTGCGGGAGTTCTGCGAGACGCAGGTCGACGGTGCCCGGATCGAACGGGAGGGCCGGATCCCGGACGAGACCGTCCGCGGGCTCAAGGAACTGGGCGCCCTCGGCATGAAGATCGACCCGAAGTACGGCGGCCTCGGGCTCACCCAGGTCTACTACAACCGCGCCCTCGCCCTGGTCGGCTCGGCCAGCCCGGCGATCGGCGCGCTGCTCTCCGCGCATCAGTCGATCGGCGTACCGCAGCCGCTGAAGCTCTTCGGCACCCAGGAGCAGAAGGAGACGTTCCTGCCGCGGCTGGCCCGTACGGACATCTCGGCGTTCCTGCTCACCGAGCCCGACGTGGGCTCCGACCCGGCCCGACTGGCGACCGCCGCGGTCCCCGACGGCGGGGACTACGTCCTCGACGGCGTGAAGCTGTGGACCACCAACGGCGTGGTCGCCGACCTGCTGGTGGTGATGGCCCGGGTGCCCGCCTCCGAGGGCCACAAGGGCGGCATCACCGCCTTCGTCGTCGAGGCCGACTCGCCCGGCATCACCGTCGAGCACCGCAACGCCTTCATGGGCCTGCGCGGCCTGGAGAACGGCGTCACCCGCTTCCACGACGTGCGGGTGCCGGCCGCCAACCGCATCGGCCCCGAGGGCGCCGGCCTGAAGATCGCCCTGACCACGCTCAACACCGGCCGGCTCTCGCTGCCCGCGATGTGCGCCGGCACCGGCAAGTGGTGCCTGAAGATCGCCCGCGAGTGGTCCGGCGCCCGCGAGCAGTGGGGGCGCCCGATCGCCAAGCACGAGGCGGTCGGCGCCAAGATCTCCTTCATCGCCGCGACCACCTTCGCCCTGGAGGCGGTCGTCGACCTCGCGTCCCAGATGGCCGACGAGAACCGCAACGACATCCGCATCGAGGCCGCCCTGGCCAAGCTCTACGGCTCCGAGATGGGCTGGCGGATGGCCGACGAACTGGTCCAGATCCGTGGCGGTCGCGGCTTCGAGACCGCCGACTCGCTCGCCGCCCGCGGCGAACGCGCGGTCCCCGCCGAGCAGATGCTGCGGGACATGCGGATCAACCGGATCTTCGAGGGCTCCACGGAGATCATGCACCTGCTGATCGCCCGCGAGGCGGTGGACGCCCACCTGTCGGTCGCCGGCGACCTGATCGACCCCGACAAGACCCTGGCCGACAAGGGCAGGGCGGCCGCCAAGGCCGGCGGCTTCTACGCCCGCTGGCTGCCCAAGCTCGTCGCCGGCCCCGGTCAACTCCCGCGCACCTACCAGGAGTTCGGCGAACTGGCGGGCCACCTGCGGTACGCCGAGCGGACCTCGCGCAAGCTCGCCCGGTCCACGTTCTACGCGATGTCCCGCTGGCAGGGAAAGATGGAGACCAAACAGGGCTTCCTCGGCCGGATCGTCGACATCGGCGCGGAACTGTTCGCGATGAGCGCGGCCTGCGTCCGGGCCGAGCACCTGCGGCTCACCGGCGACCACGGCCAGGAGGCGCACCAGCTCGCCGACGCCTTCTGCCGGCAGGCCCGAATCCGCATCGAGGAACTGTTCCACCGGCTGTGGACCAACACCGACGAACTGGACCGCAAGGTCGTCTCCGGGGTCCTCGGCGGCCGCTACACCTGGCTGGAAGAGGGCATCATCGACCCCAGCGGGGACGGCGTCTGGATCGCCGACGCCACCCCCGGCCGGAGCACCAAGGACAACGCCCGCCGCCCCTACCGGTAAACCCCAGCCGCCTCGTACGGACGGCCCACGCGTCGCCCGTACGGGGCGCGGGCGCCCTCGGTGGCCGGGGCACCGCACGGACCGGCCACAATGGACCACATGACGGACAGCCTCGCCCACCCGCACCTGCGCTTCGAGCCGGCCACCGGTGACATTGCCGCCGGCGACCCGGCAAGCCCCCGGGAGATCGTGATCCTCGGCTCGACCGGTTCGATCGGCACCCAGGCCATCGACATCGTGTTGCGCAACCCCGGCCGCTTCCGGGTCACCGCGCTCGCCGCGTCCGGCGGCCGGGTCGAGCTGCTCGCCGAGCAGGCGCACCGGCTGAGGGTCACCGCGGTGGCGGTGGCGCGCGAGGACACGGTGCCCGCGCTCCGCGAGGCGCTGGCCGCACACTACGGCGCGGGCGAACCGCTGCCGGAGATCCTGGCCGGCCCCGACGCGGCCACCGAGCTCGCCGCCTCGCCCTGCCACACCGTCCTCAACGGCATCACCGGCTCCATCGGCCTGGCCCCCACCCTCGCCGCCCTGAAGGCCGGCCGGGTGCTGGCCCTGGCCAACAAGGAGTCGCTGATCGTCGGCGGCCCCCTGGTCAAGGCCGTCGCCAAGCCCGGCCAGATCATCCCCGTCGACTCCGAGCACTCCGCGCTCTTCCAGGCGCTGACCGGCGGCACCCGCGCCGAGGTCCGCAAGCTGGTGGTCACCGCCTCCGGCGGCCCGTTCCGCGGCCGCACCCGGCGCGAGCTGGCCGGCGTCACCCCCGAGCAGGCGCTGGCCCACCCCACCTGGTCCATGGGCCCGGTCGTCACCATCAACTCCGCGACCCTGGTCAACAAGGGCCTGGAGGTCATCGAGGCGCACCTGCTCTTCGACGTCCCCTTCGACCGCATCGAGGTCGCCGTCCACCCGCAGTCCTACGTCCACTCGATGGTGGAATTCACCGACGGCTCCACCCTCGCCCAGGCCAGCCCGCCCGACATGCGGATGCCCATCGCGCTGGGCCTCGGCTGGCCCGACCGGGTCCCCGACGCGGCGCCCGGCATCGACTGGAAGACCGCCCAGACCTGGGAGTTCTTCCCGCTCGACCAGGACGCCTTCCCGTCCGTGCCGCTGGCTTGCAGGGTCGGCGAACTGGGCGGCACCGCCCCGGCCGTCTTCAACGCCGCGAACGAGGAGTGCGTGGCGGCGTTCCTCACCGGCGGGCTGCCGTTCACAGGGATTGTGGATACGGTCGCCGCAGTGGTCGACGAAGGGCTGGCATCCGGAGTGGTGAAGAAGCAGAGCCAGGACGGAGCCCGCCCCGGCAGCACGCCCGGCGACGGAACCTCCCTGACCGTTGCGGACGTCCTGCAGGCCGAGACCTGGGCGCGCGCCCGCGCCCGCGAACTGGCCGCCGCGGCGGCACGCACCCCCTCGGAGGCTCGCGCATGACGACCTGGATGACCATTCTCGGCATAGTCGTCTTCGTCGTCGGCCTGCTGTTCTCCATCGCCTGGCACGAGCTCGGCCACCTCACCACGGCCAAGATGTTCGGCATCCGCGTGCCGCAGTACATGGTGGGCTTCGGGCCGACGATCTTCTCCCGGAAGAAGGGCGACACCGAGTACGGCGTCAAGGCGATCCCGCTGGGCGGCTACATCCGGATGATCGGCATGTTCCCGCCCGGCGACGACGGGAAGCTCCAGGCCCGCTCCACCTCGCCGTTCCGCGGCATGATCGAGGACGCCCGCTCGGCGGCCTTCGAGGAGCTCCAGCCCGGCGACGAGCACCGGCTGTTCTACACGCGCAAGCCCTGGAAGCGCGTGATCGTGATGTTCGCCGGGCCGTTCATGAACCTGGTCCTGGCCGTGGTGATCTTCATGAGCGTGCTGATGGGCTTCGGCATCAACACCCAGACCACCCAGGTCAGCTCGGTCTCCGACTGTGTCATCGCGGCCTCCGCGAAGACCGACAAGTGCTCGGCCGGTGCCAAGGACTCCCCGGCCAAGGCCGCCGGCCTGCGCGCCGGCGACAAGATCGTCTCCTTCAACGGCCACGCCGTCCCCGACTGGGGCACCCTCCAGGACCAGATCCGCCGGACCACCGGACCGGCCACGCTCGTCGTCGAGCGGCACGGCGCCCGACAGACGCTGCACGCCGACCTCATCGAGAACAAGGTCGCCAAGACCGACGGCCGCGGCGGCTACCTCCCCGGCCAGTACGTCACCGCCGGATTCCTCGGCTTCACCCCGGCCAGCGGCATCGTCCAGCAGTCCTTCGGCCAGTCCGTCGACCGCATGGGCAACATGGTCCAGCAGGGCGCCGCGTCGCTGATAAACCTCCCCGGCAAGATCCCGGACCTGTGGAACGCCGCCTTCAACGGCGCCGAGCGCAAACAGGACTCCCCGATGGGCGTGGTCGGCGCGGCCCGGGTCGGTGGCGAGGTCTTCTCCCTGCACATCCCGCCGGAGCAGCGGGTGGCGACCATGCTCTTCCTGGTCGCCGGCTTCAACCTCTCGCTGTTCCTGTTCAACATGCTGCCGCTGCTGCCGCTCGACGGCGGCCACATCGCCGGCGCCCTGTGGGAGTCGCTGCGACGCGCCTTCGCCAAGGTCGTCCGGCGCCCCGACCCCGGCCCCTTCGACGTGGCCAAGCTCATGCCGATCGCCTACGTCGTCGCCGGGATCTTCATCTGCTTCACCCTGCTGGTGCTGGTCGCCGACGTGGTGAACCCGGTGAAGCTGACATAAGCCGCAAAAACCCGGCCGGGCACGCTGCGACCGTATGGACGTGCCCGGCCGCCCCCTTTCGAGGGGCCTCAGGGTTCGATGTGCCTCCGGCAACCCGGGTGCCGTAGGCTCGATGACCGGAGCCCGCCGAATCCGGGCCTTGATCCATACCTTGGGGTTGCTCGCCAGATGACTGCCATCGCACTGGGAATGCCGGACGTCCCGACCAAGCTCGCCGACCGCCGGGTCAGCCGCAAGATCCAGGTCGGTACGGTCGCCGTGGGCGGAGACGCACCGGTCTCGGTGCAGTCGATGACGACCACCCGGACCTCCGACATTGGCGCCACGCTCCAGCAGATCGCCGAGCTGACCGCCTCCGGCTGCCAGATCGTCCGGGTCGCCTGCCCCACCCAGGACGACGCCGACGCGCTCGCGGTGATCGCGAGGAAGTCGCAGATCCCGGTGATCGCGGACATTCACTTCCAGCCGAAGTACGTCTTCGCCGCCATCGACGCCGGCTGCGCCGCGGTCCGGGTCAACCCGGGCAACATCAAGCAGTTCGACGACAAGGTCAAGGAGATCGCCAAGGCGGCCTCCGCCGCCGGCACCCCGATCCGGATCGGCGTCAACGCCGGCTCCCTCGACCGGCGCCTGCTCCAGAAGTACGGCAAGGCCACCCCCGAGGCCCTGGTCGAGTCCGCCCTGTGGGAGGCGTCCCTCTTCGAGGAGCACGGCTTCCGCGACATCAAGATCTCGGTCAAGCACAACGACCCGGTCGTGATGGTCAACGCCTACCGCCAGCTCGCCGCCCAGTCCGACTACCCCCTCCACCTGGGCGTCACCGAGGCCGGCCCCGCCTTCCAGGGCACCATCAAGTCCGCGGTCGCCTTCGGCGCGCTGCTCAGCGAGGGCATCGGCGACACCATCCGGGTCTCGCTCTCCGCCCCGCCCGTGGAGGAGGTCAAGGTCGGCATCCAGATCCTGGAGTCCCTCAACCTCCGCCCCCGCCGCCTGGAGATCGTCTCCTGCCCGTCCTGCGGCCGCGCCCAGGTCGACGTCTACAAGCTCGCCGACGAGGTCACCGCGGGCCTGGAGGGCATGGAGGTCCCGCTCCGGGTCGCCGTCATGGGCTGCGTCGTCAACGGCCCCGGCGAGGCCCGCGAGGCCGACCTCGGCGTCGCCTCCGGCAACGGCAAGGGCCAGATCTTCGTCAAGGGCGAGGTCATCAAGACCGTCCCCGAGTCCAAGATCGTCGAGACCCTCATCGAAGAGGCCCTGAAGATCGCCGCGCAGATGGAGGCCGACGGCGTCGCCTCCGGCGAGCCGGTCGTCACCGCCGCCGGCTGACCAGCACCGCACCCCGTCCGAGCCCCGCCGCCCTCCCGGGCCGCGGGGCTCGTGCCCGTCGCCCCCAGGAGCCCGGGGTGCTTCCCGGCCCGTGGAGGTACAGTGCCAGGACCCGCTCCGCCTGGCCTCCCAGGCCCGCAACGGTGAGGCTTCCCAACACGTGCTGACGACCACCACCATCAAGGTCCTCGAACCGGGAGAGCTCGACGCGGCACTCGCGGTCCTGGACCGCGACCCGGTCGCCAACGCCTTCGTCGCCGCCCGGGTCCAGGTCGCCGGCCTCGACCCCTGGCGGCTGGGCGGCGAGATGTGGGGCTGGTACGTCGGCGGCCGACTGGAGTCCCTCTGCTATGCCGGGGCCAACCTCGTCCCCGTCTGCGCCACCCCCGAAGCCGTCCGCGGCTTCGCCGAACGCGCCCGCCGCCAGGGCCGCCGCTGCTCCTCCATCGTCGGCCCGGCCGGCCCCACCGCCGTGCTCTGGTCACTGCTGGAACCCCACTGGGGCCCGGCCCGCGAGATCCGCGCGCACCAGCCGCTGATGGTCACCCGCACCCCGTCCACCGAGATCGCCCCCGACCCCTGCGTCCGGCGGATCCGCAAGGACGAACTCGACCTGATCATGCCCGCGTGCGTGGCCATGTTCACCGAAGAGGTCGGCATCTCCCCGCTGGCCGGCGACGGCGGACTGCTCTACCAGGCACGGGTCGCCGAACTCGTCGGCGCCGGCCGCTCGTTCGCCCGCATCGAGGACGGCAAGGTCGTCTTCAAGGCCGAGATCGGCGCCGCCACCCCGCACGCCTGCCAGATCCAGGGCGTCTGGGTCGCCCCCGCGCACCGCGGCAAGGGCCTGTCCGAGTCCGGTATGGCCGCGGTCCTCCGCTACGCCCTCAGCGACGTCGCCCCCGTCGTCAGCCTCTACGTCAACGACTTCAACACCGCCGCCCGCGCCGCCTACCGCCGGGTGGGCTTCGAGGAAGTCGGCGCGTTCATGAGCGTACTTTTCTGACCCGTCGCCTTGTACGCTCCGACCATGGATGACGTCGCGGTCGGCCCGCTCGATCTCGCTGCCCGCGTGGACGACGCGCTCGCCGTACAAGCCCTCGCCTTCGGACTCGGCGACGACGAGATCGCCGTCCGCCGCCACATCGTGCTGCGTCACTTCGGCTGCCCCGGCGCCCGCGCCCTCGGCGCCACCACCCCCGCCGGCCGGCTCGTCGGCTTCGTCTACGGCATGCCCAACGACCGCACCCACTGGTGGTCCACCGTCGTCGAGCCCTACCTGCGCAGCCAGGGCCTGGACCACTGGCTCGACGACTCCTTCGTCATCACCGAACTGCACGTCCACCCCGCCTACCAGAACCGCGGCATCGGCCGCGGCCTGATCACCCGGATCACCGACGGGGCCGCCGAACCCCGCAGCATCCTCTCCGCCATCGACACCGAAAGCCCGGCCCGCGGCCTGTACCGCTCCCTGGGCTACCAGGACATCGCCCGCCGGCCCGTCACCGCACCCGAAAGCCCCGCGCAGCGGCCCCCCCGCGCCGAAGGCGCAAAGACGGAACCCACACGGCGGGAAAGCCAAAAACGTGGGAAGCGGGCCAAGCGCAGCGGAATCGCATTTCCTCGCGCGATACCCCTACGGCTAACCTCCAGGGAGTCACCTTTCTTACGCAGGAGAAACTCCCATGGCCAACGCCGCACAGGTCCAGCGCATGTCCCGGTTGATGTTCAAGACACTGCGCGACGACCCGGCCGACGCCGAGGTGCTCAGCCACAAGCTCCTGGTGCGCGCCGGTTTCGTGCGCCGCACCGCCGCCGGTGTCTGGTCCTGGCTGCCGCTCGGCAAGAAGGTCCTCGCCAACGTCGAGCGGATCGTGCGCGAGGAGATGGACGCCATCGGCGGCCAGGAGGTCCTGCTGCCCGCCCTCCTGCCCAGGGAGCCCTACGAGGCGACCGGCCGCTGGGAGGAGTACGGCGCCGAGCTGTTCCGCCTGAAGGACCGCAAGGGGGGCGACTACCTCCTCGGCCCCACCCACGAGGAGATCTTCACCCAGCTGGTGAAGGACCAGTGCACGTCCTACAAGGACCTGCCGGTGATCCTCTACCAGATCCAGACCAAGTACCGCGACGAGGCCCGCCCGCGCGCCGGCATCCTGCGCGGCCGCGAGTTCCAGATGAAGGACTCGTACTCCTTCGACACCGCCGACGAGGGTCTCGCCGAGTCGTACGCGCTGCACCGCGCCGCGTACCAGCGGATCTTCGAGCGCCTGGGCCTCGACTACCGCATCTGCGCCGCCACCGCCGGCGCCATGGGCGGCTCCAAGTCCGAGGAGTTCCTCGCCCCGGCCGCGGCCGGCGAGGACACCTTCGCCGACTGCCCGAGCTGCGACTACGCGGCCAACACCGAGGCGATCACCTACGCCCTGAAGCCGGTGGACGCCGCCGACGTGCCCGCGCTGGAAGAGATCCCGACGCCGGACACCCCGACCATCGAGACGCTCGCCGCGCACCTCGGCGTGCCGGCCTCCGCCACCCTCAAGAACCTCCTGGTCAAGGTCGGCGGCGAGATCGTGGCCGTGGGCGTGCCCGGTGACCGCGAGGTCGACATGGACAAGGTCGAGGCGCACTTCGCCCCGGCCGCCGTCGAGCTGGTGACCGCCGAGGACTTCGTGGGCCGCGACGACCTCGTCCGCGGCTACGTCGGCCCGCAGGGCCTGGCGAAGGTGACGTACCTCGCCGACCCCCGCATCGCCCCCGGCACCGCCTGGATCACCGGTGCCAACAAGGAAGGCGTGCACGCCAAGAACGTCGTCGCCGGCCGTGACTTCGAGGTCGACGAGTACCTCGACGCGGTCGTGGTGCAGGAGGGCGACCCCTGCCCGAACTGCGGCACCGGCCTGAAGCTGGACCGCGCCATCGAGATCGGCCACATCTTCCAGCTCGGCCGCAAGTACGCCGACGCCTTCCAGCTCGACGTGCTGGGCCAGAACGGCAAGCCGGTCCGCGTGACCATGGGCTCGTACGGCATCGGCGTCTCGCGGGCCGTCGCCGCGCTGGCCGAGCAGCACGCCGACGACAAGGGCCTGTGCTGGCCCCGCGAGATGGCCCCCGCCGACGTCCACGTCGTCGCGGCCGGCAAGGCCAAGCAGACCGAACTCGCCCTGGAGGTCAGCGACCAGCTCACCGCCGCCGGCCTGCGGGTCCTGGTCGACGACCGGCCCGGCGTCTCGCCCGGCGTGAAGTTCACCGACGCGGAGCTGATCGGCGTGCCGACCATCGTCGTCGCCGGCCGCCGCGCCGGCGAGGGCGTCGTCGAGGTCAAGGACCGCCGCACCGGCGAGCGCGAGGAGCTGACGGTCGCGGAGGCCGTCGCCCGCCTCAGCGCCTGACCGCATACGGCAACGGGCCGGCCGGCCGGGGCACCCGCCCCGCCGGCCCGTTGCCGTACCCGCCCGCTACACGTACGTCGCGAACTCCAGCAGCGACTCGCCCCGCCGCCGGTCACCCGACACCGACTCCCGCACCCCCGCGCGCACCGCCCGGTACAGCGTCCAGCCGCGCAGCCGCTCCCGGTCCACGTCCAGCGAGTCGGCCAGCTTCGCCACCCGCCGTCGGGCCACCGCGGCCGCGCCCGACCCGGCCAGCAGATCCTCGAACCGGTCCAGCACCAGCCGCGCCAGGTCGTACGCCCGCTCGCCGACCAGCGGCGACGGTCCCACCGTCAGCCACGGCGCGCGCTCCCCGGCCAGTACCTTCCCCTGCCGGAACGCCCCGTGCAGCACGAAATCCTCCGCCGCCCCGGCCGGCAGCGACCGCCCCAGCTCCAGCGCCTCGTCCAGCAGCGGCCCGGCACCCGCCGGCTCCCCGGCCGCCCGGAGCCGCTCCGCGTCCGCCGCGGTCCGCTCCGCCACCGTGGCGAACGGATGCCCCGCCGGCGGCGCCACCCACAGCCGGCGCACCGTGCCGGCCGCCTCCAGCAGCGCCTTGGCCTCCGGCAGCGAGCGCAGCGACACCGATCCCTGCAACCGCTCCAGCAGCAGCGCACCGCTCGCCTCGTCGGCCCGCAGCAGTCGCACCGCACCCCAGCCGTCCCACACCCGCAGCGCCGCCGCCTCCTGCGCGGCGGCCCGCCCCGGCACCGGGAACTTCAACGCCGCCGGCGTCCCGTCCTGCTGCCGCACGAACGCCACGAGACTGCTGCCACCACCCGGTGCGTGCACCCGATCCAGCGTCAACTCCCAGGCGTCCAGCCGCTGTTGGACCAGTTCCGGCAGCGCCGCCAGCCAGGCCCGTACGGGACCCTCCTGATCGCCGCTGAGCGCGCTCACCAATCGTTGCGGCGGTTCGATGGGTGCCGTTGCCATGCCTGAGCTGTCCTTTTCGTGGGGGAGTGGCCGCCGCGGCGGCCGGTCGTCACAGCGCGTCGGAGTCGGTGCCCGCGGCACCCGACGGGGCGGGCGCCGCGGCCCGCTCCACGAGCCCAGGGAAGGCTACGCCGCTGCCCCGCCAGCGGACCGCCCGCACCGCCGCCTCGCGCAGCGCCGCCGCCGCCTCCGTGCGGTGCGCACCACCGGCGGCCCGGACGAGGTCCGTGTAGACGGCCGCGACCCGGTCCTCCAACTCCGCGGCCAGCCGCACCGCGGCGGCCGCGTCCGGCACCGGGAACGGCAGCGCGTAACCGGCGGCCGCGGCCTGCGGCGTGCCGCCGAGGTCCCGCACGGCGCGGCGCAGCGCGTCCCGCCGTGACCGATGCGCGTCGTACGCGGCCTGTGCCTCCGTGCGTCGCCCGGCCCCGATCCGCCCGCCGACCACGCCGTACCCGTACACCGCGGCGTGCTCCGCCGCCAGCGCGGCCTGCGTCGCCGTCAACTCGTCGCGGTCGCGACCCCCGTCACGCGGTGCGCCCGTCGTCGTCATACCCCGTTCCTTCTCCCTCTGCTGGGGCGCCTCGCCGTTGGCTCCGCGCCGTACGTCATCGCCCTGCGCACCACAGGGCACGGGTTCGACGGCGTCCGCCTCACCCGACCTCCGTCAGGAGGTACGCATGGGCCGCCCCCGCCGCCGCGACCGAGGCGAGCAGCCGTGCAAGTTCGCCCGGTGCGGACACCAAGGCCGCCGTACGGGCGTCCGCGAGCGTGCGTTCCGCGTCGGCGAGCGCCGTACGGGCGCCCCGCTCATCGGTCGGTACGCGGGGCGCGTCGGCCTCCCGCGCCGCGCCGGCCGGCGGCGCCGAGGCAGAAGCGGAGGCAGCGGCGGACGGCCGGTCGGAGGTGAACGCCTCGGCGTGGCGGGCGACTTCGGCCCGGAGCGGCCGCAGCCGCGTCCCCAGCGCCGGATGCGCCGCGAGCATCGCGTCGTACCGCGCGAGCAACGCCGTGCTGTCCCGGGCGGCCCGGGCCCGCAGCCGTTCCGCGGCCGCCGAGTGCTCGGGGGCGTCCGGCGCGGGCCGGGCACTGTCGGCGCACCCGGCGAGCAGTGCCGCGCCCCCCAGGGCGGCGCCGGCCAGCAGGGTCGTTCTGCGTGTGAGCGCCACTTTCGGCACGTTGCACTTCCCGGGGTCTTCCGTCGTGATCACCGCAGGCGAGCGTATCCATGACGACCCACCGAATCGTCAGTACCCCGCCGGAACCGATAGGCTTTGACCCGACACGCGACCTACCCACAACAGCACACGCGGCCGAGGAGTCACCCGGATGAGCACCACCCAGAGCGAGAGGCTGCGCGGACTGCTTGAACCGCTCGTCGCCGCGCGAGACCTGGATCTGGAAGAGATCGAGGTGACCCCGGCCGGCAAGAGCCGGGTGCTGAGGATCGTGGTCGATTCCGACGCGGGCGTCCAATTGGACGAATGTGCCGAGCTGAGCCGCGAGGCGTCCAAGGTCCTGGACGACACCGACGCGATGGGCGGCGCCCCGTACACCCTTGAGGTGACCTCGCCCGGTGCCGACCGGCCGCTGACCGAGTCGCGGCACTACCGCCGCGCCGTCGGCCGCCTGATCAAGGCCCGCCTCCACGAGGGCGGTGACCTGGTGGCACGGATCATCGCCACCGACGACACCGGCCTGGACCTGGAGGTTCCGGGCGTCAAGGGCCGCAAGCCGACGGCCCGCCGGGTCGCTTTCGAGGAGATCGCCAAGGCGCGGGTCGAGCTGGAGTTCAACCCCAAGCCCGCCCGTGCCGCCCAGGGCGAGGCGTCGCAGGACGCGAACACAGACCAGCACGACGAGCACGACGAGAACAAGGAGGAGGCGTAGCCGTGGACATCGACATGAGTGCCCTGCGGGGTCTGGTGCGGGAGAAGGAGATCTCGTTCGACCTGCTGGTCGAGGCGATCGAGTCGGCCCTCCTCATTGCGTACCACCGCACCGAGGGCAGCCGCCGCCGGGCGCGGGTGGAGCTGGACCGCAGCACCGGGCACGTGACGGTGTGGGCGAAGGAGGACCCGGAGGACCTGGAGGAGGGTGCCGAGCCGCGCGAGTTCGACGACACCCCGTCCGGTTTCGGGCGGATCGCGGCGACCACTGCCAAGCAGGTCATCCTGCAGCGGCTGCGGGACGCCGAGGAGGAGATCACGTTCGGCGAGTACGCCGGGCGGGAGGGCGACGTCGTCACCGGCGTCGTCCAGCAGGGCAAGGACCCCAAGAACGTCCTGGTCGACATCGGCCGGCTGGAGGCCATCCTGCCGGTGCAGGAGCAGGTCCCGGGCGAGGAGTACACGCACGGCACCCGGCTGCGGTCGTACGTCGTCCGCGTCGTCAAGGGCGTCCGCGGCCCCTCGGTCACCCTGTCGCGTACCCACCCCAACCTGGTGAAGAAGCTGTTCGCCATGGAGGTGCCGGAGATCGCCGACGGGTCGGTGGAGATCGCCGCCATCGCCCGCGAGGCCGGCCACCGCACGAAGATCGCGGTGCGGTCGACGCGGTCGGGACTGAACCCCAAGGGCGCGTGCATCGGGCCGATGGGCGGCCGGGTGCGGGCCGTGATGGCCGAGCTCAACGGCGAGAAGATCGACATCGTGGACTGGTCGGACGACCCGGCCGAGCTGGTGGCGCACGCGCTGTCCCCGGCCCGGGTCAGCAAGGTCGAGGTCGTGGACCTGTCGGCGCGCTCCGCCCGCGTGACCGTGCCCGATTACCAGCTGTCGCTGGCCATCGGCAAGGAAGGGCAGAACGCCCGGCTCGCGGCGCGGCTCACCGGCTGGCGGATCGACATCCGCCCCGACACCGAGCACGCGTCGGCGCAGGGCTGAGCCACCGGGCCGCGGGGCCGCGGCGGGACGAAAAGAAGTGGTGCCGCGGCGCCGCGCAGGGAATTCTGAGCAACGGATCCGGCTTTACCCCATCGGGGTGGAGTGGCCGTGGGGAGGTAGACTTAAGCAGTGTCTGGCCGGACGCATGCCCGCGCATGCCCTGAGCGCACCTGTCTGGGTTGCCGGGAGCGAGCGGCCAAGGGCGATTTGCTGCGCATCGTGGTGATCGAGGGCGAGTGCGTCCCCGATCCTCGCGGTACGCTGCCCGGCCGGGGTGCTTACGTGCACCGGACACTGGTCTGCCTCGACCTGGCGGTTCGCCGCCGGGCGTTCCCCCGGGCCTACCGGGGCCGCGGCCCATTCGAGACGGCGGAGTTGCGCCGGTTCGTCGAAGGGGGCGCGCGTTGAGCAGCAGCCATGGCAATGAGGCACAGCAAGAAACGCACAGCGCACGGAACACCGTGCGGTCAGGTACCTCGCGAGTCGGAAGTAGGTCGAGATTGCGATGAGCACTCGATGAGTACGCGATGAGTACGCCCATGAAGTAGCGACGGTCCGGTGGACACCCGGACCTAGAAGGAGCGAAGTGGCTAAGGTCCGGGTTTACGAACTCGCCAAGGAGTTCGGTGTTGAGAGCAAGGTCGTCATGGCCAAGCTCCAAGAACTTGGTGAATTCGTCCGTTCGGCGTCCTCGACGATCGAGGCGCCGGTTGTTCGCAAGCTGACCGACGCTTTCCAGGCGGGCAGCGGCGGTGGCCGTACCGCCGGCAAGCCCGCGGCGCCGCGCAAGTCGGCCCCCGCGAAGCCGTCCGCGCCCACTCCGGCGCAGGCGGCGCGTCCGGCTGCCCCGAAGCCGGGCGCCCCCAAGCCGGGCCCCGCGGCTCTGGCCGCCCCGGAGGCACCTGTTGCCCCGGAGGCACCCGTTACCCCGGCGGCACCTGTTACCCCGGTGGCCCCCGCGGCCCCCGCGGCCCCCAAGCCTGCCGCTGGCCCCACCCCGGGTCCGCGTCCGGCCCCGGCGCGCCCCGCGGCGCCCAAGCCCGCTCCGGCCGCGCCCGCGCAGCCGGAGTTCCAGGCCCCGCCGTCGCCGGCGCCCGCCGCACCGCAGGGCGCCCGCCCGGGTGCCGCCCCGGGCCCGCGTCCCGGTGGTCGTCCGTCGTCCGGCCAGGGCCAGCAGCGTGGCAACGCTCCGCGTCCTGGTGGGCAGGCTCCGCGTCCCGGCGGCTCCCGTCCGGCCGGTCCGCGTCCGGGCAACAACCCCTTCACCTCCGGTGGCTCGACGGGCATGGCCCGTCCGCAGGCCCCGCGTCCCGGTGGCGCCCCGCGTCCCGGCCAGCCCGGTCCGCGCCCGCAGGGCGGCGGCCAGGGTGGTCCCCGGCCGCAGGGCCAGGGCGGCGGTACGCGTCCGACCCCCGGTGCGATGCCCCGTCCGCAGGGTGCGGCGCCCGGCGGTGCCGGTCCGCGTCCCGGCGGCGGTAACCGCCCGAACCCGGGCATGATGCCGCAGCGTCCGGCTGCCGGCCCGCGTCCGGGTCCCGGTGGCGGCGGCGGTCGTCCGGGTGGCGCTGGTCGTCCCGGTGGCGGCGGCGGTCGTCCCGGTGGCGGTGGCGGTGGCTTCGCCGGTCGTCCCGGTGGCGGCGGCGGTGGCGGTCGTCCCGGTGGCGGTGGCGGCGGTTTCGCCGGTCGTCCCGGTGGCGGCGGTCCCGGTGGCGGTGGCGGCGGTTTCGCCGGCCGTCCCGGCTTCGCTGGTCGTCCGGGTGGTCCCGGCGGCCGTGGTGGCACGCAGGGTGCGTTCGGCCGTCCCGGCGGTCCGGCGCGTCGTGGCCGCAAGTCGAAGCGGCAGCGCCGTCAGGAGTACGAGGCCATGCAGGCCCCGTCGGTCGGCGGCATCATGCTGCCGCGCGGCAACGGTGCGACGGTTCGCCTGTCGCGCGGTGCCTCGCTGACCGACTTCGCGGAGAAGATCAACGCCAACCCGGCGTCGCTGGTCCAGGTCATGCTGAACCTGGGCGAGATGGTCACCGCGACGCAGTCCGTCTCCGACGAGACGCTGCAGCTCCTCGCCGACGAGATGAACTACGTCGTCGAGATCGTCAGCCCGGAGGAGGAGGACCGCGAGCTGCTCGAGTCCTTCGACATCGAGTTCGGCGAGAACGAGGGCGGCGAGGAACTGCTGGTCTCCCGTCCGCCGGTGGTGACCGTCATGGGTCACGTCGACCACGGTAAGACCCGCCTGCTGGACGCGATCCGCAAGACCAACGTGGTCGCGGGCGAGGCCGGTGGCATCACCCAGCACATCGGTGCCTACCAGGTCGCGACCGAGCTCAACGACGAAGAGCGTCGCATCACCTTCATCGACACCCCGGGTCACGAGGCGTTCACCGCCATGCGTGCCCGTGGTGCGAAGTCGACCGACATCGCGATCCTCGTGGTGGCGGCCAACGACGGTGTCATGCCGCAGACGATCGAGGCCCTGAACCACGCCAAGGCGGCCGACGTGCCGATCGTGGTCGCGGTCAACAAGATCGACGTCGAGGGTGCCGACCCGACCAAGGTGCGCGGTCAGCTGACCGAGTACGGCCTGGTGGCCGAGGAGTACGGCGGCGACACCATGTTCGTCGACATCTCCGCCAAGCAGGGGCTGAACATCGACTCCCTGCTGGAGGCCGTGGTCCTCACCGCGGATGCCGCGCTCGACCTGCGGGCCAACGCCGAGCAGGACGCGCAGGGTATTGCGATCGAGGCCCACCTCGACCGCGGCCGCGGCGCCGTGGCCACCGTCCTCGTCCAGCGCGGTACCCTCCGCGTCGGCGACACGATGGTCGCCGGCGACGCGTACGGCCGAGTCCGCGCGATGTTCGACGACAAGGGCAACAACGTCGAGGAAGCGGGTCCGTCGACCCCCGTCCTGGTCCTGGGTCTCACCAACGTCCCGGGTGCTGGCGACAACTTCCTGGTCGTCGACGAGGACCGCACGGCGCGTCAGATCGCCGAGAAGCGCGCGGCTCGCGAGCGCAACGCCGCGTTCGCCAAGCGCACCCGCCGGGTGTCCCTCGAGGACCTCGACAAGGTGCTCAAGGCGGGCGAGGTCCAGCAGCTCAACCTCATCATCAAGGGCGACGCGTCCGGTTCGGTCGAGGCCCTGGAGTCCTCGCTGCTCCAGCTGGACGTCGGCGAAGAGGTCGACATCCGGGTGCTGCACCGCGGCGTCGGTGCGGTCACCGAGACCGACATCGACCTGGCGACCGGTTCCGACGCGATCGTCATCGGCTTCAACGTCCGCGCGGAGGGTCGTGCCACGCAGCGCGCCGAGCGCGAGGGCGTCGACGTCCGGTACTACTCGGTCATCTACCAGGCGATCGAGGAGATCGAGGCGGCCCTCAAGGGCATGCTCAAGCCGGAGTACGAGGAGGTCGAGCTCGGTACGGCCGAGATCCGCGAGATCTTCCGTTCGTCCAAGCTCGGCAACATCGCGGGTGTGCTCATCCGCTCCGGCGAGGTCAAGCGCAACACCAAGGCGCGCGTCATCCGCGACGGCAAGGTCATCGCGGAGGACCTCACCATCGTGGGCCTGCGTCGCTTCAAGGACGATGTCACCGAGATCCGCGAAGGCTTCGAGGGCGGTATCAACCTCGGAAACTTCAACGACATCAAGATCGACGACGTCATCGCGACGTACGAGATGCGGGAGAAGCCGCGCGGCTGACGCGCGTGTGACAGCCCGTGCGTAGCGCGGTCCACCAGGAGTGGTGGCCGGGCGACGGGCGGGAGGGGCCGGTCGGCGGGAATTTCCGTCGATCGGCCCCGGTCGTTCCGTGTACGGTTCGAAATGGCACGTACGCCCCCGGCCGACGCCGGGAGGTACCCCTAAGGCCCCACGGGTGGCTTGACCCGTCTTGCATGTACGTAGGGACGCTGTCCTTCGACCTGCTTCTCGGCGACGTACGGTCGCTGAAGGAGAAGCGCTCCGTCGTCCGCCCGATCGTCGCCGAGCTGCACCGCAAATTCGCGGTGAGCGTCGCGGAGGTGGGGGACCAGGACCTGTACCGCAGGGCCCGTATCGGCCTGGCGGTGGTGTCCGGGGACGCCGGACACCTGACGGACGTCATGGACCGTTGTGAGCGCTTGGTCGTCGCACGGCCCGAAGTAGAGCTGCTGTCCGTACACCGGCAGCTGCACGGCGACGATGACTGGCCCGAGTGAGGGGGCAGGTCGTCGCCGGTGGAAGCACAATTGTGAAAGACAAGAAGGAGACGGACCAGTGGCCGACAATGCGCGGGCGAAGAAGCTGGCGGACCTCATCCGGGAGGTGGTCGCCCAGAAGTTGCAGCGCGGCGTCAAGGACCCGCGGCTCGGCACGCACGTGACCATCACCGACACCCGGGTCACCGGCGACCTACGGGAGGCGACGGTCTTCTACACGGTCTACGGAGACGACGAGGACCGGGCCAGCGCCGCCGCCGGGCTGGAGAGCGCCAAGGGCGTGCTCCGGTCCGCGGTCGGTGCGGCGGCCGGCACCAAGTTCACGCCGACGCTGACGTTCGTCGCGGACGCGCTGCCGGAGAACGCCCAGATGATCGATGACCTGCTCGACCGGGCCCGGGCCTCGGACGCCAAGGTGCGCGAGGTCTCTTCGGGCGCCAAGTACGCCGGTGAAGCGGACCCGTACCGCAAGCCGGGTGCCGACGAGGACGACGAGGACGCAGCGACAGAATGAAGCGGCAGAGCAACAAGCCGGGCGGCCTGGTCATCGTCGACAAGCCGTCCGGTTTCACTTCGCACGACGTCGTGGCGAAGATGCGCGGGATGGCCCGTACCCGCCGGGTCGGGCACGCCGGCACCCTCGACCCGATGGCGACCGGTGTCCTGGTCCTGGGACTGGAGCGGGCCACCAAGCTGCTGGGCCACCTCGCGCTGACGGAGAAGGAGTACGTCGGCACGGTGCGGCTCGGGCAGACCACCGTCACCGATGACGCCGAGGGCGAGCTCCTGGTGTCCAAGGCGGCGCACGGCATCACGCGCGAGGACATCGACGCCGGGGTCGCCGAGCTTTCCGGCGCGATCATGCAGATCCCGTCCAAGGTCAGCGCGATCAAGATCGACGGTAAGCGTTCCTACAAGCGGGTCCGGGACGGCGAGGACGTGGAGATCCCGGCCCGGCCGGTGACCATCTCCTCGTTCGTGGTGCACTCCGCGCACGAGGCCGAGGCCGAGGACGGCACCCCGGTGACCGACGTGCTGGTCTCCGTGGTCTGCTCCTCCGGTACCTACATCCGTGCCCTCGCCCGTGACCTGGGCGCCGGGCTCGGGGTCGGTGGCCATCTGACGGCACTGCGCCGCACCCGTGTCGGTCCGTACAAGCTCGACCAGGCGCGGACGCTGGAGCAGCTCCAGGCGGCGGTGGACGACCCCGAGGGCGGTGGCCTGCCGGTCATGCCGCTCGGGGACGCCGCGTCCGCCGCGTTCACCCGCTGGGACGTTCCCGAGGCGCAGTCCCGGCTGCTGCTCAACGGCGCGCGGGTTCCGATGCCGCTCTTCGAGGGCGACGGCCCGGTGGCGGCCTTCGGGCCGGACGGGACGTTCCTGGCGCTGGTGGAGAACCAGGGCGGGCGGGCCAAGAGCCTGGCGGTCTTCGCCTAGGGCCTGTCCGACCCTGATCCACCGGATCGGCCCTAGTACTGCAAGTACCAGGCCGCCCTAGGTCCGGTCGGTGAACTCCCGGCCCGGTGTGGACGGCCGGGCCGGCGTCGGCGGGCGGAGGGGGAGGTGGTGGAACGCGGGCCGTGCGGACGGGCGCGGAGCGTTCGGCCCGCGCTCCACCATCCCCCTCGCTGAGTCTCTGTCCCGTGCGCTGCGGTGATTCACCCCTCCGAGGAGGCGCTCGGAGTGAATCACGGCGTGGACGGGGGCGCGTTCGCCGTGCACCCTGTCGCGAAGATCACTGTCTGTCTACCGTCGTCGCCGATGAGCACGGACGGTAACGGGCGGGGAGGTTCGCGGATGGTGGTGCTGGACGTCGACAGGGAGGCGTGCGGGGATGCGTTCGGGGCGGTCGACGGGGGCGTGTGCGGGGGCGCGTACCGGAGTGCGTACGGAAGTCCCGGTGGCGGTGCGCGCAGTGTGGTTGGTGCGGTCGGCGGGGCCGATGGGAGCGAGCAACTGCCGGCGGAATGGCGGGAGTTGGTGTGCGCCGCGACGGCTCCCGGAACGGGCTCCGGCGGTGCGGCGGCCGGCCGGCTGAGCGGGGTCCTGCTGGGGGTGCCGGACGCGACGCCGTATCTGGGCGTGCTGCGGCTGCTCGCCGAGCAGATCATCGAGCGGTCGGTCGCGGCCGGCGGCTTCGCGCACGCCGGGTTGGCGGCGTTCGGACCGGTGTTCTGGCGGTGCCTGGCGCTGGCGGCGACGGACCGGCTGGAGCTGCTGCGCCGTCTGCTGCCGGCCGACGGGCCACGGGCGACCGCACCGGGCGGGCGACCGCCACGGGCCTTCGCCCCACCGCCGCGGGTCCGGGTCCACGCCGCCGACCACGGTGCGGGGGGCGGCGCGGACGACGGGTGGGTGGACGCCCGACCGTGGGCCGACGGTCCCGGAGGGCCGTACGAAGGGGGCGCAGAAGCGTTCCGCCCCGGCGCCGCGGATCTCCGCCCAGGGCGGTTCCTCGACCTCGTGGCGGAGCTGCTCAAGGCCGACCCCGAGCGGATCCAGCCGCTGCTGTGCGGCTGGTTCGACGACACCCGCCCACTTCTGACGGCACCCACCGCGCCCCGTGTGATCACCGTCGCGGACGCCGCGCAGGCCCTGCTGCACACCCACCGCACCCGGGCGCTGGACGCCCTCGTCGAGACGCTGGCCGGCGCCGGGCACCCCCGGGCGGCGGAGCTGCTGGACGCACTGGCCGAGGACGAGCCGGCGGCGCTGCGGCGGGCCGTGGCGCGCCGGGGGAGCGGCCCCTGGCGGTGGGGCCGGCCGCCGGTGCCGGACCCGCCGGGTGCCGGGGCGGCGACCGGCCGGTGGCCGGACGACCCCGCAGGGTGGCCGATGCAACAGCGGCCAGGCGACCCTTCGCGCGAAGCCGCGCTCGCGGCATGGCAGTCTTAGACCTGCGTCATGCCGAAATGGCGCAGTGGACGGACAAGAGTTCGGGCGAGGAGCGGGCAGAGTGCAGCGCTGGCGTGGCTTGGAGGACATCCCCGAGGGTTGGGGGCGCAGCGTCGTCACCATCGGCTCGTATGACGGAGTGCACCGCGGCCACCAATTGATCATCGGTCGGGCGGTGGCCCGCGCCCGTGAGCTGGGGATTCCGGCCGTGGTCGTCACCTTCGACCCGCACCCGAGCGAGGTGGTCCGCCCCGGCACCCATCCGCCGCTGCTGGCCCCGCACCACCGCCGGGCCGAGCTGATGGCCGAGCTGGGGGTGGACGCCGTGCTGGTTCTCCCGTTCACCAAGGAGTTCTCCCAGCTGGCGCCCGCCGACTTCGTGGTGAAGGTGCTGGTCGACAAGTTGCACGCGCAGGTCGTCGTGGAGGGCCCGAACTTCCGCTTCGGCCACAAGGCCAAGGGCACCGTCGAGAGCCTCGCCGAGCTGGGTCGGACCTATGACTACACGGTGGAGGTCATCGACCTCTTCGAGCGGGGCACCGCGGGCGGCGGCGAGCCGTTCTCGTCCACGCTCGTCCGCCGGCTGGTCGCCGAGGGCGACGTGGCGGGCGCCCGGGAGGTCCTGGGGCGGCCGCACCGGGTCGAGGGCGTGGTCGTCCGCGGGGCGCAGCGCGGCCGCGAACTGGGCTTCCCCACCGCCAATGTGGAGACCCTGCCGCACACCGCGATCCCGGCCGACGGGGTCTACGCGGGGCTGCTGCACGTCGAGGGCGAGCCGATGCCGGCGGCGATCTCGGTCGGCACCAACCCGCAGTTCGACGGCAAGGTACGGACGGTGGAGGCGTACGCCATCGACCGGGTCGGGCTCGACCTGTACGGGCTGCACGTCGCGGTGGACTTCTTCGCCTACATCCGCGGCCAGGAGAAGTTCGCCACGCTGGACGCGCTGCTGGAGCGGATGGCGGTCGACGTGAAGCAGGCCCGCGGGCTGATCGCCGATTCCGATCTGGCATAACGCATAACGCATAACGCATCCCGCGCCGGCACATGGCGCACGAAGGGGCGGGGCCCGGCAGCTGACTGCCGGGCCCCGCCCCTTTGCTCATGCCCCGCTCACTGCGGCGGCGGCTGCTGGGTCCAGCCACCCTGCTCCGGCAACGGCGCGTCCGGAGCCGGCTGTTGCTGCCAGCCGGCCGGCGGCTGGGCGGCGGGCTGCTGGGACCAGCCACCCTGCTGCGGCGGATAGCCGGCCGGCGGCTGGGCCTGCTGCTGCGGGACCTGCTGCTGGGGCTGCTGCTGGGCGTACTGCTGCTGGGCGTACGGGTCGCCGCCCATCTGCTGCTGACCCATCTGTGCCTGCGCGTACATCCCCTGGGCCTGCTGCTGGCGCGCGAAGTCCTCGGCGACCAGGGCGGAGAGGTGGAAGTACGCCTCGCGGGTCTTCGGCCGCATCATGTCGAGGTCGACCTCGGCACCGGCGGCGAGGTGTTCGTCGAACGGCACCACAACGACACCGCGGCAGCGGGTCTCGAAGTGCGACACGATGTCCTCGATCTTGATCATCTTGCCGGTCTCGCGGACCCCGGAGATGACCGTGATGCCGCGCTGCACCAGGTCGGCGTAGCCGTGCGCGGAGAGCCAGTCCAAGGTGGTGCTGGCGCTGCTCGCACCGTCCACCGACGGGGTGGAGATGATGATCAACTGGTCGGCGAGGTCGAGGACTCCGCGCATCGCGCTGTAGAGCAGACCGGTGCCCGAGTCGGTGAGGATGACCGGGTACTGCTTGCCGAGGATGTCGATCGCCCGCCGGTAGTCCTCGTCGTTGAAGGTCGTCGAGACGGCCGGGTCGACGTCGTTGGCGAGGATCTCCAGGCCCGAGGGGGCCTGCGAGGTGAACCGGCGGATGTCCATGTAGCTGTGCAGGTGCGGGATCGCCTGCACCAGGTCACGGATGGTCGCCCCGGTTTCGCGGCGCACCCGGCGGCCGAGCGTGCCGGCGTCCGGGTTGGCGTCGATCGCCAGGATCTTGTCCTGCCGCTCGGAGGCCAGGGTGGCGCCCAGCGCGGTGGTCGTCGTGGTCTTGCCGACGCCGCCCTTGAGGCTGATCACCGCGATCCGGTAGCAGGACAGCACCGGCGTACGGATCAGCTCCAGCTTGCGCTGGCGCTCCTCCAGCTCCTTCTTCGCGCCCAACTTGAACTTGGACGGCTGGGCGTTGGCGCCCGGCTTGCGCTTCTTGGGCTGGTTGCGCAGCAGTCGGTCGGAGGTCAGCTCGACCGCGGCGCTGTAGCCGAGCGGTGCGCCGGGGGTGGCGCGCTGCGGCTGCTGCTGGCCCGGCTGGGAGTACTGGGCGTAGTTGGCCGCCGCGTTGGGGTCGCCGAATTGCTGGCCGGGGAGCGGCTGCTGGCCCGGCTGGGGCTGCTGGGGCTGCTGTGGGGCCTGCTGCTGGGCCTGCTGGGCCTGCTGGGCCTGTTGCGGTGCTTGCTGCTGGGCCTGCTGCGGGTAACCGGGCTGGGCCTGCTGCTGTGGGTAGCCCTGCTGCGGATAGCCGTAAGCGGGCTGCTGCGGCTGGGCGTTGGGCTGTTGCTGGGCCGGCTGCTGCGGCTGCTGACCCTGCTGCTGCACCTGCTGGGGGTAGCCGTAGGCCGGCTGCGGGTAGCCGTAGCCGCCCTGCTGCTGTGCCGGGGCGCCCTGCTGCTGTTGCGGGTAGCCGCCCTGCTGCGGATGCTGGGGCTGCTGTTGCGGGTAGCCCTGCTGAGGTGCCTGCGGCTGGGGCTGCGCTTGGGGCTGCGGCTGAGGCTGTTGCGGAGCGGCCGGCGGCTGCTGGCCGGCCTGCGCCTGTGCTATGCGCGGGTCGGCGGGCTGGAACTCCGGCGGCAGCGGCGGGAGTCCGCCCTGTGCCGGGGCGCCCTGCGCGGGCATCCCCTGCTGCTGACCGTCCGCACCGGGCCACGGGGCGCCCGGCTGCGGAGTGCCCTGCGGCATCCCCTGCTGCGGCGGCATGCCCTGTGGGGCGACGCCCTGCTGCGGCACCCCCTGGACGGGCGCACCCTGCGGCGGCTGCTGGGCCGGCGGCTGGCCCTGGACGGGCTGCGCAACGGGCTGTGCGGCCGCTGTGGCGGCTGCCGCGGCCGCGGCGGAGGTCTCGGGCCCGGGAGCCGGCGCGGGCTGTCCCTCGGGCGCTACGGCGCCGTCCGCGGCGGCGGGTGCGGCCTGCGGCTCGGGCGCCGCGTCCGCCGCTGCCGGCTCCGCGTCGTCCTCGTCGTCCCAGAGGGAGGCCGAGGGGTCCGGGCCGTTGCCGGCGCGGACGTTGGCGCCGTCGTTGCCGGCGACCGGAGCCGATGGGCCGTCAGGTGCGGTGACCGGGGCGTCGCCGCCCGCGTCGTGCGGTCGCAGCGTCGGGAACCCGGGAGCCGCGGCCGAACCGGGTGCATCCTGCTGCGGAACGCCGGGGACGGGCCCGCCCTGGGCCGGCCCGGCCAGCGGCTGGCCGGTCGGCGGCGGCGGATCCGTGGTCTGGGCACCGGCGGGCGGGGTCGCGGAGGAGGCCGCGCCGCCACTGGTGTCGTTGCTGCCGTACCAGGCCGGAGCCGCGAAATCGATCTTGAACTCGCCGGTTAGGTCGAACTCAGACTGATCGTCCTCAGGATCGTTCCCGTCCGGGCGGAAAGCCTCCTGGTCTTTCACTGTGCCTCCTGGTCTACTGCAACGCACCTGAACGGCAGGACCGGATACAGGCGGATCGATCGGATGTAACGGAAGTCGGAGCACGCCACCCCGGGTTGCGCCACCACTGCTAAGTCTCCATCCCCGTAATCGGCTGCCGTCGTGCACTGCCGACGTGAGGTGCTCCTGCGGCTCTCCCTACAGCCTAATCAACAGTCGGCCCATAACGGCAGTCGATGCCATGTCGTCTTCAAGCCCGGTCGGCACGCCTACGGGCGCACCCCGTGGATGCGCCCGTAGCTCGTGCCCGGTGGCCGGTCGTGCAGGCGCGCCCGGCGCCCGCGGGCAACCGGCCGGTGGGAGTGGTCAGTCCATGCGGCGCGGCCCGCCCAGCAGGTTGGTCTCCGGCTCGGTGGGCTGGGTCATGACGAACTGGTGGGCGCCGTCCCGCCGGCACCACAGCATGGCGTTGTCGCTCAGCGTCGGCAGCACCGCACCGACGTTCTCCGGCAGGCGCATGATCCGCGTCACAACCTCCGCCTCTTCGGGCGACAGGCGCTGGAGGCCGACCAGGTCCGACCGGCTGAGCATCTGCGGCGAGCGCGGCCCGAGGAACGGCAGCACCGTCAACACGGTCTGCCAGGGGCTCGGTGCGAGCTGGTTGCGCGGCGGGCGCGCACCCATGTCGCGGACGACCAACACGGGGCTGGAAACCGACGGTCCCTGCGGCGCGATCTGGCGCACGTCGAAGACCGAGACGCACTGCTGACCGCCGCCGGCGGCCTGTGCCATCTGACCCCAGGCCGGCGGCCGGGCGGTCTCCACCGCGACCCGGGCGCCGGTGGCGACCGTCCGCAGCGCCAGCACCTGCGCCATCCACATGCTGCCGACCAGCGTGATCTCCATCGGCGCGGGGCGCAGCATGCTCAGCACGGCCGGCTGGTTCTGCGGGTCGATGCCGATGATGACGCCGTCGTCGCCGACCGGCAGGGTCAGCGCGGCGAGCGCTTCGGCCGTCAGGACGTGCGGGTTGCGCCGCGGGCCGCGCAGCCCGAAACCGGGCCGTGGCTTCGGCCCCTTCGGCCCGGACTGCTCCTCGTCCGGACGCGGCAGGTGCGAGACCCGGCCGCCGGAGATGCCCTGGTTCGTCGGGGTGCGCCAGCCGTCGCTGCTGACATTGACACGGGGCTGATACGTGGGAGTGCCCATCAGCGGGTACCTCCGAGGGGAAGCGTGGCCAGCAGGCCGGGCAGCTGCTCGCGGTCGAGCCGGACCAGTCCGACCTTGACGGAGCCGGAACGGCGCTCCAACTCATTCTGCGCGGCGTCGAGTTCGTTGTCGCTACGGGTCGACAACCGGATGTAGCCGGAGATGGCCGGCAGTCGGCCGCCGCCGTGCGTCGCGGTCAGCGCGAAGGTGCTGGCCATCGCGCGGGTGCTGGTCAACAGCTGGGTGATGGCGGCCAACGGGGCACCGCCCCGGCCCAGTTGGGGCCAGCGGCCGATCCAGTACGTGGTGTGCCAGCGGTCGTCGCAGCGCATCGCCCGGGTGGTCTCCTGGGTGCGGCGGGCGGCCCGACCGTCCCGGCTCATCGCGCCGTTGGCGGCCCGCGGGCTGACGCACACCGCGGTGCCGACCGCGGCCACCACCTCGCGCTCGTCGAGGACCTTGGCGCGCACGCCGCGTGCGGTGAGGCGGCTGACGAGCTGGTCGGCGGCGCGCAGCAGGGAGCGCTGGGCGCCGTCCATGCCGCCGCCGCGGGCCGCGATCGCCTCCGCGCACAGCTCCGGGTCCAGCTTCAGCGCGATCCAGGTCAGCTGCACCGCGGGGGTCTGCGACTGGGCCTGGAGCGGCGCGTAGGAGCGGGCCGCGACGGCCTGCTCGGGCAGGTGCGGCGCCGGGGCGGGCTGGGTGTACTGGACGAACTGCACGGACTCCAGGTGGATGTCCTCGACGTCCAGCGCGGTGTGCAGCAGCTCCAGCGGGACCATGTGGCTGCCGCGCTGCGGTCGCAGCGGTTCGTCGCGCGCGTCCACCTGGACGATCGCGGTCAGGAAGGTGCCGTCGCCGACGAAGCCGACGGTGCGCTGCTCGGCGTCGGTGTACTCGTAGGTGCGCAGCGCCGGGTCGCACTCCACCACCGGGGCGAAGGCGGGGTCGACGCCCTGGGTGGCGGCGAGGTTGTCACTGGTGTTCTTGCCGCGGCGGTTCATCGCGCGCACGGTGATGATCCACTCGGGCAGCGGGATCTTCCGGCGCCGGCCGAGCGCGAAGATGACCAGGATGACCGCCACCACCACGGCCACGGTCAGCGCCACCGGGTGATGCATCGACAGGCCCACCAGGACCAGCGCCGCGGCGAGTTCGATGATGGCCAGCTGTTGTACCCGGACGCCGCCGATGGTCCCGGC
This sequence comes from Streptomyces sp. RGM 3693, assembly GCF_050471125.1. Taxonomy (NCBI): domain Bacteria; kingdom Bacillati; phylum Actinomycetota; class Actinomycetes; order Kitasatosporales; family Streptomycetaceae; genus Streptomyces; species Streptomyces sp. RGM 3693. The sequence continues at coordinate 1,016,965 of NZ_JBMPPQ010000001.1, forward strand.
CTGTTGGCGCAGCCGGGGCGAGACCGGCCCGGCCGCGGCCCGACCGTCAGTTCCTCTGTCGCTCGGAGCTGTACCGTTTTGGCCCTCATTTCCCGCGTATTGCGGTGCAGCGGAAGGCTGTTGCTGCTGTTGCCGCCCATTGCGGCGTCGAGCCCTGGTGGCGCTGGACATCCCCCGGCCTGCTCCTCTACTGGTGGTGGCTCTAGGCGTATCGGCCGCCGTTGAGACTGGTGCGTTGGAAGGTGGCACCCGTACCGTACGGCTCGATCGATACACGGCATAGTAGAGGGCGCTACGGCGTGAGTGCCGGGGGCGGTCGATGTGGATCCGACAGGCGGGGAGAGAAAGCAACAATGGCATCACGTCGGGACGAGCTGAATGCGTATTCGTTTGCTCGAAAGCGTACGAATGCGGCATTTCTGAAGCCGCTGCCGAACGGCTCCATCGAAAGCGCGCCCAAGCCGCTGAAGGCGGTGGTGCCCAGCGTGGTGATGGGGGTCCTGGCGACCGTGGTGTTCGGCGCCCTGGGTGTTTTCAGCCCGGTCGCGCCGCAGGGATGGGACACCGTGGGAGGAAATGTCCTCGTCGGGGACGAATCCACCACGCGCTATGTCGTTTTGGAAAACAAGGACGCGAACGGTACGAAGCAGAAACTGCTCTACCCCGTCCTGAATCTGGCCTCGGCCAAACTCCTTCTCGACCCCAAGAAGTACAAGGTCGTGAAGGTCAAGGAATCCGAGCTGGACGGAAAGCTGCCCCACGGCCCGGCCATCGGCATTCCGTACGCCCCGGACCGCCTGCCCACCGCGTCCCAGGTCGACAAGGCGAAGACCTGGGCGGTGTGCGACCGGCCCGGCAGCGGTGAGAACAGCAAGAGCCAGCAGGCCGTCTTCGTCCTCGACGGCAAGGACAAGCAGGCCCTCGACGACACCAAGAAGGGCAAGCTCGACTTCCACCAGGCCCTGTACGTCGAGGACCCCGACGGGGTGCAGTGGCTGGTCGACAACAACGGCTTCGCGTTCCAGATGATCGCCGATGCGAGCCAGGCGATGAGGGAGGCGCAGGGCGGCGTCAAGCACACCGACGTCGAGGAAGACCGGACCCTGCGGCGGATCATCTTCGGCTCCCAGGCGGAACCGCAGAAGGTGTCCGCCGAGTTCATGAACACGCTGGTCAAGAGCCCGTACGCGATCAGCATGCCGGTCGTGGCCGGTGCGGGGAGCCCGCACTCCGACCCCGACCTCCCGGCCGCGGCGCAGAAGGTCGGCTCGATCCTCCAGGACAGCAACGGCCAGAAGTACGTGGTCCTCTTCGACGGCGTCGCGCAGGTCAGCAACTTCGTCGCCAACCTCCTGGAGCAGGGCCCCAACGCCGCGAAGCTGAACGGCAACAACGGCAAGGCGTTGCAGCCGGTGAGCGTTTCCACCGGCAGCATCCGCCATCTCAAGCTGGACGCCACCAACCGCCCGTACACCTTCTACGGCAAGGTCGCCGGTACGGACCTGGACAACCCGTGGCCCAAGGACACCGTCAGCGCGGCCAACGACTTCGCGCACGGCTCCCAGACCAGCGGCCTGGGCTCGCCCACCCAGGACGGCGTCTCTTGCAGCGTCTACAAGGGCACCACCACCAAGTACCCGGGCGTCGACAAGCTCGGCTTCCCCAACGGGGTCCCGAACATGGGCACCTGGGTCGGCAAGGACTATCCGGCCAAGATCGCCCCGGGGGCCACCACCTACGTCACCCCCGGCAGCGGCCTGCTGTACCAACAGATCTCCAACCCCAAGGCGACCTCTGGCAGCCTCTTCCTGGTCACCGACACCGGCCTGCGCTACTCGATCCCGCGGAACAACGACTCCGCCACCAAGGCCGGCAGCGACAAGCAGGAGCAGGACCAGGCGCAGGTCCACCTCGGCTACGGTGAGGCGCACCCGCCGCTCATGCTGGAGGCGTGGTCCAAACTGCTCTCCGCCGGGCCGCAGCTGGACGTCACGAGCGCGCGCAAGCCGCAGGCGTCCTGACCCCGAGGCGGGACTTCCCGCACGGTGCGATGCCGCGCCGCCGCCCCCTGAGGGGTGGCGCGGCATCGCACCGTGCCGGCCGCGCACCGCGCCCGATAGCGTCGTATCTGTCGGGTTCCGGTGAACCGCGGTTTCCCGCCGCCCAGTTGACAATGTTGTGATCCCGTCACAAGACCCCTCCCCCCTGTTGGGAACACCCGTGTGGAGTGGGTAATGTGGCAGGAGGCGTCAGCAGAGATGCCATCCGCGCAAGCCCTCGCCGGCATCGCGCGGCCGCCGTACGAGTCTCATGGGGGACCTTGACCATGGCTGGTCAGTTCACAACCACTCACGAGGAGATGGTCGCGTTCAGCGGCAAAATCGACTCGGTCAACCAGGCGATCCGTGGTGAGATCCAGCGTCTCCAGACGGTCGTCGACTCCATCACCTCCGGGTGGAAGGGCCAGGCGGCCTCCTCGTACCACCAGCTGCAGTCGCAGGTGAACGATGACGCCAACCGGATCAACCAGCTGCTGAGCGAGATCAAGGAAGCGATCGACCAGACCACGGGCAACTACACCGCCTCCGAAGAGGAGCAGGCCCAGTCGATCTCGCACGTCACCGCCCAGGCTTCGCCCTTCGGATGATGGGGCCGCGCCGCTGACCCGGCGCGATCGCCCACCCGCCGCGGTCCGGTCGACCGGCCAGTTCCGGTCCCGACCCTCCACCGCGGCATGTGAATTCAGCAGACATCATCACCCCCTGAGGAGACATCATGGGCGGCCAGATCCTCGTCAATTTCTCGACGATCAGCCAGGCGAGTCAGGACGTACGTTCGACCGCCACCAACATCCGCTCGCAGCTCGACGACCTCGAGTCGGGTGTCAAGAAGATCGCCGCGAGCTGGGAAGGTGCCGCGCAGGAGGGCTACCAGGCCCGCCAGCGCGAGTGGGACCAGCGCGCCCAGCACCTCCAGCAGACGCTTGAGGCCATCGCCAAGGCGCTGGACACCGCGGCGCAGAACTACCAGAGCACCGAGTCCAAGAACGCCAGCATCTGGCAGTAGCCGACCTCGCATCACGCGGGTACGGAAGGCATACGGCTGAGCAGCCCCCGACGGCTCGCACAGTGGTGATTGAGGGCGAGCGCGCTGCACATGTGCGCTCGCCCTTCTGCCGTCCGGTTGCGGTCGCCGGCGAAATCCGCACCGCTGCCTCACCACTTCCTCATTCCTTCCTCACCCGCCTTCACCAAAACCGCCCCCGCCGTACTCCGTACCTTGCTGTACTCGCTGTACCGCTCCGTACCTTCCTCATGGAGAGCAGACAACCCGTGGGATCTCGCGCTATTGGTCAACGAGCCGTGCACCGCCGCCGCGCGACGGGCGCTCTGGTCACGGCGGCCTGCATCGTCGGCCTGTCGACCGTCACCGCCGCGCCTGCGATCGCGGACGAGAACGTGCCCTTGCAGAGCGGTGAATGCAAGTTCGGCGCCGACGACATCAAAGAGACCCCCTGGTCCCTCCAGCGCCTGCTCACCAACCAGATGTGGGCGAGCGGTAAGGGCGAGGGCATCAAGGTCGCCGTCATCGACACCGGCATCGACGCGGGCAACAAGCAGCTCCAGGACGCCATCGAGGGCCCCGGCAAGTCCTACGTCGGAGGCAAGCCCACCCAGGACAAGGTCGGCCACGGCACCAAGGTCGCCGGCATCATCGCGGCCCGGCCCAACTCGACGTCCGGCTTCTACGGCCTCGCCCCCCAAGCCAAGGCCCTCCCGTTCCAGCAGACCGGCGACGAGAAGGCCGGTACCGCCGACAGCCTCGCCACGGCCATCAACGACGCGGTCGCTGCCAACGTCGACATCATCAACATCTCGCAGGGCACCAACGCCAGCAGGGGCCAGTTGGATCCGCTGGAGAAGGCCGTGAAGAACGCCCAGCAGAAGGGCGTCCTGATCGTCGCCGCGGCCGGCAACAGCGGCGGCAGCGGCGAGGAGAAGAACATCTACCCGGCCGCGTACAGCGACGACTACGACAACGTGCTGGCCGTCGCCGCCTCGGACCGCAACAACGAGCGCGCCTCGTTCTCCCAGCCCGGCGCCTTCGTGAACATCGCCGCCCCTGGCGTCGACATGGTCTCCACCGTCCCGCTCGGCGGCAACTGTGTCGACCAGGGCACCAGCTTCGCCGCCCCGTACGCCGCCGGAGCCGCCGCCCTCCTGGTCGCCAAGCACAAGGGCGACAAGGTCAAGTGGGGACCGCGCGAGATCATCTGGCACCTTGAGCAGACCGCCGAGCGCGTCCGTCGAGGCCGTGACGACAACGTCGGTTGGGGTGTCATCGACCCGATCGCCGCGCTCAACGACAACACCCGACCGACCGCCGCACCCACGCCGGACAAACCCTCCAGCGCGGCCGACGGCTCCAACATCCTGCCGGCCGTCGCCACCCTCGGCGAAACCACCGAGGAGCGACGCGGCCGCATCGCCATCTACATTGTCGGCGGCGGCCTTCTGGCCGTCGGCGTGGTCGTGGGCTCCTCGATCGCTCTGCGCGACTGGCGCCGCAAGACCGGATTGACATCACACGGGGAGGCCAAGAATGGCTGATCAATATCGGGTGGATCTGAGCGCCCTCGAAGAGACCATGAGGAAGCTCAACGGCATCCTGAAGGACCTTGGGGGCGCTCAGTCCGACGCGCGGTACAAGACGACGTTGTCGCCGAATGCTCTGGGGACCGGCTCTGCGGGCGTCAACTTCGTCGAGGCGCAAAAGCTGCACAACGCCCACACGGACATGAAGAACGCCATCGAGTCGATCGTTGGACATCTCCATGACGTCACGAACGAGTTCGGCACCAAGACGAAGAAGGTGCACGGCAACTACCAGAACCAGGAAGCCGACACCGCCGCGAACATGTCCTAGATGACGCGGAACCTGGTATGGGAGAGCTTGAGGTCAGCATGGAGAGCAGTAAAGGGGGAAGCAGATCATGAGCAGTGGTGACTCGGGTTACACCGACTACGAGTACATTCCGGCGACGATGTGCGTCAACGCCAAGCACGAGACGAACTTCGCCGAGCTGGACATGGACACCATGAAGGAGATGGTGAAGGCGTCCAGTCCGGCCGAGGTTCACAATGTGGCGCGGGGCTGGTCAGATGTACACAACCAGCTGATCGGTGGCAGCGGCGGAGGCATCAAGGGCGCCTTTGACGCGGCGGTGAACGAGGTGCTTCAGAGCTGGCACGGCGCCGCCGCGGAGAAGTTCAAGGCCCAAGCGCAAGTCATCAGCAAGAAGATCGCTGACAGTGCGTCGTACGCCGACTACACCTCCAAGGCGATGACGAACGCCGCGACCGTTCTCGAACAGCTCAAGCCCGACATCGAGTCGATGGAGAAGCCGAGTACCGCCAACAGCATCGTCAACGCCATCGAGGATGGCGGCGACCGCGACGAGTCCGGCCTGAAGCGTGACCTGGCCAACCCCAACATGACCACGCAGCAAGCTTTGGACAACAACTCCGGAAGTCTTTCCGCGGGTAAAGAGCAGCAGCTGCGCATGGCCGTGAAGATGGAGCAGCTGGGGGCGGCCTATGTGTCGCAGGCCAAGGCTATGGGGACGTGGAAGGCCAGCCTCCCCAATCACGAACACCAGGACTACCCCGGGTCGCCCGATGGCGGCCCGCCGCCCCCCATCCCCATGCCGATCTCGTCTGGATCAACGGCACCCCGCCAGGTAGGTCGCCCGTCGATCTCAGGTATGGGCCAGGGGCCTGGTGGCTCCTCTGGAGGGCTCAGGGCACCTCAAATCCAGACCCCTCGCACGCCTGGCATCAGTGGCGGCGTCGGGACTCCTGCGCCCGGCACTGGTTCGCTCGGGCCCAAGGTGAACACGGGGCTTGAGAGCTTCAACCCTCCGAGCGGTGGTGGCACCGGTGGCGCCGGTGGTACCGGCATCGGCGGTGGCGCTGGCGGACTCGGTGGTGGCGCGCACGGCGGAGGCGGTATCGGCGGTGGCGCCGGTACCGGATCTCTGGGCGGTGGCGGCGGTATCGGCGGCGGTGCTGGTGGCTTGATCGGTGGCAACGGCGGCAGTAAGGGCGCCGGTGCAGGGATCAAGGGCTCCGGTACCGGTGCTGGCACAGGCGGTGCTGGTGCGGCTGGTCGCGGCGCCGGGCGACCCGGCATGCCCGGAATGGGCGGTGCCGCGGGAGCCAAGGGCGGCGGCGCAAAGGGCGCTGGCGGCGGACGCGGTGCTCCGCTCGCCCGTCAGAAGGGCGGCATCATCGGCGGCGGCAGTGGTAAGGCCGGTGCCGCTGGGCAGGGTGGCTCGGGCCTGCACCGTAGCCGCGGTGGAGCGCAGGCCGGTGCTGCTGGTGCCGGAGGCCGTCGTCCTGCTGGTATGGCGGGAGCGCCCGGCGCCCACGGTGCCAAGGGCAAGGACAACAAGGGCCAGAATGGCGAGCGCCCTGACTACCTGGTGGAGGACGAGGAGACCTGGACGCCGGAGCGGAACATTGCTCCGAAGGTCATTGAGTAGGAAGCTGTCGTTGGCAATTCGGCAGTAACAAGACGGGGCCCGATGCGTAGCTGAGGGCCCCATCCTGTTGAGAGAGGTGTACAGCATGAGCTTCACGCGGACGCTGCGTGCGGTGGGCGGCGCGGTTGTGGCGGGAGCGTTGCTCTTCGGCACCGCGCCGGTTGCATCGGCAGACCAGGTCAGAGACGGGCAGTGGTTTCTGGGGTCCTTCAAGGCCGACGAGATCTGGAAGATTTCTACAGGGAAGGGAGTGACCGTCGCTGTCATTGATGACGGGGTTCAGTCCCAGCACCCGGACTTGAAGGGCAACGTACTGCCAGGCAAGGATTTCATCGATGGAGGCAACTCTGCGGAACCGCGGGGTGGCGACACGCATGGTACGTCGATGGCCTCAGATATTGCCGCCCATGGGCACGGGCCAGGAGGCGAATCGGGGGCCAAGGGGCTGGCGCCGGACGCCAAGATCTTGCCATTGCGGGACAAGGGGCTAAACGCAGATGGCTTTGCCGCATCCATTCGTTATGCGGTCGACAAGGGTGCCTCGGTCATCAACATCTCGCAGGCCACCAATGCTGGATCGCCAGCGGAAGAAGAGGCCGTCGCCTACGCCTTCAAGCACAACGTGCTGATTGTGGTGGCTTCCGGAAACCATGGTAAGGGCGCCGAAGATATCGGATATCCCGGCATCTACCCAGGCGTTTTGACGGTTGGCGGAGTTGAGGAATCGGGTAATATCTGGGCGAATTCAAACTATGGTCCCCAGGTATTGCTGACGGCACCTGCCGTCGGCATTGTCTCTGCTGGAGATAGCGGTACCTCGCAGTACCAGAAGGGCACTGGTACGTCGGATTCAGCCGCCTTCGTGTCGGGCGCTGCAGCCCTTCTCCGGGAGAAGTTCCCCAACCTGACCGCTGGCCAGATCGTCAACCGCCTGGCAAAGACCGCTGGCCTGCCCCCTTCCGCCAAGGGGATCTCTCTCCCCGATCAGAAGTACGGCTATGGCTACATCAGGCCACTCAGGGCGCTCTCTAGTGACATCCCCGCAGGTCTGAAGAACGGGCCGCTGAAGATGCCCAAGGACCAGGCGTCTTCCGCAGGTACAGGAGGCCAGGCAGCCTCCACGGGAAGCAACGGAAGCGACACCGCGACGCAGCCCGTGAACAAGCAGGGTTGGAGCCCGCTCTTCATCGCGATGCTGGTCGGGGCCGGAGTTGTCGTCGTCGTTGTCATCGTCGTCATTGTGATGCTGGTGCGGCGGAAGGGCCGGCGTAACGGTCCGCCGCCTGGCGGTCCCGGTGCCTTCGGTGGTCCGGGTGGCTATGCGCCCTACCCGCAGACCCCGCCCCAGCAGCCCGGCGCGCCTGGTTCGTACCCGCCACCGCCCGGCAGGTAAGGCTCTGCCGTAGGGCGAGCGAGCCACAAAGTAGCGGAAATTGATTGGGGTCCGCGGCCTTCGGGCTGCGGACCCCAATGCGTTTGAGCCGTAGGCCGCCACCAGGAACCTTGAGGTGGTGACGAGCCCGTGCTCGTGCACGTCAGGCCGGACTGTTCGTTTCAGGCGAACACAGGCACAACCTCGCTGCTGTCACAGTGTGTTGTCCTGTGCCGCGTCGACGGCCAACGGCATGCGGCACGTTGGATTCAGTGGCTGGGAGCCTCGACGATCTCGCCCGTCGGGGCGCTGGCGCCGACAGGCTTTCCGAAGTCGGAGTAGCTGATGGTCGGCAGGTCGTCCCGCCCCGTGACTTCGCGCTTGATGAGGTTTGGCGTGCCGGTGTTCGCGACGTAGTAGGTAACGCCCTTGTCTCCGACTTTCATGCTCGCCGGGACGACCGACACCCCGTTCACGGTGGTGCTCTTGCCCAGGGTGAGGTCACCGGGCCCCTTGCTGGGCTTGGTGAACTGCTCTTGGTGGCAGTAGGTGCCCAGGGCTTTCATGAGCAGGTTGCTGGGCGTGCCGTGCAGCCACTTGTCGGACGGGATCGCGCCGCCGTGCGCTTTCGCCCCCGCGGAAAACTGAGCGTCCGCCTTGACCCAGATGTCGTTGTCCTTGCGGATGATCTCGAACGAGCCCTGCTGCAACTTGTTGACCGTGCCGACGCACTCGGTGGCGGAGAGCTTGAGGTCGGTCTTCTGCTTGGAGCTGGTCGCCTGCTCCCGGAAGGACTTGGCGTCGGCGTTCGCCTGCGTTGCCTTGAGGTAGATCTCTTTGCCGGACTGCTTCTCGATGCCGTTCGGCTTGGCCTGGCTGCCGGTTGAGGCACCGGGTGCGGAACTGCTCGCCGGGCCAGACGCGTTGCCGGCCGCCTTGCCAGCGTTGTCGGGGCCGCAGGCCGCCAAGGAAGTGATCGCGGCCACGCAGGTCACAGCGAGCGTGACGCGGCGAACGCCGCGTGCATGAGTCTTCAACATGATCCCCGTTGTCTCGTGCTGGGTGTTCAAAGGAGAGATCATGCTACGCCCCCCGAAAGGGTGTACGTATAACGGCGTCGACGTCGGCGAGTTGCGGAGGCTGACTGCCCAACCCGCGGCATGACAACGGCCGTTGGTTGGAGAGTCGCGGTTTGGGTTGCCTGGTCGATTTCGTTGGGGTCGGAGAAGGGTCTGCCGGCGAGTGCCGCCTTGCGCCTGACCAGTAGGGCTCTGATGCAGCGCAAGAGTGGAAATGTATGGGGGGCCGCAGCCTTCGGGTTGCGGACCCCCATGTTGTTTGCGGTACTTCGTCCCTCGTGCTTCGGGGGACTGAAGCGCCGCTGTGACGTCAGGATGCGTGCGCTCTGGCGAAGCCGACGAATGCGGACCAGGCGCTGGGGGATGTTGTCAGCGCGAGCCGGGTGGCGTCCTTCGAGTCGCGAATGTGCACAGAGGCTAGGTCAGTTGCGACCTCGACGCATTCGCCGCCCGCACCGCTGCTGTAGCTGCTCTTGAACCAGGCCAACTCGGGCACGGCCTGCGCAGTCTCTTTGATGGTCATGCTTCTCCCAGCAACTTCTCGACAAAGGCTAGCGATTCGCGCGGCGTGAGCGCTTGTGCCCTGAGGATCCCGTACTGTTCCTCGATCTCCCGGACCACTTTCCGCTCTGCGTGCAGGCGGCTGTCCCTGTACGCCTCCACGTAGGCGATCCTCCGCCCTTCGTGCGTTTCGAGCAAGGTAAAGGCTCCGCCCAGCCCCGCGTGCTCCTCCCGCTCGGTCGGCAACACTTGGATCTCGACGTTGCGGCGCTGGCCGTGCAGCAGGATCTGTTCCAACTGGCCCCGCATGACTGCCTTGCCACCCAAAGGGCGCCGCAGCGATGCCTCCTCGATAACGAAGCTGATCGTGGGCAGCGGGCTCCGGGCAAAGATCTTCTGACGGTCGAGCCGTGCCGCAGTTCGCTGTCGGATGGTCTCTTCGTCCAGCAGGGGACGCCACATGGTGAAGACCGCGTTCGCGTATTCCTCTGTCTGTAACAGTCCGGGTACCGCCTGGGTCGCGTAAACATGGAGCCCGACCGCCTTGGTCTCCAACCGGGCCGCGTCCCGGAAGAATGCCGGATAGCGGGCCCTTGCCACCTCCTCCTTCATCTCGATGAGGACGCCGTGTGCCCCCAGGACTCCGTCCGCCTGGTCGATGAAGTCGGGTGGTGGGATGCGCCGTCCCTGTTCGTAGGAGGCGATGGTGGAGGGGGAGTAGCCCGTCCGTGCGCCCAACTCGGTGCGTTCCATGCCCGCCCATTCCCGTAGGCGCTTGAGCTGACGTCCGAACACCTTCAGGATGCTCGACTCGGGCTCGTACTCCGACTGCTCGTCGTCTTCCGGCCTCTGGTCGCCGTCGTCCATGTTCGCTGCCCTCCCGGTTTCCGGCTTCGCCGCGTACCCGCGCGCTCCGGGTGCGTACAACGCACCGTGGTCAGCGCATCACTCCTCGTCAAAGATATGTCGGCGGCGCGAGGGTTGGGCCCATGAACAGCACAGTCCGCTCTTCCGTGGCATCTTCCCGAAACAGCGAAACCCACGCCGGAATCGGTGAGTTCGCGATGCGTTTCACCTCCACGCGGCGCGGTGCCCGGCTGGCCCGCCGGCTGGCGTCGATCCGTCTCGACGAGTGGGGGTATCCGTACGACACCGAGGTCAACGAGTCCGTTACGGCGGTCGTCGGAGAACTCACCGCCAATGCGGCACGGCACGGGCACGTTCCCGGGCGGGACTTCGCGCTCCGGCTGGGGCTCTTCGCGGCGGTGGGGGAAGCGGGCGCCCGGCGCATCCGTGTGGAGGTGTCCGATACGCGAGGCGAGAGGCTGCCTATGGCACCTACGGCGGTGATCAAGCCCGAAGGGGATGATGCGGCCGCGGATCCTGGTGGTGTGCTCGCGGAGAACGGGCGCGGGCTGCTGATCGTTGCGTACCTTGCGGACAGTTGGGGGGTCGTTCCGCGTTCTGGCGGTCCGGGTAAAACCGTCTGGGCAGAGTACGCCGTGGAACAGCCACAGCCGTTGAGCGGACCGGCAGTGGAATAACTGAAGGCAGGTTGGCCAGATGGGAGTTAGCCGAAACAGCCACAAGGCGCTGGCCTGTCCGAGGAGCCGTGGAACGGGCGAGCCGCCCCTCACACCGTTCCGGGTGTGTGGGGCGTACGTTGATTCATCGCGGCCCCTGCATCCTGGTCGTCCTCGGTCGCGACGTCCGATGACGGAATGGAGGCAGTGCGGACACTCCGCCGCTATGGGGTAAGCGGTGTCATCGGGTGGGGCGACCTTACCGATGGCCCCTGTCCGTCCAGGGGCCATCACCTTGGGGCATCATCGCGCTCGCGGCGCCGTGGTGCGGGTGCTACGTGGACCAGTAGCGGTCACGCACGTCCGGGGTGTAGTCGGGGCCACCATTGGGCGCCTTGGGGAATTTATCGCCTTCCTCGCCCTTGAGTTGAAATCCGCTTCCTGGGGATATTGCGCCAACGCCGACGTCGAAGTAGACATTGTTGACGCCGCCCACCGAGAGCTTTATGGTGCAGCCGTCTGGCGTCGTAGCGGAAAACGACGGCCTTTCGGGATGTAGCTCACCAATCTTGAACCCTTCCCGCCTCCAATGTGTATCCACAGCCTTTATCAGTTCGGATAGCTTCTCCTTCGATACCTTGGTGCGCACATAACGAGTTCTGCCAACGGTCAATTCTCCGTTTGACGTGTTCGTGAACGAATTCCTGCCCTCTGTTGTCCTGATCGGGCCATCGCGCCACTTAAGTTCCGGGCGTACTGCCTTGAAGGTGTCATCTAGAACAGCGTCGACTCGCTTTACAGCCTGATTTGGATTCAGGGTCGGGTCAGGATCACCTCCTTGGAGTGCCGAGCAGCCAGCGAGACAGGCGGATACGAGCGCCACGTTACCGGCTGCTGCGAGGAACTTCCTTCGCCTCATCACTTTCACCGTCTCCCCTGGATGGAAACCTTCTCCGGATGCCCCGCAACGATCGCCCCCATGTTATCCAGAGAGTCGCCGCCCTTATCCCTGTCAAAGTAGTTGGAGTGGGACTCCGAGGGATTGCCAAATGAAACTCCGAATCTTCGCCCACCAAACTCCTCGCTGGCCGGGTCCTGTCCGAAATGAAGTTCATGCGGATCCATGAGGTGGGCAATGGCGCCACCAGGGATGAGTTCCAAGTCGGATGGGGCGTGGGTGACCGGATCGCTCTCTGCTGCACCCGCCCACACATGGTCTGCACCCACACCAAGCTGCTCGGCCCTTTGAGCTCCGGTCCCGGGACTGCCCACCAGGATGATGTCGTCCGCAGGGATTCCACCTTCGCGTTGGGCGGCCTGCCCCACCGTGAACGACCCGTAACTGTGCCCGATGGCCGTCACATGTGGCCGTTCACCTCGATGCGTGGTCTGGATGCCATCGAGGAACTTCCCGAACGCCGCGCCGCCCTGCTGACCCCGCTCCCTGTCGGCGACCGCAAGGCTACTCTCCGAGAGGCGATCCGTGCCCAGCTGCGGAGCGTCGTAGCCAAGCCAGACGATAGAAGCCGTTTTGTGGCGCCCATCGCCAGCTTTCTGAGCCGCGTCCCATACATTCCATGCACGGGCGCCGTCTTCGCCTCCAACGTCCCTGAGCTGCGTATTGAGCCCGGGTACATACGCGGCGACATTGTCCGCCGTGTCGGGATCGCCATACGACAGGATGGCCCGTCCCTGCCCCTCAGCCCCGATGCCCAGCAGTAGCGGTTCTGGCCCCTGCTCAGGGTCCATATCCAAGCGAGCCTTGATCATCTGGAAGCCCTCATACTGACGCTGCACAGTTGGCGACATAGGTGTGCCAGGCGGGTGCATGGCGATCAACCGATCAAGGTTGACCCGATTCGCCTTGTCGCGGGTCTTTGCAGGTATCCCGTCGAGGTTTCCGATGACGCCCGGGTTCAGCGCAAGTTGCTCATCCTTTTCCTCCTCACTCAAGCCGTTCCACCAGTCCCGGACCTTCTTCGGATTCGTACCCTTGGTGGGAGCCGATTCAAGGCCGACGGCGGTGCCCGCAATTTTGGAAACATCCCCGGCGTCCCTCTGTGACTCCAGGGTGTCCACGGTCAGTCCGCGGCCGACCCGAAGTCTTGCCAGGGCGAGGCAGTAACGAGCGTCTATCTCCGCGGCATTGCGAAGGATGGAGAATATCTGCCCCTCAAGGGCGCGCCGCTCCTGCTCTTTCGCTGGTACCCCGGCGTCAGGATCTCCGGTGGGTATGTCACCCTCGTCGGCGTATATGACCTCACCAGTCGGAGCGACCTGATATCCCTTCTGGGTGGCTTCGTCCAATGCCTGGTGGAGCGCCTTCTGCTGTGCTCGTAGTTCGGTTATGGCGCCGTCCAGGGTGGTCTGAATTAGTGCGCATTCCTGGCTGCCGAACTGAAAGTTCTCGCCCAGTCTGTTCATGCGCTTCTGTGCTGTGTCAGCTGCTTCTCCGGACCAGCCGTGCTTCAGCGGAAGGCGCATATGGGCATCAACTCGGTCTTTATAGCCTCCGAGTCGATGGGTTAGCTGTTCCCATTCCTGCTTGGCGCTTTCGAATGCAGAGAAGCGAAGATTCTCGAGCTCGCGGACAGTCAGAGCCATCGGACATCATCCAAAGGGGCTGGTGTGGCGGGCGGTGTTCTGCGTTGCTGGACGGATGGAGAGGGAATTTCCAGCGGGACGAGTGAACGAATTGGCGGTTTCCTCGTCGTTCCGCTCGTAGTTGTCCGCAGAGGCCCTCAGTGACCGTGCAACCTCGCCGCATTCCCTTCTGACGTCATCGAGTCGGTCGTGCCAGGACTGATGGGTTCTCAGAAGTTCTCCAGTCAAATCAAGGCCCTCGGTCTGTCCCGGCACGGACTGGTGATGCGCGCTCAAACTGCCCAAGGCGGTCCCGACGCCGGCTTGCATCTCCTCGCTGTGGCCAGCGGCTGCACGCAGCGCGGCCGGATCGACGTTCGTGGTCGACATGCTTCCCCCAATTCCCCATAGCTCTGGCTACTCCTGGGTGCGTGAGGGTGCACCATCGAGCCCCCCCACACGTTGGTCAGCGTGTCACCCTATGTGACGGCAGCCCGGGGAGCCTTGACGCCACAGCGTGTGATCTGGCCAATCGTGCCGTCCAGTCCGAATTCGGCGAGAGGCTGCCCGCGACGACGGCGGGCACGATGACCGTGACGGACGGGATTGGAGCCAAGAATCCGGGGTGGCCGCGGATACGGGCAGTGTGCTCGGTGACTGAAGGCGGCAGGGCCGCCGCGGGACCGGGGAGGTCAGCTGGCGGCGGCCCTGGGAGAGCGTGGCTGGGAGCGGCTCGGGATCAGCCGAAGACGTCCTGGACGCTGCCCTTCACGTTGTCCTTGACGGCGTCCGTGGCGCCCTGGTGGCGGCTGGCGGCGCCGCCGGTGTGCTTGTCGACGTGTTTCTGCGCTTCGTCCAGGCCACGGTTGGTGAGGTCGTCCCTGGCGTGGTCGATGTACGTCTTGGGGTTGGTGAGGTCGTTGGCGCCTTCTTTGACGCCGTCGACGTATTCTTCGGCCTTCTTCTTGCCGATGTCGGCGGTTTCGCCCAGATCGATGCCGTCGCGTTCACCGAAGTGGGCTTCGATGCCCTGCTGCGCGACGTTCTGCGCCATTTCCGTGCCGGCTTCCTTGGCCTTCTCCTTGGCCGCGTCGACGACCTTGTCCTTGACGGTGTCCTTGACCGTTTCCTTGATCTGCTGCTTGGCGTAGTCCGTGACGACCTTGCGGGCTTCCTTGGAAACCACCTTCTTCGCCATCTTCTTGATGGCGTCCATGGTGGCGTGCTCCATGGCCTTGGTCGCCGCCTGCATCACCTCGCGCTTGATCTTTTCGAGGATCTCGCGGACGATCAGGCGGGTCGCCTGGGTGGCGCCGGCCGCGGCGAGTTCGGACGTACCGAAAGTGAAGGGCGCGGCGGCCTGGGCCGCGATGATCTCGGCGGCCAGCATGACGAGTTGGGCGATGACCGCAATCTTGCCGGCGAGCACGGCGACGGCCGCGGCGTCGAAGGCCAGCGCGATGGCGTCGGCCGCCGTGGCGGCGTCGCGGCAGTAGTTGTCCCCGCTGCCGCCGCTGCCGTCGTAAGCGCCCCATTCCTTCTGGAAACTCTCGACGGCTTCACTGGAATTGGCGGAGACGACCGCATTGGCCGCCGAAGAGCCCTGGCCGTGCGCCGTGTTCACCGATTCGGCGAAATTGCGCCAGACCTGGGCGCACTCGTGGAGTTTGTCCTCGTCGGCGTCCGGCCAGTTGTAGCCGAGCAGGTCCAGGACCCAGGTGACCTCGCTCGGCAGCGTCAGTGACACAGTGCTTGTCCCCCGTGCGGTGGTAGGCGAATGCTGGTGAAAGGGAGATGCCGGACGAGAGTGTGGCCGGCGGGGTGTGCGTCAGATGGCCGGACGGCCGACCGCGCTGATGGTGTGGACGCCCTGCTCGTCGGACTCGGTGTACGAACGCGCCATTTCCTGGAGCTTGTCGCCGATGCCTTCCAGACGTTCGCCCAGGGAATCCATCGACGTGAACATCCCGTCCCGGATGGGGGTGTAGATCGTGTCGAAGATGTCGCCGAAGTCGCACTGTTTCCAAGGGTCGCCGATGCCCTTGAGGTCGTCCTGGAGTTTCTTCGACGCCTTGGTGAAATCGCTGCCGATGTGGACGAATGCGTTTCCCTGCGCCCGCAGTACATCCGGATCTACGTCGAATGCGTTGCCCGCCACCATTGCCCCTGTTTTTACGGTGCACACGGCACCATGATCATTACGTCTCGTTACGCCTGCCGATCCCACAGTAGGCGAACTGTGCGCAAGCGTGTCAAGGCGAGTGGCGTGATCGCCGCCCGGCGGTGGACCCGGGGCAACAATGCTGAAACTCTGGAGATTTGACCTGCCGGGGATAGGGTGAAACTGGTGAAATTCGGGTGATGGCGGGGTGGGAGTTGGTGTGCGCAGCGGCGGTCGGCGCGTGAAGTGGGCGCGTAGGTCGTCCCGTAGCATTTCCGCTCATGGATGCAGCTGAAAACGATCAGGGGAACGACCACTCTGATCAGCCTGATCGCTCCGATGAGCCCCTTCTTGACGCCGACGCCGACGCCGACGCCCAGGAAGAGGACGAGGGCGAGGAAAGGCGCATGGGGCTGACGCCACGTCAGGCGCGACGGGTGCGGGTCGTGCTGGCCTCGGTGATGATGGCCCTGATGGCGGTGCTGCTCCTGGTGCGGCTGGCCACCCGTGGATCGGTGCTGGTGGTCGGGGTGTACGGGGCCGCGCTCATACTCTGCGGAATCGTCATCGAACTCAGCCGGCACGGGCGCACCCGACTGGGCACCTGGCTGCTCGGCGTGGGGCTGGTGGCCGCGATCGTCTCGGACTGGCTACTGCTGCCCTGAGGAGCGCGGTTCCGGAGGGGGCCGGTGTACCGGTGTGCCGGTGTCCGGCGGCGGGTGGTTTCGGAAGGGGCTTCGCCCTCTCGGATCGGGGCTTGAGCGGCTGCGCTTGGGGCATCTGGCGCGCTCGCCCTGCTCGAACCGCCCCGCGACGCCTACGGGTTGCGCCGTGACGCGCCCCATCCTGGTTCACGTTCATGTTCACGTTCGCGGACCGGCTCGGCCTGGCCTTCGGCGACGGTTCGTGGATCGCGCTGCACGTGTACGAGTAGGACGACTCCCGGCAGTTCGCGGTCCTGCTGGACTGATTGCCGTCAGCTGAGGTCTCCGCCGGATATCCGGTTCGCGTCCGGAGTGCGCCAAGGGGGCACCGTGGATGTCACGGTGCCCCCTTGGTGGTCGACCGCCCGGTGAGGGACGGCCGGCGCCCTACCGAAGGGCGTGCTTACCCGAAGGGCGTATCGATCTTGGACCGGTCGACGCGGTAGGGCTTGGGCTCGTCCGCGAGACCCGTGTCGTGCAGGATCTCCTGCTTGACGGCCTCCTTGTTGGTGTCGCTCATCAGCCCTTCCTTCGCCGCGCCCCAGGCCGACTTGCCCGCCGCCTTGCCCAGGCCCTTCCCGCTGCCGTCTTCGGCGAACTGCACCGGGTCGTCGTCATCGATGCCGAGGCCGGACTTGACTCCCGACTCGATCCCGCCCCTGACCTTGCCCGTGACGAAGTCGTCGGCCTTCTTCATGCCCTTGGCCAGTGCGCCCTCGCCCTGCTCGAACTCGCGAACCCCCTCAACGGCCTTCTCGACCTTCTTGATCCCGCTGAGGGCGTTCTTGGCGGTCCTGATGTTCTTGACCGCCTTGACCGCGGAGCCCAGTTCCTTGAGCGCCTTGAGCAGCTCCTCCAGCTTCGTGGCGAGCTCTTCGGACACCCGGGCGACGCGCGTGACGAAGACCGTGATCTCCGCCTCGGTGATCAGCGCGTCCGCGATGAGCCCGATGCCGGCCGTGAGAACGGCGATAACGGCCTCGGCGGCGAGGGAGACGATCAGCGCCTCGATGGCCTCACTGATGATCTCGATGATCATGCCCTCGGCCTGTGCGCACTCCTGCGCGGCCGAGTTGATGATCTTCGCGGTCTGGGCCATGCCCTCGGCGGTGGAGTCGAGCGCCTCGACGATCTCGCCCATGTGGCCGCTGAAGGCGCCCGATGCCTGCCCCTCCCACTGCCGGGAGAGGGGGTTGGCGTTGGTCCTCAGTTCCTCGGCCACCAACTGCACGGCCTTGGCCTGGTTCTGCCATGCGTCGGCGGCCGCGTTCAGCTGGGCGAGGTCGCCGGTGACCTTTTCCAGCACCTTCAGCAGGCCGGACTTCTCCAGGGCCCACTCGACGGCCTCGTCCAGCATGCCGCCGATCCCGCTCCGGGAGGGATGGGTCGCCTCAGGGAGCGAAGCCATGGGCGCCGGGTTGGGCTTTCGGATCCACCCGTACGCGTCCCCGGCCGGCGCGAGGCCCGTGGTCGCACCCGGATATCCGCCGGCGGATCCGCTCTGCGTTCCGTACATGCCCCCGGGGCCGCCCTGTGGGGCGGGGTAGGGGAGGGTGGAGTACTGGCCGGGTGCGGGTGCCCCGGACTCGCCACCGCCGGATCCCTCGCCGCCTGCGCCTGCGCCGCCTTCGCCGCCGCCTGCGCCTTCGCCGCCGCCTGCGCCGCCTTCGCCTCCGCCTTTACCGCCTTCGTCTTTGGAGCCCCCGAAGAGCTTGTCCCCGGCCCACTCGCCGCCCTTTTCGCCGAACTTCTGGGCTGCGGACTTGCCCCCTTCCTGGAGGATGCCCTTCCAGCCGCCTGGCGAGTCCCCGTCCGCCCCGCCGTCCCCGCCGGAGCCTCCGTCGTTAGAACCGCCGCCGCCGTTGCCGCCGCTGTTGCCGCCGCCTCCGCCGTCCTGATGGTCGGTGCGGTTGTGGTTCGGGTCGGGGTGGTTCTGATCCGACTGCCGGTTGTGGTTCGGGTCCGGCGGGTTGTGGTTCTGGTTCTGACTGGGCGTCTGGGTGTGGTCCTGGTCCCCGCTGGGCGGGCTGGGGTGGTTGTTGCCGGTGGGCCCGCTGGGCGGGCTGGGGTGGTTGTTGCCGGTGGGCCCGCTGGGGGACGGGCTGGGGTGGTCCGTCGACCCGCCGTGCGAGGGCGCGGACGGGTGGTGCGGAGTCGAGTGCGAGCGGCTTCGGCTCATCACGCACCCCCGAAGGACGAGCTGACCGCCTGGTCATGCTCGGAGTAGTTCTGCGCGGTGAAGTGGAGCCCTTCCGACGTGTTCGTCAGCGCTTGCACGAGGTCGGAAAGGTTCTGTCGGCTCGCGTCGGCGTGCTCCTTGTACGCCTCCGCCAGGTTCTGCGCGTTCGGTAGGTGTCCGAAGGCGGTGGACGAGATTTGGATGGCAGCTACCGCGTTCTGGATCGTCCTGAGCTGCTCGACCTGGTCACCGACCGTTGACGCATAACTTCCGATTGTTTCGGGCTCAACCCGAAACCCGGAGTCCCCCATGTCAGGTACCCTTCATAAGCGATTGTGAGCCTCACATCGTACTGATGGCTCATCAAGATAAGGCACCAGGGTGCGAGGCCGGCTACACGAACTGCATGAGCGGCTTTTCCTGGGCGGTTGAGCAGTGGTACGGGGGTGGACCGGTGGGATACGGCCGCAACAACTGGCGTCAAGTAGCGGGCTACGCGGCGGACTTCATACCTGGCGGTGAAGTGCTGCTCGGCACGGTCGACCTGGTGCGCGGGGTCAACGACAGCATCGGGCTGAGCCGGCTGAACTACACCAAGGACGGCCACCCGTTGGTCGAACTCCCCTGGCAGCCACCCGGCCCGCCGCCGAACCCGCAGCGGGCCGAGGCCGTCGGGCAGCAAGCGTGGAACCTGCTGTTCGCCGACGAGACCCGCTACAGCGCGCGGTCGCTGCTGGACCAGGTGGCCAACCTCCTGGTCCCGCTGCCGCCGACCGAGCTGGACATGGTGGTCCGCCGCTGGGGCCAGCAGGGCCTGGAGCGTTGGGACGACCTCACCCACGTCGTAGACGAGCACGGCGAACCTGCCTATGACTGGCGCAGGCAGGCCGAGCTGTTCAGCTGGCTGCTGCGCGCGGTGAGCCCGTACGCGGCGATGCTGGTCGGCACCTGGATGGTGTGCAGCCAGCCCGAGTACGACCCCGAGTGCGACTGCGCGGACCACGGCTGGGTACTGCCCGAGGGGCCGTTCGCGAAGGTGGACGGTGCCTACTTCACCCAGAACTGGCAGCGGGTCTCCGGCTCGACGGACGCGATGTCCTGGCAGGACATGGACCAGGGACGGTTCGGCACCTGTTGGTTCCTCACCAGCATCCAAGGGGTGATCCAGGCCAACCCCCAGCACGCTGCCCGCCATCTCCGACTCGAAGCCAACGGCACGGTGACCTGCACGCTCTACGTCGAGGGGCGGCCGGTCGACATCACGATGGTGCCCGATCTGCCCTACGGGCACAGCATGTTGTGGTGCGCCAAGGGGCACACGGACGACGCCCGCTACGCCGAGACCTGGCCCGGCTACTACGAGAAGGCCGCCGCGAAGCTCCGCGGCGGCTACGAGCAGATCAGCGGCGGCTGGGTGGATGACGCGTTCAGCCTCCTCACCGGCCGGGAGCCGCAGCCGCTCGACTACCACTCGCCCTGGCTCTGCCACGAGGCCGCCGACCGGCGGGCTCGTGGCCAGGCGCTCGCGGTCGGCACCTGGGGCAAGGGGAACGACCGCGAAAAGCTGGCAGGCGGACGGCTGGCGGCCAGCCACGCCTACTTCGTGAAGGACGTCGACGTGGCCGGCGGCCGGATCTGCCTCGGCAACCCCTGGGGCGACGGCGCCACCCGCCAGATGTGGGAGTGCTGGCTGACCCTCGACGAAGTCCGGACCTACCTCAACAAGTTCTGGGCCGTGGAAACCTGGTGACCAACGGGCGCCGACGTCGGCTCACTTCGGGTCGACGGTGGGCGTTGCGGACCCGGCTCGTGCGGTGAGGGCGCTGTGGTGCGGTGTACCGCGTCACGGCGCCCTCGGGCGTTGGGGTGCGTCCCCCTCGTCCCTCTCATCCTCTTCGTCCCCCTCGTCTCCCTAGTCCCCCTCGTTCATCTCGCGCGGAGGCCGTGGCGGAGGCTCGGTCAGAACAGGCCGTGCCACATCTGCTCGGTCACCAGGGACCACCAGTTGTCGGCGTCGTCCAGGGACCACGGATCGAGGGCCACGAGCTGTTCCTGGAAGGCGGCTACCGCGGCGCCCGAGGCGTACGGGTCGAGGCCGGCCAACTGTCGGCGCGTGGTGACCAGGAGGGCCAAGGAGCGCAGGTAGGCGGCGAGGGAGCGGTTGACGAAGCGGGCGCCGCCGGTGCTGGGCTGGACGGCCCAGAGGGTGCCGAGCTGGCTCGGGTCGTCCTCCGGGGCGGTGCACTGGACGGCGAGGGTGTACAGGCCGTCGGTGCCGAGGCGGACGTATCCGGCGAGGATGTCGAGGATTTCCGGCCGGGCGTTCGTCCCCGCTCCCCGAAGGTGGGCGGCCGCGTCGGTGAACAGGCCGCCGGCCGGCGGGGCGGCGGGGTCGTCGGCGGTGAAGAAGTACGGGACGAGGGCGGGGAGGCCGGCCTCGGTCAGGGTGGCCCTGGTGACCTCGGGGAGCTGGGTGGCGGCGAGCGCCGTGGCGTCGGGGCGGCGTACGCCGTCGGGGCCGAAGACCTCGGTGAGGTGGGCGCCGAGGTCCGCGTTCGGCAGCGGCGGCGCGGGGGCGACGGCCTGCGGAACGGGCGTGCGGTGCGGCTGGGGCGGCGCCTGGCGGCCCGCGAGCCGGTGCATGGTCTCGATGTGCTGGAGCAGTCCGGTGATGGCCGCAGCGCGCTCCTCGGGGCGCACGCCGTACTCGGTGGTGCAGGAGAACGCGGCGTTCGGGAAGGCCCGTAGGACGAAGTCGCCGGTGTAGCCGCCGGGCAGCATCGCCGGCCCCAGGTCGGTGTGGACCGCGCGGACCGCGGCGCCGTCCACGCCCAGCCGTTGCAACTCGTCGAACAGCTGGTACTCGGCGGGCGGCAGGCCGGGGCGGGAGACCTGGGCGAGGTTGGTCTCCTCGCCGGTGGACGGGTCGAGGTAGGTCGCCACGGCGGTGTTGCCGGGGCCGGTGACCGGCGGCTGGGCGGTGGCGCCTGCCTGCGCCTGGGTGTTCACGAGGGGACTCCTTCGGGGCCGTGGGGGCGGCCGTGGGCGGCGTCGGTGGAGGTGGCGCCGGCGGGTGTGGTGGCGGCCTCGGCGGGCGCGGTGGCCTGAGGGGGGAGGGCGGACGCGGTGGCGGGGGCTGCGGCCTCGGGGGTCCCGGTGGCCTCAGGGGTCCCGTTGGTCTCGTCAGTCCCGTTGGCTTCGCTGGTCCCGGAGGGCTCGGCGGCCGGTGCCGGGGCGGGTGCCGGGGCGAGGATCTGACGGGCCGTCACGCCGCGTTCGGTGGCGACGACGAGGATGCCCTCCGGCGAGAGGTCGGCGTCGCGGAACGGGGAGTCGGAGATCAGCGCGGTCACCACCTGGCCGCTCTCCCGGGCCCACACCCGTAGGTAGTCGGCACCGCGGCTGAACCCGTACGGGGCGATGGCCCGCTCCTGCTCCGACGGGCGCAGCACCCGCGCGGGGTCGGCGTCGACGTACCCCGGGCGGAGGAGGTCGTGGAGGACGAGGGCGGTGGGGGACGGGGGCGTGGGGGACGGCTCGGGGGTCGTCGCCGCCTCCCTGGGCGCCTCCGTGGGCTCCGAGGGCGCGGGGGAGGCCGGGGCCTCCGGGTGGTCCGCGGTCGGCAGCGGGTGGGAGCCGGGGGTTCCCGCGGGGACGACCAGTGCGGCGACGGGGCGGCGGGCGGTACCGGACGCCGCCGGGTCCGCCCCCGTCGCCGTCTCCGGAGCCGGGAGGGCCCCGACCGTCACCGAGACCACGCCCGGCAGCGGCAGGCTCCACAGGGTGCGCCACGGCAGATCCAGGCCCAGCCCGTGCAGCGCCTCCGCGTACGGCTGGAGGCCGTCCTCGACGAACGCGGTCTCCAGGAGCGCGGCCCGCATGTCGGCCTGGGCCCCGAGGCGGGTGAGCAGGGGCGCGGTGCGCAGGTACGTACGGGCCGGGGCGCCCAACTGGTCGAGCGGGACGGCCTCGACGGCGGTGCGCAGCGTGATCGGGTCGGCGTGGGTGAACAGGCCCGGATCGGTGAGGAGTTGGGGGAGCAGGCCGGCGTCGAGGGTGTGCCCGGCGAGGTGATCGCGGACGTAGCGATCGGCCCGGGACCAGTCCTGCTGCGGCACCGCCTCCAGGAGCGCCATGGCGATCTTGGTCTGGGCGTTCCGGGGGTCCGGCGTGCCGGAGCGGATCTCGGCGGCGAGGGCCGGGTGCGTCAGGCGGATCAGGGTGCGGAGCGCGGTTCCGGCAGCGCCCGCGTCATCCGAGGGGCCCGCGCTCCCGGAAGTCTCCTCGTCGTCGGCGATGTCCTCGTCGGCGGTGTCCTCGTCCGCGGGGACCTCCACCGGCTCCACGAACGGGGCGGCCAGCAGCATCCCCTCGGCGATGACCTGGCCCATGTCACGCCCCGCGACGGCGTCCGCCAGCGGGCGCCACAGCTGGACCGGGAGCCCGTCGCCCTCGGCGAACGCCAGCGGCGCCAGCATCTGCCGGAGCGTCTGCGGATCGGCGCCCAGGCGGCGGGCGTGCAGATCGAGGGCCTCGCCCACGGTGGCGGGCAGCTGCGCCTCGTCGGTGGGATCGAACCCCTCCGCGTGGGCGAACAGCGACCGCACCGCCAGGTGGACCGTCAGCCGGCTGCCGTTCGCGCGCCGGGCCAGCGCCTCGGCGAGCGCCCGCCGGGCGGCCGGGTCGGTGGTGAACGGCAGGTCGGGGGCGCCGGCTTCCGGGGCGAGCGCGGTCTCGGCGTGCAGGGCCAGGCCCTCGGGGTCGGCCCACTCGGGCTCGTCGAGGTCGATCACCTGCACCTGGCCGCGCGGCAGCGAACCGGCCAGCTCGCCGGCGAGTTCGCGGGGGACGTCGACGAGCAGGTGGACCGCCGGCGCCGCGGCGAGCGGCACCAGGACCTCGCGCACCAGGCGCGCCGGCTCGTCGGCGGCGCGCACCGGACCGGCCAGGTCCACGTCCGGTACGACGACCGTCAGCGGCTCCTCGCGGGAGGCGATTTCGGGGAAGATGTCGGCCGCGCGCCCGGCGGCCAGGTCGAGGTGGTCGGCGAGGAGCCACAACACCTGCGCGGCCGTCAGGCCCCGGGGGTTCGGCACGGCCGGCGCCGGGAGGTCCGGGGGGACCGTCGCCGGATCCAGGTCGTCCAGCGGGAGCCGCTTGCGGTAGTCCGGGTCGCACAGCATCAGGAAGCCAGCGACCAGCCGGGAACGCCCGCTGCCCGGGCTGCCGGTGAGGACGATGACGCGCGGTGCGCCCGGCCAGCGCATGCGCCAGGCGGCGAGTGCGCGGAGGACGGCGGTGCGGCCGCCGATGTACGGGTGCGGCGCGTATCCGGCCGCCGCGCCGGCTGCTTCGCCTGAGGCGCTCATGACTTCCTCGTCCCCCATCGATCCCGCCCTCCACTTCCGTGGATCCGTGCCTGTACGGGATAGATCCTATGATCCGGGCCGGATACGCGGGACGGCCGAGGGGTGGCTGTTCCGGAACTGGCACACGGAAGTGCCGCGCTATGGGAGAAACGGGGAGTGGGGGAAGCGGAGAGAGGGGCTGATGGGGTCCTCCTTACCCTCTTATTCCCTTTTTTGTAATTTCCGTGCGGTGTCGGGTTCTTGTCCGAGGTGAGGTTGTCCGGACTGTTCTTGTCCGGGGGGTTCTTGCGCGGAGTGCTCTTGTTCGGCACGGTGCTGTCCGGCTGATATTTCTCCGGATCTCCGTCGGGCGGTTCCGGGCGGAGATCAAAAACCGGATGATCCCGGACAGAGAACCCGGAAAGGCTCCCGGGCGGGGCCGCACAGCACTCCGGCGGAGCGCGAAAAAACAACGATCCGCCCTCGCCGTGCCGGTCGCACCGGCAGCGAGGGCGGATCGTGGCGTACTCCGGGCTCCGCCGGGCGGGTCAGCGGTGGCCGCGGCCGCCACCGCGGCGCGGGCCGGTGACGAGGTTGAGGCTCGGGGCGTCGCGCTCGGCGCGCTCCCGGTCCTCCTCCTCTTCCTGCTTCTGCTGCCAGTCGGCGAACTTCGCGCGGGACTCCTCGCGCTCCTCCATCGTCTGGTCCTCGGCCGCCCGCCGCATCTGGTTCAGCCGGTCGCCCAGCGCGTCCATGTAACGGGGCGTCTCGATGGCCTCCTTCATGCCCATCCGGCCGGCGAGCACTTCCTTGGCCATCTCCTGGAGCTTGCCACCCACATGCGGGTTGTCCGCGAGCACCTTCAGCGCCTTCCGCAGCCGATGCGCCTGCTCCTGATCGTGGGCGACGTCCATTAGATCCTCGTCCTGGATCTGCCGCTCATTGCTCATGTCTGCCCCCTCGTACGTGGTGGCACAGCAACCGCGCGTGCTGCACCGGCGTCCTGAGTGTAATGACGGGTATGAACGGGTCGTCAAGGCGGGGTTGTCGGTATTGCCGCATATTGCTCCGCGTCCCTTCCCCGCTTCGCACACAAGCCACTCCGCCGAGGGGCTTCGGGCCTATTGCGGGTGTGCTAGACCTGGAGCGATGTACAGCAGGTCGCTGTCATTCAATTCGGGGAGAAATGATGTCCGATGAAGTCCGGCTCAGTACCGAGGCGTTGCACAAGCTCGGTACGACCTTCGAGACGCGTGCGGAAGAACTGAGCCGGCAGCTGGGCGCATTCAGGCGACGGGCGGACGCCGATGCGCTCAGGGACGGTTTCGGCAGCGACGAGGAGGCCCGGCCCTACCGCGAGCTCTTCGAGGAGGCCGAGCGCGCCCTGGCACAGCTCCAGCAGCGGCTCGCCGAGGTCGGCGGCGGCATCAAGGAGACCGTCGCGAACACCCAGGCGGCAGAAGACGAGCTGGTCGAGATCATGCGGAGCGTCAAGTGACCGAGCCACGACGCAATCCCCACGCACTGCACGAGGCGGCGGCCGGCTGGCGGGACATGGGCAAGCACCTGGACGGGCTCGTCCGCGACCTGGACCGGCACGTCGGCACCGCCGCCTCGGCCGACTGGCACGGCCCGGCGGGCGAGGCGTTCGCCGCCGAGTGGCACCAGCTGAAGCGGTCCGTCGACGACTCCCTGCCGGCCTTCGAGCTGGCCGCGGCCGACCTGGAGAACGCCGCCACCACGCACCACACCGACAGCACCGACGGGGACCACGCCGCGGCCGCCGCGTCCTCCGGGGGCGGCGCGCAGAACGCCACCCAGTCGTCCGGCAACGAAATGGCCTACGGCTTCATGGCGCTGGGCCAGCTCGCCAACGGACTCGGCGGCGCGCTCGGCAAGCGCGGCCGGGGCGGCGGGGGCGGCGGGGGCGGTCAGAGTCAGGGCCCGCAGCTGCGGCACCAGTGGGCCTCCTCCACGGGCGCCCACGGGCCCGACCCGTTCGACACGCCCCGGGACGGCGCGGCCGCGACGCGCGGCGGCGAGGGCATCGCCAAGGGCGTCCGGACGAACCCGGCCGAGGCGCAGCGCGCGGCGGAGGAGCAGGAGGCGAAGGCCGCCGCCCGGCAGAAGGCGGCGGAGCAGAAGGCGGCCGGGAAGGGGCCGGAGAAGGGTTCCGGGAAGGTCGAGGAGAAGGCCGGCACGGCTGCCGACCAGAAGGCGGGGAAGTCCGCCGGCGCCGCGTCCGAGGCGGGCCCGCCCGGCCCGGACGTCACCCAGCACGGCGCCTTCGGCTGACCCGCGAGGCGCCGGCGGGAAGTGCGGGCCGGCCCGCAAGAACGGAAAACGGCGGTGGGGCGCCCCTCCTGAGAGGGGCGCCCCACCTGAGAGGGGCGCCCCACCGCCGTTGTACGGACCGGTCGTTACTGACCGCTGAGCGGCAGGAAGCCGGTCTGGACCAGCTGCGCACCGCGCTTGCGCGTGATGAACGTGCCACGTCCGGGCGTCAGCTGCTGACCCTTGACGTTGCCCATCAGCGGGCCCTCGGCCGGGTCGGCCGACAGGATCAGACCCTGCGCACCGAGCTCCTTGGCACGCTGCATGACCGGCTCGAACGAGGACCGGCCGGCACCCGAGGAGCTGCGCGCCAGGATCAGACGCAGACCCACGTCACGGGCGAACGGCAGGTACTCCAGCAGCGGCTGCAGCGGGTTGCCGCTGCTGGTCGCCACCAGGTCGTAGTCGTCGACGATCACGAACGCGTCCGGCAGGTCGTACCAGCTGCGGTTGCGCAGCTGCTCCGGCGTGACGTCCGGACCCGGCATGCGCCGGCCCAGCGAACCGGCCAGACCGCTGATGACCTCCTGGAGCTGCGGCCCGGCGGCGCAGTACTTGTACAGGTGGCTGTCGGGGATCTCGCCGAGCAGCGCGCGCCGGTAGTCGGAGACCACCATCAGCGCCTTGTCGGTCGCGTACCGCTCGGCGATCTGCTTCGTCAGCAGGCGCAGCAGCGACGACTTGCCCGACTCGCTCTCGCCGTAGATGACCAGCAGCGGGTCGGTCTCGAAGTCGATGAACGCCGGGGACAGCGTGGTCTCGTCGACGCCGATCGCGATGCCGTGGTCCGGGTAGTCGTTGCCCCGGGGCAGGTCGCGGGCCTGCAGCATGGTCGGCAGCATCCGCACCGCGGGGGCGGGCTCGCCCTTCCAGTGCTCGCTGACCGTCTGCACCAGGTTCGCGACGCCGTCGCTGAGCGTCTCCGGGTCGCTCATCCCGTCCAGCCGCGGCAGCGCCGCCAGGAAGTCGAGCTTCTCGGGGGACAGACCGCGACCGGGCTTGCCCATCGGGACGTTCTCCGCGCGCTTGCGGTCGAACTCCGACTCCATCGGGTCGCCCAGACGCAGCTCCACGCGGTTGAGGAGCTGGTCGCGCAGCGCGGGCCGCACCTCGGTGTAGCGCGAGCCGGCGATGATGAGGTGGATACCGAAACCGAGACCCCGGCTGGCGATGTCCAGGATCACCGGGTCCATCTGCTCGTAGTCGGTCTTGAACGTGCCCCAGCCGTCGATGATCAGGAAGACGTCGCCCCACTTCTGGTCGGGGAAGGCGCCCGCGGCCCGCCGCTGGCGGTAGGTCGAGATCGAGTCGATGCTGTTCGAGCGGAAGAACTCCTCGCGCTCGTTGAGGATGCCGACGACCTCAGAGACCGTACGGCGCACCTTCTCGGCGTCCAGACGCGAGGCGACACCGCCGACGTGCGGCAGCCCCTCCAGGCTGAGCATGCCGCCGCCGCCGAAGTCGAGGCAGTAGAACTGCACTTCGGCCGGGGTGTGGGTGAGCGCGAACGAGGCGATGGCGGCCCGGATCAGCGTCGACTTACCGGACTGCGGACCACCCACGACCAGGCCGTGACCGGCACCGGCGGAGAAGTCCAGGTACATCACGTCACGCCGCTGCTCGAACGGCTTGTCCACCAGCGCGACCGGCACCACGAGCTTGCCCAGCGCGGTGTACTCCGGCGCGTGCACACCCCGCTCGGGGGTGACCGCGAGGGCCGGCAGCAACTGGTTGACCGTCGGCGCCTCCTCCAGCGGCGGCAGCCACACCTGGTGCGCCGGCGGGCCCTGACCCTGCATCCGCTGGACCATGACGTCCAGGACGGTGTCGGCCAGCGCGTCGTCGATCTCCGGCTCCGTCGCCTCGACGGCGATGGGCTCCTCGATGATCTGCTCGATGACCGGGGCCGCCGTGAACGGCACCGGCATCCGCATCGACCGGCCACCGCCGGCGCTGCGGCCACCGCCGCCCGGGCCTCGGTAGGTACCGGAGACGTACGCGGCCTTGAACTGCACCATCGTCTCGGTGTCGTACTTCAGGATGCCGGAACCGGGAACGTTCGGCAGGTGGTAGGCGTCCGGCACACCGATCGCGGTCCGCGACTCGGCCGCGGAGAACGTCCGCAGACCCAGTCGGTAGGACAGGAAGGTGTCCAGACCGCGCAGCTTGCCCTCTTCCAGTCGCTGCGAGGCGAGCAGCATGTGCACACCCATCGAACGGCCGATACGGCCGATCTGGATGAACATCTCGATGAAGTCGGGCTTCGCGGCGAGCAGCTCGGAGAACTCGTCGATGATCATCACCAGCGAGGGCAGCGGGTCCAGCGGAGCGCCGGCGGCACGTGCCTTCTCGTAGTCGGTGATGTTGGCGTAGTTGCCCGCCGAGCGCAGCAGCTCCTGACGGCGCTGGAGCTCACCGGTGATCGAGTCGCGCATGCGGTCGATCAGGGTGACGTCCTCACCGAGGTTGGTGATGACCGCCGCGACGTGCGGCATCTCCGACATACCGGTGAAGGTGGCGCCACCCTTGAAGTCGGCGAGGATGAAGTTGAGGGTCTCCGAGGAGTGCGTGACCGCGAGCGCGAGCACCAGGGTGCGCAGCACCTCGGACTTACCGGAACCGGTCGCACCGACACACAGGCCGTGCGGGCCCATGCCCTGCTGCGACGCTTCCTTGATGTCCAGCATGACCGGCTGACCGTCACGGTCGACACCGAGCGGGACACGCAGGCGCTCGGAGAGCGTCCGGGGACGCCAGGTGCGCGACACGTCCAGCGTGCCGGCGTCGCCGATGTTGAGCAGGTCGGTGAAGTCCATGGAGGACAGCAGCGGATCCTCGCCGTCGGCGCCCGAACCGGCGCGCAGCGGGGCCAGCTGACGGGCCAGCGCCTCCGCCTCGGGGATCGACAGGGTGTCGCACGTCCCGTGGTAGACCGCACCGCTCGCCGACTCCAACACCAGCTTGCCCGGCCACACCTGAACGGCCAGACCACCGCGGATCTCGTCCAGGTCGCCCGGCACGACCTCCAGGATGGTGACGCCCTGAAGGCCCTCGGCCCCGGCGATCACCGAGTCCATCGGGACGTCGCCGCCGTCCAGCACGACGACGACGTGCGGGCTGTCGGTCACCGGCTGGCCCTGCGGGCTGAACCGCCCGCGGCCGTCCAGCTCGTCCGCCAGCAGTTCCTCGATCTCACCGAGGTCACCGACGACCAGTCGGCGGGTACCGGCGCCGTCGGTGGTCTTGTCCTGGACCTGCGGCAGCCACTTCGTCCACTCCCACTCGGCCTGCGCACCCGGCGCGGCGACCACGGCCACCACCAGGTCCTCGGGCGAGTGCAGCGTGCACAGCTGGGCGAGGATGGCGCGCGAGGCGCCGTAGACGGTGTCCGGGTCACCGGAGACCGTCAGGTGGTAGAAGGCGCGCAGCGACACCGCCAGCGGGAGGCTGTCCAGATGGCCGTGCTTGTCGAGGAATTCCTTCATCGCGTGCGCGGTCAGCGGTTCCAGCTCGTCGACCGGGGCGGTCTCCGGCGCCCGCAGCGGAGTGGACAGCTGCTGGGGACCCAGCCCCAGGCGCACCTGCGCGAAGTCCGGGTCGTTCGCCCGGCGTTCCCAGACCCGTTTGCCCTCGGCCACGACGGACCACAGCTGGCTCGGATCGGGATGGGTGAACAGCTGCGCGTCCCGCTGCCTGCGGGCGGTGCGCCGTACCTCTTTCCGCTTCTGCGCAAGGTACTTGAGGTAATCCTGGCGTTCCTGGACCATCTGTCCGGAAGGCCCCTGGCGGGCCTTGACGATCTGCATGATCGCCATCGCCAGTGTGGTGGCCACCATGAAACCGCCCATGATTTTCATGAACGGTTGGTTCCCCATGAACAAGAAGCCCGCCGAGGACGCCATGCCCATCATGGGCATGAAGGTCATCAGCAGGTTCTCCGGTTCTCCCTCGCGGGGAAGCTCCGGCGGTGCCTCAAGTACCACCTCCTCGGAGGGGACTTCAGGTGGAAGCGCGCGGGGCGGGCGCTTAACGATGACAACGCTCACCGAGGCATCAGTCCTTCATGCATCTCGCAGTCTCGGACCGCCCCCGTTGGATTCGACGGTCCCCCGAGCCAAGTCCTTGGCCCGACGCAGGCGTTGATCCTACTGTTAGGCGTCAAGTCAAGGGGTGGGTGGGGCAGGGCCCCGATCGGACGGTACGCTGACGCCCCGCGAGCGCGCCACAGCCCCGTATGGACGGCCCTATATATAGGGCGCGCGACGCGACAAAACGCCCAACGGATAGGGGGAACCGCCAGGTGAGCACGAGCACTGGCACCGGCTTTTGCCGGGTCACCGTCGCCGCGCCGGACGCACGGATCGACGTGGCGCTGCCGGAGGACGTGGCACTCGTCGATATCTACCCGGAGATCCTGCGGCTCTCCGGGCAGTCCCAGGCCGAGGGCGCCCCGACCGGATATCACCTCGTACGCCGCGACGGCACGGTGCTCGACGCCGGACAGTCGCTGGCCCAGCAGCAGATCCTCGATGGTGACCTGCTGCTGTTGAAGCCTTTCGCCGAGTCGTTGCCGCTGCCGGTCTTCGACGACGTCTCGGACGCCATCGCCTCCGCGGTCAAGCAGAACCGCAGCCGCTGGAGCGACGACCTGATGCGCGTCGTCGGCCTCAGCGCCGGTGTGCTGCTGCTGGTCATGATGGCGTTCGCCCTGTGGTTCTCGAACCCGGTCAACCGCGACATGCACCGGCTCCCCGGCATCATCGCCGGCGTGGTCGGCGTCGTCCTGGTGGCGCTGTCCGGCGTCCGGGCCCGGGTCTACGACGACCACGCCTCGTCGATCGCCCTGGGCCTGGCGTCGCTGCCGCACCTGCTCATCGCGGGCTCCGGCATCTTCCCCGTCGACCCCGGCGGCGGCCCCGGCCGACTCCACCTGCTCGTCGGCTGCGTGACCGTCCTGATCGCCTCGGTGCTCCTGGTGGTCATGCTGCCGCGCGGTGACGCGCCCTTCGTCGCGGCCGCCTTCCTCTCCGCCATCGGCACCCTCGCGGTCTTCGCCGCGATCCTCACCGATGCCGCCCCGCGCGAGGTCGCCGCGGTCACCGCCGTCGTCTCCATCGCCATGGTCGCCTGGCTGCCCAGCCTCTCCGCCCGGTTCGCCCGGCTGCCCATCGGTTACCGCTCGCCCGACCAGATCGCCAAGGGCGCCCTGGAAAGCGGTTCCGAGACCGAGTCGGTCGACTTCGTGAAGATCGGCAACCAGGCCAAGCGCGGCCACGAGCTCCTGCTCGGCCTGGTCGCCGGCTGCTCCGCCCTGGTCGTCGGCTCCGCCGGTATCGTCCTCGGCTTCTCCGACAACGTCTGGGCCCAGGTACTAGCCATGGCCGCCGGCATCACGATCATGCTGCGCGCCCGGCTCTTCGACTACACCGCCCAGGTCGCCTGCCTGACCATCGCCGGCATCTTCACCATCGTGCTGCTCATCCTGGGCATCGCGCTGCACCCGCCGCTCGACATCTTCGTCACCCTGGAGCGCTTCCAGGACTCCGGTCCGCTGAACGTCCGCACGGTCTGGTTCTCCTGCAGCATCGCCGTGGGCGCCGCGATCCTCGTCGGCGTCGGCCTGGTCGTCCCGAAGAAGGGCGTCACCCCCTTCTGGGGCCGGATCTTCGACATCTTCGACGGCCTGGTCCTGCTGTCCCTGGTGCCGCTGTGCCTGGCAGTGCTCGACGTGTACAACACCGTGCGCGGCCTCACCAGCAGCTAGCCCCGCACCACACCGCTGGCGAGACGGCCCCCCGACCACCCGGTCGGGGGGCCGCCTTGCTGCTGGTACGCTGTCCGACGGTCCAATTGAGTCATTCAAGATTCCCTGTGACGCAATTCCAGGGGCGCTCGTGGACCGGAACCCAAAGGAGTACGCGTGTCGCTCGACGCCGCCACGAAGAAGCAGATCATGGCCGAGTTCGCCACCAAGGAGGGTGACACCGGCTCCCCCGAGGTCCAGGTCGCGATGCTCTCCCGCCGTATCTCGGACCTGACCGAGCACCTCAAGACGCACAAGCACGACCACCACTCCCGCCGTGGTCTGCTGCTGCTGGTCGGCCAGCGCCGCCGCCTGCTGCAGTACCTGGCGAAGAAGGACATCACGCGCTTCCGCGTGCTGGTCGAGCGCCTGGGCATCCGCCGCGGTGCGGCGGGCGCCAAGTAGTCCGCAGAAGTGCCGCATAGGGAGCGGTTCCCACCGGGGGCCGCTCCCTTTGCCGTACGCACCTGACTGCCGTCCCGCCGCGCGATGGGCGGAAGCTTTGTAGTCTGGTGCCATATCGCAAAAGCGAACGCGGTAGGAGCGCCTCCTGGCCGCCGGTCCTCGGTAGTGGCCCCCGGGCCGTCCATGGCAGACCATGCGACATCACTCCGGGTGCTTCGATCGAAGACCGGCCCGCACCGGCGCTCCACCGAAGACGGTCCCCTGCCACACGGGCAGCGGACGCAGACGAGGAGATATTCCTGGTGGAGAACGAGACCCACTACGCCGAGGCCGTTATCGACAACGGTTCCTTCGGCACCCGCACCATCCGCTTCGAGACGGGCCGCCTGGCCAAGCAGGCCGCCGGCTCCGCCGTGGCGTACCTGGACGACGACACCATGGTGCTGTCGGCCACCACCGCTTCCAAGACCCCGAAGGACCAGCTGGACTTCTTCCCGCTGACCGTCGACGTCGAGGAGCGGATGTACGCAGCCGGGAAGATCCCTGGTTCCTTCTTCCGCCGTGAGGGCCGCCCCAGCGAGGACGCGATCCTCACCTGCCGCCTCATCGACCGGCCGCTGCGCCCCTCCTTCAAGAAGGGCCTGCGCAACGAGATCCAGATCGTCGAGACGATCATGGCGCTCAACCCCGACCACCTCTACGACGTGGTCGCCATCAACGCCGCCTCCTGCTCCACGCAGCTGGCCGGCCTGCCCTTCTCCGGCCCGATCGGCGCCACCCGTGTCGCCCTGATCAACGGCCAGTGGGTGGCCTTCCCGACCCACTCCGAGCTGGAGAACGCGGTCTTCGACATGGTCGTGGCCGGCCGGGTGCTGCCCGACGGCGACGTCGCGATCATGATGGTCGAGGCCGAGGCCACCGAGAAGACCATCGAGCTGGTCAAGGGCGGTGCCGAGGCCCCGACCGAGGAGGTCGTCGCCGCCGGCCTGGAGGCCGCCAAGCCCTTCATCAAGGTCCTGTGCAAGGCCCAGGCGGACCTCGCCGCGAAGGCCGCCAAGCCGACCGGCGAGTTCCCGGTCTTCCTCGACTACCAGGACGACGTCCTGGAGGCGCTGACCAAGGCCGTCAAGGACGAGCTCGCGCAGGCGCTCACCATCGCCGGCAAGCAGGCGCGCGAGGCCGAGCTGGACCGCGTCAAGGTTCTGGCCGCCGAGAAGCTGCTCCCGGAGTTCGAGGGCCGCGAGAAGGAGATCTCCGCCGCGTACCGTTCGCTGACCAAGACCCTGGTCCGCGAGCGCGTCATCAAGGAGAAGAAGCGGATCGACGGCCGCGGCGTCACGGACATCCGTACGCTCGCCGCCGAGGTCGAGGCGATCCCGCGGGTGCACGGTTCCGCGCTGTTCGAGCGTGGCGAGACCCAGATCCTGGGCGTCACCACCCTCAACATGCTCCGCATGGAGCAGCAGCTGGACACCCTCTCCCCGGTGACCCGCAAGCGCTACATGCACAACTACAACTTCCCGCCGTACTCCGTCGGTGAGACCGGCCGCGTGGGCTCCCCCAAGCGCCGCGAGATCGGCCACGGTGCGCTCGCCGAGCGCGCCATCGTGCCGGTGCTGCCGACGCGCGAGGAGTTCCCCTACGCGATCCGCCAGGTCTCCGAGGCGCTGGGTTCCAACGGCTCGACGTCCATGGGCTCGGTTTGTGCCTCGACCATGTCGCTGCTGAACGCCGGTGTGCCGCTCAAGGCCCCGGTCGCCGGTATCGCCATGGGCCTGATCTCCCAGGAGATCGACGGCCAGACCCACTACGTCGCCCTCACCGACATCCTCGGTGCGGAGGACGCCTTCGGCGACATGGACTTCAAGGTCGCCGGCACCAAGCAGTTCGTGACCGCGCTCCAGCTCGACACCAAGCTCGACGGCATCCCCGCCTCGGTCCTGGCCGCCGCGCTGAAGCAGGCCCGTGACGCGCGTCTGCACATCCTGGACGTCATGAACGAGGCCATCGACGTCCCGGACGAGATGTCCCCGAACGCCCCGCGGATCATCACCGTCAAGATCCCGGTGGACAAGATCGGTGAGGTCATCGGCCCCAAGGGCAAGATGATCAACCAGATCCAGGAGGACACCGGCGCCGACATCACGATCGAGGACGACGGCACCATCTACATCGGTGCCGCCGACGGCCCGGCCGCCGAGGCCGCCCGTGCCACGATCAACGGCATCGCCAACCCGACCATGCCGGAGGTCGGCGAGCGCTACCTGGGCACCGTCGTCAAGACGACCACCTTCGGTGCGTTCGTGTCCCTGCTCCCGGGCAAGGACGGCCTGCTGCACATCTCGCAGATCCGCAAGCTGGCCGGCGGCAAGCGCGTCGAGAACGTCGAGGACGTGCTCGGCGTGGGCGCCAAGGTCCAGGTCGAGATCGCCGAGATCGACCAGCGGGGCAAGCTGTCCCTGATCCCCGTGATCGAGGGAGAAGACACCGCGGCCGATCAGAAGGACGACCAGGCCAAGTGACGTCCCGTACGTACACGACGACGGCCCGCACCTCCTCGGAGGGGCGGGCCGTCGCCCGTACCCAAACGCTTCTGAAGGGCGCTGCGGGCGCCGGCACGGTCCGCCGCACCACCCTCCCCGGCGGGCTGCGCGTGGTCACCGAGACGCTGCCCACCGTCCGCTCCGTCACCTTCGGGATCTGGGCGCACGTCGGCTCCCGCGACGAGACCCCGTCCCTGAACGGTGCCACCCACTACCTGGAGCACCTGCTCTTCAAGGGCACGCAGCGGCGCTCCGCCCTGGACATCTCCGCTGCCGTCGACGCGGTCGGCGGCGAGATGAACGCCTTCACGGCGAAGGAGTACACCTGCTACTACGCGCGGGTACTCGACACCGATCTGCCGCTCGCCATAGACGTGGTCTGCGACATGCTCACCGGCTCGCTGATCGAGGCCGAGGACGTGGACGCCGAGCGCGGGGTGATCCTCGAAGAGATCGCGATGACCGAGGACGACCCGGGCGACTGCGTGCACGACCTGTTCGCGCACACCATGCTCGGTGACACCCCGCTGGGCCGCCCCGTCCTGGGCACCGTCGACACCGTCAACGCGCTGTCAGCCGATCGCATCCGGCGCTTCTACAAGAAGCACTACGACCCCACCCATCTGGTCGTCACCGCCGCCGGCAACGTCGACCACGCCAAGGTCGTCCGCCTGGTACGGCGCGCCTTCGACCGGGCCGGCGCACTGCACCGCGCGGACGCCACCCCGGTCGCCCCGCGCGCCGGCCACCGCGTCCTGCGCACCGCCGGCCGGGTCGAACTGCTCGGCCGCAAGACAGAGCAGGCCCATGTGGTCCTCGGCATGCCGGGCATGTCCCGCAACGACGACCGGCGCTGGGCGATGGGCGTGCTGAACACCGCACTGGGCGGCGGGATGAGCTCCCGCCTCTTCCAGGAGGTCCGCGAGAAGCGCGGTCTGGCGTACAGCGTGTACTCCTTCACCTCGGGCTTCGCCGACTGCGGCCTGTTCGGCGTCTACGCCGGCTGCCGGCCCAACCAGGTGCACGACGTCCTCAAGATCTGCCGCGACGAACTCGACACGGTGGCGGCCGAGGGCCTCACCGACGACGAGATCCGTCGTGCGATCGGCCAGTTGCGCGGCTCCACGGTCCTCGGCCTGGAGGACACCGGTGCACTGATGCACCGGCTCGGCAAGAGCGAACTGTGCTGGGGCGAGCACATGTCGGTCGACGAGGTGCTGGCCCGGATATCGGCGGTGACCCCGGACGAGGTCCGGGAGGTGGCCCGTGATGTCCTGGGCGCACGCCCCTCGCTGTCCGTCATCGGCCCCCTGAAGGACCGGCAGGCGGCCCGCCTGGAAGACGCCGTCGCCTAGGCGACGGCGTCAGCGGGCCGTCCCACCACGAGAGAGAGCGGAAAACGATGAGCAAGCTGCGCGTGGCCGTCCTGGGAGCCAAGGGGCGCATCGGCTCCGAGGCCGTCCGGGCCGTCGAGGCCGCCGACGACATGGAGCTGGTCGCGGCCCTCGGCCGCGGCGACAGTCTGGAGACGCTGGTGGAGACCGGCGCCCAGGTCGCGGTGGAACTCACCAATCCTGACGCGGTGATGGACAACCTCGACTTCTGCCTGCGGCACGGCATCCACGGTGTGGTCGGCACGACCGGCTGGACCGACGAGCGCCTCGCGCAGCTGCGCACCTGGCTCGACGCCGCCCCCGGCGCCGGTGTGCTGATCGCCCCGAACTTCTCCCTCGGCGCGGTGCTCACCATGCGGTTCGCGCAGCAGGCGGCGCGTTTCTTCGAGTCCGCCGAGATCGTCGAGCTGCACCACCCCAACAAGGCGGACGCCCCGTCCGGCACGGCCGTCCGCACCGCGCAGC
Organism: Streptomyces sp. RGM 3693; assembly: GCF_050471125.1. Lineage (NCBI taxonomy): Bacteria > Bacillati > Actinomycetota > Actinomycetes > Kitasatosporales > Streptomycetaceae > Streptomyces > Streptomyces sp. RGM 3693. Next base: position 1,053,903 of record NZ_JBMPPQ010000001.1, read on the forward strand.
TGATCGCCAAGGCCCGCGCGGAGGCCGGCTGCCCGCCGCAGCCGGACGCCACCCAGACCGCGCTGGACGGCGCCCGCGGCGCGGACGTGGACGGCGTCCCGGTGCACTCGGTGCGGCTGCGCGGTCTGCTGGCGCACCAGGAGGTGCTGCTCGGCGGGGTGGGGGAGACCCTCACCATCCGCCACGACTCCCTGCACCACAGCAGCTTCATGCCGGGCATCCTGCTCGGTGTGCGGCGCGTGGTAGACGTTCCGGGCCTGACGGTGGGCCTGGAGAACTTCCTCGATCTGAGCTGACGATCATGGGCGGAAAGATCACGTACTTCTTCCTCGCCACCGTGCTGGTGCTGGTCTTCGGCGTGGTGGCGATGGAGGGCGTCCTGCTCCTGCTGACCGGGGAGCCGGCGGCGATGGGCATGGGCGCGGTGGCCTTCGTCCTGCCGTGCCTGGGCGGCTGGTTCCTGTGGGCCAACACCCGCTTCGCCCGCGATGCGAACCGGCTGGCCGGCGAGCTGGAGGCGGAAGGCGGCCTGACGGTCGACGACCTCGCGCGCACCCCCGGCGGCCGGATCGACCGGGACGCAGCCGACGCGGCCTTCGCCCGGCGGCAGGCCGAGACCGAGGAGGCGCCCGGCGACTGGCGCGCGTGGTTCCGGCTCGCCGTCGCCTACCGGGACGCCCGGGACACCCCGCGCGCCCGCAAGGCCATGCAGCGCGCCATCGCCCTGCACGACGGCAAACCGGTCCCCGGCGAGCCGGTCCGGACCGGCTGAGTCCTGGAAAACGCCGAGGAATACCGCCGAGGAAAGCACCGAGGAAAAACGCCGACCGCCCGGGTCCGTACGGAACAGTCGTACGGACCCGGGCGGTCGGCGTCTTCAGGGGGTGCAGTACTCCGCCGCCCACGCCTCCAGCACGTCGGCGGCCTGCTCGAACCGCTCCGAGCGGCCCAGGAAGTCACCGTTGCGGTCCGTCAGCAGGGCCCGCAGCGGTTCCCCCTGCGTCCGCTCGACGCGCAGCGCCTGTCCCTGCACCGTCCGCGGCAGCCCCAGCCAGCGCACCGGCTGCTGGATCGTACGGACCGCGGCGACCGCGGACCACTGCAGCGTGGTGGTGCGCAGCAGGTTCACCTGCCGCAGCCCCCGGGCGCTCACCCAGACCCCCACCCGCACCAGCCGCAGTGCCAGTGCGATCACCAGCACCGCCACCGCCGCGCAGACCGCCGCCCCCACCGGCGACCCGGCCAGCGCGATGATCAGCGCCGAGAGCAGGACGAACGAGGCGAGCAGCAGAAAGACCGCCGCCGCCCCCACCCGCCACGGTCCGGGGCGGTAGGGACGGCGCCAGTGCTCTGGGTCGTGGTACGGCGGGGGGACGGGATCCGTGCGGCCGTCGGCCTGGAGGGCGCGGTCGGCCGTCAGGAAGGGCAGGGGCACTGCTGGTCCTCACTCAGGGCTGGTCGGCACGGAACGGCATGCCGACGGAAGCTGTGAGCGGTGAGGCTATCGGGACTGGCGGAGCGGAACCACCCGGTGGCCCGCTCCGCCGCCGGCTCAGCGGTGCGCGGCCTCGGATTGGTGCACCCCGGTCGAACCGGAGGTGTCCTGCTGGAGGGCCGGCAGGCCGAACAGCAGGGCGCCCGTCAGGCCGCCCACCACGGTGAGTGTGATCAGGGACTGGCCGACGAGCTGCGCGCGCGAGGGGCGCGAGCGCGGCGGGGGAGTGATATTGCTGCGGAACCGGTCTGCCTCGGCAACGAAGGCGAACGGGACGGGCTCTCGCCGGCGGAACATGAGGGGGCTCTCCTAGGAACCTCGAAGTGGGCACTGTCACAGGGAAAGACGACGGAGGCGTCCGTTTGGTGCCCGTTTTCCGTTACTTCTGTGAAAAATATCAACCGCCGTCCGCCGGGTTGCAGGCGGGGTCAGCTTTGCTCCGCTTTGTCGCTAACGCGGCATCAGCTGGCATTTCCCGGACTGTCAGTGGCGGGCCGTAGGCTGGACGCGCACGAGGATCGAATGGAAGGAACCGCCGGTGTCCCACACCCCCGACCGCGCCGAGAGCGCACCCGTCAGCTTCCGGAGCGAAGTGACGGTCGAGTTGGTCAAGCACAGCGCAGCGGACAGCGATGTGCTGTGGGCGGCCCGGGTCTCGACGGCCGGCGAGCAGTCCCTGGAAGAACTGCAGAAGGACCCGGAGCGCTCCAAGGGCCTGATCAACTACCTGATGCGGGACCGGCACGGCAGCCCGTTCGAGCACAACTCCATGACGTTCTTCATCAGCGCACCGATCTTCGTCTTCCGCGAGTTCATGCGCCACCGCGTCGGCTGGTCGTACAACGAGGAGTCCGGCCGCTACCGCCAGCTGGAGCCGGTCTTCTACGTCCCCGGTGAGTCCCGCAAGCTCGTCCAGCAGGGCCGCCCCGGCAAGTACGAGTTCGTCGCGGGCACCTCGGCGCAGCACGAGCTCACCGACCGGGTCATGGAGGACAGCTACCGCCAGGCGTACGAGGCGTATCAGGAGATGCTCGCCGCCGGCGTCGCCCGCGAGGTCGCCCGCGCGGTGCTCCCCGTCGGCCTCTTCTCCTCGATGTACGCCACCTGCAACGCCCGGTCCCTGATGCACTTCCTCGGCCTGCGGACGCAGCACGAGCAGGCGAAGGTCCCCTCCTTCCCGCAGCGCGAGATCGAGATGGTCGGCGAGCAGATGGAGGCCCACTGGGCCAAGCTCATGCCCCTCACCTACGCCGCCTTCAATGCGAACGGCCGTATCGCCCCGTAGCGCTTCGGCTGCGTACGGCGCCGCACGGCCCGCACGACGTGCCGCGCTCGCGCCACCGGGATACCCGTCCGAAGTGTCCGGATTGCGGCACTTTGTGAAGTTCCTTTACGCTGAACAAACGGACCCGGCACTGCTTGAACCCCCGAGCAGGCAGTGCCGGAGTCCACATCCCTCCTCCCCAGAGGCACACCCCGCGGCGCCCTACGAGTAGCGTGGGACCCATGGCTCCGACTTCCACACCGCAGACCCCCTTCGGGCGGGTGCTGACCGCCATGGTCACGCCGTTCACGGCGGATGGCGCCCTCGATCTCGACGGCGCGCAGCGGCTCGCCGCACACCTGGTGGACGCCGGCAACGACGGCCTTGTCGTCAACGGCACCACCGGAGAGTCCCCGACCACCAGCGATACGGAGAAATCCCAGCTGGTCCGTGCCGTGGTGGAAGCCGTCGGCGACCGCGCCTTCGTCGTCGCCGGAGCCGGCACCAACGACACCCGGCACAGCCTGGAGCTGGCCCGCGCGGCGCAGGACGCCGGCGCGCACGGTCTGCTCGCGGTGACGCCGTACTACAGCAAGCCCCCGCAGGAGGGCCTGCTGCGCCACTTCACCGCCATCGCGGACGCCACCGACCTGCCGGTGATGCTCTACGACATCCCCGGCCGCAGTGGCGTCCCGATCAACACCGAGACCATGGTCCGGCTCGCCGAGCACCCGCGGATCGTCGCCAACAAGGACGCCAAGGGCGACCTCGGGCGCGCCAGCTGGGCCATCGCCCGCTCCGGCCTGGCCTGGTACAGCGGTGACGACATGCTCAACCTCCCGCTGCTCTCGGTCGGCGCCGTCGGCTTCGTCTCCGTCGTGGGGCACGTCGTCACGCCCGAGCTGCGCGCCCTGCTGGACGCCCACCTCAACGGCGACGTCACCAAGGCCGCGGAGATCCACCAGAAGCTGCTGCCCGTCTTCACCGGCATGTTCCGCACCCAGGGCGTGATCACGACCAAGGCCGCCCTCAGCCTGCAGGGCCTGCCCGCCGGTCCGCTGCGGCTGCCGCTGGTCGACCTCTCGCCCGAGGAGACCGAACAGCTCAAGCGCGATCTCGCCGCCGGCGGGGTACAGCTCTGAATACAGACTTCATAACTGAATACGGACCAACAACAACCGCCACATAGCAAGTGCACGAATGTCATGCGCGCCACGTGCCTCGACGGCAGCGTGGCGCGCATGGTGAGGAGAGTCTTTTGAGTCATCCGCATCCTGAGCTCGGCGCCCCGCCGAAGCTGCCCAAGGGCGGCCTGCGCATCACCCCCCTCGGTGGCCTGGGTGAGATCGGCCGCAACATGACGGTCTTCGAGTACGACGGTCGGTTGCTGATCGTCGACTGCGGAGTGCTTTTCCCCGAGGAGGAGCAGCCCGGAATCGACCTGATCCTGCCGGACTTCACGTCCATCAGGGACCGCCTCGACGACATCGACGGCATCGTGCTCACGCACGGCCACGAGGACCACATCGGTGGCGTCCCCTACCTCCTGCGCGAGAAGCCGGACATCCCGCTGATCGGCTCCAAGCTGACCTTGGCCCTCATCGAGGCCAAGCTCCAGGAGCACCGGATCCGCCCCTACACGCTGGAGGTCGCCGAGGGCGACCGCGAGCGCCTGGGCCCCTTCGAGTGCCAGTTCGTCGCCGTCAACCACTCCATCCCCGACGCACTCGCGGTCGCCATCCGCACCCCCGCGGGCATGGTCGTCCACACCGGCGACTTCAAGATGGACCAGCTCCCGCTGGACCGTCGACTGACCGACCTCCCGGCCTTCGCCAAGCTCGGCGAGGAGGGCATCGACCTCCTCCTCTCCGACTCCACGAACGCCGAGGTCCCCGGCTTCGTCCCGCCGGAGCGCGACATCTCCAACGTGCTGCGCCAGGTGTTCGCCAACGCCGACAAGCGCATCATCGTCGCCAGCTTCGCCAGCCATGTGCACCGCATCCAGCAGATCCTCGACGCGGCCCACGAGTACGGCCGCCGGGTCGCCTTCGTCGGCCGCTCGATGGTCCGCAACATGGGCATCGCCCGCGAACTGGGCTATCTCAAGGTCCCCGCGGGCCTGGTCGTCGACGTCAAGACCCTCGACGACCTGCCGGACGACGAAGTGGTGCTGGTCTGCACGGGCTCCCAGGGCGAGCCGATGGCCGCCCTCTCCCGGATGGCCAACCGCGACCACCAGATCCGCATCGTCCAGGGCGACACGGTCATCCTGGCCTCGTCGCTCATCCCCGGTAACGAGAACGCGGTCTACCGCGTGATCAACGGCCTCAGCCGTTGGGGCGCGAACGTGGTCCACAAGGGCAACGCCAAGGTCCACGTCTCGGGCCACGCCTCGGCCGGCGAGCTGCTGTACTTCTACAACATCTGCAAGCCGAAGAACCTCATGCCGGTACACGGCGAATGGCGCCACCTCCGCGCCAACGCCGAACTGGGCGCACTGACGGGCATCCCCAAGGACCGCATCGTCATCGCCGAGGACGGCGTGGTCGTCGACATGGTCAACGGCATCGCCAAGATCACCGGCAAGACCCAGGCCGGCTACGTCTACGTCGACGGCCTCTCGGTCGGCGATGTCACCGAGGCGCACCTCAAGGACCGCCGCATCCTGGGCGACGAGGGCATCATCTCGGTCTTCGTGGTCGTCGACAGCAGCACCGGAAAGACCGTGGGCGGACCCAACGTCCACGGCCGCGGTTCGGGCATCGACGACGCGGCGTTCGAGGCTGTCGTCCCCAAGATCGAAGAGGCGCTGTCCAAGGCGGCCCAGGACGGCATCGCCGAGCCCCACCAGCTCCAGCAGCTGATCCGCCGCGCAGTCGGCAAGTGGGTGTCGGACAACTACCGTCGCCGCCCGATGATCCTCCCTGTGGTCGTCGAGGTCTGACGGACGGACCGTCCGACGGTCCTCAAGTAGGAGCGGGGCGCCCCGATTTGCATCGGGCGCCCCGCTCCAGTACGTTTACGGCTCCGCCAGAACGGGAAGCACCGCGCGCTGCGCGTGCGGACTGCTCCCCACAAACCGCGGAATTCCGGCCCAGAGCAATCTGATAAAGTCGGATCAGCCGAAAGGCAAACTCCTCCGATCAGAATTCAGAACCGAATTCGAACCGGTAGCGCCTCATTGAGAAGCGGGCCGGAAGCGAAAAGGATCTGATAAAGTCGGAAAGGTCGAAAAGCGAAAGCGAAGCGGCCGGACCTCGCTCCAGCAGGGGGCCAGAGACGGAAACGGATCTGGTAAGGTTGGAACCGCGAAGAAGCCGAAAGGCCGAATCGCACCGGCGAAAGTCAGGGCCGAAAGGATCTGATAGAGTCGGAAACGCAAGACCGAAGGGAAGCGCCCGGAGAGCCTGGTGAAACGGGCACAAAGGAAGCGTCCGTTCCTTGAGAACTCAACAGCGTGCCAAAAGTCAACGCCAGATATGTTGATACCCCGTCTCCATCATGGAGATGAGGTTCCTTTGAAAGTCCTTCCAAGTTTTTGGGAGGCGCACAGCGAGGACGCTGTGAACCGTGAGGATTATTCCTCCTCGTGGTTCCGCTCAACGCGAGTGTCACACCGGATTACCGGTAAACATTCACGGAGAGTTTGATCCTGGCTCAGGACGAACGCTGGCGGCGTGCTTAACACATGCAAGTCGAACGATGAACCTCTTTCGGGAGGGGATTAGTGGCGAACGGGTGAGTAACACGTGGGCAATCTGCCCTTCACTCTGGGACAAGCCCTGGAAACGGGGTCTAATACCGGATATGACACACGGAGGCATCTTCTGTGTGTGGAAAGCTCCGGCGGTGAAGGATGAGCCCGCGGCCTATCAGCTTGTTGGTGAGGTAATGGCTCACCAAGGCGACGACGGGTAGCCGGCCTGAGAGGGCGACCGGCCACACTGGGACTGAGACACGGCCCAGACTCCTACGGGAGGCAGCAGTGGGGAATATTGCACAATGGGCGAAAGCCTGATGCAGCGACGCCGCGTGAGGGATGACGGCCTTCGGGTTGTAAACCTCTTTCAGCAGGGAAGAAGCGAGAGTGACGGTACCTGCAGAAGAAGCGCCGGCTAACTACGTGCCAGCAGCCGCGGTAATACGTAGGGCGCGAGCGTTGTCCGGAATTATTGGGCGTAAAGAGCTCGTAGGCGGCTTGTCACGTCGGATGTGAAAGCCCGGGGCTTAACCCCGGGTCTGCATTCGATACGGGCAGGCTAGAGTTCGGTAGGGGAGATCGGAATTCCTGGTGTAGCGGTGAAATGCGCAGATATCAGGAGGAACACCGGTGGCGAAGGCGGATCTCTGGGCCGATACTGACGCTGAGGAGCGAAAGCGTGGGGAGCGAACAGGATTAGATACCCTGGTAGTCCACGCCGTAAACGTTGGGAACTAGGTGTGGGCGACATTCCACGTCGTCCGTGCCGCAGCTAACGCATTAAGTTCCCCGCCTGGGGAGTACGGCCGCAAGGCTAAAACTCAAAGGAATTGACGGGGGCCCGCACAAGCAGCGGAGCATGTGGCTTAATTCGACGCAACGCGAAGAACCTTACCAAGGCTTGACATACGCCGGAAAGCGCTAGAGATAGTGCCCCCCTTGTGGTCGGTGTACAGGTGGTGCATGGCTGTCGTCAGCTCGTGTCGTGAGATGTTGGGTTAAGTCCCGCAACGAGCGCAACCCTTGTTCTGTGTTGCCAGCATGCCTTTCGGGGTGATGGGGACTCACAGGAGACTGCCGGGGTCAACTCGGAGGAAGGTGGGGACGACGTCAAGTCATCATGCCCCTTATGTCTTGGGCTGCACACGTGCTACAATGGCCGGTACAATGAGCTGCGATACCGCGAGGTGGAGCGAATCTCAAAAAGCCGGTCTCAGTTCGGATTGGGGTCTGCAACTCGACCCCATGAAGTCGGAGTTGCTAGTAATCGCAGATCAGCATTGCTGCGGTGAATACGTTCCCGGGCCTTGTACACACCGCCCGTCACGTCACGAAAGTCGGTAACACCCGAAGCCGGTGGCCCAACCCCTTGTGGGAGGGAATCGTCGAAGGTGGGACTGGCGATTGGGACGAAGTCGTAACAAGGTAGCCGTACCGGAAGGTGCGGCTGGATCACCTCCTTTCTAAGGAGCATCTAGACGGTCGTAAGATTGTCCAGAGCCACTACGTCGGCGAATGTTCGACGGTGGTTAGCTCATGGGTGGAACGTTGACTATTCGGCACGATGGGTTGGGTTTGTTAGTACTGCTTCGGCGTGGAACGCAAGTTTTGACTGGTCGTGTTGGGCGCGCTGTTGGGTGTCTGAGGGTACGGACTGTGGTCTGGACCTTCGCGATGCCGGCCCCGGTGAAGCATCCTTTGTGGGTGTGTGACGGGTGGCTGGTCGTTGCTTGAGAACTGCACAGTGGACGCGAGCATCTGTGGCCAAGTTTTTAAGGGCGCACGGTGGATGCCTTGGCACCAGGAACCGATGAAGGACGTGGGAGGCCACGATAGGCCCCGGGGAGCTGTCAACCAAGCTTTGATCCGGGGGTGTCCGAATGGGGAAACCCGGCAGTCGTCATGGGCTGTCACCCGCTGCTGAACACATAGGCAGTGTGGAGGGAACGCGGGGAAGTGAAACATCTCAGTACCCGCAGGAAGAGAAAACAACCGTGATTCCGGGAGTAGTGGCGAGCGAAACTGGATGAGGCCAAACCAGTCACGTGTGATACCCGGCAGGGGTTGCGTGGTTGGGGTTGTGGGAGTTCTTTTGATCGGTCTGCCGGCCGGTCGGCGAGTCAGAAACCGTTGATGTAGGCGAAGGACATGCGAAAGGTCCGGCGTAGAGGGTAAGACCCCCGTAGCTGAAACATTAGCGGCTTGCTTAAGAACCACCCAAGTAGCACGGGGCCCGAGAAATCCCGTGTGAATCTGGCGGGACCACCCGTTAAGCCTAAATATTCCCTGGTGACCGATAGCGGATAGTACCGTGAGGGAATGGTGAAAAGTACCGCGGGAGCGGAGTGAAATAGTACCTGAAACCGTGTGCCTACAAGCCGTGGGAGCGTCGCGCATCAAGCTTGCTTGGTGCGTCGTGACTGCGTGCCTTTTGAAGAATGAGCCTGCGAGTTTGCGGTATGTTGCGAGGTTAACCCGTGTGGGGAAGCCGTAGCGAAAGCGAGTCCGAATAGGGCGTGGAGTAGCATGCTCAAGACCCGAAGCGGAGTGATCTAGCCATGGGCAGGTTGAAGCGGAGGTAAGACTTCGTGGAGGACCGAACCCACCAGGGTTGAAAACCTGGGGGATGACCTGTGGTTAGGGGTGAAAGGCCAATCAAACTCCGTGATAGCTGGTTCTCCCCGAAATGCATTTAGGTGCAGCGTCGTGTGTTTCTTGCCGGAGGTAGAGCACTGGATAGGCGATGGGCCCTACCGGGTTACTGACCTTAGCCAAACTCCGAATGCCGGTAAGTGAGAGCGCGGCAGTGAGACTGTGGGGGATAAGCTCCATGGTCGAGAGGGAAACAGCCCAGAGCATCGACTAAGGCCCCTAAGCGTGTGCTAAGTGGGAAAGGATGTGGAGTCGCAGAGACAACCAGGAGGTTGGCTTAGAAGCAGCCACCCTTGAAAGAGTGCGTAATAGCTCACTGGTCAAGTGATTCCGCGCCGACAATGTAGCGGGGCTCAAGTACACCGCCGAAGTCGTGTCATTGCGATATTACCCCCAACGGGGATCGTGATGGGTAGGGGAGCGTCGTGTGCCGGGTGAAGCAGCCGTGGAAACGAGTTGTGGACGGTTCACGAGTGAGAATGCAGGCATGAGTAGCGATACAAGAGTGGGAAACTCTTGCGCCGATTGACTAAGGGTTCCTGGGTCAAGCTGATCTGCCCAGGGTAAGTCGGGACCTAAGGCGAGGCCGACAGGCGTAGTCGATGGACAACCGGTTGATATTCCGGTACCCGCTTTGAAACGCCCAATATCGAATCCATTAATGCTAAAGCCGTGAAGCCGGCCTGGAGTCTTCGGACAAAGGGACGTGGTGGAGCCGTTGACCCAAGGTGGTAGTAGGTAAGCGATGGGGTGACGCAGGAAGGTAGTCCAGCCCGGGCGGTGGTTGTCCCGGGGTAAGGGTGTAGGCCGTGTGGTAGGTAAATCCGTCACACGTTAAGGCTGAGACCTGATGCCGAGCCGATTGTGGTGAAGTGGATGATCCTATGCTGTCGAGAAAAGCCTCTAGCGAGTTTCATGGCGGCCCGTACCCTAAACCGACTCAGGTGGTCAGGTAGAGAATACCGAGGCGTTCGGGTGAACTATGGTTAAGGAACTCGGCAAAATGCCCCCGTAACTTCGGGAGAAGGGGGGCCATTTCTGGTGAGGGAACTTGCTTCCTGAGCTGGGGGTGGCCGCAGAGACCAGCGAGAAGCGACTGTTTACTAAAAACACAGGTCCGTGCGAAGCCGTAAGGCGATGTATACGGACTGACGCCTGCCCGGTGCTGGAACGTTAAGGGGACCGGTTAGCTCCATTTCGGTGGGGCGAAGCTGAGAACTTAAGCGCCAGTAAACGGCGGTGGTAACTATAACCATCCTAAGGTAGCGAAATTCCTTGTCGGGTAAGTTCCGACCTGCACGAATGGCGTAACGACTTCTCGACTGTCTCAACCATAGGCCCGGTGAAATTGCATTACGAGTAAAGATGCTCGTTTCGCGCAGCAGGACGGAAAGACCCCGGGACCTTTACTATAGCTTGATATTGGTGTTCGGTTCGGCTTGTGTAGGATAGGTGGGAGACTTTGAAGCGCCAACGCCAGTTGGTGTGGAGTCGTTGTTGAAATACCACTCTGGTCGTGCTGGATGTCTAACCTGGGTCCGTGATCCGGATCAGGGACAGTGTCTGGTGGGTAGTTTAACTGGGGCGGTTGCCTCCTAAAGAGTAACGGAGGCGCCCAAAGGTTCCCTCAGCCTGGTTGGTAATCAGGTGTTGAGTGTAAGTGCACAAGGGAGCTTGACTGTGAGACTGACGGGTCGAGCAGGTACGAAAGTAGGGACTAGTGATCCGGCGGTGGCTTGTGGAAGCGCCGTCGCTCAACGGATAAAAGGTACCCCGGGGATAACAGGCTGATCTTCCCCAAGAGTCCATATCGACGGGATGGTTTGGCACCTCGATGTCGGCTCGTCGCATCCTGGGGCTGGAGTCGGTCCCAAGGGTTGGGCTGTTCGCCCATTAAAGCGGTACGCGAGCTGGGTTTAGAACGTCGTGAGACAGTTCGGTCCCTATCCGCTGCGCGCGTAGGAGTCTTGAGAAGGGCTGTCCCTAGTACGAGAGGACCGGGACGGACGGACCTCTGGTGTGCCAGTTGTTCTGCCAAGGGCATGGCTGGTTGGCTACGTTCGGAAAGGATAACCGCTGAAAGCATCTAAGCGGGAAGCCTGCTTCGAGATGAGGGCTCCCTCCCACTTGATGGGGTAAGGCTCCCAGTAGATGACTGGGTTGATAGGCCAGATATGGAAGCGCCGTAAGGTGTGGAGTTGACTGGTACTAATAGGCCGAGGGCTTGTCCTCAGTTGCTCGCGTCCACTGTGTAGGTTCTGAAGTAACGACTGTTGAGTCATGCTCCGGTTGGTTATCTTCATAGTGTTTCGGTGGTTTTAGCGTTAGGGAAACGCCCGGTTACATTTCGAACCCGGAAGCTAAGCCTTTCAGCGCCGATGGTACTGCAGGGGGGACCCTGTGGGAGAGTAGGACGCCGCCGAACAATTATTTAGCTCCGGTCCCTGAACCTTCTGGTTCAGGGACCGGAGCTTTTTTGTTTGGGATGTGCAGTGGTGGTCGTAACGTGACGTTCAACTGACCTGGACATGCTCCGCGGCATGGGGACAGTGGGAACGCTCAGGTCAGCCGGTGTCCGCGCTGGTGATGAGGTGGTGGTGCCGGCCTACGGCAACGCCGAAGTCGCCCGGGCGGTGGTGGAGTTGGGGGCGGTGCCGGTGTTCGCCGATGTGGATGCCGACAGTTACTGCCTGGATGCGGCGGCGGTGGCGGACGCGGTGACCGGTCGGACCGCCGCGGTGATGGCGGTACACCGGTTCGGGCGGCCGGCGGATGTGGCGTGGATCCGTGAAGTCGGCCAACGGTACGGGTTGTTGGTGTTGGTCGAGGACGAGCTGGGGGCGCGGCCGGACGGGGCGGAGCTGCGGCGGGAGCACGCCAGGTATCTGGACGGACGGCTGAGTGGCGTGCGGACGCCGGCGCCGGCGTCCGGGCACCGCTATGAGCAGTACGTGGTGCGGGTGCCGGGGAATGGGCGGCCGGACCGGGATGCGTTCGCGCGGGCGTTGCAGGCCAAGGGAGTTGGCTGCAAGGTGCCGGTGCAGACGCCGGTGTACCGGATGCCGGGGCTGCGGCGGGACGTCTTTCTTCCGGAGACCGAGCGGGCGGTTGACGAGACGTTGGCGCTGCCGTTGGACGCGGGAATGACGCGGCGTGAGGTGCAGCGGATGGCGGGGGCCTGCAATGCACTCGGGGGATTGCTGCAGCCGGCCTTCTAGGTGGGTGCGGGGACGGTTCGGAATTGCCCTGGGCGTGGGGTAGTATTTATCTCGTTGCCGGCCCCAATAGCTCAGTCGGCAGAGCGTCTCCATGGTAAGGAGAAGGTCTACGGTTCGATTCCGTATTGGGGCTCAAATAAGGGAAAGTCCCCCGCCATTCGGCGGGGGACTTTTTTGTATGGGGTTGGCGGAGGAGGGGGCCCCCGCCGTCCGGCCCGATGGGGGCTAGGCGGCGGGGACTTCGGGGACGCGCAGGGCGAGGATGGCCATGTCGTCGGAGGCTGGTTCGGCGGCGAAGCGTTCCACGGCGCGCAGGACGCGGGCGGCGACGGCGCCGGCGGTGAGGCCCGTACACGTCGTCAGGACGTCGGTGAGGCCGTCGTCGCCGAGCATGCGGGTGCCCTCGCGGCGTTCGGTGACGCCGTCGGTGACGCACAGCAGGACGTCGCCGGGGTCGAGGGTGACGGTCTGTTCGTAGAGTTCGAGGTCGTCCATGACGCCGAGCAGGGGCTGCGGCTCGGCGGCTGGGGCGACCGTGCCGTCCTGGCGGAGGCGTAGCGGTAGCGGATGGCCGGCGCAGACCACCTTCAGCAGGGCACTGCCGTCGGGCTGCGGCCACAGTTCGCCGTAAAGGAGCGTCAGGAAGCGGCTGCGGGCGCCCTCGTCGAGGATGGCGGCGTTGAGTCGTTCCAGGACGGCAGGGCCGCCGAAGCCCTCGCGGGCGAGGAGGCGGAGGGCGTGGCGGGCCAGTCCGGTGACGGCGGCGGCTTCCGGGCCGGTGCCGCAGACGTCGCCGATGGCGAAGCCGTACGCGCCGTCGCGGATGGGGAAGAGGTCGTAGAAGTCGCCGCCGACCTCGTTGCCCTCGCCGGCCGCGCGGTAGATGACCTCGACCTCGACGCCGGGGATGTCGGGGAGCTCCGGGGGCAGCAGGCTGCGCTGGAGCGACTGGCTGATGGCGGTGCGCTCGCTGTAGAGGCGGGCGTTGTCCAGGGCCAGGGCGGCGCGGCGGGAGAGGTCCTCGGCGAGTTCGAGGATCTCCTGGCGGAAGTGTTCCTCGGTGGGCTTGCCGAGGGTGAGCATGCCGATGACGCGGTTGCGGGCGACGAGGGGGAGTACGACGGTCTCGCCGCCGACCGCGGACGCGGTGGCCAGGGTGGCGCCGGGCCCCGTGGAGGGGCGGGCGGATTCCTCCAAGCCGAGGCTGCGCAGGGAGGTGCGCAGCGCCGCGTCGTGGGCGGCGTCGGCGGGGGCGGTCCAGACGCGGGCGCCGGGGGTGGGGACGGGCTCGGGTGGATCGACCTTCATCAGCAGGGTCTTGAGGCCGTCGATGCGGTCTTCGTCCTCATGGAGGACGTAGGAGAGTTCTGGTTCCGAGCTCTGGTCGGCGACCGTGTAGACGGCGCACCAGGTGGCGAGGGTGGGGACCGTCATCTGCGCCATGAGGGCGAGTGTCTGGTCGCGGTCGAGGGTGCCGGCCAGGAGGTCGGACGCCTCGACGAGGAACGAGAGGGAGCCGCGGCGGAGCTTCTCCAACTCGGTGAGGCGGGCGCGTTCGACGGCGAGGGCGATGCGGTCGGCGGCGAACTGGAGGCGCAGGGCCTCTTCGTTGGTGTAGCGGGCCGGGCCCTCGGCGGCGACGCCCAGTGAGCCGGTGAGGCGGCCCTCGACCTTGAGCGGGACGGTGACGACCGAGCGCATGCCGGTGCCGGCGAGGAGCGGGACGGCTCCGGGGACCGCGGTGAGGTCCTCGTGGACGGCGGGCATCCGGGCGGAGCCGTAGCGTCCTGAGCCGGCCTCGACGGGGACGCGGGCGAACCGTTGGCGGGCCGAGGGCAGGCCCGTCGAGGCGCGGACCTCCAACTCGGTCTCGTCGTCGGTGGCCAGGAGGAGGTAGGCGGCGTCGCCGTCGAGCATGTCGCGGGCGCGTTCGACGGTGCGCTGGAGCAGGCCGTCGAGGTCGTCGGGGGCGGGGGAGCCGATGAAGACCTCGAAGGGGTCGACGGGGCGGCCCTCGGACGAGGTGGCGGCGTCGGCGGCGGGGGGACGCTGGGGGCTCTGGAGGATGGCGCGCTCGTGGTCGCGGACCAGGAGGCAGACGGTGGACGCCTCGCCGTCGGCGTCGCGGACCCGCAGGTGGGAGGCGTAGACGGGGACGACCCGGCCGTCGGCGCCCCTTATGCCGTAGGAGCCCTCCCAGCGGGAGAGCTGGAGGGCCTCGGCGATGCCGGTGCCGGTGCCGGGGGTGTGCGGCCAGGCGGCGAAGTCGGTGAGGGGTTTGCCGATGACCTGTTCGGGGTCGTAGCCGAAGAGGTCCTGGGCGTCCTCGTTCCAGAACGTGACGCAGCCGCCGCGCTCGATCTGGATCACCGCGACCCGGACCCGGGCGTCGGTGACCGGGAGGGCATCGACGGGGAGGGCGGGGCCGGCGGAGCGGGTGCCGGCCGGGCGTTCGGGGAGGTCGAGGTGGAACCAGACGTGTTTCTGGGCGGTGGTGTACTCCACGCCCCAGCGGGCGGCCAGGGCGCCGCAGAGCAGCAGACCGCGGCCGCCCTCGCGGTCGGGGTGGACCATGGCCTGGCCGGTGCTCTGGAGTGGAATCTCACGTTCGGGGTAGCGGTCGGCGACGGAGATGCGGACGCCGCCGTCGCTGCGCAGGCAGAGCACGTCGGCGGCGGTGCCGGCGTGCACCACGGCATTGGTGACCAGTTCGCTGGTGAGGACCACGGCGTCGTCGACGATGTCGGCGTAGCCCCATCCCTGGAGGGTGTCACGGACGAAGGCACGGGCAGTGGCGACAGAGCGCCCGACCGGCTCGAAGGTGGCGGCGGCCCGCGCGGTGATCACTGGTCTCCTCATGCGTGTGTCGGTGATCTGCTCCCCCATGGTCGCGGTGCCCCTCCGAATACCTGTCGTGCTCGCACCACCGCCCGGGGAAAAACTGGGGCGGGTGGACAGCCGTATGCCAGGTTACTTACCTTCGCCGGGCCCGGGGATGCCGGTCACGTGTCTTTCGCCCCAATCGTGCATCGGGACGGTGTGCGATGCTGCCGAACTGTTATGGCCTGGTTGAGGCATGGTGAAACACTGGGCAAGCATGAAGAGCGAGCCCGGAGAGAACGGTCGACCCTGCGGGAGGGGCACGGTGGAGTCTGGCGTAGCGGCGCGGGGCGTAAGCACGCGCGCAAAAGGCGGACGATCCCGGAGTAATGGGACGACTGAGGTCGATACAGCTGCACTGAATCGGCTGCTCGCCGCGCTCGTCGCCATGCGGGATGGGAACTTCCGGAAGCGATTGACGGTTTCCGGCGAAGGCGTCATGTCGGAGATCGCGGCGGTCTTCAACGAGGTCGCCGACCGGAATCTTCACCTGACCGGTGAGCTGGCCCGGGTGCGCCGGGTCGTGGGACGTGAGGGAAAACTCACGGAGCGGTTGGAGGCCGGCGCCGCCGAGGGCTCCTGGGCCGCGGCCATCGAGGCGTCCAACGCCCTGGTGGACGATCTGGTACGGCCGGTTTCCGAGGTCGGACGGGTACTGTCCGCGGTCTCCGAGGGCGACCTGGAACAGCGGATGGATCTGCGGTCGCGGAGTTCGGACAGCTCTTCGGAGCATCCCCTGCGCGGTGAATTCCTGAAGGTCGGGCGGACCGTCAACGGTCTGGTGGACCAGCTCTCCGCCTTCACCGACGAGGTCACCAGGGTGGCCAGCGAGGTCGGTACGGAGGGCAAGCTCGGCGGCCAGGCGCGGGTGCGCGGCATGTCGGGTTCGTGGAAGGACCTCACGGATTCCGTCAACACGATGGCGTCCCGGCTGACCGCGCAGGTGCGGGACATCGCGCTCGTCACCACGGCCGTCGCCAAGGGTGACCTCTCGCGGAAGGTGACCGTCCACGTCGCCGGCGAGATGTTGGAGCTGAAGAACACCGTCAACACGATGGTGGACCAGCTGTCCTCGTTCGCCTCCGAGGTGACCCGGGTCGCCCGTGAGGTCGGTACGGAGGGCGAGCTGGGCGGTCAGGCCCAGGTGCCCGGTGTGGCCGGGGTGTGGAAGGACCTGACCGATTCGGTCAATCTCATGGCGGGCAACCTCACCGCGCAGGTGCGGGGGATCGCCCAGGTCACCACCGCGGTCGCCAGCGGCGACCTCTCGCAGAAGGTCACGGTCAGCGCCCGCGGCGAGGTGGCGCAGCTGGCCGAGACCATCAACACCATGACCGAGACGCTGCGCACCTTCGCCGACGAGGTGACGCGGGTCGCGAACGAGGTCGGGGCCGAGGGCCAGCTCGGTGGCCAGGCACAGGTGCCGGGTGCCGCCGGTACGTGGAAGGACCTCACCGACTCGGTGAACAACGCCTTCCGCAACCTCACCGGGCAGGTCCGGGACATCGCGCAGGTGACGACGGCGGTGGCCAACGGCGACCTGTCGCAGAAGGTCACCGTCGATGTGGCCGGCGAGATGCTGGAGTTGAAGAACACCGTCAACACGATGGTGGACCAGCTCTCGGCGTTCGGCGCCGAAGTGACGCGGGTGGCCCGGGAGATCGGCGTCGAGGGCGAACTGGGTGGCCAGGCCGCCGTACCGGGCGCCGCGGGCACCTGGAAGGACCTCACCGACTCCGTCAACACCGCCTTCCGCAACCTCACCGGACAGGTGCGCAACATCGCGCAGGTGACCACGGCGGTGGCCAACGGCGACCTGTCGCAGAAGGTCACCGTCGACGTCTCCGGCGAGATGCTCCAGCTGAAGAACACCGTGAACACCATGGTGGACCAGCTGTCGTCGTTCGCGGACCAGGTCACCCGCATGGCCAGGGACGTGGGCACGGAGGGCCGACTGGGCGGTCAGGCGCGGGTGGACGGCGTCAGCGGCACCTGGAAGGAACTGACCGACTCCGTCAACTTCATGGCGGGGAACCTCACCTCGCAGGTGCGGCAGATCGCCCAGGTGACGACGGCGGTGGCGCGCGGCGACCTGTCGCAGAAGATCGACGTCGATGCGCGCGGCGAGATCCTGGAGCTCAAGAGCACCATCAACACGATGGTCGACCAGCTCTCCGCCTTCGCCGAGCAGGTGACCCGGGTCGCCCGGGAGGTCGGTACGGAAGGCCGGCTCGGGGGGCAGGCGCAGGTGCCGGGCGTCGCCGGCGTCTGGCGTGACCTGACCGACTCGGTGAACGGCATGGCCGGCAACCTCACCGCCCAGGTCCGCAACATCGCGCAGGTCGCGACCGCGGTGGCGCGCGGTGACCTGTCGCAGAAGATCGACGTGGACGCCCGCGGCGAGATCCTGGAGCTGAAGAACACCCTCAACACCATGGTGGACCAGCTCTCCTCGTTCGCCGAGGAGGTCACCCGGGTCGCCCGTGAGGTCGGCACCGAGGGCATCCTGGGCGGCCAGGCCGAGGTCCAGGGCGTCAGCGGTACGTGGAAGGACCTCACCCAGTCCGTCAACTTCATGGCGAACAACCTGACCTCGCAGGTGCGCAACATCGGCGAGGTGACCACCGCGGTGGCCCGCGGCGACCTGTCGAAGAAGATCACGGTCGACGCCAAGGGCGAGATCCTCGAACTCGTCACGACCGTGAACACCATGGTCGACCAGCTGTCGCTGTTCGCGGAGCAGGTGACGCGGGTGGCCCGCGAGGTCGGTACCGAAGGTCAACTCGGCGGCCAGGCAAGGGTTCCGGGCGTCACCGGTATCTGGAAGGACCTCAGCGACAACGTCAACCTGATGGCCAACAACCTGACCATCCAGGTGCGGAACATCTCGCAGGTCTCGGCGGCGGTCGCCAACGGCGATCTGACGAAGAAGGTGACGGTCGAGGCGCGCGGCGAGGTCGCGCAGCTGGCCGACACCGTCAACACCATGGTGACCACCCTCTCGTCGTTCGCCGACGAGGTGACCCGGGTGGCCCGTGAGGTGGGCACCGACGGCATCCTGGGCGGCCAGGCCCGCGTCCCCGGCGTCGCCGGTACGTGGAAGGACCTCACCGAGTCGGTGAACTCCATGGCCAACAACCTGACCGGTCAGGTCCGCAACATCGCCATGGTCACCACCGCCATCGCCAAGGGCGATCTGACCAAGAAGATCGACATCGACGCGCGGGGCGAGATCCTGGCGCTGAAGACCACCATCAACACGATGGTCGACCAGCTGTCCTCGTTCGCCGAGCAGGTCACCAGGGTGGCCCGCGAGGTGGGTACGGAGGGCCAGCTGGGCGGTCAGGCGCAGGTGCGCGGCGTGGCCGGCACCTGGAAGGACCTGACGGAGTCGGTGAACGAGATGGCCGGGAATCTCACCCGGCAGGTGCGTGCCATCGCCGCGGTCGCCGCGGCGGTGACCCTCGGCGACCACAACGTCCGGATCGACGTGGACGCGGCTGGCGAGATCCTGGAGCTCCAGGACAACATCAACACCATGATCTCCACGCTCCGGGAGACCACCCTCGCCAACGAGGAGCAGGACTGGCTGAAGGGCAACCTCGCCCGGATCTCCGGTCTGATGCAGGGCCGCCGCGACCTCAAGGACGTCGCCACGCTCATCATGAGCGAGCTCTCGCCCGCGGTCTCCGCGCAGCACGGGGCGTTCTTCCTCGCCGCGCGGCCCGACGTGCAGGAGCTCGGCGCCGAAGGCAGCAGCGGATACGAACTGCGGCTGATGGGCTCGTACGGCTACTCCATGGGCGGGATGCCCACGACGTTCCGGCCGGGGGAGACGCTGATCGGGACGGCGGCGGAGGAGGGCCGCACGATCCTGGTGGAGAACGTGCCCTCCGGATACCTCAAGATCGCCTCGGGGCTGGGGGAGGCGCCGCCGGCCAACGTCATCGTGCTGCCGGTGCTCTTCGAGGACAAGGTGCTCGGCGTGATCGAGCTGGCGTCCTTCCAGCCGTTCACCCAGATCCAGAAGGACTTCCTCAGCCAGATCGCCGAGATGATCGCGACCAGCGTCAACACCATCTCGGTGAACACCAAGACCGAGGTGCTGCTGGGGCAGTCGCAGGAGCTGACCGAACAACTCCGGGAGCGCTCCGCGGAGTTGGAGAGCCGGCAGAAGGCGCTGGAGCTGTCCAACTCCGAGCTGGAGGAGAAGGCCGAACAGCTGCGGGCGCAGAACCGCGACATCGAGGTGAAGAACACCGAGATCGAGGAGGCGCGGCAGGTCCTGGAGGAGCGCGCCGAGCAGCTCGCGGTCTCGATGCGCTACAAGTCGGAATTCCTGGCGAACATGTCGCACGAGCTGCGGACGCCGCTGAACTCGCTGCTGATCCTCGCCAAGCTGCTCGCCGACAACGCCGAGGGGAACCTCTCCCCGAAGCAGGTGGAGTTCTCCGAGACCATCCACGGCGCCGGCTCGGACCTGCTCCAGTTGATCAACGACATCCTCGACCTGTCCAAGGTGGAGGCCGGCAAGATGGACGTCAGTCCGACCCGGATCGCGCTGGTCCAGCTCGTCGACTACGTCGAGGCCACGTTCCGGCCGCTGACCGCCGAGAAGGGACTCGACTTCTCGGTACGGGTCTCTCCGGAGTTGCCCGCGACCCTGCACACCGACGAGCAGCGGCTCCTGCAGGTGCTGCGCAACCTGCTCTCCAACGCGGTGAAGTTCACCGACAGCGGCGCCGTCGAGTTGGTGATCCGGCCGGCCGGGGAGGACGTCCCGGTGGCCATCCGCGAACAGTTGCTGGAGCACGGTTCGTTGCGCGACCCGGACGCCGACATGATCGCGTTCTCGGTGACCGACACCGGGATCGGCATCGCGTCGAGCAAGATGCGGGTCATCTTCGAGGCGTTCAAGCAGGCGGACGGCACCACCAGCCGCAAGTACGGCGGCACCGGCCTGGGCCTGTCCATCAGCCGGGAGATCGCCCGTCTGCTGGGTGGGGAGATCCACGCCCAGAGCGAGCCCAACCGCGGTTCGACGTTCACCCTGTACCTGCCGCACAACCCGGGCGGGCTGCCGCCGCAGGGCTATCCGCAGCTGGTAGCCGGCGGGCTGGCGATGGACGCGGAGGCGCGCGAGACCGAGGACGGGCTCCAGGAGAGCGTGGAGCCGCCGCGCGAGACGGGGACCGTCGGCAGTCTCAACCGGCGCCGCCGGCGGGCGGTTTCCGGCGGGGCGCAGCGGTTCGCACTGCCGGGCCACCCGACGCTCGGGTCGCAGCAACTCTCCGCGGCGGCGCAGCCGGTCGCCCAACAGCCGGAGGAGTCCTGGCTCGGCAACGGACAGGATCTGGTCGACCCGGGCTTCGAGGGTGGGTTCCACGGCGAGAAGGTGCTGATCGTCGACGACGACATCCGCAACGTCTTCGCCCTCACCAGCGTGCTGGAGCAGCACGGGCTGTCGGTGCTGTACGCCGAGAACGGCCGGGAGGGCATCGAGGTGCTGGAGCAGCACGACGACATCGTGCTGGTCCTGATGGACATCATGATGCCGGAGATGGACGGTTACGCGACCACCTCGGCGATCCGGCGGATGCCGCAGTTCGCCGGCCTGCCGATCATCGCGCTGACGGCGAAGGCCATGAAGGGCGACCGGGAAAAGAGCATCGACTCCGGGGCGTCGGACTACGTGACCAAGCCGGTGGACACCGATCATCTGCTGTCGGTCATGGAGCACTGGATGCGCCAGAGGTGACGGGCCGTCCAGTGGGCGTCCAATATGGGATCCGGAAGGATCATCGCGTGCTGACTCAGTGTGGCCGTGGACGTGTGGAACCGCGGGATTCGGGGAACTTTCTCGTCTCTCGCTGCGTTTCTGCTACGTGCACAGTGACATCGCGGTGACAGGGTGTGGCGACGGGCGGGGTGCAGCTACGATGACCGGCACAAGGACGGGCGGCATGACGGAGTCGTCCCCTGGGGCGGCGTCCGGTTCCATGCCGGGGCGAGGAGGACGGGCCATGGTGCAGAAGGCCAAGATCCTCCTGGTCGATGACCGGCCGGAGAATCTGCTGGCGCTGGAGGCAATCCTCTCCGCGCTCGATCAGACACTGGTGCGGGCATCGTCCGGGGAGGAAGCGCTCAAAGCACTGCTCACCGACGACTTCGCGGTCATTCTGCTCGATGTGCAGATGCCGGGGATGGACGGTTTCGAAACCGCCGCGCACATCAAGCGGCGGGAGCGCACCCGGGACATCCCGATCATCTTCCTCACCGCGATCAACCACGGCCCGCACCACACCTTCCGCGGTTACGCGGCCGGCGCGGTCGACTACATCTCCAAGCCGTTCGACCCGTGGGTGCTACGCGCCAAGGTCTCGGTCTTCGTCGACCTGTACATGAAGAACTGCCAACTGCGTGAGCAGGCCTCGCTGCTGAGGCTGCAACTGGACGGCGGCCGACAGAACGTCGGTGAGGCCAAGGAGTCCCCCGGGCTGCTCGCCGAACTCTCCGCGCGGCTGGCCGCCGTCGAGGAGCAGGCCGAGGCACTCTCCAAACAGCTCGACGAGTCCGCGGACGCCGCGGCGGTGGCCACCGCCGCGCACCTGGAGCGCAAACTCACCGGCCTGCGGCGGGCGCTGGACGCCTTGGAGCCCGGGGCCGGGGCACCCGCCGGCTGACGGAACGTCCGCGGCCGGCTGACGGCCTTTCATGAGCCGGGCGCGCGACACGAATGGGTGAAGCGCCACGCGCTCGTGCCGCGCACGCCGGCGCCTGTAATCTCGTCGGCATGGCCTCACGTACGTCCGGCAAGGGAACCCAGCGCACGGCGGGCCCCTCGAAGCCGCGCGCCGGACAGTCCGGAGGCGCCGCGAAGAAGACCGCCGCCAAGAAGGCGCCAGCGAAGCGGCCGCCGGCCAAGAAGGCCGCGGTCGCCAAGAAGGCCCCGGCGAAGAGGGCGCCCGCCAAGAAGGTCGCGCCGAAGCCGGCGCCGTCGCCGACCGGCGGCGTCTACCGTCTCGCGCGGGCCTGCTGGCTGGGTGCCGCGCACGCCATCGGGGCGGTGTTCCGCGGCTTCGGCCGCGGCGCCAAGAACCTCGATCCGGCGCACCGCAAGGACGGGCTGGGGCTGCTGCTGCTCGGCCTGGCACTGGTCGTCGCGGCCGGCACCTGGTCCAACCTCTCCGGCCCGGTCGGCAACCTCGTCGAGCTGCTGGTGACCGGTGCGTTCGGGCGGCTCGACCTGGTCGTCCCGATACTGCTCGGTGGCATCGCGGTCCGACTCATCCGCCACCCGGAGCGGCCGGAAGCCAACGGCCGGATCATCATCGGGCTCTCGGCGCTGGTGATCGGCGTGCTCGGACAGGTGGCGATGGCCTGTGGGTCCCCGGGGCGGGGCGACGGGCTCGCCGCCATACAGGACGCCGGCGGCTATGTCGGCTGGGCGGTGTCCAAGCCCCTGATCTTCACCGTCGGGCAGACCCTGGCGGTGGCGCTGCTGGTGCTGCTGACCGTCTTCGGCCTGCTGGTGGTGACCGCGACGCCGGTGAACGCCATCCCGCAGCGGCTCCGGGCGCTCGGCGCGCGGCTCGGCTTGCTGGAGACCACGGACGAGGCGGCGTACGACGACGAGGTGGAGTACGCCGAGGAGTGGCGTGAACAGCCGGCCCGCCGGTCGTACCGGACCTCTCCCACGGAGGCCGAACCGGAGGCGTTGGAGGAGGCCGCGCTCGCCAAGCGGCGGCGGCCGCGCCGGGCCGCGGCCCAGCCCGCCGACCGGCCGATGGACGCGGTGGACGTCGCCGCCGCGGCCGCCGCTGCGCTGGACGGCGCGGTGCTGCACGGCGTGCAACCCTCGCCGCTGGTCGCCGAGCTCAGCGGCGGCATCTCCGGGGAGCGGCGGGAGCGCACCGCGGACATCGCCGAGGAGAGCGGCGCGGTGCCGCCGGCCCGGGGCGCGGAGCCGCCCGCGGCCGTCCCGGCGCCCAAGGCCGAGCGCTCCTCGTCGGTGCCGGACCTCACCAAGGGCGCGGTGCCGGACCTCACCAAGGCGGCACCGGAGCCGACCGGCGACCTGCCGCCGCGCGCCGAGCAGCTCCAGCTCGCCGGCGACATCACCTACGCGCTGCCGTCGCTCGACCTGCTCACCCGCGGTGGTCCCGGCAAGTCCCGCAGCGCCGCCAACGACGCCATAGTGGAGTCGCTGACCAACGTCTTCACCGAGTTCAAGGTCGACGCCGCCGTCACCGGCTTCACCCGCGGCCCGACGGTCACCCGGTACGAGGTCGAGCTCGGCCCCGCGGTGAAGGTCGAGAAGATCACGGCACTGGCCAAGAACATCGCGTACGCGGTGGCCTCCCCGGACGTGCGGATCATCTCGCCGATCCCCGGCAAGTCCGCGGTCGGCATCGAGATCCCGAACACCGACCGCGAGATGGTCAACGTCGGCGACGTACTGCGCCTGGCGGACGCCGCCGGGGACGACCATCCGATGCTGGTCGCGCTCGGCAAGGACGTCGAGGGCGGCTACGTGATGGCGAACATCGCGAAGATGCCGCACGTACTGGTCGCCGGCGCGACCGGCTCCGGCAAGTCGTCCTGCATCAACTGCTTGATCACCTCGATCATGATGCGGGCCAGCCCCGAGGACGTCCGCATGGTGCTCGTCGACCCCAAGCGGGTGGAACTGACGGCCTACGAGGGCATCCCGCACCTGATCACGCCGATCATCACCAACCCCAAGCGGGCCGCCGAGGCGCTCCAGTGGGTGGTGCGCGAGATGGATCTGCGCTACGACGACCTCGCGGCCTTCGGCTACCGGCACATCGACGACTTCAACGCGGCCATCCGCTCCGGCAAGCTCAAGACGCCCGAGGGCAGCGAGCGCGAGCTGACGCCCTACCCGTACCTGCTGGTGATCGTGGACGAGCTGGCGGACCTGATGATGGTCGCGCCGCGGGACGTCGAGGACGCCATCGTCCGCATCACGCAGCTGGCCCGCGCGGCCGGCATCCACCTGGTGCTGGCGACCCAGCGGCCGTCGGTCGACGTCGTCACCGGTCTGATCAAGGCCAACGTGCCGTCCCGGCTGGCGTTCGCCACCTCCTCGCTGGCCGACAGCCGGGTCATCCTCGATCAGCCGGGCGCCGAGAAGCTGATCGGCAAGGGCGACGGGCTCTTCCTGCCGATGGGGGCCAACAAGCCGGTCCGGATGCAGGGCGCGTTCGTCACCGAGGAGGAGGTGGCCGTCGTCGTCCAGCACTGCAAGGACCAGATGGCGCCCGTCTTCCGGGACGACGTCACCGTCGGCACCGCCAAGAAGAAGGAGATCGACGAGGACATCGGCGACGACCTCGACCTGCTGTGCCAGGCGGCGGAGCTGGTGGTGTCCACCCAGTTCGGGTCGACGTCGATGCTCCAGCGCAAGCTGCGGGTGGGGTTCGCCAAGGCCGGGCGGCTGATGGACCTGATGGAGTCGCGGAACGTCGTCGGGCCGAGCGAGGGCTCCAAGGCGCGTGACGTGTTGGTGAAGCCGGATGAATTGGACGGAGTGCTGGCGGTCATCCGGGGGGAGGCTACCCAGTAGCACGCACGTGCGGACCCGCTCGTCCGCGCGCGGAGGCAACCGTTTCCCTTGGCGGTACGTCAAGTTGAGGGAGGCGGGGGAGGCTGCTCCGGCCTCCGGCCCCGAGGCAGCGCCACGGGGCGTTCTGATGGCGTACAAACCCGGCTCTCCCGCTTGCCCGACCCTTTCGTAACACCCCTAGACTGAACTTCCAGCAGGTGGCTACACGCTCGAAAGGCGCCCCCGTGTCCATCGGCAACTCCCCCAACTCCCCCGAAGAGGACCGGCCTTCCGCCGGTCCGGACCGGCCATCGGTCGGCCGAGCCCTCCAGCAGGCCCGCATCGGTGCGGGACTGACCGTCGAAGAGGTCAGTACGGCGACGCGGGTGCGGATCCCCCTCGTGCACGCGATCGAACAGGACGACTTCTCGCGCTGCGGCGGCGACGTCTACGCGCGCGGACACATCAGAGCGCTCGCCCGTGCCGTCTCCCTCGACCCCCAATCCCTGATCGAACGCTACGACGCCGACCACGGCGGCCGGCCCACTCCGACCGTCGCCGCCCCGCTCTTCGAGGCGGAGCGGATCCGGTCGGAACCGCGCCGCCCCAACTGGACCGCCGCGATGGTCGCGGCGATCGTCGCCGTCATCGGCTTCGCCGGCTTCACGTTCTTCAGCAGCGGCAGCAAGCACCAGGGCGGCCCGATCGCCTCCGACACCGCCAAGGCCGACAAGCCGGGCCCGGCCCCCAGCACCATCCACCCCCAGGCCCCCCAGCCGCCCCGCCCGGCCCCGTCCGACAGCGCCATCGCCGGACTGCCCAAGGACAAGGTCACGATCAAGGTGACTGCCAAGGACGGGCAGAGCTGGATCTCCGCCAAGGACGCCAACGGCAAACTCCTGCAGGACGGGCTGCTCAAGCAGGGGGAGTCGAAGACGTTCACCGACAAGAAGCGGATCGATCTCGTCGTCGGGAACGCCGGGGCCGTACAGCTGTACGTCAACGGCAAGGAGGTCAAGAAGGTCGGCGACGAGGGCTCGGTCGAGCGGCTGAGCTACACGCCGGGGGACCCGCAGGCGGGCTGAGGGCCGCCGCCCGGGCGCTTCCCGCCGCCCGCCCCCGGGGTCCCGGGACGGGCGGCGGAGACCTGCGCGCCATGGGGGCGTCCGGGACGAAGTAGGCTGAGCCCCATGCCCGAACGCCGTACCGTCGCCCTTGTCACCCTTGGCTGCGCCCGTAACGAGGTGGACTCGGAGGAACTCGCAGGCCGCTTGGCAGCGGACGGCTGGGAGCTCGTCGAGGACGCCGTCGACGCGGACGTGGCCGTCGTCAACACCTGTGGCTTCGTCGAGGCCGCCAAGAAGGACTCCGTCGACGCCCTGCTGGAGGCCAACGATCTGAAGGATCACGGCCGGACCCAGGCCGTGGTGGCCGTCGGCTGCATGGCCGAGCGCTACGG
Source organism: Streptomyces sp. RGM 3693 (assembly GCF_050471125.1). NCBI lineage: Bacteria > Bacillati > Actinomycetota > Actinomycetes > Kitasatosporales > Streptomycetaceae > Streptomyces > Streptomyces sp. RGM 3693. The sequence continues at coordinate 1,080,139 of NZ_JBMPPQ010000001.1, forward strand.
CAAGGAGCTCGCCGAAGCGCTGCCCGAGGCGGACGGGGTGCTCGGGTTCGACGACTACTCCGACATCTCCGACCGGCTACAGACCATCCTCAGCGGCGGCATCCACGCCGCGCACACCCCGCGCGACCGCCGCAAGCTGCTGCCGATCAGCCCGGCCGAGCGCCAGGACGCAGCCGGGGTCGCGCTGCCCGGCCACGCCCAGTCCGGTGCCGAGGAGCCGGCGGCCCCGCCGCAGGACCTGCCCGAGGGTGTCGCGCCGGCCTCCGGGCCGCGAGCACCGCTCCGCCGCCGGCTGGGCAACGACCCGGTGGCCTCGGTGAAGCTGGCTTCGGGGTGCGACCGGCGCTGCTCGTTCTGTGCGATCCCGTCCTTCCGCGGCTCGTTCATCTCGCGCCGCCCCTCGGACGTGCTCGGCGAGACCCGCTGGCTGGCCGAGCAGGGCGTCAAGGAGGTCATGCTCGTCTCCGAGAACAACACCTCCTACGGCAAGGACCTCGGCGACATCCGGCTGCTGGAGACGCTGCTGCCGGAGCTGGCCGCGGTCGACGGCATCGAACGGATCCGGGTCAGCTACCTCCAGCCCGCCGAGATGCGGCCCGGCCTGATCGACGTCCTGACCGGCACCGACAAGGTGGCGCCCTACTTCGACCTGTCGTTCCAGCACTCGGCGCCGGGCGTGCTGCGCGCGATGCGGCGGTTCGGTGACACCGACCGCTTCCTGGAGCTCCTGGAGACCATTCGGACCAAGGCTCCGGAGGCCGGGGCCCGCTCCAACTTCATCGTCGGTTTCCCCGGCGAGTCGGAGAGCGACCTGGCGGAGCTGGAGCGGTTCCTCAGCGAGGCCCGGCTGGATGCCATCGGCGTCTTCGGCTACTCCGACGAGGACGGCACCGAGGCCGCCGGCTACGAGAACAAGCTCGACCCCGAGGTGGTCGCCGAGCGACTGGCGCGGGTGTCCCGGCTGGCCGAGGAGCTGACCGCGCAGCGGGCGGCCGAGCGGGTCGGGGAGACGGTCCGGGTGATGGTGGACCGGATCGACGACGAGGACGACGGGATCGTCGGTCGGGCCGCGCACCAGGCGCCGGAGACCGACGGGGTCACGCTGCTCACGACCGGCCAGGACCTGCGGCCCGGTCGTATGGTCGAAGCAAAGGTGGTCGCGAGCGAGGGCGTGGACCTCGTGGCGGAGGTGCTGTCGGTGGACGGTACGGGATGTACCGAGGAGGCGGGCAGATGAGCGGAGCCTCGGCTTCCGCCGCCGGGAGGCCGCGCACGACGCCGGCCGTCCGGCAGGCCGGGCTGTGGAACATCGCCAACGTCCTGACGATGCTGCGGCTGCTGCTGGTCCCGGCGTTCGTGCTGCTGCTGATGCACGACGGTGGGACGAGCCCGGCCTGGCGGTCGTTCGCCTGGGCGGCCTTCGCCGTCGCCATGATCACCGATGTCTTCGACGGGCATCTGGCGCGCACGTACAACCTGGTCACCGACTTCGGCAAGATCGCCGACCCGATCGCGGACAAGGCGATCATGGGCGCCGCGCTGATCTGTCTGTCGGTGCTGGGGGATCTGCCCTGGTGGGTGACGGGTCTGATCCTCTTCCGGGAGTTGGGCATCACGCTGATGCGGTTCTGGGTGATCAAGCACGGAGTGATTCCGGCCAGCCGCGGCGGCAAGATCAAGACACTGGCACAGGGCACCGCCGTGGGCATGTACGTGCTGGTGCTGACCGGGCCGCTGGCCACCTTCCGCTGGTGGGTGATGGCGGTGGCGGTGGTGCTGACCGTGGCGACCGGGCTCGACTACGTGCGGCAGGCCGTGGTGCTGCGCCGGGCCGGACTGGCCTGGGAACGCGCCGAGCTCGCCGAGAGTCCCGCGAAGGACGACGTCCGGTGAGCGCGCCGGGTTCTGCGGCGGCCGGGGCACTGGAGGTGCTCGCCGGGCGGCGGCAGAGCCTGGCGGTGGCCGAGTCGCTCACCGGCGGGCTGGTCGCGGGCGAGCTGACCGCCGTCCCCGGCGCCTCACGGGTGGTGCGCGGGGCGGTCACGGCGTACGCCACCGACGTCAAGCGGGAGCTGCTGGGGGTGGACGGCGCGCTGCTGGCCGCCCGCGGGGCGGTGGACGGCGAGGTCGCCCGACAGATGGCCGGCGGGGTGCGCCGGGTCCTCGGTGCCGACTGGGGCATCGCGACCACGGGCGTCGCCGGGCCCGAGCCCCAGGACGGGCAACCGGTGGGCACCGTCTACGTCGCCGTCCAGGGCCCGGACGGCGAGGACGTGGTGCGGCGGCTGGGGCTGACGGGGGATCGTGACCGGATCCGTCGGGACAGTGTCCAAGCCGTGCTCGCGCTGCTGCTCTGCGAACTCACGGAAAATGCGCGGGCACAGGATACGGAACAACACGGGGGGAATGGATGTTTGCAGCCCTGAGTGAACACGTACTCGCTCCCGGCACGCCTGCGGCCCGAGGCGGTACGGTGGGGCGAGAAGGATCCGGATCCGAGGTCCGAGGAGGGAGCCAGCGATGATTCTGCTTCGTCGCCTGCTGGGTGACGTGCTGCGCCGACAGCGTCAGCGCCAAGGCCGCACCCTGCGCGAGGTCTCGTCCTCCGCCCGGGTGTCGCTCGGCTACTTGTCCGAGGTCGAGAGGGGTCAGAAGGAGGCGTCCTCCGAGCTGCTTTCGGCGATCTGTGACGCGCTGGATGTGCGCATGTCCGAGCTGATGCGAGAGGTCAGTGACGAGCTGGCACTCGCCGAGCTGGCCGCGTCCGCGGCCGCGACGGACACGGTGCCGGCACCGGTCCGGCCGAAGCTCAATTCGGTGTCCGTCACGTCCCTGGCCGGTGTGCCGGAGGAGCGCGTGACCATCAAGTCCCCGGCCGACGTCGTGGATGTCGTCGCGGCCTGACACCACAGACCAGGCATGGCCGGAGCCCCGGCGGGCAGCAGCCCGCCGGGGCTTCTTGCTGCCCGCGCCCCGTCCCGGCGGGTCCCCGGGCGGACCGGCTGGGCTGCTCGGAGCGGAGCCTCGGCCCGTAGCATGGGGCTAATCGGAATATTCGCCCGAATATCCTCAGTGCGCCCGAAAAGGGGTATCTGGATGTCTGTGGTCACAAGCACGCTGTCCGAAGCAGCCCGCACCGTCGTCGGCGACGCCCTCCAAGGCGCCCTGGTGGACCTGGTGGATCTCTCCCTGGTCGCCAAGCAGGTGCACTGGAACGTCGTCGGTCCGCGCTTCCGCTCCGTCCACCTCCAACTCGACGAGGTCGTCGCCACCGCACGACAGCACGCCGACACGGTGGCCGAGCGGGCCGCGGCGATCGGGGTCACGCCGGACGGTCGGTCCGCGACGGTCGCCAAGACCAGCGGTATCCACGAGGCGCCGGACGGTTGGGTCAAGGACGGCGACGTCGTTCGGACGATGGTGGACGGGCTCGGCGTGATCATCGGGCGGATGCGGGAGCGGATCGCCGCCACCGACGAGCCCGATCCGGTCAGCCAGGACATTCTCATCGGCCTCACCGCCGACCTGGAGAAGCACCACTGGATGTTCCAGGCCGAGTCCCGGTGACCGCGGCCGGCTGACGACGGCCCGGTGACCGGCTGCCGACCGGGGGCGCAGCCGGGGGATTCCGGAGCGCACCGCACGCGCCGGGCGTGCGTCGGTGCGCCCCTGCCGCCGGGCGGCGGGCCCGGTCTAGCGTCGGCCCGAGGAGGCAGGCATGGCGAGGCGCGCGAGGTCCCTACCGGGACGGTGGATATCCGCGGCGCTCGTCGGCGGGCTGTGGTGGTGGGCGGTGTGCCGGCTGGCCCTGTGGCCGGGCTCGGCGGGGCCGGTGGAAGGGGCGGTGGCGACCGCCGGCTGGGGGCTCAGTCTGCTGCCGGTGCACTGCGTTCCGTGGAGCGGACGGCGTGCGGGGGCGCGGGGGCGGGCCGGGCGCGAGGGCGCGGCGGCGGCCGTGGAGGCGCGGCTCATCGAGGTGTGGCGGCGTACCGGAGTGGGGCGGTTCGTCGGAGCGTGGTGGCGGCGTTGCTCGGGGGGCGGGGATGACCGGCGGTGACGGGTGGGGCGTCCGGGGTCGGTGAGGGGTGGGGTGGGACGGGGCCGGATGGGGTGTCTGGCGAGGTTGACGGGCCCGTGGGGCTGACAGGCAGGCAGATCTGATGGGTCTGATGGGCCCGATGTGTCTGGTGGGTCCGACGGGTCTGATGGGGCGTCAATGTGCGGGTGGGGGTGGCTGGCAGGTGGGGCACCAGTAGGTGACGCGTTCCCCGGTGGTGAGGTCCTGGTCGGCGGTGCGGACGGGGGTGCCGCAGCGCAGGCAGGGGAGGCCGGCGCGGCCGTAGACCCACAGTCGGCGGTCGGCGCGGGTTGCTCCACGGCCCTCGGACGGGCGTGGGCGGTACCCCCACGGAGTGGTGACCCGGGCCGGGCGGAGCTTGTTGGCCTCCAGGAGCTTCTTGGCGAGGGCCGGGGCGCGTTCGGGGGTGGTGAGGCGGCCGACCGGGAGCCAGGGGGAGGCGCCGAGGAGGAAGCACAGCTCGGACTTGTAGACATTGCCGATGCCGGCGAGGTTGCGCTGGTCCAGCAGGGCCTCACCCAGCGGGCGGTCGGGGGCGGCGAGCAGTCGGCGCAGGGCCTTGGCCGGGTCCCAGTCCGGGCCCAGCAGATCGGGGCCGAGGTGGCCGGTGACCTGGGATTCGTCGGCGGTGCGGAGGAGTTCCAGGACGGGGAGGCGGTAGCCGACGGCGGTGTGGGCGGCGGTGCCGAGGACCGCCCGGATCTGGTGCGCGGGGCCGCCGCGCCACCGCTCGGCCGGGGCGTAGATCTTCCAGGCGCCGTCCATCCGCAGAGTGGAGTGGAGGGTGAGGTCGCCCTCGAAGCGGGTCAGCAGGTGCTTGCCGCGGGGTACCACCGCCAACACCTCGCGGCCGGTCAGGTCGACCGTCGCGAGGCGGGGGACGCGCAGGTCGCAGCGGGTCAGCGGGCTGCCGGCCAGTGCCTGGTGGAGACGGTGCGCCAGCCGCCAGACGGTGTCGCCTTCGGGCATGGGGCCATCATGCACCGCCGGGCGGCGGACCGGGCGGCCCGCGTACGGTCCCGGTCGCGCCGCCGTCGGGGTCAGCCGCGCAGCCGCAGCCCCCGCGGCGTCGGGTGGAAGCCGGCGGCCTCCAGGACGGGCGCGTAGGGGGAGGTGAGGGCGGCGGTGCCGTTGATGCGCTCGGTGGTGAGGGTGCCGACGGCGCCGGCGCGGGCCGCGTCGGTGAGGGTTTCGACGGCGGTCCGCAGGCGGGGGTCGGCGGCGGCCTCGGCCGGATCGGAGCCCAGCGGCCATATCAGCAGGGTCTTGCCGCCGCGCTCCAGATAGAGCGCCAGCTCACCGTCGACCAGGACGACCAGGGAGCCCGCCTTGCGGCCCGGTTTGTGGGTGGCCCCCTGGGGCGGCTCGGGCCAGGGCAGCGCGGCGCCGTACGCATTGGCCGGGTCGGCGGCGGCGAGGACCAGGGCGCGGCGGGGGTACCCCGGGACGGAGTCCGGGGGAAGTCCGCCGCGGCGGGGCTGCGCCGGGCCGCCGTCCGGGAACGGGGCGTCGGTGCCGCGCTCCCGCTGGGTGCTGATCGCCCGCAGGCGGTCCACCGCGCCGTCCATCGCGAACTGGGCGGCGCCCAGCCCCTCGACGACGTAGCCGCGGCGCGCCTGCCCGGACTCCTCGAAGGCGGACAGGACGCGGTACGCGGCGGAGAAACCGCCGGTGACGCCCTCGGCGGCGACCGCGCCGCGGGTGACGATGCCGTGCCGGTCGAGGAGCGTACGGGCCAGGGCGTGGGCGCGGTGGGTCGGGTCCGGTGCGGGCGCGGGCAGCAGGGACCAGCGGCCGCCGACGGTCGGCGGGCCGGAGCGGGAGGCGGTGGGGCGCGCGGCCGCGGTCAGCGTGCCGTACCTGCCCCGGGGGACGGTGCGGCGGGCGCGGTGGGCCGTGGAGCCCGCCGTGCGGCCCGAGCCGAGCAGGGCGCGCAGTGGGGCGAGGGTGTCGTTGGTGAGCCGCCCGGACCAGGCCAGGTCCCATAGGGCGTCGGCGAGCTGCGGATCGGTGGCGTCCGGATGCGTGGTGGCGCGGACCTGGTCGGCGATCTGACGGAAGAACAGGCCGTAACCGGGGGCGAGGGCGGACAGCACGGAGTCGTGCAGTGCGGACAACTCCAGGGGCAGCGGGGGCTGGAGCAGCAGGGGCGCGGTGTCGGCGAGATGGAGGGAGAGCCAGCCGTCCTTGCCGGGCAGGGCGCCCGCGCCGGCCCACAGCACCTCACCGGTGGCGGTGAGCTCGTCCAACAGGGCCGGGGTGTAGCCGCTGACCCGGGACGGCAGGATCAGCTTCTCCAGGGCGGAGGCCGGCACCGGCGCGCCCTGGAGCTGCTCCACGGCGCGGACCAGGCCGTCGATGCCGCGCAGCGCGTACGCAGAGGCGGCCGTGGCGGCCGGCGGGGCGGGCGCGCCGGAGGCAGGGGCCGGGCGCGGGAGCCCGACATGCTGCCACTGGGGGAGGAAGGCGGCCAGCGCGGCGGGCGGCACCGGCTCCAACTCCTCGCGCAGCGCGGCCAGCGAGCGGCGGCGCAGCCGGCGCAACACCTGGGCGTCGCACCACTCCTGGCCGATCCCCTCCGGGTGGAACTCCCCCTGGACGATGCGGCCGGCGGCGGCCAGGCGCTGTAGGGCGCCGTCGGTGACGGCGGTGCCGAGGCCGAAGCGGGTGGCCGCCTGCTCGGAGGTGAACGGGCCGTGGGTGCGGGCATAACGGGAGAGCAGATCGCCCAGCGGGTCCTTGACCGGTTCGGTGAACGACTCGGGGACGCCCACCGGGAGCGCGGTGCCCAGGGCGTCCCGGAGCCGGCCGGCGTCCTCGACGGCGGCCCAGTGCTCGGCGCCGGCGATCCGCACCCGGATGGCGCGGCGGGTCGCGGCCAGCTCCGCGGGCCAGGTCGGCTCGGCGCCGCGCTCGGCCAACTCGGCGTCGGTCAGCGGCCCCAGCAGCCGCAGCAGGTCGGCGACACCCTCGACGTCCTTGACGCGACGGTCGTCGGTGCGCCACTGGAGCTCGCGCTCCAGCTCCGCCAGCACCTCCGCGTCCAGCAGTTCGCGCAGCTCGGCCTGACCCAGCAGCTCGGCCAGCAGCCGGGAGTCCAGGGACAGCGCGGCGGCGCGGCGCTCGGCGAGCGGAGAGTCGCCCTCGTAGAGGAACTGGGCGACGTAGCCGAAGAGCAGCGAGCGGGCGAACGGGGACGGCTCGGGCGTGGTGACCTCCACCAGGCGGACCCGGCGGGCCTCGACGTCGGCCATCAGCTCCGTCAGACCGGGGACGTCGAAGACGTCCTGGAGGCATTCGCGGACCGCCTCCAGGACGATCGGGAACGACCCGAACTCGCTCGCCACCTGGAGGAGTTGGGCGGCGCGCTGGCGCTGCTGCCACAGTGGGGTGCGCTTGCCGGGGCTGCGGCGGGGCAGCAGCAGGGCGCGCGCCGCGCACTCCCGGAAGCGGGAGGCGAACAGCGCGGAACCGCCGACCTGGTCGGTGACGAGCTGGTCGACCTCGCCCTGGTCGAAGAGCACGTCGGCGGCGCCGACCGGGGACTGTTCGGGGTCGTACTCCGCACGGTCCGCGGCAGCGAAGCCGCTGCCGCTGCCGCTGCCGTCGCCGTCGAGGAAGTCCAGGCCCATCAGGTCGGCGTCCGGCAGGCGCAGCACGATGCCGTCGTCGGCGTGCATCACCTGGGCGTCCAGGCCGTAGCGCTCGGCGAGCCGGGCGCCCAGGGCCAGCGCCCAAGGGGCGTGCACCTGTGCCCCGAAGGGGGAGTGGATGACGACCCGCCAGTCGCCCAGCTCGTCCCGGAAACGCTCGACGACGATGGTGCGGTCGTCCGGGACGTGGCCGCAGGACCGGCGCTGTTCGGCGAGATAGTCCAGGACGTTGGCGACCGCCCAGGTGTCGAGCCCGGCGGCGGACAGCCGGGCGCCGGCGTCCTCCGGGGAGAGCGAGCCGATCTCACGGAGGAACGCGCCCAGCGCACGGCCTAGTTCGAGCGGGCGGCCGAGCTGGTCGCCCTTCCAGAACGGCAGCCGGCCGGGCACCCCGGGAGCGGGGGTGACCAGCACCCGGTCGCGGGTGATGTCCTCGATGCGCCAGGACGTCGTGCCGAGCGTGAAGACGTCGCCGACGCGGGACTCGTAGACCATCTCCTCGTCCAGCTCGCCCACCCGCCTGCCCCCGCCCTTGCCGGAGCTCTCGCCGGCCAGGAAGACGCCGAACAGGCCGCGGTCCGGGATCGTGCCGCCGGACGTCACGGCCAGCCGCTGGGCGCCGGGGCGGCCGGTGACGGTCTGTGCGACGCGGTCCCAGACCAGGCGCGGGCGCAACTCGGCGAAGGCGTCGGACGGATAGCGGCCGGCGAGCATGTCCAGTACGGCGGTGAACGCGGACTCCGGGAGCGCGGCGAACGGAGCCGCCCGGCGGACCACGGTCAGCAGCTCCTCGACGTCCCAGGTGTCCATCGCGGTCATCGCGACCACCTGCTGGGCCAGCACGTCCAGCGGATTGGCGGGCACCCGCAGCGCCTCGATGGCGCCGGAGCGCATCCGCTCGGTGACCACCGCGGCCTGCACCAGATCGCCGCGGTACTTGGGGAAGACGATGCCCTTGGACACCGCGCCGACCTGGTGGCCGGCCCGGCCCACCCGCTGGAGCCCGGAGGCCACCGACGGCGGTGACTCCACCTGGACGACCAGATCGACCGCGCCCATGTCGATGCCCAACTCCAGACTGGACGTGGCGACCACCGCCGGCAGCCGTCCGGCCTTGAGGTCCTCCTCCACCTGGGCGCGCTGCTCCTTGGAGACCGAACCGTGGTGGGCGCGGGCCAGCAGTGGTGGTGCGCCCTGGGCGGCACCTGACTGGCCCATCAGCTCGGCGGGGGAGTGGTGCTCGGGCAGCGTCGTGGCGGAGTCGCCCGCATCGGGCACAGCGCCCACGGTGCGCTCGTAGGCGATCTCGTTGAGGCGGTTGCACAGCCGCTCCGCGAGGCGGCGGGAATTGGCGAAGACGATCGTGGAGCGGTGGGCCTGGACGAGATCGGCGATCCGCTCCTCGACCTGCGGCCAGATGGAGGGCTTCTCGCCCGTCTCGCCCTCCTGGACGGGGGCGCTGCCGAGTTCGCCCATGTCTTCCACCGGGACGACCACCGAGAGGTCGAAGCGCTTGCCGGACGGCGGCTGGACGATCTCCACCCGGCGCCGCGGTGACAGATAGCGGGCCACTTCCTCCACCGGGCGGACCGTCGCGGACAGCCCGATCCGGCGCGCCGGGCGGTCCAACAGCTCGTCCAGCCGCTCCAGGGACAGCGCCAGATGGGCGCCGCGCTTGGTGCCGGCGACCGCGTGCACCTCGTCGAGGATGACCGTTTCGACGCCGGCCAGGGCCTCCCGGGCCGAGGACGTCAACATCAGGAACAGCGACTCCGGCGTGGTGATGAGGATGTCCGGCGGGCGGGTGGCCAGCGAGCGGCGCTCGGCGGCCGGGGTGTCCCCGGAGCGGATGCCGACCCGGATGTCCGGCTCCGGCAGTCCGAGGCGGACCGACTCCTGACGGATCCCCGTCAGCGGACTGCGCAGATTCCGCTCCACGTCGACGGCGAGGGCCTTCAGGGGCGAGACGTACAGCACCCGGCAGCGCTTCTTCGGCTCCGCGGGCGGCGGGGCGCTCGCCAGCGCGTCCAGCGACGCCAGGAACGCGGCCAGCGTCTTGCCGGAGCCCGTCGGGGCCACCACCAGGACGTCGGACCCTTCGGCGATGGCTCGCCAGGCGCCGTCCTGCGCGGCGGTGGGCGCGCGAAACGCCCCGGCGAACCATCCGCGGGTCGCGGGCGAGAACGATGCGAGCGCTGCCTGGGTCATGTCCCCCATCGTGCACCGGACCACTGACAATCCGGTCCTGAGCCGATGCCGAGCCGGTCCTGAGCCGGTCCCGAGTTGACCGAGGGCCGGTCCTGAGCTGACCGCGGGCCGCGCCCGCCCCGGCCGGACCGCGGCCGTCCACGGTGCGGACGCCCCGCCTCCCGCCCGCCGGCCGGACGCACAATGAAGGGCATGGTCATGATCAGCGCGGATGGTGCGCAGGCCGTGCCACAGGACCGCGGCGAGTGGGCGCGCCACTGGAGCCATCCCGGGTTGCCCGGACTCGACCTGCTGCGCGCCCGCTACGTCCGGCACTCCTTCCCCCGCCACGCCCACGACGGCTACGTGATCTGCGTGGTCACCTCCGGGGTCGAGGCGATCGGCCTGCGGGACGGCGTGGTCCAGGCCGGCCGCGGCGGCATCGTGATGATCAATCCGGAGGTGCCGCACACCGCGCGGGCCGGCGCCCCCGAGGGCTGGACCTACGCCACGCTCTACCCGTCGGCGGAACTCGTCGCCCAGGTGGCCGGCGAGACCACCGGGTTGCGCGGCACCGCGGGCTTCGTCCGGACCGTCGCCGACGAGCCCGATATCGGCCGCCTGATCGCCGGTATCCACCGGGCCGCGGAGGCCGGCAACGCGCTCGCCGCCGACAGTCTGCTGCGGATCGCGCTGGCCCGGCTGCTGCGCGGCCACGGAGGCCCGCTGCCGTCCCGCACGCCCCGTTCGGCGGGCACCCGCACCGCCGCCCTGGCCCGCGCCGTCCTGGAGGAGCGGATGGCCGACCCGCCCACCCTGGAGGAACTCGCCCGGGAGTGGGAAACCAGCCCGTTCGCGCTGCTGCGGGCCTTCCGGGCCGCGTACGGCATGCCGCCGCACACCTGGCTCACCGACGCCCGGGTGCGGCGCGCCCGCCGGCTCCTGGAGGCCGGCACCCCGCCGGCGGAGACGGCGGTGGCGGTCGGTTTCACCGACCAGCCGCATCTGAACCGGCACTTCACCCGGATCGTCGGGGTGCCGCCGGGCGCGTACCGCCGGGAGCGCGCGGCGGCGGACGGCGGGGCGGGTGTGGACGCCGGGCGCGCAGGGACGTCGGTCCGCGGCAGCGGGAAACGGTAGCCGGCGCTCCAGAACCCCGGCCGACCGGGCGCAAGAACGTACAAGACCGTTCAGGAGGCGTCCTCCTAGGGTCCTGGGCGTGACAGAAGAGGCAGCAGCAGAACAGGTAGATCAAGTAGATCAGGCAGTACGGACAGTGCCGGACCGCGCCGCGGGGACGGAGATACCCACCGCCCGGGGCCGCGCCCCGGGGGAGCTCGGGGCGCACGACGGGCCGCCGCCCGTACCGGCGCGGCCCGACTCCGCCGTCATCAGGGACGCGTTGGGCGTCGGCGTTGCCGTCGGGCTCTCCGGCTTCGCCTTCGGCGTGACCTCCGCCGGCGCCGGGCTCAGCCTCTGGCAGACGTGCGCGCTGAGCCTCCTGGTTTTCACCGGGGCCTCGCAGTTCGCCCTGGTGGGCGCGCTCGCCGCGGGTGGCAACCCGTTGACCGCCGTGGCCGGCGCCTTCTTCCTGGGCGTCCGCAACGCCTTCTACGGGCTGCGGCTCTCCGCCGTCCTCGGCTACCGGGGCGCGGTCCGGCCGCTGGCCGCCCATTGGGTCATCGACGAGACCGCAGCCGTCACCCTGGCCCAACCCGACCGGCGCAGCGCCCGACTGGGCTTCACCGTCACCGGACTGTCGCTGTACGTCCTGTGGAACCTCACCACCCTCGGCGGTGCCCTGGGGGCCCGGGCGCTCGGCAACACCGACGCCTGGGGCCTGGACGCGGCCGGCCCCGCGGTCTTCGTGGCGCTGCTGGCGCCGATGCTGCGGTCCACCACGGAGCGCTGTACGGCCGGCCTCGCGGTCCTGCTGCTCCTGGTGACGCTGCCGGTGCTGCCCGCCGGCGTACCGGTGCTGCTGGCGGCGCTCGCCGCACCGGTCGTCCTCGCCGTCCAAGGGAGGTGGCGGCGGTCGCCCGCCCCACAGGAGGCAGCATCCGCGACACCGGCCCCACAGGAGCGGGCCGGTAAGGACCACGGCACCACCGGGGAGGACCGGGTATGACCCTCTGGATCGCGATCGGCGCCACCGCCGTCGGCTGCTACCTGGTCAAGTTCCTCGGCCTGTCGGCGCCCGCCGGCGTCCTGGAACGCCCGCTGGTCAAGCGGCTGGCCGCGCTTCTCCCGGTGGCGCTGCTGGCCGCGCTGACCGCGCAGCACACCTTCAGCGACGGCCAGCACCTGATGCTCGACGCCAAGGCCGCCGGCGTCGCCGCCGCGGCCATCGCGCGGTTGCTGCGGGCCCCGTTCCTGCTGATCGTCGCGGTCGCGGTGGCCGTCACCGCGGGGGTGCGGGCACTGGGCGGGTGACCGCCCGCCGCGCCGCCAGCGGGGCCCGGCGGGCGGCCGACCGGCCGTCCCTGTCAGCCCAGTGGCCGCCCGTACGCCCGGAGCGTGAGCAGCGCCTCCAGCGTCACCATCGGGCGGCTCTCCAGCTCCGTACCGGGCGCCCAGAGGCGCCAGGTGACGGGCCATCCGCCGTCCGCCCCCTGGAGCGCGGCCAGGTGGTCCAGGGACCGGTCCATCTCCTGGTCGGTGAACCAGCCGCGGGCCAGCGAACCGGGCGCGGCGGCGAAGTGGTAGGCGAAGTGGTGCTCCCCGGGGGCGTACCCCTCCGGCACCGGGGCCTCGGCCGCCCGCGCCGGATCCAGTACGACCAGGCCCTGTTCGCGGACCAGCCGGCCCAGGCGCTGCGCGGCGGCGGCCGCCCGCGGCCGGTCCGGGGCGCCGTTGAGGAAGGCCACCGCCGCCGCGGCCTCGTAGGGGTGGGTCTTCTCCAGGGACTCCACGACCGACCAGCAGTAGTCGGTGGCCCGGAACAGCCAGGCGTGCCACACCTGATTGCGGTGCAGCAGTCCCACCACCGGGCCGGTGGCCAGGAGGGAGCTCGGTGGGTCGTCCACCACCGGGATCCAGGGCGCGGCCGGATAGCCGCGCAGCGAGGGGTGCACCGCCGGCAGTGCCCCGTCGGGTGTCGAGATCCGTGTCAGGTAGCGGCAGATCCGCTCCACCCGGCGGCCGTCGCACCGCTCGATGCGGTCCAGGACCTTCAGCGCGTGTGCGGTGTGCAGCGGCTGGCTGACCGGGCCGCGCAGGTCGGGTTCCAGGGCGTGGCCGTAGCCGTCGTCGTCGTTGCGGTACGCGGTGAGCGCGGTCTCGACCGGGTCCGCGCCGCCGCCGAGGAAGTGGTACGCGAAGAGCCGCTGCTCCAGCAACCGGGCGGTCAGCCAGACGAACTGCTCGGCGCGCGCCAGAGGGGGCGCTGGGGGGCTTACGTTTTCGGCCATGGCCCGACCGTAGGGGCCAAACCCCGTGGCGGCACGGGCGCGGGGCCCGCTGCCCTCCGAGGGCGGGATCCTGGAGGCATCCGGTTGACGGCCTCCTCCGTGGACGCGGGGCGTCTCCAAGGGTGGGACGGGGATTGCGGGTTCGCGGTGCGCATGCTGCAATGCCGCGCGTGATGGGTCAACTCCCGCTCCACAGACGCCTCTTCCTGGACCTCGCGCGGCTCGCGTCCGCGGCGTGTCGTCCGGCGGGCCGCTGACCCCGCGCCGTTCGTCCCTTTCGTCCGGCTACGTTCCGGGCGTCAGTCGTCCCGGACGGCGGCCGCGTCACGGTGTCGGACCGTTTCCGCGTGCTCCGTGCCGGACCGGCCGCCCCGGATACCAACGGTCGTCGCACCGGCCGACCTGAGGCGGGCGTCAACCGGTCGCCCTGGCAGGCCGATTGCCCCGGCGCGCCGATTTCCGGGCGCGCCGTCCCGTACCACCGCTTCCGTCCCCGACCGTGCGACCCGCGTGTGCGCCGTCCCGCTCGCGCTCCCCGCGCGCCCGACTCCGGTGCGTGCCGTTCCCGTTCCCGAATCCTGGAGCCGATTCATGCCCACTCGCAGCACTCGCGTTCTCGCGCTCGCCGCCGCCCTGGCCGCCGTCCTCGGTACGGCGGGGCCGGCGCGGGCCGCGGCCCCGCCCGCCAACCCGTACCTCGCCGCGGGCGGAGCGGGGGCCATGCACGGCGACACCGCCTCGTCGGACACCACGCCCCGCAGCGGCCCCGGGACGGGCGAGACCGTCAGCCACCGCACGGCGCTGCAGTCCGCCTGCCCGACCGTGCTGGCCGGGTCGGACGGCCTTCCGGTGGCCGTCTGCACCGGCATCTTCGACCGGGCGCCGCACGTCCACCTGCTCGACCCGGCGACCGGCGCCTCGCTCACCGAGCTGACGCTGGCCAAGTCCAGTGTCCTGGGCGGCATCTACAGCTATCTGGACGAGCGGGACCGGCTCGTCGTCGCCGACGGCTCCGGTGACCTGCTGCGGATCGCCCACGCCCGGAAGGCCGACGGCGGATGGGAGCTGAAGGTCGTCGAGCGGACGCCGCTGACCGGCGCCGTCCGGTCCGGGGACAGCGTGGTCGGGCTCTCCCCGGACTGGCGGGGGCGGGTGTGGTTCGCGACCGCGCACGGCCTCGTCGGCACGGTCGACACCACCACGAAGACGGTGCGGACGACGGACCTCGGCGAGGCGGTGGCCAACTCCCTGTCCACCGCCCCCGAGGGCTCCGCGGTGACCACCGACCACGCGCTGTACCTGCTGCGCGCCGGCGCGGACGGCGCGCCGCGGGTGGTGTGGCGGCGGGCCTACGACCGCGGGCCGGCCCGCAAGCCGGGGCAACTCAGCCACGGGACGGGGGCCACGCCGACGTTCTTCGGGCCACGCACCGGCTCCGAGTACCTCGCGATCACCGACAACGCCGCCCCCCAGGAGCACCTGATCGTGGTGTCCACCGAGGACAACCGCACGGTGTGCCGGATACCCGTCCTCGATCCCCAGGGGAGCGGTACCGAGAACTCGCCCATCGGGGCGGGCAACAGCGTGTACGTGGCCAGCACCTACGGCTATCCGTACCCGACGGTGCCGGACGGCGCGGGTCCGGCTCAGCCCGCGAGCGCACCGTTCGCCGGTGGACTCACCCGGGTCGACATCGACCGCGATGGCAGCGGCTGCGCGATCCGCTGGGACACCCGGATCCGCTCGGCCGCCGTGCCCAAGCTGTCCGTCGCGGACGGCACGCTCTACACCGTGGAGCGCACCGGCGTCCTGGACCCGGCGCGGACCGGCATCCTGGACCGTTACGACTTCCTGGGCGTGGACGCCGAGACCGGCCGGGTGACGAGCCGTCGCCGCCTGGGGACCGGGTTCCTCTTCGACACGCTCCAGATGGCGGGCAACGCCACGCCCGGCGGGGTGTGGTGGCAGGGCACCCTCACCGGGGTGGTGCGGATCGCGCCCAAGTGAGCCCGGACGCGCCGATGCCGGCACACGTCGCTGCCCGGACGCGCCGGAGCCCGGCCGTGACGGGGCACGGCCGGGCTCCGGCGGGTCATGTCGTGCGGCGGGTCACTCGTACTCGTCGCCCTCGTAGTAGTTGTTGACGACGACCTCGGGCTCGTCGTCGCTGAACGCCTCGTTCAGCAGCGCACCGCCGACCAGGCCGGCAGCACCGGCGCCGATCAGCGCGCCGGTGCCGAAGCGCCGGCCGCCGCCCTGCTGGCGGTCGGGCTGCTGTGCGTAGCCCTGCTGGGGGTAACCCGGCTGCGCCTGCTGCGGGTAGCCCTGCTGGGCGGGCTGCGGATAGCCGGCCTGGGCCGGGGTGTAGAACGGCGGGGCGGTGGTCTGCACCCGCTGCGCACAGCCGCCGCAGGTCTGGACCTGGCGCGGCACGCCCCACTGCGGGGACCACATCACGGGCGTCATCCCGGGGCCGTGGTTGGGGTCGAAGAAGCAGGTCATGTCGGAACTTCCTGTCGGTTGCGGTGAGGTGGCAGGGGCGAGACCCGGTCCGGACGGTGCCATTCCGGCGGCTGCCGCCACGGCCACGGACGTCGCTGTGGGCGTGGGCGGTGCCGGCGGGGCGGCGGGCCCGGTGGAGGGTCCCCCCTGCTCGAACGGAGTGGAGGGCTTGGGGGCGGGCTGCGGAGAGCCGGGCTGGGCCGGTGCGGCCGCGGGGGCCGGCTCCGCGCGCAGCACATCGACGCCGTAGTCCTGCGCGATGCCGGCGAGCCCGGAGGCGTAACCCTGGCCGATGGCGCGGAACTTCCAGTCCGTGCCGTGGCGGTACAGCTCACCGAAGACCATGGCGGTCTCGGTGGCGGCCTGGCCGGCGAGGTCGAAACGGGCCAGCTCGGCGCCGCCGGCCTGGTCGACGACGCGGATGTACGCGCTGCTGAGTTGGCCGAAGTTCTGTCGGCGCTGCTCGGCCTCGTAGAGCGAGACCGGGAAGACGATCTTGGCGACCTCGGGCGGGACCGTGGCGAGGTCCACCTCGATCTGTTCCTTGTCCTCACCGGTGGGGCGGCTGCCGGAGTGCCGCACCGCGCCGTCGGGGCTGGTGAGGTTGTTGAAGAAGACGAAGTGCTGGTCGGAGAGGACCGTGCCGGACTCGCCGCACAACAGCGCGCTGGCGTCCAGGTCGTGACCGGTCCCCGCGGCGGCTCCCACCTGCCAGCCCAGCCCCACCCTGACGGCGGTCAGACCTGGGGCCTGTTTGCTGAGCGACACATTGCCGCCCTTGGTCAGGGCCACGCCCATGAGCTTCCTCCATCACGTTCCCGGCATCCGGCGTTCGTCGGCTACAACGCCAAGGAAATCAGCAAGGTTCCCTATCTTGCGCAATGCCTGAAGTATGCGGTTGCGCTGCCGTCACAAGCGCGCCACCAGCGCGTCCTGACGCCTTCCTGTCGCCGTTCTGTCACCGTGCGACGGTTTTGTCACGGCGCGACCGCGCGGCCGGCCTGCGTCCAGTTCTCGTGCAGTCGGTCCAGGTAGGACTGGGCCTGGCCGCCCGGTGGGGTGCCGCGGGCGAAGGCGAGCATGTTGCCGGCGCCGGCGTTGTAGCCCAGCGTCAGCAGCTCGTCGCGGGTGTGTCCGGCGGGCCACCGCGCGGGCAGTTGGCGGTTCAGGTCGTGCAGGTACCAGGCGGCCGCCTCGACGGCGAGGTTCCGGTCGTCCGGTAGCTCCTCCCACTTCCGGTCGGCGAAGTCCCGCCCGCGCTTGACCTCGTCGAACGCGGCCCGGTGCATGTTGGCGACCCCGAACGCGGCATCGGGTTTGTAGCGCTGCCAGGCCCGCTCCAGCGCCGGATCGTGCGGTTTGTACGCCTCGTTGTAGAGGATCGCCATCAGCAGCTGGGGGTGGACGCCGGCCGCCGTGGCGTACTTGCGCACCGCGGCGGCGCAGTCGGCCGGGTCGTACGCCCCGTCGGGCCGCGGGGGCGTGGCGCCGCCGCCGGGCGTCGCGGACGGGGTGGCATCCGGCGCGGCGGACGACGTGGCGGACGGACGCGGTGCGGCGTCCGGGACGGTGCCGTGGTCGGTGTGCGCCACGGCCCAGACGGCCAGGGCGGCACCCGGCAACACCAGCCACCGCCACCGCACCCGGGATCCAGCCATCTCCCGCTCCTTCCGTTACGCGCCGGACCAGCGCCGGACCAGCGCCGGACCAACGTCGCACCAGCGCCGTACGGACGCCCCGTCCGGCGCGCCGCTCAGCCGACGTTGACGCCGAAGTCCTGGGCGATACCGCGCAGTCCCGAGGCGTAACCCTGGCCGATGGCGCGGAACTTCCACTCCGCGCCGTGCCGGTAGACCTCGCCGAAGACCATGGCGGTCTCGGTGGAGGCGTCCTCCGTGAGGTCGTAGCGGGCGATCTCCCGGCCGTCGGCCTGGTTGACGACCCGGATGAAGGCGTCGCGGACCTGGCCGAAGCTCTGGCCGCGCTCCTCGGCCTCGTAGATGGAGACCGGGAAGACGATCTTGCCGACCTGGGGTGGGACCGTGGCCAGGTCGACCTGGATCTGCTCGTCGTCGCCGTGGCTGCCGCCGGTGAGGTTGTCGCCGGAGTGCACCACGGAACCGTCGGGGCTGGTGAGGTTGTTGAAGAAGACGAAGTGCTGGTCGGAGAGGACCTTCCCGGACTGCTCGCACATCAAGGCGGAGGCGTCGAGGTCGTAGTCGGCGCCGGTGGTGGTGCGGACGGCCCAGCCCAGGCCGATGGTCACCGCGCTGAGGCCCGGGGCCTCCTTGCTGAGCGAGACGTTGCCGCCCTTGGACAGGGTCACACCCATGAAAAACCCTCCAGCAGTCCTGAAACCTGTCTGTGTCGTCGTTCTGGACAACGCGGGGAACCCCATGTTGGTTCCATGATTGCGCAATATCTAAAATGTCGATGGATGTGCGTACGGCAGTGCACGGCGCACCGGTGACCCACAGGGAGTGGCGGGATGTTTCTGGGAATGAGTACCCCCGATCTGCTCGTCATCGGCATCCTGGCGGTGCTGCTCTTCGGGCCGGACAAACTGCCGGAGTTCCTCCAGAACGCCACCGCGCTGCTGCGCAAGGTACGGAACTTCTCCGAGCAGGCGAAAGAGGAAGTGCGCACCGGACTGGGCCCGGAATTCAAGGACTTCGAGTTCGAGGACCTGCATCCGCGGACCTTCGTCCGCAAGCAGCTGCTCGGCAACGACGACCTGGGAATCGCCGAACTCCGCGACGGGATCGGGGAACTCCGCGCCGCACTCGACCCGGAGCCGGTGGCGGCACCGCACGAGAGCCGGGTTCCGGTGGACCTCCGCAAGCGGTCAGTGGTCGGCGATCACCCGGGGGAGCGGCCGCCGTTCGACGCCGACGCGACCTGAAGGGCCCGGCCCGCGCGCCCGGCCGGGCTTCAGCCGCCCAGACGGCGGAGCCGGGCCGGCGAGGCGTCCGCACTACGGGCGGAGAGCTGGACGACGAGCTTCCGCGTCACCGCGACCGTCTCGGGGTCGTCGACGAAGTACACCACTCGGCGGCCCTCGCGGCGGGAGCGGACCAGGCCGGCCAGTTTCAGCTTGGACAGGTGTTGGCTGATCGCGGGCAGCGCGCCGCCGACCCGTTCGGCCAGTCCGCTGACGTCACTCTCGCCCTGGGCCAGTGCCCAGACGATGTGCAGCCGCGGGGGAGAGGCCAGCAGTCCGAACAACGCGGCTGCCTCGGCCAGCACCTCGGCGGACGGGTCGGCCGTCGCGCCCGTACTACCGCCCGCACCCTCGACGCTCTTCACCACTGCGGCTCTCCCCGTTTCTGGCCCCCGGACGGCCCAGTCTAGGCGGCGCACCCCCGGCCCGTACGGTCGCCGGTGCGGACGGTGTCATGGATACGAGCGAGGGCTCGGGGGCCGCCGGTGCCACCGGCGGCCCGTCGGGCGTCAGTTGACGCAGGGGATGCCGCCCTCCTTGACGGAGTCGCCGGCGAAGGCGTCGGACGGCACGGGCGCGGGGGCGTCGTCCTTCGCGCCCGGTGCGGTGGACTTCTCCGACGTCGCCGGCGGGGTGGTGGCCCCGGTGGCCGGCGGGGCGGTGAAGTCGGCACCGAGGATGACCTGCACGCGACCGGCGGGCACCGAGGCCGAGGAGACCGGCGCGGCGGCGCTCAGGCGGTCGGCGATCTGCTGGGCGGCCTCCTGGGCGCCGGCGCCGTAGAGGACGGTGGTCCGCTGCCGGGGGGCGGCGTTGTCGGCGCGGCCCGCGGTGTAGCCGAGGGCGGCCAGCGCCTTGAGCTCGTCGCCCGCGGCCCCCGGCTTCACCTTTCCGGCGCCGTTGAGGACGTCGACGGTCGCCGGGGCGGCCTTCGTGGACGGCGATGGCGCACCGCCGCCCGATCCGTCCGGGGACGCGGACTTCCCGCCGATCAGGGACTGCACGATGGACTGGATCTTGGGGACGTCCACGAGGTTGACGGACTCGCGGTTGCGGGTGCCGAAACCGGCGATGGGCAGGGTGTGGAACACCACGTTCCCGCCGGTCAGGTTGGTGGCCTGCTGGGCGAAGTCGAGCACGTCGAACTTGCTGTCGATGACCAGGTCCTTCTTCACCACGTCGAACAGCCCCTGGAGCTTGCCCAGATCACCGAAGACCCCATCGCTCTTCAGCTTGTGGGTCACCGACGACAAGAACGCCTGCTGACGGTGGGTGCGGTCCAGGTCGCCGCCCTCCAGGCCGTGCCGCTGCCGGACGAAGGCGAGCGCCTGCTTCGGGTCGAGCTGCTGGTGGCCCGCCGGGAAGTCGGCGCCCGAATAGCGGTCCTTGACCGGGTGCTTCAGGCAGACCTCGATCGGCTGGAGGACCTTGGCGATGTCGTAGAAGCCCAGCAGATTGACCTCGGCGAAGTGGTCGATCGGCACCTTGAGGAAGTTCTGCACGGTCGCCAGCGTCGCCTCCCGGCCGGCCTCCCGGCTCCGGCTCTCCAGGTCGGCGCCCTTGACCCCTTGGGCGGAGAGCTTGTCGTGGGCGACCGTATAGGCGTTGCCGTACGCCTCCTTGATCTTGAAGTGCCCCTGGGAGGTGCCGTCCCCGTTGAACGTCTGCACGTAGTCGTCGCGCGGAACGGAGAACGCGGTGACCTTCCCGCCGTCCGCCGGGATGTGCATCAGGATCAGGGTGTTGGTGTTGTAGTAGCCGATGTCGCTGGACCCGGCGTGCAACTGGTCCCGGACGAACTCCCGCGGCAGGTCGTTGCCGTTCATGTCCTTGCGCGAATCCAGGCCGATCAGCAGCAGGTTGACGGAGTTGTCCAGGTGCTTGGGCGCGTCCTTGCCGCCGATGGCGTTGAGCGCGTCGGAGGTGTTCAGCCCGCTGCTGACCCAGTTGTACGCCGCCCAGGACACCCCGCTGGCCAGGAGGACCAGCGCCGAGGAGAGGGCCAGTGCGGTCCGTCCGACGACGACCAGGGGGGAGCGCCGCCGCCCGCCCTGCCCGTTGGGCGCGCGGCGGCGCGCGGCCCGGCCGCCCGCCCCACCGGACTCCCGGTCATCCGGCCCGTACGGACTCCGCCCGTGGGGGCTCCGCTCGTCATGCACCGCTGTTCCTCCTGCTCCGCTTCCGGTCGCCGCGCCGGCCGGCCCGTATGCCCCGGACCACCAGACCCACGATCAGCACCGCCTCGGCCGCCGCCATGGCCGGGAACCCGTCCACGGCCCAGCGCACCGCCGCCGTCGCCAGGCCCTTGCCCTGGACGGTGGTGGTGCCCGCCATCTGCTCGCACGCCACGGTGACCACCGCCACCACCAGCGGCGGTGCAGATATCAGCCACCACGCGCCGGCCCGGGTGCAGGTCTTCGCGACCAGCGCCGCACCGAGCGCCGCGGTCACCGCGAACACCCAGCCCGGCCGCCCGCCGAGCGCCGTGTCGACCGCGGCGCCGGCGGCCGCCACCACCAGTGCGACCAGGGCGGCGCGGCCCGACCGCGGCCCGTGGCCGGCCCGTCCCGATCGCGCGCCGGCCCGCCCGGGAGCCGGCCCGATGCCGTCCGCTCCCTGGTACCGGTCCCCGCGGCGACGGGGGCCCGGCACCCGGCGTGACACCTGTGCCGGGTCTCGCGCCAGGTCGTCGTACCCGTTCGGGGCTTCGGTGCGCTGACCTGTCATTGGCATCCTTATGGACGGCCGGACCGGCGAGGCGGTCGCGGGGCGTGCCGCGCGGCGGCAGAAGAGGGCGGTTCCGGCCAGGAAGACGACGATTGCGCCGAGCCGGTTTCACATTTGACTGCTCGATTGCGCAATCTAGCAAGTGTGTGGGGGTGATCGGACCAGCCGTCCGGGGCGCGCCGCGACCGGCCGGGACCCGGGCGACCGGGCCGCGACGTCCCGGTGGCGCGGACCGCGGACCCAGGAACGGCCCGACCTCGCTGGCCTTCCGCCCGGCTCCGGCGGTATGAAGGAGCCGGGCTCGAACGCCCGCCTCGGGCGCTCGCGCGAAGCGGCGGGAAGCCGGGGAAGGTGCAGGCCGGAGTGGGTGTGAGGCGGGAATCATGCGGTTGACGGTGTTCTGGGAGCGGATGGCGGACCACTTCGGTACGGCCTACGCCGACTCCTTCGCGCGCGATCACGTGATGTCGGGGCTCGGTGGCCGTACCGTCCATGAGGCACTGGCGGCGGGGTGGAGCGCTAAAGAGGTGTGGCGGGTGGTCTGCACCGCGATGGATGTGCCGCAGAACAAGCGGTGAGCGGGCGGCGGCCGGGTGTCGGCGCGGTGCGCGACACTTGGCTGCGTGTCCGTGACAGATGAGATCAGCAGCCACGACGGCCCCCGCCCCGGCGACCCGCCGCAGGACCGGTCCGATGACCGGCGCGCGGAGCGGATGCCGCGCTGGCTCCCGCGCGCCATGGTGCTCGCGCTCGCCCTGGTGGCCTGTTTCCAGCTGGCCACCTGGGGCTTCCACCAGCTGATCGGCCTGCTGCTGAACGTGCTCATCGCGTTCTTCCTCGCGCTGGCCATCGAGCCGGCCGTCGACTGGATGGCCGGCCGTGGCATGCGGCGCGGGCTCGCCACCGGCCTGGTGTTCCTGGCGATCCTGGTCGCCACGGTGGGCTTCTTCACACTGCTGGGATCCATGCTGGCCGGCCAGATAGCCACCATGGTCGAGGAGTTCCCGCAGTACCTGGACTCCGTCATCAGCTGGAGCAACAGCACCTTCCACACCCACCTCTCCCGGGTCCAGGTGCAGAACAACCTGCTGAACTCCGACTGGCTGCAGAAGTACGTCCAGGACAGCGCCAACAACGCCCTGGCGGTCTCCGCCCAGGTGCTGGGCGGGCTGTTCAACCTCCTCACCGTCGCGCTGTTCTCGTTCTACTTCGCCGCCGACGGCCCCCGGCTGCGGCGGGCGCTGTGCTCGGTGCTGCCGCCCCGTAGGCAGGCCGAGGTGCTGCGCGCCTGGGAGATAGCGGTCGCCAAGACCGGCGGGTACCTCTACTCCCGCGGCCTGATGGCGCTGATATCCGGGGTCGCGCACTACGTCCTGCTGGAGATCCTGGGCGTGCCCTACGCCCCGGCGCTCGGCATGTGGGTCGGCCTGATCTCGCAGTTCGTGCCCACGATCGGCACGTACATGGCGGGTGCGCTGCCCATCCTGATCGCGTTCACCGTCAATCCCTGGTACGCGCTGTGGGTCTTCGGCTTCGTCGTGGTCTACCAGCAGTTCGAGAACTACCTCCTCCAGCCCCGGATCACCGCCAAGACCGTGGATATCCACCCCGCCGTCGCCTTCGGCTCGGTGATCGCCGGTACGGCCCTGATGGGCGCGGTCGGCGCGCTGATCGCGATCCCGGCCACCGCGACGCTCCAGGCGTTCCTGGGGGCGTACGTCAAGCGGTACGAGGTCACCGCGGATCCGCGGGTCCGCCTCTGGGCGAGGCGTCGGGGCGGGGCCCCGGACGGTGCTGCCGGCGCCGCGCCGGGCCCGGCGCGGGAAGCGGGCCGGGCGCCGGCCGGGGAGACGACCCGGGAGCCGGCCGGGGAGACGACCGCCGGGGAGGCGGGCCGGGAGTCGGGTGCCGGTGTGCCGGGCGGCCAACGGGACACCGTGCCGGGCGGCGCGCGGCGGGACGGCGAGTGACGCCGGCGGTGCGGTGGTGCGGCGAGTGGCGCGCTTGACACCAAAATCGAACATCCATTCTCATGGGGTGTCCGGCCGCCTGACGCGGCTCCGGCCCATGGGAATCCCGGGCCGACCGCCGGGTTATCCACAGGCCGGGTCCGGGTCCGGGCGCATTGTCAGTGGCAGGCGTTAGCGTCATGGACGTGAAGCGATCGACTCAAGCAAACCGGGTGGAACCCATGGCAGGCACCGACCGCGAGAAGGCGCTGGACGCCGCACTCGCACAGATTGAACGGCAATTCGGCAAGGGCGCGGTCATGCGCATGGGCGAGCGGCCGAGGGAGCCCATCGAGATCATCCCGACCGGCTCGACCGCCCTCGACGTCGCGCTCGGCGTCGGCGGCCTGCCGCGCGGCCGGGTCGTGGAGGTCTACGGACCGGAATCCTCCGGTAAGACCACCCTGACCCTGCACGCGGTGGCGAACGCACAGAAGGCCGGCGGCCAGGTCGCGTTCGTGGACGCCGAGCACGCCCTCGACCCCGAGTACGCGCGCAAGCTCGGCGTCGACATCGACAACCTCATCCTGTCCCAGCCGGACAACGGCGAGCAGGCCCTGGAGATCGTCGACATGCTGGTCCGCTCCGGCGCCCTGGACCTCATCGTGATCGACTCCGTGGCCGCCCTGGTGCCGCGAGCCGAGATCGAGGGTGAGATGGGCGACTCCCACGTCGGCCTCCAGGCCCGCCTGATGAGCCAGGCCCTGCGGAAGATCACCAGCGCGCTCAACCAGTCCAAGACCACCGCGATCTTCATCAACCAGCTCCGCGAGAAGATCGGCGTGATGTTCGGCTCCCCGGAGACCACGACCGGTGGCCGTGCGCTGAAGTTCTACGCCTCCGTCCGGATCGACATCCGCCGGATCGAGACCCTCAAGGACGGCACGGAGGCGGTCGGTAACCGCACCCGCTGCAAGGTCGTGAAGAACAAGGTCGCGCCGCCCTTCAAGCAGGCCGAGTTCGACATCCTCTACGGCCAGGGCATCAGCCGCGAGGGCGGTCTGATCGACATGGGCGTCGAGCACGGCTTCATCCGCAAGTCCGGCGCCTGGTACACCTACGAGGGCGACCAGCTCGGCCAGGGCAAGGAGAACGCCCGCAACTTCCTCAAGGACAACCCCGATCTCGCCAATGAGGTCGAGAGGAAGATCAAGGAGAAGCTGGGCATCGGCGTGAAGCCGCAGGAAGACACGGCGGAGCCCGGCGCGGACACCGCCGGCTCGGAAGAGGCGTCGGTCAAGGTCGCAGCGGCGGCGGCCACCAAGACCGCCAAGGGCGCCAAGGCCACGGCGGCTAAGAGCTGACGCGCCATGACACGGCGAACGGAATGGCCGGACAGCGCCGGCTCCAGCAGCGCTGCCGGCGACGCCGAGAACCGTAGCGGCCGGACGCGCGGCGCCGTCCCCGAGGACGGTGCCGCGCCCAGGGACGGCGGTGGTTCCCGCCCGTCGAGGGCCGGGTCGGGACCGCCGCGTACGCCCGAGGAGCAGGCGCGGGCGATCTGCCTGCGCCTGCTCACCGGGAGTCCGCGTACCCGTCGGCAGTTGGCGGACGCCCTGCGGGAGCGGGGCATCCCCGACGAGGCCGCGGAGGAGGTGCTGGCCCGGTTCGAGGACGTCGGGCTGATCGACGACGCGGCGTTCGCCGACGCCTGGGTGGACTCCCGGCACCACGGCCGGGGCCTGGCCCGCCGCGCCCTCGCCCGCGAGCTGCGCACCAAAGGCGTGGACTCCGCCCTGATCGACCAGGCCGTCGGCCGGCTCGACCCCGAGCAGGAGGAGTCCACCGCCCGCGAGCTCGTCGACCGCAAGCTGCGCGCCACCCGCGGCCTGGACCGCGCCAAGCGGCTGCGCCGCCTGGCCGGCATGCTGGCCCGCAAGGGCTATCCGGAGGGCCTCGCCCTCCGCGTCGTCCGCCAGGCCCTGGAGGAGGAGGGCGAGGACCCGGAAGGCTTCGACCACCACCTGCCGGACGCCTGACCGGTCCGGGCCCGCGCGCCCGTCGGCGACACCTGGCCGCCCCGATCAGGGGCAGCCGTGCCGGTCGCCCCGCGGCGCCGCCTGAACCAGCATGCTCGCGACGGCAGTTGAGCCACCGACCGGCCCCGGCCTCTCCTCAACCGAACCGAACCGAACCGGCCCGGACCGAACCGAACCGGACCCACACCGAACCGGACCGGCCTGGCCGGCAACGACTCGCCCGCCCTCCGCTCGCTCCGCCCTCCGAGCTGCCCTAGGTGTATTGCCCTGTGAGGTCGTCGGTCGTCAGACTCCCGCCTGCCGGCCGATGCCCAGCCCCTTCCCTGGACGGACGACGGGGGTCCGACGACAACCCCCATGGCCTGTCCGGTGGATCAGGATCGGACCGGCCTCAGCCCTCCACTGGCAGGCAGCCTTTGGCCCTCCACCGGCAGCCCTTGGCCCCCAACTGGTAGCCCTCAGCCCTCCACCGGCAGTCCCGCCTCCCGTACCGGTTGTCCCGCCTCCCGTACCGGCAGTCCCGCCGCTCGCCACGCCTGGAAGCCGCCGATCAGGTCGGTGGCGCGGTGGAGGCCGAGTTCGTGCAGGGAAACCGCGGCGAGGCTGGAGGCGTAGCCCTCGTTGCAGATCACGACGATCGGCAGGTCGTGGTGGGTCGCCTCGGGGGCGCGGTGCTCACCCGTCGGATCGAGCCGCCATTCCAGCTCGTTGCGCTCGACGATCAGCGCCCCGGGGATGGTGCCGTCGTGTTCCCGCAGCCGTGCGTAGCGGATGTCCACCAGCAGCCCGCCGCTCTCCTGGAGCGCCGCGGCCTGGGCCGGGCCCACCCTGGTCAGCCCGCGCCGGGCCCGTGCCAGCAGTTCGTCGACCGCGCTCATCACCACTCCTCCGGACGTTCGACCTCTTCGAGCCGCAGCACCGGTCCGGTGCGGCTGTAGCGCCGCATCAGCGGCAGCGGCGGGTAGTAGGCATGCACCGACACGGCATGGGTGTCGGGGGAGAGGTTGAGCACCTGGTGCACGTGGTGCGGGCCGAACGCCCGGCCCCGGCCGTCGCTCAGCCGCCGCTCCCGGTCGACGTCGTCGGCGAGTTCCAGGGTCTTCCAGCCCTCGGTGGGGAGCGCGGCGGCGAGCGACTGCTCGGTCAACTCCCCGGCGGCCGCCGCGAAGGCGCCGCGCGAGCCGCCGTGGTCGTGCCAGCCGGTGCCGGTGCCGGGCGGCCAACCGATCAGCCAGGCTTCGCTGCCGCCCGGACCGTCCAGCCGGACCCAGGTGCGGCCTTCCGGGTCGAGCGGCAGGGACGCGACCAGCGCGCGATCGGCGGCGGTGCGGCGGGCGAAGTCGAGGAGTTCGGCGGCGCTGGGGCCACCGTCGTGGGCGCGGGCACGCGGGCGCGCAGGAATCTGTACGTCGGGCACGGAGACCGTCCTGAGTGATCGGGGGCGCGGCCGCCGGATAGCCGGCGCACTGCCGCGCGGGGAAGGCCACCGCGGCGACGGCCGCGGCGGTGGGGATCAACAGGACGGACGACACATGCAGCCCGCATAGCGGACCAGGTCCAGATGGACCCTCCGCCAGAATCGCGAGCTGTGATCAGTCACTCTCGGAGTGAAGCATGGGTTTTCCCGGAGGGTCAACCGGCACCGCGTCCGTCGCCGGCTCCGCCGCGGCGCCGTCCGGCCCGCCCCCAGGCTCCCGGGTGGACCCGTCCGCGGCCGGCCGGCGGTTCTCCGCCCCCTTCGCCCCGTTCGTCCCGCCGCGCACCGCGTCGGCACAGACGGCCAGTTCGTCCGGGCGGACCCCGGACAGCGCGGCGACCAGATGGCCGTCGGGCCGCACCACCAGCACGGTGTGCGCCGCGGCGCCCGGATACGCCTCGGTGACCAGGATCTCCGCGCGCATCGGCAGCGCGCCGACCGCGTCCGTCAGCCGGGGCATCAACCCCGCCGACTGCCAGTGCCGCCGGTCCCAGACCCCGGTTCCGGGCGCCACCAGCACCACCAACAACCCCTGCCCGAGCCGGTCGCGCAGCCCCACCGACGCGCCGTCGGAGGCAGTCACCGGCACGTCCACCACCGGCGCCCCCGGGAGAGTGCCGACCGCCGCCTCGCCGGGCAGGTCGACGGGCGCGGCCAGCGGCGTCCGCAGATAGGCCGGGGCCGCCCCGAGCGGACCGCGGCCCAGGTGACCGTCGGTCAGCAGGGTGCTGCGCCCGCGTGCCGCACCCGGCAGTACCGTCCGCCAGCGCACCGCGCCGCCGTCCCGCAGCAGCGGCAACGCCGAGTCCGCGGCCCGCAACCGGGCGGCGACCGCGCCCCGGCGCTCGGCCTGGTAGCTGTCCAACAGGGTCTCGGTGGCGCCGTGGTGCCAGGCCAGGCCCAGCTTCCAGGCGAGGTTCTCGGCGTCCCGCAGGCCCTCGTCCAGGCCCTGGGTGCCCAGCGCGCCCAACAGGTGGGCGGCGTCGCCGGCGAGGAAGGCACGGCCCTGCCGCCAGGTCCGGGCCAGCCGGTGGTGGACGGTGTGGACGCCGGTGTCGAGGAGTTCGTAGGGCGGGACCAGGCCGGTGTGTCCGCGTCCGCCCGCCGCGGTGCCCTCGCCGGCGGATCCGTCCGCGGCCTCCGTGGCCCAGCCGGCCAGCGAGTCGCGGATCCGGGCCACCAGCGCGTCCGGGGTCACCAGCTCGCGTCCCGGGGGCAGCAGCCAGTCCAGTCGCCAGGCCCCGCCGGACAGCGGCCGGGCGGACACCTCGCTGACCCGGCCACCGCCGTGCCGGGCCGGCGAGCGGTGCAGCAGCGCCTCACCGGGCCAGGGGAGTTCGGTGCGCAGCGTGGCCACCGCGTGCCGTTCGACGGCGGTGCGGCCCGGGAAGCGGATGTCCAGCAGTTTGCGGACGGTGGACCGCGGGCCGTCGCAGCCGACGAGGTAACTCCCGCGCCACCAGGTCCCGTTGTCGCCGCGGGTCTGGGCGCTGACGCCCTTGCCGTCCTGTTCGACCGCGGCCAGCCGGCTGTCGGAGACGAGCTGGGCGAGCGGTTCGCCGGACAGCGCGGCGCGCAGCGCGCGGGTCAGTGCGTGCTGCGCGAGGTGTACCGGGGAGGCGGTGGCCCCGTCCCGGTCCGTTCCGTCGGTGCCGTCGTCGGCGAAGGCGACCCGTTCCAGCAGCCGGCGCCGCCGCATGGTGCGCCACGCCGACCAGCGGGTGCCGGCGCTCGTCAGGACGTCCGCGCAGCCGAGCCGGGCGGTGAATGCCGCGGTGTCCGGGCGGAGTACGACGGTGCGGGCGGGCCGGGCCTCCTCCTGGCCGGCGGTCTCGTCGAGGACGACGACGGGCACGTCGTGCCGGGTCAGGGCGAGGGCGAGGGCGAGACCGACCGGGCCGGCCCCGACGACGATCACCGGCTCCACGGGGCGGCTCCCTGGATCCGGCGGTACGTACGGGACGTGCGGGAACTGGGGGTGGGAGCCCGGTGCGTGATCACACAGCGTATGCAACCCATTGCGGCCGCTGGCGTCAAGTGACGGAGGCGGTGGCGCCGTTGCCACCGCCTCCAGACGGGCCGGTACCGGCCGCGGTGCGACCGGAGGTCCCGTCAGTCCTTCGTGGCCGCCGGTGCGTCGGTGGCCGGACCGGTGGACTCCGCGGCATCCGTGGCCGTTACCGGCTCGGCGGCGGGGGCCACTCCGATGCCGGTGCGGGCCCGGCGCCCGCGCCGCTCGATCCAGTTGGCCAGGGCGGACAGCGCCAGGCACATCGCCACGTAGATGCTGCCGACGACGGTGATCACCGGGATGTAGGTGTCGTTCCCGTTGACGAGGATGTTGGTGCTCATCAGACGGGCGGTGTAGAGGAGCTCTTCGAAGGTGATGATGTAGCCGAGCGAGGTGTCCTTCAGGGTCACCACCAGCTGGCTGATGATCGTCGGCAGCATCGCGCGGATCGCCTGCGGGATCAGCACGGTCGTCATGACCTGCGTCTTGCTCATGCCGAGCGCGTACGCGGCCTCTCGCTGGCCCTTGGGCACGGAGTTGATGCCGGCCCGCAGCACCTCGGCCTGCACCGAGCCGTTGTAGACCGTCAGGCCCGCGACCAGCGCCCAGAACTGCGGCTGGCTGCCGGTGAGGCCCAGCGCGTCCCGGCTGGTGAGGAGGATGACCCACAGCGCGTAGATGGTGATCAGCAGCGGGACCGCACGGAACAGCTCGATGAAGCCGGTGGCCACCCAGCGGATCGGCTTGTGGTCGGAGAGCCGGGCCACGGTCAGCAGCAGGCCCAGTGCCAGCGACAGCACCGCCGCCACCGCGAAGACCTGAAGGGTCGTCAGGATGCCGTCGCGGATGCTGGTCCGCACCCCGGCGTAGTTGAAGATCTGCCAGACCGCCGGGTCCAGTTGGCCCTTGGAGTTCAGCCGCAGGAACGCGAAGGCGAACAGCCCCAGCACCGCCAGTGCGCCGATGACGCTGTAGATGCGGTTGCGGGCCTTCGCCTTCGGCCCCGGCACGTCGTAGAGAACGCTCGCGCCACTCATGCCCTTACCTCGCTTCGTCCCGTACCGCCGGTGTGCGGCGACGGTGCCCGCCCGTAGGTGTCGTTCCTGGTGTTCCAGCCGTCGGATCCGCTCATCGGGCGACCTCCAGTCG
Organism: Streptomyces sp. RGM 3693; assembly: GCF_050471125.1. Taxonomy (NCBI): domain Bacteria; kingdom Bacillati; phylum Actinomycetota; class Actinomycetes; order Kitasatosporales; family Streptomycetaceae; genus Streptomyces; species Streptomyces sp. RGM 3693. The sequence goes on from NZ_JBMPPQ010000001.1 coordinate 1,110,262, forward strand.
GCGCTCCAGCAGCTTGAACAGGCCGCTGACCGAGAAGGTGATGACGAGGTAGGCGAGCGCCGTCCACAGGAAGATCCAGGCGATCGGGTAGCCCCTGTCGTTGAGCAGCTTGGAGACGTTGAACAGCTCGCCGTAGCCGAACGCGCCGGCGATCGCGGAGTTCTTGGTGAGCGCAATGATGATGCTGCTCAGCGGGGGCAGCACGGTACGGGTGGCCTGCGGGAGCACGACCATCCGGAGCGTCTGGGAGAAGGTCATGCCCAGGCTGCGGGCCGCCTCCGCCTGCCCCAGCGGCACGGTGCCGATACCGGACCGCACCGCCTCGCACACGAACGAGGAGGTGTAGAAGCCGAGCGCCAGCGAGGCCAGGATGTACGGGCTGGCGCCCTGGAAGAGGATCTGGGGCACGACGAAGAACGCGACCAGGAAGAGCAGCGTCAGCGGCGTGTTGCGCAGCACCGTCACCCAGGCCGTGCCGAAGGCGCGCAGCGGCGGGACCGGAGAGACCCGGAAACCGGCTATGAGCACGCCGAGCACCAGCGCGAGCAGCGCGGCGGACGCGGTGATCGCCAGGGTTCCGAGGAACCCGTCCCGGAACTCGGGCAAATAATCGAGGAGTACGTTCATGGGGTCTCCGCGGTAGCGGTCGGGTCGGCGGCGGGAAACGGCGGGTACTACGGCGAACTGCGCGACACCGCCCGCAGGTCAGCGGGGCGCGCGGAAGACAGCGCGCCCCGTACACCCGTCGCGGCGGGCGTACGGGGCGGCGCGGTCCGGTGCGTGCGCGGGCCTTTAGTAGCGCGGCAGCGGCGTCTCCGGGGCGACGTAGGGGGAGCCGGACTTGCCGAGCGTGCCCTCGTACGCCTTCTTGTAGTCACCGTTCTTGATGTGGTTCTCCAGCGCGGTGGTGATGGCGTCGCGCAGGGCCTTGTCGTCCTTGTTCAGGCCGACGCCGTAGGGCTCCTTGGTGAAGGGCTTCCCAACGACCCGGAGCTTCCCCGGGCGCTGGGCGGCGTAGCCCTTGAGGATCGCGTCGTCGGTGGTGACCGCGTCGACGGTGCCGTCCAGCAGGTACTTCACACAGTCCGAGTACTTCGACTGCTCGTTGGTGATCGCGCCGTACTTCGGCTTCTTGATCTCCTGGAGCGGGGTGGAGCCGGCGATCGAGCAGACCTTCTTGCCCTTGAGGGAGTCCGGCCCGGTGATGGCCTTGTCGTCCTGGCGCACCAGGAGGTCGGCACCGGCGGTGTAGTACGGGCCGGCGAAGCTGACCTGCTTCTTGCGCTCGTCGTTGATCGTGTACGTACCGACGTAGTAGTCGACCTGGCCCTTGGAGATGGCGGTCTCACGGACGTTGGAGTCGACGGTCTGGAAGTTGATCTGCTTCGCGGAGAAGCCCAGGTCGGCGGCGATCATCTTGGCGATCTCGATGTCGAAGCCGGAGTAGGTGTTGGTCGCCGGGTCCTTGAAACCGAGGAAGGGCTGGTCGGCCTTGACACCGATGGTGATCTTGCCGGCCGCCTGCGCCTTCTTCAGCGTCGCCGAGTCGATCTTCGCGTCCTTGGCGACCGTGTAGTCGGCGCTGTAGACATCGCTGCCGGGCTGCTTGTCGCCCGCCGAGCCGGACTGGCCCCCGCAAGCCGTCGCCGTCGCCGCCAGCGCGAGCACCACCGCACCCGCCGCAGCCGTTTTACGCATCCTCATGGTGAACATCCTTTGGTTCAACAGGTGTTGGCAATCATGGTGGCCCAACCGCGGCCTCAGTGGTGGAGGATCTTCGACAGGAAGTCCTTCGCCCGGTCGCTGCGCGGGTTGTTGAAGAACTGGTTCGGCTCGGCCTCTTCGATGATCTTGCCGTCCGCCATGAAGACCACCCGGTTCGCCGCGGAGCGCGCGAACCCCATCTCGTGGGTGACCACGACCATCGTCATCCCGTCCCGGGCGAGTTGCTGCATGACCTCCAGCACCTCGTTGATCATCTCCGGGTCCAGTGCCGAGGTCGGCTCGTCGAAGAGCATCACCTTCGGGTCCATCGCCAGGGCGCGGGCGATCGCCACCCGCTGCTGCTGGCCGCCGGAAAGCTGTGCGGGGTACTTCTCCGCCTGGGCGCCGACGCCGACTCGGTCGAGCAGCGTACGGGCCTTCTTCTCCGCGGCCGCCTTGTCCGTTTTGCGGACCTTGGTCTGGCCCAGCATCACGTTTTCCAGCACCGTCTTGTGCGCGAAGAGGTTGAAGGACTGGAACACCATGCCGACGTCGGCGCGCAGTCGGGCCAGTTCGCGCCCCTCCTGGGGCAGCGGCTTGCCGTCGATGCTGATGCTGCCGGTGTCGATGGTCTCCAGGCGGTTGATCGTGCGGCACAGGGTGGACTTACCGGACCCGGAGGGCCCGATCACCACGACCACCTCGCCGCGCTGGATTGTCAGGTTGATGTCCTGGAGCACGTGCAGCGCGCCGAAGTGCTTGTTCACGCTGTCCAGTACGACCAACTGGTCTCCCGTGGGCGCAGGACCCCCGGCGGTCTTCGTCACCGGTACTTCGCTCATCGGCGTACAGCTCCGTCCTCCTCGGTTGGGAGGACCCTAATAACGGCCTGCGACCAGCGTCATTACATCTGAGGGAGAATTGAGCATAACGATCCGGCCGCAAACGGACACTTAGGGTGAAGGCGCGGTCCGGGGTGTGTGACGCGGTTACCGACGGTATGTCGTCGTGGGGTACCGGCTGGGTAACGGATGGCGACCCGGAGGTGGCGGCCTCTTGACGGGTGGCCCCCCCATCGCCGTAGATGCCCTGTGGCCCGTACGCACACCGAGAGGAGGGGCCCGATGAGACTGCTGCTCGTCGAGGACGACAACCACGTCGCCGCGGCCCTGTCCGCGGTGCTGGCCCGGCACGGCCTGACCGTCGTGCACGCCCGCAGCGGCGGGGAGGCGCTCCAGGCCCTGCTGCCCGACGACGCCGAGCCGTTCGCCGTGGTGCTGCTCGACCTCGGGCTGCCCGACCAGGACGGCTTCGAGGTGTGCGGCCGGATCCGGAAGGTCTCCTCGACCCCGGTCATCATGGTCACCGCGCGCTCCGACGTCCGCTCCCGGATACACGGCCTCAACCTCGGCGCCGACGACTACGTGGTCAAGCCCTACGACACCGGTGAACTCCTGGCCCGCATCCACGCGGTGAGCCGGCGCACCGGCGCCACGGGCGTCCCCGGCGACCAGCCGGACGAGGAGGGCGGCCCCGGGGAACCGCTGCGGCTCGGACCGCTCACGGTCGAACTCCCCACCCGCCAAGTGTCCGTGGACGGCACGGTGGTCCCGCTCACCCGCAAGGAGTTCGACCTGCTCGCCCTGCTCGCGCAGCGCCCCGGTGTGGTCTTCCGCCGGGAGCAGATCATCAGCGAGGTCTGGCGGACGAGTTGGGAGGGCACCGGCCGCACCCTGGAGGTGCACGTCGCCTCGCTCCGCGCCAAACTCCGGATGCCGGCGCTGATCGAGACGATCCGCGGCGTCGGCTACCGCCTGGCCGCACCGGCCGCCGGTCCCGCCGCGGCCACCCGGCCACCGGCCCCCTGACGGCTGCCCGGCCCCGTGCGCACCCGACTCCTCCCGCTCCTCATCGTCCTGATGGCCGGCGTGCTGCTCGCGCTCGGCATCCCGCTCGGCGTGATCACCGCCGGGGTGGAGCAGCAGAAGGTGGTGGTCGACCGGATCGACGACGCCGCCCGGTTCGCCTCCCTCGCCCAGTTCGTCACCGCCCGCCCCAGTGCCGCCGCCGGCAGCAAGACCCCCGAGGAGGACGAGCGGCTGGCCACCCTACGGGCCGAACTCACCCGCTACCAGGAGCTCTACGGGATCCGGGCCGGCGTCTTCTACCGCGACCACATCCCGATGGCCGCCGCCCCGAAGGACCTGGCGGTGCCCACCGACGGCGAGGGCGCCCAGGCGTTCAGCGAGGCGCTGGCCGGCCGTCGCAGCCACGACCCGCACCAGGTCTGGCCCTGGGATGACACCGGCCGGATCGCGGTCGCCTCGCCCGTCATCCGGGACGGTGACGTGGTCGCCGTGGTCGTCACCGATTCGCCCACCGGACAGATGCGTTCGCGCATCCTGCACGACTGGCTGCTGGTCGCGGCCGGGGAGTGCGCGGCCATGCTGGTGGCCGTCGCCGCGGCGTTCCGGCTCACCGGCTGGGTGCTGCGACCGGTCCGGGTGCTCGACGCGGCCAGCCACGACATCGCCACCGGCCGGATGAACGCCCGGGTCGCCGCCACCGCCGGACCGCCCGAACTCCGCCGGCTGGCCATCTCGTTCAACGAGATGGCCGACCACGTCGAGGACGTCCTGGAGCAGCAGCGCGCGTTCGTCGCCGACGCCTCCCACCAACTGCGCAACCCGCTCTCCGCGCTGCTGCTGCGGATCGAGCTGCTGGCCCTGGAACTCCCCGAGGGCAACGAGGAGATCGCCTCGGTACGCACCGAGGGCAAACGGCTGGCCCGGGTCCTGGACGACCTCCTCGACCTGGCGCTCGCCGAGCACACCGCCGCCGACCTCCATCTCACCGACGTCGCGGCGCTGGCCGCCGAACGCGTCGACGCCTGGCGCCCGCTCGCCGAGGACAAGGGCGTCCGCCTCACCTACGAGGGCCACCCCGCGGTCACCGGCTGGGTCGACCCGGTGGCCCTCTCCAGCGCCCTGGACGCGGTGGTCGACAACGCCCTGAAGTTCACCCCGGCCGGGGAGCCGGTCACGGTGGCCGTGGCCCCCGACGGCGAACGCGTCACGATCACCGTCGCCGACCGCGGCCCCGGGCTCACCGACGACGAACTGGCGCGGATCGGTGACCGGTTCTGGCGCAGCAGCCGCCACCAGAACGTCTCCGGCTCCGGCCTCGGCCTGTCGATCACCCGTACGCTGCTCGCCGCCGGCGGCGCCACCATCGCCTACGCGCCGCACCCGCCGCACGGCCTGGAGGTCACCGTCTCCGTCCCGCGCAGCGCGATCCGACCGCCCGGCCGCATTGCAGCGACGCAATCACCGCATTGATCCGACCAGTGCACTGACGGCATTCACCTAACGCCCTCACTGCTTGATCGAGACGTAGTACTTCCGGGCCCCCACGTGCAGCGGCAGCGGATCGGTGAACACCGCCGTCCGCAGGTCCACGTTCTGCGCCGCGTGCACCACGTGCCCGATCGCGTCCCGGCTGTTGATGACGGTCCTGGTGATCCCGAACGTCAGGGCCGCGTCCTCCCGGTCCGTGGTCACCAGCAGGTTCGCCACCGCGATCGTCTTCACCGCCTGCCCGTTCTGCACGCGCGGATACGCGTCGGCGGGCATCACCGCCGCCCGGTAGTAACGGGTCGGCTCGCCCTGTCGGTGCAATGCCGGAATCAGGTCCCCGAGCTGCACCAGCCGCACCGGGAACTGCTGCGCCAGCCGCTGCACCGCCAGCGTCGGCAGCCCACCCGACCAGAAGAACGCATCCAGCTCATCGTGTTCCAGCATGCTCGGCATCCGGTCGATGCCCACCCGCACCGGGGTGATGTCGGTGTCGAAGTCCAGGCCCGCCGCCTCCATCAGCCGCCGGGTGATCAGCTGGACGCCCGATCCGTCCGCGCCGACCCCCACCCGCAGCCCCCGCAGATCACGGGCCGAGCGCACCGTGGAGCCCCGGGGCACCACCAGCTGCATGTAGTCGTCGTAGAGCCGGGCACAGGCCCGCAGCCGGTCCGCGCCGGCGTCGTGCCGGGCCTGGTAGTCCGCCACCGCGTCCGCCGTGGCGATGGTGAACGCCGCCCGCCCGGAGACCAACTGGCGCAGATTGTCGATCGACCCCTCGCTCTGCTGCAACCGCAGGTCCACCCCGGGCAGCTCCCGTGAGACATCGTCCTTCAGCAACTCCCCGTAGCGCGCGTACACCCCGGTCGGCACGCCGGTGGCCAGCGTCACCTGGCCCCGGGGCGCGGCGGACCCGACCGGCTGCAGGAACCACAGCACCAGCCCGAGGAGAGCCAGGGCCGCGGTCGCAGCGGTCAGCGCCCGGCGGCGGCCGGGGCGGGGGAGTATCGCCATGGGCGGGATCCTGCCAGTCCGCAGGCGCCGGCGGGAGGGGGCGGAAGGTCACGTCTTAGCCGCCGTCCGATCACCGGGTCGGCCCGGTGTTCCCAAGGCCGTCCGCAGGTGTTCCAGCAGCGCCCGGGCCGCCGGTCCGGCCGGTCCGTCGGCCCGCCAGGCCAGCGCGATCCGGCCACGCGGCCGGACCCCGCGGAACTCCAGCGTCCGCAGCCCACCGGCCCTCGCCGCGGCGGGCGCGGGAACGACCGCCACACCCAGACCGCGGGCCGCGAGCCCGGCGAGAAGCTTGGGCGCGGCCGCCTCGAAGGCGATCCGCGGCCGGAACCCGGCGTCGGCACAGACCCGTTCCAGCACCCCACGGATCCCGGTGCCGCGCGGCAGGCTGATCAACGGGACGTCGCGCAGCGCGGCCAACGGGACCCGCCCGTCCTCCGCCGCCAGCAGCGGACTGTCCGGGGCGACCACCGCGACCAGCGGTTCGTCCACGACGATCTGGAACGACAGGCCCGCCGGGGGCTCCTCGTGGGCGGTCCCGAGCAGCGCCAGGTCCAGTTCGCCGCACTGCAGCGCGGCGAGCATCCGCTCCGAACCGTCCGCGGTGAGCGCGATGTCCACCTGAGGGTGGGCGTCGTGGAAGTCCGCCAACAGGGACACCGCCTCGCTCTCCCACACCGCGTCGGCCCCCGACACCAGCCCGAGGGTGACCTGGCCGCGCAGCAGCCCGGTGAACTCCGCCACGGTCTGCCGTGCGCCCTCGACGGCGGCCAGCGCGGCCCGCGCGTACGGCAGCACGGCCGCGCCCACCTCGGTCAGCGTCACCGACCGACCCGAGCGGTCCAGCAGAGGCTGCCCCAGCTCCCGTTCGAGCTGCCGGACCTGGGCGCTGACCCCCGGCTGTGCCAGGTGCAGCCGCGCCGCGGCCCGGGTGAAGTTGGCCTCCTCCGCCACCGCGACGAAGTACAGCAACTGCCGAAGTTCCATAACCAACAATTCTAGTTGCGAGAAGATCAAACTCTTGGACTTATGGTCACGCCGCCAAGATCCTGGAGGTCGAGCGGCCCACCGCGCACCGGGCCGGACTGGACAGGGGGGGCACAACGATGGACATCCGCGCCGCGATCGCCGCCGAGCGCCGCGAACTGGCCGACCTGCTGGACACCCTCTCGCCAGAGCAGTGGGACGCCCCCTCGCTCTGCGCCGGCTGGCGGGTCCGGGAGGTCGCGGCCCACATGTCGCTCGGCTTCCGCTACCCGTTCCCCAAGATCGCCGTTGAGCTCCTCAAGGCCCGCGGCAGCCTGCACCGGATGACCGACCGGTGCGCCCGCAAGGACGCCGCCGCCCTCGCCGCGGCCCTACGGGACCATGCGCACCACCCCTGGACGCCACCCGTCGGCGGCTTCGCGGCGGCCCTGGGCCACGACGTCGTCCACGGCCTCGACCTCGCCGTCCCGCTCGGCCTGGACCGCCGCGTCCCCGAGGACCGACTGCGCGTCCTGCTCGCCGGCATCACCCCGCGCAGCCTGAAGTTCTTCGGCGCCGCCCTCGACGGCGTCGCCCTGCACGCCGACGACCTCGACTGGTCCTACGGCACCGGAACCCCGCTCCGCGGCACCGCCCAGGACCTGCTCATGGTCGCCTTCGGACGGAAACTCCCCGCGGGCCGGCTCCGCGGTGAACCGCAGGCCCGCTTCGCCGCGGCCTGAGCCCGGCCCGCCCTGTGACACCGTCACGCGCGCAGGGCCGCAAAACGCTCCGGCGGGAGCCCGTACCCTGGACGGGTGAGCGGTAACGACGTGGCCGGTGCAGCAGTGGCCGAAGCGAAAACGTACGAGGTGCGCACCTACGGGTGCCAGATGAACGTCCATGACTCCGAGCGGCTCTCGGGCCTCTTGGAGGACGCGGGCTACGTACGGGCCCCGGAGGGCACCGGCGAGGCCGAAGCCGACGTCGTCGTCTTCAACACCTGCGCGGTGCGCGAGAACGCCGACAACCGGCTGTACGGCAACCTCGGCCGGCTCGCGTCGGTCAAGGCCCGACGCCCCGGCATGCAGATCGCGGTCGGCGGCTGCCTGGCTCAGAAGGACCGCGACACCATCGTCAAGAAGGCGCCCTGGGTGGACGTCGTCTTCGGCACGCACAACATCGGCAAGCTGCCGGTCCTCCTGGAGCGCGCCCGCGTCCAGGAGGAGGCGCAGGTCGAGATCGCCGAATCACTGGAGGCGTTCCCCTCGACGCTGCCCACCCGCCGGGAGAGCGCCTACGCGGCCTGGGTCTCCATCTCCGTCGGCTGCAACAACACCTGCACCTTCTGCATCGTCCCGGCGCTGCGCGGCAAGGAGAAGGACCGCCGGCCCGGCGACGTCCTCGCCGAGGTCGAGGCCCTGGTCGCCGAGGGCGTCTCCGAGATCACCCTGCTCGGCCAGAACGTCAACGCCTACGGCTCCGACATCGGCGACCGCGAGGCGTTCAGCAAGCTGCTGCGGGCCTGCGGGAAGATCGAGGGGCTGGAGCGGGTCCGCTTCACCTCCCCGCACCCGCGCGACTTCACCGACGACGTGATCGCGGCGATGGCCGAGACGCCCAGCGTCATGCCGCAGCTCCACATGCCGCTTCAGTCGGGCTCCGACACCGTCCTGAAGGCGATGCGCCGCTCGTACCGCCAGGAGCGCTACCTGGGCATCATCGAGAAGGTGCGCGCCGCCATCCCGCACGCGGCGATCACCACCGACATCATCGTCGGCTTCCCGGGCGAGACCGAGGAGGACTTCGAGCAGACCCTGCACGTCGTCCGCGAGGCCCGGTTCGCCCAGGCGTTCACCTTCCAGTACTCCAAGCGGCCCGGCACCCCGGCCGCCGAGATGGACGGCCAGATCCCCAAGGAGGTCGTGCAGGCCCGCTACGAGCGCCTGGTCGCCCTCCAGGAGGAGATCTCCTGGGACGAGAACAAGAAGCAGGTCGGCCGCACCCTGGAGCTGATGGTCGCGGAGGGCGAGGGCCGCAAGGACGACGCCACCCACCGCCTCTCCGGCCGCGCCGCCGACAACCGCCTGGTCCACTTCACCAAGCCGGACGAGCCGGTGCGCCCCGGCGACGTGGTCACCGTCGAGATCACCTACGCCGCCCCGCACCACCTCCTCGCCGAGGGCCCGGTCCTCGGCGTGCGCCGCACCCGCGCGGGCGACGCCTGGGAGAAGCGCACCGCGGCGGAGGCCGCCAAGCCGGCCGGGGTCCTGCTCGGCCTGCCGAAGGTCGGCGTTCCCGCGCCGCTGCCGGCCGCCACGAGCGGCTGCGGCTGCGACTGATCCCGACCGGTCCACGGACCGGCGCGACGGCCCGGGCGTTACGCTGCGTGCATGCTCGTAGCCGCCGCCATCTGCCCCTGTCCGCCGCTGCTCGTCCCCGAGGTCGCCACGGGCGCCGCACCGGAGTTGGACCCGGTGCGGACCGCATGCCTGGACGCGCTCGGGGTGCTCGCCGCGGCCCGCCCCGACCGGCTGGTCGTCCTCGGCCCGACCACCGACGAGGCCGGTGAGCGACGGTATCCGCAGGGCGCCATCGGCTCGTTCCGCGGCTTCGGAGTGGACCTCGACGTGACCCTGGGAACGGCCGGGCCGGCGCCTACGGCCGGGCCGCAGCTGCCGCCCGCGCTGGCGGTCGGAGCCTGGCTGCTGTCCCGTACGCAGTGGTCCGACGCGCCCGTTGAGGGACTGGGGGTGCCCGAGAACCTGCCCGGGGACCGCTGCCTGCCGCTGGGCCGGGAGCTCGCCGGGTCGGCGTCCCGGGTGGCGCTGTTGGTGCTCGGCGACGGCAGCGCCCGCCGCTCGGTCAAGGCCCCCGGCTACTTCGACGAACGGGCCGAGGCGTTCGACGCCGGCGCGGCCCGCGCCCTGGGGGCCGCCGACACCACCGCCCTGACCACCCTGGACGAGCGGCTCGCCGCCGACCTGATGGTGTCCGGGCGGTCCTGCTGGCAGATCCTGGCGGGCGCCGCCGAGGGGGCCGGGCTGCGCGGCCAGCTGCTGCGCGAGGAGGCCCCCTACGGCGTCGGCTACGTCGTGGCGGCCTGGACGTAGCCCGGTTCGGCCGGGAGCGCCGCGCACGCCCCGCGCGCCGCAGACGCAGCGGCGCGGCGGACCCGGGAGAGCCGTAGCCCCGTCGTCCGCCGCGCCGCGTCCGCCCCTGGGCGGCTACTTCTGCGCGCCCTCGCCGGCCTCGCTGCCGACCGCGGCGGCCGCCGACTGCTGCCGCGGGATCGCGGCGCCGCCCTCCGCGGCGGGCGTCCCGGCGGACTCCGGCTCCGCGCCGTCCGCCGCCGCCCCGTCCGCGGTGGCCCCGGTGCCGTCCGCCCCGGTATCCGCCGCCGCGGCCGTCGCGTCCTTTGCCGGGTCCTCCACGGTGCTCTCCGCTGCGCTCCCTGCCGGGCCCTCCGCATCGGACTCCGCGCCGGACTCCGCGGTCTGCTGCTCCACCTCCACCGGCGCTTCGGCCGGCGCCTCCGACGGCGCCTGCGCCGCGGTCCTGGTTCCGGCCGGCTCCGGGGCGGTGGCCTCGTCCGTCCCCGGCATCCCCTCCGCCGCAGCCTCCGCCGCGGCCGCCGCGGCACTCTCCTCCGCCGCGTCGGACTTGCGCCGGCGGAACCGCGAAAACACGCCCATAATTGCTCCTACGCTCCTCATGTGGGCGAAATCCCCCCGCGCCCGGAGCGTCCTCTTGCGTCGCCCGACGGGCCCCGGCAGCGCACCGGCGTTCGGGGATCTCGCATTCAGGCAACGACGGCATCCGCGCCCCGTCACGTCGCTCGTTCGAGAGGGCACCGTGAGGTTTGCGAGACTGACGGGGTGAACACCGTCGCCCCCGCTCCGCGGGTCATCGCTGTTGTCGGCCCCACCGCGGCCGGAAAGTCCGACCTGGGCGTCGCGCTCGCCCAGCACCTGGGCGGCGAGGTGATCAACGCCGACTCGATGCAGCTCTACCGGGGCATGGACATCGGCACCGCCAAACTCACCCCCGAGGAGCGGCAGGGCGTCCCGCACCACCTGCTCGACATCTGGGACGTCACTCGCGCGGCCAACGTCGCCGAATACCAGCGGCTCGCCCGCGCCGAGATCGACCGGCTGCTCGCCGAGGGCCGCACCCCGGTCCTGGTCGGCGGCTCCGGCCTTTACGTCCGCGGTGCTCTCGACGCCCTGGACTTTCCCGGCACCGACCCCGCCGTCCGAGCCCGCCTGGAGGCCGAACTCGCCGAACTGGGCAGTGGCGCGCTGCACGCCCGCCTCGCCGCCGCCGACCCCGAGGCCGGCCGCGCCATCCTGGCCGGCAACGGCCGCCGGATCGTGCGCGCCCTGGAGGTCATCGAGATCACCGGCCGCCCGTTCACCGCCAACCTCCCCGGCCACGAAGCGGTCTACGACACCCTGCAGATCGGCGTGGACGTCGAGCGCCCCGAACTCGACGAGCGGATCGCCTCACGGGTCGACCGGATGTGGGAGGCCGGCCTGGTCGACGAGGTCCGCCGGCTGGAGACCGCGGGGCTGCGCGAGGGCCGGACCGCCTCACGGGCGCTCGGCTACCAGCAGGTGCTCGGGTACCTGGCGGGGGAGTGCACCGAGCAGGCGGCGCGCGACGAGACGGTGCGCGCCACCAAGCGCTTCGCGCGCCGTCAGGACTCGTGGTTCCGCCGGGACCCACGGGTCCACTGGCTCAGCGGCGCCGCCGACCGCCGGGCCGACCTCCCGGCCCTGGCACTGGCGTTGCTCGAACGACCGGTCACAGCCTGATCACGTCCTGGCATCGGGACGCTCCGGCCGTCATCCGCGCCGCTGAGGGCGTGTCATCATCGACCTTCGATCGAGGCGTGCAATCTGGCAGTGGGGAGGGCGCGTGGCAATGGAGGCCAGCCCTCGCAACCGAGCCCAACAACCGGACCAGGACGACGCCGGGGTCACACCGCAGACCCAGGACGGCGTGGCGGCCCAGGACATCCACCCGGCACCCCACGACCACCTCCCCGCACCCGACGACGGCATCCCCGACGGCCCCCCGGCCACCCTCGACGCCTCGGACGGCCCCGACGCCGAACCAGGCCCGTCCCCCGAGGGCGGCGAGTCCTTCCGCGACCTGCGCCCGCCCCGGCGGCTCCGGCTGTGGCAGCTCGCCCCGATCGTCGCCCTGGCCGCCCTCGGCTCGCTGATGTTCGCCTTCCCGCTGGCCTTCGAGTTCGGCGGCGACGGCGGCGCGGTGATCGCGATGCTCGGCCTGCTGCTGTGCTGCTGCGCCGCCGGCACGGGCATGATGGCCGCCCGCCGGGTCGGCCACACCTGGCCCGGCCTCCCGGCCCGCGGCTCCGGACGCCGCGCCAGCTGGCGGGTGGTGCTCCTGTACGCGGTCGTGGTCGCCGTCCTCGCCGCCCTGGCCATCTGGCGGGTGGCCCGCCTCCGCTGAGGCCCGCACCCCGGCCCGGTGTCGGGGCCCCGCCCCGTCCGGCCGATCCGCCGTGCTGGCCGTAGGATTCAGGAGTGACCAGCACGCAGCGCATCGCTTTCCTCAAGGGCCACGGCACCGAGAACGACTTCGTGATCGTCCCGGATCCGGACGGCCGGCTCGACCTGCCCGCGACCACCGTCGCCCGGATCTGCGACCGGCGCGCCGGAGTGGGCGGCGACGGCCTGCTGCACGTGGTGCGGTCCGCCGCGCACCCGGAGGCGCGCGCGATGGCCGAAGAGGCCGAGTGGTTCATGGACTACCGCAACGGCGACGGCTCGATCGCCGAGATGTGCGGCAACGGCGTCCGGGTCTTCGTCCGGTACCTCCTGCACGCCGGGCTGGTCGAGGCCGGTGACGTGACGATCGCCACCCGCGCCGGAGTGCGCCGGGTGCACCTCGCCAAGACCGGCGACGTCACGGTCTCCATGGGCCGCGCCGAGCTCCCCGAGGACGGCGTGGTGGTCGAGGTCGGCGGGCGCAGCTGGCCGGCCCGCAACGTCAACATGGGCAATCCGCACGCGGTCGCCTTCGTCGAGGACCTGGCGCACGCCGGTGAGCTGCGCGCGCAGCCGCAGTTCAGCCCGGCCGCGGTGTACCCGGACGGCGTCAACATCGAGTTCGTCGTGGACCGTGGCCCGCGCCACGTGGCGATGCGGGTGCACGAGCGGGGCTCCGGCGAGACCCGCTCCTGCGGTACCGGCGCCTGCGCGGTGGCCGTCGCCGCCGCCCGCCGTGACGGCCTGGACCCGGCCGTGACCGGCACCCCGGTGACGTACACCGTCGACGTGCTCGGCGGCAGCCTGACCATTGCCGAGCTGCCGGACGGCACGGTCGAGATGACCGGTCCGGCCGTGATCGTCGCCGAGGGCACCTTCGCACCGGAGTGGCTGGCAGGCGCACTCGCCGGCTGACGGGCCGGGACGGGGGGCGCCGGAGCACGCCCCTCGCCCAGGAGAAGCGGTTTCGGCGAGGAGAAACGGTTCCGGCCAGAAACTTCCCTCGAATGGGTGATCCGTTTCACGCTGAGCGAGAGGCGGACAGCGCTGCGTGATGGGCTCGGTAGCATCAAGCACCGGCCCGGGCGCCCGAACTGACGGCGTCCCACCGCCGGTCGACGCCGCCGGAGGTGCCCATGAGCGCAGAGGCCACGAATCCTGGTAACCCTGAAGCAGCGGACCGCAGGCGCGGCCGCCCCCGGCCGGCGCTCCGGGGGCTGCGCCGCATCGGCCGCGCCGCACTCCTCGGCCCGGCCGCCCGTGACGGCCTCCCGGACGCCCTGGAGCACGTCGCCAAGGTGCACCGCCACCACCATCCCGAAGCCGACCTGGGCATCCTCAGCAAGGCGTACCAACTCGCCGAGTCCTCGCACCGCGGCCAGACGCGCAAGAGCGGCGAGCCGTACATCACCCACCCGCTCGCGGTCACCCTGATCCTCGCCGAACTCGGCGCGGAAACCACGACGTTGACCGCCTCCCTGCTCCACGACACCGTCGAGGACACCGATGTGACGCTCGATCAGGTGCGGGCGGAGTTCGGCGCCGAGGTCTGCTACCTGGTCGACGGCGTCACCAAACTGGAGAAGGTCGACTACGGCGCCGCGGCCGAGCCGGAGACCTTCCGCAAGATGCTGGTCGCCACCGGCAACGACGTCCGGGTGATGTCCATCAAGCTCGCCGACCGGCTGCACAACATGCGCACCCTGGGCGTGATGCGCCCGGAGAAGCAGGCCCGGATCGCCGGGGTCACCCGCGACGTGCTGATCCCCCTCGCCGAACGCCTCGGCGTTCAGGCGCTCAAGACCGAGCTGGAGGACCTCGTCTTCGCGGTCCTGCACCCCGAGGAGTACACCGCGACCCGACATCTCGTCGCGTCGTACGCCGGCCGGGCCGACCCGCTCGCCGCGCTCGCCGCCCGGGCCCGGACGATCCTGGCCGACGCCGGCATCGACGCCCAAGTCCTGGTCCGCCCACGGCACTTCGTCTCCGTGCACCGGGTCCTGCTGACGCGCGGCCGGCTCACCGACGCGGACCTGGGGCGGCTGCTGGTCCTGGTCACCGAGGACGCCGACTGCTACGCCGTCCTCGGGGAGCTGCACACCTGCTTCACCCCGGTGGTCTCGGAGTTCAAGGACTTCATCGCGACGCCCAAGTTCAACCTCTACCAGTCGCTGCACACCGCCATCAGCGGCGAGACCGGCGAGGTCGCCGAAACCCTGATCCGCACCCACCGGATGCACCGGGTCGCCGAGGCCGGGGTGATCGCCCTGGGCAACCCGTACGCCCCCACCGACGGCACCGACGCCCCCGAGGGCGAGCGGGCCGACCCGACCCGCCCCGGCTGGCTCGACCGCCTGCTGGAATGGCAGCGCACCACCCCCGACCCGGACACCTTCTGGACCTCGCTCCGCGACGACCTCGCCCAGGAAGGAGAGATCACCGTCTTCTGCGCCGGCGCCGCCGCCGACGGCCCCGGCGGCACCATCGGACTGCCCGCCGGGGCGAGCTGCGTGGACGCGGCGTACACCCGGCACGGCGACGCCGCGCACGGCTGCATCGGCGCCCGGGTCAACGGCCGCCTCGTCACGCTCGGCACCGTCCTGCACGACGGCGACAGCCTCCACCTGCTGATGGCCCAGGACTCCGCCGGCCCCTCACCGGAGTGGCTCGACCACGCCCGCACCCCCGCCGCCCGACTCGCCATCTCCCGGTGGCTGGCGCGGCCCCAGGGTGCCGGCGAGCCGCCCGCCGCGCCCGCCGGCCGGCGCAACGAACGCCGCCGGGTGCCGGTCCACCGCCCCGCCGGCCCGGACCACGCCGCCACCGCCTCCGGCCTCGCGGTGGCCGACCTGCCCGGCGCCACCGTCCGGCTGGCCGGCTGCTGCACCCCGGTGCCGCCGGACACCGTCACCGGCTTCGTGGTCCGCGGTGGCACCGTCACCGTGCACCGCGCGCTGTGTCCCGCGGTGGCCCGGATGGCCGCGATGGGGCGGCAGCCGGTCGGGGTGCGCTGGCGGGGTGCCGGCACGGGCGGCCCCGGTTGCCGGGTGACGCTCCTGGCCGAGGCGTTCAGCCGGCCACACCTGCTGCCCGACCTGACCGAGGCGATCGCCGCCCAGGGCGCCGCCGTGGTCTCCGCCGCCGTCGAACCCCCGCACGAGCAACTGGTCCGGCACACCTACACCCTCCACCTCCCCAATGCCGCCGGACTCCCCTCCCTGATGCGCGCGATGCGCCAGGTGCCCGGCGTCTTCGACGTGGTCCGGGCCACCACGACGGTGCGGCCCTAGACACCCCCGCGCCCGGCCGACGGCAGATCGGGCGTGCGGGCGCAAGCCGGATGGCCGAGCCGCCGCTCATTCGGGTGCCGTCCTGCCGTGCCGTCCACGGGCGGGCGGGCCGCGCTGATAGCGGTAGCCCATGTCGCTTCCCTTGCGCCGCCCGTCCCGTGAGCCCGACGGGCCCGTTCTCGACCGCACCACCGCCGCCCGTTCCGCAGCCGACCCGGAGCGCCCCCGCGCCCGCCGCAGCCGGGCGCCCCGCCGGGTCGCCGCCCTCGGCCTCGCGATCGCCGCCACCGTTGCCGCGGCCGCGCCGCAGCCCGCCGACCCGGAGGGCATCGGCGACCGCCTCTTCCCGACGCTCGGCAACCCCGGCTACCACGTCACTTCGTACGACATCTCCCTGGACTACTCGGGCCACAACGACCGGCCGATGGACGCGGTCACCGTGATCAACGCCCGGGCCACCGCCAACCTCGACCGGTTCAACCTCGACTTCGCCGACGGCTCCGTCCGCTCCGTCCAGATCGACGGGCAGCCCGCCGAGCACGAGCAGGCCGGTGAGGACCTGGTGCTCACCCCGGCCGGGCACATCTCCGCCGGGCAGAACCTGCGGATCGTCATCCACCACACCAGCGACCCGCGCGGCAAGGGCAACGGCGGCTGGATCCGTACCAACGACGGACTGGCGATGGCCAATCAGGCCGACGCCGCGCACCGGGTCTTCCCCTGCAACGACCACCCCTCCGACAAGGCCTACTTCACCTTCCACATCACCGCGCCCCAGGGCCTGACGGTCGTCGCCAACGGACTGCCCGTCGGCGCGGGCACCCGCGGCCCGCGCCGCACCTGGACGTACCGCACCGCCCACCCCATGGCCACCGAGCTGGCGCAGGTCTCCATCGGGCGGTCCAGCGTGCTGACGCGCCGCGGACCGCACGGACTGCCGCTCCGCGACGTCGTCCCGGCCACCGGTCACGGCCCGCTCGCCCGCTGGCTCGCCAAGACGCCGGAGCAGATGGCCTGGATGGAGCGGAAGGTCGGGCCGTACCCGTTCGAGACGTACGGGGTGCTGATCGCCGACGCCAGCACCGGCTTCGAGCTGGAGACCCAGACCCTCTCGCTCTTCGAGAAGCGCCTGTTCACCACCGTCCAGCTACCCGACTGGTACGTGGAGTCGGTGATGGTGCACGAGCTGTCCCACCAGTGGTTCGGCGACAGCGTTAGCCCCCGCCGGTGGTCCGACGTCTGGCTCAACGAGGCCCATGCCACCTGGTACGAGGCCCTCTACGCCCAGGAGAAGGGCGACATCCGGGCCTCCCTGGAGGCCCGGATGCAGCGGGCGTACCAGGCGTCCGACGGCTGGCGCGCGGAGGGCGGCCCGCCGGCCCTGCCCAAGCTCCCCGACCAGGGCCGGAAGATCGGCATCTTCCGGCCGATGGTCTACGACGGCAGCGCCCTGGTCCTCTACGCCCTCCAGCACAAGATGGGCAAGGCCGGCTTCGAACGCCTGGAACGGGAGTGGGTGACCAAGCACCGCGACGGGGTGGCCGGCACCGCCGACTTCATCTCGCTGGCCTCCGACATCTACGGCCACAACCTCTCCGGCTTCTTCTGGGACTGGCTCTACGGCGCCAAGACCCCGCCGATGCCCGGACACCCCGAGTGGAAGGCCCAGGCAGCCCAGAAGCTCCCGGTGAACGGCAAGAAGCCCCGGTCGGCGGAGCGGCAGATGATGACCACGCCGGGTGCGCCGCACCTCCACAAGGGGTGACCGCCGCCGGGAGCGGGTGCCACGCGGTCCGTACGGGAGGCACCGGTCCGTGCGGGAAACACCGGGAAACACCGGAAAACCCGCGTGACGCCCGTCTCCCGGCCGTGCGACCATCAACGGGCCGACACCGGCCGGCACCCGGGAATCTCCGGGACGACCCGGACGTTGAGCAGAGCGAACGGCACAGCCACCTGTCCCGGCGGGACCGACCGGTCCCCGGGGGCTCTCTACGACGCAAAGGATCAAATGACCTCCTCTTCTTCCCTTCCGCAGGACCGGCAGCGCCTCCCCGAGAGCCTTCGGGCCGACGCCCTGATGGAAGAGGACGTCGCCTGGAGCCACGAGATCGACGGGGAGCGTGACGGCGACCAGTACGACCGCTCCGAGCGCGCGGCACTGCGCCGCGTCGCCGGGCTCTCCACCGAGCTCGAGGACGTCACCGAGGTCGAGTACCGACAGCTGCGCCTGGAGCGCGTGGTGCTCGTCGGCGTCTGGACGTCCGGGACGGTGCAGGATTCGGAGAACTCCCTCGCCGAGCTGGCCGCACTGGCCGAAACCGCCGGTGCCCTGGTGCTCGACGGCGTCATCCAGCGCCGCGACAAGCCGGACCCAGCCACCTACATCGGCTCCGGCAAGGCCCTGGAGCTGCGCGACATCGTGCTCGAATCCGGGGCCGACACCGTGGTCTGCGATGGTGAGCTCTCCCCGGGCCAGCTGATCCACCTGGAGGACGTCGTCAAGGTCAAGGTGGTCGACCGGACCGCCCTGATCCTCGACATCTTCGCCCAGCACGCCAAGTCCCGGGAGGGCAAGGCGCAGGTCGCGCTGGCACAGATGCAGTACATGCTGCCCAGGCTCCGCGGCTGGGGTCAGTCGCTGTCCCGGCAGATGGGTGGCGGTGGCTCCGGTTCGGCGGGCGGCGGTATGGCCACCCGTGGTCCCGGTGAGACCAAGATCGAGACGGACCGGCGGCGGATCCGCGAGAAGATGGCGAAGATGCGCCGGGAGATCGCGGAGATGAAGACCGGCCGGGACGTCAAGCGCCAGGAGCGCCGACGCAACAAGGTCCCCTCGGTCGCCATCGCCGGCTACACCAACGCCGGCAAGTCCTCGCTGCTCAACCGCCTCACCGGCGCCGGCGTCCTGGTGGAGAACTCCCTGTTCGCCACCCTGGACCCGACCGTCCGGCGGGCCGAGACCCCCAGCGGGCGGCTCTACACCCTCGCCGACACCGTCGGCTTCGTCCGCCACCTGCCGCACCACCTCGTCGAGGCGTTCCGCTCCACCATGGAGGAGGTCGCCGACGCCGACCTCATCCTGCACGTGGTCGACGGTTCGCACCCGGTGCCGGAGGAGCAGCTGGCGGCGGTCCGCGAGGTGATCCGCGACGTGGGCGCCACGGAGGTGCCCGAGATCGTGGTCGTCAACAAGGCCGACGCGGCCGACCCGCTGACGCTCCAGCGGCTGCTGCGCCAGGAGAAGCGCGCCCTCGTGGTCTCCGCCCGCACGGGCGCCGGCATCACGGAGCTGCTGGACCTGATCGACGCGGAACTCCCGCGCCCGCAGGTCGAGATCGAGGTGCTGGTGCCCTACACCCAGGGTGCCCTGGTCTCGCGGGCGCACGCCGAGGGCGAGGTCATCTCCGAGGAGCACACCGCCGACGGTACGGTCCTCAAGGCCCGGGTCCACGAAGAACTGGCCGCGGAGTTCCGGCCGTTCGTCCCGGCCGCCTGACGGCCCGGTACCGCGCCGCAGCACAGACACGACGAAGGCCCGCCACCGGTTCGCCGGGGCGGGCCTTCGCCGTGTGCGGGGGCGGTACGGACGGGTGGCGCCGGGGCCCGGCGCCACCCCTCACGTCCTTACTGCTGGTTCGCCCACTTCTTGCTCATCGCGTCGAAGATCGACTTGGCCTCGGTGCCCAGGTGCGGGCCGGCCAGCCACTGGGCCGGACGCGGGCCCATCGAGGTGTTGGAGATCAGCACCGGCTTGCCGTCCGAGCCCTTGATGAACCAGGGACCACCGGACGAACCACCGGTCATGGTGCAGCCGATCCGGTACATGGTCGGCTTCTTGGCGTCCTGCGTCAGCCGGGTCGGCCTGTCGGTGCAGGACTGCTGCGCCGCGCCGTCGAACGGTGCCTCGGCCGGGTAGCCCTGTGCCGTCAGGCCCGGGATCTTCGCCATCGCCGGGGCGTTGAAGTCCACCGTGTAGGCGCCGCCGGCAATCTCCTCCAGCGACTTGCCGCCGGCGCTCTCCTCCGGCTTCACGTGCATCAGCGCGAAGTCGTACGGAGCCATCGGCACGCCCGGAACGGCGCCGCCACCGGCGATCCATTCCTTGGACGTCGCCATGTCGTCCGCCCACCACTTGCCCGACGGAACCCGGTCCTCGAACGGCGTGGTCTTCATCTGGGCGGCCGACACACCGGTCCGGTTGAAGTTCGGGACGAACATCATGTTCCGGTACCAGCCGCCGTTCTTGCCGGCGTGCACGCAGTGCGCAGCGGTCCACACGAGGTTGGACTTGCCCGGGTGCGCCGGGTCCTTGACGACGGTGGCGGAGCAGCGGGACTCACCCTCCGGCGTGCTGAACAGCAGCAGCCCGACGCCCGGCGCGGTGGAGGTGTAGGGCGTCTTCACCGGCTGCGCGGTGACCGCGGCCGGCTCCGGGTCGGTCTTGCCCTGGTCCTCGGTGATGTCCGAGGACTTGCTCGGGTCCTGCGGGGGCTTGACCTTACCGATCTTGTCCGGGTTCCAGAAGTTCTTGATGACCGGGTTGATGAACTCCCCGGCCTCGCGAAGCCACTTGTCCTTGTCCCAGTTCTTCCACTCGCCGTTCTTCCACTTGTCCAGGTCGACGCCGTGTTCCTTGAGCTTGTCCTGGAGATCCTTGGGGATCTTGATCGCACCCCCGCCCGTGGTGTCCTGGGCCGACGCGGTCGGCTTGGCATCCGCGTTGTCGCCCGACGGCCCGCAGCCGGTCGCGGTCAGCGCCACCACGGCGGTGAGGGCGGCGGCGGCCAGGACTGGCCGACGTATCGATCGCATGGGTGAGTTCTCCCCCTGTGTCAAACGGACTGAGCCGGTACGGCTCATGAGTGGCGCCCCCGGTCCGGCACTTGTCATGAACCGCAAGATCCGGGTGCAAGCCCCCACTATGCCGGTGTTCTGAGGGACGGTGGTACTCGGGGCCTCGGTTCCCGGCCGTCAAGGATCTTGCCCTCGGCCGTGTTCCCGCGAGGGTGCCGTCGTTGGTACGTACGGGGGACGGCCGGGCTGCCCACCGGGCCCGCGCGGAATCCAGCAGTTCACCAGCAGGAGGACACAACTGCCGTGGCGTTGACCGAAACCGTGCCGGCGGCCGCGCCGCCGGCCCACGAGGGGATCCTGCGCCGCCAGGCCCTGCGTGAGTCCGCCGCCCGTACGTATGCGCGCTCCCTCCCGATCGTCCCGGTGCGCGCCCGCGGGCTGACCATCGAAGGCGCCGACGGCCGCCGCTACCTCGACTGCCTCTCCGGAGCCGGCACCCTGGCGCTGGGCCACAACCACCCCGTGGTCCTGGAAGCCATCCGCGCCGTCCTCGACTCCGGCGCGCCGCTGCACATCCTCGATCTGGCCACCCCGGTCAAGGACGCCTTCACCACCGAGCTGTTCGCCACCCTGCCCGACGAGTTGGCGAAAAAGGGGCGGATCCAGTTCTGCGGCCCGGCCGGCACCGACGCCGTCGAGGCCGCCTTCACCCTCGTCCGCACCGCCACCGGCCGGGACGGCCTGATGGCCTTCTCCGGCGCCTACCACGGCATGACCGCGGACGCCCTGGCCGCCTCCGGGGGCGCCCGCCACCCCGGCGTGGCCCGACTGCCCTACCCGTACGACTACCGCTGCCCCTTCGGAACCGGCGGCGAGCGCGGCGCCGAACTCTCCGCGCGCTGGACCGAGAACCTCCTCGACGACCCCAAGGGCGGGCTGCCCCGGCCCGCCGGGATGATCCTCGAACCGGTCCAGGGCGAGGGCGGCGTGATCCCCGCGCCGGCCGGCTGGCTGCGCCGGATGCGGGAGCTCACCGCGGCCCGCGACATCCCGCTGATCGTCGACGAGGTACAGACCGGCGTCGGCCGCACCGGCACCTTCTGGGCCGTCGAGCAGAGCGGCATCGTCCCCGACGTCCTCGTCCTGTCGAAGGCGATCGGCGGCAGCCTCCCGCTCGCCGTCATCGTCTACCGCGAGGAACTCGACGCCTGGCGCCCCGGCGCGCACGCCGGCACCTTCCGCGGCAACCAACTCGCCATGGCCGCCGGCACCGCCACTCTCGCCTACGTCCGCCGCAACGGCCTCGCCGCCCGCGCCGCGGAGCTCGGCGCCAGGATGCTCACCCGGCTCCACGAACTCGCCGCCGCCCACGACTGCATCGGCGACGTCCGCGGCCGCGGCCTGATGCTCGGCATCGAGCTCGTCGACCGGGACGCGGCCGCCGACCCGTTGGGCGCCCGCCCCGCCGCCCCGGTCCTCGCCGCCGCCGTCCAACGGGCCTGCCTGGACCGCGGCCTGATCGTCGAACTCGGCGGCCGGCACTCCGCCGTCGTCCGCCTGCTGCCACCCCTGACCCTCACCGACGAACAGGCGGACGCGGTCCTCGACCGCCTCGCCGACGCCATCGCGGCAGCCGTCCGCACCACCCCCGGGCCCATGGGCTCGTCCCCCACCACCCTGCGAGGCACCTCCGCATGAACGAACGCCCCGGTCCCGACGGCACCCAGGCGGCCGAACGGCTCCCCGCCCACCACCCGGGCGCCGGCCTCATCGAACCGTCCGTCCCCCGCCAACAGCGCCGCCCCGGCGACGACACCTGCCACCAGCAGACCCCGGCCGCCGGCCGCCGCGACCCCGGCCGGTACGACGCCGTGCGCCACCCCGACGCCGACCCCCTCGACCACCCGGACCCGGCCGTCGCCGCCGACGCCGCCGGCATCGAGAACCTGCTCCGCTGCTGGCTCCGCGAGCACGGCACCCCCCGCCCGGCCGGCGGCCGGCTGCGCCTCCCGCTGCACGCCACCGCCACCGCCCTGCACATCCCCGTCCGCTACTGGTCACCCACCGGCTGGCACCGCCTGGGCGCCCCCACCCTCGAAGGCACCCCGCCCGGCTCCGCCCCGCTGGACGCCGTCACCCTGGCCGCCCTGCTGCGCCGCGAAGCCGCGCACGGCGGCGACCGGCGGGCCTCGGACGGCGGCGAACACCGGGTCGCCGACGGCGACGAGCCGCCCGCCGCCGACGACGCCCCGCAGGCCCCGGACGGCGACGGCGCCGAACTTGTCGGCCGGGTCGCCAACTCCGTCCGGACCACCGCCCTGTTCATCGCCGACCGGCGCGCCCACCCCGCCGAGGACCAGGGCTCCCGCTTCCTCGAAGCCGAACAGTCGCTCCTCCTGGGCCACCCCCTGCACCCCACGCCCAAGAGCCGCGAGGGCCTCACCGAGGCCGAGACCCGCGCCTACTCTCCCGAACTCCGCGGCGCCTTCCCCCTGCACTGGATGGCCGTCCACCCCTCCGTGGTCGCCACCGACTCCGCCTGGACCGAGCGCGGCCGCACCGTACCGGCCGCGCAACTCGCCACCGAACTCGCCGACGACGGACTGCCGCTCCCCGACGGCACCGTGCCGCTGCCGCTCCACCCCTGGCAAGCCCGGGACCTCGCCACCCGCCCGGAGACCGCCGCCCTGCGCGACGCCGGACTGCTGCACGACCTCGGCCCGCACGGCCCCCGCTGGTACCCCACCTCCTCCGTCCGCACGGTCTGCCGCCCCGGGGCCTCCGCGATGCTCAAGCTCTCCCTCGGCCTGCGCATCACCAACTCCCGCCGGGAGAACCTCCGCAAGGAACTGGTGCGCGGCGTCGAGGTGCACCGGCTGCTCCGCACCGGCCTGGGCGCGCAGTGGCGGGCCGCCTTCCCCGGCACCCCCGGCTTCGACATCGTCCGCGACCCCGCCTACCTCGCCGTCGACGGCCTGGACGGCGCCCCCGTCCAGGGCCTCGACGTCGTCATCCGCCACCAGCCCTTCGGCCCTACCGACGACGCCGTCTGCATCGCCGGCCTCACCGCCCCACGCCCCTGGCCCGGCCACGGCGCGATGCGCTCCCGCCTGGAGAGCGTGGTCGGCGCGCTCAGCACCCGCACCGGGCGGCCGGCCGGCGCGGTGGCCACCGAATGGTTCCTGCGCTACCTCGAAGCGGTCGTCCGCCCCGTCCTCTGGCTCGACGGGACGGCCGGCGTCGCCCTGGAGGCCCACCAGCAGAACACCCTCGTCCTGCTCGACGCCGACGGCTGGCCGGCCGGCGGCCGCTACCGCGACAACCAGGGCTACTACTTCCGGACCTCGCACCGCGCCGAACTAGAACGCCGACTGCCCGGCATCGGCACCACCAGCGACACCTTCGTCGCCGACGACGTCACCGACGAGCGCTTCGCCTACTACCTCGGCATCAACAACGTCCTCGGCCTCATCGGGGCGTTCGGCGCGGCCCGCCTGATCCGCGAGGAGATCCTGCTCGCCGCCTTCCGGCGGTTCCTCGCCGATGCCGCGGCGGCCCCCCGCGCCCACCGCTCGACGCTGCCGGAGCGGCTGCTCTCCGCCCGCACCCTGCGCTGCAAGGCCAACCTCGCGACCCGGCTGCACGGCCTGGACGAACTCGTCGGCCCGGTCGACACCCAGTCCGTCTACGTCTCCCTGTCCAACCCGCTCGCGCCCTAGGCCGTGCCGTCCGTCGTCGCCGTCGTCACTGTCGTCCCCAGTCCCACAGGAGTGCGTCACGTGTCATCGACCGAATCCGGCCTCATCCCCGCGCCGGACGACACCCTCGGCGACCTGCCCGCGCCCGACCCCGGCGCGGCGCCGCCCGCTGCCCCCACCCCGGCCGCGGGCCCGCTGCTGGACGACCTGGCCGGCTGGCCGCCGGCCGACACCCCCGCCGGGCCGTTCGCCCTCGTCCCCGTGGACCCGGACCGCGACCTGGACCGGATCACCGCCTGGATGAACGACCCCGCCGTCGCCGCCTTCTGGGAGCTGGCCGGCTCCCCGGAGATCACCGCCGCCCACCTGCGCCCCCAACTGGCCGGCGACGGCCGCAGCGTGCCCTGCCTGGGCGTCCTGGACGGCGTCCCGATGAGCTACTGGGAGATCTACCGCGCCGACCTGGACCGGGTCGCCCGCTACTACCGGGCCCGACCCCACGACACCGGCATCCACCTGCTCATCGGCGGCGGCCACCACCGCGGCCGGGGCCTCGGCACGGCGCTGCTCCGCGCCACCGCCGACCTCGTCCTCGACCACCGCCCGCGGTGCGGGCGCGTCATCGCCGAACCCGACCTGCGCAACACCGCCTCCGTCGCGGCGTTCCTCGGCGCCGGCTTCCGCTACGCCGAGGAAATCCAACTCCCGGAGAAACGCGCGGCGTTGATGGTCCGCGACCGCGCCCACCGCCACCAGCTCTGACACCGGGGCCGTCCATCGACGGCCCCGGTCCGGTCCGCCATCCATCCGCCGGCCCGGTTGTCCCCCGCACGAGCCGGTCCGGTCCCGTACCGAGGAGTCCCACCTTGCCTCCCGTGCCCCGTCCCTCCGCCCCCGCCAGCCGGCCCGGCCCGACCACCGCGTCCGGCCGGCGCCCGTCGTCCGACGCCTGGCAGCACGCCGCCCGCCGGCTCTTCGCCAAGACCCTCGCGGAATTCGCCTACGAGGAAATCCTCACCCCCGAACCCGACGGCACCGCCCCCGACGGCAGCCCCCGCTACCGCCTGCCGATCACCGACGACCTCACCTACCGCTTCACCGCCCGCAGAGGCGCCTACGGACACTGGCGCATCGACCCCCACTCGATCACCCCGCACGCCGATCCGCTGCGCTTCCTCACCCACGCCCACGACACCGTCCTCGGCCTGTCCGGCGACACCACCGGTCACCTCATCCGCGAACTGACCGCCACCCTCGCCGCCGACACCCGCCTGGACGCCACCGCGCTCAGCGCCGCGGAACTCGCCGACCTGGACTACGCCGCCCTCGAAGGCCACCAGACCGGCCACCCCTGGCTCGTCGCCAACAAGGGCCGGCTCGGCTTCTCCGCCGCCGACGCGGAGACCTGGGCCCCCGAGGCCCGCACCCGGCAGCGGCTGCCCTGGCTCGCCGCGCACCACCGCCTCGCCCACTACCGCGGCGTCCCCGCCCTGGCCACCCCCGACCGCCTCTACAACGAGGAGCTCGACCCCGCCACCCGGCACGCCTTCGCCACCACCCTCACCGACGCGGGCCACGACCCGGCCGACTACCTCTACCTCCCCGTCCACCCCTGGCAGTGGGACGAGACCATCGCCCCGCTCTTCGCCCCACAGCTCGCCGACGGATCCCTCGTCCCGCTCCCCACCGACGACGACCTCCGGCTCCCGCAGCAGTCGATCCGCACCTTCCTCAACCTCACCCGCCCCCGGTCGCGCACCGTCAAACTCCCGCTGTCCATCCTCAACACCCTGGTCTGGCGCGGCCTGCCCACCGAGCGCACCCTCGCCGCCCCCGCCGTCACCGACTGGGTGCACGGCCTCCGCGACGGCGATACGTATCTGCGCGACGAAACCCGGGTGATCCTGCTCGGCGAGACCGCCTCCGTCACCGTCGAGCACCCCCTCTACGACCGGCTGCCCGGCGTCCCCTACCAGTACAAGGAGCTGCTCGGCTGCATCTGGCGGGAGCCGCTCGCCGGCTACCTCGACCCGGGGGAGCGCGCCCGCACCCTGGCCTCCCTGCTCCAGACCGACCCCGCCGGCCGCGCGCTGACCGCGGAACTGGTGCACCGCTCCGGCCTGCCCGCGCGGATCTGGCTAGCCCGACTGTTCGCCGCGCTGCTGCCGCCCCTGCTGCACTTCCTCTACCAGTACGGCACGGTCTTCTCCCCGCACGGCGAGAACGCCATCGTCGTCTTCGACGAGGACGACGTCCCCACCCGCCTGGCCATGAAGGACTTCGTCGACGACGTCAACACCAGCGCCCAGCCGCTCCCCGAGCACGACCCGATGCCACGGGACGTCCGGGCGGTGCTGCTGACCGAGCCGCCCGCCTTCCTCACCCAGTTCATCCACTCCGGCCTGTTCGTCGGCGTCTTCCGCTACCTCGCGCCGCTGTGCGAGGACCAACTGGGCGTTCCCGAGGCCGAGTTCTGGTCACTCGTCCGCGCGGAAATCCTCCGCCACCACGAGCGGTTCCCGCACCTCAAGGAGCGCCAGGAGACCTTCGACCTGCTCACCCCGGAGATCGAGCGGCTGTGCCTGAACCGCAACCGGCTGCATGTGGACGGCTACCGCGACCGCCGCGACCGCCCGCACGCCGCCGTCCACGGCACCGTCCCCAATCCCCTGCACGGTCCGTGATCGACCCGCGCTGTCAGTGGTCCCGCGTAGGCTTGCAGGCGCTATGACGAAGCCCTCTCTCCCCGATCTGCTCCACGCCGCCGTATCCGCCGTCGGCGGCACCGAGCGGCCCGGCCAGGTGGCCATGGCCGAGGCCGTCGCCGAGGCCGTGGACGACCAGGCCCACCTGCTGGTGCAGGCCGGCACCGGCACCGGAAAGTCCCTCGGCTATCTGGTGCCGGCGCTGGCCCACGGCGAGCGGGTCGTGGTCGCCACGGCCACCCTGGCCCTCCAGCGCCAGCTCGTCGAGCGCGATCTGCCGCGGACGGTCGAGGCGCTGCATCCGCAGCTCCGTCGCCGGCCGCAGTTCGCGATGCTCAAGGGCCGCTCCAATTACCTCTGCCTGCACCGCCTCCATGAGGGCGCCCCGCAGGACGAGGAGGACGGCCTCTTCGACGTCTTCGAGCAGGCGACGCCGACCAGCAAGCTCGGCAAGGACCTGCTGCGGATGCGCGACTGGGCGGACGAGACCGAGACCGGCGACCGCGACGACCTGACCCCCGGCGTCTCCGACCGCGCCTGGGGCCAGGTCTCGGTCTCCTCCCGGGAGTGCCTGGGCGCCTCGAAGTGCGCGTACGGCGCGGAGTGCTTCGCCGAGGCGGCCCGGGAGCGGGCCAAGCTCGCCGATGTGGTGATCACCAACCACGCGCTGCTGGCGATCGACGCCATCGAGGGCGCCCCGGTCCTGCCGCAGCACGAGGTCCTGATCATCGACGAGGCCCATGAGCTGGTCTCCCGGGTCACCGGCGTGGCCACCGGCGAGCTCACCCCCGGCCAGGTCAACCGCGCCGTCCGCCGCGCCGCCAAGCTGGTCAACGAGAAGGCCGCCGACCAGCTCCAGACGGCCTCGGAGACCTTCGAGCGCCTGATGGAGCTGGCACTGCCGGGCCGCCTGGAGGAGATCCCCGAGGAGCTCGGGTACTGCCTGATGGCGCTGCGGGACGCGGCCCGCACGGTGATCGTCGCGCTGGGCTCGACCCGCGACAAGTCCGTCCAGGACGAGGACGCCGTCCGCAAGCAGGCCCTGGCCGCGGTGGAGAACGTCCACGCGGTCGCCGAGCGGATCGCGGACGGCTCGGAGTACGACGTGGTCTGGTGCGAGCGCCACGACCGTTTCGGCGCGTCGCTGCGGGTGGCGCCGCTGTCGGTGTCCGGGCTGCTGCGGGAGAAGCTCTTCACCGACCGCTCCGTGGTACTGACGTCCGCCACCCTCAAGCTGGGCGGCGACTTCAACGGCGTGGCGGCCTCGCTGGGCCTGGGCCCGGAGGGCACCGCGGGCGATGACGAACCGGTGTGGAAGGGCCTGGACGTCGGCTCGCCGTTCGACTACGGCAAGCAGGGCATCCTCTACGTCGCCAAGCACCTCGCCCAGCCCGGCCGGGAGGGCAGCCGTACGGACATGCTCGATGAGCTGGCCGAGCTGATCGAGGCTGCCGGCGGGCGGACGCTCGGGCTGTTCTCGTCGATGCGCGGTGCCCAGGCCGCGGCCGAGGCGATGCGCGGGCGGCTGGACATGCCAATCCTGCTCCAGGGCGAGGAGACCCTCGGCGAGCTGATCCGGAACTTCGCCGCGGACGCGCGGACCTGCCTGTTCGGCACGCTGTCGCTCTGGCAGGGCGTCGACGTGCCGGGCCCCAACTGCCAGCTGGTGGTGATGGACCGGGTGCCTTTCCCGCGCCCCGACGACCCCCTGATGAGCGCCCGGCAGAAGGCCGTGGAGGAGGCCGGCGGCAATGGCTTCATGGCGGTCGCGGCGACCCATGCCGCGCTGCTGATGGCCCAGGGGGCGGGTCGTTTGGTCCGCGCCACGGGGGACCGTGGTGTGGTGGCGGTGCTGGACCCGCGCGTGGAGCGGGCCCGTTACGGCTCCTTCCTCCGCAAGTCCATGCCGAACTTCTGGTACACCACCGACCGCAATCAGGTCCGTCGTTCGCTGGCCGCCATCGACCAGGCGGCCAAGGCGGCCGGGGAGTAGCGGGGAGCGGGCCCTGTCAGGACGGCGCAGAGCCCCGGGACGGAACCGGCGCAGTGGTTCCGTCCCGGGGCTCGGTCGTGAGGGCGGGGCGGTCAGACCCGACGCAGCACCGCGACCACCTTGCCGAGGATGGTCGCCTCGTCACCGGGGATGGGCTGGTACGCGGAGTTGTGCGGCAGCAGCCACACATGGCCGTCCTCGCGCTTGAAGCGCTTGACGGTCGCCTCGCCGTCGAGCATTGCGGCGACGATGTCGCCGTTCTCGGCGACCGGCTGGCGGCGGACGGTGACCCAGTCTCCGTCGCAGATCGCTGCCTCGATCATGGAGTCACCCACGACCTTCAGCACGAACAGCTCGCCGTCGCCGACCAACTGGCGGGGGAGGGGGAATACGTCCTCGACGGACTCCTCGGCGAGGATCGGGCCGCCGGCCGCGATCCGGCCGACCAGCGGGACGTAGGACGCGGCGGGCTTGCCGGCGGTCTCCGTCGCCGCGCTCGTCGGCTGGTCCGAGGCGCGCACCTCGTACGCCCGCGGGCGGTGCGGGTCGCGGCGGAGGAAGCCCTTCCGCTCCAAGGCCATCAGCTGGTGGGCGACGGACGAGGTGCTGGAGAGCCCCACGGCCTGGCCGATCTCCCGCATGGACGGTGGATATCCGCGGCGCTGCACCGAATCCCGGATCACTTCGATCACTCGGCGCTGGCGGTCGGTGAGCCCGGAACTGTCGGCGCGAATACCCGGGGGGCGCCCCGGCAGCGAGCGAGTCGGCTTGTGCTCTTCGGAGTCCGACGTGGTGTCTTCCATCGGCCGCGGTGCCCTTTGCGGTTGTTCGAATCGGCTCGGGGAGTGGCTTTGTGCGGTGATGGTCGCGCTGTCTGCGGTGGTGGTCACGTCGGCCCCTCTCGAAATGTTCTCCCTAGTTAGCCAACGGTAGTTGCTTTCGAAAGGTTGCGCCAAACACACGTTCGAGTGAAAAATTCGGCGATTGGCTGACCTGATCAAGCAGTGCGGTGTATGGCCGAATGGCAATTCGGGCCTCCGGGACGTCGTCCCGCTCCGGATTCCCGCCCGGAATCCGATCCGGAATGTCGATCGGAACCCGTCCCGAAAAGCAGCGAACTGCACCGCGGCGGAGCCTCTCCGCGGCCTCGCCGATTGTGTCATCCCCGCCCCTCCGGTCCCCGCGCCGGGTGGCTTCCCGTACCCTCTTGGACGGCCCGCAGGCCCGCCGCCACCGCGACACGCGGTAGGCAGATATAAGCGGCCCGACACCACATCTAGTGCTTAGATGCGGTCGGCCACCTACAAGTTGTGGTGTCGGGTCCTTCGGGCCCCCGGGATCGCCTATGCTTGTGGCTGCTCCGAAGGGCCCGTACGGACCGGCCGGAGGTCAGTCGCCGTACGCCGGTTCCTTTGGCGTGCATCCGTTTCCGAGGGTGAGGAGGGTGGAGCCATGCACTGCCCCTTCTGCAGGCACCCGGACAGCCGGGTCGTCGACAGCCGCACCACGGATGACGGAACGGCGATCCGCCGGCGCCGCCAGTGCCCCGACTGCTCCCGCCGTTTCACGACCGTCGAAACGGCATCGCTGATGGTGATCAAGCGGAGCGGGGTCACCGAGCCCTTCAGCCGCACCAAGGTCATCGCCGGGGTGCGCAAGGCGTGCCAGGGGCGCCCGGTCACCGAGGACGCCCTCGCCAAGCTCGGCCAGCGGGTCGAGGAGGCGGTGCGCGCCACCGGAAGCGCCGAGCTGACCACCCATGACGTCGGGCTCGCCATACTGGGCCCGCTGCAGGAACTCGACCTCGTCGCGTACCTGCGCTTCGCGTCCGTCTACCGGGCGTTCGATTCACTTGAGGACTTCGAGGCGGCCATCGCCGAGCTGCGGGAGCAGCGCGAGCAGGGGCCGCCCGCGCGCGGCGGGACCGACGAGGAGGCCGGCGAGCCGGCCGTTCCCGTTCCCGCCACCACTGCCGACTGAGTTCGGCACACATCCAGACCTGGGCCGGGGCGAGAGCAGGGCGCCCCGTTCCCGGAAAGACATACACCGTGCCACGGAATTTGTGTGCACATATGGGCGTTTGCCCGTATAGGGAGGCGGAATGACAGAGACGACGAGCGGCCCGGCACGAGGCTCCCGCGCCAAGGGCAGCAAGGCGGGCAAGGGTCTGCGCATCGAGCGCATCCACACCACCCCCGGCGTGCATCCGTACGACGAGGTCGAGTGGGCGCGCCGTGACGTCGTCATGACCAACTGGCGCGACGGCTCGGTCAACTTCGAGCAGCGTGGCGTCGAGTTCCCCGACTTCTGGTCGGTGAACGCGGTCAACATCGTCACGAGCAAGTACTTCCGCGGCGCGGTGGGCTCCCCGAACCGGGAGTCCAGCCTCAAGCAGCTCATCGACCGCGTGGTCAAGACGTACCGCAAGAGCGGCGAGGAGAACGGTTACTTCGTCTCCCCGGCCGATGCTGAGATCTTCGAGCACGAGCTGGCCTACGCTCTGCTCCACCAGGTCTTCAGCTTCAACTCCCCGGTGTGGTTCAACGTCGGCACCCAGCAGCCGCAGCAGGTCAGCGCCTGCTTCATCCTCTCCGTGGACGACTCCATGGAGTCGATCCTGGACTGGTACAAGGAAGAGGGGATGATCTTCAAGGGCGGCTCTGGTGCCGGCCTGAACCTCTCCCGCATCCGCTCCTCCAAGGAGCTGCTCTCCTCCGGTGGCAACGCCTCCGGTCCGGTCTCCTTCATGCGCGGCGCCGACGCCTCCGCCGGCACCATCAAGTCGGGCGGCGCCACCCGCCGCGCGGCCAAGATGGTCGTCCTGGACGTCGACCACCCCGACGTCGAGGCGTTCATCGAGACCAAGGTCAAGGAAGAGGAGAAGATCCGCGCGCTGCGCGACGCGGGCTTCGACATGGACCTGGGCGGCGACGACATCACGTCCGTCCAGTACCAGAACGCCAACAACTCGGTCCGCGTGAACGACGAGTTCATGAAGGCCGTCGAGTCCGGCTCGAAGTTCGGGCTGCGCGGCCGGATGAGCGGCGAGGTCATCGAGGAGGTCGACGCCAAGGGCCTGTTCCGCAAGATGGCCGAGGCCGCCTGGGCCTGCGCCGACCCCGGCATCCAGTACGACGACACCATCAACCACTGGCACACCTCGCCGGAGACGGGCCGGATCACCGCGTCCAACCCGTGCAGCGAGTACATGCACCTGGACAACTCCTCGTGCAACCTCGCCTCGCTCAACCTCCTGAAGTTCCTCCGCGACGACGACAAGGGCAACCAGTCCTTCGACGCCGCGCGGTTCGCCAAGGTCGTCGAGCTGGTCATCACGGCCATGGACATCTCGATCTGCTTCGCGGACTTCCCCACCGAGAAGATCGGCGAGACCACCCGCGCCTTCCGCCAGCTGGGCATCGGCTACGCCAACCTCGGCGCGCTGCTGATGGCCACCGGTCACGCCTACGACTCCGACGGCGGCCGTGCGCTGGCCGGTGCCATCACCTCGCTGATGACCGGCACCTCCTACAAGCGCTCCGCCGAGCTGGCCGCGGTCGTCGGCCCGTACGACGGCTACGCCCGCAACGCCGACGCCCACAAGCGCGTCATGAAGCAGCACTCCGACGCCAACGGTGTCGCGGTGCGCATGGACGACCTGGACACCCCGGTGTGGGCCGCGGCGACCGAGGCATGGCAGGACGTGCTGCGCCTCGGCGAGAAGAACGGCTTCCGTAACGCGCAGGCGTCGGTGCTGGCCCCGACCGGCACCATCGGCCTGATGATGGACTGCGACACCACCGGCGTCGAGCCGGACCTGGCGCTGGTCAAGTTCAAGAAGCTGGTCGGCGGCGGCTCCATGCAGATCGTGAACAACACGGTCCCCAAGGCGCTCAAGCGGCTCGGCTACCAGCCCGAGCAGGTCGAGGCGATCGTCGCCCACATCGCCGAGAACGGCAATGTCGTCGACGCCCCCGGCCTCAAGTCGGAGCACTACGAGGTCTTCGACTGCGCCATGGGCGAGCGCTCCATCTCCCCGATGGGCCACGTCCGCATGATGGCCGCGGCCCAGCCGTTCCTCTCCGGCGCGATCTCTAAGACGGTCAACGTCCCGGAGACGGCCACCGTCGAGGAGATCGAGGACGTCTACTTCCAGGGCTGGAAGCTCGGCCTGAAGGCGCTCGCGATCTACCGTGACAACTGCAAGGTCGGCCAGCCCCTCTCCGCCAAGAAGAAGGAAGAGGAGAAGAAGGCCGCGGTCGTCGAGCCGACCGCGGCCAAGAAGGTCGTCGAGTACCGCCCGGTCCGCAAGCGCCTTCCCAAGGGCCGTCCGGGGATCACCACCTCCTTCACGGTCGGTGGCGCCGAGGGTTACATGACCGCCAACTCCTACCCGGACGACGGTCTCGGCGAGGTCTTCCTGAAGATGTCCAAGCAGGGTTCGACCCTCGCGGGCATGATGGACGCCTTCTCCATCGCGGTGTCGGTCGGCCTCCAGTACGGCGTGCCGCTGGAGACCTACGTCTCGAAGTTCGTCAACATGCGCTTCGAGCCGGCCGGTATGACCGACGACCCGGACGTGCGGATGGCGCAGTCGATCGTCGACTACATCTTCCGCCGCCTGGCGCTGGACTTCCTGCCGTTCGAGACCCGCTCGGCGCTCGGCATCCACTCCGTCGAGGAGCGCCAGCGGCACCTGGAGACCGGCTCGTACGAACTGCCCGAGGACGAGGTCGACGTGGAGGGCCTGGCCCAGTCCGCGCCGCGGCAGATCGAGCCGCCGAAGGAGGCCGCGCCGACGGCCAAGGTCGTCGAGGAGGTCGCCGCACCGGCCCCCAAGCAGGCGCACACCAACGCCGAACTGGTCGAGATGCAGCTGGGGATCAACGCCGACGCCCCGCTCTGCTTCTCCTGCGGTACCAAGATGCAGCGGGCCGGCAGCTGCTACCTCTGCGAGGGCTGCGGCTCGACCAGCGGTTGCAGCTGAGCCCGGCGCCCCACGGGGGCGGCGGCCGTTGATCGGCCGCCGGGCGTGAGCTGAACAGGGCGGCGACACCGGGAGGACCCGGGGTCGCCGCCCTGCTGTGTGCGGCTTGCGTGGTGTGGCGGGGCCGTCGCCCCGCCGGGAGCCCTGCGCGGGCCGAGTGCCCGGGGCCGGTGGGGTGCGTGCCCGGCCTACGGCGGTCCTCGGTGGCTTGCGGGGCGGAATGGTCTACGGGAGGAATTCCCTGATGGTCCGGGTGAAACGATCCGGGTCATCGAGCCAGGGGTGGTGGCCGGCACCCGGCTGGACGGTCAGCGTGGCGCCGGGCAGTAGCGCGGCGATCTCCGCAGCGACCCGGGGCAGCGGGCCGCTGTCCAGCTCGCCCGCGAGGAGCAGCACCGGCAGGTCCAGCACGGCCAGGACGGCACGCGTCGCGACCGGGGCGAAGGCGCCTTCGGCGGCGTACCGTTCCCCGGCCTCCTCATTGCTCTGCGCGACCTCGGACGCGGCGTGCTCTTGCGCGGCCGCATCCCAACGGCCGTAGAAGAACGGGGCGATGGCATCCCAGTCAGCGTCCGTGGCGGAACCGGACCACACCGTCTCGTAGCAGCGGTACGCGGCCGGGAACCACGGTTCGGCGGACCGCAGGGCGGCTGCTTCCCGCCGGTGCGCCTCGGTGAAATCGATACCCAGGGCGCGGGCCCGGGCGGTGACCAGGGTGAGGCTGCGGATCCGCCCCGGAAAACGGGCCGCGTAGAGCAGGGCGAGATCGCCCGCCGCGGAGTGCGCGAGAACGTCGACGCGTTCGAGACCGAGGTGCGCGCGGAGCGCCTCGACGTCGTCCACTTGCCGGTCGCAGCGGTAGGTCGCCGGGTCGGCGGGAATGCCGGAATCACCGGTGCCGCGCAGATCGAGCCGGATCAATTGGCGATGGGCCGCCAATCCCCCCAGATCACCGAGGTAGGCGGAAGCGCGCATCGGGCCCCCGGGAAGGCAGAGCAGCGGCTCGCCTTTCCCTGCGACGTGATAGGCGAGCGTGGTCCCGTCAGACGCGGTGAGAACAGGCATGGCGGTAATCCTTGGCGCGCGTGAACCGTGCGGCAAGTGGTTATGCCGAGGGCATGGTGAACGGCGGAGAATCGGGAAATTGCGATATTCCGGTGGGGGGAGGGGGAAGCGGGGGCTTTTTTGGGGGCCGGTGGATTGGTGGAGTAGGGGTAAGTGGTTTGGCGGGTTGGTGATTTGGTCGCTTTCGGGCCGGGTCGGGTCTCGCTGAGAGCTACCGATCCTCCTGCGTCACCCTGGGGTGTGCAGGTGCGGATCCCGGTTTCTGTCCTGAGCGGTGGGGGTGGCGGAGGTGGCGGTGGGGCGTCGGGCGGGGTGGGACGGCTGCGCATCGGGGATCGGGGATCGGGGATCGGAGGAGTGTATGGAGCAGCGCGGCGGCGATCTGGAGGGCGGCGATCCCCAGAAGCAGGGCGGGCGGTGGGAGTGTCGCGGCCAGCCCTGTGAGCCCCGCCCCGCAGGCCGCTGCGGTGATCTTCATGCCGGCCCCCAGGGTGAAGACCTGGGCCCGTACGGCCGCCGGGGCATGGTCGGCGCGGATCCGTAGCGTCGCGGTCAGCAGTGGTCCGTCGCACAGCCCGGCGAGGGCGAACAACCCCGCGGCGGCGGCCGGCCGCGGGATCAGCGCGGCGACGGCGAGGGTCGAACCGGTGCCCAACAGGGCGATGGTGGCGGTCAATTGGGGCGTTACGCGCGGCCGCCATCGGGCGATGGCCAGGGACCCGGCGAGCGCCCCGATGGCGAACGCGGTCATCAGGGCGCCGCCACTGCCCGGGTAGCCGCGTTGGGCGGCGAGCAGCACCGTGGTGGTGGTCAGCCCGCCGACCCCGACGAACGCCAGGCAGGTGGCCGCGGTGATCGCCCTCAGCTCCCGGACGCGCAGCACGGCGACCAGGCCCGCCGTCGGGCCGGACCGGCGCGCGACCGCGGCGGGCCCGTCGTCGGGGCGTTGGCGACCGGACCGCTCACGTCCGCGGAACAACCCGGGGGTCAGCCCGGCGGCAATTGCCGCCACCCCGGCGAGCAGCGCCATCGCCGGGCCCGGTGACCACAGTCCGGCGACCACGCTCACGGTGGCCGGCCCGGCCACCGAGGCGGCGTTGTAGACCGCGGCGTCCAGCGCATAGGCGCGGTCGCGCGGCGGTCCCGCCGGAACCAGCACCGCGATCAGCCCTGACAACCCACCGGAGACCACCGGGCCGCAAGCGCCGCCGACCAGGGCCACCGTCAACGTCACAGGGGCGGGCGCGCGCCCGGCGAGCAGCGCCAGTGCCGCGATGGCCGCGGCGAACCCGCCCAGTGCCGCCAGGTGGAAGAGCCGGGGCCGGCGGGTTCGCGCGGCGAGGGCGCCCACCAGGGGAGCGGCGAGCACATGCGGCGCCATCCAGGAGGTGAGGAGGAACGCCCCCTGGGCGGCACTGCCGGTACGGGCGAGTGTCAGCAGCACCGCCGCCACGGCCATGCCCTCCTCGGCCAGCCTGGCGAGCAGGGCGACGGCCAAATAGCGCGGTAATCCGGCGGGATTTTGCTCGGTGTGCATGGGGCGATCCCTCCCGTCCGACAACTTCGTAACGCCTTCCCATGACAAGACGTTGCAGTGGAGTGGAGTGGAGTGGAGTGGAGTGGAGTGGAGTGGAGTGGAGTGGAGTGGAGTGGAGTGGAGTCGGCTGCTGTGCGGGATGCTGTTGGCCGCCGCTCCACGGCGGTAACGGCACGGCAGGGAACGGGAATTCGGCATGCGTACCAATATCAGTGGCGACAGAGCCGAGGTCGGTAGCAGTAGCGGCTCCGCGGTGCACGGCTTCCGGCCCGCGGAGCGGATGATCGACCTCGCCAACGCCGTGCGGGCGGTGCCGGACCTGCCCCGCGCCGCCCTCGTGGAACTCCTCGCCCGGCACGGGGAGGGCCCCGACGACCTCGCCGAGCAGGCGTTCTCGGAGCGCGACGCAGACGAACTGCGCGGCGCCGCAGCGAGGATCGCCGGCCTCCTCGCCGAGACCGACACCGACCGGGCCGCCCACGCCCTCAATGCGCTGCTGGCGGCCTGTGGCGCGCGGCCGCGGCTCTCCCGGCACGGCGGCCACCCCTGGCATCTACATGTCGACGGTGGGGACGACGCGGGCTGGGCCGATTGGTTCCTGGCCTCCAGCGCCCTGGCGCTTGCCCAGATCCTGACCGAGTACGGCCGCGTCCCCTGGGGCGAGTGCGCGGCGTCCGGCTGCACCACCCTTTATCTGGGGACCGGACCGGGGAGCGCCCGCCGCTACTGTTCTGCGGCCTGTGCCACCCGGGAGCGGGTCGCGGCCCACCGTCGTCGTAAGAAGGCGAGCGGGTGACGGGTGCGTCGAGCAGGCCGAACGCCGGAGGGGAGGCGGCCCGCCGCCTCCCCTCCAGATCTGCCGCCGGTACCGGTCAACTGCCCATCAGCCTGCTGAACGCGTCCGGTTCGGCGTCGAACCCGCGCAGTACGGCCTGGAACCGCCATTCGCCGGAGGCGTCCCGCGCGAACTCGGCGACGGTCGCCGCGGTGGCATCCGCGACCCCGGCGAAGTCGATCCGCGCCAGTGTGGTGTAGCCCTCGCGTACCTCGATGAGCGTGTTCGCCACCTCGCCGAAGACCCTCCGGCCGTGCAACTGCTGGATCACCACGCCCACCACGACGCGGGAGTAGCGCTCGGACAGCCGCTCCAACTCCAGCGTCATGACCTCGTCGTCACCGAACCCCTGGCCGGTCCGGCTGTCCCGGTTGAGGGTGATGGTCCCATCAGGTGACCTGCTGTCGAAGTGCACCAGGTAGGCCGGTTCGCCCTGCGGCGCGTCCGTTGAGTACGTCGCCGCAATGATGTCCAGGTCGATGTCCGGCTCACCGATGGGGCTGGGATCCCATCCGAGCGCCACCACGACCTTCTCGATCCCCTTGTTGAGCGTGCTCACCGGGCTCCCCTTCCGTCAGCTCCGCGGCCCAGCCCGTCCGCGTGCCCGCGGACAACTCCCCGGGATTTCCCCGTGTTCGACCATCGTGCCACGCTGCCGGGGGCGTCGACCCGGTAAGTCCGCGGCCATCCGGGGGTGTTCTTGCACCGGGTGCAAAGAGCCCGACACCTTCAGTGCAATGAATGCCATTGCCTCGGTACAATGTTGTCATTGTCTCCGGCGCGATGATCCATTGTGCCGAGTAAGTGGACCTCGGTAAGTCGAGGCATTCGCGGTGCTGTTAACTCGTCGTTATCGGCAAGTCGACACTGTCTACGTGGTGTTCATGCGGTGCGCCGAGCAAGGCGGGTTGCCTGACGCACCGTTCGAGCACCCACTTCACGCCAGTCAGGCGCAGTCGGCGTACACCCCAGTGCCCTTCCGTGGCACCACCCACCCGCCCTGAGGGTGGCAATCAACGCCCCTGCACGGCGAAGCAATGTCCCTGTGCGGCGAAGCGCTGCCGCAAGCCTCTTGGTGTGGGTGGGGGCTAGCTGCCGCTCGCTCGGCGTCGAGCAAGGCCGGGCAGTGAGGCCGGGCCACGTTCGTTCGTGTACGTCTCTCCGCCTGCCCTGGTGCCGCTGTTCACCGATCCGATGCCGTAAGGGAGTTCGGGGCGGACGGTAGCCACTGTGCAGCGGCTTCGGTGGACATCGGGCCGTACGATGGCGCGGTGCTGGTCAAGTGGATTCGCCTTACCGTCGTGGACCGTCGAGGGTTCGAACGGGGGCAGCGGAAATGGGCCGGGCTGCTGGGCGAGCCCGGTTTCCGGGGGCAGGCCGGGGGCTGGAGTCGGTCCCGGCCCGGCGTGGCCCACCTGGTCGGTTTCTGGGAGAGCCGGGCGTTCTACGACTCCTTCATGGCGCGGTCGCACGATCGCCTGGCGTCCGCGCAGGCCGGCACCTACAAGGACACGCAAATCCGGCTGTTCGAGCACGAATTCGACGTGAAAGTGGGGTTCCGGCCAGCCTTCGGAGACGCGGACGTGCTGCGGTTGGCGCACTGCCAGGTGCGCCCGGACCGGGTGGACCACTTCGTGCTCATGCAGGAGAAGGTCTGGAACCCGGCGATGGCCGGGTCGCCCGGCATGCTCCGGGGGATGGTCGGCCGGGCGCCGGGGGAGGAGTTCCTGGTCCTGTCGATGTGGCAGTCGGCGGCCGAGCGCGGCAAGTACCGTCCGGAGCGGGTGGAACGGCTGGCGCTGCGGGCCCAGATAGCCGCCGACATCCAAGCGATCGCGGGCGACGTGGTGCAGCTCGAACCCTCCTGGACGGTGTGAGCGCCGAGCTCAGCCCGACCGCTCCGGGGAGCCGGACGCGGCGCCGGCCGGCCGGCCACGACTGAAGACACCTGCGCGGGCCGCGGCCAGTGCCGCCGCAGCGGCCTGTTCGGCGAGTGCCTCGTCGATCGGCTCCCGGGTGATGAAGAGCCGGAAGAGCAGGGGGGCGGAGACGGCCCGGACCAGCGCCCCGGCGTCGACGGCGGCGTCCTGATCGGCCGGTAGCTCCCCGCGGTGGGCGGCGCGCTCGACGATGGCCTCGCAGCGCGCGAACCGCTCGGTGTAGTAGGCGCGCAGCGCCACGGCGGCCCGCTCCGACTGGAAGCCGGCCGCGATCATCGCGGATCCCGACGCGGCCGCCGCGGGCTCCGCGAACGAGGTGACGACCTCGTGGGCGAGCGTACGCAGATCGCCCTCCAGGGACCCGGTGTCGGGCGGCAGCCAACTGTCCTCGCCCGCCAGGTCCAGGGCGTCGGCCAGCAGGCCCTCCACGTCCCCCCAGCGGCGGTAGAGCGTCGTCTTGTGCACCCCGGAGTGCTCGGCGACGTATTCGACGGTCAGTCCGGGATAGCCGAGCTCGGTGAGGCCGGTCAGCACGGCGTCGCGGACGGCGGCCCGGGTGCGTGCCGTGCGCCCGCCGGGGCGCCGGGCGCCTGGGGTGGGAGAGGGCGCCGCGCCGTCACCCTCGGCCTGCTTC
Organism: Streptomyces sp. RGM 3693; assembly: GCF_050471125.1. Lineage (NCBI taxonomy): Bacteria > Bacillati > Actinomycetota > Actinomycetes > Kitasatosporales > Streptomycetaceae > Streptomyces > Streptomyces sp. RGM 3693. Next base: position 1,150,296 of record NZ_JBMPPQ010000001.1, read on the forward strand.
TTCTCGTCCTCGCCAGGCAATTGCAACTCCAGTTGCGTTAGTTGGTTCGGTGTGCCATCCTCATCGTAACGCAACTCCAGTTGCGTTACTCCGGTCGGCCATGCCGCCCGGCGCGCCCGCGGCATCACTCGGAGGATCACGTGCCCACTCAGGTCTCACTGCACGACGTCACCAAGGCCCACGCCGACCGCCCGCTCTTCGACGGCGTCTCCCTGGCCGTACGCCCCGGCGAACGGATCGGGATCGTCGGGGAGAACGGCGCCGGCAAGTCCACCCTGCTGCGCATCGTCGCCGGCCTGGAACCACCCGACGAAGGCCGAGCCGTCCTCACCGCCGACGGCGGCACCGGCTATCTCGGCCAGACCCCCGACCTCCCTCCGGACCACACCGTCCAGGACGCCATCGACGCCGCGCTGGCCGAGCTCCGCGGCATCGAGCGCCGCCTGCGGTCCCTGGAGGCCGCCCTCGGCGACGCCACCCCGGCACAGCTCGACGAGTACGGCGACCTGCTCACCCGCTTCGAACTGCGCGGCGGATACGAGGCGGACGCCCGCGTCGACCGTGCCCTGCACGGCCTGGGGCTGCACGGCCTGGACCGCGGCCGGGTCCTCGGCAGCCTCTCCGGCGGCGAACAGGCCCGGCTCGGCCTCGCCTGCCTGATCGCCGCCTCGCCCGAGGTCATGCTCCTCGACGAACCGACCAACCACCTCGACGCCACCGCCCTCGACTGGCTGGAGGAGGCTCTGCTCGCCCACCGCGGCACGGTCCTCACCGTCTCCCACGACCGGCTCTTCCTCCAGCGCATCGCCACCACCGTCGTCGAGGTCGACGCCGACCGCCACGCCCTCGTCCGCTACGGCGAGGGGTACGGCACCTTCCTCGCCGCCAAGGCCGCCGCCCGCCGCCGCTGGGAGCAGGAGTACGCCCAGTGGTGCGACGAGGTCGCCCGGCTCACCGAGCACGCCGCCGGCGCCGCGCATGGCGTCGCCCAGGGCCGGGCCATGAAGGACAACAACAAGATGGCCTACGACCGCGACCGGGGACGCGTCCAGGCATCCGTCTCCAGTCGGCTGCGCAACGCCCAGGAACGGCTCCGCCGGCTCCGCGCGGAGCCGGTTCCCCGGCCGCCCGAACCGCTCCGCTTCCAAGCGGCCCCCGACACCGGCGAAACGACCGGCACCCTGGTCCGCCTCGACGACGTCCGGGTCGGCGACCGCCTCGCGGTGGACGCGCTCACCGTGTCCGCCGGCGAGCGCGTCCTCGTCCACGGCGCCAACGGCGCGGGCAAGACCACCCTGCTGCGGGTCATGGCGGGCCTGACCGCACCCGACAGCGGCACGGTCGTCCGCCGGGGACGCATCGGCTTCCTCGCCCAGGAAATCCCGGTGTCCCGCCCCACGGAGCCGCTGCTGGCCACCTTCAGTCGCGGCCTCACCGGTGACGCCGACGAGCTGGCCGCCTTGCTGCTGTCCTTCGGCCTGTTCCGGGAACGTGACCTCCATGTCCCCGTCGGGGTGCTCTCGGCCGGCCAGCGCCGCCGCCTGGCACTGGCCCGACTGCTGGCCCGCCCCGCCGACCTACTGCTGCTCGACGAACCCACCAACCACCTGGCCCTCGCCCTCGTCGAGGAACTGGAGGAGGCGCTGACGGCCTGGCCCGGTGCCCTGGTCGTGGTCTCCCACGACCGCCTGCTGCGCCGCCGCTTCACCGGCCGCCCCTACGAGATACGCGACGGCCGACCGGTCCTCGCCGCCTGCTGAAGGAGCGCGGCTCCCTCGGCAGCCCCACCCGCAACACGGCATGTACAGGGCAGGCGTTTTACGCTGGCCGCATGGCCCGGCCCCGACGCATCGTCCTGCTCCGCCACGGCGAGTCCGTGGGGAACGTCGACGACACCGTCTACGAGCGCGAGCCCGACCACGCGCTCGCCCTGACGAAGAGCGGGCTGCACCAGGCCGAGGAAGCCGGCCGTAGGCTGCACGAGATGTTCGGCAACGAACGGATCTCCGCCTACGTATCGCCGTACCGCCGCACCCACCAGACCTTCCGGAGCCTCGACCTGGACCCCGGCAAGGTGAGGGTCCGCGAGGAGCCCCGCCTCCGCGAACAGGACTGGGGCAACTGGCAGGACCGCGACGACGTACGACGCCAGAAGGCGTACCGCGACGCCTACGGTCACTTCTTCTACCGCTTCGCGCAGGGCGAGTCCGGCGCCGACGTCTACGACCGGGTCGGAGCCTTCCTGGAGAGCCTCTGGCGCAGCTTCGAGGACCCCCACCACCCGCCCAACGTCCTGATCGTCACGCACGGCCTCACCATGCGGCTGTTCTGCATGCGGTGGTTCCACTGGTCGGTCGCCGACTTCGAATCGCTGTCCAACCCGGGCAACGCCGAATGGCGCACCCTGCTCCTCGGCCCGGACGGCCGCTACACCCTCGACCGGCCTTTTGACCGCTGGTGTGAACCCGAGCCTTACGGCGTCACCGGTTAAAGTGCACAGCGATGACGACCCCTGATCCTCGTGACGCGGACCGCTGTACGCGGGCTCTGGCGAGCCTGCGTGGCCTCTCCGTGGGCGACGCCCTCGGATCGCAGTTCTTCGCCCCCAGCCACTACCCCTCCCTCAAACGCCGCGAGCTGCCACCCGCGCCGTGGCGGTGGACCGACGACACCGAGATGGCCTGCTCCGTCCTGGCCGTGCTCACCACCCACCATCGCGTCGACCAGGACGCCTTGGCCCGCTCCTTCGCCGACCACCACGACGACGGTCGTGAGTACGGCCCGGCCGTCGACCGACTCCTCCGCCTGATCCGTGCGGGCGGCGACTGGCGCGAGCTGGCCGCCGCGCTCTTCAACGGCCACGGCTCCTGGGGCAACGGCGCTGCCATGCGCATCGCCCCCCTCGGCGCCTGGTACGCCGACGACCCCGAGCAGGCCACCCACCAGGCGGAGATCTCCGCCTACCCCACCCACCAGCACCGTGAGGCCGTCGTCGGTGCCATGGCCGTGGCCGCCGCGGCCGCCCTGGTCGCGGACCCGGCCCGGACCCTCGGCCCCGAGGAGCTGATCGACGGCGTACTGGCCCTGATCCCGCGCAGCGCCGTACAGGCCGGCCTGCGCCGGGCCCGCGACATGCTCGACTACGCCGACCCCGGAACCGTCGCCGCCGTCCTCGGCTGCGGACGCCGCACCAGCGCCCACGACACGGTGCCGTTCACCCTGTGGGCCGCCGCCCGCAACCTCGGCAACTTCGAGCAGGCGTTCTGGACCACCGCCCGGGCCGGCGGCGACGTCGACACCACCTGCGGCATCGTCGGCGGCATCGTCGCCGCGGCCCCCGGCGGCGCCCCGCCCCGGGAATGGCTCGACCGCACCGAGCCGCTCCCCGCCTGGACCCCCGCCCTCTGACCACCACCCCCACGCCGCCCGCCCGCCCCGGGGCGCAACGGGCCGCGCCGGCCAGCGACTTCGCGCCCAGACGCCCGCCTCCCCGCGCCCGCCGGAGCCCCTGCGCCCACCCGTGGACAACCGTTTCGGACCGCCGGGCCGGGCGCTCCGCCGGCGCCCACGAACGCCAGCTTCGGATCCGATGCGGACGGCCGCGCCGAATAGGCGTAATCTGGCTGGCGCCATGCCGTACGAGCCCCCCACCCATACCGTCGAGCGATCACTGCGCGCCACCACGGGCGCCAAGATCGTCGTAGGGATCGACGAGGTCGGGCGCGGAGCCTGGGCCGGCCCGGTCAGTGTCTGCGCCGCCATCACAGGACTGCGCCGACCACCGGACGGACTCACTGATTCCAAGCTGCTGACCCCCAAGCGCCGCACCGAACTCTGCGAGGTGCTCACCACCTGGGTCACCTCGTACGCCCTGGGGCACTCCTCCCCGGAGGAGATCGACACCCTGGGGATGACCGCGGCACTGCGGCTCGCCGCCGTACGTGCCCTGGAGGCGCTCCCGGTCCGGCCGGACGCGGTCATCCTCGACGGCAAGCACGACTACCTGGGCGCGCCGTGGCGGGTCCGTACGGTCATCAAGGGCGACCAGTCCTGTATTGCGGTCGCCGCCGCGTCCGTGATCGCCAAAGTGCGGCGGGACGCCATGATGGCCGAACTCGGCCTGGAGTACGCCGACTTCGACTTCGCGACCAACGCCGGCTATCCCTCGCCGACCCACCGCACCGCCCTGGAGGAGCACGGTCCCACGCCGTACCACCGGGTGTCCTGGTCCTACATGGACGCCCTGCCCCGGTGGCGGCACCTCAAGAAGGTGCGCGTCACCCCCGAAGCAGCCGCTCTGGAAGCCGGTGGCCAACTCGGCTTCGACTTCTGAGCGGAGCGGGGCAGGAATTCGGTACCCACTGACATGTCCCGCACCTACGTTTGATAGACATCCCTTTATGCCTCTCATCCCCGAGGAGCCTCAGATTCACGAGAGTGTCCCGGGTCCCCGCGCAACTCCGGCCGCCGGCCGCACCGCGCCGACCCCCCGTCCCGTACCTGGTCCCGGTCCCCGCCCCGCCCCGCCGCGAGGCGCCCCCGCGTCCAGTGCCCGTCCGGGCAAGCCCGGACCCGCCGCCCCGTCGCGTGGGCCCGCCCCGGTCCCGCCGGCGCAGCGCACCGGCCCCCCGCAGCCTCCGGCCACCACGACCGGCACCGCCGCGGGCGCCCAACTCCAGCTGATCCCGGCACCCGCCGGCGGAGCCATCGACGCCGCCGATGAGGCCGTCGACCTGCTCCTGGACTCCGGCCGCGCGCCGGGCGAGATCCTGGTGCTGACCACCGGCGAGAACCACCCGTGGGCGTCCCACGAACTGTCCTTCGGTGAGGCGTCCTACTGGGCGCAGCACGACGCCGCCGACGACGTGTTCTACGCCGACGCCGGCGCCGAACGCGCCACCGAACGGCCCGTCGTGGTCGTCGCCGTCAACGGTGACGACCACGAGGTCACCGCGCGGGCGCTGCCCGCCGCGATGGCCCGTGCCGGAGCGCTGCTGATCGTCTGCGGCGACCCGGAGCGGATCAACGCGGTGCTCGGCGCGAACGCCTGACCGCCGCTGGCCCGGCGTGGCCCGCCGGCCCTCGCGGCCGGTCGGGCTCGTTGGCGCGCCCGGGCACGGGGCGAGAGTCGGGCCCGCCGCGGTCAGCGCGCCGCCCGGCGGCGGCGTGCTTCCGCGGCGCCTCCGCCAGCGCGCCGGGGTGATCCCCGGCCGCCGTTCCACGGCTGCTCGCCCGGTGCGACGGTCCGCGCCGACGAGGCGCGCTGCGAACCCGCCGGGCCCTGGCCGGGCGGCCCCTCCGCGGCCCGCGAGTCCTGTGGGGGCACAGCCGACGACGGCGTGACGTCCTCCGGAGCGGGCGCACCACCGGTGTCGCCCACAGCTCCGGCCCGGTCGGCCGCGCCGCGACGGGGCCCCACCCGCGCCGCGTCCGCGCTCCGGGGCTTCCCGGGAGCGGGGACCCGGGGCCACCGCCCGCCCCGCCCTTCACCCAGTACCTGCCAGTGGCCCCGGGCCAGCGCGATGAACGCCCCGCAGCGGAGCCCGTGCAGGGTGCACGCGTCGCGCAGACCCCACATCCACGCGCCGTCCGCCTCCATCCAACGGAGCTCGCCCTCCCGGCAGTGGAGCAGTACCGCCGTCCGAACCGGAACCCGCAACCGCAGATCGTGCGGGATGATCCGACGCAGCTGCGCCAGCAGCGCATTGCGGTAGGCCCAACCATCCGGAGCCGACACCGGCCCCGTGAACGATGCGCTGGCAATGACCCGTTCCTGAGGGTCGAGCACCGCCACAATCACCGTCGACGGCCTCGGATGATGACGGGTGTACAGGTCGGCGACGACCTCACGGGGATTGCGTAGGAGCGGGATTCCGGCCGACGCCCATTCCGCCGGTTCCAACAGCCGCCCCAGGCGAGCGGTGGAATCGGCGGCTTCGGGCAGCGGGTCCTGTGGGGGCCGGGCGAATCCGAAGGCCATCGTTCTCCCTTCGTCTACGCGTCCGCGCTGCGGGCCGCTGCCGGGCGCGCCGGTGCACCACGGCATGACCCTGCCGGACCGCGAACGGCCGGATACCGGGAAGCACTTCCCATTCTCGCGGCTCGTACAGGCTTGCGGCAACGAGCAATTCCCCGCGCACGGCCGAAAATGCCCGGTGTACCGCTGCTATTCCTGCCCGCCGCACCCGGCTCCGATACCCAGGCGCTCCCTCCCATCTCGCCAGGCCCCGCCGTCGGAGCCGACTACCCCTGCACGGCGAGGACCAGCGGAAACACCCCGTCGGCCCCGGCTCTGCGCAGCAGCCGGGCGGCCACCGCCAGCGTCCAGCCGGTGTCGGCGTAGTCATCCACCAGGAGCACCGGGCCGCCCGCCGACGCCAGCGCTCCGGCCAGCTCCGGCGGCACCACCAGCGTGCTGTGCAGGGCCCGCAGCCGTTGGGCGCTGTTGCTCCGCGGCACCCTCGTCCCGGGGCCGTCGTCCACCGAGGCCACCGTGCCCAGGAACGGCATCCGGCCCACCGTCGCGATCCGTTCGGCGAGCGACCGGATCAACTGCGGGCGGCTGTGCGAGCCGAGGCTGACGACACCCACCGGGCGCGCCGGAGCGTCCGGTGCACCCGCGGCCCAGCCTCCGGGCCCCTTGGCCCAATCGGCGAGGACCGTCACCACCGCGGCCGCCACGTCGTCGGGCACCGGGCCGTCCGGCGCCTGCGGAGCGAGCATCGGCCGCAGGCGGTTGCCCCACCCGATGTCCGACAGCCGCCCCAACGCCCGGCCGGTCGCGGCCAGTTCACCCGCCGGGATCCGGCCCTTGAGGTCGACGCCGACGGCCGGCAGCCCCGTGGGCCACATCCGCCGCGGTTCCACCTCCACACCGGGGCGGCCCAGTTCACCACGGGCCGCGTCCAGCGACGCGGCGGACACCTCGGCGGTGAACCGCGGCCCGGCGCAGTTGTCGCACCGGCCGCACGGCGCCGCAGCCTCGTCGTCCAACTGCCGCCGCAGAAACTCCATTCGGCAACCCGACGACGCGGCGTACTCCCGCATCGCCTGCTGCTCGGCCTCCCGCTGCCGCGCCACCCACGCATAGCGCTCCGCGTCATACGCCCACGGCCGGCCCGTAGCCGTCCAGCCGCCCTTGACGCGCTGGACGGCCCCGTCCACATCGAGCACCTTGAGCATGATCTCCAGGCGGGAGCGACGCAGTTCGACCTGCGGCTCCAGCGCCGGCAGCGACACCGCCCGGCCCGCCGCCGCCAGCACGTCCAACGTCCGCCGCACCTGCTCCTCCGGCGGGAACGCCAGCGAGGCGAAGTACTTCCAGATCGCCTCGTCCTCCCGGCCCGGAAGCAGCAGCACCTCGGCATGCTCGACACCGCGGCCGGCCCGGCCCACCTGCTGGTAGTACGCGATCGGCGACGACGGCGAACCCAGGTGCACCACGAACCCCAGATCGGGCTTGTCGAAGCCCATCCCCAGGGCGGACGTCGCCACCAGCGCCTTGACCCGGTTGGCGAGCAGATCCTCCTCCGCCTGCTGGCGGTCGGCGTTCTCCGTCTTGCCGGTGTACGAGGCGACCGTATGCCCCCGGTGCCGCAGGAACGCGGTGACCTCCTCGGCGGCCGCGACGGTGAGGGTGTAGATGATCCCCGAGCCCGGCAGCTCGTCCAGATGGTCCGCGAGCCAGGCCAGCCGGTGCGCGGCATCGGGCAGTGGCAGCACACCCAGGCTCAGGCTCTCCCGGTCCAACGGTCCGCGCAGCACCAGCGCCTCGGCGGAGCCCTCACCCGTCCCCAGCTGCTCGGCGACATCGGCCGTCACCCGGGCATTCGCGGTGGCGGTCGTGGCGAGTACCGGCACACCGGGCGGAAGATCGGCCAGCATCGTGCGCAGCCGCCGGTAGTCCGGCCGGAAATCATGTCCCCAGTCGGAGATGCAATGCGCCTCGTCCACCACCAGCAGGCCGGTGGCCGCCGCGAGCTTGGGCAGCACCTGATCACGGAAATCCGGGTTGTTGAGCCGCTCGGGGCTCACCAGCAGGACGTCCACCTCACCAGCCGCCACCTCGGCCTGGACGGTGTCCCACTCCTCGGTGTTGGCGGAGTTGATCGTGCGCGCCCGGATGCCGGCCCGCGCGGCCGCATCGACCTGGTTGCGCATCAGCGCGAGCAGCGGCGAGACGATCACCGTCGGTCCACTGCCGCGCTCCCGCAACAGCGCCGTCGCGACGAAATAGACCGCGGACTTGCCCCAGCCGGTGCGCTGCACGACCAGGGCACGGCGGTGGTCGGCGACCAGCGCCTCGATCGCCCGCCACTGGTCCGCACGCAGCCGGGCTGTCCCGCCGGGATCCCCGACGAGACGGCTGAGGACGGCATCGGCCGCGGCACGCAGGTCTTCGTTGCTCATGCCCCCATGCAACCCGATCCCACTGACAACGCGCGAACCCTCGCCTCGAGCTGTGGAAAACCGCGTCACTCAAGAGTTATCCACAGGGGTCGCGGAACGCTGCGCAATCGCGGGATCTTCGAGCCATGAATCCGCACAGCGAACCGCACGAGCCCCACATCGACGACACTCACCCCGACGGCACCCGCCCCGACGACATCGACGCCCACGACCCCAGTGGCGGGGAATCCGGCACCTGCGCCCCCGGCAGCAGCGGGCCCGGCACCGGCGGCGATCCCGCACCCCCCACCACCCCCCGCATCGGCCCGCCCCGACCGCCGACCCCCGACGACACCCCGCCCACCCCCTCCCACCCGCCCCCCCCCCCCCCCACCGGCAGCGCCTACGCCGCGCCCATCGCCGCGGGCGACCCCGCCGTCTCCCACGCGCAGACCGGGGCTCCTCCGCCGGAATCCGCAGACCAGGACGCGAGCCGGCCCGCCGAGCCACAGGTCACCCTGCGCGGCTCCGCCGAACTCGCCGACGCACTGCCCTACCTCCTCGGCTTCTATCCGGACGACAGCGTCGTCATGGTCGCGCTCCACGGCGAGCGCGCCCGGTTCGGCGGCCGACTGCGGCTCGGCATCCCCACGGACCCGTCCCACTGGCCCGATGTCAGCGACCAACTCGCCGACTGCCTGGTCTCCGGCGCCCGCAAGAGCGCCGACCACCTCGTCGGCATCCTCGTCTTCCTCTGCCAGGAACCAGCGCCCGGCGAAAGCGGCCGGGACGTCAAGGAGCGCCTGCGCCCCCTGGCCCAGCGGCTGCGCACCGCCTGCGGCTCCCTTGACGTGCCGGTCCTGGAAGCCCTGTGCATCTCCAACGGCCGATACTGGTCCTACTGTTGCCCCGACTACCGCTGCTGCCCCGCCGACGGCACGCCCCTGTGCCTCCCCGGAACGTCCGTGATGGCCGCGGCCGCCGCCTACGCCGGAATGCAGGTGCGCGGCTCGCTCAAGGAGATGGACGCCCGGCTGGCGCCCCGCACCGGACCACGCGGTGCCGACCAGGAGAAGGCGCTGGACGATGCGGCCGCGGAACTCCTGCCGCGGATGCTCCAACCGGACGGCGCCACCACCGTCCGCCAGGCCACCCTCGAACTGGCCGCCGCGATGATCCACCGATTCCGCCAGGACACCCCCTCCGGCAGCAACCGTGCCCGGGACGCCTGCGACGACGCGCTGATCACCGACGCCGAGGCAGCCACCCTCATCCTCGGCCTCCAGGACCGCACCACCCGCGACCGGGCCGCGGAATGGATGGACGGCCCCGACGCCGCGGCGGCCCTCCGGCTGTGGCGCGCCCTCGCCCGCCGCTGCACCGGTGGCTACACCGAACACGCGGCGGCGCCCCTGACCCTCGCCGGCTGGGTCTGCTGGTCCACAGCGGACGGCCCCTCCGCCCGCGTCGCCCTCAGCCGCGCCCTGACCGCCGACCCCGACTGTGTCTTCGCCCAGCTGCTGCACCGCGCCATCAACGAGGGCCTAGATCCTGAGCAGTTGCGCCGCTGCCTGCGCCAACAGCGGGAGGAGGCCGAGGCCGCCACCGACGGTGCCACGACGCCCACTGCGGGCCAGCGGCGGCCGGCACCCCCACGCCCGGCAAACCGCGCCCGGCCCCGCGGGCCACGCGGGGACACCGGCCCCGGTTCGCGTACGACCGGCGCGCCGGGCACCCGCCGGGCAGGACGGGGAGGTGACCGAAGCCGGCGATGACCGCACGGGGCGAGGCACGGCCGGCGTGACCTGGGCGCCGGCCGCACCGTTCAGCTGAGTGGCGCAGGCCGTACGGAGCCCCGACCTCACCAGGGAGCGCAGAGCGTGCCAGGGATTGTCCCCACCACCCAGCCGGCCCACCGGCCCACCTCGGACCGGCGCACCATGCCGGCCCGGCTGCCCCAGCCCCAACCGGTCCATGCGGCGCTGGTCTGCACGGCCCTCCCGTCGCTCGCCGTGTCGTCCACCACGGGGCAGCTGACCGGCCAGGGCCTGGACGGCTGCTACCGCGACGGCCGGCGGATCCTCGCCCGCTGCGAAGTACGCGCCGCGGGCGAAGAACCACTCGTCGTCCAGGGGCGGTTGATCGCCGCGGACCGTGCCCACTTCACCGGCGTCATCCGCAGAACGGGCGAGCGCGGGCCGGACCCGGAGATCCGGATGGAACGGCTGCGGTCCGCCGACGGCACCGAACGGATCACCTTCCACAGCAGCGCCACCCGATCCGTCCGACTGCCCGTTGAGATCTACCTGGGCACCGACCTGGCGGACCTCGGAGCCGTCGCCGTCGGCCTCCCCGGTCCCGAACTCCGTGCCGCCGTCCACGGATCGGGCCTTCGCTGGTCCGGGCGGGGAGCCCATGCCGTGGTGACCGCCAACCCCGCCCCCCAGGACGCGCTGGCCTCTGCGGGCCTGCTCCGCTGGGAACTTGAGCTGCTGCCCGGCGGTCGCCGCACCATCGAACTCCGACCCCGCTTGGAACACGGCGTGGGGGGTCTGCCGGCCCCGGCCGGGTGGGGCAGCGACACCTCCGTCCCCAGCCCGCGCACCGGGCCCGCCGGGCCCCGCACCCGCAGCGAACGGCCGCCGCACTCCTGGTCCGCGGCCCGCCTGGAGTGCGACGACGCCCGAGCCGACGCCCTCATGGCCGGCAGCCTCGACGACCTGCACGGGCTCCTGATGCGCGACCCGGCCCTCCCCACGGACGTCTTCGTCGCCGGCGGCTTCCCGTGGCGGTGCGGCCTCGCACCCGCCGAGGCCCTGTGGACCGCCCGCATGCTGCTTCCCCTCGGCACCCGGCTCGTCACCAGCACCCTGCGCACCCTCGCCCGCACCCAACAGGCCACCCCAGGAGCGGATTTCGGCCGAATTCCCGGCGCGCTCCGGGACGCCGGACCGCACGCCCCAGCCGGCTGCACCGGCATCGAAGCCACCCTCCTCTTCCCGGCCGTCCTCGCGGAGGCCCGCCGCTGGGGCCTGCCCGACCAGGAGACCGAGCGGCTGCTGCCCGCCGCCGAACGCTGCCTCCAATGGCTGTGCACGGCCACCGACCCGCGCGGCGCGGACCGCGGCGGATACCTCCCCGATCCCGCACCCGACGGCCCCTACCGCTGCGAGACACAGGCCCACGCCCATCGTGCCGCGGTCCTCGGCGCCGACCTCCTGGATGCCTGCGGATCCTCCGGCGCCGCCGCGCTCCGCGACTGGGCGGTGGAGCTGCGCGCCCGCTTCCGCACCGACTTCTGGGTGGACGACCGCACCGGAGGCCGCCCCGCCGCCCTGCTCACCGGCGACGGCCGCCCGGTCCCGCACCTCGGCGCCACCGCCGCCCACCTCCTCGACACCGGCCTGCTCGGCGGCGGCACCTTCGCCCCGGGCCTCCTGGACGCGCCCCAGACCGACCAACTGTCCCGACTGCTCCGCAGCCCCACCATGGACTCCGGATGGGGCCTGCGCGGACTCGGCGCCAAGGAGAGCGGCTACAACCCCTTCGGCCACCGCAGCGGAGCGGTCCGCGTCCACGAAACCGCGGTCGCCGCCGCCGGACTGGCCGCGGCCGGCCGCGAAGCCGCCGCCGGCGCCCTGACCAAGGGCCTCCTCGACGCCGCGGAGAACTTCGGGCACCGCCTGCCGGAGATGTTCGCCGGTGAGCAGCGCACCGCCGGCAGCATCCCCGTTCCGCACCCGGCGGCCTGCCGTCCCGCAGCCATCGCGGCGGCCGGCGCGGTGCAGATACTCATCGCCCTCGCAGGACTGCGCCCCGACGTTCCGGCCGGAACGGTCGTCGTCCGCCCACTCGGCACCACCCCGCTCGGCGCGATGCAACTGACCGGACTGACCATCGCCGAGCACCCCTTCGCCGTACGGATCAGCCGCCTCGGGATGGGGATGGTCGAGGAAGCCGCGGACGGTCTGCAACTGAGGGCGTGAAGGCCGCATGACCCGTTTATCGTCAGGCGGACGACTATGATCACGGCATGCCTCCCTACGACCCGTCGGCCTTCCCGCCCTTCGCTGTCACCGTCGACCTGGTCGTGCTCACCGTGCGTCGCCATGCCCTGTGTGCGCTGGCCGTACGCCGTGGTGAGCCGCCGTTCCAGGGCCGCTGGGCCCTGCCCGGCGGATTCGTTCGCGCCGACGAGGACCTGGCGGAGGCGGCCGCCCGGGAACTCGTCGAGGAGACCGGCCTGCACGCCTACCCGCCGGAGGGCAGCCCGCCGCCCGCATACGGGGCGCACCTCGAACAGCTCGCCACCTACGGCGATCCCAAGCGCGACCCCCGCATGCGCGTGGTCAGCGTCGCGCACCTCGTCCTCGCCCCCGATCTGCCCGCCCCCCGGGCCGGCGGCGACGCCCACAGCGCCCGCTGGGCCCCCGTCGAAACCCTCCTGGACCAGGAGAACAACACCCACGCCCGCGAAGGCGACCTGGCCGCCCCGCTAGCCTTCGACCACGCGCGCATCCTCGCCGACGGGGTGGAACGCGCCCGGTCGAAGATCGAATACTCCTCGCTCGCGACGGCCTTCTGCCCGCAGGAGTTCACCGTCGGCGAGCTGCGCCGCGTCTACGAGGCGGTCTGGGGCGTCGCCCTCGACCCCCGCAACTTCCACCGCAAGGTGACCGGCACTCCCGGATTCCTGGTCCCCACCGGTGGCACCACCACCCGCCAGGGCGGCCGCCCGGCCCAGCTCTTCCGCGCCGGCGGCGCGACCCTCCTCAACCCGCCGATGCTCCGCCCAGAGGTCTGACCCACCACCCGAGCCTCGCACGGGCCCGGCAACGCGGTACGGCAACAAAGCTCCCTCACTGCCGCCGGAGCACGCTGCCGGCGACTTCCCCATGGTGGCCGGACACACAGCGACCACTGCTTCGCACCACCGCTCTCGCCGGCCCGAGCTCTCGATCCCCCGCACCGTCAACGAGCCGCCCCCGAACTCACCGTCCTCGGTGACCTCGCGCCCCAGCGACCCGGGCGACCACGGCGTCCCCACCAGCACGGCGACCTCGGCTCCCACGGTGACTTCAGGGACTCCAGCACGCACCGCCACCACCACCCGGCTCGCTAGGCAGCTCCCGGCAACTCCCTTTCCTGCCGACCCAACTAACCGCCACACACCACAGCGAACGCAGTCCCGCACCACACCACACCCACCTTCCGCCCGATGCTCACCAGACGCCTTCCGGAAGCGATCAACGTATTCCGGTCATGACGTCGTCTGCACCCCAACCAGTGGGCAACGCAAGGGTGTTGCCACCATCTCCCTGGTCTGCGCTTATGTGTTCACCGTGCTAACGGGCTGGCGACGCTGGCCGGCCAAAACGCCCGCTTCCAGGCCCCGTTGTTGCGCCCGCTGTCCACAACTCGCCCCTGAAAGCGCATTTCTTTCCGATAAAGCGTCAATTGCGAGATAACGGGCGATCACCCTTTCGTGTGCTTTTCACCAAAGACCTCAAGGCCGTTCAGAGCGCCGCCGACAAAGGATGCGTGAGTACCCTTGCGCACACCATGATGACCGCGGCTCGCCCCGGCGACACCGGCCTCGCAGGCCCCGGCGAGCTTGACCGCTACCCCTACGCCAACGCCGCCAACGCGACCGGCCACGACCGCGCAGAGCGCGTCTCGTCGGTCTGGGAAAGTTCCGAGGCAGACATCGGCCGGGTCGGCCGGCGCGCGGCGGGCAGCCGCGGCCGTGGCCTCCACGGCCAACTCGTCCAGCAGCTCGGCCAGATGATCGTCTCCGGCGATCTCGGCGCCGATCGCCCGCTCGTCCCCGAGGAGATCGGCCAGCGCTTCGAGGTCTCCCGCACCGTCGTCCGCGAGTCACTGCGCGTCCTCGAAGCCAAGGGCCTGGTGAGCGCGCGTCCGAACGTGGGGACCCGGGTGCGCCCGGTCAGTGACTGGAACCTCCTCGACCCCGACATCATCGAGTGGCGCGCCTACGGGCCGCAGCGTGACGACCAGCGTCGTGAGCTGTGCGAGCTGCGCTGGACGATCGAGCCGCTCGCCGCCAGGCTCGCCGCCGGCCACGCCCGCGAGGACATCCAGCAGCGGCTCGCGGACATGGTCGAGATCATGGGTCACTCCGCGGCCCAGGGTGACACCATGACGTTCGCCCGCGCGGACGCCGAGTTCCACAACCTGCTGCTCCAGCTCGCCGGCAACCGCATGCTCGAGCACCTCGCGGGCATCGTCGCCTCCGCCCTGCACGTCTCCGGCGGATCCGGCGGCGGTTGTGAGCGGCCGGTCGAGACATCCGTGGGCCAGCACATGCGGGTCGTCGACGCCATCGGTTCCGGTGACGCCACCGCCGCCGAAAGCGCGATGCGCCAGCTGCTCGCCGCCCACAGTGAGGCCAGCGGCCAGGGCGCCGGTACGCCCGCCGACCACGTCGTCCCCGCGCCGCGCGAGCACTGAAGGCTCGTACCCGACCACGTGCGGACCGTGAGCACCGCGCGGACTCGTGCCCCGTACGCCTCTGCCGAGGCCGCGCCGTACGCACCGAAGGAGCGCAAGATCGCCGGATCCGGGACGTCGACCGGATCCGGCGGAAGGCTTTGAGAGGATTGCAGGGCATATGACGGGGAAGGGGTCGTTATGGGGTGTGACTCGGGCCACGCAGATTGGGCGTAACGCTCTCCGAGGAAGCGCGATGACGTAAGAGGTGATAGCCGAGGAGGGAATACGAGCGGCGTTCGTGGCGCTGTTCAACTCCCCGGTTGCCCCTGCGCCGTCGGTCCATCCCCACCGGCGGTCGTCGGCTCCGATCCACAGTGGACGGGGTCGGAAGCCGTTTCCATCGTTCCGAGAGGTTGTTCGTGTCGGCCAGCACATCCCGTACGCTCCCGCCGGAGATCGCCGAGTCCGAGTCTGTGATGGCGCTCATCGAGCGGGGAAAGGCAGATGGGCAGATCGCCGGCGATGACGTGCGTCGGGCCTTCGAGGCTGACCAGATTCCGCCAACCCAGTGGAAGAACGTTCTGCGCAGCCTCAACCAGATCCTCGACGAGGAGGG
Source organism: Streptomyces sp. RGM 3693 (assembly GCF_050471125.1). Classification (NCBI taxonomy): domain Bacteria; kingdom Bacillati; phylum Actinomycetota; class Actinomycetes; order Kitasatosporales; family Streptomycetaceae; genus Streptomyces; species Streptomyces sp. RGM 3693. The sequence continues at coordinate 1,165,753 of NZ_JBMPPQ010000001.1, forward strand.
TGTGACGCTGATGGTCAGTGCCGCAGAGGCGCCCAAGCGCACCCGCAAGAGCGTCGCAGCGAAGAGTCCGGCGAAGCGCACCGCCACCAAGACCGTCGCGGCCAAGACCGCCACGGTGAAGAAGACCACCACCGCGTCGGCCGCCGCCTCCATGGGGGACCCGGCCGCCGGTGAGTCCGAGTCCGCGGCTGTCAAGAAGGCTGCGGCGAAGAAGACGACCGCCAAGAAGACGGTCGCGAAGAAGGCCACGGCCAAGAAGGCCACCGCCAAGAAGACCGGGTCCAAGAAGGACGTCGACGACCTGCTCGACGAAGAGCTGACCGAGGAGACCCCGGCTCCCGGTAAGGGCGAGCCCGCCGAGGCCGAGAACGCCGAGAACGCCGGCTTCGTGCTGTCGGATGAGGACGAGGACGACGCCCCGGCCCAGCAGGTCGCCGCGGCCGGCGCCACCGCCGACCCGGTCAAGGACTACCTCAAGCAGATCGGCAAGGTTCCGCTCCTCAATGCCGAGCAGGAGGTGGAGCTCGCCAAGCGCATTGAGGCCGGCCTGTTCGCCGAGGACAAGCTCGCCAACAGCGACAAGCTCGCGCCGAAGCTCAAGCGCGAGCTGGAGATCATCGCCGAGGACGGCCGCCGAGCGAAGAACCACCTCCTGGAGGCCAACCTCCGTCTGGTCGTCTCCCTGGCCAAGCGGTACACCGGCCGCGGCATGCTCTTCCTGGACCTCATCCAGGAGGGCAACCTCGGTCTGATCCGCGCGGTCGAGAAGTTCGACTACACCAAGGGCTACAAGTTCTCGACCTACGCGACGTGGTGGATCCGCCAGGCCATCACCCGCGCCATGGCCGACCAGGCCCGAACGATCCGTATCCCCGTCCACATGGTCGAGGTCATCAACAAGCTGGCCCGCGTCCAGCGCCAGATGCTCCAGGACCTGGGCCGTGAGCCCACTCCGGAGGAGTTGGCCAAGGAACTCGACATGACCCCCGAGAAGGTCATCGAGGTCCAGAAGTACGGCCGCGAGCCGATCTCCCTGCACACCCCGCTGGGCGAGGACGGCGACAGCGAGTTCGGTGACCTGATCGAGGACTCCGAGGCGGTTGTCCCGGCCGACGCGGTCAGCTTCACGCTCCTGCAGGAGCAGCTGCACTCGGTGCTGGACACCCTCTCGGAGCGCGAGGCCGGCGTGGTGTCCATGCGGTTCGGCCTCACGGACGGCCAGCCCAAGACGCTCGACGAGATCGGCAAGGTCTACGGCGTCACCCGTGAGCGGATCCGCCAGATCGAGTCCAAGACCATGTCGAAGCTGCGTCACCCGTCGCGCTCCCAGGTGCTGCGGGACTACCTCGACTAGCCGGAACAGCTCCGAATGTGCCGCGAGCCCGGCCCTCCACCTCTGTGGGGGCCGGGCTCGCGGCCGTCCGGGTGCGGGGCGCCCCCGTTTGGGTCACTCTGGGTGGGTGACCGCTGTCCCAGAGTCAGGAGTCCGTATGCGCCCGACCATACGCGCCGCCCTCGGGGCCCTTGCGTTGATTCTCGCTGTGCCGGCCTCTGCGGCCGCGGATGATTCGGTGGTCGGGGGGAAGCCCGTTCACCTCTCGCAGAGCCCCTGGGCGGTCGCCCTGGCTTCGCACCAGCGGTTCGGGGAGCAGCGCTCCGGGCAGTTCTGCGGCGGTGTACTGGTCGGACACGCGACGGTGGTGACGGCCGCGCACTGCCTGGGCCGGGAGGTCCTGGGACTGCCTTGGCAGGAGGTGAAGGACCTGCGGATCGTCGTCGGACGCAACAACCTCACCGGCAAGGGTGGCCATGAGATCAAGGTCGCCAAGGTGTGGGTCAATCCGCACTACAACAGCTGGACCAATGAGGACGACATGGCGGTCGTCACCTTGCAGAAGAGCGTCCCGAACCAGCCGATTCAGATAGCCCACCCGAACGACAGTGTCTACGACCCGGGCAACACCGCCACGGTCTACGGGTGGGGTGACATGACAGGTGATGGCAGCTATGCGTCACGACTGCGGTCCGCCAGGGTGAACGTCCTGCATGACGCAGTGTGTGCGCGGGCTTACCCGGGCAGCGCCGATGGTGTGTACAACGCCGCCTCGATGCTCTGTGCAGGGGAGCCGAAGGGCGGGCGAGACGCCTGCCAGGGGGACAGTGGAGGGCCGCTGGTGGTGCGCGGCCGGTTGGTGGGGCTGGTGTCGTGGGGGACCGGCTGCGGGCGCGCAGGCAGCCCCGGGGTCTATACGCGGGCGTCCGCGCTGCTTCCGGCAGTGCTGATGCACGGCGCCGGCTGAACGGCGCCGTGGAAGCGGCATGAGTCGGAGCGTACGAGTACGGGCGGCCTCCCCGGTGGTGCCGGAAAGACCGCCCGCCGCACGGCACTGGGCCGCTACTCGCTCGTCGTGGATGCGAAGTGTCAGCGTTCCTCGTTGGTCGCAGACTTTGGAGTGGTGGTGAGCCGCTCCGTCTCGTCCTGTATTTCCGCGGCGATCTTCTTGAGTTCTGGCTCGAACTTGCGGCCGTGGTGGGCGCAGAAGAGCAGTTCTCCGCCGGACATCAGGACGACGCGCAGGTATGCCTGGGCGCCGCAGCGGTCGCACCGGTCAGCGGCCGTCAGCGGGCTCGCGGGTGTCAGAACAGTAGTCACGTCGCCTCTTCTCTAGCTCGACGAGCTGTCGTACCAGGGTCAACATCCAACCAGGCCGAAAACGTTCCCGCTCGTGCCTTTTCCTCGAAAAATTTCTTTCGAGGGGGCCGGGTGCTGCCGGGTGGCGGCGAATGAGCCGTATCGCGTGGTGGTCTGATTCACGTTGGTTGCTGAAGTCTGCCCTCCCGGCTGGCTTGCCGGTTGTTCATGAGGACGTGCCCGGAGCCTAAATGGTTCATGCCTCGAAGGGAACGTGATGTGCACGTCACTCGGACGTCACCCCATCGAGCGATCGAACGTACGAGCGAAATTCTACTACCATGGTCACGCTCACGGGTGGCGTCACATCGGCTCTACTAGGCCTCGGTACCCTCTCACCGGCGACACCGCCACAACCGAGTCCGCGGAATGCGGACTGTCAGAAATTAAGCGAGGAGCGAACCGCGTGACCGCCGAGATGTCCGTGCCGTCCACCGCAGTGCTGACCGGGGCAGACCGGGACGGTTCCAACTACACCGCGCGGCACCTGCTCGTCCTTGAGGGCCTGGAAGCCGTCCGGAAGCGTCCTGGCATGTACATCGGATCGACGGACAGTCGCGGTCTGATGCACTGCCTGTGGGAAATCATCGACAATTCCGTCGACGAGGCGCTCGGCGGCTACTGCGACCACATCGAGGTGATCCTCCACGACGACGGGTCCGTGGAGGTCCAGGACAACGGCCGCGGCATCCCTGTCGACGTCGAGCCCAAGACCGGGCTTAGCGGCGTCGAGGTCGTGATGACCAAACTGCACGCCGGCGGAAAGTTCGGCGGTGGCTCGTACGCCGCCTCCGGCGGTCTGCACGGCGTCGGCGCCTCGGTCGTCAACGCGCTCTCCGCGCGGCTGGACGTCGAGGTCGACCGCAACAGCAAGACGCACGCGATCAGCTTCCGCCGCGGCGTTCCCGGTGCCTTCGCAAAAGCCGGCCCGGAGGCCCCCTTCGAGCCTGCGAACGGGCTGCACAAGGGCAAGCGCATCCCCAAGACCAAGACCGGCACCCGGGTTCGCTACTGGGCCGATCGGCAGATCTTCCTCAAGGACGCCAAGCTCTCCCTGGAGACGCTGCACGCCCGCGCCCGCCAGACCGCCTTCCTGGTGCCGGGCCTGACCATCATCGTCCGGGACGAGCGTGGCATCGACGGTGCCGGGAAGACGGAAGAGACGTTCCGCTACGACGGCGGCATCAGCGAGTTCTGCGAGTACCTCGCCCAGGACAAGGCGGTCTGCGACGTCCTACGGCTGACCGGCCAGGGCACTTTCAAGGAGACCGTGCCGGTCCTCGACGAGCGCGGCCACATGACACCCACCGAAGTCACCCGTGAACTGGGCGTCGACATCGCCCTTCGGTGGGGCACCGGCTATGACGCGACGATCAAGTCGTTCGTCAACATCATCGCCACCCCCAAGGGCGGCACCCACCTCGCCGGGTTCGAGCGCTCGGTGGCCAAGACCGTGAACGAGGCATTGCGCTCCAGCAAGCTGCTGCGCGTCGCCGAGGACGACGTCGTCAAGGACGACGCGATGGAGGGCCTGACTGCCGTCGTCACGGTCCGGCTTGCGGAGCCGCAGTTCGAGGGCCAGACCAAGGAGGTGCTCGGCACCTCCGCAGCGTCCCGGATCGTCGCCCAGGTGGTCAGCAAGGAACTCAAGGCGTTCCTGACCTCCACCAAGCGGGATGCCAAGCAGCAGGCGCGTTCCGTGCTGGAGAAGGTCGTCGCCGCGGCCCGTACGCGTATCGCCGCCCGCCAGCACAAGGAGGCCCAGCGTCGGAAGACGGCGCTGGAGTCCTCGTCACTGCCGGCCAAGCTGGCCGACTGCCGCAGCGATGACGTCGACCGCAGCGAGCTGTTCATCGTCGAGGGGGACTCGGCGCTTGGTACCGCCAAGCTGGCGCGGAATTCGGAATTCCAGGCGTTGCTGCCGATCCGCGGCAAGATCCTCAATGTCCAGAAGTCGTCGGTCTCGGACATGCTGAAGAATGCCGAGTGCGGCGCCATCATCCAGGTCATAGGGGCCGGATCCGGCCGCACCTTCGACATCGACGCCGCCCGTTACGGCAAGGTCATCTTCCTCGCCGACGCGGACGTCGACGGCGCCCACATCCGCTGTCTGCTGCTGACGCTGTTCCAGCGCTACATGCGGCCGATGGTCGAACAGGGCCGCGTCTTCTCCGCCGTCCCGCCGCTGCACCGCGTCGAGCTGATCAACCCCAAAAAGGGCCAGGAAAAGTACATCTACACGTACTCGGACAACGAACTGCGGCAGACCCTCCTGGAGCTCCAGCGCAAGAACGTCCGCTACAAGGACGGCATCCAGCGCTACAAGGGCCTCGGTGAGATGGACGCCGACCAACTGGCCGAAACGACCATGGACCCGCGCCACCGCACCCTGCGTCGGATCAACATCAGCGACCTCGAAGCTGCCGAGAAGGCATTCGACCTCCTGATGGGCAACGAGGTGGCTCCCCGTAAGGAGTTCATCACCAACTCCGCCGCCACTCTGGACCGTTCGCGCATCGACACCTGAGTCGGCCGCAGCTCGGTACGGGCGTCTCTCCACCTGCGGGTGGAGAGACGCCCGTCGTCATTTCCACCCGCGTCCCACCCTGGCTCCGATCCGGGCGACGGGTCCCTCTCCGTAGCGTCGGGAGTATCGAAATTCCCCGTCCCACGGAGGCTCAGGCCATGAGTGGCTTGCTCAACATCGCTGTGCTCATCGCGGTTGTCGCGATCGTCTTCGCGCGGCAGTTCACGGCGCAGCGCATCACATCAGAAGGCAGGAAGCGGTGGCTGATGCCGGTCATCCTGGTCTTCATGGCGCTGCGGCAGCCCGGCCTCCTGGACTCCGCCCATCGCGCCGCCTCCGTGGTCCTGCTGGTCGCGACGCTCCTCATCGGACTGGCCAGCGGTGCGGCATGGGCGTGGACGACACGTATGTGGACAGACGAGAACGGCGCGGTCTGGACCGAAGGAACCTGGGCAGCAGCAGGAGTGTGGCTCTGCGGTATAGCCCTGCGCCTGGGTCTCATGGGCATAGCCGCTGTCCTGGGCGTCCACCAGGGCAGCCAGGCGACCCTGCTGTCCGTAGCGGCGATGCTGCTCACCCGTGCCGGTGTGACCACGTGGCGGGCTCAGGGGCTGCAGCACACGTACCGTGTCCCTGTTGCGGGCTGAGACCTGAGCCACGCGCCGAAAGGACCCGACGTGCCGCCGAATGCCTGGACGAGATGGCCGCTGCGGGAGTCACTCACCCATGAGGGCCTGAGCGAGACTCGTCTGCGGATCGGCCGCGGTATCCGCATCATGGTGGTCGTCGGCCTGCTATGGGCCACCTTCGGGGCAGGGACCTTCAGCGGTTGGGGACTGGCCGCAGCGGCCGCCGGAATGGCCATCACCGTGCTGGCGTTCCGGGGCTTTTTCCACATGACACTGGAGCGACGGATCTGGCCCTCCATCGGACTGTTCGTCGTACTGGAGGCCGCCGCCTTCGGCTTCTTTCTGGTCGGCGCTCGCTTGCCGGCGACCGTCCTGTGGTGCGCATGCGCCATGACGGCGATGGAGCGACTGCCACTCAGCGCCGCGGTTCCGTGCTCCGCCATTGCACTGGGTGCGTTCGCCGCGGTGAACAACGACAACTGGCTGACCACCGCCGTGACTGCCGCGGGCCTGGCCCTGGCCGGCTATGTCGTACGCCTGGACGCCGAGGCGCGCGGCAACGCCCAGCGGCTACTGGCCCAGGAGCGCGCCGCCCGCAAGGCCGAGGCCGAAACTGCGGCGTTCGTCGAACGAGGTCGCATTGCACGCGAGATCCACGACATCCTCGCGCACAGCCTGAGTGCCCAGTTGGTGCATTTGGAGGCGGCTCGACAGCTGATCCAGCGCAGCACCGATCTGGAGGCGGACCGTGAACAACTGCTGGAGCGGGTGGTGGCCTGCCGTGGAATGGCGCGAGAAGGGCTTGACGGCACGCGTGAGGCGCTTTCCGCGTTGCGTGGCGAGATGGCCCCGGTCGAGGACTTCCTGCGCCGCCTGACGGCTGCTGAGGGCGTGAAGCTGGAAGTCGTGGGTGAGCAGCGCGCGCTGTCCGCGGAGGCGGGGCTTACGGTCCGAAGGGTCGCGCAGGAGGCGCTGACGAACGCGCGCAAGCATGCACCGGGCGCCCAGGTAGGTGTGCGGCTGGAGTACGCCGACGACAACGTGGGGCTGGTGGTGCGTGACTCCGGTGGGCGAGGCAAGCCGGGTGAGCTCGCACAGAGCGGTTCCGGGTACGGTCTTCTCGGGATGCGGGAGCGCGCCGAACTCCTCGGTGGAACGCTGGAGTCCGGCCCCGATGAGGAGGGTTTCGTGGTGCGGTTGCGGGTGCTCGCGTGACGGCGCGTACGACGGCGCGTGTGGTCGTGGCCGATGACCAGACGGTGGTGCGCGAAGGAATCGTGATGCTCCTGGGGCTGCTACCGGGCATCGACGTTGTCGGTTCGGCGGCCGATGGGGACGAGGCCGTCCGGATGGTTGCCGAACTCGCCCCCGACGTCGTCCTGATGGACCTCCGGATGCCGCGCTGCGAGGGCGTTGAGGCCACCCGTCGTATCCGTGCGGAGCACCCCGGCACCCAGGTTGTGGTGCTCACCACCTACGCCGATGACGACTCGCTCTTTCCTGCCCTGCAGGCCGGCGCTCGCGGATACCTCACCAAGGACGCGGACGGGGATGAGATCGTCCGCGCCATTGACGACGTGCTCTCGGGTGAGGCCGGGCTGTCGCCGAAGATCCAGCGGCGCCTGCTGGAGCGCATCGCTGAGCCCGCACGAAGCCGTCCCGAACCCCCCGACGAGCCGCCAGACGGGCTCACTGCGAGGGAGGTTGAGGTCCTACGTCTCGTTGCGGAGGGGCAGACCAATCCGGAGATCGCCCGTACGCTGCACGTCTCCACGGCGACAGTGAAGACTCACATCAACAATCTCTTCGCCAAGGCGGGGCTGCGCGACCGGGCCCAGGCGATCCACTATGCCTACCGGCACGGCCTCGCGGACCCTCCAGACACGTCTGCACCGTAATCCGACGAGGCGAGGTGCTTCCGCCCCCCGATTAGCAGGTGTGGTTGGTGCTGGCGGTTCGGTGGTTTTGGCTTGAGCGTCGTGATGGAGGCGCTGCGAGGGCTTGGACGCGGAGCGGCGTCCCCTCGTGAGGGCTCGAGTCGGGACTCTTTGCGGCGATGGCGAAGCCCGTGCCGGGGCCGGCCGTGGAGTTATCCACAGGCTCTGCGGTAGCGGATTGTGTGTGCGTAGTCTCGCAGGGTCAGATCCGAGAGTCGGGGTCGGTCACATTCCCGTTGGTGGCGCTGCGGAGTGCCGCGCTGCGACGGGCGAGAGAGCCGGCAGGGTGCGCGCAAGGGCCGCGGGCGGAGGGGGACGGGGATGTGTGCTGTGGGGGCTGGTGCGAGGGCATCGAGGGTGCCGGTGCGAGGCACGGGGAGGCGGGCCACCGTGCTGCGATGCGTAGGGCCGATGTTGGGGTTGGGGTTTGCCGCGACGCTGGGGCTGGCGTTCGGAGTTGCGTTGGCTTGCGCCATGGGGGCAGGCGGCGGACGGCCCGGTGGAATGCGGCAATTCGGGCGGGGCGGGGAAGTAGTGGAACCAGATCCGCCCCCGGCGTCAGAGCGGCGGAACAGTAGGCGCGAGGGGCTGCCCGGTGGCAGCGCTGTCCGTGAGCGTGGTGATGGAGGCGACCGCCATGCGGGTCGGTGGGCCGAGCGGCGCACCACAGCTGGCGGGCGCCGGAGCACCATCGGCCCGCTGATCGATCACCACGCGCCAGGCACGCCCGTCGGCGTGCGCAACGGTAATCGCCCAACTCCGAACGGCGTCCGCAGCCGGCCCGCCTCTGGACGTCCGTCCGCGCGCGTCCCCCGGTTCGGGCCGCACCGAGTCGGTCCGTACGACGTCGAGTGCGTCCGCGCGCCGCTCCCGGAGCAGCTCGCGGACCGCGAGGTCGGCGGCCTGGGCCGGCCGGTCCCACGTCGAACGGCCCCGGCACTGGTCGAGGGCGATGCGGCCACTGCGCGCCGCTTCCACGACATCCTCGACGAGCTGAGCCGAGGCACGTCCGTAGGCGTAGCCGTAGGGGAGGACGAAAAGAGTGGGGGAGAAGCGATGACCGCCGATGTGCGTCACCTCCCAGGTCGCGTTGCCCTCGGCGGCCAGCTGCGCGGCCAGCGGGCGGCCGAGGAGCGCACAGCAGCGATCCCGCTTGCCGTTGGTGCACACGAGCACCACAGGTTCGCCGGTGTACGGCTCCCAAAGTCCGCCATGGTCTCCGGCTCCCGCGGCGACGAAATCCAGCCCGAGCGCAGCTCGAGGGTCGGTGGCGACGGTGGTGCGGATCCAAGAGCGGCCAGGTGCGGTGTGCGCGAGGAAGAGCCGACGCCGGGGAATGCCGTGAAGATCGGCATGGCGTCCAGGGCGGCGGATGAGAGCAACGCGTACACCAGTACCTTCCGCCGCAGCTTCCAAGGCCCGGCCGATGTGCGGGTCGAGGTGGCTGTCCGTCAGTGCCTTGGCACCCCACGGTCCGGTCTGTTCGATCAACAGCCAGGTCTGGGCAGTGGCCGCTGTTCCGGCGAGGGGTTCGGCGGCTTCGAGGGAAGAGGTGGTGCATGTGCTCACGAAGGTGAGCCTAACCCGGAGCGTCATGTCCGGAATGCCGGGAGAGTGGCGAGGCATGCGACGACGAGCGGTGGTGGCGTGTCGTGTCTCCGGTACAGCGGAGTCGGGCACGGAGGCCGATGGCTGCGGCGCCGTCCTGTGAGGCCGAGGAACAGGAGACCGTTGCCGGCGGGGCCTACGGCGGGTGGGCGGAGGCCCTGAGGATGTCAGGTAGGGGGCGCATGCCTCAGGTGGTCGGTGGGATGGCCCTTGACCTGCGGTAGGGCCGGAGCTCCGAGTGCATCTGCGGGGCGATCTGGGGGTGAGGTGCGTCCGGTAGGCAGTGGCCGCTGTTCGCGATCGTGACGCGTTCCTCTGGGGCGGTCAGGGTGGGGACGGCAGCAGGCGAGGTTGTGACGTGGGCGGTCCGTTACGATCGACAGCTCGTCCGCCGCCGGGCCGTGCGGCCCGCCACCCGCACCATGGAGGCGCTCCCTTGGCCACGCAACAGATCCCGGTCGTTGTCCTCGCGGGCTTTCTGGGGTCGGGCAAGACCACGCTCCTCAACCACCTGCTGCGCGCCGGCGACGGCACCCGGATCGGTGCGATCGTCAATGATTTCGGCAGCATCGAGATCGATGCCATGACGGTCGCCGGGCAGGTGGACTCGATGGTCTCGCTCGGCAACGGGTGTCTGTGCTGCGCGGTCGACACCAGCGAACTGGACACCTATCTGGAGCGGCTGGCCCGTCCTGCCGCTCGTATCGACGTGATTGTCATCGAGGCCAGCGGGCTGGCCGAGCCGCAGGAACTCATCCGGATGATCCTCGCGAGCGACAACGACCGGATCGTTTACGGCGGACTGATCGAGGTCGTCGATGCCGCGGAGTTCGGCGACACGCGTGCCCGACACCCCGAACTGGACCGGCACGTGGCGATCGCCGACCTCGTGGTGCTCAACAAGGCAGACCGGATCGGGGACGAGGCGCGTCAGGCGCTCATCGGCACGCTCGCGGATCTTGCTCCCGGCAGGCCGGTGATCTGCACGGCCTTCGGACGGGTCGAACCGGAGCTGTTCTTCGACCGCGGTCCGGGGGAGGACCGCAACGCGGCCGTACGCCAGCTGTCGTTCGAGGACCTGCTGCGTGAGGCTTCTGCCAACGGGGCCCCGGGGCAGGGAGTCGACGGTGACAGTGGGCATGACCACGAGGACTGCCCCGACTGCGATCACGATCACGCCGGGCACCTTCACGCCGCTTACGAGAGCGTGGAGTTCACGTCCGTCGAGCCGATGCATCCGCGTCGACTGATGGAGTTCCTCGACAGTCGCCCCGGTGGCCTCTACCGCATCAAGGGATTCGTCCACTTCGACGTCCCGGAGAACCGTCAGAAGTTCGTGCTGCACGCGGTCGGCAATTTCCTGCGTTTCTACCCCGAGCCCTGGGCGAAGGGGGAGGAGCGGTGCACCCAGCTGGTGATGATCGGCAGTGGCGTCGATGCTCCGGCGCTGCGCAAGGAGCTGGAGAACTGCCGGCAGGCCGCGCTGGCGGAGGCCGACGAGAACAGCATGTGGGGTGTGCTGCGGTATGTGCCCTCGCAGGAGGAATGAGGGAGGTCGGGTGCGGGCTGGCCGTTGCGCTCGTGGCGGGGCGGCTCGTAGCGGGGAGCGACCCTACGGGCCGGGAGCCGGTGGGGTAGGCCGCCGGCGACAGCCCCTCCAGATTGATTCCCGTGCGTACAACTGACGCCGCCGAGGTGGTCGTTCACCACCCCGGCGGCGTCGTGCGTGCGGTCCATCGTGGTTACACGGGACCGGCCAGTGCCGCCACCTGCGTGGCCAGCGGGATGCCTGAGCCGTCTCGGCGGGGATCCGGTTCCGGCAGCGGGACTGCTGCGCCCTTGGCGTCAGCGGCCCGTACCGGCGCCGGCCCGACCCAGGCCATCGTCAGGCAATCCTCACCCTTCAGGAACCGCTGGCAGCGGACACCGCCGGTGGCCCGGCCCTTGCGCGGGTACTGGTCGAACGGGGTGAGCTTGGCCGTCGCCACCGAGTCGTCCAGGGTGCCGTGCGACCCGGCCACCGTGAACACCATGGCGTCCGCGGCCGGATCGACCACCGCGAAGGCGATCACCTTCGTGCCCTGGCCCAGCTTGATGCCTGCCATACCGCCCGCCGGCCGGCCCTGCGGCCGTACTTGCGACGACGGATAGCGGAGCAGCTGCGCCTCGTCGGTGACGAAGACGAGATCCTCCTCGCCCGTACGCAGCTCCGCCGCGCCCACGATGCGGTCGCCCTCCTTGAGGGTGATGACCTCCAACTCGTCCTTGTTGGACGGGTAGTCGGGCACCACCCGCTTCACGACGCCCTGCTCCGTACCGAGAGCGAGACCCGGTGAGGACTCGTCCAGCGTCGTCAGGCACACCAGCTGCTCGTCGTCCTGGAGGCTCAGGAACTCCGAGATCTGCGCGCCACCGGCGAGGCTGGGCGTCGTGGTGTCCGGAAGCTGCGGCAGGTCGATGACCGACAGGCGCAGCAGCCGCCCGTGGGACGTGACCGCACCCACCTCGCCGCGCGCGGTCGCCGGCACCGTCGAGACGATCACATCGTGCTTGACGCGCTTGGCGTCGGCGTCGAACGCCGTCTCCGCCGTGGTCGTACGCGCCAGCAGGCCCGTGGAGGACAGCAGTACCCGGCACGGGTCGTCGGAGACCTCCAGCGGGACCGCGGCCACCGAGGCGCCCGCGGACTCCAGCAGGACCGTCCGGCGTGGCGTGCCGTACTTCTTGGCGACCGCCGCCAGCTCGCCGGAGACCAGCTTGCGCAGTTCAGCGTCCGACTCCAGGATCCGGGTCAGTTCCGCGATCTCGGACTCCAGCCGGTCGCGCTCCGCCTCCAGTTCGATCCGGTCGAACTTGGTCAGCCGGCGCAGTGGGGTGTCGAGGATGTACTGGGTCTGCACCTCGCTCAGCCCGAACCGCTCCATCAGGCGTTCCTTGGCCTGGGCACTGTTGTCGCTGGAGCGGATCAGACGGATGACCTCGTCGATGTCCACCAGGGCCGTCAGTAGGCCCTCGACCAGGTGGAGCCGGTCGCGCCGCTTGGTACGACGGAACTCGCTGCGCCGGCGCACCACGTCGAAGCGGTGGTCGACATAGACCTCCAGCAGCTCCTTCAGGCCCAGCGTCAGCGGCTGGCCGTCCACCAGGGCGACGTTGTTGATGCCGAAGGACTCTTCCATCGGCGTGAGTTTGTAGAGCTGCTCCAGTACGGCCTCGGGGTGGAAGCCGTTCTTGACCTCGATCACCAGTCGCAGGCCGTGCTGGCGGTCGGTGAGGTCCTTCACGTCCGCGATGCCCTGGAGCTTCTTGGACCCCACCAGATCCTTGATCTTGGAGATGACCTTCTCCGGGCCGACCGCGAAGGGGAGTTCGGTGACGATCAGGCCCTTGCGGCGGGCCGTGACGTTCTCCACCGTGACCGTCGCGCGGATCTTGAACGTGCCGCGGCCCTTCTCGTACGCGTCCCGTACGCCGCTCAGGCCCACGACCCGGCCGCCCGTCGGCAGGTCCGGACCCGGCACGAAGCGCATCAGGGCGTCGAGATCGGCGTTCGGATGCTTGATCAGGTGGCGGGCCGCGGCGATCACCTCGCCGAGGTTGTGCGGCGGCATGTTCGTCGCCATACCGACGGCGATTCCGGACGTCCCGTTGACGAGGAGGTTCGGATACGCGGCAGGGAGGGCGACCGGCTCCTGCTCCTGGCCGTCGTAGTTGGGCGTGAAATCGACGGTGTCCTCTTCGATGGACTCCGTCATCAGGGACGTCGCCGACGCCATCCGGCACTCGGTGTACCGCATCGCGGCGGGCGGATCGTCATTGCCCAGGGAGCCGAAGTTGCCGTGCCCGTCCACCAGCGGCAGCCGCATCGAGAACGGCTGCGCCATGCGGACCAGGGCGTCGTAGATCGACGCGTCGCCGTGCGGGTGGAGCTTACCCATCACCTCACCGACGACCCGGGCGCACTTCACGTACCCGCGGTCGGGTCGCAGGCTCATCTCGTTCATCTGGTACAGGATGCGGCGGTGTACGGGCTTGAGACCGTCGCGGGCGTCCGGCAGGGCGCGGGAGTAGATGACCGAGTACGCGTACTCGAGGAAGGAACCCTGCATCTCGTCGACGACGTCGATGTCGAGGATCCTCTCCTCGAAGTCGTCCGGCGGCGGGGTCTTCGTGCTGCGGCGGGCCATCGCGGCTGCGGCTCCTTCTGCTGCGTCTACTGCCGATGTGTGATCAACGCTGGGGGATCAACGCTATTGGGTCAACGCTTCGGCCCAACGCTGGGACCGACGTTGACCGGCCGGCCGGCGGACCGACCGGCGAGTCTGATGAGTCTGACGCGGACCATTGTGGACCGCCCCACTGACAACGCTCACCACGACTCCCCCCTTCCCGCCCCACCACGGGGCGCGGCGCACGTTCGGGGCCTTCCTCACGGGAACTTCGCCAGATGCCGACGCGGTTGCATACAGTGACAGGACTTCCTCGCAAGCGGATCGAAGGGACGTACATGCCCATGGGTCACACGGCCACAGAAGAAGCCGGCTCCGGCGGCCTGACAGCGACCGAGCACAGGCTGGCCAACGGCCTGCGCGTGGTGCTCTCCGAAGACCACCTGACGCCGGTCGCGGCCGTCTGCCTGTGGTACGACGTCGGCTCGCGCCACGAGGTCAAGGGCCGTACGGGCCTGGCTCACCTCTTCGAGCACCTGATGTTCCAGGGGTCCGGGCAGGTGAAGGGCAACGGCCACTTCGAGCTCGTCCAGGGCGCCGGCGGCTCGCTCAACGGGACCACCAGCTTCGAGCGCACCAACTACTTCGAGACCATGCCCGCCCACGAGCTGGAGCTCGCCCTCTGGCTGGAGGCGGACCGGATGGGCTCGTTGCTGGTCGCACTCGACGAAGAATCCCTGGAGAACCAGCGCGACGTCGTCAAGAACGAGCGCCGCCAGCGCTACGACAACGTCCCCTACGGGACGGCCTTCGAGAAGCTGACGGCGATGGCGTACCCGGACGGCCACCCGTACCACCACACCCCCATCGGATCGATGGCCGACCTCGATGCCGCCTCCCTGGAGGACGCGCGGGCCTTCTTCCGCACCTACTACGCGCCCAACAACGCGGTCCTGTCCATCGTGGGCGACATCGACCCCGAGCAGACGCTGGCCTGGGTGGAGAAGTACTTCGGTTCGATCCCGTCGCACGACGGCAAGCAGCCGCCGCGCGACGGCAGCCTGCCCGAGACCATCGGTGAGCAGATCCGCACCGTCGTGGCGGAGGACGTCCCCTCCCGCGCCCTGATGGCCGCGTATCGCCTCCCGCACGACGGCACCCGTGAGGCGGACGCCGCCGACCTCGCGCTCACCATCCTGGGCGGCGGCGAGTCCTCCCGCCTGTACAACCGTCTGGTGCGGCGCGACCGCAGCGCCGTCGCCGCCGGCTTCGGCCTGCTGCGGCTGGCGGGCGCGCCCTCGTTGGGCTGGCTGGACGTGAAGGCATCCGGTGGCGCGGAGGTGCCCGCCATCGAGGCCGCCGTCGACGAGGAGCTGGCCCGCTTCGCCGAAGTGGGGCCGACGCCCGAGGAGATGGAGCGGGCCCAGGCCCAGCTGGAGCGCGAATGGCTGGACCGGCTCGCCACGGTCAGCGGCCGCGCCGACGAACTGTGCCGCTTCGCCGTCCTGTTCGGCGACCCGCAGCTCGCGCTGACCGCCGTCCAGCGTGTCCTGGAGATCACCCCGCTGGAGGTGCAGGCGGCCGCCAAGGCCCGGCTGCGCCCCGACAACCGCGCCGTGCTCGTCTACGAGCCCACCGCGCAGACCGACGCCGCCGGCACCGAGGAAGAGGAGGCGGCCAAGTGACCGACGCCACCACCCCCGCAGACGCCCCCGTGAGCACCATGGAGTTCCACCCGCAGCCGCGCGGCGGCGCCCCCAAGCCGTGGGCCTTCCCCGCGCCCGAGCGCAGCCAGCTGCCCAATGGGCTGACCCTCCTGACCAGCCACCGCCCCGGCCAGCAGGTCGTCGCCGTGGAGATCAACCTCGTCGCCCCTCTGGAGTCCGAGCCCGAGGGCCTCGACGGCGTCGCCACGATCATGGCCCGTGCCCTGTCCGAGGGCACTGACAAACACACCGCCGAGGAGTTCGCCGCCGAGCTGGAGCGCTGCGGCGCCACTCTGGACGCGCACGCCGACCACCCCGGCGTACGGGTCTCGCTGGAGGTCCCGGCCTCCCGGCTGCCGCGCGCCCTCGGTCTGCTCGCCGACGCGCTGCGCGCCCCCGCCTTCCCGGACAGTGAGGTCGAGCGACTGGTCCGCAACCGCCTCGACGAGATCCCGCACGAGTTGGCCAACCCGGCCCGGCGCGCCGCGATGGCGCTGTCCAAGGAGCTCTTCCCGGTCACCTCCCGGATGTCCCGGCCCCGGCAGGGCACCGAGGAGACCGTCGCGCGGATCGACGCGGCCGCCGTCCGCGCCTTCTACGACACGCACATCCGGCCTGCCACGGGCACCGCCGTCGTCGTCGGTGACTTCACCGGCGTCGACCTGGGCGCGGCGCTGGCCGACACCCTGGGCGCCTGGACGGGCTCCGTCGTCGAGCCGCCGAAGCCGTCCCCGGTCGTCGCCGACGACACCGGCCGTGTGGTGATCGTCGACCGTCCCGGCGCCGTCCAGACACAGCTGCTCATCGGCCGGATCGGCGCCGACCGGCACGACCAGGTGTGGCCCGCCCAGGTGCTCGGCACGTACTGCCTCGGCGGCACCCTCACGTCCCGTCTGGACCGGGTGCTGCGCGAGGAGAAGGGCTACACCTACGGGGTGCGCTCCTTCGGGCAGGTCCTGCGCTCGTCCGCGCCGTCCTCCCCGGAGGGGGCGACCGGCGCCGCCCTGCTCGCCATCAGCGGGTCGGTGGACACCGCGTCCACCGGGCCGGCCCTCCAGGACCTGTGGACGGTGCTGCGCACCCTGGCGGCAGAGGGGCTGACGGACGCCGAGCGCGACGTCGCGGTGCAGAACCTCGTCGGCGTCGCGCCGCTGAAGTACGAGACCGCCGCCGCCGTCGCCGGGACGCTGGCCGACCAGGTGGAGCAGCAGCTCCCGGACGACTACCAGGCGCAGTTGTATGTCCGGCTCGCGGAGACCGGCACGGTCGAGGCGACCGCGGCGGTCGTCAGCGCCTTCCCGGTGGACCGGTTGGTGACGGTCCTGGTGGGTGACGCGGCGCAGATCGCCGAGCCCGTCAAGGCGCTGGGCATCGGCGAGGTGACGGTCGTCAGCGGCTGACCCGTCCACGTGACGTCCAGTCACCCGACGGTTCGTCACTTATTGACGCGTGTCGACAAAGCGGCTCCCGTGGCGGTCACTTGCCACGGGAGCCGCTTTGCGTGCCCGTCCGGTCGGCTGCGTGCCGGGAGTGCGGGACTCCGTGGTGTCGCGTCCGGCGGGCGGCTGGTGCTGCCCGCCCGGTTGCGTCGGTTGCCCGATTCGCGTGTGGCGTACCGCACAAAAGTCCGGTTCTGTTTGCCGATTGAAAGTTGTCCCGTTTAGCGTCGGTCCGGCTGTTCGTCACAAGTCCGCCACAACAGTGGCACCGGACAGTCATCGCCGAGTCCCCGTACGGCGCGAGCCAGGGGAGCCGGGGACCCACCCGTCCCTTGGGGTGAATCGGACCCCTCTCCGGAGGAGTCCGTAGGAGACCTTCCTGCTCCGAACCCGTCAGCTAACCCGGTAGGCGAGAGGGAAGGAAAGGACCAGCCAGTACATGGCGTTCACCCGTGCCACCGGGAAGCACCGCCGTGCGAGCCGCACCGCTCGTACCACCCGTAACCTCGCCGGCATAGCCACCCTCGCGGCCTCTGGTGTCGTCGCCTCCGTGGCGTCGCCCGCGCTGGCCGCCACGGGCGAGTCGGCCCCCCACGACACCGGTCTCCAGCAGTCCGTCGTGATGGGTGACGAGCTCGCCGTCCGGATCGAGGCCCAGGCCGACGCGCAGCAGGCGGCCGCCGAGGCCACCGCGGCCCGGGCGAAGGCCGAGGCCGAGGCCGTCCGGCTGGCCGAGGTGGCGAAGAAGAGGGCCGACGAGGAACGCGCGGCCAAGGTGCGCGCCGCCCGCGAGGCCGAGCGCAAGCGCCTCAACACCTTCGTCGCGCCCGTGACCGGTTCCTACGTCTCCACCGGGTACAAGGCGTCCAGCGGCCTGTGGTCCTCGGGCAGCCACACCGGTATCGACTTCCACGCCGCCTCCGGTACGCCCGTCCACGCCGTGGGCTCGGGCACCGTCGTCGAGGCCGGCTGGGGCGGTGCGTACGGCAACAACATCGTGATCCGGATGAACGACGGTACGTACACCCAATACGGTCACCTTTCGTCTTTCGGGGTGACGGTCGGCCAGACGGTCACCCCGGGCCAGCAGATCGCCCTCTCGGGCAACACCGGCAACACCACGGGACCGCACCTCCACTTCGAGGCCCGGACGGGCCCCGACTACGGCTCGGACATCGACCCGGTCGCTTACCTCCGCGCGCACGGCGTCACCGTCTGACCTGACCGCGATCTCTCCGCCGCAGTACCGTCCCCCGGAACCCCGGCCCGCCACCCCTGGCGCGCCGGGGTTCTGCTGTCCCTATAGGGCCGCCGGTGTCTTCCCGAGGGCATCGGCTTCTCCCCAAGGCCATCGGCGTACCGCCCCACGGTTCCCCTGCCCACCGGCCGAAAAGCGCCGATGAATTCACGACGTCCCGAGGGAAAGTCCGTCCCGGTCGAATAGAGTCGGGGAAAGTCGCCGAGCGGCGACGTTTTCCGGGGATTACGGCGGAGGCACGGACGATGCGAGGTCACATTTCCGCGCACGCGGTGTGTACAGCGATTCGCGACGATATTGTGTCGGGTGTGCTCACGCCGGGAAGCCGGCTGATCGAGGACATTCTCGCCGCGCGGTACGGCGTCTCCCGGGTCCCGGTGCGGGAAGCGCTGCGCACCCTCCAGTCCGAGGGATTCGTGACCACCCGGCACCACGCGGGCGCCTGCGTCGCCGAACTCACCGAACAGGAGGCCGCCGACCTCCTCGACGTCCGCGCCCTCCTGGAGCCGCTGGGCGCCGCCCGTGCGGCCGCCCGCCGCAGCTCCGCCCACCTGAAGGTGTTGCGCGGCCTGGTGCGGCTCGGCCGGGAACGGGCCCGCCACGGCCACCCCGCGGACCTGCGTCAACTGGATGCCTGGTTCCACGAAACGCTCGCCCAGGCGACCGGCAGCCCCAGCCTCACGGCGCTCCTCACCCAGCTGCGGCGCAAGATCGAGTGGGTGTACGTCGTGGAGCCGCCGGCCCGCCCCGCCGATTCGTGGGACGAACACGGCGCCGTACTTGACGCGGTGGCCCGTGGTGACGCGGAACGGGCGCGCGCCCTCATGGCGGCGCACGTCGAGCGGTCGCTGCCCGTGTACCAGCTGCGGCGTGCCGCTCCTGCTGTGAGGGAGGTGAAACGGCCCGTCAACACGGCACGCGCCCGCGCTTAACAATCACCCCGTATACAAAGAGGAGGCGTAGGGGAATTGTTGGTGAGCGGAAGGAATGGCGAGGACGGTGGGAGGGCGAGGCTTGGCGTTCGCGCTCCGTTTCCGGAATCCTGGCGCGATAAATTCACCGGAGAAGGATTCCGGTCGGGGCGATATCCGGGCGAGAGGGAATTCTCGGAGGCGAAAGAGGGCAAGGGGAAATTTTCCGGGCGCGGCTGACCAGAGGTCGCGCGCTATGCCCCGGCGCCCTTTTCTGCGCACTTCCGGATGTCGGTGTGACGCAGGCTCGGGAGATCGCTGCCCGTGACGCCACCGGCGATGGTCCGCGGAGCCAAGGCTCCCGCGATGCCTCCGCAACGAAACGACCCCGCCGCAGCAGCCGGATGTCCCGGTCACCGCGGCAGGGCCGCATCAGGAGAAGTAGTGGACGGGGCGCGCGGCCCCGGCGCTCCTCAGACGGTCTCGGGGAGCTCCTCAAGGCCCTCCGCGACCAGCTTCGCCAGGCGTTCGAGCGCAGCCTCGGCACCCTCAGCGTCGGAGGCCAGCACGATCTCCTCGCCACCCTGGGCGCCCAGGCCCAGGACCGCGAGCATGGACGCGGCGTTGACGGGGTTGCCGCCGGCCTTGGAGATCGTTATCGGGACACCGGAGGCGGTGGCCGCTCGGACGAAGATCGACGCGGGGCGGGCGTGCAGGCCCTCGGCCCAACCGACATTGACGCGACGCTCAGCCATGGTGTTGCCCTTCAAAGTCGTGACTGTTGTCTAGACCATTCTTGCACGCTGTCAGGAGTGGTCCCGAAGCCCTTCGTCCCGGCATTCCGTCCGGGCTTCCGGGCCCCCCTTCCAGGTCCTTGGCCTCGCCGCGGCGAGGCCGGGAAAAACGAGGGTACGCACGTCGAGCCCGTTGTCAGTGCCCCGCCGTACGCTGTCCGCATGCAGACGCCGCCGGATCACGCCTACCCGACCCACTGGGAAGCCGACGTGGTGCTGCGCGACGGCGGTACGGCCCGCATCCGGCCCATCACGCCCGCCGACGCCGAGCGACTGGTCTCCTTCTACGAGCAGGTCTCGGACGAATCGAAGTACTACCGCTTCTTCGCGCCGTATCCGCGCCTGTCCGACCGTGACGTCCACCGGTTCACCCACCACGACTACGTCGACCGGGTCGGCCTGGCCGCCACGGTGGGCGGCGAATTCATCGCCACCGTCCGCTACGACCGGATCGACGAGCGGGGACTGCCCGCCAAGCGCCCCGAGGACGACCAGGCCGAGGTCGCCTTCCTCGTCCAGGACGCCCATCAGGGCCGCGGCGTCGCCTCCGCCCTCCTGGAGCACATCGCCGCCGTCGCCCGCGAGCGCGGCATCCGCCGGTTCGCCGCCGAGGTCCTGCCCGCCAACACCAAGATGATCAAGGTGTTCACGGACGCCGGCTACACCCAGAAGCGCACCTTCGAGGACGGCGTCGTCCGCCTGGAGTTCGACCTCGAACCGACCGAGCAGTCCATGGCCGTGATGCGCGGCCGCGAGCAGCGCGCGGAGGCCCGCTCCGTCCAACGCCTGCTCGCCCCGGGCTCGATCGCCGTCATCGGCACCGGCCGCGCCCTCGGCGGCGTAGGCCGCACGGCCCTGCGCAACATCCTCGACGCCGGCTTCACCGGCCGGGTGCACGCCGTCAACCACGCCTTCCCCGAGGACCTGCGGCGTCTGGAGCCCGAGGGCGTCCCCGTCGCCCGTTCCTTGCGCGAGATCCCCGAGCCGGTCGACCTGGCAGTGATCGCCGTCCCCCCGGCCGGCGTGCCCGACGTCGTCCGCGACTGCGGCGAACACGGCGTCCAAGGGGTGCTGGTCCTCTCCTCCGGTTACGCCGAGGCCGGCACCGACGGCCGCGAGCGACAGCGCGCCCTGCTCCGCCAAGCCCGCTCCTACGGCATGCGCCTGATCGGGCCCAACGCCTTCGGGCTGATCAACACCACTCCCGACGCCCGGCTGAACGCCTCCCTCGCTCCCCAGATGCCCGGCGCCGGCCGGATCGGCCTGTTCACCCAGTCCGGAGCGATCGGCATCGCACTGCTCAGCGGACTGCACGAGCGCGGCCCCGGCGACGGCGGCATCGCCGGCATCTCCACCTTCGTCTCCGCCGGCAACCGCGCCGACGTCTCCGGCAACGACCTCCTCCAGTACTGGTACGACGACCCGCACACCGACGTCGCGATCCTCTACCTGGAGTCCATCGGCAACCCCCGGAAATTCGCCCGGCTGGCCCGCCGCACCGCCGCCGTGAAACCCGTGGTGGTCGCCAAGGGGGCCCGGCACCACGGCACCGCCCCCCTGGGCCACGCCGTCCCCACCGTCCGGGTCCCCGACAGCACCGTCGCCGCCCTGATGCGCCAGGCCGGCGTGATCCGCGTCGACACCGTCACCGAACTCATCGACGCCGGGCTGGTGCTGGCCTCCCAGCCGCTACCGGCCGGCCCGCGCGTCGCCATCCTGGGCAACTCCGAATCGTTGGCCCTGCTGGCCTACGACGCCTGCCTCACCGAAGGACTGCGCCCGCAGCGCCCCCACGTACTGCCCTCCGCGGCGATCCCCGAGGACTTCCGCGCCGCGCTCGCCGCCGCGCTCGCCGGGCCCGGCTGCGACGCCGTCGTCGTCACCGCCATCCCGTGGGTGGCCGAGGAGGACGCCGCCGTCCCGGGGGAGAGTGAGGGCGCCGCGCTCGCCGACGCCCTGCGCGCCGCGGCCGCCGCCGACCCGGGCAAGCCGGTCACCGTCGTCCACCTGGCGATGGACGACCTGGCCGCGACGCTCGCGGCCCCACCGGAGCCCTACGACCCGCACGCGCCCCACGAACCGGCCGCCCAGCCCCAGAGCTCCCCCGAAGCCCAGGGCAGGCCCATCGCCCCGCCCCGGCCGCCGCACCCCCCGGGCCCGCCCCGCCCCCCGGCCCCCGCGCACGCCCCGGACCGGGCGCCCGCCCCCGAGGCCCCGGCCCACCCCCGTCCCGTCCACATCCCCGCCTACCCGGCCGCCGAGCGTGCCGTCCGCGCCCTCGCCGAGGCTGTCCGCTACGCAGCGTGGCGCCGAGCGGCCACCGAACCAGGCCGGGTGCCCGAATACGACGACATCCAGGAGGCGGCGGCCGGCGCCGACATCGAGCAGCTGCTCGACCGGCTCACCACGGACGTCGCCCCCGGCCGCTCCGTCGCGCTGCCCCCCGCCGACGCCGAGGCCCTGCTGGCCCGCTACGGCATCCACCCCCGCCCCACCCTCCCGGCCCCCGACCCGGACGCCGCCGTCCGCGCCGCCGCCCGCCTCGGCTACCCGGTCGCCCTCAAGACCACCGCCCCCCACCTGCGGCACCGCGCCGACCTCGGCGGCGTCCGCCTCGACATCGCCGGCGAGGTCGAACTCCGCCGCACCTACGCCGAATTGACCGACTTCCTGGGTTCCCCCGAAGAGCTGCGGCCGGTCGTCCAGGCGATGGTGCCGCGCGGCGTCGACACCGTCGTCCGCGCCGCCATCGACCCCGCCGCCGGCGCGGTCCTCTCCTTCGGGCTGGCCGGCGCGCCCTCCCAGCTGCTCGGCGACATCGCCCACCGTCTGATTCCGGCCACCGATCGCGAGGTCAACGAGCAGATCCGGTCGATCCGCAGCGCCCCCCTGCTGTTCGGCTGGCGCGGCTCCCAGCCCGTGGACACCGCCGCCCTGGAGGAACTACTGCTACGGGTCTCCCGGCTCGTCGACGACCACCCGGAGGTGGTCGCCGTCGACCTCGAACCCGTCGTCGTCGCCCCGCACGGCCTGGCCGTCCTGGGCGCCTCCGTCCGGCTCGCCAGACCGCCCGCTACCACTGACCTCGGGCCCCGTCGGCTGCCCGTCTACTGAGGCTCTCGCGCCCCGGTACGCCCCGTAAGATGGACCCCATGGCTAAGACCGGTACGACGACCCAGGGGCTGCGCGCGGCGATCGAGCGCAGTGGCTATTACCCGACGCTCGTGGCCGAGGCGGTGCAGGCTGCGGTCGGCGGTGAGCCGGTGGTGTCGTACCTCGTCCACCAGGAGACGACCTTCGATGCCAACGAGGTCCGCCGCCACGTCACGGTCCTGGTCCTGACCGGCACCCGCTTCATCGTCAGCCACACCGACGAGCAGGCCGCCGACGCCACCTCCCCGTCCCCCTACGCCACCACCTCCACGGAATCCGTCAAGCTCGGCCGGATCTCGTCCGTGGTGCTCAGCCGCGTCGTCGCCAACCCCGAGTCCTACACCCCCGGCCAGCTTCCCCGCGAGGTCGTCCTCACCATCGGCTGGGGCGCGGTGGCCCGCCTCGACCTGGAGCCGGCCAGCTGCGGCGACCCCAACTGCGACGCGGACCACGGCTACACCGGTTCGTCCACCGCCGACGACCTCTCCCTCCGGGTCAGCGAGGCCGGCGACGGCCCCGACTCGGTGCGCGAGACGCTCACCTTCGCCCAGGCGCTCTCCGAGGCCACCGCGGCCACCAGCACCCGCTGATGGCCTACACCGCCCCCGCCTGGCCGGAACCAGAACCGCTCGACCCGCTCACCGCCCCGGTGCCCCGTTACGGCACCGGCTCCCTCGCCGACCTGCTGCCCGCCATCGCCGCGGGCCAGGGCCTGCCCGGTGTCACCACCGGCATGGAGCTGGCCCCCGCCGACCGCGCCTGTGTCTTCCTGATCGACGGGCTCGGCTGGGAACTGCTGCGCGCCCACCCGGGCGAGGCACCGTTCCTCACCTCCCTCCTGGACACCTCCTTCAACGGCACCGGCCACCCGCTCACCGCCGGCTTCCCCGCGACCACCGCCACCTCCCTCGCCTCGGTCGGCACCGGCCTGCCCCCGGGCGCCCACGGCCTGCCCGGATACACCTGCGAGGACCCGGCGACCGGCGCACTGATGAACCAGCTGCGCTGGCGCCCATGGACCGATCCGCACGTCTGGCAGCCGTACCCGACGGTCTTCCAGCTCGCCGACGCCGCCGGCATCCACACCTGCCAGGTCTCCGCACCGGACTTCGCACAGACTCCGCTCACCCGGATCGCGCTCAGTGGCGGCGCCTTCCACGGCCGTCTCTCCGGTGAGGAGCGGATGGACCTCGCGGCCGAACAACTCGCCGCCGGCGACCGCTCGCTGGTCTACACGTACTACTCCGAGGTCGACGGCAAGGGCCACCGCTACGGCGTCGACTCCGACGCGTGGCGCGGCCAACTGCTCTACGTGGACCGGCTCGCCCAGCGGCTCGCCGAACAACTCCCGCCACGCAGCGCCCTGTACATCACCGCCGACCACGGCATGATCGACATCCCCTTCGACCCTGACTCCCGGATCGACTTCGACGAGGACTGGGAACTGCGCGCCGGCGTACGCCTGTTGGGCGGCGAGGGCCGGGCCCGGCACGTGTACGCCCACCCGGGCGCCGCCACCGATGTACTCGCCGTCTGGCGTGAGGTGGTCGGCGACCAGATGTGGGTGGCCAGCCGCGAGGAGGCCATCGCCGCGGGCTGGTTCGGACCGCACGTCGACGACCGGGTCCGCGCCCGGATCGGCGACGTGGTGGCCGCCGCCCACGCCGACATGGCGATCATCGCGAGCGAACGGGAACCAGGGGAGTCGCAGATGGTCGGCCTGCACGGCTCCATGACCCCGGTGGAGCAGTTGGTACCGCTCCTCGAAGTCCGCACCTGATCCGTAGCCGCGCCCGGACCGCGCGCCCTGTATTCCCCGACGCCCCACCGACCCCCACTGTCCCTCCCGTACGAGCCCGAAAGGCCCGCTAACCCCCATGCCCGAGCTGGTGTTCTTCTCCGGAACGATGGACTGCGGAAAGTCGACACTGGCGCTGCAGATCGAGCACAACCGCTCGACCCGCGGTCTGCAGGGCATGATCTACAGCCGCGACGACCGGGCCGGACACGGCAAGCTCTCCTCCCGCCTGGGCCTGGTCACGGAGGCCGTCGAGGTGCAGGACGACCTGGACTTCTACGTCCACGTCGTCGAACACCTCAGCTCCGGCGGCCGGGTCGACTACGTCATCGTCGACGAAGCACAGTTCCTCGCCCCCGAACAGGTCGACCAGCTCGCCCGGGTCGTCGACGACCTCGACTTGGACGTCTTCGCCTTCGGCATCACCACCGACTTCCGCAGCAAGCTCTTCCCCGGCTCCCAGCGGCTGGTCGAACTCGCCGACCGCATAGAGGTGCTGAAGGTCGAGGCGCTGTGCTGGTGCGGTGCCCGGGCCACCCACAACGCCCGCACGGTCGACGGCCGGATGGTCGTCGAGGGCGCACAGGTCGTCGTCGGTGACGTGCGCAGCGACGGCGCCGACGCGGAGCGGCCGGCGGAGGTCGGCTACGAGGTGCTGTGCCGGCGCCACCACCGCCGCCGGCAGACCGCGGCGACCGCCCGCGCGGCCGCGCTCTCCCCCGACGTCCTGCCGGTCGACGCCCAGCGCTAGCCGCTCCGGTCCGCCGGGCGCGCGGGGCGCCTCAGCGCCGCTGGATGATGGTGAAGGCCGCGCCCTCGTTGTCGGCGACGGTCGCCAGCCGGCCGTGCGCCGAGTCCCGCGCCGGCCGCAGCACCTGGCCACCGAGTTCGGCGACCCGACGCGCGGCGGCGTCGGTGTCCGAGACGGCGAAGTACGTCATCCAGTGCGGACCGCGGTCGCGCGGCAGCGCGTTGCCGACGCCGTGGATGCCGGCGACCGGCTTTCCCTTGATGTGCAGCGTCAGGTAGTCGAAGTCGGCCGAGACCACAGCCTCGGACTCGAAGCCGAAGACGTGCTCGTAGAACGGGGCGACGGAGTTCGTCTCCTGGGTGACGAGTTCGTTCCACACCGGGGTGCCCGGTTCGCCGCTGACCGCGGTGCCCAACATCGCCCGGCCCTGCCAGACCCCGAAGATGGCGCCCTGCGGGTCGGAGGCGATCGCCATCCGGCCGGCGTCGTCGGCGTCGAGCGGGCCGACGCCCACCGTGCCGCCGCAGGCGCGGATCTGCTCGGCGGTCACATCCGCGTCATCGCTGGCCAGATAGGTGGTCCAGGCGACCGGCAGGTGCCGGTCGGCCGCTAGCTCACCGACCCCGGCCACTTCTAGCCCGTCGAGGAAGGCACGGGCGTACGGACCGAAATGCTGCGGTCCCGGGCGGAATTCCCAGCCGAAGAGCGCGCCGTAGAACTCCTGCGTCGCGGGCAGGCTGTGTGCCAGGAGGCTCACCCAGCAGGGCGCACCGGGCATCCGCCGGGCTGCTGCCTCGGTCGTCATCGTTACTCTCCTCGGAGCATCGGGGTGCTGGCCATGTGCGGTACGGGCGCGGGTCCCGAGCAGATGCTCGCACCCTGTCACCGGGTGTGCGCCCCGGCCGCGCCGTCCACGGCGCGTTCACGAGGGAGAATGCCCGTTTTGACGTTTCCCTTCCGTTTCGGCGGCGGGGCGACGCCCCGCAACTCCGTCATACGGAGGGTGGGCACCCGCCTTCTGTACGTAGTCACCGCTACGCAAGGATGAGTCCCATGAATGCCATCATCACCGCTACCGAACTCGCGAGCGAGTTGGCGGGCCCCGACGCTCCGCTCCTCCTGGACGTGCGCTACCAGCTCGGCGGCCCGCCCGGCCGCCCCGAGTACGAGGCCGGCCACCTGCCCGGCGCGGTCTATGTGGACCTCGACGGTGAACTGGCCGGGCCGCCCGGCCAGGCGGGCCGCCACCCGCTCCCCGACCTCGCCGCCTTCACCGCGGCGATGCAGGCCGCCGGCGTCAGCGCCGGCCGTCCGGTGGTCACCTACGACGGCGGCCAGGGCTGGGCCGCCGCCCGCGCGTGGTGGCTGCTGCGCTGGGCGGGTCACCCGGACGTGCGGGTTCTCGACGGTGGACTTGCCGCCTGGCAGGCGTCTGGCGGCGCCATGAGTATCGACAAAGTGACTTCGCAGGTGGGTGACTTCACCCCCGCACCCGGTGCGGTACCGATGCTGACCGCGGACGACGCTGCCGCACTGGCCCGCCGAGGTGTCCTCCTGGACGCGCGGGCGGGGGAGCGCTACCGAGGCGAGACCGAACCCATCGACCCGGTGGCCGGCCACATCCCCGGCGCGGTGTCCGCCCCCACGACCGAGAACGTCGCCGACGGCAGTACGTCCTTCCGCCCCGCCGCCGAACTGGCCGAGCGGTTCGCGGCGCTGGGCGCCACGGCCGACGCTGAGGTCGGCGTCTACTGCGGTTCCGGCGTCTCCGCCGCCCACCAGGTCCTCGCCCTCGCCGTCGCCGGCATCCCCGCGGCGCTGTACGTCGGCTCCTGGAGCGAATGGTGCGCGGACCCCTCCCGCCCCGTCGCCACCGGCTCACAGCCCGGCTGAGCGGCCGCTGAGGCCCGTCACGGGCCCGCACGACGACGTCCGCCCGCCCCCTGCGCGCAGGGGGCGGGCGGACGTCTCGTGCAACGGGACCGGAACCCCGTTCTTCCGGGCTATTCCGGCTTCTTCCTCCGGGTGCCGAAGACGATCTCGTCCCAGCTGGGCACCGCGGCCCGGCGCCCGGGGCGCACCCCGTCCGCCTCGGCCTGCCGGTCCGTCGTCCCGGTCAGCCGATCGCGGTGGCCGGCGACCGCCCGCGGCATCAGCACGTCGGCGTACGCGGAACCCGCGCCCGCGCTCGCCGCCGGTGCCGGCGGCTCCTCGACCTCGGCCTGCTCAGCCTCGTCCGCCTGTGGTGCTTTGGCGCTCTCCGGTACGACCATGTCGCCCCGGAAGCTGGGCACCGCCTCCAGCAGGCTGGTCAGCGAATCCCGCTCCCGCTCGCTGGTGGCTTCCTCGCTCCGCCCGTCCCGTTCCCGGTCCTCGCCGGATCGCTCGGGCATCTGCCGGTCCAGGGCGCGGTCCAGCGGCCGGTCGCGCGGCAGTCGCGCGATCCGGGGCACGAACGGGAAGCTCGGCTCGGGGGTGTCGTCGCTCTCGCCGATCAGCGCTCGCGCCTCGTCGTCCACGGCCTGCACCAGGCGGCGCGGCGGGTCGTACGTCCAGGTCGCCGACCGCGGCTCACCCGCGACCCGGTAGACGAGCAGCACCTCCCACGTGCCGTCGTCCCGACGCCAGGAGTCCCACTGCGTGCTGTCCTTGTCGGCGCCGCGCAGCAGCAACCGCTCCGCGACCGCCTCGCCCAACTGCGGGCCGGTGTTCTCGCCCGGCCGGCGTACGGGGGTCTTGCGGGCCCGCTCGGCCATGAAGGCCCGTTCGGCGAGCACTGGTCCCTCGAAGCGGCGCACTCGGTCGACGGGGATGCCGGCGAGCTGGGCGACCTCCTCGGCGGAGGCGCCGGCTCGTATCCGCGCCTGGATGTCCCGCGGGCGCAGATGGCTCTCGACCTCGATCTCGATCTGGCCCAGCCGCGCTCTGTCGTTACGGACGGCGGCGCGCAGCCGCTCGTCGATCGGAAGCGTGTACTCGGTGCTGTCCGCAGCTTTGAGCACCAGCCGTGTGCCGTCGTTGGAGACGGCCACGACACGCAGTTCGGGCATGGGGACCTCCCGGGTGGTGCCTGCCGACGTCACGTGCGTCGCTGCTTCCGCTAGTCGAGTGTGGCCTGCCCGGGTGCAGCCTGCCACAACATTGCCGAGTTGCCCGGCGTGTCGGGGCTTGGCCCAGAAACGCCGTTATGACACGGTTACCAGTTCGCAACGCTCAGTGACCATGCCGCTTGCCCTGTCACCGACCACCCGTGCCGAGCGACGGCACCCCAAGGAGGGCGTCACCTTCAGTGCCCCTCCCGCGGGTCCGGGCAGCCGGACGGGAACCGGGGCCAGGGCTCGCCACAGTACTCCATTCGGGCCACCGAAGTGGACCGCCGCGCCGCGGAAGTTCTGGGTGCGCAGTCCGGGCAAGTCACCTTGTCGATCTCTCTACCTGCAGTGAAGGTGGCGAGGTTCACAGATTCCACAGATTCGGAACTATTGACTCCGCCATTTGGTCACTTCTCCATGCAAGATGGATCGAAGGGGCGATCAAAGGTAGGAGATGGACGAAAAAACCGAAGCCGACACGAAACCGAAGAAGAAGCGGATCGACCTGAGCCTCGCCCAGGTCTCCGGCAGCGCGCTCGCCGCGGCCGTCGCCGCGTACCTCGCGGGTCAGCTCGGTGTGTACGGAACCATCATCGGCGCGGGTGTCGTCAGTGTTGTCGCCACGACCGGCGGCTCCATATTCCAACACCTGTTCCGGCGCACCGGTGAGCAGATCAAGGAAGCGGCGGTCACCACCCGGCCCAAGCCGCGCCGGGTGCCCACCACCCAATCCCAAGCCACCACCAGTACCCCGGAGCCCGCGGGCCCCACGATGGTGCTGCCCACCTTCGACAAACACGGCACGGAGGATCCGGTCACCTCCGTCGCGGCCCGCGACCGTGGGCCCGCGGTCGCCCGCACCCAGCTGATCCCGCGCGCCCAGCAGCCACCCGGCCATGACCCGGAGGCGACCCAGCTGATGGGGCGGCCGGCCGAGCGGACCATGGCCCTAGGGCGGGCGGCGCTCCGGGGTGCCGACGCGACTGCCGTACTCCCGCAGGTCGGTGCGCCCGGCACCGCGGAGCCCGGCACCACGCCGCACGTAACCGAGGAGACCAGCGCTACCTACGGCACCCGGCTGCGCGGCTGGAAGCGGCCCGCGCTCGGTGCGCTCGCCGTCTTCGTGCTCGCCATGGGAGCGGTGACCGCCACCGAGTTGCTCGTCGGCGAGACGGCGAGCGGCGTCAAGGGCACCACCGTTGGCAACCTCACCACCGGCAACGTCTCCCCGCACCGGCCCAGTACCCCGCAGACCCCGGACCCCGGCCACTCCACCGGCAACGGCAACGGCCGTGACCGCGGCTCACCGTCGCCCGACCCCAGCCCTTCCGGCAGTAGCGGCACCGACGGCACCGGCAGCGGTACCGGCCACACCGGGCAGACCCCGACGCCGACCCCGAGCGACGGCGCCACCGGCTCCCCGAGCCCGGGCGCCTCGTCGTCCCCCGACGCGTCGCCGAGCCCGTCCGCCGGCACCGACGGCGGCAAGGGCGACGGTTCCGGCTCGACCGGCGGCGGCGCCACGCCGGGGCACCAGCAGAGCGAGCAGAACCCCGGCAGCCGACAGACCCCCGACCCCAACGCCCCCTGAACCCCCTGACGAAGGATCGCCCCCTACGGGCGGACCGCCCGACCGGCGGACCACCCACGACCGCGGCCCGGTGCCCCCTACGGGACACCGGGCTGCGGCACGTCACGAAGGGGCCGACCGCCGTTCACTCACCCAGCACCTGCCGCAGGTACCCGTTCGCGAACCGGCGTTCCGGGTCCAGCCGGTCGCGCAGCGCCGTGAACTCACCGAACCGCGGATAGACCTCCGCGAGGTACTCCGCGTCGCGGGTGTGCAGCTTCCCCCAATGCGGTCGACCCTCATGGGCCGTCATGATCCGCTCGGCGGCACCGAAATACGCCTGATGAGGCGTCCCGCGGTACATGTGCACCGCGACGTACACGGTGTCCCGGCCCGACGCCGTGGACAGTGCGATGTCATCGGCCGGCGCGGTCCGCACCTCCACCGGGAAACTGATCTTGAAGTCCGACCGCTCCACCAGCGCCTTCAACGCACCCAGCGCCTCGACCGCCGCCGCCCTCGGCAGCGCGTACTCCATCTCCACGAACCGCACCCGCCGCGGCGAGGTGAACACCTTGTAGGGGATGTCGGTGTATGTACGGGCCGACAGCGCCCGGCTGGAGATCTTCGCGATGCCCGGTATCGCGGCCGGCACCGCCCGGCCGACCGCACAGGCCACCTGGAACACCCCGTTGGACAGCAACTCGTCCTCGATCCAGCCGCTCACCCTCCCAGGTGGCGCGGCCGGACCCTGGCTACGGTTGTTGCGCTTGGTGCTGCAGTTGCCGGTGTGCGGGAACCAGTAGAACTCGAAGTGCTCGTTCTCGGCGACGAGTTCGTCGAAGCGGGCGGTCACCTCGTCGAACGGCATCGGCTCCTCGCGGGCGGTCAGCAGGAACTCCGGCTCCACCGCGAGCGTCAGCTCGCTGACCACGCCCAGCGCGCCCAGACCCAGCCGCGCCCCGGCGAACACCTCAGGGTTCTCTTCGGCGGAACAGTGCAGCACCGAACCGTCGGCGGTGACCAGTTCCAGGGCGGTGATCTGCGCGGCGATCGACGCGGAGTCCCGGCCGGTGCCGTGGGTGCCGGTGCTGGTGGCCCCCGAGATGGTCTGCTCCATGATGTCGCCCATGTTGGTCAGCGACAGACCGTGCGCGGACAGCGCCTGGTTGAGGTGCTTGAGCGGGGTGCCGGCGGCCACCGTGACCGTCCCCGCCGCACGGTCGATCCGGCGGATCCCGGTCAGGCGCTCGGGGCGGATCAGCACGCCGTCGGTGGCGGCGGCTGGGGTGAACGAGTGTCCGGTGCCGGCCGCCTTGACCGACAAGCCGTCCGTCGCGGCGGCTCGGATGGCGGCCGCCAGTTCCTCGGTGCTCGCCGGCGCCACGGTCCGTGTGGGGCGGGCGGTCACATTGCCCGCCCAGTTGCGCCAGGGCCCTCCCGAGTCGCGCCCTCCTGAGCCGCCGATGACGTCGGTGACTGCCATGGTGACGATGCCTCCCCTCCGCGCGAGCCGGCCGTGTTCGGCCGCCGTTGGTCAGCGCATGATGCCAGTCGCCGGTGCCACTTCCGGGAGGGGTGACTGGAATCACACCGCCGAGAAAACGGGCGTAATCGGAGGGCTCCCGGACATGTCGTACCGCCGGTAACAGGGGAATGTCGAGGAGTCGCACCGGCCGCCCACCCACCGGGCGCAAGCGCGGGGAGGCCAGCCGAGCTCGGAGTCAACCGAGTGCACGCGAAGTCACCCGCAGCGGTGGCGTGTTGGGGGCGGCCCGAGTGATGGTGCAGAGAGGAGCGGCGGCTGTACCGGTGAGGTATACGGGACCGACGGTTGTGGTGATGGTGCAGAGAGGAGAGCCCCCTCCACGAGTTACGGACACGGACACGGCAACGGCGCGGACCGCGTGACCCATGGGTGCCGCCCGCCCGTCCGCGCCGTGCCCGTACGTTCCCCGGGTCAGCCCGTCCGCGTCCCGTCGTGGCGTTCTACGAGCGGGGGTTCCGCCGGAGCCGGGATGCCGCCGGCCGCGGGGGAGGACGGAGCCAACACGCCCCGCGGACGGAGCCAGCGGTAGCCGGCGAGCGCCACCAGCGCGGCCAGGACACCCGCGGCGAGCGGCACCAGATAGCCCCGAGCGGCACCCGCCGCGTCCACCACCCAGCCGGCCGCCGACGAGCCGAGCGCCACCCCCACCGCGAGGCCGGTGCTCGTCCACGTCATGCCCTCGGTCAGCTGCGTCCGCGGCACATGCTCCTCGACCAGCGCCATCGTCGTGACCATCGTCGGCGCGATCGACAGCCCGGCGAGGAACAGCGCAACGGCCAGCAGCACCAGCGAACCGCTCAGCGACGCCGCCACCTGGAGCGGCACCATGCTCACCGCCATCGCGGCCACCCCCACCAGCCACCGACGGGACGGCGGCCCCGCCAGGTGCAGCAGCCCGAACACCGCGCCGGCCACACACGACCCCAACGCGTACACCGCCAACACCAGGCTCGCCGCGGCCTTGTGACCGGCCTCCTGCGCGAACGCCACGGTCACCACGTCGATCGCCCCGAAGATCGCGCCGGTCGCCACGAACGTCGCCACCAACACCCGCAGCCCCGCCGACCGCAACGCCGACCCCTTGGCGTGCTGCTCACGCGGATGCGGCACCGGCTCCGTCGCGCGCTGCGCGGTCAGCCACAACACCCCCACCGCCAGGAACACCCCGGCCAGCAACGGCCCGGACTCCGGGAACCACGCCGTCGACAGCCCGATCGACAGGATCGGGCCGACGATGAAGCACATCTCGTCGACGATCGACTCCCACGAGTACGCGGTGTGCAACTCGCGCGGCGAGCCCCGGTACAGCTCCGCCCATCGCGCACGCACCATCGAGCCCACGCTCGGCACGCAGCCCGCACACGCCGCGAAGGCGAACAGCGTCCAGTCCGGCCACCGCTGCTGCGCACTCAGCAGCAGCCCGGCGACCGCCGCCAGCGCCGCCAGCGTCGCCGGACGCAGCACCCGGCGCTGGCCGTGCCGGTCCACCAAGCGGGAGATCAGCGGCCCGAGGACCGCCGCGGACAGCGCGAGCGTCGCGGACAACGCCCCCGCCAGTCCGTACCGACCGGTCAGCTGGGACACCATCGTGACGATGCCGATGCCCATCATCGACAGCGGCATCCGCCCCAGCAGCCCCGCGGCGGAGAACGACTTGGTGCCGGGGCGACCGAAGATGGCGCGGTAGGGACTGGGCAACGGGGTGCTCCGCCAGGTGAGGAAGTCGGTAAGGAATGTCTATGGCCAATACAGCTTACGGCTGGCGGGGTGCTCGGCGCCTCCTGGTTTCCGCCCCGGACTCCGCCCGCCCCACCAGGGCCTGACCCCTCGCGTCCGAGCCGGGAGTGGCAGGATCGGAGGCATGCCCGAACAGTGCGATCCCCGCCCCTACGACGCCCTGCTGCTGCTGTCCTTCGGAGGCCCCGAAGGCCCCGACGACGTCGTGCCGTTCCTGGAGAACGTCACCCGCGGCCGCGGCATCCCCCGCGAGCGCCTCAAGGAGGTGGGCCAGCACTACTTCCTGTTCGGCGGCGTCAGCCCCATCAACGCCCAGAACCGCGAACTCCTCGACGCCCTCCGCAAGGACTTCGCCGATCACGGCCTCGACCTGCCCGTCTACTGGGGCAACCGCAACTGGGCGCCCTACCTGACCGACACCCTGCGCACCATGGTCACCGACGGCCACCGCCGCATCGCCGTCCTCGCCACCAGCGCCTACGCCTCGTACTCCGGCTGCCGCCAGTACCGCGAGAACCTCGCCGACGCGCTCACCACCCTCCAAGCCGAGGGCCTGCCCGCCCCCCAGGTCGACAAACTGCGCCACTACTTCAACCACCCGGGCTTCGTCCGCCCCATGGTCGACGGCGTCCTCGCCTCCCTCGCCGAACTCCCCGAGGAGACCCGCGCCGGCGCCCACATCGCCTTCACCACGCACTCCATCCCGACCGCGGCCGCCGACACCTCCGGCACCCCCGACGACCACACCGAAGACGGCACGGGCGGCGCCTACGTAGCCCAGCACCTGGACGTCGCTCAGGTCATCGCCGACGCCGTACGGGACGAGACCGGCATCGACCACCCCTGGCAGCTCGTCTACCAGTCCCGCAGCGGCGCCCCGCACATCCCCTGGCTGGAACCCGACATCTGCGACCACCTGGAGCAGCTGCACGGCGCCGGCACCCCGGCCGTCGTCATGGCCCCCATCGGCTTCGTCTCGGACCACATGGAGGTCAAGTACGACCTCGACACCGAGGCCACCGCCAAGGCCGCCGAACTCGGCCTGCCGGTCGCCCGCTCCGCCACCGTCGGCGCCGACCCCCGGTTCGCCGCCGCCGTCCGCGACCTCCTCCTGGAGCGCGCCGCCACCGAACGCGGCACCACCCCCGAACGCTGCGCACTAGGCGCACTCGGCGCCTCGCACGACCTCTGCCCCCTCGGCTGCTGCCCCACCCGGGCGCCCCGCCCGGCCGCCGCCGGCGCCGACTGGACCGGCCCCACGGCCGAGGCCCCCGCCTGACCCGCCCCGCCCGCCCGAGCCCCCGACCACCGCTCGTCCGAGCAAGGAGCACCGTGCCCGACCCGCAGCACCCCCAGCAGCCGCACACCGACCCCCTGCACGACGAACTCCTCGAACTGGCCCTGGAGGCCGCCCGCCGCGCCGCGACCCTGCTGCGCGACGGCCGCCCCGCCGACCTGGGGGTGGCCGCCACCAAGACCAGCCCCATCGACGTCGTCACCGAGATGGACCTCGCCTCCGAGAAGCTGATCATCGACTTCATCGGGGAACACCGCCCCACCGACGGCTTCCTGGGGGAGGAGGGTGCCGGCAGCCCCGGCACCAGCGGCGTGCGCTGGGTCATCGACCCCGTGGACGGCACCGTCAACTACCTCTACGGCCTGCCCTCCTGGGCCGTGTCCATCGCCGCGGAGAAAGACGGCGAGGCGGTCGTCGGCGTGGTCGCCGTCCCGATGCGCGGCGAGACCTTCCAGGCCGTCCGCGGCCGCGGCGCCCACCTCAACGGCGAACCGATCCGCCACCGGCCCGCCCCACCGCTCGCCCAGGCCCTGATCGCCACCGGCTTCGGCTACCTCACCGAGCGCCGTGCCGCCCAGGCGGAGGTCGTCCGCGCCCTGCTCCCAGAGGTCCGCGACATCCGCCGCGGCGGCTCGGCCGCCATCGACCTGTGCGACGTGGCCTGCGGCCGGCTCGACGGCTACTACGAGCGCGGCCTCAACCCCTGGGACCACGCGGCCGGCGTCCTGATTGCTGCCGAGGCCGGCGCACTCACCGGCGGCCGCCCCGGCCGGGCCGCCAGCCACGAACTGACCGTCGCCGCCTCGCCGGGCGTCTTCGCCGCCCTCCAGCCGCGGCTGGACGAACTCGGCGCCTGGCACGACTGACCCGATCCCGCGCCCACGCACCGCGTGCGGGCATGACTGCGCCCCGGCACCTTCCCCCGGTGCCGGGGCGCAGCAGCTGTCCTAAGCAGCCGGAATCAGGCGTTGACGGTGTACCGCACGCCGTGCTCGGTGGCCAGGCGCTGCAAGTCCTCAAGCTCCGCCAGCTCGACCTCGGCAAGAAGCTCGTCACCCGACTCGCGGGCCCGGACCAGATCGGCTTCGGTGTTCCGTATGCGCTGCAAAATACCTGCGGTGAACGCGTCCATGGTGCGCCCCCTCGTCGTGGGTCGGTGGCACGGGGGTGTGCCGACGGGTGGGTCGATCACGGCGTGGTCCCTGTGAGAGAAACGAAGCGTGCCAAGACGCCGATACAGGGCGTGATCGCGGGTGTGCAGTCGTCCTCCCCACAGGCACCCTCAGGGAAACCTCAACCGGCCCGGAAATCCACGCCCCCGCCGCCCCGGCCCCGGCCTTCCACCCCTCCGCACCCCCCTTACCGCCGGTTTATGACTCTTCGGGGCAGGATGGAAGGGCTCTGAACGTTGGTGTGCCCTGCTCATCGAGGGCCGTAAGGAAGGACTGCGACGTGCGTGTTCTCGTCGTCGAGGACGAGCAGCTGCTCGCCGATGCTGTGGCCACCGGACTGCGCCGGGAGGCCATGGCCGTCGACGTGGTCTACGACGGCGCCGCCGCGCTGGAACGGATCGCGGTCAACGACTACGACGTCGTCGTCCTCGACCGTGACCTCCCGCTCGTCCACGGCGACGACGTCTGCCGCAAGCTCGTCGAGCTGGGCATGCCCACCCGTGTCCTGATGCTCACCGCCTCCGGTGACGTCAGCGACCGCGTCGAGGGCCTGGAGATCGGCGCGGACGACTACCTCCCCAAGCCGTTCGCGTTCACCGAGCTGACCGCCCGGGTCCGCGCCCTGGGACGCCGCACCACTGTGGCCCTGCCGCCCGTCCTGGAGCGCGCCGGGATCAAGCTCGATCCCAACCGCCGCGAGGTCTTCCGCGACGGCCGGGAGGTCCAGCTCGCCCCCAAGGAGTTCGCGGTCCTGGAGGTCCTGATGCGCAGCGAGGGCACGGTTGTCTCGGCCGAGCAGCTCCTGGAGAAGGCTTGGGACGAGAACACCGACCCGTTCACCAACGTCGTCCGGGTCACGGTCATGACGCTGCGCCGCAAGCTCGGCGAGCCCGCGGTGATCGTCACCGTCCCCGGCTCGGGATACCGGATCTGACCGCCGATGCCCTCCCTCCCCTCGTTCTCCAGCTCCAAGGCCGCACCGCCACCGCCACCGGTCCCGCCCAAACCAGCCTGGGACCCGAAACCGGTCAACGTCCGGCCCTTCCCGTGGCTGCGCCCCACGATCCGGATACGGCTCACGCTGCTGTACGGCGGCATGTTCCTGATGGCCGGCATTGTGCTGCTCACGATCATCTACATGCTGGCCGCGGCCGCTCTGCACGACGGCAGCGCACTGCCGCTGAAGATCCTCGGCGGGAAGTTCCAGTCCACCAGTGACATCTGCGACCTGCCCACCGAGACCTCCGGGGCCCTGCTGCAGGAGGCGGTCAACAACTGCCTGATGCACCAGCGGGCGGTGGCCCTCAACAACCTCCTCAACCGCTCGTTGCTGGCGTTGTTGGGGTTGACGATCGTGGCGTTCGCGTTCGGTTATGCGATGGCGGGGCGGGTGTTGTCGCCGTTGGGGCGGATCACGCGGACCGCGCAGCGGGTGGCGGGGTCGGATCTGCACCGGCGGATCGAGTTGGGGGGTCCGGATGACGAGCTGAAGGAGTTGGCGGACACCTTCGACGAGATGTTGGACCGGTTGGACCGGGCGTTTGAGTCGCAGCGGCGGTTCGTTTCGAACGCGTCGCATGAGTTGCGGACGCCGTTGGCGATCAATCGGACGTTGTTGGAGGTGCAGCTGGCCGATCCGGAGGCTTCGGCGGAGGTGCAGCAGCTGGGGAGGACGCTGTTGGCGACCAATGAGCGCAGTGAGCAGTTGGTGGAGGGGTTGCTGCTGCTGGCGCGTAGTGAGAACAAGATCGTGGACAAGCGTCCGGTGGATCTGTCGGAGGTGGCCTCGCAGGCGGTGGATCAGACCCGGGAGGAGGCGCAGGGCAAGGGGGTGGCGCTGCGGGGGGTGCGGCAGCAGGTGTTCGTGCAGGGCAATGGTGTGCTGCTGGAGCGGATCGCGTTGAACCTCGTGCAGAACGCGGTGCGGTACAACGTGCCCGAGGGGGGCTGGGTGGAGGTGACCACCGAGCCGCAGCCGGGGTGTGCGGTGCTGGTGGTCTCCAATACGGGGCCGGTGGTGCCGGCGTATGAGGTGGAGAACCTCTTCGAGCCGTTCCGGCGGCTGCGCACCGAGCGGACCGGCAGCGACAAGGGCGTCGGCCTGGGCCTGTCCATCGTCCGCTCGGTGGTCCGGGCCCACGACGGCACCATCACCGCCGCACCACGCGAAGGCGGCGGACTCGACATGCGGGTGGTGCTGCCGCTCTGACACCGGCGACAGGGCCCCTGTGTGGCCGCTGGAGGGGCCGCTGGGGCCGCCGGGGACTCCTGGCTACCCACGCGTACAGTCGTCCGCCCGGCGGCCGTACACCCCGATTCCGTCCGTTCCCGGCCGACCTTTTCGGTTTGACGGAACGAGGGCTCTCCGGGGATCCTTCGCCGAGTTCGCTTTGCGCGGAATTCGGCGGGTCCGCCTGCCGCCCTGACCGTGTGTGATCCCTCACAGAGGCTCCATTCCGGCCATCTACCCTCCGTGATCGAAATGCCTGGTGGAAAGCCGGGAAAATCCGGGTTTCCCAGGGCCCTGATCACGGGAAGTACACGTGATGGGCTGCGCGAGGTGCGACATTCGGACCGTGTACGGTCCTGATCGCCATCCAAACCGATCACCTCTTCAGGGGTGCGGTTGGGTGTCGATTGAGTAACAGACCTTGATGTGAGGCAAAATCTCCGCCTCAGGTCGGGCACAAGTCCGGCCTCTCACGCGTTACGAGCGCTGAGACACCGCAGACACCCAGAGGGGGAGAGCGACCATGGCTACGGATTACGACACTCCACGCAAGACCGATGACGACCTCAACGAGGACAGCATCGAAGAACTGAAGTCGCGGCGGAACGACAAGTCCGCCTCGGCCGTAGACGTCGACGAGTTCGAGCAGGCCGAGGGCCTGGAACTCCCCGGCGCCGACCTGTCCAACGAAGAACTCGCGGTCCGCGTCCTGCCCAAGCAGCAGGACGAGTTCACCTGCATGAGCTGCTTCCTGGTCCACCACCGCAGCCAGCTGGCTGCCGAGGACAAGAACGGCAACCCGATCTGCCGCGACTGCGCGGCCTGACCGGTTACGCCGTGCCAGGCGTGAACCCGTTCCGTAAGGGCCACAAGGGCGGCAACGGTCTGGCGGCCGGCGCACGATCACGCGAGGAAACCGCGCCCGTGCCCGCCGACCCGACCGCCCTCCTCGAGGAACGGACGAC
Organism: Streptomyces sp. RGM 3693; assembly: GCF_050471125.1. Lineage (NCBI taxonomy): Bacteria > Bacillati > Actinomycetota > Actinomycetes > Kitasatosporales > Streptomycetaceae > Streptomyces > Streptomyces sp. RGM 3693. The sequence goes on from NZ_JBMPPQ010000001.1 coordinate 1,204,737, forward strand.
CGGTGAACTTCAGCGGCGAGGCCGCCCGGCCTCGCTCGCGGGCGCGGCCGTGCGCGGCGCCAGGAAGGGCCGCGACGGCGTACGGTCCGCGCTCGGCGTGATCGCCGACCGGATCATCGCCACCGCCCCCAGGATCCCGGTACGCGACCTCGCCACCTTGCGCGCACACTTCCCCGGACTGACCCCCGAGGAACTCGCCGACAAGTTGGTGGCGGGCGCCTGCGCGGGCACCGCCACTGTAGGCGCGGGCGTCGGCGCAGCCGCCATGCTGCCCGTCCCGCCCGCCATGCCCGCCGAACTCGCCGCTGAGGTCGCCGGCGTCGCCTCGGTGGAGCTCAAACTGATCGCCGAACTCCACGAGGTCTACGGCCTGCGGCCGGCGGGGAACCGCACCCAGCGCGCCACCGCCTACCTGACGTCCTGGACCCAGGAACGCGGCATCGACATCGCCAAACCCGCCTCGCTGAACCTCGCACTCGGCGGGCAGATGAGACGCGAACTGCGCCAGCAGGTCATGAAGCGCACTCTGCGCAACCTGCCCAACCTCACGCCGTTCCTGGTCGGCGCCGCGGTCGGCGCGTTCCTCAACCGCCGCGACACCAGGAAACTCGCCGACAAGATCCGCGCGGACCTCCGCCGCCGCCAGATCCCCTGGGACGTCCTCCCCGCCCCGACCGGTCAGCCGCGCGCCGACGCCAGCGCCGCGACCAGCCGCTCCGGCTCCCGCGTCGACAGATAGGCGTACGGCGTCGGATCCTCGGGATCGGCGATCTCCACCCGCACCGCCGTCGGCACGTAGCTCCGCAGCAGCATGAAGGCCCGTGCATCGGCCTTGTGCGTCCGCCAGGCCAGCGCCTCCGCCGCATCCAGCGCCTGCGCCTCACCCAGTGCCGACACCGGGATCTTCGCCTCCCCCGCGATCAGCGCGCCGCCCACCACCCGGATCCGCACCGAGCCGTACGAGCTCACCGCCACCGCGGACAGCGCCGCGCCGCCGATCAGCCCGCCCAGCATCGGGAGCGTTCCCAAAGGGAGCAGCATCAGGGCACAGGCGACGCCGAGGAGCGCGGCGATCACCCACCAGGAGCGGGGCGCGGTGAGACGTTCTTCGTACGACTGCATGCCCCCAGCTTGGCACGGCGGCATCCGGCCCTTATCCGCGCGGGTAGGGTCTGCACTCGTGAGTGGAACTGACCAACCCAGGACGCGGCTGACGCCCCCCGAGGACGCCACGGCCCCGGTCCGGCACCCGGACGCGCCGGCCCCCGGAGAACTCCTCGGCGCGCACTACGACGGGTGCTTCGGCTGCGGCACGGGCCAGCCCCACGGGCTGCACCTGGAAGCCCGAGCCGGCGACGGCGTGCGCGTCACGGCCGAGTTCACCGTCAAGGAGGCCCACCAGGGAGCACCGGGCCTGGCACACGGCGGAGTACTGGCCACCGCGCTCGATGAGACGCTCGGCTCGTTGAACTGGCTGCTGCGGGTGATCGCGGTGACCGGACGGCTGGAGACCGACTTCGTCACGCCCGTGCCCCTGGGCACGGTGCTGCACCTGGAAGCGCAGGTCACCGCCGTGCACGGCCGGAAGATCTATTCGACGGCGGCCGGCCGGATAGGCGCCCCGGACGGCCCGATCGCGGTCCGCGCCCAGGCCGTGTTCATCGAGGTCAAGGTCGACCACTTCATCGACAACGGAAGGGCCGAGGAGATCCAGGCGGCGATGTCCGACCCGGACCAGGTCAAGCGCGTACGTGCCTTCGAGGTGAACCCGTGAGTCAGCTACGGAATCCGGTGGACGTACTCCTGCGCCGGCTGGACCCGGACGTTCCTGTTCCGTCCTACGCACACCCAGGCGACGCCGGAGTCGACCTGGTGACCACCGAGGCCGCCGAACTGGCACCGGGCGAGCGCACCGTTCTCCCCACCGGCGTTTCGATCGCGCTGCCGGACGGCTACGCGGCGTTCGTGCACCCCCGCTCAGGGCTGGCGGCCCGCTGTGGATTGGCGCTGGTGAATGCCCCCGGGACGGTCGATGCCGGGTACCGTGGAGAGATCAAGGTGATCGTGGTCAATCTGGATCCGCGCGAGAGCGTGCGGTTCGAGAAGTATGACCGGATCGCCCAATTGGTCGTCCAGCAGGTCGAGAAGGTGCGCTTCCACGAGGTGGCGGAACTTCCCGGCTCGGCGCGGGCCGAGGGGGGATTTGGGTCCACCGGCGGTCACAGGGCGGTGGACGGCTCCACGGGCGGGAATGAATACGCAGCGGTCGGTGACGACCGGGAAGGACAGTGACGTGTTCGGACGTCGCAAGAAGAACGAGGCTCCTGTAGAGCCGGCCGAGGACACGGCGCTCGCCGACGAGGCGGAGACCGGCGAGGACGACGCGACGCAACAGCGGCTCAATCTCCCGCCCGCGCCGCGCCCCGACGGCCCCTGGGACCTGTCGGAGGTCAAGGAGCCCGGCGAGGGCCGGGTCGACCTCGGCGGCCTCTACGTGCCCGGTGTCGAAGGCATGGAACTGCGCGTCGAGGTCGCCGGTGACGCGATCGTGGCCGCGACCGTGGTCCTCCAGGACAGCGCCGTGCAACTGCAGGCGTTCGCGGCCCCCAAGAACGAGGGCATCTGGGGCGAGGTCCGCGCGGAGATCGCCGCGGGCATCACGCAGCAGGGCGGCGTCATCGACGAGGCCGAAGGCCCGCTGGGCTGGGAACTGCGCGCCCAGGTACCCGTGCAACTGCCGGACGGCACCAACGGCGTCCAGGTCGTGCGCTTCGTCGGCATCGACGGCCCGCGCTGGTTCCTGCGCGGAGTGATCTCCGGACAGGGCGCGGTGCAGCCGCAGGCCGCGGGTGTACTGGAGCACATCTTCCGGGACACCGTCATCGTCCGCGGCGAGGGCCCGATGGCACCCCGCGACCCGATCGTCCTCAAGCTGCCCGACGACGCCCAGATGGTGCCCGACGGCGTGCAGCAGGAGCCGGCCCAGGGGTCGCGCTTCGGCGGCGGCGTGGAGCGCCTGGAACGCGGACCGGAGATCACCGAGATCCGCTGACCCACCACGGCACGGCACGGCGCAAGGCCGCACCGTGCCAAAACGCCACCGCGGCGGCTCAATCGTGACGGTCACAAGGGGCCGTACTCCCATACAGGGGGTACGGCCCCTCAGTGTTTACGCAGGTCAGGTCGGGAAGCGTAAGAAAACCGTCAACGGAACGCTAATGGCCGTAAGGGAGGCGTCAACAGCGTTCAAGCGGCGGAAGAACGGCGCTTTGCTCTAGGGGTCCCATTCCGTCTGCCCATCTAGGAGCAACGATGGCCGACGTGGCCTTCGTCGTCGTCACCCTCGCGGTCTTCGCTGCGGTGGCTCTCGTCGCCAAGGGGGTGACGAAGCTGTGACCATCGAGAACATCGTCGGCCTCATCGTGGCCGTCGCCCTCCTCGGCTACCTGGTCCTCGCCCTCGTCTTCCCGGAGAGGTTCTGAGGTGTCGACAGCTGCCACCGCAGCGGGCCACATGAGCCCCGCTCTCGCGGGCGTCCTCCAGCTCACAGCGCTCATCGCAGCGCTCGCCCTGGTGTACCGCCCCCTCGGCGACTACATGGCCGCCGTCTACAGCTCCCCCCGCCACCTGCGCGTGGAAAAGGTCATCTACCGCTGCATAGGCGCCAACGCAGAGACCCAAATGCGCTGGCCCGCCTACCTCCGCGGAGTCCTCGCCTTCTCCCTCGCCGGGGTGCTCTTCCTCTACCTCCTCCAGCGCCTCCAGGGACACCTCCCACTCTCCCTCGGATTCGCCTCGATCAGCCCCGACCAGGCGTTCAACACCGCCGCCTCCTTCGTCGCCAACACCAACTGGCAGTCCTACAGCGGCGAACAGGCCATGGGCCACGTCGTCCAGACCGCCGGCCTCGCGGTACAGAACTTCGTCTCCGCCGCCACCGGCATGGCCGTCGCCATCGCCCTCGTCCGCGGCTTCGCCCGCTCCCGCACCGGCGAACTCGGCAACTTCTGGGCCGACCTCGTACGCGGCACCATCCGCGTCCTGATCCCCATCTCCATCATCGGCGCCCTCGTCCTCGTCGCCTGTGGAGCCCTCCAGAACTTCTCCGGCATCCACGAAGTCGGCCAGTTCATGGGCGGCGCCCAACAGACCAACGGCGGCGCCGTCGCCTCCCAGGAAGTCATCAAGGAACTCGGAACCAACGGCGGCGGCTACTTCAACGCCAACTCCGCCCACCCCTTCGAGAACCCCAACGCCTTCACCAACCTCTTCGAGATCTTCCTGATCCTCGTCATCCCCTTCGCGCTCACCCGCACCTTCGGCAAGCTCGTCGGGAACGTGAAGCAGGGCTACGCCATCCTCGCCACCATGGCCATCATCTGGCTGGGCTTCACCGCCCTCATGATGTGGAGCGAATTCGCCCACAGCGGCCCCGCACTCCAGGCCGCCGGCGCCGCCATGGAAGGCAAGGAAAACCGGTTCGGCGTAGGCGCCTCCGCGATCTTCTCCGTCGCCACCACCCTCACCTCAACCGGAGCCGTGGACTCCTTCCACTCCTCCTTCACCGCATTCGGCGGCGGCATCCAACTCCTCGGCATGATGCTCGGCGAAATCGCCCCCGGCGGCGTCGGATCCGGCCTCTACGGCATGCTCGTCATGGCCGTCATCGCCGTCTTCATCGCCGGACTCATGGTCGGCCGCACCCCCGAATACCTCGGCAAGAAGATCGGCACCCGCCAGATCAAACTCGCCGCCTGCTACATCCTCATCACGCCGACACTGGTACTCGGCTTCACCGCCGCCGCCATGGTCCTCCCCGACGCCCTGGGCTCCATGCTCAACACCAAGGCACTCGGCGCCGGACCCCACGGCTTCTCCGAAGTCCTCTACGCCTACACCTCAGGCGCCAACAACAACGGCTCCGCCTTCGCCGGACTCAACGCCAACACCCCCTGGTACAACACCACGATCGGCCTGGCCATGCTGCTCGGCCGCTTCCTCCCCATGGTGTTCGTGCTCGCCCTCGCCGGCTCACTCGCCGAACAGCAACCGGTCCCCGAGACCGCGGGCACCCTCCGTACCGAAAAGCCGCTCTTCGCCGGGCTGCTCGTCGGCACGATCCTGATCATCACCGGTCTGACCTACTTCCCGGCACTCGCCCTCGGGCCGCTGGCGGAGGGCCTGTCATGACCGCCCCCGTGAAACCGGAGGAGCACGGCTCCATGTCCACCGCCACACCGACCCGCGCTCCAGAACAGGACGCCAACGGCGGCCACCAGTCCGGCGACGGCCGCGTGGGCGGCGGCCTCTTCGACCCCAAGCAACTGGTCACCTCACTGCCGGACGCCCTGCGCAAACTCGACCCACGGGTGATGATCAAATCCCCCGTCATGTTCGTCGTCGAGGTCGGCTCCGTCCTCACCACGATATTCGCCTGCGCCTCACCCGCCGACTGGTTCGGCTGGGCCATCGCCGTCTGGCTCTGGCTCACCGTCATCTTCGCCAACCTCGCCGAAGCCGTCGCCGAAGGCCGCGGCAAGGCACAGGCCGACACCCTCCGCAAAGCCAAGACCGACACCGTCGCCCGCCGCCTCAACGGCACCGACGAAGAACGCGTACCCGGCACCGAACTCCGCGTCGGCGACCTCGTCGTCTGCGAAGCCGGAGACATCATCCCCGGAGACGGCGACGTCGTCGAAGGCGTCGCATCGGTGGACGAATCCGCGATCACCGGTGAATCGGCCCCGGTCATCCGGGAATCCGGCGGCGACCGCTCCGCCGTCACCGGCGGCACCAAGGTGCTCTCCGACCGCATCGTCATCAAGATCATGACGAAGCCCGGCGAGACCTTCATCGACCGGATGATCAACCTCGTCGAAGGCGCCGCACGACAGAAGACCCCCAACGAGATCGCGCTGAACATCCTCCTCGCGTCCCTCACCATCGTCTTCCTGCTGGCCGTCGTCACCCTCCAACCGTTCGCCATCTACGCCGGCGCCGAACAGCCCATGATCGTGCTGCTCGCCCTGCTGGTCTGCCTCATCCCCACCACCATCGGCGCCCTCCTCTCCGCCATCGGCATCGCCGGAATGGACCGCCTCGTCCAACGCAACGTCCTCGCCATGTCCGGACGCGCCGTCGAAGCAGCAGGCGATGTATCGACATTGCTGCTCGACAAGACCGGCACCATCACCTACGGCAACCGCCGCGCCGCCGAGTTCGTCCCCGTCCACGGCGCCACCGAGGAAGAACTCGCCGACGCCGCCCAACTGTCCTCACTCGCCGACGAAACCCCCGAAGGGCGCTCCGTCGTCGAACTCGCCAAAGAGAAGTACGCACTGCGCGAGGGTGAGTTCAGCGTCGACACGTTGACGGGCGCCGAATGGATCCCGTTCACCGCACAGACCCGGATGTCCGGCGTCGACGTCGACGGCCGCAAGATCCGCAAGGGTGCCACCGGCTCCGTCCTCGCCTGGGTCCAGGAACGCGGCGGCAACAACAGCGACGACGCCCAGCAACTCGCCGACACCATCTCCCAGGCCGGCGGCACCCCCCTGCTCGTCGCCCTGGAAGACGAGAGCGGCCCCCGCGTCCTCGGCGTCATCCACCTCAAGGACGTCGTCAAGGACGGCATGCGCGAACGCTTCGCCGAACTCCGCAAGATGGGCATCAAAACGGTCATGATCACGGGCGACAACCCGCTGACCGCCAAGGCCATCGCCGAGGAAGCCGGCGTCGACGACTTCCTCGCCGAAGCCACGCCCGAAGACAAGATGGCGCTCATCAAGCGCGAACAGGCCGGCGGCAAACTCGTCGCCATGACCGGCGACGGCACCAACGACGCCCCCGCCCTCGCCCAGGCCGACGTCGGCGTCGCCATGAACACCGGCACCTCGGCCGCCAAGGAGGCCGGGAACATGGTGGACCTGGACTCCAACCCGACGAAGCTCATCGAGATCGTCGAGATCGGCAAGCAACTCCTCATCACCCGAGGCGCCCTGACGACCTTCTCGATCGCCAATGACGTCGCGAAGTACTTCGCGATCATCCCCGCGATGTTCGCCGTGGCCTACCCCGGCCTCGACACCCTCAACATCATGCGGCTGCACAGCTCCCAGACCGCGATCCTGTCCGCGATCATCTTCAACGCGCTGATCATCGTCGCCCTGGTGCCGCTCTCCCTCAAGGGCGTCCAGTACCGACCCGTCAGCGCCGACAAGATGCTCCGCCGCAACCTCGCCGTCTACGGACTCGGCGGCCTCATCGCACCCTTCATCGGCATCAAAATCATCGACCTGCTCATCTCCCTCATCCCCGGAATCGGGTGACCGCCATGAACAACTCCGTACGCAACACCGCCCGGTTGCTGACAGCGGGCCTGCGCGCCCTGCTCGTCCTGACCGTGGTCTGCGGCGTGATCTACCCCCTGGTGGTCACCGGAGTCGCCCAGGCCGCCTTCCCTGGCAAGGCCAACGGATCCGAGGTCACCTCCCACGGCAAGGTCGTCGGCTCCTCCCTCATCGGCCAGCGCTACGACAAGGGCACCGACAAAAAGGGCAACCCGATCCCCGACCTCCGCTACTTCCAGCCCCGACCCTCGGCCGGCCTGGGGAGCAACCGCACCAACGGCGTCAACACCCAGTACGACCTCCAGGTCTCCGGAGCCTCCAACCTGGGCGCCACCAACACCGACCTCGTCAAGGCCATCAAGGAACGCAAGCAGTGGGTCGCCACCACCTACGGCGTCCCCGAGTCACAGGTACCGGCCGACGCCGTGACCTCCTCCGGCTCCGGCCTCGACCCGGACATCTCACCCGAGTACGCACTCCTCCAGGCTAACCGCGTCGCCAAGGAGAACCACCTCCCCGCCGACAAGGTCAAGCAGCTCGTCGAGGACCACACCCAGGGACGCCAACTGGGCTTCATGGGAGAGCCCGGGGTCAACGTCCTGGACCTGAACGTGGCACTCCGGGACCTGGCACAGACACGCCGGTGACGGACGCCGGCTTACGGACACACCACACGCGGTGCACCACCGTCACACACGAGGGCGGCCCCGGGGATGACCTTTCCCGGGGCCGCCCCTTTGCATGACTTGGTGTGCGCCGCGGACCACCGACACCCCTTGCTGACAGGCGAACCCGCACGGGGAACCCAGGCACCCGGGATCACGGCCCGAGGGCGACATCTGACACGGGGCCGTGACGGCACGCGGGCCGGCCGAACCACACCTGACCTGCCCCTCCCTGAGTTATCCACAGGCATTGCCGGCCCGTGCGCCCCATCCTCATACTGTTTCGCAACGGGCACACAACACACCAATGAAGACAACCGGTTGTCCCTCCGGCGAAACTAACTGTGGGACATGCAAGGCGAGTTGGAGGGCTCCAGCGGCACAGGAGCTAAGACCAGAGCGGGGGAACCACCCACCATGAACGGGAACAGCGAGACAAACGGCGGGACGACGACCGCGGGTACGGCCGTCGCCGACGCAGTGCCGGCGGAGACGATGGTCCTCGTCGAGGACCTGCACCGGACCTACGGCACCGGAGCGGGCGCCGTACACGCCCTGCGCGGAGTGACGTGCCGCATCCCGCACGGCGAAATGGTCGCCCTGCGCGGCCGCTCAGGATCCGGCAAGACCACCCTCCTCAACCTCATCGGCGGCCTGGACACCCCGGACTCCGGACGGATCACCGTCGACGGCACACCCCTGGCCGACCTCGGAGAAAACGAACTACTGGCGATGCGCCGCGACCGCATCGGCTTCGTCTTCCAGTCCTTCGGACTGATACCGATACTCAGCGCCGCCGAGAACGTCGGGGTGCCGCTGAGGCTGCGGAAGGTCCCACCGCGGGAGCGCGAAGCGCGCGTCGCACTCCTGCTGTCCCTGGTGGGCCTCGCCGACCACGCCACCCAGCGTCCCGGGGAGCTCTCCGGCGGCCAACAGCAACGCGTCGCCATAGCGCGTGCCCTCGCCAACCGTCCCGCCCTGCTCATCGCCGACGAGCCGACGGGACAACTGGACACCGAAACCGGCCTGCAGGTGATGGAACTGCTCCGCGCCGTCGTCCGCAGTGAGCGCGTGACGGCGCTGGTCGCCACACACGACACCACCCTCCTCACCCTCGCCGACCGGGTGCTGGAGCTGGACGACGGGGTGGTCACGGTGGCGGGGGAGGGGTGAACGGAGGAGGAGGGGCGTGACGTGGGGGCGGGGCCGGGGGCGCGGGGTGGGGGAGGGGCGGGGGGAGCCCCCCAAGGGCAACGGCAGCCGAGAGATCCTCTCCCCTCACCCCAGCCACCCCACCACCCCCTCACCACACATCCCCCTCCCGCCAATCACACGTCAGATCACCTCCGAGGTCCAACGACACCGACGTGGCCAGGACGTACAGGGCGCCGTCCTCGTCGGGTGTGCGTTGGACGCCGTCGGGGGTGAGGGCGGAGGAGGGGCCGCGCCATAGTTGCCAGCCGCGGGTGGCGTAGAAGGTGGCGGCGTTGTCGGCGGCGCCGAGTGCGCCGAGGTCGTAGGCGTTGTGGATCACTCGTTCCAGGGCGGCCATCATGGCGGCGCCGTGGCCGCGTCCGCGGCGGTCCGCGCGGACGCCGACGCCCTCCACGTAGCCGCAGCGCAGTGCCCGGCCGTTGTGCAGCAGTCGGCGTTGGACGACGGCGGCGTGCCCGATCAGTTCGCCTTCTTCGTGGACGAGGGCGTGCAGGCCGCCGAGCGCGTGTTCCCAGTCTTCGGCGGTCATGTCGTCGAAGACGTCGTAGAGGAGGATCCGGGCGGCCGTGAGGGTGGCGGCGTCGAGGTCGGCGGTGTGGGCTAGGCGTACCTCGGTCGTGCCGGCGGGGCGTTCGGCGGGGGTGGGGGTGGGGGTGCGGGTCATGGGAGGCATCGTCGCAGGGGGTACCGGCGGGAGCGACGGCTTTGTTTCGGCCAACAGGCGGGCCAACGGACGGTCGGGGTCGACCAAGGGGCGGCCGCGGTACGGCCCGTGGTGCCGGCGGCGGGGGCGCCTCCGGGGATGCCCGGGCCATACGTGTCGCGCCCGCGTCGGCACCTGAGTCGTGCCTGCGTCGCGGCGGTGTCGCGCCCGTGTCGCAGGGTCCGCGACCCCCGATCGGCCCCTCCCGTAGCCCTGTATCAGAGTCGCGTCAAGACCGGGCGGAAAGCCGCTACCTGGGCGTTTTTCGGGGTGAACGGTCGGTAGGGTCGCATCAGGTCAAGCCCGGTGGGGGCGACCTTCACGTAAGACAATGGGGCCATGGCACGCGGCAAGCTACGGATATATCTCGGCGCAGCACCGGGCGTCGGCAAGACGTACGCGATGCTGTCCGAGGCACACCGGCGTGTGGAGCGCGGTACGGACGCCGTGGTGGCGTTCGTCGAGCACCATGGCAGGCCCCGTACGGAAGTCATGCTGCACGGGCTGGAGCAGGTCCAGCGGCGGGAGCTGGAGTATCGCGGTTCGGCGTTCACCGAGATGGACGTCGATGCGGTGCTGGAGCGCAAGCCGGCCGTGGCGCTGGTCGACGAGTTGGCGCACACCAACGTTCCGGGGTCTCGCAACGGCAAGCGTTGGCAGGACGTCGAGGAGTTGCTGGAAGCCGGGATCACGGTGATCTCGACGGTGAACATCCAGCACCTGGAGTCGCTCGGGGACGTCGTCGAGTCGATAACGGGCGTGCGGCAGCGCGAGACGGTGCCGGACGAGATCGTTCGGCGGGCCGATCAGATCGAGTTGGTCGACATGTCGCCGCAGGCGATCCGGCGGCGGATGGCGCACGGCAACATCTACCAGTCGGACAAGGTCGATGCGGCGCTGTCGAACTACTTCCGGCCGGGGAACCTCACCGCGCTGCGGGAGCTGGCGCTGCTGTGGGTGGCCGACCGGGTGGACGAGTACCTCCAGGAGTACCGGGCGGAGCATTCGATCCGTTCGACCTGGCAGGCGCGGGAGCGGATCGTCGTCGGGCTGACTGGTGGGCCGGAGGGGCGGACGTTGATCCGTCGGGCCGCCCGGATGGCCGCGAAGGGGTCGGGCAGTGAGGTGCTCGCCGTCTACATAGCCCGTAGTGACGGGTTGACCTCGGCGTCGCCGAAGGAGCTGGCCGATCAGCGGACGCTGGTGGAGGATCTGGGCGGGACGTTTCATCACGTCATCGGTGATGACATACCGAGTGCGTTGTTGGAGTTCGCCCGGGGGGTGAACGCGACCCAGATCGTGCTGGGGTCGAGCCGCCGTAAGGCGTGGCAGTACGTCTTCGGGCCGGGTGTGGGGGCGACGGTGGCCCGGGAATCCGGGCCGGACCTCGATGTGCACATCGTGACGCACGAAGAGGTCGCCAAGGGCCGGGGGCTGCCGGTGGCGCGGGGGGCGCGGCTGGGGCGGGCGCGGATCATCGCCGGCTGGCTGGTCGGGGTGGGTGGTCCGACGTTGCTGTCGCTGCTGCTCACCAAGCTCTCGAACGGTCCGGGGCTGGCCAATGACGTGTTGTTGTTCCTGTTCCTGACGGTGGTGGCGGCGCTGCTCGGTGGGCAGTTGCCGGCGTTGGCGTCGGCGGCGGTCGGGTCGCTGCTGTTGAACTTCTACTTCACTCCGCCCACTCATACGCTCACGGTCAGTGATCCGAAGAACATCGTGGCGATCGTGATCTTCTTCGCGGTGGCGGTGTCGGTGGCGTCGGTGGTGGATCTGGCTGCCCGGCGGACGCATCAGGCGGCGCGGTTGCGGGCGGAGTCGGAGATCCTGTCGTTCCTGGCGGGGAGTGTGCTGCGTGGTGAGACCACGTTGGACGCGCTGCTGGAGCGGGTGCGGGAGACGTTCGGGATGGACACCGTGGCGTTGCTGGAGCGGCGCAGCGATGTGGATCCGTGGACGTGCGCGGGGCGCGCGGGTGGTGGCAGTGGGGCGCCGCTGGCGCGTCCGGAGGATGCGGACGTGGACATGCCGGTGGGTGACCACATGGCGTTGGCGCTGACCGGTCGGGTGTTGCCGGCGGAGGACCGTCGGGTGTTGGCGGCGTTCGCCGCGCAGGCCGCGGTGGTGCTGGATCGGCAGCGGCTGGTGGGGGAGGCCGAGCTGGCTCGGGAGCTGGCGGAGGGGAACCGGATCCGGACGGCGTTGTTGGCGGCGGTCAGTCATGATCTGCGGACGCCGTTGGCGAGCATCAAGGCGTCGGTGACGTCGTTGCGGTCGGACGATGTGGCGTGGTCGGAGGAGGACGAGGCGGAGCTGCTGGAGGGGATCGAGGCGGGTGCTGACCGGCTCGATCATCTGGTGGGGAATCTGCTGGACATGTCCCGGTTGCAGACGGGGACGGTGACGCCGCTGATTCGGGAGATCGACCTCGACGAGGTGGTGCCGATGGCGCTGGGTGGGGTTCCGGAGGGCAGTGTCACGTTGGACATCCCGGAGGAGCTGCCGATGGTGGCGGTGGATCCGGGGCTGCTGGAGCGGTCGGTGGCCAATCTGGTGGAGAACGCCGTGAAGTACAGCCCGGACGGTGAGGTGGTGCTGGTGTCGGCCAGTGCGCTCGGTGACCGGGTGGAGTTGCGGATCGCGGACCGGGGTCCGGGTGTGCCGGACAGTGCGAAGGACCGGATCTTCGAGCCGTTCCAGCGGTACGGGGATGCTCCTCGGGGTGCCGGGGTGGGGTTGGGTTTGGCCGTGGCACGTGGTTTCGCGGAGGCGATCGGCGGGACGTTGGCGGCGGAGGATACTCCGGGGGGTGGGATGACGATGGTGCTGACGTTGCGGGCCGCTGCGGGTGTTGCGCCGGTCCGTCCTGATCTTCCGGCGCAGGCGACGACATGAGTCGAGATCACGGCGGGCGTATCTGCGGCGGGATGCGGCTGTGTTCCGGTGACGGTGCGTGTCCGCCGCGCGGCCCGGGAGGGGGCCATTTCACCGGCCGGGCGGTACCGGCCGCATTGACGACGTGGTCGGCGGGTGTTGCCCGTCGGCGATCGACACCGCGAGGAGAACGCCAGTGAACCGGGTGCTTGTGGTTGATGACGAGCCGCAGATCGTTCGCGCCCTTGTGATCAACCTGAAGGCGCGCAAGTACGAGGTGGATGCCGCCCCTGATGGGGCCACTGCCCTGAAGCTCGCTGCGGCCCGCCATCCCGATGTGGTGGTCCTGGATCTGGGGCTGCCCGATATGGACGGTGTGGAGGTCATCAAGGGGCTGCGCGGCTGGTCGCGGGTGCCGATTTTGGTGCTGTCCGCGCGGCAGACGTCGGACGAGAAGGTGGAGGCGCTGGATGCGGGGGCGGACGACTATGTGACGAAGCCGTTCGGGATGGATGAGCTGCTGGCGCGGTTGCGGGCGGCGGTGCGGCGGGCGGAGCCGACCGGGCCGGCGGATGACGAGGTGATCGTGGAGACCGAGGGGTTCACGGTCGATCTGGCGGCGAAGAAGGTCAATCGGGGCGGTCGGGACATTCGTCTGACGCCGACGGAGTGGCATCTGCTGGAGGTGCTGGTCCGTAATCAGGGGCGGCTGGTCAGCCAGAAGCAGTTGTTGCAGGAGGTGTGGGGGCCGTCGTACGGGACGGAGACGAATTACCTGCGGGTGTACATGGCGCAGCTGCGGCGGAAGCTGGAGGGTGATCCGTCGCACCCGCGGCACTTCATCACGGAGCCGGGTATGGGGTATCGGTTCGAGGGGTGAACGCGGGGCGGCCGGGGGAGGGCGGCTGGTGGGGGCCGTCGTGGGGGGGGGGATGGCCTGGTGGTCGGGGTGCGGGTGGATCGTCGTTTCGAGGGGTGAACGCGGGCGGCGGGGTGCTGGTGCGGGGTGCGGGGGACGCCGCGCGGGCCCCGGTACGCTGGGGTTATGAGTGCTGGGATCCGACCCGAGAAGCCGGCCGGCCGGTTCCGCCGGATGCTCGACAGGCTGTCGTCCTCCGAGGAGGAGCTGCAGTCCGCCGAGTTGCAGGAGGATGCGCAGGCGACGGGGTGTACGCGGATATGCGACTGCGATGACCGTCAGATAGTGAAGGTCTCCGGGACCCTGCGGCATGTCACGCTGCGGCCGCGTGCCGGTGTGCCCGCGCTGGAGGCGGAGCTGTTCGACGGCTCCGCGGCGCTCGACGTGGTGTGGCTGGGTCGCCGTTCCATCGTCGGGATCGAGCCGGGCCGTAAGCTCATCGCCTCGGGCCGGGTCTCGTTGAGTCACGGGCGCCGGGTGCTCTTCAATCCCAAGTACGAACTGCGACCGCTCGGACAGGAGTAGCCGGTGACGTCGTACGACCGACCGACCACTGACCCTGAGGCTTCCACTTCCGCTTCTGTTGACCGCCCTGTGGGCGGGGCCCCGCTGGAGTCCGGTGCGGGTGCTGGTGCCGATGGCAGGCAGGTGACGGAAGCGGCGCTGTTCGAGGCGTTCGGTGGCGTGCGCGGCATGGTGGAGACGGTGCTGCCGGGTCTGCTGTTCGTCGCGATCTTCACGGTCAACAAGGATCTGCACGTCTCGGCGATTGCGGCGCTGGCGGTGTCGTTGGTGCTGTGTGCGGTGCGGCTGGTGCGGAAGGACACCGTCAAACACGCCTTCAGTGGGGTGTTCGGGGTGGCGTTCGGTGTGGTCTTCGCGATGATGACCGGTAACGCCAAGGACTTCTACCTGCCGGGGATGCTGTACACGCTGGGGCTGGCGGTGGCGTACATCGTCACGACGCTTGCGGGTGTTCCGTTGATCGGGTTGATTCTGGGCCCGGTGTTCAAGGAGAACCTTTCGTGGCGGACGCGTAATCCGGGGCGTAAGAAGGCGTACGCGAAGGCCAGCTGGGCGTGGGGGCTGATCCTGCTCGCCAAGTGCATGATCTTGTTCCCGTTGTACTGGTGGGCGGACACCACACAGCTGGGGTGGGTGTTGGTGGCCCTGAAGATTCCGCCGTTCCTGTTGGCGCTGTATCTGACCTGGATGTTCCTGGTGAAGGCGCCGGCGCCGATCGATGTCTTCGCGGAGATGGAAGCGCAGGAGAAGGCCGAGGAGGCCGAGCGGCAGCGGGGGCTGTCGGCGCCGGAGGCGGCTGCCGCGGACCGTCCGCAAGAGGGGCCGCGGCACCGTCGCTGATCTGCGGCGCGAAGTGTGACAGGGCGAAGGGCCCGGGAGCTTTGTGGCTCCCGGGCCCTTCGTGTGGTGCGTCGGCCGGACCGGTGGGTCGGCTCAGCTGTCGTCGCGGCGGACGGACAGCAGGTCTTCCAGCTGTTCCTCGCGGGACTGGGCGGCGACGAAGAGCAGTTCGTCGCCGGCTTCGAGGGCGTCGTCCTTGTTGGGGGTGAGGACCCGGGTGCCGCGGATGATCGTCACCAGGGAGGTGTCCTCGGGCCAGTCCACGTCTCCGACCCGGGTGCCGGCCAGGGCGGCTTCCGGGGGGAGGGTGAGTTCGACGAGGTTGGCGTCGCCGTGGCTGAAGCGCAGCAGCCGGACGAGGTCGCCGACGCTGACGGCCTCTTCGACCAGGGCGGACATCAGGCGCGGGGTGGAGACGGCGACGTCGACGCCCCAGGCTTCGTTGAACAGCCATTCGTTCTTGGGGTTGTTGACGCGGGCGACGACCCGCGGCACGCCGTACTCGGTCTTGGCGAGCAGGGAGACGACGAGGTTGACCTTGTCGTCGCCGGTTGCGGCGATGACGACGTTGCAGCGCTGGAGGGCTGCTTCGTCGAGTGAGGTGATTTCGCAGGCGTCGGCGAGCAGCCATTCGGCAAGCGGGACCCGTTCGACGGAGATGGCGGTGGGCGCCTTGTCGATGAGCAGGATCTCGTGACCGTTTTCGAGCAGTTCGCCGGCGATGGAGCGGCCGACCGCTCCTGCGCCCGCAATGGCGACCCTCATGCGTGCGCCTCCTCGGGACCCTGGGCGAATGCCGCCTCGACCTTTTCGACTTCGTCGGTGCGCATCATGACGTGCACCAGGTCGCCTTCCTGGAGGACCGTCTGGGAGGTGGGCAGCGTGGCCTCGCCCAGGCGGGTGAGGAAGGCGACGCGGACGCCGGTCTCCTCCTGCAGTTTGCTGATCTTGTGGCCGACCCAGGAGGGGGCGGTGTGGACCTCGGCGAGCTGGACGCCGCCGCTGGGGTCGCGCCAGAGGGGTTCGGCGCCCGAGGGCAGCAGCCGGCGCAGCATCTGGTCGGCGGTCCAGCGGACGGTGGCGACGGTGGGGATGCCGAGGCGCTGGTAGACCTCGGCGCGGCGCGGGTCGTAGATCCGGGCCGCGACGTTCTCCACGCCGAACATCTCGCGGGCCACGCGGGCGGCGATGATGTTGGAGTTGTCGCCGCTGGAGACGGCGGCGAAGGCGCCGGCCTCTTCGATGCCGGCTTCGCGGAGGGTGTCCTGGTCGAAGCCGACGCCGGTGACGCGGCGGCCGCCGAAGGCCGAGCCGAGGCGGCGGAACGCGGTCGGGTCCTGGTCGATCACCGCGATGGAGTGGCCCTGGCCTTCCAGGGTCTGCGCGAGCGCGGAGCCCACGCGGCCGCATCCCATGATGACGATGTGCATGCTGATTACCCCGTGCCTTGCACTAGCGCGCTGACCTGCACAAACACCCTGCTCACTACTTTCTTCTCCGACGTACCGGCGACACGGAGCCGCGGTCTTGTGACCGCGGCCCGGTGCGTCAGACGGGAGCGCCGGCCGCACCGTGGTCCGGTACAACCGTAGCTGTAATGGCGTGCCCGGTAGGGGGCGCGGTGGGTGCTGGTCCGTTGTGGGCGGGTGCCGGGGTGCGGTGGGATCGTGCGCTGCGCTGCGCGGGGGCGGGCCTATAGGGCACGCTACGGCGTGTGCCACAACTGCCACAACAGCCCCAACAGGTCTCTCTCGCACCGCACATGGTGGTGTGCGGCGATGACGCGCTCGCCCACCGGCTCGCCGCCGAGCTCCGTGACGTCTACGGCGAACGGGTGACGCTGATCGTGCCGTCCGCGCGGGAGCCGAACCGCCCCCGTGTTCCGTCGCCGTCCCGCGGCCTGGGTCGGGCCACCGCGCTGCTCGGCCGGATGTCGGCGGCGGTGGCGCGGGGCGGGCCCGGTGTGCCGCCCGGTGCGCCGCCCGCGCCGGCGCGCGAGGACGGGCAGTCGCCGCCGGAGCCGATACGCGTCCTGGTGGCGACGCAGGTCGACGACGCGGCGCTGATCCGGGCGGGGATCACCGAGGCCGGCGCGCTGGCGCTGGTCCACGACGACGACGATCTCAACATCCACGCCGCGCTCCGGGCCCGTCGCCTCAACCCCCGGTTGCGGCTGGTGATCCGGCTCTACAACCGCAAACTCGGCCAGCATCTGGAGGAGTTGCTGGACCAGGCAGCGGCGGTCGCCGCGAGTAGCGGGGCGGACGGTGCGCAGCCGCCGCGAGCCGATGCCTCCACCACGGTGCTCTCCGACGCGGACACCGTCGCGCCGGCGTTGGTGGCGACGGCGGTCGCCGGGACCAGCAAGGTCATCGAGGCGGACGGGTTGATGCTGCGGGCCGTGGAGCGTGCGCCGGGGCAGTCCGGTCCGGCGGGGGCGCGGCGGCTGTGCACGTTGGCGTTGCTGTCGCCGTCGCCCGGCGAGGCGTCTGGTGGTTTCGCCGGTGGCCCCTCAGGCGGGCCGTCCGGTGCGCCCGGGGCGGCGTCGGGTGACGAGGGGCCGGTGCTGCTGCCGGACGACGCCTCGGCCGCGGCGGCCACCGGCTGTGGCCGGATCGTTCTGGAGACCGTGGCCTATACGGGGCGGACGGTGCGGCCGCGCCGGCTGCGCGGTCGGGGTGCGCCGCTCGCCTCCCTCTTCTCCCGGCGGCTGCGCTGGTCGCTGGCCGGGATCGTCGGGGCGGTGCTGGCGCTGGCCGTCGCGGCGTCCTTGGCGACGGGGGAGAAGCCGTTGCACGCGGCGTACCTCACGCTGCTGGACCTGTTCGCGATCAATGAACCGGCGCTCGACGCCCCGTTGGCGCGCAAACTGCTCCAGTTGCTGTCCGGGTTGGTCGGGCTGTTGTTGCTCCCGGTGCTGGTGGCGGCGGCGTTCGAGGGGCTGGGGACGTTCCGTAGTGCCTCGGCGTTGCGTCGTCCGCCCCGTGGGTTGTCCGGGCACGTGGTGTTGCTGGGGCTGGGGAAGATCGGTACCCGGGTGCTGGCGCGGTTGCACGAGATGCGGATCCCGGTGGTGTGCATTGAGGCCGATCCGGAGGCGCGCGGGATCGCGTTGGCGCGCCGGCTGCGGGTGCCGACCGTCGTGGGGGACGTGACGCAGGAGGGCGTGTTGGAGGCGGCGTTGGCCGACCGGGCCCGGACCTTGCTGGCGCTGACGAGCGAGGACACCACCAATCTGGAGGCGGCGCTCTACGCACGGTCGGTCAATCCGCGGCTGCGGGTGACGCTGCGGCTCTTCGACGACGGGTTCGCCGCCGCCGTCTACCGCACGTTGCGCGCGGCGCATCCGGGTGCGCGGACCCGTAGCCGCAGCGTGTCGTTCCTGGCGGCGCCGGCCTTCGCCGGGGCGATGATGGGCCGCGAGATCCTCGGGGCGATCCCGGTGGAGCGGCGGGTGCTGCTGGTGGCCCGGGTGGAGGTGCGCGGTCATGCCGCCCTGGAGGGGCGGACGGTCGGTGAGGTGCTGCGGCCGGGCCGGCTGCGGGTGCTGGCCGTCGACAATTCCGCGCCCGACGAGCCGGCGGCGGAGCCCGCGGCGGGCGCGCCGCAGTCGGGGGACGGTCCGGCGCCGGCGCATCTGGCGGACGAGTTGGACGACCACGTCCTGCGGCCGCAGGACGTGGTGCTGCTGGCGGCGACCCGGGAGGGGCTGGGCGATCTGCTGTCCCGTCGGCCGCGCCCGGTGGTGCGCGCGGAGTGAGGCCACGGCCCCCGACACGCCCGGCAGCGCGCGGCGAGTGACGACACGCCCCCCGCGACACGCCCGAACTCCGTGACATCCACCACGAAGTTCGGGCCCGCGGGGTTCCCCGTATCGACGATGCAGCCGTGTGCGTAGCGTGTAGATGTTGCGGAGAAGCCGCGTGGTGGATGCGGAGTCGGGTGGCTCTGTGCATGGTGGCGCATTCGGGTGTTCCGACCCGTCCGGGTGGCGGGTGGGCGAGGACCTTGACGAAGGCTTAGCATCCTCGGGTGTCCAAACTGACCGACGTGCCCAAACGGATCTTGATCGGGCGCGCACTGCGCAGCGACAGGCTTGGGGAGACCCTTCTCCCCAAGCGCATCGCACTCCCCGTCTTCGCCTCCGACCCGCTCTCCTCCGTGGCCTACGCGCCCGGCGAGGTACTGCTGGTCCTGTCCGTGGCGGGGGTCTCGGCGTACCACTTCAGCCCGTGGATCGCGGTCGCGGTCGTCGTGCTGATGTTCACCGTCGTCGCGTCGTACCGGCAGAACGTGCACGCCTACCCGAGCGGCGGTGGTGACTACGAGGTCGCCACCACCAACCTCGGGCCCAAGGCCGGCCTGACCGTCGCCAGCGCACTGCTGGTCGACTACGTCCTGACCGTCGCGGTCTCCATCTCCTCCGGAGTGGAGAACCTCGGCTCCGCCGTCCCCTTCGTCGTCGAGCACAAGACGCTCTGCGCCATCGCCATCATCGTGCTGCTGACCTTGATGAACCTGCGCGGCGTCAAGGAGTCCGGCAAGCTCTTCGCGATCCCCACGTACGTCTTCGTGGCCGGCGTCTTCATCATGATCCTCTGGGGCGCGATCCGCGGCCTGGTCCTCGGCGACACCATGAAGGCCCCCACCGCCGACTACACCATCCACGCCGAACAGGGCGGCCTCGCCGGCTTCGCAATGATCTTCCTGCTGCTGCGCGCCTTCTCCTCCGGCTGTGCCGCGCTCACCGGCGTCGAGGCGATCTCCAACGGTGTGCCCGCCTTCCGCAAGCCGAAGTCGAAGAACGCCGCCACCACCCTCGCCCTGATGGGCGGGCTGGCCGTCACCATGTTCTGCGGCATCATCGCGCTGGCCATGACCACCCACGTCCGGATGGCCGAGAACCCCGCCACCGACCTGCTCAGCAACGGCAAGCCGATCGGCTCCGGCTACACCCAGAACCCGGTCATCTCGCAGGTCGCCGAGGCGGTCTTCGGCAAGGGCAGCTTCCTCTTCGTCGTGCTGGCCGCGGCCACCGCACTGGTCCTGTTCCTGGCCGCCAACACCGCCTACAACGGTTTCCCGCTGCTCGGCTCGATCCTCGCCCAGGACCGCTACCTGCCGCGCCAGCTGCACACCCGCGGCGACCGGCTGGCCTTCTCCAACGGCATCGTCCTACTGGCCGGCGCCGCCACCATCCTGGTCTACCTCTACGGCGCGGACTCCACCCGCCTGATCCAGCTCTACATCGTCGGCGTCTTCGTCTCCTTCACGCTCAGCCAGATCGGCATGGTCCGGCACTGGAACCGCCACCTGGTCAGCGAGAAGGACCCCGCCAAGCGCCGCAAGATGCACCGCTCCCGCGCCATCAACGCCTTCGGTGCCTTCTTCACCGGCCTGGTCCTGGTCGTCGTCCTGCTCACCAAGTTCACCCACGGCGCCTGGGTCGCCCTCCTCGGCATGGTCATCTTCTTCGTGACCATGACCGCGATCCGCCGCCACTACGACCGGGTGTCCGACGAGATCGCCGCCCCGGACATGCCCGACGACGACGTGGTCCGCCCCTCCCGCGTGCACGCCATCGTCCTGGTCTCCAAGCTGCACAAGCCCACCCTGCGCGCCCTGAACTACGCCAAGCTGATGCGCTCGGGCACCCTCGAAGCGGTCAGCGTCGACGTCGACCAGGCCGACACCCGGGCCCTGCGCGCCGAGTGGGAGCGCCGCGGCATCGAGGTCCCGCTGAAGGTCCTCGCCTCCCCGTACCGCGAGATCACCCGGCCGATCATCGACTACGTCAAGTCGCTGCGCCGGGAGAGCCCCCGCGACGCGGTCTCCGTCTACATCCCCGAGTACGTCGTCGGCCACTGGTACGAGCACCTGCTCCACAACCAGTCCGCGCTGCGCCTCAAGGGACGCCTGCTGTTCACCCCCGGCGTCATGGTCACCTCCGTGCCCTGGCAGCTGGACTCCTCCGAAGCCGCCAAGAAGCGCGCCCGCAAGCGCGCCGAATGGAACGCCCCCGGCGCGGTCCGGCGCGGCCCGGTCACCGCACCCAAGAAGGAATCCGCGGCCACCAAGAAGTGACCGCGGCGGCCCGGGGCACACCCCGGCACGCCGTAGAATGGACGGCTGGCCTCCACTCGGAGGCCAGCCGTCACGGTTTCCTCCCACCCCACCCAGGAGCTCCCCGCCATGCAGCCGGACACGCCGCCGGAACCCAGGAAGTCACTGGTCGGCGAGGAGTACGAGGTCGAGATCGGCCCGGTCGCGCACGGCGGCCACTGCATCGCCCGCACCGACGCCGGCCAGGTCCTCTTCGTCCGGCACGCACTGCCCGGCGAACGGGTCCGCGCCCGCGTCACCGACGGCGAGGAAGGCGCCCGCTTCCTGCGCGCCGACGCCGTCGACATCCTCGACCCCTCCAAGGACCGCGTCGAGGCGCCCTGCCCGTTCTCCGGCCCCGGCCGGTGCGGCGGCTGCGACTGGCAGCACGCCGCGCCCGGCGCGCAGCGCCGCCTCAAGGCCACGGTCATCGCCGAGCAACTGGCGCGGCTCGCCGGCCTCACCCCCGAGGAGACCGGCTGGGACGGCACCGTCGAACCGGCCCCCGGCGACAAGGTCGCCAAGGGCGAGGTCCCGGCCTGGCGCACCCGCGTCCAGTACGCGGTCGACGCCGACGGCCACCCCGGCCTCCGCAAGCACCGCTCGCACGACGTCGAGCCGGTCACCCACTGCATGATCGCCGCCCCCGGCGTATCCGAACTCGGCATCGAGCAGCGCACCTGGCCGCAGATCGCCACCGTCGAGGCGATCGCCGCCACCGGCTCCCACGACCGCCAGGTCATCCTCACCCCCCGCCCCGGCGGCCGCCTCCCCATCGTCGAACTCGACAAGCCGGTCTCCGTCCTCCGCGTCGACGAGAAGGACGGCGGCGTCCACCGCGTCCACGGCCGCCCCTTCGTCCGCGAACGCGCCGCCGGCCGCACCTGGCGGGTCGGCAACGGCGGCTTCTGGCAGGTCCACCCGAAGGCCGCCGACCTCCTCGTCGAGGCCGTCATGCAGGGCCTGATGCCGAAGAAGGGCGACATGGCCCTCGACCTCTACTGCGGCGTCGGCCTCTTCGCCGGGGCCCTCGCCGAACGCGTCGGCGACAAGGGCGCAGTCCTCGGCATCGAATCGAGCAAGCGCGCCGTCGAGGACGCCCGCCACAACCTCGCCGACCTCGACCGGGTCCGCATCGAACAGGGCAAGGTCGAGCAGATCCTCCCCCGCACCGGCATCACCGACGTCGACCTCGTCGTCCTCGACCCGCCCCGCGCCGGCGCCGGCAAGGCCACCGTCCGCCACCTCGCCTCCCTCACCCCCCGCCGCATCGCCTACGTCGCCTGCGACCCGGCCGCCCTCGCCCGCGACCTCGCGTACTTCCGCGAGGCGGGGTACGGGGCACGGCGCATGCGGGCGTTCGATCTCTTCCCGATGACCCACCATGTGGAGTGCGTCGCGATCCTTGAGCGGGCCGCAAAGGGCGTCTGACCTGCGGGTTCGGGTGGTGTGCGTTATGTGCGCTGTGGGCGTTACGGGCGATATCTTGACGCATATTCGACGCACGTGACGCACGTTTGACGCAGATTCTGACGGGGCGTCACTCGGTCGATTACGCAGGTCACGTGAGATGGAAAAGGCGGTTCCTGAGCCCTGTCTTTGCGGGGACTTTGCGAAGATCGGTCGAGTTTTGCCATCGCAGGTGCCAGGCGCGCTGCAGTTCGCGATCTGGCGGGTCCGGCGGAAGTCAGGTGGATCGTGCGCTTAATAGGTGGGTCCGTAGGGGCTCCAGCCGCGAATGAACGGCTGGAGGTCCTCAGCGCGGGGCTCGGGGATTTTCGGTAGCAACGGTGAACCGTTGAGCGGGTTCAGGCGTTTCACATGGCTCTCGGCCCACGCGATCCATGCCTCGGCTTCGTCCCTGGCTGCTCCGGGAGGCAGACCCTCTGCATGAAGTCGGAGTGCGCCGACGTACTCGACGAGGCCCGCTGCGCGCCTCCACCCCGCGTGCTGTTCTTCGAGGTGGCGGACGCGGTATGCCTCTGCGTATTCGGCCGCGGCCTGCCGCTTGGCGGCTTCCCACCGCAGGCGCTTCTGCTGTGCTTCTTCCAGGTCAGCCAGACGCTTGCGTTCGGCTTCCTGTCCGCGCAAGCCGACCTCCTGAACGATCTCGGCGAGCTGGTCCTCAAGAGGGCGTGCCGCCGTGTCGGCCCACTCGCCGGCCCGGTGCGGCAGCCCACCGCTGACAGCGATCCTCAAGCGGTCGGCGGGGGAGTAGTCGTAGCGAGGGGGCCTGGCCCAGGAGTACTTCTCGGCGTCCGCAAGTTCCTTCCGCGTGGGGACGTGTTCGACCCGGTCCTGTTCCTGCAGGACGAGGAATTCGCATTTCTGTCCCTGCGCGGTGATGGTGAAGTGAGGTGGGCCGCCTCGCCGACGATGCGGTGGCGGTGCCGCATTCGCTGTGCCGATCACGACGGTGTGCCCCGCCCCCTGTGTTGCGGTGAGCAGGGCATGGATGAGTCGGAAAGCCCGGTTCTGCACGGACTTGGTCAGCCCCATGGGCTGAGGAAGGCCCTGCAGGGCTTTGACGACTGGATACGGTTTTGTGAGCCGTGAAGGCACAGGAATGGGTGACAGCACGGCCAAGCGCCAGGCAGGTGTGTCGACCAGCCGGATCTCATAGCCGTCACGGCACCAGCCTCCGTGCAGCTCTTTGGCCTTCGGGATCTTCCCCGACCTCCGGGCGGCAGCGACGCGGATCGGCCATTTCTCGGTCTCCCGGCCGCTGGCTTCCCGTTTGACGATCCGGCCGCCCGCCTCCACAAGCTCTTCCAGGAGCTGCTCCGTGACGGTCGTCTTCCTCTTGCGAGGACCGGAGTTGGGGCTCGGTGGTGGTGTTGGCGCGTCTACCGGCTCGCTGGCCTTTTGCCCGGTGGAGACGGTCGCTGGTGGCGGTCCAGCTTTCTGGGCTGGGGCGCCACCTCTGGCGCGAGGTTTGTCGGGCGGATAGCTGCCGTGGTCGAGGAAGTACTGGCCGGAGGCCGTGAGTCTCGCGGACCATTGCCCTTCCCTCTTGGAGACTTTGACCAGCCCCCGGCTCTGTAGCGCTTGGCAGCTGAGCTTGTGGGCGGTCCCTTCCCATAGGTCTTCCGGGCAACCTTGGCCGACCCAACGCAGGACCTGTAGTTGAGGTTCATTTAGCAGTTGCGGCATGTGAATACCCTTTGCGTCGGTAGGTCCGCCCGATGGCATGTTCCCAGTTGGGGGCAGCGCTTAGGCTTCAGATGTTTGGCAACCCTTAATTGGGCTGCGCACGTTCGGCCGCCCGTCTTCCATCAGTGGTGTGCTGCTGAGAGCTTGGCCGGCGAGTCTGTGGTGGTTGAACTCAGCGGGAAGCCAAGCGCCGCGTCGACCTCGTCCAGATCTTCCCTACCGCCGACGCGCTCGAACGCCTCACCGCCGGTGCTGCCCTACCGTGGGTGCTCAATCGCCCACGAACACGAACCTCGAGGTTTCTTTGAGTGCAGCCGATGCGCCATCGAGGTCCGCGAGACGCGCGGCGAGTGTGGCCTCTGCAAGCCGTTGAGGGAGTGCGGCGCTGAACTTGAGCCCATGGATAGCGCGAGTGTCGACGGCGGGGAGGCAGAGCTGACCTATTGCCGCGGCCTTGGCTCGATTCCACTCGTCCAGAGTCAAGTCTTCGCGGAGCCGGATGTACGTGTCTGTAGGGCGCTGAAGAGGGTCGGCAATGCCCGAGAGCGTGGCAGCCAGGGTGACGTTGACCCGATAGCCGGCCCAAGTCCACCAGCGCACGTTCGTGTCCCGACCACCGCGGAGAACAACTGTCCCGGCAGGGTGCACCGACTCCGCGCCGTTGTCGCGAGCCTGAGCGAGGGCGGCTTCAGCACGACGGGTCAAAGTGACTAGCGGATCGGTGCCGAGCAGGACCTCCCGGGCGGAGCGGGTCAGCTCGTACGAGGCGGAACGGCCGGAGCCGACCCCGCCCCACCGTGCCTTGCCGCCGCCCTCGACCGGTTCGACGAAGCACCGCCGCCGGGACCAGTCGATGTACGTCACCTGCCAGCTCCGTCCGGCGAGGAGCAGCCGCCTAGGTCCGGCAACTTCCTCAGTCAGCAGCGCCGGGTTGGTGGTGCCGATCTCGCTGCGGCCCGCCAGCACAGTGAACTCCGGTGCGGCAGTGAAGACCGCGGTGAGATCCATGAAGTGGCGGTAACCGAAGCGGCGTTCGGCCTCGGGGCCGATGAACAGCATTCCGCCGTCCTGCTCCAGGAACCCCTCGTCGATCAGATGGCGCACGATGGGTTCGGCGGAGGGGCCGAAGGGGCCGAGCCCGCCCCACCACTCCCGCCAGAGCCGGTCTCCGACCCGGTGTTCCTGCAGGCAGAGAGCCAGCACTTGCTGGGCGACGATGTGCCGGGGTTCCGGTGGGGCCACCACCGGCTCGACCCAGCCACGTGACCACAGCAGAAGCAGGGCTGCTGCGCCGAGCAGACCGTCTTCGTCGGTGGCAAGGAAAAGGCAATTCCGAGTGGAACCCGGGCGCCGTCCGGTCCGACCGAGCCGCTGGAGGAAGGAGGCCACGGTGCTGGGTGCGTCAATCTGGATGACGCGATCCAGGTCGCCCACGTCGATGCCGAGTTCCAGTGTGCTGGTGGAGACGATCACACAGTCTCGTGCATCGGCGAATGCCTCTTCCGCCCGCCTCCGCTCATCCATTGAGAGAGACGCATGCGAGAGGAATGTGGTCACACCCTTGGCTCGCAGGCTCTCGCCGAGCATCTCGACCTGCCGACGCGATTCGCAGAACACCAGCCGCTTCTCCCCGCTATGCAGGAAGGCGATCACCGTCGCCGCATTCTCCAGGGACCCCACATAGTCGAGCTGGATTTCGCCGGGGGGCGGCAGGACTGGATTCTCCTCGCGCAGATGCGGGGCGACAACGTAAGCCGCGCGTTGGCCGAGCCCCGAGCCCTGCAGCCACGTGAGCAGCTGTTCAGGATTGCTCACCGTCGCGGAGAGCCCGACCCGCTGTACTGACCGACCGACGACTCGTTCGAGCCGCTCGAGCACGGCCAGCAGATGCCAGCCCCGGTCGTCACCGGCGAAGGCATGCACCTCATCGACGACGATGGTCCGCAGCCCGGAGAAGAAGGCCCGGTGGTCGACATTGGCGCTGACCAGCATCGCCTCCAGCGATTCTGGCGTAGTCAGCAGGATGTCTGGCCGATCCCGCAGGATCCGCTTGCGTCGTGGCTGCGAGACATCCCCGTGCCACAGCGCCGCGGTCCGGCCCAGCCATGAGGTGTAAGTCTCCAGACGGGGCAGGAGGTTGTTGAGCAGCGCCTTGAGCGGGCATACGTAGAGGACTGAGGTCCCTGTCCAGTTCTCCGCTGCCATCCTGGACAGCAGAGGGAAGGATGCCGCTTCGGTCTTGCCGCCCGCCGTCGGTGCGAGCAGTACTGCATCGGCACCGTCCAGCAGCGGTTCGATTGCCTCTTCTTGGAGCGGGCGAAGGCCAGGCCACCCCAGGGTGTTGACGATGTGGTGTACGACCCCGGGGTGCAGCCGGTCCAGCGGTTCGGGTGCACCTGTCACGGCAGCTCCAGCTCGATCTCGTCGGCGCTGTCCGCCGTGGCGTTGCGCTCGACTTCGCTCAGCTCGTCGCTGCTGACGGTCAGCGCGTAGTGCTTGCGCGGGTCGAAGTCGTCAAACTCGTCCACCCGGTCCAATACGTCTGCGACGAGTTTGCGCAGGAAGAGCCTCGGTGCGATGCCCGCCCGCCCGCCGAGCCTTCCCGTCAGGGCAGTGGCCAACTCCGCCACGTACGTATCGTCGACAAGGTCAGCGATACGCTCAGGATTCCGGGCCGATCCCGCATACAAGTCGCGTACGGCACGGCCCAGTTCGCCCAGCCGCTGGAGATCGAAACCGGTAAGTCGCAGCTGGACCGCCCGCGGTGAGTCGAAGCGCGGATCGGTGGAGAAGTCGGTTGCCAACCGTTGGGCCAGCGGAGGCAGGCGTTGAACCCCCTGCTGCCCGTCGTAGAAGGCAGGTGTGCCGGTGATGACCAGGAAGAGCCCAGGAAAGCGGCCCGCGTCGATTTCATCAAGGAGCTGTCGTAGGGCATTGAGCCCCTTCTCGCGCACGTCTCCCCGCACCCGTTGCAAGGTCTCGATCTCATCGAGGACCAGCAGGAGTCCGGGATGCCCGCAGTCCTTCAGGACGGTGAGCAGTCCCTGAAGGAAGCCCAGTGCCGCGAAGTGGTCGAGATCTCCGCGCACCCCCGCAGTACGGCGCGCGGAGGCGGCGACCGACTTCTGGCCGCCTAGCCAGGCGATGACGGCTTCGGCGGTGGCCGCGTCCCCGTCCAGCGTGGCCTTGCGATAGCCGCGCAGGGCGGCGGAGAAGGCGGGAGTGGTCTGGGCTACGCCACGCAGCCGCACCTCCAGCAGCGCTTCGACCGCAGACTCCAACGCCTCACTGTCTTCAGCGAGTTCGGGTTGCGCCTCGGTCACCTCCTCTTCGAGGGTGTAGAACCAACCATCGATCACCGAGCGCAGGGCGCTGGCAGGCTCGGTCGCTGTGGTCAGCCGCTCGGTGAGCCGTCGGTAGACGGTTTCCAGTTTGTGCAGTGGTGTCTCTGTCTCCGAGATCTGAATCTCGGCGGTGGCGAGCCCCGCCCGCTTCGCCCGTTCGGCGAGCCAGCGGGCGAAGAAGGTCTTGCCGGACCCGTACTCGCCGCGAATGGCATGGAAGGCCGCACTGCCCGTCGCGATCGTGGCGATCCGCTCGTCCAGCGCGGGCGCGAAACGGTCCAGCCCGACAGCGAAGAGGTCGAGACCCGAGTGTGGCACGGTCCCGCGCCGTAGCGCGTCGATGACCTCGCGGCGGCGGGCTGCGCTGACGGATGCCCCGCTCATGCGTTCTCCCTGGGCAGTTCGAACTGCTCGCGCAGTGTGTCGCGGTTGAGCCGGACTCGGGTCCGGGAGTCGATCAGGCTGATGACTTCGTAGCCCTCGATGTTCAGCAGCCGGGTCAGCACAGTGACGAAGCCTTCCGGGCGGGTGTTGGTGCGGCCCCCCGAAGCGACGGCGGCGCCAGCGACTGCTGCGAGTGAGAGCGTGCCCCCCGATGCGTCGAGTGCGTCGATGACAGCCGCCACCACCTTGCGGTCCGGGACCCTGCGCACGAACTTCCCCTGATGCTCGTAGAGCTTGGTGGCCACGACCTGACGGCCGAGCGTGACCGGGGCCGGCGACTCGATGGGTGCGGGCGTGGTCGAGGGCGTTTCGACCGCGTCGTCGGCGAAGAGCTCACCCTCCTGGGGCCGTGCCTTCGGCTTTGCGGGCGGTGCCTTCCGCGTGGGCTTCGTGGTGGTTTGGGTCGTCAACGGTGCCGGGACGACTTGCGCTTCCCACCATGGCGGCTGGGCTGACTCTCGCGGTAGCTCGGCCCATCCGTCGGGCGCGAGGTCGATCGACGGAGTCAGGACCAGTACCGGCACCGTCATCTCGGCGAGTGCGGCGCCGCCGTGGTAGCCGGCCTTACGCGGGGTGTAGCGGATCTCCTCCGACCAGGGGGCAACGAGGTGACCGCCGTTTTCCAGCACGCGGGGGCCTGCCAGCGCGATCTCTCCCTCACCGGCAGCCGCCCCCGTACGCCAGCGGGCCGACTCCACCCCCTCGGCGGTCACTGGTTCTGCATCGGGTCTCGTCCGGTCGAGTACGTGTCCGTGATCGGATACCAGTACCACTGGACGCCCTTGCCCCCGCGCGGAGTTGAGTAGTTCGGTGAGGTACTTCACTCGATTCACCGACCAGTCGGCCAGCGAGCTCTGCTGCCCGTGGTCGAGGCTATCTTCGATGGTGTTCAGCACGACACCGACCACGGCATCCGATGCGATGGCCTCGACCAGCCGCTGGTCGAGCAACTGTCCCGCGGGACCGGCGATCTCGTTCTTGTGGAAGAGAGCAGCCGCACGCCGGCGCTGCTTCCAGAAATCGACGAATCCCTCCTTCTCCACACTCTGCCCGCCCGATACCGGGCGTCCGCACAGCAAGGTGGCCCGGCTGACGACAGTCACCGACGGGATCATGGCGACCGCAGCCGCTCGCCGCCCGTCGCCGGACAGTTCGCTCCACCGGCCCGCACCGGTCAACTCTTCGCCGAGCTGCGCCGCGACCGCGCTGCTCATCGCGTCCAGTACGAGGACCAACGGCGGACGCTTCGCCGCCAGCTTCACGGCGATCTTCTCCAGCACGTCCTCGACGAGCAGCGTCCCACCGGGCTGCGCCGTACTGGCGTGCTGCGCCCACGGCCCGAGCTCGGCCGCGAAGGCTTCGTCGAGCGTCGCCCTTCGCCGTCGCGCAGCGTCATGCACAGTGCGGTACGCATGAACCAGAACGGGCTCGGCGTCGGCATCTCCCACCCACAACTGCGTCAGTGCCCGGTCCACCCACCCCCAGTCGGCGACATGCGCGTGCACAGCCTGGTCGACCGAGGACACCACCGGCTCCGGCGCGTCCAGCCAGTGCTTCAGCCGTACGGCCATGCGCGCCAGCTCGATCCGCTTCGCATAGAGAACAGCGGCAAGGTGATGCTCTTGTACGTGTTCCCAGGCGGTCTGAGCTACTTGAGGCTCCTGGGCCAGCGCCTCGGCCAGCCGACGCAGCCGTGCCTGGAACCCCGAGGGTAGAAATGGATTATCGGCGAGCGCAGCAGAGAGATGGGCCTCCGTGGCCAGTTGATCAGCTTGGCGCAGTACGTCGAGAACCCGCTGCCGTGCCTCCTCGCTCTGCGCCCCCCGCCCCGTCGCCTCCCCGATCCATCGGGTGAGCGTGCCCTCCACGGCCCTTGCATAGGCGCGCAGTTCGGTCGGGTGTGAACCCATGCCGAAGACGGAGCCCAGAGCGACGGCCGCATCGGCCGACGCGGCGTCCCCGTTCATGACCGAGGCCAGCACACCCAGCGCAGTGGCCTCGGTGCCGCGGCCGCTGAGTGCCAGTCGCAGGAGCACTGGGGCAGCCTCGCCTGCATTCTGCGCCAGCCACTCGGCGATGCCCTGCTGTTCGGCTTCCGGCAACGCCGCGAAACGCTGTGGCCCGCCGGCCGTACGGGACCAGGCCAGCAAGGCATCGACATCCACCGACGCCTCGCCCTCGAACACGCCCTCGAGCCCGAGACGCACTCCAACAAGAGCGCGCATCGCCGCGTCCAGGGTGAGCACGGCCCCACGCTGGGGCCAGCCGCCGTCCGGCTCGGCGGTGATCAGTGCGTTGGGCAACCAGAGCCATGGGTCGCGCCGCATACGAGGATCGAGGTCGGCGGCGCCGAAAAGCTGCTTGACGATGTCGGCCTCGTCGACGGCGATGATCTGCGAGCGCACCATCTCGCCCACCAGGTCGAGACTGATCCGATCACCGGACACATCGGTGGTGACCACCAGCAGGTCCGAACCCTCGGTACCCAGATGAGCCTGCCAGGCATCGGTGATGCCGAGTACCGAAGTGGTGTGCGTGACCCGGACCTTGCGGCGCTCACCTTCGCCGACCGGCACGGTGAACTCCTGTGGCCCGCCCACCACGTACTTACCGTGCACCAGCACCAGCCGTCGACCCTTGGTTTGGGCCAGCCGTGTGGTCAGAAGTCCGGTGATGACCCGCTGGTCGAGTTCGGGCACCATGGCTCCCATCAGCCCTCGCCGCCGTGCACCTGCACGTCGTCGCCCTGGTCAACGTGGGGTACCCGCCACTGGATTTCGATCTCGGCGCCGGGGTATGCGGCCGCGTAGTCGCGAATCTCGTCCTGTATCGCGTTGAGAGCCTGACCGAGCGCGGTCTCCAGTGCACTCGTGGACCCCGCCGAGACCCGACGGGTACGGCGAGGGCCAACCGGAGCGACCGGGGGACTGGGCGTCGGCTTCGGCTCTTCGAGCGGCTTGTCGTCGTTCGTCTCGACAGGGGGAGAAACCACCACCGGCTCCACAGGCGGGGGCGGCGTGGGCGCGACGGGCGCCACGACGCTGCGGCGCGCTGCCTCGTTGATCATCGACACGGCCTGACTGCGCGCACTGCGCAGCACCGGGGCGAGCTCGGTGTCGAACTCGTTGGCTGCCGCGGTCTCCGCGATTTCGTCGAGCAGCAGCCGGGACCGATCAGCGAGATCATCCCCGCGCTCGGTGTACTGCCGAAGACTCTCGATGAGGTCCCAGTCGGTGCTCTCCAGAGCATCCAGCACGCGCTGTGCCGAGGACATGGTCTTGGCCAGCACCACATCAGAGCTGGCATACGTTGCCGCGGCAAGGTCACGGGCAAGCGGAGTTGGCTCGGGGTTCTGTTTGATCCGAGCCAGCAGGTCGGCCGCGTCGTGCAACGACTGCTCGCGTGCGCTGAGGGTCTCGCCACTGATACCGAGTGCGGTTCTGAACCGGGACAGTGCCCGCCGCAACCCGCCGACAGCGGCATCTCGTTCCGCCGCTTTCGCGTGAACGTCCGTGGCAAGTGCGTTGACGTTCCGGGCGAACAGCATCTGCGGGACACTCGTGCCGAACAGTGCCGCGGCCCGGGTGTGTGCCGCCGTGAACTCGTCCTCACTGGGTCGCTCTTGGGCCCGCAGTGCCCAGCCGGGGCCGATCTGGTCCAGCGCGGGGGCCTCTTCCGCTTGCCCGTTGTAGATCCAGGAGCGGTCCGAGAGAAGCGCGTACGTGGCGATCACCAGGTTGGAGACCAGCTTGTCGAGTCCCGTCCAGCCGAGTTCGGCGATCCAGACGCGGATGTCCTCGACCGAGAAGTCGCCCTTTGCCCCGCGTTTGCCGGCCTGCTGGTCGATGTGGCGACGCCAGTCCGTGGAGACGTTCAGTGGTCCGTCGTGCACCTCACCCAGCTCCAGCGCGTGCACGATCCGCGCCACGTCCGTGATGTCACCGCTGTCGACCACGACCCGACGTGAGCCGTCATCCATGGCCTTGGCGATCCAGCCGTACGCCTTCTTGAACTTCGCGGCAGTGACCGGCTTGCGGCTCTCCTGACGATCGAAGTTCGGGTGCTTGGGGTGCAGTGTGTCCAGCAACCCGTCGCCGAGCTTCAGCAGGTTGTATTCGAAGAGGCCGCCGCCCTGGAGCTGTGGAGTGTGCCCGGCGTACAACGAGTGGACGTGCTTGCCCTCGGTCACCTGGGCGCCGAGGTCGGTCTCGTTGGCCTTGGCGATTCCGTACGCCTGGTGCAGTACCTGGCCCAGCTGCGAGACGAGCGTCTCGCGCTGTGCCTCCAACTGATGCCTGACCCGCACCTGGTCGTCGGACGACAGGTGGGTCGCGAAGTCTTTCAACCGGTCCCTGCCGAGCAGGTAGTTGATCTTCAGGAGCCGGCCGAGCTGGGTGCCTCGCTGGGCAGAGAGGAAGGACGGCAGCCAGACGATGGTCGCCGCATCGGGCTTCTCCCGCTGCAGGCGGAAGACCCGGTTCTCGTCCGCACTGGGCTGGCCGTCTTCGTTTTCGTCGAAGGGGTAGTCGATGATGAACCGGATCCGGTCCGACGAGGACGGCTCGAACTGCGCGTCGGGCAGAATCTGGGGGTCGCTCACGTTCTCGAAGACGAACTCGACCATGCGCCGCGTACCGTGCCAGACGATCTCGCGATCGGCGACGAAGCCACCGCTGTCGACGACGCCCAACTCTCGCCACAGCCATTCCTGCACCCACCGCTTGCGGGCGCCATGCGTGTCCTTCTCGCCGACACTGTCCAGGATCGGCTCCACGTCCAGATCGGACAGATGCAGCGTGAAGACAGGGTCCGCGTCGTTTCCGTCACTGCGCAGCTCACCGGGGAACTCTGCCTGGAGCTCCTGCATCCGCTTGACCACGATCCGGTCCTCCTGCCCGGTGCGGGAGCGGATCGACCCGTGGTTCAAGGCGGCAAGGCGTGGCCCGGTGAGGCGAGTGAGAGCAGGCACCTCGGGTGCGAGGTAGGCGAGCAGCATTGTCTTGATGAAGCGGTCGTCGGCCTTGTACTTGGCGTCGTCCGCCGAACCGTACTTCTGGAGGAGGTGGTCCTTGACCTTGCAGTGAAAGCGAGTTGCCGCGTCAGCCTCGCTGCGCAGCCGGTCGGTGAACGCCTCGCCCATTCCCTCGGCGAGCACGTCCCACAGGTCACCCAGCGGGATCAGCTCACCGACCTTCATATCCTCGCGACGCTTGTAGAGCATCTGCTGGAGCAGCTTGAGACCGGTGCGCTCGCGCTGAAGCGCACCGGAGAGCGCGACCAAAACGTTCAGGAGGACGGGCGAGACCGGGTACAAGGCCTTGAAGTCGCCCCAGTCCGCGTGGGTGGCGCCGTTGGCGTCGAGCAACACGTCACGTACCGACTGGTTGGACGTCTCAACCCGTGCGAAGGCAGCTTCGAGCGCGGCCTTGGCGGCGTCGTCCTTCGGCTTGAGGACCCGCTCCTTGATGATCTCCGGGAGGTTGCGGTCCTCCAGGCTGATCGGGTCGATGCGGCCCGCCAGGTACTTGACCTGCTGTTCAAGGTTCTTGGCGTCAGCGCCGACCGCGTCCGATCCGATCAGCTCGGAGAGATCGCGCTGTCGGGAGATGAATGAGATCACCGGCAGGGCGCGGCCCCCCGTACCTGACTCGATCAGCTTGACGAGCTTGTTCACCTCGTCATTGACGAAGGTCCGCTCACGCAGATGCGCCTGGAGCCAGAGGATCAGCTCGTCGAGGAAGAGGATCAGTCCGTCGTAGCCAAGAGACTTGGCGTGCTGGCTGATGATGTCGAGACCGTTCTCGAGCGGCAGGAAGGCGTTCTTCGCGCCGAGCGCACTCAGGGAGTACGAGGAGTACGGACCGGATATCAGCGCAGACGCAAGCCAGTTGCGGACCTTCTCACCGGGGGAGGCGGCGAAGGCCTCGTCGAGGAGCGCCGGAGTCCAGACCTCAGGAGCCTCCTTGACGTCGAGGTTCACCAGATCGTCCTCGTCATCGGCGGCCGCCTGCGGGTCGGTGCTTGTCTCCTTCGGTAGCGAGGGGTTGCCGAGCCAGCGGACGAATTCCGTGTCATCGGAGAAGAACTGCCGCTGGCGGCGGGCGTCTTCGAACATCCCGTCCGTCCGATAGACCGGCGGTACGGGCGCGTCCGCGTGCAAGCGCTGAACCATGCGGACGTATCCACCGAGGATCGCCGAATCGAGGTCGGTCGCCCCGACCAGGTGGAACGGGACCATCAGGAACTTCCGGTCCCGCAGCCACGCGTCATGGTCCGCGATGATCGGCTGGAGGGTTGGCTTGGTTCGAGCGGCCGGGTCGTTGGAGAGGATCGCGTGCAGCACGGTCATGAAGTGGCTCTTACCGGAGCCGAACGATCCGTGTAGGTAAGCGGCGTCGGACGACCCCGCCCGTACAGAGGCCTCAACAATCTTCAGCGCCTTGCGGAGGGACTGCTCCAGCTGCGGGGTGACCACATACTCGCGTACGCGGTCTGCGGTCGCGTCGAAGCCGCCGGACAGCTCGACCTTGAACGACCCGGCGAGTACGGACTCGGGCAGGTCGAGTACGTCCCGGAGGTAGAGGTCGCCGTTGCCGCTACTCATCGTCTTCCGCCGCCTTCTTCTTTGCCGCCTTTGCCGTTGCTGTTGCCTTGCGCACCCGGATCTTCTTCGCCGGACGCCATTCGGTGAGCGCTGCCGGGGTGAGGTGCTCGCGCGCCAACTCGCCATCCAAGAAGCTCTGGAACTCCTCTGCGGCGGACTCCTCGCCCCACTCGTCGTCCACCTCGCTGAACCACTGCCGCAGCCACGGCATCAGCTCGCTAATCCCGGCGAGCAGCGGTACGAGCTGCTCGCCGGACCAGTCCTGCTGCTTGCGGCGCTCGCTGACGATGTTCAGCAGGGCGGTGGCCTGGTCACGCTGGTCCCAGCCGGCCCAGCCGAGGAGCAGGGTGGGGTCGGAGCCGGGACTGGCGTCCGGGTAGGAGACGAATCGCTCCTTGGGCACGTCGAACTTCCCGCGGTTCGACCAGTAGGACTGTTTGGCGAAGTCATTCTTCCCGAAGGGAGGTGGTACTTGAATGTCGTCGGATTTTGTGGCGTAGTCTGCCTTTCGTTGAAATTCCCACACCCACTCCCAACGTTTGTGTGTAAGAAGGCCAGAATCCGTATAGCGGTAGGCGGCCAGGTACGGCACATGCTCGGCGTCCAAGACATCCTGAAGGATGTACTGTAGGGACAGGTTCGGCTTGCCCAAGTGGGCAGCGTAGAGCGATGCGATGTTGAGAATTGAATCGGCGTCCGTCTGCTTCTCAAGTTCGTCGGCGAGTTGCCCGACGGTGAGTGTTCGGGGTTGCTCGAATCCATTTCGGACATGGAACCAAAGGGCTCTCTTTTCGCAGCGGTCCAACAACCATCCCCGTAGTGCGAACCTCTCGCGATTCTCCCAAGGTTCAGCTTCCCATCGACGCTTATACTCAGGTCGCTCAATCAGGGAAATATCCGGACGAGCAATGATCGCGTCGATTCTTTCTTGTACGATGCTCCGATACCAATCGGGCCAATGCTCGGGGATCACGGTGACTGGTTCGGAGCCGTGCCGGTGGAACCAGGCCGTTTCAACTTCGCCTGCAGCCAACTTTCGTGCGAGGATGATCTCGAATGCCCGCTCCCCGAGT
Organism: Streptomyces sp. RGM 3693; assembly: GCF_050471125.1. NCBI lineage: Bacteria > Bacillati > Actinomycetota > Actinomycetes > Kitasatosporales > Streptomycetaceae > Streptomyces > Streptomyces sp. RGM 3693. The sequence goes on from NZ_JBMPPQ010000001.1 coordinate 1,240,544, forward strand.
TTTACCCGAGGGGTATTCAAGGCCTCATGGTTAGGGATTGTAAGTCTTTTCTTATCGGCATCGTCCAGTAGTCCGAAGGCGTGATAAATAGACCAATCCAACTCCTCCTGCAGGGAGATCATCTGCTCTCGAGTGCATTCCCAGCGAAGGCGAGCGGCATCGAGGATGTCACGCGTTGGCGTCACATTTCCTATACTGCACTGACTGGAAGGCTCATGATGGCTGAGCTCCTGCATTCGCATATCAAGCGAGTGACCAAGTTCGGAAAAGTCGCCATTTGGAATAGGGAGGCGCTCGACCATGCCTCCAGTAAATTCAAACGTCCATGACCAAGGATGCTCCGCCGCCCCACCTCCTTGATGCTGGGAGGACTCGCGCATGAGAAGGCATGACGTTGATGAATTTAGAATAGCCGTGAGCGAATAGTGATCTTTGAGCGTCGATTCGGCTGGAAGCTTGATGGCCGGGGAGTGTCGATTGAAGACGTTTCCTCCGCGATCCAGGGAGAAATGATTGCGGGAAGCCTTGAATGCGAAGATGATACTCAAAGGTGTAGCGTAAGCGGATGGGGTGTGCTGCATGTATTCCCACCAATTTAGCTCAGCGGAGGCCATGTTGCCCTTGAAGGTCCGCCGCTCTGCGAGAGTGGATCGCAACGGCCATAGCTCTCGGCTAATCACTTCGGGGGAAAGACCCTTGTGGTACGGGTACCAGATGGACTCGGCGGGGTCCGCACTCCAGTCCCGGATCACTTTGCCTGTCATGAAGGGGCGCAGGGCTTCTTTTGGGGCGAAGGTATTCATGTGGGGCCGGAGGGGGCGCACGAAGGCTTCATCTGCACCTGCTCTGATCGCCCTGCCAATTGGTGGATTAATCACAGATTTCAGAGTAGCGTTTTCGGCACGTAGGTGGTTGGTGAGGCGGCTAAGCTCTCCTCCGTGTAACGCCCATGGATGCTTAGCCAGTCCCGTGCGAAGTGTGTCACTTGACGATGCCCACTCGGTCTCTCTTGGATAGCTAGCGGCGGTGTGGCTGGTGAGCTCGAGCCAGACCTTCCCCTTCTTGGGGTTTTTCGGTGTTGGGGTTTCACCCTTATTTCCGGATACGATGCGAATTCTGGTCTCTCGGGATGGGCTTTCGTTTGATCCAATCAGGATGACGGTGGGTGTTCCCTCCCGGTTATGTCCAGGGATGTGCGCGTAAGACGTGTCAATTACGTGAGTGAGGTTGACCGTAGGTAAGAAATTCTCGATTACCTTCTTTCCTGGGTTTCGTTTCATGAAGGAGTTTGAGGTGATCTGTCCGGTCAGGCCTGCTGGGGAATCGGGTGTGTCCGGTCGGATGGCCAGTTCGAAGAATCGCTGAATGAATGGAACGGAGAGAGGGTACTTGTTTACGCATACGCCGAATGCCGCTCGATAGTTCTTGTTTTCTTGCGGGTCGGCTACTTCGATGTATGGAGGATTTCCGACTACTAGATGGTATGTCGAGCGACCCAATAGGTCGCATCGGGCGGAATGCTCCCAAGCGTCCTCGGTCTTGTATTGGAATGCATCAACCGTTGAGAATAGGTCTTCTTGGATTCCTGTGCTTCCTCGACCGTACAGCAAGGAGTCACCCACGGCGATATGGAGCGGGAATTCTTTGAGGGAGTTCAGCTGCCGCTCCCCTGCTGCCTTCATTACTGCGATTAGTAGACGGAATCGGGCGATCGCTACGGCGAACGGATTCTTATCGCAGCCGTGTACTGCGTTCAATGCCCTCCGGATCAGAGTCCAGTCGTCTGCGGTCTTATCTGCGTCCCGCCATTTTGTGAGCAGTCGCTCGAAGAGGCCGAGCAGAAAGTGGCCGGATCCACACGTAGGGTCGATTGTCCGCAAACCCGCCGGAAGTTCCCGAATGGACCCGTCTGCTTCGTGGATTGAGACGACTGGCTCCAGGCCGAACTCTGCCACTGCCGTGTCCAGTGTCATGTCGAGGATGAACTCTTCAACGAACACCGGTGTTTGGAGCAAAGCGTACGTGTCTCGGGCGTGCGAGCTCAAATCTTGGTAGAGGTCGCCGAGGAATCGAGTGTCCAAGTTCTCGTCCGTGAACGAGTGGATGATCTCGCCGTCGGATCCCACCCGCCGCCAGAATTTTAGTAGCGCCGAAGCCGCTTCATATGAAGGTTCGATTTCCCATAGAGGGTTATGTGCGCGGTCGAATAGCCCTGCCACTGTCGGGTTAGTCTCCGCCAGATGATCAAATGCTGCGATAATCCAGTCGCGGTCGTTCTTCTCCGGGTTCGTCGCAAAGAACGCGGCATCATGATCTTCCGCGTCTTTGAGGCGTTCGCCAGCACCCGCTAGCCACGGGCGGGCAATCAGTCTGTTGTCTTCGCAGAATCGCACGAAGAGGCACCCCAGGACCCACGCTGCCGCCACTTGCGTGATTCGTTCGTCGCGCCATGGCTCATATATGGCTGCAGTGCGCCCGGCTGCGAAGGCTCGCGTGTACTCGTCCGTGAGCCGGTCCCGATACTCCTCCACCGACTCGCTCCGTGCCCGCAGGTCGTCTTCCAGGTGCGTGACCTGCTTGCGCAAGTCCTTCAGCAGGCCGTCCTGACCACCAGTGCGCGCGCTCACAGTCCCAAACCCTCTCGATGTGCAGCTATGTTCTTGAGGAAGTCCTCGGTCAGTACCACGCGTTCCGCGTCGCCACCGGTTACCTCCACCGTGCGACCGTCCAACTGCGGTGCCCCCTGCGGGTTGTGCGACGGCGTGAGCAGCCACAGCCCGTGCGGTCGCCCACCAGGCTTGCGGGACTCGCGCTGCAGCTCCACCAGCAGCTCGTGCCCGCCCGCCTCGTAGTAGTGGGAGAGCAGGCCCGCGGTGTGAACGAACAACACCGCTCCGGGCTCCCGAGAGGCTGCCCCCTCCAGCCGTGCCGCGACCCTCGGCCACACCCGGACCACGAACGACCGCAGGCCACCCGGAAGTTCACTGCTCCTCGTGTACCGGGTGTCCGCACCCAGTACCTTCGACCAGTCCGTGCCGTGCTCGCCCGCGAGCGCCCGGAACTCCTCCAGAAAGACCCGTGCCAAGTTCACCGGAACCACCGGGAACGCCTCCGCGACCGCCTCCGCAACCGAGCCGGCCTCGCCCCGCAGCCGCTTGACGTGCACATTCAGCGCGAGGAATCCGCCCTCCAGTATCGCGGAGTTGAGCTTCGCGGCGAGCAGCGCCGACGGCTCACGCCCCCCAGCAGCTCCCGCGGCCAGGGCGCGAGAGGCCCTGGTCACCGTGCCCGTCGAGGTGGGCCAGCTGCTGCCGCCCACCGCTGACACCGGCACGGGGGGCTTGAAGCGTGCCTCCGCCGTCTCGTACGTCAGCGGGAACCCGGCCTTCTTGAGCGCGTCCTCGACCTCGACGTACGTGGGCCTACCCATTGCCATCTCGGGGAAGCGAGAGCGCAGGCGAGAGAGCAGCCCCTCCAGGCTGATGCCTACCTCGCGTCGCACACCGGCCGCGGCTTGAGAGATCTGCAGGGCACGCCACAGCTCCAGCGTGCGTGGGTACAGCTCTAGCCGGGGGGAGGCGGCGGCACCCAACGAAGTTGCCGCGGCCAGCGTGACCAGCCGGGCGTCCGGCAGCGGGTCCATGCCTTCAGGTGTGCGCACTGCTCGCAGGTCTCGGAGTGCACCAGACCGGTCTGGCAGGGGGTCGGCGGTGGCGATTTTCTCCGCCGCTTCGCCCAGCTCTGTCGCGTAGGCAGCGAGTTCATCGGACGTCGGGTCATCGGAGCCGTCCAGCGACTCCAGGGCCACGATCAACCGGCCCCGCCGCCGCATCTGCGCGAGCCGCGGTTCATGGTCCTCGTCGCGTCCGGTAAGGAGTGTCTCGGCGGCGACAGCGGCTCGTACGACCGCGAGCGCGGCGGCCTCAGTGCCCTCCGTGGACTCGCTCTCGGAACCGTGACTCGCGGCCAGCACCCGGGACAGTTCCCTCGCAGTCATCACACGGCCCGCGTCCCGGACCGCGTCTACCAACTCACCGCACAGGACTTTCATCCAACCGGCGTCGGCCCACTCCGTGATCGCCGCGCTGAGGTGCTTCGAGACGGTGAACTCGGAGACCTGCACCGTCTCCGCGACCTGGCGGTTAGTGGGCCAGGAGCCCAGCTCAGCCTTGCCGTTGAGCCCGAGCCAGGCCGCCACGACCTGCGGCCGCTTGTTGTCTTTGCGGCCCGGTGGCACCGGGTTGAGGAGCGCGGCCAAGTGCTCCACGTCCTGCCTGGCCTCGTGCTCGGCACCGAGCTTGTCGTCCGCCGCCACAGGCACTACGGGCCGCGCTGGGGGAGCGGCGGCCTTGGGCTTCTTGGGACGCAGCGCAGCCGTCCACTGACGGTGCCGCCGGTTGAGCTCCTTCTTGACCACTGCGCCAATACCGCGCTTCCCGCGGAAGCGAGGCGAGGGGACGCCCAGCAGTTCGCCGACCGTCACCGCGCCGAGTTCCTCGGCCACCGCAGCCGCTCGCTCGGTCAGCCCCGCGTCCCTGAGCGTTGTGCCGAGCTTCGCCTTCTCCGCGTACAAGTCTCGGATGTCATCGTCGGAGAGGCCCTCCTGCCGGCCCGCGCCGCCCAGCAGCGAGACCGGGTCCGATGCCGGCGGCGGCTGGGTGCGGTCGGCCTCCACGAAGATGGATCGCCAAGCGTCGCGCATCTGTCGCAGTGACTCGAACCGGCGGTTCGCTTCACGGTGCAGCGCCCGCTCAAAGAACTTCTCCAGTCCTGGTCTCAGGACGGACACGAAGGCGTCCGTGGCGAGGACGGGGAGGTCGTCTCTGAGGGCCGTCTGCGGGTCGTCCGTGCCGTTGCCCCACATGGGGCGCTCGGCGGCAGCCATCTCATGCAGAACGACCGCGGTGGCGTACCGCTCCGCGTAGTCGTCGTAGATAGGGCGCCGGACATCTCCGAGGAAGGGATCGAGATAGCCGCGCGTGCCGGCCTTGATGTCGCGGTCGGAGACATTGGCCAGGGAGAAGTCGAAGAGCATCAACTGCTGCTCGCCGTCGTCCCGGACCTTGATCCCAAGGTTGTCGGGCTTGAGGTCGCGGTGGCGCAGGCCCCTGGCTGCAAGGTCGTCGAGGGCGGTGAACAGGTCCTCGCCGAAGGATGCCAAGTCCTCATAACCCAGCTGCCCGTAGCTTGCCAGCCGTTGGCCGAGGGTCTCAGGACCGGCGTACTCCAAGGCGAGGACGGTTCGGCCGCCGATCGTGCGCGGGCCTTCGTGCAGCTTGACGATGCGGCCGCTGCTGATCTGCTGGAGGGCCGCAGCTTCCGAGGCCAGGCGCTCGTTCTTCTCTGCGTCCAACGCGACCTTGAGGACCCGCTCCTCCTCGACGCGGCGACCGCGCTCGTCCTCGGTGACGCGTGTCACGTACAGCGCCCGGGCTGTCGCACCCGAGCCGAGCACCCGCTCGACGGTCCAGTCCCCGTCGACAGCCTGGCCTGGGGTGGCGGTGAGCGGGTCGGCTTCCACGGCGACCGCCTGTGCGGCGCTGGCCTGCTCGGCATCGTCGAGCTGCCTGAGAAAGGCGTCGGCAGAGTCAAGGCGATCGTCCACGGACGCGCGGGTCGCGGCGTACACCAGCTCGTCGAGGCCGGCATCCATGGCGTCGCTGACCGCGTAGAGGTGCAGTCCGCCGTCGGCCGCAAGTCGCGCCTTCAAGGCGGTACGGGTCTCGGCAGGCGGCATTCCGGTCAGGATGTGGTGCGCTACGGCTCCGAGTCCGAAGACATCGAGATCCACGGGGTCCGGGTAGTCGGCGTCGGTCTCGGGAGCGAGGTAGCACTGGGCAGCGTCCTCGATGTGCTCTCCGGTGAAGGAGCTCTCGCCGAGCGAGCGCAGTGAGGTGGTGTCGAAATCGCGGGCTGATGCCTGCCAGTCGATGATCCGCAGGGCGGGGTCGTTGCCGTTCTCGCGGGCACTGACGTACACCGAACGGGCCGCGAGCGCACGGTGGTAGAGCGAGCGGCGGTGGGCGTAGCGGACCGCCTCGGCGAGCTGGCGCACCATGTCGCGGCGTACGGCTTCGGAAAGCTTCGGGCCGTGCACAGCAAGGTAGTTGTCCAGCCGCAGGTCGCTCTCCCGGTGGCGGAAGAGGATTGCAGGGCCGCCTTGGTGCTGGCGGAAGGCGACGGCCTGGGAGATGCCACGGTGGGCGATACCCTGGAGTACCTGGTACTCGCGCTCGGCGGCGCGGGTGGCGGAGCGCCGCCTCTCCTCGCTCGCCTGCTGCTCAACGAGGTAGACCCGGACCCGACCCTCCTCGTGGATCATTTCCTTGCGTTCGGCGAGCCGGTCTTCCCAAGTGGGCCCCGCGTCCAGGGGACGAGAGGAGAGCCTCCAGCCGTCGCCGAAGTCGAGGTGGGCGGTGGATGCCCGCACACCGATTTTCTTCATCAGCTCGGGCAGATGCCGTGCAAGGATGTCTTCCTTGATCCGCCAGCTCTCTCGCTCTGGCGGCAGGCTGAGGAAGTCGTCCCAGATGCCGGGGAGACCGCTCTGGGCGCCATCACGCCCGTACACATGAGTGCGCTGCACCGTGTCTAACTCGCTCCGGAGCAGCGGGTCGGACAGGAACACGATCGGGTCGATCCGCGGAACGCGAATGCTCGGATAGAGCTCGCGGGCCGCTTCCTGGAGACGCGATCTCAGCTCTTTGGACTTCAGATCGGTGAGGTGCAGGGGGTTGCGGATCGTACGGACCCGGCCGTCTGGGGCGTGGAAGCTCCAGGTGTCCCCGCTGTTGACGACGCGGCCCGGGTGCCCCTTCAGCTCGACCAGATAGAGACCGCGGGGTGTGGCGATGAACAGGTCGCACTCGTTGATGCGGCCGCTCATGGCGGTGAAGGAGAACGTTGCCCAGGCATAGTGCGGAGCCGTGGCCGGCATTCGCTGCTTGATGTAGTCGAGGGCCGTCTGCTCCCAGGGGAAGGGGGACGGCCGGGTCTGGTACCAGCGCTTCGGATGATGCTGGCCGGGCTTGGGAGTCGCCTGACCTCCTGCTGCCGCCACCGCCGGTCACCGCACCTTTCCACTCCCGGACCCGCCTGATTGCCGACGTGGTCCGCGTCAGCGGCAATGTATTGGGCGAATCGCGGTATTTTGAGATCGTCAGACTGCCGATCTGGACATCTTGCCAGGTGGGAGGCTGTGTTGCAGGAGGACGGGAGAAAACCGGTGAGCGGTGTGGGAGGCAGGGGAATGCGGTTGTCCCTATCAGGTCATCCCGTGAATGCTGTGCCGTGTGCCACAGCGAATGCACCTACGATCATGTAGGAACGCGGGAGCCTGAGAGCGGGGGAGGCGGGCGTGGCCCGGACAGTACGCAAGCGAACGGTCTTCTTCTTCGAGGTCGTGGAGGCCAGGCGCGGTCAGCCGCGCATGGATCACCAGGACTGGCGGAGCTTCCTCGACCGGGTCTCGGCCTCAGATTCGCACGAGCGCGTGGTCCGCAGCGCGGACGATCAGCTGGTCGGGGTGATCGACTCAGCTGTCACTGTTGATCATTTACAACTCGCCAAGATCACTGGTGAGGTGCCGCACCAGCTTGACCGGAGCAATGGAACGATTGAGGCACTTCAGGTCGCGGCGGGCAAGGACGTCGTCCATGTGACGACGATCTGCTTCCTTCCGTACGCCAACATCATTGGGGTCCTGCCCGGCGGCTTCTCGGCGCCGCGGGTGAGTGCCATCACCAAGTGGCTGAACGCCGTTGGCCTGCCGTGGGGTGAGGTGGTGCTCAAGCCGGTCATCCACGCGCGCGCTCGAGAGAAGCTCAACCGCATCGAGGCGGTCACCGAGTTCACCGTGCATTTGGAGGGGGCTCCGGCGGATACCGTCAGCGCCTTGAGCGCCCACGGCAGCCTTGCTGATTCACTGCGGAGTTTCGGGCAACGGCATCCCGACACCTCCATCACGCTCTCGTTGAAGGTTCCCCAGCGTGGCAGCAGGCTCCCCGCGATGCGCAGGAATCGGGCCGCAACCGAACTGCGCACCGACGTACTCCAGTTCATGCCAGATCTGGATGAATGGGTGGACGAGTCCGGAGTGATCCGGTCCGTAACCGGCAGGGTCGCGGTCCGGGATCCGCACCGTCAGTCCCTTGAGTACGAGCCGCTGGACTTTCTCGCCCACCGCATCACGGCCCAGTGCGATGTCCCGCTCGCTTTCACCGACGGACGGTCGGTCGATCTGCGGTACGCCGTCGACGAGATCTTTGCGGCGGCCCGTACGCATGAGCAGGCGCTGCAGGAAGCATGTCAGTATCGGCCGCTAGCCTGAGCAGTAGTTCAGGGCTGAGGTTGGGGGCGGCGTGCTGAATTGGCTGTTGCGGCGCTGGGTGGGTCGACCAGTGGTGGACCTGGTGATCGCAGGTGCGGTGGTCGGCCTGCACATGGCGGCTGTGCGGATGACGGGCGCGGGCGATGTGCTGGGATGGCCCGGCAGGGAGCAGAGGATCGCGGTCTATACGACGACGGCGACCATCGTCGCGATCATCGGCAGTTTCATCACTGCGGCCGTGACCCTGTACGCCGCGGCCACAGGTCCCCGCATGCGGGTGTTGCGCACGCACCCCCAACAGGGGCCGGTATTCCGGCGGAATTGGATGAGCATTCTCAGCGCGACACTGGTGGGCTCCGGGCTGTGCCTGCTCGCTGTTGTCCTCGACACTACGGAGCAGGATCTGAGCGGAGCGCACTGGCTGGCCGAGGGCGCGGCTGCCCTGGGGGTGGCGCGCGCGGTGCGGTTGATGTGGCTGTTCGGCAAAGTCATCATCGGCAATGATCTCGACCTCGGCGACACCCGGGATCCGGCGTCGCCGCCCCCGGCGCCGGTGCGGCAGCCGAGGGCGTGAACGGGACTCTGGGGTCAGCTGACGACCTGGTCGCGGGGTGTGGTGTGTGGGAGGCAGAGGGGCGTTCGCGTTGTGCTGGAGCGTGCGTCAAGAGGCTGCATGTAGTGCCCATAGAGCACGCAACGCACATCGACCTCGGGTCCGTTTCACTCCCAGCATTCCGCTGACTTGCGGTTTCCTTTCACACGTTTCTGGTTCACATCTTTCCGATGACGCATCATGTGGAGTGCGTGACGATTCTGGAGCCTGCCGAAAAGGGTGCCTGACCTGCTGTTTCTCCAGGTGTGCATTATGGGCGTTGTGTGCGTTACGGGCGATATCTTGACGCATGAGCGACGCACGTGACGCACGTTTGACGCACGTTCTGATGGAGCGTCAGGCCGCCGTTCGTGCAGGTGACGGTGCGTCGGGTGAAGTCCGCCGGGCTTCTTCTTTGCTATCCCTTAATGAAGAGCCGTCCTTTATGGCCGGGTTTGGGGCTCAGTAGGGGCGAGGTCCGTAAGGGCTCCAGTGGCCGAGGAAAGGCTTGAGGTCGTCGCTGCTGGGCTTCGGTGGGGAGGGCAGCTTCGGCGCTGCGGCGGACTCGGTGAGGTGTTGCAGGCGGGCATCCGCGAAGGCGAGCCACGCCTCGATCTCGGTCTTTTCCTGCCCAGGTGGCAGTGATGTGGTTTGGTCGCGCACTGCTGTGACGTATTCGGTCAGCCGCTTGGTCGCGTGCCAGGCGTCTGCCTGTTCTCCGAGGTGTTTGACGCGATAGCTATGGGCGTACGCGGCGCGGGCTTCTTGCATGGCGGATTCCCAGCGCCGTTGCTCCGCCTCTCGGGCTAGCTGATCCGCTCGGCGTTTGCGTTCCGCGGCTTCGCCACGGAGGCCGACTTCCTGCGCGATCTCGGCGAGTTGGTCCTCCAACGGCCGGTCGGGGAGATCAGCCCATTCACTGGCGCGGTGCGGGGAGCCGCCGCGGAGGATGAAGCGAAGACGGTTCGAGGGCGTGTAGTCGAATCGGGCGATACGCATCCAGGAGTACTTCTTAGCTTCGGCGAGTTCCTTGTCGGTGGGGACGTGTTCGCTGCGGTCCTGTTCCTGGAGGACGAGGAATCCGACGCTTTCGCCTTGGGCGGTGATGGTGAAGTGCGGTGGTGCGCTGCGGCGCCGATGGGGTGGGGGAGCGCCCCGGGTGGTTCCGAGCGCTGCCTTGTGGCCTTGTGCTTCGGTGGCGGTGACGAGGGCCTGGATGATGCGCAGGGCTCGGCCTTGGACGGGTTTGGTCAGCCCCATGGGCTGCGACTGTTTTTGGAGGGCGGCCACGACGGAGTGGGGTTTGGTGAGTCTGGCCGGAACGGGCAGCGGAGTGAGTTCGGCGAGGCGCCAGGCGGGGATGTCGGTGAGCTTGATTTCGTAGCCGCGGTGGGTTCGGTATCCGTAGAGCTCCTGCGTGTGGGGGATCTTGCCGGACTTGCGGGCGGCGCTGACCCGTGACGCCCAATTCACTGCGTGCGGTCCGGGTTCGAGGGGCTTGATGAGGAAGCCGTCGTTCGCGGCCAGTTCGTCGAGGAGTTGGTCCGCGTAGTTCGTACGGGCCTTCGGCACTGTCTTGAGCCGTGGCGGTGCCGGGTTTCGGACGGGTCGCTTGGGTGGTTCAGCGTTCTGCTCCACGGGGCGGATGCCGCGGTCGGTGAGATGCCGACGGCCTTTGTCGGTGAGGTGGGCGCTCCAATGCCCGCGGCGTTTGGTGATTTTGATCAACCCGCGGTTCTGCAGGGCCTGTGCGCTGGTCTTGTACGTGCTGTCCGGCCAGACTCCGTCGGGGCACCCCAGGCCCACCCAGTCGAGCACGGTCTGCTGCCGCTCGTTGAGGGCCTGGCGCATGTGGTTCTCCCGAGGTTCCCAGGGCGTGCTGCCCCGGATAAGATGCCCCCTGCTTTCGAGGGAATTCGGGACGGCCATCAAGGACCCTCGTTCGAATGAGACGTGCTGTGTGGCTCGTTTATAGCGAGAAGAGTTCTCCCCCTGGTACTAAGGTTGAACTCGTGATGTCCGGCGCCTGGTGACGTTCCTTGATCCCTGCGGTACGAGGGGATCATGCGGTACGCGCAAGGGGGCGGGCTGACGCCCAGAGAGCAGGAAAAGCGGGAGCGGCTGCGTCTGGAGGCGGCCGCGCGGTTCGCTCGCGGCGAGAGAACCGAGGTGATCGCACGGGCGCTTCGGGTGACCCACGGTCGGTACGGCGCTGGCGCCGGGCGTGGGAGCAGGACGGCGCGGACGCGTTGCGGTCGAAGGGGCCGGTCTCGGTGGAGCGGTTGAGTACGGCGCAGTGGGAGGGGCTGGAGCGGGAGTTGCAGAGTGGTCCGCTGGCGCACGGCTGGGATGATGAGTTCCAGGGCTGGACGCTGAAGCGGGTCAAGCTGCTGATCGGCCGGATGTTCCATGTCGGCTACACCGTCCAGGGCGTGTGGAAGCTGTTGCGCCGGCGCGGCTGGTCTGTGCAGGTTCCGCTGCGGCGGGCGATCGAGCGCGACGAGGAGCCATCGAGGTGTGGAAGTCGGGGGTGTGGCCGGAGGTAAAAGGACTGCGGCGGACCTGGGCGCGTACATCTGCTTCGAGGACGAGGCAGGCCAGGGTCTGAGGCCGCCGAAGGGACACACCTGGGCACCGCGCGGGGCCCGGCCGGTGGTGCGGGTGCGCGGGCGGGGCAGCGGGCGGGTCAACATCGCCGGGGTGGTCTGCTACCGCGCTGGTCACCGCTCCCGCTTCTTCTACACCCTGCACATCGGGCACGGCCGTCGCGGCGAGCCGAAGACGTTCTCCTGGCGCCAGTACCGCGACCTGATCACTATGACCCACCTGCAACCCGGTACCCCAGTGGTGTGGTGCTGGGACAACCTGAATGTGCACCTGGTCAAGGAACTGACGGACTTCGCCACCGAGCACAGGGACTGGTTACGGATCTACCAGATGCCCTCCTACGCCCCGGAGTTGAACCCGGCCGAGGGTATTTGGTCCCTACTCAAGCGACACCTGGCCGACTTCGCCGCCGCGGACCTCGCCCACCTGACCCGCGTCATCAAGCGGAAACTGAAGAAGATCCAGTACAGGCCCCATCTGGTCGACGGCTGCCTCCCGCCCACCGGCCTGATCATGGATCATCACCCGCTCAGACAGCAGGACATCACGAGTTCAACCTGAGTAGTTCTCGACGAGGTCCCGTGCGGATAGAAGTGGCCGCCGTGCTCTTGCTGGTCGCGCTCGATGGCGCACGGCGAGGAGTGATCAGCTGGTCGCATGGGGGGGCTGCTCGCGCCATCCGTTGCCCGTGCCGATCTTCTCGACCCCGTCAACTCGATGGAGCCACTACCGTGTGGGTCGTGGCCTACGGGTAGTGCGTCGCCGAGACCGATGCCGAGTGCGATGGCGTTGTGCCAGCCGGTGCCTCTTTGTCTGTTTCCGACCCGCTGGCCAGGGCCAGCAGTAACAGGAACAGCAGGAGACCGACTCCTCCCGTGCCCGCCGCCACGGCGAGGGTGCGAGGGCTGATGGACCGGTGGTGCCCGCGTACACGGGTACCGTCCGAACGGTAGTAGGGACGGACGTAGGCCGTTGGTCCGGTGGAGACTGGGCGGGGCCGCGGCACATGGGTGGGACGCGGAGTGGTGCGTCGGGACGTCTGTTGGGGCTGTATGACGCGGGGCCGGTTGCGGCGGTTGTGGCCTTTGACGTAGGTGCCGTCGCGGCGGTAATGGGGGCGCACGTAGGTCACGGGCAGTCCTTCGCGGTGAAGAGGGTGGTTAGTGCCCTGCGGGCGGGGTCAGGCGTTCCTCGGCTCGGCATTCGACGATAGCGACCGGCGCTGACAATCCAGGGCGGTCAACTCGGCGACGGTGCGCATGGGGTGGGCAGAAGTCAGCGATTTTCGGACGGGTGATCGCGACGATGGGTCGGCTGGCAGGGCGAGCCGAATCTGGAGCCGTGGTGTTCCCGAAAATCGAGAGCGACCGGGAGATCAGCTGGGCTCGTCGCCGGCGCGAGGACGACTGCTGGGTACCGCGAAGGCCAGACCTGCTCCGCCTGCCCCTCGCGAGCTACCTGCGGTGCTTCAGGAAGTAGGGGGCGTCCGGGGCCAGAACGGTGACGTGCCCGTTGCCACGCCGCATTCTCTTGATCAAGGCAGGCTTCTCCGGTGTCCAAGCCGCGCGGACGGCTCCTGGAGAGCCATGCGTCAACAGCCACGCAATCTCTTGCAGCAAAGCGAGCAGGGACACGGCCCACAACGCTGACTTCACCTGGCGATTGGTGCAGGTCGAGAGTCGCTCGGGTCGTCGGCCTCGTCGAGAAGCGCTTCGGTCCCGACAGGCCAGTCGCGTGAGGTGTCGGAGTCGGCCGGTCTCGCCGCGAGCGTGGCTACGGCCAGGCCGGGGGGGATGGCGAGACCCTGAGGTCGCGCACTGCTCGGCGCGCTGACGCACCAGGGCCGTCCGACTGCTGCTCCTACCAGGCTGGAACAGGTGCTCGCCGAAGCAAAGGGACCAAGCGGCAAGGGGCACAGGGGTAGTCGAGGCTTTGGGCGGGCCTGCGGAGTGCTAGGACGGCGCGCGCGAGGTGCGAATGAACGTCGACAGCGCTCCCATGCGCCCTCCGGTTCCTGGGTTCGGCCGAAGAAGTACTGGTTGCGACGGTGGCTTTCCCGATACTCATGAAGACTTGCTTGGGGAAAGGGGGGATCCGCTGCTTTTTGTCATGGCATTACTGGTGATAGGTGGGTCCGTGCTGGTGTCGCGTTGCGGAGGGCCGACAGCGTTCCACCGGCCGTGTCGCCGCAGCCGCAGGGGGCTGTTCGCGCGTTGCCGAGACCATTCCTTCACTTTGGTCACGATTACCGACTTGGCGGGACTTGCGCTGTTCGGTCTTGCATTCGGCATGTGGGCGCTCTTCGGGGCGGGTGTTTGATGCGACGCCGACGGAGCCAGGGAGGATGGGCTGCAGTTCCCTGGTGGGTGTGGGGCGTAGGTGCCCTGGCCGGGGTCAGCGGCCTGTGGCAGGCAGCCGAGCAGTGGCCGTTGTGGACAGGCATCGTGCTGACCACCGTGGCAGTGGGGCTGGGCTTGAAGCCGGGGAGACTGGCCGTACGGAGATGGGCCGGCCGTTCGGCGCTTCCTGCGGGACCCGTGCGCTATTCGTTGGCCCATCTCGATGCCCTGGAGCCCCAAGAGTTCGAGCTGGCGGTCTGCTCCTTGCTGCGCAGGGATGGCCTGACCGCGGAACACGTGGGCAAGGCGGGGGACAAGGGCGCCGATGTGCTAGTCGTCGATCATTCGCACCGACGGGTCGTCGTGCAGTGCAAGCGGCTGAGGCCGGACCGAAGGGTCGGGGACCAGGACGTCCAGCGGGTCAATGGTACGTACCGCCACGACCATGGCGCCCACTTCGCCGTGATCGTCACCACCGGAGGCTTTACGGCAGCCGCGCGGTCCAGCGGACCCCGCTATGGGATTCACCTGGTGGACCGGGACGCCCTGGAGAGGTGGGCGGACCTGGGTGAGCCGTTGTACGGGATCCTGCGAGTTCCGGACGAATGCACAAGGCGCAGGCGTTGGGCATTGGGTCGTGGGGGACAGGGTGAATCGCTAGGGTGACGGCGAATCGGCAGTGCCAGTAACTCTCTTTAAGTACGGACAAGTTGACGGTACGAGGGGGAATGATGTCCGACGAGATCGAGTCCGCGCGCATCCAGGTTTTCGGTGCCGACCCGCGGCATGCGGAGCTCGAAGCGAAGGAACTCCGTGAGGTACTGAACCGGCTGGATGGCGCAGAAGTGCGTTTCGCCCCGCCTGAAGCGCCGCAGGCCACGGAGGGCGCGAAAGGGCCCGCACTGCTGACCCCAGAGGTCGTGCTCATCCTCACCACGGGCACTCTCGGGCTTGCGAGGACAGCCATCAGAGCATGGGTGGAGGTCCGGAAAAGCCGCAAGGTGCGCTTGGTGCATTCCGACGGAACGGTCACGGAGTTCCAGGGCGGAGTATCCGGGCGTGAGGTGAAGGCACTGCGGGACGGCCCGGGCGACGGGTCGGGAGACGTGCGGTGAGCCGCAAACACGCCTTACTCGTGGGTACGGCCGCCTATGAGGACGCAGCCTTCCCCGCTCTGCCTTCCGTGCGCGCAGACGTTCACTACCTGAGCCAGGTGCTGGACATGCCGGCGGTCGGAGGGTACGAGCCTTGCGTACGGGTTGAGGACTCATCAAAGGGGGCCATCAAGCAGACCGTCGAACGGTTTCTGAGGGAGCGCGAGCCGGATGAACTGGTCGTGCTCTATCTCAGCGGCCACGGGGCGTACGACCGCGAGGACGGTCAGCTGTACTACGTCACCACGGACACCGAGGCCGATCGAGTACAGCAGACCGCCCTCGAAGCCTCTTTCGTTACCGCCCAGTTGGAGAAATGCGCGGCTCGGCGGAAGGTTCTGCTGCTCGACTGCTGTTTCAGCGGCAGCGCAGTGCAGGGCTTCCGTAGCAAGGGAGCCTCACACTCGACCACTGCACCGGTGGTCGAGGCCGGTGGAGTGCATGTCATCACTGCGTCACAGCACTGGGAACAGGCATTCACCACTGACGCGGACCAGCCCTCGCAGTTCACCAGAGCGATAGTCGAGGGTCTGCACTCAGGTCAGGCGGACCTGGACGGTGACGGACAGGTCTCCGCGAACGATCTGTTTCGGCATATCAGTCGTGACTTGCAGAAAGCGCCCGACGGACGCCGACAGACGCCGACCCAGTCCAGCCTTCACGTGACGGGCGACATCTATCTCGCCCGTGCCGCCGCCGGCCGTCAGATCCCCGCCCTCAAGCCGCTGCCTGCCGGGCACACCGCAGTCACCGACGGAGCCGGTGGGGTGACCCCGGCACCGGTCAAGGCCATCCAGGCACTGCACGACGACTCCGCCTTCACGGACGTCGAATGGGCACAGCTGCTGACGTACTACCAGCACTGTCTGGAGGCGGAGAGCGCCACCGAAGAACTGCTGCCACTGGTGGGAAGCGCCCCTCCACGCGCGGTCTGGCCGGCCGGGGAGGAAGTACTTCTCTCCGGCACGGAAACCACGGTCCAAGCACCGGAACGCGTCGCGGACCTCGCGGAGCGTGCCCTCAAGGACGGCGCGGACCTCTGGTACGGATACCCCGTCGCTGTCCTCTACGACGGCAAGCGGCAGGTGTGCGCGCCGCTCGCCATGCGCCAGATCGAGATCGAACGCGGTCCGCAGGGACGCGCTGTGGTCACACCCACAGGGCCGATCGTCCTGCATCCCAAACTCGTCCTCGACCGTCTGGGCAAGGACGAAGGCAAAGAACTGCTAGCCGCCTACCAGCCCAACTGGCGGCCGGGATTCCGGGAGGACATGATCCGCGACCTGCGCAGTCTGTTGCAGGAACTGGGACTGCCCGACACGGAGCATCTCGACCCCGGATCGCTCGGTGACGGCAGCTCGCTGTACGCCGCGCATGAGGGCGCCCGCAATGTGGCGGTCGTCTTCGCCGCACGGTCGGATGCCGCGGCCACCGCACAGCTGATGAAGGACTACAGAACGCTGCAAAAGTGCGTTGGGCAGTTCGCAGGCACCGCACTCGGAGCATTTTCCGCGTCGGCGGCACCAGGAGCTGACGAGAGCGCCGAGCGAGAAGTGCAGGTTGTCGCTCCCCTGGAATTGAACGAAGGGCAGGAAACGGTCATCCGGGCTGCCATGGTCCGCAAGCTCACAGTCGCCACCGGGCCGCCCGGAACCGGGAAGAGCCAGCTCATCGTCAACGCGGTCGCCACGGCCAGAGCGGCCGGCCAGACCGTGCTCGTAGCCTCGACAAACAACAAGGCCGTGGACGAGGTCTGGGAGCGTTGTGAAGCCCTGGCTTCGGGGCTCCTCGTACGGACCGGCAATCAGACAGCTGTCGAGCAAGAGTTGCGGACGCTGGAGCAGCTCACCCGCAGCGTCCGGCCCCACCAGTCTTCCCAGATGTACCGGGGCGAACTGCGGAACCACCTTCGGGAGCAAGCGGCGTTACGTCGTCAACTCGCGCTGGTCGCCGGTCGCGAACGGGAACTGGCCGAGCTCGGTCGGCTGCGCTTCTTCTACGCAGAACAACACCATGGCGACGCTCGGACGCTTGCCGCTGCCTTGGGCGACGATGTTTCGCTCGGCCGGTGGCTGCGCCGGGCTCGCACAGCGGTCCGCCTCGGGATCTTCGGAGGGTGGCTGCGGGGCCGATGCCTGCGCGCTCTTGCCCCGCTGGCCGTACAGGTTGCAGGGCGCCAAGACTTTGCCGACCTGCTGTCTTTCGCGGAGGCCGAAGCCGCCTGGCGACGCAAGAGCGCCGAAGCCGACGCGGCGCCCGACGATGCCCAACTCCTGACGACGCACCGGGAGACCGATCGACAGGTTCGAGAGACGTCTACGGCACTCCTACAGGCATCGGTGGCGGAGCAGGCAGTGACTGCGCGTGCGGCCATCCACGACCGTATCGAAGCGGTGAAGTCACGATCCCCTGGGCAGTGGTCGTCCTTGGAACGGATACTGCCGCAGGTGCCCGGCTGGGCCGTCACCGCAAGGTCCCCACGACGGTTCCGGGACCGCGCTGCCCTCTTCGACTTGGTCATCGTCGATGAAGCGAGCCAATGCTCCACGCCGGATGTGCTGCCTCTGCTCTTCCGCGCACGGCGAGCCCTCGTGATCGGTGACCCCATGCAGTTGCAACACATCACCACACTCCCGCCCCGGCAGGAGGCGGAGTCACACCGTGGGGTGGGGCTGCGGTCGAGCTGGCTCGACGAGCACCGGTTCGACTACCGCCGCTACTCCGCGTTCCACGCGGCTGCCCATGCGGCCGGAGAAACCCTGCTGCTGGACGAGCACTTCCGCTGTCATCCGGACATCGTCGGCATTTCCAACCGGCATTGCTACGGCGATCGGTTGACCGTGCTCACCGAACCGCGGTCGTTGCGACGCCTCGACGGAGTCGCCGCGGTGCAGTGGCTCGATGTGGTGGGAACGGCGCGCAGAGGCCGCAGCGGATCGTGGATGAACGAGGAGGAGGCAGAGCGCGTTCATCTGTCGGTGGAGCGGTTGTTGATGCGGTTGCCCGAAGGTTCGACGGTAGGGGTGGTCACCCCTTTCCGCGCCCAGAAGGACCTGATCGCCGAGCGCTGGAAGCACGAGGGCCGCGTGCGGGTCGGCACAGTGCACACGTTTCAGGGCGGACAGCAGGACGTGATCCTGTTGTCCCTCGTAGCCGGTGCGACAATGCGCCCCAGCGCGGTCAACTGGCTCTGCCGCGAGGTCAATCTGTGGAACGTGGCCATCACCCGCGCCCGTTCGCATCTCATCGTGTTCGGCGACCGCGACTTCTGGTCGGTTCGGGCGGGAATGCCGCACGCACTGCTGGACGCGGCCGAGGCCAAAGCCGCTCTGTCTCCCTTGGGCGTGCATTCCGGGCAGCAGGACGAGCTTGACGGTGACCGGCTTCAACGCATCCTGACGGACGCGATTCCCGGAGTGCTGCTCGACCGGAACGTCACGGCTGACGGCTACCCCTACGACTTCGACATCCGCCGAGGCACGCGCGCTGCTCAGGTTCGGCTGGACCACGGAGCGTCCTCTGATACGGAGGACGCACGCCACTTGAGGCTTGCCCTCAGTCACACGGGCCTATTGTCGAACGGTGTCCGGCTGCCTGCGTGGCATGTCTGGGCCGATCGAGCGGAGCGAGTGACGGACAGGCTCGGTGGCGGGTGAGGATGCCGAAACACAGGACCTCGTCGAGGGCGTCAAGTGCGCCCCACCGCTGAGGTCCTCGATCTACCGTAAGACCGGGGGATCTCGGCGACTTGGCCTGCGCGCTGGTGACCGGCACGTAAGCATGTCCCATGAGTTTCTCCCACGACCGACTTCGTTCACAGTCCGCCAGGAGCCCAACGTGCCGTATACGGCAGAGATCAGCCGCAGCAACCCGACGAGCATCATCTTCCTCGTCGATCAGTCAACGTCGATGAGCGATCCGATCGGCGGTGAAGACCCCAAGCAGAAGGCTGATGTAGTTGCCGACGCGATCAATCGGCTCCTCACCGAGCTCTCGGTCAAGTGCGCGAAGGAGGAAGGCGTACGCGACTACTTCCATGTCGCGGTCGTCGGTTACGGAGCCACCGTCGGCTCGGCGTTCGCGGGTTCGCTCGCCGGCCGGGACGTCGTCCCTCTCAGTGAGGTGGCAGACAATCCGGCTCGCGTCGACGAGCGAAGCAAAAAAGTACCCGACGGTGCCGGCGGTCTGGTGGAGACCGTGGTCAACTTTCCGCTGTGGATGGATCCGGTCGCCCACGGTGGGACGCCGATGAATCGCGCCCTTCAGTACGCTGAGAGTCTTGTCGCGGCGTGGACCGAGCGCTACCCGGCCAGCTTCCCGCCCATCGTCATCAACCTGACGGACGGCGAGTCGACCGACGGCGACCCCAGCGCGGCCGCCGAGGCCATTACCTCGCACGCCACGGCCGACGGAGCGGCGCTGCTGTTCAACCTGCACGTGTCTGCCGCAGGCGGAACCCCCACCGCATTCCCCGACACGGCCGACGGCCTTCCGGACAGCTACGCCCAGACTCTGTTCGCCATGTCGAGCCCGCTGCCCAGTCACATGCGTTCGTACGCCGCCTCGCAGGGGCAGCGGGTCAGCGAGACCACCCGCGGCTTCGTCTACAACGCGGACATCACCACGGTCGTGCAGTTCCTCGACATCGGTACCCGAGCCACCGAGTTGCGGTGACGATTTCCACCTCGTGCGTGTACGTCACGCACCTAGTGGCCCCTAAGCACGGAAGCACGGAGGCGGAATGCGAAGACGCCGTCGCCGTGCTTCCCGGCCGCCCACACGATTACATGCTTCGGGAGCCACTCACCGCGGGCGTCTGCGACGGGGCAACGGAGAGCGCGCTGGCCAAGGACTGGGCCCGTCTGCTGTCACAGGCGGCGGCCGAACATGCCATGAGGCGGCCGGACTTGCTGGTAGGCGGCACTGCCTTCGAAGAGTTCGCGTCGTCGGTGGTGGCCCAATGGGAGCCCTGGCTCGTGCAGTACACACAGACGCGCCATGCGGAAGGGCGTCCGTTGAAGTGGTACGAGCACACCAAGCTCACAGAGGGCGCCTACGCGACTCTGCTGACGGTGCGCGTCGACCCGAACTCCGACTTTCGCCCCGGCACAAGTGAACCGGCTTGGAGATGGAGCGCTGCGGCCCTTGGGGACAGTTGTCTGTTCCACCTGCACGACGACCGGCTGGTCCAGTCTTTCCCGGTGGCAGCCGTCGAGGAGTTCGGTACAACCCCCGACCTCTTCGGCAGCCGCAACCACGACGTGGCCCTGCTGGCCCGCCGCGCGCGGTTCACCGAAGGCTGGTGCCAACCCGGCGACCGGTTGCTTCTGATGACCGACGCCCTGGCCGCATGGTTTCTGTCGGTCCCGGACCAGGGCGAAGCCGTAAGCCAGTTGCTGGAGTTCGCCGGTCCCGATGATCTGGCCGGATTCAAGAACTGGCTGAACGGTCTGCGGGACAGCCGGCAACTGCGCAATGACGATGTGGCGCTCGTTCGGATCGATTTTGAGGGGCGGTAGAAGTGGGCTCGGCCACCGGTTCGCAGCGATCGTTTCCCAGTGGCGCCGATTACGCGGAGGCGCTGCAGCACACGCAGCTGTGCTTCCGACATCCCGAACTCAAAGGCGCACGGCCCGAACTGACCAAGCTCGGTCTGCCTCGCGCCATATCCGGCGCCTTCGCGAGCGTCTTCTCGCTGACCTCGGCCTCCTCAAGCCAGCGGTACGCGATCAAATGCTTCACCCGTCATGTCCCGGACCAGGAACGGCGTTACGAGGCCATCAGCTCCCGACTCGCGCAGCTGGACCCAGCGGAACTCTCGCAACCATGGAACCTTGGATTCGAGTACCTGTCCGACGCCATAAGTGTCGGGCTGGACCGTTATCCGGTCCTGAAGATGGACTGGGTCGAGGCCGTCACCCTGTCCTCCTGGCTGGACGACAACCACGCCCACCGATTCGCAGTCGACCGCTTGGCTGACCGGTTCGAGGCACTGACCCATGATCTGGCCACCCACGAGATAGCCCACGGTGACCTTCAGCACGGCAACCTGCTCGTCGCGAGCGATGACACGCTACGTCTGGTCGACTACGACGGAATGTACGTACCGGCGTTGGCCGGCATGGGCGGCACTGAGCGCGGACACCGCAACTACCAGTCGCCCATGCGGGGGAACGATGACTTCGGGACGGCGCTGGACCGGTTCTCCGCTTGGGTCATCTTCTTGTCCCTCAAGGCAATTGCCTCCGACCCTGCCCTCTGGAGTCAGCTGCACGAGCCCAGTGGTGAGTTCCTGCTGCTCACCGAGGACGATTTCAAGCATCCGAGTGGCTCCACGAGACTGCAGACGCTGCTGACCCACACTGACCGGACGGTGAGTGGTCTCGCCGAGCAGGTGCGGGCCCTGGCTTTCCAGCCGTTGGACGTTCTACCTCCCCTCGCCGCGGCCGTGCCCAGACAACGGGCCGCTGCGACGACAACATCAGGGGTATCTGGCGGTGGTACAGCGGCCGCCCCTGGTGCAGGTGGACTGCCAGGGTGGATGGCCGGCCACGTCTCTCCGCAGGCCACTCCGACGCCGAACGTGCCTTCGCTTGCACCGGACGGCTTCCATACGAGGACGCCGCTGGATGTCGTCACAGCTGTGCTCTGGCCGCTCATGCTGGTCGTGACCGTCTTGATGGGCATCGCGGGGTTCTCGGCGCCACTGATCGTGCCGGGCGTGCCTGTTCTCGCTGCTATTGCGCTCACCGCGTTCGCCAGAAGTCGTCGTGCGGAGCGGGCACAGTCACGGGCCGCCCTCACAGAGCTGACGAATGAACTGGCCCAGCTCGATGACCCGGTCAAGGCTGCCGAGAAGCTGCGCAAGGACCGCGCGAAGTTCGACGCGGCGGAGGTGAAGCGGACCGCTGCCTACCCGCGAGCTCAAGACAAGCTCACAACCCAGTACCACGCCGCGCTCAAGGAGGCCGAGAAGCGGAAGGTTCGCAAGCAGCGTGACATAGACAAGAAGATCGACGGACTATCGGAAGAACTCCGTAGAGTCCTGGCTAAGGCACTCACTGACAAGCAGTCTGCGTACGTGCGGGATCAGCTCGGTCGACGGTTGATCGCTCAATCCCCGCCGCACGGCATCGGACCGAAACTCGCCGAGCGGCTGGCAGCGGCTGGTATCCGTACGGCAGCCGACTTCACGGGCTACCGGCCGGTGCAGAACGTTCAGTACAACAACACCGGCGCCGTGCTCGTGCTGAGCAGCGGCCGTGCCATCGACGTCTACGGCATCGGCGAGGCCAAAGCCATCGCCCTCGATGCGTGGCGCCGAGACCTGGTCGCTGCCGCTGAAGCCCGGCAGCCGACCGCCCTCGGTGCGTCAGAGCGACAGTCGATCGAGCAGGGCGTCGCCAGCCGTAGGGTCCAGCTCGCCGCCCAGCGTAATGCTGTGGAGTCCGAGACCGATGCGTTGCGTGCGAAGGCACGGAAGCAGTTGGAGGACGACCAGAAGCGTCTCACGCGAGAGAACACCATTGTGGGCGATCAGGCTCGACAGCAGCGACAGAAGTTCAGCCGACGAGCGGTCGCACTCCAACAGAACAGCGCGCTCCACGCGACGCTGAGCGCCTCAGTCCAGGCGGCCCAGCTCCGGCAACGCGGATTGTCGTTCGCGCGCTACTTTCGATTCCTCTACCTCGGTCGCTGACGGCACGTTCGGCTGCCGGGACAGAAGTGTGAAGAGGCGGATTGCGGGTCAGGGCCGTGACGACCTTGCCCAGCTCCGCGCTTGTTTCGATCAGTTCGGTGACCGCTCGTCGCTCAATGGACCAGTCGTTCGGGCGTGAGGCGCTGATGGAGAGAGCCGAGCGAGCAGTCGGCGAGGTGCTACGCAATGGGCAGGGCGGTCCACGGCTCCAGATTCGGATGCGGGACTCCAACGTGCCCAGTCGGTGTCAGATCTTCGCGGTGGCAATCCGGGCGTGGCCGGTGGTGAGCATGGAGATGTCCTCGACGTCCGAGGTCAGGATGGTGACCCGGCCATGCTGGGTGAGGGCTGTGGCACAGAGCATGGCGTCGATGGCGTACTTGTGGCCGTGCAGTCCTGCCGTACGTAGCAGGGTGGCGGCCGACTGGGCGATGGCCTGGGTGACTGGTTCGACTCGCAGCCGGGACAGGGTCCATCTCAATGCGGCGTCATTGATCCTGGGGTGAATCACCTCGACGAGTACAGCGGCCGAGGTGATGACCGGTAGGTCGGCGTCTCGGGCGGCGGTGAGCCACTCGTGGACCTCGCGGTCGCGCTGAACGGCCTTGGCCAGGCCCTCGCTGTCGAGGACGAGGGCGCCGCTCACGCGGCCGCCCCGGCACCGGAAGAGGAGGCAGTCCCGGTGAGCTTGGCCCGCTTGGCAGCCACGACATCCGGATCGGCGGGGCCGTTGACCTTGTCGAAGTCGGCGATCAACTCGTCCAAGTTGTCCCGCTCGATCTGCCGCTGCGCGGCCTTCTCCAGATAGGCGGATACGCCGCGCTTGCCGACCCGCTCCCGAATAGCCTGCAGGGTGCCGGCGGTGAGTGAGACGGAGATCCCACTGCTCGGTCCGTCGCCGGGGAAGAAGTCGGTGTCGTCGTCAGCCATGACACGAGTATGGCATTTATAATGCCATAAGGCGACTCTCTGGGGCTGGGGCGTGCGTCAAGAGATCGCACGTAGTGCCCATGGAGCACGCAGTGCACATCGACTCCGGGTGCCGAGCCATCCCTGACCTGCGGTTTTCTTCCACATGTTTTTGATTCACATCATTCCGATGACCCATCAGGTGGAGTGCGTGGTCGTGCTGGAGAAGGCGACCAAGGGCGCCTGAACTGCGGCTTTACGGGTGCGCATGATGCGTGGTGTGGGCGTTGCGGGCGATAGCTCGACGCGGGAATGAGCTCAGGTGTACCGCCAGCGGAACGTGCGGTACGGCTCGCCTGCCGGCGCCTCGGATTCGCGGACGCGTAGGCACGGGGACACCGCATGCCCGGTCAGGATTCGGTTGAGCCGGTGACGGGCTTCCCCTCGCGGATGGGCGGGGAGGCGTGAGGTGTGCAGGCGGGCAGGGTGACGGTGAAGGTGCTGCCCTCGTCTGGCGCGGTGCGTACCGACACGGTACCGCCGTGGGCTTCGGTGATCGATTTGACGATGCTCAGGCCGAGTCCCGTGCCGCCGGTGCCGGGGGTGCGGGAGGCGTCGCCGCGGTAGAAGCGCTCGAAGATCCGGCGGGCGGTGTCGGGGGCCATGCCGGGCCCCTGGTCGGTGACGTTCAGCTGGACGTTGTCGCCGTCCGGTGCGCGCACCGTTACGGATATCGGGGTGCCGGGTGGGGTGTACCGCAGTGCGTTGTCCAGGAGGTTCCGTAGCACTTGGAGCAGTCGGTCCTCGTCGCCGTGCGCGCATGCCTCGCCCTGTTCCTCGACGGTGATCGGCCTGCTGGGGTCGAGGGCGTGGGCGTCGGCGACGGCGTCCTGGGCGAGTCTGCCGAGGTCGACCGGTGCGGTGGCGAGTGGGCGGCCCTGGTCGAGCCGGGCGAGCAGCAGCAGTTCCTCGACCATGGAGTGCATGCGGGCTGCCTCGTCCTCGATGCGCAGCATCGCCCGCTCGACCAGTTCGGGGTCCCGGGCCAGGCCGTGCAGGTGCAGTTGGGCCCAGCCTCTGATCGTGGTCAGCGGTGTGCGTAGTTCGTGCGAGGCGTCGGCCACGAACTGGCGCAGCCGCTCCTCGGAGTGCTGCCGCTCGTCGAACGCGCGGTTGAGGGCGGTGGCGACCTCGCCGATCTCGGAGGGGCGGTCGGCGACTTCGATGCGCTGGTCCACGTTGCCCTCGGCGATCGCGGTCGCGGTCGTGGCCATGTCGCGCAACGGCCGCAGACTTACGCGCAGCACACCGCGGCTGAGGAGGGAGATGCCGCCGAGCGCGGCCAGGGTGGCCACGGCGTCGGCGACGATCAGCCCGTACACCACGTCATCGGTGGGTCCGAGGCTCTCGGCGATCACCACGGTGCTGAACGGCTTGGGGGCGACGCCGGGCGCTGGCTGGACCGTGGCGTGCCGGCCGGCAGGGAAGGCGAGGGCGCGGTACGGAGGGAGGGGCGTGTCCTGGGTCGGCAGGGTGATGGGGTGCTCGGCGAATCCGTCCGGGACCGGTGCCGGGAGTTCGGGCCGGGGCGCAGGTTTGCCGTTGAGGTCCTTTGCCGGTGTCTGTGCGACCACTCGGCCGTGCTCGTCGAGCAGCGCGGCGTAGACCCCTCCGGGGGTCCGGGAAAGGAGGTCGGCCTTGATCGTACGGTCGGGCGGGTTCACGATGTGGAGCCGGATGGTGTCGCGGGCGTTGGTGAGCTTGGCGTCGGCGGCATCGACGAGGTAGGTGCGCAGGGCGACCAATGAGGCCGCGTTGACCGTCACCATGCCCAGGGCGGCCAGCAGCATGACTCCTGCCATGAGGCGGGCCCGCAGGGAGCCACGGTGTGCGCGGGCCATGTCAGCCGTCTCCGGGGAGCCGGAGGCTGTAGCCGAATCCGCGTACGGTCTGGAGCAGGGGCGGCGCTTGGGCGTCGATTTTCGCCCGGAGGCGGGAGACCAGCTTCTCGACGACGCCGTGGCTGAAGTGGTGCTGCCATACGTGGTCCATGATCTGTTCCTTCGAGACCACGTACTCGGCGTTGACCAGCAGGTACCGCAGGAGCTTGTACTCGGTCGGTGACAGGGCGATCAGGCGGCCCCGGCGGTGGACCCGTCGGCTGCGTTCGTCCACGGTCAGGTCCGCGAAGCCGAGTACCGGGTTGGGTTCTGCGGTCGTGCCGGCTCGGCGCAGCAAGGCGTGCACCCTGGCCAGCAGCTCGGGGACGCTGAAGGGCTTGGTGAGGTAGTCGTCGGCGCCCATGGCGAATCCGGCCACCCGGTCCTCCACCGTGTCCCGCGCGGTCAGGAACAACACCGGCAGCCGCGCCCCGTTCCTGACGAGGTGCCGGCACACCGCGAACCCGTCCATATCGGGCAGCATCACGTCCAGCACCACCAGATCCGGGGTGTCGGATTCGTAGGCGCACAGGGCCGCGGCACCGCGGTCCGCGGTCGTCACCTGGTACCCCGCCAGGCTCAGGGTCGTCTCCAGCAGCTCCAACATCCTCGGGTCGTCGTCCACGACCAGCACTCGCTGCCCGGTCCCCCGGGGCAACGACAGGCCATCGGCCGGTGAGGCGGAGTGCATGACAGTCACCAATCGGGGGAGGCACGTCGGCGGCGACCCCTTGGGGGGTGCCGCGTCTGCGTCGACAACGCACCGTCGCGCCCACGGGTTCCCTGCGCCGCGGACCGGCTGCCGCCCCGGCGCCCGGTGTCCACGACACCGTGACCGCACAGGGGATCGCCGACTGTCAGGCAATGGTCAGGTGGGCGTCCGGGGCGGGTCAGCCGGGGTGGGTTCTCTTGAGCCAGGACACCCCGACGACCACCGTCGCCGAGACGCCAGGAGCAGCCGTGGACCGCGCAGCACACCCCGAAACCGGCAGTGACGACGCCGCCCGGGCCGCGATCCGCGGTCGGCTGCGCAGCGGGGTGATCGACGTTGCGCCGGTCCTCGGATTCACCCTGAGCCTGTCGTTGACCCATCGGGTCGCCGTCGCGTTGCCGGTCGCTCTGACGGTCGGGGCCGGTGGTTGCGTCGTGCGGCTGGTTCGCAGAGAACCCGTGCGGCGCACGCTCGGTGTCATCGGCATCGTCGGCGTGGGCGGTGCGCTGGCCGCACTCACCGGACAGGCCACCTCGTTCTTCATCCCGAGCCTGGTGATGCACTCCGTGATGGCCGTGGCGACCCCGGTGATGTTGCTCCTGGGATGGCCGCCGATGGGCCTGGCGGTGGGCCTGCTCACCGGTGAGCGGACCGGCTGGCGCCGCTGCCCGGTACGCCGGCGGGGTTTCATCAGGGGCAACTTGGCCATCATGGCCGGAAGTTACGTGCTGCTCGCCATCCAGCTCCCGCTGTTCCTCTCCGGCCAGGCCGTCGCCCTCGGCGCGGTCGAAACCCTCGGCCCCGCCGTTCTCGCGCTCAGCACGCTGCTGGGCTGGCGCATCTACCGACGCGTCGTCGGTACGCACCGCTGCCTCGACAGCCACCCGAGCGCCGAGACAGCCCACCCCTTGGAAAGGACACCCTCATGACCGCAGCACAGCCCACCATCAAGCCCCAGCCCACGATGCGGACCTGTCCCTTCGACCCGCCGGAGGAGTACCGCACACTGCGCGAGCAGGCCCCGATCTCCCAAGTGACCCTTATCGACGGTCGGCCGGGCTGACTGATCACCCGGTACGAGGATGTCCGGGCGGTCCTCTCAGACTCGCGGTTCAGCGCCGGAGGCCCCCGGCTGGGGGACGGCACCCCGGCCGACGCCCCCCATACGCCGCCCCCGGGAATGTTCATCTTCATGGACCCGCCGGAGCACACCCGGTTCCGGCGGCTGCTCACCGGGAAGTTCACCGTGCGCCGGATGCAGCAACTGGCCCCATTGGTAGAGCAGTTCGTCGCCGAGCGGCTGGACGCGATGGCCCGGGCCGAGTCCCCGATCGACCTCGTGCGGGAATTCGCGCTGCCGGTTCCCTCACTGGTGATCTGCGAGTTGCTCGGAGTGCCCTACGCCGACCGCGAGGAGTTCCAGCGGAACTCGGCCAGGATGATCAGCCTCACCGCGGGTCTGGAAGCGAACCACGAGGCCCGGGAGGCGATGCGGTCGCACCTCCGCCGGCTGGTGCTCGCCAAGCGCGCCGAGCCCACCGACGACATCCTCAGTGAGCTGGTGCAGGCCGGCGAGCTCACCGACGACATCCTCAGTGAGCTGGTGCAGGCCGGCGAGCTCACCGACGAGGAACTGGCCGGCGTGGGATCGCTGCTGCTGATCGCCGGGCACGAGACGACCGCGAACATGATCGCGCTGAGCGCCCTGTGCCTGCTGCGCAACCCCGAGCAGTTGGCGGCGCTCCGCGCCGACCCCACGCTGATGGACGGCGCCGTCGAGGAACTGCTGCGTTATCTCACCATCGTTCAGTACGGCGCGCGCCGCATCGCTCTTGAGGACGTGGAACTCCACGGCCATCTGATCAAGGCCGGCAGCCCGGTGGTTGCCTCGCTGACCTCGGGGAACCGGGACGCGGCGCAGTTCTCCGACGACCCCGACCGGCTGGACCTGATGAGGAAGCACAGCCCGCACCTCGCCTTCGGCCACGGCATCCACCAGTGCCTCGGGCAGCAGCTGGCCCGGGTGGAGATGAAGGCGGCGCTGGGCGCGCTGTTCGACCGGTTCCCCACGCTGCGGCTCGCGGTGCCGCTGGAGGACGTACCGATGCGTCACGACATGCTCGTTTACGGCGTCCACGCGCTCCCCGTGACCTGGTAGCCGGCAGCAGCCACGAAACGGTCAGCAGCAGCCGTGGCCTGACCGCAGGCCACGGCTGCCACCAGAACGCAGTCCCCACTGATACGGAGCGGAGCGTCCCGATGAAGATCATCATTGACGAGAACAAGTGCGTTGGCGCAGGACAGTGCGTGCTGGCTGCCGCCGACGTCTTCGACCAACGCGACGAGGACGGCATCGTCGTACTGCTCAACCCCCTGCCGCCGGACGACCTCAGCGCCCAGGTCGAGGACGCCGCCGCCCGCTGCCCCGCACTGGCCATCGAGGTGGTGAAGTAGTGCCCGCCATGGACCACATCGTCCTGGTGGGCGCATCGGCCGCGAGCCTCACCGCGGCCGACACCCTGCGACTCGAAGGCTTCACCGGCACCCTGACCATGGTCGGCGAGGAACTACACCCACCGTACGACCGCCCACCACTGTCGAAACACCTCCTCGCCGGCACACTAGAACCACACAAAACCACCCTGCGGCAGGACCCCGACCTCCAACGGCTCCGGATGAACCTGAAACTGGGCCGCCGCGCAACCCACCTGGACCCAGCGGCCCGCACCATCACACTGGACGACGGAGACCAGCTGGACTACGACGGCCTGATCATCGCCACCGGACTGCGCCCCCGCCACCTACCCTTCGGCAACGACCTGGCCGGAGTACACGTGCTACGCACCCTCGACGAAGCACTGTCACTACGCGCACAGTTGCTGTCCGGGCCGCGCGTCGTCGTGATCGGCGCCGGATTCCTCGGCACCGAAATCACCGCCACCACCCGCAGCCTCGGCCTGGACGTCACCCTCATCGGCATCGAACCCACCCCGCTAGCCAGCCAACTCGGCACCCAGATAGGCAGCCTGGTAGCGGATACGCATCAGGAACACGGAGTCCACCTGCGCATGAGCCGCAGCGTCACCGGCCTACGCGGCACAGCAGGCCGGGTCTCCGCGGTGGAACTCGACGACGGCACCTCGCTCCCCGCCGACCTGGTCGTGGTCGCCATCGGCTCAACACCGGCCATCGACTGGCTAACCAACTCCGGACTCCCCCTAGGAGACGGGGTGCTCTGCGACAGCACCTGCCAGGTCGCCCCCGGAATCTACGCGGCAGGCGACGTCGCCAACTGGCCACACCCCCTCACCGGCGCACGCACCCGGCTCGAACAGCGCCTCAACGCCACCCAACAAGCCATCACCGCCGCCCGAAACCTCCTCGCCGGACCCACCCGAGCCACCCCGTACGCGCCGGTCCCCTTCGGATGGACCGACCAGTTCAACACCAAGATCCAGTTCCACGGCTGGTGCCCCACCAACGCACGCATCACCTACGCCGACGGCGACCCACAAACACGCAAATTCGTCGCGCTCTACCACACAGGCGGTCAGGTCACAGGCGCACTCGGCTGGAACAACGCACGCACCCTGCACACCTACCACGACCACATCACCGCACCCATCGCCGCCTAACCCGGCCCACCAACCACACACCCCACGCACACACCGCCAGCACACGCCCGAGACCTGCCTGTCGCCGAGCGCACCCACTGGGGACCCCTCTGCCTCTTAGGCCTGACTCATAGGGAAAGGCCCTTGTGGCCTCTCGGGTGGTGACCCTGGCAGACGGTGTGTGTCCATCGGGGGCCCGACTCCCCTCGCCGGCAGCTGCACCACTGAGAGGGTGCTTGGCCCGGGGTAGCTCGTCGGAACGTCTATCTCGTGGGCGACCCGGTGAGCCGGTGACTCGATGGCTCGACGACCCGGAGACCCAGTGGTCAGGCGACCCAGCGGCTCGGGATAGCTCGATCCGCTGTGGATGTGCCCCCCAAGTCGTGCCGCACCCATATGATCGTGTAAGTTCTTCGAGTTGCCACGGAGCCGACAGGCCCCACGGCAGCCATCCCGCCGCTACAGCGGCACACCACTGCTGCACGGTCCCTCACCGGGAACAATTTCGGCATGCCGGAATTTGGACCGGGACTCGATTATGAGTCTCCGAGGGATTCCGCTAAAGTAGTGACCACGCCGAAAGGCAAACCCCCTCCGACGGGAAATCGGAACCGAATTCGAACCGGTAGCGCCTCATTGAGAAGCGGGCCGGAAGCGAAAAAGGATCTGATGAAATCGGAAAGGTCGAAAAGCGAAAGCGAAGCGGCCGGACCCCGCTCCAGCAGGGGGCCAGAGACGGAAACGGATCTGGTAAGGTTGGAACCGCGAAGAAGCCGAAAGGCCAAATCGCACCGGCGAAAATCAGGGCCGAAAGGATCTGATAGGGTCGGAAACGCAAGACCGAAGGGAAGCGCCCGGAGAGCCTGGTGAAACAGGCACAAAGGAAGCGTCCGTTCCTTGAGAACTCAACAGCGTGCCAAAAGTCAACGCCAGATATGTTGATACCCCGTCTCCATCATGGAGATGAGGTTCCTTTGAAAGTCCTTCCAAGTTTTTGGGAGGCGCACAGCGAGGACGCTGTGAACC
This sequence comes from Streptomyces sp. RGM 3693, assembly GCF_050471125.1. NCBI lineage: Bacteria > Bacillati > Actinomycetota > Actinomycetes > Kitasatosporales > Streptomycetaceae > Streptomyces > Streptomyces sp. RGM 3693. The sequence continues at coordinate 1,271,465 of NZ_JBMPPQ010000001.1, forward strand.
GTGAGGATTATTCCTCCTCGTGGTTCCGCTCAACGCGAGTGTCACACCGGCAGTTTTTCATTAAACGCAGGCCGGAAAACATTCACGGAGAGTTTGATCCTGGCTCAGGACGAACGCTGGCGGCGTGCTTAACACATGCAAGTCGAACGATGAACCTCTTTCGGGAGGGGATTAGTGGCGAACGGGTGAGTAACACGTGGGCAATCTGCCCTTCACTCTGGGACAAGCCCTGGAAACGGGGTCTAATACCGGATATGACACACGGAGGCATCTTCTGTGTGTGGAAAGCTCCGGCGGTGAAGGATGAGCCCGCGGCCTATCAGCTTGTTGGTGAGGTAATGGCTCACCAAGGCGACGACGGGTAGCCGGCCTGAGAGGGCGACCGGCCACACTGGGACTGAGACACGGCCCAGACTCCTACGGGAGGCAGCAGTGGGGAATATTGCACAATGGGCGAAAGCCTGATGCAGCGACGCCGCGTGAGGGATGACGGCCTTCGGGTTGTAAACCTCTTTCAGCAGGGAAGAAGCGAGAGTGACGGTACCTGCAGAAGAAGCGCCGGCTAACTACGTGCCAGCAGCCGCGGTAATACGTAGGGCGCGAGCGTTGTCCGGAATTATTGGGCGTAAAGAGCTCGTAGGCGGCTTGTCACGTCGGATGTGAAAGCCCGGGGCTTAACCCCGGGTCTGCATTCGATACGGGCAGGCTAGAGTTCGGTAGGGGAGATCGGAATTCCTGGTGTAGCGGTGAAATGCGCAGATATCAGGAGGAACACCGGTGGCGAAGGCGGATCTCTGGGCCGATACTGACGCTGAGGAGCGAAAGCGTGGGGAGCGAACAGGATTAGATACCCTGGTAGTCCACGCCGTAAACGTTGGGAACTAGGTGTGGGCGACATTCCACGTCGTCCGTGCCGCAGCTAACGCATTAAGTTCCCCGCCTGGGGAGTACGGCCGCAAGGCTAAAACTCAAAGGAATTGACGGGGGCCCGCACAAGCAGCGGAGCATGTGGCTTAATTCGACGCAACGCGAAGAACCTTACCAAGGCTTGACATACGCCGGAAAGCGCTAGAGATAGTGCCCCCCTTGTGGTCGGTGTACAGGTGGTGCATGGCTGTCGTCAGCTCGTGTCGTGAGATGTTGGGTTAAGTCCCGCAACGAGCGCAACCCTTGTTCTGTGTTGCCAGCATGCCTTTCGGGGTGATGGGGACTCACAGGAGACTGCCGGGGTCAACTCGGAGGAAGGTGGGGACGACGTCAAGTCATCATGCCCCTTATGTCTTGGGCTGCACACGTGCTACAATGGCCGGTACAATGAGCTGCGATACCGCGAGGTGGAGCGAATCTCAAAAAGCCGGTCTCAGTTCGGATTGGGGTCTGCAACTCGACCCCATGAAGTCGGAGTTGCTAGTAATCGCAGATCAGCATTGCTGCGGTGAATACGTTCCCGGGCCTTGTACACACCGCCCGTCACGTCACGAAAGTCGGTAACACCCGAAGCCGGTGGCCCAACCCCTTGTGGGAGGGAATCGTCGAAGGTGGGACTGGCGATTGGGACGAAGTCGTAACAAGGTAGCCGTACCGGAAGGTGCGGCTGGATCACCTCCTTTCTAAGGAGCACTTCTTACCGAGCTTGTCTTGGTCAGAGGCCAGTACATCGGCGAGTGTCTGATGCTGGTTGCTCATGGGTGGAACGTTGACTATTCGGCACGATGGGTTGGGTTTGTTAGTACTGCTTCGGCGTGGAACGCAAGTTTTCGACTGGTCGTGTTGGGCGCGCTGTTGGGTGTCTGAGGGTACGGACTGTGGTCTGGACCTTCGCGATGCCGGCCCCGGTGAAGCATCCTTTGTGGGTGTGTGACGGGTGGCTGGTCGTTGCTTGAGAACTGCACAGTGGACGCGAGCATCTGTGGCCAAGTTTTTAAGGGCGCACGGTGGATGCCTTGGCACCAGGAACCGATGAAGGACGTGGGAGGCCACGATAGGCCCCGGGGAGCTGTCAACCAAGCTTTGATCCGGGGGTGTCCGAATGGGGAAACCCGGCAGTCGTCATGGGCTGTCACCCGCTGCTGAACACATAGGCAGTGTGGAGGGAACGCGGGGAAGTGAAACATCTCAGTACCCGCAGGAAGAGAAAACAACCGTGATTCCGGGAGTAGTGGCGAGCGAAACTGGATGAGGCCAAACCAGTCACGTGTGATACCCGGCAGGGGTTGCGTGGTTGGGGTTGTGGGAGTTCTTTTGATCGGTCTGCCGGCCGGTCGGCGAGTCAGAAACCGTTGATGTAGGCGAAGGACATGCGAAAGGTCCGGCGTAGAGGGTAAGACCCCCGTAGCTGAAACATTAGCGGCTTGCTTAAGAACCACCCAAGTAGCACGGGGCCCGAGAAATCCCGTGTGAATCTGGCGGGACCACCCGTTAAGCCTAAATATTCCCTGGTGACCGATAGCGGATAGTACCGTGAGGGAATGGTGAAAAGTACCGCGGGAGCGGAGTGAAATAGTACCTGAAACCGTGTGCCTACAAGCCGTGGGAGCGTCGCGCATCAAGCTTGCTTGGTGCGTCGTGACTGCGTGCCTTTTGAAGAATGAGCCTGCGAGTTTGCGGTATGTTGCGAGGTTAACCCGTGTGGGGAAGCCGTAGCGAAAGCGAGTCCGAATAGGGCGTGGAGTAGCATGCTCAAGACCCGAAGCGGAGTGATCTAGCCATGGGCAGGTTGAAGCGGAGGTAAGACTTCGTGGAGGACCGAACCCACCAGGGTTGAAAACCTGGGGGATGACCTGTGGTTAGGGGTGAAAGGCCAATCAAACTCCGTGATAGCTGGTTCTCCCCGAAATGCATTTAGGTGCAGCGTCGTGTGTTTCTTGCCGGAGGTAGAGCACTGGATAGGCGATGGGCCCTACCGGGTTACTGACCTTAGCCAAACTCCGAATGCCGGTAAGTGAGAGCGCGGCAGTGAGACTGTGGGGGATAAGCTCCATGGTCGAGAGGGAAACAGCCCAGAGCATCGACTAAGGCCCCTAAGCGTGTGCTAAGTGGGAAAGGATGTGGAGTCGCAGAGACAACCAGGAGGTTGGCTTAGAAGCAGCCACCCTTGAAAGAGTGCGTAATAGCTCACTGGTCAAGTGATTCCGCGCCGACAATGTAGCGGGGCTCAAGTACACCGCCGAAGTCGTGTCATTGCGATATTACCCCCAACGGGGATCGTGATGGGTAGGGGAGCGTCGTGTGCCGGGTGAAGCAGCCGTGGAAACGAGTTGTGGACGGTTCACGAGTGAGAATGCAGGCATGAGTAGCGATACAAGAGTGGGAAACTCTTGCGCCGATTGACTAAGGGTTCCTGGGTCAAGCTGATCTGCCCAGGGTAAGTCGGGACCTAAGGCGAGGCCGACAGGCGTAGTCGATGGACAACCGGTTGATATTCCGGTACCCGCTTTGAAACGCCCAATATCGAATCCATTAATGCTAAAGCCGTGAAGCCGGCCTGGAGTCTTCGGACAAAGGGACGTGGTGGAGCCGTTGACCCAAGGTGGTAGTAGGTAAGCGATGGGGTGACGCAGGAAGGTAGTCCAGCCCGGGCGGTGGTTGTCCCGGGGTAAGGGTGTAGGCCGTGTGGTAGGTAAATCCGTCACACGTTAAGGCTGAGACCTGATGCCGAGCCGATTGTGGTGAAGTGGATGATCCTATGCTGTCGAGAAAAGCCTCTAGCGAGTTTCATGGCGGCCCGTACCCTAAACCGACTCAGGTGGTCAGGTAGAGAATACCGAGGCGTTCGGGTGAACTATGGTTAAGGAACTCGGCAAAATGCCCCCGTAACTTCGGGAGAAGGGGGGCCATTTCTGGTGAGGGAACTTGCTTCCTGAGCTGGGGGTGGCCGCAGAGACCAGCGAGAAGCGACTGTTTACTAAAAACACAGGTCCGTGCGAAGCCGTAAGGCGATGTATACGGACTGACGCCTGCCCGGTGCTGGAACGTTAAGGGGACCGGTTAGCTCCATTTCGGTGGGGCGAAGCTGAGAACTTAAGCGCCAGTAAACGGCGGTGGTAACTATAACCATCCTAAGGTAGCGAAATTCCTTGTCGGGTAAGTTCCGACCTGCACGAATGGCGTAACGACTTCTCGACTGTCTCAACCATAGGCCCGGTGAAATTGCATTACGAGTAAAGATGCTCGTTTCGCGCAGCAGGACGGAAAGACCCCGGGACCTTTACTATAGCTTGATATTGGTGTTCGGTTCGGCTTGTGTAGGATAGGTGGGAGACTTTGAAGCGCCAACGCCAGTTGGTGTGGAGTCGTTGTTGAAATACCACTCTGGTCGTGCTGGATGTCTAACCTGGGTCCGTGATCCGGATCAGGGACAGTGTCTGGTGGGTAGTTTAACTGGGGCGGTTGCCTCCTAAAGAGTAACGGAGGCGCCCAAAGGTTCCCTCAGCCTGGTTGGTAATCAGGTGTTGAGTGTAAGTGCACAAGGGAGCTTGACTGTGAGACTGACGGGTCGAGCAGGTACGAAAGTAGGGACTAGTGATCCGGCGGTGGCTTGTGGAAGCGCCGTCGCTCAACGGATAAAAGGTACCCCGGGGATAACAGGCTGATCTTCCCCAAGAGTCCATATCGACGGGATGGTTTGGCACCTCGATGTCGGCTCGTCGCATCCTGGGGCTGGAGTCGGTCCCAAGGGTTGGGCTGTTCGCCCATTAAAGCGGTACGCGAGCTGGGTTTAGAACGTCGTGAGACAGTTCGGTCCCTATCCGCTGCGCGCGTAGGAGTCTTGAGAAGGGCTGTCCCTAGTACGAGAGGACCGGGACGGACGGACCTCTGGTGTGCCAGTTGTTCTGCCAAGGGCATGGCTGGTTGGCTACGTTCGGAAAGGATAACCGCTGAAAGCATCTAAGCGGGAAGCCTGCTTCGAGATGAGGGCTCCCTCCCACTTGATGGGGTAAGGCTCCCAGTAGATGACTGGGTTGATAGGCCAGATATGGAAGCGCCGTAAGGTGTGGAGTTGACTGGTACTAATAGGCCGAGGGCTTGTCCTCAGTTGCTCGCGTCCACTGTGTAGGTTCTGAAGTAACGAACTCGCCTTGTTGGCTGGAGTTCAACTTCATAGTGTTTCGGTGGTTTTAGCGTTAGGGAAACGCCCGGTTACATTTCGAACCCGGAAGCTAAGCCTTTCAGCGCCGATGGTACTGCAGGGGGGACCCTGTGGGAGAGTAGGACGCCGCCGAACAATTATTGTGGGAAGGCCCCGCACCTTATGGTGCGGGGCCTTTCTGCGTTGCGGGTCTCTTCGACCGCTTTCCTGCCACCGGTTGTAGGAGGTCATCCGCCAGTGGTCGAGGCTGTTGGGTGTATGCCGGCTTCTGTCATGAGTCCAGCGAGGCTGGCTCGGGAGCTGATGAACGGTTCGGCCAACACCCGGTCGCGTCGCTCCGTCCCGGGGTGCGGCGCGGGCCGCGGCACCGGACCGCCGGCGTAGCCCTAACCCGCGGATCGGATCCAGGAGTTCGAGCACCGGCACCGCCCGGTCCGTGCCGTACCGCTCCAGGAACCGCTCCTGGTAGTCGCGCAGTTGCGCACTGCCCGGCCGGATCAGCGAGGTCCGCCACAGCACGGTCGCCGCCTGCTCCACCTCGCGGCTGGACCTCGCGTGGCAGCACCAGGCGGGCGTCCAGCGCGGTGTCGACCTGGATGACGTGCTCGGCGTCATCGTGCAGCGCCCGTACGTGTGCCAGCGGTGCGGTGCGGTGCAGTCGGGCTGCGGGGTGAGGTCGTTGAGCAGGAAGCCGCACCGCATCAGCTGTTCGAGGCAGCGCTCGATCACCCCGTCCGCCGCCTCGGGGAAGGCGGTCCGCATACCGGCGATCAACTCGGGCCAGGCGACCGGCTCCGCGGTCAGCTCCAGTGCCCGCTGGACCGGGCCGGTCTGCCGGACGGAAGGGGGCAGCCGTTTGCTGCCCGTGTGGTCGTGGGCGTCCACCAGCAGCAGCCGGCCGTCGCGGACTCGCCACCAGCCGGGTCCGCGCCAGGACGCCTGGCACCTCGTGCAGTTTCCCGGCCACGCCGGCCAGCCATGCCCCGTCCGGCTGTCTCACGGCCCGTCGTCGCCTGCCGTGAGCGCCGGTTCGTCCCCCGAATCCGGTGAGGGCGACCCCCGCGAACAGCCTGAGCGGTGTGTTCCGGTGGCTCATCCGCAGGTGGTACTTGGTCAGGGAAACCAGCAGGCGGCGCAGCCGCTTGGGCTTGATCGGCCCGCCCGCGAACACCATGTCGGTCTCCTGGGCCAGCGCCGGACTGGCGAGCCGTGAGGGCGCTCCGCCGGGAGCGGGAGGACCGCGGCCCGTAGCAGCGTCAGCTCCGCGGCCTCGAAGTCGACGTCGTCAGCTCTCATGGGCACCGCAGCAGTTCGTCCGTCCTTGTCTGTCGGCTCGTCAAAAGGGCATGTAGCAGCGGTCGTTCCGGCAGCCTGCGGCTCAGGAGCGGGCGGGGTGCGGGTGCCGCTTCGGTAGGTGAGAACGTGCAGTTTCTCCTAATGGGGCTTACCTGACAGCCGTTTCTGAGCCGGCTGATAAGGGCTTCTTACCCCCGGACCGGTGGGTTCGCCGCGGCGCCGGCTCCGGCCGTCGTCCCACGACCGGAGCATTGGCGCGCGGCCGGGCGGTCATGCCAGGGCGCGATTTCCCGCACACCCGGTCCGGCCGGCCCCTGGTGGGGGAATCCGGCTGGACCGGTCGGTGCTTAGCCCTGGGCCGCGACGGCGTCCTGGGCGTGGTTCTGCGTGGCCGGCCGTTCCTCGGCGGCGGCCGCGGTGGCCGTCTTGCCGGGCAGGAACCAGCCGGAGACCAGGACGGCGACGGCCGCCGCGAACACCCACCATGAGGCGCTCTGGAAGGCCACCACCTGCGTGCTGCCGGCGTCGGTCCGGCTCTGCAGCAGCAGCGCGACCACGGCGGTGCCGAGCGAGGCGCCGAGCTGGTTGACGATGTAGAGAGCCGAGGTGCCTTGCGCGATGGCGTCCCCGGGCAGCGTCCGGTACAGCGAGCCCATGGTGGGCGCACCGATGAAGCCCAGCCCCACGCCGGCGACGAACGCGCAGAGACCCAGCAGGACTTCGCTGGTACGGGCGTCCGCCTGGGTGGAGGCGAACGCGCTGAGCGCGATGAGCAGACCGCCCACGACGGTTCACTTTCGAGGAGTGGGGGTGGAGTGAGGGGGTGAGGTGGGGCGGCCGTTAGTGCCGGTATCGCTATCGGTGTCGACGTCGTTGTCGATGGCGCGGGCGGCGTTCAGGCGCTCGAGCCAGGGGTGGCGCCCAAGGCGCACATGTGTGACGAGCCGTCACGGATGACGGCTCGTCACATCACTGCTCTGCGTGTCAGGTTGGTGTCGACGACCACGTCCCCAACGACATCTCCGCGGTGATGCCGGGGCCGAAGCCGGCCAACAGGCCGCGCTGTCCGTCTTGCGCCGACGCCTCGTCGAACATGCGGGCCAGGGCGTCGAGCACCACCGCACTGGCGATGTTGCCGTACTCGGTCAGCGTCGCCCGACTGAACCGGAACGCTTCCTCAGGCACCTCAAGGAACCGGCTCAGGTCGTCGAGGATCCGGGGACCGCCCGCGTGGACGATGTAGAAGTCCAGGTTCCCCGCGTCCCAGTGGTGCTGCTCCGCGAGGCCGCGGAGTGCCGGCGCGAGCGGCTCCATGGTGCCCGGGACCCGCTTGTCCAACTGGAAGTGGAATCCCGTGGAGCGCACCGCGTAGGAGATCCAGTCCTCGGTGTGCGGGATCAGGTACGAGGCGTTCCGCTCCAGATGGACGCCCGTACCGCCCTTGCCGCGCATCACGGCCGCCGCGACCGCGTCCCCGAACAGGCCGTTGGACAGGAGCGATCCGACCCCGACGTCGTCGGGCTGGTAGCACAGCGAGCAGAACTCGCAGGCGACGAGCAGGACGTTGGCGTCCGGATACGCCCGGCAGAAGTCGTGCGCGCGATTGATCGCGGCACCTCCCGCGGCGCAGCCGAGTTGGGCGATCGGAATCTGCCGGGTGTCCGACCGGAACCCCATGTGGTTGATGAGCCACGCCGTCAGTGCCGGCATCATGAAGCCGGTGCACGACACGTAGATGATGAGGTCGATCTCCCGTGGTTCCAGCTCCGCTTGGTCGAGTGCCTTGCGCACCACAGCGGGGACGCGAGCCTTGGACTCCTCTTCGTAGATGGCACTGCGGGCGTCGAACCCCGGATGCTCCAGCACCTTGTCGATCGGCTGGATCAGATGCCGCCGTACTACGCCCGTATGCTCGATCAGCCTCAGCACGAGATTCAGCTGTGCATGGTTCGCATGCAGCTCTCGTGCCAGTTCGAGGGTGTCGTCCCTGGTGATGATGTATTCAGGGACCGCGATTGCCGGTTTGCACAAAACGGCCATCGATGCACTCCTTGCAGACTGTGGTCCGCCCAGTGCTGATTTCGCTCTGCATTCGCGTCGTTGGCGCTTCCGTTGTCGGCCGAAGGAATCTCCGGTGATTCCGCCGACCTGATGACACAGACCCCAGGAAGGACGCGAGCGGGCCATCCGTCGAAGACTGAACTCTCCCCGTGCAGATGGGTCATTCCTAAGACCGTACGCCAGCGGAGTGGGTTCCGCATGCCGCCGCCGGGGCCGCGGATTTACCGCGGCCCCGGCAACTCACCACACCACCGGCAAAGCCAGCGGGTAACGCCAGATCGCCGTCGTGTTCCAGCGCACTTCCTCGGCCGGCTTCGCCAGCTTCAGATCGGGGAACCGCTTCAGCAGGGTGCTGAGCGCGACCTGGAGCTCCGTGAGGGCCAGCGGGGCGCCCAGGCAGTGGTGCGCGCCCCAGCCGAACGTCATGTGACCGGTCGCCTCCCGCGTCAGGTCCAACTCGTCGGGGCGCTCGAACTTCGCGCCGTCCCGGTTGGCCGTCAGGTACGAGACGTGCACGATGTCCCCGGCGCGGATCGTCACCCCGCTGAGCTCCACGTCCTCCAGCGCGACCCGCGGGATGCCGACTCCCTTGCGGAACGGGATGAACCGCAGCATCTCCTCCATCGCCTGCGGCAGCGCCTCGGGCCGCTCCCGCAGCATCGCCAGGTCCTTGGGCCGGGTCAGCAGCGTGTACGAGAGGTTGCCGATCTCGTAGGTCGTGGTGTCCTGGCCGGTGATGAGGAGCACCATGGCCATGACGGTGAGTTCCTTCTCGTCCAGGACCTCGTCCCCGACGCGGGCCGTCGCCAGCGCGCTGATCAGGTCGTCCCCGGGGTCCCGGCGGCGGCGTGCGGTCAGCTCCGTGAAGTAGTCCCGCATGTCGGCCTTGGCGCGGACGGCGTTGTCCTTGTTGTCGAGGCTGACGTTCATCATCGTCCGGGCGTACCCGCGTAGCTGCGCGCGCTCGTCCTCGGGGATGTCGAGCACCTCACAGATCGTCGTCAGCGGCAGCGGCGACGCGAGGTTCTCCATCAGGTCCCCCGGCGCCCCGTCCTCGACCATCCGGTCCAGCAGCTCGTCGACGACGTGCTGCGTGCGCGTCCGCATGCGCTCCACCTGCTTCGGGGCGAACGCCTTCGCGACCAGGCTCCGCAGCCGGCTGCTCGCGGGCGGGTCCATCACGTTGATCGCCTCGGCCTGCACGATCGGCTCCGGCGTCATCCGCGGAAAGTCCCGCCCGACGACCGCATGCCGGCTGAACCGCCGGTCCGTCGTCACGATCCGCACGTCGTCGTACTTCGTGACCAGCCACGCCTCGCCCTCGCCATAGGGCAGTCGAATACGTGCGACCGGCTCTTCGGTCATGATCCGCCTGAGCGTCGGATCGAACTCCAGCGCCTCGGCATAATCGAATGGGCAGTTCCAGACGGTGCTGTCGGCTTCCTGTGCCATTCGGAACTCCTGGAGTGAGAAGGACGGGTGTTTTCGTCGGGAAGATGAATTCCCCAGAACAATGAGCAAATTACCGCCCCCGTATCGGGGGCGGTCGGAAGGAGCACCTTCCTTCGCTCATGGGCCACAAAGGCGCCATTTCATCCCGGATAGCGTATGCAGCGGATTCCGGCCTCGCCTCGGCTGTCTCCGCCCGCACCCGGAGCCCGCGGCGTACGACGGCCCTGCTTTACCCGCCGTTACCCGCCGTCACCCGTCAATTCCGGGGCGCCCCCATAGCCGGCCGCCGCCGACCATTTCCTTACCTACCCCCTACGCCGAACGGGTGACCGAAAGGCCGGCTGCCCGGGTGGGCGGGGAGGTAGGGAGGAAGGAAAGGCGGGCCGCCGGGGGCGGGAGGGGGAGCCGCCGGGGCGGCGCGAAGCCCACAGGCGCTCGGACCGGCTGATGTGCCCGGATCGGCTGATGCGCCCGGTCCGGCTGATGCGTTCAGTCCGCCTGATGTGCTCAGTCCGTCTGGTGCGCCGCCCGGGCCGTGTCCACGAAGTTCTCCAGCGCCCTCCAGAAGGGGGTGTACGCGGCGTTGAACTCCTCGCGGCAGTCCGTTTCCTCGACCATGCCGGCCCGTAGCGTTTCGTAGAAGGGCCCGGTCGCTTTCTGGAGGGCGAGCGCCGCGGCTGCGGCGGAGGGCGGGCCCTCCAACTCCACGATCCGCGCGCAGCGGCGGATCTTCGCGTACTCCGCGGTCTCGCGGTCGAGCAGCGCGTCGAGCCTGGCGGTCCGCGTGTCCGAGGCGGACTCCCGTAGTTCCGCGGAGATCTCCCAGTACAACTCGCCGATCCGATGGGTCTGCTCGATCAGATCCAGGTATGCGGTGCGTCGGCTCTCCCGCAACTTCTCCGCGCGCTGCGAGCGCGCCGCGGTCTCCGCCTGGATTTTGGCCGCCTGCGTACTGCCGCGACTGGTCACCCAGCTGGCCAGTACCGCCGTACCACCCGTCAGCGCCGCGATTGCCAGAGTCCACACCGTGCTGTCGCCCACATGGCGTCACAATACCCATCACGCGCCGCACGGTTCGCCGCCCCACCGGCCCCGGCACCAACCCCGATCGACCCGTGAGCCGACCGTGACCCCAACCCGGCCCCCCAACCCGGCCCCCCACCCCTCACAACACCCCGATAACCCCCCAATCCCTCTCCACCTCCCTCGCCGCCTCTCTCTGCCTCTCTCCCCGCCTCTCCCCGCGCCCACCTCCAACTCCCCCTCCACGGACCGGTGCACGGCTGCCCGCCCGTTCTCCTTAGCGTCCCGCCTTGGCAGCTCTTAGCGATCTCCTCCCCGCCGCGGCCGTACGCCTGGACGTGCCGGTTCCGGATTGGCGGGCAGCGATCCGGACGGCGGGCGGGCTGCTGGTGGACACCGGGGCCACCACTACCGCGTACACCATCGAGATGATCGACAACGTGGTGGAGAACGGCCCGTACCTCGGCATCGCCTCCGGTTTCGTCCTCGCCCACGCCCGGCCCTTGCCCGCCGTGCTGAGAACCGTGCTGTCCTGGGTCCCTCCTACGCGGCCGGTGGCCCGGCCCCACCACCCCGTCTTCGGCCCGGTCCCACCACCCCGTCTGCGGCCGGGTCCCACCACCCCGTCTTCGGCCGGGGCGCACACCCTCTTCTCACCTGCCATGCACCACCTGACGTGCCTCTCACTCAGAGCTAAAGTCGACATATGGCCACAGGGGACCTCCCCGACGAGCTGGCTGACGTACTGGCCGGAATCCAACGGCTGATCCGCCGGCGGCTCCGCCGTGGCCTGCCCGCCCCCCGGCTGCGCGGCGCACAGGTCGAACTCCTGCGACTGGTCGCCACCCGGCCCGGCATCCGCGTCTCCGCCGCCGCAAAAGAGCTCTACCTCGCGGGCAACTCGGTCTCCACCCTGGTCAACCAACTCAGCCGGGCCGGCTACCTACGCCGCCAGACCGACCCCGCCGACCGACGCTCGGCCCAGCTCTTCCCCACCCCGGAGGCCCGGTCCCGGCTGCACGACTGGGAGACCCGCCGCAGTGCCCTCGTCCGCGAACAGGTCACGCGCCTCACCGAGGCCGACCGGACGGCACTGGCGGCTGCCCTTCCGGCGCTGCGCCAGCTCGCCCACAACCTGCACCAGCAGACGGAGGGACCATGACCAGCGACGACCCGGGCCGGACGGCCCCGCGGACCGCCCCCGGAGAACCCCCGGACACCGAAGGGCCGCCGACCGGCCGCCCGATGCCTCCGGCCCCGGACCGGGCCCTCGCTCCGGACCGGGCCCCCGCCCCGGGCGGCGACGCCCTCACCTGCCACGCCCTCCGCTACGCCTTCGGTGAGACCCGCGCCGTGGACGGAGTGGACCTGGCCGTCCACCCCGGCGAGGTCTTCGGTCTGCTCGGCCCGAATGGCGCGGGCAAGACCACCGCCATCCGCTGCATCACCACCCTCCTGCCCGTCCCCGTGGGTATGGTCCGGGTCTTCGGCCACGACGCGGCGCGGGAGCGGATGGCCGTCCGACGCCTCCTGGGCTATGTGCCGCAGCAACTGTCCGCCGACGCCGGGCTGACCGGCCGGGAGAACGTCGCACTGTTCGCCCGGGTCTTCGACGTCCCCCGACGCGAGCGCGCCGCCCGCGTCACCCAGGCACTGGCCGCCGTCCACCTCACCGACGCCGCCGACCGACTCGCCAACACGTACTCCGGCGGCATGATTCGCCGCCTGGAACTCGCCCAGGCGCTGGTCAGCGCACCCCGCCTGCTGATGCTCGACGAACCGACGATCGGCCTCGACCCGATCGCCCGCACCAGCGTCTGGGAGCACATCAACACGGTCCGCGCCGCCACCGGAATGACCGTCCTGGTCACCACCCACTACATGGATGAGGCCGAGCAGTACTGCGACCGTGTCGCCCTGATGCACCGCGGCCGGATCCGCGCCCTGGGCACGCCCGGGGAACTCCGCGCGGCCCTGCGCGCCCGCCGCGCACGCGCCGCGACCGCACCGTCCACCCCCCTCACTTCTCCGTCGCCCCCTCTTTCGCCGTCACCCTCATCCTCGTCCTCATCCTCGTCCTCATCCTCGTCCTCATCCTCGTCCTCACCCTCGTCCTCACTCTCGCCCTCGTCCGACGCGGAGCCGACGCTGGAGGACGTCTTCCGGGACGTCGCCGGCGCCGGCCTCGACGAGCAGTCAGGAGACTTCCGCGATGTCCGGAGCACCCGCCGTACCGCAGCCCGAGTCGGTTGACGCCGTTGCCGCCACCCGCCACTTGGACCTCCTCCTGGTCCCACCGCGTGCCCGCGCGGGCTGGCGGGTGCTGCCCGCCAGAGTCGTCGCGATGTGCGTGGTCGAGTTGCAGAAACTCCGTCATGACCGCACGGAGCTCTACACCCGCGCCGTCCAACCTGCCCTCTGGCTCGTGGTCTTCGGCGAGACCTTCACCCGTATCAAGGCCATCCCCACTGGTGGCACCCCCTATATCGACTATCTGGCGCCCGGGATCATCGCCCAGTCCGCCATGTTCATCGCGATCTTCTACGGCATCATGATCATCTGGGAGCGGGATGCCGGCATCCTCACCAAGCTGCTGGTCACCCCCACACCACGCTCCGCTCTGATCGCGGGCAAGGCGTTCGCCGCCGGGGTGAAGGCATTGCTCCAGGCCGTGGTGGTGATCGTCATCGCCGCCCTGCTCGGGGTGGCCATGACCTGGAACCCCCTGCGCCTCCTGGGCGTGGCCGTCGCCGTGATCCTCGGCTCCGCCTTCTTCTCCTGTCTGTCGATTTCGATCGCCGGCATCGTGCTGACCCGCGACCGCCTGATGGGTATCGGGCAGGCCATCACCATGCCGCTCTTCTTCGCCTCCAACGCCCTCTACCCCGTTGCCGTCATGCCTGGCTGGCTGCAGACCGTCAGCAAGATCAACCCCCTCAGCTATCAGGTCGACGCCCTCCGCGGACTGCTCCTGGGCACCACCTCCCATCTGGCCCTCGACTTCGTCGTGCTCGCCGCCGCGGCGGTCGCCGGTATCGCCACGGCCTCCTCACTCCTCGGCCGCCTGGCCCGCTGATCCCTCGCCCACCACGCCCCGGCGAACGACCCGCCGCGCCTCGCGCCCGAGGGTCCGGACCCCGTCCGCACCCACTCTCGACAGTCACTCTCCGTACTCATGCACCTACCATAAGAGACCCCACTGACAACGCCCTCGACCAGCGCAAACGCCCGAACCTCGGCACCGCGCCCGGCCCTCGCACCGAGCCCGGGAGCCGCCGGCGGTACGCGCAGGCAAGGGGAAGCCTCCTTGCCTGCATGGCGGCTTGGGTGAAGCCAGGGGAGACCGCCGCCTTCCCGCGCCCACCCTCCCCCTGCCGCTGCATCACCGCACCACACTTGCTCCCGCGTTCAGGGTGCCTCGGCCCCGCCGCCCCGCCTACCTGCCGCTCCTCCCCGCCGCCGTTGCCGTTGCCGTTGCCGTGACGAAACCCACGCCTGACGCAGTGGCATGGCATGCACGCGCGTACGCCGCCCGCCGGAAGGTCACAGGCACTCAGGGACACCTGCGCTGCCCAATGCTGAGCTGCTGTCAGGCACTTGTGCATGATCTGCCGGGATGGCACGCCCGGCCTCCGTCACAAGAGAGGATGAACAGGCATACAGAAACTCGACCCGGCAGATCTGCCCAGGTGTCCGCACTGGTCAGGGCGATGAGGCAGGATGAGAGAGCTGCGCCACCGCGTGTGTCGCAGTCGGCGACGTTTGTAGGTTTATCTCTAGAATCGTGCGATGCACATACCGCAGAAAGCCAGCGCTCCACTGGGTGAGGTGATTCGGTGAACGGCCCCGATGCCACCGACGAGCAGTGGGAAGGGCTCGCCGAAGTCGTACCGCTACGTGGCGGCAACGAATGGCCCTCCTGGCCCGACCACCGCGCCCTCCCGGACGATGAACCGACGGAGGAGACGCGGCGGTTCATCGTCATCCGCGTCCAGACCTTCGCAGACGCCCGGGAAGTGGCCGAGTACCTGATGGCGCAGCTGCCGGTCCTCCTGGACCTCAGCAGCGCGGACACCGATGTCGCCAAGCGCATCCTGGACTTCGCCAGCGGGGTCGTTTTCGGCCTCGGCAGTGGCATGCACCGCGTGGACACCAACGTGTTCCTGCTGGCGCCGGTCGGGACCGAGGTCGCGGAGCCGGCGGCGGGTACCGTCCCCCGTTCGTAGGAAGAGCAGTTGGGCGTAACGGTTCTCCGCGCGGGCGACTGCATAGCGTCCCCGCATGGATACCGACAGCGCACGTCCGGCGGTCACCGAATTACGGCTGTCCGCCTTCAAGTCCCATCGTGGCGTCACCCTGCCGCTCGGCCCGTTGACGCTGCTCAGTGGCGACAGCGGAAGCGGCAAGTCCAGCGTGCTCCAGGCCTACGAGATCCTCGCCCGGCTCGGTAGCGGCGACCCGTTGGAACGGGCCGTGGGGGTGGTGGCGGGCGGGGCCTCCGCCTGTGTACCGGCGAACGCGCGCCCCGACGACCAGGGGCGGCGCGGGTTCCGCCTCGGCTGTACGGTCGACGGCTCGGTGGGCCCCGTCCACCTCGATCTCGCCGTACAGGCCGAACCCGAACTCCGCATCGTCGGTGAGCGGTTGACGGGCTGTGGCGAGACGCTGCTCACCACCGCCCTCACCGACCCCACCCGCTCCGCCGTCCAGGCGGCCTGGCACACCGCCGGCGCGACCCCGGTGACGCGCGCTCCACTGCCCGACGATCGGCTGGCCACCTCTCTCCTCCCGCTGCGGGTGGCGGGCAAGACGGAGGGGCAGCGCCTGGTCCTGGCCGCCGCGGAACAAGTCGTGGTCGCACTGCGTTCAGCCTTCGTGTGTGATCCGCGGCCGGAGGCCATGCGAGGCCAGACGGCGGATGGCGTCGCGGACGACGGTCGTACCGCGGGCGGCGCGTCCGGTGGGGGAGGTGCGGGGCGCGGCACTGGGGCGCGCGGCGGCGGCCGGGGTGGCGGTCCGGGCCGTCCCGGGAAAGGCGGCGCAACCGGTGGTCCCGGCGGACCGACGGCGGCTCCGCGTGGACGCAAAGGCGCGCGGAGCGGCGGCGAGGCCAGCGGTTGGGGCCACGACGACGAGCGCGACGAAGGGCGGCTGCGGTCGTCCTGCGACAACCTCGCCACCGTGCTGGAGCGCACCAGCCGCGAATGCGCCCGCCGGCACGCCATCTTGGTCGCAGCCGTACGGGATGCCTGTTCCGGGCCCGTCGACGGGCTGCGGGCGGTGCCCTGGCAGTCGGACGCAACGATGGCAGCGGAGGCCGCGGCCGCCGGGGAAGGCGGCGACGGTGTGGTGCCGGGCGGGCAGGGAGTTCCGGATCCGCAGGCCGTGAGGACGGTCCTCGACCGCGGCGACCTGGGGGAGATGCCCGTCGAGCAGCTCGGCGACGGTGAGCTGCGGTTCCTCGCGCTGGCTCTGGTGCTCCTCACCGGCCCTGGAGTGTTGGCCATGGATCCGGCCGGGGAGATCCCGTCGGCGTTGCAACAGATGACGGTGATGGCGGACGGCATGGACCGCTGTATGGACCGCCGACAGGCTCGGGAGCTGGTGTCGCTGGCCGTACGGATGGCCGACCGGGGACACGTCCGGCTGCTGGGTACGGTGTGGGACCCGTCGGTCGCCGAGGGGCTGCCCGGGGTGCAGGTGCTACACCTAGGGGTATGAGTGAGGATCTTCATGCCCTGCAGCGACGCCTGGCCGACTTCGCGGCCGCCCGGGACTGGCAGCAGTACCACACCCCCAAGAACCTGGCCGCGGCGCTCAGTGTCGAGGCCGCGGAACTGGTTGAGATCTTCCAGTGGTTGACGCCGGAGGAGTCGGCGAAAGTGATGGCCGACCCGAAGGCGGCCGGCCGGGTGGAGGACGAGGTCGCGGACGTCCTGGCGTATCTGCTCCAGTTCTGTCAGGCGCTGGGGATCGACCCGTTGACCGCGCTCGCCGCGAAGATCGAACGCAACGAGACGCGGTTCCCGGCGGTCCGGCAGGCACCGCCGGACCGGCCGCGGGACGGCGAGTAGTCGCCGGTCGGACGGGGAGCGGGCGTCGAGCGACAGGCTGAGGCCGGCGGGGCGGGGCGAGAGCCTCCGCCCCGCCGGCTTTTCCGCGCCGGTTTGAGGGCCCGCTCGCGCTGGAGGCCGCGCGCCGGTTCATGCGCCACCGCCGCAGCCACCATCACCACCCGCCGACACGCGGCGTGCGCCGGGAGACCTGGGTGCCGAGTCGAAAGACAGGGATTGCAGGGGCTGGTGTGCCAAAAGAACGTTGAGTGTCGCACGTTGCCCGATTCATGCTGGGTGACGGACGGGAACGGCGAGGCGCACGAGGGAACCCCGAGGGTCGCAAGCGCTGCCGCGACCGCCCCGAATCCGCCTCTCGTCACTCTATGGAGTCATGGATCTTTCCACAGCGCCTTGGTTGTCCACAGATTTGCGAATTCCTCTGGCGTTTTTGGCTGTTGGGCCTCACTCTGGGTAGTGGAAGGAGGGCGGAGTGAATGCGCATGACGAAGGAAGGAGGGACACAGATGGACGCGGTGCGGATCATCGCGGCCAGTCGGCGCGGTCTGGCGCAGGCGAACACGGTTCATGACGTGGTCGTCGAGGCGTGGCAGTCGCAAGCCTTGGCGGAGGCGATAGGCAGCCATCTCGCGATATTCGGTCCGTACGAAGTGCGGTCCAGGGCCCGAGGGTTGGGCGACGCGGGCGGGCGGTTCAGCGGGGGACTGCTGTGCTCGACAGCGACCACCGGCGGGCTCCGGGCGGTCCAGTTGACCGAGATACGCGACGTCAAGTCGGCTTTAATCGGCCTGTCTCAACTGCTCCGAGAGGTGTGCGAGGCGCTGGTAGGAGTGGTGATCTCGGCCGAGGAGGAAGGGATGTACTGGACCTGCGTGGAAGCCATGGACACCGCAGACGAATCGAGGGACCACGTCGCCGGAATACTGGAGAAACTGGAGGTACGCGACCGGCACCTTGCCTGACAGCGGGCGGGCCGCCTCCCGACCTGCCCCCTGCAAGCACGGTCGGCCCGGCTGGCACCCCATGCCGGCTGACCACGTGAACCGGCATGCCTGGGCAGAGGCACGCAACCCGCGCCCCTGGCCGGCCACGGCCGGAAGCGCGACCGCACGAGGCGCGACCGCAGGAAGCACGACCGCCCATGTCCCTTCGGCTTCCCTCCACCCCTTCCGTCCGGTCAGTCCTCTTCCTTCTTTCCTTCCACCCGTCCTCGCCGCTTCTCTCTCCTGCCCTCTGCGTCCACCGGTAGCGGGTGCTGACCTCGCCGACACCCCTCGTCGCCGTCATTGCCGCCGTCAGATCCGTTCTCCTCGTTGGTGAATCCCTGGTCGGTCAGGTCGCGCAGCCGGCCGGGAGCCGGGAGTCGGGAGCCCGGAGCGGGCGTCGGGGAGCCGGGCTGGGTCGAGTACGGGACTGGGGGGCGCCGCTCATCGCACCCACCACGCACATACCGCACGTACGCGAAGCGGACTCGCCCGGTGCGACGGCAGGCACTGGCGAGTGTTTCGTTGGGCACCGTGCAGGATGGAGGTATGGACCTACGCATCTTCACCGAGCCCCAGCAGGGGGCTTCCTACGACACCCTTCTGACGGTCGCCAAGGCCACCGAGGACCTCGGGTTCGACGCCTTCTTCCGCTCCGACCACTACCTGCGGATGGGGGACGCCGACGGGCTGCCCGGCCCGACGGACGCCTGGATCACGTTGGCCGGTCTGGCCCGCGAGACCAAGCGGATCCGGCTCGGCACCCTCATGACGGCCGGCACCTTCCGGCTGCCGGGCGTGCTGGCCATCCAGGTCGCCCAGGTGGACCAGATGTCCGGTGGCCGGGTCGAACTCGGCCTGGGCGCCGGGTGGTTCGAGGAGGAGCACAAGGCGTACGGCATCCCGTTCCCCAAGGAGAAGCTCGCGCGGTTGGAGGAACAGCTGGCGATCATCACCGGCCTGTGGGGCACGGAAGTAGGAAAGGAGTTCTCTTACGAGGGGAGCTACTACCAGCTGGAGAAGTCACCCGCGCTGCCCAAGCCTGCTCAGGGCAAGGTGCCGGTGCTGATCGGGGGACACGGCGCGACGCGCACCCCGCGACTGGCGGCGCAGTACGCCGACGAGTTCAACATGCCCTTCGCCTCGCTCGAAGACAGTGAGCGCCAGTTCGGTCGGGTGCGGGCGGCCGCCGAAGCCGCCGGGCGCAAGGGCGACGACCTGGTGTACTCCAACGCCCTGGTCGCATGCGTCGGCAAGAGCGACGCCGAGGTGGCGCGGCGGGCCGCGGCCATCGGCCGCGAGGTGCGCGAGCTCAAGGCCAACGGCCTGGCGGGCTCGCCTGCGGAGGTCGTGGACAAGCTCGGCCGGTACGCCGCCATCGGCTCGTCCCGGGTCTATCTCCAGATGCTGGATCTGGATGATCTGGACCACCTGGAGCTGATCTCCGCGGAGGTCCAGTCGCAGTTGGGCTGACGTCAGGTCCGTCGAAAGCGGGGAGGGGCGTTGAGAGGCGCGTGGCGGGGCGCATCGGATGTCTGGGCGTCAGCGTGGGAACGCCCTGCCCGGACCCTCGGTCGCCCTGCCCAGATCCTCGGACGGCCTGGTTGGCCCGGGCAACCCGGGCAACCCGGGCGGCCTGGATGACCCGGAGCGTCGCCTCGCTGGTTAGTGGGTCAGGTGGTGTGGGTGGGGGTGGCGGGAGCGGCTGGGCTCGGCTGGCTGGTGGAGGTGTGTCCGGGCCGGCTGCCCGGCACCTCGGCTCGGTTGGGTCGACGAGTCGGGATCACGGCGCACGAACACCTGCCCTCGCTCGCGAGGTGACGCGCGTCACGAGCGAGGGCGTCACGATCTCGGGTGCTGCGGCGTCTCCCCGGTGAGTCAGGCGCGGCCGTCGTGCCGTGCCTGCCCGCCAGGAGAAGGGACACGGCATGGAAACCGTGACGGTGCGTCGCGTCATAGCGGCGCCGATCGCCGACGTATTCGATTGGTGCGCGACGAGCACCAACTACACCCGTTCCCCGTTCGTCCTCAAGGCGAGATTGGCCCGGCCGGGCGCGGGCGCGCCCTACGGAGTGGGCGCCGTCCGGTTGCACACCTGGCTCATCGGCTGGTTCCGCGAACGGATCACTGCCTACAACGCGCCGTACGACTTCGACTACGTCGTCGACCGCAGTTTCCCACCGGCCCGGCACGAGCTCGGTCGTATGACCTTCACCGAAGTCGCCGAGGGCACCCTGGTCGTCTGGACGACGATCTGCCAGATCCCCGCTCCCTTCGGCGCGGACGCGGTCACTCGGGTGCTCGTCAAACCCGTCCTCACCCACGTCTTCGGCGCGATCCTCGATGCTGCCGATGCGGCGCTCACGACGAACCGAGCCCGTCGCCCCTGATGTCCTTGCCGGGGAAACGGGCCGCCGGCGAGCACGGTTTCGCCGGGCTGAGGCACTGGCACGCTGCCCACCAAGAGCAGGGCCCGCGGAAATTCGGTGGGGGAGTGGCACCGTACACACCGATACTCAAGGGGTGTTTCTGACCATAACCACCACCGGCACGACCGACCGCCCCGCGACCGACCTCGGGTTCCTGTTGCACAAGCATCCCGACAAGGCGCAACCGTTCTCGACCTCGCACGGCACCGCGCACGTCCTCTACCCGGAGGCGGATGCGGAACGCTGCACGGCTGCGTTGCTGTTGGAGGTCGATCCCGTTGCCCTCGTACGCCGTGGGCAGGGGAAAGGGCGCGGCGGGGCACCGGATTCCGCCCGCGCGCGGTACGTGAACGACCGGCCCTACGCGGCGTCGTCATTGCTCGCGGTGGCGCTGCGCAGCGTTTTCGCGAGTGCGATGAAGGGGCAGTGCGCGGCCCGGCCGGAACTGGCCGGGCGGCCGATCCCGCTGCGCATCGAGGTGCCGGTGCTGCCCGCCCGGGGCGGTGCCGCGCTGGTGGAGAAGCTCTTCGGGCCGCTCGGCTGGTCGGTGTCGGCCGAGCCGCTGCCGTTGGACGAGACCTTCCCCGAGTGGGGCGACTCGCGCTACGTACGGCTGGTCCTGGAGGGCGAGTGTGAACTCGCCGCCGCACTGCGGCATTTGTATGTGCTGTTGCCGGTCCTGGACGACGCCAAGCACTACTGGGTGACGCCCGATGAGGTCGACAAGTTGCTGCGCGCCGGCGAGGGCTGGCTGGAGCACCACCCGGAGCAACGGCTGATCGTCGGCCGCTATCTGGCCCGCCGCTGGTCGCTGGCCCGTGAGGCGATGGCGCGGCTGGAACTGGAGCGGCTCGCCGAGACGGACGACACCGCCGTCGAGGAGATCGACAACGCGGTGGACGAGGAATCCGACACCGAGGAGAAGCCGGTTCCGCTCGCCGTGCGGCGACGGGAGGCCGTCCTCGACGTGCTGCGCTCGGCTGGGGCCGCTCGGGTCCTCGATCTGGGCTGCGGGCAGGGGCAGTTGATCGGCGAGCTGCTCAAGGAAGGGCAGTTCACCGAGGTCGTCGGGATGGACGTGTCGATGCGGGCGCTCCACGAGGCCCGGCGCAGACTCCGCCTCGACCGGATCTCCGAGCGGCAGGCGCAGCGCGTACGACTCGTCCAGGGGTCGTTGGCGTACACGGACAGCAGGCTCAAGGGCTACGACGCGGCGGTGCTCAGCGAGGTCGTGGAGCACGTCGATCCGGAGCGGCTGCCGGCGTTGGAATACGCGGTCTTCGGGGCGGCCAGGCCCCGGACGGTCGTCGTGACCACGCCCAACGTCGAGTACAACGTGCGCTGGGAATCGTTGCCCGCCGGGCAAGTGCGGCACGCGGACCACCGGTTCGAGTGGACGCGGGAGGAGTTCCGGCGCTGGGCGGGGGAGGTCGCCGCGCGGCACGGCTATGCGGTGACGTTCGGCCCGGTGGGGCCGGAGGACCCGGAGGTCGGGGCGCCCACTCAGCTTGCGTGCTTCACACGTGAGGACGGTGGTGCTGGTGGGGGTCGTGGCTCCCGTGGTTCCCATAGTTCCCATGGTTCCCGTGGGGGCGGTGACACCTGGGCGGACCGTGAGAGCGGCGGTAAGGGGAGCCCGGGCGGCGAGGAAGGCGTAGAAGGGGTAGAAGGCGTAGAAGGTAGTAATGGTGTGAGTGTGGGAGAAAGCGTCGAGAGTGTGGCGGAGGGGAGCCGCATGGGTGGCGTGAGCGGCGTAGGGGGCACCGGTGGTGTCCGTAGTGGCCGTGACGTCAGTGGTGTCGGTGGTGTCGGTGGCGTCAGCAGTGTCGACGGTGTGAGTGGTGTCGGCGGCGGGCCGGTCAGTGGGAAGGGGGCAGCGGCATGAGTGACGGGAACCGCACGTCGCAGGCGGAAGGACGGCCGCAGCCGCAGCCGCAGCCGCAGCCGCAGTCGCAGCCGCGGCCGGGGTCAGGGTCGGGGTCGGGGTCGGGGTCGCCGGTCGAGCGGCAGTTGGCTCGTGCGCCTCGCCCGGTGGCGCGTTCGCTGGCTGTGCCCGATCTGTCGCTGGTGGTGCTGATCGGCGCGACCGGCTCCGGCAAGTCGACCTTCGCCGCCCGGCACTTCAAGCCGACCGAGGTGATCTCGTCTGACGTCTGCCGGGGGCTGGTCAGCGATGACGAGAACGACCAGGCCGCCAGCGGAGATGCCTTCGAGGTGCTGCACTTCATCGTCGGCAAGCGGCTCGCTGCCGGGCGGTTGACGGTGGTGGACGCCACCAATGTGCAGGCCGAGTCGCGCGCCCAGTTGGTGCGGCTGGCACGCGAGCACGATGTCCTGCCGGTGGCGATCGTGCTGGACGTGCCCGAGCACGTCTGCGTTGAGCGGAACGCGGCACGCGCCGACCGGGTCGGGCTGCCGCGCCGCGTCATCCAGCGGCACCAGCGTGAACTGCACCGTTCGGTGGGGAAGTTGGAGCGTGAGGGCTTCCGTAAGGTGCACCACCTGCGCGGCGAGCGGGAGATCGAGGCCGCGGAGGTCGTCAGGGAGCGGCGGTTCAACGACCTGCGGCACCTCGCGGGGCCGTTCGACATCGTCGGCGACATTCACGGCTGCCGCTCCGAGCTGGAGACCCTGCTCGGCCGGCTCGGCTACGCGCTCGCCCGGGACGGGCAAGGGCGGGCAGTGGACGCGGTGCACCCCGAGGGCCGTACGGCGGTCTTCGTCGGTGACCTCGTCGACCGGGGGCCGGACAGCCCGGGCGTACTACGTCTGGTGACGGGAATGGTGGCGTCCGGTCACGCACTGTGCGTATCCGGGAATCATGAGAACAAGCTCGGGCGTTATCTCCATGGGCGGGCGGTGCAGCACACGCACGGCCTCGCTGAAACCGTCGAGCAGCTGGAGAAGGAGGACGAGGCGTTCCGCGCCGGGGCCGCGGAGTTCATCAGGGGACTGGTCAGCCACTACGTCCTGGACGGGGGTGGATTGGTGGTATGCCATGCCGGGCTGCCGGAGAAGTACCACGGCCGTACGTCGGGCCGGGTGCGGTCCTTCGCGCTGTACGGCGACACCACGGGCGAGACCGACGAGTTCGGCCTGCCCGTGCGGTACCCGTGGGCGGAGGAGTACCGCGGCCGCGCCGCCGTCGTCTATGGCCACACGCCCACCCCGCGTGCCGGCTGGCTCAACAACACCATCTGCCTGGACACCGGTTGCGTCTTCGGTGGGAAGCTGACCGCGCTGCGCTGGCCGGAGCGCGAACTGGTCGACGTACCGGCCGAGCACGTCTGGTACGAGCCCGCCAAACCGCTGGCCACGGAAGCGCCGGGCGGGGCGGACGGCCGCCCGCTGGATCTCGACGACGTGGCCGGTCGGCGGATCGTGGAGACCCGCCATATGGGTCGTCTCGCCGTGAAGGAGGAGAACACCGCGGCCGCTCTGGAGGTGATGAGCCGCTTCGCGATAGACCCGCGGCTGCTGCCGTACCTCCCGCCGACCATGGCGCCCTGCGCGACCGCCAAGTCGTCCGAGGAGGCGGACGCACGCGACGAAGGTTTCCTGGAGCACCCGCTGGAGGCGTTCGCCGAGTACCGCGCGGCGGGCGTCCGTGAAGTGGTGTGCGAGGAGAAGCACATGGGTTCCCGGGCGGTGGTGCTGGTCTGCCGGGACGAGGCGGTGGCCCGCGAGCGGTTCGGGGTGACGGGCGAAGGTGTGTCGGGTGCCCTGTACACCCGCACCGGCCGGCCGTTCTTCGACGACCAGGGGACGACGGAGCAGCTACTCCGGCGGGTCCGCGACTGTGTGGACCAGGCCGGATTGTGGGTCGAGCTGGACACCGAATGGCTGCTGCTGGACGCCGAGTTGATGCCGTGGTCCCTCAAGGCGATGGGCCTGTTGCGCACGCAGTACGCGGCGGTCGGCGCGGCGTCCGGGGCGGTGTTCCCCGGGGCGCTCGGCGTGTTGGAGGCGGCGGCCGCCCGTGGGGTCGATGTGGCGGCGCTGCTCGACCGGCAGCGCGGGCGGGCCGTCGATGCCGCGGCGTTCACCGATGCGTACCGGCGGTACTGCTGGCGGGTGGGGGAAGCGGCACCGGCCGCGGCGGCACCTGCCGGGCTGCCGGGACCTGCCGGGCTGCCGGGAGTCACCGGACAGGCGGAAGCCACTGGACCCGCGGGGCTGGCCGGACAGGTGGGAAGCGCCGGGTTGGCCGGTATCCGGCTCGCGCCCTTCCAGGTGCTCGCCGTTGAGGGGCGCAGCCTGGCCGGCATACCGCACACCGAGCAACTGGCCCTGATCGACCGGCTGATAGCGGCCGAGCAGGCGCTCCCGGCGGGGGCGTGGGAGGACGCGGCGGCCCGCGCTGCCGGGACGTCCGGCGGGCCCGCCGTGCCTGGCGCCGCAGCGCCCGCCGCCGACCGCATACGACTGCTCGCGCCGACCCGGCGGCTGGTCGTCGACACGGAGGACGAGGCGTCGGTCGCGGCCGGCGTCGCGTGGTGGCTGGATCTGACCGCCGACGGCGGTGAGGGCATGGTCGTCAAGCCGGTCCGGGCGCTGGTCCGGCAGCCGGACGGCCGGCTCGTCCAGCCGGGCATCAAGTGCCGCGGTCGGGAGTACCTGCGGATCATCTACGGTCCGGAGTACACCCGCCCGGAGAACCTGCGGCGGCTGCGCATCCGCCACCTCGGCCACAAGCGTTCGCTGGCCCTGCGCGAGTACGCACTGGGGCTGGAGGCGCTCGACCGGCTGGCGGATGGGGAACCGCTCTGGCGGGTGCACGAAGCGGTCTTCGCGGTGCTCGCGCTGGAGTCGGAACCGGTGGACCCACGGCTGTAACCAGCCACGGTGGGCCCGCCGCGTCCCGGGCGGTGGCGTCGGTGGTTCACGCCACCGATGCCACCGATGCCACCGACTCCACGGGTGCCACCGGTGTCATCGACTCCACCGGTGCCACCGGTGTCACCCGTGCGGCCCGGTACGTCCGCCGGTAGTCGACCGGGGGCACGCCGATCGCCCGTGTGAAGTGGCGGCGGAGGTTGGCGGCCGTTCCCAGGCCGGCGATCTCCGCCACCCGGTCCACGGGCAGGTCGGTGCTCTCCAGCAACTCCCGGGCCCGGGCGAGGCGTTGGGACTGGAGCCACTGCATCGGCGTGGTCCCGGTCGCGGCGTGGAAGCGCCGGACGAGTGTGCGCGGGCTGGTGTGCGCGTACCGCGCGAGGTCGGCGACGGTCAGCGGTTCGCGGAGCCGTTCGGCGGCCCAGTGCAGGACCGGCGCCAGGGAGTCGTCGCGGCGCTGTGGCAGCGGTGTCTCGATGTACTGTGCCTGGCCGCCGGGACGGTGCGCGGGTGCGACCAACTGCCGGGCGAGGGAGTTGGCGACGCCGGTGCCGAAGTCCTCGCGGATGAGGTGCAGGCAGACGTCGATGGAGGCGGTGGCGCCCGCGCCGGTGAGCACGTCGCCGTGGTCGACGTAGAGGACCGAAGGGTCCACGGTGAGTGTCGGATAGCGCTCGGCGAGCAGGGGCGCGTACATCCAGTGGGTGGCGGCGGTCCGGCCGTCGAGCAGTCCGGTCGCGGCGAGGGTGAAGGCGCCCGAACAGAACGACACCAGGCGCGCGCCGAGCCGGTGGGCCTCGCGCAGCGCCGCGACGAGTTCGGCCGGCGGGTCGCCGTGGACGTCCGCGGACGCCGGCACGATGACCGTGTCGGCGGAGATCAGGTCCTCGACGCCGTGCGGGGTCCGGGTGCTGAACCACGGCCCGGCAAGCGGCACTTCACCCTCCGTGCCACCGATCACGCACACCCGGAGGTCGTACCAGTCCGGAGGCGGCTGGAGCCGGTCGAAGCCGAAGATGTGGCAGGGGACGGAGAGTTCGAAGAACGGCATGCCGTCGGTGACGGCGATCGCGATCGAGGGCATGGCGCGAGTGTGGCAGAACGCTTGGCAGAAATGTAGCGGGTGGTGGCAGGGCTGCCACTCGTGACGGGGGAGCGCACCGCCGATGCTTGAGCGATATGACCACTCCTCCTCCGGGAAGCCCGGGGACGGGTGCGCCCACCGGCGCTGCCCCCGCTCCCCGGCGACCCGACGACAACGAGCGTCCCTGCGCTCCGGCCACCGGCCCGCAGTCCCGCACCTCCACGGCCGCCCCGCGGTCAGCCGCCCGCGCCACCGGCCGGCAGGTCGACGCCCCCACCCACCCCACGACAACCCGCGTAGCTCCCGGGCCGAGCGCAGCCCCCGAGCCGCGCCGTGCCCCCGAGCCGAGCGCAGCCTCCGCCCCTGGCGAAGCGCCCGACCCCGGCGAAGCGCCCGATCCCCGCCGCTGGCTGATCCTGGCGATCGCCTCCGCGGCGCAGTTCCTCGCCGTACTCGATCTGATCGCGGTCACCATCGCGTTCCCGGCGATCGGCCAGGACTTCGCACCGGCGTCCGCCTCCGCGCTCTCCTGGGTGCTCAACGGCTACACCGTCGTGCTCGCCGCCCTCCTGGTGCCCGCCGGGCGGCTCGCCGACGAGGCCGGGCGGCGGCGCTGCTTCCTGATCGGCATGGTGCTGTTCGGCCTGGCGTCGGCGGCCTGCGGGGCGGCGCCCACGCTCACCCTGCTCGTCGTGGCGCGCGTGGTGCAGGGCATGGCCGCCGCCGTGCTGATCCCCACCTCGCTCTCCCTCGCGCTGCCCGCCTTCCCGGCGCGCGAGCGGGCGACCGCGGTCGGCGCGTGGACGGCGGTCAGCGCCGTGGCAGCGAGTTCCGGCCCGGTGATCGGCGGGCTGCTCGCCGCCTCCGACTGGCGGCTGATCTTCCTGATCAACGTCCCGGTGGTGCTGCTCGCGGTCGGCGCGGGCGTCCGGCTGCTGCCCCGCTCGGCGCGTGGGCCCCGGCAGGCGCTCGACCTGCCGGGGACGGCGTTGGTGCTGGTCTTCGTCGGTGCGCTGGTGACCGCGTGCGTCCAGGCCCCCGAGTGGGGGTACACCGCGCCGGCCACGCTCGCCGTCCTCGCCGCCGGCGTACTGGCCGGTGTGCTGGGCGTGCGCCACGTCCGACGGGCCGCGCAACCCATCGTGCCTCCGGTGCTCTTCCGCACCCCCGGATTCACCCCGGCCACCCTGGGGCTGCTCAGCTACTTCGTCGCCTACGGGGCGATGATGCTCGCCGCGAGCCTGCTGTTCACCGACGTCTGGCACTACTCGGTACGGACGGCCGGGCTGGCGATGGCGCCCTGGCCGCTGACCGTGCTGGTGGTCTCCGCGGTCTCCGGCCGGATCGTCGGGGCGGTCGGTGGCCGGGTGACGGCGGTGATGGGCGCGCTGAGCTTCGTGGCGGCCGCCCTGTGGTGGATCGTCCTGGCCGGCGACGGGAGCGGGGGCACGCACTACGCGGCGCGGTTCCTGCCGGGGTTGATCTTCGCCGGGATCGGCACCGGGCTGTACCAGCCGGTGATGTTCGCCGCCGCGGGATCGCTGCCCAGTAGCCAACTCTCCCTCGGCTCGGGCGTCCTGATGGTCTCCCGTCAGGCCGGCACCGCGCTCGGCGTCGCCGTACTGGTCGCCACCATGGGCGGCCAGCAGCACCCGGAGTTCGGGGCGCTGCGCGGCGGCTGGATCATCGCGGCGGTGACGTCGGCGGGCGCGGTGGCGGCGGCGCTGATCCCACGGCGGCGGTGACCCCACGACGGCGGTGACCCCACGGCGGCGGTGACCCCGCTGCATGCTGACCCCGCGGTGGCGCTGCCGCTGAGACGGGGCTGTCGCTGCGGCTGGCGCTGACCTTAGGGCGGGGCGAGGAGCCGGGGTGGTGGACGGGGGCGTGAGGGGGAGGCGGAGCCAACACCCCACCAACCCCACCCACCACCCCGCCACTCCATCAGCATCCCCCGACATCCCGCGCCCCCGGCATCCCGCGACCGACCCCGACATCCCTCGACTCCCGACGTCGTGCGCTCCGAGCCGACAAGATGGGGAGATGGGATTCCATGTCGACTCAGAGGCCGGGCGGCTGCGCCGGGTGATCCTGCACCGCCCCGATCTGGAACTGAAGCGGCTCACCCCCTCCAACAAGGACACCTTGCTCTTCGACGACGTGCTGTGGGTACGTCGGGCCCGGGCCGAGCACGACGGGTTCGCGGACGTGCTCCGCGACCGGGGTGTCGAGGTGCACCTCTTCGGGGATCTGCTGGCCGACAGCCTGCAGATCCCCGAGGCGCGGACGCTGGTCCTGGACCGGGTCTTCGACGAGAAGGAGTACGGGCCGCTGGCGACCGACCACTTGCGGGCGGCCTTCGAGGAACTGCCGGTGCCCGAACTCGTCGAGGCGCTGGTCGGCGGGATGACCAAGCGCGAGTTCCTGGAACGCCACCCCGAACCCACCTCGGTCCGCTTCCACGTGATGGACCTGGACGACTTCCTGCTGGGTCCGCTGCCCAACCACCTCTTCACCCGCGACACCTCCGCCTGGATCTACGACGGGGTGTCGATCAACTCGATGCGGTGGCCCGCCCGGCAGCGCGAGACCGTGCACTACGAGGCCATCTACCACTACCACCCGCTCTTCCGTGACGAGCCCTTCCACGTCTGGTCCGAGGGCCAGGCGGACTACCCCTCGACGATCGAGGGCGGCGACGTGCTGGTGCTGGGAAACGGCGCGGTGCTGATCGGCATGAGCGAGCGGACCACCCCGCAGGCGGTGGAACTCCTGGCCCGCGGGCTGTTCGCGGCGGGTTCCGCGCAGACGATCGTGGCGCTGGACATGCCCAAGCGACGTGCGTTCATGCACCTGGACACCGTGATGACCATGATCGACGGGGACACCTTCACCCAGTACGCGGGTCTGGGCATGCTCCGCTCGTACACCATCGAACCAGGCGCGGGTGCCCAGGACCTCAAGGTCACCGACCATCCGCCGGAGCACATGCACCGCGCCATAGCGGCCTCCCTGGGCCTCTCCGACATCCGGGTGCTCACCGCGACCCAGGACGTGCACTCAGCCGAGCGCGAGCAATGGGACGACGGCTGCAACGTGTTGGCGGTGGAGCCGGGCGTGGTGGTGGCCTACGAGCGGAACGTCACCACCAACACCTTCCTGCGCAAGCGCGGCATCGAGGTGATCACGATCCCCGGGAGCGAACTGGGCCGGGGCCGTGGCGGACCGCGCTGTATGAGCTGCCCGGTGACGAGGGACGCCGTGCCGGGGGTGGCTTGAGGAGGGGCCTGCTTGAGCGGGGCGTGGCCTGAGCGGGGCACGGCCTGAGGCGGGTGTGCTCTGAGCCGGGTGCTCTGAGCCGGGTGCTCTGAGGCGGGAGTGGGGCGAGCCGGGACGGTCTGGACCGAGCCGGTGGGACGTTCCGGGCGGGCGGGTGCGCCGGGGCCGTGGCACGGTGGGGTGCCGGGCCGCGGTGTCCGGCCGGACCAGCCCCACCGGGCCCTACGGGGTCCACCGACCCTCCCGACCCGCACCCCACCGGGTTGGAGTGCGTCCCTCGGGGAAGGCTCTGTATAGAGATACGGCGTCTCGTATAGACTTCCAGAGTTCGAACGCGATCCGAACCACCCCTCGGGTCCGTCCGAACCACCCCTCGGGGCTGATCCCCCTCGGGCCGAGCCAACCCTCGGTCCGACTCCGGTATCGGTCCAACTCCGGCGTCGGCCCGACCCCGGTAACGGTCCGAACCCGGCACCGCCCCCCGCCCCACCCCGTCCCATCCGTCCCGACCGCCGCGAACCAGGAGCCCACCCATGGCGATAGACCTCACGGGCCGCCACTTCCTCAAGGAGCTGGACTTCAGCGCCGAGGAGTTCCGCCGACTGATCGACCTGGCCGCCGAGCTGAAAGCGGCCAAGCACGCCGGTACCGAGGTCCGCCGCCTGAACGGCCGCAACATCGCCCTGATCTTCGAGAAGACCTCGACCCGGACCCGCTGTTCCTTCGAGGTCGCGGCCGCGGACCAGGGCGCCACGACCACTTACCTCGACCCGTCCGGTTCGCAGATCGGGCACAAGGAGTCGGTCAAGGACACCGCCCGCGTCCTTGGCCGGATGTTCGACGCCATCGAGTTCCGCGGCAGCAGCCACACCGACGTCGAAGAGCTCGCCGCGCACGCCGGGGTGCCCGTCTACAACGGGCTCACCGACGACTGGCACCCGACCCAGATGCTCGCCGACGTCCTGACCATGACCGAGCACGGCGGCGGCCGCCCCCTGGAGGAGACCGCCTTCGCCTACCTCGGCGACGCCCGCAACAACATGGGCAACTCCTACCTCGTCACCGGCGCCCTGCTCGGCATGGACGTACGGATCGTGGCGCCCCGCAAGCTGTGGCCCGAGGAGGCCGTCATCGCCCGGGCGCGGTCGCTCGCGGAGACCAGCGGGGCCCGGATCACCCTCACCGAGGACGTCGCCGAGGGCGTGCGGGGCGCCGACTTCGTCGCCACCGACGTCTGGGTCTCCATGGGCGAGCCCAAGGAGGTCTGGGACGAGCGGATCGCGCTGCTCACCCCGTACGCGGTCACGATGGACGTGCTGCGCGCCACCGGCAAGCCCGGGGTGAAGTTCCTGCACTGCCTGCCCGCCTACCACGACCTCGGTACCGAGGTCGGCCGGGAGATCCACGCCCGCCACGGCCTGACCTCGCTGGAGGTCACCGACGAGGTCTTCGAGTCCGCGCACTCGGTCGTCTTCGACGAGGCGGAGAACCGGATGCACACCATCAAGGCCGTGATGGTGGCGACGCTGGCACGCTAGGCGAGCAGGGCATGGCCGTACGCCCCCTGAGCGACGATGCCGCTCGGGTGGTTACCATCGAGCCGCTCACGGGGTTCGGACCCACCGGTCCGGACCCCGCTGCGCGCCCGGCCCACCCGCGCCGCGCGCCTCGCACCACCAGAGAGAGAACCACCCATGCCCCGCTCAGGCGCGTCCGGACTGCGCATCAAGTCCCCCGACCTCCTCATCGCCGAATCCGGAGCGGACCTCCACGGCCACGGCCTGCGGCGCAGCATGGGCCTCTTCCAGCTCGTCTGCTTCGGCGTCGGCGCCGTCGTCGGCACCGGCATCTTCGTCGGGCTCTCCGACACCGTTGCCCAGGCCGGTCCCGCGGTCGTCGTCTCCTTCGTCCTGGCGGCCATCACCTGCGTCTTCACCGCCTTCTCCTTCGCCGAGCTGGGCGGCGCGATCCCGGTCTCCGGCAGCTCGTACTCCTACGCCTACGCCACCCTCGGCGAGCGCACCGCCTTCCTCGTCGGCTGGTGCCTGCTGCTCGAATACGGCGTCTCGGTCTCGGCGGTCGCCGTCGGCTGGGGCCAGTACCTCAACCAACTGCTCGGCAGCCTCACCGGCTGGCAGCTGCCCGCCGCGCTCGCCAACCCGCCCGGCGACGGCGGCGTCGTCAACCTCCCGGCCGTGGTCGTGGTGCTGCTGGCCGCGCTGCTGCTGGTCCGCGGCATCCGGGAGAGCGCCCGCGCCACCGCGGCGATGGCGGTGCTCAAGTTGGCGGTCCTGGTGCTGTTCTGCGTGATCGGCTTCGGCGCGTTCCGCAGCGGCAACCTCTCCCCGTTCGCCCCCGAGGGCCTCGCCGGGATCACCTCCGGCGCCTCGGTCGCCTTCTTCTCGTACATCGGCTTCGACGCGATCACCACCGCCGGTGAGGAGGCGCGCAACCCGCGCCGCAACATCCCCATCGCGATCATGGTCTGCATCGGCGTGGTCACCGTCCTGTACTGCCTGGTCGCGCTGGCCGCCATCGGCGCGCTCTCCTCCGGGCAGGTCGCGGGTCGCCCGGCGGCGCTGTCGCTGATCGTCGACCGGGTCACCCACTCCGGCCTCGGCGGTTCGGTGATCGCCTTCGGCGCGGTCGTTGCCATCGCCTCCGTGGTCCTCGCCGTGATGTACGGCCAGACCCGCATCCTGATGTCGATGGCGCGGGACGGCCTGGTCCCGCGGGTCTTCGCCCGGGTCTCGCCGCGGACCGCCACGCCCGTCGCCAACACCTGGATCGTCGCCGGGGTCTTCGCCGTTCCGGCCGCGGTCGTCCCGCTGGACATGGTGATGAACCTGAGCAGCGTCGGCACGCTGGCGGTCATGGCGGTGGTCAACATCAGCGTGCTGGTCCTCCGCCGCACCCGGCCCGACCTACAGCGCCGCTTCCGCGTCCCGCTGTTCCCGCTCAGCCCCCTGCTCGGCGTCGCCTTCTGCGGCTACCTCGTCTACGGCACCGGCCCGGCCACCTGGCTCCAGTTCGCCGGCTTCCTCGCCGTCGGCGCGGTGGTCTACTCGCTCTACGGGCGCCGCCGCTCGCGCCTCGGGACCGGAACACCCGGCTCCGCCCCGGACGGTGTGGGGGACCACCTCCCAAAGTCGCGCCTCGGGGACGCCCCCGATGCCACCTGCGCCCCCAGCGGGCAGCC
Source organism: Streptomyces sp. RGM 3693 (assembly GCF_050471125.1). Classification (NCBI taxonomy): domain Bacteria; kingdom Bacillati; phylum Actinomycetota; class Actinomycetes; order Kitasatosporales; family Streptomycetaceae; genus Streptomyces; species Streptomyces sp. RGM 3693. Next base: position 1,304,270 of record NZ_JBMPPQ010000001.1, read on the forward strand.
CGCCGGGGCGACCGGGACGTCCGCCGTCACGACAGCCGCGGCTCCCGCAGCGCGGGAAGGGTGAACCACACCGCCTTGCCGCGCGGCGTCCGGCGACAACCGGCGGCCGAACTGAGCCCCCGGACCAGCCGCAGCCCCCGCCCCACCGCCGGCGACCGCTGACCGCCCCCGGCCCCGGTCCCTGTGGCGACCGGCCCCGCCGCACCGCGCCCCGTCCGCCCCGCCGCGCCCACCGTCCCGGCCAGCCCCGCCACCGGCGTCGGATCCGCGTCGTGCACCTCCACCTCGCAGCCCGCCGTCCGGGCCCGCACCACCAGCTCGACGGGTCCGGGGCCAGGGGTGTGCGCGACGGCGTTGGCGACCAGTTCGGCGGTGAGCAGCACGGCGGTGGCACGGTCCGCGGTGGCGCGCAGATCCCGCAGCGCGGCACCGGTCAGGGCGCGGGCCAGGGACACCGCGGACGGGGCGTGCGGCAGCTCGATCCGCCAGCACGTGGGGCCGGACGGCCCGGGCGCGTGCTGCGCGGTCGGTTCCGTGGTCTGCGGTTCCGGCATGCGCCGCTCCCTTCGCGGAGGGCCGGGATCGACGTCCGGGCCCTGCGGGACGCCTCCACGCTAGGCCGCGCGCCGGCGCCGGCAGCAGGGTCGGGAGACCAGGCCGACCAGGACCTACGTCCCGCGAGCGGCAGGACCTCCGGCCCGTCCTGCGCTCCGCCGCCCGCCCCGGCACATCCGACGGGATATCGCGCCCTCATGACGACGGTCACAAAGGGGTGATAGCTTCGAAGGGCATTTCGCGCGTCCCGCACCGCCACCGCATCCGCGGCCACCGCACGCACCAGCCATCCGGCTGAAGGGGGCAGGCAGACCGATGAGCCCGTTCGCAGGATCCGCCCGCAGCACCGGCGCTTGGCAGCACATCCGGGTCACCAGAGAGGACGGCGTCGCCACCGTCACCCTCGCCCGCCCCGAGAAGCTCAATGCGCTCACCTTCGAGTCCTACGCCGACCTCCGCGACCTGCTCGCCGAACTCTCCCGGGAACGCTCGGTGCGCGCCCTGGTCCTGGCCGGCGAGGGCCGCGGCTTCTGCTCCGGCGGCGATGTCGAGGAGATCATCGGCGTCACCCTCGGCATGGACACCGCCCAACTCCTGGACTTCAACCGGATGACCGGGCAGGTCGTCCGGGCCATCAGGGAATGCCCCTTCCCGGTCATCGCGGCCGTGCACGGTGTGGCCGCCGGCGCCGGCGCGGTGCTCGCCCTGGCCGCCGACTTCCGGGTCGCCGACCCCTCCGCCCGCTTCGCGTTCCTCTTCACCCGCGTCGGCCTCTCCGGCGGCGACATGGGCGCGGCCTACCTCCTGCCGCGCGTCATCGGCCTCGGCCACGCCACCCGGGTGCTGATGCTCGGCGACCCGGTCCGCGCCCCCGAGGCCGAACGCCTCGGCCTGATCAGCGAACTCGCCGAGGAGGGCCGCGCCGACGAACGGGCCGCCGCCCTCGCCCGCCGGCTCGCCGACGGCCCCGCGCTGGCCCACGCCCAGACCAAGGCCCTCCTCACCGCCGAACTCGACATGCCACTGGCCGCCGCCGTCGAACTGGACGCCGCCACCCAGGCGCTGCTGATGAACAGCGCCGACTACGCCGAGTTCCACGCCGCCTTCACCGAGAAGCGGCCCCCCGAGTGGCAGGGAAAGTGACCGGGTCCGCGGGCCCCGACCCGCGGCCGCTGAAGGTCGCCGTCCTCGGCGGCGGCCCGGGCGGGCTCTACGCCGCGGCCCTGCTCAAACGGCTCGACCCGGACCGCGAGATCACCGTCTGGGAGCGCAACGCCCCCGACGACACCTTCGGCTTCGGCGTCGTCCTCTCCGACGAGACCCTCGGCGGCATCGAGCACGCCGACCCGGTCGTCTACCGCGCCCTGCAAGCGGAGTTCGTGCGCTGGGACGACATCGACATCGTGCACCGCGGCCGCACCCTCACCTCCGGCGGGCACGGCTTCGCCGCCCTCGGCCGCCGCCGGCTGCTGGCGATCCTCCACGACCGCTGCCGCTCCCTGGGCGTACGGCTGGTCTTCCGCACCGAGGCCCCGCCGGCCGCCCAACTCGCCCGCGACCACGACCTGGTGATCGCCGCCGACGGCGTGCACAGCACCACCCGCACTGCACACGCGGACGCCTTCCGTCCGCAGCTGACCACCCACCGCTGCCGCTACATCTGGCTCTCCGCCGACTTCGCCCTGGACGCCTTCCGCTTCGAGATCGCCGACACCGGCCACGGCATCGCCCAGCTCCACGCCTATCCGTACGCCCACCCCTCACCGACGCCTCCCCGGACTTCGTCCGGCGCCCCGCGGCCCTCTCACCCGGCACCCGATCGCCCCGGCGAACCCGGCGGCGGCGCCAGCACCGTCATCGTCGAGATGCGCGAAGAGGTCTGGCGCGCAGGCGGCCTCGACACCTACGACGAGTCCGCCTCGGCCGCCTGGTGCGCCGCACTCTTCGCCGACTCCTTGGGCGGCCGCCCCCTGCGCACCAACAACTCCAGCTGGATCGCCTTCCGCACGGTCGTCAACGAGCGCTGGTCGCACGGCCGGATCGTGCTGCTCGGCGACGCCGCGCACACCGCCCACTTCTCCATCGGCTCCGGCACCAAACTCGCCGTCGAGGACGCCCTCGCCCTCGCCGCCTGCCTCCGGGAACAGCCCACCCTGCCGGACGCCCTCGCCGCCTACGAGACCGAGCGTCGCCCCGTCGTCGCCTCCACCCAGCGCGCCGCCCGCGCCAGCCTCGCGTGGTTCGAGGACCTCGCCACTTATACCGAGCAGCCGCCGCACCAGTTCGCCTTCAACCTGCTCACCCGCAGCCGCCGGGTCACCCACGACAACCTGCGCCTGCGGGACGCCGAGTTCACCGACGCGGTGGCCGCGGAGGCGGGCGTCCCCACCGGGACACCGCCGATGTTCACCCCCTTCCGGCTCCGCGGACTGACCCTGCGCAACCGGGTCGTGGTCTCCCCGATGGACATGTACGCAGCCGACGGCGACGGCACCCCCGGCGACTTCCACCTCGTCCACCTCGGCGCCCGCGCCCTGGGCGGCGCCGGCCTGGTGATGACGGAAATGGTGTGCGTCAGCCCCGAGGGGCGGATCACCCCGGCCTGCACCGGCCTGTACGCACCGGAACACGAACGGGCCTGGCGGCGCGTCACCGACTTCGTGCACACCCAGGCGCCCGGCACGGCCGTGGGCGTCCAGCTGGGCCACTCCGGCCGCAAGGGCTCGACCCGCCGCATGTGGGAGGGCATCGACCAGCCGCTCCCGGACGGCAACTGGCCCCTCGTCGCCCCCTCCGCACTGCCCTACCGCCCGGGCGTCAACCAGATCCCGCACGCCCTGACCACCACCGAACTCACCGCCGTGCGCGACCAGTTCACCCGCTCCGCCGCCGCTGCCGCACGCGCCGGCTTCGACCTCCTCGAACTCCACTGCGCCCACGGCTACCTCCTCTCCGCATTCCTCTCGCCGCTGACCAACCGCCGCACCGACGCCTACGGCGGCTCCCTCGCCGGCCGCCTCCGCTTCCCCCTCGAAGTCTTCGACGCGGTACGCGAGCAATGGCCGAAAGACCGCCCCATGACTGTCCGGATCTCCGCCACCGACTGGGCGGAGGGCGGCACCACCCCCGACGACGCGGTGGCCATCGCGGCCGCCTTCGCCGAGCACGGTGCCGACGCCATCGACGTCTCCACCGGACAGGTCGTGCCCCACGAGCGCCCCGACTTCGGCCGCTCCTACCAGGCCCCGTTCGCCGACCGCATCCGCAACACCCTCGGCATCCCCGTCATCGCGGTCGGCGCCATCTCCTCCTGGGACGACGTCAACTCCCTGATCCTGGCCGGCCGCACCGACCTGTGCGCACTGGCCCGACCACACCTCTACGACCCGCACTGGACCCTGCACGCCGCCGCCGAACAGGGCTACACCGGACCGGGCGCCCCCTGGCCACTGCCGTACCAGGCCGGCAGCCGCACCCCGCCCGCCGGCCGTACCGACGCGCCGAAGCCCCGCCTCACGCTGCACTGACGGGGAGGCCGGAAGCAGCGTGGGGCGGGGCCGATCTGGGGCGCGGAGCGTGCCTGCGCCGTCAACAGGGGTCGGGCAGGCCCTCCGGCAGCGGCAGGCCGGTGACCTGCGCGTCGAACAGCGGCTTACCGTGCTGCTCGACGCGCACCGCCACCTCGCGGCGGCCGTCGTCGGACACCCCGGCGGTCCGCGCCTGCACCCAGCACGGCGCGTCCAACTCGGCGTACCGCTCGAAGGAGCAGGTCAGCGCGACCGGCAGGGACCAGTCGGGCGCCGCCGCCCGCGCGGCCTGCCGGGCCGCCTCGACCATCAGCATGCCCGGGACGTGGTCCACGGGGTGGTCGAACAGCACCGGATGCGAGGTGTCCACCCGCAGCCGCCAGCGGTCGGCGCGGTCCGTGGGGGAGAGGACCACGTCGCCGGTCCGGTCCCGGCCCACCGACTGCGGCGTGACCGGCTCCGGCGGCGGCAGCCGCCGGGCGTTGGCGAGCGTCAGATCGCCGTACTCGCCGCGCAGCCGACGGTAGACGGCCGCACTGTGGCAGGAGTACACCAGCGTCGCCCGGGCCAGCTCGGCGCCGTCGCACTCGATGCGGAACTCCTGGCGGACGCTGACCAGCCGCTGCCGCCTGCGGACCACGTCGTGGTCGGTGATGTGCAGCGCGATGTCGGCTGGTTTCAGGGCGGCGCGCAGCGCCTGCGGTCGGAGGGCGTAACCGACCTTCTGCCAGATGATCGGGTGGTCCAGCGGCACGTCGTGCGCGACGTGGCTCAGTAATATCCCCGCCTGCCGCACCGTCTCGATCAGCAGCAGCGGGTCGTGCAGCCCGTCCGCCGGGCCGTAGAAGCTGTGCGCGCGGGGCCACTGGGCGGACACCAACCAGCCGTCCGGCCCGCTCTGCTGCCAGTTGGTCAGAAAGACCTCGGACACCGCAGCCCGGTGCACGTACTCACGGGGCACGGTCATGGTCAACGCCCGCGGTCGGTTTCCGTCCGCCCGTCGTCCGTGGACGCCGCCGGAGTGATCGCGTGCGGACGGGGTGAGGGTGGCGCTGGCCATGATGGTCCTTTCTGATGGGCGGCTCTCGGCGCTCCGACGGACGGGATCCGGTCTCCGCTCCAAGATACGAACCATGCGGTTTGTTTTCCAGTGTTGAGCGGGCCGTTTCCTCGCCGGGGCGACTCCTGGTGGAGGGTCAGACAGCGATCTTCACGGACCGGCCGTGCGGGTCCAGATGGCTCAGCGCACCCGGCGACGCCAGACCCGGCAGGGTGTGTTTCCACAGCGCGGTGACCCGCTCGGGAAGATCGGCGCGATTGGTCGCGGCCCGCGAGAACAACTGCACGCCCATGTACGCGGCGACGAAGAACTCCGCGGCCCGGTCCGGCGCGACGGCGGGCAGTAATTCGCCCTTGTCCCGGGCGTCGGTGAACATCGCGGTGATGATGTCGGTCCACGCCTGATACGGGACCAGCGGCTCCTCGCTGAACGTCGTCTCGACCGCGATCCGGGTGCCGGCCTGCAACAACGGGTCACTGCGCAGGGCCAGCGCCACCTGATGGGTGAAGTCGATGGCGTCCTGTAGGCGGGAGTCGCTGACCGGTGGCACGAACGGTTCGGTCTGCTCCCGGATGACCGCGCGCGCCAGTGCGTCCTTGGAGCGGAAGTGGAAGTAGACGGCTCCCTTGGTGACTCCGGCGCGCTGGATGATCTCTGCCATCGTGGCGGCCTGGTAGCCGCGGGTGCCGATGACGTGGGCCGCGGCTTCGAGGACGGCGCGCCGGGTACGCACCGCCCGTTCCTGCTTGACCACCGATCATCCTCCGTATGCTCTCGTGGAGTTGTTGTGCCTGGGCGCGACCCGCTGCCGTGGCCGCGCAGTTTATTTCCGCATCATAAAGAAGCCAACCGTGCGGTATTCATAGGCGGCGGGGCGATTATGGCCGGATCGCCTGCCCCGGCGATGCGGTGCCGCGTGGTACCGCCGAACACGCAAAGGAGCAGACCGATGACCGTCCCCGCCGCGCCCGGCCTCCCCGCCGTCCACCGGGAGGTGCGGCTGGCCCGCCGCGCCGACGACGCGCAACTGACGGAGCGTCACTTCGAGGTGGTCGAGGTCCCGCTGCCCGAACCGGGGCCGGGCCAGGTGCTGGTGCGCACCCGCTTCATGGCGGTCACCGCGGCGATGCGGACGCGGATGACCGCGGCCCGGCTGCCGATGCCCTCCTTCGAGCTCGACCGGCCGCTGTGGGGCTCCGCGATCGGCGAGGTCGTGGCAGCCGCCGGCGGCACCCTCGTCCCCGGCGACCTCGTCCACCACCCCTACGGCTGGCGGGAGTTCGCGGCCGTCGACGAGCGGCACGCCCGACGACTGGACCTCGACGCCCTGCCCTCCCTGGCCGCGCACCTCTCCCAGGGCGCCACTGCCTGGGGCGCGCTGCGCCGGGCCGCCGGGGTCCGGCCGGGCGACACCGTGTTCGTCAGCGGCGCGGCCGGCGGTGTGGGCAGCCTGGCTGGCCAGCTCGCCCGCCGACTGGGAGCCGGCCGGGTGATCGGCAGCACCGGCTCGGAGGTCAAGGCGGCCCGCCTGCGGACCGAGTTGGGGTACGACGCCACGGTGGTGCGCGGGGCCGGGCCGATCGAGGAGCAGCTGCGCCGGGCGGCGCCGGACGGCATCGACGTGCTGCTGGACACCGTGGGTGGTGAACAACTGCGCGCGGCGCTCGCGGTGGCGCGCCCGGAGGCCCGGTTCGCCCTGGTCGGCGCGCTCTCCAGCCAGTTGGGCGCGGGTGGTGGGGTGGCCAGCCCGGTCGAGCTGGACTCGGCGCTGATCATCACGCGCCGGGTGGCGCTGCGCGGCTTCGGGCTGCACGTGCATCCCGACCTGCCGGAGGAGTGGATCGCGGAGTTCGGCCGGGGGCTGCGGGATGGTTCCCTCGTCTTCCCGCACGCCCTGCTGGCGGGGATCGAGCAGGCGCCGAGGGCGCTCTGCGAGCTCACCCAGGGACGCCATGTCGGGGCGGTACTCGTGGAGTTGTGAGACCGGCGCGGGGCCGGAGCGGGCCAGGGGCCGTCGGTCGCCGCGGACGGTCAGCCGGCCGGGACCTGCGCCGGCGCCGGAATCCCGGCGGCCGCGACCCGACCCGCCGCGGCCGGCAGCAGCCCCCACAACCCGGTGACCGCCTCCGCGTCCCACCACGTCCGGTCGCCGCCGCCCAGGTGCAGCAGCCCCACCACGATCGACGTCAGCAGCTGGGCGGTGCGCCGGGGCTCGACGTCCGTGGGGTGCGGGCCGGTGAGCCCGTTCCCGATATGGACCGGCTCACCGGTGCCGCAGGTGACCGCCTTGTCGAGGAAGAGCGCGTACCAGCGCTGCTCCAAGGCGTGGATGTCCAGACCGGGCGCGGTCTCCGGGCGCAGCCGCAGCCCGGCGCGCAGCACCGCGTCCGACTGCACCCGGCCGAACAGCTCGACGGCGAAGTCCCGGACGGCCACGGTCAGCGGCTCGGGGGAGCGGAGGAAGCCCTCCTCGATCTCGTTGAGGGTGGCCAGGGCGGCGTCCCGCACGGCGAGGGTCAGGTCGTCCTTGGACGTGAAGTGGAAGTAGAGGGCGCCCTTGCTGAGCCGGGCCCGCCGGCTGATCTCGACCATGCCTGCGGCGGGCACTCCCTTTTCCAGGAAGGTCTCGGCGGCCGAGCGGATGAGCGCCTGGCGGCTCTGGATGGCGCGATGCTGCGTGGGCACGGTGTCCGTCCCGTCTCTCGTACGACTGCAACGTGCTTGCAGTCTACAGAGAAAACCAACCATGCGGTTCGCTATGGTGGTGGGGAATGGCCGGATCCTCCCCGTTCTGTCGGGAAGTGATCGCTCCGCTCCGTGGTCCAGACCTGGCACCGGGTGTTGGCGGCGTATATGTCCAGTGTGGCCGGCCCTGGATCGCTTGTCGACTGTCAGGGACGGGCTAAGGCACATTGACAAACAGCGCAGGCGGTTTTTAAATCTCCGAAGGCGGTAAACGGGACGATCCCTTCCGATGCCACCACCTCGACGGTCGCGTACCGCCCTTGGACAGTGGTGCGCCACGGCGAGACCGCCTCTGCCGCCACAGTCGTCGACCGCAGGCCCGCCCGACCAGCTGAGCCTGCACAGTCACCCGAGCCCCCGCACCCATCGGAACCCGGAAAGGTCCCCATCCATGCGCGTATCAATGGAAGTCGGCGAACGTCCTGTGATGAGAGGCGCGCGGAGCGCCGGCGGCGAGACCCTCAAGGCCGCCGTCTTCGATCTGGACGGCACCCTCGCCAACACGCTGCCCGCGATCAGCAAGCTGCTGGCCAAGGTGGCCGCGGAGCAGGGGTGTTCGGTGACCGCGCGGCAGGCGGCCGCGGCCATCGGCAAGCCTCCGGCCGCCGCGTTCGGCCGGCTGCTGGGCCGGCCCGAGGACGACGGCCGGGTGCAGGCCGCCATCTCCCGCTACCGGGAACTGTTCGCCTACGAGGTCCTGTGCCAGGGGCCGCAGCTGCTCTACCCCGGAGTGACGGCCGGGCTGTCCGCGCTGCGCGCCCACGGCGTCGAACTCGCCGTCGCCACCTCCAAGACCACCCGCAGCGCCGAGGCCCTGCTCGATGTGATGGGCATCCGCGACCTGGTCGGCCCGGTCATCGGGCAGGACATGGTGCGGCGTGGCAAACCGCACCCGGAGATGGTGCTGCGCGCGGCCGGCCGGCTGGGGGTCCCGGCCTGGCAGAGCGCATATGTGGGGGACACCGTCGGGGACATGCGGATGGCGGTGACCGCGCGCATGGAGCCGGTCGCGGTCACCTACGGCAGCGGAACGTTCGGTGAACTCGCCGCGGTCGCCGGCACGCGGATGTGCAGCTCCTTCAAGGACGTGGTGTCGGTGATCGCCGCCGCCCGGCCGCGCCCGGCAGCGGCGGCCGCCGCCGGACCGGTCGTCCGGCCGCGCCGCACCGCCGTCCCCGTAGGGGCACAGCAGCGGCGCCGCTGAAACAGGGGGCACGGGGTGTGCCCGCGGCCCAGGGGGAACACCGGGGCCGCGGGCCGGAGGCGACGACACGGGGCGTACGAGGACGCGGGCTGCCTCCCATTCGAGCGGAGTCGAGAATGGGAGGTTCAGCCGGCGTCCTGGGTGCGGAACGACCCGGCCGTCGCCTCCTGCACGTAAGGGGCGCCGGCCGCCCGCAGTTTGCCATGCAGCCGGCCGAACACCTCCGCCGCCCGACCGCCCGGCCAGTCCGCCGGCAGGAGGGCCGGGGGCAGCCCGGGATCCGCATAGGGCAGGTGGCGCCAGGCGTCCAGGGCGAGCAGGTAGTCGCGGTAGGCCGCCTCGGGGGGAAGCGAGCGGCGCCGGGTCCAGCGCTCCAGGACCGGTTCGTGCGCGGCCAGGAAAGCGCGGTGGCGCGCGGCGAGGGCGTCCAGGTCCCACCAGCGCGCCACGGCCTGCGCGGTGGGCGTGAAACCGGCATGGGTACCGGTGAACAGGTCGACGTAGGGAGCCAGTTGGAGCCGCTCCAGGGTGTGACGGGTCTCCTCGTAGAGGTGCGCGGGGGCGATCCAGACGCCGGGCGCGGCGGTGCCGAAGCCCAGCCGGGCGAGCCGGGAGCGCAGGAGGTGACGCTTGTGCCGCTCCTCCTCGGGGACGGAGAAGACGGCCAGCACCCAGCCCTCACCCGGCGGGCGGGCCGGCCGCCCGAATATCCGGCGGTCGCCGTCCTCCAGCAACTGGCGGCCCGCGTCGGACAGGCCGTACGCGGCGGCGCCCGCGGCTGTGCGCTCCGCGACCAGCAGCCCACGGCGCTTGAGCCGGGAGACCGCGGAACGCACCGACGGCGGATCCACCCCGAGCACCCCGAGCAGCCGGATCAGCGCGGCCACCGGCACCGGGCCGGGCGCGCCGCCGGAACCGTCCACGGCGCCGCGTCCGTAGGCCCCGTAGAAGGTGACGATCAGGGACCGCGGGGTGTGCTGGGCTTGCTCGTCGCTCACCGGGTCACTCTAGATCCCGGTCGCGCAGTCGGAAGCGCTGGAGCTTGCCGGTCGGGGTGCGCGGCAGCGCGGTGTGGAAGACCACCTCGCGCGGGCACTTGTAGGGCGCGATCCGGGATTTGACGAACGCCCGCAGCGCCGCGACGGTCTCCGCCCCGGGCGGCACGCCGTCCCGCAGCACCACATGGGCGACGACCACCTGGCCACGGTCCGCGTCGGCCCGACCGACCACCGCCGCCTCGGTGACGTCCGGATGTCGCAGCAGGGCGTCCTCCACCTCGGGGCCGGCGATGTTGTACCCGGCCGAGATGATCATGTCGTCCGCGCGGGCCACGTAGCGGAAGTAGCCGTCCCGGTCCCGTACGTAGGTGTCGCCGGTGAGGTTCCAGCCGTCGCGGACGTAGCCGGTCTGTCGGGTGTCGGCCAGATAGCGGCAGCCGGTCGGGCCGCGGACCGCGAGCAGCCCCGGTTCGCCGTCCGGAATCGGCCGGCCGTCCGGACCCACCACACGCGCCTCGAAACCGGGCACCGGCAGCCCCGTCGTCCCCGGCCGGATCGCGTCGTCGGCGGCGGACAGGAAGATGTGCAGCAGCTCCGTGGCGCCGATCCCGTTGATGATCCGCAGGCCGGTCGCCTCGTGCCAGGACCGCCAGGTCGCGGCGGGCAGGTTCTCACCGGCCGACACGCAGCGGCGGAGCGAGGTCAGATCGTGCCCGGCGAGCTTGGGCAGCATCGCCCGGTAAGCGGTCGGCGCGGTGAACAGCACCGAGATCCGGTGGGACGCGATATCGCCGAGCAGCCGCTCCGGCCCGCCCCAGTCGGCCAGGTACGCCGAGGCCCCGACCCGCAACGGGAAGACCACCAGCCCGCCGAGCCCGAAGGTGAAGCCGAGCGGCGGACTGCCGGCGAACACGTCGTCCGGACGCGGCCGCAGCACCTGCGTCGAGAAGGTGTCCGCGATGGCCAGCACATCGCGGTGGAAGTGCAGACACCCCTTGGGGCGGCCGGTGGTGCCCGAGGTGAAGGCGATCAGCGCGACGTCGTCGGAGGCGGTCGGCACCGCGCGGTACGGCGCGCCACCGGGTCGCGCGCACTGCGCCAGGTCGTCCGGGCCCTCCCCGCCGAACGTCGTGATCCGCAACCCCGGGACCTCGGCCCGGACCAGATCGTCCACCGCACCGGCGTCGCACAGCGCGTGCCGGACCCGGGCGAGCCGGCAGATCGTGGCGAGTTCGTCCGGCCGGTGCGCGGCCAGGACGGTCACCGCCACCGCGCCGGCCTTCATGACCGCGAGCCAGCAGGCGGCCAGCCAGGGCGTGGTGGGACCGCGCAGCAGCACGCGGTTGCCCGGGACGACGCCGAGTGGGCCGGTGAGGGCGTGGGCGATCGCATCGACCCGCGCCCGCAACTCCTCGTAGGACCACACCCGGCCGTGTGCGTCGCGGACCGCGGGCCGGTCCGGGCCCAGCCGGGCGATGGTGCCGTCGAGGAGTTCCGCGCCGCAGTTCAGTCGGTCGGGATAGCCCAGGTCGGTGAGGTGCGGCCACTGCTCGGGCGGTGGCAGCCGGTCGCGCGTGAAGGTGTCGGTGTGGGCCGAGGACCGTAGCTCCATGCGGGGTGCGCCCCCTTGGGCCGGGTGGCCGCCGGGCGGCCGGGGAGGGGTGGAGGTCGGGGTGAGGGGACCGGGGAGGACTGCCGTACGGATCCTCGTCAGCGTAACGTCTTCGTGACGGCAGTCAACAGACCGCGATAACCGGCCGCCGGGCCGTCGCCGCGTCCGGTACCGCTACCAGGGGAGCCGCTCGTGACCGCATTCGCACTGGGACCGGAGGAACAGCAATGGTGCGCCCAGCTGCGCGCCAGGACGGCCGAACGGCTGCGCCCCCTGGCGGAGAAGGGGGAACCCGGCCGGGTCAACCGCCCCCTGGTCGCCGCCCTCGGCGAACTGGGCCTGCTGCAACGGCTCTTCCCCGACGGCGGTAGCCCGCGGGCCCTGGACCTGTGCCTGCTGCGGGAGTCGCTGGCCCAGGAGTGCACCGAGGCGGAGACCGCCCTCGCGCTCCAAGGGCTGGGGGCCTGCCCGATCGTCCAGTCCGGGACGGACGCCCAACGGGCCCGCTGGCTACCGGAGGTGACGGCCGGCCGGGCGGTCGCGGCCTTCGCGCTGAGCGAACCGGGTGCGGGTTCGGACGCCGCGGCGCTCGCCCTGGCCGCCGAGCCCGACGGCCCCGGCCGCTGGCGGCTGACCGGCGAGAAATGCTGGATCTCCAACGCGCCCGAGGCCGACTTCGCCACCGTCTTCGCCCGCACCGGCGACGCCGACGGGGCCCGCGGCATCACCGCCTTCCTCGTCCCCGCCGACCGCCCGGGCCTGGGCGGCGAACGGCTGGACATGCTCAGCCCGCACCCGATCGGCACCCTGGTCTTCGACGGCACGCCGGTGACCGGGGCGGACGTGCTCGGCGAGGTGGGCGGCGGGTTCGGGGTGGCGATGCGCACCCTGAACCTCTTCCGGCCGAGCGTGGGCGCCTTCGCGGTCGGCATGGCGCAAGCCGCGCTGGACGCCGCGCTGGCGCACGCCGGTACGCGCACCGCATTCGGCGGACCGCTCAAGGACCTCCAGTCCGTCGGCCACCGGCTCGCCGAAATGGCCACCCACGTCGAGGCCGCCCGGCTGCTGGTGTACGCGGCCGCGGCCGCCTACGACCGCGGCGCCCCGGACATCGCCCGCCGCTCGGCGATGGCCAAACTCCTCGCCACCGAGACCGCCCAGGACGTCGTCGACGCCGCCGTCCAGATCCACGGCGCCCGCGCCCTGCGCCGCGGCCACCTCCTGGAACACCTCTACCGCGAGGTCCGCGCCCCCCGTATCTACGAGGGCGCCACGGAGGTCCAACGCTCCCTCATCGCCAAGGAGTTGTATCGGAACCCCGCTCGGCCACCGGCCGGCTCCGGGGGTGAACACCGGGGCTGAACAGCGGGGCCGAACAAGGGCGGTCGGGAACCGCAGCCGGCGTGCGGAGGGGGCGACGGGCCGCGGCGTGGCGTCGTGGCCCCGAGCCCACCGCGCTGTGCGCCGAACCGTACCGGCACCGCCGCGGCGGTTCCCGTTCCCGGCGCGCAGGCGCCGCCCGTTCCCGACGGTGTCTCCTGCCCGCCGACCCCCCTGCGCCGATGGGTCAGGGGGTTGCGCAACGCCCGTGCGACCGCGGCCTGTTCGGTGGCCGCACCCGGACCGTCGCGGCCGGGACCGGGGCGACCTCCCGGCTCGAAGGGCAAGCGCGGAGCCCCGCTTCATGACGTCGGCAAGACGGTCGAACGCGCCGCATTGATCAAGGCGCATCAAGCCCGACGAAGTTAAACATCGTGTTAATTCCCGCGGGAGTGGACCCTGCGTGCACGCATCAGTACGGGTGATGCACAGGGCCCTCTCGCGGGCAGGTGGATCCTTACACGCACTTAATCAACCTGCAAGGTCCTGGGGCAGGTTGAGGTCCCGAAAATGCCCAATCCATGGGACGCGATGGCGTATCCGCAGACCAACCGGCGTTTCGGATCTCATTACTTGGGAACTCGCCGGCCAATGCTTGACATGATCTATCGGCCCCGAACTACAGTTACGCGAGTGCTGGCAGTCCGACCTCTAGCTTCTCCACCGTGAGGAGTGGTCGGCTTTCGTGGAGTGCAGTGATGGAGGGGGCTGTCATGAGGAGTCTCGCGGCAGATGCCGAGACTATTGACAGCGCGCTCGCGGAAGGGGTTTGGGATTCTCGACTAAATAACGGAGGGTGTGGCGCGGTTCTCTCTCGGTGTCCCTTGGATGCTGGACTCTGTAGGGCTGCCCGCCGGAATGAACGCTGATCCGCTCCGGGTCGACTATCAGAGTTCGCAGTGCCATTCATTCCGCACTCTCCCCGAGGGGTTCCGCCCTTTGGGTTCGTTTGATGTCTCACCATGGCCGTTGCAAGGCCCTCTGAAGCGCCTTTCCGCCGAGGCCGACCTGGCCTGCTGACGGCGGCTCACCGTCCTGCCAGCGCCTGCCTGACCTGCGGCAAGGACATGAACGACAGGAAGGAGGACCGCCCCGGCGCGGTCGGAGTCGGTGCACACCCGGGCACACCGGGAACGCCCGCGTACCCCGACCGGCAGGGGAAACAGCCATGAAGTCGAAAAACGGACTCCAGCAATCGGTAATCCAGACCTCGACACGCCTGAACGATTGCGTGTTCAATAGCGACCAAACGCTTTGACCGTCCCGGCCATCAGCGTCGACACGGACAGAAGAGCAGCTTTCTCCTGGATCACCACTCTGGGTGCAACCAGAGAGATCCGGATCGAATACCGCACGAGTCGTGAAGCGGATGGATATCTTCCGTGGCGACGATCTGAGGCATTTCGGAGGCGAACGAGCGCATGGTGGAGAGGCAATTATCCGAGGGCGAGGAACGCCGTCATGCGAACCCGCTGACGTACGCGCCGCGCCTGGTCAAGGCGCTCCCGCCGCTGGAGGTGCGCGGCCGGACCCTGAAGGCGTACGCGATGTTCGCGGAGCCGGAGCGCTCCGCCACCCTCCCGACGCCCCAGTGGCTGCAACAGCAGGCCGCCTCGGTGCTGCGCGAACCCCCACAACAGGGGGACCACCCCGTCGGCTTCCTGATCCTGCACTATGGAACGGAAGGCGACTACCTGCTGGTGAGCCAGTGGTACGACGCCAACATGCTCAAGCACTGGGTGCGCGGCTCGGCGGTCGACGCCGAGGGGAACGCCACGCTCAGTCCCCTCGTCCAGCGCGATCTGATCGCCTGCGTCTGGGAGCTTGAGGTCATCAAGTTCGAGCGCGACGCGTGGGTCAACACCGTGCTGGCGCAGGGCCGGCTCGACCAGACCTCGCTCGACGCGTACCTGGCCACGACCTTCTCGGGGTGGGTATGAGCAGCGACATCAAGGTGCGGCCGATCGAGCCGGGCGACCTGGACGCGCTGCTGGCGCTGTGTCGCGAGCACGCGGCGTACGAGAAGGCGGAGTTCCGCGAGAACGGCCAAGTCGAGCGCTGGCGTGCGGCGTTGTTCTCGGAGCACCCGGCGCTGTACGGCTGGATCGCGACGGACGGCGGGGAGCCCTGCGGCTTCATGACCGTCACCATCGACTTCGCCACCTGGGGCGCCGAACCGTTCGCCTACATGGACTGCCTGTACCTCCAGGAGCCGTACCGGGGGAGGGGGCTCGGCCGCACCTTCTTCGAGCGGCTGCGGGAGTTCTCCGTCGCGCAGGGATGCGGCCGGGTCGAGTGGCAGACCCCTCCGGACAACGAGCTCGGCATCGGCTTCTACCAGCGCATGGGCGCCACGGCCAAACCCAAGGTTCGCTTCCACTACGACGTTGAGGGGCGGGGCGTCTCGTGACCGAGACTTCGCTATCGGTGACATCGGAGCCTTCAATACCCGTCGCATCGCCGGCACCGCTGCCCCCGTGGTCGCTTGACGCCGCCGACCGGGCCCTACCGCCGCCGGCGCTCGGCGACATCGTTCGAGCGGCGGCGAGCAACTGGCCGGACCGCCCGGCGCTCCACGACGGGCAAATCGGCCTCACCTTCGCCGAGTTGGAACGCCAGGCCCGAGCGCTCGCGGCCTGGCTGAGCGAACAGGGCGTCGTCGCCGGGGACCGGGTCGCGATCCTGGCTGAGAAGCGCGCGATCATGCCCGTCCTGGCCCTCGGGATCTGGAAGTGCGGCGCCGTCTACGTCCCGCTCGACGCCGCGCAGCCGGTCCCTCGCCTGCGCGGTCTGCTCGGTCGGCTGCAGCCGCGTGTCGTGATCGCGCTGGACGACCGGGAGCCGGCGGTCGCCGACGTCCGCTGGGTGGGCCGGACGCAGCTCGACGCGGTCCTGTCGGGACCGGCCCCGGACCGGCCGGCCGTGGTGCAGCGGCCCGAGGACACGGCGTACATCATCTTCACGTCGGGGTCGACGGGAGAGCCCAAGGGCGTCGAGATCAGCGTCGCCAGCCTGGTCGCGTACTTCGGGAACCACAACGAGGTGCTCCGGTTCACCCCGGACTCACGGGTCTTCAGCCTGTCCCCGTTCCACTTCGACGTGTCGATCGAGGACACGCTGCTGCCCCTGTCGCTGGGCGCGTTCGTCTACCAGTTCCGCGGCGTCCACGCCGGCGCCATCATGCGCGCGATCATCAAGCGCGAACGGATCACGCATCTGATCGCGGTGTCCACGCTCCTGACCATGATCACGGAGAACGGGCGTCACGTCACAAGGGAGAACTTCCCCTGTCTGCAGATGGTGATGACGGGCGCGGAGGTCTGCGACCCCGGTGTCATCAACGTCTGGAAGACCGGCCTCCCCGAGGTACGCGTCATCAACGCCTACGGGCCGACCGAGGCGACGATCGTCTGCCTCACCCATGAGATCGAACGGGCCGACGAGGAGCGGATGAGCTCCTACCCGATCGGCCGCCCCCTGCGCGGCGTGGCGGCGCGGATCATGGAAGACGGTGCCGAGGTCCACGAGCACGGCCGGGCCGGTGAGTTGTGGATCGGCGGCGAGCAGGTGATGCGCGGCTACTTCGGCCAACCGGAGGAGACCGCCCGCCGCGTGGTCGAGGTGGACGACGTCCGTTACTACCGCACGGGCGACATGTGCAGCTACGACCAGGACGGCAACATCGTGTTCCACGGCCGGAACGACGACGAGGTGAAGCTGGCCGGCCGCCGGATCCACCTGGGCGAGATCCGACAGATCGCGCTGGGCTCCCCGGGCGTCGAGCGGGCGGCCGTCGCGACGGTCCCGCGCCACGGCCACGACGTGATCGCGCTCGTGGTGATGGCGCCGGAACGGGCGGTGGTGGCGGACGTCGAGAAGCGACTGGTGGACCTGCTGCCCGAGTACATGCGCCCGGCGCTCGTCGCCTGGTCGCCTGAGCTCACCGTGTCCTCGACGGGCAAGACGGACGAGAACCGACTGATGCGACGGCTCGCCGAGGC
Organism: Streptomyces sp. RGM 3693; assembly: GCF_050471125.1. NCBI lineage: Bacteria > Bacillati > Actinomycetota > Actinomycetes > Kitasatosporales > Streptomycetaceae > Streptomyces > Streptomyces sp. RGM 3693. Next base: position 1,321,352 of record NZ_JBMPPQ010000001.1, read on the forward strand.
AGCCCAGGGGTCGACCGCGACCCACTTCGCGCTCACGCCCGGTGGGGACGTCGAGCCCATCGACGGGGACGGCCATGTCTGACACGGAAGCGCGGTCCCTGCACGTCGAGTTCGGCCGCCTGGCCGCCGCCAGGAAGATCATGGCGGTGCGGGCGTCCACCGGCTCGCTCGCGGACGACCGGGTGAACGCCGAGCGGTGGATCGCGCGCTTCGGCAGCGTGGCCGAGCCGGACGACGGCGCGTCGCTCGACGCGGAGGAGCAGTCGGTGATCATCCGGCCGGCACAGGAGGCCGCAGACAGCCCCCATGTCCTGTACATCCACGGCGGCGGGATGGTCTATTACTCGACGGCCGTCTTCCGACCCTTCCTGCGGACGCTGGCGGACACCCTGCACGCGCCCGTGGAGGCGTTCGAGTACCTGAAGGCGCCGGAACACACCGTTGAGCAGTCGGTGGAGCGGCTGGCAGGGCATATCGCGGCGCGATGCCGCACGTTGGGGGACCGGCCACTCGTCATCGCCGGTGACAGCGTCGGCGGACTGCTCGCGCTCTACCTCAGCCTGCGAGTGCTGCCGGGGGCCTTCTCGCGCATCGTGCTGATCTACCCGGTCCTCGACCTTCAGACGGAGCGCGCGTCCTACCGGACGTTCGGGGCGGGCTACTTCCTCGACAGCGGCAGCATGCGGCTCTTCAAGTCGCTACTGAAACCTTTCTTCTCGGAGCGCGACTTCGATCCGTTTTCCCTGTCGGAGAGCGATCTGGGGCAGCTGCCGGCCTGCTCGATCGTGACGTCCGGCTGCGACGTACTCCGCGACGAAGGACTCGCCTGGGTGGGGCACTTGGCCGATCGGTCGGTCAGACTGCGGCATCAGCACTTCCCGGATCTTCCGCACGACTTCTGTCTGTATGCCGGCAAACTGGATTCAGCCAGGAGTGCCGTTGCCGAGATCGCCGGGACCGCATTTCAGCTTGAGGAAAGTCATTTCTAGTCGCCCATCGAATTCGCGGCGACGGAGTTATCAATTGTCTTGACGGTCGATATTGCCGTCATTAAATTTGGTACGAGAAATACGACTCGAAGGGCAGGATTGAGAGTGGTAGTCAAAGCTGAGCCGATGGCATTACCACCGTGGTCGATCGATCCTGCCGACGCGACCAGCCCGGCACCAGCTCTCGGTGATCTGCTGGTGGCTCCGGCCCTCAAGTGGCCGGACCGCACGGCGATCAACGACGGAGACGTCAGCTACACGTTCGCCCAGCTTGAACAGGCCGCCCTGGCGGTTGCGGCCTGGCTGACCGAGCAGGGGGTCGGTGCGGGGGACCGCGTGGCGATCCTGGCCGAGAAGCGCGCCGTCATGCCGATACTCGCCCTCGCCATCTGGAAGTGCGGAGCCGTCTACGCCCCGCTCGACGCCGCTGAGCCGGCGGCCCGACTGCACGGACTGCTCACGCGTCTGCAGCCGGTGGTCGTGGTGTCCCTGGATGACCGGGATCCGATTGCCCCGACCGGCTGTTGGCTGGGCCGGGAACAACTGGCCGCGATCCTGTCCGGGCCGGCGGCGACCCATTCCACCGTGCCCCATCGACCGGAGCAGGCCGCGTACATCATCTTCGCCTCCAGTCCGACTGGTGAGCCGCAAGGTGTCGAGAACAGCGCTGACGGCCTCCGCGCCTATTTCGGCAACCACAACCAGGTGCTCCGCTTCACGTCGGACTCTCGCGTGCTGAGCCTGTCTCCCTTCCATGTCGATGTGTCGATGGAAGACACGCTGCTCCCCTTGTCGCTGGGGGCGTTCGTCTATCAATTCCGCAATCTCCCCGCCGGTGCCGTCATGCGCGCCGTACTCGGCCGTGAGCGCATCACGCATCTGATCGCGGTCTCGATGCTCCTGGCCATGATCACCGGGGATGGGCGTCAGCTCACCCGGGCCAAGCTGCCCGCCCTGGAGACGGTGATGACGGGTGCCCAGGTGTGCGACCCGGCTGTCATGGACATATGGCGACAGCAACTACCGGATACCCGCGTCCTCCACGCCTTCGGCCCGCCCGAGGCCACGATCTTCTGCCTGACCTACGAGATCGGGCACGAGAATGCGGAACGCGGGACCGCGTATCCCATCGGCCGACCGCTGCGGGGAATGGACGCGAAGATCATGAAGGATGGGGTGGAACTCCATCAGCCCGGCGCGCAGGGGGAACTCTGGGTCGGCGGCGAACAGGTGATGCGCGGCTACTTCGACCACCCCGAAGAAACCGCCCGACTTGTCATCGATGTGGACGGGACACCCTATTTCCGGACCGGGGACATCTGTAGCTACCAGCCGGACGGCAACATCGTGTTCCATCGTCACGACGACGAGGAGATCGCGTGGTTGGCGGGTCGCCGTACCCACCTGGGGGAGATCCGCCGGGCTGCCTTGAGTTGTTCCGGCGTCGACCGGGTGGTGGTGGCCGTGATCCGGCGCAATCGTCGCGACGTGGTTGCTCTCGTCGTCATGTCGGAGGCCCGACAGGCGGTAGCCGACACAGAAGCGCACCTGCGCAGTGTGCTGCCCGACTATATGCGTCCAACCCTGTTGGTCTGGTCGCCTGTTGTATCCGCCACATCGACTGCGGAGACCGATGAACGTCACTTGATTGAACGGGTCACGGAAGCAGCTCAGCAGTCGAACTCCAACTATTTCGCACTGTCGGCCGATGGCGCCGTCGAGCCTATTGAGAAGGTGGAGCCATGTCTGTAGCGGTGAAAGATAAGGTCGCCGAAAACCTGGAGGCGGCGCTGGGCAAGCCGGTGGACCTTGACCCGCTGCCCGACGATACGGCGCTCAACACCCTTGGTCTGGACTCCCTCTTGACCATCAGTGTCCTGGTCACGCTTCTGGAAGACTGCGGCGTCGACCTGGGAGAGCATGCGGACTCGCTGGTCACCCCGAGCACCCTCGGCGATCTTTTTGCCATCGCCGACCGGTTCATGGGAGACCAGGAATCGACCTCGAATGAGAGTGACATGTCCCGAGAACAGCGTTCGCAGTTGGACTTCTATCAGGAGAAACTGGCCTATGAGATCGACTCTGCGGATCTGAAGGCGGCTCTCGAAGACGGCCAGGAGCTGGTCGTCGTCGACGGCCGGAGCAGCGAGTCCTACGAGCTCGAGCATATTCCCGGCGCGATCAGCATTCCGCACCGCTCGATCTCCCAGGACTCACTGGCCAGTCTCTCCACAACACCGCTGTACGTCGCCTACTGCGATGGCATCGGCTGCAACGCCTCCACCAAGACGGCGATCAAACTGGCGACCTTGGGCTTTCGGGTCAAGGAGCTGATCGGCGGCCTGGATTGGTGGAAGCGGGATGGCCATGCCACCGAAGGACGGGCCTCTCAATGCGGTGCCTCCGCCCACGTCGACTGCGGGTGTGCCGGCTAGGTAGCAGGGAGAGAGTCAGCCCGAGCAGAGAGATGGTAGTCGACCTGTGAGTACTTCGAAGTTCGACCAGTCGCAGTTGGATGTCGCGGTGGTGGGTGGGAGCATCGCCGGCTGTGCCACCGCAATCCGCTTCAGTCAGATGGGATATCGGGTAGCGGTCTTCGACAAGAAGGCCATGAACGACCAGTCCCATAAGCGGCTCTGCACCCATTTCATTCAGCCGCACTCGGTGCCGCTACTGGCCGAGCTCGGGCTGGCCCACCTCTACGAGCCTGCCTGGTCCGTGTCCACCAAGGCCATCTTCGTCACGCCCGGGGGTGTGGTCGAGGCGCCCGGGGGCTATGACTCCGAGCAGCCGGATTCCTATGCGCTCAATCTGGAACGGCGGGTGCTCGACCCCGCACTGCGCGCAGCCGTGCGGGAGCAAGGCGTTCAGTACCTCGACGCCACCACCGTGGAGAAAATCGAAGAAGACGAATCCGGCTGGAGCCTCGATACCCGCAGTGAGACCGGATCCCACCGCTTCCGGGCCCGTCTGGTGGTGGCTGCGGACGGGCGCCGTTCGCGGCTGGCCAAGGAGCTCGGCAACCCGACCGAAAGTCGCCCGAACGAGCGCGCAGCGCTCTTCGGTTACTTCTCGGGGATCAAGACTCGACCGGACAATCGCTCGGTCTTCATCATGAACGAGCGGGACCTGGCCTGCGTCTATCCGCTCGTCGAGGGCAGGACCCAGCTCGTTCTCTTCGCGGACAAGTCGCGGGTGGAGGGTTGGCACGGCGCGGACGGTCGGCTCCAGGAGTTCCTGAACTACTTCAATGACCTGCCGGAGGCACCGTCGGTGTCCGATGCGGTCCCGGAGACGGGTCTGCTGGGCTACAGCGACTATCCGAGCCAGATTCGTCAGCCGGTGTTGGGCTCGATCCCCTTCGTCGGAGACGCGGCCCTGTCGCTGGATCCGATGAGTGGCGTCGGTTGTGGATTCGCGTTGGTGTCGGCCGATCTACTGGCTCGCTCCTTCGCCGACCGCTCGTTGGCCAAGACTGATCTCGAAGACGGACTGGCCGAGTATCGGAAGCGGTTCGAAGACGTCATCCTCCCGCATGCCGAGGGCATATACGGGGACTCGCTCGTCGAAAAGAACGAGGCGTCCCGGCGGAGGATGTTCCAGGCCATCAGCGGCAATCAGGAGCTGAGCCAGAAATATCTGGCCCTCACCGGCCGCATGCTGATGCCAGGAGAATTTCAACGAGACCTTATGCGTGCGCTGATGACCCGGGGTGCCGCTGGTCTCAAGCGCTAGCCCGCCCCCCATACGGCCTGTAGAGTCAAGAAACTGTGATACGCGTATGACTAAAACTCCGTCACTTCTCATCGGGGTACTGTGCGGCATTAGTGCCAACCTGGTCTGGGGTCTGGCATTTCTGATCCCAGTGCTGCTCCCCACCTCGGACTCTGTCGCACTCGCGCTGGGACGGTACCTCTGCTTCGGAGTGGTATCGGTCGGCATCATGATCTTCACGCGCGGCGCCGGGATGCGCGGCTTGGATCGGAAAGTATGGCTCACGGCCCTGGCGTTCGCATTCGCCGGTCACCTGGGCTACTACTTCTTTCTGGTGCAGGGGATCACTCACGCCGGCTCGCCCATCACGACAGTGATCATCGGAACGCTGCCGGTGACCGTTGCGCTGACGGGAAACTGGGTCCGCAAGGAGTTCCCGTTCTCGCGCCTGCTGCTGCCGCTCGGATTCATCACGGTCGGTTTGGTCCTGGTCAACCTCAAGGAGGTCGACTGGGGAAGTGCCTTCAGCGGTCACACCGGAACGACTTGGGTGATCGGTATCGCATCGACACTGACGGCACTCGGCTTGTGGACGTGGTACGCAGTGGCCAATGCCAGCTTCCTTAGAAGGCATCCGGAGATCTCGTCGTACAACTGGTCCACGCTCATGGGCGTGTGCGCGCTGGCGCTGTCATTGGTCGCCCTGCCGGTCGCCACGGTCTCCGGCGGAATACACGTCGACCGTGCGGGCATCCTCCCCATCATTATCGGAAGTCTGGTTCTCGGGGTGCTCGTTTCATGGGTCGGAACGGTACTCTGGAACCGTTCCTCGGGGTTGGTGCCGATTTCCATCGCGGGGCAGCTCGCCGTTGTCCAGATGATTTCTGGATTGATCTATGTCTTCGCGTGGTCGCGCCGCATGCCACCGCTGTTGGAGCTGGCTGGAATCGCATTGCTCATCGGCGGTGTGCTGTTGGCCATCCAGCGTACCCGCAAGAGTCGTCCGGCACCCGAAGTCAAAATCGCCGATAAAGCTGAGATGACGTCGTAAGTGGCATCCGGCCGGCTCCATGGAGGGCATCTCCCGGGCGTGTTGATCGCCGAGCGCGATCCGGACTGGCGGCAACCGGTGTACCAGCTGAGTGCGGAGAGCCGAGGGGTTGACCGCCGGGGGGACTGCCACGACGAATAGCGACCTTTGGGGCCGGCACCTGGCAAGGTACAGATAAGGGGAGGACAGAGACCGATGTCGCGCGTTGCGTTCACGACTTTCGCGATTCTGAAGAAGCCGTACGGGAATCCTGAGGTTCAGGAGTTCGACGACCTGACGCCGCCCACGTTCGAAGTAGCGGAAGGCAGCCCGGGATTCATCGCTCGGGCGAAAGAGGACCCGGGCCAGAGTCATCTCACCAACTTCGAGCGGGACTGGGGGGAGTGGGGCAAGTTCGACGTTCCGCGCTTCTACACGGGCGGCCGGAGCAACGAGACCGACAGCCGTGCTTCCACCCTGTCGCTGTGGAGCGATCTGGAGTCCGTCTTCTCCTTCGTCTACACGGGCCTGCATCGCAGCACGTTGAGCAGGCGGCACGAGTGGTTCCTCAAGCCCGAGTGGCCCAGCTACGCGATGTGGTGGGTCGCCGATGACACCATCCCCACCTGGTCGGACGCCTGTAGTCGGCTGGAGCACCTGCACGACAACGGTCCCAGTCCCACCGCGTTCAGTTTCCGTCAGGCTTTCACCCCAGACGGCACTCCGACTCGGGTGCGCGGTATGGCCGAGGAACGCAAGGCAGGCGCCTGATGCGTGCGGACCGTTCCGCGCCGCTTCTCCGCTGACCGTCAGCGCCGCGTCGTGCTTGGCCAGGTCGGACTCCAGCCGGACGACCTTCTTTGCGCAGTCGCTCCAGCTCCGTCTTCCCGGCGGCCCTGCCACCCTCGACCTCCTGGGCCGTGGCCATGAGGCGCTCGGTTTCCCCCACGGCATGACGCACGCGGAGGCCACGTTCGCCTCGCGCGGACCGGCGGCGATCGAGGGCAACGGATGCCGCGGCCGGGCGCGAGGGCTCGGGCACAGCGGGCTTCTGCTGCTGCCTTGAGGAGGACTGCACTGTTACCGGGCTCGACCTGCCACGCCCCGACCAGGACGCGGTGCTGATCGAAGCGGTGCCGCCGGCACGGGTGGGCACCGAGCCGCGCCGTCTACCCGCCGCACACATGCCGCGCTTCGCCTACCTCATCGCCGCAGGAGCTGGCCTCGAAGACTGCACGGCTCAACTCGACCGTCCAGAACAGGCCGTCCGCTTCACAGCGGGCCCGCGGCCCGCATCGCCAGCGCGCTGAGCTACCTCATCCATCCCACACCACCCAGGGGTTTTCTGTGATCACGCGTGCCTTCGACAGGTCGGCGATGACCTGGTCCTACGAGATGCACCTTCAACCCATGCTGTCCGCCGCCGACATCGAGGGGCTGCCGTTCGGCTCCGTCTTCGGCAGCGTCCCTGCGCACACCGTCTCGAAGCGACATGCCCACCAGGACGGCGAGATGTTCATCGTCCTGGCCGGTACGGCCTTCGTGGTGCTGGGGGACGAGGAGCGTGAGCTGGGACCCGGTTCGGTCGTCCACCTGTCGCCCTTCGGCTACCACGAGATCCGCAACGAGTCCGATGCGGCGTTCGACATCGTCTCGATCTACTGGGAACACATCCCGAGCGCGGTCAAGGCCCTTGAACAAGCCCCGCCGCGCGACGGGTTCCCCGAGCGGATGCTGGTCTTCTGCCCGCCGCCCACGCCCAACGGCGGCTTGCACCTGGGCCACCTCGCGGGCCCGTACGTCCGGGCCGACATGCTGGTGCGCGCGCTGCGCAGCATGGGCCGCGACGCTCGGTACATCACCGGCACCGATGACCACCAGTCGTATGTCGCCGCCGCCGCGCGACTGCGCGGCACGGAACCGGCCGACGTGGCCACGGCCGAAGGCGACGCCATCCTGGCGACCCTGCGCGCGGCCGGCGCCGGCGGCGACCGGCTCACCCGTCCCGCAGCGGACCCGGAGCACGCCGACCGGATCCGGGAGCTGCTCGCCCGGGTGGCCTCCTCGCCCGCCGCCACGGAGGAGGAGCGGGAGACGGCCTACTGCCCGAAGTGCGACCTGTCGCTGCACCAGGCTTTCGCGCGCGGGTGCTGCGGGCACTGCGGCGCGGCCAGCGACGGGGAGATCTGCGAGGCATGCGGCCGGCCCAACGAAGCCCGGGAGCTCACCGATCTGCAGTGCCGGATCTGCGGCACCCCGGCCGTCACCCGCCCGGAGCGGGCGCTGTGGCTGGACCTCGACGCCTACGCCGAGCAGCTGCGGGACTACCTGCGGAGCTCCTACACCTCGCCCGACCTTCAGGCACTGGTGGAGCGACTGCTGGACGAGGGGCTGCCCGCCTACCGGCTCGGCCGCACCACCGAATGGGGCGTCGCCCTGGGGGACGGCCAGGCCCTCGACGCCTGGGCGGACCTCGCGCTGACCTTCCTGGACGCCGCCCGCGCCGAGTCCGAGCAGGGTGGGCCGGCGAAGATCACGCTCTTCCTCGGCTACGACAACAGCTTCTACTACGCCGTCCTGTTGCCGATCTTGGCCTTCGCGGCCGACCTCGCCGACCACCTGCCCACCGCGTTCGTCACCAACCAGTTCCTGCACTTGGAGGACGCGAAGTTCTCCACCAGCCGGGGCCACGCGGTCTGGGCTGACGACGCGCTCGCCGCGGCGGGACCGGACGCCGTACGCCTGGCCCTGTTGCGCAACGCCCCGGAAGGACGCGTGACGCGGATCAGTCAGGAGCGCGCCGGTGAGCTCGCGCACGACCCGCTGTATCGCCAGGCTCGGGAGTGGTTGGGCGGCTTCGCGGCGCTGACCGAGGAGAGCGACGGCCAGGTGCCGGGCACCGGTGCCTGGACCGACGCGCACCGCGAGTTCTACCGCTATCTGAATCTGACCACCCGTCAACTCGATGGTCTGCTGCTCCCGGAGTCGTTCAGCGCGCGGGGATACGTCCACCTGCTGGAGTCCTTCGTGGCACGCGCGGTGGAGTTCCGGGCGACGGAGGAGGCGCTGCGCCGGGTCCCGTCACTGGCGGAGGAGGCGCGCACGAGCCTGGCCCTGGAGTACCTGGCGGCCAAGGTGTTCGCCGCGCTGGCCTGGCCGGTCACCCCCGAGCTGGCCCAGCAGGTCTGGGACTGGCTGGGCCAGCCCGCACATCCGGTTCGCGAGGCCGACTGGTCCTTCCTGCCTTCCGGCACCCGGTGCGCGTCAACTGCGCCTGACCTCACAGTGGCTGTCGTCCCCGCTGCGGGCGAGCGATCGTGAGCCAGGTCGGCTCGACGGCGTCCCCTCGCAGCGGAGACGTACCCGCCCGTGCGGACGTCGTGGTGGTGGGCGCCGGGATCACCGGCGCCTCCCTCGCGCACCACCTGGCACGCCGGGGGGTGTCCGTCGTCGTGATCGAGCAGTCGCCGCAGTCGGGCACGGGGGCCACCGGCCGCTCCGGCGGCATGGTGCGTGCCTACGACCCCGATCCGGCGATCGGGGAACTGGCGCTGCCGAGCCTGGCCACCTACCGGGACCCCGGGCGCTGGGCATCGGGACAAGCCCCGCTGCACGCCGTCGGCGCCGTGACCGCGGCCCACCCTGCCGAGGAGCCCGCCCTCCGGCAGGCCGCCGGGCGGATCAACGGCGCGCTGGGTACCTCGGCGCACGTGGTGGCGGAGTGCGACGAGGTGGCGGGGATACGCCTGGCCGGCGGCGTTGCCCTCGTCGAGCCGGAGGCGGGCTGGGTGGCTCCGGCGGACGTCACCGCGGACTGGCTGGTACAGGCACGCGCCGACGGTGCCGTGGTGTGCCACGGAGTTCGCGTGCGGGCAGTAGAGGCGCGTGGCGGACGCCCGGCGGTGCGCACGGACGCGGGCGTGATCAGTGCCGGGGCCGTGGTCGCGGCGGTCGGGCCCTGGGCGGCCGACCCGGTGCCCGGGTTGCGGCCGGCTTCGCCGGTCCGCTCGCGATCGATCCAGGTGAGCGTCGTCGAGCGCCGCCCTCCCGCGCCGGCCCACGCGACCTTCGTCGACCTGCGCACCGGGCTGTACGCCAAGCCGGTCGGCGCGGACCGGACGCTGATCGGTATGCCGCACCTCGTGTGGGACTCCCCCTTCGACGCGCAGCCGGACCCTGCGCATGCGCAGGCCACCGTTTCCGCGCTCAGTGCCCATTTCCCGTGGCTCACCACGGCGGTGCACCTCAGCACGGTGCGCGCCGCGGACGCCTACGGCTCGCCCGGGGCCGGCGGGCAGGCGTCCGGGCTGCTGGTGGGCACGGGCGTGCCGCACGTGTGGTCAGTGCGGGGCTGGAACGGCAGCGGTGTCAAGACGGCCCCGGAAGCCGGCCGCCGCATCGCGGACGCGTGCGTGACCGACGCCTTCTCCGACGTCGCCTGACAGCCGCCCGCCCGGCGGCACCCACACCCCCTTCGGACCCCCTCAACACAGCAGCGAGGTGTTCCATGCCGGACGCAGCCGCTCCACGCTTCCTCATCGAGCGCGTGGACGCGTCCCCTTTCGAGGCGATCTGGCCGCTCATCGCCGACTACCAGAGGTTCTACGGCCAACGGCCCGACGACTCCAGAAACCGGCGATTCTTCGGCGAGCTGCTGGGAGACACCCCCCACGGTCTCCAGCTGGCTGCCCGTCAGGGGCCGCACACGATCGGCTTCGCCACCCTCTTCTGGGTGTGCGTCTCCACCTGGGCCGCCACCGTGGCCCTCCTCAACGACCTGTACGCCCGCTTCCTGCGCGAGGCCGCCGACCTCGGGGCGCCCTCGACCTGGTTCCACTACTCGTATCCGCTTTCCATCAAGGGGGAACAGTGACCCGCTGCCACGATGTGCTCGGCATAGGCTTCGGTCCGGCCAACCTGGCTCTGGCCATCGCCCTCGAGGAAGAGGGCCACGACCTCGACATGCGCTTCCTGGAAGCCAGGCCGGGCCCGTCCTGGCAGAGCGCCATGATGCTCGACGGGTCGGACATCCAGAACCACCCCGTGCGCGACCTCGTGTCGCTGCGCAATCCGCGCAGCCGCTACAGCTTCATCAACTACCTCTTTGAGAACGAGCGGTTGCTGGAGCACCTCAACGTCCCGATGGAGTTCCCGCTGCGCAAGGAGTATGCGCAGTACGTCACCTGGGCCGCCGGCCACTTCAGCCACCTGGTCGACTACGGCGTGCACGCCACCGGCATCACCGTCGGCCGCGATGCCGAGGGCGGTGCGGTCTACACCGTCACCACCTCCGCTGGAGACACCCTCCAGGCGCGCGCTCTGGTGATCGGCACCGGGCGGGCCCCCTTCATCCCGGAACCGTTCGACGCGGTGGACTCCCCGCGGATCTTCCACCTGACGCGCTACCTGCCGGCGCTGCGGCAGCTGGAGGAGCTGGGCGTGGCCGGAGAAGGCGACCGGTCGCCGCGCGCCGTGACGGTCATCGGGGGCAGCCAGAGCGCGGTGGAACTCACGATCGACCTCACGCGGCGCTTTCCCCGCACCCGGGTGAACACCCTCGTCCGTTCGCTGACGCTCCGTCAGAAGGACACCAGTCCGTTCAGCGAGGAGGGGTACTTCCCCGACTTCACCGACTACTACTACCGCGCTTCCCGCGAGCGCAAGGACGCCCTCGACTCGTTCATGCGCCTGACGAACTACTCGTCCGCCGACGGCGATGTGCTGCGCGAGTTGTACCGGATCATCTACGAGCAGCGCTTGGACGGCGACCAGAAGGTGTTCGTCTCCGGCAGCCGCCAGGTGCGTGGCCTTGAGGTGCGAGAGGACGGCGTCCACCTCGATGTGGAGGAGCTGAACACCGGGGAGTCCGAGGAGTACCGGTCCGACTTCGTCGTCCTGGCCACCGGATTCCGCGATCTCGGCCCGGCTGCCCACCAGGAGCGCGTCCCCGCGCTCATGCGCAGCATCGCCGACGACTTCGCCTTCGACGACCACGGTTACCTGACCGTCGGCCCGGACTACGAAGTGCAGCCGTTGGGAGCCGGCACGCCCACGCTCTTCCTCAACGGCTTGTGCGAGTCCTCCCACGGAATCGGTGACGCCGGTTCGTTCAGCCTTCTGTCGCTGAGGGCCAAGGTCATTGCAGAGGGCCTCCGGAAGCGTCTTCGGTAATGGAGCCGGCAGGCACCTCCGTCCCCGGCGCGACGGTCGCGCCGGGCGGGCCGGGAACGGATACGGGCGGCCGCACGGCGCGAAGGCCGGAACTGGAGATCGCCACCCGCCTCTCCGGTGGTGTCCTCGGAGCCGGGATGGTGATCATGCCTCCCGTCGTCGCGGCCTTGACGGGCGGGCACAGCCTCCGTGTCTGGCCGGCCCACATCCTGCTCGGTGGTTCGGTCAGCCTCATGCTGGCCATGGTGGTCCGCGCGAGGGTGCGGCCGACCTCGTTGGCGGGCACCGTCGGGGCCCTGCTGGGCTCGTGGGCGGAACGGGCGGTGAACGGCGCCTTCGCCATCGCCTTCACCGCCGGGCAGGCGGCGATCGCCTGGTTCGCCGCGACCTGCCTGTTGACGGCGGCCAACGGTTCGCTGCCGCGTCCGGGTACGGAGGGCCTCCTTCTCGCCCTCGGCGTGCTCGCGGCGGCCGTGCTCGCGGCGCTCAGTCCGCTGTCGCTGCCGGCCGTTGTGCTCCGGCTGCGCCCCTGGGGCACCGGGGTGCTGGCGCTGGCCTGCGCTGCATGGGGCTGGCCCGCGGCACCCGCGGTGGGCGCGCACACGCCGCTTGCGCCGCCGGGCCTCACTTCCGGCGGTGCTCAGTGGCTGGCCCTCGCGGCGTTGTTCTTCGCCGGTGTGGGATGGGAAGCCGTCACCGCCGTGGTCCCGGTCGCCGCGCTCGGACGCAGGCGCACTGCCGCGGGCGTGGCCTTGGGGGCGGCTTCGGTGGCTGTCGTCTACCTGGGGCTGGCCACGGTCCAGCGGCTGGCCGCCGGGGCGCCGGCAGCCCAGGACCCGGTGTCCGCACCGCTTCGCTGGGTGTTCGCCGTGGCGACGGCTGCCGTGCTGACCTCCTACTGCTTCACCAATGTGCGCACCGCCGCCCGGATCGCCGCCCGGCTGCGCCCCGCCCGGCTGCGCCCCGCCGAGCAGGGCCCCGCCGAGCAGGGCCCCTCCGAACGGGCCCCCGCCAAGGCCGTCATCGCGTCCGTCGGCGCCTCATGCTGCGCCTTCGCCTGTGCGGGGGCGGCTTGGGACGGTACTGTCCCCCTCCTGCTGCTGGGGCCGGCCGCGGCCGCACTGATCGGCTACGGCCTGGCAGCCGTTGCCGCCGTGCGCCGCGGCGGCCCACTACTGCGGTGCGCCGGAGGCTCGGTACTGCTCGTGCTCGTGGGCATGGTGGTCCTCGCCGCTCCCCTCCTGCTCGGTGGATGAGCGATGGCCAAGCCCCTACGACCTGCTTCGGCGGGTCTCGTCCGCCCGGTCGCCCTCGTGGGGATCCGGCACGGCTCAGGCGAGAACGGTCACGTCTACGGACGGCTGCTCACGCTGAACGCGCTCGCCGGCACTCCCTTCGAGGTACCGAGGAGCAGGGGCACCGGCCGATGGCAGCGGCGGATCGCCCCGGGCATGGTGCCGCGTGCGTCTGCGGAGGCCACGCCGTGAAGGCGCTCGGTACCAGCGTGGGCGTGCTCGTCCGCGGTGCGCCGATCGGGACACGGGGCGAGTTGCTGCCGGCACCGGTGGCGGCAGCACACGCGAACGAGGCCGCCCGCCCGACGAGGGCGCCTCCTCCCCGTCCTTGCTGGGCCCGTGCCAGTCGGTGGGCACGTCGGTGGGCCCAGCGGCTGGCATCTCCGCCTCCGGCCAGAACCACCGGTTCATCCAACTGCCGTGCGCAGCCGTGCCGTTGATCACCGCAACCGGCCGGTACGCCCTCACCCCTCACCCCCCGCCCCGCGCCGCCAACGCCCACGACGGCGATGAGCACCCCGGCGCGCCCTCTCCGTTCACCCCACCTTCCTCATCCAGCTCCCCCTCCGAGGAGACATCATGATCGCCCCCACCATCGAGTCCGAAGTCCGCAGCTACTGCCGGAACTGGCCTGTGGCGTTCAACCAGGCGCGCGGCAGCCGCATGTTCGATCGCGACGGCCGGGCCTATCTGGACTTCTTCGCCGGCGCCGGCGCCCTGAACTACGGTCACAACCACCCCGTGCTCAAACGGGCGTTGCTCGACTACCTGGAGCAGGACGGGGTTGCCCACAGCCTGGACATGCTGACCGTCGCCAAGGAGGACTTCCTCACCGAGTTCGCGGCGCGGGTGCTCGGCCCTCGCGGACTGGACTACCGGGTGCAGTTCCCCGGTCCCACCGGTACCAACAGCGTGGAGGCCGCGCTCAAGCTGGCCCGCAAGGTGACGGGGCGTCAGACGATCGTCGCCTTCACCGGCGCCTTCCACGGCATGTCGCTGGGTTCACTGGCCGTCACGGGAAACGCCGCCAAGCGCGCGGGTGCCGGCATTCCGCTCGGCCACACCTTGCGCATCCCCTACGACGGGTTCTCCCAGGACCAGGTGTCCGGGCTGCACCTGCTGGACAGCATGCTCGCCGACAGCAGTAGCGGCCTGGACCTCCCCGCAGCCGTCATCGTGGAGACCGTGCAGGGCGAGGGCGGCGTCAACCCGGCCGGCGCGGCCTGGCTCGCCGACCTCGCGGAGCTGTGCAGCCGCCGAGACATCCTCTTGATCATCGACGACATTCAGATGGGCTGCGGCCGCACGGGGCCCTTCTTCAGCTTCGAGGCCGCAGGCATCACCCCGGACATCGTCTGCCTGTCCAAGTCCATCAGCGGATACGGCCTGCCGATGTCCCTCACGCTCTTCCGCACCGAGTTGGACGTATGGCAACCGGGCGAGCACAACGGCACGTTCCGCGGCAACAACCCGGCATTCGTGACGGCAGCCACTGCCCTGCGGGAGTTCTGGGCGGACAGCACCCTGGAGAAGCAGACCGAAGCACGGGGCGTCCTGTTCGCGGAGACGCTGGGCGAGCTCGCCGATCGGCACGCGGCGCACGTAGCGGCGTCGCGTGGTCGTGGCCTGGTGTGGGGCCTAGACTTCCGGGAGTCGCACATGGCCAGGCAGGTCGCTGACGCGGCATTCGCCCGCGGGCTCCTGGTGGAGACGTCGGGCTCCTGCGACGAGGTGGTGAAGCTCATGCCGCCCCTGACCTCCACGGACGAAGAACTGGCCGAGGGCCTCGGCATCCTGCGGGACGCGGTGGCAGCAGCCGTGGGCGGCTGAGCGCGCACCCAGGAGCGCTGCCGGGAGGAACCCCAAAGTCCCAGGGAAATCCCGCAGATGCCGCCGCACCCCTCCAGACCCGCGTCCGCGCAGGTCAGCCAGGGTGCGGCGGCATCCACCTCTCAGATGTCCCGGAAGAGACCAGGCGGCCCCGTGACCTGGCGCGATGGGTGGCTTTGGGGCGCTGACCTGCGCTGATGGCCTTTCGGCCGTTTCACGGTCATGCCCGTTGATGCGGCCGGAAGTCCCAGAGAAGTCCCAGAGGGATCCCAAGGGGGAGGGCCACTCTTTCGGCTCTATGCGGGGTTCGGGGGTGAGGTGTGGGCTGGGGTTCGTGCATCGGTGGTCCGCCTTGAATGAACGGCGGCGCACGCTTCTGCAGAGCCTCGCTGCTGGTGCGTAACCCGGATCCTGGGCGCCTGAAGAATGGCGCTCGGCTTATGCCGCACGGGACCGCGGCCTGTTGACGGCCAGCAGGAGCGACACATGCCCACGTGGAGGTCGCTGAAGCCGACTGGTTCTAGGTGTGTCGAGGCCGTCATCCCGACGATCCGGCCTTTACGGACGACGCCGTTCCGGTAGCGTCAAACCCTTGGTGTCGACGAAGGACGGAGCGCGGCGCGAAGTGACCGCTCGAAAGCGCAGTCCGGAGCAATGCTCATGACCTGTGGATCGGCCTCGGGTTGGACGCGAAGGGCGTACCTTCCCGAGTGATCGACTTCTGGTCATCGAGTAGGCCGGCGTTGCAGCGTCGGCCGGGAAGGCACGCCCGTGCTGAGCGTAGTGAATGCCGAGGGAACGACCGAGACCGGCTCCCTGATCGACGACATCGTCCGTGAGGGCGCAAGGCGCATGCTCGCTGCCGCCCTGGAAGCTGAAGTCAACGCTATATAGCCGAGTTGACCGATGAGCGGGACGAGACGGGACGGCGTCCGGTCGTGCGCAACGGCTACCACCAGCCGCGGAAGGTCACCACCGTGGCCGGAACGGTCGAGGTCAAAGCCCCGCGCGTGAACGACAAGCGCGTCGATGCGGCCACGGGCGAGCGCATGCGGTTCTCCGTAAGTTGTTAGGCGGCCCGGGAGGGCCGGATGTGGCTTATGCGGGCTTGCCTTCAGTGGCTCCCGAGGAGTGGCCGTCCGGCTCTCCGGGGCGCCCTGGCTGCTGATTGAGATGTGCGCGCCTTGCGCGGTCGCTGTTTACGGAGATGACAGCGGGGTGTTCCTCGGGCCGACGGCACGCTGTGCGGAACGAGGAGGGGCGAGTGAGTAAGCGACGGGCCCAGGTCTGGGTCGGCATCGATGCAGGCAAGGGACACCACTGGGCGGCCGTGGTCGACGACACCGGCGCCACCGTATGGTCGAAGAAGATCGACAACGACGAGTCGGCGATCCTGACCGCGCTCGGCGAGATCCTGGACCTGGCGGACGAAGTCCGCTGGGCGGTGGACATCTCCGGCACGGCCTCCGCGCTGCTGCTGGCCCTGCTGGCGGCCCACGGCCAGCAGGCCGTCTACGTGCCCGGCCGCACCGTCAACCGCATGTCCGGCGCCTACCGGGGCGAGGCCAAGACCGACGCCCGCGACGCCTACGTCATCGCCGAAACCGCCCGCCACCGCCGGGACTTCGCCACCATCGAAATGCCCGCCCAGCTCGCCGCCGACCTCGCCTTGCTGACTGCCCACCGCACCGACCTCGTGGCCGACCGGGTACGGATGATCAACCGGCTCCGTGACGTGCTGACCGGCATCTTCCCCGCGCTGGAGCGGGCCTTCGACTACAGCAGCCACAAGGGAGCGCTCGTGCTGCTGACCGGCTACCAGACCCCCGCCGCCATCCGGCGCCGCGGGCGGGCCCGGCTCACGGCGTGGCTGGCCAACCGCAGCGTCCGGGGCGCCGACGCGGTCGCGGCCACGGCCTTGGAGGCGGCTCAGGCACAGCAGACCTCGCTGCCTGGAGAGGATGTCGCCGCGCAGATCGTCGCTGACCTGGCGGCACAGATCCTGGCCCTGGACGACCGCCTGAAGCGGATCGACCGGCAGATCCGCGACACGTTCCACAGTCACCCGCAGGCGGAGATCATCGAGTCCCTGCCCGGCATGGGCCCGATATTGGGAGCGGAATTCGTGGTCGCTGCCGGTGACTTGTCCGCTTACGTGGATGCCGGCCACCTGGCCTCGGCGGCCGGGCTGGTGCCTGTCCCGCGCGACTCTGGCCGGCGGACCGGCAACCTTCACCGGCCCAAGCGCTACAGCCGCCGCCTGCGACGGGTGTTCTACATGTCCGCCCAGACCAGCATCATCCGCGAGGGACCGAACCGGGACTTCTACCTCAAGAAGCGCGGCGAAGGCTGCAAACACGTCCAGGCCGTCATCGCTCTGGCCCGCCGACGAGCGAGCGTGCTCTGGGCTCTTCTGCGCGACAACCGGGAGTTCACCCCCGTCCCGCCGCTCGCGCAGGCGGCTTGACTTCGTCATTGAGACTCCTCGGCGATCCTGCCGCCGTGGTGCCGCAAGTCCCCGAAGATCAGCGAGGTCCTGCCGCTGCTCTACCTGCACGGCTTGTCCTCCGGGGACTTCGTGCCCGCCCTTGAGCAGTTCCTCGGCAGCTCGGCCGGGCTCTCGCCGGCGACCGTCACCCGGCTGACCCAGCAGTGGCAGGCCGACCACACCGCGTTCATGGACCGCGACCTCACCCAGGTCGACTACGTCTACATGTGGGCCGACGGCATCCACCTCAACGTCCGCCTGGAAGAGGCCAAAGCCAGCGTCCTGGTCCTGGTCGGGGTGCGCGCCGACGGCAGCAAGGAGCTGGTCGCACTCAAAGACGGCTACCGCGAGTCCGCCGAGTCCTGGGCGGATCTGATGCGCGACTGCGCACGCCGTGGCATGCGCGCTCCCGTTCTCGCGGTCGGCGACGGGGCACTTGGGTTCTGGAAAGCCCTCACGGAGGTATTCCCGCAGACCCGCGAGCAAAGGTGCTGGGTTCACAAAACCGCAAACGTGCTCGACTCCATGCCGAAGTCCGCGCAACCCGGCGCGAAGAAGGCGATCCAGGACATCTACAACGCCGAGGACCGCGATCACGCCGCCCAGGCGGTCACAACGTTCGCCCAGCTCTACGGCGCGAAGTTCCCCAAGGCCGTCAAGAAGATCACCGACGACCAGGACCAGCTGCTGGCGTTCTACGACTTCCCCGCCGAGCACTGGATCCACCTGCGGACCACGAATCCCGTCGAGTCCACCTTCTCCACCGTCCGACTGCGGACCAAGGTCACCCGCGGCGCCGGATCCCGCACCGCCGCCCTCGCCATGGTCTTCAAACTCATCGAGTCCGCCCAGGCGCGCTGGCGGGCCGTGAACGCACCCCACCTCGTCGCCCTCGTCCGCGCCGGAGCCCGCTTCGAACGCGGTCAGCTCATCGAACGCCCACAGCCCCTCGCGGCATGAACAACCCCGCCGGGACCGGTCGGCGTCACCGGCGCCACAGATGGCGTCCGAGCGCCCGTTTCAGCGGGGGCGGTGTGAAGGGCAGGAGGGTGTTCACGATCTTGTAGGCGGCGCCGGGCACGCAACGGCGCTTCCCCGCGGCGACGGCGTCGAGCCCCGCGGCGGCGACCGCGTCGGCCTCCAGCCAGAAGAGCCGCGGCACCGGTGCGGGGCCGAAGGCGTTCGTCGCGAAGCACCCGGTCTTGGTCAGGCCCGGCAGCAGCACGGTGACATGGATGCCCGAGCCGCGGTTCTCGATGGCCAGGTCCTCGGAGAAATGGGTGAGGAAAGCCTTCGTTGCGGCGTAGGTGGCGAGAGAGGGCGACGGGAAATCGCCCGCCAGGGACGAGACGTTGAGGATTCCGCCCCGCCCCGCTATCCGCATCCGTGGCAGGACGGAGCGGGTGAGCCGCAGCACCGCCTCGTTGTTCAGCCGGAGCGTGGCTTCCTCCCGGTCCATGGGGAGGTTGGCGAAGACTCCGGCCGCGCTGGAACCGGCATTGTTGACCAGCAGTTCGACCGGTTTGGCCGCATCGGTGAGGCGGGCCTCCACCTGCGCGGTCTGCGCGACGTCGGTCAGGTCGGCCGGCAGCACGTCCACCTCGACGGAGTGCGCCGTCCGCAATTCCTCGGCGAGGTCCCGCAGCCGCGATTCCCGGCGGGCGACGAGGACGAGGGAGACGCCCCGGGCCCCCAGATTCCGGGCCAGGGCCGTACCGATGCCGCTGGAGGCACCGGTGATCAGTGCGCTCCGGTACGGATAGGGTTGGTCAGCCATCTGCGATCTCCCCTGTCGGAAAGCACGCGGAAATCCACGCTCGCGAACCAGCGGACCGGCCGGTGCGGCGTGTTCGGGGATTGCGTCGGTCACATACCGTACTGCTCGGGGAGCCGCGCGCGACAGGGCGCATCGGTAGGGCGCCGCGGCACTTCCGCCCCTGTGCAGTGCGGCGGGCGTTGCGGAATGCGGGTCGAAAAGCGTGCGTCAATCGCGGGCGGATGCCGACGCGTTACCGGACCGGCTTTCCGGTTCCGATCCGCCCTCCCGCACGGTTGAGTAACGCCTGTAAGGAAATTCGTCCGCAGCGGTACGGACGATGCGCGGTAGGGGCGATGCGCGGTACGGCCGGTGTCGGCAAAGGCGGGCCATACCGACCGTTCCCTGGTTGTTCATGTGCCGGATCCCGCTGCTACACGCGGCCCGGTTCATCATGAGCGCGCTAATCCACCCCCCTCCGCTACTCACAACATCAGGGGAGACCCGTGACCCGCCGCTCCGTCCGACTGGCTGCCGCGCTCTGCGCTGCCGGAACCCTCGCCGGCGTGACCATCGCCCAGGCATCCGCCTCCGACGATGCCGCCGCGCACCACCAGGCCGCCGCGCGGCACGTCCTGCTGGTCTCCGTCGACGGCCTGCACCAGTCGGACCTGGCCTGGTACATCGCCCAGCACCCGCAGTCGGCGCTGGCCCGCCTGGTGCACGGCGGTGTGCAGTACACGCACGCCAGGACCACCACGCCCTCGGACTCCTTCCCCGGTATGGCCGCCCAGGTCACCGGCGGCGGTCCGGGCACCACCGGTGTCTACTACGACGACACCTACGACCACGCCCTGCTCCCCGCCGGTACCACCCACTGCCAGGGTGCCCGGCCCGGCGTGGAGGTGGACCTCACCGAGGACCTGGACAGGAACAAGGCGTCCCTGGACGCCGGCCAGGGCCTCAAGGGTCTGCCGGGCAGCATCCTGCAGATGACCGGTCAGCCGCAGAGCCTCCTCGACCCGAGCAAGCTCCCGGTCGACCCGAAGACCTGCAAGCCGGTCCACCCGCACGCGTACCTCCAGGTGAACACCGTCTTCGAGGTCGCCCGCCAGGCCGGTCTGCGGACCGCGTGGTCCGACAAGCACGCGGCCTACGACATCCTCAACGGCCCGTCCGGCACCGGGATCCAGGACCTGTTCGCCCCGGAGATCAACAGTGCCGCTCCCGGCTACCGGGCCGGCGGCGACTGGACCACCGACAACAAGGCCACCGAGCAGTACGACCACTACAAGACGCAGGCCGTCCTCAACGAGATCGACGGCTACGACCACAGCCGCACCCACAAGGTCGGCACCCCGGCGGTCTTCGGCCTGAACTTCCAGTCCGTCTCCACCGCCCAGAAGCTGCCGACTTCCGACGGCCTCAAGGGCGGCTACGCGGCGAAGAACGTGCCCGGCCCGCTGCTGGCCAGGAACCTGGACTTCGTCAACGGCGAAGTCGCCTCGCTGGTCAAGGAGATCAAGGACCGGCACCTGGAGGCCGGCACCACCGTCGTCCTGTCCGCCAAGCACGGTCAGTCGCCGACCGACCCGGCCGCGCTGAACCGCGTGGACGACGGCCCGCTGCTCGACGGCCTCAACGCCGCCTGGAAGAAGCTGCACCCGAAGGCCGGCACCCTCGTCGCGCACTCCGTGGACGACGACGGCATGCTGCTGTGGCTGAACGACCGCTCCCAGCAGGCCGCCGAGTTCGCGAAGACGTACCTGCTGGCGCAGCGCGGCAACGGTACCGACATCAACGCCCGGCCCAAGGCGTTCACCCACGGTGGCCTGAGCGCGGTCTACGCCGGCCGGGCCGCGGCCGGGTACTTCGGCGTCAAGCCCGGGGACGCCCGTGTCCCGGACGTCTTCGGCACCGCCCAGTACGGCGTCGTCTACACCGGCGGCACCAAGAAGATCGCCGAGCACGGCGGCGCCCACGCCGACGACCTCGACGTCCCGCTGGTCGTCTCCGGCGCGGCCACCCCGTCCGGCGTGCGCAACGCGACGCCGGTCCGCACCGCCCAGATCGCGCCCACGATCCTGGCGCTGCTCGGCCTCGACCCGCAGCAACTCCAGGCCGTGCAGCGCGAGCACACCCCGGTGCTGCCGGTCCGCTGACCGGTAGACCACCGGGCGTCCGCGCCAGGGGCCGCGCACCGAACGGTGCGCGGCCCCTGTGGTGTGGAGGGCGCCCCCGCAAACTATATCGACATCAAGTATCTTGACGTCGAGTGAATTCTCGCGGCAAGGTTCCCCCTGTCGGCCGTCGACCACGGCGCGGGAACGGGAGGGGCAGGGACACCATGCGGTACGAGAAGAAGGGCCAACACGCTGCGGGGCAGGGGCTGTTCGCCCAGCTGCGCCGGCCGCCAGGCGGCCGGAACGCCCGGATCATGCTGCTCGCGCTCTGCCTCGACCGGACCGGATCCGGGCTGTGGACCTCGGCAGCCGTGCTGTACTTCACGTTCGTGACGCACCTGAGCGCCCAACAGGTGGGTGTGCTCCTGGGCGTGGCCGGAGTGGCGGGCATCTTCGGCTCCCCGCTGGCCGGTTGGCTCGCCGGCCGCTTCCCGGTGCGGGGACTGCTGATCGGCTGTCACCTGCTGCGCCTGGTAACCCTCAGCCTGACGCTGCTGTGCACCGGCTTCGGCGCGCTGCTCCCCGTCGTGGCCGCGACCTACCTGGGAGACCGGGCGGCCAAGACGCTGGAGATGCTGTTCGCCACCCGGACCGCGGGGGAGCGGCGCGTCGCCTACCAGGCACTGTCGCGCAGCGCGGCCAATGCGGGCTACGCCTTCGGCACCGGCATCGCGGCCATCGGCGTCGCCGTGGGCACCCACGCCGCGTACGCCGCCCTGATCCTGGGTGACGCGCTGTCGTTCGTCGTCGCCGCGGCGCTGGTGTGGCGCACCCGCGAACCACGGGACGCCGCCGCCGAGTCGGCGCGGGCCGGCAGCGGGAGCGACGCGCCGCCGTCCCGGCCCGCGAGTCCCTGGCGGGACCCCGGGTACCTCCGGTTCGTCCTGCTCGACATCGTGATGAACATCGACGACTCGGTCCTCAACGTCGGCCTGCCGCTGTGGCTGATCACCCGAACCTCGGCGCCGCACGCCCTGGCCCCGACCTTCCTCATCGTCAACACGGTGCTGGTCGTGGCCCTCCAGATACGCGTGTCGGCGCGCGCCGAGGGGCCGCGCCGGGCCGCGCGTGCGGTACTGCTGTACGGGGTCGTGCTGGGCGCGTCCTGCGTGGTCGTGGCGGTGTCCGCCCGGGGCGGGACCGGGTGGGCGACAGCGGCACTGCTGACCGCGGCACTTCTGGTCACACTGGCGGAGCTGATGCGTTCGGTGAGTTCGTGGGAACTGGCGGTCCTGCTCGCCCCGGCGGACGCGCGCGCCGGGTATCTGGGGGTGGCCGGCATGGCGCAGTCCATCCAGAAGTCCGCCGGGCCACCGCTGCTGACGGGCGCGGTGCTCGCCGCCGGACCGGCCGGCTGGCTGGCCCTTGGGGCGATCACCGCCGGTGTGTCGGTCTGGCAGTGGCGCGCGTGCGCGCGGCGGCTCGGCATCCTCGCCCGGCCCGCTCCGCCCCCGTCCCGCCCCGCAGCGCAGAGCCCCACCCCCACCACACCGTACGAGTCCGCCAACCGGTAATGCCCGCCGTTGAATTGGAGATACCTGGCCATGGCACCCGCCACCGCGCCCCCATCACCGGATGACATCACCGTGGTGCTGTCGGGCTACGGCCCGGTCGGCCGCGCCTATGCCGGGCAACTGCGCACGCGGGGCGACGAGATGGCCCGCGACCACGGGGTCCGGCTGCGGCTGGGAGCCGTCCGCGTCGGCGCCGCCCAGTGCCTGCCCCACGGGGGAGAGCCGCCGCCGCGAGCGGTCTGGGGTCCGTCGGCACCGCTGGCGCAAACGCTGGACGAGACCGGCGCACGCGTGCTGGTACAGGCGCTCCCCTCCTCTCCTCAGGTACGTCAGCAGGCCGCCGACGAGGCCCTCCTGGCGCTGCGCCGCGGGGTCCATGTCGTCACCGCGGCCAAGAGTCATCTGCTCAGCCACTGGCGCGCACTCGGCGACGCCGCGCAGGCCGGTGGCAGTCTGATCAGGATCTCCGGGGCCACCGGCGCCGCACTGCCGGCCGGGGACCTGGCGAGAACCGGCGTGCGCGGTCTCGGCTGCCGGTCGATCCGGGCCTGCCCCAACGGGACCGCCACCTTCGTACTGGACCGCCTGGCCGCGGGCGACTCCCTGGCCGCCGCGGTCGGCGAGGCGCAGCGGCGGGGCATCGCGGAGGCCGCCCCCTCGGCCGACCTGTCCGGCGGCGACGCGGCCACGAAGGTGCGGCTGCTGGCGGCCCTGCTGTGGCGCTGGGACCCGTCGGACGTGCGGACGCAGACGGAACCGGTGGACTGGCACACCGCGCGGGCGGCGCTGACCGCGGCAGCCAACGGGCGCCGGCTACGGGCCGTGGCAACCGCACGGGCGGATCGGCCGCTCCTGGTCCGCGTCCGGCTGGAGGAAACGGCCCCGGGCGACCCCCTGTTCGCGCTGACCGGCCCGGAGAAGGCCGTGGTGTACGGGTGCCCGGCCGCCGGCGACATCACCGTGAGCGGCGGCCGTTCCAGCCCCGTCGGCGCGGCGCTCGCCATGGTCAAGGACACCCTCGACGTCGCGACGGCCGGACGCTTCGGCTTCGGCTGAGGCGCCGAGGCGTACGGCCCGATCCCGCCGGCCGCGGCGCAGGACAATCTTGCGGCTAAACACCTGTGCGATTGTACTGAGGGTCGTTCGGCCCGGAGCCGGACGACCGGCGGCGTACGACGTGGAGGGAAGCGGAAGCGGATGGAGTTGGAGCTGCGGCACCTGCGGGCCCTGTGTGCGATCGCCGACGCCGGGAGCCTGGGCCGGGCCGCGCGGGTGCTCAGGTATTCGCAGCAGGCGATGAGCGCCCAACTCCAGCGGATCGAGGGGTACTTCGGCGAACCGCTCTTCGAGCGCCAGGCGTCGGGCGTGGAGCCGACCCGGTACGGTGCCGAGGTGCTGGCCCAGGCGCGCGAGGTGCTCAACCGCGCCGATGCCATCGGGCGCCGCCGGGGTGGCCGCGGTGGGGGAGTGCGCCAGGTCCTCCGCCTGGCCGCGACCAACTCGCCGGTGCTGTCCGGCATGGTCGTCCGGGTCCGCGGCCGGCTGCCGGAGCTGGCGCTGACCGTCAGCAGCGTCTATGCCTCCTCGGAGATCGTGGAACGCCTGGAGAAGGGCGAGCTGGACGCCGCGATCGCCGTGGACTACCCCGGCCTGGAGCTGCCGCATTCCCCCGTCATGGCGCACCGCGGGATCGTCGTCGAGCCGTCGTTCGTGGCCGTCCCCGCGCACCACCGCGTGAAGCACCGCATGGAGGTCGCGCTCGCCGATCTGGCCGACGACGCCTGGTTCCTGACCCCGGACGACGGGGCCGGCTGGCCGGGCGTGTTCTACACGGCCTGCGCGGCGGCCGGATTCACCCCGGCGGCGGTCCATGAATTCCTCGGCGACCAGCTCCAGCTCCAGAACATGATCGCCGACGGGCTCGGGGTCTCCGTCGTCCAGGCGACGATCCGGCCGATCTCCGGAGTGCTCGTCAAACCGCTGACCGGAACGCCGCTGTGGTGCCGCTATCTGCTCGTCTGGCGGCGCGACCGGGTGACCGACGAGGTCGCGGAGACGCTGTTCCGCTCGGCCGCCGCGTCCTACCGCGAACTCATCGCCCACTCACCGCACTTGCAGGCATGGGCGGCGCGGACGTACGGGGCGGGTGGTGGGCAGGGCGCACCGGGCTGGGGATCGGCGCAGGTCTGAAAGCGCCGGTCTGAAGGTGCTGCTGGTCTGAAAGCGCCGGTCTGAAGGGCGAGTTGTGCGCGGGTAGTCAGGGCGTGCCGGATGTTGTGGCGGAGCCGCGGACGGTGCTGTCCCCCAGCCCATGGTCTGCGGTCCGCGGGAGTGGCACAGTCCTTCAGGCAACTGCTGATCCCCTACAAGGTGCATGAATTCACCGAGGGAGCCGCAATGCGCCATCGCAACCCCCCACACAGATTCCTGACCATCGGGCTGGCCGCCTGCGCCACCACCATCGGCCTCATGGCCACCCCGACGCTCGCGGCGAACGGTTCACCGGCCGTCCGCCCGGCCTCCGCCAAGCCCGCCGCCCGATCCCACGACCCGGTGCGACCGCTGCCGCCCACGGGCCCGGCCACCACCGCCACGGACCGTCCCGACGTGCAGGGCAAGCCGCACACCGCCAACCGACTCCGGCCTCAGCAACCGCAGTTGAGAACCGCGCACCACGTCCGTGCGGCATCCTGCGCACCGGGCGACTTCGGCAGCCGCAGCGGTGCCGAACTGGTCGACTTCATCAAGGCGGCGACCGCCGACTGCGTCAACACGCTGTTCAGCGTGACCGGCAAGGACGCCCACGACGTCTTCCGGGAAGCCCAGATGGTCCCCGTCGCCAACGCGCTCCAGAGCGCCTCGGCGTCCTATCCCGGCGACGACTCGACCAAGGTGCAGCAACTGGTCCTCTTCCTGCGCGCCGGCTACTACGTCCAGTACAACGACTCCAAGGACGTCGGCAACTACGGCCAGGACCTGGCCACCGCCATCGAAGGCGCCCTGGACGCGTTCGTCGGCAACGCGCACTTCATGGACGTCAGCGACGCGAACGGCGCCGTCGTCGGCGAGGCGATCACCCTCACCGACAGCGCCGACGAGCAGGGGCGCTACCTCGGCACCTACAAGAAGGTCCTGGACGCCTACAACAGCTCGTACAACGCGTTCCCCGCCATGGTGAACGCGGTGAACAACGTCTACACCCCGCTGTTCCGCGGCCACCAGAACGACGCCTTCGTGAAGGCGGTCACCAGCGACCCCGGCATCATCGACACCCTCAACTCCTTCGCCCGCAACCACCTCGATCTGCTGGGCACCGACAACTCCTTCCTGACCTCCAACGCCGGCACCGAGATGGGCCGCTTCGTCCAGCACGCCGGGGCGCTCCAGGACAAGGTGCGGCCCCTGATGAAGGACCTGCTGGGCAGCTCGCAGATCACCGGTCGGACCGCCCCGCTGTGGGTGGGCGTGGCCAACATGGCCGACTCCTACGACAAGGCCAACTGCTCCTATTTCGACACCTGCAACCTGGCCGACAAGCTCACCAAGGCCGCGCTGCCGACCAACCACACCTGCGACGAGACGCGCACCGTCCGGGCGCAGGCGCTGACCCCCCAGGACCTCGACGCCGTCTGTGCCAGCCTCCAGAAGGAGGACGCCTTCTTCCACGGCGTGGCGAAGGACAGCGGCGCGATCCCGGGCCAGTACGAGAACACCATCCAGGTCGTCGTCTTCGGCAGCCAGACCGACTACAAGACCTACGCGGGACCGATATTCGGCGTCGACACGAACAACGGCGGCATCACCATCACCGGCGACCCGACTAAGCCCGACAACAAGGTCCAGTCCATCATGTACCAGAAGGGCTCCGACGACGGCTTCCCGGCCCGGATCTGGAACCTCAACCACGAGTACACGCACTACCTCGACGGCCGCTTCGACATGAAGGGCGACTTCGCCCAGGAGACCACCGTCCCGGACGTCTGGTGGATCGAGGGCCTCGCCGAGTACGTCTCGTACAGCTACCGCGGTGTCACCGACACCGAGGCGGTCGCCGAAGCCGGCAAGCACACCTACCCGCTCAGCACGCTGTGGCAGACCACCTACGCCAACAGCAACACGACCCGCACCTACCCATGGGGCTATCTGGCCGTGCGGTACATGGTCGAGAAGCACCCCGACGACATCCAGGCCATGCTCGCGAAATTCCGGGCCGGCGACTACGCCGGCGGCTATGCGGTCTACAACGAGCAGATCGGCAACCGCTACGACGCCGACTTCACCGCCTGGCTCGACGCCTGCGCATCAGGTGGCTGCAAGGCGCACGCGGCCGGCCGGCACACCGCATCCGGCCACGCCGGCACCACCTCTCGGGGCTGACCCTCCGACACCGAACCGGGATCCCCGGGCAGACCACGGCCGGTCCGCCCGGGGATCCCGTGCTGCTGCGTACGGTTCCCTCACCACCAGTCCTGGAGGTCGCCCAGCAGCCGCCACAGGAATTGACAATTACTCCGGAGCGGCAAGGAGCAATGCTCAAGTCTTGTGGATCGGGCTTCGGGACGGCATGCGAAGGGCGTACCTTCCCGAATGATCCTGATGGTCACCGAGTAGGCCCGCGTTCGCAGCGCGGGTCGGGAAGGCACGCCCGTGCTCAGCGTAGTCAACGCCGATGGCATCACGCCGAACGGCTCCCTGATCGACGAGATTGTCCGCGAGGGGGCCAGGCGCATGCTCGCCGCGGCCCTGGAGGCCGAGGTCAACGCCTACATAGCTGAGTTGGCGGATCAGCGGGACGAGAATGGCCGGCGCCTGGTCGTGCGCAACGGCTTCCACCAGCCGCGGAAGGTCACCACCGCCGCCGGGAACGTCGAGGTCAAGGCCCCGCGGGTGAACGACAAGCGCGTCGATGAGACCACGGGCGAACGCAAGCGGTTCTCCTCGGCGATCCTGCCGCCCTGGTGCCGCAAGTCCCCGAAGATCAGCGAGGTGCTGCCCCTGCTCTACCTCCACGGCCTCTCCTCCGGCGACTTCGTGCCCGCCCTGGAGCAGTTCCTGGGCAGCTCGGCCGGGCTCTCGCCCGCGACCGTCACCCGACTGACGGCGCAGTGGCAAGCTGACCAGGCCGCGTTCATGGACTGCGATCTCACCGGGGTCGACTTTGTGTACGTGTGGGTCGACGGTATCCACCTCAACGTCCGTCTGGAAGAGGCCAAAGCCTGCGTGCTAGTCCTGGTCGGCGTGCGCGCCGACGGCACGAAGGAGCTGGTCGCGCTCAAGGACGGCTACCGCGAATCGGGCGAGTCCTGGGCCGACTTGATGCGCGACTGCGCCCGCCGCGGCATGCGCGCGCCCGTCCTCGCGGTCGGCGACGGCGCCCTCGGATTCTGGAAGGCCCTGGCCGAGGTTTTCCCCGAAACCCGCGAACAGAGGTGCTGGGTTCACAAAACGGCCAACGTCCTGGACGCCATGCCGAAGTCCGCCCAGCCTGGTGCGAAGAAGGCGATCCAGGACATCTACAACGCCGAGGACCGAGACCACGCGGCCCAAGCGATCAAGACGTTCGTCCAGCTCTACGGTGCGAAGTTCCCCAAGGCCGTCAAGAAGGTCACCGACGACCAGGACCAGCTGCTGGCGTTCTACGACTTCCCCGCCGAGCACTGGATCCACCTGCGGACCACCAATCCCATCGAGTCGACCTTCGCCACCGTCCGCTTGCGCACGAAAGTCACCCGCGGCGCCGGCTCCCGCGCTGCCGCCCCCGCCATGGTGTTCAAGCTCATCGAGTCCGCCCAGGCCCGCTGGCGGGCCGTGAACGCACCGCACCTCGTCGCGCTCGTCCGCGCCGGAGCCCGCTTTGAACGCGGGCATCTCGTCGAACGCTCCGAGGCGGTCGCGGCGTGAACACCATCACGGCCCAGGCCATCAGCACCGGGCGGCTGGACCTGCTGCCGCTTCACGTCGAGCATGCCGAGGAGATGGCCACAGTGCTGTCCGATCCGGCTCTGCACACCTTCATCGGCGGCAGTCCGGACACCCCGCAAGTCCTGCGCTCGCGCTACCAGCGCATAACCGCAGGCTCTCCCGATCCGGCCGTCTCCTGGCTGAACTGGGTAATCCGGCTTCGTCACGAGACCTGCCTGACGGGCACAGTCCAGGCGACGATCAGCCCCTCCGGCCACGGCCCCATCGCCGAGATCGCCTGGGTGGTCGGGACTCCGTGGCAGGGCAGAGGCATCGCCACCGAAGCAGCCCGAGGACTCATCGACTGGCTCAGCCAGCAGCCGGTGCAGACCGTCATCGCCCACATCCACCCCGCACATCAGGCATCCGCCGCCGTTGCCACCGCCGCCGGGCTCACGCCCACCGACGAATGGCACGAAGGCGAGATCCAATGGCGCCGAAGTATCAGGCGATAACTTCACCAATCCACAGGTCTTGACTATTACTCCCTGTGGGCAACACGCGCTCTGTCTGGCCCGCACGGCCGTCGCCGTCGGCCGCACCGCCGGCCTTCGGTGATGTCGCCCGCAGGAGTGAGCGGAATCCCGCAAAGACGCGACAGACGGCTGTCCGGGGACCCATGCTGACCTTGCCGTATCCCAGCAGCATCACGTGACCCGCAGCCGCACCTACCCCTGGAGATGGTGCCCGTGCCCCACCAAGCACCCCTGGACGCCCGCGAAGTGATCGAGGGCGTCGTCGATCATCTGCTGCACGTCAGCTACGACGAGCGCACGGTGCTGCGGCTGACCACCACAACAGGTGACGAGGAGAGCATTACGGCGGCCGGCAAGGCGCTCTTCGGCGCGCGGCCCGGCGAAAGCCTGCGGCTGCACGGCAGGTGGGTCCACCACCCTCGCCACGGGCGGCAGTTCAAAGCCGAACAGTGCGAACGGACCATGCCCGCCGACGAGCGGGCTATCCGCCTCTACCTCGCCTCGGGCATGATCCGCGGGATCGGGCCGCATCTCGCCTCGGCGATCGTGAACGTCTTCCGCGAGCAGACGCTGAAGGTCATCGACACCGAACCGCTGCGGCTCCTTGAGGTGCACGGCATCGGTCAGGTCCGGCTGGGCCGGATCACGGCGGCCTGGCAGGAGCAGAAGGCCATCGCCGAGATCATGGTGTTCCTGCAGGGACTCCAGATCACCCCGGCGCTCGCCGTGAAGATCTACACGACGTACGCCGACACCGACGACGACCCGATGCGCATCGTCCGCCGCACCCCCTACCGACTCTGCCGGGACGTGCGCGGCGTCGGCTTCGTCAACGCCGACAAGATCGCCCTCGCCGTCGGTATCCCCAAGCATAGCGACGCACGACTCCAGGCCGCCCTGCTGCACGAACTCGACCAAGCCGGAGCAAGCGGCCACTGCCACCTTCCGGTGCGCGTTCTGATCGCCCGTACCCGTCAGCTCTTGACCGATGACGACCCGGCAAGTGCCGAGATCCTCGACGACGCGGTTCTGAGCCACGCCCTTCAGGCGCTGCGTGGTCAGGGCGAGGTGGTCACCGAGACGCTGCCACTGCCAGTCCTGGACGGCACTGACGCCCTGGCGGACACCGTGATCGCCATGCTGCCGCACCGGCACCGCGACGAGACGCAACTCGCCTTCCACGTACGGCGTCTTCTCGCCTCTACCGCGGCGCTGGACGGCCTGGCTCCGCGGGCGGAACTTCTGGCCTCGCTGAGAGGCTCAGAGACCGCCGGGCTGACCGATGAGCAGTACCGGGCGATCCTCACCGCCCTGACCCGCCCCCTGTCGGTCCTGACCGGCGGCCCCGGCTGCGGCAAGACCCACACCCTGCGCACCCTGGTCGACCTCGCCGACGAGGCCGGTGCGGTTGTCGCCCTGGCCGCCCCGACCGGGAAGGCCGCCAAGCGTCTGGAAGAGACCTGCGGCCAGGCGGCGATGACCGTCCACCGGCTGATCATGCCGCCCGACGGCGACTCCCTCTTCGACCACGCCGGCGTGCTGGAGACCGCGGATCTTGTCATCATCGACGAGGCGTCAATGCTCGACCTCGCCCTGGCCCGCAGGCTCTTCGCCGCCGTCCGCGACGGCTGCCACCTGTTGCTCGTCGGCGACACCGACCAGCTCCCCAGCGTCGGCCCCGGCCGCGTCCTGCGCGATCTCCTCGACGTCGAGGACATCCCGCGCACCCGGCTGACCAAGGTCTTCCGCCAGCAGGACGACAGCGCCGCCATCGTCCTCAACGCCCACCGCATCCTGCGCGGTGAACTTCCCCGGGAGGACCCCAAGGTCTTCTGGAACCGGCCCGTCCCCAGCGCCGAGGACATCGCCCAGCGGGTGGTGGATCTGGTCTGTGAGCTCATGCCGAAGCACTTCGGAGCCCGCACGGAGGGCATCCAGGTGCTGTGCCCGGGCAAGAAGAACGTCGCCGGCATGACCGACCTCAACCTGCGTCTCCAGCAGCGACTCAATCCGCCGTCCGACGACAAGCCCCAGCACTACCACGGCGGGGCCGCCTTCCGGCTCGGCGACCGCGTCCAGCAGGTCCGCAACAACCCCCACCGCGGCGAAAACGGAGTCTTCAACGGCAGCAGCGGCACCATCACCGCAGTCGACACCGAGACCCACCAGTTCACCGTCACCTTGCACGACGGCGAGGCGGCCACCTACCCCTTCACCGACCTCGACGAACTCGTCCACGCCTACGCGCTGACCGTCCACCGCTCCCAGGGCAGCGAATACCCCTACGTCATCGTCCCCATGGTCAGCGCAGCCGGGATGATGCTGCTCCAGCGCAACTTGCTCTACACCGCCGTCACCCGCGCCCGTGACGGCGTCATGCTCATCGGCCAAACCGAGGCCGTCGAGCGCGCGATCGCCAACAACCGCACCCAGCGTCGCAACACAGCCCTCACCCACCGCACCACGCACACCGACGCCGCCAGCCCGGCACCACGATCCCAACCCTCGAATGGCCAACTCGCCTGGGACTGAACGGACGGCCGATCTCCCGCGCTACGACATTGGCCGAGGGGCCCTTCCGGGCTGCCACAGGATCCGACCAGCTCCGTGCCGCCGGAGCGTGTCCCTACGCGCACTCGTGCAGAGCCGATCGCTGGGCGCGGGAAAGTTGAACGGCCTGTTTTTCCGTGTGTTTTCCGACCGTCCCCGTCGGTAAAGGTGCAGGTCACAGCAAGTGTCGATCGGTGAGGGCGCCACCTTGTGGTTCTCCCGTCCCGCATATTTCCCATGCGAAGCGATTCCGCGGGATCGGACATTTGGGATTTCGTCCACCTGGCGTCATAAAGTCGCAGGTTGAAGCCCTGCTGACCGAGTGCTCATGGCCAAGTTGGCCGTGTGCGTTTTGGCAGCGCAAGAAAGGCCCTGACCATCGTTTCCGCTGGTCAGGGCCTTGATTTCCGGTGCCCCCGGCAGGATTCGAACCTGCGCTCACGGCCCCGGAGGACGGACAGTTCCCAGACGCGGTGTCCGGGATCGAGGTCGGTGACGCCCGGGTCACCGCGACCGTCCACGGTACTCAGCCATCACTGTGTTCGGACGTGAGAACTGCCAAGCCTGGAGCAGACAACAGCCCGCCGCAGGTATCCGTGCCTCCCTGTGGTTGCGTGCGGGCGCAAAGGCTAGCTGGGTGACGAAGGGATGGGGGCCAGCCCTTCCCCTACCCGCGCCAGCAGGCAGTCGTACCGTCTATCGGGCCCGGACGCCAGCACGTGGCGTCCGGGCCCGATCGACGCCGACGGTGAAAAGTGAGCGGCCTGACGATCAGGCCGTAGGCACCGGCTGTTGCGCGGTGAACTTCGCGCCAAGGGCGGCGCTGTAGCGGCGCAGGAGGAGGATGGCGGTGGCGGCGAGGCCGGTGAGCAGGCCGAGCCAGATGCCGAGGGTGTGGAGTCCGGCGGCGTAGCCCAGGAGCCAGGCGGCGGGGAGGCCGATGATCCAGTAGCCGATGAGGGTGATGCGGAAGCCGCTCTTGGTGTCGTCCAGGCCGCGCAGGAGTCCGACGCCGATGTTCTGGGCGCAGTCGAAGAACTGGAGCACCATGATCACGAGGAGCAGGTGGGTGGCGATCGACACGGCTTGCACGTCGCGAGCGCTGTTGGTGTCGAAGAAGGGGCTGAGCACGAGGTTGGGCAGTGTGACGTAGATCAGGCCGACAACGACCATGACGGCGCCGGCGCAGGCCAGTGCGGTGTTCTTGATGCGCAGGGCGGATTCGGGACGGCCGAGCGCGAGTTCCCGGCTGACGTTGATGGACGCGGCGTGGGAGAGGCCGACGGCAACTTGGAAGACGATGTAGACGAGTTGGTTGACGGCGGTGTGCGCGGCCAGCGCGGCGCTGCCGAACGTGCCGGCCATCAAGGCGGTGACGGAGAAGAAGCCCGCCTCGGAGCCGTAGGTCGCGGCGATGGGTATGCCGAGCTGGATCAGGCGACGGACGGTGACGCGGTCGGCCTGGGCGATGTTGAGGCTCAGGAGGGGGCCGAGGACGGTGTCCTTCTTCGCCGCCAGGTAGAGGGCGAGGAAGGAAAGCAGGTAGACCAGGGAGGTGGCCACGCCCACTCCGGGCAGTCCCAGTTTCGGCATGCCCCAGGTGCCGTGGATCAGGGCCCAGTTGATTCCGGCGTTGACGGCGACCGAGGCGATGGTTATCTGGAGGAGGGCCTGTGGGTGGCGCATGCCGACGGTGAACTGGCGGATAGCTTGGAACCACAGGCAGGGCAGCAGGCCGGGTGCGAGGGCCAGCAGCATGGCCTGGGCGCGGTCGACTACGTCGGCTTCCTGGCCCAGGAAGGTCAGGGCTTGTCCGATCAGCAGCATGAGCCCGGCTCCGGCGATGCCGGCGAGGGTGGCGACGGCAAGGCTGGCGCGGACGATTTGGCGCACCTCGTGGTCGCTGTCGTGCTCGGCACGGGCCGGCGCGTCGGTCTCTTGTGCCGTTTCGGCGCGTGCGGAGGCGCCTGCGATCTGGTTGCCGACGGAGGTGACCAGGCCGACGCCCATGGTGCGCAGCTGGTTGAAGATGACGATGGCCAGTCCTCCTGCCGCGAGGTCGGTGGGACCGAGCGCGCCCATCATCACGGTGTCGGTGGTGGTCAGTGCCACTTGTGCCAGCTGCGTGAGGATCAAGGGCACGGCGAGGGTGGCCAGGGCGCGACTGTCGCGGAGGAGGGTGGTCAGCGGCATGGTGGGTATCAAATCCTGCGGAGTTTGGTGATCTTCTCGTCGATCTCGCGCTCTACGGCGAGGTCGATGAGGTTGCGGGCGTCCATCCAGGCGTCGTTGAAGACGGTGTCCAGGTACTTCTCGCCGCCGTCGTTGACCAGGGCGACCATAGTGGTGCCCGGCGGGAGGGAAGGTAGGCGGGTGAGGGCCTCGTAGACGACTCCGCCTGCCGAACCGCCGATCAGCAGACCCGTGCGGGCCACGGCGCGCGCGGTGGCGAAGGCTTCGATGTCTCCTACCTTGGCGCCCTCGTCGATCAGGTCGAAGTCGACGAGCGCGCCGATCTCGGCGCCTTCGGGGGTGCCGGTGCCGGACTGGTAGTAGTCGTGGGCGGGGCCGCCGAAGGCGATGGATCCCTTGGGTTCCACGCCGATGGTGGTGAAATCGGGCACGAGTTTGCGCAGTTCGCGGGTGGTGCCGCACAGGGCTCCGCCGGTGCCGACCGCACCGATGAGGATGTCGATGTTCCCGTCGAGCGCCTGGTGGAGCTCGTGGGCGACGGGGAAGTAGCCGACGCCGTTGGCGGGGTTGTTGTGCTGCTCGGTGAAGATCGTGTTGTCCTGGCCGCGAGCCATGTCCTCGGCGAGTTCCTCACGGGCGGCGGTGGCCAGTTCCTCGGTGCCGTCGTCGACGACGTGGACGAGTTCGGTGCCCAGGGCTTTCATGCCGCGCAGTTTGTCGGCGGCGGCATGGTTGTCGACGACGGCGGTGAACGCGTAGCCGCGCTCGGCCGCGATGACGGCCAGGCCCAGGCCGGTGTTGCCGGAGGTCGATTCGATGATGCGTCCGCCGGGCCGCAGCTCGCCGGATTCCTCGGCGGCGTCGACCATGGCCCGGGCCATCCGGATCTTGGCGGTGCCGGTGGGGTTGTACATCTCCAGTTTGAGCAGGAGGCGGCTGCCGGTCTCGGTGCGGCACAACTCCAGTAGCGGGGTGTATCCGATGAGGTCGGATATGCGGGAGACCACGGCGGGGCGCACGAGGGCCTCGTTCACGGGAAGACTCCTGGGCGGATTGAAGGTCAGCATGCGGGGCGGCGGTCAAGGCGCCAGCGCGGGCGTTCGCCCAGGCGGTCGATGACGACCTTGGGGGGCAGCGGCAGGTCGTGGAAGGGGGACTCGTTGGAGTCCATCTGGTAGCCGGCCGTGTTCGGATAGACGAGGAGGTCGCCGACGCGGGGACGGGCGGGGAAGGGGACCTTGCGCCAGGTGACCATGTCCGACTCCAGGCAGGACGCGCCGCCCACACAGGCCGGGTGCACGTCACCGGAGTCACCGCCGAGGACGCGACCGGAAGGCGTCACCAGCTGGGGGTCGGGGAGGTATTCGCTGTTGAACCACTGCTCGGACAGGCTCAGGCTGGTCCCGTCGACGGTGATGATGCGGTACCCGGCACGTTCCTTGACGCCCTGGATGCAGAAGACGGTCGAGCCTGCTCCCGCCAGGAGGGCGCGGCCGGGCTCCATCATCAGCAGAGTGCCGGTGTCCTTGAGCCTTGCCGCGAGAGTGTCCTGTCCGCCTTCAGGGATGCTGGCCAGGATGGTGCGCAGTGCGTCGGCGCCGGCGCCGGGAGAGTGGTAGGGGTAGAAGTCCCCCGTCCGGAACGTCTTCTTCGCGTGGTAGTGCTCGGGCTTCTGCTCGGCGAGAAAGGTGTGCCAGTGGTCGGCTGCGCTGTAGTCGACGGCGAAGCCGCCGCCGATGCTGATCCGGTCGGCCTGCAGGCCCAGGACGCGGGACTTGAGGCACAGGTCGATGAGTTCGCCGGCGAGGTCGGCCCGCGGTTGGGTGGCGTAACCGGACAGGTGGAAGCTGAAGCCCTCCATCCGCACCGCGTCTCCGGCGCGCACGCACCGGTCCAGTGCCGTCTCCAGCTCGGTGTCGTTCATGCCGAAGCGGCTGTGGGGCTGGGCGGGTGGCAGTCGGCGCAGCAGCAGTCGGGCCGGGAGGATCGTGCCGGTCAGGGCGAGGGTGATGAGCAGGTCCAACTCGTCGAGCGCGTCGACGGCGACCAGGCAGCCCTGCAGGATGGCGAGGCGCAGCAGTTCGGCGCTTTTGGCGGGGCCGGTGACGACGATGTTCTCGCCGCGCACCCCGTGTCCGAGGGCTTCGCGCAGCTCCCCCACGCTGGCCACGTCGACGCCGGCATGGTGAGCGGCGCAGCGTTCGATCCACACGGCTGCCTTGTTGGCCTTCTTCGCGTAGTACACCCGCCCCTCCACGCCGGCGTCGGCGAGCGTGGTGCGGAAGGCGGCGAGGTTGGCGTCGAAGCGGTGCGGCAGCAGGAAGTGGAAGGGGCCGCCGAAGGCGTGGGACAGTTCGTGCAGCAAGCCGCTGTCCAGGATCCGGTCGGTGTCCGGGTCGGGGTGGGCTGGGAGCGTCGGCATGGTCATGGTCGGTAGGTCGCTCACTGCCACAGCGGCACCTGCACTCCCAGGCCCTGGTCGAGGGCGAGTTGGGCGAAGCGGTGGCCCAGGGCGATGTCGGTGACGACGAGTCCGCTGTTGTAGGCGAAGATGCGTTCGTTCGCCGCGCGGCGGCCTGCGGTGATTCCGGCGATGACGGGCGGGAACTCGGTGTCGACGGCGGGGAATTCGCCGTTGTCGTCGGCCATGTCGGTGCCGGTGACCTTCATCTGCGCTTCGCTGGTGGCCACGACACGGTCGGCCCGGTGGAGGGTTGAGGGCGCCAGCCCGTGGCCCACGAGGATCGAGAGCGCACCGGGCTTGAGCCAGCCGGCCTCGACAGCGGCCGGGGTGTGGCTGCCGGCGGTGGCGACGATGATGTCGGCGTCGGCCGCCGCGGCCCGCAGGTCGGTGACGATCTCCACGTCCCGCTCGGGGAAGTGGGTGCGCAGTTCTTGCCGTACGGCGGCAATGCCGTCGGAGTGGGTGCCGAACAGCATGAGCCGGTCCAGGTCCGGAAGCGTCGTCAGCAGGAACGGCAGGGCGAGCCGCCCTTGGGTGCCGGTGCCGATGACCAGGGCGCTGCGGCTACCGGGCCGCGCACACTCACGGGCGAGCAGCGCGGAGGCGGCCGGGGTGCGCAGCGAGCCGATACGGCTGCAGTCCATCATGGCGACGGGCAGGCCGGTGACGTCGTCGTAGAGCGTCAGCGCGGTGTAGTAGTGCTGCTCGTCGCGGCCCTTGTCGAGGCCGTGCTTGTACGAGGTCTTGATCGCCACGACATCGCGGGAGCCGTCCCGGCCGAGCATCGCGTAGGAGACCGAGTGTCCGTCCTCGGGCTTGACGGTCAGCTTGCGCGGGTTGTCCGACTTTCCTGCGTGGAGGGTGCGGTAGGCACCCTCCACGGTGGCGACGACGTCGGCCAGGGAGATGTCGATCCCCGCGAGGTCGCTGGTGGACAGCACGCGCAGGGTCTTGTCGTCGGCGGATATGGAGTGGGCTGCGTTGGCCACGGTGGTCTCGCTCATCTCTGTCCTCCGTGCGGGTCTTCAGGCGGCGTGGGCTTCGATGGCGGCCTGGCCGTAGCCGTGCTCGTCGGCCTCGGCCAGGGGGCGGGTGCGGCGCCCGGGGACACGGACGGAGGCACGCTTGAGCCACCGGTCGGTGCCGTCGTAGCGGGCCTGGAAGGGAACGCGGCCGTGGACGACGAGGTCGTTGTCGACGACCAGGACCTCGCCGGGGCTCAGACTCACCGCGCCCGAGACGCGGGCGAGTTCCGCCTCCAGTCGCTCGTAGGCGGCCCGGTGCGCGGGGGAGGCATCGTCGAGCGGCGTGTAGGCGGGGTCGAAGCGGAGCGTGAGCCCGTCCTTGGTGTGGAAGAGGGTGGGGACGCGGGCCGGCTCGCCGCCCTCGAAGCCCTGCGCCTCGGTGTAGGCGTCGTCCGGCAGGATCTGCAGCTTGGGCCGCGTCAGCAGCGCGATGTCGGCCTCGGAGAGCCGGACGTTGCGGATGCTGGCCGCGGTGGTGGCGATGTTGTCGTGGTTGCGCATGCAGCCGAGCATCAGCAGGTGGGCGCGTCCGGGGTGGAAGGCGTCCTCGGTGTGCGGGCTGAGCAGCACGGTGCTGGACGCGCCGGTCTGCTCCGTCTCGTGGCCGGGGGCGGGGACGATGTTGTGGACGAAGCGGCCGTCCTGCTGGCCTTCCCAGGCGATGGGGTTGCCCATGACGGTGGCGAGCAGCAGCATCACGATGTCGTAGACGGCGGCACTGTCGCCGGCGGTCGCCCAACTGGTGGGCGTGGGGCCTATCTCGCTGTCGTCGACGTCCAACCCGCGCAGAACGAACAGACCGTGGTCGGTGTCGACGGGACGCAGCTCGTGGCGGATCGGCTCGCTCAGGTC
The DNA here is from genome assembly GCF_050471125.1 of Streptomyces sp. RGM 3693. Taxonomy (NCBI): domain Bacteria; kingdom Bacillati; phylum Actinomycetota; class Actinomycetes; order Kitasatosporales; family Streptomycetaceae; genus Streptomyces; species Streptomyces sp. RGM 3693. The sequence continues at coordinate 1,359,843 of NZ_JBMPPQ010000001.1, forward strand.
GCCGGCGAATTCGGCGACGCGGGCGAGGAGTTCGGGGGAGGTGGCAGAGGTGCCGAACTCGGCGAGGATCTTCTCGGCGGCCTGACGCAGTTCCCCAACGCTGGTGGCGTCGAGCTGGCGGACGGGTGCGGCTCCCGTGCTCATGTCGATGTAATCCGTTCCGTTGAGGGCGGGGAGGTCCGGTGCGATGCCGCGCTTCCATGGCGCAGCACGCCGAACGGATCGGCAAAGGAGCGGTATGGGGGTTTTGCCCCGTGCCGGTGTCCCGTGGACGGTGATGAAAGTACCCTCGACTCTTAGGTAAGGCAAACCTAACTTCATTTTCCGACCCGGTGTCCGGTTTTGCGGAAATCTGCACCATAAAGGGCCAGTTGACGGCAGGTGGATCGCGGCAATCGGTGTCACACGCCTTGCGGAAATGGTTATCGTTAGGGTAGGCAAACCTAAGTAGCTGGACCGAGTGGAGCGAGGCGACGTGAACGTCAACAGGCGACAGGTGCTGTGGGCCACAGGAGGCATAGGCGCGGCCGCTGTGCTGGCCGCCTGCGGAGGCGGCGACAACGCGGCCCCCTCCGGCTCGGGAGGCAAGCCGAGAAGGGGCGGCACGCTGCGCATCGGCGCACTCGGCCACGCCTCGGCCATCACCCGCGACCCGCACGGCAATCAGGGCAACGAGAGCGACTACCTCATCATCGCCCTCGTCTACGACACCCTCACCGCACCCGGCTTGAAGGCGAACACCGTCGGCCGGCTCGCCACCTCCTGGAAGCCGTCCGAGGACCTCAAGACCTGGCGCTTCGGTCTCGCCAAGGGCGCCACCTTCCACGACGGCACCCCGGTCACCGCCGACGACGTGGTGTGGTCGTTGCGCCGCCTGCGCAACACCCCCGCCGGCGCGGCCCGGCTACCCGGCATCAAGGCCGAGAACATCACCGCCGAGGGCAAGGGCACCGTCGTCCTCGTCTCCGATTTCGCCAACGCCGAACTCCCCATGCTCACCCGGCTGTCGACGTTCATCATGAAGAAGAACACCCCGGACAAGGAGATCGCCAAGGCGCCGGGCACCGGCCCCTTCAAGCTCGACTGGTATCGCGGCGGCAACGCCCGGCTGCTGCGTAACGAGCACTGGCACGGCGGCCAGATCTACCTCGACGCGATCGAGGTGACCATGTTCGAAAGCCCCCAGGCGATGGCGAACGCGATGATGTCCGGTCAGATCGACGTGGCTTCCAACGCCGGCGCCGTCGCGGCGCGCACCGCCGGCACTCGCAAGGACATCCATGTCATCCGGCGCCCGAACGACATGGCCATGCCGATCGTGATGCGCACCTCCAGCGGCCCGTTCACCGACCCCAGGGTCCGCGAGGCGATGAAACTCGTCGTCGACCGGGAGGCGATGGTCAAGCAGGTCCTGTCCGGATACGGCACCGTCGCCAACGACATTCTCGGCACTGCCGACCCCGACTATGCCAAGAGCATCCCCCAGCGCCACCGCGATCTGGCCCGGGCCAAGCAGCTGCTGACGGAAGCCAAGTTCGACTTCTCCCAGACTTACGAGCTGGTCACCACCGAGGACATCTCCGGGCTCGCCGAGTCCGCGACGCTGTTCGCCTCCCAGGCCCGCGAGGCGGGTATCAAGGTCAAGGTCACCAAGCAGGAGTCCGGCACCTTCTACGACAAGACCTGGCTCAAGGGCGACTTCTACACCAACTACTGGGGCACCAACGACTCGGTGGTCTTCTTCGCCTCCAAGACCATGACCACCGGCGCCGGCCAGAACGAAGCCGACTGGTCCGACAAGGGCTTCGACGACGCCTACCACAAGGTGATCGCCACCGCCGATCCCAAGGCTCGAGCCTCCGCCCTGCGCGACCTCCAGCAGATCGAACACGACCGGTCCGGCTACCTGCTGTGGGGCATGGCCGACGGCATCGACCTGGCCGCTCCCAAGGTCAACGGCCTGCCCAAACTCCCCGGATACGGACGCGTCCAGCTCGAAAACGTCTGGCTGGCACAGTGACCGGCACCACTACGCCCACCGAGGCCGCCACACAGCCCGTGGCGGCCTCGGCCGCGCGCCGGTCGGGAATCCTCGCCCTGCGCATCGGCGCGGTGCTGGGCAAACGGCTCCTCATGCTGGTGATCCTGCTCGCGGTGGTCTTCGCGGCGGTCGAGCTGCTACCCGGCGACGCGGCCTCGGCCACCTCGGACCGCGGCGAGGGCGCCGCCGGCATCGCCGCCCGACGGCACCTGCTCGGCCTGGACCGCCCGGTATGGGAACGCTTTTGGGACTGGATCACCGCGCTGCCCACCGGCGACCTCGGCACCTCCGCCCGCGGTGAACACATCAGCGACCTGCTGGCCGCCCCCCTGCCCAACACCATCGTGCTGGGCACCACCGCCTTCGTCCTGACCGTCATCGCGTCCCTCGCCCTCGGCCTCTGGTCCGCCGCCCGCCCCAAGAGCATCGTGGACCGAGTGGTGGATCTGACCTCCACGGCCGCCTTCGCGCTCCCAGAATTCGTCGTGTCCATCGGCCTGTTGCTCCTGCTGTCCCTGTGGACCGGCTGGCTGCCCGCCGCCACCGTCACCGGCTCCGACGGTTCGCCGGCCACCTGGACCATGCTGATCATGCCGGTGCTTGCCCTTGCCGTCCCGCAGACCGGGTGGAACACCCGCATCGTCCGCGCCGCCCTCGCCGATCAGGCCGCGACCCCCCACGTCGAAGCCGCCCACCTCGACGGGCTGCCCGTCCGACGCGTGCTGCTGCGCCACGCCTTGCCGGGCGCCTGGCCGGCCATCGCCACAGGCATCGCCACCTCCACCGGGATGCTGCTCGGCGGCACGGTTGTGGTGGAGACCCTCTTCAACTACCCGGGAATCGGAACCGTGCTGGCCGGCGCCGTTGCCGACCGTGACACCCCGGTCATCGCCGCAGTCGTCGCCTGCGCAGCCACCTTGATCACCGTCGTCCTCCTCCTGGCCGACCTTGTCCGCGCCCGCACGCTGGGAGCCCGCTCATGACCACCACCGCGGTCCTCGACCAACGGACCGCACGCCGCCCCTGGCCACGGATCCTCCTTCCCGTCATCCCCGCCGGCCTCCTCGTCCTCCTGGCGGTGCTCGGGCCGCTGCTGGCCGCGCATCCCGTCGACCAGCCCGTAACCGCTCCCTACGGCGCCGCGGGCACGGACGCCGCCTTGGGGGGTGACCAGCTCGGACGCGATGTCCTGAGCCGACTCCTGCACGGCGGCAGCGCCCTGATCGGCAGCGCCCTGACCGTGGCGGTCGTCGTCACGCTGCTGGCCACTCTGCTCGGCTGCTTTGCCGTGCTCAGCCCCCGGCTCGGGCAGCTCGTCGAACGCATCGCGGACACCGCCATCCTCCTGCCACCGGTGCTGGGCATCATGCTCCTCGCACTGGCCTGGCCCGGCGGCGGCCGACTTGCCATCACGCTCGCCGCCATCGTTCTGGGCACTCCCTACGCGGTGCGCATCGTGGCCAGTGCTGCCGCTCCGCTCGCCGGTGCGGGGTTCATCGAAGCGGCCATCGCCAGCGGCGAGGGCATCGCGCATCTGGCCCTGCGCGAAATCCTCCCCAACCTCCGCGCCACCATCCTGGCCCTGTTCGGCCTCCGCTTCGTCGACGCCGTCTACGTCATCTCCATGGCGGGCTTCCTCCAACTCGGCCCCCAACCCCCGGAAGCAGACTGGGCCCTGATGATCCGCGAAAACGGCCCCGGCATCCTCCTCAACCCCTGGGCCGTCGTCGCCCCCGGCCTTGCCATCGGTCTGCTCGCGATCAGCGTCAACCTCGCCGCCAACGCGCTGGCACCGGCCACCGCCCGCAGGGCCGCCCTGCGATGACCACCACCGGCCGCCCCGCACCCACACCCCAGGACATGCACGTGGACTCGCCCCACACGACGCCGCCCGTCGCGGTCACCGACCTCGAAATCCGCCTGACCAACGGCCCGACCCTGCTGAACGCCATCAGCCTGAGCCTCCAAGCAGGCCAGATCGCGGCCCTGACCGGCCCCTCGGGATCAGGCAAAACAACCCTCCTAAGGGCCCTCGTCGGAGACCTCCCCAACGGTGCCGACGTCACCTCAGGCACCGTCCAGATCCTCGGACAGGACGTCTTCACCCTCACCTCTGACGCCCTGCGTGCCCTGCGCCGTCACCGCGTCGCCTACGTCGGACAGGACCCTGGCTCCGCCCTCAACCCCCGCATGACCGCCGCGCAATTGATCACGGAGGCCGCCACCGACCCCTTGCCCCATGCGGTCATGGCGCTGATGAGCGAATGCCGCCTCCCCGACGCGCTCGCTCACCACCGCCCCGGTGCACTGTCCGGAGGGCAACAACGCCGACTCGCGTTGGCCCGCGCCCTGGCCCGGGAGCCCGACATCCTCCTGCTCGACGAACCCACCGCCGGGCTCGACACCGCCCTGCGCGACGAGATCGCCGGACTTCTACGCCACCTCGCCGCCAGCCGTGGCATCGCCGTCATCCTCGCCTGCCACGACCCCCACGTAGTCGACGCCTGCGCCGATACCGTCACCACCCTCAGCCCACCCGCCGCAATGGCCCCGCCGGCCTCCCTCCCCAAGACCATTTCCTCCCCCGCCCCCGATACCACCGTCACCACCCGCGACGGACTGCGCGCCACGGAGCTGCAGGTCGCCTTCACCCACCGCGGCCACACGCACCAGGCCCTGGACTCCGTGCACCTCCACGCTCCGGTCGGCACCGCCACCGGCATCACCGGCCCATCCGGATCCGGCAAGACGACCCTTCTGCGCACACTGGCCGGGCTCCGGAAACCCGATGCCGGCACCCTCACCTGGCACGGACACCCGCTCGCCGCGCACGTCCGCAAGCGCAGTCGCGAACAGCAGCGGTCCATCCAGCTCATCCCGCAAAATCCGCTCGGCGCCCTCAACCCCACCCGCACCATCGGCGCCTCCCTCAGCCGCCCGCTGCAACTCCACCGGACCGTCAGCAAGCCCCACATGCCCACCCGAGTCCGCGAACTCCTCAACGACGTCGACCTCCCCGCCGACTTCGCCGACCGCTACCCCCACGAACTCTCCGGCGGCCAACGCCAACGCGCCTCCATAGCCCGCGCGCTGGCCACCGAACCCGACCTCCTCCTCTGCGACGAAGTCACCTCAGCCCTCGACCCGTCAACAGCCGTCGCAATCCTGGAACTCCTCACCCGCCTGCGCACGGAACGCCAACTCACCCTCGTCCTCGTCAGCCACCAGCTCGACCTCATCACCACCTACACCGACAGCGTGCACGTGCTGGACCAAGGACGCACATCCCACTCCAGAGACATCGAACGGATCGGCATCCAGTCCACATAGGGGGCGGACCGGAGCGCTTCGAAATCCGTTACGCCACAGCCTGTGCGACGGGCCTCCCGGTGGCGCGGGTCGGCAGCGCACCACCGCCACCGTCATACGGCTCCGAATGTGATCGCCGGGACAAGCCCGTCTGTCGCTACAACCTCATCTGGCCAGCCTGCGATCTGGTGCAAGCCACCCCTGAAGGCCCCGGTCACATGCGGTATGAGAGCGCAGCGCGCCCCTTTCCTCCCGGTAGACCCCGCGGCCACGGGCGCTGAACGGGTTGGGCAGCACATGGACCTCAGCTTCTCCGGATCCAGGACGGATGTGATCGAGAGAATGCGCCACCGGTCGCTGCCGGCGAACCGCTGCGCCGCCCTGACCTCGCCCGTACGGACCCCCAGCCCCACACTCGGTTTCGAGAAACCTTCTTAGCCAAGCCCGTCCGCGATACGGCATCGGACCGGCGGGCGGTGGCCTGCCGGGTGGGCAGTTGTCAGTGGTCGCCGGTATGAATTGGCGTAGACGTAGTAACCAATCGCAGCCGTGTTCTCTTGAAGCACTGGACCCCCGCGTTGCGGCTTGCTTGCTGGTGAATCAGTGGTGAGGAGGCACCTCGCCAAAATATCACGGCCAGCCTCGGCCCAGTTCGCTGGCCCCATGAGGGAAGGTCGCCGGCACGCCGATGCACGCCGAATTACAGAGTTCTTGGCTGAGTTGAACCGTGTGGCCATTGGCGACCGTCAGGGCAGGCGCTTAGGGCGCGTATCGGGTCGTGATCAATGAGCGGGTTCTCCCCTCGTGCTGATCTTCGATCCGGTAGATCGTCTTGCGTGACGCGTACGCAGCTGACCGATGTGGAGTGGGAGTTCATCGAGCCGTACCTGCCGATCGGCGACTATGGCCCGTACCCCGAGCGGTTGCGCCAGCAGTTCGAGGGCGTGGTCTGGCGGTTCAGGACCGGCGGGCAGTGGCGGGAGATGCCGCAGGAATTCGGTGCCTGGTCGACGGTGTCCAATCGTTTCCGGCAGTGGCGTGACGCCGGCGTGTTCGAGGCCCTGCTGGAGTGCCTGATCGCGGAGGCCGCAAAGCGGGGTGAGGTGGATCTGTCGCTGGTCAGTATCGACTCCACCACCGTGCGGGCCCATCACGATGCCGCCGGGATGCACACGAGCCAGCACGTGCTCGCCGCTTTGGAGAAGGCTGCCGCCGAAGAGGAGGAGGCCAGGTCAAAGGGGGCGGTCCCGAGGGACGAAGCGGGCAGGATGATGGTGCCGATCCCGAGCAGGGCGAGCGGCGACGCGTCCGGCGCCGGCTCCGGCTGAAGGCCGCTCTGCTGGGGCGCTCACGGGGCGGGCAGACGTCAAAGGTCCATCTCGCCGCCGACCGCAAGTGCCGGCCGTTGGCGTTCGTCTTGACCGCGGGACAGGCGGCCGACAGCCCTCAGTTCATCCCGGTGCTGGGGAAGATCCGGGTCCGCGGCCCAGTGGGGCGGCCTCGCACCAGGCCGGACGCGGTCGCCGGGGACAAGGCGTACTCGTCCCGCGGCAACCGCGCCCACCTGCGCAGGCGCGGCATCAAGGCCGTCATCCCGGAGAAACGGGACCAGGCCGCCAACCGGAAGAGGGCCGCAAAGGGGGACGCCCCGTCGACCACGACGCCGAGCTCTACAAGGAGAGGAACACCGTCGAGCGCCTGATCAACAAGCTCAAGGCGTGGCGGGGCATCGCGACCCGCTACGACAAGACCCGGGAAAGCTACCTCGCCGGGCTTCACCTGCGTGCCTCGGTGATCTGGATCAAAGACCTCACCCGAACCAGAGCCGGGAGCCGCGCAGGTCGTCGAGGGGCGTAGTTTGTCGGGATCGCAGTTGCGGGCTCTCAGCGGCAGCTGCATTCCCGGATGTCGGGATTTCGGTGGCCCGCTGCCGCCCGGGGAGTGGGGATCGTGCGCCACCAGCGCGGTGTCGGTCCGCGGGGTCAGGCGAGGGCGGCGACCAGCAGGGCGAAGGCGGCGATGATGACGGCGACGCGGACGTAGTGGAAGCGGTCCCAGCGGTTTATCTGCTGCTTCCAGTCGGCGGGCCGGTTCTCGGGGGTCCACGTCTTGACCCGGTTGTTGATCGGGACGAGCAGCAGGATCGACATGATCACGCTGAGGATCAGCAGCGCGCCGGCGGTGACGACGAGGCCGGTGCCGGGGTGGTGCCATCCGGCGATGGCCCAGATCGCGACGAGGACGAGCGAGGTGATGTACCAGAACGGCATCACGGCGCCGCCCCTCCGGCCTCCGTGGGCGCGGCCGAGTTGGTTGCTGTCGTCGGGGAGTGCGTTGAGGGTCGGGTTGATGAAGAAGGGGACGGCGAACTCCACCCCCACCATCACGCCGACGACCACGGCGGTGACGACCTGGAGTGCGTTGAGCATGATGACCCCTCCTGAGATCTAGTGCTGCTAGCTGATGAGACAACGCTAGCGCTACTGCCGCTCCGTTGTCTAGCGGTGCTAGGATCGAATCATGTCGGTACAGGAACGCAAGCAGCGCGAACGGGCGGAGCGCGAGCGCCTCATCGTGGCGACGGCCCGCGAACTCGCCGAGCAGCAGGGCTGGGACGCGGTCACCACCCGCCGGCTCGCCGAGCGCATCGAATACAGTCAGCCGGTCCTCTACAGCCACTTCCGCGGCAAACGCGAGATCATCGGCGCCGTCGCTCTGCAGGGCGCTTCCGAGATGGCCGTGGCGATGCGGGCCGCGACCGCCGCCGCGGACGGCCCACGCGAGCGGGTCGCAGCCCTGGCCCGTGCCTACCTCGACTTCGCCGCACGTAACCCGGCGGTCTACGACGCCCTGTTCCAGCTCGACGGCGGCCTCGCATACGCCCAGGAGGACACCCCGGCACCTCTCAAGGACGCCTTTGCCGCACTCCTTGAGACCCTCGGCGAGGTCGCCGGGGACGGCGTCGACCCGGGCCTGTTCACCGAGACGTTCTGGGCATCCCTGCACGGTCTCGCGACCCTGACCCGGGAAGGACGACTGCCTCCGGAGTACACCGAGCGCAGGGTGCAGCTGCTGGTGGACCGGCTCGCCATGGCCTGACACACCACCCCGGCGGGCACGGCGAGGCCCCCGGGCCCCGCCGCTGCCTGCCTGCGGCATCGCTTCCGGTCACTCGCGCCCTCGCGGCGCAGCCGCAGATCGCCGGGCCCCGTACCCCCGACGGGGCACCCGCCCCGCAAGCTGCGATGCTCATTGATCACGACCCGATACGCGCCCTAGAAGGCACTGAATTCATCTTCCCTCGAGATCCTCTGACCTGCGTGTTTTTAGGCAGGTGCCTAGTAGGGCTTGGTCAGGTTCGGTTGCTGGTGGCGTGTCCTGGTGATCAGTTGTTCCGTTGATCGGGTGTGACGCCTGAGGAGCTGGCTGTGGTCCGGTGTGATCTGGAGGAATTCGCGGCGGATGTGTTCGAGCCGTTCGCGCGGGCGGACCAGCGCCGGTGGGGCGGGGTGTATCTGCGAGGGTTGTTGCTGGACGGGCAGCGCAAGTCCGTGGAGCCGATGGCGGCTCGACTGGGGCAAGAGGGCAACCGGCAGGCCCTGGCCCACTTCCTCACGACCAGTCCCTGGGATCCGGCACACGTGCGAGCCCGGCTCGCGTGGAAGATCGAGCGCGCCATCAAACCGACCGCGTTGATCATTGATGACACGGGCTTTCTCAAGGACGGCTATGCCTCGGCGTGTGTGTCGAGGCAGTACACCGGCACCGCTGGGAAGGTCACCAACTGCCAGGCGGGCGTGTCCCTTCACCTGGCCTCCGACCACGCGTCGGCGGCCATCGACTGGCGTCTGTTCCTCCCGGAGACCTGGGACCCGGCCTCGTCGAAGGCCGATCCGGTCAAGGTGGCCCGCCGCTTGAAGTGCGGCGTCCCCGCCGGCGTCAGCCATGTCGAGAAGTGGCAGCTGGCCCTGGACATGGTCGACGAGACACGGTCGTGGGGCGTCGACGTGCCACTGGCCGTCGCCGACGGCGGCTACGGGGACACCGCCGCCTTCCGCCTTGGCCTCGAAGAACGCGGGCTGCACTACGTGGTAGGCGTCTCCACCACAACGACCGCCCACCCCGGCGACGCCGTGCCGTCCATCCCGCCCTACCGCGGAACCGGCCGCCCGCCGACGCCGAGATACCCCGCCCCTGCCACGAGCGTGAAACAGCTGGTCATCGACGCCGGACGCAGGGCGGCCAGACCCGTGCAGTGGCGGAAGGGCTCCCGTCCGGGCACCGGCCGCAACGGTCTCAAGCGCATGTACGGGCGGTTCGTCGCCCTGCGGATCCGTCCCGCCGGACGGCAGATCCGCAAAACCTCCCGCGGTCCGGAACTGCCCGCGTGCTGGCTGCTGGCCGAATGGCCCGCCACCGAGCCCGAACCGGTCCAGTTCTGGCTCTCCAACATGCCCGCGGACACCCCGCTGACCACGCTGGTACGGCTCGCGAAGCTCCGCTGGCGGATCGAGCACGACTACCGCGAGATGAAACAAGCCCTGGGACTGGCCCACTTCGAGGGCCGGACCTGGAACGGCTGGCACCACCACGTCACCCTCGTCTCCGCCGCCCACGCCTTCTGCACCCTCCAGAGACTGGCCCGAGCCCCAAAAGAAACGGCGCCGGCCTGACCCTCTACCGGATCGTCCGCGAACTGCAGACTCTCCTCGCCACCTGGACCGGCGCCTGCCCCACCTGTCACCGCGACATACCCGCGCTCATATCAACCTGACCAAGCCCTACTAAGCCTTGATCCACCGACAACGGTTGGCCTTGGGTACGGACTTGGACACGGCGGCCGTCTGAGCTGGGATGATGAGACCTCGTGCGGATCCATTTCCGACAAGCGAGAGAACACCCACGAGATGCATTCTCCCCATGCCGCTTCAGCAGTCTGCTGGATCCCAGGCCGGACGTACGCCACAGGAGGAGCTCAGCGTCGGATGGTCACCCGGCCGGTTGGCATCCGCGGAGACGGCGCTTGCTGTAGTGGTGAGCCCGAGGCAGAATCCCCCACACCAGGAACGACAGGTCCCAGACGAAGAGGTGGGTCGACCTGGCCGCCGAACGGTGCGTCGATGCGCTCTACCCCGAGATGGAGCGATCGGTCAGGTCCACCCATTTACCCAAGGCATGAGAGTGGCAGGGCCGCAGATCAGCCTCCGGCCCGTTGCCGCCATCCAACCCCGGGCCGCGACACCGCCATCGTGCTGCTCAACCCCCGGATCATCCAGCGCTCCGAGGAGGCGGGCGACCGCACCTTGTTTCCCACCCTCGGCGGCGTGCGGTGAAGTTTGCCGACATCGGGCCTCGCCCACACTGATGCGAGCGAGGCTTCTCCCTCATGTCTACTGGAGCGGGCGCTACCAGTAGTGCCGTCGGCCGAAGGCCCCATGCCCTAGCGAGCCGAGAAGGAACAGAATTGCTCCGATGACGAGCACAATGATCCCGATCGTCCAGAGAATAGCAATCTTGGCCAAGAATCCAACGACGAGCAGAATGATGCCAAGGATGATCATTGCGCACCTCCTGGCTGCTTTAGGTGGTGAGCAAGCGGTTGAAGAACGAGCGGTAGTGACGCAGGGCCATCCGCAGGTTCTCAGTGTCCGCCTGCTCTCCGCGGTTCCACTGCCCTTCCAGCTCCTGTTTGTGCTCGGCGAAAGTCTTCGCCAGCGTCTGCATAACGTCAGCGACCAACGCATCGGCACTGTGCACGGCATCGCGCGGATCGTCCACAAACTTGTTCTGGATCTCCTGCCAGCGCGACCGGAAGGCTTCCTCGTCCTCTGACGTCAAGAGCTGCGGGACTTCGTCCTCTACTGGGGCGGCTTTGCTCTCGGGGGGTTCGGCGGCTTCACCGGGCGTAGTAGTGCTCTCGCCGGGGAAGGCGGGGGCCGCTCCTGCTGGTTCGCCTGTCCGGTCTCGGGGCTGGGCAAGATCCTCGGTGGACAGGCCACTGCCGGTAGAGTCTGGCGGGTATTCGCGTTGCATGGTTCCTCCGTCCCTCGCCGCGCTGACTCGCGCGGGCCGGGAGGGTGCGTAGTTCAGGCGCGGGCGTGGCGGGTTTGCCCGCCATCGGCGAGGAGTTCTTCGAACAGGGCCCGGTAATGCACCATGGCGCCGCGCAGCTGCTCGGTGGTTGCCCTGTGCCGGCTACTCAGAGAGTCGACCTCATGGGCAGCTCGGTAGTGCCCAAGCGTGCGGCCGTGCTCGACCGAGAGGTCCTTGAGGCGCTGCTCGTATCCCTCGGTGGGATATCCGCGCTCGTGCATCAGAGAGGTCACCAAGCGGTCCGCGTCGTGCACGGCGTCCTCTGGCTGGTCGACGAACTCGTCCTGCACGCTGGTCCAGTCCCGGGAGTAACGCTGACGCACCTCGTTGGACAGAGGCTTGATGTCCAAGGCGTCGTGACGCTTGGCGCGGGCACTCAGCTCGCGTTCGGCAGCCATCCGACTGTCGGCGTCTTCAACGGTTCGTTCATACTCGGGGCCGAATCGTTCGCGTAGGCGGCGTCTGCGCGACATGAGTGCCGCCCCCACGGCCAGGAGGGCAACTACCACTACAACGGGAATGATGACGGCCAGAAGTGTCCCTGTTGACATAGGGTCGACCCCCTTGCCTGTGCCGGATAGATCCCATAAGTCCCGTATATCAAACCTACCGCATCTAGCTAGCTAGGCGTCGGCCGCTCCACCCTGTACCGCACTCTCGCTGCGTACGACGAAGCCATGCGACCGCTGACACGTCCCGCACCGGCCCAGGAAACTGACCAGCATCTTCTCGGCGCCCGACACCCTCGTGTGGCGGGCAGCGCGTGCAAGAGCCCGCTCGTTGTGCGTTGTGTGACGACGGAGGTGAACAGCGGCTTCACGATCGGGGTGGTCATGGCTCGGACCGGTCCCGGGTGTGGGCCAGGCATACGTGGTCGACCGGATCCGCGGCGCGCTCAGGAGACGGACTGAGGTCGCCATCGCTCGGCGGTTGGGGTGCCGACGCTTCAGCCGCGGCGGATCTGGCAGCGCGGCACGGCGTGGCCGTAGGCTGCGGTCATGACCGATGCCCAGAGCCTGTCGCCTCGCGAAGCCTTCGACATGCTGCTGGCCGGCAACCAGCGGTTCGTTGCGAGTGCGCCGGAGCACCCGAACCAGGACGCCGCGCGCCGCGCGCAGATCGCACCGGGCCAGAGCCCGTTCGCCGTGCTGTTCGGGTGCTCCGATTCCCGGCTGGCCGCCGAGATCATCTTCGATCGCGGTCTGGGGGACCTGTTCGTGGTGCGCACAGCGGGGCACGTGGCGGGGGCGGAGGTGCTGGGCAGCATCGAGTACGGGGCGGGGGTGCTGGACTGCCCGCTGGTGGTGGTGCTGGGCCATGACTCGTGCGGTGCGGTCGGGGCCGCGTGTGCCGCGCTGGAAGACGGCGTTACCCCGACGGGTTACGTGCGGGATGTCGTCGAGCGGGTGACGCCCAGCGTGCTGGCGGCCCGTGCCGCCGGACGCCTCCAGCCCGACGAGATCCTGGCCGAGCACATACGGCACACGGTCGACCTGCTCCTGGACCGCTCCCGCGTCCTCGCTGAACGGGTCGCCGCCGGCCAGACCGCCGTCGTGGGCCTGTGCTATCGCCTGGCCGACGGCAGTGCGCAACTCGTCGCGGCCCGCGGCCTGAATGTCTCCGTCTCCGCAACCTGACCGCCAGCGGCCACCACGCAATCGGGGTCGGACGCGCATCCGGTGGGCGCTACGGCAGGACCTCGAACGGCGTCGGTGCTGGTCGCTTAAGAGGGGCGGGGCCCCGCGGCGCGGCGGAGCCGGTTGGCGACCGCCAGTCCCAGCCCCTCCTGAACCGGCAAGGACGCGACGATGAGGTCGCACCCCCGCTGATCGAGCTCGCGCAGGAACCCGTACAGCCCGTGCGCGTAGGCGGCCATCGAACCGGGGACCGCCACCACGGCGTGCGCCTTCACCGGGGCGCCGGCGAAGGCGGGGGGCAGAAAAACGCCGACCTGGTGCCCTAGCTCCTGCGCGAGCTCCGCTTCGGCGACGACCTTCTCAGGCTCGACGAGGACGACCCGCGCCCGCGGCGCGTAGTGCGACGGATGCTGGCCCGGCACCCGAACGCGGCTCGTTGAATGGACCGCAAGCGGACACCCCACCGCTTCAAGGTCCTCGCGCGTCACCCCGCCAGGCCGAAGGACGCTCGGGAAATCGCCCGTGACGTCGACGATGGTCGACTCGACGCCGACCTCGCAGGGACCGCCGTCCAGCACGAAGTCGACGGCATCACCGAGCTCCGCACGGACGTGGTCCGCCGTCGTCGGGCTGACCGAGCCGAAGCGGTTGGCGGACGGGGCCGCCACACCGCCGCCGAAGGCCGACAGCAGCGCGAGCGCGACGGGGTGGTCGGGCACACGCACGGCCACCGTCTCCAGCCCACCAGTCGCTTCGAGGGACACCCGACGACCGCGCCGCAGGACCAGCGTCAGCGGCCCCGGCCAGAAACGTTCGGCCAACAGACGCGCGGTGGTGGGCACCCCCTCGACCCAATCGCCCAGATGCTCCGCGCCGCCGATGTGAACGATCAGCGGGTGGGAGGGCGGGCGCCCCTTGACCTGGAAGATACGCGCGACCGCAGCGGGATCCTCAGCGTTGGCGCCCAGACCGTAGACGGTCTCGGTCGGCAAGGCCACCAACCCTCCGACGCGCAGCACACCAGCCGCCTTCTCGATGTCACCGCTTCTTACCAACACCCTCAAATCCTCTCACTGCTCCGCTCCCCACGTTCCGTGGTCCGACCGATTGAAGGCGCCGGCCCCCACCCCGTACACCGTGTCGGCGGGCAGCACCACAAGCTCATCACGCCGCACCGCCACGGCAGCCTCACCCAGCCCAGGCTCACGCTCGGAAGCGTCGCAGCAGTTGTCACGCCGAGGCACAGGCGCCACCAGCGCATGGTCTGTCGTCCGGCCAGGGAAGCTTCTCTCCATCGAGCCCAACGCCCCGGATATTCCCGAGGTTTCTCCACGGCCGACGCCCTCCCGGCCTTGCTACTGCCGGCAGCGTGCCTGCCGGGCCTGACCTCGGGACGTGTTTTCGGCAGGGTGAATGGGAGCCACTCCGGCAATGAGGTCGAGAGCCACGTTGCCCCATCCGTGGTGGGGATGGACACGACGCAAGTCCGTGATCGGCAATGAGATTGAGAGCCACCTCGATCGGGTGATTTCTGGCTGTGGCGGTAATGGCTGGACGCGCGAATGCCGGATGTGCGGCAGCCCCCCTTGCTCCGCTGCACCGCTATGCCTCCAACGCCGCCCTGTGACAGAACTACGCACCGCTGGCGCCGCGGTCCGCGCCATACGCTGCCATCAACTACGCATGGGTTCCTTGGTAGCTGATGTCAGAGAGGTAGCCTCGCCCATCTCTCCCCCCGCGGTAGCGGTTGAGGCCACGGCGGTGGCTTAGGCAAAGGTGGCGGCCAGGGCGGCGGCCAGGGTGGTGGCCACACGGCGATCACTACTGGCATCCGTTCGGCGAGATCCATCGTGCACCTGCCAAGAGCTTCACGGGCTGTGGAGTGGAGGAGATGAAGGTCCATCTCGGTGAAGTCAGCCGTGTCGTGCAGATGGCGGGCGACTGGCGGTCCGAGGCCAGGCGGGGTGGGTGGAATTCGGCGTGCTCCGCACCGACGTGCTGACCGGTGCGGGCTGAACAGGGCCTGCGGCGCCGCGCTCGGCCTCCCTGATCCACTCGCCCTTGGCGTCGACCGCCAGCAGGGGCACCGCGTCGGGGATTTCGGGGGTGGTGCCGGTAGCGGCGAGGATCATCGCAGCCGGCATGCGGTTGCCGGTCCGCGCGGCCATCTCCATGGCCGCCGCCGCGGCCGGCGCGGTGGCCCACGGCGGAACCACGAGGAGCATGAAGTGGTCGTTAAGCCCGCGGGTCACGCTCATCGTGTCATCGCTGGCGGTGAACCAGCCGATGTGAACGACGCGGCCGTCGATCGTGAGGCTGCGTGGGATGTCGTCCCAGGCGTCCTGGTCCAGCCCGACGCGCAGGATCGCGCCGAGGTGCGCGCTCAGTGCGGTGATCAGGCCGGGCAGCTCGGCGCGGACATCGCGGGAATGCGGCCACCACGCGCCATCGAACATCCCCGCGCGCGCCAGCGTCGGCTCCAGGGTCAGCCGGACTGCCGAGGGCACCGTCGGCTGCGGGAAGAAGTTGGGGGAGTGCCCCCATACGAATGCGGTGCTGTGGTTCGGCAACATGGCGTGCCGCCCGTCTCGGTTCTCGACGGAACCGGTTCGGTCTAGGGCGACGCCGACTCGGCTGCCGACGGTGAACGTCGTGGTGACTGCAACTGTACTCCGCGCAACCGGTGGCGGGGGGGGGGGGCCGCGCTCAGGTGGCTCGCTCCCGCAGAGCCCGCCCGACGATCTCCCCGCCCTCCCCGCTGGCTCCGGGTGTGAGTAGTTGAAGTACAGGAATTAGCGCCGAGATTAATCATGGTCGTGCGCTGGAGATGCGTCATGTACGCGCCGCCCAGCCGCACCACGCAACCGGCCGGTCAGCCGCGCGCCGGCCGGTATCTGGGCGATCTGCTCGGTGAACGACCGCCGGGGGCACCGCGGCTCACGGCAGAACCAGCGGCGCTTGTGCCACAAGAACTCCAGGCCGCTGTCCCCGTAGGGAAGATCGCGGGGCCGGGTCACCGCCGAGCCCTTCACCCGGGAGGCGAATACCCCGCAGGCCGGACAAGCCCGCGCCGACTCGTCCGCCGTGACCGATGGACCCGGCGTCTGCCGCCCTCGGGCCGCTCGACACGTGCGACCGACACCCCGTCGAGGTCGAGCGGCAACGTCGTATCGTTGACCAAGCCCGTGGCTCCTGCGTGATCGTTCTGCGTCGAGAACAGAAATGATCAGGTATGACCACGGGCGCTCTGCATTCGGATGCCGACACGACTGTCACCATCGTGACGACAGGTCAGCACCGCCAGCCGAGTGCACCGCTCAAGTTCGAAGACCCGTCAAAACGCCCTGATATCCGTCACCGCGAAACCGTCCGGCGGGCTATATACAGGAGTACCCTGAAATTACCGAGGACATTTCGCATAAGAGTCTCTGAGCTCCTGTCGTTCTCGGCGATTCACAACACCGGGCCGGTGTACACCGGCCCGGGGACAGGTCCGCGTCATGACCGCGACCATTCTGTATACGCCGGCGGTCGAGAAGCGGACCCTTTCGCTGCGTCTCGCGCTCGCCTCAACCGACACCCCTGGTGCTCTTCTGGACGGTGCCTGGTGGCCCCGCTCCCGCGACCTGGCGGCGGAACTTCCCGCGTTGACAGCGGTGCTGGATCCCCTGTGGGGGCGCATCACCCATGTCACGGTGAATCCGACCCTGTGGCCGGTCATCCCACGGAAGGTGCCCGTTGAGGGGCACGTGGTGAGCGTCGGCTGGTTCAAGGCCGAGCAAGACCCCCACAAGCTGTTGCTGCTCTCCTACACCGTCGGCCGCTGGGACCTGCTGGTGATTCCGCCGCAGACGGATCCGGCCATCGCCGCCTGGCTGATGACCGCGGCTACCGGTCCGCTGCGCAGCCACACAGCGAGTGATCTGCTGAAGAGGGCCGAATTCCAACGGATCGTGACACAAGCCGACCAGGCCCGAGAAGCGGTCTGGGACTCCGAGGGCGGCCACGGCGCCCGTGTGACCGCGCCGGCAAACTCGGCGTGAACCTCTAAACGGCCCCGGTGAAACCGCCGGGGCCGTCCTTTCAGGCGCAACACGTGAGAGTGCGCAACCCACAATCCACGGTACACCTGCCAGGCAGTTTCCGACGTGATTCCGTAGGCTGACGCAAAGCATGAGCACATTCCGCTCGGACCTCAAGCACCGACGGCCGGGCTCAGCAGCCGACAGCGCCGGGCCACCGGCAGAGTGCTCGCTATTCCGCATTACCGCGACACTGCCCCTGGACACGGAACCAGAGTCCGGGAGCATAGATCGAATCGACGACGGCGGCCTCGCCTTTGGTCACCCTCAGGATCCGCAATGCGCCGCACGGAAGCAGGTCGTACTCGTACGTCGCGGGCGACTCACCTTCGGTGATGTCGTCGTAGGAGATATCTGCAACCGCCAGATCCGCGTATTCCTTGGGGGGCCGGTTCTCCACCAGCTTGATGAACACGCTCATACCTTGACGATAGATCCCTCGCGGTTTTCTCGCGTGACATGCCAGATCTCACCGCCAACGCCGCACCACCAGTCGGGCGGTATCGGCTCATTCCAGGGTGGCAAGGTGGTCGGCGGCGCCCCCGCGCCACTCGATCAGGAAGAGGGTCGCGTCGTCGCTGGTGATCCCGCCCCGCTCCTGCTTCAGGGCGTGAGAGAGGGAGCGCACTACGGCCCGCACTCCTTCCTCGGCGTGCTCGATGCGGTTGACCCAGGTGATGAGTTGCTCCTCACCGAACTGCTCCCCGCCTGCTTCATGCTCCTCGATCAGGCCATCAGTGAAGCACAGCACCCGGTCGCCGACCCGGAGCGTCTGCTCGCTGAGCTGAGGCTCGTCACCGCCGAAGCCGACCGGCAAGGTGGTGGGGCTGTGCAGTTGCTGGACGACCTGGTGGTCGCGGATCAGTAGCGGTGCGGGATGGCCCGCATTCACCCATTGCAGGTGGCCTGTTCCGACGTTCAGGCGCATCATCTGCGCGGTGACGAAGTGCTCCGGCCCGAACTGCCCGGCGATGGCCCGGTCCATGAACGCATAGATCTCGGACAAGCCGATACCGGCGCGTCGGGCGTGCCGGTAGGAGCCAATGGCCACAGTCGCCATCGCGGCCGTGTCCAGACTGTGGCCCATCGCGTCGATCATGGCCACATGCAGGATGTCGTCGTTGAGCGCGTAGTCGAAGCTGTCGCCGGCGACGCCGTAGGCGGGTTCGAGAATTCCGGCCACCGCGACCTGCGGGACGGACATCGCCAGCGGCGGCAGCAAGGACCACTGGATCTCCGCGGCGACGCTCATCGGTTCGCGGCGCCGGGCCGGGAAGAACTGGTCGGTGTAGCTGTGCTTGGTGACCAGAATGTCGGCAACCAGACCGGCCAGCCTGCGCAGCAGCCGCCGGTCGTCGTCATCCACCGTCTGCAAAGTGAGCGCCATGACCCCCACCTGGTCGTTTGCCGTCCAGCAGCGGTAGGTACATCCGCACGCCGTCGGCCTGCGGCACTTCGACGGGGATCGTGCGCAGGAAGGCCCTGCCAGCGTGGGAATCACCGATCGGCTCGGGCTCGCCGACGGTCAGCCGCCTGCCTGGCAGCGGGACCAGCAGCTCCTGGCCGTAGTCCTGCAGGAGGATCGAGACCTCGCGCCCCCCGACCCTGCCCACCTCTTCCGCAATCAGCGGGGCGATGAGCATCGGCGGCATCTCGTGCGCCCGGTCCAGCAGCACCCCCAGCAGCCGCTCACCGAACCCTTCCGATCGGTCCACCATCCCCTTGTCGGGCTGCGACTCTCCTGCCGTCACAGCCGCACCCGCCCTTGGCAGATCCGCTCGAAGACCCACTCACGTGATCGGTACACACGGGCTCCTGATACGACCGTCAATCCGCACAGCCTGACGCGGCCAACCGGCCCAACGAGCCGATTACGCCAACGGCGGCATGTCACACCCGGTCAGGAGACGTGGCTCTCAATCCCGGTGTCCAAACAGCGGCTCCCGATCTCGCTGCCCGAGTGGCTCCGAAACACCCTGTCGAAAACACGGGACGACTAGCTAGCTAGACGACTACAGGACAGGCGGCGCACCCCATGAGGTCTCCAAGGCGGCCCGCAGCGCATCAACCGCCTGCTGGCCGATCCGCCCGGCGAGCTCCTCTTCCAGCCGTTCGAGGAGGGCGCTGGCCTGGTGGTGGGTGCGTTCCCCCTGTGCAGTGCGTCGGATCAGCCGCTGGCGGCCGGAGGTGGGGTCGGGCACCTGTTCCAGCAGCCCGGCGGCCACCAGGCCGTGCACGGCCTGGTGCGCGGTCTGCCGGGCGACCCCCATCCGCCGGGCCAGCTCCGACACCGTGGTGCCCTGCTCGTCGAGCACGGCGAAGAGCTGGACCTGGGTCGGCGAGATGGGCGTTGCGCCGGTCTCTTTGAGGGTCGCCAGCAGGGCGTCTTCGAACCAGCGCCGGGCCTCGGTGAGCAACTGGGGAAGGCTGCGGCCGGTGACGTGCATGTGTTCCTCACAGCGGGTGGGTGGGACCTATGGCTTGCCCTCCGACAAACGCTTATGTCAGGCTACCTGACATTCGACGTTCGGGACAGGAGCAACCATGACGATCGAGTACGCCACTGCCTACCGGCGGGCCTCACACATCCCCACCGAGCCGGGCCAGCCCTACTTCATCGAAAAAGGCGAGGGCGACCGCGCCCACCTCTTCGGCGACTTGATCACCATCTATGCGGGAGGCGAGCAGACCGAGAACGCCTTCAACTTCTTCACCGTCGAAGGACCCAAGGGCAACCTCATCCCGGCCCACCTGCACCCCGACACCTACGAGGTCTTCTACATCACCGCCGGCGCCGTCCGCCTGTTCGTCGAGGACACCGACGGCAACCAGCAGGAAAAACTCCTCACCCCCGGCGACTTCGGCTTCGTACCCAAGAACTGCCCGCACGCCTACCGCATGGAGCGCCACCACAGCCAGGTCGTCGGCGTCGCCGCCGGCCCCGGCGGCACCTTCGAGCGGTTCTTCGAAAACCTCGGCGCCCCCGCCGAACAACTCGGCCTGCCACACGAGCCCCTCGTCCCTGCCCCCGAGAAGTTCGCCACTGTCCCTCAGCAGTACGACGTGTGCTTCCTCCCCGACCACCAGTGGAGGACCAGGTGATAGCCGGTCCGTCCTTGCCGGAGTTGATCGCCGCCCCGCACCCCGACATCGCCCCACTGCCTCCCCCGCGCCCTGCGAGCCCGGCGTACGGCTGCTGCGCGGCCTCCCCTACGCCGCCCACGACGGCAGCCGCCCCTTGGAGCTGGACGTGTAGCTGCCCGCGACCACTTCCTCCCAGCCGTCCCCGTTGGTGCTGTTCGTGCACGGCGGCTCTTGGCGCCGCGGGGCGATGCGACGACATGGGCTTCAGGCTGCGGCAGTGGCCCCCAGGGCCGCTGGCCGGCATAGCGGCGGCGGGCTTCGCCGTCGCCTGCGCCGACTACCGCCTCAGCGGTGAGGCGACCTTCCCCGCCCCGCTCAACGACCTCCGCGCTGCGCTGGCTCACGCTCCGCTCGGCGGAACTGCGAATCGACACCGGGCGGACCATGGTGTGGGGCGAATCCGCCGGCGGACACCTCGCCACCCTTCTCGCCCTCACCCACACCACGCCACACCTGGCCGGTGCCGTCATCTGGTACGGGCCCAGCGACCTGACCACCCCGCGCGGCGACTTCACCCCGCAGGACCCGGCCACCCCGGCCACCCCGCAGGCCCTGCTGCTCGGCGGCGCCCCGGCCACACTTCCTGAACTCGCCCTGGCGGCCAGCCCGCTCACACGCGTCCATCCCGGCGCGCCGCCGTTTCTTCTCATCCACGGCGAAGACGACACCATGGTCTGCCGTACGCACAGCCAAGACCTCACCGGCGCCCTGAAAAGCGTCGGCGCGGACGTCGCACTGCAGGTGATACAGGGGCCGACCACGGCTGGGCGGGACTGCCCGAGGACCGAATAGCGGACATCTTCACCAGCTCGCTCAGCTTCGCCCGCCGCCTGACGCCCCGACCACGGCTGTCCTTCACCTGACGCTGTGCCAGCAGAAGATCCCACGTTTTTGATCGATGGGTAGCTGGTGGACTGCTGGGGGTAAGCAGGTGGGATGACAGCGGGTGACGTGTGGTGTGACGTGTGTCGGCGGGTGATTGAGGACGGCCGTCAGGTGCGGGGGGAGGTGCCGGATTCGTCGGCGGTCTATGTCTATGACCTGGGCTTTGACGGGCGACGGTTCGTCACCGCGTGCTCGAAGGAGCACCTGACGGTGCTGCGGGAGCGGTATGACCGCCGGCCATTCGTCGACGAGGAGTTGTGGGTGGGCAAGATCGCCCGGGTGCTCGATGAGAACCACGATGCGCTCAGGGTCGACCGGCTGGCTGAAGCGACTGGGCTAACGGTGCCGCAGGTGGAACGGGCGCTTGAGTGGCAGAACGCACGGTTTGCTCGGTGGTGGAATCAGCAGTGCGGGGTACCTGCGGCACTGAGCCTGTAGTCGCTGACACAACTCTGCGCCTCACTGACAACTACTCCACTACTCTGCGCCCGACGCCTGCGGACTGCCGTCATGCACGGCCACCTCGGTGCTGCCCGGGTGCGCGGTCAGGTCCAGGGTGCAGGTGCCGCCGCCGTGACGGAGGGCGTTGGTGACGAGCTCCGAGGAGACCAGGACCGCGGTGTCGGCAGCCTCGGCTGCGATCGTCGGCTGTGCGAGACCTTCGAGGAAATCTGGGCGCTCTCGCGTGCGTCGGCGACGGATGTCGCGGAGCGGACGGTTGCGACGTTGACGCTCATCGTGTCCATCAGGTCACCCTGGTCTCTGGGTCGTCAATGCCCGGTCCTGTCTGCCCAGTGCTTGCGCCCCGGCCTGCGGCGCGTTAGCCTCGATCGTTCATGAGTCCTCGTCGGTGTGCTGACGGGGACTCTGTGTTTGCGAGGTGCGGTCTTTTCGGGGCTGGGGCACGTTGAGGGCCCGGTTGTCGCGTCGGATGGGCGCCGGGTTCCACTTTCCCGGTGTGGTGGTGCGGATCGTTGGGGCGGTCGGTGTGGCTGGTCAGCCGGGGCTCGGCAAGGCATTGAGCCGGTCGATTGCCCGGGTGACTTCGTCGGTCCAGGGCCATCGCGTGGTGAAGCGGAGCCAGCGGCGGCGGCCGGTGGTGACCAGCTGGGCGGCGGCGGAGAACAGTCGCAGGCGGAGCTTCTTGGGTTCCCAGCGGCGCGTTTCTGCGGTCAGGGCGAGCATCGGCATCCAGGCGAGGAGGTCGAGTGCGAGGGAGACGATCTCCAGCCAGATCCGGTTCTGTGCCGTGTCATGCAGGGGCAGGTTGCGCAGGCCGGTGTCGCGGGCGTTTCGGATGCGGTCCTCGCAGCGGGCCCGCCTGCGGTGGCGCAGTTCAAGGTCGGCGAGCTGGCCGCCTTGGGTGTTGGTCGCGAAGCAGGTCAGTCGCAGTCCGTCGACGTCGGTGAAGCGCAACTGGGCGCCGGGGTGCGACCGTTCCTTGCGGACGATCAGCCGCATCCCCTTGGGCCACGTGCTCAGGTCGGGCATGTCGGTGATCTCCGCGACCCAGGCGCCGGGCCGCTCTGTGCCGCCCGCGTCGTAAGCCGGTGTCCACGCCTTCTTCGGGATCTTCAGGACGGCCTGGTGGATGGCGTCGGTGATGGTCATGCCGACGGAATACGACAGCCACCGGCCCCGGCGGGAGAGCCAGTCGAGGAAGGCGTGGGTGCCGCCGGCAGAGTCCGTGCGGATCAGTGTCTGCCGGCCCCGCCGCAGGTGTTTGGGGAGTTGGGCCAGGGCGAGTTGGGTGGTGGTGATGTGATCGCTCGCGGTGTTGGAGCCTGCGTTGCCGGGCCGCAGCAGCGCGGCCACCGGCTCTCCGGAACCGGCTTGGCCGTGGTCGACGAACGCGACGAGCGGATGATGGCCGAAGGTCTTCTTCCAGGTCGCGGTGGCGTCCTGCTTCTCGGAGTGCGCAAGGACCAGCACGCCGTCGATGTCCACGATCACGTGAGCGTCGGCGGCCGGACCGTTCGCCCCGGCCAGTTCCCAGACCCGCGACCGTACTTCGGCCCGCGCCGACCGGATCGCGGTGAGCGCCTTCGGTCCGGCTGCGGCGAGGGCGTCGATGAGTCGTGAGACCGTGGGGTCGGACGCCACCGGGCCGAACACGTCGGGCTCGGCCCGCAGCATGGCGACATCGGCGAGGCAGTCCCCGCCCAGAGCGACTCCGAGCGCGACATCCAGCAGAACCTTGCCCGGGTCGTGCACTGCCCGCGGCTTGCGCCACGGTGCCAATGCCACCGATATCGCGGTGTCCAGGCCCACCTTGCCGACCGTCTCGACCAGCAGCACCGCCCCGGCCTGCGAGACCGCCCCGCTGCCACCGCCCTCGACACGGACACGCGGGTACAACCCGATACGCTTGCTCACCTGGAGAGTGCTTCTTTCCGTGCAGCCAACAGGACCCTAGACAAGTCCCATCGTTGCAGGTCAGGAGCACTCTCCGCTTATTTGATCAAGGCATGGACGAGCACGCTCATGAAAGCGCGAGGTTAGGTAACCGCACGAAGCCCCGGCTGTGGATCGTTTCTGGCCGATCATCCACGCAGTCAGATGGGGAAGCTGCGGTGTTCGCGGCGTCGAGGCTGCTTATCGGCGCTGCTCGGAGCGGGTGCCCCCGGCTGGAGTGGGGCCGCCGCGTGCCTCTTCTCCGGTCGAGGTCGGCTATCTCCCTGGCTGGCGCACGGAAATCTATGTTGGCTGGAGTAGACATTGGACGGTGGTGTGGCTATGGTTTCTCTCGTAGCCGAGATCAAGCAAGGCCCGGCAGAGACGAACTGCCGGGCAGCAGTACAGGCAGTTCGCAGGACGGTGCGGTGGTGGAGTTTCGAAGCCAAGGTTGTTGCAGGACGGCGACGGGACTGACGATCGGACCGGGTGGCCCGCAGTGATCAGGGGCCGCCGTGAGCAGTACCGCAATAGCAGTTCAGTAAGTGCAGTTCGAAGTACCAGCAGTGCGGTATCAGTGGTTCCTCGGTAAAGGCGTCGGCTGCGGGCGCGCGTGCCGGGAGGTTCGGCAGTGGGGTTCTAAGCCAGAGCAGATGCAGGACGGGCGACGGGGCTGGCTGCCGAAGAGTGGCGCTGTTCGAGGCCACCAGCAGTACGCAGTTCCCGCTTGGTAAGTAGTTCATCCAGAGGGAAAGAACGGAGGAGTTGAGCGCCATCAGGATCGCCCGGGCGGAAGTCTGGAGCCCGGGTACCGCAGGACATCGATAATGAGGTGGTCTCCGGTCAAGCAACCGCGATCCCCGCACCCCCGACAGCATCTCGGTCGGGTCTGCGGAAACAGAAGGCCGACGCAGCATCAAGGTCGGCAGATGGTGTAGCAGTTCCTTCGGGGCCCTGGTGCCACATGGCACCAGGGCCCCTCCACGCGTTCCACAGAGAGGTGCAATGACAGCAGACGACTCGTTCGGACGTCTCGATGACGATGATTACCCCGCCTACACCATGGGCCGGGCCGCCGAGATGCTCGGCACCACCCAGGGCTTCCTCCGTGTCATCGGCGAAGCCCGCCTCATCACCCCGCTGCGCTCCGCGGGCGGCCACCGCCGCTATTCCCGCTACCAACTGCGCATCGCCGCCCGCGCGCGCGAGCTCGTCGACCAAGGCACCCCCATCGAGGCCGCCTGCCGCATCGTCATCCTCGAAGACCAGCTCGAAGAAGCCCAACGCATCAACGCCGAATACCGCCGCGCCGCCGGATCGTCCGGTCCGCCCGCGGCCTGAGGCAGTGCGCCCGCCGGGTAGCGGCGGATCCCCGCACACACATGTCGGGGTGACGCATGGGTCGTTCCCTATGGTGACAGGATGTGCGGACGTGTAGCGTCTGCGTCAGCTGTCATGGTTCGGAAGTTCCCCTTCGCCCACGCCTTCGGCGTGGGCGTTCTGCTGTGTAGTGCCGCAGGAACCAGGGCGATCACCTCCGCCTTCCGCACGTTGCGGGAGGCGTACATCGGCTGGAAGGCATGAGACATGGCTACGGGAACTGTGAAGTGGTTCAACGCGGAGAAGGGCTTCGGCTTCATCGCCCAGGACGGCGGCGGCCCGGACGTGTTCGCCCACTACTCCGCGATCAACTCCTCGGGCTTCCGTGAGCTCCAGGAAGGCCAGGCCGTGACGTTCGACGTCACCCAGGGCCAGAAGGGCCCCCAGGCCGAGAACATCAGCCCCGCCTGACCTTCCCGCCCGCGCTCAGAACGTACGGCTGCCCCGGGCAGGTCCTGCTGTCCGACTGTTCACCCAACAGCGGGCGCCGGCCTTCAGGAGACGGTGGCCGGATCTTGGGCGGCACGTGATCAGGGCCGCGCAGCAACAGCTGCGCGGCCCTGATCTGTGTCGAGACCGGCGTACGGGCCGATGGGGCCGACGCCGGGCAGGGCGGTGCCACCGGAATCGTTGTGCCCTCTTCCTGAAACGCTGCGCTCCGGGTGGGTCAATATCTATGACTGCGAGGTGAGGGTTTAACGCGCCGTGCGGGGAGTGTTTTTACTGCAACTAACAGAGCGGAATTATTTACCGTACGTGGGCCGCTACCTCATGCTACTGTCGATCCCAGTTGCAGTTGTGGTTCCCAAAACTTCAAGCGCCTTCGCCGGTATTTTTCAGCCACTGGAAGCGTTTTCGTATTGCCGGTCATTTTCCGGACGGGGCATCATCGCGGCGACCCGGTATCCGCGCATCGCGGATACCGGCGTACTGCCCTAAAGGAGATATGACGTGGCGTCAGGCATCGTGAAGTGGTTCAACGCAGCCAAGGGTTTTGGCTTCATCGAGCAGGATGGTGGCGGCCCGGACGTGTTCGCCCACTTCTCGAACATCGCCGCCCAGGGCTGCCGTGAGCTGCTCGAAGGCCAGAAGGTCACCTTCGACGTCGCGCCGGGCCAGAAGGGCCCGACGGCCGAGAACATCGTTCTCGCCTGACGCTGACGCGCACTTTGTAGCTGGGGCCCGCATCCCTCGGGGTAGGGCCCCAGCTGCGG
Organism: Streptomyces sp. RGM 3693; assembly: GCF_050471125.1. Lineage (NCBI taxonomy): Bacteria > Bacillati > Actinomycetota > Actinomycetes > Kitasatosporales > Streptomycetaceae > Streptomyces > Streptomyces sp. RGM 3693. The sequence goes on from NZ_JBMPPQ010000001.1 coordinate 1,386,022, forward strand.
GCATTTCCCGCAGTGGTGTCTCCTGTGGGACAACACCGCCCGCAGTCCTTCCCCGAGGATGCGCGCCTCTTCGGAGCTGCACCGGTCGACGTCCGGGACTTCACGTCCACACGACGTCACATATTTCATCGCCTGCACCGCGCACCCGGATTCGCTGCAAGCCAGATTCGTTTTCGCATTCTATTCGGCCCGTTCTTGCGATTCCCCGCGCTGCTCTTCCGCTGCGGGAATTCCTTGATACGTGCCGCATCAAGGAAGGTTCTCAATGAACCCCACACGTAAGAACGGCCGCTCCTCCCGCCCCCGCCGGACCGACGGCCCCGCTTTCGGCTCCAGCTCCGGTTCGAGGCGGGGCGGCCGCTTCGGCCCGCCCGCCCCGAGCCGCTCGGGCGGCCGCGGCCGGCGGCCCGCAGCGGTCCAGGGCGAGTTCGCCCTGCCGGAGACGATCACTCCCGCGCTGCCCGCGGTCGAGGCGTTCGCCGACCTCGACATGCCCAAGCAACTGCTGGCCACGCTGACCGCGCAAGGCGTGAGCGTCCCGTTCCCGATCCAGGGCGCGACCCTGCCCAACACCCTCGCGGGCCGCGACGCCCTGGGACGCGGGCGCACCGGCTCCGGCAAGACCCTCGCCTTCGGCCTGGCCCTGCTGGCCCGCACCGCCGGACAGTGCGCTGAGCCCCGCCAGCCGCTGGCCCTGATCCTCGTGCCGACGCGTGAGCTGGCCCAGCAGGTGACCGACGCACTCACCCCCTACGCCCGCTCGGTGAAGCTGCGCCTGGCCACCGTCGTCGGCGGAATGCCGATCGGCAGGCAGGCCAATGTGCTGCGCGGTGGCGCCGAGGTCGTCGTCGCCACGCCGGGCCGGCTCAAGGACCTCATCGACCGCGGTGACTGCCGACTGAACCAGGTCGCGATCACCGTCCTGGACGAGGCCGATCAGATGGCCGACATGGGCTTCATGCCCCAGGTCACCGCGCTCCTGGACCAGGTCCGCCCCGAGGGCCAGCGGATGCTGTTCTCCGCCACCCTCGACCGCAACGTCGACCGCCTGGTTCGCCGCTACCTCACCGACCCGGTTGTCCACTCCGTCGACTCGTCCGCAGGTGCGGTCACCACGATGGAGCACCACGTGCTACACGTCCACGGCGCTGACAAGCACCGGATGACGACGCAGATCGCGGCGCGCGAGGGCCGGGTGATCATGTTCTTGGACACCAAGCACGCCGTCGACCGGCTGACGCAGGACCTGCTGAACAGCGGTGTCCGGGCCGCCGCCCTACACGGCGGGAAGTCGCAGCCGCAGCGCACCCGCACCCTGGCCCAGTTCAAGACCGGGCACGTCACCGTGCTCGTGGCCACGAACGTCGCGGCACGAGGCATCCACGTCGACGACCTCGACCTCGTCGTCAACGTCGACCCGCCGACCGACCACAAGGACTACCTGCACCGCGGCGGCCGTACCGCGCGCGCCGGGGAGTCCGGCAGCGTCGTCACCCTGGTCACCCCCAACCAGCGCCGCGACATGACCCGCCTCATGACTGCTGCCGGCATCGTGCCCCAGACCACCCAGGTCCGCTCAGGTGAGGAGGCACTCAGCCGAATCACCGGCGCCCAAGCCCCCTCCGGCATCCCCGTGACGATTACCGCGCCGGTGACCGAGCGGCGTAAGCGCAGCACGTCCTCACGCGGCCGACGCAGCCCAGCCTCGGCTGCCCGGCGCGCGACCGTGCGACGGTCCTCCTTCGACGCGGCGGCCTAAAGACTTCGTGATCAGAAAGCTGACCCACTCATGCAGGAGGCACCTTTTGACGCTGGTTCAGATGCAGCCCCGCTCGACGAGTGCCACCCCCGTGCACAGGACGGTGGCCGATGCCATGGACACCACCGGACCCCAAGTCTGTGACGACATGACCGTCGAGGTGGCCCTGTCCGTCATGGCCAGTGCCCGCACCGGACACCTGCTCCTCTGCGACGACAGCGACCTGTGCACCGGACTGGTCACCCAGGCCCAGCTCACCGCAGCCCGTGACAGCTCCGCGTACACGGACCGGGTCCAGCTGCGGGACATCCTCGGCGATCGAGGGCCGTTCACCTCTCCCGTGACCACCATGGCCGAAGCCGAGCAGGCCATGCGCTACCGCCAGCTCGATGCCCTGCCTGTGGTCGACGAACACGGCAGCGCCTTGGGCGTCCTCGCCCTTGCCCGCTGAACCGCCTCAACCGCCGCAGAACATCCCCCTTCGTTCTTCTCCCTGTGAGGCACCATGCGCTGTGTCATCGCCCGTTTCCCATTCGACCTCACCAAGAGCGGCGTCCTGGAATCGATGAAGGGCGTCAAACCTGAGGAAGTCTTCGGGGCATCCGTGATCGTCGGCCGTCGCACCTACCCCGTCAAGCAGGTCGGCCAGGTCGTCACACGCCAGGACCGCCGCGATTTCAGCGCCGCCGAAGTCCTCCGGGCCATGACCCAGCTCGGCTTCACCTGCCGCCACCTTCCCCAAGCCGCCGCGCCCACGCGCGTTCTCAACCCGTTCCACCAGGCTTCCGCGATGCTCGGCGCCTCTGCGGCCCTCTGACCGACGGGCAGGCGCAAGCCGCCATCAGAGCAGCGGTGCGGGCCCGACCGGAATGCGCCGGTCGGACCCTCACCGCGTACCGAGGGTTCCTCGGCGCGACAGTGGGTCAGTGGTCGGAGTAGCTGAAATCGCCCATGGTCCAGGCACTGACGTCCTCGATCGCCACGCGGTACATCCCGCCCGTCTCCGGGATCCCCACCGAGCCCTGCAGAATCCGCGCCACATGGAAATGCAGATGCGTGGGCGGCCCCTCCTCGCGCGTCGCAGCGGTGAACACGGCGGAGAAATCGCTCAGGCGGGCCGAGTCCGCCAGAACCTCCGACACCCGCTGCCTCCAGACGGCTTCGGGAGCCAGCCGGCCCGTGATGACAGCACCACCGGCGACCACGGTCAGAGACATCTGATTGCTGTGCCCGGACTCCACCAGGGCGGCGACGTCAACAAGCAGTTCGTCAGGCTTCGACATGAGAACCAATTTTAATCACCGGCCGTCCGGTCAGCTTAAGCAGCGGTGCTACATGGAAAATGCAAGATCGAACTACGCAGACGACGACGCCGCGGACCACTGCGTTCCTTCTTCGCCCAGCTAGCCTCCGCACACACCCAGCCTTAGAAAGGACGCGTGGACGCCGCCCGCACCTGGGCACCCGAGAGCGCGGAGATCGTGCTGCTGCATGTCACCGGTCCCGAGGCCCCCGGCGCAGCCCATGGCGCCTACGCTGGACTTCTCGGCCGCGCACGCCCCGAACGCGACCCCGGTACAGCGGTGGAACACCTGGCTGCCGCCTCCGCCGAACAGCTCCTGGCAGACGCGGCGGCACGGCTTGGGCGCCCGTGCACCCGCAGCGAACGCTCCGGCCGTGCCGAGCGCGAAGTCGTGGCCACCGCCGACGGCGCCGACCTGCTCGTCCTCGCTCGCGACGGCGACCGCGCCCACTTCGGCCCCGCAGCCGTAGCCCCGCCAGCCGCTTCACAGTGCTGCTGGTGTGGCCAGAGCCGACGCCGGGCATCGCAACCATCCCACGCCGCCACACCCGCCCCACCACCGGTAGTCGCTGGTGCAGGGCGAAGCCGGCCGGGTGAGCAGAAGTCCGACCGGCGGCTGAGGGGCACGCTCGTCAGCCGCGGCCGGAAGGGTGCAGGGTGGAGAGGTGGCCGCCCGGCAGCGTTTCGCCGGTCTCCGGCAGCCATGGCAGTCCAGTCATGCGCTGCTGCTGATGCCGTTCGTGCTCATCGTGGCGATCACGGTGGTGGACCTGTTGGTTCCGGCCGATGTGCATCTCGGTCCGCTGCTGGTCATCGCACCCGCGATCACTGCGTCGTTCGCCGGACCCCGCGTGACGGGGGTGATCGGGGGCCTGGCGGTGGCGGCCCAGGCGTACATCGGCTGGCACATTGGCGCGCTGTTCACCCGGAACGTGATGGTGCAGATCCTCGCCCTGGCAGTGCTGTCGTTCCTGACCGTGTGCTTCTGCGTGGTGCGCGAGCGGCGCCGCAAAGAGCTGGCCCAGGTGCGTTCGGTCGCCGAGGCCGCGCAGCACGTGCTGCTGTGGCCGCTGCCGGAGCAGCTCGGCCCGCTGCAGATCGCCTGTCTGTACCTGGCCGCTGAGGACGAGGCCCAGATCGGCGGCGATCTGTACGCGGCCACCCGCACCGAGCACGGTGCCCGCGTGATGATCGGTGACGTGCGGGGCAAGGGTCTGTCTGCCATCGGCGAGGCAGCCCTGCTGCTCGGCGCCTTCCGTGAGGCCGCTCACCAGCACACCACGCTGCCGGCGCTGGCCGCTGGTCTGGAGCAGAGCGTGAGCCGATACCTGGCGGACTTCGAGCCGGAGGAGGAGGCCGGGGAACGCTTCGCCACCGCGCTGTTGCTGGAAATCCCGGACGAGGATCCCATCACCCGGCTGACCAGCTGCGGCCACCCTCCGCCGCTGCTGCTTCGGCCGGGCGATGCGGTCACGGTTCTGGTGCACCCCGCACCCCCGCTGGGCGTCGGAGGGAGCGGACCGGTGGACTACACCCTGGATGTGTTCTCCTTCGAGCCCGGTGACACCCTGCTGCTCTACACCGACGGCGTCATCGAAGCCCGTGACACCAGCGGCAGCTTCTACCCGTTCGCTGAACGGGCCGCCCAATGGACCGACCATAGCCCCGGAACGCTCCTGCACCACATCCGGCGTGATCTTCTCACCCACGCCGGAGGACGCCTCGAAGACGACGCCGCCCTGATCGCGATCCGACGCACGGCCGCCCCGCACCCGGGCCGTCACCACGCAAGGGCCATCCACGCCGGCGGGTTGCGCCACCGCCCGGGAAGTGAACCACCCCCTGGCTGAACAGCTCCGCCGAAGTGGCTGGCAGGGGGGCTGCCGGACAGCCGGTGCAGCGCGATGCGGGCAACGGGGTGACGGCCGTTGTGCAGCGTTGCTCTCATCGGCTGGGCCACGGGGCCTGTTCGACGAGCATGGTCCACTCGTGATCGTCGGTGCCGGGCACGAGGCGCCCGGCGGCGGCCCAGCGTTCGGCGAGCGCGTCGAAGATAGGGGCGTCGTCCGAACGCCGCCGCGCGGGCCTCGCGCTCTTGGGGGAGACGAGCGGCACCGGCCACACCGTCAGGGTCGTCATGAAGGGTTCAACGCTTGGCCGGTAGCGAGGTCACATGGGCGTCGGCGACCTGCCGCAGGTGGTTCGCGCCGTGGAGGGAGACGCTCTTGCCGTCGCGGTAGGTGCCGACCGCGACGGTGGTGCCGCTGTCGTCGGTGTGCCGACCTTAACTCTCGGCTCCTGCACCGAACTGACGGGCCGTCAACCCCCGAAGGACTTCCGGAGCCGACCACTTAGGGACTGCCGCCTGAGCGTCGCCGGCGCCATGCGCTACGCGAGATAGGCGCCGGGATCCCGCCTCCCTCGAAGAGTCAGCCCCGGAAGCACCAGCAGGCCGCCACCTTCACACCTCACGTCCGACACGGCCAGCGCTGCCGGCGAAGGCACTTCCCGGCGACGAATCTCCTCGATCGCCATGCGGGCCGCAGTGCTCGCGGCATCGAGATCATCGAAATCGCTCAACCACCAGCCCCTGATCTCGGTCTGCCACCCCCGAGACCGCATGACCTCACCGGGCGTTCCACCGCCCGTCGGGCGGTCGTCCACCAAGAGCAGCACGCCCTCCAACTCCGAGCACAGCACCGACAGCGCACTGAAGGGCAGTTGCCAGGCGTGGGCTGGGACGATATTGAACCCGGCTGTGTCGCGGTCCAGTTGCGCCGGCAATTGCTCCTGCCAGCCTCGCAGTAGCGCCGCCAACGACCCTTCGAGCCACGACCAGTCCTGCGCGAAGGGCGCGGCAGGGAAATGCAGCGGAGGACTCCCTGCAGCCTCCCTGTGTAGCTGCCACAGGTAGGGGAGCCTGCTGAAGTACTCCGCCGGATCGATCAGGTCGACCTCGAAGCGTGACTGCTCGAACGCCTCCAGCTCCTCTGTGTGCCACACCGACAGCTGCAGCCCCCTGGCCCCACAGTCCAGCAAGACCGTCCGCTCGGCATCGCGCCATCGAATCACAGGACCCGCTTCGGCGCCCCCGTAGAGCGTCGGTGGGCCGATCCGCCCGACTGCGGCGCTCAGCACCTCGCGGGTCAAGGCTCTGCGCTCGTCGACGGGCGTGGTGTAGCCGCACTCGCAAACCTGCACCGGCGGTCGACGGAAGTCCGCTTCCGACGGTTGCCCGAGACGCTCGGCGAGGCCGCCTATATCCGGTTCTATGGAGTATGCATCCATGTATGAACTTTTGTACGGAAATCCGTAGGCGGCAACGCGGCGGTCAGTCCAACGGTAGAGCGACGCCTGGCGGCCCCTAGCGACGCACGATGTTGCCTTCCGTATAGGCGGTCTCGCCGGTGGCCAGCGTCTGGAGCCCGGCAAGCAGCCGCACCTGACCGGTGGAGGTGACAGTGTTGATGACCCCCAAGATCGGACGGACGCGGACGCGGACGTGCGCTTGCGACTCGTGGTAGGAGAGCTGGGCCACGGCCTTGTGCGACATCTGCGCCGTGGCCAACGCGTGGGTGATGATCTTCTACCGAACAAGAGGAGAGCTGAAGCCGGCATCATCCCCCCGCCGTGTCGCTGGTGGGGTTGCCGTAAGGACGTCCCCGTTTCAAGGCACGGGGACGCGAGGCGCACCTGATTTGTTAGAGCGGGGCGAATACTGCCTGGCGGGCGGACCATGCCAAGGCGCTCTGGGTTCGGTGGGAGAAACCGAGGCGGTTCCAGTGGAAGATGACGTGGAGGGCGAGGACCTGCCGCAGACCGCGATCGAGTCGTCCGGCGTGTGCTGCGGCGCCGAGCGTGGCGCCTGTGTCGCGGAAGGCCGTTACCCACGTGGTGACCGGGCCGAGAGGGCCGTTGTCGGCGAGGTTGGGGCCCTTGGGGGCGGTGCTGGCCTGGAGCAGGGTGCGGAGCTGTTGGACCAGTTGCAGGCGTCGCTGTTCGGGGATTTGCTCGGCTGTGGAACGGCCCTCTTCGCTGATGAGACGGTCCCAGACGTCGCCGGTTTCGTACCATTCCAGGCCGGCGCCGCGCATCATGGCGGAGCACAGCAGGACAGAGAGTTCACGGCGGCCGAGGGCGACGTTGAGGCGAGCTGGCAGGCGGAGAATTTCGCGGCTGTCGGCGAAGAAGAGGTCGTGGGCGGTGTCGATGCCGAGGGTGCCGCCGAAGGCTGCGGTCTCGGGTTCGTAGATGCCGGGCCACCAGCGCTTCACGTGGTTGTGCTCCCGCAGTTGGTCGAGGACCGCGCTGACGTCGGTCACGGTGGTGGAGCCGGGGAGCGCGTCGAGGCGTAGGCGCCAGCAGGGGTGCTTGCGGATGAACCACCAGCCGGTGATGCCGCCGCTTGATTGTGCCTGGCTCAAGGCAGGTTCGAGATGGGCGGCTGCGATGGATTCGGCGGCGGCCCAGTCCTGGAACTCGATGAAGATCTGCTGCCAGCCGAGGTGGCTGGCCTGGTGCGCGAGGGCATCGTGTCCAGCCTGCTGGAACAGCTCGACGGCGTCCGCTAGGTGCGCTGAATGCATGTGGGCCTGTCGGGCGGTCTCGTCCAAGGGATGCCCGGCCAAGACGTCTAGGACGGCCCGGTCGATGGCGGTCAGTCGATCAGCAGGCATGCGTCCCATCCCGTCTGTGTGGTTGGCGCGCCAGCGGTCAGCGAGGACAAAGCCAGGGCACTTCCGGAGGTGCCGGTCAGCAGTCCCGCGTTCTGGTCGGCCGTTGCTCGGATGTGCGTGGTCAGGGTTTCGCCCAAGAGGGGCAGCAGCGTGCGCAGATGGGGGTAGGGCTGTCGTGGGCGGCGCGGGCCGTGGTCTGGTATATGCCGGCCCAGCCGTGGCAGAGCGAGGCGTCGCGAACGAGGGCGAGTTGCTCCGGATCGGTAAGGGACAGGTAGAGCGCGGCTTCGTACATGTGCTGGAGCCCGCGGTCGCCCAGGGCGATGCCGGCGAGTTGTCCGGCGCGTGCGATGCCGGGGGTGCCGTAGCACCAGCTCGGGCGGCCGGGGCCATGCTGCTGTATCTGGCGCGACGTGAACTCGGTCAGGGTGAGGTGCAGTGGCCACCAGGGGCTGGGTTCTGCGTCCCGCCGCCAGTCGTCGAGGTGGGAGCAGATGGTGTGGATGGCCTCGTGCTGGCCGTCGACGCTGACGCCGCGACGGAGGGCTTGGGCGAGGAGCAGCAGGGGACCGGTGATGCCGTGCGCCACCCCGAGGTTGCCGTGCCCCTTGGCGAACTTCGCGCTGGTGTTGCGGTTGGGGTCGTGTGCGACCCACCAGCCGGGCAGCCGGTGGTCGTCGACGGTCACAGGGTGGGTGAGGGCGACGAGGTAGTGCAGGACCTGCTCCAGTGCGCTGCTGGTCGGGTCTGCGCGTAGGAGGTAGGCGCCGATGCCGGTCAGGCCGCAGAAGAGGTCGTACTCGGCGAAGGTGGTCAGCTCGCCGCGGCGTATCCGGGCGAGCGCCTTTTCGGTGCGTTGGTGGGCCAGGGCGGTGACGTGGTGGTGGAGTTTCTCCCACGCGTTGCGGTAGAGGTCCTGGAAGCGGCCGTGGGGCACGGTGTTGAGCAGGACGAAGGCGAGGGCGGGGGCGCCGCGGAACAGGCCGGCGCTGTCGGTGGCGTCGAGTTCGCCGGCGGCTGCGTGATTGATCCAGCGGTGCGCCAGCTTCCAGGGGCCGGTCCGGGCCTGGGCGCGCTCGATGTGCAGCAGCGCGATCCCTGCTGCCCCGTCGGCCAGCGACTGCCCTTCGAAACTCTGACCTGAGGGCGGGTCGGACAGAGCGGCGGCGTATTTGTGCGCTAGGTGTGCGGCTTGGGCCTTGGTGGTCATGTGGTTCTCCGGGCGGTGTAGCTCAGCGCTGCGGTGCGCGCCAGCCGGAGGGTGAGGGCCTCCGTCTTCGGGTCGGGGCCCAGGGCGCGGATGTGGTGGTTGTGGAGCAGGGAGCGCAGCACGGTGAGGGGGTCGCGTTGGCCGACGAGGGCGCGGCGGTAGGCAGCCAGGGTTGCGGCGCGGGATTCCCACGCCTCGTTCGCTGCCGCGCCGTGTGCCGTCTTCGTGAACGGCTGGAGTGCGCCGGGTTCAGTCGCGGCCAGGGTCTGTTCGCGCAGGGTCCGGTCCAACGCGCCTTGCTCATGCGGGAGATGTGTGATGAGCCAGTTCATGCCGGCGTCGGCGGTGGGGGCGAGGTGGGTGGCGAGGTTGAACAGGCTGGCGGCCGTGAGCGCTTCCGAGGCAAGCGCGTCGTCGTGGGCGACGAAGCGGATCTGGGCCAGGGCGGCGGCGGAGTCCGCGGCGAAGACCGCGTGCGCGGCGTCCAGGGCTGGACCGTGTCCGTAGCGCCCCGTCTGCGGGGTGTAGCTGGTCAACGCGAGGTCGGCGATCAAGCCGTTGCGGTGCAGGGCAGTGGCCCAGGCGTGCACCGCGCTGGCCGCCGACCCGTACGTGCCCTCAGGCAGGTGCAGGACGAGGGCGAGGTGACGGCCGGCTTCGGGGCGGGAGGCTTCACGGTGTCGCAGGAACCACCACTGTGGCGGTTGGTCGAACTGGGCCAGGAGCGCGGGCAGGTGGCGATCGAGGATCTCGTCGTGCCGCTGCGGATGGCTGTGAAGGTGCGCGCGGAGAACCACCCCTGCCCCAGGCAGTCGGGAGTCGGATACGTCGATCGGATGCTGCGGTGAGGGCAGCGGGAGGCTCTGCTGCGGGTGGGTGCGTCGGAGGGGAAGCAGGATCTCGTGGGCGCGGCCGATCCACCCGTGTCGGTCTGGTTCAGGGGTCTCGCGCAGTTCGAGACGTTTGGCCTCGTCGAGGCGGGACCGCAGTAGCTGGCGATGGACGGGGTGCGTCAGGTCCAGGGGCAGACGTTGCTCCAGCTCGACCAGGGCAATCCGAATCGGCACGCGCATGCGGCGGCGCCATGCAGCCAGCGCTTCTTCCCATTGCGGCATCTTGGTCGTGCGGGCGGGAAGATCGGTCGCGGTCAGGAGCCATCGGGCCGGCGCCAGGACGGTTCGGCGGTACCGCACTCGCGGCAGGTAGGGAAGCCGGCTGGCCGCGCCGAAGGAGAACGGGCAGTACGCGGCGCAGCGGACGGTGGAGACCTCGGCGAGGAACCGCGCCAGCGGGGGCGTTTGGACGCTGGCTTCCAGCACGTGGGGGATGTGCAGTTCGACCCGCCGGCCGGTGGAGCGCTGCACCAGGTGCAGATGGCGGGCATCGGCAGTGACAGTCAGGTCCGCGAGGGCGATCACCTCCTTGTCATCGTCCGGGCGGTGCTCGGCCAGCGGGACGACGGGCAGCAGCTGCACGGTGCGGGCAATGTTGGCGTTGCGGTGCCGGCGCGGGGTGAAGCTGAGCTGCGCGGTCACCGTCGCTTCCGAGGCGGGGCGGTAGGTGCGCGCGAGGGCATCGCGGTCCGCCTCGGGTAAGAGGTAGGCGAATCGGCCCGCCATGCTGTTAGTGATCCGCGGCACGCTAGTGACCCACACGTCGAACTTGCCGCGGGCCAGCTCTCGGGTGCTGGTCGCGTGAAGTTCGAAGGCCACTTCCAGCCGGGGGGCGAACTCGGGCTCCTCGGAGCCGGTGACGCGGGCCAGCTCGTCGATATCCGCGTCCGTGAGCACCAGCTCCTCGCGCCCGTCCATGAGGACCTGCTGAAGACGGGCCAACAGCCTCTCGTCGCGGTTCGTCCACGACGAGATCGACTTCTCGCGCTCCGCGCCGACGTAGGTCGCAGGCAGGCCCAGCCCGTGATCGCCGACCAGATCCAAGACGGGCACCGCGGCGCCGACACCGTAGCGGGCGCGGAAACGGCGGTGGTAGTCGCGCCATGCCTTGTGCCCATAGGGATACGGGGTGACCCGGTATAACGCGGCAACCGCGCGTTGCACCTCGGACACGACGGAGTGGGGGATCTGCACGTGGCCGTCCACCGTCATGTCGACGAGGAGAGGGGCCGGAGCAACGGCCCGATCGCAGACAGCATGCATCCGCGGGACCGCGTCAACCAGCACGTTGCTGGAGGGAGCTTCGGCGCTGAGGATGGCGTGGATGCCGTCCAACTCACGCACCAGCGGGCCAACGCCAGGAAGGCCGTGCGCGCCGATCCGCTTCAGCTCGGTGCAGACGTGCGCCAGGGCGTCAACGGTGGTCATCGGGGCCCACAGGCTGGAGATCAGCAGGTGCTGCGCGATGAGATCACCGAGCAGACCATCGACCTGCCCGGCGGAGGCGTTGGGGAACCGGTTGCGCATCTGCTCACGCAACTCCCGATAGGAAACAGGCACGGCGGCAGCGGCCAAGGCCGCGAGGACGGTGCGCCGCGCCGGAACGGACACCTCCACGGGCGCCATCAACACCGCGCGTCCGTCAGCGGGCGGGCCCGCGGCCACGACCCGATCTCCGCGCACCACCGCGGTGTCGTTCGCCACGAACGACAGTCGCTCCACCACGGCGATGTCACTGTGCAGTTGGCGGATCACCTCGGCCAGCCACGCGGCATCTGTACGAGCCGTAGCCCGCGGCGGCCCGTGCCACCGCACCTGCGCAGTCGGACCTACCGAGAGGGGGGCTATGCCGGCGAACATTCCGAAGGGAGTGGCGCGGTGCTGCCACCGCAGCAGGTAGGAGGCAACCGACAGGACCGTCCGCTGGATCTGCCGTGGCCGTTGCTGTGCCCCACCCACGATGCTCTCGACTGCCTGACACAAAACGGGAGAGGCCACCCGCACGGCACCGCGCACGTCGGCGTCCTGCCAGAGGCCACCGAGCCAGGCACGGGCAACGGCCGAGTCGCCAAGGCCGCCGCGCGGGAGGCCGACGACGCCAGGGCGTGTGGTGGCGCGCAGCATGGCGCCACCGTCGTACTCGTAGATCACCGGAGGGAAAGCGGACACGCAGGCTCCTTCGACGATGGGCAGCCATGGCCACAGGTGCTGGTGTGCCGGGCTGATGAGCCCGGCACACCAGCGAGGAGCCGATTAGGCCGGGTCCTCCGTGAACGACGTGCAGGCCGAAGCCCCGTTGGCGCAGGTGTTGCCGCACCCGTCGTTCGTGGCGCACAGCAGCTTGCCGTGCGGGTGGGCGGCGACGACGACCTTCACGTCCAGCGGCGCGAAGTCCTCCTCACCGTCGACCTCCGTCGGATCGAGCAGCGCGATGTGACTCATGAATCCTCCCCTTCAGTGATGGAGTGGTGCATGAAACCCTGGCCCTGCGGTTACTGCGTGGGCCAGGAGAGCGAGATCCGGCAGTGCACCTTGTCGATGACCCGGTCACCGCGGACCTGGTCATCGCTGGTGCCGGCCGGATAGACCCGGATGACCGGGCTGGGGCCGCCGCGTCGGCTGGATTCCCAGGTGCGCAGCTGTTCCGCCACCTCGTCGGCGAGCTGCTGTGCGTGGGTCCCCAGCGCGTGCACGCCGAATTCGGACGCCTCACCGTCCTCGGTGCGGCGGTAGACGACGTACGCGAAGCTGTCCTTGTCGACGGTGGCGAGGGAGAAGCCAGGGTTGGTGGGCGTGACGACGCCGGAGTCGAGTTCCTTGTCGAGCGCCATGATGCAAAAGCCCGGCAGCCCAATGGCCAGGTGCATCTGCAGCGTGTCCATCAGTTCCCCGCGCCCGATGGTGACGCCGGTCCACGCCTCGACCCGCGGCGTGGTGATCGCGTTGTCGAGCTGGCTGGGCTCGATCGGGACACCGTCGTCGAACCGCAGACCGATCTCCGGGCTGCCCGCGACCAAGAGCAACGTCACCTCGTGGGCGGCGGCGCCCTGCATCGGCACGAAGCCGCAGATCTTCGCCGACTCGCTCTCCAGGTGGCCATCGCGGCGGATGAAGGCGACGGAACGGGTCAGCCCCCGCATCCGCAGGGGAACTACCAGCCGGCCTTCGGGAGCGAGTTGATCGAGCCAGGCCGAGGGGATGTCCCAGGCCCCAGCGGTGACCATGATGACGTCGACCTCTCCCAGGCCGGGGATCGGCTCGGCGGCATCGGCGGTGTCGACCCGGACGCTCTTGTACCCCTGCTCGTCCAGTAGCCGCCGGGCCCGCTCGGTGACCTCGGGGTCGATGTCGACCGAGGTGACCTCGCCGGCATCGCCGACCAACTCGACCATGTAGGCGGCGTTCAGTCCACCGGAGCCGACCTCCAACACGCGCATACCAGAGCGCAGTTGGGCCTGTTCGAGCATCATGGCCTGAATCTGCGGAGCGGAGACGCTGCTGATCTGCACGCCGTACTCATCGGTCTTCGTGACGACGGCCGCGTAGGGCTCGTAAGCCTTTTCGAGGGGGGCCTCGGGGGCGAAGGCGTGACGCGGGACCTTCCGCATCGCCGCCTCGACCTCCGGCGTGACGAGCACGCCGTCCGCCCGTAGCTGGTCCATCACGGTGTTGCGTAGTGTCGTGGCCTGCTCAGTATCGACGGTCATGACGATCCTTCGTAGTGCGTTTCTGGAAAGCCGGCAGGCGGCGGACAGCGCAGAAGCCGGCTGCGGATGACGCTATTGATTCGGACACACCGTTGTGAGGCCCTCACCGACAGTGGCTGAGATTCGGCCATCGATCCGAAGTGGCCACCCTTCACCGCGGTGCGCGTGGGACAGGTGTGGCCGGGGCCGCAGCCCCTCCTCACCTTCCGGTGCCGATCCTCGTTCTAGGCCCGGTTGCCGGGCAGTTCACCCACCCGGCCTGTGGCTGACGCCTTCGGTGAGGCGTCAGGGGACGTGGCCTCTACCGACGGCGGTCAACTGTCCGAGTTCAGCGGGCACGGCTTGTCGCAGTAGTCCTCACAGATGTGAGTCTGCTTGGTGTGTCGGGCGCCGATTACTTCCTGCCTCCGGGAACTGCCACGGCCGTTGTTGCCCCGGTCACCAGCGCCCTTCGCTGCCTTGATGGTGTCCTTGCCCTTGCCCACGACGTCCTTTCGAGATGGTCGTTCCGCAGCGCGGTGAAGTCCGCTTCCGCGGCATGTGAATTGGTGGAGTGCCGGTGGTGTTCAGACGCCGATGGGGTCGGTCTCGGGGCGGGCGACGTAGGCGTCCTCCAGCACCGCGGTGAACCGTCGGGCGTACCGGTCGCCGTCTGCCTCCTGCATCCGGAAGGAGCCGAAGTGCTTCCAGTAGAGGCGGCTGGCTGGCTGCTTCATGAAGGCATCCGCTGCGAAGCGCAGCCTGCTGCCGCGCAGCAGGCCGAGTCGGTGCCGCAGCGAGAGCGCGACCAGCTGCTGGTTTTCGTTCAGGAGTTGTGCGAACTCCTCCAGGTCCATGCCCTCGGGTGCCCACTCCTGTGCGAGGTGGGGGTTGGAGATCAGGTGGGTGAGCCGGCTGTGGTGGAGTTCGCTCACCGTCGCCTGGTGTTGCTGCCGCTGGTGCCACTCCCGTTGCACGATGCGGACGGCACCGACAGCAGCGAGCAGCAGGAGGAGGGCGGACGAGGTCTTCATGGAGTCCTTCCGTAACGGTGTGATTCGGTGCGAGGCAGGGCGACCACCGAGCGGCTGGCCACCTGCCGCTTGACGGCGAGGCGGAACCCGCGGTGCGGTCGAACCTCGCGATGGGGCTGGAGGAAGAGGCCAGGGCGTCATGGCGGCGGCCCGTTCGGGGGCTTTGTGCCGGTCGGCTAGGGACGGCGGTGGAGGATGTCGGACAGGCAGTCGCCGTCCACCGAAAGGCGGACGATGTGGTGGTCTGACAGATCGAGCGGGACCTCGATGACGTCCACGCCGGTCACCGCGTCCAGCAAGTCGGTGGTGACGTAGATCCTGTCGATGCGTGAGTCAGGGCCGTGACTCTGACAGGCGTTGACCGTGCGGGAGACCGCCGCCTTGCTGCCTCCGCGCGCCGTGGCCCAGTAGCGGGCGACGTCCTCCAAGCCGGCGGTGCGCAGCGCCTGGTCCGGGCGGGTGTCCATCTGCCGGGATCCGTCCGGGCCGACGTAGGAGCGGTGCAGCCGGTGAGGCCGGTCGTTGATCTCCGCGAGTTCGGGCAAGGCCAGGTCGCAGTCGAGGTCCGGGTCCGGGTAGGCGTTGTTGTCCCCGCCGAGAAGGGCGGGCATGCTCACGCTCTCGCCACCTGGGGCGGTCCATTTCTTGTCCGCCCAGGTTGAGAGCCATTCGCTCTCGGCGAGCCGGTTGGTGGGCGAGGCGTAGTTAAGGTGATAGGACGCCACCACCAGCGGCGTTGCGTCGGTACCTGCGGGCGCGTAGCGCATGGTCAGCGCGGTCGGTGGCAGCACCCACATGGGACCGGTGTCCGGCCACTCTCGCAGCGCGCGGAAGACCCGCGGGTCGGCGAAGACCGCGGTACACGACCGGGGCCCGAGCCAGCCGCGCATGCCGACCACGTCCTCCAACTCGTACATGATCGCGTTGCCGTTCGCGTCCGCACCCCACATCTCCTGACGCAGCACGAGGTGCGGGTTGAGGGATACCAACGTCTCGTGGGCGCGGCGGCGTTTGGCCGCGTCGTTGCCGCCGTTCCGTTCGAAGTTCCACGACAGCACGGTGAGGGTGCGGCCGTTGCCCTTGATCGGTGCGCTCATCGCTATCGTCTCCTGGTCAGGCGGCCGTCGAGGTGGCCGGGGACAGGGCCTTCCGCAGCCGGGACAGGCTGAAGGTCGCCATCACGGGGCAGTGGTCGGATGCCTCCCGGACGTCGTCGTTGACGATGACCTTCAGATCCGTCAGGGCGTCCGCCACCTGCGGCGTCGCGTAAATCCGGTCGATGCGACGCATCGGGCCCTGATCCGTGCGCCACAGTGATGCTGTGGGCGCGAGCGCACCGGGAATGTGCAACTCAGTCGCTGCGTACTGTCCCAGCTCGACGAAGACGGGCTGGTGGCCGTGATGGGTCCCGGAAAGGATGTGGTCGGGGCGGGTGTCGGAGACCCGCACGCCGCCGACGTCGATCGTGCGGTGCTCGAAATGGCTGCGGTCAGCTACGTCCTCCCAGTCGGGCAGGTCCTGCGCCTCAGATTCGCGGTGCGGGTAGCTGTTGCAGTCGCCGCCGATGATCGCCGCCATCCCCGGCTTGCCCAAGGTGGTCAGCCGCCGGGTCTCGTTGACTCGCCGATCGGGATCGAAGGAGCACAGGTGGATCGAGGCGAGGCTCAGCTTGCCCGTTGTTCCCTTGAGACGCACGACCGGATTGGACACCGGATGCCACATGCCGGTGGTGTGCTCGAAACGCTCTGTCGGCTCGCACAGCTTCGGATCGACGTACACGCCTGTCGGGTTGGCGCTTTCCGGGGTGGCGCCGGCGAGGAACGGGACGTGGCCGCCGAGCCGGGCGGCCTCAGCCCACACCGCGCGCTGGCCGTGCATGTCCGCGCGGGTGAGCTCCTGGCGTTTTCCGGCCTCTCTTTGAGCTGTACGTGATGTCTGCGGTGCCTGTGACTCATGACGTCCCGGTCTCGTTTTCCTACCGCGATCGGGATGTTCGCCACGTCACATCGAGTCGGTATGGAGGACAAGTGGCACGCAGGCTGCTCATGGGCCAGCTGAGAGTGCAGAAGGTACGACACCGGGACGGACGGTGCTCGTACACGATTCTTGAGCCGGGCGGGGGCGTCCATCCGGCAGCGGACCGGTACCTGGACCAGTACGCGGGGGCGGGCACGGACAAGACGTACGCGTACGTGCTCGTCGATCATCTGCGGTGGATGAAGCAGGAGGGACTGGAGCCGGAGACCGTCGGGTTCCGGGACTTGCAGCGGTACATGGGGGCGGTCGGGGCCCGTGTCCCGATGCCGCTGGGCACGCCGTGGCGCGTCGGCAAGAAGTCGTACGGCAACAGCGCGCTGAAGACGACCGCTTCGTGTCTGAAGGGCTTCTACCTCCACCACGCCGCGCTGGGGGTCAATGCCGCGCTGGCCGAGCAGTTGAATCTGCGCCGGATGCCGACCAAGGCTGACCGGCACCGTTCGCTGCTGGGGCACCTCAAGCGCGACATGCCCGCCAACCCGCTGGCGCCCAAGAGCATCCGGCGTCGGCATCCCAAGATGCTGCCGGAGGGGGCCCGCGAGGTTCTGCTGGACGAGGCCAACTCTGCTCGCGACCGGCTGGTGGTGGAGTGGCTGAGCGACGGAGGCTTTCGCATCGGCGAACTCTGCGGCCTGCACCTGGCGGACCTTCACCTGCGGGACGGGGCGGCCTGCGGAGAGTGCCGCACCCCGCACGCGCACGTCTGCCACCGCGACGGGCTTGCCAACGGTGCCAGGGCGAAGACGAAGTACCCCTGGGAGCTGGAGGACGGCGTCATCCGCGGCGGCCTGATCAAGCGCGTCAGCCCGGCGATGATCCACGCCTACTTCGAGTACATGATGAGTGAGTACCCGCGGGGCGCCGGGCACGGTCAGCTGCTGGTCCAGCAGCACGGCGCGGATCGCGGGATGCCCTGGGCGCCAGAGGGGGCCCGCAAGATGATCGGCCGGGCCGCCGCCCGTGCTGGGCTGGGCAGAGTCCGCCCCCACGCATTTCGCCACACGTTTGCCTCCTCGGTTCTCGATGCGGCGAACGGAAACCTGGTGGTGGCCCGGGACGCCGGCGGCTGGGCCTCGACGGAGGTCGTGGACGAGATCTACGCGCACGTCGACATCCACGATCCGGTCTTCGACGCCGCCTTGCGCACGGTCTGGGGTGAGCACGTATGACCGCCGAGACGCCGCGGCTGCTGCTGCCCGTGGTCGACCAGCACGCCGAGCGCCGCCAGTTCCGGGACCGTCTGGAACTGCTTGAAGCCCTCATCCAGGCGCCGGCGGTCGAAGCGTTCTACCGCGACGAGGTGATCCGTGTCCCGCCCCGCCACGAGGTCTTCGCCTGGCAGTGCGCGGTGGAGGTCTGCTGCACGCCCCGCACGACGACCAAGGATCTGTGCAGCGGTCATCAGATTGACTGGATTCGCGTCCGTCGGGAACAACCCGACCTGAGCCGCTTCGCCTACGCGCGGACTGCTGGCCCGCTGCACTCCACAGAGTCCACGTCGGAGCCGCGCAACTGCCGGATCTGTCCGGATCGGCCGGTGACCAACATGCTGCGGCAGCTGTGTCAACGCCACGTCGGCCGGTGGAAGTTCGCCCGGACCACCGCCCCGGAGCTGGACTTCGACGCCTGGCTCCTCGGGGAGGTGCCCTACGCCGCCTACGGCCAGTGCCTCGCGGCGGTCTGCCTGTCCTGGGCCCGGGGCCCGTTGGGGCTGTGCTTGACCCACGAGCAGCAGTACGCGGCTGACGGCCGGCCCGGCCAGGCGATACTGCCGCACCAGTGGTTCAGCCACGAGCAGGTCGGAAGCCCGGTCCCGGTGTTCTACGGCGACGAGGCAGCCTTCCGTTCCTGGGGCTCGCGGGTGAAGGCGGCCACCCGGGCGGGTCAGATCAACCTGCGCGGCCTTCCGCCGCTGGTCCAGGCCGAGGTCCGCTGGGGGATGATCGCGCACGCTCAGCGTTCGCAGCACACCGAGTGGCCGCTGAAATGGCTGCAGCGCATCGTGGATGCCGCCCGCGCCGAACGCGTCACATCGCTGTTCGACGAGAGCCTGGCCATCTCCCACCCGGCCCAGCGCGGCCAGCTGGTGCTGCAGGAGATGCGGCGTCACCTTCAGCTCGTCTACTTCACCCGCGCTGACAGCAGGGAACTGGGCTACATCGACACCGAGCATTTCGGGGTCCGCTTCCGGCACCGCCTGAGTCACTTCGACCTGACCCAGGTCTCCCAGCGGTGGCTGCGTGACCTGCTCTGGGACCACCTTGCCGCCCGGCTGGACGACCCGGCCGGCTCGCGCAGCAACACCCCCTTCGACGCCTGCCGCCGGGCCTGCGTCGAGCTGAGCGCGTTCCTGGAGATCGCCGCGCCGGAGGGCGGACACGACCCCCGGCTGCTGGGCGAGGAACACATGAAGCGGTTCGTCGCCGATCATCGCAATCGCGCCCGGGAGGGGCTGCCGCACCTGGGCGTCTGCCATCCCACCAAGGGGAAGCCCGGCAAGGTCACCGATGTCTCGCTGCGGTTCGTGTTCAACTACGGGCGGCTTGTCCTTCGAGAGGCCCTGGACAACGGGGATGCCGAACGCGTCGGCCTGTCCCGGGGCTTCATCACCGCTTTGCCCCACGGCGGCGGGAATGGAGTGGCCGAGCGCCAGCGCAGCCCGTTCAGCGACGACGTCGCGCAGGCCCTGGCCGACGAGGCCAATCTGCAGCAGCTGGCCGACGACTACGACCCCCGTGATCGCGGAGTACGCGACATCTGGGAAACCCTGGTCTTCAGCGGGCGTCGCTGCGGGGAAGTGCTGGAGCTGCGGCTGGAGTGCGTCGGCCGCTACGGCAGCCTTCCCCTGCTCTGGCACGATCAGACGAAGGTCGGCAACTACGACGAGGCCATCCGGATCCCCGAACGCATCTACCAGCGGCTCCGCGAGCGCCAGCGGATCACGCTCGGCAGGTTCGAGGACCGCCACGGCCGCCCGCCCACCCCCGCTGAGCGCAAGCATCTCGCCCTGTTCCCCAGCCACGTCCGCAACCTCCGGGCAACGCGGGCGATCTCCTACACCTTCTTCCATTCCGGCTTCGCCCAGTGGATCGAACAGCTCGACCTCGGCTCATGCGTCCCGCACCAGGCTCGCCACACGCTGGCGACCAACCTGCTGCGGCACGGCGCCGGGCTCCACCACATCCGCAAGTACCTCGGCCAGGTGTCGGTACGGATGGCCGAGCACTACGCGAAGGTCGCCAGCTCCGAGATCGAGGACGTCCTCCAGCACGTCTGGGTGGCCGGCCCCGGCGCCCCCGCACCCGGCAAGCTGCTCGCGTCGCCCAGCGACGGCATGAGCCGGACGGAGGCGGAAGCCCTGGCCGTGGACCTCTCGCGCCGTTCCACCCCGGCCGAGGGCGGGTTCTGCACCTTCCAGCCCGTCGTCGACGGCGGTGAGTGCCCGTGGAAGCTCAACTGCGAGGGCTGCGACAAGTTCGTCATGTCGGGCGCCGACCTCCTCTACTGGCGGCGCAAGCGCGAGCAGTGGAGATCCATCGCCGAGCGGGCCCCGGACGACGCGACCGCCGACTACCTGCACCAGGTCTTCGAGCCCACCGACCGGGCCATCGACGGCCTGGAGAAGGCCCTGGCCGGCCTCGGCCTGCTCGACCAGGCCCTCGCCCTGGACCTGCGACGGCCCCAGGACTACTTCGGCCGCGTCTGGAGCACCGCGTTCAGGGCCACGGACCTGGCCGCCGCCGGCGGCGACGCGCTCGACGACGACTGGTCCGAGGAGGAGTCGTGACGACCACAGTGCCCGCGGCCCGCACCGCGAACGCCCTGGAGGCCCGGCGCCGCAAGACCCAGGCCGGGCTGAAGCGGATCCAGGCCGCCCTGGAACGGCTGGCCGGGACGAAGACACCCATCACGATGGCCGCCGTCGCCCGGCACGCGGATGTCTCGCGCACGTTCCTCTATGAGCACGCCGAGGCCCGAACTCTCGTCGCGGAAGCGATCAGCCGGGCCGCCGGCCGCCGCGTTCAGGACCGCCAGGCCGAACACGAGGCGATCGAGGTGGCCTGGCGCGAACGCGCGCTGAACACGGAGGAAGCCCTCAAGGCCGCCCACGACGAGATCCGCGCGCAACGCGAGCAGATCGGTGACCTCCTCGGCCAGGTCAAGGACCTGCAAACGCAGTGGAGCGAGGAGGACATCGTCCGCCTCACCACCGACAACGCCAACCTCACCCGCCGCACCCGCCGGCTGACGGCGGAGAACAAGTCGCTGACCGACAAGCTGGCCGCCGCTCGCGACAACGTCCGCTTCGCCGACAAACGCATCGCCGACCTCGAAGCCCAACTCATCGAACTGGAGCAGTCGTGACCTCTCCCACCCGCCGCCAGCTGGCCGAAAGCCTGATCCGCAACGGGTCCACTCTGGATACAACCCGCCGCGAGTTGGGCCACGTTCCCACCAAGGTGACCTCCCAGTACGCCGACCACCGGCCGGCCGAGGCCGCGTCCGATGACGCCGGCACCTCTGCCCCCAGCCAGGAGACGGCCGAGCAGGGCAGCCAGGACGAGGAGACGCAGTGACATCCGGGCCCCGATCAGACCGCGGCATCCGTCGCAGCAAATCCTCCGCAGACGCTGGAGCAGGAAGGACGACCTCGAAGGCCGTCGCCTGCGCGGTCTTTCTGGACCGCGAGCAAGTCGCCTCTCTCGGCCGACTTCTGCGGGAGATCGAGCAGTTCTTCGACGCCTGCGACGACACCGTCGGCGACGCCGCGGACGCACACTTCGGCATCGCACCCAGTGCCGAGTCGATCAGCGCTGCGCTGTCACTCCACGTCGACGCCCTCGACGCCGCACTCGGCACCCACGAAACGGCGGCCCTTTCATGACCAGCTCCTGCCGGGGCACCACGACCGCCCCGCCGCCGACGCCCGGCCACCGTCGACTTCGTCACTCGATCGAGCGGCGCACCGCCCGCGGCACTCCACATCCCGGACATGTTCGCTATGTTATTTCCCAGGTCACAGGCCCCTCCGCAGCTCCGTCAGCCGGAAAACGCCAGGAGTAGCACGTGCGGCCGGAGTGTGGCGAGAACGTCCATGGCTAGATGCCAACGGTGATCCGATCCATCAGGGTCGGTGCCGTTATGTTCGATATTCCATGAGAGGACGCGGAAGGCATCGTTTGCGACCTCGGTCACCTCGTTCAACAGGTCCCCCTCGTCTATGGGTTGTGGTAGGTGGGCAGCCCCGGTACGGGGCGGTGGAAGACCGCTCGATGGCCCGGGATCGTGTCTCCGGGCCACCGTGCGGCCGGTCTATGGGCCCGCGGTGCCCAGCACCAGGCAGGCCAGGGGGCCGCGCAGGGTGTAGCGGATGACGCTGCGCCAGCCGGTCGCCGATTCCGCAGCCGGCGTCGACGGCGGTCCGCCGGCGGCGGCCGAGGCAGTAGCGGGCGAAGCGGTCGAGTTCGGTGTCGGTGATCACCCGGAACGTCTGGCCGTTGGCCTCCCAGTTGTCCCACGTCGTGGGCGCGGGCGTTCTGGCCGTGGTCATGTCGCCTTCCCCCTCACCGTGCTCGTTGAGCGGGTGTCGTCGTCTGGCTGCGGTGCTTCCGGGACGGTCTTGAGGGCGATGCCGGCGAAGGCTGCCGAGTGCTCGGGCGCCCACTGCCGTAGGGGCGCCTCGCCCCGGACCACGGCGTCGGCCAGAAGGCGCAGGGCCAGGCGCTGGAAGTCGGGAAGAGGATCGGCATAGAGCGCGATCTGCCATGCGGCCTCGGCGGCCTCCTCGCCCACCAGGCTCCGGCCCGGCCAACTGTGATCGCCGACGCTGCGACGGAGGACTCGCGCGTTGGCGCGGTCTTGGTGCCGTCCCATTCCGATCTCGGCCGCGCTCAGCAGGGCAAGGGGGAGCTTCCTGCGGTGCTCACGGGCCGCCTCAGCGCGGTACACCAGGTCGCATGCGATGTCGGGGCGCTGTGGTTGCTCGGTCATGAGGACACTCCACGCTGGAGCGCCTTCACCAGCCGACGGGCGGTGCCCACAGAGAGGGCTCCCAGTTCGATGGCCGGTTCGCCGTCGCATCGCCGGCAGTAGGTGTGGACGTACTGGTCCATGAATCCACCGTCGGTGGCGTGCTTGAACGCAGTGTGGAGCCGATCTGAGACGTGCTGCGACTCGGGCCAGTCGGGTGTGTCGGCCAGTTCCAGTTCGGGCTCGGTCGGGGCGCCCAGGAGGCAAGCCAACCGATCCGCCGTGGCGATCGAGACCTCACCCAGATGGATCTTCGCGCCGTAGATCGTCGGGTCGGGGAAGTCGTCAAGGCCATGCGCACGGGCTGCCGCCCCGAGCTGAGCGGCCACCTTGTAGGGGCCGCGCAACGCCTTGCGGAGCAGCCGCGCAAGCTCGACCGCGGTCCTGGCGTTGATCGCGTTCAGCCTGACGTGGGGGAGTCCGAGGTGGTTGCTGTCAAAGGTGGGAGACAGGCTGTGTAGGTCGGCGGCGTCAAGCTCTTGGTCGAGAGCCAAGACCGCGTCAACGGTCTCCTGACGTGTGGGGTGGGGAGCGAAGAAGCCGGGCTTGTTTTTGCTGGTCATGCAGTTCTCCGGGCAGTCGTTCACGAGCGATAGGCAGAGGAGAGGCAGCTGCCAAGGGCGGGGAGCTGACTGGGCAGCGGGGCTGTCCATCAAGCCGTGCCGGCGACCGGCACCCGGATGGTGGTGGCCGTGTCCGCACGATGTTCGGGCCGGAATTCCAGCGGGAGTTGCACGGTGGGTGCGTCGTCTGGGGAACTCGGCAGTGGTGTGCTTGAGCGCTGGTAAAGAAGCGCTGCTGAGTTGAGCAGGATCCGCAGACGGCGATGTGGCGGGTAGCCCCGGCTGTGGTGTTCACCGCGGACCAACCCACGGGCGAAGGCGATGACCGCGCATCTTGCCGGACCGTTGTCCGCACCTTCGAGTGACGACAGGAGGTTGCCGATAATCGCTTCCACCTTCAGTACGTGCATCTCGTACTCCGGGAGGCACGGGTCGGCCAGGTACTGGCGTGCAGCGGTGATCACCTGATGGGCGTCCTGGCGGAGCACGTCCAACTCGTTACCGTCGGCCGCCGCAGCGGCGCGCTCCAGCACGGTCATCTTGGTCATCTCGCGGTCCTCCCGGTCCGCAGCACACGAGTGCCTTGCTGGGGATACAGAAATCCAGGAAATGCCGTCCGACCGGCGCGGGGATGCGGGCCGAGCTACTTGAACAGGACCTTGCCGCGCGCCGACGGCATCAGCGGGGTCACGGGTGAAAGACGGAGCAACAAGGCAGCTGGGGTGGAGTGCCCTCGGAGCAGGCGAGAGCACGGAGCCCGGCCTCGATGCCGTCCGCCAGCCGCAACGCGAGCACCGGACGCACAGGGGAATCAGGTTCAACCCCGTCCGGCACATCGCAGTGACTGCACCCGCTGTGGGCCGAGAGATTGATGCGCTCACCATCGAGCGCGCGCTCGATCGCCCGTCCCAGGATGGCGGCCATCCGCTCGGAGTCGTCTGGAGGCGACAGTACGTAGCGGCACACCGGGCAGCAGCAAGAGTCCGGCAAGAGATGCAGCAGGCGCAGCGCTGCAAAGCCCGCAGGCTCACAGGCGAGCATGCTGATTTCCACGTGGGGGCCCCCGTGGAAGAGGGCGGTACCCACTTCCACGTTGATTCCCGCTCCTTCGAGCACCTTCTTGAGCCGATCCGCGGCGGCGTCGGCCGTCGGCTCACCATCTACGGAGGTGATCACGCCGCGGCTGTCACGCGCGGACGGTGCGGGGCGATGACCTGCCCGTCGGGCAGCAGTTCACCAGCGTCCTCGAACGTCAGTACGCCGTTGCAGAGCAGGCTCCAGCCCTGCTCCGGGTGATGCGAAATGAGGTGTGCGGCATCCCGGTCGGCGGCATCGAACGGCGGACACGGGGGCTGATGGTGGCACATGGTACCTCCGCAGGGCAGGCGGGTTGCGGGTTCAGATTCAGAGGGTGCCGGTCGGTCGGGCGCCGGCTGGCTGACTAGGCCGACACACGGGGGGATGTCAGCTTGGACTCCTGCTCGCCAGGATCGATGTCGGCAACGGGAGAGGCACGCAAGGGCTCGTCGGGCACGCCCTTGATGGCCTTGCGGACTACGAGTTGGTCGTGCAACTCGCCGACGACCCAGCTCAAGGTGCGGCACGCCTGCCGCCGTTGATCTGGGTCGATCGGCAGTGGCTCGTCGCGCAGACGCTGCCCCCGTTGCACGAGGGTGCGGATGTAGGGGTCACGACCGTCTTCCCGCGCAGCCAGGGCCACGTTCAGGAGCTGACTCAAGCCCTCGACGACGTCCTGCGCGGCCTGCTCCAGCTCCTCCAAGGGGGCTGGTACGACGTCCAGCGCGACGGCGATTCGATCGAGGAGGGCGTTGGGATCAAATGGCTTCCACGCCTTGGTTTTCGCCAGCAGGCGGAGCAGGACGTCTTCCGTCAAGGGCATCTCCTCGGCGGACTGTTCCAGGGGGCCGGCAAGCCGGACCGGTAGCCGGCTCATGTCGTCGCCCCTTGCACGGCTTGGGGCGGCGGCTCGGTAACTTCAGCATGGACGAGGCCCACGAATCCGCCATGAGTGTCGAACCAGCTGAGTTCACGCTCATAGGCGTTGATGTCCGGAGCGATCACTGATGGTGTGAGTGCGACCACGCCGTTCACGTAGCCTTTCTCCACCTGCTGACGTACGGTCGCCCAGCCGGGACGTTGGTCGGAGAGGGCGAGGTCGACGAGGTCGGTGAAAGACTGCCCCGGACGAACGAACAGTCCTTCCCGCTCAGCGAAGGCTCGGGCCTCTCGGAGAGAACGCGTCGGGCTGCAGTTCCGCGCAGTGAGCGCGTAAAGGCATACCTGTGGCTTCCGGCCGGTCTCTCGGATGCGACCGAGCAACTGCTGCATGGATCCAAGCCGAAGGAACATCAACTGAACGGCACGGTCCTTGCCGGCCTGGCTAGCGTTGGGGAAGAGGCGCTGGTAGTACGCGCTCTCCTGGTCCAGCGAAGGGATTTGGCTAAGAGCGATGCTCTGGCACATTGCTGGCCTCGGCTCGTCGTAGGAGTTCGTCTGCTTGCTCGCCTCTGGTCCGAGGCATCTCGGGGAGGCTGGTTAGCGGGACGAGATTGGGGAGTGTGCTCTGGGGAATGGCCAGCCGCATCGGATCCGCAGCCGATTGCCCGACCTCCAGGGCGGGAACAGATTCCTCCCAGTCCGGGCGCCACCGCCATGTCGTCACCCGTGCCACTTCGCTACCGTTCGGGTGACGAAAGTGCCACGAAGGTGCCGTCAACGTGCCATCTGAGGGCGACCAGTTGCGGAGCCGAACGGTGGATCGGTTTCCTGGTCCTGGGGAATCGGCGGTTCGCCGATGGAACGAGGAGTCGACATGAAGACCCCGCGGACGCTACTTGCAGTCCTCATTCGGCAGCGGCGTTGGCGCTACCGGGACTTCAACCACCACTTCCGCGCCACGGCCGAAGAAGTCCTTGGCGACGAGGGGCGGAACCTCGACTGCTCGGAGCGCACCTTTCGGCGATGGACCGGTGGAGATCTTCTGGAGCTTCCTAGCCCCGCGGTGTGTCGCACCCTGGAGCGGATGTTCAGAGTCGAAGCGGCGACGCTCTTCGCGCCCCCGCCCTCGCAGGCCCACGCGGCGGCGGCCCCTCAGCTCAACCTGGAAGACGAAATCGCCATGACCACACGAGACGCACAGAACGAGGCGAGCGCGGCTGCCTCGACTTCTCTCTCCGACACAACGCTGGACCAACTCCACGATGATCTGACGTCGCTGGCAAAGGGCTACAACCGGAAGCCGCCCCTCGATGTCTTTCGGCAAGCAAGTGCCCTGCGCGAAGAAGCGGAAGAGCAACGAACGCGCACGCAAATTCCCGCACAGCAACAGGAGTTGCTGATTCGGGCTGGCGAAGCATGCGCACTCATTGCTGCTGCAGCCTTCGACCTGGGTTATCCCGACCAGGCCCGAACGGCGGCTCGCGCTGCCGAAGGGTACGCCGAGACCTCCCGATTCGACCCTTTGAAGGCATACGCTCTCGGCACACGTGCCTTCATCGCGTACTTCAGTGACGACCCGACCGAAGGAGCACGACTTGCCCAGATGGCGCAGAGTCTCACCGGCCTCGGCGACACCGCACGGCGACGCCTCGCAGCCATTGAGGCCCGGGCCTTCGCCTACCTGGGTGACCGGGACTCGGCGCATCAGGCAGTAACCCGATCTCATGCAGCAGGAGTTGGCCGTTCCGATGACCTGCATGATGGGCTGGAGGGAGAATTCGGGTTCACGGACGAGCGTCTGGCCATGTCCAGCAGCTCGACGTACCTCCTTGTCCAAGACGGCCCGCAGGCTGAAGCGGCGGCGCTTCGTTCGCTCGAACTTGCCTCCCGACGTCCAGTAGCCCTCAGGTCGGCCCGAGTAGTAGGTGGAGCAGCAGCTGATCTTGCGGCGGCCCGGCTACTGCGGGATGACCTGGCGGGAGCCGTCGAGGCCCTGGAACCGTTGTGGGCCGTGCCGCAGGACCAACGCTCTCCCGGCCTGCTGGAGAGGATTTCCCGAGTCCACAAGGCCCTGGCCAGCCAGAGGTATCGCTTGGCACTGCAGGCCGGCGGCCTACGCGAACAGATCCAGGACTTCGCCCACATGTCACCGGCCCGGCAGCTGAAGCCACCTCGCCTGCAAATGCCTGCGTTGGAAGGCGGAACCACCGAATCAGAAACTGACACCCAACGCTGAGAGGATCTCCCGTTCCTTTCCCGGAGCGATCCCGTGCTTGGCCCATCGCGGATGCTCAACGGGGAGCCCGCCAGATTGCAACCATGCCCAGGTGTCACGAATCGTTTCGGAAAGAGGCCGGCACCGCAGGCCCCCACTGACAGCTCGCTCCGACTCCACTGACCACGCACCCGCATGAGTCCGCCACAAGGGCAGTTCCGTCCACTGTCGTACGCCGAACTGCCCGAGCAACTCTGGCGGGGCCCAAACCAACTCGGCAGCCCCACCGGTGACGGCGATGCACTCCTGAACGAACTCCTCGAAGGTCACGGCCTGCGGGTGGGCGACGTTGTAAGCGTCACGCCCAGGAGTAGCCGCCTGATCGATGGCGAAGTGCGCGACGTCCCGGACGTCGACGGGCTGGATCCGGCGATCGGCAGGTGAAGGGACGAGTAGGGGGCCGCCGCGGTGGGCACGACGCAGCCACCACGGCAGCCGACCTACGTATTCCCCCGGCCCCAAAATGACTCCAGGCCGCAGGAAGACAGCTCGATCACCCAGGGCTTCCCTGACTGCCCGCTCGCCGCCCGCCTTCTGGAAGCCGTACTCCGTCGGCGACCCGTCAGGGCCTGTGTAGCCGAATGTCTCATCGGCATCAGTGGGGCACTCCAGGAGCTGCGACTCTTCCGTCAGCCGGTCGTGCGGCCACCCTGAATACACGGACACCGTGGAGATGTGTACCCACCGAGCAGTCCGTGCTGCCAACGCGTTGGCAGCGAGCAGAACATCGCGCGGAGGAAGGTCGGAGCTGGAGGTGTCGATGACGGCGTCCCACGGTCCGTGTTGCGCGAGTCGCTCCAGGTCCCTGGCGGCCTGTCGATCTCCGCGGATTGCGGCCACACCCGGCACATCCTGACCAGAACGACCCCGGTTGAAGGTCGCTACCTTCCAACCGCGTCGTTGGGCTTCGCACACAACCTCTTTGCCCAGGAACCACGTCCCGCCGAGCACCAAAATCCTCATGCCTTGATCCTGCCTGTTCGGCCGGGGTGGTGGAAGCCCCCTCTGGCGTGAGAGCCGGCCGATCGACCCTGCGGCCGCGGCTTCGGTTGCATTCGCCCACAGCAGACGAGGAAGAGTTCGAAAGGACTGGAACTTCCGCCGGGCTGATGTCAACGTACAACAGTCCGGAAGACGCCAGGCTAGGTATGGGTCTTCAATTCAAGAGATGCTGGCTGCATGGCTCGTTCTCTATATGCCTTGATGTCGAGGCCCGTTCAGAGGAGGATCCACTGTCCAACACCTTTCTCCGCTCCGCTCGTTTCACAGCTCCTGTTCTCCTGGGACTGGGCGCCCTGAATGCATGGACCGCACAGAAGGCGGAGGACTACGGTGCACTTTCTACCGCGTTGTGCCTTTGCGTGTGTGCAGCCGGTCTAATCAGCGAGGACGCGTGCCAACGGGACTACCGTCGTGACCGTGAGGTCCTGGCATGGGTTGCCGCGCGCCAGGAGGCCACAACTCGGCAAGTCGCTGCGGGCACTGGTGTCTCCGAGCGCGTCGTCATCCGCAACCTGGAACGACTCACGGAAGACGGGCTGCTGGTGCTTGTTCAGGACGGTGAGACTCCCGCCCTTCGTTCCTATCGACTGGCCTCCTGACCAGGGCTACAGCAGAGGAAGGAAGGGGGCGCAGCTCGCGGGGAGGGGCGAAACATAGCCGACGATCGCCGGTTAACCAAACCGGCGATCGTGCGGATTATTGATGGTGTCCGCACTCGGCTGCGCTTGGCGGTGGAGCCATGGCGGATGCATCGGACCGTGCTGCAAAACAAAGGTGGAGCTAGTGCACGCGGCGCTGGTCTGCTGCTGCCCGTGAAATCGCAATGCTGGCCCGCTGAAGGCTGCGATGCCTGCACGGCGGTATCAGGTGTCGGGAAGCTGCTGATGCCATTCTGCCGCCCGCACCTTCGCCCGTAAGGAATCCCCGATCACATGTGTCGAACCGTGATACCCCCTGTCGTTCTCTGCCTCGCAACGACAAGTCTCCATGCCGTGGCGGGTTGCGTCGGTGATGTCGAGGTGCAGCTGTGGCAGTAGCAACACGCCCCGCAGAGAAGCTGACTGTTGATGATGTCTGTGACGAGCTGGGGGTCGCTCGATCGACCTTCGGTGACTGGCGTCAGAAGGGCCACGGGCCGCGCTGCATCCGGCTGCCCAATGGATCCCTCCGAATACGGCGTAGCGATTTTGAAAACTGGTTGATTGATTGTGAGGACCCTTCTTGATGGATGGCAATGCCTCGTTGGATGTTCGCTTCTACCCAATAGAGGCGAACAAGCGAGCCAACGGGAACAGCTACACCGTCCGTTGGAAAGTGGCCCACAAGAAGCACAGTAAGACGTACAAGAAGAGCTTGGTAGCTGACGACGAGCGATCGAAGCTGATGTCCGCGCATCGGAAGCGCGAGCCGTTCGATATCGACACGGGGCGGCCGATCTCTTGGATGTCCAAGGCTGCCGGGGTG
The DNA here is from genome assembly GCF_050471125.1 of Streptomyces sp. RGM 3693. NCBI lineage: Bacteria > Bacillati > Actinomycetota > Actinomycetes > Kitasatosporales > Streptomycetaceae > Streptomyces > Streptomyces sp. RGM 3693. The sequence goes on from NZ_JBMPPQ010000001.1 coordinate 1,415,913, forward strand.
AATTGGTACAACTTCGCTATCGAGTACGTCGACTGGAAATGGCCAGGGTCTTCCGGTAACTCCCGGAAGACCCTCGCCAAGGCGCTCACGCCCGCGACCATCGCCCTGCTGCGTACACCTCCGCCAGAGCACTTCGATCCGGTGGAGGTCCGCAAGGCGCTGCGGGAGTACGCCTTCAACGTCAGGCGGCGTACCGACCCTGAGGCCCTGGTGCCGGCCGACGCGCAGAAGATTCTCGACTGGGTCCAGCGAAATGTTCTCCCGATGAGCGCCTTGGAGAAAGCCGAGACGGTCGACAAGGTCGTCACCGCTCTCAGTACCCGCCTGGATGGGACCGCGGCAGCTGCCAGTTCGGTCACGCGGAACGCCCGGATCATGAACTTGGTGATGGGCTACGCGATCAGGCATAACTACCTGAAGGGCAACCCTTTCTCGAAGGGGAAGGGGGAGCGGACGGCGCCGAAGGCGGCTCAGGCGATCGACAAGCGATGCCTGCTTAACCGCGACCTGGTTGCCAAGATGCTGGCCTGGATAGGTGGACGTCCGCGTCGCGGGTCCCTCTACCGGGCCTTCTTCGCCACCCTCTACTACGCGGGTCTTCGTCCTGAGGAAGCCGTCGCTCTCCGCGTGGGTGATGCCACGCTCCCGGAGACAGGATGGGGCGAGTTCCTCGTCCATGAAGCCCAGCCCGAAGTCGGCCGTCCTTGGACCGACACCGGTGAGGTCCACGAGGAGCGGGAGCTCAAGGGGCGTGGCGAGGGTGACACGCGCCCGGTGCCGATCCATCCCTCCCTCGTCGTCCTCCTCCGCGAGATGATCAAGGAGTTTGGCCTTGAGGATGGCGATCGTCTCTTCCCAGGAGAGAAGGGCGGAATGCTCGCCGGCAGCGTCTTCCGGCGCGTCTGGCGCAAAGCGCGCAAGGCCATCCTCACCGAGCACGAGCTGAACTCTCCGACAGGTAAGCGGGTATATGACCTCCGTCATACCTGTCTGACGGCCTGGCTCAATAGCGGCATTCCCTCGGCGCAGGTCGCAGAGTGGGCAGGAAACAGCGTGCCGGTGCTCCTTGCCGTCTACGCCCGCTGCGTCGTCGGCCAGGCCGAGGACTACTTGAGGCGTGCCGAAGGGGTGCAAGAGCTGCCGTAAATTGCGGCGTGAAGAGCGGCCTCGGGCCCCCGAACGTGGGGCACCGAGGCCGCTCTGCTGCGTGTCGGGAGGAGCACGGCGTGGTCCCGCAGGGCCCGGATTTTGTGGGACGTATGTGGGACGGGCACCCGTAGAAGCCCGGATTTGGCCGGTGCCAGCCGGACTCCACCCTCCTCGGGGGACGGGAGTCCGTTTCATCTCGGGGGTCAGGTGTATGTGCTCTGACCTGGGGAAACGTTGGCAGCCTGACGGCTGGTCAGTGGTGCCCCCGGCAGGACTCGAACCTGCGGCCAAGTGCTTAGAAGGCACGTGCTCTGTTCGGGCGGCCTCGCTCACTCAAGGCGAGCATTCGGTTGGGCGGGGGATCGGCTATTCCAGGCTGGCGTGGGTATTCGCCCACGGCAGACACATTGAACCCGGAACGGACTGGAATAGCGCGGCGAAGCAAGTGAACCTAGAGCAGTCACGGAAGATCGCGGGCATGGTCGGCGCAACATAGCACGGGATCGCCGGTTAGCGAAACCGGTGATTCTCCGGACTATTGGGGGAGTTCAGGCGCCGTCCGATCCACATACGGTGCCGGGATTGTCGTGCCTACCCTTACGCCTCACCCCAAGGAGCTTGCCCATGGCCGCAGTTGTTGGTGCCAAAACGTTTCTTCTGACCGATCGGCAGTGCTTTTCGATACTCGACTGGGCCGCCGAACAGCCGCAGAACGGCCTCGTACTGCGGGCCTTCCTGGCGTCCATCGCTCTCGCGGCGCTGCAGCCGAAGGAAGCCCTGACGCTGCGCGTCCGAGACGTGGAACTCACGGACGACCGCAGCGGTTGGCTGCTGATCCGCCCCCACGGACAAGAGCGCGGCGAGACGGATCCGGGGCGAGCGGGCGCTGAGCGGCGTGTTCCCGCCTGCCGGGAGTTGGTAGCGCTCCTGAAGGCGGAGATCGCCCGGCGCGATCTCCGTCCCGATGACGCGATATTCGTTCTCGACGACGGGCGACCGTTGACCGCCCCGTTCTACCGGAAGATCTGGCGGCAAGCGCGGGCGGCGGTTCTGGGAGCGCACGAGGGTGACTCGCCGCTCGGCAGGAATGTCTCGGCTCTGCGTGACGCGCGCATCGCGGCGTGGCTGAAGAACGGTGACCAGACCGCGGCGCACATCCTCGCGGAGGCTGAGTGCGCTGGAATGAGCGCTCCTCGCCTTGCCGAACGCTTCGCGCACTGCCTTCGCAAGCCGACACGGGATGAAATCCCTTGGGACCGGCTCGAAGCTGCCCTCGCCCTTTCTGACCTGCCGAGTGAGCCGGCCCTGACCGCCGTGCGCCATCAGTAGCGCTGTCCCTCGTTGCGGATCGACCGCGATTTCCTTCCTGCCGCATGACACGGCAACGGGTGGGCGGAACTGATTTTCCCCACCCGGGCTCACTCCTTCCCTACCTCACAGAGATCCACCGATGCCTGCACGATCTTTGCCTGCCTGCACGGCCCCCTCGGGCGCCTTGTCCGCCGCCTTCTTGACCGTGAAGGACGCGGCCGACTATCTCGGCCTCTCACCCCACACTCTCTACGTCTGGCGCCACCGTCGGCAGGGACCCCCGAGCTTCCGCATGGGACCCCGCGGCCGAGTCACGTACCGGCTCGAAGCGCTCGACGCCTGGGTCCGCGAACAAGAGCAGGCCGACTCCCGTGCCAACCCGGCCCTCAACCCGCTCAACACCCCTCCGCAGGAGCGGTCCAGCCGCTTCCTCAGTGCCTGAAGCACGAAGCGCCGTAGAGCGCCGCCTCCCACCCCCACCAGCAAGGAGTTCCACCTGGCCGGCTACATAGAAGACCGATGGCTGAAGAAGCGCCCGAACCCGAAAACCGGCAAGCGCGAGCGCACCGCCATGTACGGCAAGTGCACCCGCTACCGCGTCAAGGGCATCCCCGGCGTCAAGGACCGTTCCTTCGACGCCCTCCAGGACGCCAAGACCTGGCTCGCCCAGGCCCAGACCGACGCACGACGAGGCGAGTTCGTCGATCCACGCGATGGGGCCATCTCCCTCAAGGACTACATCGCCACCCACTGGTGGCCCACCCAGAGCGGTGACCCGTCCACGATCGAACGGATCGAGCAGAGGGTACGCCGACACATCGTTCCCCACCTGGGTGCTCAGCCGCTCAACGCCATCGGCACGGAAATCCTGCGTCACTGGAAAAAGCGGCTGGAGAAGGACCTTGGTCCGACCTCGATCCGTCTGGTCTGGGCGACGCTGTCCAGCGTCCTCCAGGCCGCCGTCGAGGATCGTCGCCTCGGACGCAATCCATGTCGGTCCAGCACGGTCGGTCCTCCGGCCGCCACACCCGGCAGGGTCGAGGCGTGGCCGCCCGAGCGGGTGCTGGCGGTACGGGAGGCCCTGCCGGATCGCTACCGGCTCCTCCTCGTGATCGGAGCAGGTCTCGGGCTCCGGCAGGGGGAGGCGCTCGGGCTCTCAGCGGATGACATCGACTTTGAGAAGGAAGTCGTGCATGTCCGGCGGCAGGTCAAGATGGTGCGGGCCAAGCTGTGTTTCGCGCTCCCCAAGGGCCGCAAGGTCCGGGACGTGCCGCTGCCGTCCAGCGTGGCCCGGGCCATCCGGCAGCACATGGAGGAGTTCGCGCCGGTGCCGGTCACGCTGCCCTGGGACGACCCGACTCCGGCCGCGACGCCGTGGAGGCCAAACACCGGCGGCCGAGGACCTACAACCTCCTGGTGACGGGCCGCGAGCGGAAGGCCATCAACCGGAACTACTTCAACTCCTACGTGTGGAAGCCCGCGCTGGCCGCGGCGGGCGTGATCGCACCGCTGGAGGGAGGCAGCGCCGACAGTGCTCGTGTGTGGGAGCCGTCCCGGGAGCACGGCTTCCACGCCCTGCGTCACTTCTTCGCCTCCGAGGAACTGGAGGCTGGCGAGTCGATCGTCTCCCTGGCACGCTGGCTGGGGCACTCCGACCCCGGGTTCACGCTGCGGAAGTACTCCCACTTCCTGCCCCGCGCCGGCGCACGGGGAAGCGCCGCCATCGACGCGATCTTCGCGTAGACGCAGCCGGTCGGCAGAGCCTGTGGAGCGTGGCCCGTAGCCCGCCGCAGGCCCAAAGTCCCAGAGATGCCGCCGCACCCTTCCCCGGCCTGCTAAACAGCAGGTCAGATGGGGCGTGGCGGCATCCGCGTATCAGATGTCCCGGAAGATCTCGATCTGTGCGCCGATCGAGTTGAGGCGTTCCGCGAGGTCCTCGTAGCCGCGGTTGATGACGTAGACGTTGCGCAGGACCGAGGTGCCCTCGGCGGCCATCATGGCCAGGAGGACGACGACGGCGGGGCGGAGTGCCGGGGGGCACATCATTTCTGCGGAGCGCCAGCGGGTGGGGCCGTCGACCAGGACGCGGTGCGGGTCGAGGAGTTTGACCTGGGCGCCGAGTCGGGTGAGGTCGGTGAGGTAGATGGCGCGGTTGTCGTAGACCCAGTCGTGGATCAGGGTCTGGCCCTGGGCACTGGCGGCGATGGCCGCGAAGAAGGGGACGTTGTCGATGTTGAGGCCCGGGAAGGGCATGGGGTGGATCTTGTCGAGCGGGGCCTGGAGTTTGGAGGGGCGGACCGTCAGGTCGATGAGTCGGGTGCGGCCGTTGTCGGCGGGGTACTCCGCACTGCGCTCGTGGTCCAGGCCCATCTCCTCCAGGACGGCCAGTTCGATCTCCAGGAATTCCACCGGGACCCGGCGGATCGTCAGTTCCGACTCGGTGACGACCGCGGCGGCCAGCAGGCTCATGGCCTCGACCGGGTCCTCCGAGGGAGCGAAGTCCACATCGCGGTCGATCTTCGCCACCCCGTGGACGGTGAGGGTGGTGGTGCCGATCCCGTCGACCCGGACGCCCAGTTCTTCCAGGAAGAAGCACAGGTCCTGGACCATGTAGTTGGACGAGGCGTTGCGGATGACCGTGACGCCGTCGTGCCGGGCGGCGGCCAGCAGCGCGTTCTCGGTGACGGTGTCGCCGCGTTCGGTCAGGACGATGGCGCGCTTGGGGGCGACGCTGCGGTCGACCTCGGCGAGGTAGGTGCCGTCGGTCGCGGTGATTTCCAGGCCGAAGTGCCGCAGCGCGGTCATGTGGGGCGTGACGGTCCGGGTGCCGAGGTCGCAGCCGCCCGCGTACGGCAGCTTGAAGCGGTCCATCCGGTGCAGCAGCGGGCCGAGGAACATGATGACGCTGCGGGTGCGGCGGGCCGCCTCCAAGTCCATGGCGGCCAGGTCGAGTTGGGCCGGCGGCACGATCTCCAGGTCGTTGCCGTCGTTGATCCAGCGGGTGCGGACGCCGATGCTGCCCAGCACCTCCAGGATGCGGTAGACCTCCTCAATGCGGGCCACCCGGCGCAGCGTTGTGCGGCCCGCGTTGAGCAGCGTCGCGCACAGCAGTGCGACGCAGGCGTTCTTGCTCGTCTTGACGTCGATGCTGCCGGACAGTCGGCGCCCGCCGACCACCCGCAGATGCATCGGTCCCGCGTACCCGAGCGAGACGATTTCACTGTCCAGGGCCTCGCCGATGCGGGCGATCATCTCAAGGCTGATGTTCTGGTTGCCGCGCTCGATGCGGTTGACCGCACTCTGGCTGGTGCCGAGCGCCTCGGCGAGCTGCGTCTGTGTCCAGCCACGGTGCTGTCGGGCGTCACGGATGAGCCTGCCGATGCGTACGAGGTAGTCGTCTGCCATGGGGTGACCGTATCTCAGATATGAGATGGGTGCGTTATTGGCAGGTCTTCCGTTGGTTGTTCTACTACTATGCAAACAACTGGAGGTTGCCATGAAGCGATCCATGCTGTCCGCCCCGCCCGCGAACCCCCGCCGGCGGGGCTGGATAACCGCCTTACCGTTCATCCTCGTCACCGTGACCCTCGGTGGCATCTACGTGTGCGTAGCCGGCCGGCTGCCCGAACGGCTCGCCACCCACTTCGGCTTGGACGGCCGGCCCGACGGCTACTCCTCGGCGCAGGGCTTCCTGTGGGGATGCCTGCTGACCCTGCTCGTCCTCGGCGCGGGCATCGGCGGCCTCGTCCAGCTCCGGATGCCCGCACGGAGCGGGCGTTTGCTGGTCGCGATGGGCTACTTCACGGCCGTCGCCCTCGGCTATCCGGCGGCCGTGATCCTCTTCGGGAACACCGAGGGGGCCGCCGTGGCCACGGTCCGGCTGCCCGTCTGGCAGGTAGCCGTGGCGCTGGGGGCGGGCGTCGCCGCCGGCGGTCTGGGCTGGCTGCTCGCCGGCGCCGACCCGGCGGAACGCCGTCCGTCCTCCGGGCCCGTGCGCCGCCTCGACCTGCCCCCCGGTGTCCGGGCCGGCTGGTCACGCACCGTCAGCTCGCCGCTGATGGGCGTCCTGGCCGGCGCGATGGCCTGCCTCGGGGTCGTCCTCGGAGTGTCCGCCGGTTGGGTCGGCGGCGGGGCCATGCTCCTCGGCGGACTGGCGGTCGCGGTCCACTGCTCCGTGCGGGTGACCGTCGACCGGCGCGGGCTGACCCTCACCCCGACCCTGCTGCCGGTCCCGCTGCACCGGATACCGCTGGAGAAGGTGGCGGAGGCGTCCAGCCGACGGATCGCCACGTTCGCCGAGTACGGTGGCTGGGGGTACCGCATCCGGCCCGGCGGCAGCGGCCTGCTGCTCCGTTCGGGCGAGGGGGTGGTGCTGCAGCTCACCACGGGCCGGGAGTTCGTGGTGACGGTCGACGACTCCGCAACGGCCGCCGCGCTGCTCACCACGTATCTCGACCGCAGGCGGTCCGGAGAAGGAGGCTGAGGTGCTGTTCCGCGTCGACCCGGGCTCGTCCGTGCCGCTCGGCGACCAGATCGCCGCCTCGGTCCGTGGCGCCATCGCCGACGGCTCGGTCCGGGCCGGTGAACGCCTGCCCGCCGCCCGCGCCCTCGCCGCCTCGCTCGGCGTCAACGTCCACACCGTGCTGCGCGGCTACCAGCGGCTGAAGGAGGAGGGGTTGATCGAACTCCGCCGCGGTCGCGGTGCGGTGGTCACCGGAGCCGCCGCGCCGGCCCGCGCCCGCGTCGGCGAGGCCGCCGAGCGCCTCATCGCCGAGGCCCGCCATCTGGGCCTGACCGACGAGGAGATCGTGCGGGTGGTCCGGCTGGGGTTGGAGGGGGGATGACCCGGCCCGGCCACGGTTCGCGGTGGCCGACGGATTCGGGGCGGCCGGCGCGTTCAGGGCGGACGACCGCTTCCGAGCGGACGACGGCTTCGCAGCGGACCACGGCGCTCCGCTCGGGCTCAGCCTCGTAAGGCGGTTCGGGTCGGCGCGGGCCGGGCAGGTGGGCCAGGGGACGGAACCCGGGACGGCCGCCGCGGCGGCCGGGACAGGAGGCGGCGATGCGGAGGGCGACGGACGCGCACGAACCGACACCGCCGGCCACCGCCGCCCTGCTCCGCACCTTTCTGACGGGGCTTCTGGACCGAGTGCCGCTGCGGGCGCTCTGGGCGCACGGTTCGCTCGCCGGCGGCGACTACCAAGAGGGCCGCAGCGACCTCGACCTGATCGCGCTCCTCGCCCGCCCCGCCACACCGCAGGAGCAGGACGACCTGGCCGGCCTGCACCGCCGGCTCGCCGCGACCGGCGGTCCGGCGGCCCGGACGATGCACTGCGCCTACCCCGACATCACCGCGCCGGACGACCCGGCGCATCCCCATCTCGCCTGGGCGCACGGAGAGTTGACGTACCGTCCGCTCACCCCGGTCACCCGTCGCGAACTCCACACCGTCGGCCTGGTCCTGTACGGCGACGGCCCGGCCGGGCTCCTGCCCCCGGTGACCGACGCCCAACTGACCGCCTTCGTCCTCGCCGACCTGCGCGGGTTCTGGCGGCCCGCGTTGGGCCACCCGGAATACTGGCTGCGGGACATCTGGGTGGACCTCGGGTTGCTGACCCTGGCCCGGGCGACCGTGACCCTGCGCAACGGCACCTTGATCAGCAAGCGTCAGGCGCTGCCCGTCCTGGCCGGCCTGGGCGCGCCGGCGCAGGTCCTCGCCGACATCCGCCACCGGCGCTACGGCCCCACGCCCCCGCCCCCGTCACCGGACGGGGCCGGCGCGGCCGGTGCGCCCGACGCCCACCGCGCCGACTGGCCGGCCCGGCGCGCCGAACTCACCCGCGCCTTCCTCGCCCCGGCGATCGACCGGACGCTGACCGCGTACGGGGGCGGCTGAGCCGTGGCGGGGATGCGCCGCCCGGGTGCCCTCACTCGTCCAGGAACGTCAGGTTCAACGCGGCGAGCCGGACCGGGTCGGCCAGGATGTCGATCTCCACGATCTTCCCGTCCGCGACGGTGAAGCCCATCACGGAGAACGGCCGCCCCTCCCGCAGACTGACCAGTCCCGGCGCCCCGTTGACCAGCGCCGGCCGGGCGAACGACGCGATCTTGGAGTACAGCTTCGCCTGCTGGACGACCGCCGTCGCGCCGCGGACCAGCTTCGTCACGTTCGGTGCCGCGGCCCCGCCGTCGGCGCGCAGCACCACGTCCGGGTCCAGGATGGCCAGCAGCGCGTCGAAGTCCCCGCCGCGCGAGGCGGCGAGGAAGGCGTCCACCACCTCGCGCTGGCGGACCGGGTCGGTGTCCGGGACCGGCGCGGTGCCCTGGACGCGACGGCGGGCCCGGCTGGCGAGTTGGCGGGCGGCGGCCGGGGTGCGGTCGACGATCGGGGCGATCGCGTCGAAGGGGACGGCGAACATGTCGTGCAGGACGAAGGCGAGCCGTTCCGCGGGCGTCAGGGTCTCCAGCACGACCAGCAGCGCCAGGCCGACCGAGTCCGCCAGCAGCGCCTCCTGCTCCGGGTCGGGCCCCTCCACCCGGCTCACCACCGGCTCGGGGACGTGCACTCCCCCTTCGAACGGGTCCTCGCGCCGGGCCCGCCGGGTGCGGAGCTGGTCCAGGCACACCCGGCCGACGACGGTCGTCAGCCAGCCGCCCAGGTTCTCCACCCCCTCCACCCCGGACCGGCTCAGCCGCAGCCACGCCTCCTGGACGGCGTCGTCCGCCTCGCTCAGCGAGCCGAGCATCCGGTAGGCGACCGCCCGCAGTTGGCCGCGCTGCTCCTCGAAGCGGGTGGCCAGCCACTCCCGGTCCGCCCGGTCGCCCGGTCCCTCGCCGGTGGCCGCCGCGGTGTGCTTGTCGTCCATGACTGGTGTCCTCCCTCGCGGGCCTTTTGACGATCCGGCCCGCCGGCGCTCTGGGTGTGCGGCCTGTTCCCGCTCATCACCTTGACGGACGAGCCGCCGCACATGTGACACGGCCCCCCGATCCCGGGGAGCGGAAGAGGCCGGTCCGACGCCGTGGGCGCCGAGCCGGCCTCTCCGGTGGTGCGTTCTTCTTCGGGAGCTGAGCTGAGCTGGTTGAGCCGAGCCGAGCCGTCTGCTCGGCGGGCCGGGTCAGTCCGTGCCGAACTCCATCGCGGCGCGGTCCAGCATCTCCTCGTCGTCGGAGACCTCGCCGCGGGAGGCGATGGCCTCGGCGCCGCCCTCCGGCATGCTGCCGATCAGCCCGGTCGCGGCCGCCTGGGCGGCACCGACGGCGGGGTTGGCCGTGCCGATCAGGCCGAGGCCGGCGTACTGCTCCAGCTTGGCGCGCGAGTCGGCGATGTCGAGGTTGCGCATGGTGAGCTGGCCGATCCGGTCCACCGGGCCGAACGCCGAGTCCTCGGTGCGCTCCATGGACAGCTTGTCCGGGTGGTAGCTGAAGGCCGGGCCGGTGGTGTCGAGGATCGAGTAGTCCTCGCCGCGCCGCAGCCGCAGGGTGACCTCGCCGGTGATGGCCGCGCCGACCCAGCGCTGGAGCGACTCACGCACCATCAGGGCCTGCGGGTCCAGCCAGCGGCCCTCGTACATCAGCCGGCCCAGGCGCCGCCCCTCGTTGTGGTACTGGGCGAGGGTGTCCTCGTTGTGGATCGCATTGACCAGCCGCTCGTACGCGGCGTGCAGCAGCGCCATGCCGGGCGCCTCGTAGATGCCGCGGCTCTTGGCCTCGATGATCCGGTTCTCGATCTGGTCCGACATGCCCATGCCGTGCCGACCGCCGATGGCGTTGGCCTCCATCACCAGGTCGACGGGGGAGCCGAACTCCTTGCCGTTGATCGTCACCGGGCGGCCCTGGTCGAAGCCGATGGTGACGTCCTCGGTGAGGATCTCGACCTCGGGGTCCCAGAACCGCACGCCCATGATCGGCTGCACGGTCTCCACGCCGGTGTCCAGGTGCTCCAGCGTCTTGGCCTCGTGGGTGGCGCCCCAGATGTTGGCGTCGGTGGAGTACGCCTTCTCCGTGCTGTCGCGGTAGGGCAGGTCGTGGGCGAGCAGCCACTCCGACATTTCCTTGCGGCCGCCGAGCTCGGTCACGAAGTCCGCGTCGAGCCAGGGCTTGTAGATCCGCAGGTTCGGGTTGGCGAGCAGGCCGTAGCGGTAGAACCGCTCGATGTCGTTGCCCTTGAAGGTCGAGCCGTCGCCCCAGATCTGGACGTTGTCCTCCAACATCGCCCGGACCAGGAGCGTGCCGGTGACGGCGCGGCCGAGCGGCGTGGTGTTGAAGTAGGCCCGCCCGCCCGAGCGGATGTGGAACGCCCCACAGGTGAGTGCGGCCAGGCCCTCCTCGACCAGCGCCGCGCGGCAGTCGACCAGACGGGCGATCTCGGCGCCGTAGGTCTGCGCGCGGCCGGGCACCGAGGCGATGTCGGGCTCGTCGTACTGACCGATGTCGGCGGTGTAGGTGCACGGGATGGCGCCCTTGTCGCGCATCCACGCGACCGCGACGGAGGTGTCGAGGCCGCCCGAGAAGGCGATGCCGACGCGCTCGCCGGCGGGAAGGGAGGTGAGGACCTTAGACATAGGAAGAGTATGCATCCTCGCGCATGGTCATGCAAAGGGGTGCCCGAGAAAGAGTGACGCGAAGGGGGCTGGGGTGTGTCGCTTCGTCGACGGCTCGACGGGACGGGGGTGGCGTAGCCGCCGCCAGGGCATGACCCGGCAGCAGCGATGTACTAGAGTTATCTCGACATCGAGATATCTGCCGGGAGGCGTACCGCTGCCGTACTAGTAAGGCAAACCTAACTTAGGTTCACCTTAGCGGATCGGTGACGACCCTGGGACGGCACCGCGCGACGGCAGTCGCATAGTGTGCGCAGCGCGGTGGTACGCGCGAAATCATTGAAGGAGACTGTCGTGTCGGCGAACAGCTTCGACGCCCGTAGCACGCTGCAGGTGGGCGACGAGTCGTACGAGATCTTCAGGCTGGACAAGGTGGAGGGCGCCGCCCGTCTGCCCTACAGCCTCAAGGTGCTGCTGGAGAACCTGCTCCGTACCGAGGACGGCGCCAACATCACCGCCGACCACATTCGGGCGCTCGGCAACTGGGACTCCCAGGCGCAGCCCAGCCAGGAGATCCAGTTCACTCCGGCCCGCGTGATCATGCAGGACTTCACCGGCGTGCCGTGCGTCGTGGACCTGGCGACCATGCGTGAGGCCGTGAAGGAGCTGGGCGGTGACCCGGCGAAGATCAACCCGCTGGCGCCGGCCGAGCTGGTCATCGACCACTCCGTCATCGCCGACAAGTTCGGCACGAAGGACGCGTTCGGCCAGAACGTCGAGCTGGAGTACGGCCGCAACAAGGAGCGCTACCAGTTCCTGCGCTGGGGCCAGACCGCGTTCGACGAGTTCAAGGTCGTCCCGCCGGGCACCGGCATCGTCCACCAGGTCAACATCGAGCACCTGGCGCGTACGGTCATGGTCCGAGGCGGCCAGGCGTACCCCGACACCCTCGTCGGCACCGACTCGCACACCACCATGGTCAACGGCCTGGGCGTCCTGGGCTGGGGCGTCGGTGGCATCGAGGCCGAGGCCGCCATGCTCGGCCAGCCGGTCTCCATGCTCATCCCGCGCGTCGTCGGCTTCAAGCTGACCGGCGAGCTCAAGCCGGGCACCACCGCCACCGACCTGGTCCTCACGATCACCGAGATGCTGCGCAAGCACGGCGTCGTCGGCAAGTTCGTCGAGTTCTACGGTGAGGGCGTGTCCGCCACCTCGCTGGCCAACCGCGCCACCATCGGCAACATGTCGCCGGAGTTCGGCTCCACCGCCGCGATCTTCCCGATCGACGACGAGACCCTGAACTACCTGCGCCTGACCGGCCGCGACGCCCAGCAGGTCGCGCTCGTCGAGGCGTACGCCAAGGAGCAGGGCCTCTGGCTGGACCCGCAGGCCGAGCCGGACTTCTCCGAGAAGCTGGAGCTGGACCTCGCCACGGTCGTCCCCTCCATCGCCGGCCCGAAGCGTCCGCAGGACCGTATCGTCCTGGCCAACGCCGCGGAGCAGTTCAAGCAGGACGTCCGCAACTACGTCGACACCGCCGACGAGGCGGGCAAGGAGTCCTTCCCGGCCTCCGACGCCCCGGCGTCCATCGACGGCGTCCCGTCGAACTCGGTCACCGTGACCGCCCCCGACGGCTCCACGTACGAGCTGGACCACGGCGCGGTCACCGTCGCCGCCATCACCTCCTGCACCAACACCTCGAACCCCTACGTCATGGTCGCCGCCGCCCTGGTGGCCAAGAAGGCGGTCGAGAAGGGCCTGACCCGCAAGCCGTGGGTCAAGACCACCCTCGCCCCGGGTTCCAAGGTCGTCACCGACTACTTCGACAAGGCGGGCCTGACCCCGTACCTCGACAAGGTCGGCTTCAACCTCGTCGGTTACGGCTGCACCACCTGCATCGGCAACTCCGGCCCGCTGCCGGAGGAGGTCTCCAAGGCCGTCAACGACCACGACCTCGCGGTGACGTCGGTCCTCTCCGGTAACCGGAACTTCGAGGGCCGGATCAACCCCGACGTCAAGATGAACTACCTCGCCTCCCCGCCGCTGGTCGTCGCGTACGCCCTCGCCGGTTCGATGAAGGTGGACATCACGCGCGACGCGCTCGGCGTGGACCAGGACGGCAAGCCCGTCCACCTGGCCGACATCTGGCCGACCGAGGCCGAGGTCAACGACGTCGTGGCGAACGCCATCGGCGAGGACATGTTCAACAAGTCCTACCAGGACGTCTTCGCGGGCGACGCCCAGTGGCAGGCGCTGCCGATCCCGACCGGCAACACCTTCGAGTGGGACACCGAGTCCACCTACGTCCGCAAGCCCCCGTACTTCGAGGGCATGCAGATGGAGCCGGCTCCGGTCACCGACATCGCCGGTGCGCGCGTCCTGGCCAAGCTGGGCGACTCGGTCACCACCGACCACATCTCCCCGGCCGGTGCGATCAAGGCCGACACCCCGGCCGGCAAGTACCTCACCGAGCACGGTGTGGAGCGTCGTGACTTCAACTCCTACGGCTCGCGCCGTGGTAACCACGAGGTCATGATCCGCGGCACGTTCGCCAACATCCGCCTGCGCAACCAGATCGCGCCGGGGACGGAAGGCGGCTACACCCGCGACTTCACGCAGGCCGACGGTCCCGTCTCCTTCATCTACGACGCCTCGCGCAACTACATCGACCAGGGCATCCCGCTGGTCGTGCTCGCGGGCAAGGAGTACGGCTCCGGCTCGTCGCGCGACTGGGCCGCCAAGGGCACCGCGCTGCTCGGCGTCAAGGCCGCCATCGCCGAGTCGTACGAGCGGATCCACCGCTCGAACCTCATCGGCATGGGCGTCCTGCCGCTGCAGTTCCCGGAGGGCCAGTCCGCCGAGACCCTCGGCCTGACCGGCGAGGAGACCTTCTCCTTCACCGGCGTCGAGGAGCTCAACAACGGCACCACGCCGCGCACGGTCAAGGTCACCACCGACACCGGTGTGGAGTTCGACGCGGTGGTCCGCATCGACACCCCCGGTGAGGCGGACTACTACCGCAACGGCGGCATCATGCAGTACGTGCTGCGGAACCTGATCCGCAAGTAAGCGGTACGGCGCAGCGAACGAGGGCCGCACTCCCGGGAAGGGGGTGCGGCCCTCGCGTTACCCGCCGTCAGCGGCGCCGGCCGGTCGGGCCGGTCAGCGGGACCGGCCGGCGGGACCGGTCAGGAGAACAGCTTGGTGTAGATGTTCCAACCGGTGCCGATCTGGACGCGCGCCTGGTAGGGGCTGGCGGCGTTGCCGGTGCCGTAGTAGGCGTAGAGGCGACCGGAGCCGTCGCGGGCGATGAAGTCGGTCTTGCCGTCGAGGTTGAGGTCGCCGGTGGAGACCAGGGCGTTGTAGCCGCCCCAGCCGGTGCCGATCTTCTGGCGGGCCTCGAAGGGCGCGCTGGCGTTGCCGGTGCCCTTGTAGAGGTACAGGTCGCCGGTGGCCTTCTCGCGGGCGATGATGTCGGTCTTGCCGTCGCCGGTGAGGTCGCCCTTGCCGGTGATCTGGTCGTAGATCTGCCAGCCGGTGCCGACCTTGGTGCGTGCGGTGACCTTGCCGTCGGGGTAGCCGAGGTAGAGGTAGAGCACGCCGCTGCGGTCGCGGGCGAGGATGTCGTACTCCTTGGCGCCGCCGAGGTTGCCGGGGGAGAGCACCTTGTCGTAGGTGTTCCACCCGCCGCCGATCCGGACGCTGTCCGGGGTCGCGTCGTTGCTGAAGTACAGGTCGCCGGTGGGGTCCCAGAGCCAGACCGCGTCGCCGGAGCCGTCGCCGTTGTTGTCCAGCGCCTGCTGGTTGGCGCGGACGTCGCCGAGGTCGTCGACCTTCTCGCGGGCGGTGAACCCGCCGCTTCCGTTGGGACCGTAGACGTAGGTGGCGCCCGCGGACTCCACGCCGAAGAGGCCGAAGACCGGGTTGGCCGCGGTCGCGGTCGCGGTGACACCGGTGGTGCCGCTGGTGATCGCCTTCGGGGCCTTGGTCGGCGCCTTGGGGGCGGCCTGCACTGTGTTCCGGGCGGCCGTGCCCGGGTTGTCCGCCGCGAAAGACGTGCCGGCAGCGGTGCCGGCGAGTGCGACGGCGATGGCCGCGGTAGCGAGACGGGACAGGGCACGTCCGCGCTTGCGGCCGGGGAGTATTGCCACGTAGTTCTCCGTGGTTGGGGTCGAGAAGGGATCCGGTACGACGACGGCGCGCCCCCGTGGGGGCGCGCCGAAGGTCTCCGGAATTCAGGATCTTTGCACGGCTTCTTCACCTGTCAACTACCTCGCCGACGGCACGAGAAGCTCCCGTTCCGCCCGTACACCCTTTTCCCCGGAGACTATTCGGGAGTGGTGGTACGAACCCGGCGAACCGATCGAGAAGACTCGGGGCCGGTGGTCCCGGGCGCGGGGCCGGCCGGTCCTTCTGCCCGGCTCCGTCCCTGTTGTTCCGTCCTGTGATCCTTCCAACACCCGGTCGACGGGCGGCCGCGAGCGGCGTGGCTCAGAACATCAGGCGGTAGGTCTGGTAGCCCCAGCCGACCTTGACGGGCTTGGCGAACGGGGCCCGGGCGTTGCCGGTGCCCTTGTAGAGCATCAGGTCGCCGCCGGTGGTGCGGGCCAGCAGGTCGGCGTTGCCGTCGCGGTCCACATCGCCGGTGGAGAGCAGGTAGTTGTACGCGTTCCAGCCGGCGCCGATCTTCTGGCGGGCCGCGAACGGGGCCTTGTAGTTGCCGGTGCCCTTGTAGAGCCACAGCACGCCCGACGCGTCGCGGGCGACGATGTCGGCCTTGCCGTCACCGGTGAGGTCCCCCTGGCCGGCGATCTGGGTGTACTGGCCCCAGCCGGCGCCGATCTTGGTGCGCGGGGTCACCTTGCCGTCGGGGTAGGCGAGGTAGGTGTACAGCACGCCCGACTTGTCGACGGCCATGAGGTCGGACTCCTTGGCACCACCGAGGTTGCCGGGGGACAGGACCTTGTTGTAGGTGTTCCAACCGCCGCCGATGGTGCGGGTGTCCGCGTCCCCGTTGTCCTTGTCGTACGTGTAGTAGAGGTTGCCGTTGAAGTCCCAGCTGTAGAACGCGTCGGCGTAGCCGTCCTTGTTGTGGTCGACGTTCTGCACGGCCTTGAAGATGTCCCAGCCGAACCACACGTAGTCGCGGGCGTCGAAGCCGTTGCCGTTCGGTGTCTGCTGGTAGAGGTCACCGCCGCGGTCCACTCCGGAGAGGTGGAAGTACGGGGAACTCACCTCGCCCGGGGCCGCGTACCCCATGCGGCCCTTGGGGGCCTTCGGGGGCTGGGGGACGGTCAGCTTGAGCTTGTCGGGCGTGGCGTTCTTCAGGGGCGCCGGAACCGGGGGCTGGCTGTCGGCGACTGCGGTTCCCGCGGTCGTGCCCAGCAGGGTCGCTGCGAGCACTGCGGTCGCGAGCCGGGTGAGCGCGCGGCCACGCTTACGGCCGGGAAGGAAACCCACGTAAATCTCCAGTTGGTCGGACATTGGTAGCGCCATGCCCTATAGGAGGGCATGGCGCGGGATTTACTGAATCTTTGCACAGGAAGTTTATCTGTCAAATGGGGCATCACGCCCTTCGGGTCTCCACGCCCCAACTCAGGAGCGCTGTCCCAGGAGTTCGGTCTCGGCGAGGGTGGCCGGATGGGGAAGGGTGAGGCGGTAGTGGCGATAGGTGCTGGGGGCGGGCAGTGCGAAGGGGCGGGTCTGGTGGGACCAGGTGAAGCGTTGGCCGCTCCTGCGGTCCAGTTCGGTCCAGTGCTCGCCGTCGTCGGAGCCTTCCAGCACCCATTCCCGCGGGGCGTCCGAGGCGGTTGCGGAGGTGAGGGTGTAGGAGGAGACGGTGGCGCCGGAGGGGACGGTGAAGGCGGCGCGGGAGACCTCGGCGGAGGTCTGGGAGGTGTTGTCGGTCAGCGGGCCGCCGTCCGGGACGGTCAGATCGGTGGGCGGAGCCGGCACCCCGTCGTCCTTGGTGATCGAGGTGGGCGCGGCGTCCGGCCCGGAGCCCCAGTTGGCGGGGCGCGGCCCCATGGCGAAGTCCAGGGTCCCGCCGCGGGCGAGCAGGGCGTGCGGCAGGGCGGTGGTGTTCCACGGCTTGCCGTTCACCCGGAGGCCCTGCACGTAGACGTTGCGGGCGCTGTTGCGGGGCGCGTTGATCACCAGGTCCCGGCCGTTCTCCAGGTGGATCGTGGCCTTGGTGAACAGCGGTGAGCCCACCGCGTACTCGCCCTGCCCCATCACCAGCGGATAGAAGCCCAGGGCGCTGAAGACGTACCACGCGGACATCTCGCCGTTGTCCTCGTCGCCGGGGTACCCCTGGCCGATCTCGCTGCCGAGGTAGAGCCGGGAGAGCACCTCGCGGACCTTCGCCTGGGTCTTGTACGGCTGGCCGGCCGCGTCGTAGAGGTAGGCGATGTGGTGCGAGGGCTGGTTGCTGTGCCCGTACATCCCCATCCGGACGTCGCGGGCCTCGGTCATCTCGTGGATGACGTCGCCGTAGGAGCCGGCGAACTGCTTGCCGGCGGTCTCCGGGGTGCTGAAGTAGGCGTCCAGCTTCTTCGCCAGGCCGGCCCGGCCGCCGTAGAGGTTGGCCAGTCCGCGGGTGTCCTGCGGGGCGGCGAAGGCGAAGGTCCAGGCGTTGGTCTCGGTGTAGTCGTAGCCCCAGACGCGGGGGTCGAAGCGGTCCGGCGGCAGCCGCCAGCCGCCCCGGGCGTCCTTGCCCTGGAAGAATCCGGTGCGGTCGTCGAAGAGCCGCACGTAATTCCGGGCCCGGCCCAGGAAGTACTCCGACTCCTCCTTGTAGCGGGGGTTGTGGGTCTTGGCGTAGAGGGCCTGTCCCATCCGGGCGATGCCGAAGTCGTTGAGGTAGCCCTCCAGTGCCCAGGACGCGCCCTCGCGGGTGTCGGTGCTGGTGTAGCCGAGGAACGGTGCGGTCGTCATCCCCTTGCGGCCGACGCCGGAGGACGGCGGGGCGACGGTGGCGTTCTTGACGGCCGCGTCGTAGGCCGCCGCGGCGTCGAAGTGCACGCCCTTGACGTAGGCGTCGGCGAACGCGACGTCGGAACTGGTCCCGGTCATCAGGTCCGCGTAGCCGGGGGAGGACCAGCGGGAGATCCAGCCGCCGTCCTTGTACTGCTGGACGAACCCGTCCGCCATCTTCCCGGCCCGGCCGGGGGTGAGCAGGGAGTAGGCGGGCCAGGTGGTGCGGTAGGTGTCCCAGAAGCCGTTGTTGACGTACACCGCACCGTCGACGATCTTCGCGCCGGTGTGTGTGGGGGTGTCCGGGCCGGTCGGCGGCGCGAACGGGCTGGCGTACCGGACCCGCGAACCGACCTGCTCCGCACCGGAGTTGGGGTAGAGGTAGAGCCGGTAGAGGCTGGAGTAGAGGGTGGTCAGCTGGTCGCGGCTGGCGCCCTGCACCTCGATGCGGCCCAGCAGCGCGTCCCACTGGGCGCGGGCGCGGTCCCGGACGGTGGCGAAGGACGTGCCGTCGGGGACCTCCCGGGCGAGGTTGGCCTTCGCCTGCTCGACGCCGATCAGCGAGGTGGCCAGTCGCAGCGTCACGGTGCGGTCCGCGCCCGGCCGCAGCCGCAGGTAGCCGGTGACGTCCTTGCCCCCTCCGGTGCAAGCACCGGCTCCACTGGAGCGGCTGACGCCGCACGCCCCGATGCGGCCGCCCGCGGTGACCGGCGCGTCCACCACGCCGTAGACGAACAGCCGGGTGGCGCCGACCGAGAGCCCGCTGCGGACGTCGGAGTAGCCGCTGATGACACCGTGCGCGGCGTCCAGGCTCAGGCCGCCCTTGTTGGTGACGTTGTCGAAGACCAGGTTGGCGTCGGCGCCGGGGAAGGTGAACCGCATCATCGCCGCGTGGTCGGTCGGCGCGATCTCGGTGCGCAGGCCGTTGTCGAAGGTCACCGCGTACTGGTACGGCCGCGCGGACTCGTGCTCGCGGTGGAAGGGCAGCGCGCGCCCGGTGCGCGAGGCGTCCGGGGTGCCGGCCGCGGTGGACGGCATGACCTGGAAGGTCTGCCGGTCGCCCATCCAGGGGCTCGGCTCGTGGCTGGCGCTGAACGCCTGGAGGGTGGGGAGGTTGTCGGCGTTGTTCTTCCGCGCGTACTCGTAGAGCCAGTCCGCGGAGCCGGCGTTGGTCACCGGGGTCCAGAAGGTGAAGCCGTTCGGTACCGCGGTGGCGGGGAAGGTGTTGCCGCGCGAGAAGCTGCCGCTGGAGAGGGTGCCGCGGGTGGTGATGGCGTAGTCGGAGAGGTGGGCGAGCGGTTTCTCCGGCGCCTTGGGGCCGATGGCGAGGTCGTCGAGCCAGCCGCGGAAGGCGGGGGCGGTGCGCGGCGCCCGGGGCGCGTCGTAGGCGAGCAGGATCCGGGCGATGGTCTTCCCGGCGGCGACCGCGCCGATCCGGGACTCCCGGTTGTTCCACTGGTTGACGTAGAGCGTCTTGGCGGCGGCCTGGCCCTGCGGGGTCAGCCGGGCCCCGTACTGGTCGGTCGCGGCCAACTCGCTCAGGTACGTCCCGTCGGTGAAGGCCAGGTCGACCGCGACGTGGGTGGCGGGGTAGTCGAGGTCGGTCTCCGGCAGTTCCGGGAAGAGCTTGTACGAGAGCGTGGTGGCGGGGGTGACGGGGACGTGCACGGCGAACAGCTTGTTGTACGCGTAGGCCCGGCCGGCGGCGGTGTGGGTGCCGGCGTAGCGCAGCGCGTGGCCGCCGGTGAATCCGGCGTGTGCCTTCGCGGTGGGGGAGTCGGCGGGGCCGGTGTCGGGTGCGGTGTCCATCCCGGGCCCGCCGGGGGCTGGGCGGGAGACGCCCGAGCTCTTCGGTCGGCCGTCGGGGCCGGTCTCGACGGTGTCGGTCCAGTCCGGTGCGGGCTGGCCCGGTTCGAAGGAGGAGTGGAACTCCCTCGCGGTACGCGGTGGTGGGGGCGGCGCCGCCTGGGCCGCGCCGGTCGTGCCCGGCGTGGTGAGGACGAGCAGGGCGGCCGCCGCGAGGGCGACGGGGCGGGCGATCCCCCGCAGTGGACTGTGCCGGTGTCTGTGCCGCACGCGAGCCCTCTCAACGAGATTGACATCGTTGTCAGTTGCGTAGTGCAGAGATAAGTAAGGTGCGCGGCGGCGCGGGTGTCAAGGGTGTGGCGGCGCGCCGGCGGCGGCCGTGTCGCGACAGCGCCCGAGGGGCGCCGGCGATGCATACCCGGGAGGTCTCAACTAGGGAAAGACTCCCGGCCAACTCAGCGTTCGATCTTGCCCGTTCGGCCGGAAGTGGACTATACCTATCGGCGTCCGAAGCCGGCGGTACGACCGCCGGGCCGGAATCCGGGGGGAAAGCGGGGAGGGCTGGAATTCCTCGCAGATCCCTAGCTCGCCCGGTGCACATCCCGTACAACTCAGCTTCATCTGACCCGCGGTGCCGGGGTGGCTCCGGTACACCGCCTGAGTCCTGAAGAAGGCGAGGACTTGAGCATGGGATCCACCTCAGAAGTCAACCGTCGCGATCTGGTCAAGCGGGCCGCGGCCCTGGGAATTCTCGCGGTACCGGCCATGGGCGCGCTGACGTCCTGTGCCACCGGAGGCGGCGGCGGCTCGGACGACGGCACCAAGAACAAGGGCGCGACCTCCGCCAAGAATCCGCTCGGCGTGAAGAACGGCGCGCCGCTGGAGGCATTCATCTTCAAGGGCGGATTGGGCGACCAGTACGCCAAGGACGCCGAGGCCGACTACAACAAGACCTACGGTGTGACGGTCAAGCACTCCGGCACCCAGCAGATCGGCCCCAAACTCCAGCCGCGCTTCGCCGGCGGTAATCCGCCCGACCTGATCGACAACTCCGGCGCCGACCACCTGGATATGAACAAGCTGTCCGCACAAGGGCAGTTGCAGGACCTCACCGCGCTGCTCGACGCCGCGTCGCTGGACGACCCGAAGAAGAAGGTCCGGGACGCGCTCTTCCCCAGCACCATCGAAAAGGGCAAGCACAAGGACACCTTCGACGTCTTCTACTACGCCTTCACGGTGTACGGCACGTGGTATTCCCACAAGCTCCTGAAGGACAAGGGCTGGGCCTATCCCACCTCCTACGACGAGATGATCAAACTCTGCGCCGAGATCAAGAAAGCCGGAATCGCGCCCTGGACGTATCCGGGGAAGTACCCGTACTACGTCCACTTCAACGTCTTCGCGGAGATCGCCAAGATCGGCGGTCTGGACAAGTGGATCGCCATCGACAACCTGGAGCCCAACGCCTGGACCTCCAACGACGCGGTCAAACAGGTCATCGGGCACTACGAGGAACTGGCCGCCAAGGGCTACTTCCTGGAGGGCAGCCAGGGACTGACGCACATTCAGTCACAGACCTCCTGGACCCGCGGCAAGGCGGTCTTCATCCCCAACGGCTCCTGGGTGGAGAACGAGGCCGCGCCCACCACCCCGGCCGACTTCGACATGGCCGTCGGCCCGCTCTTCGACGGCGGCAGCGGCGACAAGATGCCGCACGGCACGCTGCGCGCCGAACCCAGCGAACCGTTCATCGTCGCCAAGGGCGGCAAGAACCCCATCGGCGCGATGGAACTGCTGCGGATCATGGTCTCCAAGAAACACGCGCAGAATTTCGCCACCAAGGTCAAGTCGCTCACCGCCGTCCAGGGCGCGACCGACGGAATGCAGCTCTCGCCCGGTCTGGCGTCCGCCGCCAAGGCCGTCAAAGAGGGCGGCAAGAACCTGCTGATGATCCAGCTCCAGGAGTGGTACCCGAAGCTGACCGACGAAAAGCTCGGCGGACTCACCAGCCAACTGCTCACCGGTGACCTCAAGGCCGCGGAGTGGATCAAGAAGGCCCAGCAATACGCGGACGAGGTCGCCAAGGACAGCTCCGTCACCAAGTTCCACCGCGCTTCCTGACCGGGCTTCCCGACCGGGATCCATCCACGTACCACCGCTGACGAGGGAGGGCCGGGGAGCTCATGCGCCACGGCAAGTACCGATTCATCGTGGGGTTCCTGGCCCTGCCCCTGCTGCTCTACGGGATCTTCGTGATCTCGCCGTTCGTCCAGGCGTTCCAGATTTCCACCACGGAATGGAGCGGCCTGCGCGGCACCGCCAAGAGCGTCGGGCTGGGCAACTACAGCAAACTGCTGCACAGCGATGAATTTTGGAACGCGCTCAAACACAACGTCGTCATGCTGGTGTTGGTGCCGATCGCCACGCTGGCGCTGGGGTTGTTCTTCGCTTTCATGCTGAACGTCGGCGGCCGGGCTCGCCGCGGCGCGGTCATCACCGGCGTCCGCGGCGCGACGTTCTACAAATTCGTCTACTTCTTCCCGCAGGTCATCTCGATCACCATCATCTCGGTGATCTGGTTCAACATCTACAATCCGGATCCGCACGACGGCATGCTCAACTCGCTGTTGGGCGCGGTCGGTCTGGATTCCCTCCAGAACTCCTGGCTGGGGGCGGGGAGCCTGGCGCTGGCCTGCATCATGGTGGTGATGGTCTGGGCGAATGTCGGCTTCTACGTCGTGCTGTTCTCCGCGGCCATGGCCTCCATACCCCGGGAGATCTACGAGGCCGCGCTGCTGGACGGCGCGAGCCGCTCGCACACCTTCTTCCGGATCACCCTGCCGCTGCTGTGGGACACCGTGCAGACGGGCTGGGTCTATATGGGCATCATCGCGATGGACGCCTTCGCGCTGGTGCAGATCATGTCGGTCAACATGGGCGGCCCGGACGGCGCGACCGACGTCGTCCCGCTCCGCCTCTACCTGACCGCCTTCCGCGACAGTCAGTTCGGCTACGCGGCGGCGATGGGCGTCGCGATGCTCGTCGTCACGCTGCTGTTCGCCGTCCTCACGATGCGTTTCGCGCGCCGTGAGCGGATCGAGTACTAGGGGCAGGGCGCATGACGACACGAACCACTGCGGCACGGCCGCGCCGGACCTCCGAGGGCGGCACGCTCAACGTCTTCTCGCACGGCATGCTCGTCGTGTGGGCGCTGATGGTGGGCATGCCCCTGCTCTGGGTGCTGTGGAGCTCCTTCAAGAGCAGCGGTGACATCCTCACCGCCCCCTGGTCCCTCCCGGGCAAGCTCCACTTCGAGAACTGGATCAATGCCTGGGAGAAGGCCAACATCGGCAAGATGTTCCTCAACACCCTCATCGTGGTGGGCGGTTCGCTCACCGGGACGATGGTGCTGGGCTCCATGGCGGGCTACGTCCTGGCCCGCTTCCAGTTCCCGGGCAACCGCGTCATCTACTACCTCTTCGTCGCCGGCATGTCCTTCCCGGTCTTCATGCTGGTGATCCCGCTGTTCTTCGTGCTGCGGGACTTCCCCGGCGTCCCGCTGCTGGCGACGTACCAGGGCCTGATCGTCGTCTACATCGCCTACTCGCTGCCGTTCACCGTCTTCTTCATGACGGCGTTCTTCCGCACGCTGCCGACATCGGTGGCGGAGGCGGCGATGATCGACGGCGCCTCGCACGCCCGGACGTTCTTCCAGGTCATGCTGCCGATGGCCAAGCCCGGGCTGATCAGCGTCGGGATCTTCAACTTCCTGGGGCAGTGGAACCAGTACCTGCTGCCGATGGTCCTCAACCAGGACGAGGACAAGTACGTGCTCACCCAGGGCCTGGCCAACCTCGCGCTCCAGCAGGGCTACCAGGGCGACTGGGGCGGGCTGATGGCCGGCATGATGATCGCGATGCTGCCGGTCCTGCTCGTCTACGTCATCTTCCAACGGCAGGTGCAGGCCGGACTGACGGCCGGCGCGCTCAAATAGCGCCGCACGCGTCGGAGGGCGGTTCCCCAAGGGCGGAACCGCCCTTCGCGCATGACCGGCCGCCCCGATTCCGCCCGGGCTCAACGCCTTGACGAGACTTCCCCGCTGGAGTTCTGCTTAGAGTTCACATGTTGAAATCGGTTGCCGTCCCCCGATGACGTGGGTGCGGCCGGCGGGCAGTCGTCGTACTGTCCGCCCCAGGCGGGAGTGGATGAGTCGATGGAGACTCCGGGGTCGCAGTCCTCGCTGCACCGGGCCAATCTGGAGCGGGTCGTCCGCGCGGTGCGCATGGCGGGTTCGCTCACCCAGGCGGAGATCGCCCGGAGCACAGGGCTGTCCGCGGCCACCGTCTCGAACATCGTTCGCGAGTTGAAGGACGGCGGGACGGTTGAGGTGACGCCCACCTCGGCGGGCGGCCGGCGGGCGCGCAGCGTCTCGCTGTCCGGCAACGCCGGCATCGTGGTGGGCGTCGATTTCGGCCACTCCCACCTGCGGGTGGCGGTCGGCAACCTCGCCCACGAGGTGCTCGCCGAGGAGGCCGAACCGATCGACGTGGACGCCTCGGCGGCGGAGGGCTTCGACCGGGCCGAGCGGCTGGTGAGCCGACTGATCGAGCGGACCGGGGTCAGCCCGGACAAGGTCATCGGCGTCGGCCTGGGCGTCCCCGGCCCGATCGACGTGGAGTCCGGCACCCTGGGCTCGACCGCGATCCTGCCGGGCTGGTCCGGGACCAAGCCCGGCGAGGAGCTGTCCGGGCGGCTCGGCGTCCCGGTCTACGTCGACAACGACGCCAACCTCGGCGCGCTCGGCGAGCTGGTGTGGGGCGGCGGCCGCGGCGCGGCGGACCTGGCGTACATCAAGGTGGCCAGCGGGGTCGGCGCCGGGCTGGTGATCAGCGGCCAGATCTACCGCGGCCCGGGCGGCACCGCCGGTGAGATCGGGCACATCACCCTGGACGAGTCCGGCCCGGTCTGCCGCTGCGGCAACCGCGGCTGCCTGGAGACCTTCACCGCCGCCCGGTACGTCCTCCCGCTGCTCCAGCCGAGCCACGGCCCCGACCTGACCATGGCGCGGGTGGTCCAGCTGGCCCGCGAGGGCGACCCGGGCTGCCGGCGGGTCATCGCGGACGTGGGCCGCCACATCGGCAGCGGCGTGGCGAACCTCTGCAACCTGCTCAACCCCAGCCGGGTGGTGCTCGGCGGCGACCTCGCCGAGGCCGGTGAGCTGGTCCTCGGGCCGATCCGGGAGTCGGTGTCGCGGTACGCGATCCCCAGCGCCGCACGGCAGTTGGGCGTGGTGCCGGGCACCCTCGGCGGTCGTGCCGAGGTGTTGGGCGCGCTCGCCCTGGTGCTGAGCGAGATGGGCGATTCGACCCTGCTCGACGGGGCCCGGAATGCGGACGCGCCCGCCATAGCGTGAGCGGCTTAAGTTCACACACCTAACGCATGGCACCGTTGTCATCTCGTTAAGGATTTACTCCTTGACGGTCGGCTGGCGGCCGAGTTGACTTCCAGCCACCTCGGCCGCAAAGACGCGGCCATGTCAGGGAGGCAACCCCCATGAATGTGTGGACGCGTCGCGTCGTCATAGGCACCGCCGCCGTCTCGATGGCGCTCTCGGTGGCCGCCTGCGGCAAGGCCGGTGACGGCGGCAAGAGCGGTGGCGACGGCAAGACCATCGGTCTGCTGCTGCCGGAGAACAAGACCACTCGTTACGAGACCTTCGACCGCCCGCTGATCACCAAGAAGATCCAGGCACTCTGCAGCGACTGCCAGATCAAGTACAACAATGCCGACCAGGACACCCAGAACCAGAAGAAGCAGTTCGACGCCCTGATCACCCAGGGCGTCAAGGTGATCATCCTGGACCCGGTCGACTACAAGGCCACCAAGTCCTGGGTGAACCAGGCCGCCAAGAAGGGCGTCAAGGTCGTCGCCTACGACCGGCTGGCCGAGGGCAACATCTCCGCCTACGTCTCCTACGACAACGAGAAGATCGGCCGCCTCCAGGGCCAGGCGCTGGTCAAGGCGCTCGGCGACAAGGCCAAGGACAGCAATGTCGTCATGATCAACGGCTCGCCGACCGACCCCAACGCGCCGTTCTTCAAGCGCGGCGCCCACAGCGTCCTCGACAAGCAGGTCAAGAAGGTCGTCTACGAGCAGGACATCCCGGACTGGTCGTCGGACGAGGCCAACAAGAAGATGGCCGCCGCCATCGACTCGCTCGGCAAGGACGGCATCCAAGGCGTCTACTCCGCCAACGACGGCATGGCCGGCGGCATCATCACCGCCCTCAAACAGCAGGGCATCAAGGTCCCGGTCGGCGGCCAGGACTCCGAGCTGGCGGGTCTGCAGCGGATCCTCACCGGCGACCAGGCGTTCACGATCTACAAGCAGATCCAGCCGCAGGCCGACACCACCGCCGAGATCGCGGTCCGGCTGCTCAAGGGCGAGAAGATCGACTCCCTGACGCCCACCAAGGTCGACAGCCTCAGCGGCGAGGTCAAGGGCATCCCCGCCAAGCTCTACGACGCCCAGATCGTGACCAAGGACAACATCGAGGACACGGTCGTCAAGGACAAGGTCTACCCCGCCAGCCGGATCTGCGCCGGCGACGCCAAGGCGGCCTGCGAGGCAGCGGGCATCAAGTAAGGCAGGGGGCGGGCCCCGTCCGGCCCGCTCCCGTTCCGCCCCCGGTCCGGCAGGCCCCCGGCCGCCGCACCGGGGGCCCGCACACCCCCGCACTCGCACCACCATTCCCGCCGTACCGACGGCGGTGAAGGAGATGATTCACGTGTCCGCTCCGCCCGTGCTGGCGTTGCGCGGAGTCTCCAAGCGGTTCGGCGCCGTCCAGGCGCTCACCGACGTCACGCTGGAGATCCACGCCGGTGAGGTGGTCGCCCTCGTCGGCGACAACGGCGCCGGAAAGTCCACCCTCGTCAAGACCATCTCGGGCGTCCACCCGGTCGACGACGGCGTCATCGAATGGGAGGGCGCGCCGGTCCGCATCGCGAAGCCGCACGACGCCCAGGGCCTCGGCGTCGCCACCGTCTACCAGGACCTCGCGCTCTGCGACAACCTCGACGTGGTCGCCAACCTCTACCTCGGCAACGAGCTCAGCACCGCCGGCGTCCTCGACGAGATCGCCATGGAGAAGCGGGCCAAGGAACTCCTGGACACCCTGTCCATCCGGATCCCCAGCGTCCGGATCCCGGTGGCCGCGCTCTCCGGCGGTCAGCGGCAGGTCGTCGCCATCGCCCGCGCGCTGATCGGCGAGCCGAAGGTCGTCGTCCTCGACGAGCCGACCGCCGCCCTGGGCGTCGAGCAGACCGCACAGGTCCTCGACCTGGTCGAGCGGCTCCGCGAGCGCGACCTCGGCGTCATCCTGATCAGCCACAACATGGCCGACGTACAGGCCGTCGCGGACCGGGTCGCGGTCCTGCGGCTGGGCCGCAACAACGGTGTCTTCGACGTCGAAGGCACCTCCCACGAAGAGATCATCGCCGCCATCACCGGTGCCTCCGACAACGCCGTCACCCGCCGCAAGGCGCGCACCGACCAGCTGAAGAAGGAGGCCGGGGCATGAGCGAACAGCAGACTGCCGAGGCCACGCCCCAGACCCCGCAGCCGGCCGCCGTCGACCCCCGGCTGCTGGTCCGGGAGAAAGGATTCGCCGGCTACTTCGGCGAGTTCGCGCGCCGGATCCGCGGCGGTGAACTGGGGTCCTTGCCGGTCATCATCGGCCTGATCGTCATCGCGGTCGTCTTCCAGCTCAAGAACAGCAGCTTCCTGTCCGCGGACAGCCTCGCCAACATCGGCGTCTACACCTCCGGCCTGGGCATCATGGCCGTCGGCATCGTCTTCGTGCTGCTGCTCGGCGAGATCGACCTCTCGGTCGGCTCGGTCGCCGGCGTGGGCGCGGCCGTCTGGGCGGTGCTGAGCGTCACCCACGGCGTCAACGACTGGCTCGCGGTGCTGATCGCGGTGGCCGCCGGCGCCGCCATCGGCGTCCTGCACGGATTCTTTTTCGCCAAGATCGGGGTGCCCGCGTTCGTCGTCACCCTGGCCGGGTTCCTCGGCTGGAGCGGCCTCCAGATCTGGCTGATGGGCAAGGAAGGCTCCATCAACACGCCCAGCGGCAGCCTGGTGGAGAACCTCACCGGCTACTACTTCGAGGACAAGGCCGCCGCCTACGGCCTGGCCCTGATCGCGGTCCTGGCGTACGCGGGCTCGCTGCTGCTGGACAGTCGCCGCCGCCGGACCGCGGCCCTGCCGTCCCGGCCGCTCAGCGAGATCCTGCTGCGCACCGGCGTGGTCGCGGTGATCGCCTTCGCCGTCGCCTACGTCCTCAACGAGCCGTCCGGCGCCCGCGGCCTGCCGCTGGCCCTGGTGCTCTTCCTCGCCGTCCTGGTGATCGCCGACTTCGTGGTGCGCCGCACCGGCTACGGCCGGCAGATCTTCGCGGTCGGCGGCAACGCCGAGGCGGCCCGCCGGGCCGGCATCAACGTCAACCGCGTCCGGATCACCGTCTTCGCGATCTCCGGAATGCTCGCGGCCTTCGGCGGCCTGTTCATCGCCAGCCTCTCCGGCGGCGCCACCAAGAACCTGGGCTCCGGCAACACCCTGATGAACGTCATCGCGGCGGCCGTCATCGGCGGCACCAGCCTCTTCGGCGGCCGCGGCAAGATCTGGTCCGCGCTGCTGGGCATGCTGGTCATCCAGTCGATCCAGCAGGGGCTGAACCTGCTCGGCATGGCCAGCGAGATCCAGTACATGATCACCGGCGCGGTGCTGCTGGCCGCCGTGGTGATCGACTCGCTGTCGCGCCGCACCCAGAAGTCCGCCGGCCGCACCTGAGCAGCGGTTTGTCATAGGACGGCAACAGTCCCCGCGAAACGGCGGCAAGCGGCCCCCATCGGATGTCCCCGATGGGGGCCGTACCGCGCCCGGGGAGCC
The DNA here is from genome assembly GCF_050471125.1 of Streptomyces sp. RGM 3693. NCBI lineage: Bacteria > Bacillati > Actinomycetota > Actinomycetes > Kitasatosporales > Streptomycetaceae > Streptomyces > Streptomyces sp. RGM 3693. The sequence continues at coordinate 1,444,643 of NZ_JBMPPQ010000001.1, forward strand.
ACCACGGCGCCCGGGAAACGGGCGTTCGACCGGCCCTCACCCGAGTGACATACATCGCGAGGCCCGGCCGCGCCGGCGGCGGACGCGACATTAGACTCATCTGATCGGCAAGCTCGACCTACGGCAGCAAGGAGGCATGGGGTGGCATTGCTGACCCGTATCAAGGGGCCGCGCGACCTGGACCGGCTTTCCCCCGAGCAGCTCACGCAGCTGGCGGGGGAGATCCGTGGTTTCCTCGTCGACGCGGTCTCCAAGACCGGCGGACACCTCGGCCCGAACCTCGGCGTGGTCGAGCTGACCATCGCCCTGCACCGTGTTTTCCATTCCCCCAAGGACAAGGTCCTGTGGGACACCGGACACCAGTCCTACGTCCACAAGCTGCTGACCGGCCGCCAGGACTTCTCCCAGCTCAAGGCCAAGGGCGGCCTCTCCGGCTACCCCTCGCGGGCGGAGTCCGCGCACGACGTCATCGAGAACAGCCACGCCTCCACGGTGCTGGGCTGGGCCGAGGGCATCGCCAAGGCCAACGAGGTCCGCGGCCGGGACGACCGGGTGGCGGCCGTCATCGGTGACGGTGCCCTCACCGGCGGTATGGCCTGGGAGGCGCTCAACAACATCGCCGCCGCCAAGGACCGCCCGCTGGTCATCGTCGTCAACGACAACGAGCGCTCCTACGCGCCCACCATCGGCGGCCTCGCCAACCACCTCGCCACCCTGCGCACCACGGACGGCTACGAGCGTTTCCTGGCGCGCGGCAAGGACATCCTGGAGCGCACCCCGGTCGTCGGCAAGCCGCTCTACGAGACCCTGCACGGCGCCAAGAAGGGCCTGAAGGACTTCATCGCGCCGCAGGGCATGTTCGAGGACCTGGGCCTGAAGTACGTCGGCCCGATCGACGGCCACGACATCGAGGCGCTGGAGTCCGCGCTGACCCGCGCCAAGCGGTTCGGCGGCCCGGTGATCGTCCACTGCCTCACCGAGAAGGGCCGCGGCTACCAGCCCGCCCTCCAGGACGAGGCGGACCGCTTCCACGCCGTCGGCAAGATCCACCCCGACACCGGCCTGCCCGTCTCCTCCGGCGGCAAGGACTGGACGTCGGTCTTCGGCGACGAGATGGTCGCGCTGGGCAAGGAGCGCGCGGACATCGTCGCCATCACGGCGGCCATGCTCCAGCCGGTCGGCCTGGAGAAGTTCGCCAAGGCGTTCCCGGACCGGGTCTACGACGTCGGCATCGCCGAGCAGCACGCCGCGGTCTCCGCGGCCGGCATGGCCACCGCCGGACTGCATCCGGTCTTCGCGGTCTACGCCACCTTCCTCAACCGCGCCTTCGACCAGGTCCTGATGGACGTCGCGCTGCACAAGTGCGGCGTCACCTTCGTCCTGGACCGGGCCGGCATCACCGGCACCGACGGCGCCTCGCACAACGGCATGTGGGACATGTCGCTCCTCCAGGTCGTCCCCGGCCTGCGGCTGGCGGCGCCGCGCGACGCCGACCAGGTGCGCGCCCAGCTGCGGGAGGCCGTCGAGGTCGACGACGCCCCGACCGTGGTGCGCTACTCCAAGGGCGCGGTCGGGCCGGCCGTCGAGGCGGTCGGTCGGGTCGGCGGCATGGACGTGCTGCGCGAGCCCGCCGCCACCGGGCGTCCGGACGTCCTGCTGGTGTCGATCGGCGCGCTCGCCCCGATGTGCCTGGAGGTCGCCGACCTGCTCGACAAGCAGGGCATCTCCACCACCGTCGTCGACCCCCGCTGGGTCAAGCCGGTCGACGAGGCGCTGCCGGGTCTGGCCGCCAAGCACCGGGTGGTGGTCACCGTCGAGGACAACATCCGCACCGGCGGCGTCGGTTCCGCCGTCGCCCAGGCGCTCCGGGACGCCGGGGTGGACGTCCCGCTGCGTGACTTCGGCATCCCCGAGCGGTTCCTGGACCACGCCTCCCGCAAGGAGGTCATGGCGGAGATCGGGCTGACCGCGCCGGACATCGCCCGCCAGGTGACCGGCCTGGTCGCCAAGATGGACAACCGCGACGAGGACGCCGCAAGCGCCGCCGGCCCGGCCGCCGCGGACTCCACCGCCGCCAAGGACCCCGTCGCCGAGGGCGCGGCCGAGCCCGCCGAGGTCGTCCGCGACTGATCCTCGCCCCGCACCGCCCGCCCGATGGGCCGGCCGGACGTCCCCACGGATGTTCCGGCCGGCCCATCGGCAGCTCCGCGGTTCCCACCCCATCGGGTGAATCCGGGGCCCCGGAAGGCCCGCCGACGCTGACCATTTCAAGACATTGCAGAGACTCGGTCAGTTCAGCAGAGTTGCGAGGGTCGTCCAGGCGGAGGTTCGCCCATGAGCACAGAGCACGGACCACAGGGACACGGACCAGGGGGCGCGCCGCAGGGGCCCCGGAGCGAGACGCGCCGCGACCGCGGCGTCCTACGAACGAAGAGCATCGAACAGTCGATTCAGGACACCGAGGAGCCCGAACACGCCCTCAGGAAGTCCCTCTCGGCGCTCGACCTGACCGTCTTCGGCGTCGGTGTGGTCATCGGCACCGGCATCTTCGTCCTCACCGGAAAAATCGCCAAGGAGCAGGCGGGACCCTCCGTCGCGCTCTCCTTCGTCGTCGCCGGCGTGGTCTGCGCGCTGGCGGCGCTGTGCTACGCGGAGTTCGCCTCCACCGTGCCGGTCGCCGGCTCGGCGTACACCTTCTCGTACGCGTCACTGGGCGAACTGCCCGCCTGGATCATCGGCTGGGACCTGATCCTGGAGCTGGCCCTGGGCTGTGCGGTGGTCGCCGTCGGCTGGTCCGGCTACGTGCGCTCACTGCTCGACACCGGGGGGCTGCACCTGCCGCCGGAACTGTCCGGCAGTCACGACGGGCGGTTCGGCTTCGATCTGCTCGCCTGCGTCCTGGTCCTGGTGATCACCGCCATCCTGGTGCTCGGCATGAAGCTCTCCTCCCGGGTGACGGCGGTGGTCGTCGGCGTGAAGGTGACCGTCGTGCTGCTGGTCGTCATCGCCGGCGCGTTCTTCGTCTCCGGGGCCAACTACCAGCCGTTCATCCCGCCGAGTCAGCCCGTCGCCACCGGCGGCGGACTGGCCGCGCCGCTCTCCCAGCTGATGTTCGGCTTCGCCCCGTCCCACTTCGGCGTGATGGGGATCTTCGCGGCGGCCGCGGTGGTCTTCTTCGCCTTCATCGGCTTCGACATCGTCGCCACCGCGGCCGAGGAGACCCGGAACCCGCAGCGCGACGTACCGCGCGGCATCCTCGGCTCCCTGGCCATCTGCACGCTGCTCTACGTGGCCGTGTCGGTGGTCGTCACCGGCATGGAGAAGTACAGCCAGCTCTCCGTGGACGCCCCGCTGGCCGACGCCTTCAAGCACGTCGGGTACCCGTTCTTCGCGGGCCTGATCAGCTTCGGCGCGGCGGTCGGCCTGACCTCGGTGTGCATGATCCTGCTGCTCGGCCAGAGCCGGGTGTTCTTCGCGATGAGCCGGGACGGGCTGCTGCCCCAGGTCTTCTCCCACGTGCACCCGAAGTTCGGCACCCCGCACCGGTCGACCATCGCGCTGGGCATCGTCGTCGCGGTGGTCGCCGGTTTCACCTCCATCGACGTCCTGGCCGAACTCGTCAACATCGGGACGCTCTTCGCCTTCGTCGTGGTCGCCGTCGGCGTGGTCCTGCTCCGCCGTGCCCGCCCCGACCTGCCGCGCGCCTTCCGGACCCCGTGGGTGCCGTACGTCCCGCTGCTGTCGGTGCTCGCCTCGCTCTGGCTGATGCTCAACCTGCCCGCCGAGACCTGGATCCGCTTCGCCCTCTGGATGGCGCTCGGATTCGTCGTCTACTTCCTCTACGGGCGCACCCACAGTCGCCTCGCCCTCCGGCAGCGACAGCGCGACGCGGCCGACGCCCGGCCGTAGCGCGAGCGGGCGGGATCGCGGCGGTGCGGCACCGGCCGTCCACCGCGGTCCCGCCCGCCCTCGTGCGGCCGTGGTCGCCGCTCTGACGGGCTATGAGACGCCGCCTCGACCCCTGCCGCCCCAGACCGTCCGCGGGCCCGTCACGCGGGCGTCCAGCGCCTGTACGCGCTCGCGCAGTCCGCGGTCCGCGGTGACCACCAGGCAGTCCCGCCCCGCGCCCTCCTCGGCCACCAGCCGCACGATCGCGTCGTCCCCGCTGCCGTCCGCCGACACCACCCGCACACCCGGCACGGACGCCACCCCGCGCGCCGCGCCCTCCACCACCAGGACCAGCTCCAGCGGCGGATCGACCAGCCCCGGCAGTCCCGTCCCGGCGTGGCCGACCAGCGCGTCCCGCAGCCGTTCGGCGGCACCGCGCCGGTCCCGCCACCAGCCGTCGGGCACCGAGCCGACGACGTTCGCGGCATCGACAATGACCAAGGAATCCATACCGTCAGCCTGCCACGGTCGGGCGGCCGTCGACCGCCCGGCGGGCGCCGCACGCACGACGCGCGGACCGGCTCCACCGAGCCGGTCCGCGCGTCGACTTCCGCGGGGCGGACGTCCTTGGAGGGCCGCTTAGGCGGGCACGCTCGCGATCCCCTGGGCCAGGAACTTCTTGCCCCTCACCCGCTCGGAGACGCCCTCACGGTCCAGGTACGGCGTGATGCCGCCCAGGTGGAAGGGCCAGCCGGCGCCGGTGATCAGGCACAGGTCGATGTCCTGCGCCTCGGCGACCACGCCCTCGTCCAGCATCAGGCCGATCTCCTGCGCCACGGCGTCCAGCACCCGGTCGCGGACCTGCTCCTCGGTCAGCACCGCGTCGCCCTGCTTCAGCAGCGCGGCGACCTCCGGGTCCAGCTCCGGCTTCCCACTGTCGTAGACGTAGAAGCCGCGCTTGCCGGCCTCGACGACCGCCTTGAGGTTGGGGGAGACCGTGAAGCGCTCGGGGAAGGCGCCGTGCAGCGTCTCGGAGACGTGCAGGCCGATCGCCGGGCCGACCAGCTCCAGCAGGACCAGCGGCGACATCGGCAGACCGAGCGGCTCGACCGCCTTCTCGGCGACGGCGACCGGGGTGCCCTCGTCGATGACGTTCTGGATCTCGCCCATGAAGCGGGTCAGGATGCGGTTGACGACGAACGCCGGGGCGTCCTTCACCAGCACGGCCGTCTTCTTCAGCGACTTGGCGACCGCGAAGGCGGTGGCCAGCGACGCGTCGTCGGTCTTCTCGGCCCGGACGATCTCCAGCAGCGGCAGGATCGCGACCGGGTTGAAGAAGTGGAAGCCCACGACCCGCTCGGGGTGCTTGAGCTTCGCGGCCATCTCGGTGACCGAGAGGGAGGAGGTGTTGGTGGCGAGGATGGCGTGCGCCGGCACGACCGCCTCGACCTCCGCGAACACCTGCTGCTTGACGCCCATCTCCTCGAAGACGGCCTCGATGACGAAGTCCGCGTCGCCGAACGCCGCGGCCTTGTCGAGGTGCCCGGAGACCAGGCCCTTGAGGCGGTTCGCCTTGTCCTGGTTGACCCGGCCCTTGAGCAGCAGCTTGTCGATCTCGCCGTGGACGTACGCCACGCCCTTGTCGATCCGCGCCTGGTCGATGTCCGTGAGGACGACCGGGACCTCCAGGCGGCGGGCGAACAGCAGCGCCAGCTGAGAGGCCATCAGGCCGGCGCCGACCACGCCCACCTTGGTGACGGGACGGGCCAGCGACTTGTCCGGCGCACCGGCGGGCCGCTTGGCGCGCTTCTGCACCAGGTTGAACGAGTAGATGCCGGACCGCAGTTCGCCGCCCATGATCAGGTCGGCGAGGGCCTGGTCCTCGGCGTCGAAGCCCTGGCGCAGGTCGCCGTTCTTGGCGGCCGCGATGATCTCCAGCGCGCGGTAGGCGGCCGGGGCCGCGCCGTGCACCTTGCCGTCGGCGATGGCCTTGCCGCGCGCCACGGCGGCGTCCCACGCCTCACCGCGGTCGACCTCGGCCCGTGCCACCTCGGTGGCGCCGGTCAGTACCGAAGCGGTCCAGATCAGCGACTGCTCCAGGAAGTCCGCGCCCTCGAAGAGCGCGTCCGCGATGCCGAGGTCGAAGACCTGCTCGCCCTTGAGCTGCTTGTTCTGGTTGAGCGAGTTCTCGATGATCACGCTCACCGCGCGGTCCGCGCCGATGAGGTTCGGCAGCAGCGCGCAGCCGCCCCAGCCGGGCACCAGGCCGAGGAACACCTCGGGGAGCGAGAAGGCCGGCAGCGCCTTGGAGACGGTGCGGTAGGTGCAGTGCAGACCGACCTCGACACCGCCGCCCATCGCGGCGCCGTTGTAGTACGCGAAGGTCGGCACGGCCAGCGTGGACAGCCGCTTGAAGACATCGTGGCCGCCCTTGCCGATGGCCAGCGCGTCCTCGTGCCGCTTGAGCAGCTCGACGCCCTTGAGGTCGGCGCCCACGGCGAAGATGAACGGCTTGCCGGTGATGCCGACGCCGACGATCTCGCCGTCCGCGGCCTCCTTCTCGACCTGGTCGAGGGCGGCGTTGAGGTTCGCCAGCGACTGCGGGCCGAAGGTGGTCGGCTTGGTGTGGTCCAGGCCGTTGTCCAGCGTGATGAGCGCGAACCGGCCCGCGCCCTTGGGGAGGTCGAGGTGGCGCACGTGCGCCTGCGTCACGACCTCGTCAGGGAACAGCTCGGCCGCACCCTTCAACAGCTCAGCGGTGGTGCTCACTTGCCTGCCCCCTCGAAGTGCGGGTTCTCCCAGATAACGGTGCCGCCCATGCCGAAGCCGACGCACATGGAGGTGATGCCGTAGCGGACCTCCGGCTGCTCCTCGAACTGCCGTGCCAGCTGCGTCATCAGACGCACACCGGACGACGCCAGCGGGTGGCCGAAGGCGATGGCGCCGCCGTACTGGTTGACGCGCGGGTCGTCGTCGGCGATGCCGTAGTGGTCGAGCAGCGAGAGCACCTGGACGGCGAACGCCTCGTTGATCTCGAACAGGCCGATGTCATCGATCGTCAGACCGGCCTTGGCCAGCGCCTTCTCGGTCGCCGGGACCGGGCCGATGCCCATGACCTCGGGCTCGACACCCGCGAAGGCGTAGTCCACGAGGCGCATCTTGACCGGCAGGCCCAGCTCGCGGGCCACGTCCTCGGCGGCGACCAGCGAGGCGGTGGCGCCGTCGTTGAGACCGGCGGCGTTGCCCGCGGTCACCCGGCCGTGCGGCCGGAACGGGGTCTTCAGCCCGGCGAGGTTCGCCAGCGTCGTGCCCGGACGCATCGGCTCGTCGGTGGTGGCCAGGCCCCAGCCGGTCTCGCCGGCCTCGGCGTTGGTGCGGCGCACCGAGATCGGCACCAGGTCGGCCTGGATCTTGCCGTTGGCGTACGCCTTGGCGGCCTTCTCCTGGCTGCGCACCGCGTACTCGTCGGCGCGCTGCTTGGTGAGGTGCGGCAGCCGGTCGTGGAGGTTCTCCGCCGTCATGCCCATGAAGAGGGCCGACTGGTCGACCAGCTTCTCCGACACGAAGCGCGGGTTGGGGTCCACGCCCTCGCCCATCGGGTGCCGGCCCATGTGCTCGACACCGCCGGCCACGGCGATGTCGTACGCACCGAAGGCCACCCCGCCGGCGACGGCGGTCACCGCGGTCATCGCACCGGCACACATCCGGTCGACGGAGAAACCGGGCACGGACTGCGGCAGCCCCGCCAGGATGGCGGCGGTGCGGCCCAGGGTCAGGCCCTGGTCACCGATCTGGGTGGTGGCGGCGAGGGCGACCTCGTCGATCCGGGCCGGGTCCAGGTCCGGGTTGCGGCGCAGCAGCTCCCGGATGCACTTGACGACCAGGTCGTCGGCGCGGGTCTCGTGGTAAATGCCCTTCGGGCCCGCCTTGCCGAACGGGGTGCGGACGCCGTCGACGAAGACGACGTCCCTAGCGGTACGAGGCACGTTGGCTCTCCTCCAGGTGCGGGATGGCACTGCTGCGGTCGCGCCCCGGAGGACGCGTCACACGCCCATGCTACTTACGGGTAACCAAGCTGCACACCCCCTTCGCCCGGAGCGGCGAACGTCACACCGCCCGACGCCCGGAACCCGCCGGGCGCGGAGCACGCAGGGAACCCGGAGAACCCGGAGAACGCACGGAATCCAGAGAGCGCAGAGAACCCCGGCCGCGCAGGGGGTGCGCGGCCGGGGTCCTCGGTGGCGTCGGACCGGACCCGGTCAGGAGCCGTTGGCCAGCAGGGCCTCGGTCAGGAGCGGCGCGACCAGCTCGATCTGCCAGGGACGGGCGCCGTGTCCGGACAGGACCTCGGCGACCGTCTCCGGGGTCGGGCCGGCCGGCGGCTCCCAGCACAGCCGGCGCACCGTGTCCGGGGTGATGAGGTTCTCCTGCGGGAGGTTCAGCCGCTCGGCGAGCGCGGTCACCGCCGTGCGGGCGGCCGACAGCCGGGCCGCCGCGGCCGGGTCCTTGTCGGCCCACGAGCGGGGCGGCGGCGGGCCGTTGAGCGGCTGGCCGGGCTGCGGCAGTTCGCTGTCCGGCAGCGCCCGGGCCTGGTCGACGGCGGTCTGCCACTGCTCCAGCTGGCGCCGACCCATCCGGTGCCCGAACCCGGCCAGTGCGGCCAGCGCGTGGGTGTTGGGCGGGAGTTGGAGTGCGGCCTCGATGATCGCGGCGTCGCCGAGCACCTTGCCGGGCGAGACGTCGCGCCGCTGGGCGACCTGGTCGCGCAGCGTCCACAATTCCCGGACGACGGCCATCTGCCGGCGTCGGCGCACCTTGTGCATCCCGGACGTGCGGCGCCAGGGGTCCTTGCGGGGCGGCGGCGGGGGAGCGGCGGCGATGGCCGCGAACTCCTGCCGGGCCCACTCCAGCTTGCCCTGTCGGTCCAGCTCCTCCTCCAGCGCGTCGCGCAGGTCCACCAGCAGCTCGACGTCGAGCGCGGCGTAGCGCAGCCACGGCTCGGGCAGCGGGCGGGTGGACCAGTCGACGGCGGAGTGCCCCTTCTCCAGGGCGTAGCCGAGGACGTTCTCGACCATGGCGCCCAGGCCGACCCGGGCGAAGCCGGCCAGTCGCCCGGCCAGCTCGGTGTCGAACAGCTTGGTGGGGACCATCCCTATGTCGCGCAGACAGGGCAGGTCCTGGGTTGCGGCGTGCAGCACCCACTCGGCATCGGAGATCGCGCCCCCCAGCGTGGCGAGGTCGGGACAGCCGACCGGGTCGATCAACACACTGCCGGCGCCCTCACGGCGCAGCTGGACGAGATAGGCACGCTGGCCGTAGCGGTAGCCCGAGGCGCGCTCGGCGTCGACGGCGACCGGGCCGCGGCCGGCCGCGAAGGCGGCGACGACCTCGGTGAGCGCCTCGTCGGCGGCGGTCACCGGGGGGATGCCCTCGCGGGGTTCCAGTAGGGGTACCGGCGCCGGTCGGGAATCCGGAGGCGATTCTCCGGGTGCTCGCAGTGTCGTGTCTGCTGCGGTCTTTTGGGCGTCGGTCACCAGTCAAGGGTATCTGTGTATGCACGTCGCCCGTCGGGGGAATGTTCCCTCGACGGGCGGGACGGGTCAGGAGGCGGGGTTCAGTGGATGATGCCGGTGCGCAGCGCGACCGCCACCATCCCGGCCCGATCACCGGTGCCGAGCTTGCGCGCGATCCGGGCGAGGTGGCTCTTCACGGTGAGCGCCGACAGCCCCATCGAGACGCCGATGGCCTTGTTGGACTGGCCCTCCGCCACCAGCCGCAACACCTCGACCTCGCGCCCCGAGAGCTCGCGGTAGCCACCGGGGTGACCCGGGGCGCCCGGCGGGCGGCGCTGCATCCGGGCCGCGTTGGCGCCGATCGGGGCGGCGCCCGGCCGGCCCGGCAGGCCGAGGTTGGTGCGGGTGCCGGTGACGACGTAGCCCTTGACGCCGCCGGCGAGGGCGTTGCGGACGGCGCCGATGTCGTCGGCGGCGGAGAGTGCGAGGCCGTTGGGCCAGCCGGCCGCCCGTGTCTCGGACAGCAGGGTGAGGCCGGAGCCGTCGGGAAGGTGGACGTCGGCCACGCAGATGTCGCGTGGGTTGCTGACGCGGGGACGGGCCTCCGCGATGGACGACGCCTCGATCACGTCACGCACGCCGAGGGCCCAGAGGTGACGGGTGACGGTGGAGCGGACGCGAGGGTCGGCCACGACGACCATGGCGGTCGGCTTGTTCGGGCGGTAGGCGACCAGGCTCGAAGGTTGCTCAAGGAGAACTGACACCGGGCCTCCTGGGGAGTGGCGGGGACGGAAGCCGGCTGGGGAAAGCCGGAATGATCCGTGTTTGAAGGGTCACTGACCTCTTCGGCAGCAATCCGGCGGGACTTTAGACTTTGATCACGATTTAGTTAGGGGCAATTCGGGCAAATCGGATGCGTGAGCGATCAAGGTGAGCACGGAGTGCACATCGAGGTGATCACAGGCGTACGGAAACGGCGAGGTGCCGCACGCCCGGATGTCCCGGACGCACGGCACCTCGCCGTCTGGTGTCTGCCCCTCAGCGGGCCTGTGGACCGCGGCGCTGCGGCAGCGCCACCACCCCGCCGCGCGGCGCCGGGTCGAGCGGTGCCGGCGGCAGCCCCGCCACCTGGCACAGCAGATCGCACCACGCCGACAGGTGCGCCGCGAGGTCCGGCACCCCGCCCGGTCCCTCGGCCGGCGTCCACGACGCCCGGATCTCGATCTGGGTCGCCGGCTCCCGCGCCGCGAGCCCACCGAAGTAGTACGACCCGGCCCGGGTGACCGTCCCGCTCGGCGCGCCGAAGTGCACCCCGCGCGCCTCCAACGCACCGGTCAGCCAGGACCACGACACCTCGGGCAGCAACGGGTCGGCGCCCATCTCCGGCTCCAGCTCGGCGCGGGCCAGCGTCACCACCCGGAACGTGCCCTGCCAGGTCTCGTCGCCGGCCGGCTGGTGCAGCACCACCAGCCGCCCGTCCGCCAGGTCACGGTCCTCGCCGTCCGGCCCCGCCCCGCGCTCGACCACCGCGGCCTCCAGCGCGTAGGCATACGGGGCGAGCCGTTTCGGTGCAGGTGTCGGGTCGGTCTCGATCTCCGGCCGCAGCCGGGCCGCGCGGAGCGCCTCGACCGCCTGACGGAAGGGGATCGGGGTCTCGTCCGCGCTGTCCGCGAGGTGTTCGTGAGCCGCAGCCATGCCCGGAAGGGTAGGCGGAAGACGGCGTACATATGGGGAGGACACCCGGTGCGCGCGTCGCCCATTCGGAGGTGCCGTTGGACGCATGCGAAGATTTGCCGCGTGAGCGCCAACGATGCCCTTACGGGCCAGCAGCAGACCGCGACGTACGACTCGGCCTTCCTCAAGGCGTGCCGGCGCGAGCCGGTGCCGCACACGCCGGTGTGGTTCATGCGCCAGGCCGGGCGTTCACTCCCCGAGTACCGCAAGGTCCGCGAGGGCATCGCGATGCTCGACTCCTGCATGCGGCCCGAGCTGGTCACCGAGATCACGCTCCAGCCCGTGCGCCGGCACGGCGTGGACGCCGCCATCTACTTCAGCGACATCGTGGTGCCCCTGAAGGCCATCGGCATCGACCTCGACATCAAGCCCGGCATCGGCCCGGTCGTCGAGAACCCCATCCGCAGCCGCGCCGACCTGGAGCAGCTGCGCCTGCTGGAGCCCGGCGACGTCCCCTATGTCACCGAGGCCATCGGCCTGCTCACCCGCGAGCTGGGCGGCACCCCGCTCATCGGCTTCGCCGGCGCCCCGTTCACGCTCGCCAGCTACCTCGTCGAGGGCGGCCCGTCCCGCAACTACGAGCACACCAAAGCCCTGATGTACGGCGACCCGCAGCTGTGGGCCGACCTGCTCGACCGGCTCGCGGACATCACCTCCGCCTTCCTCAAGGTCCAGATCGAGGCCGGCGCCAGCGCCGTCCAGCTCTTCGACTCCTGGGTCGGCGCGCTCTCCCCGGCCGACTACCGGCGCTCGGTGATGCCGGCCTCCACCAAGGTCTTCGACGCGGTCGCCTCCTACGGTGTCCCGCGGATCCACTTCGGCGTCGGCACCGGCGAACTCCTCGGCCTGATGGGCGAGGCCGGCGCGGACGTGGTCGGCGTCGACTGGCGGGTCCCGCTGGACGAGGCGGCCCACCGGGTCGGCCCCGGCAAGGCGCTCCAGGGCAACATCGACCCGGCCGTGCTCTTCGCCCCACGCGAGGCCGTCGAGACCAAGGCCCGTGAGGTCCTCGACGCCGCCGCGGGCCTGGAAGGCCACGTCTTCAACCTCGGCCACGGCGTGCTGCCCGACACCGACCCGGACGCGCTGACCCGCCTCGTCGAGTACGTCCACACGCAGACCGCGCGCTGAGCGGGGCGGGGGAGGGCCCGGTCCTTCAGGGGCCGGCCCTCCTCGGCCAGCGCCGGGTCCCCCCGGCTACTGCTGGGCGGCGCCCCCGGCCGCCCGTACCGCCGCGTCCGCCTTGCGGGCCGCCACCAGGACGGGGTCCCAGACCGGTGAGAACGGCGGGGCGTACCCCAGGTCCAGGGCGGTCATCTGCTCCACCGTCATCCCCGCGGTGAGCGCCACCGCGGCGATGTCCACCCGCTTCCCCGCGCCCTCCCGGCCAACGATCTGCACCCCCAACAGCCGCCCGGTACGCCGTTCGGCGAGCATCTTCACGTGCATCGGGCGGGCGCCGGGGTAGTAGCCGGCGCGGCTGGTCGACTCGATGGTGACGGTGACGAACTGCAGCCCCGCCGCGCGGGCCTGGCGCTCCAACAGCCCGGTGCGGGCGATCTCCAGATCGCAGACCTTGCTGACGGCCGTGCCGACGACCCCCGGGAAGGTCGCGTAGCCGCCGGCCACATTGGCGCCGATCACCTGGCCGTGCTTGTTGGCGTGGGTGCCCAGCGCGATGTGCCGGTGCTCCCCGGTGATCAGGTCGCGCACCTCGATGCAGTCCCCGCCCGCCCAGACGTGCTCCTGGCCGGACACCCGCAGCGCCAGGTCGGTGCGCAGGCCGCCGGAGGCGCCCAGCGGCAGCCCGGCCGCCTCGGCCAGGGTGGTCTCCGGGCGGACGCCCAACCCCAGCACGACCACGTCCGCCGGGTACTCGCCGTCGTCCGTGACCACTGCGCGGGCCCGGCCGTCCGCCCCGTCGGTCAGCACGCCGGTGACCCGCGCACCGGTCACCACCTCGACGCCCATCCCGCACATCGCAGTGTGCACCAGCGCCCCCATGTCCGGGTCGAGGGTGGACATCGGTTGTGCGCTCTGTTCCAGGACCGTCACCTGGTAGCCGCGGTGGATCAGCGCCTCGGCCATCTCCACGCCGATGTACCCGGCGCCGATGACCACCGCCCGCCGGCCCGGCGCCCCCTTCAGCCCGTACAGCAGTGCCTGCCCGTCGTCCAGGGTCTGCACCCCGTACACGCCCGGTGCGTCGATCCCCGGCAGCGGCGGGCGCAGCGGGCGCGCCCCGGTCGCCACCACCAGCTTGTCGAAGCCGGTCCACGCCTCCCGGCCGCCGTCCTCCAGGTCCCGGCTGCGCACCCGGCCCCGGTCCAGGTCGATCTCGGTGACCTCGGTGCGCAGCCGCAGGTCGATGTCGCGGGCCCGGTGCTCCTTCGGTGTCCGGGCGATCAGTGCGTCCGGGCCGTCCACCTGCCCGCCCACCCAGTACGGGATGCCGCAGGCGGAGTACGACGTGAAGTGGCCGCGCTCGAAGGCCGTGATGGCCAACGCGTCCGGCCCCTTGTGCCGACGGGCCTGGGACGCGGCGGCCATCCCCGCCGCGTCCCCGCCGATGACCACCAGCCGCTCCGGCGCCGCCATTGCCGCGTCCTTTCGTCGAGTTCGGGAGTCCCACGGATTCGCGGGGCCCACGGTTGCCGCTCAGGTCTGCCCGGTTACGACCGTTTCGATGCGCTACGGACGTCGTGCCGGGTGGCGATCAGAACGGGTAGGCGGCCGGTGTGGCGCGCACGGTCGTCCAGCGGGTCTCGGTGAACGCGTCGAGGTTGGCCTCGCCGCCGAAGCGGGAGCCGGTCCCGGAGTCGGCCAGTCCGCCGAACGCCGCCACCGGCTCGTCGTTGACGGTCTGGTCGTTGATGTGCAGCAGACCGGTGGGGATCCGGTCGGCCAGGTCCAGCGCGCGGGCCGCGTCGCGGGTGACGATGCCCAGCGCCAGCCCGTAGGAGGACTCGTTGGCCAGCGCCACCGCCTCGTCCAGGGTCGCGAAGGCGCGGACCGGGGCCACCGGGCCGAAGACCTCCTGGCCGTACGCGGGGGAGGCGCCCACTGAGCCCGGCCCGGTGGCGTCCGGGCCCGCGTCGGCGAGGACCGTCGGCCGGTAGAACAGCTCCCGGTGGGTGCCGCCGGCGGCGATCCGGACGCCCGCCGTGGCGCTCTCCCGGACCAGCGCGTCGATCTTGCCGAGCTGCCCGCGGTCGATGACCGGACCGAGGTGGACCTGCTCGCGGAACGGGTCCCCGACGGTCAGCGCGTCCGCCTTCGCCGCCAGCCGCGCCACGTACTCGTCGTAGAGCGAGGCGTGGACGAGGTGCCGGCCCGCCGTCATGCACACCTGGCCCTGGTGGAAGAACGACGCCCACGCGGCGGTGGACATCGCGGCGTCCAGATCGGCGTCCGGCAGCACCAGGAACGCGCTGTTGCCGCCCAGTTCCAGGTGGGCCCGCTTGAGGTGCTGCGCGGCCAGCGCACCGACGCTGCGACCGGCCGCGGTCGAGCCGGTGAAGGAGATCACCCGCACCCGCGGGTCCTCGACCAGTGCCCGTCCGGTGTCCGCACCACCGGGCAGGACGTGCAGCAGCCCCGCCGGCAGCCCCGCCTCGGCGAAGACCGCGGCCAGGACGTGCCCGCCGCACACCGCGGTCCGCGGGTCCGGCTTGAGCAGCACGGCGTTGCCCAGCGCCAGGGCCGGTGCGACGGACCGGATCGCGAGCACCAGCGGAACGTTGAACGGTGCGATCACGCCGACCACACCGGCCGGCACCCGGGTGGTGTACGACAGGCGCGGCGCACCCGAGGGCAGCACCTGGCCGAGCGGGCGGTGGGCGAGCGCGGCGGCCTCGTAGCACTCCTCGGCCGCCGTCCGGATCTCGAACTCGGCCTTGCCCCGGATGCTGCCGGCCTCCCGCACGATCCACTCGCCGATCTCCGCGGCGTGCCGGTGGATGAGGTCGCCGGCCCGGCGCAGCACCGCGGCCCGCTCGGCGTACGGCCTGCGCGCCCAGTCCCGCTGCGCCGCGGCGGCCCCGGCCGCGGCGTCCGCGACGTCGGCCGGCGCGGCGAGCGTCAGCGACGCCAGCCCCTCGCCGGTCGCGGGCTCCACCGCCTCGGCCGGGCCGCCGTGCAGCGAGAGCCAGTCCTTGGGATCGAGCAGGGCCATCGCGCCAACCTCCGGGAGAACGGGGACAGTTGATTGGTGAACGAGTGTGCCCCATGGAGGCGGCGCGCGCCCGCCGGACGGCGATCCGGCCGGTACCGGACGGCCGTCGACCCGTCGGACGCGCGCCTGTTGGGCGGACGACCGGCCCTGGGGCCGGTCCGGTGGGTCAGCGTCGGACAGGGCCTAGCGCTCCAGCACCATCGCCAGCCCCTGTCCCACGCCGATGCACAGCGTCGCCAGCCCGGTGCCCGAGCCCTGCGCGGCGAGCTGGTGGGCCACCGCGCCGGCGAGCCGGGCCCCGGAGGCGCCCAGCGGGTGTCCGATGGAGAGGGCGCCGCCGCGCGGATTGACCGCGGTGGGGTCGAGTTCCGGCCACTGGGCGATGCAGCCCAGCGCCTGGGCCGCGAACGCCTCGTTCAGCTCGCAGACCGCCAGGTCGCCGAAGCTCCGCCCGGCCCGCGCCAGCGCCCGCTGGACCGCCTCGACCGGACCGAGCCCGAACAACTGCGGCTCGATGCCGGTCACCGCGCTCGCCCGGATGCGGGCCAGTGGTTCCCGTCCGGTGGCCCGCAGTCCCTCCTCGCTGACCAGCAGCAGCGCGGCGGCGCCGTCGTTCAGCGGTGAGGAGTTCCCGGCGGTGACGGTGCCTGCCTCGGTGCGGAAGACCGGCTTCAGCTTGGAGAGCGACTCCAGCGAGGAGTTCTCCCGGATCGTCTCGTCACGGGTGAGGTCCACGCCCGGTAGCGGCACGACCTCCGCGTCGTAGGCACCGGCCGCCCAGGCCCGGACCGCCTTCTGGTGGCTGGCCAGTGCGAACACGTCCTGCTGTTCCCGGGTGATGCCGTGCTTGTCGGCGATCAGCTCGGCGCCCTCGCCCAGCGACACCGTCCACTGCGGCGCCATCCGCGGATTGACCATCCGCCAGCCCAGCGTCGAGGAGAACATCTCCTGATGCCCCGCGGGGAAGGCCCGGTCCGGCTTGCGCAGCACGTACGGCGCCCGGCTCATCGATTCCACGCCGCCGGCCACCGCGATCTCCGCATCGCCGTGCGCGACGGCGCGGGCCGCCTGGATGACCGCCTCCAGGCCGGACCCGCACAGCCGGTTGACGGTCACCCCGGGGACACTGACCGGCAGCCCCGCCAACAGCACCGCCATCCGCGCCACGTTGCGGTTGTCCTCGCCCGCGCCGTTGGCGTCGCCGAAGTAGACGTCGTCGATCCGCGCCGGATCGAGCTCCGGGGTGCGGTCCACCAGGGCGCGCAGCACATGGGCGGCGAGGTCGTCGGGGCGCACCGCGGCCAGTGCGCCGCCGTACTTGCCGACCGGTGTCCGTACCGCGTCGACGATGTAGACGTCCCGCACGGCGTCCCGTACGTGTGGCTCGGTCATCAGGCTGTGTCCTCGCTGTCTTCGCTGTCTGCGCCGTCCTCGCGACACCGGCTCGGCGGCCGGGCGGTACGAAGATCGCCACCCGCCGACCCGAGTCTTTGCCCGGTACCGCCCGGTGTCAACGGGGCGGCCGGCCACCTTCACCGGACACGCCGGGCGCCTTGGGCGCGTCGGCCGCGGCGGGCGGTTCCGTGCGGCCGGGTTCCGTCGCGCTCGGTTCCGTCACGGTGGAGTCGGTGGCCGTCTGGTCCGTGGCCGTTTGGTCCGTGGCTGTCTGGTCCGCGGTGCCGCGGTCGTCCGCGGTGCCCCGGCCCGCTTCGGTCGGTTCCGCGTCGGTCGGTTCCGCATCGGCCGGTTCCGCGTCGGCCGCTTCCGCCCGGGGCGGATCCGTGGGGCCGGTGTCCGTGCCCCCGTCCTTCCCCGTGAGCCGTCGTCGGCCTGAAGGGCGGCCCGCCAGCCGGCCGCGGATCGCCCGCCCCACCGCGTACAGGGCCGCCGCGGCGGCCGCGAACGGCAGTGCGGCGGCGAGCGCCACCAACACCCAGTGCACCGCCGCCGTGAAGGCGTGCCAGACGTCGGACAGGGCGTCCCCGAAGGAGGTGCCGTCGTCCGGCTTCGCGTCCTGGGAGGCGCCGGGCTGCCGCAGCAGCAGGGTCACGGTGGCCGTCCCGGTGCGGCCCTTGAGGGACGTGAGCTGGGACTCCAGGGACTCCAGGTTCGCCTCCCGGGTGCTCAGTTCGGACTCCAGGGCGGTGATGTCGCTGATCGAGGACGCCCGGTCCATCAGCGCCCGGATCCGCTCGACGCTCGCCCGCTGGGACTTCACCCGGCTGTCGACGTCCACCACCTGGTCGGTGACGTCCTTGGCGGAGACGTTGCGGGAGAGGACCTTGCCCAGCCCGGACAGCCGCGTCAGCAGCGCGTCGTAGTGGCCCGGCGGCACCCGCAGCACGAGCTTCGAGCGGTCCCGGCCGTCGGGGTCCCGGTCGGTGGTCTCGTCGGCCGGATAGCCGCCCGCCTCCTCGACGGCACCCCGCGCCCTGGTGAGCGCCCCGGCCACGTCCGCGGTCTGCACGGTCAGCGTCGCGGTCCGGATGATCTGCGACTGCATGATCTGCGACTGCGTCGCCTTGAGCGCTGTGCCGGTCCGGGCGCCGCCGTCCGGGCCCCGCGCCGTCGAACCCTCCTGGCCGTCGGCCCGCTGTCGGGGCGCCACCGCCCCCGTCCCGGGTCCTGCCGCGTCCACCGCGGCACTGGGCCTGCCGCCCGCCGCACCGCACCCGGCGACCGTCAGCGACACCGTCAGCAGCACCGCCGCTCCGGCCCCCCGCCGCCCCCGTGATCCCCACATCACAGACCGTTCCCCTTCCGCGCCGTCGGCCGCCGGGCCGCGCGGTATCCGGGCGGCCCGGCCAAGTGGCCGGATCGTGACGCCGGTTCGACGGGGCGGCCCGGGTGGCGGTTGCCGTTCCGGGGTCTCGAAGAGGTCACGGCCCGGACGCGGGCCGGCCCGGAGGGCGCCGGACCGGCTCTGAGAGAGTGGAGGACATGAGCACAGCGCACAGCGGTACGGGCCGGGCGCCCGGTCATGTCGTGGTCATCGGTGGCGGTATCGCGGGGCTGACCGCCGCGCACCAACTGCTGGCGGGCGGGGCCCGGGTGACCCTGCTGGAGGCGTCGGCGCGGCTGGGCGGCAAGCTGCTGGCCGGCGAGATCGCTGGCGTACCGGTCGATTTCGGCGCCGAATCGATGCTGGCCAAGCGGCCGGAGGCGGTGGAGCTGGCGCGGGCCGTGGGCCTGGGCGACCGCCTCCAGCCCCCCGGCACCGCCACCGCCTCGCTGTGGACCCGCGGTGCGCTGCGCCCGATGCCCAAGGGGCATGTGATGGGTGTCCCCGGCGACCTGGGGCCGCTGGCCGCCTCCGGTGTGCTCTCCCCGGAGGGCCTGGCGCGGATCGAGGCGGACCGGACGCTGCCGACGACCGAGGCCGGCACCGACATCGGGGTTGGCGCGTACGTCGCGGCCCGGCTCGGCCGGGAGGTCGTCGACCGGCTCGTCGAGCCACTGCTCGGCGGGGTCTACGCGGGAGACGCGTACCGCATCTCGATGCGTGCCGCGGTTCCGCAGCTGTTCGAGGCGGCGCAGCGCGGCGGTTCGCTGATCGAGGGTGTCCGGGCCCTTCAGGAGCGGGCCGCGGCCACCGTGCCCGAGGGGCCGGCCGCGACCGGCCCCACCTCGGTCTTCATGGGCATCGCCGGCGGCATCGGCACCCTGCCCGACGCGGTCGCGAGCGCGGTCCGCCGCTCCGGCGGCGAGATCCTGCTGCGGACGCCGGTGCGCGAACTGCGCTGGAGCGCCGCGGACGGCTGGCGGGTCCTGGCCGGCGACCGCACGCTCACCGCCGACGCGGTGGTCATGGCCGCGCCCGCGGCGGCCGCGGAACGGCTGCTGCGCGCCGGCTGCCCGGTCGCCGCCGACGAGCTGGCCACCGTCGAGTACGCCTCGATGGCGCTGGTCACCATGGCCTTCCGGCGTGCGGACTTGACCACCGTCCCCAGCGGCAGCGGCTTCCTCGTCCCGCCGGTCGACGGCCACCGGATCAAGGCGTCGACCTTCGCCAGCCACAAGTGGAACTGGATCGCCGAGGCCGACCCGGACCTCTTCGTACTGCGCACCTCCCTCGGCCGCTACGGCGACGAAGCCGACCTCAAGCGCGACGACGACGAACTGGTCGGGCTCTCCCTCGCCGACCTCGGCGAGGCGGTCGGTCTGACCGCCCGGCCGGTGGCCTCCACGGTCACCCGCTGGGACGGCGGGCTGCCGCAGTACGCCGTCGGCCACGTGGACCGGATGGCACGGGTCCGGGCCGCGGTCGCGGACCTGCCGGGCCCGCTGCGGGTCTGCGGTGCGCTCTACGACGGCGTCGGCATCCCGGCGTGCATCGGCTCCGCGCGCCGGGCCGCCGACGAGGTCCTTCGGACCCTGGCGGCGGGTGCCGCCGGCGGCGAGTGAGAATGGACGACATGACAGACGCTTCCACCCCCGCCTCCGACAAGATCCCCAACGCCGGGAAGAAGGCCAAGGACCTCAACGAGGTCATCCGCTACACCCTCTGGTCGGTCTTTAAGCTGCGCGACGTCCTCCCCGAGGACCGGGCCGGCTACGCCGACGAGGTCGAGGAGCTGTTCGCCCAGCTCGCCGCCAAGGACGTGGTGGTCCGCGGCACCTACGACGTCTCCGGCCTGCGCGCCGACGCCGACGTGATGATCTGGTGGCACTCGGAGAACTCCGACGACCTCCAGGAGGCGTACAACCGCTTCCGCCGCACCCGTCTGGGCCGCGCGCTGGAGCCGGTCTGGTCGAACATGGCGCTGCACCGCCCCGCCGAGTTCAACAAGTCGCACATCCCGGCCTTCCTGGCCGACGAGCACCCCCGCGACTATGTGAGCGTCTACCCCTTCGTGCGCTCCTACGAGTGGTACCTCCTCCCCGACGAGGACCGCCGCCGGATGCTCGCCGACCACGGCAAGATGGCCCGTGGCTTCCCCGACGTCCGCGCCAACACCGTCCCCTCGTTCTCGCTCGGCGACTACGAGTGGATCCTCGCCTTCGAGGCCGACGACCTGTACCGCATCGTCGACCTGATGCGGCACCTGCGCGGCTCCGAGGCACGGCGGCACGTCCGTGAGGAGATCCCCTTCTACACCGGTCGCCGCAAGCCGGTCGCCGAGCTGGTCGCCGGCCTGGCCTGACCGGCCGGACACCCCGGTACGCAGACGTACGGGCCGCCCCTGCTCGGGGGCGGCCCGTACGTCTGCGTACCGGGGTCCGGGTACCGGGGCGGCTACTTCCCCTTCACCGGCGTGATCAGCGCCTGCCGGGCCCGCCGGAGCGGCTGCCCCGGTACCGGCTCGGCCCGCGGGCCGCAGTACACCCGGTGCCCGGGGACCTTTCCGCGCAGCAGGTACGTCTCGACGTAGGAGTTCACACAGGCGTTGTCGCCGAGCGCGATGCCGTGGGTGCCCGCGCCCCGCTCGGTGACCAGGGACGAGCCGGCCAGCCGCCGCTGGAGTTCCAGCGCGCCCGGGTACGGCGTGGCGGCGTCCCGCTCGGCGGCCAGCAGCAGCACCGGCGGCAGTGCGCCGGGCTCGGTGCGGATGTTGAGCGGCCCGCGCTGGCCGCGCAGTGCGTCGTCCAGGTCGGTGGTGGCCGCTTGTTGGTAGGCGTCGACCAGGCCGCCGCCGTCCGGGGAGCCCTTGGTGGCGCGGTTCGTGGCGGTGCGGAGCGCCTCCTCGACGCCGGCCGCCGCCGACTCCCGGCGGTCCGGCCAGAAGGCGCACGGCAGGTTCATCCAGACGTTGTCCCAGGTCTCGAACGGCGCGGTGCGGGCGAGGGAGGTGTTGTCCCGGTCCCAGGTGCGCCAGTCGCGCGGCCAGGCCGAGTCGTTGCACTCGACGGCGGTGTAGACGGCGTTGGCGTTCTCCTCGGCCTTGCCGTCCCCGGAAGGCAGCGCCTGGGCGGTCAACTGCTTGGCGTCGCCGTGCATGAACTTCGACAGCGCCTCCGCCCGCATCGGCCAGTACGCGTCGTTGTAGCCGGTCTTGAGGAACGCCGCCTGGAGCTGTCCGGGCCCGATCTTCCCGTCGATCGGCGAGCGCCGCAGCCGTTGGCGGGCGGTGTCGTAGGCGTGCTGGACGGCCTCCTTGTCGGTCCCCAGGTGGTAGGCGTCGTCGTGCTTGGCGACCCAGCGCAGCCAGTCGCTCCAACGGTGCTCGAAGGCGATGCTCTGGTCGAGGTTGTTGCGGTACCAGATCTGTCGGGGCTCCGGGTTGACCACGCTGTCGAAGATCATCCGGCGGACGTGGCCGGGGAACAGCGTCGCGTAGACCGCCCCGAAATACGTCCCGTAGGACGCGCCCATGAACGTCAGCTTCTGCTCGCCGAGCGCCGCCCGCAGCATGTCCAGGTCCCGGGCGTTGTTGACCGAGGTGTAGAACGGCAGGTCGGAGCCGGCCCGTTGGGCACAGCCGCGGGCGTACGCCTTGGCCTCCGCCACCTTCTGCCGTTTGAAGGACTCGCTGGGGTACCGCGGGCTGTCCGTGGGTACCTTGGCGAATTCCTTGGGGTCCTGGCAGGACAGCGGGGCGCTGCGCCCCACCCCGCGCGGCGCGTAGCCGACGAAGTCGTAGGCGCGGGCGGTCCGCTGCCAGGTCGGCAGCGCCCCGTAGAGCGGGAACTGCATGCTGGACGCGCCGGGGCCGCCGGGGTTGAAGACCAGGGCGCCCTGCCGCGCGCCGGGCGCGGTGGCCCGGGCCCGGCTGACCGTCAGCTTGATCTTCTTGCCGTTGGGGCGCGCGTAGTCGAGCGGGACGGTGAGGGTGCCGCATTCGACGGCGGGCGGGAGGTGCTCCACCGCCGCGCACCGGCCGAAGGTGAGGGGGTGAACGGGGGCGGGCGGCGCGGCCGGGTCCCGGGCGGCGCCGCCGGCCGGTGGGGAGGCGAGGCCGGTCAGGACCAGCGACCCGAGGGCGCCGTACAACGCAAGTGCTCTCACGAGCCGTCCCTTCGTATGGTGCGCGGTGCGCGGCTCCGGGGTGGGGCTCGCCCGCACGGGGCCGCACGGTGGGCATACAAAAGGGATAGTTGGGCCAATTGGTGGCGAAGTAAAGCACCGTACAACGGTGTCGGACGCTATGCCCCGGAAGAGTGCAGTGCCGCGCGCAAACCGGGATCGGCGAGCACGGCGGGCCCGTGCAGGGCCAGCCCCGTCAGGCCGGCCGGGGCCGGCCCCGGCCGTCTGGCCCGCCCGCCGTGGTGCTCGTGCCGCAGTCGCGCCGCGCCGGCCTCGGTGGCCCAGTCGGTGTACGGGTGGGCCTCGGCGCGGGCGACGGCCCAGGTGCCCAGCGTCAGGATCAGCGGGAGGGCGAACCACGCCAGCACCAGCCGGTCCTCCTCGCCGGACGGCGCCATCCAGTAGGTCGCGCCGGCGGCCAGCAGCACCACGAGGGCGGCGCCCTGCACTTGGCGGACCGCGGAGCCGATGCCCGTACGGACCGCGGCGGGTGCCGCGAGACCGGTGCGGACCAGCCGGTCGGCCAGCCCGCGGACCGCATCGGCGCTCGACAGGGCGCGCCGTATGGACGCTATGCGGCGCTGTCCGTCGGGGCCTATGGCGGTGAGCGCGGCGCGCTCGACGGGGTCCTGGCCGACCGGGTCGACGACCGTGGCCCAGCCGGTGTGGGCTAGGTGCAGCCGCTGCTGCTGGGCCATCAGGACGAGCACCACATCGGCGAGTCGGTGCGGGCCGCCGGAGAGGTAGGCCGTCTCGTACAGGGTCAGGTCGCCACCGGTGTCGTCGGCGGCTGGTACGGCGTCCGGCGGTGCGCACGCCGCGCGATGCAGGGCCTGGCCGGCGGCGAAGGCGGTGCGACAGACCCGGACGCAGGAGACGACCGCCGCGGCCCAGGCGAGCAGGAGGAAGAGGAGCCACATGGCGGAGTTTTTACGGGACGAAGGCCGTCAGTGCCAGGAAATATCTCAGCATGTGGACGCTCCGGGCGGGGCGGTGGGTCGTCGAACTGCCGGCGCTGACCTGCCCTTTCGGCCATCCAGCCACCTTGATGCCCCGTCAGCTGCTGCCGCAGCCGCCGCCACCACACCCCCCACCACCACATCCGGAACCGCCCCCGCAGCCCGAACTCCCGCCGCACGACGACCCGCTGCTGCACGAGGACG
Source organism: Streptomyces sp. RGM 3693 (assembly GCF_050471125.1). NCBI lineage: Bacteria > Bacillati > Actinomycetota > Actinomycetes > Kitasatosporales > Streptomycetaceae > Streptomyces > Streptomyces sp. RGM 3693. The sequence goes on from NZ_JBMPPQ010000001.1 coordinate 1,468,079, forward strand.
CGCCGCACCCGGAGCCCCCACCGCCGTCCGAGGACGCACCGCACCACGCCGAGTCCCCGCCAAGGCCGCCGGAGTCGGTGAAGCCGGACGACGAACCACCGGACGACGACGAGGCCGCCACCGCCCCCCTCGCCTGCACGAAGTGGTCCCGCAACAGCTCGTCGGTGAGCATCGCGGTACCGCCCAACGCCACCGCCAGCCCGGCCACCTGCCAGGCCGCCTCGACGTCCCGGAGATCGGCGAGCCGGCCGGCCCGGGGCCGGGCCGCGGCCAGCGCGAACTTGCCAGCCCGGGTGATCCGACGGCCGAACGACCGCCGGCACGGCACGCCGACCAACAACCCGACGACCACCGCCGGGAAGACCCGGAACACCACCGGCGGCGCCCACGGACCGGCGCCGTCCCGGACGCCGAGGAAGGACAGCAGCACCGCCACGAAGAACAGCGTGCCGCTCGCCTTCACCTGAAGGCCGGCCAGCAGCCGCCAGCCCCGGGTGGTGCGCGGGGCCCGCAACAGCCCCCGGGCCGCCAGCCGGTCACCGACCTCCTGCACCGCCGGGCTGCGCATCACCCGCCCGTGAACGGATGCCAGCGCCCCGCCCGGCGTGGCGGCGACCGCGTCCAGCACGGCCGCCTCGACCGGATCGTGCGCGACGGGCTGCCGCACCGTCACCACGCCCGGACCGCCGACCGCCAGCCGCCCGTCCTCATGCATCACCGAGAGCGCGGTGTCCGCCACCCGCCCCGGCCCGCCGGCCAGGAACGCGAGCTCCCGGAGGTCATGGGTCGGCGCGTCCACCCGTTGGACCTTCGGCGTCCGCAGCCGCACCACCAGCGCGCCGACGATCAGCGTCAGCGACGACAGACCGAGCCCCAGATACACCCACTGGGTGAAGAACATGACACCACCTCACTTGCGTCGCAGCGCGCGCCGCAGGGTGTGCGCCCGCCGTCCGGCGGCCCGGGCGAGCCGCGTCGCGGGGTGCCAGGACGGCGGCCGCGGCCCGGCCCGGTCGCGCCACCAGCGGGTCAGCCGCTGCCGCGCCGCCTGGTCCGCTGGGCGGTCCTGGGCGAGCAGGAACGCCGCGAAGTCCAGGGCGTCCTGGCGGTAGCCGCCGGCCATGGGGCGGTGGTGGGCGTAGCCCAGGAAGGCCGGCCGGTAGGCGTCGCCGAGGATCTCCGGCAGCTCGGGCGCGACCTTGGCGACCACCGAGGCCCGCTTGGCGGCCAGCGCCCGGCTCTGCACCCGCAGCCGGGCCCGGTCGAACCCCTCCGGTGCGGGCGTCCCGGCCACCAGCGCCGACAGCAGCGCGGCCTGTGCAACCGCCAGCCGCTCGCGCGCCGGGCCGGTGTCCGCCGCCGGGCGGTCGGCCTCCGGCACCGCCTCAAGCCGCCGGGACATGGCGCGCCCCCTTCACCACGGCGCGGATCGCATCGAGTTCACCGGCCAGCGCACCGCCCTCGGGGAAGTCGTCGTCCCGCTCCAGCAGCACACCGGGCGGATCGGTCCGCGCGCACAGCTCCGCGAGGACGTCCAGGACTGGCTGGGTCACCGGGTGGGCGTGGCTGTCGTGCCACACCCCGTCCCGCTCGACGCCGCCCGCGACGTGGACGTAGGCGATCGCCTCGACCGGCAGTTCGTCGAGCGCCGCGGCCGGGTCCTCGCCGCGGTTGACGTGGTTGGTGTGGAGGTTGGCGACGTCGATGAGCAGCCGCACCCCGGTGCGCGCGACCAGCTCGGACAGGAACTGCCCCTCCGTCATCTCCTCGCCGGGCCAGGCGAACAGCGCGGCGATGTTCTCCAGGGCCAGCGGCACCGGGAGCGCCTCCTGGGCGATCCGGACGTTCTCGCACAGCACGTCGAGCGCGTCCCGCGTGCGCGGCACGGGCAGCAGGTGCCCGGCCTCCAGCACCGGCGACGCGGTCAACGGGCCGCCGGCCCGGACGAACGCGATGTGCTCGGTGACCAACGGGGCGTCCAGCGCGGTGGCCCGCTCGGCGAGGGCCGCCAGCCGCCCGGCGTCCGGCCGGTCCGCGCCTCCCAGCCCCAGCGAGACCCCGTGCGGGACCACCGTCGTGCCGCGCTCCTGCAACTCCCGCAGGGCGTCCGGGAGATGGCCGGGGCAGACGTTCTCGGCGACCACCTCCACCCAGTCCACGCCGGGTAGCGCGGCGATCTCCGTGGCGATCTCCGGCCGCCAGCCGATTCCCGTCCCCAAACGCCGCACGGCTCCCCCTTCGCTCCCCTGGTCGGGGTACTCATCACCTCGCACGGGCGGGCTAATCGCGCAGCTGCGCTGTTCAGAGGTTGATTTGAGCTTTGATCACCGAGGGGCGGAACGGCCCGTACAGAGGCTCGTACACCGGCCCGTACACCGGCCCGTACATCGGCCGGTCCGCCCGGCCGCGGCCCGCGGGCGTCCGTTCAGCGGGCGACCTCGAAGCCGACCGCCGTGCCCAGCGCCACCAGCACCCCGCCGGTCGCCTGGTCCAGCCGCCGCCGCACCCGCGGACGCTGGAGCACCGCCCGTGCCCGGTGCACCGCCAGGGTGACCCCGCCCAGCCACAGCACGCCCAGCACCGCGTGCACGGTCACCAGCAGCATCGTCGTGGCGACCACCGGCGCGCCGTGCGGGATGAACTGCGGCAGCAGGGAGAGGTAGACCACGCCCACCTTGGGGTTGAGGACGTTCGTCAGCAGCCCGCTGCGGAACGCCCGCCACGGGCTGCCCGGGACCGCGGGCACACCGCCGTCCGCCGGCCCGTCCGCCGCTGCCGCGTCCGCGCCGCGCCGGCGCCGGGCACTGCGCAACGCCTGCACCCCGAGCCACACCAGATACAGCGCACCGGCCACCCGCAGCGCGTCGTACGCCGTCTGGGAGGCGGCCAGCATCGCGGTCAGCCCGACCGCCCCGGCCAGCCCCCACACGAAGCACCCGCCGGCTATCCCCAGCGCCGTGCACAGCGCGGCGCGCCGCCCCGAACCGAGCGCGGTCCGCAGGACCACCGCGAAGTCCGGGCCGGGGGAGACGGTCAGCAGCGCGGCCACCACGGTGAAGCCGATGAGCGAGGTCAGCATGGGGCACACCGTACGTCCCGCCCCGGACCGGCCCCTCGGCGGGTACGGGAGCCCCGGCCCGCACGAGCCACCGCCGGCGGTGGCGGCGCTCAACGGGCCGACGGCAGCGCCGCGCCGCGCAACGCCGGATGGTCGGCGACCACCGTGCTCGAACCTGGCGCGATCTCCCTAAACTCCCAATAAAACTCATATCTTGGTCAGGGCACCTCCGGAGTGAAGCGGACGCGCAAGTACAGCCACTTCGACCTGCCCAAGATCCGGGACCTCCTCGACCAACTCGCCGCCGTACAAGACGGCTTCGAGTGGCGCATCCGCTGCTACCGCGGCGATGCCGGCGGACGGGTCAAGGACTTCAGCTCGGACACCCCCGCATCACTGCCGCCCGAGGCCCGGCGGAAACGGTGCTCGACTTCCCCGGCGCCGTCACCACCTAATGATCAAGCCCCCTGTGCAGCCCTGCGGGGCCGCGCGGGGGGCGTCTTTTTGCGTTCGGGTCGGGGCAGAGAAGCGCAGAGCGCCTAATCGCGACTCGCACCAGCCGGCCACAGAATCCGTACGGGTGTACCCGTTCGGCGGGCGTATGCCACGACGTCGGCGGTGCCTCCATGGCCGCGAGCGGGTTTGCCGTCCCAGACCGCGATCAACTCATCGACGAGGCCCACGAGGACTACGCTGCCCGCCATGTGTGCTGCCTCGTCCGATTCGGTCATGCCAGTGCGGTGGATGTCCGAGGCTCGCCGCAACAGCTCGTCGTAGACCTCGTGGTGCCAATCCGGAAGGCCATCGCGGTACTTATCGGCTGGGATGACCACCTCCAGGCGAGCACTGCACCTGAGTGCGGACTCGGCCGCCCAGGCGTCAGGGCCATCGGCAATGCACGACACCATGACGAGTTCGTCAGCGGTATAGCTCTGGAGAGTCTCATCCAGAAGTGCTCGTACGCGCTGTTCTACGTGTCTGTTAAGTCCTCGATGACCAGTGATTCCAACACGCATGGGATGTTCTCCTTAGAGGTAGACGCCGTGGAGTCGCTCGTCGAAGTCACGTACTGCCTTGGGCGGAGTGGCGCTGGTGAGTGATCGGCGCACGGCACGGGTGCGTTCCACGATCCGGCCGGAACGGTACTGGAGACCCGTATCGAGTGCTCTTCCGGCCAGGCTGAAAGCAGCCTCGATCCTGCCGTTGGCGAGATGGCCCGCAGCAATGTCGAGAGTCAGAAGCGCTCGTTGCTTGGCGTGTCCTGTGGCGAGTGCTTCTACATCCTCTCCGAGCACCCATTCAGGCAGACCGAGCCTGGCTCCACATGTGACCCGGCAAGCGGCTACCTTCATCGGGCTGAAGGTGAAGACCCAGGGCCATGGTGGTGGCTCTTCAGGAAGTGCTTCAGCTACCGCTCTGGAGGAAACCAGCGCCATGTCGGCGGCCTGGCGTTCGCCGGCTGACGCATGAGCAAGAGCCTCGACGGAGAACGGGCACTGGCCCGGTTCCTACATCGCCGTACGCTTCACCGCCCGGGCGGTCGTGGAGATCATCACGGACCCCTCTGGCGCCTGCCCCCTCTACACCGCCCACACCCCCAACGGCATCGTGTGGGCCTCCAGCGCCCGCGCCCTCGCCTCCCTCACCGGAGGCCAGATCGACACCGGTTGGCTCGCCAGCTACCTCTGGGATACCGCGGCACCTGCCGACGATCGCAGCCCCTGGAAGGGCGTCCGCCCCGTACCGCCCGGACACGTCCTCACGCTCGCCGCAAGCGGCGCCCGCTTCATGACCCCCTGGTGGTCAGCGCCCACGCCGCGCCCACGCTCCGAGGCCCTCCGTAGCCTTCGCCACGCACTGACCGAGGGCATTCGAGCTCGTGTCGAAAACACACCCTCCGCCACCGACCTCGGCGGTACGGATTCCACCACCCTCGCCGTCATCGCCGCCCGCCACCGCCCACTTACCGCCATCACGGCCTACCCCCTCGGCCACACCGAGGGCGGAGACCTCGACTACGCCCGAGCCCTCCACGTCCCGGGCCTGACCAAGATCGAATTCCCCGTCGAAGCAGGACACTTGCCGTTCTCGGCCGGCACCACACCCATCCCGGCGACCGACGAACCACCGCCCTCCACCGCCGTGTGGGCCATGCTCTCCGCCCAACTCCGCCTCGCAAGAGCCCACGGATCCCTCCGACACCTCACGGGCGACGGCGGTGACCACCTCTTCCTCGCCTCACCGCGACACCTTGTGGACTACGCCCACAACCGGCGCTGGCTCCCCCTCGTCCGCGACGCCCTGGCCTGGGCACGCCTTCGACGGCAGCCCCCCCCGGCCCCCTCATCACCGCCGCACTTCGGCGCGACACCGAAGGCATCGGGCGCCCCTGGCTGGCACGCCCGCCCTGGCTCACCGCCAACATTTCCGAACCACACTGGCGACCGGCCACCTCCACCCAGGCCCTGATCGCCTCAATCCGCACCGTGGCACGGACCGCCCACGCTAACAGCCAGCTCTGCGATGCGGTCGGCGTGGAACTGCACAACCCCTACCTGGACGGCGCCGTCTTGAACGCCGTCGCCTCTGCCCCTGCCGAGGCCCGGTTCTCCGCACACCGGTACAAGCCCCTCCTCGTGGACGCCGTGGGCGACCTCCTCCCCGCACTCCACCGCGACCGCGCGACCAAAGGCACCTTCACCGCCTCGTTCCACCACGGCCTGCGGGCCCACCTCGACCGTGCCCTCGGCCTCAGCGACGGTCAGCTCGCCGCCCGCGGCCTCATCGACCCCGCCCCCCTCCGCACCACCCTCCACGCCGCGGCGATGGGCGCGGAGACCAACTGGGCCATGCTCCTGCCCACATTGGCCGCCGAGCAGTGGCTTGCCGCCATCGACCACACTCCGGCCGTCCGATGGCACACCACCACCCCCGCCCCGGTAGGAGGACGATGAAGGCCGCCGCACACACCGTGGTCGCCATCACCCCCAGCGCCCGCGTGATCATCAACTACGACACCGGCGAAACCGAATTGCGGCGCCTGGACGGCCGGCCCGTCGCCGGCACCGTCGTCCGCATTCCTCCCACCGTTCCCACCTGGGGCACGACCGAAGTACGCGCCATCCTCGCCCCCACGGGCTACGCGCCCCAGCGCTGGCGCCTGGCCGCCATTCCGGCCGTACTCCTGACGGCCGCGATACGGACCTGTGGACCACGCCGCCGGCGCTTCCACCGCCTCGTGCAACTCGCCTGCTCCGGAAGGCTCCTCACCCCTGCAACTTCCACCCAGGCCGAATACGCCATCCGCGCAGTTCGGTGGGCCTCCTACGCCATGCCCACCGGCTGGGCCTGTTTGGAGGAGTCCACCGCGGCCGCCGTGCTGCTGGCCCTCGCCGGCCGCCGCGCCGAATGGCGCCACGGCCTGGCCACCGACCCCGTACGGTTACACGCCTGGCTCGTTGACGCCCAAGGGAAGCCCGTCGAAGAACCCAAAGAGACCCTGCTCTACACCCCGACCTACACGCCAGACGGGCCCGGCCCCGCCCGCCGGGCCTGAAGGGAGAACGCAACGTGAGCGACCCGCACATCCTGCTGACCGGCGAGCGCCTCGCCCTGGGGATGCCGCGCGAAGACATGCTGCCGGAATACCACCGGTGGGAGACCGACTACCGCACCCTCCTCGGCTACGGCGCCCAATTCCCCCAGTCCTGGGAATCTCGCGCCGCCGGCTGGGAACGCCTCCGCAAGAGCTCCAGCTCACCGCAGTTCGAAGTCGTCCGCATCGAGGACCAGGCGGCCATCGGACTCACCACTCTCCACATCAACCAGGTCACCCGAACGGCGGAGTTCGTGATGATGCTGGCCCCGCACGAACGCGGCAAGCGTCACGCAGCCGAAGCCGCCCGTCTCACCCTTGACTGGGCCTTCCACATCGGCGCCCTACGCACGGTCTGGCTCAAGGTCCTCGAACCCAACCACGCCGGAATCACCGCCTACGAGAAAGCCGGGTTCCAGCACGCCGGCCGCCTACGCCAATCCGGGTACTGGCTTGGGAAGCCTGCGGATGAGGTGATGATGGATGCCCTGCCCGAGGACTTCCCCGGGCCATCCATGATCGCTGAATAGTGCGAATCTCAACTCCCTGCCCGCCAAGCTTCGCAACGCTCAGCGGGCAGCGGGCAGCGGGCAGCGGGCAGCGGGCAGCGGGCACTCCGGCCGATGCGGCAGGGCACCGACGCGCTCGATTCCCGCGCCGAGCGGCAGAAGTAGCCCTGCTACGGCCGACGTTCGTGGGGGAGTGGGCAGAAGCGGCTGCCCCCTTCGACTACAACAGTTTTCCCGGGCGCGATCTCGGTGAACCCGGCGTCCCGCACCACCGGCAGCCCGCTGCCGGTCAACGCCGCCCACGCCGAAGGCTCCGCGGTCCGCACGGCCAGCGGGAACCCCGCCGCGCGCCAGGCGTCCCGGTCCGCCGCGGACAACGCCCACCACGCCAACTGCGCCCCGTGCCCGGCCTGCGCCATCGCCTTGCCCGCCGACATCTCCAGCTCCGGATTGAGCCACAGCACCGGTGCGCCGGCCGCCGGCTCCCCGGGTGCCTGCGGATCGTCCAGCTCGGTCCCGGAGACCTGGAGTCGCGCCAGGTCCTTCGGCCAGCCGTCCAGCGGGACCGGCGGGAAGACCCGCACCTCCGCCTCCCGGCCGGTGACCGTGATGCCGGGCAGTGCCGCGGCCCGCCGCCACTCCGCGCCGCGCGCCCGCCGCACCACCTTGCGTATGCGGGAGTCCTGCCAGTCGTGCACCGCCCGGGCCCACTCGCCCGCGCCGCTGGCCCGCTCGTCGGAGAGCAGCACCAGCACCGCCCGCGCCGCGGTCTCCAGTGCGTCCGTACGCCCGGGCGGCGCGGTCCGCTCCATGCGCACCACGAGCGGCAGCACGTACTCCGGCGGCGGCTCCGCGCCGGCGCTCGGCTGCTGGGCGTCGGTCTGGCCGGTCTGGTCGGGCTGGCTCTGCTCGCCGGACTGGCCGGCGGTCTCGGTCCTGGTCACGTGATGCAGTCTGCCAGCCGCCACTGACAGTCCCCCACGACCGCCCACGGTCGCGGAACCCGTCCCCGGGCCCCTGCCGCACCCCCCGACCGGCTACCGTCGGCGGCAACGGGGGACCCGGGGGAGCGGGGAACCAGGGGAACGGGGGAGGTGCGGCCGATGCCGCGGCAGACGGCGCAGCGGATGCGGCTGGACGGGGTCGGACGGCGCTACGGCCTGCGCGGACCCTGGGTGCTGCGCGAGGTGCGACTCGACGTGCCGGAGGGCGCGCTGCTGCGCGTCGAAGGCACCAACGGCAGCGGGAAGTCCACCCTGCTGCGGCTGCTCGCCGGCATCGACCGGCCCACCGTCGGTCGGATCACCGGGCGTCCGCGCACCGCCTACGTGCCCGAGCGGTTCCCGGCCGCCCTACCGTTCACCGCCGCCGGCTACCTCACCCATCTCGGCCGCGTCCACGGCCTGCGGACGCCGGACGCCGGCCGTCGCGCCGCCGAGTGGCTGGCCCGCTTCGGCGCCACCGGGCACGCCCGGACCCCGCTGGCCGAACTCTCCAAGGGGACGAGCCAGAAGGTCGCGGTCGCCCAGGCGCTGCTCGCCGAGCCCGAACTCCTCGTCCTGGACGAGGCGTGGACCGGCCTGGACCCGGCCGCCCGGGACGTCCTGGACCGGGCGGTCGCCGAACGGGTCGCCGCCGGCGGCACCGTGGTCTTCGTCGACCACGACCCGCGCCGGCTGGCCGGCGCCGCGGACGCCCACTACCGGGTCGCGGACGGGCGACTGCGGCCCCGGGAACCCGGGGCGGTCGCCGCGGTGGTGGACGACGCGGGCCCGCGAACCGTCATCGAGGCGCAGGGCCCGCCGGACACCCGGCCGCCGACCGACCTCCCCGGCGCCCCGGACCTCGTCCCCGGACCCGTCGGCACCCTCCGGCTGACCGTCCCGGCCGCCCACTCCGATGCCCTGCTCCGCGCCCTGCTCACCGCGCGCCCGCCCTGGCACATCCGCGCGGTCACCACCGCCCGGGTGCCCGGCCCCGGCACCCCCGCCCCCGGAGAGAACCCCCGCCCATGACCGCCTCCCTGACCGCCCTGGTCCGCTATCAGGCGGCGCTGCTCACCGGTTCGTACCGCTGGCTGCCACCGCTCCTCGTCCACGCGGCGTTCCTCGCCATCGGCGTCCAGACCGGCGGCCCGATCCTGGACGCGTTCGGCTACGCCGCCGGCGGGTTGCTGCCGGTCACCGTCTGGCTGACCCGGATCTGCGTCACCAACGAGCCGCCCGCCGCCCGCAATTGCGCCGCGGCCGCCGTCGGACCCGGCCGGGCGCATCTGGCCGCCCTCCTGACCGCGGCCGGCGCCGCACTGCTCCTCGCGCTCGCCGGCACCGCCTTCGTCGCGCTGCTCTCGGACCCGCACTCCACCGGCCACCGGGTCGCCGTCCCGGTGCTGCCCGCGACCGCTGCCGGGCTGCTCACCGCACTGGTCTGCCTGCTGCTGGGCACCGCGATCGGCGCGCTGTGTTCCTGGCCGGTACTGCGCCGCCCCGGCTGGGGCGTCCCGACCGGACTGATCGCCGCACTGCTGGTCCTCGTCCTGGGCGCGTCGCCCGCCAATGCCGCCCTGACCGGCATGATCACCGGTTCCGAGCACGGCACCGTCACCGCGCCCTGGCTGCCGCTCGCCGCCGCGCTGCTGCTCGCGTCCGCCGCCGCGGCCCTGGCCTGCGCCCTCACCGGACGCCGCGGCTGACCGCCCCTGGTCCGGCCGGGGGCGCGTCCGGCCGCGCGACGTAGGCTCGCCCCATGCCGCGCACCGATCCGCATCCCGCACCCGATCAGCCCGACCGGAGCTCGGAGGCCACCGGCCCCGCCGCGGGTCCGCCGTACGCCGACTGCGTCGAGTGCGGCCGTCCGACCGAGTACCCGGCTTCGCGGCCCGGCATCGTCCGCTGCCCGGTCTGCGAGTGGCAGGAGGCCCAGCGCTCGGCCTGCTCAGGCTGATCCGTCGGGCACCCGCCGGCGGCCGCACACGGCGATCCGACGGCGCCGCCCACGGGACCAGCGTTTTGCGCGCCGCCTTCAGAACCAACGATTTTGGCGCCGCCTACGGGACCAGCGTCCTGCACGCCGCCTACGGGACCAGCGTCTTGGCGTCCCGGGCCAGCGCGGTCAGGCGGGAGATGGCGCGGAAGTACTTCTTCCGGTAGCCGCCCCGCAGCATCTCGTCGCTGAACAGCTCGTCGAAGGGCTTGCCGGAGGCCAACACCGGCACCTCGCGGTCGTAGAGCCGGTCCGCGAGCACCACCAGGCGCAGCGCGGTGGACTGGTCCGGCACCGCCTGGACGTCGGTGAGACAGACCGCCGAGATGCCGTCGCACATCGCGCCGTACCGGCTGGGGTGCACCGTCGACAGGTGGTCCAGCAGGGACAGGAAGTCATCGAGCGAGGCACCGGGGGTGCGGTGCGCCGCGCGGGTCACCGTCTCGCCGTCGTACGGGGCGGGCGCCTCCGGCAGGCCGCGGTGGCGGTAGTCCTCGCCGTCGATGCGCAGCGCGCGGAAGTGGGCGCTCAGGCCCTGGATCTCCCGCAGGAAGTCGGCGGCCGCGAACCGGCCCTCGCCGAGCTTGCCGGGCAGCGTGTTGGAGGTGGCGGCCAGCGCGACGCCCGCCTCCACCAACTTGCCCAGCAGGGTGGAGACCAGCACCGTGTCGCCGGGGTCGTCCAGCTCGAACTCGTCGATGCACAGCAGTCGGTGGCCGCCGAGGGTCCGTATGGTCTGCTGGAAGCCGAGCGCGCCGACCAGGTTGGTCAACTCGACGAAGGTGCCGAACGCCTTGAGTTCGGGCTCCCCGGGGGTCGCGTGCCACAGGGAGGCGAGCAGGTGGGTCTTGCCGACGCCGTAGCCGCCGTCCAGATAGACCCCGCGCGGCCCCTTGGGGGCGGCGGGCTTCTTCGGTCCCCGGGAGAACCAGCGTCGCTTCCCGCCGGCGTCCGCGTCCGCCCCGCCGCCGATGCCCGCGGCGAAGGTCCGCAGGACCTGCACCGCCTCGGCCTGGCTGGGCTGTCCCGGGTCCGGGAGGTAGGTGTCGAAGCGGGCGCCCTGGAAGCGCGGCGGCGGCACCATCTCGGCGACCAGGCGCTCGGCCGGGACGTGCGGTGCGCGGGCGGTGAGCGCGGTGGGAAGCGCGGCGCCGTCCCCGTCGGCCGGGGGCGTGGCTATCGGGGCGGGTGCGGGGGAGGGCTGGGAAGGTGACACAGCTCTCCAGCCTAGTCGCTGCGCGGTACCACCAGGCCCGGTGAGCGAGGCATGTCACACTGCGCCCATGCGACGCCTGTTCCCCCACCCTGCCCCGCCCGCCCCGGACGTCACCGTGGACGCCACGGCGGGGGCCGACCGGACCGCCGGTCCCGACTGGATCACCGACCGCGAGTGGACCCTGGACGAGCTGGCCGCGGCCTATGCGTATCCGGCGGCGGACGACCCGGTGCGGTCCGGTTGCTCCGGGTGGCTGCGCGCCAACATGGTGTCCTCCCTGGACGGCGCGGCGCATCACGAGGGCCGGTCGCAGCCGCTCTCCGGGGACGCCGACATGCGGATCTTCGGGGTGCTGCGGGCGCTCTCGGACGCGGTCGTGGTGGGCGCGGAAACGGTCCGGAGGGAGGGCTACCGGCCGGCCCGGGCCCGCGCCGGGTTCGCCGACCGGCGGGCCGCCGCCGGCCAGGGCCCGGCCCCCGCCATCGCGGTGGTGACCGCGGGCCTGGACCTGGACTTCTCCCTGCCGCTGTTCACCGAGCCGCTGGTGCCCACCCTGGTGCTGACCGGGGCCGACGCCCCCGAGGACCGGGTGCGGGCGGCCCGCGCGGCCGGAGTCGAGGTGGTCTTCGCGGGCGAGGGGCGGGGCGTCGACCCGGCGCGGGTGGCGGCGGCGCTGGCCGAACGGGGACACACCCGGCTGCTCACCGAGGGCGGGCCGCGTCTGCTGGGGCAGTTCGCGGCGGCCGGGGCGCTGGACGAGATGTGCCTCTCGCTGGCCCCGGTGGTGGCGGTGGGCGCCGCGCAGCGGATCATGGACGGGCCCGCCGTGGCGGTTCCCGAGCGGTTCGCGCTGGTGTCCGTACTGGAGGATTCCGGGTTCCTGTTCACCCGTTACCGCCGGTTCTGACACTTCCGCTGGTCCGCAAAAGAGCGGAATTATCTGTTCCGCTTAGCTTCCGGTGGGCACACTAAAAGCCGACAGGTCCCGTGTGGCGACGGGGCAGGATGGTTTCTGTGGGCACCGTGGCAGACGGTGCGGAAGAGAAGAAGGGCGTCCGTCGTGTTCACGAGCGTACTGATGATCGAGAAGCCTCTGACGCCCGCCGACGTGGAGTTCGTCACCACCCTGCACGGTGACGATCCGGTCTCGTTCGTGGTCCTCATGCAGCCGCGCGGCAAACAGGACGTCCTGCTGCGGGCCATCGATGACGTCGCGCTCGGGGAGTTCGAGGACGCCGTACGGGAAGGCGAGGAGCCCGGTGGGGTGAACGCCGTGGTCCCCGCCGGGCAGGGACTGGCACACACCCTGGAGGCACTGCGTGCCGCCGGTTCCGAGGCGGTCGGGCAGGTGGTCGAGGACCATCCGCTGGACCTGCTGAAGTCGGTCGTCGACGAGACCGGTGCGGACGAGGTGATCGTGCTGACCGCCCCGCACTTCGTCGAGGAGTTCTTCCACCGCGACTGGGCCTCCCGGGCCCGCCACAAGGTCGGCGTCCCGGTCCTCAAACTGTTCTCGCACGCCGCCGACGATCTGCCCCAGGAGCCCGGCGACGCCTGAGCCGGGACCGGCACGGCCCACCCCGGCCCGTCCATCAATCTCGCGCCACCTCTTCACTCGAACGGGGTATCTGTAGCGCACCACGATCCCGAATCGATGCGTTCCTGGTCAGAAAGCGGCCCGCAGCGGGCCGCATCCAGGACAGCCGAGGACCGGCGTATCGAGGAGAACGAGTACGTCGCCGTCGGCGCCGCCGTCGCGGACGCCGAGGTCGTCGACGTACTCGGGGAAAGGGGACGTCATGGCGGAGCAGCGGGAACCGGACGCGGAACGGGAGCGCAGCCGGGACGAGGACCGGGCCCGGGATCAGGAGCGCGGCGGGGACCGGACGAAGCGGGGCGCCCCGGAGGCCGAGGAGGCGAAGCCCGGGGCGAGCGACCCCGCCAAGGGGCGGGAGGCCGGGAAACCGGGCCTGTTCCCCACGTTCTCGCACCGCGACGACTAACCAGGGCCGCTTCGACCCCGTCCCACCGGAGGGGCGCCAGCCAACTAGCCAGCCAGCCGACTGCGGGGCGTAGGGACGGGCCGGCGCCCCCGCCCGTCCCTACGGGACTCACACCCCGGCGCCCGCCCCCGAGGTCAGCCGCCCGTCGTGGACCTCCGCCACCGCGTCCACCGCGGCCAGGTGCGAACGGTCGTGGGTGACCAGCACCGTCGCGGTGCCGCGCTGATGCGTGAGGTCGGTCAGCAGGCCGAGGACCGCGGCGCCCCGCTCGTGGTCCAGCGCACTGGTCGGCTCGTCGACCAGCAGCACCGCGGGCTCGTTCATCAGCGCCCGGGCGATGTTGACCCGCTGCCGCTGGCCGCCCGACAACTGGTGCGGCCGCCGGTCCGCCTGCCCCGTAAGGCCCACCGCCGCCAGCAGCTCCCGCGCCCGGGAGCGCGCCGTACGGGGCGAGCGGCCGTCCAGGTGGGCCATCACCTGGAGCTGCTCGACGGCGGTCAGCGACGGCAGCAGGTTCGGCTGCTGGAAGACCGTCCCGATGCTGGTGCGGCGCAGCGTCGTCAGCTCGCCGCGGCTCAGCCCCGCGGTGTCCGTGCCGTCGAGCACCACCCGCCCGCGGTCCGGCCGGATCAGCGTCGCGGCGACCGCCAGCAGACTGGACTTGCCGGACCCCGACGGCCCGACCACGGCCGTCAGGCTGCCCGCCGGCACGGTCAGCGAGACCGCGTCCAGTGCGGTCAGCCGGCTGTCGCCGTCGGGGTAGGTGAGGGTGACATCGGTCAGTTCGAGGCTCATCGGGCACTTCCCAGGGCGGTCAGCGGGTCGACGGAGGTGATGCGGCGGATGGACAGCGCGGCGCCCACGGCACCCAGCGCGATCATGATCAGGGCCGGGACCAGCACGGTGGATGGGTCGAGCACGAACGGCACGGCGCCGCCCACCGCGGCGCCCACCCCGGCCGCCACCGCGGTCCCCAGGCCGGTACCGATCGCCAGGAGGACGACGGCTTGGCCGAGGGCGTCCCGCAGTAGGTAGCGGGTCGAGGCGCCGAGTGCCTTGAGCACCGCGACGTCGCCACTGCGCTGGATCGTCCAGACCGTGAAGAACGCCCCGATGACCAGCGCGGAGATCGCGAACAGGAAGCCGCGCATCAGCTGGAGCGACCCGTTCTCGGCGCTGTACGAGCCGATCGCCGTCAGGGCGTCCGCCGCGCCCACCGTCCGGGTGTCGAGCCGCCGGTCCGCCGCGGCCAGACCGTCCGTCGAGGTGGTGGACAGGGCGAGCACCGTCGCGCCCCCCGACCCCGCGCCGCCGGGGCTCCCGGACAGCCGGTGCCAGTCGTCCAGCGAGGCCCACACCACCGGCGTGTGGCTGTACATCGCCGCCCCCGACACCGCCGTCACGGCGAGCTTCCGGCCGCCCAGCGCGACCTGGTCACCGGCCCGTACGCCGAGCGCCGCGGCGGCCTTCTCGGACAGCACCACCGTGCCGTCACCGGCCGGCCCCGAGGACGGCGCCAGACGGGACCCGGGGCGCACCCCGAACACCGACACCGCCGCCGACTTCCCGCCGGCACCCTCGGCCTTCGTGGTGGCGATGCCCAGCGGGTCCGCGCTGCGCACCCCGGGCACCCGCGCCCACTCCTGCACCGTCCGCTCCGGCAGCCGGGAGTCGGTGAACGACGGTTTGCCGTCCCCGGCGGGGGCGGAGAAGACCAGGTGGTCGGCGGGCAGTGCGGTGATCGCCGAGGTGTTCTCCCGGCCCAGCCCCGCCGTCAGGCCGGACAGCAGCCCCACCAACACCGTGATCAGGGTGACGACGGTCCCCATCAGGGCGAACCGGCCCTTGGCGAATCTCAGATCTCTCCAGGCGACGAACACCGGCGCGGCCATCCTCGGATCGGTGCCGGGTCTGCTGCCCGGCGACTGGCTCCCACCGTCGCCCGTCGCGGGGGTGCCGGGCATCGCGCCCAGGAGTGGTTCACCGCCGCCGAAAGATGCGGTCCGACCTCCACCTTTGGATGCCCGTGCTCCACCTTTCGATTGATGCCGGGCCGGGCACCGGCCCGTAGCCTGAAGGAGCCGTGACCGAAGAAGCCAGGACCGACCACTCCCTCACCCCCGTCTTGCGCGCGCTGCGCCTGGGCCTCCACCTGATGGTGGCCGCGCTGCTCGCGCTCGCCGCCGTACGCGCGCTCGCCGACGGGTCACCCACCGCCCCGGCCGTGCTCGCCACCGCCGTGGTCCTGCTGGCGCTCTACGTGCTGGGCCCCGTACTGCCCCGGGTCCGCAGCTCCTCCCGCGCCGCCGCGCTCTGGCTCGCCGCCGTGGTCGCGGTCTGGATGGTGCTGCTGGCGCTCACCCCGGACGGCGTCTGGCTGGCCTTCCCGCTCTTCTTCGTCCAGCTGCACCTGCTGCCGCTGCGCTGGGCGCTGCCCGCCGTCGCGGCCAGTACGGCCCTCGCCATCGCCGGATTCGCCTGGCACACCCGCTCGCTCAGCGTCGGCACGATCATCGGCCCCGCCCTGGGCGCGGCGGTCGCGGTCGCCGTCGTCCTCGGCTACCAGGCCCTCTACCGGGAGAGCGAACAGCGCCGCCGCCTCATCGAGGAGCTCACCGCCGCCCGCAGCGAACTTGCCGCCGCCGAACGCGCCGCCGGCGTCCTCGCCGAACGCGAGCGCCTGGCCCGCGAGATCCACGACACCCTCGCCCAGGGCCTCTCCAGCATCCAGCTGCTGCTCCGGGCCGCCGAACGCGCCGTACCGGACCGGCCGGAGACCGCCCTCGGCCACATCAGGCAGGCCCGCACGGCCGCCGTCGACAACCTCGCCGAGGCGCGCCGCTTCGTCCGCGCGCTGAGTCCGCCCGGCCTGGAGGCCGGGTCGCTGCCGGCCGCCCTGGAGCGGCTGTGCGCCGCCACCGCCCGCACCTCCGGGCTGGCCGTGCACTGCCAGGTCTCCGGCGCCCCCGCCCCGCTGCCCACCCCGCACGAGGTCGCCCTGCTGCGCATCGCCCAGTCCGCGCTCGCCAACACCGTCCAGCACGCCGCCGCCGGCCGCGTCGAGCTGACCCTCAGCTACATGGACACCGAGGTCGCCCTGGACGTCGTCGACGACGGCGCCGGATTCGTGCCCTCCGAGGTGCCGCCGCCCGGCTCCGGGGCCGGTGGTTCCGGCTTCGGGCTGGCCGCGATGCGTGCCCGGGCCCGCGCCCTCCAGGGCACCCTCGCCGTCGAGTCCGCCCCCGGGGAAGGCACCGCGCTCGCCGTCACCCTGCCCTGCCCCGACCCGACGCCCGTCCCCGAGACCACCCGGGGGACCGCCCCGTGACCGCACCCGCCACCCCCGTCCGGCTGCTGCTCGCCGACGACCACCCCGTCGTCCGGGCCGGACTCCGCGCCGTCCTGGAGACCGAGCCGGACTTCGAGATCGCCGCCGACGTCCCCACCGCCGAGGAAGCCGTGGAACTGGCCGGCCGGCTCGGCGTCGACGTGGTCCTCATGGACCTCCAGTTCGGCGGCCGGATGCTGGGGTCCCGGGCCACCGCCGAGATCACCGCCCGTCCCGGCGCGCCCCGCGTCCTGATCCTCACCACCTACGACAGCGACGCCGACATCCTCGCCGCCATCGAGGCGGGCGCCACCGGCTACCTCCTCAAGGACGCCCCGCCGGACGAGCTGGCCGCCGCGGTGCGGTCCGCCGCGGCCGGGAAGTCCGCGCTCGCCCCCACCGTCGCGCTGCGCCTGATGGACCGGATGCGGACACCCGCCACCGCCCTCTCCCGCCGCGAGACCGAGGTCCTCCAGCTCGTCGCCGACGGCCTCTCCAATGCGGCGATCAGCAAGCAGCTCTTCCTCAGCCAGGCGACCGTCAAGTCCCACCTCGTCCACATCTACGCCAAGCTGGGCGTCGACTCCCGCACCGCCGCGGTCGCCGCCGCCACCGCGCAGGGCCTGATCCGCCGCTGAGTGCCCCGCTGTGCGCCCCGCCGGGCGCTTCGGCACGTGGCGCACACCGCCGCGGGGTCGCGGACCGCCGTTGTCGGTGCCGGGTGCGAGAATCGTCCGCAGCACGACGTACGACACGACGCACGACCGGCACGACCGCACCACCCGCACGCCACGCTCGACGATCAGGGAGACGTAACCCATGGCACCCGCCATCCCAGCCTCGATGGAACGGCCGCACTTCATCGGCATCGGCGGCGCCGGTATGTCGGGCATCGCGAAGATCCTCGCGAAGCGCGGCGCCGAGGTGGCGGGCAGCGACGCCAAGGACTCCGCGACCGCCCAGGCCCTGCGCGACCTCGGCGCCACCGTCCACATCGGGCACGCCGCCGAGCACCTCGCCCAGGACGCCACCAGCGTGGTGGTCTCCTCCGCGATCCGCCCCGACAACCCCGAGCTGGCCGCCGCCCAGCAGCGCGGCATCCCCGTCGTCCACCGCTCCGACGCCCTCGCCGCCCTCATGGACGGCCTGCGCGCCATCGCCGTCGCCGGCACCCACGGCAAGACCACCACCACGTCGATGCTCGCCGTCTCCCTCGGCGCCCTCGGCCTCAAGCCGTCGTACGCCATCGGCGGCGACCTGGACGCTCCCGGCTCCAACGCCGAGCACGGCACCGGCCGGATCTTCGTCGCCGAGGCCGACGAGAGCGACCGCAGCTTCCACAAGTACGCCCCCGAGGTCGCCATCGTCCTCAACGTCGAGCTCGACCACCACGCCAACTACGCCTCGATGGACGAGATCTACGCCTCCTTCGAGACCTTCGCCGACCGCATCCGCCCCGGCGGCACCCTGGTCATCTCCGCCGACCACCCCGGCGCCCGCGAGCTCACCTCCCGGCTCGCCGGCCGCGACGGCATCGAGATCGTCACCTACGGCGAGTCCAAGGACGCCGACGTCCGCATCCTCCAGATCACCCCGCACGGCCTGGCCAGCGACGTCACCGTCACCCTCACCAGCGGCAAGATCCTCACCTTCACCGTCTCCGTCCCCGGCCGGCACTACGCCGGCAACGCCGTCGCCGCACTGGCCGCCGGGGTCGCCCTCGACCTCCCGCCGCACCAGCTCGCCGACGCCCTCGGCAAGTACACCGGCGTCAAGCGCCGCCTCCAGCTCAAGGGCGAGGCCGCCGGCGTCCAGGTCATCGACTCCTACGCCCACCACCCCACCGAGATGACCGCCGACCTGGAGGCCATCCGCGGCGCCACCGAGGAGGCCGGCGGCCGCATCTTCGTCGTCTTCCAGCCGCACCTCTACTCCCGCACCCAGGAGCTGGCCACCGAGATGGGCCAGGCGCTCGCCCTCGCCGACGCCTCCGTCGTCCTGGACATCTACCCGGCCCGCGAGGACCCGATCCCGGGCGTCACCAGCGCCCTGATCACCGACGCCGCCCGGGCCGCCGGCGCCCAGGTCACCCCCGAGGCCGAAAAGAGCGCGATCCCGGACCTCATCGCCGGAATGACCAAGCCCGGTGACCTTGTTCTCACCATGGGCGCGGGCGATGTGACCGACCTCGGCCCCGCGATCCTGTCCCGCCTGGGCGCATGAGCGTAAGGAGGCCCCCGATGACGTACGAGATCGACAAGCCCGACGAGCAGTGGCGCGCCGAGCTGACCCCGGCCGAGTACCACGTCCTGCGTCAGGGCGGCACCGAGCCCGCCTTCGTCGGCGAGTACACCGACACCAAGACCACCGGCGCCTACTCCTGCCGCGCCTGCGGCGCCGAGCTGTTCCGCTCCGACACCAAGTTCGAAAGCCACTGCGGCTGGCCGAGCTTCTACGACCCCAAGGACACCGACGCCGTCGAGCTCCTGGAGGACCACAGCCACGGCATGGTCCGCACCGAGGTCCGCTGCGCCCGCTGCGGCTCGCACCTCGGGCACGTCTTCGAGGGCGAGGGCTACCCGACGCCGACGGACCAGAGGTACTGCATCAACTCGATCTCGCTGCGGCTGGCTCCGGACGAGGGCTGAGATCCGCGTCGGTCGTGACTGTGGCCGTGGCTGCGGTTGTCGCTGTGGCTGTTTGACGTGCCGTCAGTGGTTGAGGTGACGTGCCGATGCCCGCGCCCCGGTGATGGGGGCGCGGGCATCCGGGCTGTTGGGGGCGGACGTCCCGGCAGCCCGATGGGTCAGATCAGTGGCGCACCGGGTGCGTTCGGCTTCGCGTGTCGAGCCCTCGCCGCGGCGAGGGCGCTGCGCGGAGGCTTGTCCTTACAGGCGGACGACGTTGTTGCATCCCACGGACGAGCCGATCCTGGTGGCCTGCTCGTCCCGTCTGTCCTTCCACCCGTGCCGGTGGCCCAGCAGGCCGTCCAGGACCCCGACCTGACCGAGTACGTCGACGTTCTTGTCGTATGCCCGGCATGAGGTGTGCTGCAGGATGACGACCTTGCGGCGGTGCGGTCTGCCGTGCTGGTGTCTGCCGCTCGACTGCTGCCGGGAAACGTTCTGGTGGCTCGGCTGGGGGTGGCTGTCGCCACGGTCCGTCCCGCAACTGGCGTAGGCGGTGCCTGCGCCGACGAGGCCGACGCTGCCGAGAACGGCCATCACGACGGCAGCCTTGCGAAGCTTGCGCATGTCATCTCCGAAAATCGATCGGATGCGATCAGTAATTGATCGACTTCATACGGTTAGTGGAGATTAATGCAAAATGCGACGCATTACTTGGGACGCGCCGGATCCCGGGGCTGTCGCTCGCGGGCGTTGCTCGTGAGTGCCGCCCACGCCGCCTCGATGGTGGGGCCGGCTTTTGAACCCCCAGCCGCGTGCCCGGCTCGGTCGGCGACCGGGCGCCGACCCGTGCCCGCGCCCGTGCCCGCGCCCGTGCCCGCGCCCGTGCCCGGCGCGTGGGCACGGTGCCCGGGTCGCGGCCTGAACTACCCCCGGCTGAAGGGGAGTTTCGCGGTGAGCCAGGTGACCAGCTCGTTGGGGTTGCGGCTCTGGGTCCACAGCCGGCCGGGGCCGGTGAACTCGAAGACGAGGCCCTCGCCGGACTTGAGGGTCTGCATCAGCCCGCGGGCCACCTTGCGCGTGGTGTAGGAGACGCCGTCACTGAACGCGACCAGATGCCCGGAGTCGAGCACCATCTGCTCGCCGGGCTGCAACTCGACCTCGTCCAGCGCCCCGTAACAGGTGGCGAGGACCTGGCCCTGCCCCTCGGCGCGCACCAGGAAGCCGCCCTCGCCGCCGGCCAGGTTCTTGAACCCGCCCCACTTGGTGTCGAGGTCGACGCCTTCGGACGAGCACAGCCACGCGCCGCGGGCGAGGTTGACGCCGCCGTCGACGGCGACGGTGGTCACATCGCCGGGAAGGCGCGCGGTGAGATCGACCCAGCCGCCCTCGGCGCCTGCCGTGAACCGGGTGACGAAGAGGGACTCGCCGCCCAGGACGCTGCGCTTGAGCCCCTTGAACAGGCCGCCCTCGGCCTTCGCCTCGACGCCGATCCCCGCGGAGGTGGCCATCATCGCCCCGGACTCGGCGCGGACGACCTCGCCCGCCACCAGGTGCACCCGGGCCACCGCGAACGAGGGGCTGTGTCGTACTTCGATCTTCATGTCGGCCTTCTTTTGCCGGAGTGGTTCTCAGTTTTTGCCGGAGTGGTTCTCGGCGGATCGCATGCTACGGGCGACGCTGCGCACCGCGGCCCCGCCGAAAGCCTTCGGAGCCTTCGGAGCCTTCGGAGCCTTTGGAGGCGTTGGAGGTATTGGGGGTACTGCCATCGGTTCTCCCCGGGCGGCGGCGGCTCCGGCACGGCTCGCCGGCGCGCCATAACGGGGCGCCCGGGAAGGCGAGTTGGCGCGGGGGCAGGCGGGCGGTGCTACGGGGCCGCGATGTCGGCCAGGCCCCACCCCCGTAACTTCCGCAACGCCGCTATCAGGTCGTCCTCGGTCAGGGTGTCGGATCGTGCCGCTGCCTGGTCTGCGACGGCCGGCGGCCGCTTTCGCCGGGGCCAGATCGTTTCCCCGGCCTGCTGTGGCGGGGATACAGTCCAGCCAGATACCGAACCCAGGGACCAGGGGAGGGGGCTGGCGTGTTCGAGATCGTGACGGTGGGAGCGCTCACCGCATTCCTCACCGCGGTGGGAAATGGCGCCGCGGGAGAGATGGGCAAGCAGGTGCTCGTGTCGACGGGTGCGCTGGTGCGACGGACCCTGGGGCGAGAGGCGCCGCTCCCGGCGAGTCCGACGGGGTGGGAGGCGCTGGCGCAGGAGTTGCACGCGCGACTGGGCCGGGACCCGCAACAGAACGGCGAGTGGGCTCAGCTCTTGCGGAGCATGCCGGCGCCCGCGCCACTGCTGACCCCCGGAGCCGGACTGCCGCCCGCCACCAGGAACTTCACCGACCGCCAGCGGGTACTGAAGCTGCTGACCCGGGAGGCGGTCCGGCCGGCCGCGGGTCGGCCGCGGGCCGCCCTGCTCCATGGGCCCCCGGGGATCGGCACCACCGCCGTGGGCCTGTACTGGGGTGCCACCGAGATCGCCCGGTACCCCGACGGACAGTTCTACGTCGACCTCCGTGACGAAGCTGCGGAGAACGGTCCGGGGCCGTCCGCCGTCCTGCTGCGCCTGTTGCAGAAAATGGGGGTCGAGCGGGAACGCGTGCCACCCACGGAGGCCGGGCGCGAGGAGCTGTACCGGCGGCTGACGGCCGGCCGCAGGGCGCTGGTGGTGGTCGACCACGCCGCCCGCGTCGCACAGGTCCGCAACCTCCTCCCCGCGACCCCTGAGGTCTTCCTCATGGTGATCGCCTCCGGACCGGCCTTCGCGCTGGAGGCGGAACGCATCGCCGTACCGCAGCTGAAGGACCGGGACGCGGTGAAGATGCTCAGGAAGGTCGCCGGACCGGAGAAGGTGGCGCTCGCCAAGTCGCAGTTGCCGGCGCTGTTGGGCCGCTGTGCGGGCAACGCGTTCGCCCTGAAGGCGGCGGCGATGCGCCTGTTGACCGCGGAACCGCCGCACCCGGACCCGGCGGACGCTCCCACCGGGCGCTCTCCGGTGCACGGCATGGCCCAGGCCGCGTGCCGCGAGCTCGGCCCGGAGGCGGCGAGGCTGTGCCGGCTGGCTGCGGTGGGCGGCTGGCCCGCGTTCGACGCCGACCTGGCCGGGGCCGCCGCGGACGTCGCCCCGGAGGACGCCGCCCGCATGCTGACCGAAGCGGTGGACGTGCAGTTGGTGGAGCCCCTGCACGAGGGCCGCTACCGCTTCCGTCCCGAGGTGCGGCGACTCCTGGCGGACGCCGCGGGGCCGGAGCACGGAATCGCGGAGTGCGCCGCGGCGGTGTCCCGCGTACTCGACCGCCTGCTGAACCGAGCGCTGCACGCCGCACATGCCGCGCTGCCGCGGAGCTGGCGGGTCGAGCCCGCGCCGGTGGACGGCACGCCGTACCGCGACGAGGCCGCGGGCATGGCGGCGTTGCGGGTCGAGGCCGCGAATGTGATCCGGGCGGTCTCCGTGGCCGACGCATACGGGCACCTCGACGTGGCGCTGCGACTGGCCCGCGCGCTGTGGCCGCTGCAGCTGAAGGCCGGGTACTGGGACGACGTGCTGCCCGCACTCCAGATCGCGGCCCGGTGCGCCGACGAGCACCATCCGGAGACCCGCACGGCAGCCGCCCTCCACTTCCAACTCGGTCACTGCTTCGGCGAACTGCGGCGATGGGAGGAGGCCGACCGCGAGACGCACCTCGCCGTCACGGGTGAGCGCGCGGCGGGCCACCTGCGGGGGGAGGCGTCGTCCGTGGAGCTGTTGGGCCTGCTGATGTTGAGTCGATGGCGGTACGGAGCGGCATACGAGCGGTTCGTCGAGGCGGAGCAGCTGTACCGGCGGATCGCCGCCGAGCAGAACGGCGCGGAGGACCTGCCGCGCGCCCTCGCCCTGGCCGAGCGCCACCAGGGGCGTGCGCTGCGTGGCTTGGGGCAGTTGGCGGAATCCCGCGTCCGCCTTGAGCGCGCGCGGGACTACTTCGCGGAACAGGGCGAGGCGTACAACCAGGGCCGCGTGCTCACCGACCTCGCCGAGACGTTGCACGACGCCGGCGAGGATACCGCGGCGCTGGCCGGGATCGCCGAGGCCGAACGCCTGCTCACGCCGGAGGGGGCGACTCCCCACCTGGAGTACCTCGCTCGGCTCCGGGAGCGTTGCGAAGCCGGGGAGTAGCCGCCGTCACCGGGTGCACACCACCGGGTGCACGCCACCGGCCGCGTGCACCCGGAGCGTCGCCCCGCCCGGCGGCACCTCGCCGCCGTGTACCAACCAGGCGTGCAGCGCGGAGGCGTACGCCGCCGGGTCGGCGTCCGCGCCCGGGCCCGCCACCAGTCGGAACGCACCGAGGTGCCGGCTGCGCACGGTGCAGCGGTCCGGCCCGCTGACGTACGCGGCGAGTGCGCAGTGCGGATGACGGTGCAGTATCTCCGCGGTCCACTCGTCCGGGCCGCCCAAGCAGGGGTCGTCCGGCGGCCCGTCACGCCAGATCACGTCGGCCGTCGCCAGGTCTCCGGGATCGCGGGTGTCCTCGTGCACCGCGCGGTGCGTTTCGCCGGCGGCGTCGTACGGATGGCCCGTGGATCGCTCGATCATGACGTCCGTACCGCGGACCTGCGTACGGACGTCCAGCGGGTTGGTGCGCCGCGGAGGATCGTGCGGCGGTAGCGGCAGCGGTTCCAGCAGCGCGGGAGTGGCGGGCTGGGGGAGATCCAGCAGTGTGTAGAAGTGCCGTCGCAGGAGTTCCGCTGAGGATCCCGGCGCCGAGGTGGTGAACTCCGCCGGCCCGGCGAGCGGTCGGTGCCGCGCCAGCAGCTCCACCAGCTGGTCGCGCAACGGGGCGTGCGGGTCGAGCCGCGGAGCGTCCCGGACGAACGCCGCGAGCGGCGCCTCCGGGTCGAGTCGGTCCTCCCCGGCGGCCGCCAGGAGCACCGGGATGCCCAGCGCCGCGGCGTAGTAGGAGACCGCCCCGAAGTCCCCCAGAACGACATCCGCGGCCAGGAGGGCCTGCCGCCACGCGCGCACGGGGTCGATCAGGGCCAGCCCGCTGCGCCGGGCGCGGTCCAGCCACATGCGGATCTGGCCCGGGCCGTGCCCGTACCAGATGTTCGGATGCAGGACGGCTGCCAGCCGGTAGTCGTCGGCCGGCAGTTCGGCGGCGATCCGGGGCAGCAGACTGGGCAGGACGTCCTGGTCACCGCCGTTTCCGAAGAGACCTTCCGGGTTCCAGGTCGAGTTCAGGACGATGAGCCGTTGGCCGCGGCGCACGCCGAGGGCCCGCCGGAGCCGTTCCCGGTACGGGCGGGCGGCCAGCATGCGGTCGAAGCAGGGGTCGCCGGCGAGTACGGCTGCCTTCTCGGCTTCGGGGCATACGCGGAGCAGACGTTCCCGTTGCTCCGGATGCGACAGGACGAGTCCGTCCACGAACGGTTCGCCGTCCGCGAGCAGCCACTCCGGCGACAGCCCGAAGGTCGGCTCCCGGCTCCCGGCTCCCGGCTCCCGGCTCCCGGCTCCCGGCTCCCGGCTCCCGGCTCCCGGCTCCCGGCTCCCGGCTCCCGGCTTGGCTAGCTTTTTAGTGTATCCGACACCGTGTGACAAAATGGTCAATTTGCCGTGGATCGCGTGCAGTTGACCGCCGAAGCTGGCGGATACGGCGAGGTCCACAGGTGTCTGTAGCGCCTGCTCCCACGGCACCACCGGAAGGCCCAACTCGGCGAACAGCTCACGGATCCCGCCCTGGAACGCGGACGATTCCGTCGAGGTGACCAGCAGTTGCACCCGGAAGTCATCGTGGAACAGCGGCAGTACGTCCAGCAGGCGCCCGGCGGACGTGACGTTGTGCACCACGAACAGAACGCGACAAGGCGTCGCCCGGCTGACCCAACGATCGGAGCCTTCCCCGACCGGCACGCGTATCACCGGGGGATCGGATGGCCCCACCTGTCACCTCCTGCTGGCTGCGCAGCCTCTGCGGCGCTTCCCGATCACCCTAGCGTCGGGCCGGGAGGCCGGGGCGACCCGGCCGGCGGGGGCACCAGTGGGTGCCCCCGCACGGGACGAAGAGGTGATGGGCCGTCAGACGGGCACCGTCACCGCCGTCATCACCAGCCCCGACCCGATCAGCCACCCACCGCTGAACTCGGTGAGGCGCTGGCCGTCCACCACCGGGCCGGGCACCAGTAGCCGGGCGGTGAAGGTGGCGTCGGTCGGGTCGAGGGTGAGGTGGGCCTCCTCGAAGCCCAGCCAGCGGCCGGTGAGCGGGTACCACGCCTTGTAGACGCTCTCCTTGGCGCTGAAGATCAGTCGGTCCCAGCAGATCTCCGGCTGGTGCGCGGCGAGGCGGGAGATCTGCGTCCGCTCGTCGGGGAGCGTCACGAGGTCCAGGACGCCGGGGTCCTCGATGCGCGCGTGCGGCTCCGCGTCGACGCCCACGGAGCGGAAGTCCGTCGCCCGGGCCACGGCGGCGCCGCGGTAGCCGGTGCAGTGGGTCATCGCGCCGACGATGCCGGTCGGCCAGATCGGGGCGCGGCCCGCCCCGGGCAGCACCGGTGCGGGGGCGATCCCGAAGGCGGTCAGGGCCCGGCGGGCGCAGTTGCGGACCGTGCCGAATTCCCGTTGCCGGTGCGGCACCGCCTCGGCCACCAGCGCGAACTCCTCCGGATACATCTCCGAGAGCGGGTCGTCGTGGAAGGACTCGGCGGTCGCTATCGGCGCGGGCAGCAGCTTCTCGATCACGCGGGCACTCCGGTGGTGGCGACGGGCAGGATCTGGACCGGGCGGCCGGGGGAGCCGGAGCGACGCCGCCATTCGCGAGGGTAGCCGAGCGACACCTCCTGGTGGGGCACTCCGTCCCACAACAGCAGCCGCGGGATGTGCAGGTGCCCGTAGACCACCGTGGTGGCGCGGAACCGGCGGGGCCAGTCGGCGGTGGCCTCCGTCCCGCACCACAGGGCGAACTCCGGGTACCACAGGGGTCTGGTGGGCTCGCGGACCAGTGGCCAGTGGTTGATCAGGACCGTCGGCAGATCCGCCGGGAGGGCCGCGAGCCGGGCCTCGGTCTCCGCCACCCGGGCCCGGCACCACGCCTCGCGGGACGGGTAGGGGTCGGGATGCAGGAAGTATTCGTCGGTGCAGACGACCCCCGCCTTCTCGGCGAGCGCCAGGGCCTGTTCCTTGGATCCCACGCCGGGCATCCGGAAGGAGTAGTCGTAGAGGAGGAAGAGCGGCGCGAGGGCGACCGGGCCGCCCGCGCCCTCCCAGACGGGATAGGGGTCCTCGGGGGTGACCACCCCCAACTCCCGGCAGACCTCCACCAGATGCTCGTAACGGGCCACGCCGCGCAGCTGTACCGGATCCTTGGCGGGGGTCCACAGTTCGTGGTTGCCGGGCACCCACACCACCTTGGCGAACCGGTCGCTGAGTCGGCCGAGCGCCCAGTGGATGTCCTCGACGTACTCCCCGACGTCCCCGGCCACCAGCAGCCAGTCGTCGTCGGACTCCGGTCTTAACCGCTCGACGATGTCGCGGTTCTCGTCGTACCGGACGTGTAGATCGCTGACGGCCACTAGGCGGCCCTCGCGCGAGGCGGGGGCCGGCGCGGCCGTGGCATGCTCGGCGCCGGGGGCGAAGGTGCGGATCTCATATGTCACCTCAGCAGTAAAGACGGTGCGGAGGGGAGAGTGAAGCGCCTCCTGTAAACCAGGGGATGTGCCGCGGGCCGGGCCGCCCCGGTCGGGACGGCCCGCGAGCCGGCGGTGCCCCGGCGAGCGCGGCCGTCAGCGGGCGCCGGGGGAGGGGGCGCCACCGCGCCGGATACGGGTGGCCAGCCACAGGTCGAAACGGTCGTCGGGGTCGTCGAGGTGGCGCCCGGTGAGGTCCATCGCCTTGTCCAGACGGTTGCGCACGGTGTGCCGGTGGACGCTGAGCCGGCGGCTGGTGGCGTCCCACGCGCCGCCGGTCTCCAGCCAGGCGGCGAGGGTGGCGATCAGCTCCTCGCCGTTGTCGGCCAGGTCCAGTGGGCCGAGCACGGTATCGGCGTAGCCGTGCAGCGTCCGCCGGTCGCCCAGCTCCAGCAGCAGCCGGGCGGCCTCGCTCTGCCGGGCCTCCGCGGGCGCCCCGCTGGTCCGGCTGACCGCCAGCAGCCCGGTCGCCTGCCGCAGCGACACCCGGACCGCCTCCGGCGCGGTGGCCGGGCCGATGCCCGCCGGGCAGTGCGGTGCGAACCGGCCGAGCACCGCGTGGATGTCCAACTCCTCGCCCACCACCGCCTCGATCACCGGCCCCGGCGCGGACCCCGGCCCGCCGGTCACCCGCACCAGCCCGCCGGGCATCGCCAGCGCCAGATCGGCCGCCATCTCCTGGGCCGCGCCCTCCGACAGCCCGGCCCGCGAGGGTGCGCCGCCGGCGGTCCGCGGACCGGTGACGGGCGCCGCCTCCACGACGACCGCCCGCACCCGCTCAGCGGACAGCCCCGCCGACGCCAGCATGTCCCTGGCCCGGTCCGCCGCCAGGTCCTCGTCCGCCAGCAGCTCGGACAGCAGCGCCGACCGCCGCCGGCGCTCCGGCTCGTCCCGTAGGTGGCGTCGCTCCAGCTCCAGGGAGAGCAGCGAGATCAGTCCGGGGACGACGGACCGGGCGGCGTCGTCCGGCCGGCCGGTGAGCAGCAGCAGCCCGCGCAGCCGGCGGGCGCCGAGCGGCTGTACCTCCAGCTGCTGGCCGCCGGCGGTGCTGGTGGCACTGCCGCGCAGCCCCCGCGCGGCGACCCGCTCGACCAGGTCGCGGGCCTGTGCGAGCGGGGTCCGGGGCTCCTGCTCGGCGGCCGCCAGCTGCCGCCCCACCGGGTCGAGGACCGTGGCGCCGACCCCGGTGGCCGCCGTCCACTCCGCCAGCATCGGTTGCAGCCCGTCGCTGGTCGCCGCGGCCGCGGTCAGCCGCCGCTGGGTGGCGAAGGCCCGGTGCAGCACCTCCCGCTGCTCGGTGGCCCGGGCGTCGAAGACCGCCTTGGTGACCGCGATGAACGGGACCTCGTCCGGCACCGTCAGCAGCGGCAGCCCCGCCTCCTGCGCCGCCGTGACCAGCGGTTCCGGCGCGTCCTGGTACGGCAGCCCCTGCCCCAGCCCGAGCGCCAGGCAGGCCGCGCCGCCCTCGGCCACGTCCCGGACGTAGGCGCGGCAGTCCGCCGGCTCCATCGGCAGCAGCAGCCCGATGGTCATCAGCAGCTCGCCGCCCTGCAGCCACTTCCCCGGGTGTAGGAGGTCGGAGACGGTCGCCGCCTCGATGGTGCGGGACAGCAGCTCCTGCGGTACGTCGTAGGTGAGGGCCAGGGGGAGGTCGGGCCGGGCCAGCAGGTCCGAGATACGCAGCGGCATAGACATAGTGTCCACCACATATCTATTGAATCGACGATCGGGCGATCGAGTCCCGGCGAGCGGGCGCCTAGGTTCACACCACCGCGGAATCCGCAGTTCCCCACCGGCTGCCCGCGGCACCACCCCGCACACCCTGTCGCCACGCCCGAGGAGTAACCCATGGATCCCACGGCACCCATGGAAGGCACGAGCGAGGGGCGAGGCTCCCGCATGATCGAGGTCCGCTCCATCGACTACGTCCCCGTCCGCGAACGGCACGGGAAGGTGTGGCACCAGGGTCCGTTCTGGTTCACCGGCAACTTCGTGCTCACCACGATGGTCACCGGCTTCCTCGGCCCGGCCCTCGGCCTGAGCCTGCCCGCCTCCGTGGCCGCCGTCATCCTCGGCGCCTGCTTCGGCACCTTCTTCATGGCCTTCCATGCCAACCAGGGCCCCCGGATGGGCCTGCCGCAGATGATCCAGTCGCGGGCCCAGTTCGGCATCCGCGGCGCGATCGTCCCGTTCGCCGCCGTGGTCTTCGTCTACGTCGGGTTCAACGTCTTCAACGTGGTCCTGGCCGCCCAGGGCCTACGGACCGTCTTCCCCGGCGGCACCACCCTCTGGTACGTGCTGATCATCGGCGTCGCCATCGTGCTCGCCGTGGTCGGCCACGACCTGCTGCACCTGGTCCAGCGCTGGCTCACCTACGTGCTGATCGTGGTCTTCGGCGTGCTGACCGTCGGTGCGCTGGTCCAGCTCGACCCGCACTCCGCGGCCGCCGCCGGGCACGCCGCGCACGGCTCCTGGACGTCCTTCCTGGTGGTCTTCTCCGCCGCGGCCGGCTACCAGATCAGCTACGCCGTCTACGTCTCGGACTACTCCCGCTACCTGCCCCGCGACGTCTCCGCGCGCAAGGTCATCTGGTGGACCTACGCGGGCGCGGCCGGCTCCGCCGCCTGGCTGATGTCGCTGGGTGCCCTGCTCGCCTCGGCCCTGCCGCACCCGGACGCGATCAGCGGCATCCGCCAGGTCGGCAACGCGATCGTCCCCGGCTTCGGCACCTTCGCGGTGGTCGTCTCGTCCGTCGCCCTGGTCGGCATCATGGCCGTCAACGCGTACGGCGCGATGCTCACCACCACCAGCGCGATCGACGCCTTCCGCACGGTCAAGCCGACCGTCCGGATCCGGATCGCCGGCATCGTGGCCATCGGCCTGATCGTCTTCACCGTGGCGATGCTGCTCCCGGAGAACTACCTGGAGAGCTTCAACACCTTCGTGCTGATGATGCTCTACTTCCTGATCCCGTGGACGGCGGTCAACCTGGTCGACTTCTACTGGGTCCGGCGCGGCCACTACGCGGTCACCGCGATCTTCAACCCGGCCGGCATCTACGGGCGCTGGTCCTGGCGCGGTATCACCGCCTACGTCGCGGGCTTCGTCGCGATGGTCCCGTTCTTCTCCACCTCCTTCTACACCGGCCCGATCACCAAGGCGCTGGGCGGCGCGGACCTCTCCTTCGTGCCCGGCCTGCTGGTCGGCGGCGGCCTGTACTACCTGCTCACCCGCAACCTGGACCACGTGGCGGAGGCGGCGGCGGTCGCCGAGAGCGAGCGCGAACTGGAGGGAACCGCGGCGGACGGGCCGGCGGCCGCCGCGGCCTCGCACGGCTGACGCGCGAGGCGGAGCGGGCCGCCCGGGGACGCCGCGCACCAGCGGATGAGCTGCCCCGTTCATCCCGCTATGGTCGGTCGGTAGGGATACGTCCCACCGACCGATCGGCGTTTTCCGGCCAGCCGGCCCTCGGGACGCCCGGCCCTCGGGTCGTCCGGCCCTCGGGCCACCGGGCCGCCCGGACGAAGGGAAGTGAGCGCACCATGCAGGTGGCGTTTCTGGTGGCCCCCGCGGGCGCCGAACAGGCCGAGCTGACCGAGCCCTGGCAGGCGGTCACCGCCGCGGGCGGTACACCCACGCTGATCTCCACCAGGTCGGGTCGGATCCAGGCGTTCCACCACCTCGACAAGGCCGACACCTTCCCCGTCGACCTGACCGTGGACGCGGCGTCCGTCGCGGACTTCGACGCCCTGGTCCTCCCCGGCGGGGTGGCCAACCCCGACGCCCTCCGCCTGGACAAGGGGGCGATCTCCCTCATCGCGGCCTTCTTCGAGACCGGCAAACCGGTCGCGGCCATCTGCCACGCCCCCTGGACCCTGATCGAGGCCGACGTGGTCCGGGGCCGCACTCTCACCTCCTGGCCCAGCCTGCGGACCGACATCCGTAACGCCGGCGGCACCTGGGTCGACAAACAGGTGGTCGTGTGCACCCAGGCCGCCAACACCCTCGTCACCAGCCGCCGACCCGCCGACCTGCCCGCCTTCTGCAAGGCCCTGGTCGAGGAGTTCGCGCGCTGACCCGGCACCGGGGACGGCGGCCCCGGCCCCGGTGAGCGGCGCCCAGTAGCGGTCGCCGTACGACCGGTGCCACCACTCGCCGGGATAGTTCACGAACCCCGCTCCGCCCACCCCCTAGGGGACATCCCCGCCCCCTTCTCCCCTCCCCGCTCCGTCCCCCACCCCGACAACCACCACGACGGACTCCGCCGGCAGGCGCAGCATCCCGTCGTCCTCCGGGAGCAGTGGGTGCGGCCAGCCAGCCACCGCCCGGAAGTCCGCCCGGAAGTCCCCGGGGGAGTCCGTCGCCCCAGGTGGGGTGAGCGGGACGGTGGCCGTGCCGCTCGGGGCGAGGTTGACGGCCAGGTGTACGGGACCGCGGCGGAGCAGGAGCCAGCGGGCGTCCTCGTCGTGGGTGGCGTGCGTGGCGTGGGTGACGTGGGTGCGAGCCGGGTCGGGGTCGGTCAGCGCGGGGTGGGTGCGGCGGAGCGAGAGGAGGGTGCGGTACCAGGACAGCAGGGCGGCGTGCGGCGCGGCGGACGGTTCGGTCCAGTCCAGCACGCAGCGGTCGCGGGTGGCCGGATCCTGCGGGTCCGGCCAGTTGGCGCCGAGGCCGTCCCCGTGCGCCGCGCCGCCCTCCTGCGCGGCGAACTCGCGCCGCCGGCCGGCCCGTACGGCCTCCGCGAGCTCCGGGTCCGGGTGGTCGGTGAAGTACTGCCAGGGCGTACGCGCGCCCCACTCCTCGCCCATGAAGAGCATCGGGGTGAAGGGGGAGCACAGCACCAGCGCGGCGGCGCAGGCGAGCAGGCCGGGGGAGAGCGCGGCGGTGAGCCGGTCGCCGTGGGCGCGGTTGCCGATCTGGTCGTGGGTCTGGGCGTAGGCGAGCAGTCGGTGCGGCGGGGTCGCCCGCAGGTCCAGCGGTGCGCCGTGGCTGCGGCCGCGGAAGCCGGAGTAGCCGCCGTCGTGGAAGAAGCCGCCGGTGAGGGTCTTGGCGAGGGCGGCGAGCGGCGCGCGGGCGAAGTCGGCGTAGTAGCCGTGGGATTCACCGGTCAGTGCGGTGTGCAGGGCGTGGTGGAAGTCGTCGTTCCACTGGGCGTGCAGCCCCAGGCCGCCGGTCGCCCGCGGTGCGGTGGTGCGCGGGTCGTTGCGGTCGGACTCGGCGATCAGGAACAGCGGGCGGCGCAGTTGGACGGCGAGCGCGTCCACGGCGGCGGACAGTTCGGCCAGGAAGTGTTGGGCGCGGTCGTCGTGCAGGGCGTGCACGGCGTCCAGTCGGAGTCCGTCGATGCGGTAGTCGCGCAGCCAGCCGAGCGCGCTCCCGATGAGATAGCGGCGGACGTCGTCGGAACCGGGGGCGTCGAGGTTGACCGCCGCTCCCCAGGGCGTGTGGTGGGCGTCGGTGAAGTACGGGCCGAACTCCGGGAGGTGGTTGCCGGACGGGCCGAGGTGGTTGTGGACCACGTCGAGGACCACCCCGAGGCCGTGGCCGTGCGCGGCGTCCACGAACCGCTTCAGCCCGTCGGGACCGCCGTACGGCTCGTGCACCGCCCAGGGCGCGATCCCGTCGTACCCCCACCCGTGGGTCCCGGGGAACGGGCAGACCGGCATCAGGGAGACATGGGTGATGCCGAGGTCGGCGAGGTGGTGCAGGCGGTCCGCGGCGGCGTCGAAGGTGCCTTCGGGCGTGTACGTCCCGATGTGCAGTTCGTAGAGGACCGCGCCGGGCAGCGGGCGGCCGGGCCACGGGTGCCGCCAGGCGAACCGGGCGTGCTCGACGACCGCGCCGGGCCCGCCGGGGCCGTCCGGCAGCCGGGCGGCGCGCGGATCGGGCCGCGGTGGGCCACCGTCGAGCCGGAAGGCGTAGCGGTCGCCGTCGCCGGCCGCTGCGTCCGCGCGCCACCAGCCGGGGCGGCCGGGGTCGCGCTCCAGCGGTACCGGTGGCCGGCCAGACCGGTCGCCGGCCCAGTGGAGGGCGACCCGCCCGGCGTCCGGCGCCCATACCTCGAACAGCACGGTTGTCCTCCTTCGTCGCCCCGGCCCGGCCGTCTCGGCACCCGCCGGCCCGGTCCCCGACGACGAAAGCACGCCGCCGCCCCGGACGGAAGGACGCGGTGCGGCGGGGCACCGACATCGCCTGGACACCGACTCACCGCAGGCCGGAGAATTACGCCATGACTTCGCTCCAGTTCCCCGCGCGGCCTTCGGACGCCGATCGGGAACGCGCACTTGAGCTGCTGCGCGAGGGCGCGGCGGAGGGACGGCTGTCCCAGGACACCTTCCTGCGCCGGCTGGAACTCGTCCTGACCGCCCAGCAGCACTCCGAACTCGCCCTGGCCACCGCCGATCTGGAGCGGCACGGCAAGGTCCAGGGGCTGTTGCTGCGGATGGTCGGCCGGGTGTCGGCGTTCCACATCCGGCTGCGCAGGGCCTGGCGCACGGAGCGGTTGCCGAAGTTGCTGCTGCCGGAGCCCGGACCGTTCCCGCTGTCGATAGGGCGGGCTCCGGGCGTCGGCCTGCGGCTCAACCACGAGACGGTCTCCCGGCGCCACGCCGAACTGCGCAGCGAGGGCACCGGCTGGATGCTGCGCGACCTCGGGTCCACCAACGGCACCTGTGTCAACGGCCGCCGGCTGGTGGGCGAGATAGCGGTCGGTCCCGGCGACCACATCAGGTTCGGTCAGGTGGACTACGTCCTGACGGAGCGCCAGGCACCCAGCGAGCGCTGACGAGCGGGGCCGGGGCCGGGACCAGGCGGCGGGCGTCCGGACGGCCCAGCCTGGGTGCGGGTGCGGGTGCGGGTGCGGGTGCGGGTGCGGATGCGGTCAGTGCTGGTGCAGCCCCCGTCCCGCCAGCGTCAGGAACGCCTCGCCGAGCGCCTCCGACAGCGTCGGATGGGCGTGCACCTGCTGGGCGACATCGGACGGTTCGGCGTCCCACGCCACGATCAGCTGGCTCTCCGCGATCATCTCCGAGACGTGCGGCCCCACCAGATGGACGCCCAGCACCGCGCCGGTGGCCTCACCGCCCGCGCCGTCCGCCGCCGCGATCACCTTCACCATGCCGCCCTGCCCGTGGACCATGCCCTTCGCGGTGGCCGTCAGCGGCATCGTGTTCACCTTGACCGCCAGCCCCCGGG
This sequence comes from Streptomyces sp. RGM 3693, assembly GCF_050471125.1. Lineage (NCBI taxonomy): Bacteria > Bacillati > Actinomycetota > Actinomycetes > Kitasatosporales > Streptomycetaceae > Streptomyces > Streptomyces sp. RGM 3693. The sequence continues at coordinate 1,502,295 of NZ_JBMPPQ010000001.1, forward strand.
CGCGCGCCGCGGCCTCGCTCAGCCCGACCGAGGCGGTCTGCGGACTGGAGTACGTCACGCGCGGCACCGTCGCGTAGTCCACCGGACGGGACGGCACCCCGGCCAGCGTCTCGGCGACCAACAGTCCCTCGGCGAACGAGGCGTGCGCCAGCCCGAGCGACGGCGGCGGCAGCAGGTCGCCGACCACGTGGATGCCCGGCACCGCGGTCTCCAGCCGCGACCAGTCCGCCGGCGGCACGAACCCCCGCTCGTCCACCGCCAGTCCGGCCGCCGCCAGCCCGAGCCCGTCGGTCACCGGTACCCGCCCCACCGCGACCAACAGCCGCTCGGCCTCGACCACCACCTCCTCGCCCTTGGGCGTGCGGACGGTGGCCCGCACGCCGTCCGGCAGCAGCTCGGCGCCGGTCAGCGTCGCGCCCGTACGGACGGTGATCCCGCGCCGCTTCAGCCCGCGGACGAGATGCCGGCTGACGTCCTCGTCCTCCAGGGGCAGCAGCCGGTCCGCCGCCTCGACGAGGGTGACCTCGGCGCCCATCGAGCGGTGGAAGGAGGCGTACTCGACGCCGATCGCACCGCCGCCCAGGACCAGCACCGACGCCGGCAAGCCGGCCGCGAACAGCGCGTCGTCGCTGGTCACCACCCTCCCCCCGGTACCGCCGGGAGGCGCCCCCAGCTCGTCCGCCGTCAGGCCCGGCAGCATCCGGGGCCGGGAGCCGGTCGCCAGCACGATCCCGCGCCGGGCGGTGAGCGTGCCGCCGTCCGGTCCGTCGACGACCACCGAACGCGGACCGGTCAGCCGAGCCGAGCCGTGCACCACCCGCACCCCGGCGTGCGCCAAGGTGCCGGTCACCCCCTGGTGGTTGCGGGCCACGATGTCGTCCCGGGTGGCGGTCAGCGCGCCCCAGTCCACCGCGTCCACGGTGGCCTTGACGCCCCAGCGCGTGCTCGCCTCCGCGATGCCGTCGACCAGCTCCGCGGCGTGCAGCATCGCCTTGCTGGGGATGCAGCCGCGGTGCAGGCAGGTGCCGCCGACCAGGTCGCGCTCGGCGAGCACCACCCGCAGCCCGAGGGCGGCGGCCCGCAGTGCGGTGCTGTAGCCGCCGGTCCCACCGCCGATGACGACGACATCCGGCTCGTCGGGCCGGTCCATGATCGAGTGCGTGTTCATGGCCCCAGCCTCCGCCCGCCTGCGGCCATGAGTCCAAGGCAATGTTTCTATGGGAACGATGAGCTGTGTGCATGGCGGCGCACGGGGGATGCGGGGGACGACGGATGAGTCTGCGGCAGATGGAATACCTGGTGGCGGTGGTCGAGGAACAGTCCTTCACCCGGGCCGCGGAGGGGCTGAACGTCAGCCAGTCCGCCCTCTCCCACCAGATCAAGGCGCTGGAACGGGAGGTCGGCGGCCCGCTGTTGGAGCGGATGACCCGCGGTGTGCGGCTGACCCCGAGGGGGCGGGCCTACTACCCGCACGCCGAACTCGCCGTCCGCAGCGCCCACCAGGCCCGCCGCGCGGCCCTGGCGGCCGGCGGGTCCCAGAGCGGCGAACTCCACATCGCGACCGTGCACGCCCAGGCCATCGGGGTGCTCCCCGCGGTCTGCGCCCGCTGGGCCCGGCTGCACCCCGGGGTCCGCCTGGTGCTCCATGAGTACGCCACCACCGACGAACTGGGTGACCACATGGCGCGGGGGGTGGCCGACATGGCGCTGGGGCCGCGCCCGGACGACTGGTCGGGGCCGGTCACCGTCGTCGGCCGGGAGCGGATGGTCCTGGTCGTGCCGCACGACGATCCGCTCGCCGGCCGAGAGGCGGTGCGGCTGGCGGACCTGGCGGACCGGCCCTGGGTGCGGTGCAGCCTGGAGCCGGTGCTGGCCGGCCGCCGCTGGCTGGACGTGGAGTGCGAGCGGGCGGGCTTCACCCCGCGCACCGCCGTCCGCACCCAGCACACCTCGACGGCCGTACGGATGGCAACGGCCGGCGTCGGTGTGCTGCTCACCGCCGCCCACGAACTCACCGGCCTCGACTGCGCCCGGATCCCCACCGACCCGCCGTGGCGCCGCGACATCACGGTCTTCTCGCGGGTCGAACTGACCGGTGCGGCCGCGGAGTTCACCGCACTGCTACGGGAGTGGGGAGCCACCAACGACGCCTGATGAACCGTCAGCAGGCTGCGCCGTCGGTAGGGCGCACCGTCAGAATGGCGCCCGGCCAGTGCGGCACACGCCCAGTGCGGCACACGCCCAGTACGGCACACTCCCGGTACGGAGCACCGTCGCACGGCACACCGCCACTACGGCACACCACCGGTCCGCGCGCCAACTACGGTGCTTCACCCGCCCCCCGGCTACTCCCGTACCAGCAGTGCCACCGGCCACTGCGCCAGCAGGCCGTCCACCCCCACCGCGGTACCGCCCGCCAGGGTGCGGCCGGTCAGTACCTCCCGCCATTCGCCCCCCGCGGGCAGCCGCAGCACGGTGTCCCACCAGCCGCCGGTCTCCCGTAGCCGCAGCGACAGCCTGGTCACCGCCGTCACCACCCGCCCCGCACGGACGAACGCCACACAGTGCTCGGCCGCCGGGCCCTCCGCGGCCAGCGGCTCGTACGACGCGGCGGCGCCGAACCACTCCGGGTGCGCCCGCCGCAGCCGCAGGGCGGCGGCCGTCAGCCGCAGCTTCTCGGCGGATGGGCTGGTCGGCGCGGTGCCGCCGTCCAGCTCCGCGAGCAACTCCGGAGCGAACCGCGGGGGCCGCCGGTTGTCCGGATCGACCAGCGCCGCGTACTCCTGCTCGGTGCCCTGGTAGAGGTCGGGGACGCCGGGCACGGTCAGGTGCAGCAGCGTCGCGCCGAGGGCGTTCGCCCGGATGAACGGGGCCAGTTCCGTCTCCAGCGCGGCCAGTTGACCGGCCGCCGGACCGCACGGCCCACTACGGACGAACTCCGCCACCGCCTCCTCGTACACCGCGTCCGGCTCCGTCCAGGAGGTGCGCAGCCCGGCCTCCCGCACGGCCTTGAGGACCGCGGGCGTCAGCCTCCCCCAGCTCTCGCCGGCAGGTGCCCCCATCGCCGTCGGGCCGCCGGTGGCGGACGCACCCAGCCCGAACGCGGTCTGCCAGGCCGTCCACGCCGCCATCGGATCCACCGGAACCGCACCGTCCGCGACCTCCCTCCCGTCGGTCACCACGCTCAGCACGTCCCGCCACCGGTCCGGGCACTCCGACAGCACCGCGATCCGCGCCCGCACGTCGGCACTGCGCTTGGTGTCGTGTGTGGAGAGCACCGTGCCGCTCTCCGGCCAGTCCCGCTGTATCCGCGCGCAGTACTCGTGGAACGTTCCGGGCTCCAGCGCGGGTTCCCCGGGATCGCCTCCGACCTCGCACGCCGACAGCAGCACCGGATAGCGGTAGAAGGCGGTGTCCTCCACGGACTTGGCGTGCAGCGCGGACGCGGTCTGGGCGAACCGCGCCGCGAAGCCCGCGACATCGGGGTCCATGGGAGGGGGGCCCACGACGCCGAAGCCCGCGACATCGGGGTCCACGGCGCCGAAGTCCGGTGGGCCCTCCCCGCCGCCCGCGCCGTTCCCGCCGTACGTGAACCGCCCCAGCGCCAGGTCGTGGACCAGATCCACCGCCCCGGCCTCCTCCGGCACCCGGAACGTGGCCCGGGCCCGCTCCGCCGCGCCGCCCAGCATCACCGCGTCCGCCGCCGCCCGCGCGGCGTCCGTGGCGTCGCCGGCGTACGGCCGGTAGACCGGCAACCGCACCAGGAGTTCCCGGACCGCCTGCCGCAGCGCCCACGGCGCGTGGTCGCCCGGCCGGGGCACCCGCTCGGCGATCCGGGCCGCGGTCCGCACCAGCCGCTCCACCTCCGCCGCCAGGTCGTGCTCGACGACCTCGTAGGCGGCCCGCCGCACCGTCTCCTCCCAGTCGCCGCCCTCGTCGGCCAGCGGGGTGACGAAGTCGCGGTAGTGCGAGAACAGCCGCCCGGCGCCCTGCGGGCAGACGAACAGCCCGTCGATGTGGCGGAGCGCGTCATAGCCCGTGGTGCCCGCGCACGCCCAGTCGTCCGGCAGCCGCTCCGCACCGGTCAGGATCTTCTCCACCACCGTCCAGCAGCCCTTGCTGCCGGCCCGCAGCCGCGCCAGATAGCCCCCCGGATCCACCAGCCCGTCCGGATGGTCGATCCGCAGCCCGTCGACGACCCCCTCCCGGACCAGCCGCAGCACCGTCCCGTGCGTGGCGTCGAACACCTCGGGGTCCTCGGCGCGGATCCCGATCAGCTCCGAAATGGTGAAGAAGCGCCGGTAGTTGAGCTCGGTGCGGGCCAGCCGCCACCAGGCGAGGCGGTACCACTGCGCCTCCAGGAGGCGCTCCAGCGGCAGCCGCTCCGTACCGGGACGCAAGGGGAAGACCTGCTCCCCGTAGTGCAGCACCCGTCCCTCGACCCGGAACCGGTACAGCTCGTCCCCGATCCGCCCCTCCAGTACGGGCAGCAGCAGCCGCCCGCCGTGCCCGCCGTCCCAGTCGATGTCGAACCAGCGCGCGTACGGCGACGCCGGGCCGTCGCGCAGCACCTCCCACAGCGGCCCGTTGAGCGACATCGGCGCGGGCACCGCCATGTGGTTGGGCACGATGTCGACGACCAGCCCGAGACCGTGCCCCCGGGCCGTCGCCGCCAGCGCCCGCAGCCCCTCCTCGCCGCCCAGCTCGGCCCGCACCGCCGTGTGGCCGGTCACGTCGTACCCGTGGGTGGACCCCGGCACCGCCTCCAGTACGGGCGAGAGGTGGAGATGGGACACCCCGAGTGCGGCGAGGTACGGGACCGCCCGCTCGGCGGCGGCGAACGGGAAGTCCGGCTGGAGCTGCAGCCGGTAGGTGGCGGTCGGCGACGGACGTGAAGGCTGCGTCATGGGAACACCCGTACCCCGCCGGCGGCCCGTTCTGTCATCGGGTTGCGTCATCCCGGGCCGTCCCAGCCGTCGTGTCTTCCTCCGAACCGTCAGACCGGTCGGCGCTCTGCCTTCGTGCGTACTGCCCGTACGGATCGTGCCGGTGTGGCGGATAGCTTCTTGTGATGACCGCTGCCACTACGACCTATCGCCGGGTGCTCGCCCTCAGTGGGCCGCTGCTGCCGGTCGTGTCCTTCCTGGGGCGGCTGCCGACCGCCATGTGCCAACTCGGCAGCGTGCTGCTGGTGGCCGAGACCAGCGGTTCGCTGACCACCGCCGGCCTGGTGGGTGGCGCCCTGGCGGCGGGTCAGACGGTCGCCGGCCCGCTGATGGGCCGGCTCGCGGACCGGCACGGCCAGCGTCCGGTGGTGCTGGTCGCCTGCTGGATCAACGCACTCGCCGTGGCGGCCCTGGTGGCGGCCGCCCTGGCCAGGACGGCGACGCCGCCGCTCGCCCTCCTGGGCCTGCTGGCCGGGGCGAGCGTGCCGCAGATCGGCCCGTTGGCCCGCACCCGGCTGGTCGCCCTGGCGCACCGTGCGGGGGCCGACGACCGGCTGGTGAGCGCCGCGCTCTCCTTGGAAGGCACCCTGGACGAGGTGTCGTTCGTACTGGGGCCGGCGCTGGTGGGGCTGGCCGCCACCCTGGTGCACCCGGCGGTGGCGCTGGCGCTGGCCGCCGTCCTGTTGGCGGTCTGCGGCTCGGCGTTCGCCCTGCACCCGAGCGCGGTGGCCGTGCGGCCCGCCGCGGACCGGGCCCCGCGGACCGCCCGCCCGGCCCGCACGCGGATGCCCGGCGCGGTCCACGCCATGCGCCTGTCCATGGCCCTCCAGGGCGCCATGTTCGGCGCCTGCCAGGCCGGTGTCACCGCGCTCACCGAACGCCTCCACCAGCCCGCCCAGGCGGGCCTGGTGTACGCGGCGATGGGCGTGATGAGCGCGGTGGCGGGACTCTCGCTCGCGCTGGTACCGGCCCGGATCGGCCTGCCGGCCCGTTGGCGGGCGGCCGCCGTCGGGCTGATCGTGCTGTCCGTGCCGCTGCTCTTCGTCCGGTCGATGGGGGCGCTCTACCTGGTCGTCGTGGTGCTCGGGGTGGCTTTCGCACCGCACCTGATCACCCTCTTCGGGCTCACCGAACGGCTGGTGCCCGCCACCCGGCTGGCCGAGTCGATGGCGTTCCTCACCAGCGCGGTGGTCGGCGGCCAGGCCCTGGCACTGGCCGCCTCCGGGCGGCTCGCCGACGCGTACGGCCCGTCCGCGGCCTTCGCGGTCGCGGTGGGCGCCGCCGTGCTGATCCTCGTGGTCGCCCTCACCACCCGTGCCGGCTCCCGGCCGACCGCGCCCGTGCGGATCTCCCGGCCCGGGCAGGAGGCCGCGGCGGACCACGCCCAGACCCCCTGAATCCGTGACCGTCCGCGCTGCCACGGGGCCGCACCGGACCGCTCAGGCCGGCCGCTGGAGCACCAGCAGACTCCGCCCGACCAGCGTCAGCCGGTCGCCGCCCTTGACCTTGGCGCCCCTGCCGTCCGTCGCCGCCTCCGGCCGGTCGGTGTCCACCACGACCTGCCACTGCCGCCCCAGGTGGTCCGGCACCGTGAACTCCTTCTCCTGGTCATGGGCGTTGAACATCAACAGGAACGAGTCATCGGTGATCGGCTCGCCGCGCGGCCCCGGTTCGGAGATCGAACTCCCGTTGAGGAAGACCGTCAGCGACTTGGCGTGGACGGACTGCCAGTCGCGCGTCCCCATCTCCGTGCCGGCCGCGGTGAACCAGGCGATGTCGGACAGCTCGTCATGGGTGCCCTCCATCGGGTGCCCCTGGAAGAACCGTCGCCGCCGGAAGACCGGGTGGTCCCGGCGCAGCCACACCATCTGCCGGACGAACGCCAGCAGCGCCAGCTCGTCCGCCCGCTCGGCCGCCGCCGGTACCTCCGGCGCGTCCGACCCCGTCTCGCCGTTCCCGTCGGCCCCATCGGCCCCATCGGCCCCGTCTGCTTCGTGTGCCTCGTCCGACCGGTCGGCGTCGAACGCCCCGCCGGCGCCGGCCTCCCCCCGCTCCGGCCACCGCACCCAGGTCAGCTCGCTGTCCTGGCAGTACGCGTTGTTGTTGCCGCGCTGGCTGCGGCCGAACTCGTCGCCGTGGCTGAGCATCGGCACGCCCTGCGACAACATGAGCGTGGCGAGGAAGTTCCGCATCTGCCGGAGCCGCAGCCGCCGCACCGAGGGGTCGTCGGTCGGCCCCTCGGCCCCGCAGTTCCACGACCGGTTGAACCGCTCGCCGTCCCGGTTGTCCTCGCCGTTGTCCTCGTTGTGCTTGTCGTTGTACGAGACCAGGTCGCGCAGGGTGAAACCGTCGTGGCAGGTGACGAAGTTGACCGAGGCGAGCGGCCGCCGCCCGTCCTCCTGGTAGAGGTCCGACGACCCGGCCAGCCGGGACCCGAAGTCCGCCAGGGTGCGCGGTTCGCCGCGCCACAGGTCCCGAACGGTGTCCCGGTACTTCCCATTCCACTCCGTCCACAGCGGCGGGAAGTTCCCCACCTGGTAGCCGCCCTCCCCGACGTCCCACGGCTCGGCGATCAGCTTCACCTGGCTGACCACCGGATCCTGGTGCACCAGGTCGAAGAACGACGACAGCCGGTCCACCTCGTGGAACTGCCGCGCCAGCGTCGCCGCCAGGTCGAAGCGGAACCCGTCCACGCGCATCTCCTGCACCCAGTAGCGCAGCGAGTCCATCACCAACTGGAGCACGTGCGGACTGCGCATCAGGAGGGAGTTCCCGGTGCCCGTGGTGTCCATGTAGTACCGGCGGTCGTCCGACAGCCGGTAGTACGAGGCGTTGTCCAGCCCCCGGAAGGACAGCGTCGGCCCCAGGTGGCTGCCCTCGGCGGTGTGGTTGTAGACGACGTCGAGGATGACCTCGATGCCCGCCTGGTGCAGCGCCCTGACCGCGGTCTTGAATTCCAGCACCTGCTGCCCGCGGTCCCCCCAGGACGCGTAGGCGTTGTGCGGGGCGAAGAACCCGATGGTGTTGTAGCCCCAGTAGTTGGACAGCCCGGCGTCCACCAGCCGGTGGTCCTGGACGAACTGGTGGACCGGCATCAGCTCCAGGGCGGTGATCCCGAGCTTCGTCAGGTGGTCGATGATCGCCGGGTGCGCCAGCGCCGCATAGGTGCCGCGCAGTTCCTCCGGCAGCTCGGGGTGGCGCATCGTGAGGCCCTTGACGTGGGCTTCGTAGAGCACCGTCTCGTGGTACGCGGTCCGCGGCGGGCGGTCGTCGCCCCAGTCGAAGTACGGGTTGACCACCACCGACGCCATGGTGTGCGGCGCCGAGTCCAGGTCGTTGCGCACCTCGGGGCGGCCGAAGTGGTAGCCGTAGACCGCCTCGTCCCAATCGATCACGCCGCTCATCGCCCGCGCGTACGGGTCGAGGAGCAGCTTGGCGGAATTGCAGCGATCTCCGTGTTCGGGCTCGTAGGGGCCGTGCGCCCGGAAGCCGTAGCGCTGTCCCGGCATGATCCCCGGCAGATACGCGTGCCGTACGAAGGCGTCGGACTCGCGCAGCTCGACGGCGGTCTCCGACCCGTCGTCGTGCAGCAGACACAGTTCGATGCGCGTGGCGGCTTCGGAGAACACCGCGAAGTTGGTGCCCGCACCGTCATAGGTGGCACCCAACGGATACATCTGTCCCGGCCAGACCTGCATGCGTAGACTCTTCCACTTTCTCTACGGGGCGGCGGCGACTCCACGACACGCGTCCGCGGACCGAATCGGAATCCTTTCAACACATCCAAATTGCCGGATAGCGGGAGATTTTCGTGTGAACTCCGCTGAACGGTGACCGATCTTCGGCAATGTCGGATTGTCCTACTGTGCACTGATCTGGGGTCGGCGGCCTGCGCGCACGGCCGGGTGCGGGGCGGGGGACTGCTACGGCTACCCCAAAAGTGGCGTCTCTGCCACGGACTACCTCACATGTGTGCAGTTCGCCAGCGCTGCCCCGGCCAATCGCGGCGCCCATGCGTGATCGGGCTTCCGGGGCGGTGTCAACGGCCCGCCGTCGGGACACTCCATCGCGTGGGCCGGAAAGGGACCCCGACCCCCCGTCATGGTTATGAAACCGCTCACTCCCACAGCGCTTTCCGGTCACAACCGGCACTATGGATAAGGGGAGTTGGCATCCGACTCGATGCATCCTGCTGCATCGCCCCCCGCGCCGCAGTAGTCTGCCTTGATCGTTGGCACGGGGGTTCGGGAGGCGGTGGCAGGTGAGCGGCGGGCTGGAGTTGCCCCCTGGTGACGAGAGTCATGAGGGCCACGAGGCCGGCTCCGTGGACGCACCGCCCGGCACGGTGTCCCTGGCCCGACCGCTGGAGATCGGTGCGGAACTCGACTGGGGGGCCGACGCCTGGAGCGAGGTGCGCACCCGGGCCCGCCGGGCCGGACGCGCCTACATCTGGCTGAATCTCGTCGAGCAGCGCCTGCGGGCCGTCGTCTCCGCCGTCCTGCGCCCCATCTACGAGCCGGTGCACGGCGACGAATGGGTCATCGCGGCGGCCGGACCGGCCGGCCAGGAATGGGTCCAGCGCGCGGTCGCGGTCCGCGAGGTCAGCCGCCGCAAGGGCTATCTCCTCGACCCTGCCGACGACAACATCGTCAGCTTCCTGACGCTCCCGCAGCTCCGCGAGCTGATGGTCCAGCACTGGCCCTGCTTCGAGCCCTACGTGGACGACCGGCGCGAGGTCGAGCTGGTCCTCGACGAGCTGGAGGTCGCCCGCAACATCGTCTCCCGCAACCGCGCGCTGTCCGAGACCGTCCTGGCCCAGGCCGAGCGGGCCTCCGCCCGACTGCTCGACATCCTCGGTTCCGGGGCCGGCACCCGTATTTCCGGGCGGCTGCCCATCGACGCCGTCGAGGACCTCGTCGGCGACCGGTACGCCGATGTCGTCGGGGTGCACCCCGACCGGGTGCGGCTCCAGCGCCAGCTGCCCGCGGAGGACCTCTTCGGCGGCGCCCGCCGCCTCGACGCGGTGGGCATCGGACTCAACCTCCTGGTCCAGAACTACTCCGGCCGCCGGCTGGTCCGGCTCGCCGAGTCCGGCTGCCGGGTGCGACTGCTCTTCCTCAACCCGGCCAGCAGCGCGGTCCGCCGCCGGGAGCGCGAAATCGGCCTGAAGAAGGGCGAGATGAGCCGCGCCATCGAGATGAACATCCTGCACATGCGGCGGGTCCGGGCCCGGCTGCGGGATCCCGGCGCCTTCGAGATCCAGGTCTTCGACGAGACCCCGCGCTTCACCGCGTACCTCGTCGACGGCGACGGACCCGACGGGATAGCCGTCGTCCAGCCCTACCTCCGCAAGAGCCGCGGGATGGAGTCGCCGGTCTTCGTGCTGCGCGGCGGTGGCCGCGAGGTGGTCCGCCAGGACGTCCGCGACGGCCGGGACGTCGACCACGGGCTCTTCGAGATCTACCGCGAGGAGTTCGAGAGCGTCTGGGCGGACTCGCGACCGGTCTCCTGAGCCGGTCCGGGCGGCGGGGCGCCGGGCGGCCCGGCCCGTTGTCAGTGGTGCGTGGGAGAGTGGTCGAACCACGGGGGAGGTACCACCGAAGGAGGCCCCATGAGTGAGCGCTGCGTGGAGGTCCGACCGGCCGGAGGCCGGCGGAGCGTCGAGGAGAGCTGCGCGCCGCGCGCGTGCGGGGCCGGGCGAAGCGAGGTTTCGGCATGAGCTGGCATCAGGAGCTGCTGGTCGGCTTCGACCTGGAGACCACGGGCACCGACGTCGAGCACGACCGCATCGTCACGGCCGCGCTGATCCGGCTGGAGGGGGACGGCCGGGTGGCCGGGCAGCAGTCCTGGCTGATCGATCCGGGCGTCCCGATCCCTGACGAAGCCACGGAGATCCACGGCATGTCGACCGCCTTCGTCACCGCGCACGGCCGTTCGCCCGCGGGCGCGATAGCGGAGATCACCGAGGCGCTGGCCGAAGCCCTGCGCGCGGACATCCCGCTGGTGGTGATGAACGCGCGCTACGACCTCTCGCTGCTCGACCGCGAGTGCCGCCGCCACGGCGTGCCGACGCTGACCGAACGGCTCGGCCATCCGCCCGCCCCGGTCATCGACCCGCTCGTCCTCGACAAGCACGTGGACCGCTACCGCAAGGGCAAGCGCGCACTCCAGGCGCTCTGCGGGCACTACGGCGTACCGCTGGACGGCGCGCACGAGGCGGGCGCCGACGCGGCGGCCGCGACCGGGGTCGCCCGCCGCATCGGCGAGAAGTACCCGGCCGTCGCCCTGCCCGCACCGCGCGCCCTGCACGCCCTCCAGGAGCAGGCCGCCGCCGAGCAGGCCGCCTCGTTCCAGGCGTATCTGCGCCGGTCCGGTGACCCGGAGGCGATAGTCGAGGCGGCCTGGCCGCTGATCCCGTATCAGCGCTGAGCGGCCCGGGCCGGTGAGGGCCGGCGGCCGGGGTGCCGCCTCAGAAGGGGTACCACCGGACCGCCGCATCCTTCTCGCGCAGTGAGGCGATCCGGCGCCGGAATTCCTTGAGTGCCGCCGGATTCCCGGGCGCGTGCTGGGAGACCCAGGCGCAACTCGCGGTCTCCCGGGAGCCACGCAGGACGGCGCAGCCCTCCCAGCCCCGTACGTCCCAGCCGTACACCGAGACGAAGGCGTCGTAGGCTTCCGCGCCCAGTCCGTAGCGGTCCCGGCTGAGGGCCAGCACGACCAGGTCGTGTTCGCGCAGGTCCGAGGAGAAGGTCTCCAGGTCGACCAGGACCGGACCGCCGGGCCCGATGTGGACGTTGCGGGGGAGCGCGTCGCCGTGGATCGGGCCGCGCGGCAGATGCGGTTCGAGCGCCGTCGCGGCCAGCGCGAACGCGTCCCGCCGTCCGCGCAGGTACTCCGCGTCGGACGCTGACACGGCATCGCCGGCCAGCCGCAGCCAGCGCTCCACACCGTCCAGCAGCTCGCGCCGGGGGAGCGCGAACGGCGGCTCGGGGAGCGCGTGGACGCGCTTGAGCAGCTCGGCGAGGTCCTGCGGCCGGGCGGGCCGGACGGCCTCCGGCAACTGCTGCCAGTAGGTCACGGGGTGCCCGTCGACGAGCCGGGCCGTCGACTCTGCGGCCCGCACGGCCGGTACGTCCTCGGCCGCCAGCCACTGGGCCACGGCCAGTTCCCGTTCGGCGCGCGCCAGCAACTCGGGGCTGCGGCCGACCCGGACGACCACGCCGCGCTCGCCCAGGGCGAAGACGGCGTTCTCGCCGAGTGCGAGCAGCCGGGCGTCCGCCGCCGCACCGGGGTGCCCGGCCGCGGCCAGCACGTCCCGGGCGCGCGCCTCGGTGAAGGCGGGGCTGGGTTCGGTCATCGGAGTGCCTCCTGCGGTGCGTTCTCGCGCCCAGTCTCGCAGGTGCCACCAGCCGCTCCGGAGGCCGTCCACCCACCCTCGGAAGGGCGCTTTCTACCAGGGGAGTTGGCCCCCAACGGGCCGTGCGGTGGCGACTTTTCGACATTGCACGATACGTATCGTCTTGCCTATGCTCCTGGGCATGCCTCAGCACCCCTTGCACATCGCCATGTTCAGCATCCCGGCCCACGGTCACGTCCAGCCGAACCTCGACGTCATCCGCGAGCTGGTCGACCGCGGGCACCGCGTGACCTACGCCGTCCCGGCCGCCTTCGCCGACCTCGTCGCCGCCACCGGTGCCGAACCCCGACCGTGGACCTCGGTCCTGCCCACCGACGAGAACCCGGAGGGCTGGGGCACCGAACTCCTCGACCACCTCGAACCGTTCCTCGACGACGGGATCCAGGCGCTGCCGCAGCTCGCCGCGGCCTACGAGGGCGACACCCCGGACCTCGTCCTCCACGACAGCGCCTCGTTCCCGGCCCCGCTGCTCGCTCGCCGGTGGCAGGTCCCGGCCATTCAGCTGACGCCGCACATCGTCGCCTGGGACGACTACGAGGGGGAGGTCAGCAAGGCGATGCGGCAGGAGTTGCAGAGCACCGAGCGCGGCCGCGCCTACTACGCCCGTTTCCGGGCCTGGTTGACGGAACACGGTATGACGGAGCTGCCCGAGCCGGACTTCCTGGCCGCCCGGCCCGACCGCGCCCTCGTCCTGATCACCCGGGCCATGCAGCCGCACGTGGACCGGGTGGACGGTTCGATCTTCACCTTCGTCGGCTCCTGTCAGGGTGACCGCTTCGCGCAAGGCGACTGGCGGCGGCCGGCCGGCCTCGCCCCGGACGCCAAGGTGCTCCTGGTCTCCCTGGGGTCGGTGTTCACCGACGCGCCGGACGTCTACCGGGCCTGCATCGAGGCGTTCGGCGGCCGGGCGGACTGGCATGTGGTCCTGCAGATCGGGAAGTTCACCGATCCGGCGACGCTCGGCGAGGTCCCGGACAACGTCGAGGTGCACACCTGGGTCCCGCAGGTAGCGATCCTCCGGCAGGCCGACGCGTTCGTCACCCATGCCGGGATGGGCGGCAGTCAGGAGGGGCTGGCGAACGGGGTGCCCATGGTGTGCGTACCGCAGGCCGCCGACCAGTTCATGAACGCCGCCACGCTGGAAGGGCTGGGCGTCGCCCGGCAGTTGGAGAAGGGGAAGGTGACCGCGCAGGCACTGGGGGAGGCCGTGCGCGCGTTGCTCGACGATCCGGGCGTGGCTGCGACGCTCGGCCGGATCCGCGCGGAGATGGCGGAGGAGGGTGGCAGTCGGCGGGCGGCGGACCTCATCGAGGAGCAACTCCCCGTGGGGTAACCGTCGGTACGCACCTCTTGCGAGGCGCGAGCATGCCACAACGGGGCAGTTGAAAATGCAAACGCATCGTCAGCTGCCCCTTCTCATTGCGTAAATGTAAACGGAGTTGAGTCACTGTCCGTCAACTCCACTGGTTCATTTGACCAATTCTGCGGGCTTTTGCATTTTTGCAAGGTTGTTGCCTATCTCACACGGCCCGGCGGCCCTTGAATTGCACTCGTCAATCCGACAGGGTTTCGAACCAGCCCGGTGGAGCTTTTCCGGTCCCTTCGGGCTATTCGCAACGCTTCCCCCCACACCACGAACGAGGAGAACCCTCGCCATGGCTCATAAGCGTTCCAGCAAGAAGCGGCTCATTACGGCGATATCCGCCGCCGTGGCCGCCACTGGTATCGCCGCCGTCACTGCGGTTACCGCGGGCGCGTCGCCCGCCGCCGAGGGCAAGATCTACGGCGCCGAGGCCAAGGGCGCCGTCAAGGGCAGCTACATCGTGCTGCTGAAGAAGTCCGCCGCGGTGCGCGCCGCCGAGAGCGGCGACCTGGCCGCCAAGTACGGCGGTAAGGTCAAGCGGACCTTCACCTCCGCCATCGACGGCTTCTCGACCACCGGTCTGTCCAGCGAGGACGCCAAGCGCCTCGCCGCCGACCCGGCCGTCGACAAGGTCGTCCAGAACCACACGTTCCACATCGACGGCACTCAGGAGAACCCGCCGTCGTGGGGCCTGGACCGCATCGACCAGGCCGACACCAAGGGTGACGGCAAGTACAACTACCCGGACAGCGCGGGCGACGGCGTCACCGCGTACGTCATCGACACCGGCATCCACATCAGCCACAAGGACTTCGGCGGTCGCGCGTCGTACGGCTTCAACGCCATCGACAACAGCAACAAGGCCGAGGACGACAACGGCCACGGCACCCACGTCTCCGGCACCATCGGCGGCACCGCCCACGGCGTCGCCAAGAAGGTCAAGCTGGTCGCCGTCAAGGTGCTCGACGGGCAGGGCTCCGGCTCCACCGAGCAGGTCGTCGCGGGCATCGACTGGGTCACCAAGAACCACAAGGGCCCCTCGGTCGCCAACATGTCGCTCGGTGGCGGCGCGGACGAGGCGCTCGACGCGGCCGTGAAGAAGGCCATCGACTCCGGTGTCACCTTCGGCGTCGCGGCCGGCAACGAGTCCACCGACGCGGGCCAGGGTTCCCCGGCGCGCGTCAAGGAGGCCATCACGGTGGCCTCCAGCACCAAGGACGACCAGCAGTCCGACTTCTCCAACTACGGCAGCGTCGTCGACCTCTACGCTCCGGGCTCCGACATCACCTCGGACTGGAACACCAGCGACGACGCCACCAAGACCATCTCCGGTACGTCGATGGCGACCCCGCACGTCGTCGGTGCCGCCGCGGTCTACCTGGCCGGCCACAAGGACGCCAAGCCGGCCGACGTGGAGAAGGCGCTGACGGACGGGGCCACCCCCGACAAGATCAGCAACCCGGGTCAGGGCACGCCCAACAAGCTGCTGAAGATCGTTCAGTAGTCGATCTGGTCATTCAGCACCGCACGCCGGCCGTCGCGCTCGCCCCCACGGGGCGCGGCGGCCGGCGTCGCTGTGCTCAGGACGACCAACGCGCCTGCCCCCGCGTCGAGTTATCCACAGGAGGCTCCCTCCGGAACCGTGGACGGCCGGGCGTGGCTACCGTCAGTGACATGCACGGAGTCACGCCGTTCCTCGGCATCAGCACCATCGTCTACGCAGTGATCGGACTGATCTGCGTCATCGTCGGCGCGGTCCGCACGACAGGGGGGAGCCCACCATGCACACCGTCACCGTCATCGTCCCGGCCCACAACGAAGAGGAGGGGCTACCGGCCACGCTGGAGTCCCTCGCGAGGCAAACCGTCCCGCCCGACCGCATCCTGGTCGTCGACGACGCCTCCACCGACCGCACCGGCGAGGTAGCCGCCGCGCACGGTGCCACGGTGCTCCGCCCGCCGCACAACCTGGGCAGCAAGGCCAGGGCGCAGAACTACGCCCTCCCGCGGTGCACCACCGATCTCGTCCTGGCCGTCGACGCGGACACCGTCCTGGCCCCGGACTACCTCCAGCGCGTCCTCCCGGTCTTCGACGACCCCGACGTCGCCGTCGCCGCGGGCACGGTCCGCACCCGCCACACCCGCACCGTGTGGGAGCGGGGCCGGTCCACGGAATACCTCTTCGGTTTCCACTTTCACCGGCCCATCCAGGCACTCGCCAACAGCCCCATGGTCTGCTCGGGTTGCTGCTCGGTCTTCCGACGCGACGAACTGGTGGCCTTCGGCGGATTCCCTGAGCGCACCATCGTCGAGGACATGGATTACACCTGGTCCCGGCAGATCGCCGGACGACGCGCGGTCTACGTCTCCGACGCCGTCGCCCTCGCCGCCGACCCGGAGGACCTCACCTACTTCCGCAAACAGGTCAACCGTTGGATGGCCGGCTTCTGCCAGAACGTCCGGCTCCACCTCGGCCGGCTGCTCGTCCGCAAACCCCTGCTGGCGGTCTGGGTGGTGTTGGCCCTGTTCGAGATCCTCACCGCGCCGCTGTGGTGGGCCTCCCCGTTCGTGCTCAGCGCGACGACCGGTGCGTCACCACCGGCCGCCTTCGCCTGGTGGGCCGGAGTTGACCTGCTGCTGACGCTGCCACCCCTGGTGTACGCCGCCCGCCGCCGCAGACTCCCGCTGTCCGGCGTGCTGGTCAACATCCCCTGCGCCTACGCCACCAAGGCGGTCAACGTCGTCTACGCCTGGAAGGCCCTGGTCGTGGAGCTGTTGCTGGTGCCCCTGCATCTGGCGCGGAGCCTGACGGTCTACGAGAAGGGACGCGCCGACGCACCCTCGGGGCGAGGGGTGGCGGTGGGGGCGTGAGCCGGGCGGGGCTGGCCGTTCAGGCGGTCAGTGCCGTCAAGTCGCCCCGGGCGCGGGCCCGGATGGCCTGCTCGTAGCGGCGCAGCAGCAGCCGGGCCAGCTCGGGGGCGGCACCGAGCACCGGGGCGAGGATGTCGGCACGGGCCTCGCGGGCCCCGGCGGCGATCCGATCCGGCAGGAACCCCGGCGCTATGACGTACGGGGCGACGGCCACCCGCTGGATGCCCTCGGCCCGCAGGGCCCGTACGGCGTCGGCCGTACGGGGAAGAGATGCGGAGGCGAACGCAGGCCGCACGGCACACCACCCAGTGGTGCGCCGCCACTCCCGCGCGATTTCTGCGATCACTGCGATCGCCTCCGGGTCTGAGGAGCCCGCCGAGGCCAGCACGACCCCGGTCGAGCGGTGGTCACCGGGCCGCAGCCCGGCCTCCTCCAGCCGGCGCTCCAATGCGCTGGTCAGGAGGAGAGAGGGGCCGAGCACCTCGGCCTGATGGATGGTCAGCAGGGGCAGCCGCGCGGCGGCCTCCCGCAGCACCGCGGGGATATCGGACTTCGCGTGAAAGGCGCGAGTGAGGAGGAGGGGAAGCGCCACCACATTCCGTACGCCGTCGGCCGAGAGGCGCTCCAGGACCCGGGGCACCTGGGGCGCGTTGAAGTCGAGATAGCCGACCTCCACGCGCAGCCCCGGACGCAGCTTCCGGACCCGCGCGCAGAGCGCGGTGACGGTCGCGGCGTGCCGAGGGTCGCGGCTGCCGTGGGCGATGACGAGGAGAGTGGGGCGTGTGTTCATGGTTTCAGCTCTTGACGAGGAGGCCGCGGCTGCGCAGCACCCGGCGCTCGATCGGGGCGAAGATCAGTAGCTCGATGCCGATGCCGACGATCAGGATCAGCAGGATCGCGGCCAACACCCAGGACATGTCCTGCAGTTCACGGCCCTGTTCCAGGAGCTGGCCCAGTCCGGTGCCGAGATCGGGGGCATTGACGATGAGTTCGGCGGCCATCAGGGACCGCCAGGAGAACGCCCAGCCCTGCTTGAGCCCGGCGAGATAGCCGGGCAGCGCGGCGGGGAGCAGCACATGGCGGACACCGGCCAGGCCGTTCGCGCCGATGGTGCGGCCGGCACGCAGATAGAGAGGAGAGATCTGGTCGACACCGGACACCAGTCCGTTGGCTATCGAGGGGACGGCCCCGAGCAGCACCACCGCGTAGATGGTGGCGTCGCTCAGCCCGAACCAGATGATCGCCGCCGGGACCCAGGCCACCGAGGGCAGGGACTGCAGTCCGCTCAGGATCGGTCCGATCGCGGCCCGTACGAGCTTGACGCGGGCCACGATCAGTCCGAGCACCGTGCCGATGGCGACCGATGCCAGGAAGCCGAGGGCGCCGCGGGAGACGCTGGTCCACACGAAGCTGAGCAGGGTGCCTTCGAGCCACTTCTGCTGGAGCGAGCGGAAGACGTCGAGCGGGCTCGGCAGCAGGTAGTGCGGCTTGAGTTGGAAGTGGTAGGCGAGCTGCCACAGGCCCAACACGATCACGATCGCGATGAGGGGAGGGAACGCCTTTGACAGCACGGTACGCAGCCACGGCTGTCGGGCGACCACGGTGGAGTCGAGGGCGTCGAGCCCGGCCTCCAGACCGGCAAGGTCACCGGCGGCGGGTCGGGGCTCCCGGGCGGCCGGTGCGTCGGCCGATGCACCGGGGGAGGATGCAGCACCGGTCCCGGCCGATTCAGCGGTGGTTCCGACGGCCGCTTCGGCCGGGGAGCCGGCAGGGGAGTCGTCCGTGGAGCCGTCCGTCGTGCCGGTGGCCGGGGCGGTGGATGGTCCGGTGGGGTCGTCGCCGGGCTTCCCCGTGGTGGCGGAGGTGGTGGTCTCAGTGCTGGCCATGGCGGCGGATCTCCCCACGGAGCTGTTCAGTGATCTCGATGGACAGGTCGGCGACCGCGGAGTCCTCGATGCGACGCGGCTGGGGGATGTCCACCCGCCACTCCCGGGCGACCCGGCCGGGGCGGGAGGAGAGCAGCACGACCCGCTCGCCGAGCCGCACCGCCTCACGGACGTTGTGGGTGACGAAGAGGACCGACAGGTTGGTCCCCGCGGTGGAGCCGCTGTTGGATTCGGCCCAGATCCGGGTCAGTTCGTCGTGTAGTACGTCACGGGTGATGGCGTCGAGCGCGGCGAACGGCTCGTCCATCAGCAGCAGTTGGCTGTCCTGGGCGAGCGCCCGGGCCATCGCCACCCGCTGGCGCATACCGCCCGACAGTTCGTGCACCCGCTTGCCGTACGCGCCCTTGAGCCGGACGAGTTCGAGCAGCCGCTCGGCCTCGCCGCGGCGCTCGGAGCGCGGCACCCCGCGCATCCGCAGGGCCAGTTCGATGTTGCGGCCCGCGGTCAGCCACGGGAACAGCGCGTGCTCCTGGAACATCAGCGCAGGCCGGCCGCCCGGCGTCTCGATGGTGCCGGCGGACGGCTTGTCCAGACCGGCCACGAGACTGAGGAGGGTGGACTTGCCACACCCCGAGGCCCCCAGGAGGCAGACGAATTCGCCGGGCGCGACATCGATGTTGATGTCGTCCAGCACCTGCTGTTGCGCGCCGGGGCGGCCGAACGACTTCGAGACGTGGTGGATGCGAGCGGCGTACGGACCGGTGGTGCCGGTGTTCGCCGGGGCGGGCTTGGTGAGGGTACTGGTCGTCATCGGTGTCACCTCCTGGGAGATCGGGGGGCCGGGGTCAGTTGCCGCCGAGGCCGGCGTCGTCGACCGGCGGCTTGCCCTCGGACTTGAGCACCTTGTTCAGCAGGGTGAGGTCGTAGATGCCCTTGAGGTCGGGCTTCTTCAGCAGCCCCGCCTTGACGGCGTGGTCCGCCTCCTCCTGGAGGGTGGCGGCCAGCGGGTCATCGGTGATGTCGACGTTCTTGAACGCCGGGTCGATGATGTCGTCCGGCAGCGCCTTGCCGCTGATCGTCGGCTCGGCGAGCTTCTCGTTGAGGGCCTTGACCGCCTCGGTGGGGTGCGAGCGGATCCAGGCGTTGGTCTTCACCGAGGCACGCAGCACGGCCTCGACCGCCTTCGGGTGCTCCTTGAGGAAGCGCTGCGAGACGATCATGTTGGTGATGACGAACTTGCCGTCCTTCCACAGCCTCTTCTCGTCCAGCAACGCCTTGCCGCCGGCCGCGACCAGCTTGGACGCGGTGGGTTCGGGGACCCAGGCGCCGTCGATGCTGCCCTGCTTGAAGGCGGTGGGAGTGACCTTGTTGTCGGTGCGCTGGACGGTGACGTCACCCTTGCCGGAGGTGGCGTCGACCGAGTAGCCCTTCTGTGCGAGGAAGTTCAGCAGGGCCACGTCCTGGGTGTTGCCCAGCTGCGGGGTGGCGATCGTCTTGCCCTTGAGGTCGTCGAGGCTCTTGATCTTCTTGGGGTTGACGATCAGCGAGACACCGCCGGATGCCGAACCGGCGATGATCTTCAGGCTCTTGCCGTGCGACTTCACATAGCCGTTGATCGCGGGGGAGGGGCCGATCCACCCGATGTCGATGGCGTTCGAGTTGAGCGCCTCGATCTCGGCGGGCCCGGCGTTGAAGACCGAGGACTTCACCGCGGTGCCACCCAGTTCCTTCTGGAACTGGCCCGTCTGAAGGCCGATCAGGGGCGTGGCGTGGGTGGTGTTGCCGAAGAAGCCGATCTTGACCTGATCGAGCCCGTCGACCTTGGGCCCCTTCGGGGCGACGGAGGCCGCGGTGTCCTTCGGGGCCTCGGAGCCGTAACCGCAGGCCCCCAGCGCGACGGTCAGCAACGGGACGGTGGCGGCGGCCGCCAGGAGGCGATGACGAACGGCAGTCACGGGAGGTGTTCCTCTCGGAGGGCCGGGGGAGCGCGCGCCTCGCTATGGCGCGCCCGGCGAAATGGTGGTTCTTCGGAAGGAGGATGTGGGGGGCACGGAGTCAGGCATGGTCAGCGCACACATCGACCGACTCCGCCCTGGCCGCTCCCGAGGGCGCCGCTACCGACGCGGCCGCCTTCCTTGGCAAAGGTCGAGAACATGTCCTTGAGCATGATCAGAAGTCCCACCCCTCGTCGTCCGCCGCACTCTCCGGCGCGGGGTCCGCGGCCGCCTCCGCGAACGCGGTGCCGGCCATGCCCGCGGTCAGCGTGGTGCCGTCCGCCGGGTCGATCAGCAGGAAGGAACCGGTGCGCCGGGAGTCTGCGTAGGCGTCCAGTGCCAGTGGTGCGGCGGTGCGCACCACGATCCGGCCGATGTCGTTGGCGACCAGTTCGCCGGGGGCCGGGTGCTGGGAGAGGTCGTCCAGGGTCAGCCGGGACGGGATCTCCTTGACGAGCGCCTTGACGGTGCGGGTGGTGTGCTTGAGCAGCACCCGCTGTCCGACGGTCAGCGGCCGGTCGGCGACGTGGCAGACGGTGGCCTCCACGTCCTGGGTGACCGACGGCGTCGCCGCGCTCGGGGCGATCAGGTCGCCCCGGGAGATGTCCAGGTCGTCGGCGAGTCGAAGGGTCACCGACTGCGGCGCCCAGGCGACGTCCACGCTCTGGCCGAGCGCGTCGATCCCCTCGATGGTGCTCGTCCGTCCCGACGGCAGCACCGTGACGGCGTCGCCGACGTGCAGCACGCCGGAGGCGATCTGGCCCGCGTAGCCGCGGTAGTCGGGGTGTTCGGTGGTCTGCGGGCGGATGACGTACTGGACCGGGAAGCGGGCCGGGTCGTCCGACGGGTCGGCGACCACCGGCACGGTCTCCAGGTGCTCCAACACGGTCGGGCCGCCGTACCAGTCCATGGTGGCCGACGGCGTCACCACGTTGTCGCCGGCCAGCGCCGAGATCGGGATGGCGGTGCACCAGTTTTCCTGGGGGTCTCCCCCAGACCCCCAGCCTGGTACGCCCAGCGAGCCCGCGTAGGCGGTGAACTCCTCGGCGATGGCCGCGAAGACGGACTCCTGGTAGCCGACCAGGTCCATCTTGTTGACGGCCAGGACGACGTGCGGCACTCGCAGCAGGGCGGCGACCGCGGCGTGCCGGCGGGTCTGCTCGACCACGCCGTTGCGCGCGTCGACCAGGACGACGGCCAGCTCGGCGGTGGAGGCCCCGGTCACCATGTTCCGGGTGTACTGCACGTGCCCGGGGGTGTCGGCGAGGATGAAGCGGCGGCGCGGGGTGGCGAAGTAGCGGTAGGCGACATCGATGGTGATGCCCTGCTCCCGCTCGGCGCGCAGCCCGTCCGTCAGCAGCGCCAGGTCGGGCGCCTCCTGTCCGCGGTTGCGGGAGGCGTGCTCGACGGCCTCCAACTGGTCGGCGAGGACCGACTTGGAGTCGTGCAGCAACCGGCCGACCAGCGTCGATTTGCCGTCGTCCACGGAGCCGGCGGTGGCGAAGCGCAGCAGCGAGGTGGCGCCCGCGTCCACCGTCAGGTCCGTGCGGGCGGTGTTGGTCGTGCTCATGGCTAGAAGTACCCCTCGCGCTTGCGGTCCTCCATGGCGGCCTCGGACATCTTGTCGTCGGCCCGGGTCGCGCCCCGCTCGGTGAGCCGGGACGCGGCGATCTCCGCGATGACGGCCTCGATGGTGTCGGCGTCCGAATCGACGGCGCCGGTGCAGGACATGTCGCCGACGGTGCGGTAGCGCACCTGCCGGACCTCCAGCTGCTCGTCGTCCTTCGGGCCGCCCCACTCACCCGGCGCCAGCCACATACCGCTGCGGGCGAAGACCTCCCGCTCGTGTGCGTAGTAGATGGCGGGCAGTTCGATCTTCTCGCGGGCGATGTACTGCCAGACGTCCAGCTCGGTCCAGTTGGAGAGCGGGAAGACCCGGACATGCTCACCGGGCGAGTGCCGGCCGTTGTAGA
Source organism: Streptomyces sp. RGM 3693 (assembly GCF_050471125.1). Classification (NCBI taxonomy): domain Bacteria; kingdom Bacillati; phylum Actinomycetota; class Actinomycetes; order Kitasatosporales; family Streptomycetaceae; genus Streptomyces; species Streptomyces sp. RGM 3693. The sequence continues at coordinate 1,524,744 of NZ_JBMPPQ010000001.1, forward strand.
GCTGCCACAGCTCGGGGCGCTGCCGGCGCGGGTCCCAGCCGCCGAACTCGTCGCGCAGCGAGAACACCCGCTCCTTGGCGCGCGCCTTCTCCTCGTCCCGGCGGCCGCCGCCGAAGACCGCGTCGAAGCGGTTCTTCTCGATGGCGTCCAGCAGCGGCACGGTCTGCAGCGGGTTGCGGGTGCCGTCCGGGCGCTCGCGCAGCTCGCCGCGGTCGATGAAGTCCTGTACCGAGGCGACGTGCAGCCGCAGGCCGTGGCGCTCGACGGCGCGGTCGCGGTAGTCGAGGACCTCGGGGAAGTTGTGCCCGGTGTCGACGTGCAGCAGCGCGAACGGCACCGGCGCCGGCGCGAACGCCTTCAGCGCCAGGTGCAGCATGACGATGGAGTCCTTGCCGCCGGAGAAGAGGATCACCGGCCGCTCGAACTCGCCCGCCACCTCGCGGAAGATGTGCACCGCCTCGGACTCCAGGGCGTCCAGGTGCGACAGCGCGTACGGGTTGTCCAGTTCCTCAGCAACAGAAGCGACGGTGGTCACGCCAGCCCCCTCTCGACGAGCAGCGCATGCAGCGCCGCCGCGGATTCCTGCACGGTCTGGGTGTGCGACTCGATCCGCAGGTCCGGTGCCGTGGGCTCCTCGTAGGGGTCGTCCACACCGGTCAGGCCGGATATCTCGCCGGCCGCCTGCTTGGCGTACAGGCCCTTCACATCGCGCTCGGAGCAGACCTCGACCGGAGTGGCGACGTGCACCTCCAAGTACGGGGTGCCCTCGGTCTGGTGGCGCTTGCGCACCGCCTCGCGACTGTCCGCGAACGGCGCGATCACCGGGACCAGGGCCTTCACGCCGTTGCTCGCCAGCAGTTCGGCGACGAAGCCGATCCGCTGGACGTTGGTGTGCCGGTCCTCGCGGCTGAAACCGAGGCCCGCGGAGAGGAACTCGCGGATCTCATCGCCGTCGAGCACCTCGACGCGGTGGCCCTCGCCGCGCAGCCGGTCGGCCAGCTGGCGCGCGATGGTCGTCTTGCCCGCGCTCGGCAGACCGGTCAGCCAGATCGTGGCGCCCGTCATCTGTATCTCCAAAAACTCCGCCATCAGTGCAGTCCGCACTCGGTCTTGTTGCTGCCGGCCCAGCGGCCGGCCCGCACGTCCTCGCCCGCCAGCACCCGGCGGGTGCAGGGGGCGCAGCCGACGGAGGCGTAGCCGTCCATCAGCAGGGGGTTGGTGAGTACCCCGTGCTCGGCGACGTACGCGTCCACGTCGTCCTGGGTCCAGCGGGCGATCGGGGAGACCTTCACCTTGCGGCGTTTGGTGTCCCAGCCGACGACCGGGGTGTTGGCCCGGGTCGGTGACTCGTCCCGACGCAGCCCGGTCGCCCAGGCGTCGTAGCCGGTCAGACCCTCTTCGAGGGGCTTGACCTTGCGCAGCGCGCAGCACAGGTCGGGATCGCGGTCGTGCAGCTTCGGCCCGTACTCGGCGTCCTGCTCCGCAACGGTCTGACGGGGCGTCAGGGTAAGGACGTTCACGTCCATCACCGCCGCCACCGCGTCCCGGGTCCCCAGGGTCTCCGGGAAGTGGTAGCCGGTGTCCAGGAAGACCACGTCCACGCCGGGGAAGGCCCGCGAGGCCAGGTGCGCGACGACCGCGTCCTCCATGGAGGAGGTGACGCAGAAGCGCGGACCGAAGGTCTCCGCGGCCCACCGGAGGATCTCCAGGGCGGGCGCGTCCTCCAGATCGCGGCCCGCCTTTTCGGCGAGTTGCGACAGGTCGGCGGTGGTGGTCACGGCGTACCTCCGTCAGGAGCGGAAGGAGCTGCGGAAGGGGACGGGGACGGGGCGGAACCGGCGGTTCCCGGGGCGAGCAGCCCCAGGAACTTCAGCCGGAAGGCCCGGCTGCACGCCCGGCACTCCCACGCTGCGCCCGCTTCGCGGGAGGTTCGCTCCTCGGAGGGCCGCAGGTCCTCGTCCCCGCAGTACGGGCAGTAGAACGGCGCGGCACGTTCGCTCACTTCAACGCACCCTCTTCGGCGCGCGCCGCCCAGGTGGCGAACCGCTCGCCCTCCTCGCGCTGCTCCTCGAAGTTGCGCAGCACCCGCTCGACGTAGTCGGGCAGTTCCTCGGACGTCACCTTCAGTCCGCGGACCTTGCGGCCGAAGCCCGGCTCCAGGCCCAGCGCGCCGCCCAGGTGCACCTGGTAGCCCTCGACCTGGTTGCCGTCCTGGTCCAGCACCAGCTGGCCCTTGAGGCCGATGTCCGCGACCTGGATGCGGGCGCAGGCGTTGGGGCAGCCGTTGAGGTTGATGGTGATCGGCTCCTGGAAGTCCGGCATCCGGCGCTCCAGTTCGTCGATCAGCGCGGCGCCCCGCCCCTTGGTCTCGACGATGGCGAGCTTGCAGAACTCGATGCCGGTGCAGGCCATGGTGCCGCGCCGGAACGGCGAGGGGTGGACCTGGAAGTCCAGCGACTCCAGCCCGGCGACCAGCCCGTCGACCTCCTCGGGCGCGACATCGAGAATGATCATCTTCTGCTCGACGGTGGTGCGCAGCCGGTCGGAGCCGTGCGCGGCGGCGAGTTCGGCGATCTTGGTGAGGGTGGCACCGTCGACCCGGCCGACGCGCGGGGCGAAGCCCACGTAGAAGCGGCCGTCCTGCTGCCGGTGCACGCCGATGTGGTCGCGCCACTTCTGCGCTGGCTGCTCGGGAGCCGGGCCGTCGACCAGCTTCCGCTGGAGGTACTCGTCCTCCAGCACCTGGCGGAACTTCTCCGGACCCCAGTCGGCCATCAGGAACTTCAGCCGGGCGCGGGTGCGCAGCCGGCGGTAGCCGTAGTCGCGGAAGATGCCGACCACGCCGGCCCAGACGTCGGCGACCTCGTCCAGCGGCACCCAGGTGCCCAGCCGCTGGGCGAGCTTGGGGTTGGTGGACAGGCCACCGCCGACCCACACGTCGAAGCCCGGGCCGTGCTCGGGGTGGACGACGCCGACGAAGGCCACGTCGTTGATCTCGTGCACCACGTCCTGGACGGGCGAGCCGGAGATCGCGGTCTTGAACTTGCGCGGCAGGTTGGAGAACTCCTTGCTGCCGATGTAGCGCTCGTGGATCTCGTCCACGGCCGGGGTGCCGTCGATGATCTCGTCCGCCGCGATACCGGCCACCGGGGAGCCGATGATCACGCGCGGGCAGTCGCCGCACGCCTCGGTCGTGGACAGCCCCACGGCCTCCAGCTTCTCCCAGATGGCGGGCACGTCCTCGATGCGCACCCAGTGCAACTGGACGTTCTGCCGGTCGGTGATGTCCGCGGTGCCGCGGGCGTACTGCTCGGAGACCTCGCCGATGGCGCGCAGCTGGGCGACGCTGAGCCGACCGCCGTCGATGCGGACCCGCAGCATGAAGTACTTGTCGTCCAGCTCCTCGGGCTCCAGCACGGCGGTCTTGCCGCCGTCGATCCCGGGCTTGCGCTGGGTGTACAGGCCCCACCAACGCATCCGGCCGCGCAGGTCGTTGGGGTCGATGGAGTCGAAGCCGGCCTTCGAGTAGATCGTCTCAATGCGTGTCCGCACATTGAGACCGTCGTCGTCCTTCTTGAACTGCTCGTTGCCGTTGAGCGGCGTGAAGTGACCAACGGCCCACTGGCCCTCGCCGCGGTGGCGGCCGGCCTTGCGGCGGGTCGTAGCGGTGGGGACTTCCGGGTTGGCGGCCATGGGTTACGTCCTTCTGGGCGGCTCAAAGGGGTGCGGACGAATGCGGTGCACCCGGGTGACCAGCGCGGACACACCGAAGCGCGGCGCGCGTGGGCGCGTCGACGGTGGGCTTGCGGGGTCGGGGGTGCAACGCGTCCGCGACGATGGGGACGACGTGCGACGTGGTGATGCTGAATGCTGTCCGGATACGCAGGGCGGGGCCCTGATCGTGCCGCGTCAGCCTGCCCGACAAATGGCGCTGGACATGCGGCCGAGGTCGACGTGCCGCCGACTCACCAAGGCAATTCCAGCTCGAGACATGACGGAAGCGTGGCACGCGGCTCTCCGGCCAGTCCACCTTCATCCAGGATGTGGACACGCTTGTCTCGCTTGGCGAGATGCTGTGGCGTCCGTCACGTGCGAGAGGGGGCGGCCGCCGGATCCGACGACCGCCCCCTCCAGGGGCTGCGGGGCGGGCGTGCCTCAGCTCGCGGTGGCCGGCACCGGCCCCGCGCCGGGCCACGGGCCGGGGACCTCGGCCGCCGGCTCCTCGGTCACCTCGGTGCGGAACAGCCGGAAGCCGCGCCGCTCGTAATTGGCCCGCGCGTACGGCCCGTCGTCGCTACAGGTGTGCAGCCACACCCGCTTGGTCTCCGGCCGCGCCGGCCACCGTTCGGCCAGGTCCCAGGCCCGCGCCGTCCCGTATCCGAGCAGGTGCCCGCCGATCCGCCGTCCCCGGAAGGCCGGCAGCAGCCCGAAGTAGACGATCTCCACCGCCCCTTCCGGCTGGGCCTGGAGCTCGATGAACCCGGCGGGCGTACCGCGCTCGTACGCCACCCACGTCTCGGTCCCCGGCTGCGCCAGGTGCTCGACCCACTGCGCGTACGACCACCCCAGCCGGTCGGTCCACAGGACGTCCCCACCGACCGCCGTATAGAGGAACCGGCTGAATTCCGGCGCAGGCACCTCGGACCGGACGATCCGTACGCCCTGCTCGGCGGGGGGCTCCGCGGCGGGCGACAGGGCGTCGCGCGAGGTCTGTTCGAGGTGCCAGGTGGTGACGGTGTGGCTCATGCCGTCAGCACATCACACCGGGGGCGGGGGGCTGATCCCGGTCCGGGGACGGGACGCCCCCGGACCGGCGCGGGAAGCGGGGCCGGCTAGCCGGTCACGCCCGGCCGGTCGCCCTCCGGTGCGAAGACCGCGTCCGCGAGCCGCCCGACCTGGTCCGGGTCCGGCGACCAGCAGTACAGCATCACCTCGTCCGCCCCGATCGCCAGGTACGAGGCGACCGCCTCGCGGATCGCCGCCGGCGTGGTGAGCAGGCCGTTCACGATGTGGTCGGTGTACGGGGTCTCGCCGTAGTACGCGCGCAGCTCGCGTCGGGCGCGGTCCACGACGGGGTCGGGTCCCAGGGCGACGTTCACCTGGGCCAGCAGTCGGGGCCGGCCGGGCCGGCCGGCGCGCTCCCAGGCCGCCTCCACATCACGGAACATTCCGTCCATCTGCTGGGACGGTAGGGCCGCCCCGAGGAAGCCGTCGCCCCAGCGGGCCACCCGCTCGACCACGGCCGGCACGAACCCGCCGAACAGTACCTCGGGCCCACCGGGCCGCGCCGGGGCGGGCCCGACCGGGCCGACCTCCGCGGACAGCGGCTCCCCGGCCCACAGGCGCCGGAGTGTGGCCAGCTGGCCGTCGAGCCGGCGGCCCCGGGTCCGCAGCTCCACCCCCGCGGCCAGATAGTCGTCGGTGCGACCACCGATGCCGATGCCGAGCGTGAACCGCCCGCCGGACAGCAGATCGAGCGTCGCGGCCTGCTTGGCGAGCAGCGCGGTGCGGTGCAACGGGGCCAGCAGCACCTCGGTCTGCAGGCGTACGCGGGAGGTCGCACCGGCCAGTGCGGCCAGGGTGACCAGGGGTTCGGGGTTGGCGTACACCAGCCGGTCGAGCAGGGCGAGGGTGGAGAACGGGGCGGCGTCGGCACGCCGCGCCCAGGTCAGCAGCTGTGCGGGGTCGCCGATGGGAAGGCCAAGACCTACGGACACGGAAATCCTCCAGAAACGGCATGCCCCAGGGCATGCGGAAACGCGGATGGTCGTGTCGCCCACTCGTCTGGTCCGGCACGTCATCCGCGTGCGGGCTGCTCCCGTTCTGCGACGTCCTTCTGGAGAGCTGCGGCAGAGTGCGTTCACCGTAGGGGAGAGCGGCCCGCCCGCGCACCGGAATTTCCGGCGGGCGCGCCGGTCCGCTCATGCCCCGTCGTGCCCGGCCCCCGTCCGCCGGGCCGCCAGTACCGTCGGCGCCGTGGAGTGCGGCAGCAGCTCCACGGGCCGGGCCGGCAGGTGGAGCTCCACCTCCACCCCGTCCGAGAAGCGGTACGGACGGTGGGCCAGCACCCCCGCCAGATGGCGCCGCAGCCGGGACAGCTCGGCCCTGACCGTCACCGTCCGCCCGCCGTCGCCGAACAGGTCCTGGGCCAGCTCGGCGGCGCTACGGCCGCGCGGATGGACGGCCAGCAGGAACAGCAGCTCGGCGTGGCGCGGGGTCAGCGCGTGCGACCAGCTGCCCGCCGGCCCGGCCACCGTCACCGCCGGCCCGCCGGGCCCACCGAGGTCCAGCACCACCCGGTGCGGCTCCGGCGCCGACTCCGGCCGGCCGAGCCGGATCAGCCAGCCGCCCGGCAGCGGCTCCAACGTGCACATCCCGTACCGCGGCAACCACAGCGGGCCGGCCGCCGGCTCCTTGGGCAGCGCCACCCGGTCCGGCGGGGTCACCCCGGCCACCGCCGCCGTCCAGCCGTTGGCGTCGACGGCCAGCGCCCGCCCGCCGATCCGGGCCAGCACCGGCGCCGCGCTCGACCGCAGCCGCTCCAGGGACGCGTGGTGACTGGTCCGCAGGTCGCCCTCGGCGAGCCGGGCCACCGCGGAGACCAGCGCCAGGGTCGTCGGATGGAACGAGTACGCCGGGCCGCTGACGTCCACCGTGCCCAGCAGTCGCCCGTCGCGCGGGTCGTGCAGCGGTGCCGCGGCGCACGTCCACTGGTGGTGACTGCGCAGGAAGTGCTCGGCGGAGTGCACCAGCACCGGGCTGCGGGCCACCAGCGCGGTGCCGATCGCGTTGGTGCCGACCGTCCCCTCCGTCCAGTCGGCGCCCTTGTCGAAGCCGAGCCGGTCGGCCATCCGCCGGATCGGGGCGCTGCCGTCCCGCCACAGCACCCGGCCCTCGGCGTCGGTGACCACCATGATCTGCTGGGCGGCTTCGGCGGTCGGCAGCAGTCCGCCGCTGAGTACCGGCAGTACCGACGCCAGCTGGGACTTCTGCCGCCGGAACTCCAACTCCGCGACGCCCAAAGGGTGTTGGTCACTGCCGCGCTCCGGGTCCACGCCGCGGTCCAGCACCCGCCGCCAGGACTCGCCGATCACCGGGCGGGGCGCGTCCCGGGGGGACTCCGCCGGCAGGTGGTCACCGGCCAGCGCCGCCTCGTGGACCCCGGCCAGCCGCCGCGCGGTCTCCCGGATGTCCTGGGCCGAGCGGACGGCGCTCGCGACCGGTCTCTCGGCCGGCCGGGCGCCGGTCCGCTCGCCGGCCCTGTCGATCGGTCTGTCGCTCACACTGCTCTCCGTTGTGCCCGTGCGTCCGGTTCCGGTGTCCGGTGCCTGCCCATCGTGCCGTCAGCGGACGGCCGGGGAGAGCCCATTGCCCAGATCGGTTGCAACGGAATGCAACCGTTGTGGCCTATGACTCCTCCAGGGAAATCTGGTCCCAGCGGCCGATGGCGTCCCTCTCCACGCCCTGAGGGTGTGGGGTCACCCGGAGGTTTCGCCGGACACCCGACGGAGAACCCGCCGGTGCCCGCCGGGGATGCGATCGGCCGCCCGCGTCGTCGGCACGGTGTGGGAGGGGGCTCACCATGGTGGCCGCCACCCCGCGTGTCGTGGTGATCGGCATCGGCGAGGGAGGCCGGCTCGCACGGGCCGCCCGCTTGGCCGGACACTACGGCGTGCCCCGGCTGTCCGCGGTCGACGTCCTGATCAGGCGTCAGCCGCTACCGGCCACGGGCTATGTGATCGACGGTGCACCGCAACTCCTCGACCGGGTTGCCCGCTTCGGCGGTCCGCTGCCCGCACCGGCCTTCGCCGACCTCGTCGTGCACCTGCGCGAGGCGGAACTGGACGGCCCGGGTGACGCCTCCCGCGTGATCCGGTACTACGAGGCGCGCGGCGTTCTGGTCGGGTTCCGGCCCGACGTACCGGACGCCGAGATCATCGTGGCCATCGACGCGGCACTGCGCGGGCGCACCGCGCCGCAGCCGCCGCGATGGCCCTGAAGACCGGGAACGGTGCCGAGTCGGCGCGACACCGCTCCCTGCCCGGCGCGGCGGCGGTTATCCCCTGTCCCGTCCCCCACCCGGAGCCGGGTTGCTGACGGCTTTCGAGGGGGACGTGGAACCGCCGCCGCGCCACCGAAGTCCGGGCGGGCGCGCCCGGCGGCACGCACTACTCCGCCACCAGCACCGGCCGCGCCCGCTCCACCACCGCCGCCAGGTCCAGCGTGTGCGGCAGCGTGCCGAACGCCGCGCCCGCGTCGCCGCCGAGCCGGGCGGCGCAGAACGCATCGGCCACCTCCGGCGGCGCGTACCGCACCAGCAGCGCTCCCTGGAGCACCAACGCCAGCCGCTCGGCCAACCGCCGGGCCCGGGCCTCGATGCCCTCCAGGTCGGCGAGTTCGGTCAACAGCCCCGTGATCGCCCGGTCCAGCCGGTGATCGGCGCCCCGCGCGGTACCGATCTCGGTCAGATAGGCGTTGAGCGCCGCGGGCTCCCGCCGTAGCGCCCGCAGCACGTCGAGGGCCTGGATGTTGCCCGCGCCCTCCCAGATCGAGTTCAGCGGGGCCTCGCGCAGCAGCCGCGGCAGCCCCGACTCCTCCACGTAGCCGTTGCCGCCCAGGCACTCCAGCGCCTCCGCGACCAACGGCGTGCACCGCTTGGTCACCCAGTACTTGGCCGCCGGCACCGCCAGCCGCAAGAAGGCCCGGTCCTGCTCGGTGTCGCCGTCGTACGCCGCCGCCAGCCGCAGCGCCAGCGTGGTCGCCGCCTCCGACTCCAGTGCCAGGTCGGCCAGCACGTTGCGCATCAGCGGCTGGTCGATCAGCCGGCGCCCGAACGCCTCCCGGTACGCGGTGTGGTGCAGCGCCTGCGCCACCGCCTGCCGCATCACCGCCGCCGACGCGGTGACGCAGTCCAGCCGGGTCGCCGCGACCATGTCGAGGACCGTCGCCACCCCGCGCCCCTCCTCGCCGACCCGCCGCGCCCAGGTGCGCCCGTCGAACTCCACCTCCGCCGAGGCGTTCGCGCGGTTGCCGAGCTTGTCCTTGAGCCGCTGGATCCGGAACGCGTTGCGGGTGCCGTCCGGCAGCACCCGCGGCAGCAGGAAGCAGGTCAGCCCGCCCGGCGCCTGGGCCAGTACCAAGAACGCGTCCGACATCGGTGCCGAGCAGAACCACTTGTGGCCCGTCAGGGCGTACTCCCCGGCCGCCGCCAGCGGCTCGGCGCGGGTGGTGTTCGCCCGGACGTCGCTACCGCCCTGCTTCTCGGTCATCGCCATCCCCGCCAGCGCGCCCGCCTTCTGCGCCGCCGGCCGCAGCCCCGCCTCGTAGACCCGCGAGGTCAACAGCGGCTCCCACTGTGCGGCCAGCGCGGGCTCGGCCCGCAGCGTCGGGACCGCCGCGTGGGTCATCGACAGCGGGCAGCCGTGCCCCGCCTCCACCTGGGTCCACACCAGGAAGCCCGCGGTGCGCCGGACGTGCCCGTGCGGACGTGACCAGGCGTCGGTCAGCCCGGCCGTGACGGCATGGCCGAGCAGCCGGTGCCACGCCGGGTGGAACTCCACCTCGTCGATGCGGTGACCGTAGCGGTCGTGGGTGCGCAGCACCGGCGGATACGCGTTGGCCTGTTCGCCCCAGCGCTGGGCCTGGGCCGAACCGGCCGCCTGGCCCAGCCGGCTCAGTTCCTCCCGTACGTCGCCGAGATGCTCCCCGGCGACGTACCGGGCCACCCCCTCGGTGAGCGCCGGATCGGCGGCGAAGACGTCGTACCCGGTCAACGGCGGGGGCTGGTTCGTCACGCTATGAGTGGTAGCTGCCATGCCCGATACGGTAAGGAGGTGCAGCCGCCGAACAAACCGACCGAACCGCACGGGCCGACCCGGGGGCGCCTGACCCGCGCCAGGGTCCTGTACCGCAACGTCTCCAAACGGCGTCTGATGTGGCTGCTGCTCAAGGACATCATCGGCACCTGCATGCGCTACCGCGTCACCGGCCTGGCCGCCGAGGCCGCGTTCTGGTGCCTGCTCTCCCTGCCCCCGCTGATCCTGGGCCTGCTCGGCGTCCTCGGCTACACCGAGCCGTGGATCGGCCACACCACCCTCGACACCTTCCGCTCCCACATCCTGCGCGTCGCCGGCACCGTCCTGTCCCACCGGGGCGTCGACGAGATCGCCCGCCCGCTGCTGAACGACGTCTTCACCGGCCACCGCCCCGACATCATCTCGCTGGGCTTCGCCATCGCCCTGTGGTCCGGCTCCCGGGCGCTCAACGTCTTCGTGGACACCATCACGATCATGTACGGGCTGGACGGCCGCCGCGGCATCGTCCACACCCGGCTGCTGTCCTTCGCGCTCTACGTCGCCGCCCTCGTGGCCGGCGCGATCGCGCTGCCGTTGATGATCGCCGGCCCCGACGTGGTGGTCAGCTGGCTCCCCGCCAGCGAGAACGTCATCCGCGTCCTGTACTGGCTGGTGGTGCTGATCCTCTCCATCGCCTTCCTCACCACCCTCTACCACGTCTCAGTGCCGGTCCGTTCGCCCTGGCGCGAGGACATCCCCGGCGCCGTCGTCGCCCTGGCGATGTGGATCCTCGGTAGCTTCCTGCTCCGCCTCTACCTCACCGCGGCCGTCGAAGGCCCCACTATCTACGGCTCGTTGGCCGCCCCGGTCGCGGTCCTGCTGTGGATCGGCGTCTCCGCCTTCGCGGTCCTGGTCGGCGCCGCCATGAACGCCGCACTGGACCGGGTGTGGCCGTCGGTCGCCACCGCCGCCGCCCGCGCGGAGAGCGAGCGGCGCCGCGCCGCGTCCGCCCACGGCACCGACTGACTCACGGCGCCGACTGACTCACGACATCGACTGGTTCACGGCACCGGCACCGGCAGATAGCGCCCGGCCACCCGCAGGTCGGCCTCGATGGCGGCGGCCGTCTCGCGCAGCGCGGGCAGCACCGCGGCGCGGGTGGCCGTCGGTGGCCGGCCACCCGCGTGGGTGGACACGCCGACCGCGGCCACGGCCCGGCCGGTGCGGTCGTGCACCGCGACCGCCACGGAACGCAGGCCCGCCTCCAGTTCGTCGTCCACCAGGGCGTGGCCGTCGGCGCGGACCTCATCGAGCAGGGCCGGGAGCCCGGCCGGGCCGGTGGCCGCGCGATCGGCGAGGGGGGCGGCGGGCCCGGCGGCCGGCCGGGCCGCCAGGAGGACCCGGCCCGGGGCGGTGGCGTGCGCCGGGGCGCGGCTGCCCGGGCTGATCGTGACGCTCATGATGCGGGCGGCGGGGACCCCCGTGACGTACTGGACGGTCTGCCCGGCGTCGGCGCCGTCGGCGGTCAGCACCGCCAACGAGGCCGAGTCCTGGACGCGTTCGGCCAGCGCCGCCAGATGGGGCCGGGCGAGGGCCGGCAGGGTGAGCCCGCAGAGCTGCGCGAAGCCCAGGTCCAAGACCTTCGGGGCGGGGCGGAACAGGCCATCGCGGGCCGTGGTGTAGCCGAGGTGCTCCAGGGTGATCAGGGCGCGCCGGGCGGTGGCGCGGGGGAGTCCGGTGGCCTCGGCGACGGCGGACAGCGTCAGGGCGGCCCGGCCGGTCCCGAACGCGGTGAGGACGGCCAGCCCGCGGGCGACGGACTCCACGAATCCGGGGCCCAGTTGCTGCTTCGAGGCGCGCCGCCAGGCGGCCGGGCGGCGGGCGTCCGCGGCCGCGGCGGGGGACGGCGCGGTCAACGCCTCCTCCATGGCGGCGACCGTGTCGCGGAGCCGGCACAGGACCGCGTCCGGTAGCGCGGCGGCGGTGTGGCGGCTGGTGTGGCTGACCACGCTCACCGCGCAGACCGTGCCGCCGGCCGGGTCCCGGACCGGCATCGCCACGGCGACCAGGCCCGGTTCGATGAGTTGGTCGTCCGGGGACCAGCCGGCGGCACGGGCCGCGGCCACCCGCGCCGTGAAGTCCGCCGCGATCCGGCGGGCGCCGGCCGGCGCGGCGTCCTCGGGCCCCCGGGGCGGCACCGCCGGGAAGCCCGCGTCGGCCGGGTCGGCGGCCCGGCGCGCCCGCCAGCGCCGCCAGTCCGCCGGCTCCCAGTCCGCCGCGAACAGCGCACCCGGCGCGCCGCGTTCGGCCGGCAGTAGATCACCGATGCGGAACGCCAGTGACATGGCGCGCCGCCGCGTCGCCTGGTGGACGAAGCGCATCCCGTCGCCGTCCGGGACGGCCAACGACACCGATTCGTCGAGGGTGTCGGCGAGGCGGTCGGCCAGCGGGCCGAGCCGGTCGGGGAGGCCGGTGGCGGCGAGGTAGGCGTTGCCGAGTTCCAGCAGGCCGGGGGCGAGCACCGCATCGCGGCCCTCGACGCGGACGTGGCCGAGCCGGGCGAGCGTGCTCAGGAGGCGGTCCGCGGTGGCGCGCGCCAGGCCGGTGGCCCGCACCAGATCGCTCACCGCCGCCCGACCACCGGCGGCCGTCAGCGCGCGCAGCACCGCCAGCGCGCGCATCAGCGGCGCCACCGCCTCCGGTGGTGGCGTCGGGGCGGGCGGAGCGGGGTGGGCGGACGACGGCAAGGGGTTCTCCACGGTGCGGCGGGGTGGTCCGGAGTAGTCCGGAACCGTACCGGGCGCACCGTTGACACGGCCGGGGGCCCGGGCCAGACTCGGGGCAACGCGAACTGTGAACTTCAGTTCACTGGGCGAACAGCCGCCGCCCAGAAGGGAATTGACTCGTCAGGAGGGCTGCCAAACCGCCGCCGACCCGCCGGCGACCGGCCAAGTCCTGACGGGTGCTCAGCAGGGCGCCGCGGCTGCCGGGGGTGGCGCTCCGGCGCGCCCCAGTGACCGCCGGGGAAATCGTCGGCACGCTGGACCGCGTCCCGGCGGAGCGGTGTCCACCGCCCGGTCCGCACCGTCCACCGCAGGGAAAGGGCACCCATGACCGCACCGGCATCCCCCGCCCCGCCGCTCCCGGCCCCGGAACCCGCGCCCTACCGCGGCGCACCCGAGCGCCACCCCCGACGGCCGCGCCACCCCCTCGACATCCGGACCGACCCGGAGGCCGTGGAGCTGACCGGCCCGGTCTTCGGCCCCGCCGACGTCCACGACCTCGACGCGGACCTCACCCGGCAGCACCCCGGTGAGCCGCTCGGCGAGCGCCTGACCGTCACCGGCCGGGTCCTGGACCGCGCCGGCCGTCCGGTCCGCGGCCAACTCGTCGAGATCTGGCAGGCCAACGCCTCCGGCCGGTACGCCCACCGGCAGGACCGGCACCCGGCGCCGCTGGACCCCCACTTCACCGGCGTCGGCCGCTGCCTCACCGACGACCAGGGCCGCTACGCCTTCACCACCGTCAAGCCCGGCGCCTACCCCCTGCCCGGCGAACGGGCCTGGCGCCCGGCCCACATCCACTTCTCGTTCTTCGGCACCGCCTTCACCCAGCGGCTGGTCACCCAGATGTACTTCCCCGGCGACCCGCTCCTCCCCTACGACCAGATGCTCGCCTCGGTCGCCGACCCCGCCGCCCGCCAACGCCTGATCGCGGTCTACGACCACGCGCTGTCCCACCCCGACGGGACGCTCGGCTACCGCTGGGACGTGGTCCTGGACGGCCCGTCCGCCACCCGGACCGAGGAGGGCCGCTGATGTCCGACGCCACCGCCGGCGGGGGGCCGCTCGCCCCGACGCCCGCGCAGACCATCGGCCCGTTCTTCGGCCACGCCCTGCCCTTCCCCGACGGCGGTCGGATCGCGCCCGAAGGGCACCCCGACGCCGTCACCCTGCACGGCCTGGTCCGGGACGGGGAGGGGACTCCGGTACCGGACGCGCTGCTGGAGTTCTGGCAGGCCGGCCCGGACGGCAGCCTGGCCGGCGCGCCCGGCTCGCTGCGCCGGGACATGGCCACCGGCGCGTTCCTCGGCCGGGACGGCGCGGTGTTCACCGGCTTCGGCCGGGTCCCCACCGACGCCGGCGGGCACTACGCGATCCGCACCCTGCCCCCCGGCGGACGCCCGGACGCCGCACCGTACCTCGCGGTCTGCGTCCACGCCCGCGGTCTGCTGCACCACCTGTTCACCCGCGTCTACTTCCCCGAACACGCCGCGGCCCGGGCCACCGACCCGCTGCTGGCGGGACTGCCCGAGGAGCGCGCCCGCACCCTCCTGGCCCGCCCCGACGGCCCCGGCCGCTACCGCTTCGACGTGCAACTCCAACAACCGGCGGACGGCAGATACGAGGAGACGGTGTTCCTTGCCTTCCGCTGAACCGTCCGCTGCACCGCTGGCCGAACCATCCGCTGCACCACCGGTTGAACCAGTGGCCGAACCACCGGCGCCGGCCCGCCCCGAGGCCCGGAACGCCGCGCCCGACGCCCGCACGGCCCGCGCCCCGACCCCGACGGGCACGCCCCGCACGCCCCACGCCCCCCACACAGCACACGCACGCCCCGCAGGAGCCCGTATGACGCCGCCCGCCGCCCCCGCACTGCACCACGCCACCGACGGCCCGCTCGGCGCCCCGCCGCTCGTCCTCGGCCCGTCCCTGGGCACCGAACTCTCCCTCTGGGACCCCCAACTCCCGGAGCTCGCCCGCCGGTTCCACGTCGTCCGCTGGGACCTCCCGGGCCACGGCGGCACGCCCCTCGACGCACTGGCCAACCCCGGGACGACCACCGTCCCCGAACTGGCCGGCCTGGTCCTGGACCTCGCCGACGCCCTCCGCCTCGACCGGTTCGCCTACGCCGGTGCGTCGCTGGGCGGCGCGGTGGGCGCCTGGCTCGCCGCACACCACCCGACCCGGATCGCCTCGCTCGCCCTGGTCTGCTCGTCCGCGCGGTTCGGCGAGCCGGCCGGCTGGCGCGAACGGGCCGCCCAGGTCCGTACCAAGGGCACCGACGCGGTGGCCGACACGGCCGCCGACCGCTGGTTCACCCCCGCCTTCGCCCCCTCACCGACCGCCACCGCCCTGGTCGAGACGCTGCGCCGGGACGTCTCGCCCGACGGGTACGCGGCCTGCTGCGACGCCCTGGCCACCTTCGACCTGCGCACCGCCCTGCCCCGGATCGCCGCCCCCACCCTCGTCGTGGCCGGCCGCGCCGACCCGGCTACCCCGCCCGCGCACGCCCGCGAACTCACCGACGGCATCCCGGACGCCAGCCTCGTCGAACTGTCCGGCGCCGCCCACCTCGCCGGCGTCGAACGCCCCGCCGAGGTCCTCGCCGCCCTCCTCGCCCACCTCGCCCCGCTCCACACCCGCCCCGCCCCAGGAACGGACCGCTGATGCCCCGCACCCCCGCCGCACCGAGCGCGCCTCCCCGCGACACCACCGTCGGCATCATCGGCGCCGGCCCCGCCGGACTGCTGCTCGCCCGGCTGCTGCACCGCGCCGGCATCGACTGCGTGGTCCTGGAGGGCCGCGACCGCCCCTACATCGAACAGCGACAGCGCGCCGGCATCCTCGAACAGGGCACCACCGACGTGCTGCGCGCCTGCGGGGCGGGGGAGCGGCTGGACCGCGAGGGACTGGTCCACGACGGCATCGAGCTGCGCTACCACGGGCGCGCCCACCGCCTGGACTTTCCGGCGCTGACCGACGGCCGCCGGGTCACCGTCTACGCCCAGACGGAGGTCGTCAAGGACCTGATAGCGCTCCAGCTCGCCGACGGCCCGCCGCTGCTCTTCGACGCCCAGGCGCGCGCGGTGACCGGCGCGGACACCGACCGGCCCCGTATCCACTACACCCACGGCGGCCGCGAACACACCCTCACCTGCGCCTACGTCGCCGGCTGCGACGGCTTCCACGGCGTGGCCCGGCAGGCGATCCCGGACTCCGCCCGCCGCACCTACACCCGCGGCTACCCCTACTCCTGGCTCGGCGTCCTCGCCGACGTGCCGCCCTCCCACGACGAGCTGGTCTACGCCCACTCCGACCGCGGCTTTGCCCTGCTCAGCATGCGCACGCCCACCCTCAGCCGGCTCTACCTCCAGGTCCCCAACGGCACCGACCCCGGGGACTGGCCCGACGACCGGATCTGGGACGAACTCCAGGCCCGCGCCGCCGTCGACACCGCCCCCTGGAAACCAGCCCGCGGCCCGCTCACCGCCAAGGCCGTCCTGCCGCTGCGCAGTTCGGTCACCGAGCCGATGCGCTGGGGCCGGGTCCTGCTGGCCGGCGACGCGGCGCACATCGTCCCGCCCACCGGCGCCAAGGGCCTCAACCTCGCCGTCGCCGACGTCACCGTCCTGGCCCGCGCCCTGACGCACCGGCACCGGACCGGCTCGGCGGAACTGCTCGACGCCTACTCCGCCACCTGTCTGCGTCGGGTCTGGCGCGCCGAGCACTTCTCGCACTTCATGACCACGACCCTGCACACCGCCCCGGACCAGAGCCCCTTCGACACCCGGCTCCAGCTCGCCCAGCTCGACCGCATCGCCGGCTCCTGGCACGCCGCCGCCGAACTCGCCGAGAACTACACCGGGCTGCCACTGTCCTGACCGCCCCCGGGGCCCGGCCGGTCCGGGTCCCGGCGCCCCGTCCGGTACCGCACCAGCAGCATCGCCGCGTCATCGTGCAGCGGCCCCTCCGCGTGGTCGACCACGTCCTCCCGGACCGCCTGGAGCGCCGCCTCCGGGTCGGGGTCCTTGAGCAGGTGGGCGCGCTCGTCGAGCGGGTAGAACCAGCCGGCCGAGTCCCGGGCCTCGGTGACCCCGTCGGTGTAGAAGAGCAGCTGGTCGCCGGGGGCGAACGGCACCTGGTGGGGGACCGGCGCGTCCGGCCCGTGCTCCATCAGGCCCAGCGGCAGCGCGCGTTCCGGCGGCGCCGCGTAGCCGACCTGGCCGGAGGGGCGGACGACCAGGGGGGAGGGGTGGCCGAAGTTCAGCAGCGTGGCGTACGGGCCGTCGCCGATCTCGGCGAGCACCGCGGTCACGAACCGCTCACCGGACAGATGACGGTTCAGCGCCCGCTCGACCCGGGCGCCGACCGCCGGCAGATCCGGCTCGTCGTGCGCCGCCTCCCGGAACGCGCCGAGCACCACCGCAGCGCTCTCCACCGCCTCCAGGCCCTTGCCCTGCACGTCCCCGACGATGATCCGCACCCCGGCGGGCGAGGTCACCACCTCGTAGAGGTCGCCGCCGATCCGGGCCTCGGCCACCGCGGAGGTGTACGAGACCGCGATCCGCAGCGGACCGGCACCGCGCGGCACCGGTCGCAGCAGCACCCGCTGGGCGACCTCGGCGATCGACCGCACGCTGGCCAGCTCCGCCTCCCGGCGCTGCCGCATCACCGCGGCCACCACCCCGGCCGCGGTCACCCCGGCCACCGACAGCAGCGCGGTCAGCCCGCGCCGGCTCTCGAACAGCCCGCTGTGGACCCCCAGCCCGACGCAGAGCACCGCCGCGGTCAACCCGACCAGCGCGGTCCGCCGCCAGCCGCCGACCAGACCGGCGAACGCCGGCCCCAGTGACACCAGGGGCAGAAAGCCGACCCCCGGGCCTGCGGTGAGGTCCACCGCGCTGACCGCGGCCATGACCAGGTACGGAAGCGCGGCCAGCGCACGGGAGCGGGTGCGCTGCTCCCCCTTCTCCACGGTCAAGGTCCACTCCGGCGTTGTGACGGATCAGGGACCGCCCGGCCGGCGGCCCCTGAGAGGCGATCGCATGCGGAGGACCGGCCGCGGTCCGTTCGACTGTCCGAAACCAGCCTCCGGGCCCCCGACCTGAGCATATGCAACATTTGCCGGACTGAATGACGGAGCATGCGCCCCCGTTATCGAATTGCAGCGGGGTCGGGCACGGCGGCGCGGACGCGTCAGCCGAGGTACGTCCGTGCGCTGTTCACCCGGCCGGGCCGCAGGATCCGGATCGGGCCGCGGTTGCAGTCCGGGCAGTCCGCGCGGGTCAGCGGCGAGGGCACCCGCCGGCCGTGGGTGAAGTAGTCGGCGCGCCGACGGCCCGCGAGGTCGGTGGTGTGCCGGATCTCGTACTCCTCCTCCCACCCGTGTCCGCAGTGCAGGCAGACGAACGAGTACGCCTCGTGAACCGTCTCGGTGTCCCGTTCCATGGTCACCACGCCCTCTCTCCGGGCCGTCGCACCCGCGGCGGCGCCGGACGGATCCATGCCGCACCTCCCATTATTGCGCCGCACCCGCGTATCCGCGGCGGTCGGAGCGGGCCCTCAGGGTCGGCCGCGGACCGCCGCCAGCGCCGTGTACACCGCCGCCACCAGCGCCCGGCTCCGCGGGTCCTCACCGCTGGTCCCGCCCCCGAACCGGTTCATGACGTACGCGTACGCCAGCCCGTTCTCCGGGTCCGCGAAGGCGTAGGAACCGCCCGCGCCGCCGTGCCCGAAGGCCCGCTGGTTGGGCCCCGCCTGACCCCGGTCGTTGAGCATGTAGCCCAGCCCCCAGCGGTACGCCGCGGCGGTGCCCTCCGGGGTGAGCGCCCCGAGGGTCAGGTCCGGTTCGTCCGGCCGGCTCTGCGAGCGGCGCATCGCCTCCAAGGTGGCCGGCCCGACCAGCCGGCCGCCGGCCAGGGCCGCGTAGACGGCGGCCAGACCGTGCGCCGAGGCGTGGGCGTTGCCGGACGGGATCTCCGCGGTGCGGTAGGCGGCGCTGTTGACGTCGCCGGTGGGGATGTACGTCAGCGCCAGCGTGACCCCGGCCCGCGGATGGTCGGCGATCCCGCGCACCGGCGGTTTCGGCAGGTCCCGGAAGCGCTCGCCGAGCTGGCCCGGGCTCAGCTGACCGACCATGTCGGCGCACCGCGGGTGCTCCTCGACCGGGGTGCCGACGAAGACCGCGGCGTCGAGCGGCCCGGTGATCTCACTGCGCAGGAACGCCCCCAGTGACTGCCCGGTGATCCGCCGGACCACCTCGCCCACCAGATACCCGAACGTGATCGCGTGGTAGCCCTGCGCGGTCCCCGGCTCCCACCACGGCGGGGTGGCCGCCAGGGCGTCGCGGACGTACTCCCAGTCGTAGGCGCGGCCCTCGGCCAGCGGCTCCCGGGGCGCCAGCATCCCGGCCCGGTGGCTGAGCAGCCAGCGCACCGGTATGGCCTCCTTCCCGGCCTGGGCGAATTCCGGCCAGTAGTGGGCGACCGGCGCGTCCAGGTCCAACTCGCCCCGGTCCACCAGGAGATGGGCGCACAACGCGGTCATCCCCTTGGTCGTCGAGTAGACGTTGACCAGGGTGTCCCGCTCCCAGGCCCGGCTCCCCGTCGCCTCCGCACGGCCGCCCCACAGGTCGACCACCAGCTCCCCGTCCAGGGTCACCGCGACCGCCGCCCCGATCTCGCGGTGCTCGCGGAAATTCCGCTCGAAGGCGCTGCGCACCCCCTCGAAACCCGGTGCGCAGTGGCCGTTGACGGTGGCAGCTTCCACGGTGGCTCTCCTCGCGTCGTCGCGATGCGGTCGGGTACCGCGCCCCACCGCACACACGCCCACGCGCGGACACGACGTACCTGCGGCCGTGGAGCACGTACGGATGATCCGCCCGGATCGATGCCTGTGGCAACCATGCCTGCCCGGCCGGAATCATTCCCGCCCGTCCGGCCCAGCGCCGCGGAACGGGATCATGGTCACCATGACCGCCGCGCCGCTCCGCCCCGTCCAGGCCCTCCTCGTCGTCGACGTCCAATCCGCGTTCGTCTCCGGGGAGGAGGCGGTCCCCGACGCGGCCCGGGTCCTCGACCGGACCCGCGGCCTGCTCTCCCGCGCCCGCGCGGCCGGCGCCCTCGTCGTCCACCTGCAGAACGACGGCGCGCCCGGCACCGTCGACGCGCCCCACACCCCCGGCTGGGAACTCCACCTCCCCGTCGAACCCGGCCCCCACGAGTACCTGGTCCGCAAGACCGAGGACGACGGCTTCGCGGGCACCGGACTCGGCGCCTTGCTCACCGGGGCGGGCGTGACCCAACTGGCGGTGTGCGGGGTGCTCTCCGAAATGTGCGTCGCCGCCACCGCGCGGACCGCACTGGCACTGGGGCACCGCGTCGTCCTGCCGCACGACGCGCACGCCACCTACGACATCCCCGCCGCGCCGGACATCAGCGACACCGTGCCGGCCGCGATGTCCTCCCGGGCCGCCGAGTGGGCCCTCGGTGACGAGGTCGAGATCGTCCCGCACGCCGCCGCCGTCGCCTTCACCGCCCCACCGGTGCAGGCACCCTTCCCCGGGCTCCCCGCCGCCGCGGCCGAACGGTGGCTCAGCCCTGCTGCTCCGCCGCGTTCTCCAGCGCGGTGACGTACGCCGTAATGAAGTGGTCCCGGATGCCGTCCGAGGCGGGGGCCAGTAGATCGGCGGTGAGGCCCCGGCCGCGGTCCAGCAGGCCGCCGATCAGCGGCATGGTGTTGTGCACCGCGCCCCGGGAGTCGATGTAGCGCAACGCGGAGACGTGCCGGAAGACCGGTTCCGGCGGGAGCTGGGGGACGATGTCGTTGTTGTTGACGAAGCGGTACATGCGCTCCGCGAAGGCGGTGTTGAACTCCCGGGCCAGCCCCGGGTCGCAGGTGCGGGGCTGGCCGAAGGTGTAGACGCCGTCGGCGGTCAGTCGGGGGTCCTCGAAGTGCAGCCGGGTGCCGGCCAGCATCGCCAGCGCCCCGCCCAGGCTGTGGCCGGTGAAGTAGAGCGCCTGGTCGTTGTCCCGGAACTCCTTGAGGGTGGTGAGGACCTGCGGCCACACGGCCTCCAGCGCCTCGGCGAAGCCGTAGTGCACATAGCCCCGGCCGCCGGGGCCGGGCCACGGCGGGGTGGTGGCGTCGGAGAGCCAGTCCCGCAGCTCGGCCGGCTCGGTGCCGCGGAACGCGGTGATGATCATGTGTCGTCCGCCGAGGGTGTACGCCTGGGTGTCCTGGAGCGGGAACGGCGGGCGGAACGCGGTGTGGTGGTGGCGCACCCGGTCGAACCCCCACTCCCGAGCGGCGGCCTCGATGGTCTGCTCGCCCTGGTAGGCGAGCTCGGCGGCGCGCACCATGCACAGCGCCTGACGGAGGCTGTAGCCGGTGGCGTGCTGGTCGACGAGGGGACTGGTCAACGGTGCTCCTGGGGGGATGTGCGGCCGGCAGGGATGACAGCGCGACTACGGAGAGCGCGCTCTGACTACACACCGTAACTCTCTGTGGCGGTGGCGAGCAGGTGCGCCCGTTTAAACCACTCGTTCGAGCCTCGGGTCGCACACACCGGGGTGCGGAGCGAGCCTGGAAGCGTCCGGCACCCACAGGAAGGGCCCACAGTGAACAGCGAGGAACAGGCGTCACCCGCGGAACACGCATCGGCCGAAGTCGTGGTGGAGCTCCAGGGTTGCGGAACGGCGGACGCGCATGCCGTCTTCCGCACCCTGCACACCGCCTTCCGCTCCGACCGTGCCGCGGACGACGTCCCCCAGGAGACGGCCGGGCCGGGCGCGACGGTGTGGACCTCCACCGTCGACGTCAGCGAGCGCGGCACCACCCCGGAGCCGCGCCGGCTGACCTCCCCCGTCACCGTCACCCTCCAGGGCGGCTACTGGGCCGTGGACCAGCTGTGCGCGAGCCTGAAGTCCGCCTTCGTCGTCCACGTCCTCGGCACGGCCGCCGGCGACCAGGAGAAGGAGGTCGAACTGCGGCTGGAGACGCTGCGGCAGCCCGTCACGAAGGGCGCCCCCTGATGGCGTACGGGGCGGACCACCGGGACGGCGCCGACGGCCCCCGCCCGGTCAACGGCCGGCACTCCGAACTGACCCTCACCGTCAACGGCACGGCACACACCCTGACCCTCGACCACCGCACCACCGTCCTGGACCTGCTCCGCGAGCACCTCGACCTCACCGGCGCCAAGAAGGGCTGCGACCACGGGCAGTGCGGCGCCTGCACCGTCCTCGTCGACGGGCGGCGCGCCAACAGCTGCCTGCTCCTGGCCGTGGCGCACGACGGGTGCGAGATCACCACCGTCGAGGGCCTGGCCGACGGCGAGCGGCTGCACCCCCTCCAGGAAGCCTTCCTGGACCGTGACGCCCTCCAGTGCGGCTACTGCACCCCCGGCCAGATCTGCTCGGCCGTCGGCGTCCTGGCCGAGGCGGCCGACGGCTTCCCCTCCCACGTCACCCCGGAAACCGCGCGGTCCGGGGCCCCGGTCGCGCTCACCGCCGACGAGATCAGGGAGCGGATGAGCGGCAACCTGTGCCGCTGCGGCGCCTATCCCAGGATCGTCGAAGCGGTCGCCGACGCCGCGGCCGCCGGGGCGGCGGTGACCGGCCGATGAGACCCTTCGGCTACCTGCGGGTCGACAGCGTCGACGAGGCGGTCCGGGCCGCCGCCGGGCAGCCCGGCGTCCAGTTCCTGGCCGGCGGCACCAACCTCGTCGACCTGATGAAGCTCGGCGTGGAGGCCCCGCGCACCCTCATCGACGTCAGCCGGCTGCCGCTGGACCGCATCGAGGAACTGCCGGACGGCGGCCTGCGCATCGGCGCCACGGTCCGCAACGCCGACCTCGCCGCGGCCCCCGCCGTCCGCGACCGCTACCCCGTGCTGTCCCAGGCCCTGCTGGCCGGCGCCTCCGGACAGCTCCGCAACACCGCCACCACCGGCGGCAACCTCCTCCAACGCACCCGCTGCACCTACTTCCAGGACACCTCCAAGCCCTGCAACAAACGGGAGCCCGGCACCGGCTGCCCGGCCCTCGACGGCGCCCACCGCGACCTCGCCGTCCTCGGGCACTCCGCACACTGCGTCGCCACCCAGCCCTCCGACCTGGCGGTCGCCCTCGCCGCCCTGGACGCCACCGTGCACCTGCACGGGCCCGAGGGCGAACGCACCGTCCCCGCCACCGACTTCCACCGACTGCCCGGCGACAGCCCCGAACGGGACACCGAGATCCGGCTCGGCGAACTGCTCACCGCCGTCGAACTGCCGCCGCCCGGCCCCGGCACCCGCTCCCGCTACCGCAAGGCCCGCGACCGCGCCTCGTTCGCCTTCGCCCTGGCCTCCGTCGCCGTCGTTCTCGCGGTCCGCGACGGCGTCGTCGCCCACGCCGCGCTCGCCTTCGGGGGACTGGCCCACCGCCCCTGGCGGGCCCGCACCGCCGAGGCCGCGCTGCACGGCGCGCCCGCCACCGAGGCGACCTTCGCCCGCGCCGCCGCCGCCGAACTCGCCGCCGCCGCACCGCTGCGCGACAACGGCTTCAAGGTCCCGCTGGCCCATGCCCTCGCCGTCGGCGTGCTCACCGACCTCGCCGACCGCGCCACCAACGGATGACCCCGCCCGCGACCACAAGGACCCGCGCCATGAGCCACGACCCGTTCCCCCCGGCGCACGCACCGGCTCCACCGGAGCGGCCGACGCCGCCCGCCCCACAGCCGCCGCACCCCCTGGGCGACCCCCTGGTCCGCCGCGAAGGCCGGCAGAAGGTCACCGGCACCGCCCGCTACGCCGCCGAACACACCCCGCCCGGCTGCGCCTACGCCTGGCCGGTCCCGGCCACCGTCGCCCGCGGCCGGATCACCGAACTGGACATCGGCGGGGCGCTGGCGCTGCCCGGGGTGATCGCCGTGCTCACCCACGAGAACGCGCCCCGCCTGGCGTCCACCTCGGACCCCACCCTGGCTCTGCTCCAGGAGGACCGCGTCCCGCACCGCGGCTGGTACGTCGCGCTCGCCGTCGCCGACACCCTGGAAGCCGCCCAGGCCGCCGCCGAGGCCGTCCACGTCACCTACGCCACCGAGCGCCACGACGTACGGATCACCGCGGACCACCCGGAGCTGTACGTGCCGGAGAGCGTCAACGGCGACTTCCCCGCGGTCCGCGAACGCGGCGACTTCGACACGGCGTTCGCCGCCGCACCGGCGAGGGTCGACGCGACCTACACCGTGCCGCCGCTGCACAACCACCCGATGGAACCGCACGCCGCCACCGCCCAGTGGGCCAACGGCCACCTCACCGTCTTCGACGCCAGCCAAGGCTCCACCAAAGTGCGCGAGGACCTGGCCGCCCTGTTCAAGCTCGGCACGGACGAGATCACCGTGATCTCCGAACACGTCGGCGGCGGCTTCGGTTCCAAGGGGACGCCCCGCCCCCAGGTCGTGCTCGCCGCGATGGCCGCCCGGCACACCGGCCGCCCCGTCAAACTGGCCCTGCCCCGCCGCCAGATGCCCGCCGTCGTCGGCCACCGTGCCCCCACGCTCCAGCGGGTCCGGATCGGCGCCGGCACCGACGGTGTGATCACCGCCCTCGCCCACGACTGCGTCACCCATACCTCCACGATCACCGAGTTCGTGGAACAGGCCGCGGTCCCGGCACGCATCATGTACACCTCGCCGCACAGCCGCACCACACACCGCGTCGCCGCCCTCGACGTCCCCAGCCCCTCCTGGATGCGTGCCCCCGGCGAGGCCCCGGGAATGTACGCCCTGGAGTCCGCCGTCGACGAACTCGCCGCCCTCCTGGACATCGACCCGGTCGAACTGCGCATCCGCAACGAGCCCGACACCGAACCGGACAGCGGGCGCCCCTTCAGCAGCCGCCACCTCGTGGACTGCCTCCGCGAGGGCGCCGAACGCTTCGGCTGGCTGCCCCGCGACCCGCGCCCCGCCGTACACCGCCACGGCGACCTCCTGCTGGGCACCGGCGTCGCCGCTGCCACCTACCCCGTCTACATCGGCGCCACCGAGGCCGAGGCGCACGCCGCCGCCGACGGCGGCTACCGGATCCGGGTCAACGCCACCGACATCGGCACCGGCGCCCGCACCGTCCTCGCCCAGATCGCCGCCGCCGCGCTCGGCGTCCCCGAGGACCGCATCCAGGTCGACATCGGTAGCAGCGATCTGCCGCCCGCCATGCTCGCCGGCGGCTCCGCCGGCACCGCCTCCTGGGGCTGGGCCGTCCACAAGGCGTGCACGGCGCTGCTGGCCCGGCTGAGCGACCACGCGGGGTCGCTCCCCGCCGAGGGCATCACGGTCACCGAGGACACCCGCCTGGAGACCGCCGAGCGGTCCCCGTACTCCCGGCACGCCTTCGGCGCCGTCTTCGCCGAGGTGCAGGCCGACGTCCGCACCGGCGAGGTCCGGGTCCGCCGGCTCCTCGGCCAGTACGCGGCCGGGCGGATCCTCAACTCCCGTACCGCGCGCTCCCAGTTCATCGGCGGGATGACCATGGGCCTGGGCATGGCCCTCATGGAGGGCAGCGCCCTGGACCCCGCCTTCGGCGACTTCACCGCCTGCGACCTGGCCGCGTACCACGTCCCGGCCTGCGCCGACGTACCGGTCATCGAGGCGCACTGGCTCGACGAGGAGGACCCGCACCTCAACCCCATGGGCAGCAAGGGCATCGGCGAGATCGGCACCGTCGGCACCGCGGCGGCGCTCGGCAACGCGGTGTGGCACGCCACCGGCACCCGGCTCCGCGATCTGCCACTGACGCCGGACAAGGTGCTGGCCGCGCTGTCCACGCTCCACTCCTGACGGCCCGTACGGGGCCCGCCACCGGGGCCCGCCACCGGGGCGGGCAACCCGGACGGACCACCCCTGTTGCTGACCCGGACCCCCCGGGTCAGCATGGCAGTCAACCCATACGTGACGGATGCTCACTCTTCGTGTTCGGGGTTCGTTGGTCCAACGAGGTGAAAGACGTGAGCCTCGCGGTGAGGAGCCACGACATGACACCACCCGGCGACCGGCACTACACGGTCGAACTGCACGCCTCGGCGGAGCGCGTCCCGCAGATCCGGCGGATCATCGCCGCGCATCTGCGCCACTGGAACCTTGAGCTGCATATCCCGCCCGTGTGCGAGGGGGTGACGGAGCTCCTGACCAACGTCCACCGCCATATCGGCCCCGCCGCCCGCTGTGTGGTCGAACTCCGCTGGAGCGGCCGGCATCTGACGGCCTCGGTCGCCGACGAGGGCCCCCGGCTGCCGCGGCTGGAGAGCGCGGGCGGCGGCGGACTCGCCCGGATCGCCGCCGTGAGCGACAGTTGGGGCACCTGTGGCACCCCCGACGGCAAGGTCATCTGGTTCACCCGCCGGATCGAGGCGGCCCGCACCGCCCCGGTGACCCCGCCGGTGCCGCTGCGCAGCGTGCCGGACGTGGTGGAACCCGCGCCCGCGGTGGAGCCCCCGGCCGCCCCCGCCCCCGCCCCCGCCCCGGCTCCCGCCTCCGACCCGGCCGTCGCCGCCGGCCCGACCCCGTCAGAGGTGACGTTGGTCTAGGGCCTGCCCGACCCTGACGCATCGGACAGGCCCCAGCTCCCGCAGGTCCGATGCGTCGCTGATCCGGCGCACCCGACCGGCCCCAACGGCCGGCGGTTCACGGCACAACTGCCGTGAACCGCCGGCCGTTCGTCATGCCGGGGCGCCGCCGGCCTAGGAGTTCGCCCCCCGTACGGTGAAGTGTCATCTCCGGGACACCCCCTCTTCCCGGACCCTCGTTCCTCTTGGAACACTCTGCTGACCGCTGATACCGCACGACCCGTTCCGCACCGCCCCCCGATCAGACCCCCGTCATTCCCCCCACCCGCGAGGTTCCCAGACACATGGCTGACATCAACCGCCGGCGATTCCTCCAGATAGCCGGCGCCACCGCGGGCGTCACCGCCCTCTCCAGCAGCATCGCCCGCGCCGCCGCCATCCCCGCCCGGCGCAGCGCCGGCTCCATCAAGGACGTCGAGCACATCGTCGTCCTCATGCAGGAGAACCGTTCCTTCGACCACTACTTCGGTTCGCTGAAGGGCGTCCGAGGCTTCGGCGACCCGCGCCCGGTCACCCAGCCGAACGGCAAATCCGTCTGGTACCAGGCCAACGGCGGCAAGGACGTGCTGCCCTACCACCCCGACGCCGAGAACCTCGGCATGCAGTTCATCGAGGGCCTCAACCACGACTGGCACGGCGGCCACCAGGCGTGGAACGGCGGCAAGTACGACCAGTGGATCCCCGCCAAGGGCACCGGCACCATGGCGTATCTGACCCGTAAGGACATCCCCTTCCACTACGCGCTCGCCGACGCCTTCACCATCTGCGACTCCTACCACTGCTCGCTGATGAGCTCCACCGACCCCAACCGCTACTACATGTGGACCGGCTACGTCGGCAACGACGGCACCGGCGGCGGCCCGGTCGTCGGCAACGAGGAGGCCGGCTACGGCTGGACCACCTACCCCGAGCGCCTGGAGAAGGCCGGCGTCTCCTGGAAGATCTACCAGGACATCGGCGACGGCCTGGACGCCGCCGGCAAGTGGGGCTGGATCGACGACGCCTACCGCGGCACCTACGGCGACAACTCCCTGCTCTTCTTCAACCAGTACCGCAACGCCAAGCCCGGCGACCCGCTCTACGACAAGGCCCGCACCGGCACCAACGTCAAGCAGGGCGACGGCTACTTCGACCAGCTCAAGGCCGACGTCAAGGCCGGCAAACTGCCGCAGATCTCCTGGATCGCGGCCCCCGAGGCGTTCTCCGAGCACCCCAACTGGCCCGCCAACTACGGCGCCTGGTACGTCTCCCAGGTCCTGGACGCGCTCACCTCCAACCCCGACGTGTGGAGCAAGACCGCGCTGTTCATCACCTACGACGAGAACGACGGCTACTTCGACCACGTCGTCCCGCCGTTCCCGCCGGCCTCCGCCGACCAGGGCCGGTCCACCGTGGACACCACCCTGGAGCACTTCCCCGGCAGCCTCACCTACGCCGCCGGCCCCTACGGCCTGGGCCAGCGCGTCCCGATGCTGGTGGTCTCCCCCTGGAGCACCGGCGGCTACGTCTGCTCCGAGGTCTTCGACCACACCTCCGTCATCCGGTTCATGGAGAGCCGCTTCGGCGTCCACGAGCCCAACATCTCGCCCTGGCGCCGCGCCATCTGCGGCGACCTCACCTCCGCGTTCGACTTCTCCCTGGAGAACACCAAGCCGGCCGCGCTCCCGGACACCAAGGGCTACCAGCCGCCGGACCACAACCGGCACGACAGCTACCACCCCACGCCGCCCGCCAACCCCGTCCTGCCCAAGCAGGAAGCGGGCTCCCGGCCCAGCCGCCCGCTGCCCTACGTCCCGCTGACCGACGGCACCGCGGACGTCGCCGGCGGCCGCTTCACCCTCACCTTCAGCGGTGGTAACGCCGCCGGCGCCTGCTTCCTGGTCACCTCCGCCAACCGCACCGACGGCCCCTGGACGTACACCACCGAGGCCGGCAAGACCCTCGCCGACACCTGGAACACCACCTACTCCAAGGGCAGTTACGACCTGACGGTGCACGGCCCCAACGGCTTCCTGCGCACCTTCAAGGGCCCCGGCAAGAAGCAGACCCCCGAGGTGACCGCCCGCCACGACGCCGCCTCCGGCCACGTCGAGCTGTCCTTCACCAACCCGGGCACCGCCCCCTGCCAGCTGACCGTCGCCAACGCCTACGGCGGCGCCAAGCAGACCGTCCGGGTGGACCCGGGCGGCACCGTCACCCGGTCCGTCGACCTCACCGCGAGCAAGCGCTGGTACGACCTGACGGTCACCGCCGACACCGACGCCGGCTTCCTGCGCCGGTTCGCCGGCCATGTCGAGACCGGCAAGCCGGGCGTCAGCGACCCGGCGCTCCGCACCGGCTGACCCGGCCCCGGCCGGGAGGCGCCGCGGCGTCCGCGCCTCCCGGCCACCCGTCGGCGGAATGTCGTCTTGCCTTGGAGCGCACTCCAGCTCCTAGCGTGTGACCCACCACCGACCGAAGGGGAACCGTTGCGGTACACACTGTTCGGCAAGACCGGCCTGCGGGTGAGCGAACTGGCCCTGGGCACCATGACCTTCGGCGAGGACTGGGGCTGGGGCACCGCCAAGGACACCAGCGCCCGCATCCTCGACGCCTACGCCGACGCCGGCGGCAACTTCCTCGACACCGCCAACAACTACACCGGCGGCAGCTCCGAGACCATGCTCGGCGAACTGCTCGCCGGCCGCCGGGACCGGTTCGTCCTGGCCAGCAAGTACACCTGCGCCACCGCCGAGGGCGACGTCAACGCCGGCGGCAACCACCGCAAGAACCTCGTGCAGTCCGTCGAGGCCAGCCTCCGCCGCCTGAACACCGACCGGCTCGACGTGCTGTGGGTGCACGCCCGGGACAACTTCACCCCCGTCGAAGAGGTGATGCGCGCCCTGGACGACGTGGTGCGCGCCGGCAAGGTGCTCTACCTCGGTGTGTCCGACTGGCCCGCCTGGGAGATCGCCCAGGCCAACACCCTCGCCGAACTGCGCGGCTGGACCGCCTTCGCCGGCTCGCAGCTGCGCTACAACCTCCTGGAGCGGACCGTGGAGCGCGAACTGCTCCCGCAGGCCCGCGCCTTCGACCTGGCCGTGCTGGCCTGGGCCCCGCTCGCGGCCGGCAAGCTCACCGGCAAGTACCGGCGCGGCGAGTCCGGCCGGCTGGACACCACCGACCGGACCGGCCACTGGGACCACAACGAGGACGAGACCGTCACCGCCGTCCTGGAGGTCGCCGAAAAGGGCGGCTGGAGCCCGGCCCAGGTGGCCCTGGCCTGGCTGCGGCAGCGCCCCGGCAACATCATCCCGATCATCGGCGCCACCAAGGAGAGCCAACTGGCCGACAACCTCGCCAGCGTGGACGTGGCACTGGACGCGGACGCCGTGGCGCGGCTGGACGCCGCCAGCGAGGTCCCGCTCGGCTTCCCGCACGCCTTCCTCCGCGAACCGGGCATCACCGAGACCGTCTACGGTGACCGCTGGTCCGCCATCGAGGACCGGCGCTCCACCTACCGGCGCACCGCCCACGAGGTGCGCTGACCGCTCCGCGCCCACCCGCCCCGGACGTCCCGTACGCCGAACGCCGCCGCCCGGATGGCCGGGCGCCGGCGGCTGCGCTCTAGTGAGGTGGGCCGGCGGTCCGCCGGCCCACCACGGGTGCCGAAGGAGACGTGCGATGAGGAACACCGCCACGACGGCCGTCACCGCGGCCGCCGTCGCCCTGGTCGCGGTGGTGGTCGGCGGATGCGCGAACGGGGGCGGCGGGACCGCCCCGTCGCGCTCCCAGACCCCCTCCGGGACCGGCCCGGCCAGCGCCCCGCCGACGGCGACCCCGTCGGCGGGGCCGGTCGCGGTGCACGCCCGCTCCGGGCCGCTCGGCACGATCCTGGTCGACGGACAGGGCCGCACCCTGTACCTGTTCGAGGCGGACAAGGGCCGCGAGTCGACGTGCTACGACGACTGCGCCAAGGACTGGCCGCCGCTGGTGGTGCGCGGCGCCCCCACCGCCGGCAGCGGCGTGAAGGAGGAACTGCTGGGGACCACCGCCCGCCGTGACGGCAGCCGGGAGGTCACCTACCACGGGCACCCGCTCTACTACTTCGTCCAGGACAAGCGGCCCGGCGACGTCAACGGCCAGGGCTCGGACGACCACGGCGCCAGGTGGTACGTCCTGGACCCCGCGGGCAACCGGATCACGAAGCCGGTGCCCAGCGGCAGTCCCAGTGGCAGTTCCAGCGGTAGTCCCCGTGGCAGCGCCGGCCCCAGCGGATACTGAGCGTGCCCCGCCCGGCTACGTGAGGGTCTTCTCGGCTACTTGAGGGCGCTCCGCTGCTGCCACTGCTGCCAGTTCTCCTGCCAGACCTCCAGGCCGTTGCCGACGTCGGTCTTCTTGGTGCTGCTGGTGCCCTTCACCTCGACCGTGGAGCCGACCGACAGGAAGTCGTAGACCCGCTTGGCGTCCGAGGTGGTCATGCCGAAGCAGCCGTGGCTGTTGTTGACCACGCCGAGGGACCGGTTCCACGGGGCGGAGTGCAGGAAGGTCCCGGACGCGGTGAGGTGGGTGACCCACTGGGAGTCCAGCATCCACTCGTCGCCGTGGCCGATGGTGGCGGAGTCCATGGTCTCGGCGGCGTTCTTGCTGCGCACGGTGTGCACCCCGCCGCGGGTCGGGTCCTGCGGGGAGCCCGCGGAGCCCCTGATGGTGCCCACCGCCTTGCCGTCGGCGTACAGGGTCAGGGTGTGCGAGGGCACGTCGATGACGGCCTTGTGGTCGGCGCCGATCGTGAAGTCGAAGTCGTAGTCCCGCGCGAACCAGCCGCCGTCGCCGGAGTTGATGCCGGACAGCCCGCCCCGGACGGACACCTTGGTACCGGCCGGCCAGTAGTCCTTGGGCCGCCAGTCGATCCGGTCCTTGCCGGACCAGTCCTTCACCCAGCCCCAGGCGCCCTCGACGTGCGGCTGGGTGGTGACCTTCAGCGCCTTCTCGACCTCGGCGCGGTTGCCCTTGGCTATCGCGTGGTCGAAGAGGATCGAGATCGGCATGCCGGTGCCGACCGTCTGCCCGTTGCCCGGCGTGTTGGTGAGCTTGTTGACCTTGTCGGCCTGCTCGGTGGTGAAGGTCGTGGTGGCCGAGGACTCCTTGCCGCCGGTCGACTTCGCCTTGGTGGCCACGGTGTAGGTGGTCTTCGGCCGGACCTTGCCCTCGGACGTCCATGACGCACCGTCAGCGGTCAGCTTCCCGGGCACCTTGGCGCCCTTGTCGTCCTTGACGTCGACCGTGGTCAGCTTGCCCCCGTCGGCCTTGACGGATATCGGCGAGCCGAGCTTCGCGGTGGAGCTGCCGGCGGCCGGGGTGACGGTCACCTTGGCAGCCGGCTCCGCTGCCTTGGACGAGCCGGCGCCGGTCCCGCACGCGGTCATCAGCAACCCCGCCGCGAGCGCGGCGGGTATCAACCGGGCGGTGTGGCGACGTGTTCCGGCGTGCACGAGGGTCCCTCCAAAGCTGAACAACGGACGGTGGCGGTGCCGAAGGCATCCGCCACACATACAGATGTTTTGTCCGCTTCAAAGGTTGTGCGGTGCACCGGTTTATTAGGACACAGTTCGATATCGAAGCCTGGGGAGCGCGACGAGCGCCCCGGGCGGCGCCGTCGCGCTCGGCCCGGGACGCGTGCCGCGTCAGCTGGCGGTGCCGCCCGGCTGGGCCGGCGTTCCGGGGGTCCCGCCAGGTCCGCCGGGTGACCCGGGGCCACCGGGCTGTTCCGGAGTCGTGGGCCCCGGGGTGCCGGGCTGCTCGGGCGTCGAGGGCCCGCCCGGCGTCGAGCCGGGACCCGACGGGGACTCCGGTGCCGTACCGCCGCCCGGGGGCTGGGGCGGTGAGCCGCCCCCCGGTGTACCGGGGGATGCCGGGGACGACGGCGACGGCGAGAACGGCGACGCGGACGGCGGCGGCGACGGCTGGTCCGTACTGCCGTCGGCACCCTTCGGGCGGGCGAAGTACTGCCCGGTGTCGGGGTCCTTGAGGACGAACGACCGCACCGGCTTCGGTGCCGGCTGGACCGTCACCACGTTCGCGTCCCGGAACCCCGGCCAGGGCTTGCCCTGTGTCTTCAGGCCCTGCCGGCCGGTGGCCGTCGGCGGCGTCAACGGGTTCCCGCAGGCGCAGCGCACCCTGGGCACCCCGTGCGCGTCCACCAGCACCGCCGTGCCCGCCTGGAGCACCGCCTGGTAGGTGGTCGCCTTGCCGTCCTGGTAGCCGTGGTTGGTGACCCAGGTGTCGACCAGCAACTGCACGGAGGTCATGGACCGCAGGTACGCCGGCAGCTCCCCGGCGCTCTTCCCCTGCACGCCGGCGAACGCCCGCGCCTTGTCCGGGTTGGCCTGGAGGTAGCGGATCTGCTTCTCGACGTCGCAGCTGGCCTTGTCGCGACTGCCGCCGTACAGACCGGGCGCCGCTCCCGACACGCTGGTGCGCTGGTGGTCGCCGCGCGGCGGTACGGACGGTGTGGCCGTCGGGGACGCGGTGCCGCCCCCGTTGACCGTCGAGGCGGAGTACGGGGCCGGGCCCGTGGAGCCGACCGATTCCAGGTGCAGCTGACCCGTGCCCCCGCCGCCCCCGGGGCGGGTCAGCACCACCGTCAGCACCACGGCCACGACCACCGCGGCCGCGGCGAGGGCGATCCGCGGTGCCGACCGCCACCAGGGCCGGGGCCCGCCTCCGCCGCCGCTCGCACCGCCCCCGCCGCCGTTTCCGCCCCCGCCCCCGTCGCCGCCCCCGCCGCCCGGGGGCGATCCCGCGCCCGGTGCGGTGGGCTGCCCCGGTTTCTGCCAGGGGCGGGTCGGCTCGTGGGATGGCTCGGAGGGGGAGTCGGACAGCGGACCCGACGGTGGACCGGTCGGCTGGCTTCCCGGTCGGCGCTCCGGTGACGGTGCAGATGTCACGGGTCCCTCTTCCCGGTGCTGTTGGGCCATCCGGCCATGCGTATGACGCCCGGATTTGTGGAGATTCAGCCACGTACGGGCAATTGTGTGCCCAGGTGCGGCGTCCTCCGCAAGCGGGGTTGGCACGGCCGTGCGTACCGTGGCCTGGACGGCAGTTCGGCCCCCGCGCCCCGCAGGAGAGAAGCGTGAGCCAGACGCGCGGCCCGACAGCGGCCGGCCCCCAAGACCCGGCACCCCACGGCCTTCCGCCCGCCCTCCGCGGCTGGCTGGAGGCGCTCGGCACCGCCCTGGCGGGCCTGGCCACCATGCTGGTGACCGCCGCGCTCGGCCTGTGGGCGGCGGGCGCCGGCGGACTGCCCGGCGGCGGCTTCCCCGCGGTGGTCGCGGCCGCCGTCGTCACCGCGGCCGGCGGCTCGATCAGTGCGACCGGCGACGCCGGGATCATCGCCGAGGCCCAGGCTGCCGTCGACGCCGTCCCGCTGTCGGTGACCCTCGCCGGCTTCCTGGTGACCGCCGTCGTCTTCCTGCGGCCGCTGCGCCACCGCGCGGTCGCCCCGGTCGGCGAACTGCTCGGCCGGATCGCCCGGACGGCGGTGTGCTGGCTGGTCCTGCTGTGGCTGATCACGCTCGCCGCCCGCCACAGCTTCACCATCACCGTCGGCAACTCCCTCGTCGACCAACTCGGCGCCCTCCTGGGCAGCACCCCCACCGTCGGCTTCCGCGCCGATGTCCCGGCCACCCTCGGCTACGGGCTGCTGTGGGTGCTCGCCGTGCTGGCGCTGGCCTTCCTCGTCTCCCGCAAGGCCCCGCTCTCCCCCCGGCTGCTCCGCTTCCAGGACTCGTTCCGCCCACCGGCCCACGCGATGCTGCTGACCCTGCTGGCCTACGTGGCCATCGGGCTGGTCGTCGGCGTCATCGAACTGATCGCCCGCGGCGACCCGGCCCGCACCCTCGCGGTGCTCCTGCTCGGGCTGCCGAACGTGGCCTGGTTGGCGCTGGGCATCGGCACCGGCGGCGCCTGGACCGGGCACGTCGACAAAGCGCTCGGGTTGCCGTTGCCGAACGCCCTGGAGCAGGTGCTGCGGCACCGCGGGCAGCGCACCGTCGACCTGGGCTCGCTCGGTGCCTACGACGGGCGGGTCTGGCTGCTGGTGGCGGTGGCCGCTGTGGTGCTGCTCGGTGCCGCGTTCACCGCGGCGGTCCGCGCCCCGGCCCGGACACCCGCCTGGCGGCACGCCCTGGAGATGGCGGTGGCGCTGGCGCTCACCCTCCTCGTCGTCGGGCTGGTCACCCGGATCGACGCCCACTACGGGCTCTCCCTGATCGGCGTCGGCGACCTCGGCGGCGACCTGGGGGGCGCGGTCACCCTGGAGCCGCAGCTGTGGCGGCTGGTGGGGGTGGGCGCCGCCTGGGGCCTGGTCACCGGGTTCGCCGGGGGCCTCGCGGCGCGCCGGGTCCGGCACCCCGGCGAGGTCCGGGACGCCCACCGGACCCCACCGCCGGACCACTGACGTCCGGGACCACTGACGTCCGCGGGCCGGACCGCCTCCCGGAGACCGGGCCGGACCGCCGTCCCGAACTCCGGGCCGGACCGCCGTCCCCAAGATCGGCCCGAACCGCCAAGACCGGCCCGGACCGCCGTGCGCGTGCCGTGACTGCCGACCCCCTACGTCCCCGTGACCGCCGCGCCCCTACGTCCCCGCGACCGCCGCGCCCCTACGTCCCCGTGGCCGCCGACCCTCTACGACCCCGCGGCGCCCGGCTCCGGGAACACCGGGGCGGCCCAGCGCGGGGGCGGCGGGGGCGCGGCGCTGTGTCGGGCGCTCTGCTCCGTCCCGCCGGCGGGGGCGGCCACCCGGGTCGGCGCGGCTCCCGCCGTTGGGCCGCCCGCCGTCCCGGTCTGTCCGGCCGTCCGCAGCGCCGCCACGAACCCCCGGCAGCTCTCGTACCGCTCCTCCGGCGCCTTGGCCAGCGCGCGGGCGAACACCGCGTCCACGGCCGGCGGGAGGTCGGGCCGCAGCCCGCTCGGGGCCGGCGGCGGATCGTACTGGTGGGCCCACAGCAGCGCCATGTCGTCGTCGCGGCGGAACGGCGGGGCCCCGGTCAGCATCTCGTAGGCGACGCAGGCCAGCCCGTAGACGTCGCACCGGCCGTCGACCGGACGTCCGGAGATCTGCTCGGGCGCCACGTAGTCCAGCGTCCCGACGAACTGGCCGACGCTGGTGAACCCGGTCAGCGACAGCGACTTCTTGGTCAGCCCGAAGTCGGTCAGGTAGACGTGCTCCGGGCGGTCGCTGTCGGTGCCCTCGGCGATCAGGACGTTGCCGGGTTTGACGTCGCGGTGCACCAGGTCGTGGGCGTGCGCGGCGTCCAGTGCGGACGCCACCTGGACCGCGATCCGGCAGGTGGTCGGGAGCGGCAGCGGGCCCTCGCGGTCCAGCAGGGCCCGCAGGTCGCGGCCCTGGACGTAGCGCATCGCGATGTAGAGGAGGCCGTCGGTCTCGCCGGCCTCGAAGACCGGCACGATGTGCGGGTGGTCGATCGCCGCGGCCACCCGCGACTCATGCGCGAAGCGCTGCCGGAAGGTGTCGTTCCGGGCCAGCTCGGGGGCCAGCAGCTTGAGCGCCACGGTCCGGCCCAGCCGCAGGTCCTCGGCCTTGTAGACCACCGCCATACCGCCCCGCCCGATCTCGTCCCCGAGCAGGTAGTCGGCGATCCGGCGGCCGCGCAGCCCGGACGAGTCCGGCACGGTCGCCCGCTCCCGGGTCCGGCCGGCCGACTCCGGGCCTTCCGGGGCCGGGCCGGTCCGCTCGTCACCCGCCTGCCCAGCCGGCTCCCCGTTCACGGCCGGTCACCCTGCCCGCCCACCGAGGGCGGGAACGGTGGCGGGAACTCCGCCGCGGCGGGCAGTCCGCCCCCGGATCCGGCACCTCCGGATCCGGCACCTCCGGATCCGGCACCCCCGGATCCGGCACCCCCGGCGACCCCGCCGCCCGCCGCCTCCACCGCGCCGGCGTCCGGCTCCGCCGCGGGCCCGTCCGCCACTGGCCCCTCCGCCACGCCCCCCTCCGACGCGTCCGCCGCGGGCCCGTCCGACACGGCGAAGGTCACCAGCGACGCCCCGTCGCAGAAGCACCACCGCTCGTGCCGCGCGTCGTACAGCCACACCGCGTCACCGTCCACCACCGCCCCGACCCGCGCCCCCCGCGACCGCTCGGCGAACGCCTCCCGGTCCAGCTGCCCGGCCAGCAACTCCTCGACCAACTGCCGGTAGCGGCCCAGCGCGCCCTCGGCGGCGGCCAGCAGCGGCCGGGGGTCCGCGGTCCGGGCGGCGGGCTGCCCGGCGGCCGGCGGGCCGTGCGGCACCGCCAGCAGCAGCCGCCCGTCCACCCACGCCGACCAGCCGTTGGAGCACAGCGCCAGCGCCCAGTCACCGCGCCGTTCGACGACCCGGACGGGCAGCAGCGGATCGAGCGGCACCAGCGGACGGGTGGCGTCCGGGGCCGCCCAGGTCGCCGTCCCGCCCGGCGGGACGACATGACTGGGACGGAACTCCGGCACGGTCACGGGCGGCTCCTCGGCATTTCTCGGCACTTCTCGGCACTCCTCGCGTACGGCCGCGACGCCGTACGCACCAACGGTCCGGTCCCGGCTACTGGCGCATGATCTCCGGCTCGTGGCGCCGCAGCAGCCGGTAGACGAGGAAGCCGAACACCACCGACAGCACCACCAACATGCCCATGTCCAGCAGCCACGGCCCCACCGCGTGCCGGAACAGCGGGTCGGCGGTGAGCGGCCCCGGTTGGAGCCGGCTCAGGTCGATGGTGCCCGCCATGGCCGCGAGCGCCCACCGGGACGGCACCAGCCACGCCACCTGCTCCAACACCGCGGTGCCCGGCAACTGGTGCAGGGCACCGCAGAACACCACTTGGACGATCGCGAGGAGGACCAGCAGGGGCATGGTGACCTCCTCCTTGCGCACCAACGCGGACACCAGCAGCCCCAGCAGCATCGCGGTGAACGCCAACAGCGCCACCGCCAGCGTGATTTCGATCAGCGGCGGCATCAGGACCCCCTTGCCGCCCGGGGCGTTGAGGTGCACCCCGAACAGCGCCACCAGCGTCAGCACCACCGCCTGGACGACCGTGATGGTCCCCAGCACCAGCACCTTCGACATCAGATACGCCGCCCGGGACAGGCCCACCGCCCGCTCCCGCTGGTAGATCACCCGCTCCTTGACCAGCTCGCGGACCGCGTTGGCGGCACCGGTCAGTACCGCCCCCACACACAGGATCAGCAGCACCGTCGCCGCCCCGTCGGTCAGCTTCCCGCCGCTGATGGCGTGCGCCATCGCCCCCATCACGAACGGCAGCGCCACCATGATGATCAGGAACGTCCGGTCCGACGACAGCGCCGCCGCGTACCGCCGCACCAGCGTCCACAGCTGGGCGCCCCAGCGCTGGGTCCGGGGCGCGGCCACCGGATGCCGGGGCGCCGACGGGACGGGTGGCTGCCGGGTCTCCCCGGTGATGTAACGCCGGTACAGCGGCGAGGCCCGGAACTCCCCGACCCAGTCCCGCCCGCGGTCGTTCTCGAACGCCTCGAACGCCTCCGGCCACTGCGTGAACCCGAAGTACGGCAGTGCCTCCTCCGGCGGCCCGTAGTACGCGATGGTGCCGCCCGGGGCCAGCACCAGCAGCCGGTCGCAGACGTCCAGGCTCAGCACGCTGTGGGTGACCACGATGACGGTGCGGCCGTCGTCCGCCAGACCGCGCAGCATGTGCATCACGGAGCGGTCCATCCCCGGATCGAGACCCGAGGTCGGCTCGTCGAGGAAGAGCAGCGACGGTTTGGTCAGCAGCTCCAGCGCCACGCTGACGCGTTTGCGCTGTCCGCCCGAGAGTTTGTGGATCGGCAGTCCGGCCCGCTCGACCAGGCCGAGTTCGCGGATCACCTCCTCGACCCGGGCCGACCGCTCGGCCGGCGAGGTGTCCTCGGGGAAGCGCAGCTCGGCCGCGTAGCCCAGCGCCCGGCGGACGGTCAGCTGGGTGTGCAGGATGTCGTCCTGTGGCACCAGCCCGATGCGCTGGCGCAGCTCGGCGTAGTCCCGGTAGAGGTCCCGGCCGTCGTAGAGCACGGTGCCCCCATCGGCGGGACGCTGTCCGGTCAGCGCGTTGAGCAGTGTCGACTTGCCGGCCCCGCTGGGGCCGATCACGGCCAGCAGCGACTTCTCACCCACCGGGAACGACACCCCGCCCAGCAGCGTCCGGCGCTCGGCGCCCTTGCCGACCTGAACGGTCAGCTCCTGCACGTCCAGCGACACCTCACCGGTGTCGACGTACTCCTGGAGCTGGTCGCCGACCAGGACGAACGCGGAGTGGCCGATGCCGATGATGTCGCCGGGGCGCACCGGGGCGAGCTGGACCGGACGGCCGTTGAGGTAGGTGCCGTTGTGGCTGCCGAGGTCGGCGAGGGTGTAGCCGTCCGGGCCGCCCCGGAGTTCGGCGTGCCGGCGGGAGACCGCGAGGTCGTCCACGACCAGGTCGTTGTCGGGGGCCCGGCCGATCCGGGTGGTGCGCGCCGGCGGCAGCGGCCGGACCGTACTGGGCCGCCGGAAGGTGTGGGTGGCCGCCGGGTGCGACACCGACGACGGCCGGCCGGCGGCCGTGCGCCGGGAGACGTCGGTGAGCACCGCACACGGGCCGTCGGCCGGATTGCCGAAGCGGATCACGCTGCCCGGCCCGACGTCGGACCGCGACACCCGATGCCCGTCCGTATACGTACCGTTCGTACTGCCCTCGTCCTGCACCAGCCAGTGGTCCTCGGTGGCCCAGAGCACCGCGTGGTGCCAGGACACCCGGTCGTCGGGGATGACGAGTTCACTGTCCGGGTCCCGTCCCACGTGGTACGCGTGCCCCGGGCTCATCACCTGCGTGACACCGCCGGACTCGACGAGGAGTTCGGGCGCGGTGGACGCATCAGGCCGCTCAGCCATATTTCAGATTTTACGGCGCATTCCCCGCCCCCGCCCCTGGTTACTCGCGCGGAGCGGTACAGGTCAACTAGGGTGAGCGCCCCGACGAGCCCGCACCTGCGCATTCCATGGAAATACCGGACCTCGGTCCGTTGATCGAAGGATGCCCCGGCGAACCGGGATGCACCGTACCCCGCAGGGCAACGCACCATAGGGCCCGGGTTCCTTCTTATTCACCTACCTCATGAAGGCAAGGCAGAGATGGCACGACTCGCGCGACAATCCCCTCGGCAGTTTCCCCGACAGCGGGCCCATCCCGTCGACGAGGTGCTGCCGTTCGGCAAACTCGCCCTCTACGGATTCCAGCACGTCCTCGCCTTCTACGCGGCCGCGGTCATCGTCCCGATCATGCTCGGCAACGCCCTCGGGCTGTCCCGCGAAGAACTCGTCTACCTCATCAACGCAGACCTGCTGACCTGCGGAATCGCCTCCGTCATCCAGGCGTTCGGCATATGGAAGATAGGCGCCCGACTGCCCCTCGTGCAGGGCGCCACGTTCACCGCGGTCTCCCCGATGATCGCCATCGGACTGGGCGCGGGCGGCGGCACCGCCGGACTGCTGGTGGTCTACGGCGCGGTGATCACCGCGGGTATCGCCACCTTCCTTTTCGCCCCGTTCTTCAGCAAGTTGGTGAAGTATTTCCCACCGGTCGTCATCGGCACGATTCTCACCATTATCGGCCTCACGCTCATCCCGCAGGCCCTTCAGGACGCGGCCGGCGGCGCCCAGTTGGCGGGCAAGCCGGAATTCGGCGACCTGAAGAACCTCGGATACGCGCTGGGCACCCTGCTGTTGATTCTGGCGATCGTACGGATCGGAAAGCCGCTACTGAGCAGCGTCGCGGTGCTGCTCGGACTGGTCGGCGGAACAGCCGCCGCCTGGCTGCTCGGTGACGTCGATTTCAGCGGTGTGGGCCAGACCGGCTGGTTCGGCGTCAGCACCCCGTTCCATTACGGAATGCCCAAATTCGAGGCGTTCCCGATCATCGCGATGGTCGTCGTCATGCTGATCACGATGGTGGAGACCACCGGGGACGTCTACGCGATCGGCGAGATCACCGGCAAGCCGGTCGGCAACGACACCGTCGCCCGGGCACTGCGCGCCGACGGCGTGGCCACCATCCTCGGCGGCATCTTCAACTCCTTCCCCTATGTGGCCTTCGCCGAGAACATCGGCCTGGTGCGGATGTCGCGGGTGATGAGCCGGTTCGTGGTGGTCGCGGCCGGCGGCTTCATGATCGTGCTGGGGCTGGTGCCCAAGGCCGGTTCGGTGGTCGCGGCGATCCCGCACCCGGTGCTCGGCGGTGCGGCGCTCTCCATGTTCGGCATGGTCGCCGCGGTCGGCATCCAGATCCTCGGCAAGGTGGACCTGCGCGAGGAGCGCAACGCCCTCATCCTGGCGGTCAGTTTGGGCGCCTCGTTCCTGCCCACCGCGGTCGCGCCGTTCTTCGAGCGGATGCCGCAGGGCGTCCGGGCGGTGCTCGACTCCGGCATCACCCTGGGCGGTCTGACCGCGATCGTGCTGAACCTCGTCTTCAACGTCTTCACCCGCCGCAAGTCGCTGGAGATCGACTGGGACGAGTTCACCGAGGACGAGGCCGAGGGCGCAGTCATGGACCAGGCGGGGCCGACCGGCCCCGCGCCCGCCGGTCCGCCGCCGCACTCCCACGGCGCGTACTGACGTCCGGCCCCGGCGGGGCGGGACCACCGGCCCGCTCCGCCGTCCGGCCGCCTCAGTGCACGGAGTTGAACGGCGGCGCCTCGCCCGCCTCGCCGATCAGCTCCCAGAAGTGGTCGACCAACTGCCGCAGGTACGCCGACCGCTCGGCCGCGATCTCCTTCAGCCGGGCGTCGGCGTTCCGCGCCACCACGTGCCCCATGTACCGCTCGGAGAAGTCCGCGAACTCCCCGTGCATGGTGCGCAGCGCATCGCCCACCCGCGTCCGGTTCAGCGTGGTGATCTCGGTGATCGGCCCGACGTGCGACTTCCAGCGGCCCTCGATCGCCGCCCGCAGATGTCCGGCCAACTCCTCGACCCGCCCCATCACCCCGATCAGCTTGCGCAGCGACAGCCCCAGCGCCTCCACCAGCGCCTTGGTCTGCCGGTAGTCACCGTGCCACTGGTTGGCCGCCTCCGCCCCCCGGTACACCTCCGGGGCCATCCCAACCAGCTGCGCCAGCCGTTCCGCGCTCAACTGCCGAGCCATCCGGTGCTCGGCCAGCGACCGCGGCTCCACGCCCATCAGCACCGTCGGCGGGCACCACAACACATCGGCCAGGGCGAACAGCTGCGGTTCGGTGGGCACCAGGGAGCCGAACTCCCACGCCTCGATCGCCTCGGGGTGCACCGGCGCACCGCACGCCGACATGGACTGGGCGACCTGACCGGTGGTCAGGCCCACCCGGGCCCGCGCGGATCGGGCCTGAGCGGGAGAGAACGGAACGCTGTTCACGTACGCGACACCTCGCTGCACCCGGAGAGCAGGGGGTGCTGGGGGGAGGGAAGGGGGCGGACATGGAGGAACATCCAGGGGCGGGAAGATTAACAGATCGGCGAGAGGTACGAACCTCCAGGCCAGAACTCCCTTACCGGGTATACCCGATGCACCGGTACCTACCGGGCGGTAGTGGATGCCGGGATCGCCGCGACGGCCGGACGTAATGAAGGTGTTACGTGGATGAAGGTGCGGTGTCACAGTGATCGTCGAGGCTGGCGGGTGCTGATGGGCCTTGCCGAGCAGGGTCGGTCGGTGTACACCTGACATCCGGTCCTCCCCCCACGATCCGATCAGGATGGGACCCCTCATATGCGATACACACTCGACCGCCCCCGTGTGGTCCGGTGCCTGCAGCCCGCCGTGCCGGCCGCGCCCGCCGAGGTCGCGCGCCACCGTGCCGCCGTCCGTTCCGCCGAGAGAAGACGCACCCCGGCGCGCTTGCCGCACCTCACGCTGTCATGCATCTGACAATCACGCGGCTTCCGCGGCGCTCACCACCTGACCGCCGCCCGACGCCCGCCTGATCGTCACCGTCCACGCATCGCGCGCACCACGGAGCCGCCGGCACCCCACGAGCCGGCGCACCGGCACCCCAACTCGCCGCCGCGGCAGGGCGGTTGCTCAGCCCTGCCCGCGCACGGCCACCGGGCCCCGAGGACCGTCGACCAACCGGTCCAGGGGACCCCTCGCCGGCCTCCGCGTGCCCCGTAGTCAGAAAGGACAACCCCAGGTGCTCACTTCGCACCACGCACACACCCAGGGCTCACCCACGGCCCTCCTCGGCGGAACGGACCAGCCCACCCCACCCGGCACCCACCCCGCCGGCCACGTCCTCGTCATCGGCACCCCAGGACCACGCCTGGAACGCCTCACCCACACCCTCCGCACCACCGGTCACCACGTCAGCCACGCCCCACCCGGCGAAGCCGGCCCCCGCGTCCGCCAGACACCCCCGGACGCCGTCGTCGCCCTCGACGAACCAGGCGCCCGGCACGCCGGAGCC
The DNA here is from genome assembly GCF_050471125.1 of Streptomyces sp. RGM 3693. Taxonomy (NCBI): domain Bacteria; kingdom Bacillati; phylum Actinomycetota; class Actinomycetes; order Kitasatosporales; family Streptomycetaceae; genus Streptomyces; species Streptomyces sp. RGM 3693. The sequence goes on from NZ_JBMPPQ010000001.1 coordinate 1,567,387, forward strand.
GACGTCATCCGCGAGGTCCGCACCGTCCCCGCCGGCCGAGCCCTGCCCCTCCTCATGGTCACCGGCACCCCCGGACCCACCGGCGTCGCCGACCTGCTCCGCCAGGGAGCCGACGACTGCATACCCGAGGCGTCCGACCCCGACGAACTCTCCGCCCGCATAGAAGCCAAGCTCCGCCGCGTCCCGGTCCCCGTCGAGCACCTGCTCCGCGACCCGCGCACCGGCCTCTACTCCCGCCCCCACTTCCTCGACGAGGTGGAGCGCGAACTCCAACGCCCCGACGCCGCCCGGCACGGCGGTGTCCTCGCCGTCCTCGCCGTCATCGACGTCGCCGAACTCGCCGCCCTGGAGGACCGACTCGGCCCCCGGGTCCGCCGCGAGGTCGCCGAACGCCTGGCCGGCGTCGCCGAACGCCTCGGCGGCTTCTGCGACCGGCTCGGCCGGGACGACGACGGCCACCTCCTGATGCTGCTCCCCGGCGTCGACGAGGAGACCGCCCTGCGCGGCCTGGCGGACTTCGCCACCGCCGCCGCCGGCACCCGCTTCGTCGTCGCCGACGAGAACGTCCGCCTCACCCCCGCCATCGGCTGGCTCCCGCTCACCGGGTGCACCGACGCCGCCGACGCCGCAGACCAGGCCCGCGACGCGGCCCACGAGGCGCTCCGCCACCGCGACCTGCGCCCCGTCCGCTACGCCCCCTGGATGCGCGACACCCCGCACCGCCACCGCCGGCCCCCGCTGCGCGCCCTGATCCGCCCGGCGCTCTCCGCGCTCTCCCCGGTCCTGGCGTTACTCCTGGGCATCGGCGTGCCGTTCGTCCTCTACCAGCAGGCGTACCTGGCTGGCTGGGACCTCGGCTCCGGCATGTACTGGGCGGTGGTCGCCGGACTGGTGCTCTCCGCGCTGCTGATCGTCCTGGAATGCCTCTACTCACTCGACGCGCCATCCCGCCCGCAACGGCCCGGCGCCGCCTACCCGCCGGCCAGCGCCGTGATCGCCGCGTACCTCCCCAACGAGGCCGCCACCATCGTCGACACCGTCGAATCGTTTCTGCGCCAGGACTACCCGGCCGACCTGGAAATCGTCCTCGCCTACAACACCCCGCACCCGCTGCCCGTCGAGGACACCCTCCGCGAGATCGCCACCCGCGACCCCCGCCTCGTCCTCCTGCCGGTCGCCGGCAGCACCTCCAAGGCCCAGAACGTCAACGCGGCCGTCACCCGGGTCCGCGGCGAGTTCGTCGGCATCTTCGACGCCGACCACCACCCCGCCCCGCACGCCTTCCGCGACGCCTGGCACTGGCTGTCCAACGGCTACGACGTCGTCCAAGGACACTGCGTCATCCGCAACGGCGACAGCTCCCGCATCGCCCGGCTCGTCGCCGTCGAGTTCGAGGCCATCTACGCCGTCAGCCACCCCGGCCGCACCCGACTCCACGGCTTCGGCGTCTTCGGCGGCTCCAACGGCTTCTGGCGCACCGACCTCCTCGCCCGCACCCGGATGCACGGCTCCATGCTCACCGAGGACATCGACTCCACCATGCGGTCCCTCACCGCCGGCGCCCGGATCGCCGTCGACCGCACCCTCCTCTCCCGCGAACTGGCCCCCACCACCCTCACCGCCCTGTGGAACCAACGCTCCCGATGGGCCCAGGGCTGGCTCCAGGTCTCCCTCAAACACCTCTGGCGCGGCCTGCGCTCACCAGTCCTGACAGTGCGTCAAAAATTCGGCCTGATCGTCCTGTTGGGCTGGCGCGAGATCCAACCCTGGCTGACCCTCCAGATCCTCCCGATCCTGCTCTACGCCACCTGGAAGGCCGGCGGCCCCGGACACCTCGACTGGGCGGTGCCGGTCTGCGTCCTCGCCCTGCTCCTCACCCTCGCCGCCGGCCCCGTCCAAGCCCTCTTCGCCTGGCGACTGGCGGTCCCCGAACTCCGCGCCCGCCGCCGCTGGTTCTGGTCCTACCTCCTGGTGTCGACCGTCTTCTACAGCCACTTCAAGAACATGGTCGCCCGCCAGTCCCACCTCAAAGAGGCCCTCGGCGACCGGCAGTGGCGGGTCACCCCACGCGCCCAGGCAGCCAAGGCGGTGGCCCGCCGATGACCACCGCCACCGCTCCGCCGGCCCCGCCGCGCACCCCCGACAGCGCCCCGCGCCGCCGCCCCGCCGGCGACATCGACGGCTTCCGCGGACTCGCCGCGCTCAGCACCGTCGCCTTCCACGTCTGGCAGCAGTACATCGCCTACGACGCCCAGGGCGGCCACCCACCGGTGGCCAACCCCGTGCTCGACGCGGTCCTCTCCCTCGAAGTCATCGACCTCTTCTTCGTCCTGTCGGCGTTCCTGCTCACCCACTCCTACGCCCGAGCCGCCCTCGACGGCGGCTCCACCCGGCCGGCCCGCACCTTCCTCTTCCGGCGCGCCATCCGGATCCTGCCGCTCTACGTGCTGGCCGTCCTGGTCGTCTGGGCCACCCGCAACCCCACCCTCCCCGGCAACTGGCCGGACCTGCTCGAACACCTCACCTTCACCCACGTCTTCGACCAGGACCGGATCTTCTACACCCTCGGCCCCACCTGGTCGCTCTCCCTGGAGGTGCTCTTCTACTTCGTCCTCGTCGGCCTCGGCCCGCTCGCCGTCCGCGCCTGCCGGCGACTGCGCCACCGCGCCAGCCGGGTCGCGGTCTGCGCGGCCGGCTGCCTCCTCCTCTACGCCGCACCGCTGGCCTGGATCACCGTCGCCCACTACGTCCTCGGCATCCCGCACACCGACTGGGTCGCCTACTTCGGCCCGCAGGCCCGCTTCGGCGGCTTCGCGGCCGGCATGGGACTGGCGGTGGCACTGGCCGCGCTCGGCGACCGCGCCCGCCTGACCCCGCGCACCGCACTGTCTCTCACCGCCCTCGCGCTGGCCGGCCTCTTCTGCCTCTCGCTCCAGTCCGACGCGGAGGGCTTCACCTTCACCTACTACCACCCGATCGCCTCCGCCCTGTGGATGCTGCTGCTCTTCAGCACCCTCCACATTCGCCAACGCACCTTCTGGAACCGCTTCCTGACGGCCCGTTGGCTCACCCCCGTGGGCCTGATCAGCTACAGCCTCTTCATCTGGCACGAGCCGGTCATGCTCCTGCTCCACACCGCCGGACTACTGCCCACCGGCCCGTCCGGCTTCCCCTGGGCCCTGCTGATCGTCCTCCTCGCCGCCCTCCCGGCGGCCGCGGCCAGCTACTGGCTCATCGAATACCCGGCGAGCCTCCTCGGCCGCCTCAAGGACGCCCACGGACGCCCCCGGGACTTCTACCGTTCCTAAGCGAGTTGGCCAGTGTTGGCCGAATCGCTGTATTCCGGACAGGTGGTCCGGTGACCCTCCGAACGGTCTTGAGGGTCGGGGGACAGCGTGAGCTGGCCACCTGGGCGCGGTCGGGTCTTGTCGCCTCTGTTTGGCGTGCCTGCTGTCCTGGGTGGGCTCACGGTCCCGCGTGGCCTGGGAGCGGTGACGGTCTGGCCGGTAGCTCTCCCCGCGCTCATCCTCTGGTGAGCGGGGGTCACACCTGGCCGACGCCGTAGCCGGTATCCCAGGCCACGCCTGCCGATCGCCACTGCGGCACCATGGTGCCGTGTGACGGTGGTCTTGGTCTGTTGCTGGAGCGGGGCTTTCCAGTACTTCTCGCCCCAGATCGAGGTGTACGCCGGGTCCACGGCCACGACGATGAGGCCCCGGTGGTAGGCCATGCCTCGCAGGCGTTCCCGGAAGCGTGCGGTGGGGATACCGGCGACGGTGCGGCGGAAGGTCTTGCCGCGCCTGCCTCGGCCCATGGTCTCCCGCCCGGTGGTGCGGGCGTCGGTGAAGCCCAGGTTCTCGATCGCGATTCCGGCGCAGTTGTGCTCGCGGGCCAGGTCCAGGAGCTGGCTGATCGCCGCGCGGAGGCGTCCGTCCCGCTGGGATGCGGGGCCGGTCATCTCCAACGGGATCGTGTGCGGTGCTGCGATGGGGTTGCCGCGCGGATCGAGAACGCACACGGCAAGGTGGTCGGCGTTGAGGTCCACGCCGAGCAGGCGTTCCCCGAATGCCTTGATCTCCTCGGGCGTGGGCAGGACGGCGGTGTCGGCCGACCAGGACGCGTCCAGGTACCAGCGGTCGCGGGCCGGGTCGTGCACGATGTCGTAACGCACGGCACGGTGCGCGGTGGCCCGGTCGAGCCATTCCTGGCGGCGGTGGTGGAAGCGCGCGGTGCAGGCGAGTTCGTACCGGCCGCGTGGGGCGTTGGCCAGGTGCCGCAGTGGTGCGGGCAGCACGATCGTGACGGAGCCTTCGTCGGGATCGACGGTGATGGTGTAGTTGCCGTAGGGGGCGCCGGACTCCCCGTCAGCGGTGAGGAACAGCCGGGCCGCGTCCCACCGCTGGCGCCATTCGGCCTGCGTGAGCCGGGCGTCGGCGAGGTTGTGCTGTACCTTCGCCAGCCGCCTGCCGCCCACGGAGATCGCCGGTCGGCCCTGCTCGATGCGCTGCTCCACCTCGGCGATCCGGGCGGTGAGCACCTGAATGCGGCGCTGCTTGGTCCAGCGTTCGGCCTGGTCCGGATAGCCGCGCACCTTGCCCGCGCGTTCACCGCACGGCGCGGCGAGTCGCTTGTTGATGGTGGTGATGGCGCGGCGCAGCGAGGTGCGCTCGTCGTACAGGGCCCGCAGGCTGAGCTGGTACTGGTCCTCGCTGGCGCGGGTGATCGCCCCCGCCCAACGCGATGACGACACTGCGGTGAGTGCCTTTTTGCGGCGTGCGCGCTGTGTGTCCTTCGCCTTGACCTGGCCCATCGCGACACGCTCCGCGAGATCGGCGCGGGCGTGGTGGCCCAGGTGCTCACCGGCCAGCCGCACGACCTCCGCATCGGCGTCGGTGAGGCGGAGCCGGTCCCGTATCCGGGCGCCGAATGGCGCGGCGACCGTGAAGGGGGTCGCGATCGTGCGCAGTTCGCGCTTCTTTTTGCGCCTGGGCAAGTTCACGGCCTCCTCCCGATCACTCGTCAACCCGACGTGATCACGCTACACATGGCCAATCCTGGCCTACAAATGCGGCTCCTCTACGGTGGATTTGACCGCCCGTGCGAGCGCCCGCGCCCGCGCCGAACGCGCTCCGTACAACCGGCCCGAGAACGACGTGACAACCGCCAGCATGTCCCGCACCAGATCCCCGTCCCCCTCCCCGTCCACCTCCTCATCACCCCCGGAAATCTCCAACCGGCATCCCCACGACGGCAACACCACCTCCGCCAACAACGCGGTACCGAACCGGGCCAGCCGCTCCTCATGCGTCACCAGAAGCGTGGACACACTCTCGGCCTGGCAGGCGCGCAACGCACGTCGCAGACCCTTGCGCTTGTCCGACAGGCCAGAAGCCACATCGGAGAACTCGCCCACCACAATGCGCTCCCGCGCCGCCTGCCGAAGCCGGGCCATCTGCCGGTCCAGATGCCCCTCCGCGCGCTGCCGGTGCGAGGACACCCGCCCGTAGAGCACTACACCGCCAACCGGCGGTAGCACCGGCCCACCCCGGCGCCGCGACAACGCATCCAGATCCCCCACCCGGAACACCCGCCGCCCACCCGGCGAACGCCGGTCCTCCAACACGCCTTCGAGGGTGTAACGCCGCAGCGTCCGCGTGGAAACTCCAAGCCGCTTCGCAGCCTTACCCGCAGAGATCCAATCCTCAGCCCTATCACTCATGTGGGGACTCTATGACCTACCGTGGCCTACAACTGAATCAAAAGTTGTCAACCCGGAACCCGCCCTGCGCTGATCGGTGGGGCCGCCCAGGCGGCCCCACCAACTCCGTCCTCACCTCTCCCCGCCGTCCCCCTGTCCGCCCGGGAAGAGCGTCCCCAGTCGGTACTCCAGCGCCCGCCGCGCCTGTGCCAACGACCGCTGGCCGTGCAGTACGTCGCCGCCCAGCCCCACCGCGGCCGCCACTAGCAGGTCGGCCTCCAGTCGGACGTCCAGCCCGGGCGCGGTCCGCCCGGCGTCCCGAGCCGTCGCGAGGATGCCCGTGACCAGGTCCTCCAGCGGGTGGTCCCCGGGCAGGAACACCCGGGCCAGCGCCGGATCGGTCAGGCTGCGCGCGTAGTACGCCGCGAACACCCGCAGCGCCGCGGCCCGCTGGGCGTCCAAGGGCAGGAACTCGTCCAGTACGTCCCGCAGCAGCGCCCGCGGATCCGCCGGATCGAACCGGATCCGGGACCGGGCGATCCGCTCGTTCTCCTCGTGCAGCAGTTGCAGCGCGTCCACCAGTAGCCGGTGCTTGTCCGCGAAGTGGTACTGCACCGCCCGTACCGAGACCCCGGCTTCCGCCGCGACCTCCCGCATGCTCGCGGCGTGCAAGCCGCGCTCCGCAGCGATCCGCCACACCGCCTCGATGATCCGCCGCCGCTTGTCCGCCGCCGCGCCCCTGGCCGCATCCGCCGGCGGAGCCGCCTCCCCAGCCCGTATCGGCACCGGCACCGGCGGATGCTTCCGCCGCCGGTACGCGCGGGCCTGGCAGCTGCGCGAGCAGTAGACCGCCGGCCGCCCCCGCCCGGCCGGTGCCAGCGCCGTCCCGCACACCCGGCACGACGACCGCTTTTCCACACGCCTCAAGCCCACCCGGCACCTCGCAAATACTGTGACGAAACGCAAATTCGGCAGTGCTGAAGCCTAATACGGCACCTCGGCCGCTGATACGTTCGTAACGTCAGGGGATGGCGTCACGGGATGGCGTCACGGAGTGGCGTTACGCGGCGGATCGCCGCCCCTGACGTCCCCGTCCACCCGCACGTCCACCCCGCACGCCCGGTCACGCTGCGCGCGGCCCGTTCGGGGTGCGCCGTGCGCCGATGCGCATGGCGGCACCGGGTCCTGGCACCGGTTCCCAGCGCCGGGATCCAGCGCCGGGTCTCGACGTCACGGCCCAACGCCACGGCCCGACGCCCGTCCCCAGTCGCCTTCCGATTCCCCAGTCACCTTCCGAGGAGCGCCATGAAGTACGACATCCTGCAGATCACCGCCATGGTCCTGGTGGCGATCGCCGGCCAGAGCGCCGTCCGACTGCTCATCGACCACGGCAACACCGGCCTGCTCGGCTGGCTCGGCGGCGGCTTCCCGGTCGTCCTGGCCGGCTACCTAGCCGTCGTGGCCGCCGGCGTGCTGCTCGCCGGCTGGTCCCACACCCGGGCCAAAGCACTCGGCCGCCGGAAGTGATCCGGCGGCCGAGTACGTGCGGGGGACGAGTACGTGCGGGGGAGTGGGGGCGTCAGCCCACGTGTACCCGGGGGCGCTGCCGCAGATCCGGCTCTGCGCGGCGGAGCACCTCGCGGGTGACCGGTGCGACCTCCCCGTCGCCGAACACCAGGAACCGCAGCAGATGGCTGAGCGGGTGGCCCTCGGTCCAGTTGAAGTAGATGTGCGGCACCTGGCCGGTCCGCTCCCGCAGCCGCATCAGCACCGCCGCGATGGTGTTCGGCACGCCCGCACCCTGCACCCGCAGGATCCGCGTGCCGTACGCCTCCACGCCGTGCACGTGCAGCTCCGCGGTGAAGTCCGACGAGTCCTCGACGAGCACCTCCAGGAACAACACCGGCCCGCGGTCGGGGATATGGGTCTCCTCGCGCTGGCTGTACTCCTTCTCCCGGTAGTCCGCCGCGTTCCGCTCGTCGGGCTCGTTGGCGATCACCCGTAGCGGCCCGGCCACCAGTGCCTCCTCGATCAGCCGCTCCGCGGTCTCGTCGAACACCACGTCCGCGGCGCGCAGTTCGAAGGCGCGGTGGACCCGCGAGGCGAACGACGTGAGCAGGATCCCGAGGATGAACAGCAGCGCGATCTTCAGACCGTCCGGCCGCTCGATGACGTTGGTGACCAGCGTGTAGCCGAAGACCAGGGTGATCGCGCCGAATCCGATGGCGGCACCCCGGTGCCCGCGGTGCCGGGCGGCGACGGTCGAGGCGAACGACGCGGAGAGCATCAGCACCAGCACACCGGTCGCGTAGGCGCCGCTCTGCTCGTCGACGCTGGCGTCGAAGACGATCGTGATCGCGAAGGCGATGGCGAGGAAGATCAGCACCAGCGGTCGCACCGCACGGGTCCACTCCGGCGCCATGCCGTAGCGCGGCAGGTACCGCGGCACGAGGTTGAGCAGCCCCGCCAGCGCCGACGCCCCGGCGAACCACAGGATCGCGATGGTCGAGATGTCGTAGACCGTTCCGAACGCCTCACCGAGGTGCTGGTGCGCCAGGTACGCCAGCGCGCGCCCGTTGGCCGCACCGCCGGGCGCGAACTCCTTCTGCGGGATCAGGATGGTGGTGGCCAGGCTCGACAGCAGCAGGAAAACGCTCATGATCAGTGCCGCGGTGGTCAGCAGCCGGCGGGTGTCCCGGATCCGGCCGGCCGGCTTGACCGGGTCGTCCGCGGCGTCCCCGCGCACCTGCGGCATCACGGCCACGCCGGTCTCGAAGCCCGACATGCCCAGCGCCAGCTTCGGGAAGACCAGCAGGGCGACCCCGACGATCGCCAGTGGCGAGGAGTGCTGCGCGGTCATCGCGCTCCACCAGTTGCCGATCGCCACCGGGTGGGACAGCACCTGCCAGGCCGACGTGGTCAGCACGACCACGTTGAGCACCAGATAGACGCCGACCAGCGCCACGGCTATCCCGATCGCCTCGCGGAACCCCTTGAGGAAGACCGCCCCCAGGGCGGCGAGCAGCAGCAGCGTGATCCAGAGGTTCGCGCCGTGCAGGGCGGCCGGGGCGAACGGATTCTCCACGACGTGTGCCGAGGCGTCCGCCGCCGACAGCGTCATCGTGATGACGAAGTCCGTGGCCGCGAACCCCAGCAGTACCAGCACCAGCAGCTTCCCCGCCCACCAGGGCAGCAGCCGCTCCAGCATGGCGATCGAACCCTCGCCCTGCGGGCTCTCCTTGGCGACCCGCCGGTAGACGGGCAGCGCGCCCAGCAGCGTCAGCGCGATCAGCACGAGCGTGGCGAACGGTGACAGCAGCCCGGCCGCCAGTGCCGCGATGCCCGGTTGGTAGCCCAGGGTGGAGAAGTAGTCGACACCGGTCAGGCACATCACCCGCCACCAGGAGTGGCCCTTGTGCTCGGCCGGTGGCGTGCCGTGCGGCCCGGGGTGGCGGGCGCTCTGCTCGCTGAGTCCGTCCAGCAGCCAGGACCGCCACCTCGGTGAGGCGGTGGGGGGTGGCGGAGTGGGGTCCACCTGCGTACTGGTCATGCGGCCACGTCCTGCCGATCGTCATTCGTCCGCCGACCGCCACAACGGATCGGTCGACTGGTTGGTTGGTTGGGTGTGCGTGTGCGTGGGGGTGTGCGTGGGGTGTGTCGAGGCGTCGTGCGGGTCGATGGCGTGATCGACCGGTGGTCGGACAGCCCGGAGTGCCGGACCGTCTACCGCGTTAAGGGGTGGATTCCGCCCAACTCGCCGTCTTTCGCCGTTTGTCGCTTTCGCCCCAGAGGGCGTTGCCCGGGAACCGCCGGGCAACGAAGGGCGAGTATGCAACACGCTTCCGCGCGCGTTCGCCGCAGGGGCGCGTCCGGGGCCATCCGGTGTCCATCCCTCCGGCGTCAGGGACGCGTCAGAAACCCCGCCCCCCTCGTACACGTGGCGTTAAGTTCCCCGCCGATTCGGGCTCACGCCCCCCGTTCCGCGCACTCTGACACCAGGCCCCGGCCCGCTGCCCGGCCGCCCGTCCCGCCCCCTGCCCCGTCCTCGGGGCAGGCCCCAGGAGGTGTTCCCATGGCCGCCCTCCACCACCCGCTCCCCGCGCGTCCCCCGGCCGCCCCGAAGGCCGCATCCGCCCCGGGCGCACCGCGCACCGGGCGGGCGGTGGCCGGCAGGCGGACGGCCTCGGGCGGGCGGGCCGTCGGCGCGGTGCCGCCCGCCGACGAGTTGGGGCGTGATCTCGCGCTGCCGGTCGGTGCTGCGGCGACCGCGGTCGCGGTGACCGCCCTGCTGGTGACCGGTCAGGCCGGCCATCTGTGGCTCTCGCTCGCCGCGTTCGCGCTGCTGACCGTCGCCATCGCCGCGGCGGCTCGGCCCCGCCTGGTGCCCGCCGTCGTCCTGGTCTCCTGGATGTTCTTCGACGGCTTCGTCGTGCACCAGCGCGCGGAACTGGCCTGGCAGCAGACCGACCGGACGAGCCTCTGGATCCTCGCGGGGGCGGGGCTGGCCGGGGCGGTCTGCGCGGCGGCCGTGCGAGGCGCCCGGGCGGCGCGGACCCGACGCGGCGGCGCCGGGTGACGTCGATGGCGTCGTTGGCACGTCGGAACGGCGCGCGGCGGAACGGCGTCGGTGTGACGTCTTAGGCCGCCCAAGCCGTCTTGGTCGACCAAGCCGACCAAGCCGACCAACTAGCCCCGCCCGGACCCGTCCCAGTCGCCTCGTCCGCCGTGTCCGCCTCGTCCACCCCGCCCGCCCGTCCGGATCAACGTCCGCGCAGGGCGCGCGGGAAGGGACAGCGACGGGCTCGGCGGCAGCGGTGGGCCCCGTGGCGGTGGTGGGTGCCGTGGCAGCGGTGGGCCCGGGGGCTGCACGGGGCGCTCAGGAAGCCGAGGCCGATGCCGAGCAGCCAGCTGTCCTTGGCGAGCGGGAGTCCCGCCTGGGTGGGGCGGAGGCTGCCTGGCTGACGCATACCGGGCAGTCGCAGGTAGAGGCCGAGCAGGCCGCCGGCGAACCCGGTCAGGGCGACCCCCGCCAGCCGGGTCGGGACGAACGGCGCGAGCAGCGCGCCGCCGACCGCGATCTCGGAGGCGGCCAGCAGCCGCGTGAACCGTTCCGGGGGCAGCTTCGACAGGAACGGGTACGCCGCGGACGCCATGCCGTGCACCGCTTCGGCGGCCTCCCGGTCGGACTTCCACATCGTGAGCCCGGCGTTCAGGATGAACGAGCCGCTGGCCAGGCGCGGGGCGATGTCGCGCGGTTCGGGCACCTGCATCATGGGGGCCTCCAGAGGTCAGATCCGTCAGATCCAGGCCGGGGAGAGGGGGACCGCTGGTCGGGGTGCCGTCGTGGGCGGGTGTCCTCGGCGTGCCGCGGGCGCGGGGGACGCGTACGGGGCGGGCTTTCCGCGGCCCTTCGAACGAGGTTAGCGAGGGGTGGCCGGGGCTGCATCCGGTGCGCCGGTGGCGTCCGCGGGTCACAGCGCCGGTTCGTCCCACCGGTCGAGGAGGGTGTCGATACCGCCGTCCTCGGGGCCGCCCGGGGCGCGCATCCCGTCGAGGGTCTGCTCGGTCCAGATGACCTTGCCGCTGGGGGTGTAGCGCGTTCCCCAGCGCTGTGCGAACTGGGCGACCAGGAACAGCCCGCGCCCGCCCTCGTCGGTGGTGGCGGCGCGCCGCAGGTGCGGGGAGGCGCTGGTGCCGTCGGAGACCTCGCAGATCAGGGCGCGGTCGTGGAGGAGGCGGACGCGGATGGGCTGGGTGCCGTAGCGGATGGCGTTGGTGATCAGTTCGCTGAGGATCAGCTCGGTGGTGAAGCCGATCTCGTCCAGTCCCCAGGTCTGAAGGGTGCGCATGCAGGCGGCGCGGACGGGGCCGACGGCCGCCGGGTCGGAGGGGACCTCCCATTCGGCGATCCGGTCCGGGGCGAGCAGCTTGGTGCGGGCCACGAGCAGGGCGATGTCGTCACTGGGATGTGGGGGCAGCATGGCGTCCAGGACGGCCGTGCAGGTCTGCTCCGGCGAGCGGTCCGGGGCGTCGGCGAGGGTGCTGCGCAGCAGTTCCAGGCCGGTGTCGATGTCGCGCTCGCGGTCTTCGATGAGCCCGTCGGTGTAGAGGACGAGCCGGGAGCCCTCGGGCAGGGGCAGGTCGACGGTCTCCACCGGCAGCCCGCCGCCCAGGCCGAGCGGCGGGGAGACCGGTACGTCGGGGAAGGAGACCGATCCGTCCGGGCGGACCAGGGCCGGGCCGGGGTGCCCGGCGCGGGCCAGCGTGACGCGGCCGGCTACCGGGTCGTAGATGACGTAGAGGCAGGTGGCGCCGGTGATGCCGGTGCTGCTGTCCCCGACCAGCACTTCGTCCCCCAGCGGCGAGGTGTCCGGGTCCGGGGACTGCTCCGGGGACGCGTCCAGGGCCGGGGGCGCGCCCGAGGGCGGCGATCCGTCCGGACCCGGCACGGTGTGGGGGGCCGGCCCGCCGGCAGCACCGTCCGCTGATGCCTCGTCAGGAGTGGTTCCCGCCGGGTGCAGGTGGTCCCTCGGTCGGCCCGCCGGCTCGCCGCCCTCGCCGTCGGCCCCCATGCCGTCCGTGCGGGCCTCGTCCGTGTCGATGTGGCTGACGAGTTCGTCCAGGTGCCCCAGGAGTTCGTCGGGCGGCAGGTCCAGGGCGGAGAAGTTGAGGACCGCGGTGCGCAGCCGGCCCATAGTGGCGGCGGCGTGCAGGCCGTGGCCGACGACGTCGCCGACGACCAGGGCGACCCGGGCGCCGGGCAGCGGGATGAGGTCGAACCAGTCGCCGCCCACCCCGGCCTGTGCGGGCAGGTAGCGGTGCGCCACCTCCAGGGCGGACTGCTCGGGCAGCGCGCGCGGCAGGAGGCTGCGCTGGAGGGTGATGGTGGTGGCGTGCTCGCGGGTGTAGCGGCGGGCGTTGTCGATGGAGACCGCGGCCCGCGCGGCCAGCTCCTCGGCGAACGACAGGTCCTCCGCGCCGAACACCTCGGAGGTCTCGGCCCGCCAGAAGTTGGCCAGGCCCAGCACCACGCCCCGGGCCCGTAGCGGCACCGCGATCAGCGAGCGGATGCCGTTGTCCAGGATCCGTTGGGTGTCGACCGGGTCCTGGGCCCGCCACGCGTGTTCGGCGCGCAGATCGCGGACGAGGACCGGGCGGGCGCCGGCGATGCCCGCGGTGATGGGGCTGCCGGGGACGAAGCGGATGCGCTCACCGACGCGGTAGGCCGCCGAGTCCTCCGGGACGCCGCGGACCGCCAGCCGTCGCATCGGGGCGTGTTCCCCGGTCGGCTCGTCGCCGCGCAGCACCGGCTCCAGCAGCTCGACGGAGACCACGTCGGCGAAGCGGGGGACGGCGACCGAGGCCAGTTCCTCCGCCGTGCGGGCCACGTCCAGCGTGCTGCCGATCCGCATCCCCGCGTCGTAGAGCAGCTTCAGGCGCCGCTGGGCGACCTCGGCCTTGCCGGTCAGTGCCTGGAGTTCGGTGGTGTCCCGCAGGGTGACGGCGGTGCCGGCGGGGCCGCCGTAGGGGGCGGTGGGGCGGATGTTCATGGCGATGAGCCGGTCGCCGGCGGGGTGCACCTCGTCGGTCGCGGCCCGCCCGGAGGCCAGCAGGGCGGCCGTGCCCGGCTCCAGGCCCAGTTCGGTGACCCGGCGGTGCTCGGCGTCGTCGGGCAGGTCGAGCAGCCGGCGGGCCTCGTCGTTGGCGAGCAGGAGCCGTCCGTCGCTGCCGATGATGAGCACGCCCTCGCGGACGGCGTGCAGGACGGCGTCGTGGTGGTCGTACATCCGGGTCATCTCGGCCGGGTCCAGGCCGTGGGTCTGCCGGCGGAGCCGACGGCTCACCAGGGCGACCCCGCCGACCCCGATGACCAGTGCGCCGGCCGCGCTGCCGATCAGCAGCGGGAGCCGTTGCAGTGCCCACTCGTTGGTCCGCTGCACTTTGATGCCGGCGGCGACCAGCCCGACGATCCGGCTGTGGGGGTCCTTGACGGGCACCGTGGTGTCCACGGCGCGCCCGAAGGCCGAGCGGGAGGTGGAGGTGACCGTCCGGCCGGCGAGTGCGGGAGCGTAGCCGCCGGGGACCTGTTTGCCGATCAGTTGCGGGTTGGGGTGGGTCCAGCGGATCCCGGACGGGCTGAACGCGACGAGGTAGTCGAGCCCGGCTTCCTTGCGGGCCTCCTCGGCCCGGGGTTGGAGCCGTGCGGTGGGGTCCGCGGACTGCATCGCGGCGGCGGTCCCCGGAGCGTGCGCGAAGGCCAGTGCGGCGATGGCCGAGCGTTGTTCGGCCTCCTCCAGGCTCGCCTGCTGGGCCTGGAGGGCGAGCGCGACCCCGGCTGCCACGACCAGCAGCACCACCAGGGCGAGCTGCAACACGAGCACCTGGCCCGCGACGCTGTGCACGCTCAGCACCGAGCGAAGACGGCGCCCGACCTCACGCCTGGAATATCTCTTTCGCCCGAAATTTTCCATCACGCGCCATATTTAGCATTGTGCGCCCCCGCATAGCGATCAGCTGCGCCGGCGTCATAAGCGTTCCTTTCGGAATGACAAAGCGGCTTTATGAGCGCAAATTTGGACGGATGTGGGAAGCGGTCGGTCGTCACTTCGGGGTGTCCGGGCGCCCACGCGTGCCCTTTTGGACCCGATTCCACGCGGCGTAGCGACCGCGCGACACAAGGTAGTCGCACGGCTATTCGGAGTTGCGTGGAGGGCGACGAGCGTTTCCGGCCGGAGGTGCGCCAACGAGCCGTTGCGGGCCGCCGATTCCCGGCCCGACGATCCCGATGTCCCGCATGCCACCGGCCCATGCCGGCCGGCCGGCATGCCGTTGGTCCCGTAAGGAGGCTCCAGTGAACGACCGGATGACGCTCGCCCCGGATGCCGCACGGCAGCTCGCGACCACCACCAAGACCGCCCCTCAGATGCGCGGCATCACCCCGCGCTACCTGCTGCGCGCCCTGCCGTGGGTGGACGTCGAATCCGGCGTCTTCCGCGTCAACCGCCGCCGCACCTACGTCCTGGGCGACGACCGCCTCGCCACCTACCAGGACGGCGACACCTACCGCGTCATCCCCGGCGACCTGCGCGAACTCCCGTACCTGCGGGAGGCGGACGACGGGTTCCTGACCGAACTCGCCGGAGCCTTCACGGCGGTGTCCTTCGACGCCGGCCAAGTCCTCGCGGAGGGCGGCGCGGTGTCGGAGCGGCTGCTCGTCATCGCACAGGGCCGCGCCGAGAAGCGGGCCCGCGGTCGCTACGGTGAGGACGCGCTCCTCGAAGTGATCGGCGACGGCCAGTTCTTCGACCTCGACGCCTGGACCCGCTCCGACCCGATGCCGTACCGGGTCACCGCGCTCACCCCCGGCACCGCGCTCTGCCTCGACCGCGCCGCCCTGGCCCGACTGGTCGACCGCGCCCCGTCGCTGCGCCCCGCCATGGACGCCTACCTCGCGGCGGACGGTGTGCTGCCGGGCAGCGAGGTGCCGGTCGACCTCAGCTCCGGGCACGTCGGCGAACCCGACCTGCCGGCGACCTTCGTCGACTACGAGGACGAGCCCCGCGAGTACCACATGAACCTCGCCCAGACCGTGCTGCGCGTCCACACCCGGGTCTCCGACCTCTACAACGGCCCCATCGACCAGACCCGCGCCCAGGCCAACCTCACCGCCCACGCGCTCCGCGAACGCCAGGAGGACGTGCTCCTCAACCACCCCGAGAACGGCCTCTTCCGCAACGTCGCCCCCGGCCAGCGCGTGCAGGCCCGGCACGGCGCCCCCACCCCCGACGACCTCGACGAACTGCTCACCCGGGTCTGGAAGCAGCCCGGCTACTTCCTCGCGCACCCCCGCACCATCGCCGCGTTCGGCCGGGAATGTACCCGCCGGGGCGTGCCCCCGGTGATCGACACCAGCTTCGGCAGCCCGCTGTTGACCTGGCGCGGCGTGCCGCTGCTCCCCTCCGACAAGGTGCGCTTCTCCGGCGGCGCGGACACCGGCACCACCGAGATCCTGCTGATGCGGATGGGCGAGGCCGAGCAGGGCGTGGTCGGACTGCGCCCGGCGAGCGTCGCCGACGAGATCGAACCCGGTCTGTCCATGCGGAACATGGGCGTCGACAAGAAGGGCATCACCTCGTACCTGATGACCGCGTACTTCAACGCCGCGGTCCTCGTCGAGGACTCCCTCGCCGTCCTCCAGAACGTCGAGGTGTCCCGTTACCATGACTACGCCTGACGTCCTGGGATTCCCGCTGACCGCACCCACCGCGACGGGAATCCCCACCGCAGCGACGACGCAGCTGCCGGACGCCGCCACCACCGCGCCGGGGACGGGCGCAGGCACCCCGACACCGGTGACCGAGCCCACCACCGCGGCCCGGCCCGGCGCCGCCCCGACGGGCCGTCAGCTTTCCCAACAGTCCACCTTCACGCCGGAGTTGGCGCGCCGCGATGTGCCGATCCTGCACCGGACCGTCAACGGCAAACCGCTGGTCTGGCTCGACAACGGGGCCACCACCCAAAAGCCCCGGCAGGTCATCGAGGCGGTGTCCGGCTTCTACGGGGCGGGCAACTCCAACATCCACCGCGGTGCGCACACCATGGCCCGCGAGGCCACCGAGGCGTACGAGGCGGGCCGGAGCGCGGTCGCCCGGTTCCTGGGCGCGGCGTCCCCGGACGAGATCGTCTTCGTCCGCGGCACCACCGAGGCGATCAACCTCGTCGCCCAGAGCTGGGGGCGGGCCAACCTCGGCCCCGGCGACGACATCCTCGTACCGGTGCTGGAGCACCACTCCAACATCGTCCCCTGGCAGCTGGTCGCCAAGGAGACCCGGGCCCGAGTGGTCCCCGTCCCCCTGCGGCCGGACGGGCAGATCGACCTCGACGCCTACGCCGACCGGCTCTCCATGCGGACCCGGCTGGTCGCGATCAGTCAGGCGTCGAACGTCCTCGGCACCGTCCCGCCGCTCCAGGAGATGACCGCGCTCGCCCACCGCTACCGGGCCAAGGTCCTGGTCGACGGCGCCCAGGCGGTGGCGCACTTCCCCGTCGACGTCCAGGACCTCGACGCCGACTTCTACGCCTTCTCCGGCCACAAGCTGTTCGCCCCCACGGGCATCGGCGCCCTGTACGCCAAGCCGGAGATCCTCGAAGCGATGGCGCCGTGGCAGGGCGGCGGCAACATGATCGAATCCGTCTCCTTCGACCACACCCACTACGCACCCGTCCCGCACCGCCTGGAGGCCGGCACCGGCCACATCGCCGGCGTGGTCGGTCTGCTCGCCGCGATCAACTGGCTGACCGGCTTCGACCGGCACGCCGTCGCCGCGTACGAGACCGAACTGCTCGGCTACGCCCAACAGGCCCTGGCCGCGGTCCCCGGACTGGACCTGATCGGCTCCGCCGCCGACCGGATCGCGGTGCTGACCTTCACCCTGGCGGGCCACGACCCGGTCCGGATCGCCGACTGGCTGGACCAGGACGGGATCGCCGTCCGCGCCGGCCACCACTGCGCCCAACCGTCCCTGGCCCACTACGGCCTGACGAGCGCGGCCCGCGCCTCACTCGCCCTCTACAACACCCCGGAGGAGGTGGATCAGCTGGTCGCCTCGCTCCAGCGGCTCCAACAGTCCGCCTGAGGCCGCCGGCACCCGGTGCCCCGTCGACGTGCCCCCGCACCCGTGGTGTGTAGGGTTGGGGGTTGCGAAGGGGAGTAGCCCCGCAAACCGGTCGTCGACACACTGGAGCCGCAGTCGGCTCCCGGTGGCCGGGCCCACGCAGTCTCTGTGCGGGCGGGCGAGACCTTCGGCCCTTTGTCGACGACTTCCCACGCGTCGGCGGGCCGAAGTCGTGCCGCCGCTCCCACGCCGGTCGTCGTCAAGGCCCGCCGGAGCGGAAAGGCTGACGATCAGCGTGCTGCATTTCGTTCTGCTCATCGTGTGCGCGGTGGCGATCTATCTCTCCTGTGAGTGGTTCGTCAACGCCGTGGAATGGCTGGGTGAGCGGCTCAACGTGGGCCGGATGGCGGTGGGCACCATCCTGGCCGCCTTCGGCACCGCCCTGCCCGAGTCCGTGGTGACCCTGGTCGCGGTGACCACCGGCGCCACCCCGGAAGCCAAGAACATCGGCGTCGGCGCCGCGATGGGCGGCCCGCTGGCACTGGCCACCGTGGCGTACGGCGTGACCGGCGCGATGCTGCTGCTCCAGCGGCGCAAGCGGCGCGCCGCGGTCCCGGCGGGCACAGCCGACACCGTGCCGCGACCGCCGGCGGACCGCGACGTGGAGCAGGCGCTCGGCTCGGAGCGGGACCTGCGGCGGCTGGCCAAGGACCAGACCTGGTTCCTGCCGGTGTTCCTCGTCAAGGTCGCGCTCGGCCTGGTCGCCTTCGCCTTCAAGCCGGTGCTGGGCCTGGCGTTCTTCGCGGTGTACGCGGTCTACTTCTGGCGCGAGATCCGCGGCGACCACGAGGAGGACGAGGAGGGCGTCGAGCTGGAGCCGCTGAAGTTCCAGCCCAAGGCCGCCTCGCCGGCGACCTGGGCGGTGGTCGCCCAGACCCTGGCCACCCTCGCGGTGATCTTCTTCGCCTCGCAGCTCTTCGTCCACCAGCTGGACGCCATCGGTCCGATGCTCGGACTCTCCGCGTCGGTCACCGCGCTACTGCTGTCCCCGATCGCCACCGAACTGCCGGAGATCATGAACGCGGTGATCTGGGTGCGCCAGGGCAAGACCAAGCTGGCGCTGGCCAACATCTCCGGCGCCATGATGATCCAGGCCACCGTCCCCAGCGGCCTCGGCCTGCTCTTCACCAGCTGGCACTTCGACACCGCCCTGCTGTGGTCCGGCCTGATCACCATGGTGGCGATCGGCTACCTCCTGCTGACCATGCGCGCGCACCGGCTCACCCCGGGCCGGCTGGCGGTGGCGGCCGGGTTCTACGTGGTGTTCGGACTGGGGCTGATCCCGATCCTGGCGTGAGCCGACCCGGGACCCGCCGTCAGGTGGCCGGGGCGTGGTGGGCCAGGGCCGCGTGCGGGTCCGCGTCGCCGTCCTCCGGAGTGTGGTCGAGGTGGACGGTGGCCGCCGTCAGCCGCGGTACGCCGTGGATCAGCGCGTGCTCGGCGGCCACCGCGATCCGGTGCCCCCCGGCCACCGTCAGCCGCGGGTCCAGGACGATGTTCGCCTCGGCCCGTAGCGTGTGGCCGATCCAGCGCATCCGCAGCTGCCCCACGCCACGGACGCCGGGCACGCCCAGCAGCGCCGCCTCGCCGGCCGCCACCAGCGCCGGGTCCACCGAGTCCATCAGCCGCCGGAGCACCTCCCGGGCGGCGTCCTTGAGGACCAGCAGGATCGCGGCGGTGATCAACAGGCCGACGACCGGGTCCGCGGCGCGCCAGCCCAGCGCGGCGCCGCCCGCGCCCAGCAGCACGGCCAGCGACGTGAAGCCGTCGGTACGGGCGTGCAGCCCGTCCGCGACCAGCGCGGCGGAGCCGATCCGGCGGCCGGTGCGGATGCGGTAGCGGGCCACGCACTCGTTGCCGAGGAAGCCGACCAGCGCGGCGGCCGCGACCGCCCACAGGTGCGCCACGTCCCGCGGGTGCACCAGCCGGTCGACGGCCGCGTAGAGCGCGGGCACCGAGGACGCCGCGATGGTGAGCACGATGACCACTCCGGCCAGGTCCTCGGCCCGGCCGTAGCCGTAGGTGTAGCGGCGGTTGGCGGCTCGCCGGCCGAGGATGAAGGCGATGCCGAGGGGGACCGCGGTCAGCGCGTCGGCGGCGTTGTGCAGGGCGTCGCCGAGCAGCGCCACCGAGCCGGACAGCGCGAAGACGGCGGCCTGGACCACGGTGGTCAGAGCGAGGACCGCGAGCGAGAGCCAGAGCGTGCGCATGCCCTCGCGGGAGCCCTCCAGCGCGGGGTCGACCTTGTCCCGGACCTCGTGGCTGTGGGGGGTGACCGCGTGCGCCAGCCGGTGCCGCAGCCGGGCCGCGGGGGAGCGGCCGGCGGCGGTGGGGTGCGGGTGCTCATGGCCGTGGGGGTGGGAGTGGGGATGGGGCTCGGAGACCGGCATCTGCGCGTTCACGGGCATCGCACCTTCCCGACGTCCGGGGCGCGGCTTGTGTCCTACGCCCTCGCCCCCTCATTATGTGCGTATGAGCGCACGCATGCACCTATCAGATGCGCACGGTTCGCAGGAGCCCGACGACGGCGCCCGGCTCGCGGTCGCCGTGGAGATCCTCGGACTCCTCGCCGACCGCACCCGACTGACCCTGCTGCGGTGCCTTTGCACCGGCGAGGCCGACGTCACCACCCTGACCGAGACCTGCGGCGCCTCCCGCACGTCCGTCAGCCAACACCTCGCCCGCCTCCGACTGGCCGGGCTGGTCACCACCCGCAAGGACGGCCGCCGGGCCGTGTACGCCCTGCGGCACGGGCATCTGCGCCGCCTGGTCGACGAGGCCCTCAACGCCGCCGACCACCAGGTCCGGCACCTGCCGCCGCACGACTGAGCGGGCGGGCGCGCGGGGGCACACGGAGCGTGGCGCCGGCGCCACGCTCCGTGTGCCCCCGCTCCACATGTCGTCCGCCCGGAGAGCTCCTACCGTGGAGGCATGCGCGTCCTGGTGGTCGACGGCGAGCCCCGCACGGCGGTGCTGCTGCGGCGCGGCCTCACCGAGGAGGGCTACGTCGTGGACCTGGCGGTGACCGGCCCGGAGGCGGTCTGGCGGGCCCGCGAGGTGCCGTACGACCTGATCGTCCTCGACGTGCTGCTGCGGGGCTACGACGGCTTCGAGGTGTGCCGCCGGCTGCGGGCCGCGGGCTGCTGGCCACCGGTCCTGGTGCTGAGCGCCCGCCACGAGATCAGCGACCGGGTACGGGGACTGGACGCCGGCGCCGACGACTACCTGGCCAAGCCCTTCAGCTTCGCCGAGCTGTACGCCCGGCTCCGGGCGCTCGCCCGCCGCGGTGCACACGCCCGACCGCCGCTGATCGCGGTCGGCGATCTACGACTGGACCCGGCCAGCCGCCGTGCCTGGCGCGGCGGGACCGAACTCCGCCTGTCGCCGAAGGAGTTCGCGCTGCTGGAGCTGTTCCTGCGGCATCCCGGCGAGGTGCTGACCCGGACCCTGATCCTGGAACACGTCTGGGACTTCCCCTGCGACGGGGTGTCCAACGTCGTCGACCAGTACGTGGCGTACCTGCGCCGCAAGATCGACCGCGGGGGCCGGGCGTCCCACCTGGAGACCGTCCGTGGCGCCGGCTACCGGCTGCTCAACCCGACCCCCGTGACCAGCGGTTGAGGGCCGCACGAGGGAGGGGCGGAGGCGAGCGGACGCCGCCGGGACCGCGCCGCGAGCGGATGTGAGGACTCACATCCGCCCCACACGGTGGCCTCACGAACCGCTGCGCATACTGGCCGGGAACCGGCAGGGAGCCGGCCCGGACCCGGGACGCGCACCGGAACCCGAAACCGGAACACGACCGGGAGCACGGGCGAATCCAGGTGAGGTGATTTCCATGGCGACCACCAAGAAGTCCTACCGCTGGCGGATCGCGGCCATCGGCGCCGCATGCGCCGCCCTGCTCGCCGGCGGGGCGGGTACCGCGGTCGCCGTGCCGAGCGCGGTACCGGACCTGCACTCCGCCACCGTCGCCACGGCCGTGGCCAAGACGCACGAGGGGATCAGCGTCAAGGCGAGCGCGAAGTCCCTCAAGGCCGGCCAGACGGTCACCCTCAGCGGCCGGACCAAGGGCATCGCGATGGGCAGCAAGCTCACCGTGCAACACCTGAACAAGGGCAAGTGGACCACGCTGCACGCCAACACCAAGACGAAGCACGGCGGCAACTACAGCGTCAAGGTCAAACTCAGCAAGAAGGGCAAGGAGAAGCTCCGGGTGGCCCACGGCAAGACGCACTCGTCCACCGTCACCGTGACCGTGCACTGACGCCACGTCACCTCCCGTTGCCCGCTGCCGACCCGCACCATCAAGCAGATCCTGCCCTGCCTGGACCAGCCCCGGGCCATCTACTTCCCGGACGCGACCCCGGAGATGATCGCCACCCTGGTCAGCGAACGCGACCGGATGACCGACCGCATCTCCTGCCTGGTCCGCAACCGCGACGCCATCGGCGAATACCTCGACGCGGCGCCGGTCACTCCCAGGTCGCCGACTCCGGATCGACACCGTGCGCCCGGGCATTGGCGAAGATCACATCGCGCAGCCAGCGGGTGAGGTCCGGCGCGACCGTGTCGAAGTACTCCGCGTAGCGGGGATCGTCGACGAACATCCGCCCGATGCACGCGTGCATCGAGTGGGTGCAGTCGAAATACCGCGAGAGCAGGGCGCGGTGCCGCTCCGCGAGGACGTTCGCCTCGTCGGAACCGGGGGCGACGTCGGCGCGCCGCGCGGCCGCGAGATCGACGTTCAGCGCGTCGGTCGCGGCCGCGACCTCCTGCCAGTCCTCCGGTGTCATCCCGGCCGCCCGCTCGGCGTACTGGCTCCACTGCGCGGTGTCGCCCCAGCGGTCCTCGGCCTCGTCCACCCAGGCCGGCCGCCAGTCGTCGCCGAAGATCTCGACCTGCTGCTCCGGCGTCAGCCGCATACCGGTCCGCGACGCCTCCAGCATGCGGTCGACCGCGCCGACCATCTTCTCCAGGCGGGCGATGCGCTCCACGAGCTGCGACCGCTGCCGGCGCAGGTGCTCGCGCGCATCGGCGTCCGGATCGTCGAGGAGCCGACCGATCTGGGCGAGCGGGAGACCGAGCTCCTTGTAGACCAGGACCCGGTGGATCCGGGCCACGTCGTCAGCCGAGTACACCCGGTACCCGGCCCAGGTGCGGCCGCTCGGGCGCACCAGGGCGATCGCGTCCCAGTGGTGCAGCGTCTTCACGCTGACCCCGACGAGCGCGGCCGTCCGACCGACGGTGAGGCCGTCGGGACCGGTCGGTCCGGCGCCCTCCCAGATGATGGTCGGTTCCTGCTCGGGGGAATCACTCGTCATCCGCCCAGTGTCGCGCACCCCGCACCGGGAACGCGGCCACCGCTACGCCTGCCGGAGTCGGGCGACGATGCCGTCCAGGTCGCGGAGGGCCAGCTCGGGGCGGACGAAGTGACCCCCGGGCTCCTCGTGCCACTCGTGCGGGATGCCGGCCTCGTCGAGGCGGGCCCGGAACTCCCGCTGGCCGGCGAGCACCTCGGTCTCGTTGAGCAGGTCGAACGCGTCAACCGGGCTGGGACTGGTGCCGGCGACCAGGAAGACCCGCTTGGTGCGGAAGGTCTCGACGTGCTCGATCGGGTTGTCGGCGCTGACCTTGGCCTCGTCCCACGGCTCGCCGTAGATCGTGCCGCCGGCCAGGTCCAGGGCCGCGGCGGACACGTTGGCCCAGTGGGCGACCGCGCCGAGGTCGCGGCGCAGGCTGGGCGGGCCGGAGTGGGCACTCACCGACGCGAAACGGTCGGGGTACTTGGCCGCGTACTTCAGCGCGCCGAAGCCACCCATCGAGAACCCGGCAACCGCCCGGCCGTCGTACTCGGCGTAGGTCCGGAAGTTCGCCTCGACCCACGGGAGCAGTTGGGCCATGTGGAACGTCTCCCAGTTCCGGGGGCCGGTGTTCGAATGGACCGGGTTGGAGTACCAGCCGGCGTGTCCGCCGTCGGGCATCACGACGATGAGCGGCTTGCCGGCGGTCCAGGCGCGGATACCGCCGTTCGGCAGCCGGTCCCAGGTCATGAAGTCCTGGTCGGTGCCGCCGCCGTGGAACAGGTAGAGGACCGGGTAGGTGCGGCCGCTGGTGTGGTAGTCGTCCGGCAGCAGGACGTTGACGGCCGGCTGCCAGCCGATCGCGTCGGTCGCGAACCGGTAGTACCACATGCGGGGGTCGTCCTCGCGGCGGTCCACGATGCGCAGCCCGGCCCCGTCGCCGGTCGCCCCGGCCGGCGACGCTGAGCCCAGGACGCCTGCGCCGCCGAGCGCCATCGCCGCGGAGATTCCGCCGACGGCCTTCAGGACACTCCTGCGGGTGGCGCGGTGCTCGCTCAACATGACCTCCTGGTCGGGAAGTGGCACGAACGGTCCGCGTGCTGAGGAACGCGCGGGTGGGTCGGCGGCGCGGCTCTCGGCGGATTTGCCAACGGTTGCCGGAGGCGCTGAAATGCCGGTGAATTCTCGATGAGGCAGACAGCGGTGCGGTGCGGTGCGGGAGCGGGGGCTTCGGGGTGGACGGGGCAGGCACGCAACGGCTGCGGATCGCCGTGCTGGGGCCGGTGCGGGCCTGGTACGACGGGTCGCCGCTGGACGTGGGGCCGGTGCGACGGCAGGCGGTGCTGGCCGCGCTGGCGCTGCGTCCGGGCACGCTGGTCAGCCATGAACAGCTCCTCGACGACGTGTGGGGCGCACAGCCGCCGGGCTCCGGTCGCCGGGTACTGCCGAGCTACGTCTACCCGCTGCGGAAGGCGCTCGACACGGCGGGCGCCGGACCGGCGGGGTCGGTGATCCGTAGCGTCCGCGGCGGGTACCGCTTCGTCGGCGACGGAGTGCGGCTCGACGCCGCGGAGTTGGCCGAGCGGGTCGGGGCGGCGCAGCACGCGAAGACCTCCGATGACCCGGCCACCGCCATGGACCGGCTGGTCGACGCGCTGGCCCTGTTCCGCGGCGAGCCCCTGGCCGGGCTGCCGGGGCCGTTCGCACAGGGCGAGCGGCGGCGGCTGACGCGGCTCCAGCGCACCCTCCAGCAGGACCGGCTGGAGTGCCTGGTCCGCCTCGGCCGGTCCGCCGACGCCCTGGACGACCTCGCCGCTCTCGCCGCCACGGATCCCTACGACGAGCCGCTGGCGGCGCTGCGGATCCGTGCCCTGTATGGCAGCGGTCGCCAGGCGGCGGCGCTCGGCACCTATCAGGACGTACGGGCCCGGCTGCGCGACGAGCTCGGGGTCGATCCCGGCGAGGAACTCCGCCGGACGCACCAGGCGGTGCTGCGCCGCGACGACGAACTGCTGCTCGGCCCGGCGCCGGCACGCGCGCCCGCCGCTCCGCGCCGGCCCCGCCGCACGGTCAACGAACTGCCCGGCGACACCGGCCGCCTCATCGGGCGGGAGCACGAACTGGCCCTGCTGACCGCGCCCCCGCCGCCCGGGTCCGTGGCGGTCGTGGCGGTGGACGGCACGGCCGGAGTCGGCAAGACCGCGCTCGTCGTCCATGCGGCCAGGGCGCTGCGCGGTCACCATCCGGACGGCTGCCTGTTCATGGACCTGCGCGCCCACAGCACGGAACAGCGGGCGCTCTCCCCACAACGGGTCCTGCGGCGGTTGCTGCGTTCGCTCGGCACGGCCGACGGCGAGGTGCCCGACGACCTCGACGAACTGACCGCGGCATGGCGGGCCGCGACCAGCTCGCTGCGGCTGCTCCTCGTGCTCGACGACGTCCTGAGCGCGCAACAGATCCGGCCGCTGCTGCCCGCCGGGCCCGGCAGCACGGTGCTGGTGGCCGGTCGGCGGCGGCTGGCCGGACTGGACACCGATCGACGGGTCACCCTGGAGCCGCTGGAGACCGGCGACGGGCTGTCCCTGCTCCGGCACATCGTGGGCACCGGGCGCGCGGACCGGGAACCGGACGCGACGCGTGCGCTGGTCCACCTCTGCGACGGGCTGCCGCTGGCCCTGCGCATCGCCGGGGCGCGGCTCCAGACCCGACCTGCCTGGACGCTGGCGTACCTGGTGGACCGGATGGCGGGCGACGAGCACCGCCTCGGCGAACTGAGCGCCGGGGACCGCAGCGTGGAGGCGGCCTTCCGCCTGTCCTACGACCAGTTGGCCCCGGAGCAGCAACGGGGCTTCCGCACCCTGGGCCGGTCGCCGACGGTCGAATTCGACCCGCTGACACCGGCGGCCGTGCTGGGGTGCGCGTACCGCGAGGCGGAGGAGATCCTGGAGAGCCTGGTCGACGCGAGTCTGTTGCAGCAACCGCGACCGGGCCGCTACCGCCTGCACGACCTGGTGCGGGTGCATGCGCGGCGGCTCGCGGAAGCCGCACCCGCCGACGGCGACGCGGGCCGCACCGCCGCACTGCGCCTCTATCTGGACGCGGGCCGGGTCACCAGCGACTGGGGCCCCGACGGCTTCCCCACCGGGCCGCGGCCCGCGGGGGCGCCGTTCGCGGACTGGCAGGAGGCGGCCGGCTGGTTGGAGGCGGCCGGCGGCGAGCTCGTCGACGTCGTCGGGCACGCGGTGGCGCTCGACGAGGTCGACCACGCGTGCTGGATCGCCGAGGCACTGAGCGACTACTTCGCCCGGCAGGGCCGCTACCACGAGTGCCGAACGGCCCTGGAGACCGCGCTCGCGCACGTGGACCGGGCCACCGACCGGCGGATGGCTCCCGCACTGCGGAACCGCATGGGCCTCACCGACCTCTACCTGGGCCGCTACGGCGAAGCGCGCGCCTGGTTCACCGAGGCGCTGCACCTCAGCCGCCGCCACGCGGACCGGTACGAAGAGGCCGGGGCCCGGTGCGGGCTGGGCGCCGTCGAACTGAACCTGGGCCGGGCGGAACAGGTGATTCCCGCGGTCACCACGGCGGTCGAGGTCGCTCGACGGCTCGATGCCCACTGGCTCGCCGCACAGGGGCTCATCCTCCTCGGCACGGCCCACCACGTCCAGGGGCGGTACGACCAGGCGCTGGCCTGCTACGCCGCCGCCCTCGCCCACGCCGAGACCAACGGCCGCCCCCGGATGATCAGCAAGGTGCTGACCTGCACCGCCGACGCCCACCTCGCCCTCGGCGGGTACGGCCGGGCCAGGGCTCTCTACCGCCACGCGGCCGACCTGGCCCAGCAGGTCGGGGACGTCCTCCTGCACGCGATCATCCTGACCCGACACGGCACGGCGGAGCACGGCGAGGGAAACCTGAACGCCGCCGCGGACCTCCACCACCAGGCACTCTCAAAACACCAGACGCTGTGCCCCCGTACGGAACCCCACCGCGACCGGCTGGAGATGGACATCCGGGCCCGGCTGGGCCGCGCCTACGCCGCGGCCGGCCGCGGCGCCGAGGCGCGGGAACAGTTCCGGACCGCGCTCGCCCTGCCCGGGGCCGACGCACACCCCGAGGAGCGCGCGCAGGCACTCGCGGGACTCGACGCGTGCACGGACCGCTGACGGACCGCCCCCGGGGGCGACCGGATCCTTCGTGACCGTCAGGCGGAGCCTTTGCCCTACGGTCAGCTCGCCGTGTCGAGTAGTTTCTGGAACGCCTCGTTGACGGCCAGCGCCTTCTTGAGGTCCTTGACGGTGGCGTCGGGGATGGTGCGGGAGTACGAGCATGCGGTGACCTGGTGGGCCACGATGAAGTCCTTGATGTCGGGGTCCGCGATGCCGGGGTAGTCCTCGGTGTGTTGCAGGATGGCGTCGAAGACGTCGGGGATGTACTTGGCGAAGTCGTCGATGTAGGCGTCCCAGTCACCGTCGAAGTTCGTGGCGAACATCAGCCGGGCGTCGTCGTCGAAGAGGACCCAGCGCGCGTCGTGGAGCGTGCCGATGCGGGCGCTGATCTCCTTGCGGCGGTCCTCGAATCCCGGCTGTTGGAAGACCTCGCGGATCTGTTGCCCGTGGCCGGGTTTGACGTTGAAGAAGAGGGTGAACTCGTTGGTCCGGCCGGACCGGAGGCCGGGGCGGGCCTGCTTCTCGGTGTGGGTGGTCATGGCGGGCGATCCTTCCAAGGGCGTTGCGGATGTGCCGTTGCCCGGGTGGAGCCGCGCCTCGGTGCCTGGCCCGCTGCTCAGGTGTCGAGTTCGGCCAGCCAGTTCAGGGCGCGGATGCCGGGCATGAAGAGGTACTCGCCTCCCTTGGTGACGGCGAAGCGGGGCTATGGCCACGTACACCCACGGACAGCACGAGTCGTGGATGGACCTCTACCAGCGGTGCGCCCGGGCCAACGGCGGCGAGCCGGACGCCGGGCGACGCCTGCTGGCCTGGGCCCGGGCGGCCGGGTTCACCGACATCACCCCCAGCACCAGCACCTGGTGCCACGCCGACGACGCGGACCGCGCCCACTGGGGCGGCATGTGGGCCGACCGCATCCTGGACTCGGCCATAGCCGACCAGGTCCGCCGCGACGGCCTCGCCACCGAGGACGACCTGCGCCGCATCTCGGACGCCTGGCGCACCTGGGCCGCCGACCCGGACGGCTGGCTGAGTGTTCTGCACGGGGAGATCATCTGCCGCGCGTGACCGGCCGCATGCCGCTGCTCGGCGGTGGTGCCGACGCCGGCGACCAGTCAAGCTGACGTCGAGAACGCCGCCGGCGGCCTTCCGGCGAGTTACTCCCTCCATAGGCGCCAACGTGCTGGTCAGGCGGCGTGGAAACGGCCCGCGGCCACCGGCCGCACTCGACGCGGTAGAAAGTGCCCTTCAGCGGTCGGCCGATGCGCGGGTGCCGGTGGCCGTCTCCCTCCCGCCCGGCGGGCATACCCGGCCGGCGAGTGCAACGCTGGAAGTGGTCCCGTCCCGGAATCTGGAATGCGGGAGGAACGGACATGGAGATCAAGCCACAGGCAGCCGTCATTCCCAAGGAGACCGACGACCTGGAACAGGGGAAGTACGGCCCCGTCTTTCCAAGAACTCCGGCCTGCTACGGGTTCACCATCGTCGCGAAGGTCAAACCGGGCAGGGCCGACGCGATGCGGGAATACGGCTACACCTTGGCCAAGGCGCTGGAGCAGGATCCGTATCTTCTCGCTCCGTTGAAGCTGCACTACCTGCGCTGGGTTCTCTTCGACGACGACACGCGCTTCATGTATCAGGGGATTTTCGACACGGACTTCGACAAGTACACCGAGGACGCCGTCGCGCTGTTCACCAAGTCGGGCGTGACCACCTCCTTCGAGAACCTCGAAGGTTTTCCCGAGGACTGGCGGACGAACCCCGAGGCAGCAGTGCGCTTCGTACGGGAACACCACTGTCCGAGCTTCATCGAGTACGGAGAGTATCCGTATGTGACGGCAGACGAGATCAAGAAGGCTTTGCGGATCAAAAACGCCCTGTCGGAGATGCTCGATCAGATGCAGTGAAGGTTGGGCCGGGCTCGTGGTGAGGGCGGAAAACCGCGCGGGCATTCCACTCCGGTTCGGAGACGATCGAAATGAGCGAGGTCAAGACCGCGCGCACGTACAACCAGAGGCACATTCCGCGGGATTACACCCCTGGCGGGCGCCGGGTGAGCATCTATGTCTCGTGGAGCTATCCGGCCGAGGCCGGTCGCAACGCAGCTGAGCTGGACAACCGATTCTCCACGATGACCGAGGTCAGGCGGGTGGCATGGCCCGCCTACGAGAACCCGCAGTGGTCGGATCCGTATCGGTTCCAGCAGGGCATCGCCGGGTCGCTGGAGCTGTTCTTCTGGGCCTGGGTGCCGTTCCAGGAATTCGTCGAGGAGGTCACGGGGCATCCCGTCCCGGTGTATCAGCGCATCGACCAGGCGGGTTTCCACACCCCACTCGACGAGCGGGTGCTCGACGACACGGACATCATGTTCGTGTTCGGGCTGGATCACACGGTCACCGAGCAGAAGGCCCAGCCCGGGGAGATCGAGGCCCTGCGGGCGTTCCTCGCCCGGGAGGATTCCCGTCTCGTCCTGGGCCCGCACCACGACGTCGGCGCTTCGGACGATCCTTCGGTACGAGAGATGGAATACCGTCATCACGGCGATCCCCTGGTCCCCCGCCAACAGCGATTCGCCACCTATGTCAGGGACTTGATGCAGGGTCTGGGGGTGCCGGTCATGAACCGGTACGGGCTGCGCCCGGCAACGCGCGAGGGCAACCAGATCGTCCCGCTGTCCACGGTCAGGGACCTGGACCCGAAGGGCTGGCTCGACGGGGTGGCGAACTTCAACTTCCATATGCACCTGCCGCACTACGACGTGACGACCGATGAGCCGGACACCGTCCACGTGCTGGCCAGGCAGCCGATCGACATGTCGAGACCGCATCCGTTCACCGAGGCCGGCAACACCGAGTTCAACATGTTCCTGTGGATGCCTCCCGGCGGTGACCGCGCCGGTGATCTGCTGCTGGCGGACTCGACGATCTTCAGCTCCTTGTTCGGCGGGGACGAAAGCCTGCGGAGCTTCTGGCGAAACCTCGTCTCCGCGTAGGGTCCCGGGAGGTCAACCGTGAGCGTGCACAGGGCCGACGAGTTGGAACTCGACGACATCCAGCGCGGGGTTCTCAGTCCCCGGCCCACGCCGTACGCGGCGACCTACCTCGCCTTCCGCATCGACGACCGGGAGCAGGGGCGGGAGTTGATGCGGCGCGCGAGTGCGGTGGTGACCTCCGCGGCGGACCCGGTCAGCCCCCTGGGGGAGACCTGGGTGAGTGTGGCCGTCACCTGTCGCGGCCTGGAGGCGCTGGGGGTGTCGCGCGCCTCACTGGAGACGTTCGCCTGGGAGTTCCGGCAGGGGATGGCGGCCCGCGCCAGAACACTGGGCGACGTGGGCGACAGCCGCCCGGAGCGCTGGGAAGCACCGCTGGGCGGCCCCGACGTCCATGTGGTGTTCACCGCGGTCGCGCCCGACCCCGAGGGCCTGGCGGCAGCCGTCGACCACGCCCGCCCCGCTTACGACCGGCTCGCCGGTGTGACGGCGATATGGCGGCAGGACTGCTACGCCCTGCCCACCGAGACCGAGCACTTCGGCTATCGCGACGGGATCAGCCATCCGGCCGTCGAAGGCAGCGGCATCCCGGGATCCAACCAGCTGGAAGTTCCCCTGAAAGCGGGCGAGTTCGTCCTCGGCCACCGCGACGAGATGGGCGGTCTGCAGAGCCCCCAGCCGAACGTGCTGGGACGCAACGGTAGTTACGCGGTCTTCCGCAAGCTCCATCAGAAGGTCGCCGAGTTCCGGCGGTACCTGAAGGACAACTCCACCGGACCGCAGGACGAAGAACTGATCGCCGCGAAGATCATGGGGCGGTGGCGCAGCGGTGCTCCCCTGGCGCTGGCTCCGCAGCACGACGATCCCGCGCTCGGCGTCGACCCGCACCGCCGTAACACCTTCCGGTACGACAGCGACGATCCGGCGGGATTCACGACGCCCGGCGGCAGCCACATCCGCCGGGCCAATCCCCGCGACGCCACGGTGGCAGGAGCGGTGCGACTCCACCGCATGATCCGACGCGGCACCGTCTACGGTCCGTCGCTGCCCGAGGGAGTGCTGGAGGACGACGGAGCCGACCGCGGCCTCATGTTCGCGTTCGTCGGCGCACACCTGGGGCGGCAGTTCGAGTTCGTCCAGTCGCAATGGATGAACGACGGCGTCTTCTTCGGCGCGAACGACGCCAAGGACCCCGTCACCGGATCCCACGACGGCTCCGCCGGCTTCACCATTCCCCGGCGTCCGCTGCGCCGACGCCTTGCCCCGCTGCCGCGGTTCGTCGTCACCCGAGGAGGCGAGTACTGCTTCCTGCCGAGCCTGGCCGCCCTGCGCTGGCTCGGCGGCCTTCATGACTGACCAGTGGTCTTGCGTGCAAGCCCCGTCCTTCAGGGCGGGGTTAGCGCATCTCAGGACTGCTCTAAGCCGTAGGTTAGAGCGGACGTTTTTGCTGCTCGATGTACTGTCGGATGATCGCCAACGGTGCCCCGCCGCACGAGGCCGCGAAGTAGGACGGCGACCAGAAGTGCCCGTGCATGATGGCCCGGTTCACGCGGTCGGTGAACTCCTTTCGCAGGTAGCGGGAGGAGACGCCTTTGAGGCTGTTCACCAGGGAGGACACGGCCACCTTCGGCGGGTAGTGCACGAGCAGGTGTACGTGATCGTGCTCGCCGTTGAACTCCTTCAGCTCCGCCTCGAAGTCCTCGCACACCTTCCGCATGGTCTCCTCGCAGCGCGTCAGCATCTCGTCGTCCAGGGCCCCGTGCCGGCACTTCGTCACAAAGACCAAATGCACGTGCATCGCGGAAACCACATGTCTGCCGCGCCTGTACTCAGTGTCTGTACTCATAGACCAAATGATACGATCGCGATCGTGCGGCTCCGATACAACTACCGGGTCTATCCGGATGCCCCGCAGCGCCGTGCGCTGGCCTAGGCATTCGGGTGCGCCCGCGTGGTCTTCAACGACGGCCTTCGGGCGCGTCAGGAAGCCCACGCGGCCGGGGAGCCGTACCTCAAGGACACTGACCTGCAAAAGCAGGTCATCACCGCCGCCAAGCGCACCGAGGAACGCGCTTGGTTGGGTGAGGTGTCCTCCGTCGTGCTCGTGCAGTCCCTGCGGGACCTGCACACCGCGTACCGGAACTTCTTCTCCTCCGTCACCGGCAAGCGCAAGGGGCCGAAGGTCGCGCCCCCGCGTTTTCAGTCCCGCAAGGACAACCGGCAGTCGATCCGGCTCACCGCGAACGGCTTCACCCTTCGCGACAACGGCACGCTGTACGTGGCGAAAGTCGGAGACCTTGAGGTCCGCTGGTCCCGACCACTTCCCGCCGTCCCGACCTCGGTCACCGTCACCAAGGACGCCGCCGACCGGTACTGGGCGTCGTTCGTCATCGACACCGACCCCGAGTTCCTCCCCGAGCTGGAGACCGAAACTGGTATCGACCTGGGCCTGTCGCACTTCGCGGTCCTGGCCGACGGAAAGAAGATCGACGCCCCGAAGTTCCTACGACGTGCCGAACGCAAGCTCAAGCGGTTGCAGAAGGACTTGAGCCGCAAGGCCAAGGGCAGCAACAACCGGGCGAAGGCTCGCAAGCTCGTCGCCCGGCAGCACGCCAAAGTGGCGGACCGGCGCCGAGACTGGCACCACAAGGAATCCACGAAGATCATTCGCGACAACCAAGCGGTGTACGTGGAAGACCTTGCGGTGTCCGGCCTCGGACGCACCCGCCTGGCCAAGAGCGTGCACGACGCCGGATGGTCCACGTTCGTCGCGATGCTGGAATACAAGGCCGCCAAGCACGGCCGGTACTTCGGCAAGATCGGGCGCTTCGAGCCGACCTCTCAGGTCTGCTCTGCCTGCGGCATCAAGGACGGCCCCAAGCCCCTCCACGTCCGCGAATGGACGTGCCAGGAGTGCGGGACCGTCCACGACCGCGACGTCAACGCAGCTCGCAACATCCTGGCGGCCGGAAGGGCCGACAGACTAAACGCCTGTGGAGCGCCGGTAAGACGGGCATCCGTGCCCGCACAGCGCGGTGAAGCAGGAACCCCCCAGAAGGGTCAGACGACCCAGGCTGGAATCCACGTCCTTTAAGGCGTGGAGGGCTTCAAAGCGTGGCGACGGGTACGTGGTGTCCGGTCGCGGAAAAAGGCTTGGCGTGCCGGTCGGTCGCATGGCTAGGGTGGGATCACCCGCCACGGCGACTGTTCGGTTGCTGTTTGTCGGCGTGTGTTTCGGCTGTGGATGACGAAGGAGGTGTGACCGATGGCTGTTGTTGCGACGGGCACTGCCCGCACTCGGACGATCATCAGTTTCGCTTCCGCGGTCTCCGGCTGACACCTTCGATTCCTTTCTTTCCGCGCTCTCTGCGCGGTGCCGGGGCCGCCCTTGTGAAGGGTTTCCCTTGAATCTCTCTTCTGGTTCCTCTACTCCGTCTTCATCGAGCCCGCTGTCGTCCTACGGCTGGGACGAAGGGTTCGTGGAGAGTTTTGTTCCCTATGTCGGGCAGGGGTATGTGCCCGGTCGAATTGTCCGCGTGGATCGCGGACGAGTGGATGTCGTGGTGCCTGACGGCGAAGGCATCCGGACCGTCCTGGCGGACACCGCCCTCGTAGCGACCAGTGACCCGATGAGGGTGCCGTGCACTGGCGACTGGGCCGTGATCGACCTGGAGAACGGGCGTGCTGGCGACCATATCGATGGCGTCGTCAGAGCGTTGCTTCCCCGCCGCACGGCCTTCGTCCGCTCCACGTCGTCGAAGCGTTCCGAGGGTCAGGTGCTGGCCACGAACATCGACACCATCGTCATCTGTGTGTCGCTCGCGGAGCAGTTGGACCTCGGGCGGATCGAGCGGTTCCTCGCGCTTGCGATGTCCAGCTCGACGGGTGAGGGACGGGGGCATGGGTCCGCACTCTCATGGGAGAGCGGGGCGCAGCCGCTGGTGGTGCTCACCAAGGCGGACCTGGTGGCGGACCCGGTCGCGCTCGGCCACCTCGTCGAGGACGTCTCGGCCGCCGCTCCCGGTGTGCAGGTGCTGGCGGTCAGTGCGGCAACCGGGGACGGCCTCGACACCCTGACCGCCGTATCGGCTGGTGCCACCTCCGTCCTCCTGGGGCGGTCCGGTGCCGGGAAGTCCACCCTGGCCAATGCGCTCGTCGGGGCGGACGTGCAGGACGTGAGGGCGGTCCGCGACCAGGACGGCAAGGGGCGGCACACCACCACGACCCGCGATCTGCTGGTGCTGCCCGGGGGCGGCGTGCTGATCGACACGCCGGGGCTGCGCGGCGTCGGCATGTGGGACGCGGCGGGCGGGCTGGCCCGGACGTTCTCCGACGTCGACGAACTGGCCCGGCAGTGCCGGTTCCAGGACTGCGCACATGATGCCGAGCCGGGCTGTGCGGTCCAAGACGCCGTGGAGAACGGCGAGTTGGCGTTGCGCCGGTTGGAGAGCTACCGCAAGCTGCGGCGCGAGAACCAGCGGATCGTGGCCAAGACCGATGCCCGGCTGCGCGCGGCGATCCGGCGCGACTGGAAGCAGAAGCAGGCCCTGGGGCGGCACATGAGGGAACGGAAGGGGGGACAGGACGTCGAGTGGAGGTCGGGGCGCTAGGGGCTGTGTGAGGTGGTGATCCATCAGGTGTTCCGTTCCTTGCAGCCGGAGGGCCGGCGTCCGTAGGCGCGACCGAACCGCGGGTCAGCCGCCGGTCACCTGCGGCCACCACCGGCCGCTGTCGCCGCTCAGTACGTGCCGACCGACCCTTTGCTGCCAGGCCCGCTCACCGCCGTCCTCGTCGCGCCAGGACCACATGCGGGTGGTGGCCAGGTGGAGCGGGCTGAGTTCGGTGAAACCGATCGCGCCGTGCAGTTGGTGGGCGATGCGGGTGATCTCGGCCACCGAGGCGGCGGCCTGTGCGGCTGCGAGCCACGCGGTGAACTCCGCGGAGTCCGGTTCGGCCAGGGCGGACGCGGCCGCCTCGACGGCCGCGGCGACCAGGGCCGCCTCCTCGACCAGCTTGGCCTCCTCCTGCTTGACGGCCTGGAAGTGGCTCAGCGGTCGGCCGAACTGCATACGGGAGGCGGTGTGAGCGGCCGTCAGCTCGACACAGCGGCGTGCCGCACCGGCGATCAGGGCGGCCCGCGCCAGGCCGGAACGCCATTCGGCCTCCCGGACCAGTGCGGTCGGAACGCGGCGGACCCGCTCAGCGGGGACGGCCACGTCGAGCAGCACGAGGTCGTCCCTGGGCTCGCCCGCCAGGTTCGTGCCCGCCACCTGCCGCCACTTTGCGGCTTCGAGGAGGAAGAGCACGGGCCCGCCGCATGGGCCCTCGGTCAGCACGACCGCGGCTTCGACCGCCCGGGCCCACGGCACTCGGTGCAGCGTGCCGCTGACCCGCAGGGCGTCATCGGTGCCGGCCGCTCCCGGCGGCCCGACCCTGCTGTCGGTGTCCACGTGGGTGAACCGCACGTCGAGCGGGCCGGTTGCCACGGTGAGCTGGCCGTCCGGGATGGCGAGCCCGGCCGCAGCCAGCAGCGGGCGCGCGACGAGCAGCGTCTCGGCGAGCGGTGCCGGGGTGCCGTGGTAGCCGGCTTCCCGCGCCAGAGCCACCAGGGTGGTCGGCGGCGTGTCGAGCGGCGGCAGGGCGTCGGCGGCGCGTTCGACGGGGGATTCGGTGCTCATCGGGACAGCTCCAGACCTCGGGTGATGATGCCACGCAGGATTTCGTTGGTGCCGCCGCGCAGCGTGTATCCCGGCGCATGCAGGATCGCGGTGGCCAGCAGTTCGGGGTAGCTGCCGCGGGTGGCGTCGAAGCGGGCGGCGACCGGAAGGATCTCGCGGACCTCGTTGACGAGTTCGCCCTCGAAGCGGGTCCCGAGGTCCTTCACCAGTGCCGCCTGCACGTCGGCGGGGCGGCCGGCCGCCAGCGCCGCGGCCACCCCCAGCGACAGCTGCCGAATGGACGACAGGCGCGCGGTGAGCCGGCCCACCCGGGCCTGCTGCTCGGGACTGCACCCGCCGGTCCGCTGCAACTGTCCCGCCAGGGCGGTCAGGAGCGGCAGCGTGGACAGGAAACGCTCGGGCCCGCTGCGTTCCAGGGCCAGTTCGCCGGTGACCTGCTGCCAGCCGTCACCGGGACACCCGAGCAGCGCGTCGTCGGTCAGCTCGACGCCTTCCAGGTGGCAGTAGTTGAAGGTGTGCTCGCCGCTGAGGAGACGGATCGGCTCGACCCGGACGTGCGGATCGCGCAGGTCGACGATGAACTGGCTCAGCCCGGCGTGGCGGTCCGCGGACTCGTCGGTTCGGGCGAGCACGATCGCGTGGTCGTTGACGTGCGCGCCGCCCGTCCACATCTTGGTACCGGTCAACCGCCAGCCGTTGGCGGTCCGCTCCGCCCGGGTCCGTACCGAGGCCAGGTCCGAGCCGCTGTCCTGCTCGCTCATTCCGATCGAGAAGAAGCACGCTCCGGCGGCGATCCGGGGCAGGAAGCGGCTCCGCTGTGCCTCGGTGCCGTGGCGCAGGATGGTGGGACCGGCCTGCCGATCGGCGACCCAGTGGGCCGAGACCGGGGCACCTGCGGCCAGCAACTCCTCGATGACGACGTAGCGTTCGAGGTTGCTGCGCCCGCCACCGCCGTACGTCCGCGGCAGGGTCATGCCGACCCAGCCGCGCCGGGCCAGGCGGCGGGTGAACGCGGGGTCCCAGCCGGTAAGCCAGGAGTCGGGCCGACCGAGGACGGTGCCGGCGGCCCGCTCCGTGGCGAGGAAGTCGCGCACCTCCTGTCGTAACTGTCGGGCTTCGGGGGGAAGTCGGACGGCCCCGAGGTCGAGGGCGGAGAAGGTCATCGGGAAGCTCCTCAGGTGGCGTGGTGGGTATGCGGTCGGCGGTGGTGGTCAGGCGCCCGTGAAGTGCGGGCGGCGGCGCTCCCGGCGGGCCTGGATGCCCTCGCGGAAGTCGTCGGTGGTGGTCGTCACCGGCTGGGCGAGTCCCTCCCAGGTCAGCGCCCCTTCGACGGTGGGCTGCCCCTGAGCCAGGCCGCTCTTGGTCAGCCGGACCGCCAGCGGGGCCGCGGCCGCGATCTCGTCGGCCACGTCGAGCGCGGCCCGAAGCACCTGGTCGGCCGGCAGTGCCTCGTGCACCATGCCGATGGTGGCGGCTCGCGCTCCGCTGATCAGCCGCCCGGTCAGCAGCAGTTCCCGTGCCCTCGGCGGGCCGACGGCCTCCGCGAGCAGGGCGGTGGTGGCCATGCCCGGGTGCAGGCCGAGTTGGACGAACGGCGCGCCGAGCTTCGCCTCCGCCGCGGCGTACCGCAGGTCGCAGGCCAGGGCCAGCGCCAGTCCGGCGCCCACCGCGTGGCCGTTGACCGCCGCCACGGTGGGGACGGGCAGGTCACGAACGGTCAGCCAGGTCCGGTAGAAGTCCGACAGTCGGGCCCGGGTACCGGGGAGGCCCCGGCCGTGCCGGTCGGCGAGTTCCCCCAGGTCGGCGCCCGAGCAGAACGCGGGGCCGGTGCCGGTGATCACGACGGCGCGCAGATCGGGGTCCTGGCACAGGGACCGCATGGCGCGCCGCCACTGTGCGGTCAGCCGCCCGGTCATCGGATTGCGCTTGGCGGGGTTGTCGAAGGTGACCACCGTGACGCCGTTCGGCCGGTGCTCGACGCGCAGCGGTTCCCGCTCGTTCGGCGCTGCCTGTTCGTCCAGGGGTGCTTGCTCGTTCACGGGTCCTCGATTCGGGCCGCTGGTAAGGGGGTTGGTGACTGTTGAGGGTTCAGGCGGACGGTCGGTGGTCGATCTCGGCAAAGACCTCCTCGGTGTGCTCACCGATCCGCGGGCAGTGCCGGTGCAGGCCGGCCGGCGTGGCCCAGAAGCGCACGGGCTGGCCGATGAGGCGGTAGCCGCCCTCGGTGGGGTGCTCGGCCTCCTGGAGCAGACCGCCTTCGGTGGCGTACGCGCTGGTGGCGGCCTCCGTCAGGCTCAGCACCGGGGCGGCGGGGATGCTGGTCGCGTCGCAGAACTCCTGCCATTCCGCGTTGGTGTGCCGGGCCGTGAACTCGCCGACCAGTACGTAGAGTTCGTCGGCGTTGCGGGCGCGCGCGGCGAACGACGCGAAGCGTGGGTCGTCGGCCAGTTCCGGGCGGCCGACGAAGGCGAAGAAGTCACGCCAGTTGCGGTCGCTGTAGGGCAGGATGCACATCCAGCCGTCCGCCGTGCGGGAGGCCGTGCGGCGCGGGCTGAGCGCCCGCGGGTAACCGATCGGCCCTGCGGGCGGGTTGAGCGTCGCCGCCGCCAGGTGCTCGACGAGGTTGAAGGCCAGCATGGTGTCGGCCATCGGGACCTCGACGTGCTGTCCTTGGCCGGTGCGGTCACGATGGTGGAGCGCGGCGAGCACCGACTGCACGATCACCAGGCCGCATATCTTGTCGGCCAGCACGGTGGGGACGTAGTGCGGGACGCCGCTGACCTGTTCGTTCAGCCATACCAGGCCGGAGGCCGCCTGTACGACGTCGTCGTAGGCCGCGTGCCCGCCGAGGGTGGAATCGCTGCGGAAGCCCTGGGCGTTGAGGTAGACCAGGCCGGAGTTGACGGCCGCCACGTCCTCGTAGGCCAGGTCGAGGCGCCGCAGGGCCTGCGGGCGGATGTTGGTGAGGAAGACGTCCGCGCTCGCGAGGAGGGCGAGCAGGGCGTCGCGGCCGCCCGGGGCCTTGAGGTCGAGGGCGACGCTGCGCTTGTTGCGGTTGAGGTTGAGGGTCATCACCCCCATCCCGGGGCTGCGGGTCGGCGGGTAGTGGCGGGTCAGGTCACCGGTCGGCGGTTCGACCTTGATCACGTCCGCTCCCAGGTCGCCGAGCTGTTGGGCCGCGTACGGGCCCATGATCACGCTGGCCAGCTCGACCACCCGCACGCCGTGCAGTGGACCGACGCCACCGTTCGCTTCCCGTCCTGTCGACATGGCACGTCTCCGATCTCCCCCGAGGCCGGCTTCGCGCGCCGGACCGTTGACGGCCAGTCAAATCCTCGACGCCCCATATCGTCCAATACTTCCTTCCGGCGACTTTCATATGCTGTGTCATATGGAATTGACCCAGCGCATCCTCCAGCAGGTCGTCGTATTGGCCGAGGAACAGCACTTCGGCCGCGCTGCCGAGCGGCTCGCCATGCGGCAGCCACCGCTCAGCCAGGCGATCCAGCGACTGGAGCGCGGCCTCAACGTCACCCTCTTCGACCGCCTTCCGCGCGGGGCTCGGCTCACCCCGGCCGGCCGCGCGTTCGCCGAGGACGCCCGGCGGCTGCTCGAAGCGCAGGCCGCCGCCGTGGACCGGGCCCGGCGGATCGCCAGCGGGCACGAGGGCGAGCTCCGACTCGGGTTCATCAGCAGCCTCGGCTACGACTTCCTGCCGCGCCTGCTGCGCCGCACCCACGCGCAGTTGCCCGGTCTGCGGCTGCACCTGGGTCAACACCCCTCTGCGGAGCTGGTCGACATGCTCCAGGCCGGGACGCTCGACCTCGCACTGATCCGGCTCCCCGTCACGGGCACGGAACGCCTGACCGTCCGGCGGATCGGCGTGGAACGGCTGGTGGCGGTTCTTCCCGAACACCATCCGCTCGTCGCCAAGTCACGCCTCGACCTGCGGGAACTCGCCGAGGAGCAGTTTGCGGTGCCCAAGCCGGGCGCGCTGCCCGGGCTGGCCGAGCAGGTTGCGCTCGCCTGCGCGCAGGCCGGCTTCACGCCCCGACCACGCGGCCAGGCGGACGACCTGCCGGGGCTGCTCAGCTACGTCGCCGCCGGCCTGTGCCTGGCGCTCGCCCCCGAGCAGGTACGCACGCTGGGCATCCCGGGCGTGGCTTGCCGCCCCCTGCACGGCGATTCCCCCTACCTGGAGACCGCGGTCGCCGCCGTGCACCGCTCGGACGGCCCCGACGCCGCCGTGCAAGAGGTCCTGAAGCTGGTTGGCGCCTGCCACCTGCCGGCCGACGCCGGGTCGCCGACCGGCCCCTGACCGTGCCCGCCGACCACCGTGTACGCAGCGGTGGGAGATCGACGTTGCCGCCTGGGACGCGTGGTGCCCGCTCGGCATCGACTGTGCCGCGTTGACGGGCTTAAGCGTCCGGTCGAAAAGCTCAAGGCGCGGTGGGGCGTCGCGACTCGCTACGACAAGCCGCCCACAAGCCACCTCGCCGGCCTCGACCTCCGCGCCTCGATGATCCGGATCAACGACCTCCTGCAGACACCTGGTTGATCACCACCTCACACAGTCCCTGGTTCGGATGCCGGATGCCGGATGCCGGATGCCAGGCACCGGTTCCGGATCTCGGTCCCGGTATGGCCCGTTCACCACGTGTAACGCCGTTACAGGGCGCCGTTGTGTAACGCCGTCACGGACCCGACCCCATCGGAGAACCGGGGCACCCGGGCATCGGGGCAGTGACCCCGAGCGTCAGCTCGCGATCACCGCCCCCACCCAGGCGCCCACCACCAACAAGCAGGCGAACAACTCCACCAGCACGCTCAGGCCGATGGCGCGCAAGGCCGTACGCGTGGAGGCCAGGGCGTCGCCGTGGCTGCCGAGGCGGACGCGTTCGAGGACGTAGAGGCCGCCGAGTGCGCCCAACGGGCACCCGATGACGGGGACCAGGAAGAACCCCGCGACACCGGCCACGCCGGCGAGGGCCAGCGTGCGGTAGGGGGCACCCGCGTCGCGCAGATTGCGGGCCGGGAGCAGCCATTTGAGCACCTGGTTGAGGAGCAGGACGGCGGTGCCGGCCGTCAACACCGTCCAGGCGAGGGCGGACCGCTCCGCCGTCGCCCACCACAGCAGCCCCGCCCAGACCACCAGCGGCCCCGGGAGACCGGGGACCAACACCCCGAACACTCCGAGCAGCAGGACGAGGCCGACGGCGATCAACTGCCAGGCATTCATGCGCCGACCCCGGCGGCGCCGGCGCACGGCCGCGCCCGGAGCGGCGCACGCCCCACGACGGCTCGCACGCTGCGCTCTCTCACGGCCCGCATGGCCCAAGCCTGCCGGACACGGCCGGGACGCGCTTCCTGGAATGCCCTTTTCGCGCCCTGTTTCGGTGGCGTATGCCACGGGACAATACGGCCCATGAAGCAGCAGGGGGCGGGCCGCGGCAGGGAGGACGACTGGTGGTGGCGAGAGCTGTACGGCGAGGGTCCCGGCACGGGCGGTGAGGACGGAGCGGGCCCGCCGCCCGCCACCTCCGACACCCTCGACGACCGGATCGAGTCCGCGTTACGGACGGTGGGGAGGCGCCCGGCCACGGACCCGCCGGGCGCCAACGGCACACCGCCGCCCGGCCCGGACCAGCGACAGCCGCCCGTCACGCCGGGGGTGCCGGATCCGTGC
The DNA here is from genome assembly GCF_050471125.1 of Streptomyces sp. RGM 3693. Classification (NCBI taxonomy): domain Bacteria; kingdom Bacillati; phylum Actinomycetota; class Actinomycetes; order Kitasatosporales; family Streptomycetaceae; genus Streptomyces; species Streptomyces sp. RGM 3693. Next base: position 1,608,588 of record NZ_JBMPPQ010000001.1, read on the forward strand.
GTCACGCCGGGGGTGCCGGATCCGCGCTTCGAACGTGCGGTGCCGGACCCACGTGCCGTATCGACTGCCGGGGATCCGACTGCCGGGGATCCGGCCGCCGTGGATCCGACCGCCCGGCGAGACGTCGCGTCCGAGGCGCCGGCGTCCGAGGTATTTGTCCCGCGGGCGTTCGAGCCCCGGCCGTGGGAGCCGAGTGTGTGGGAGCCGCGGCCCTGGGAGCTGCCCGGCCGGCCGGCGCCGACCCCGCCCGGCCCCGCGGAACCGCTCCTCCTCCGCGCCACGGGCCCGGCCACGGCTCCGGCGCCGCCCCCCGCCCCCGCCGTACCTCCGTCTCCGTCACCGCCCTCTGCCCCGTCCCTGCCCCCGCCATCGTCCCCCGCCCCGTGGGAAACCACGGAGGCAGCCGTGCCGCAGGACGACGGGACGGGCACCGAGCCCGTCGCTCAACCGCCGGCCGCCGCACCTGCACTCCTCGTCGTCCCCTCGCTCCCCGCCGCCTCCGCGTTCCCGGTGGCCGGTCCGGACGCCCTCGACGACCTGGTGCCCGACACCGTTCTGGACGGCGCCCGGTTCGGCTCCGTCGCCGTCCGGGCCGTCTCGCAGCGCGGCGACGACGCCCGCCAACGGGGTGATGTGCGGGGCGGGGCGTTCCTCACCGCCCGGTTCGGGGCGGGCCGGGACGCGCTCCTCCTGGTGGCCGTCGCCGTCGGACCGTCCGGCACGGGGGAGGCCGCCCACCGCGCGGCCCGCCACGTCTGCGCCTGGGCCGGTGACGCCGTCGGCCGCAACTCCACCCAACTGGCGCAGGACCTCCGCACCGGCCGGCACGACGCGCTCAAGGCGGGGCTGCGACGCCTCACCGACCACGGTTACGGCAGGCTGCGCGGCCGGACCGCGGAACCGGCGGTGGCGTCGGAAGCCCACCCGGCCGCGCTGCGCTGCCTGTTGCTGCCCGCCGACCCGGACTGCCGGACGCGGGTGTGCTTCGGCGTCGGCGGGGGCGGGCTCTTCCGGCTGCGCGACGGCGGCTGGGAGGACCTGGAGCCCACCGCCGCGCCGGCGGAGGCGTACCCCGCCCCGGCGGCGTTCCGCTTCCGCGCCGTGTCGGGGCGCCCGGGGGACGTGCTGCTGTTGTGCGGCACCGGTCTGGCGGTGCCGCACACCGGTGACCCGGGCTTCGCCGCCCGGCTCGCCGCCGCGTGGTCCGTCCCCGGGCCGCCCGACCTGGCCGACTTCCTCACGGCCGTCCAGCCCCGCGGCGCGGGAAACGCCAAGGACCGCACGGCGGTGGCGGTGTGGGAGTCGTAGCGCCCGATCCTCACCTGCTCCTCACCCGCCCACCCCCCGAAAGGGGAATAGAGAGAGAACCCAAGAACTGAGACATGGCTGAAGCACGCAACTCTCTGGCGCTCCGGGGCATGCGAACGGCCACCCTCCGTGATGAGGGTGGCCGTTGGGCGTCGTGCGTGCGCTACGCCGTGAACTGGTCATCCTTGACTGATTCGACGAATGCCGACCACTGCGAAACCGGGAAGATCAGCGCCGGTCCGGAAGGGTTCTTCGAGTCACGGACGGGAATGAGCCCGGATTGATTAAACGTTCGGGCGAACTCTATGCACTGACCGCCATTTCCACCGCTGTAACTACTCTTGACCCACTCTGCGTGAGAGAGGTTCAGGGTTGCACTCATTACTTGTATTCCTCCATTAGCTTGGCGATGAAGTCTAGTGAGTCGTCCGGTGACAGTGCGACGGCCCGCAACCGATCGAATGCGGCTTGCGCTTCGGTTATGGCCGCTTCAGAGTCCGCAACATGTCCGCGATATTGCGTTTCCGAATACAGAGCGACAGATCTGTCCGGCTGTTCTAGCAGTGTAAACGGGAGATGAGATGGGGGCGCTCCGGCTGAGAACTTCAGAACCTGGATCGTAATGTGCGGCGATTTCGCGAGGTGCAGCAGAAAGTCAAGCTGCCCGCGAAGTACCTTCCGTCCGCCGACTTCCGTTCTGAGGCAAGCCTCATGAAGGATGACCCACAGTAGGGGCGGGTTCTTCTGCTCCATTACACGGCGCCTGCCCATTCGAGCATCTACCGTGACCTCGATCTCGCTTGGTTCGGCACGTGGATGAGAGGCCCGAACGACCGCCCTCGCGTATTCAGGCGTCTGCAATATCCCCATGGGCAAGGTTGACGAGTAGTCCAGAATTGCGGTCGCTTTGCGTTCAAGGTCAACGTACGGCCCGAACCACGCCGGATGGTCCTCCTTCCCGTTCGGGTGCAGGCGTTCGAATAAGCCGTTCGTTCCGAATACGTGATCGCACCCACGGGCGAACTTCTCGCTTGGCATCACCTTCCCGGCTTCGACCTTGCTCACGTAGGCGATCGAGTAGCCGGTCCCCGTTGCCAGCCGAGATTGAGTGATCTTGCGACCTCGGCGGACCGATTTGACCTCGAACCCAAAACGTTGAAGTGGATTCAAATGTTCAGGCTGGTTGTCAGCCACCATGCCCCTGGTCTCCCCTGATGGCGGTCCCCATGAGCCGATCAGCGTCCCTTGTTTTTGAACGGGAGCCGTTCAACAAGTCCAACAGTACCTGGGCTGTGGTGAGTTGATGAGCCACCAGAACGCCAAAGACCCCCGCGACCGTGGCGACGGTCCGGGGGCGTGGCTCCAACCCCATGGAGGTTGAAAGCATGCTCCACACTATCCGAACGATCTTCGAATCGCTTTTGCGGGCGTTACTGCCTGCTCATGGGCGTCACCGGTCCGCCGGCGTCGTCCCCACAACCGAGTGCCTGGACACCCCCACCCTCGTTCTCCCCCGCGTCCCCGCCGAACAGCGGCTGCTGCGGGGTGAGGACGTGGCCTTCCTCCGTCCGTACGTGCTGACGCCGGAGGAGCGCCAGGAGCGGCGGTTGCGGCGGGGGCGGCGTCGGGCGTTGTGGCTTGCGGCGCACGGGATCGATGCGGGGCCGCGTTGGATTCACGGTGTGGAGGTGGGGTGCTGATGGCTCCCAGCCTGAGTGGCCCCGTGCACCTGCCGGACCCGTTCCCGGATCCGAAGCCGGTTGAAGGGTGCGACGTGTGCGCGGAACTGGTGAAGCAACGGGCTGCGCACCGGAAGCGCGGGGAGCGTGCGCTTGCCGCTATGTGCACGCTGGAGTTGGAGAAACACGCCCATAGGTGGAAGGCGAAGCACTGATGGCCTGGACCCGGTGGTTCGATCGAGGAGAAGAAGCGTGGAACCGGTACGTCAGGTACCCGAAGTTGTATCGCCAACTCGACGCCATGCGGGCCGATTTCAAGTCCCGTACTGCGTGGGTGGATGAGCTGACGGACGAAGAGTTGGAGGAGATGCAGCGTGGTCTTGACGCCTGCATCGACGCCATACAGGGCCCGGTCAGTGAGGCGTCGGAACGTCCGGAGGGCACGTCATGACGGTGGGGGAGAGGTTCCTGCAATGGACACTCCAGACCCGTGGGAAGTCGGGTCCCCGGCACGTGGGGAAGTGCGGAGACTGCGGGGAATTCTGCGTTGATACTTCCACCGCCGACGAAGCTCAGGATTGGTGTCTGAAGCATGTGAGAGCCACGGAGACCGGGATGACCTCCGATTGATTTTCCTCTTCGGGGACTTCGCCTCTCAAGACCGAGAGGCATACGCAGAATGGGTCCCCACATGCTTCAACGTCCCGCCAGTCATCGCGAACATGACCCTCGCGACCACCACATTCACCGGGGTTGAACTCACAGCCTGACATCCCAGCCCAACGGCCACCCTCCAACAGCATCACAGAGGGTGGCCGTTCGCACGCCCGACAACGCCAGATTGGTTGCGAGCTTCAACCATCGGACAAGAATCTGGGTCTCTCTATTCCCCCCGAAGGGGGTGGGCGGCGGGGAAAAACCTGCCCCCCGGAGGCGCAGCACGTCCCCCCATGGGTTGATGGGAAAGAGCCAGCCGCCAGCCGTCAGCCGCCAGGCAGTCACCCACCGTCCACGCGGCCGTTCGTCGTCGTTTCGAGGAGGCTCTTCCCGTGGCCAAGCAGACCGTAGCCGAGCAGTTCATCGACATCCTGGTGCGGGCCGGCGTCCGGCGGCTCTACGGGGTCGTCGGGGACAGCCTGAACCCGGTGGTGGACGCCATCCGCCGTACTGCCGCCCTCGACTGGATCCAGGTCCGGCACGAGGAGACCGCCGCGTTCGCCGCCGGCGCGGAGGCGCAGCTCACCGGGAAGCTGGCGGCCTGCGCGGGGTCCTGCGGGCCCGGCAACCTCCACCTGATCAACGGGCTGTACGACGCGCACCGTTCCATGGCCCCGGTGCTGGCGCTGGCCTCGCACATCCCGTCCAGCGAGATCGGCACCACCTACTTCCAGGAGACGCACCCGGACCGGCTGTTCTCCGAGTGCAGCCACTACAGCGAGCTGATCTCCAGCACCAAGCAGATGCCGCGGGTGGTGCAGACCGCGATCCAGCACGCCGTGGGGCAGAGCGGGGTCGCGGTCGTCTCGCTGCCCGGTGACGTCGCCGCCGAGCAGGCGCCCGAACGCGCCTTCGAGCACGCCCTGGTCACCACCCGGCCCTCGGTCCGCCCCGGGGACGAGGAGATCGACGCGCTGGCCCGGATGGTCGACGAGGCCGCCAAGGTCACGCTGTTCTGCGGCAGCGGCACGGCGGGGGCGCACGCCGAGGTGATGGAGTTCGCGGAGCGGGTGAAGTCGCCGGTGGGCCACGCCCTGCGCGGCAAGGAGTGGATCCAGTACGACAACCCGTACGACGTCGGGATGAGCGGGCTGCTGGGGTACGGCGCCGCCTACGAGGCCACCCACGAATGCGATCTGCTGATCCTGCTCGGCACGGACTTCCCGTACAGCGCGTTCCTCCCCGACGACGTGCGGATCGTCCAGGTGGACGTCCGTCCCGAGCACCTCGGCCGCCGCACCAAACTGGACCTCGCCGTCTGGGGCGACGTCCGGGAGACGCTGCGGTGCCTCCTCCCCAAGGTGCGGGAGAAGAACGACCGCACGTTCCTGGACCGGATGCTGAAGAAGCACGCGGCGACGCTGGAGGGGGTGGTCAAGGCGTACACCCGCAAGGTGGAGAAGCACGTCCCGATCCACCCGGAGTACGTGGCCTCGGTACTCGACGAGGAGGCCGCCGACGACGCGGTCTTCACCGTCGACACCGGGATGTGCAACGTCTGGGCGGCCCGCTACCTCACGCCCAACGGCCGCCGCCGGGTGATCGGTTCGTTCAGCCACGGCTCGATGGCCAACGCGCTGCCGCAGGCGATCGGCGCCCAGTTCACGGACCGCGGCCGGCAGATCGTCTCGATGTCGGGCGACGGCGGCTTCTCGATGCTGATGGGCGACTTCCTGACCCTGGTCCAGTACGACCTGCCGGTGAAGGTGGTGCTCTTCAACAACTCCTCCCTGGGGATGGTGGAGTTGGAGATGATGGTGTCGGGGCTGCCGGCGTACGGCACCACCAACCAGAACCCCGACTTCTCGGCGATCGCCCGGGCGGCCGGGGCGTACGGCGTGCGGGTGGAGAAGCCCAAGCAGTTGCGCGGGGCGCTGCGCGACGCCTTCCGGCACAAGGGGCCGGCGCTGGTCGACGTCGTCACCGACCCCAACGCGCTGTCCATCCCGCCGAAGATCAGCGCGGAGATGGTGTCGGGCTTCGCGCTCTCCGCCGGGAAGATGGTGCTGGACGGCGGGGTGGGCCGGATGGTGCAGATGGCCCGGTCCAACCTCCGGAACATCCCCCGGGTGTGAGGAGCCCTGTGGGCACGCCGTCGGGTACGCCGGTCGGCGTGCCCGACGGGTCGATCAGGCCGGTGGCGCCGGCGGGTGCTGGGGCCGGAGCCGGAGGGTGCGGATCTGGAACGGGCGCAGGGTGAGCGTCAGGTCCGAGGTCGGGCCCTCCTCCTCGTCCCGGATCGGGCGTTCCAGCAGGTCGGTGCCGGTGGCGTGGGCGACGGGGAAGCCGGGGGAGAGGGTGCCGGTGGCCCGGCCGCCGTGGGACTCGTAGAGGCGGACGATGACGTCGCCGCTGCGGTCGTCGGCGAGTTTGACCGACTCGATGGTGAGGGCGGGGTGGTCGACGCGCACCAGGGGGGCGGCGTGCGGAGTGCCGGGGGCGGTGCGGAGCGGCAGGTTGAGGGCCAGGCCGCCGGCGACGGCGTCGCCCGTCCCGGCGCCGGGCAGCAGGGCGTAGCGGAAGCGGTGGGTGCCCTGGTCGGTCTCCGGGTCCGGGCTGTGCGGGGCGCGCAGCAGGGTGAGCCGGACGGTGGTGCCGAGGCCCTCCTCGTGGGGGGAGCGGGTGACGTCGTGTCCGTAGGTGGAGTCGTTGAGGAGGGCGACGCCGTAGCCGGGTTCGGCGACCTTGAGCCAGCGGTGGGCGCAGATCTCGAAGCGGGCCGCGTCCCAGCTGGTGTTGGTGTGGGTGGGGCGGTGGACGTGGCCGAACTGGATCTCGGCGGTGGACTGTTCGGCGTGCACGTCCAGCGGGAACGCCGCCTTGAGGACCTTCTCCGACTCGTGCCAGTCGATGTCGGTGGTGATGTCCAGCCGGCGCGATCCGGCGTGCAGGGTCAGGTCCTGGGTGACGTGGGAGGCGCCGAAGGTGCGGGTGACCCGCACGGTCGCGGTAAGCGGTCCGGTGGCGAGGAGTTCGACGGAGTCGGCGGCGGTGAGGTCGGTGTGCCGGTGGCGGTAGTGCCGGTCGAGGTCCCATGCGTCGTACTGGTTGGGGTGGTCGGGGTGGAGCTGGAGGAGGTTGCCGCGGGCGCCGGGTGCCAGGACTTCCCGGCCGGCGGTCAGATCGCGTACGGAGGCCAGCAGGCCGTCGGCGTCGATGCGGACCCGTAGGCGCCCGTTGTCGAGGGTGAGGTGGCGGGCGTCGGCGGTGGCGCGCACGGGGGCCGGTGCGGGCTCGGCCCCGGGCGCGGGGGAGGAGCCGAGCGCTTGCGCAACGGTGCCGGGCCCAGAGAGCGGGGCGGAGCCGAGGGCGGGAACGTGCACGGCGACGGAGGTCGGGTCCGCGGTGCCGGCGCCCTCGTCGGCGGGCAGTTCGACGATCTCGTGGCGGTCGTAGGGCGAGGCGTTGAAGACCGCGAGGCCGGCCGCCACCGGTTCCCCCGCCCCGGTCGCGAGGGCGGCGAGGGCCTCCTCGGTCAGTGTGGTCAGTTCGGCCGTCACCGCCGCGTAGGTGTCGCGGGCCTCGCGGTGCACCCAGGCGATCGACGAGCCCGGCAGGATGTCGTGGAACTGGTGCAGCAGCACGGTCTTCCAGAGGCGGTCCAGCGCCTCGTACGGATAGCGGTACGCGGGACCGCCGGCCGCCCCGGCGGTCCGGACGGCCGCGGTCGCGGCCCACAGTTCGGCCTCCCGCAGCAGGTGCTCGCAGCGCCGGTTGCCCTGCTTGGTCTTGGCCTGCGAGGTGTAGGTGCCGCGGTGGAACTGGAGGTAGAGCTCACCGGACCAGACCGGGGCCCTCGCCCCGTACTCCTCGTGTGCGGCCTCGAAGAAGCGGGCCGGCGGTTCGACCGTCACGCGCGGGGAGCCCTCCAGGGACCGCAGTCGGCGGGCCCGCTCCAGCATCTCGCGGGTGGGTCCGCCGCCGCCGTCGCCCCAGCCGAACGGCACCAGGGAGCGGGTGGCCCGGCCCTGCTCGGCGAAGTTCCGTTCCGCGTGGGCGAGTTCGCGACCGTGGAGCTGGGAGTTGTAGGTGTCGACGGGTGGGAAATGGGTGAAGACCCGGGTCCCGTCGATGCCCTCCCACCAGAAGGTGTGGTGCGGCATCCGGTCGGTCTGGTTCCAGGAGAGCTTCTGGGTGAGGAACCACTTCGCGCCGGCCAGTCGAGCCAGCTGCGGGAAGGCGGCGGTGTACCCGAAGGAGTCGGGCAGCCAGATCTCCTCGGTCTCGACGCCCAGTTCCTCCAGGAAGAACCGCTTGCCGTGCACCAGCTGCCGGGCCAGCGCCTCACCGCCGGGCAGGTTGGCGTCGGACTCCACCCACATCGAGCCCACCGGCACCCAGTTCCCGTTCCGCACCGCCTCCTTGATGCGGGTCCAGAGCTGCGGCTGGTGGTCCCGCACCCAGGCGTACTGCTGCGCCTGCGAGCAGGAGAACACCAACTCCGGGTATTCGGTGGCGAGTTGGGTGACGTTGGCGAAGGTGCGGGTCGCCTTGCGGACGGTCTCGCGCAGCGGCCAGAGCCAGGCGGAGTCGATATGCGCGTGCCCGGTGGCCGAGACCCGGTGCGCGCTGGCCGCGGCCGGATGGCCGAGGACGTCCACTAGGGCGGCCCGGGCCGCGGCCGCCGTTCCGGCGACGTCGTGCAGGTCGAGCGCGTCCAGCAGGTCCTCCAGCGCCCGCAGGATGCCGTGCCGGCGGGGGCGGTCGGTGGGCAGCTCGTGCATCAGCTCCGACAGCACCTCGATGTCGAGGACCAACTGCCAGACGGTCTCGTCGAGCACCGCGAGGTCGGCCGCCGCGAAGCGGTAGAGCGGCCGGCGCGGGGCGGTGCGGACGTCCCCGAGGTCGGTGGGCCGGAAGTCCCGCAGTACGGCGGGGTTGGCGGCGGCCTCCAGCAGCAGCCGGACCTCCTCGCCGCCGCGCGCCGGGGCGGCGACGGGAACGTGCCGGTTGCGCGGGTGGATGCCCTTCAGCGGCACGCCGGCGGCGTCGTGGACCAGCCCCTCCGCCTGGAAGCCCGGCCCGTCGCCGGTGAAGCCCGGGTCGATGACGGCCTCCACCCGGCGCCCGGCCCACTCCGCGGGCACCTCACCGGCCAGCCGGAACCAACTGGTCGACCACGGCGGCCCCCAGACGTCCCCGACCGCGAACGGCTCGTACATGCCCGCCAGCGCCTCGGCCGCCGGCCGCGGTTCGCCCGGTACGTGCCACACCTCCAGCCGCAGCGGCCGCCGCGCCGCGTACTGCGCGGGCCGGATGTGCTGCTTGAGCGCCCGCGTGAGGCGCCCCTCCACCAGCAGTCGGTCGTCGTGCACAGCGGCTCCTCACGCTCGTACGGCACGCGGGTCCGGCGCCGGCCCGCGGACCGGTCCGCTCCGGGCGGTCGCGGAACGTATACCCACCTCGGCCCGTCGGGGCCCGTTCCGCGGGGGTGCCGCAGACCGCCCCGCCGGCCCGCGGTGCCGGCCGCCCGGCCGTGGCCGGCAAGCGGAAGCATGGCGGCGGGCCCGATGGGAATGCTGACCGTGAGGCTGTTCGAGGCAGAGCGCTGGTGGTTCGTTGGGGGCGGGGGAGAGCATGCGTCAGCCTGTGCGACGCGAGGACCGGAACAGACGGCAGCGAGCGGACGGGGGGAGCGAGCACGGGGCGGTCGCGGTGCGGGCACCCGGCGTGCTGGAACGGAAGGTGCGACAGGCCGATCTCCAGGCCGTCGGCGAGGTCCGCAGGGAGCTGCGGGAGTTACTCGGCCGCTGGGCGCCGCCGGACGGCGGGGCACCGGCGGATCCGGAAGTGGCGGCGCTGCTGACCAGCGAGTTGGTGACCAACGCCCTGCTGCACACCGAGGGCGGAGCGGTGGTGACGGCACGGGTCACCGACCGACTGCGGGTGGAGGTGCGGGACTTCGCCGCGCGATGTCCCGAGCCGCGTGAGCCGTCGGTCGACGGGACGTCGGGGCGGGGGTTGACGCTGGTCCGGGCCCTGGCGGACGCATGGGGCATCCGGTCCGAAGGGGTCGGCAAGTGCGTGTGGTTCGAGTTGGGCGGCGGACCGGCCTGACGCGAAGCCGGGGGTGTGGGTCGGCGCGGTCCGCCAAAGGTCAGCCGAATTGCCGTTCGATCTCGGCGAGTTTCTCCTCCAGGGAGTCCAGCCGGGGGGTCGTCTGGGTGTCGTCCTCGGCGGTGAGGTCGACGGAGCCGTGACGGCCGGGCACGGCCCCTTCGGGCTCGGCGCCGGTCACGGCCTTGAGGGCCGGCCGGGGCCGTTTGGTCGGGTCGCCGTGGTGCAGCGCCGCCGGGTCGGCCGGTCCGGGGGCATCCGGACCGGCGGGCGGGGCGGCCTCCGCGGTGGCTGCCGCGGGTACCGCCGGTGCGCCCATCGTGACGGCGATCTGACGTCCGCGACTCCTGCCCCACGAGCGGTGCTGCCGGTTGAGGGCCTTGATGCGGGCCCGGTCGAGCTTGCCCTGCTCCCGCCTGCGGAGCCGGCTCTGGGCCTTCTCCCGCTTGTCCTCGCGGACCTCCTCGACCGCCTCGTCCAGCGTGCGGACGCCTTCCAGCAGCATCAGCGACCAGGCCGCGAAGGTCTCGCGGGGCGCCCGCAGCCACCGCACGATCCGGATCTGCGGCAGCGGGCGGGGCACCAGGCCCTGTTCGCGCAGCGCCGCCCGGCGGGTCTGCTTCAGCGCCCGGTCGAAGAGGACCGCCGCCGACAGCGACATCCCGGCGAAGAACTGCGGCGCGCCGGCGTGGTCCAGGCCGCGCGGGGCGTGCACCCAGTTGAACCACGCGGCGGCGCCGGCGAACGTCCACACCAGCATCCGGGAGCCGAGTGCCGCGTCGCCGTGACTGGCCTCGCGCACCGCCAGGACGGAGCAGAACATCGCCGCGCCGTCGAGCCCGAACGGCACCAGGTACTCCCAGCCCCCGGTGAGGCCGAGGTTCTGCACGCCGAAGCCGACCAGGCCGTGGAAGGACAGCGCCGCGGCCACCGCGGCGCAGCAGAACAGCAGCACGTAGGAGGCCGAGGCGAAGACGGTCTCCTTGCGGCGGCGGCGCTCCTCGCTGCGTTCCCAGGAGTCGTCGGCGCCGGCCCGCCGGTCCGCGCGGCGGCCGCGCCGCACGACGACGGCGGTGGTCATGGCCCCGGCGAGCAGCAGAAACGTCGGAACAAGCCAGTTCAGCGATATATCGGTCATTCTCATTCCGGGACCCCTTGCTCAGGTTGCGGCACGTTCGCGGGTTCGCGAGTGCGCGCGCCATCCTGGCGGAACCGGCCCTGGCCGCACGGGGTTTCGGAGCAAGAGAACGCCAAGGGGTGCCGGGGTGGGCAGTTGCCTGACCCGGAGTTCGAACTGCCTTGCTGTGCGGGGTGGTTGTGTGCGAGACGCGGTCACCCGTGTGGGTGGCGGACGGGTCAGGAGGTTGCGGTGAGGCGGCTGATGCGCCCCGTGTCGCAGGTGCGCGGGCAGGTGACGCAGGTGTCCTCGGGGCGCAGGGTGTAGTACATGCAGCAGCTGGCCCGGTCCCGGGTGGGCAGGGCGGCGCCGTCCGGCCCGGTCAGCTCGCGGAACCCGGCGCCGGCCGCGTACGGCGCGGTGGCGCCCGGCAGCAGCCGCGCCAGCTCGGTCACCGCCCGCCGCTCCTCGCCCAACAGGTGCCCGATGTACCAGAGCCCCTCCACGATCTCGTCGGACGCCATGCCCCACAGCGCCCGCGGGCCGCGCCGCATGCGGGTGCGGAAGCCGTCCAGGACGGGCCGCAGGTGGTCGGCGACCGCGGTGCGGACCTCGGCGCGCAGGGCCTCTTCGTCCGGCACCACCCGGGCGCCGGGCAGGGCGGCCGCCGGGTCGTCCGGGAGGCATCCGAAAGAGTTCGTGCGTACCGCCATCCGGCCCAGCTCGCGGTGGAAGCGGACGTCCCCCGCGGACAGGTGCGGCACCCGGCGGTGCAGGAACCACGGGACGGTGATCAGCAGGCAGGCCGGCCAGGCGTAGCGGTGCAGCGCGAAGCTCGCGACCACGTCGGGGCGGGCGGCCTGTCCGTAGTCCCGGGCGATCCGGGCCGCCTCGTCGGCGAGGAAGGCGTCCAGCGCCGGCCCGGCCGCGGCCAGCGCGGCCGCGTCCAGCCAGCCGTCGCCCTCGGGCGGAGTCGGGTCCCAGAGCGTCACCCGCAGGTCCGGGAACACCTCGGCGAGCCGGGCGTAGGCGTCCCCGGCGGGGTGGGGGACGGCGGGGGCGGCGGGCGCGGCAGCAACGGCAGGAGGCATGCGGGAGACCACCGAATCGCGATCGTTGGCAGGTAAGGCTTACCTTATCCGAAATCCCTACCCGTGCCGGCGGAGGTGTGAACCGACGCTGCGGACGCTTATGGTGCTGGCAGCCGTCAGCAGGAGGAAGCGTCATGGAGCAGGGCACAGCGGAGCCGCAGCCGGAGACCCGGATGTGGCTGCCCGCGCAGGCCGCCTCCGCCGAGCCGTACGGCGCCCGGGACCGCGACGGCGCCCCGGCGGCGGCCGCGCCCTGCGCCCGGCCGCCCCGACCGCGGCCGCGCCGGCACTCGGTGCGCGGCCAGGTCCTGGACGCCCTGCGCCGGGCGCTGACCGCCGGGGAACTGCTCCCCGGCGAGGTCTACTCCGCACCGGCCCTCGCCGAGCAGTACGGCGTCTCCGCGACCCCGGTCCGTGAGGCCATGCAGCAGCTCGCCGGGGAGGGAGCCGTCGAGGTCGCGCCCAACCGCGGCTTCCGGGTCTGCGAGCGCAGCTCCCGCGACCTCGCCGAGCTCTGTGAGGTCCGCACCATGCTGGAGCTGCCCGCGGTCCTCCGGCTGGCCCGGGCGGTGCCCGCGGAGCGCTGGGAGGAGCTGCGCCCGCTGGCCGAGGACGGAGTGGCGGCCGCCGCCCGGGGCGACCGGGCCGGGTACGCCGAGGCCGACCACGCCTTCCATCAGGCGCTGATCGCGCTCACCGGGAACCGACGGCTCACCCAGGTCACCGGTGATCTGCTGCGCCGCGCACAGTGGTCGGCGGGCGGCGGCGGACGGCCCCGCACGGCCGATCTGCTGGCCGACGCCTCCGAGCACACCGCCCTGCTCGACGCGCTGATCGCCCAGGAGCACGCGGTCGTCGAACGGATCGCCCGCACGCACCTGTCGGCGGCCCGGCACCGGCACTGAGACGGCCCGGTACTGAGACGGCGCGGCGACGCGGCGGCCGTCGGGGGAGCGGCCGGGCGGGATCAGAAGACGGGCAGCAGCTCCGCGAGCGGCAGCGCCGCGACGTCGGCGGCGGGCCGGGAGACGTACAGCTCGGCGTGGTAGAAGCCGTCGGCCTCCTTGCCGCCGACGGTCAGTCCGCGGGCCGCCAGCGCCTCGAAGGCCGCCCGTCGCTCGGCGTCGTCGGCGAACCGCCGCTGCCGGAACGTTCGCGTGGTGAGCCGCTCGGTCACCAGCCCGGCCCGGGCCAGCAGTGCGGAGACCGGCCGGTACGACACGGTGCGCAGCACGAACGCGGCGACCCAGGGCGGCGCGGTGACGCAGTCGAAGAGCCGGGCGAAGGTGCGTGCGGTGATGTAGCCGACGCCGCCGGTGACGGTGATCAGGTCGGTGCCCGCCAGTGCCCGGCACAGCTCCGGGCTGGCGGCATCGGCCTCCAGGTTCTCCGCGAAGCCGTGGTCGAGCAGTTCGGCCGCCACCGCGTAGCGGACCGCGTGTTCCGCCGCGTCGATGCCGGTCACCCGGGCCGCTCCGGGCCGGCGCCGGGCCGCGTAGAAGGCCCGGTCCGCGTGGGCCAGGCGGGTGCCCTCGGGGGCGTCCGGCCCGCTTGCGGTGTAGCGGCGGTAGAGGTCGTCCAGGGTCACGTCGTGATTGAGTAGCGCCGCATTGACCCCGTACGAGCAGCAGAGGTCGACCACGCGCAAGGGCGGGCGGTCGCCGCGGTGGCGCTGGAGGGTGTCGGCCAGCGCGCGGAACACCGCCTGGCCGTGGTGCGGGATCTGGTACTCCAGGGGTTGCAGCGTGCTGAAGTATCGGCGCGGATCAGGGCAGTTGTAAATCGCCTCAAAATGCGCCTTGCCCCAGTCGGTTCCGGTGCTGGTGTGGGTCACTCCTGCCACGGTGGGCCTCCTGAAGGCTCTGCCATTGGGAAGCTGGTCGCGGACCAGCATCCAGGCCGCGCCGCCGGGCCGCAGTGCGACTTGTGGCCATTCTCGGGGCAGGTGGGGTGAGGCGCTACCGACCGGTCGACGGACGGCCGCCCGGGGCAGCCGCCGCGGGCCGGCCGATCCGCTGCCGGCAGGGCCCGGATCCGGCCATTCGGCCGGCGGGGCGGCATGGCCGAGGTCGGGGGGTTGACGGCCGGCCCGCCGGCCGGCGCCGGGCCCCGGGCGCCGGACGCACCCCGGGGCCCGCCTGGTGGATCAAGGTCGGACCGGCCGGCTCCGGCCCGCCGTCGCCTCCGCCTTAGCCGTCGCCTCCGCCGTCGCCTCCGGCAGGGGCGGCGGGAGCTGGCTCGCGAGCCAGGTGGGGACGCCGCCCATGAGGCGGAAGAGCCGGGCGGCCTCGGTGCGCAGGCGGACCGCCTCGTCCTCCGGGGCGGCGTCGGCCAGGGCCGCCAGTGCCGGTGCGGTACCGACCAGGAAACCCAGCTCCTCACGGATCCGCAGGGACTCCGCGAAACCGTGCCGGGCCTCCGCCAACTCCCCGTCGCGCAGCGCCAGTCCGGCCAGGTGGCGCCAGGTGAAGGAGAGTAACAGGGCGTCACCGTGGGCGGTGGCGCCGGCGTGCGCGCGGCGGTAGGCGGCGCGGGCGGCGTCCGGGCTGTCGGCGAGGTGCTCGGCCATCAGGCCGCGCCGGAAGTCCAGCAGCGGGCGGCCGGCGGTGCCGGGGGCGAGCAGCGCGGCGGCCCGGCCCAGCGCCGAGCGTGCCTCGTCGGCCCGGTCGCGGACACCTAACACCGTTGAGGTGTAAGCGAGTTGGCCGCGTTCGCAGGCGGCGCGGCCGCGTTCGTCGTCGTCGCCGGCGAGCGCCTCCGCGGTGCGCAGCGCGTCCTCGGCCTCGGCCCAGCCGGCGGCGGTGAACATGCAGCGCTCGACCAGCAGTGCGGCGCGGCGCAGGGCGGCGGACGCCTGCCGGGCCGCGTGCGGCTCCAGGAGGGCGGCCGCGTCGAGCCAGCAGCCGCGGGAGCGCAGCCGCCACACGGCGCGGTCCAGGGGATCGTCCCCTGCGGGGCTGGCTGCCATCGGTGCGGATCCCGGCCGTGGTGCCGGGACCGGTACCTGATCCGCGGACCTCATGGAATCCGCGGGTTCCGCGGATCCGGACATGGCGGTATCCGCCACAGTGCCCTCCCCGAG
This sequence comes from Streptomyces sp. RGM 3693, assembly GCF_050471125.1. Taxonomy (NCBI): domain Bacteria; kingdom Bacillati; phylum Actinomycetota; class Actinomycetes; order Kitasatosporales; family Streptomycetaceae; genus Streptomyces; species Streptomyces sp. RGM 3693. The sequence continues at coordinate 1,623,639 of NZ_JBMPPQ010000001.1, forward strand.
CGCGCCGTTGAGACGGGAATGCAGGATGCTGTGGGCGCATCTCAGCACGAATCCCGTCGCCGGGCCAAGGGGGTGGGTGAAAGATTTCACAATCGCGCGGGGCGGTTCAGGTGGCCGGTATGCGGTGGTTCGGCCGTGGTGCGGGGCGGTCCGATCGCCCGGTGCGGCAACGCCGTTGACGTGACGCCCCCCGAACGGGGGACCCCGGACGGCGTACGGCCGGCGGTCGTCGTGCACCGCGCGCGGGCCCGGTACGGAATCCGTACCGGGCCCGGCCTTCAGTCGACCTGACGGGTCGTCAGCTCATGGTCAGCTCATCCGCAGCGCGAGGAAGAAGTCCAGCTTGTCCTCCAGGCGCGAGAGGTCGCGGCCGGTCAGCTGCTCGATCCGACCCACCCGGTAGCGGAGGGTGTTGACGTGCAGGTGCAGGCGGGTCGCGCAGCGCGTCCAGGAGCCGTCGCAGTCGAGGAACGCCTCCAGGGTGGGGATCAGCTCGGCGCGGTGGCGGCGGTCGTAGTCCCGCAGCGGGTCCAGGAGCCGGGCGGTGAAGGCCCGGCGGACGTCGTCGGGGACGAACGGCAGTAGCAGGACGTGCGAGGCCAACTCCTCGTGGCCGGCGGCGCAGACCCGGCCGGGGCGGGCGGCCGCGACCCGGCGGGCGTGCCGGGCCTCCTCCAGGGCGCCGCGCAGCCCCTCGGCCGAGTGCACCGAGGCGCTGACGCCGACGGTCAGCCGGCCGTCGTCGGCCAGCCCGCGGCCGAGCGGTTCCTGGACGACGCGCAGCAGCTGTTCGGCGTGCAGGCCGTCCGTCGTGGCGGTGTCGGTGGAGTCCTCAAGGACGGCGGGCAGTGGCACCAGCGCCACCGCCTCGTCGCCGGTGTGCGCCACCGCGATCCGGTCCGACGGCTCGGGGCCGAACGTGCCGGGGTCGACCAGCACCTCTTCCAGGAGGCTCTGCGCCACCGGGCCGCCGGGCACGTCGCTGCCCTCCCACTCGACCCGGGCCACCACGATCTGCCAGTGCGGGGCGACGCCCAGACCGGGAAGCAGGACCGGCGCGGCCACCCGCAGCCGGGCGGCGATCTCGGCCGGCGGCGCACCCGTCTGGACCAGCTCCAGGACCTCCTGGGCGAGCCGGCGGCGGACCGTACGGGAGGCGTCCCGGCGGTCCCGTTCGACGGCGATCAGCTGGGTGACGCCGTGCAGCAGGTCCAGTCGCTCCTCGGACCAGTCGCCGGCGTCCGCCTCGACCGCCAGCAGCCAGTCGCTGAGCAGCGTCTGCCGCAGGTCACGGCTCTCGTAGCGGATCGGGAAGAGCGAGTAGGTGGAGCCGCCGAGGGCGATCCGGTGCGGGCCGCGGCGGCCGCTGCGGGCGGCCGCCAGGTGCTCACCGGCCAGCCGGGCGCCCAGCTCCGGGGGCAGCTCGGGACCGGCGCCGGCCAGGCTGGAGCCGGCGATCTGCCGGCCGGTGGGGGAGAGTACCCAGGCCCGTAGGTCCAGGTCGGAGCCGAGGAGGTCCAGGACCACCTCGGGGCCGCCGCCGGCCGGTCCGGAGGTCATCATCCGCCGGTGCCGGTCCACCACGGCGGCCAGGTCGCCGGCCCGCTCGCTGGAGACCTGCCGGACCACGTACTCGGTGATCGAGGCGAACGAGACCGTCTCGTCGACCGAGAACAGTGGCAGCCGGTGCCGGGAGCAGGCCAGGACGAGGTCGTCGGGGATGGCGCCCAGCTCGGCCTCGCCGGCCGCGAGCCCGGCGACGCCGGCGGCGGCCAGGATGCGGACGAACCGTTCGGAGTCCTCCGCTTCCCGGCGCCAGGCCAGGCCGGTGAGGACCAGTTCCCCTCCGGAGAGGTATCGGCTGGGGTCCCGCAGGTCGGTGGTCATCACGCCACGGACGGTACGGTCCAGCTCCTCCTCGCCCCCGAGGAGCTTCAGGCCCAGAGAGTGTGTGTCCAGGAGTGCGCGGAGCCGCATGACCTCGCCCGCCGTTCTGTGCTGTCTCGTGTTGCCGGTGGAATGCCGCGAGGTTTTGATCCCTCGTCTTTCGTTCGAATCTACAAGACGGGCACGGTGGCCAGCCAACCGCTTCATGGTTTCGGTGACTGCACCGGGTGGGGCCACAGCGCGTTCACTATGCCCAACCGCGTTAACAAGACATGAACGGCGCCATGGCGGCGAAGACCCAAGGTCCCGACCATGAGCAGCGAACGACCCGATTTCGTAGAAGAGGCCAACCATGGACTTCCTTCGCCCCGCCAGCTGGGAGGAGGCGCTCGCCGCCAAGGCAGAGCACCCTACCGCTGTACCCATCGCGGGCGGTACGGACGTGATGGTCGAGATCAACTTCGACCACCGCCGCCCGGAGTACCTGCTCGACCTGAACCGGATCGGTGACCTGGGCGAGTGGGAGGTCGGGGAGAAGACCGTACGCCTGGGCGCCTCCGTCCCGTACACCACGATCATGGAGAACCTGCGGGTCGAGCTGCCGGGCCTGGCCCTGGCCTCGCACACCGTGGCCTCCCCGCAGATCCGCAACCGCGGCGGCGTCGGCGGCAACCTCGGCACCGCCTCCCCGGCCGGTGACGCGCACCCCGCACTGCTCGCCGCCGGCTGCGAGGTCGAGGTCGAGTCCGCCGCCCGCGGCGTGCGCCTCATCCCGATCGACGAGTTCTACCTCGGGGTCAAGCGCAACGCACTCCAGGCGGACGAGCTGATCCGCGCGGTGCACCTGCCCAAGGCCGACGGCCCGCAGCAGTTCTCCAAGGTCGGCACCCGCAACGCGATGGTCATCGCGGTGTGCGCCTTCGGTATCGCGCTGCACCCGGAGACCCGCACGGTCCGCACCGGCATCGGTTCGGCCGCGCCCACCCCCGTACGGGCCAAGGACGCCGAGACGTTCCTCAACGCCGCGCTCGAAGAGGGCGGGTTCTGGGACAACGGCAAGATCATCACCCCGTCGGTCGCCAAGCAGTTCGCGGACCTGTGCTCCGCCGCCTGCAACCCCATCGACGACGTGCGCGGTACCGCTTCGTACCGCCGTCACGCGGTCGGCATCATGGCCCGCCGCACGCTCAGCTGGGCCTGGGAGTCCTACCGCGGCCAGGCCGCGCGCACGGAGGGAGTCGCGTAATGCGTGTCAATTTCACGGTCAACGGCCGCAAGCAGGAAGCCGACGACGTGTGGGAGGGCGAGTCCCTGCTGTACGTGCTGCGCGAGCGGCTCGGCCTGCCCGGCTCCAAGAACGCCTGTGAGCAGGGCGAGTGCGGATCGTGCACGGTCCGCCTGGACGGCGTGCCGGTGTGTTCGTGCCTGGTCGCCGCCGGACAGGTGGAGGGCCGCGAGGTCGTCACCGTCGAGGGCCTCGCCGACTTCGCCAAGAACCGCTCCTGCGGCGGCCACGAGGCGGGCGGCTCCTGCGGTACGTCGCTCCAGGAAGCCCAGGACTGGTCCGCCAAGGGCACCGACTCGCAGACCGGTGAGGGCGCCGAACTCTCCCCGATCCAGCAGGCGTTCATCGACGCGGGCGCCGTCCAGTGCGGCTTCTGCACGCCGGGTCTGCTGGTCAACGCCGACGAGCTCCTGGAACGCAACGCGAACCCGAGCGACGCGGACATCCGCGAGGCGCTGTCGGGCAACCTGTGCCGCTGCACGGGCTACGAGAAGATCATGGACGCGGTGCGTCTCGCCGCCGCGCGCCAGTCCGAGACTGTTCCGAGCCAGGGAGTCTGACGCCATGGCCGACACACGTACGACCGGTATCCCCGCGAACGTCACCCAGGGATCCCAGACCAAGGGCGGCATCGGCGAGTCCACGCTCCGCCCCGACGGCACCCTGAAGGTCACCGGCGAGTTCGCCTACTCCTCGGACATGTGGCACGAGGACATGCTGTGGGGCCAGATCCTGCGGTCCACGGTGGCGCACGCCGAGATCGTGTCCATCGACACCTCCGAGGCCCTCGTGATGGACGGCGTCTACGCCGTCCTGACGCACGACGACCTGCCGGCCGCGAAGAACTACGGCATGGAGTTCCAGGACACCCCGGTTCTCGCCTACGGCAAGGTCCGGCACCACGGTGAGCCGGTCGCCCTCGTGGCCGCCGACCACCCGGAGACCGCGCGCCGCGCCGCCGCGAAGATCAAGATCGAATACCGGGAACTGCCCGTCATCACCGATGAGGTCTCGGCGGTCGCCCCGGACGCGATCCTGGTCCACGAGAACCGCGGCGACCACCACGCCGGGCACGTCCCGCACCCGAACATCGTGCACCGCCAGCCGATCATCCGCGGCAACGCCGCCGAGGCCGCCAAGAAGGCCGATGTCATCGTCAAGGGCGAGTACACCTTCGGCATGCAGGACCAGGCGTTCCTCGGCCCGGAGTCCGGCCTCGCGGTGCCGGCTGAGGACGGCGGCGTCGACCTGTACGTGGCCACCCAGTGGCTGCACTCGGACCTCAAGCAGATCGCCCCGTGCCTCGGCCTGCCCGAGGAGAAGGTGCGCATGACGATGTCCGGCGTCGGCGGCGCGTTCGGCGGCCGCGAGGACATCTCGATGCAGATCCTCGCCTCCGTGCTCGCGCTGCGCACGGGCAAGCCGGTGAAGATGGTCTACAACCGCTACGAGTCCTTCTTCGGGCACGTGCACCGGCACCCGGCGAAGCTCTACTACGAGCACGGCGCCACCAGGGACGGCAAGCTCACGCACCTGAAGTGCAAGATCGTCCTCGACGGCGGCGCCTACATGTCGTCCACGCCGTCGGTCGTCGGCAACGCCGCGTCCCTCTCGGTCGGCCCGTACGTCATCGACGACGTCGAGATCGAGGCGGTCGGTCTCTACACCAACAACCCGCCCTGCGGCGCCATGCGTGGCTTCGGCGCGGTCCAGGCGTGCTTCGCGTACGAGGCCCAGATGGACAAGGTCGCCGCCGAACTGGGCATGGACCCGGTGGAGTTCCGGCAGAAGAACGCCATGGAGCAGGGCACGATCATGCCGACCGGCCAGCCGGTCGACTCGCCCGCGCCGGTCGCCGAACTGCTGCGCCGCGTCAAGGCCCGCCCGATGCCGCCCGAGCGCCAGTGGGAGTCCAGCGAGGGCGCCGACGTCCGCGCGCTGCCGGGCGGTCTTTCCAACACCACGCACGGCGAGGGCGTCGTCCGAGGCGTCGGCTACGCGGTCGGCATCAAGAACGTCGGCTTCTCCGAGGGCTTCGACGACTACTCGACCGCGAAGATCCGCATCGAGGTCATCAACGGCGAGGCCGTCGCGACCGTCCACACCGCCGCGGCGGAGGTCGGCCAGGGCGGTGTCACCATCCACGCGCAGATCGCCCGCACCGAGCTCGGCGTCCAGCAGGTCACCATCCACCCCGCCGACACCCAGGTGGGCTCGGCCGGTTCGACCTCCGCAGGCCGCCAGACGTACATGACCGGCGGCGCCATCAAGAACTCCTGCGGACTCGTCCGCGAGAAGGTCCTGGAGATCGGCCGGCGCAAGTTCGGCTCGTACCACCCGGCGTGGGCCACCGCCGAACTCCTCCTGGAGGGCGGCAAGGTCGTCACCGACGGCGGCGAGGCCCTCGCCACCATCGTGGACGTCCTGGAGGACGAGGCCGTGGAGATCGAGGAGGTGTGGCGGCACCGCCCCACCGAGGCGTTCGACCTCGTCACCGGCCAGGGCAACGGCCACGTCCAGTACGCCTTCGCGGCGCACCGCGCGGTCGTGGAGGTCGACACCGAGCTCGGCCTGGTCAAGGTCATCGAACTGGCCTGCGCCCAGGACGTCGGCAAGGCGCTCAACCCGCTCTCCGTCGTCGGCCAGATCCAGGGTGGCACCACCCAGGGCCTGGGCGTGGCGGTGATGGAGGAGATCATCGTCGACCCGAAGACCGCGAAGGTGCGCAACCCCTCCTTCACGGACTACCTGATCCCGACCCTCCTCGACACGCCGACCATCCCGGTCGACTACCTCGAACTGGCCGATCCGAACGCGCCGTACGGCGTGCGCGGCATCGGCGAGGCTCCCACCCTGTCGTCCACTCCGGCCGTCCTCGCGGCGATCCGGAACGCGACCGGGTTGGAGCTCAACAAGACTCCGGTACGCCCTGAGCACCTGACAGGTAAGTAACGGAGAACCGTCCGGGGCCGCCTCCCCAGGCCCCACATCCTCCGGGCGGTGCGCACCAAGGGGTGTCCTGTCCGTCCTCCTCAGCGCACCGCCCGGAGTTCTCCCCGCACCACACCCAGACTGACCTGCAACAACTCGACGCAGTCAGTATCCGTTCGTCTCGGGCCGTCCCCCGGGTCGTGCAGCCGACTATCCATCCCAAATCTCGTCGCCTCGGCGAGTGCCCCTTTGAACCTTGGGAGTAAGGCACCATGACCCAGCAGTCCACTGAGCCGAGGACCACGGCGGATGACGCGGGTGACGGCTCACGCCAGCCCGCCGGCCGTTCCTGGCTCGACCGGTACTTCCACATATCCGACCGAGGGTCGTCCTTCGCGCGGGAGACGCGCGGCGGCATCACCACCTTCATGGCCATGTGTTACATCCTGCTGCTCAACCCGGTGATTCTGGGTTCGGTACAGGACGTCCAGAAGAACTCACTCGAACACAACGCGCTGGTCACCGCCACCGCGCTGGGTGCGGCGAGCTGCACCCTGCTGATGGGCTTCATCGGCAAGGTCCCGCTGGCGCTGGCCGCCGGCCTCAACGTCTCCGCGGCCCTGACCACCCAGGTGGTCCCGCACATGACCTGGCCGCAGGCCATGGGCATGTGTGTGATGTACGGCGTGGTCATCTGCCTCCTGGTCGTCACCGGGTTGCGCGAGATGGTCATGAACGCCATCCCGCTGGCCCTGAAGCACGCCATCACCATGGGCATCGGCATGTTCGTCGCCCTGCTCGGACTGGTGAAGGCCGGCTTCGTGGGCAAGGGCGCCGGTGGTCCGGTCACGCTCGGCAGCGACCTCTCCGGTCATCTGGTCGGCTGGCCGGTCCTGTTCTTCTGCATCACGCTCCTCCTGATCTTCATGCTCCAGGCCCGCAAGGTGCCCGGTGCCATCCTCATCGGCATCGTCGTCGGCTCCGCGCTGGCCATCGGTGCCACCAAGCTCGGCGGGCTGACCGCGAAGGACTGGGGCGGTACGCCCCCGACCCTGAGCGGCAGCGCGGTGTCCATGCCGGACTTTGGACTCTTCGGGCACGTCGAGTTCGGTGGCTGGGGCTCCATCGGGGCGCTCAGCGTCACGATGATCGTCTTCACCTTGGTGCTGGCCGGGTTCTTCGACGCCATGGCCACCATCATCGGCGTCGGCACCGAGGCCAAGCTCGCCGACGACAAGGGTCGGATGCCGGGCCTGTCCAAGGCGCTCTTCGTCGACGGTGCGGGCGGTGCGATCGGTGGTCTGACCGGTAGCTCCGGCCAGACGGTCTTCATCGAGTCGGCCAGCGGCGTCGGCGAGGGTGCCCGGACCGGCCTGTCGTCCGTCATCACCGGTCTGCTCTTCGCGGCCTGCCTCTTCTTCACCCCGGTCACCCAGCTCGTGCCTGCCCAGGTGGCCGCTGCCGCGCTGGTCGTCATCGGTTCGATGATGATGAGTGTGGCCGGCCATGTGGACTGGAGCGATCGGGCGACCTCGATCCCAGTGTTCCTCACCGTGGCTCTGATGCCGTTCACGTACCAGATCACCACCGGCGTCGGTGCCGGCGTCATCGCCTACACCGCCATCAAGGCGGCCCAGGGCAAGTGGCGCGAGATCGGTGCCTTCATGTGGGTGCTGACCGGCATCTTCCTGGTCTACTTCTCGCTCCATCCGATCGAGCAGTGGCTGGGCGTCAAGTAACGCCCGCCTCCCCCCACTCGGCTTTACTCGAGTGGGGGGACCGCATCCGTCCGTAAGGAGACCGACATGCTGGACATCGCCGAAGAGCTGAACCGGTGGGTAGAGCAGGGACGCACGTTCGCGGTGGCCACCGTCGTGGCAACCAACGGCAGCGCACCCCGCCAGCCCGGCGCCGCGCTCGCCGTCGACAGCGACGGTACGGCGATCGGTTCGGTCTCCGGAGGATGTGTGGAGGGGGCGGTCTACGAGCTGTGCCAGGAGGCCCTGGAGACCGGCCAGCCGGTCTTGGAGCGCTTCGGGTACAGCGATGAGGATGCCTTCGCGGTGGGCCTGACCTGCGGCGGAATCATCGACATCTTCATCGCTCCGGTACGGGCGAGCGCCCCCGGCGCTGCCGCCGCCGGCAGCGCGGGGGACGTGGTGGACAGCAACGCCGCAACGCTCGCCGCCGCGTTGGCCGCCGCCTCCTCGGGGGAGGCGGCGGCGGTCGCGCGGGTCATCGAAGGGCCGGCCGACCTGCTCGGCCGCGCCCTCCTGGTGCGCCCCGACGGCAGCCACACCGGCAGCCTCGGGGGCCACCCGGCCCTGGACCGCACCGCGGTCGAGGAGACCTGCGCCCTGCTGGACGCCGGACGGACCACCACGCTGGAGATCGGCGCGGGCTTCGCATCCGAGGAAGAATCGGAGGGCGAAGGCGGAGCGCAGCGGAGCGGTTCCCGGTGCGGTCAGCCGGTCGTCCTCCTCGTCGAATCCTCCGTCCCCGCGCCCCGGATGATCGTCTTCGGCGCCATCGACTTCGCGTCCGCGCTGGTCAGGGTCGGCAAGTTCCTCAACTACCACGTCACCGTCTGCGACGCCCGCCCCGTCTTCGCGACGCGGACCCGCTTCCCGGACGCGGACGAGATCGTCATCGATTGGCCGCACCGCTACCTCGACTCCCAGCAGCTCGACTCCCGTACGGTGCTCTGCGTCCTCACCCACGACGCCAAGTTCGACGTCCCCCTGTTGGAGCGGGCGCTCAAGCTCCCGGTCGCCTACGTCGGCGCGATGGGCTCCCGCCGCACCCACCTCGACCGCCAGCAGCGACTGCGCGACATCGGACTCACCGAGATCGAGCTGAACCGGCTGCGCTCGCCCATAGGGCTGGACCTGGGCGCCCGGACGCCCGAGGAGACCGCGCTCTCCATCGCCGCCGAGATCGTCGCCAACCGCCGCGGCGGCACCGGCGCCCCGCTGACCGGCGCCCACACCCCCATCCACCACGAGACGCCCCGGTCGGTGGGACGGATCGGGGAAGTGGCCTGACGGGCCGTCAAGAGTGGTGTGCGTGACGCCGGTTGGTGAGCGGGACGCCGTCCCGAGCCAGTACTTGGCCTACGGGACCGACAAGACCTACGGGGCCTACGAGACTGAAGACGGTCGCCTGGGTTCACTGGATTCCCTGGATTTACCAGACCTACGGGACCGGCGTACCTGACGCCGTCGGACCCGAGGGAGGGCGGACCTGTGGTTCGCCACGGCACGGGCGCGGCGCAGTGTGGGGGCCGCGCCCGTGCCGGTTCGCTTCCGGACGCCCGCCGGGGCCGTCCGGACGGTCCGGCGGCGCGGCGGGGCGACGCCGCGCCAGTCCGACCACCCCCACCAGCAGCGCCAGCGCCGCCAACCCGGCCGGGACGGTCAGCCCCGCGTGATAGCCGGCGAGCACGGCGCCGGGCGTGCCGCCGGCCCCGGTCGCCGCGACCGTCACCGCGGTCACCGCCGACAGTCCGAACGCCGCACCGAACTGGAACGAGGTGTACAACAGGCCGCCGGCCAGGCCCTGTTCGGCGGCCGCGACACCGTCCGTCGTGACGATCGTCAGCGGCCCGTAGACCAGCGCGAAGGAGACGCCGACCAGCAGCATGCTGGGGAACATCGCCAGGTACGGCCAGTCCGCCCGCACCGGCAGGAACAGCGCATAGCCCACCCCGGCGCACAGCAGGCCCGTGACGATCACTCGGGCGTGCCCGAACCGCCGCACCAGCCGCGGGGTGAGCACCGGTGCCAGCACCGCATCGGCGCCCATCGCCAGCATCGCGTAACTGGTCCGCTCGGCCGACCAGCCGCGCAGTTCCTGGAAGTAGAGCACCGCGATGAACTGGAAGCCGAAGAACCCCGCGGTGAACAGCAGCCCCATCCCGTTGGCCCGGACCAGCGGCCAGGACCGCAGGAGGCCCAGCCGCACCAGCGGCGCCGCGGACCGTCGCTCGATCACCACGAACGCCGTCAGCAGCGCCACCCCCGCGGCGAGCACCGCCGCGGTGCGCAACACCGGTGCGTGCGCGGCCTGTTCGACGCCGAGGACGAGCAGCAGCACCGCACCGGTCACGGTGAGCGCGCCGGCCACGTCGACCGGCGGCCGGGCGCCGTCGCGCACCGCGTCCCGCGGCACCAGGCGGAGTCCGCCGATCAGCACCAGCAGCGCCGGCACCATCGGCGCGAAGAAGACCCAGCGCCAGTCGACGGCGGTCAGCAGCCCGCCCGCGATCAGCCCGGCCGAGAATCCGCCGCCGGCGGTCCCGGAGTAGATCAGCAGGGCCCGGTCGCGGCGTGGCCCGGCCGGGAAGCTGGTGGTGATGATGGACAGCCCGGCGGGGGCCATGAACGCCGCGCACACCCCGGTCACGAAGCGCGCCCCGATCAGCGTCCAGCCCTCGGTCGCCAGCCCGCCGAGCCCCGAGAAGACGGTGAACACCGCGAGCGGCACCAGGAACATCCGGCGCCGCCCGAACAGGTCCGCGGCCCGCCCGCCGAGCAGCATGAACCCGCCGTAGCCCAGCACGTACGCGCTCATCACCCACGTCAACTCGCCGGTGGACAGCCCCAGTTCAGTACGGATCGGGGGCAGGGCGACATTGAGCATGCCGATGTCGATGCCCTCCAGGAAGATCGCCCCGCAAAGGACGAGCAGCAGCGCCCGGGGCGCTGCCGGGGACCGGGACATAGCGGTGCTCCTCACATGACCATGACGCGTGCCGTGCTGGTTACCTCTTGTTACTGACCGCATCGTGCGGCACCGTGGGGGATCATGGAAGAAGGCACTGTGAAGTCACCGGGTTACTCGGGAGGAACCATGGGCGAGGAACCGGCCACCGCTCCCGCCGACTGTGCCGGTGCCGGTGTCGGCACCGGTGTGGGTGTCGGTGTCGATGGGGATGACGGCGGCGATTGCGACTACGACGCCCGCCAGTGGGACGTCCGCGAGGGCTGCGAGGTCCGCCAGATCCTCGACCGGGTCGCCGACAAGTGGTCGCTCCTGGCCATCGCCCTGCTCGACCGGCGGGTGCTGCGCTTCACCGAACTCCGCCGGGAGATCGACGGCATCAGCCAGCGGATGCTGACCGTCACCCTGCGCCAGTTGGAGCGCGACGGCCTGGTCCGCCGTACCGTCCACCCGGTCGTCCCGCCGCGGGTGGACTACGAACTGACGCCGCTGGGCGCGACCCTGCACGACACCATTCAGTCCCTGGTTACTTGGACCGAGGAACACCAAAACGAAATTGCCGTGGCCCGGTCCGCCTATGACGAACGGATCGCCCGGGAACGACGCGACGCACCTCACACTCCGAATTGACGGAATGGGCCGAAAGAATGACGGGCCACCGGTGAACGTATGGCAGGATGGGGCATCGAGGGCGCTCTTCTGAGCGGCGCCCGGCGATGTCCGCGCGAGCGAGGAGGTGATCGGGATGAGTCCCGAAGGAAGTCCTTGCCGCAGCGCTGTTTTCTGCTGATCGCGCGATCGCCCTGTGCTCCGCGTGATCGCGGTTCCGCTCCGCACTGCTGTGCGCATTCACCGGTGATTCCCGGGCGCTTCGCGCTGCCCGTCGGACCGGGTCGAACCGTATTGCCGTAACGGCCCTTCCGTGCTGCCTTTTTGCCGGTGCACTCCTTCTTCCCGGTATTTGTCGGTATTTCTCGGTATTTCCCGGTAATTATCCGTAATTCTCAGCGCCCGCGCGCACCGGCCATTTCGGCCTGCCCGAAAACAATTCCGTCGTCGAATCCGAGATTCCTGTCTTCGCGGTTCGACGGCGGTCGGTCCGGCCTGCCCGCCTGCGCGTCAGGAGGCTTCGTCATGATCACGACGACTACACCGCCCACACCGCCCACCCCCGAGACCCTCGCTCCGCCGGGCCGACGGCCCCGCCGGGAGCGCCGGGCCGCCGAGTTGGAGGCCCGCACCCGGCGCATCGCCGGCCGGCTCGCCGAGTTCAGCGCCTGCCCCGCCGAGCAGGTCCTCCACGACCTCCGCAGCACCCCGGCCGGCCTCACCCACCGCGAGGCGGTGGACCGCCGGGAGCGCAACGGCGCCAACGCCATCGCCCAGGAGCGTCCGCCGCGCTGGTACGTCCAGCTCGCCAAGGCGTCCTGGAACCCGTTCATCCTGGTGCTCGTCGTCCTGGTCGCCGTGATGTACGGCCAGTGGCTCCAGGTCGCCGACACCGAGCCGTTCGACCCGAAGATCGCCATTCTCGGCGCGATGGTGCTGATCAGCGTCGGACTGCGGTTCTGGCAGGAACACCGCTCCGGTGCCGCGGCCGCCGCGCTGCGCGCCCTGGTCACCACGACCACCGCGGTGCAGCGCCGGGCGGGCCGCGGCCGGCTGCCCGCCGCGATCGAGGTCCCCATGGCCGACGTGGTCACCGGCGACCTCGTCAAGCTGGCCGCCGGCGACCTGGTCCCGGCCGATCTGCGTCTGCTCGCCGCCAAGGACCTGATGGTCAGTCAGGCCGCGCTGTCCGGCGAGTCGCTGCCGGTCGCCAAGGCCGACACCCGGCTGGCCACCGACCGCGGCCAGGACTCCACCCGCGACCCGATCGAGGCCGACAACCTCGTCCTGACCGGCACCTCCGTCACCTCCGGCACCGCCACCGGGGTCGTCGTCGCCACCGGCGCGGACACCTACCTCGGCTCCATGGCCGGTTCACTGGTCGGCGAGCGCCCGGAGACCAGCTTCGACATCGGCGTCAAGAAGGTCAGCTTCCTGCTGATCCGCTTCATGCTGGTGATGGTCCCGGTGGTGTTCCTCATCAACGGGCTCACCAAGGGCGACTGGGCAGAGGCGTTCACCTTCGCGGTGGCGGTCGCGGTCGGCCTCACCCCCGAGATGCTGCCGATGGTCGTCACCACCAACCTGGCGCGCGGCGCGGTCGCGCTGTCCCGCCGCAAGGTCGTCGTCAAGCACCTCAACGCCATCCAGAACCTCGGTGCCATGGACGTGCTGTGCACCGACAAGACCGGCACCCTCACCGAGGACCGGATCGTGTTGGACCGCTACCTCGACGTGCACGGCCGGTCCGACACCGAGGTCCTCGAACACGCCTACCTCAACAGCCACTTCCAGACCGGGCTGCGCAACCTGATGGACCAGGCCGTCATCGACCGGATGCACGAGGCCGAGGAGGTTGTCGTCGACGCCCGCTTCACGCTGGTCGACGAGATCCCCTTCGACTTCGCGCGCCGCCGGATGTCGGTCGTGTTGCGCCGCAACGACCTCGACGGACCCGCCGCCGAACACCTCCTGATCACCAAGGGAGCGGTCGAGGAGGTCCTCGACCGCTGCGACCGGGTCGTCCACGCCGGCGACACTGTCGAACTCACCGACGCGCTACGGGACACCGTGCTGCGCACCGCCGAGGACCACAGCCGGCAGGGCCTGCGGGTACTGGCGGTGGCCACCCGCACCGTGCCCGTTCCCGTTCCCGTCACCGTCCCCCACGGCACGGGAGGCGACCCCACCAGCTACACCGTCGCGGACGAGGCCGAGCTCACCCTGATCGGCTTCCTCGCCTTCCTCGACCCGCCGAAGCGGGACGCGGCCGAGGCGCTGCGGGCGCTCGCCGACAACGGCGTCGCGGTCAAGGTCGTCACCGGCGACGGCGAACTGGTCGCCGCCCGGGTCTGCGAGCAGGTCGGCATCGCCCCCGGCACCCCCGTCACTGGCGCCGAGATCGACACCCTCGACGACCTGGAACTGCTCGCCCGGGCCCGTACGGCAACCTTGTTCGCCAAGGTCAACCCGGTCCAGAAGGCCCGGATCGTGCGCGCCCTCCAGGCCGACGGACACACCGTCGGGTTCCTCGGCGACGGCATCAACGACGCCGCCGCGCTGCGCGACGCCGACGTCGGCATCTCCGTCGACACCGCCGTCGACATCGCCAAGGAGTCCGCCGACATCATCCTGCTGGAGAAGGACCTCACCGTCCTCGGCCAGGGCGTGCTGCGCGGCCGGCTGACCTTCGGCAACACCATCAAGTACCTGAAGCTGACCGCCTCGTCGAACTTCGGGAACGTCTTCTCGGTGCTCGCCGCCTCCGCGTTCATCCCGTTCCAGCCGATGCTGGCGCTGCAACTGCTGGTACAGAACCTCTGCTACGACATCTCCCAACTGGCCACTCCCTGGGACCGGATGGACGCCGCCTACCTGCGCACCCCGCGCAAGTGGGACGCCCGGGGCATCCGCCGCTTCATGCTCGTCCTCGGCCCGACCAGCTCCGTCTTCGACCTCACCACCTTCGCGCTGATGTGGTACGTCTTCGGCGCCAACAGCGAGGCCCACCAGGCGCTGTTCCAGTCCGGTTGGTTCGTCGAGGGCCTGCTGACCCAGACCCTGGTCGTCCACATGCTGCGGACCCGGCGGATCCCCTTCGTCCAGTCCCGGGCCACCTGGCCGGTGCTGCTGATGACCGTGCTGGTGATGGGCGTCGGCCTGTGGCTGCCGTTCTCGCCGCTGGCCGGGGCGCTGGGCATGCAGGCGCTGCCGCTGGCCTACTTCCCTTGGCTGGCCGGGACGTTGGCGGCGTACTGCCTGCTCACCCAGGGGGTGAAGCGGTGGTACATCCGCCGGTTCGACGAGTGGCTGTGAGCTGATCCGCGCCGGCGCCCCGCGTCCGTGGCACCCGGTCCTACGGGCCGGGTGCCACGGGCACGGGGCCCTCGCCGTTCCCGGCCGGCCGGGCGTGCCGCACGCCGCGCACCGCCCCCGACGCCAGCGGCAGCACCGCGGCGACCGCGGACACCACCCCGGCGACCGCGACCACCCGGAACCCGCCGTACGCCCGGGCCAGCGGCCCCACGCACAGCTGCCCCACCGGGATCGCCGCGTACGACAGCAGCTCGCTGGTGGCCGCGACCCGGGACAGCGCACCGGCCGGAACGTGTTCCTGGAGCGAGGTGTCCCAGGCGATGCCCGTCACACAGACCCCGAGTCCCGCGGCGAAACCGCCCGCGATCAACCACGGTGCGTCCCACCGCGCGCCGAGCACCAGCAGCGGCACCGCCCCCAACGCGCTCGCCGCCTGTCCCAGCGCCAGCAGCCGGCCGACCGCCAACCGGTACAGCAGAGCCCCGCTCACCAGCAGCCCGATGCCGCGGGCGCTGAGCACGAGCCCCCAGGCGGCCCGGCCGGCGGTCCGTTCGGTCAGCGTCGGGCCCAGGATCTGCCAGGTCCCGGTCTGCACCAGATTGATCACGAAGAACGACAGCGTCACCGGCCCCGCCCACCGGACCCGCCGGAACTCCCGCCAGCCGCCGCGGATCCCGGACCACAGGGCGACCGGCCCGCGCGCGAGCCCACCCGTGCCGCCCGGCAGCCGGGCCAGGCATCCGGCGGCGACCGCGTAGCTCACCGCGTCGCAGGTGATCGCCGGCCCGCTGCCGACCGCCACCACCAGCAGTCCCGACACGCTCGGCCCCAGCACCTTGGCGGCGTTCCGCACCGTGCTCAGCAGCGCATTGGCCGGCCGCAGCGCCGCGGGCCCGACCAACTCCGGGACCAGACCGCGCAACGCCGGGCTGGTGAACGCCGCGCACACCCCGCCCAGCACCTCCAGTCCTGCGACCGACGGCAGCGCGTAGTTCCCGGTCAGCAGCAGTCCGGCGACCGCGCCCTGGGCGGCCGCCGAGCCCAGGTTCGCGGCCACCAGCACCGTCCGGCGCCGGAACCGGTCCGCAGTCGCCCCGCCCACCAGCAGGAACGCCAGCAGCGGCAGCATCCGGGCGGCCAGTACGACCCCGAGGTCGCCGGGGCGGCCACCCGAGCCGTCCAGCACCGCGAACGCCAGCGCCACCGGCGCCATCGCACTGCCCAGCAGCGACACCGCCTGACCGGCCAGGAGCCAGCGGAAACCGGGGTAGGAGAGGGGCAGCGCGGGGTTCCGGGCGGGCGGTCCCGGCCGGGGAACGGGGGCGGAGGCGGGGGCGGAGTCCATGGGCGGGAGTCTGCGGGGCGCGACGCGGAAACCTATGCTTTCGGTCGGAGCCGAAAGGTCCGGCGACCACACCCGCACGACCCGGAGGGAGGCCGAGCCGGATGGCGGTACTGCGTCTGACCCCCCTCGCCCTCTCCCGCTCCCGTTTCGCCCTGTCACCGCTGGCCGAAACCCTCGGCACGGTGATCGCGCTGGCGCGGCCCGGGCCCGCCCCCTGGCACGCGGCCTGGCACGCCCGCCGACTCCCGGCCCTCACCGCCGCCCTGGACGCCGACCCGTTCGCCGCCGGCCTGATCGGACTGATCAGTGCCACGACCTGGCTGCCCCGCTGCGTGGCGATCCCCCCGACGGACGGCCTGCGCACCACCCTCGCCGGCGAGTTGGCCGCCGTCCGCGCCGTCTCCGACGCCGACTTCCGCGCCGAACTGGAGACGTCCCTGGCCCACCCGCACCCCCGGTACGCCGCCCGTCACCGCCGCCAGCACGACCTGTCCTGGCTCACCGGACACGACTGGGCCGCCCGCACCGCCGACCTGCTGCACGCCCTGTGGACCGCGCACATCGCCCCGGACTGGCCCCGCCGCCGTACCCTCCTCGAACGCGACATCGCCCACCGGGCCGGACTGCTCGCCACCCGGGGCTGGCCCGCCGCCCTGGACCAGATGAGCCGTCACAGCACCTGGGTGGGCCCGGACGCCATCCGCTTCGGCCACCGCCCCGGCCCGGACCGCGACATCGGCGACACCGGCATGCTCTTCGTGCCGGTGAGCCTGGCCACCGGCACCTGGCTCTGCGAGGGCCCGCCCGGCCACTACGCCCAGGTGTACCCGGCCCGCGGCGCCGCCGCCGCGCCCCCCGCCGCGACCGCCTCTCCGACGACCGCCACCGGCCCCGACCGCGCCCTGGAACGCCTGGTCGGCACCGGCCGCGCCGGCCTCCTGCACGCCCTCCGGCAGCCCGCGACCAGCACCGAACTCGCCGCCCGCCTCCAGCAGTCCCTGGGCACCGTCGGCGGCCACCTGGCCGTCCTGCGGGACGCCGGGCTGGTCGTCGGGACGCGGGTCGGACGGCGGGTGGTGTACCGGCGCACCGAGCGCGGCGACCTGCTGATAGGCGACGGGGAAGGGGACGCGTCGGCGAAGGGGTGATACGGGGCCGAAACGCACCGCCGGCGCGGAAAACCGGATGAGGGCGGCGGACCCGCCCGGTTAGCGTCCCCCCGTGACAACGCATCACCGTACGGAACTGACCCTCCGCGACATCCCGGACGCGGACCTCGACCAGGCGGTCGAGCTCACCGCCCGCTCCTTCCACCTGAAGCTCGACGGCAAGGGCCGCGCCCACCAGCGCGAGGTCCTGCGCCGCGCGGTCCGGATCGGCGCCTACGACGGCGGGACGCTGGCCGGCATGGCCGCCGCCCACCGCCTCCGGCTCGCCGTACCAGGCCCCCAACTCCCCTGCGCAGCACTGGACTTCGTCTCCGTCGCGGCCACCCACCGGCGGCGCGGCGCCCTGACCGCGATGCTCGACCAGCTGTGGCGGCGGTGCGCCGCCGAACGACTGCCGCTGGCCTGCCTCTGGGCCTCGGAGAGCGCGATCTACGGCCGGTTCGGCTTCGGCGCCGCCACCGAGGCGTACCGCCTGGAGATCGACTCCAGCCGTCCGCTGGCGCTCCGCATCACCCCCGACGACCGCCCGCTGCGGCTGCTCGATCCGGCCGAGGCGCCGGCCGTTCTCGGACCGTTCCACGAGACGCAACTGACCCTGAACGCAGGGCAGTTCAGCCGCGAACCGCAATGGTGGCGCAGCCACGTGCTCGGCCTGGACGACTCCGAGGACGACGAGGACGAGTACGGCCCGCTGCGGGTGGTGGTGCTGGGCGCCGCCGGCGAACCGCCCGGCGGCTACGCCCTCTACCGCACCCGCGGCGCCGACGACCACGGGCCCGGCGCGGTCGACGTCCAGGAACTGGCGGCCGCCTCGGCCCCGGCCGCCGCCGCGCTGTGGACCTACCTCGCCGGCATCGACCTGACCAGCACCGTCCACGCCCACGCCCGGCCCGTCGACGACCCCCTGCTACTCTTCGTCGCCGACCGCGACCAGGTACGGGTCACCCGCCAGGAACCCTGCCTGTGGCTGCGGCTGGTGGACGTCGGCGCCGCTGTCACCGCCCGCTCCTGGGCCGCCCCGGTGGACCTCGTCCTCGACGTCCGGGACACCGTCCTGCCCGCCAACGACGGACGCTTCCGACTGACCGTCGGACGGCCCGGCGCCGCCGCCACCTGGACGCCGACCACCGACACCGCCGATGTCGGGCTGGACGTGCGGGAGTTGGCGGCCTGCTACCTGGGCGGGGTCCCGCTGCGCCGGCTCGTCCGGGCGGGGTTGGCCGACGAGCACACGCCGGGCGCGGTCCGCCGCCTGGACACCGCCCTGGAGACCGAGCGGCTGCCGTTCACCGGGGAGGACTACTGAGCCGTCCGCCGGGCCGGTCGCGCCGGTCGCAGCGCCGCCATCAGCAGCACGTCGTGCCGGGCCCCATCCCAGTACAGCGCCTCGCGCAGCCGGCCCTCCACCGCGAAACCACACGCCTCGTAGGCGCGCCGGGCCCGCTCGTTGTAGGCGAAGACCTCCAACTGGACGCGGTGCAGGCCCACCCGGTCGAAGGCGTACCCGAGCAGCAGTCGGATCGCCTCCGGGCCCAGGCCGCGGCCGGTGGCGGCGGGGGCCAGGGCGATCCGGAAGGTGCCGTGGTCGTTGTCCCGGTCGATCCGGTTCAGTGCCAGATCGCCGAGGTAGCCGCCGGTGTCCCGGTCCTCGATGGCCAGATCCAGTCGGTCGGAGCGGCCCGCGCACTCGGCGATCCAGGCGCCGATCTCCGCCCGGGTCCAGTCGTGGTGGGCACCGGTCAGCCGTCTGGTCTCCGGGTCCTGGAAGGTGGCGTGGAAGGCGTCCGCGTGCCGGTCGGACAGCGGGACCAGCCGGATCCGGCCGCCTTCGAGGACCGGCTTCTCGCGGAGGGCGGTGGCATCGATCATGGGGAGATGATGGCCGCGCCGCCGCCGGCGCGCCAACGAAATTGACCCGGCGCCGCCACCGTTGGAGCCGGTGGCACACGGGCGCCGTGGCCCGAAGGGCCGGGGAGGGGCGGGCGTGGAACTCCAACAGGTGCGCTGTTTCGTCGTGGTCGCGGAGGAAGGGCAGCTCGGGCGGGCCGCCGAGCGCCTGGGCCTGGTGCGGTCGGCCGTGGAGCAGCGGATCCGCCGGCTGGAACGCGACCTGCGGACCAAGCTGTTCGACCCCGCGCTGCCGCGGCCGCGCCTGACCGCCGCCGGCGAACGGTTCCTCCCGGCGGCCCGGGCGCTGCTCGCTGCGGAGGAACGCGCCCGCGCCGTGCTCGCGCACCGTACCGCCGTCGCGGCGACCCCCGGCACCCCCGTCCGCACCCTGCGCCTGGGCACCAGCCCGGGCCTGGCCGGGCACCTGGACCGGGTGCTGGCCGCGCTCGCCCGGATCGCCCCGCAGCTCACCGTCGCGCCGGTCACCGCGCCGGCCCCGGAGCGGCCGGCCCTGGTCGGGTCCGGCGCCCTGGACGCCGCGTTCGTCCGCGTCCCGGCCCCCGGCGCCGCCCGGGACGGGCTCCGCCACGTCCCGCTCTGGCAGGACCCTCTGGTCGCGGCCGTCCCGGCCCGGCACCCGCTGGCCGCCTCGCCGGGCACCCTCAGCCTCGCCGAACTCGCCGACGTCCCCTTGGTCCTCACCGACCGCCGCGACAACCCGCCGCTGGTCGACCTGGTCGCCACCGCCTGCCACGACGCCGGTTTCACCCCCGTACCAGGCCCCTGGCACGGCTCGCTCGACGCCACCCTCACCGCGATCGGCTCCTGCACCGCGGCCGCGGGGATGTGGACCGTCGTCTACGACACCTACGCCCGCCGGCTGCCCGCGCCCGGCGTGACGTACCTGCCGTTCCGCAACCCGGGCATGGAACTGACCACCTCCCTCGTGGTCCGCCGCGCCGATCCGCCCGACGGCGTCGACCTGCTGCTGCGGGCCTGCGCGGCGGCGGGGGAGTGCGGCACGACGGCCGTCTGCCGCTGACCCGCCCGGACGGACGACGAACCTGGCGGCCGCGACCACGCACCACCCGGCGACGCACGCCCCGGCCACGCACCACCGGGTGGCGCACGACGCCCCTCCCGGCCGCCCACATGATCGTTTCCTGACCCAAAACCGCTGCCTGAACCCCTGCCGGCGGCCGCAACTGCCAGACTCCGTTCCACCTTGCAGACGTGTTTGTTCCGGGTACATCGAGCACAGGAGAGAGCATGCGGACACCGATGACGATCGCGGACTTCCTGGACCGGGCGGAGTGGGGATTCCGCCACAGCCCGGGAGTGGTCGACGAACCGCATCAGCCCGCCCCGCCGGTGCCCGAGACGACCTACGGGCGGTTCGCCGAACGCATCCGCGCCTGGCAGGCGGGTCTGGACGCCCTCGGCGTCGGCGAGGGCGAGCGGGTGGCGGTGGTCAGTCACAACTCCGCACGTCTGCTGGAGCTGCTGTTCGCGGTCCCGATGAGCGGCCGCGTCTGCGTCCCGGTGAACTTCCGCCTCAAGCCCGAAGAGGTCGCCTACCTCGTGGAGCAGAGCGGCTCCTCGGTCCTCCTCGTCGACCCGGAACTGGACGGGGCGCTCTCCGACATCAAGGTGCGCCACCGCTTCGTCCTCGGTGCGCAGACCGACACCGAACTGATGCGGTTCGGCGTGGAACCGCGCCCCTGGTCGCACCCCGACGAGGACGCCACCGCGACGATCAACTACACCTCGGGCACCACCGCCCGCCCCAAGGGCGTACAGCTGACCCACCGCAACATCTGGGTGAACGGCATGACCTTCGGCCTGCACACCCGCGCCTGGGAACGCGACGTCTACCTGCACACGCTGCCGATGTTCCACTGCAACGGCTGGGGCATGCCGTACGTGATGGCCGGCCTGGGCGTGAAGCAGGTGGCGCTGCGCAAGGTCGACGGCACCGAGATCCTCCGCCGCGTCGAAGAACACGGCGTCACCCTCATGTGCGGCGCCCCGGCCGTCTGGAACATGGTGCTGGACGCGGCGGCGACCTGGGCGGGCGAGATCCCCGGCCGGGACCGCGTACGGATCGTCTGCGCGGGCGCCCCGCCGCCCACCAAGACCATCCAGCGCGTGGGGGAGGAACTGGGCTGGGAGTTCATCCAGCTCTACGGCCTCACCGAGACCTCACCGCTGCTCACCTTCAACCGCACCCGCCCCGCCGACGTGGACCTCCCCGCCGAGGAGCGGGCCCGCAAACTCTCCCGGGCGGGTGTGCCGGCACTCGGCGTCAAACTGAAGATCTCGGACGCCGGCGAGGTCCTGGCCCGCTCGAACACGGTGCTCGACGGGTACTGGAACAAGCCCGAAGAGACGGCGGAGGCACTGGAGGACGGCTGGTTCCACACCGGCGACGGCGGCACCTTCGACGAGACCGACGGCCATCTGACGATCTCCGACCGGAAGAAGGACGTGATCATCACCGGCGGCGAGAACGTGTCGTCGATCGAGGTGGAGGACACCATCTTCAGCCACCCGGCCGTCGCCGAGGTCGCCGTCATCGGCGTACCGCACGAGAAGTGGGGCGAGACCATCAAGGCCCTGGTCGTCCTCGCCGAGGGCACGACGGCCCAGGAGTCCGACATCATCGCCCACTGCAAGCAGCACCTGGCGGGCTACAAGGCCCCGACATCGGTGGAGTTCCGGGACAGCATCCCGCGTACCGCCACCGGCAAGATCCAGAAGTTCAAGCTGCGGCAGCCCTACTGGGCCGGGCTCGATCGAGGCGTCAACTGACGCTCCGTCGCCGGAGCCGGCCCCGCTCCGCCCCGGTCAGCAGCGCGAGAGGCGAGCGAAACGCCCACTGACGGGCAGTTCACCGCCGACGGCGGTGAACTGCCGACGAAGACCAGCGGTAGCCCGGGCCACGAAGACCCGGGCTGCGGCTGGAACTCCTGAACGGCCGGGCTACCTGCGCGTGTCCCGCTTCCTGAACACGCGCCGCCCCTCGGTGCCTTCGTGCGGCACGAGGCGGCCGTCCGCGATCCGTACCGCGACGAGATCCGCATCCGTGCCGAGCACTGCACTCGGCACGTGTACGCAACCGCCGCGGTTCCGGGTGGTTCCCGGTGTTCCCGCTCAGTTGCGAGCGGTGCGGCGACCCCGGCGGTAGAGCAGGATGCCGCCCATCAACAGCCCGGCACTGGACGCGATCGCCAGGCCGGTCTCCGCGCCACCGGTCTGTGCCAGCTGGGGGCGAACCGGAATGTGGCGGTGCTGCCGGTCCTGCCGGTGCTGCCGGTGTTCAGCGGCGGGGGCCGGAGCGGCCGGCGCATGGCGCTGGACCACGGGGGTTTCGCGGCGCACCTGGCGCTTGTGCTCCTTCATTTTGTGGTGCGGCCGCGCGTGGGATTTCGACACGTTGACGCAGTGGTTGCCGAAGGCGGGGTTGAGCGCTCCGACCACGTCCACCGTATTGCCGCACGCATTGATCGGGATGTGAACGGGCACCTGGATCTGGTTGCCGGAAATGACACCCGGAGATCCGGCAGCGGTGCCCTCCGCTCCGGCGTCGGCCGCGGACGCTCCCGCTCCTGCGAGCAGCAGGCCGCCCGTGGCAACCGAAGCGGCAATGACCCTTTTGATCACGTGACTCCTCCTTGACAGTGCGGTCACATCCGCGGACCGCACAACACACAACGACGCTGAACGCAGAAAGCTCCGAATGCACCATTTCGATCACTCTTTCAGCTTGATGTGTATGCCTACTCGGTGGAGAGCGGAGGTAGATACGTTTGTATGGCGATGCGCCTCACACGATGAGCGGGTCGCGAAAAAATAGCCGGAGAAATCCGGCTCGGTGCAGCAGCGGGACTCGCGAAAACCCGGAATCAGAAAATCCGAAAAGACGCGAGGATCGCGCCGTGAGATGACCTGTGTATGCCTCAGGTGGGGCGCCCCTGGACCGCCTGTGAAGGCGGCAGGATCGGGGCGCCCCCTGACCAGGGCCCGGCGATCAGTTCCGATTGAGCAGTGGGAGTCGGCCCACGTGCAGAGGACCGATATCGCTGGCGACCTTCACGGGGTCGCCGAGGAATCCACCGATCTCCGGGTCGTTTCCGTCGGCATGGGCGGGTACGGAGAGAACCCCGGTGAGAGCGAGGGCTCCCAGAAGGGTGGCAACGGCACGGCGCATAGCGGCTCCTGCTCCATTCGTCGTGTTGACGTGCAACTGGCACAGGCCACCCTGGCACCGGCGCTTCGCGGACTTCCCCGCCCACGCCAAGCGATCACCTGATCGCGCGATTGCGGTATGCGCGCGCAAGGCGCGGAACGCCGGAATGCCGGAACGCCGGAACGCCGAAAAGCAGCCGATGCTGCGGTTCGCGGAAATTGTCCAAGGGAATACGGCCGAACGGGTGGTTGCCTACTGAGTGCGCGCTGCGAACCCCGGCTGTTGACGTCACAAAACCCATGCAGGGCAAGGGAATTCGCAAATCCTCGATCATACCGTCCGGCGCGTCGTTCCGCGACTTCACGGACATTTCGTATTAGCCTCCCTGACTGTACGAAGTCGTTACATAACGACCTCAACCGCTCGATCCACCGGAGAAGAAATGCGCAAGCTTCACAAGGCTGCTGTCGTGGCCGCGGTCCTCGGCAGCGTGAGCATCCTCGGCGTCAGCGCCGCCATGGCCGACGGCGAGGAAGGTGGCGGCGGCAGAGGCCGCTTCGACATCAAGCAGAGCTCCATGTGCAGATCGCACGACACCAACGTCGACGTCCTCGGCGAGGTCGGGATCGCCAACGGCCTCGGCGGCAACCTGCTCGGTGGCGAGGGCTCGCCCGGTGCGCAGTCCACCCACATGGGCTCGTCGATGGGCTGCAACAACGGCGCATTCAGCAAGTAACCGGAACGGACAGGGTCCCGGCGTCCACACGACGAAGTGGACGCCGGGACCTTTCCTGTCTGCTCCGGGAAATCGGGCCGGGACGCCAACAGGCCCCGGTCCCAAGGGCATTAGGCAGCAGAAGCCCGCAGTCCGCGGCTCCCACACCTGCCGCGCGGCAGGCGGCAGAGAGCGCCACACACGAAAGCGAGAGCGCTGACGTCCGCATAGCGAGAGCACCAACGCACGAAAGCGGGGCCGGCCGCCGGTGGGCGGGCCGACCCCGTGGAGTCGTTACCGGGACAGGGGCACCCCTGCTCGGTCAACAAGCGTGTGGAACTCAGAAGTCGGCGTGCGACCGCTTGAACCCCTTGGCCGGCGGAAAGTGGTTGGAGCAGTTCATGTGCGGGCCGATTTCCGTGGTCCCCCTGCTCAGCAGGCCGTTCTCGGGCCACACCACGCGCTGCCTGGCAGCGGTCGAACAGCGCTGCATCTGCTTGATGATGAGGCGATCGCCGTCCTTGGTGCGGTAGACGGCCTCGTGCTTGTGGACGCAGAATCTTTCGCCAGCGACGCCGCGGCTGCAGTGGCTCCCTCCTTCGGCGTGTGCCTGGGGGGCGATGGCGCTGGCCGCGGTGAGGCCGCCCATCAGTGCCACGATGGCTGCGATCTTCTTCTGACTGAACATGTACTGCGTTCCTTTGTGATCGATGCCCGGGCGCGATGCTCCGCGAACGGGCCCGCGCCCGAGCCCTGAGAATGCCGAAAAGGGTTCTGGTGCCCGGACCCGAAGGCCGGACACCAGAACCCCGCGGTGATTACTTACGAAGGGCGGCGTTGTCGCAGCCCATGCGCGAGCCCTGGTGGGTCTGCTGGTTTCCGGGCGAGCCTTCGCCGTTGAGCGCATTGCCCAACACGCCGTTCAGCAGCCCGACCTGGCCGAGAACGTCGACGTTCAGGTCATGGGACCGGCACATGGTGTGCTGCCCGATCTTCACGTCCTCGTGGCGCTTCTCGGAGGACTGCTGGACCGGTGCCTGCTGAACGGGCGCCTGGGGGGCGGCCTGTGGGGCCGGCGCCTGCAGAACGGGTGCCTGCTGGACCGGCATCTGGGGGGCGGCCTGCGGAGCGGGCGCCTGCTGAACGGGCGCCGGCGGAGCGGCCTGAGGGACGGGCGCCTGCTGAACGGGCGCCGGCGCAGCCGCCTGAGGAGCAGGCGCCTGCGGAGCGGCCTGGGGGGCCGCCTGCGGAGCGGCCTCCTGACCGCCGCGTTCACCGCCGGACGAAGAGGCCCCGGAGGCCGAGACGGCCCAGGCGGTGGCCTGCGGGCCGTTCCCGTCAGCGAAGCTGACTCCGGCTCCGGCGGTGGAGAGGCAGCCGACTGCTGCGACGACGATGGCAACTCGTTGAAGTGTGCGCATGGAACCTTTGATCCTTGATTGCGTGGACGGGGAAGATGCCGCGACTACTAAGTGTGAGGATATGCGCACTCAATGTAATCAAGCGCACATTTCGCCCTCTACACTTTTCGTGTCGTTCTCGCAAGAGGAGGCCCCCTCCCCTACGTCCGTGACGGGCCGCTGGTGGTGCGCTCTGGCGCCCCGGGCAATGGGTGACGAACTCTCATGGACCGCTCCGGATATCCGTCCGAAGGTTCTCAACAAGCCGATACGGCAAGCCACTTGATATCGATAAAGCACAACGAAGGCGTGCCCGGTGGGCAGTGAAGCGGCCCGGTTGACGTCGCTGCCGCACGCTTCTTGGGCCTCTCTGGGGAAAGAACGAGGCGGGCCCCCGGCAGGGGTACGGGGGGCGGTCGATAGTCACCCGTTTGCCCTTGCTGTCGGCGTCGCCGGCGAATTCGAGGAGGTCGCTCGCCGGGTCGGTGTCAATGCGATGCGGATGGCGTTCCTGTCGACCTGGCCGGTCTTCCCTGGTGTGACTATCAGGGTTCCTTTAAGGCGGATTGGAGTGCGGGTGGCATGGCGAAACCTGGCGCCTCCGCCCGCCTTTCCTCGCTCTCCGACACAAGGCGCGTAACGGAGTGGAACCCCCAGATTGGCTACTGCTAGTGTGCGCGCAGTCACAGCCAGCAATTAGGGCTCAGTAGAGGTACGAAGGGTCGAGGGTTCCATGCGTAAGTTCCAGCAGGTCATGATCGTCGCCGCGGCGGCCGGCGGTCTGTCCGCCGTCGGTGCCGGTGTCGGTACCGCCTACGCTCACGATGGCGGCAGGCTGCACAAGAACGAACTCTTCCGCCCGTACCAGGAGTGCAGCCCGCAGACGTTTGCCGAGGCCAATCTCCCGATCGGCGTGCTCGCCGTTCCCGAGACCTGGGGCACCACCTGCGGCCAGTTCAATCACGCCTTCGCAAGGTAAGGCCGGCCGGGCAACCATATTCGACATCGATCGCGGGCCCTTCGGGAATGTCCTCCCGAAGGGCCCGTTTGTTTGTGTCTGAATAATTGGGTCGCCGCTGTACGGCCGAATGGGTGGTTCGCCTCGAAGTGCTTGAGTCTCTCTCGGCCCGTTGGATGTCCAACTCACCAGGAACTTGCCATCGTTACAAGGGCCAAGTTCGTTCGTGAACGTCTAACATCCGGCGCGTCGCCCAGCAACCGCGAATCTTTCGTATTAACTATCCAGCAACTGCACGAGATCGATCGGTAATCGATCGCTTCCGCTCACATGGAGAAGAAATGCGCAAGCTTCACAAGGTTGCTGTCGTGGCCGTCGCCCTGGGCAGCGTTGGCTTCTTCGGTGCTGGCACCTCGTACGCCCTTGGTGGGGCGGGAGGCTTCGGCGCCGGCCAGGGTTCCCAGTGCCGCACACACGACCTGAACGTCGACGTCCTCGGCGAGGTCGGCATCCTCAACGGCGTGCTGAGCAACGCGCTCAACGGCGAAGGCTCGCCGGGCGCGCAGGCCACCCCGATCGGTTCGGGTATTGGTTGCAACAACTCCATCGGCAAGTAGCCGGGCGGGGTTCTGGTGTCCGGCCTTCGGGTCCGGGCACCAGAACCCTTTTCGGCATTCTCAGGGCTCGGGCGCGGGCCCGTTCGCGGAGCATCGCGCCCGGGCATCGATCACAAAGGAACGCAGTACATGTTCAGTCGGAAGAAGATCGCACCCATCGTGGCACTGATGGGTGGCCTCACCGCGGCCAGCGTCATTGCCCCCCAAGCACACGCCGCCGACACCACGGGACTGTGCACCCGTGACATCCAGGGAAATGTCACCTGCCTGCAGAGAACCACCGGGGCCAACGAAAACGGACAGTACACCGTCAATCAGTCGAAGAGCTGCATGCCGACATCGCCGGTGACGATTCCGGCGCACGGGCTGCTCAATCCGGGAACCACTCAGGTCGGGCCCGCAATTACCTGCAACAACACGGCGCAGGTGCCCGCCGGAGACCAGATGGCCCCCATGGATTGACCTTTGGCGGGGAACTCCGGCGGGAGCCTTCCGCAAACACCGCATGGGTAGGAATCCGACACGGTGTGCAGAGCGGCCGCAAAGGATCCGGTCGGCTACGACCGGGCGACGCACCGCCGTTGAGCGGAAGTGCGCTCGCGCCGAAACGGCCGCACCGCCAGCTCCTTCCCGCATCCGTCTGAACAAGGGGCGAGGGCTCAGACCACCCCGCCGAACGGCGAATGGCCGGACCTAGTGGAAACGGTCCGGCCATTCGCCATGTGCGGTTCGTCGTATGTCGTTCGCCGTTCGTTGTGCGCCACGCGTTGCCTGCACGCTCATGCAACCAAGGAGTCCCGGTGCCGAGCCGATGGCTCGGCACCGGGACCAGGTCAGTTCAGGTGCTTTTGACGGACGTTCAGAAGGCGCTGTTGTCGCAACGCAGGTTCGCGCCCGTGTGGGAAGGCTGTGCGCCGGGCGCACCCTCGCCGTTGAGCGCGTTGCCCAGCGTGCCGTTGAGAAGTCCGACTGCGCCAAGGACGTCGACGTTCATGTCATGCGACCGGCACTCGGTGCCCTGCCTGACGTCGAGGTCGTGCCCCGGCTCGCCGTGGGCGTAGGCGGTACCTGCGCCGAGGGCGCCGACACTGCCGAGTGCGGCAGCCACGACGGCAGCCTTGTGGAACTTGCGCATTTCTTCTCCGGTGAATTGAGCGGTTGTGATGTGTAGACGGATGGCTACGTGCGGGAAGGTCCCTCGGGAACTGGCCGGCGCTCAGGTGGCGAGCGGAAGCCGGAATGGCTCCGCCGCCACTGGTGCGCAAAGACAACTCCAGTTCGCCAGATGGAGGTTGATGAGTGATCAGGTCATGCGGGGCAGGTCAAGCTGTCCCAGCGGCGGAGCCGCCAGCCGCCCGAGTCCGACCGGGGACACCTGCGGGACATCCGGCGAAACCAGCGGGTTGACCAGCGGATTGACCTGGGGGTTGATCTGCGGGTTGACCTGGGGCGCGGGCTGCGGCGAGAAGACCTGCGGAACGGCGACCTGCGGCGCGACCTGCGGCGTAACCTGCGGGGCAGCCTGGGGAGCGACCTGCGGGGCGGCCTGTGCAGCCGGTGCCGGTGCTGGTGCCGCCGCCTGCGGAGCGGACTGCTGCGGACCACCAGGGGAGGTGGACGCCTGCGCGACGCCGTGCGACGTGGCCCAGGCACTGGCGTGCGGGCTGTCGAACTGCGGCCCGTACTGCTGCGGAGCGGGTGCCTGAGGGGCGGCCGGCTGTTGGGCGTACTGCGGCGCAGGTTGCGGGGCCGACTGTTGTGGTGCGGGGGCGTACTGCTGCGGGGCAGGTGCCTGAGGGGCGGCCGGCTGTTGGGCGTACTGCGGCGCAGGTTGCGGGGCCGACTGTTGTGGTGCGGGGGCGTACTGCTGCGGGGCAGGTGCCTGAGGGGCGGCCGGTTGCTGGGCGTACTGCGGCGCAGGTTGCGGGGCCGACTGTTGTGGTGCGGGGGCGTACTGCTGCGGGGCAGGTGCCTGAGGAGCGGTGGGCGGCGCGGCGCCGTTGTACCCGGCAGGAGCATCGGCATAACTCACGCCGGCGCCGATGGTGGACAGACCGCCAGCCGCCGCGACGACGAGCGCGATCTGGTGAAGCTTGCGCATGGAACCCTCGGCCCTTCATTACCTGTATGGAAAACTGATTACTTATCGCTGTCGTGAGTGTGCGAACAGAGGTAATCCCGGGCTTCGCGCCTCGCGCACCCCGCGCAAAGCCACGGCGGAAGCCTCCCGCTGGACCGCGGCAACGCCAATCGTGAGGCCCTCCAACGGCCCTCGCGAGTGACGGCGCAGCCCATCGCCCCTCCTTCGATTCGCGTCGGACACCTCGTCGACATGGTCGCCGCAGACCGCCCGGAGCCAGGAAGAGGACACCCCGCTCGGCGGCCCATAGGCCCATTCGCTGTTCTCTCCCAGCGAGGAACGGCGAATTCCCGGGCCGGGTAACGGGAATCAAAGCATGGTCACCCATTTGCCCACCGGCATGCACCATTTGGAGTGTCGGAACGCGCAACGACAAGGGCGCTCCACCCCAGCAATGCGCCGCTCGCTTGTCAACCGCGGTAGTTTTATCGGTAGTTCTCCGGCCGGGGCGTACGGCTCCACACGATGGATCAGATCGGTTCGGCGGGCACCCGCCCGTGTTCCGTTCGCCACCGGAAATCGCATCAGATGCAGGTCGAAAGAAAGCAAAAAGGGTTCTCGACGCCGGCCTTGCGGCCCGGCGTCGAGAACCCTATGGGTGACCTGTGCGGTTACTAGCGGCTCAGAGTGCGCTGTTGTTGCAGCCCATGGTGGAGCCGAGGTGGGTGGACTGCGCACCCGGCGAGCCCTCGCCGTTGAGCGCGTTACCCAGCAGGCCGTTGAGGATGCCGACCTCGCCGAGCACGTCCACGTTCAGATCGTGCGACCGGCACTGGGACCCCTGCTTGATATCGAACTGGCCGCCGCCCTGGCCGCCGTAGGCGAAGGCGGAGCCGGCGCCGAGGAAGCTGATGCTGCCGAGAGTGGCAGCCACGACGGCAGCCTTGTAGAGCTTGCGCATTTCTTCTCCGGAAAGTTTGAGTCGATGTGGACTGCGATCTGCAGATGTGATCTGCGATGTACCAACTTCGTACAGTTGGGAAGGCTAATACGAAATATCGATCGACCTTGAGCGACGCGCCGGATTATGCGACAGAAAAAAATAGGAAGTTGCCCCGGAACCTGAGCAGTTCGGGGCGTGATTACGCAGCAACGGGTGAAGGTGCCGGTGGCGATTCAGCTAACTGGTTGATTCAGCGAGGTCTGCTGAGCATGTCGCATGAGAAGGCCCTTCGAGGGGTGCCCCCTCGAAGGGCCCGCGGCACTGCGGCGGCTGCAATCTCCCTACCGGGCCGTGGCGAAGGCGTTGGCCTGGTTGTTGGCCTGGGTGCAGTTGACGCCATGGGTCTGAGGTGCGGCCAGCAGGCCGATCGGGACGTTGGCGTCGAGCAACGACTGCGGGCTGCACTCCTGGTACGGACGGAACTGGTTGTTCTGATCCTGCGGACCGGACTGCGGCAGGATGTGCGCCACCTGCGGCGACAGTTGTGGATTGAGCTGGGGGTTGAGCTGCGGGGATACCTGCGGGCCGGCCTGCGGGGCCGCGGCCTGCTGCGGAACTGCGGATTGCGGGGCGCCCTGCTGGGGGCTGCCTTGCGACCCGTAGGCGTGCGAGGTGGCACCCGAGGCTGTCCAGGACGCGGCCTGGGGGTCTTCGTGTTGCGGAGCGGTGGGCGGGGCAGCGCCGTTGTACCCGGCCGGAGCGTCGGCCTGGCTCGCGCCGGCGCCGATGGTGGACAGACCGCCAGCCGCTGCGACGACCAGCGCGATCTGCTGAAGCTTGCGCATGGAACCCTCGGCCCTTCATTGCCTGTATGGAAATCTGATTATTTATCGCTGTCTTGAGTGCGCGAACAGAGGTATTCCGGGCTTCGCATCGTGCGCGCCCTGGGTAAAACCACGGCGGAAGCCTCCCGATGGACCGCGACAATCCCCGCCGTAAAGCTCTCCACGTCGCCTCGGAGTCGATGGTCCGGCCCATCGCCGATGCTTCAACTCACGTAGTCCATTCGCTGCTCTCTCCCAGCGAGGAACGGCAAATCCCCTTCCCTGGTAACGGGAATCAATGCGCGGTCACCCATTTGCCCACCGGTGTACGTCATTTGGAGAGCCGATGCTCTTGCCTTTGTGGCGATCGGCTACCTCGGGTCACTGGGGCATGTGCTCGGTGCGCGGAATCTGGGCGAGGAATGTTGCGAGGCTTCCGGTCCCGCCGGAAGAGGGGGAGGGGCGGGCCTGGCCGCTTCGAGGGGAGCGGCCATATCGTCAGTTAAGTTCTCTTGACGGTCCCGGTGGTCCCGGTGTGACGGGACGGTGGGGGGAGCGACGGCCAGCGTGGAAGGGCTAACAACACGCTGGCCGTCGATGTTCTCCCACCTGAAAGAACGTCGCCATCCTAAGCCAACGATGCGCCGGCCGCCCCGGCCTTACCCGTTCGTGTGGGGTGGGTGATTGGGGGAGGGGGGCGACTTTCCGAAGCCGGCGCAGCGTGGGCTGGCGTGCCATGTGTCTGCCGAACTCGCGGCGGAATGGCATGTGTTGGGATTTCCTAGGGCCGCGTTGCGGTCTTCGTGTTCTTCTTCGCCTTCGGCGTCGTGCGGGAGCGTCATTCCGTTCTGGCCCCGTTGTCGGCGCGTGATGGTGATCTGTTAGCCGCGGCGCGCCTCGTCGCTCCTGTCCGGCTGATCATCGGGGGCGGCCGTGGCAAGGGGCGGCCGGTTGTCGGCGTCGGTAGCGGTATCGGTGTCAGAACGGTTCACCCGGCATCCCCTCCGCCCTGTCGGTGAGTTTTTTCGCTGCGGAAGTGTGCGTGCGGGGTGCGGGGTCGACGGGGCGTCACCCGGCGCTACTGCAATTGGGCACCCGACCGGCGCTGCCCCGGATGCCAGCGTCGATGAGCGATATGCAGATAATCCGATTAATCTCCGATAACAGCGCGATGTGGATCTTTGATGCTCGCTTCACTCGAACCAAGGAGGAGAAATGCGCAAGCTTCACAAGACTGCTGTGGTGGCCGCCGTCCTCGGTAGCGTCGCCTTTCTCGGTGCCGGCGCAGGCACCGCCAATGCCGCTGAGTCAAGGGGTGGCTGGGGGTGCGACGGCCAGGACCTGAACGTCGACATTCTCGGTCAGGTCGGGATTCTCAACGGTCTGCTGGGCAATGCCCTCAACGGTCGGGGCAACCCGGGCGCGCAGATCAGCCCCATGGGTACCTTCTGTGGTGGCGGTCACGGCGACTGAGCACGTCGGGTAGCCGTGTAGGTCACCGCAATGGGTCTCGGTGCCCGGGCCACAGGTCCGGGCACCGAGACCGTTTTGCGGTCGTTTCCGTTTCCTTTTCCGTATGGGGAACGGGTAGGCGAGCCGAGGGTCCTCGGGGGACGTTCGACGCCATGCTGGGGGCGGCGCGTACGGGTTGTTCGTGGGGTGGATTTTCCGCGCCGGTGGGCAATCTTGCGGGTGGATGACAGCGATGGCTGACGACGGGTCTTGGGAGCGGCTGATGAAGGTGTTGGTGGATGCGCTGGGGCAGGCACCCCCTCAGGGCGGAGTGACGCGCACGCCCCTGGAGGTGCGGGGGTGGGGCGATCCCCGGCTGGTGCGCAGCGGGAAGGGGGATGGTGTGGCGTCGGCCGTCGGCTGGTCGCCGGGGGAGGGCGGCGCGTCGCTCGTCGCGCACTGGTATGCCGTCGCGGATCCCGAGGGGCGCCGCCGGCGGGTGGAGTTCGCCGAGCTGCCGAGGACCGGATCCGGCGCGATCCGCCGCGCCGCCGTGCAGGGTGGCGGCGGTGCCGCGTACAGGGAGGGGGGCCACCGGTGACCAGTCAGTCGCATATCGAGCTGTCGTACGCGAGCGGGGCGGCGGACCGGCCGCTGCTCGGCCGCACCATCGGCGCCGACCTGGCCCTTACCATCGCCCGCTTCGGTGACCGCGAGGCGTTGGTCGAGGTGGCCGGCGGGCGCCGCTGGACCTACGCCGAACTGGGACGCGCGGTCGACGAGGTGGCGCTCGGGCTGCTCGCCAAGGGGGTCGGCAAGGGCGACCGGGTCGGGATCTGGGCGCCCAACTGCGCCGAGTGGGTCCTCGTCCAGTACGCCACCGCCCGGATCGGCGCGATCCTGGTCAACGTCAACCCCGCCTACCGGGTGCACGAGCTCGCGTACGTCCTGCGGCAGGCGGGGGTGACCGTGCTGGTCTCCGCCGTCACGCACAAGACCAGCGACTACCGGCGGATGATCGAGCAGGTGCGGGCCGACTGTCCGGCGCTGCGTGACGTGGTCTACCTCGGCGACCCGACCTGGGGCGGGCTGCTGGCCGCCGGTGCGACCGTCCCGCACACTCGGCTCGCCGCCTGCGAGAAGGCGCTGACCGCCGACGACCCGGTCAACATCCAGTACACCTCGGGCACCACCGGCTTCCCCAAGGGCGCCACCCTCTCCCACCACAACATCCTCAACAACGGTTACTGGGTCGCCGAGACGCTCGGCTACACCGAGCACGACCGGGTGTGCCTGCCGGTGCCCTTCTACCACTGCTTCGGCATGGTGATGGGCAACCTCGGCGTCACCACGCACGGTGCCTGCATCGTCATCCCGGCGCCCTCCTTCGAACCGGCCGCCACCCTGCGGGCCGTTCAGGACGAACGCTGCACCTCGCTCTACGGCGTGCCCACCATGTTCATCGCCGAGCTGAACCTGCCGGACTTCGCCGACTACGACCTCGCCTCGCTCCGCACCGGCATCATGGCCGGCTCGCCCTGCCCGGAGGAGGTGATGAAGCGGGTCGTCTCCGAGATGCACATGGCCGAGGTGTCGATCTGTTACGGCATGACCGAGACGTCGCCGGTCTCCACCCAGACCCGCCGGGGCGACGACCTCGTTCACCGCACCGCGACCGTCGGCCGGGTGCTGCCGCACATCGAGGTCAAGGTCGTCGACCCGGCGAACGGGGTGACGGTGCCCCGCGGCACCCCGGGCGAGTTGTGCACCCGTGGCTACAGCGTGATGCTCGGCTACTGGGAGGATCCGGAGCGGACCGCCGAGGTCATCGACCGGGCCCGCTGGATGCACACCGGTGACCTGGCGGTGATGAACGACGACGGCTACGTCCGGATCGTCGGCCGGAGCAAGGACATGATCATCAGGGGCGGGGAGAACGTCTATCCGCGGGAGATCGAGGAGTTCCTCTACTCCCACCCCAAGATCGCCGACGTTCAGGTCGTCGGCGTCCCGGACGAGAAGTACGGCGAGGAGATCGCCGCCTGCGTGATCCTCCGTGATCCCGTCGACACCCTCACCCGCGACGAGCTGGCCCGTTACTGCCGTTCCCGGTTGGCGCACTACAAGGTGCCGCGCTATCTGGAGATCACCGACGCCTTCCCGATGACCGTCAGCGGCAAGGTCCGCAAGGTCGAACTCCGCGAGCGGCTCGCGGCGAAGTGGGGGACGGCGGGCCCGGCGGCCGCGGAGCCGATGCCGGACCGGCCGGGAAACGCCCACGCGCCGGCCCAGGAGGGCAGCCTGGACTCGGTGTGACGGGTTGATCAGCCGTGTCGGGGCGGGGAGTTCGGGAGGTAGCCCAGGTCGCGGAGGACCGGGTCGGCGCCCGGTTCCCCGCCCCGGCCGTGCAGTGGCGTCAGCAGCGCGGGTTGCTGCGGCGGCCACAACGCCTCGTGCGCGTCGGCCAGTTCGTCCCGGCTCCACCACCGCCAGCCCAGGATCCGGTCGTCGGCGTGCGCGGCCGCCACGCCCTCGGTGGGCTCCCGGCGCGGCCCGTGCGCCAGGTAGATGTGCTCGCCCGCAGTTCGCGCCGCGCCCCGGCCTGCGGGGACTCGCCGGGATCGAGTCCGCCGCCGGGCATCGCCCAGTGGACGCCGACCTCTTCGTTGTCGTAGCGGAGCAGGAAGACCGCATCGTCCGGGGCGAGCACCGCAACGCCGGCCGCTCGGCGGGGTGTTCGCGTCAGGCGCATCCGCGCACCGTACGGCGCGGGCCGGCCCGGGCCGCGCCCGGGTCGCCGTCGGTGCCCACCCGCCCGGCCGATAGGGTCCTGACCTGGCCCGTTCCCGGGTGCCGGGAGCGGGCGAAAGGCCATCAACCAGGCCGAACGTCAAGGCCGTTAACCAGGCCGGAAATCCCGCGGGATTCCCGTCAAGAGGGGACATTCATGACCCGTATCGCACGTTGGGCGACCACTGCCGCTGCCGTGGCCGCCGCCCTGGGGAGCTTCGCCGCCCCCGCCTACGCCGACGTCATCCAGCCCGGTAGCCCGGACGGCCCCACCCGCGAGGTGCTCACCGCCGGCTGCGCGAGCGGCGAGGACGCGGCGACCGTGGCGCCGACCGTGGTCGACGCCGACAGTGCCGCCAGCTTCTACCGCTGCGACCCGGTCACCCACCGCGTGGCAGCCCAGGACGGGCACGCGACCTGCGCCCCTGGTGGTCTCTTCGACTGGAACCGGGGGCTGTGCGAACCGGCCGCCACGGTGCCCGAGATGGCGTCCCGGCTGACCGCCGGCAAGGCCACGCTGTCCACCAAGCCGCTGAAGGTCATCGGGCTGCACGCCACCCTGGTGCGGGCCCGCGCCGCCGGCCCGCAGGACGCCATCTGGAACGCCACCATCACCTTCAAGGACACCACCGGCAAGGTGCTGTGCGTGGCGAAGACGGACACCGCCGGTCTGGCGTCCTGTGACGCCGAGCGGCCGCGCTCCGGCGCCGAGGTGCTCAGCGGCGGCTACACCGCCGAGTACGCCGGCAACGGCGCGGTGAACGGCGGCTACGACACCGTCGCCCCGGCCACCGCACAGGGCGGCATCCGCGCCGTCCTGCCGCCCCAGGGCTGACAATCCGTCCGACGTGATGCCCCGCGGTCGCCTCTGACCGGTCCGGAGTGGCCGCCCATTTCTGCGGGTGGCCGCGGCCGGACCGGTCCCGGTGGGAGGAGTGGCTGCGGGGCATCCGTAGGGCGCGGGGCCGCGGGCCCGGTCAGCGTCGCTCGCCCGGCCAGTCGAGCAGGAGCCGTTGGGCCCGCGGGAGCGAGGCGACGACCAGGTCGTAGGAGTCCTCGATCAGCTCCCGCACCGTGCGGTCGGGGAGGCCGCCGGTCAGGGAAACGGTGTTCCAGTGGCGCTTGTTGAGGTGGTAGCCCGGGACCACTTCGGGGTGCGTGGCGCGCAGTCGCTGAGCTAGTTCGGGGTCGCATTTGAGGCTGACGGTCAGTGGTGCCGCGTCCAGCGACGTCAGCGCGAAGATCTTGCCGCCGACCTTGAACGTGGAGACCTCCGGATTGCGGGGGAAGGGGTTCTCCTCGGTGGCGCCGTTGAATCCCAGGCAGACGGCGCGGAGGGCGTTCGCATCGATCACCGGCACATTATGGCCCGCCCCACCGACAGGGCTGACGGGGTGTCATATCGGCTCCCCGTACCGGCTCCGCGCCGCCGCCTCCCGGCGCATGCAGACCCGCGGCCAGCGGTCCAGGCCCAACTCCGCCTCGTGGGCGCGGATCGCCCGCAGGCCCGGCGTCAGCTCGTCGGCGGCCAGCCGGCGGAATCCGAGCCGGGCGTAGTACGGGGCGTTCCACGGGACGTCGGCGAAGGTGGTCAGGGTCAGTGCGGGCGGCCCGCCGTCCCTCTCCGCGTGCCCGAAGGGCGGGGGAGGCAGCTCCACGGCCCGGTCGATCAGGGCCCGGCCGATGCCGCGCCGGGCCCGCTCCGGGTGGACGGAGACCTGCTCGATGTGGTGGCAGCCGTCGACCGGGTCCCAGAGGAGGTAGCCGCGGGGCGGCTCGCCCGCCTGCCCGGTGTCGTAGGCGGCGAGGGCCCGGCCGGCCCGCTGGTACTCCGCCAGCAGTTCCAGCGGCGGCGGCTCGTCGTCCGCGATCCGCGCCATGCCGAGCGCGCGGAACGGCTCCCCGGCGGCGCGTTCGAGGGCGCGCAGGGCGGGCAGGTCGGCCGGGTCCGGGACGCGGATGATCATGCGGTCAGTGTCGCCGGTCGGGGCCCACGGGGCGAACGGTTTCTGGTGCTGGTGCTGGTGCTGGTGCTGGTGCTGGTGCCGGCCCGGTCGGGGCGGCGGGCTCAGGGGCTGTTCGGCGGCCGGCCCCCCTGGGCGATCAACTCGTCGGCCGCGTCGTTGACCGGCTGCGGGGTACCGGTGAGGTCCATGACGAACAGCGGGACGTGCAGTTCGTCGGCGCGGGACCGGGCGTCGCGGGCGTAGCCGGCCAGGGAGAAGGAGACCGCGACCGCGGAGTCGGACAGGCCGTTGAGCCAGACGCACTCGATGTCGCGGAGGGCGGTGGCCCGGGTCGTCGGATCGACCTGGGCGACCACACCGGTGCCGCGCAGATCGACGCCGGTGGCGGTCCGCTCCTGGGCCCGGGCTACATCGGCGAAGCCCAGCCACTTCAGGTACTGGGCGGCCGCGGTGATGCAGTCCCGCGCGGTGCGGATGGTCACCGGGTGGAACGCCGGGCGCTGCGGCGGCGGGCCGAGGGCCGGCCGGGGCGGCGGCGCCGATGCGGCGGGAGCGGCGGGGGAGGGGAGGTCGGGCGCGGGCGACGCGGCGGGCGTCGGCGTGACCGGCACCCGGACGACCGTGCCGCAGGCGCAACCGCTCTCCGGCGCCGGCCAGTCGTCCTGCCGTCCGCAGACCTCGCACCGGACCGCCACCCAGGACGCCTCCCAGGTGCGGTGCAGTATCTCGACCGGCATCCCGCCGCGCAGCACGGGCAGGGTCAGTGGGGCACCGCAGGCGCAGGGGAAGGTCGGCGGGGTGAAGGCGTTCTCGCGGCGGCACGTAGGGCACCGCACCAGCACGCTGTCGGCCATGGTCGGCTCCAGGCGGGTCGGGCAGACGATCGGTCGGCTCTGCTTGCCGTCCATGGTCTCCCCAAAGGTGCCTGTCGGGGGCGGGAATGCGTCGAGACGTCGCGGCCCGGGCGGGTGGAGGGGCGGGGGAGCGCGGGCACGACACAGGGCCCGGAATCCGTGACCGTACGGAATTCCGGGCCCTGTGGAGGGTTCCCGCCCGACAGTGCGGGAGAGGGGCGCGACGGGACATCCCCCAGCTTCCGCTGGGAGGTACCCCCACACCGTCGGGCGGAGTCGGTGTCGAGGGGTGGGCTTGCGGTTGTGGGGCAGCAGGCGGGCTCCGCGGCGGGGAGGCGGCTCGCCCTCCTTGACGGGCGGGCCTGCCACCGCACTGGAATCTCCCCGGGAATCCGCGGAGCTCCGCGCTACTTCCCCGTACCGGCCGACCACCCCTCAACGGGCCGGCCGGTACGGGTGCGCAAGGGAACTGACCTCCCGTCAGTCCTCGCGCAGCTCACGGACGCGCGCCTCGACGCGCTTGCCGTAGCCCTGGTCGGCGGCGTGGAAGTGCGCGAGGTTCTTCTCGATCACGTCGTCGCGGCTGACCTGGGCGAGACCGCCGGCGATGTTCTCCACCAGGCGCTTCTTCTCGTCCTCGGACATCAGGCGGTAGAGCTCACCGGCCTGGTAGAAGTCGTCGTCCTTGGTGTGGGCCGGGGCCTCGTGGGTGCCGACGTGGCCGGAGACGGCCAGCGGCGCGGAGAGCGGCCGGTCGGTCTGGGCCGGACCGTCGTAGGAGTTCGGCTCGTAGTTCTTCGCGTGGCGGTCGTAGGCGTTCGACGCCATGAGGCCGTCCCGGCCGTAGTTGTTGGCGCTGGTCGCCTTGGGGGCGTTGACCGCGAGCTGGGTGTGGTTGACGCCCAGGCGGTAGCGGTGCGCGTCGGCGTAGGCGAAGAGCCGGCCCTGGAGCATCTTGTCCGGGGACGGGCCGATGCCGGGGACGAAGTTGTTCGGCGAGAACGCGGACTGCTCGACCTCGGCGAAGACGTTGTCGGGGTTGCGGTCCAGGACCATCCGGCCGACCCGCTGGAGCGGGTAGTCGGCGTGCGGCCACACCTTGGTCAGGTCGAACGGGTTGAAGCGGTAGTTGGCCGCCTCGGCCGCCGGCATGACCTGCACGTACAGGGTCCAGGAGGGGTACACGCCCCGCTCGATGGACTGGAGCAGGTCGGTCTGGTGGCTGTTGGCGTCCTTGCCCACCAGGTCCGCGCCCTGGTCGGCGGAGAGGCTGCGGACGCCCTGGTTCGTCTTGAAGTGGTACTTGACGAAGAACGCCTCACCTGAAGCGTTGGTCCACTGGTAGGTGTGGGAGCCGTAGCCGTTCATGTGGCGGTAGGAGGCCGGGATGCCGCGGTCGCCCATGAGCCAGGTGACCTGGTGGGTGGCCTCGGGGGCGTGCGCCCAGAAGTCCCAGACGTTGTCCGGCTCCTGCTTGCCGGTGAACGGGTCGCGCTTCT
Source organism: Streptomyces sp. RGM 3693 (assembly GCF_050471125.1). NCBI lineage: Bacteria > Bacillati > Actinomycetota > Actinomycetes > Kitasatosporales > Streptomycetaceae > Streptomyces > Streptomyces sp. RGM 3693. The sequence continues at coordinate 1,663,080 of NZ_JBMPPQ010000001.1, forward strand.
GCGAGTGGATGAAGTCGGGGAACTTGATCGGGTCCTTGATGAAGAACACCGGGGTGTTGTTGCCGACGAGGTCGTAGTTGCCCTCTTCGGTGTAGAACTTCACCGCGAAGCCGCGCGGGTCCCGGACGGCGTCCGCGCCACCGAGGCTGTCGGCCACGGTCGAGAAGCGGATGAACAGCTCGGTCCGCTTGCCGACGGTGCCCAGGAAGTCCGCCCGCGTGAAGCCGGTGACGTCGTCGGTCACCTCGAAGTAGCCGTACGCGCCGGAGCCACGGGCGTGCACGACGCGCTCCGGGATGCGCTCGCGGTTGAAGCGCGCGAGCTTCTCCAGCAGGTGCTGGTCCTGGAGAATGATCGGGCCGCCGACGCCTGCGGTGGCGGAGTTCTGGTTGTCGGCGATCGGGGCGCCGGACTCGGTCGTCAGCGTGGGCTTCGACATGGTGACCTTCCGTACGAGAGCGCGGAAGTTGGCTTCCGCATGTCGGAGCGTAGAAAGCGCTCCGACCAAACGTCAACAGTTTGTTGAAACAATCTGGTGTTGCTGTGGGGTGGGTATTCCGGGCGGCGGCCGCGCCTGGGCGCGACAGGACAGGTGTCAGCGCAGCCACCGCCCGGAAGCTTGTTGTCGCGGGTCCGGAGGACCCCTCCGCGACGGGCTCAGGTCCCGTACGCGCGGGTGTGCACCGGGTCCGCGGGCAGACCGTCGTACGCGTCCGCCGCGCGCTCGGCCCGGACCTCCACCAGGACCGGCCGTCGGGTGGAGACGGCCTCCTTGCGGGCCCACTCGACCGCCGAGCGGAGCTCCGCCGGATCCAGGACGTCCCGGCCCGCGCAGCCGTACGCCTCGGCGAGCTTCACCGGGTCCGTGAACGGGTCGGCGTCCTCGCGCCCGCCGAGCAGCACCACCACGAACGGCGCTTCGTACTGCGCCGCCGCGGCCAGTTCCCCGGCCGTCAGCGGGAAGCCGTGGCCGTCGACGACCACCACGACCTCCGCCGCCCGCTCCCCCCGGGAGTCCAGTGCCGTGCGGACCCCGATCGCGGTCGGCACCTCCCACCCCGGCGGACCGCTGCGGCGCGGCACCCGGTGCCGGTGCTCGGCGGTACCACCGGCGGCGCCGATCTCCGGCAGTCCGCTGACGACGTAGGTGTCCGCCGGCGGCCGCGCGGCGAAGACCTCGGCGAGCTCCGCCAGGGCCCAGTGCGGCCTGGCGCCCGCCGGGTCCGGCGGGACGGACAGGGGTACCACCGCTCCCGGCGCCGAAGGCCGGACGCCGTCCACCAGGGCCGGTCCGGCGCCGGGAGCGGAGGGGGCGACCGGACCCGGGCCGTACGCGATCTCCACCGCGGCCAGATCGGCCGGGACGTCGATCAGTACGGGGCCGGGCCGGCCCTCCCGCGCGATGCGGAACGCCTCACGGAAGGCGCCCGGGATCCGCGCGGGGTCCTCGATCCGCTCGGCACGCTTGGTGACCGCACCGGCCAGCCGGACCAGGTCCGGCGGCCGGTACCCCGCGTGCCGCAGCGGTACGGCGGGGGCGGGTGGCGCGGACGCCTCCCGGCCGGTGACGCACACCAGCGGGACCGCGTCCTGCTGCGCCGCGTACAGGCCGCTGAGCAGCCGGACCGCCCCGGGCCCGGCCGCCACCGCGGCCACGCCGACCTTCCCGGTCGTCCGGGCCCAGCCGTCGGCCATGTGCGCGGCGCCCTCGGCGTGGCCCGCCGACAGGTGGGCGATGCCGCCGGTCCGCTCCATCGCTGCGTACAGCGGCAGCAGTGCGGCACCGGGGCAACCGAAGACGGTGTCGACGCCCTCGTCCTTCATGATCTCAACGACCGCCTGTACGGCGGGAATCCGACGTGCCCCCATGACCGGGTCTCAGTCCTTGAGGTCGTATCCGGAGAGGCGTTCGACGCCGCGGAGGAGGGCGGAGTGGTCCAGGCCGCCGTCGCCCTGGGCGCGGAGGGAGGCGACCAGGGAGGCGACGACGGAGCCGACGGGCAGGGCGGCGCCGACGGTGCGGGCGGCGTCGGTGACGATGCCCATGTCCTTGTGGTGCAGGTCGATGCGGAAGCCGGGCTTGAAGTCCCGGTTGATGAAGTTGTCGGCCTTGCGTGCCAGGACGGTGGAGCCGGCCAGGCCGCCCCCCAGGACGTCCAGGGCGGCGGGCAGGTCGACGCCGGACTTCTCCAGGAAGACCACGGCCTCGGCGCAGGCCTGGATGTTGACCGCGACGATCAGCTGGTTGGCGGCCTTGACGGTCTGGCCGGAGCCGTGCGGACCGCACAGCACGATGGTCTTGCCCAGCGCGTCGAAGAGCGGCTTGGCGGTGTCGAAGTCGGCCTGCTGACCACCGACCATGATCGACAGGACGGCCTCGATGGCGCCGGCCTCACCACCGGAGACCGGGGCGTCCAGGACCCGGATGCCCTTCTCGGCGGCGTTCTTGGCCAGGTCGATGGAGGTCTGCGGGGTGATCGAGGACATGTCGATCAGCAGCGCGCCACGCTTGGTGTTGGCCAGAATCCCGTCGGGGCCGTAGGCGATGGCCTCGACGTGGGGGGAGGCGGGGACCATGGTGATGATGACGTCGGCGTCGGCCACCGCCTCGGCGATGTTGGCGGCCGCGGTGCCCCCGGCATCAGCCAGCCGCTGGAGCTTGTCGGCCTCCAGGGTGTAACCGGTCACCGCGTAGCCGGCCTTGATCAGGTTCTCGGCCATGGGCGAACCCATGATGCCCAGCCCGACCCACGCAATCTTCGGCAGGTTGCTCATTGAAAAGCCTCTTTCACACTCAAACAAAAGGGGAACGGCGACGGCGCCAGGTGATGCCGGGGATACCGGGTTACCGGGCGGCGCGTAGCGGCGTGGGCAGCCAGGCGAAGGAAGAGGCGCTGGGCGCCTGGCCGGGCTTGTACTCCAGGCCGACGTAGCCGTCGTAGCCGTTCTTCTTGAGCCGGCCCAGCAGCGCCACGAAGTCCAGGGCGCCGGTGCCGGGCGCGCCGCGGCCGGGGTCGTCGGCGATCTGCACGTGCGCGGTCTTGGCGGTGTAGCGGTCGATGACCTCATCGAGGTCTTCGCCGTTCATCGACAGGTGGTAGAGGTCCATCAGGAACCGTGCGTTGTCCAGGCCGGTGGCGGCGTTGACCGCGTCGACCACCTCGATCGCCTTGGGCGCCGAGACGATCGGGCACCGGGGCGACTCCGGCGCGTTGAGCGCCTCGATCAGCAGCGTGCCGCCCACCTCACCGACCGCCCGCGCGGCCCAGACGAGGTTCTCCAACGCCAGCGCGTCCTGCTCGGCCGCACTGACGCCCTCGACGCGGTTGCCGTAGAGGGCGTTGAAGGTGGTGCAGCCCAGCGAGGTGGCGAACTCGATCGCCACCGGCACGTTCGCCCGGAACTTCTCCGACTCCGCCCCCGGAACCGAGAGCGCACCACGGTCGGGACCCGGCAACTGACCGGCATAGAAGTTCAACCCCGTCAGCTGCGTACCCGCATCCCGCAGGGCATCGCGCAGCGCGTCCAGCTCGGACCGCTCCGGGGTCGGGGCGTCCACCCACGGCCACCACAACTCCACCGCCGTGAAGCCCGCCGCCCGCGCGGCAGCCGGCCGCTCCCACAACGGAAGCTCGGTGAACAGGATCGACAGATTGACGTTGAAGCGCGTGTCCGTGAAACCCATAGGGCCCGGCGCTCCTTCCGGATAGCGGAACTTACTTTCTGCGTAACGGAACACTGCCGGGCGGGCGGGGAAGCTGTCAAGGGGGGTCGTGGGCAATTTCTGGTCGGCGGCGCGAAGCCCGCGTAGGTTGAACGGCGTGCGATTGAGAGTTGAGTTCACGACGGAGCCGTTCGATCTGGACGAGGCCCCAGCCCATGCCGTGGTGGCGCGGGAGATCGTCACCGGCGCGAAGCTGGACGCCGTCGACGTGGGGCCCTTCGGCAATACCGCCGAGGGGGATGCCGACCAGGTGTTGAGCGCGGTCGGCGCCCTGCTGCGGCAGTCCCTGGAGGCGGGTGCCACCCGGGTCTCGCTCCAGGTCAATGTGATCGCGGACGACCGGCAGGGCGGCGCCGCGGGGGACGAGGGGGACGCGACGTGACGGAGCCCGCCGACCACCCCTTCGTCCGGGCGGTCAAACCGCTGGTGGATGCGATGGGCGGCCAGATGGTCCCGCCCGACCAGGCCCGGGGTGACGACGTCGTGCTGGCCTGGGAGGGGCAGGACCGGGTGGCCGTCCGGCTCCCCCACCTGTCGGAATCGCTCGATCACATCCTGGCCGAGTTGCAACGCCGGCACGGCATGCCACTCTCGGAGCTGGACCGCAAGACCAAGCAGTCGGTGGTGCGGATACTGGAGAGCCGGGGTGCGTTCTCCGTCCGGCACGGAGTGGAGACCGTCGCCGGCGCCCTCGGCGTCAGCCGGTTCACCGTTTACAACTACCTGAACAGGGAAAGCGCCGCGAAGGACGCCGACTGAGGCGAATGGGGTGCAATTCCCCGTCCAACGGCCCGAGCCGCCGTCCGGAGACCCCGGGCGGCGGCTTTTGTGTTGCCGACTTTTCAACAAAGTGTTGACGTGATGTTGCCGGAGGTCTTAGCTGTTTCCAGCCAACCAGAGCTGTCCAGCACCAGGCCACGGAGGCTTCCCGTGTCTTCGACCACGCCCCAAGGGCTTACCCGGTTCAACACCGTCGACGTCAGCGAGGCCCAGGCCGCTCTGCACGAGGTGTGCGCCAGCCGGGCTTGGGGGAGCAAGGTTCTCGCCCAGCGCCCCTACGCCACCATCGACGCCCTGTTCGCCACCAGTGACGCCGCCATGGCGGAGCTGTCCGCGGACGACCTGGCGGAGGCGATGGCCGGGCACCCGCCCATCGGCCGGCCCAAGGCGGGCGACCCCACCTCCCACCGCGAGCAGAGCGGGATGGCCGGCGCCTCCGACGAGCTCAAGGCGGAGCTGCTCGAACTCAACCTGGCCTACCAGGAGAAGTTCGGGCACGTTTTCCTGATCTGTGCCTCCGGCCGCACCGGGGAGCAGATGCGCGACGCGGTCCGTAACCGGATCGACAACACGCCGGAACAGGAACGCGAGATCGTCCGTGTGGAGCTCGGCAAGATCAACCGCATCCGCCTGAACCGCATCGCAGAAGGAGACCCAGCATGAGCAGCGAGACGGCTGCACCGACGTCGGTGTCCACGCACATCTTGGACACCAGCGTGGGCCGCCCCGCGGAGGGCGTCGCCCTCACGCTCTCGGTGCGCTCCGGCAGCGGGGGTGCGTGGACCGTCCACGGCGCCGGCAAGACCGACGTCGACGGGCGCTGCAAGGACCTGCCGGCACTGCCGGAGGGCACCACCCACGTACGCATCGACTTCGAAACCGAGGCGTACTTCTCTTCACATCAGTACAGCGTCAATCAGCAAGCCGAGGAACAGCAGGACGCCCCCGCGCTACGGGACAGCGGAGCCTTCTTCCCGGAGGTGGCAATCACCTTTGCCGTCAAGCCGGGCGAGCACTACCACGTACCGCTGCTGCTCAACCCGTTCGGCTACTCCGTATACCGAGGGAGCTAGCACCGACATGCCCACGATTCTCGGCCAGAACCAGTACGGCAAGGCGGAAAACCGCGTCGTCAAGATCACCCGCGACGGCGCCACCCACCACATCAAGGACCTCAACGTCTCGGTCGCGCTCTCCGGCGACCTGGAAGAGGTCCACCTCTCTGGCTCGAACGCCAACTGCCTGCCCACCGACACGACCAAGAACACCGTGTACGCCTTCGCCAAGGAGTACGGGATCGAGTCGGCCGAGCAGTTCGGCATCCACCTGGCCCGGCACTTCGTGACCAGCCAGGAGCCGATCAAGCGGGCCCGGATCCGGATCGAGGAGTACGCCTGGGAGCGTATCGAGACCTCGGACGGCAACTCCCGCTTCATCGGGGCCGAGGAGGTCAAGCACTCCTTCGTCCGGAAGGGCCAGGAGACCCGCCTGACCGAGATCACCTACGACGGTGAGAACTGGCAGGTCATCTCCGGCCTGAAGGATCTGATCGTGATGAACTCCACCAACTCGGAGTTCTGGGGGTACATCAAGGACCAGTACACGACCTTGAAGGAGGCGTACGACCGCATCCTGGCCACCCAGGTGGCCAGCCGGTGGCGCTTCAACTGGACCTCCGACGAGCAGCGGATGCCCAACTGGGAGCGTTCGTACGAGCAGGTCAAGAAGCACATGCTGCAGGCCTTCGCCGAGACCTACAGCCTGTCGCTCCAGCAGACCCTGTACCAAATGGGGTCGCGCATCATCAACAACAGGTCCGAGGTGGACGAGATCCGCTTCTCGCTCCCGAACAAGCACCACTTCCTCGTGGACCTGGAGCCCTTCGGGCTCAAGAACGATACCGCCGACGGGGCCGTCTACTACGCGGCGGACCGCCCGTACGGCCTGATCGAAGCCACTGTTCTGCGCGACGGCGTCGAAGCCCAGATTCCGATGGATCTGACGAACCTCTAGCGGCTCGACGCAACGCCGTGCCTCGCGTCCCCTCCCCACCCCGCAGCGGGGAGGGGACGCGATTTCCGAGGGGAACGACCCATGGCACAGCAAGAGCAAGCCCCGCACCACCCTGCCCCACCGGTTCACCCGGTGGACGAAAAGCCGGCCGTCAGGCGGCTCGTCCCCGCCGCGCTCCAGCACATCGCAGCGATGTACGCCGGCGTCGTCACCCCTCCGCTCATCATCGGCCAGGCCGTTGGCCTGGACACCGCGGGCCGGACCCGGCTGATCGCCGCCAGCCTGCTCATCGCCGGCCTCGCCACGCTGCTGCAGACGCTCGGCATCCGCTCCTTCGTCGGTAACCGCCTCCCGTTCGTCAACGCCGCCAGCTCCGCCGGCATCACCCCGATGCTCGCCATCGCCGAGACCACCGCCAAGGGTCATCAACTCCCCGCGATCTACGGGGCAGTGATGTGTGCCGGCGTCTTCTGTCTGGCGATCGGACCGTCCTTCGGGAAACTCCTCCGGTTCTTCCCACCGCTGGTCACCGGCGTCGTGATCACCCTCATCGGGGTCACGTTGATGCCCGTACCGGTCGGCTGGGCACAGGGCGGCGACAAACAGGCCGCCGACTTCGGCTCCATGAAGAACCTCGCGCTGGCCGGCTTCACCCTCCTGGTGGTGCTGCTCATCCAGCGCTTCACCAAGGGCTTCGTCAAGCAGATCGCGCTGCTGATCGGCCTGGTCGCCGGCACCCTCGCCGCGATCCCGTTCGGGATGGCGAGCTTCGACGGGCTGCGCTCGGCCCCGATCGCCGCCCTGCCCACCCCGTTCTCCTTCGGCCCGCCCGAGTTCCAGCCCGCCGCGATCCTCTCGCTGTGCATCGTGATGCTGGTGCTGATGACGGAGTCGTCGGCCGGGATGCTCGCGCTCGGCGAGATCTGCGACCGGAAGACCACCGGCAACACCATCACCCGGGGTCTGCGCACCGATGGCATCGCCACCCTCCTCGGCCCCATCTTCGGCGGCCTCCCGACCAGCGCCTTCGCGCAGAACGTCGGTGTCGTCTCGCTGACCCGGGTCCGTTCCCGCTACGTCGTCGCGCTGGCCGGCGCGGTGCTCCTGGTCCTCGGTGCCTTCCCCGTCCTGGGCGCCGTGGTCTCGCTGGTACCGATGCCGGTCCTCGGCGGCGCGGGCATCGTCCTCTTCGGATCGATCGCGGTCAGTGGCATCCGCACGCTCTCCGAAGCCGGACTCGACGACAGCTCCAACATCATCCTGGTGGCCGTGTCGCTCGGCGCGGGAATCATCCCGCTCGCCGCGCCGACCTTCTACTCCGCCTTCCCCGCCTGGGCGCAGACCGTGCTCGGCTCCGGGATCAGCGCCGGAGCCCTGGTCGCGGTCACGCTCAACCTGTTCTTCCACCATCTCGGCACCCGGAGCACCCCACGGGCGGCGGTACTGTCAGCCGTCTCGCCCGGCTCCGGCACTCAAATCCCGTAGGGCCATGCCGTGCCCAAACCGCCACGAAAGCACGAGGAAAGCACCATGGCAGCATCGGCAGCCCCTGACAGCGCGGCGAAGCAGCGCATCGTCATCGAGAACTGCGCCATCGCGACCGTTGACGCCCAGGACACCGAGTACGCCAGCGGTTACGTCGTCGTCGCCGACAACGTCATCGAGGCAGTGGGCGCGGGGAAGGCTCCGGAGAACCTGGAGAACGTGGTCCGTCGCATCGACGGAACCGGTCACCTGGTCACGCCGGGCCTGATCAACACCCATCACCACTTCTACCAGTGGATCACCCGTGGTCTGGCCACCGACCACAACCTCTTCAACTGGCTGGTCGCGCTGTACCCGACCTGGGCCAGGATCGACGCGGCGATGCTCACCGCGGCCACCCACGGCTCGCTCGGCATGATGGTCAAGGGCGGTGTCACCACCGCCTCCGACCACCACTACGTCTTCCCCAAGGGCTCCGGGGACCTGGTCGGCGCCGAGCTGGCCGCGGTCGCCGACATCGGCGCCCGGATCACCCTGGCCCGCGGTTCGATGGACCGTAGCGTGAAGGACGGCGGCCTGCCCCCGGACTTCGCCGTCGAGACCACCGAGGGCGCCCTGATCGGCACCGAGGAGGCCATCGACAAGCACCACGACGCCTCCTTCGGCTCGATGGTGCACATCGCCGCGGCCCCCTGCTCGCCGTTCTCCATCTCCACCGAACTCCTCCGGGAGGGTGCCGTGCTCGCCCGCCGTAAGGGCGTCCGGATGCACACCCACGGCTCGGAGACCGTGGAGGAGGAGAAGTTCTGCCACGAGCTGTTCGGCATGGGCCCGACCGACTACTTCGAGTCCACCGGCTGGCTCGGCGAGGACGTGTGGATGGCGCACTGCGTCCACATGAACGACTCCGACATCGCTGCCTTCGCCCGTACGAAGACCGGCGTGGCCCACTGCCCGTCCTCCAACGCCCGCCTGGCGGCCGGCATCGCCCGCGTCCCGGACATGCTCGCGGCCGGCGTCCCGGTCGGCCTCGGCGTGGACGGCACCGCCTCCAACGAGTCCGGCGAACTCCACACCGAGCTGCGCAACGCGCTGCTCATCAACCGCCTCGGCGCCCACCGGGAAGCCGCCCTCAACGCCCGCAAGGCGCTGCGGCTCGGCACCTACGGTGGCGCCCAGGTCCTCGGTCGGACCAGCGAGATCGGCTCCCTGGAGCCGGGCAAGCTCGCCGACCTGGTCCTGTGGAAGCTGGACGGACTGGGCCACTCCTCGATCGCCGACCCGGTCACCGCCCTGGTCTTCGGGCCGGCCGCCCCGGTCACGCTGTCGCTGGTCGACGGCAAGCCGGTGGTCGAGGACAGCCACCTCACCAACATCGACGAGGACGCCATCGCCCGCTCCACGCGGGCCGAGGCCCAGCGTCTGGCCCGTATCGCGGCCGAGGGCTGATCCCCCCGGACGCGATACACCCCAAGACTCGGCCGGGAGGGACGGCTCCCGGCTGAGCTTGTGGACCCGAGCGGGGTCCGCAAGCGCCGTCACCCGGGGGTGCGGGTTCCCCCGCACCCCCGGGCCGGTCGCCCCCACACACCGCCCACGCGCCACAAGCGCGGCCAACTGCACGCTCACCAGCGCGACTTTCGGCACACCGCACCACATGGCACGCCCTCCGTGACAGGCTCGCTCCGCCGCTTCGGCGGAGCAGAAATCGACAGGAGGCCCGCAGTGGCCGCACCTACCGGGCAGAAGTCGGGGGAGGACCGGAAGCATCCGGTCGATGAAACCCTCCCGCCCATCAAAATGTTCACCAGCGGCCTGCAGCACGTGGCCGCCATGTACGCGGGTGTGGTGGCCCCGCCGATGATCGTGGGGCCCGCCTGTGGGCTCAGCCCCACCGAGACCGCTTTCCTGATGGGGGCCAGCCTCTTCACCGCGGGCCTCGCCACCCTGCTCCAGACCCTGGGCTTCTGGAAGGTCGGAGCCAAGCTCCCCTTCGTCAACGGCGTCTCCTTCGCCGGTGTCACCCCCATGGTCGCCATCGCCAAGGAGCACAGCCCGCACGATGCGTTGCCGATCATCTTCGGCGCGGTCATCGTCGCCGGCGTGTTGGGTTTCCTCCTCGCCCCCTACTTCTCCAAACTCGTCCGCTTCTTCCCGCCGGTGGTCACCGGCACCGTCATCACCCTGATCGGTGTCTCGCTGCTCCCCGTCGCCTTCCGCTGGTCCCAGGGCGGCAACGAACAGGCCGCGAACTACGGCTCGTTGAAGAACATCGGGATGGCCGCGGTCACCTTCCTGATCGTGCTGGTGCTGCGCCGGGTGCTGCGCGGCTTCCTCCAGCAGATCGCCATCCTGCTGGGCCTGGTCGCCGGCACACTGATCGCGATACCGGTGGGGATCACCGACTTCTCCGCGCTCACCAAGGCGAGCCTGATCGGCTTCCCGACGCCGTTCCACTTCGGTGCCCCGCAGTTCGACGTCGCCGCGATCATCTCGATGTGCATCGTGATGCTGGTCTGCATGACGGAGTCCACCGCCGACATGCTCGCCCTCGGCAAGATCGTGAACCGTCCGGCGGACGAGCGCACCATCGAGGGCGGCCTGCGCGCCGACACCCTCGGCACCGCCCTCAGCCCGCTGTTCAACGGCTTCGCCAACAGCGCCTTCGCCCAGAACATCGGCCTGGTCGCGATGACCAAGGTCCGTAGCCGCTTCGTGGTGGCCACCAGCGGGGCGATCCTGATCGTGCTCGGCCTGTGCCCCGTCGCCGCCTCGATCATCTCCCTGGTCCCGCTGCCCGTCCTCGGCGGCGCCGGCGTCGTCCTCTTCGGCTCGGTCGCCGCCAGCGGCGTCCAGACGCTGGCCTCCGCCGCCATGGAGAAGGGGGAGAACTCGCTGATCGTCGCCGCCGCCCTCGGCGTCGGGCTGATCCCGATCGCGGCGCCGGAGTTCTACCACAACTTCCCCAAGGACCTGCTGGTCGTCCTGGACTCCGGCATCAGCACCGGTTGCCTGATCGCCATCGTCCTCAACCTCGCCTTCAACCACTTCGGCAGGAAGGGGGCCCCCGACGCTGCCGCCGCGGCCGACCCGGCCCCCGACCCGCACGCCCTGGCCGACGTCCCGGAGATTCCGCAGCAGCCCGACCGCGGGCGCATGGACGACGGGGAGACCGCCGCCTCTCCCGCCCACTGAGTCCCGCCCGCTGAAAGTCCCGTCCCACTGACAACGGCCCGTACGGATGCGGCAACTGCCGTCTCCTTACGGGCCGTTGGGCGTTCCTGCGGGCTCAGCCGATGTGGTAGCCGTCCCCGTAGACCTTCCAGTCCAGCGGTGTGTGCAGGTCCAGGTTCCCGTTCTTCAGGAACACCCGCTGCTCGGTGTCGACCCGGCTGGTGTCGCTGTGCGCCTCCTCCTGCTTCATCGCCCAGACCCGGGCGTCGAGGAAGGCGCTGAGGTAGGTCTTCTCGTCGCCGCCCTGGGCCGGCGGCTTCGCCTTCGCCAGCGCCCGCTTGCGGATGCTGGGGAAGCTGGTCTTGTCGTCGCCGTCGCCGTGCATCACGATCGCGTCGTAGTACGCGAACTGCCCCAGGACGCCGATCCCGTCGGCCTTGCCCTGCTTGACCGCCGGGTTGAAGTACACCCGGTCCCGCTCGTCGTCCTGCGCCTTCCGGAAGGCCGGGTCCTGTGCGGCCTTCCGCCAGTCCTTGGGGTAGTCGGGGTCCAGGCCCGCGTGCGAGTCGCTGCCGTCGACCTTGCGCAGCGCCGGCAGGTAGGTCGCCAGCACGTTGTCCGGCTTCCGCTTCGTGTACAGCTCGACGAGCTCCAGCATGTCGTGCGTACCGGAGGTGAAGCCGATGATGCCGCCGGTGTAGCCGCGGCCGTCACCGATGTCCTCGATGTACTGGTACTGGGCCTTCCAGTCCAGCGAGGAGTTCTCCGCGCTGGACACCAACTGCATGGCGATCTCCTTCTTCGCCGGGTCGTCCAGTCCGACGGCGGCCCGCGCGGTGTGCGGGGCGGTGTGCGCCGGGGGCGCCGTGCGGTCGGCCGGCGCGGCGGTGGCGGCGATCGCGGTCGCGGGGACGGCGAGCAGTGCCAGGCCGAGCGTGACGCGGGTGGCGGTCCTGGCTATCGATCGGGAGCGCATGGAGTCCTCCTGTCCGGAGTGGGCCGTGGGGGGTTCCCCAATCGTTAGGAAGCTTTCCTACCAGACTCCGGAGGCGCCGTATAGCTGTTCGACCGTCCAACGTGGCGCGGTGCAGGCGGAGTTGATCGGTGCGGCCCGGGGTGGGCCCGGGTCGTGCCGGGGTGGCTGCCGGAGTCCGCTCCCGGTCAGTCGGTGTGGTTGCCCGCCGAGGCGCCGAGCAGTCCGCCCACCAGTACGCGGATTTCCTCCAGTGGGTCGAACGTCCCCTCTGGGAAGGTGAGTTGACGCATCACCACCCCTTCCAGGTGGTCGACCAGGATCCGCCCGTGCCGCTCCGGCGCCCCGGAACCCAGCCGGCGCACCCACTCCGTGCTCCGATCCAGCAGCGCCTGCCGGCCCCGCCCGAGCGGTGCCCGTAGCTCCGGGCGGGAGGAGGACTCCAGGACCAGTGCGAACCGCGCGGCCGTACGGGCGCGGCCCGGGCCCGCGGCGTGCCGGGCGAAAGCGGCCATCGTCGCGGCCAGTTCGCCGGGGCCGACCGGTGCCGGCTCGGTGTCCAGTGCCGCCCAGTCGCCGCGCTCCAGGGTCAGCAGGTGCTCGGCGATGCCGTCGATGAGCGCGGCCCGGGTGCGGAAGTAGTTGGACGTGGTGCCCGTCGGTACGCCGGCCGCCCGGTCCACCGCCTGGTACGTCAGTCGCCGCGCCCCCTCGGAGCCCAGGACCTCGACTGCCGCGTCCAGCACTTGCTCCCGCCGCCGCGCCACCGCTCCACCCGCCTGCTCTTACAACTCCGTTACTACGGCCATAGTAGTGCGATTCCGCCGGGGGTCGTGGCGGCCGGCTGGTGCCGAAGTCGGTGGTGCGGGCGCTGACGCGTTGCCCGATATGCTGCATTTCGACACGGAAACTGACAGTTATTCAACGTGCGTGCCCGTGCAGCCGGGTGCCACAGAGAGGGGGCCCGCGGTGCCCCACGAAGTCAACGCGTCAGGGCTGGAGGCCACCGTCGACGGGCTGATGGACGACCTCTGCGCCGATCTCAAGCGGCTCGCCGCCATCCCCTCCATCGCCTTTCCCGGGTTCTCGCCCGAACCCGTCCTCCAGGCCCGCGACCTCGTCGTCGCGTTGCTGCGGGCGGCGGGGGTGACCGACATCGGCGAACTGAACCTGCCCGACACCGCCCCGGTCGTCACCGCCGCCGTCCCCCCACCCACCCCGGACGCCCCGACCGTCCTCCTCTACGCGCACTACGACGTCCAGCCGCCGGGCGACGAACGCCGTTGGGACTCGCCGCCGTTCGAGCCGACGGACATCGAGGGCGGCATCCGTGCCCGTGGGATCGCCGACGACAAGGCCAACCTGATGGTCCACATCGGTGCCCTCCGGGCGTTCGGAGGACGGCCACCGGTGGGCGTGAAGATCGTCTTCGAGGGACAGGAGGAGTACGGCAGCGCCTTCGACGGCTATCCGCCCACCGACCCGGCCGCGTTCGCCTGCGACGCGATGATCATCGCGGACACCGGCAACATCCGTCCCGGCACCCCCACCCTCACCACCGCGCTCCGCGGCAGCGTCGACGTCCTCGTCGAGGTCCGCACGCTCGGCGCCGCCGTCCACAGCGGCGAGTACGGCGGGGCCGCCCCCGATGCCCTGCTCGTCCTCGTCAAAGCTCTGGCCACCCTGCACGACGTCCACGGGGACGTCGCGGTGGAGGGGCTGTGGCGCGAACCGTGGGACGGCACGGCGTTCACCGAGGGCGAGTTCCGGGAACTGGCCGGTGTGCCCGAGGGGTTGCCGCTCCTGGGGTCCGGAGGACTGGGCGAACGCCTGTGGAGCGGACCGGCGCTCACCGTCGTCGGGTTGGATGCGCCCTCCGTCGACCACGGTGCCGCCGCCGTCGTCCCGCACGCCCGAGCCAAGCTCAACCTCCGCGTCCACCCCCGCCAGGACCCGCGGCAGGCCCGGGACGCCCTCGTCCGTCACCTGCGCAGCCTGCGGCCCTTCGGGATCCCGCTCACCGTCACTGCCGGCGACACCGGCCCCGGCTACGAGGCCGCCACCGACGGCCCCGCCTACCGCGCGGCCCGCACCGCGCTGCGCCGGGCCTGGGGCACCGATCCCGTCCAGGTGGCGTCCGGCGGTTCCATCCCGCTGGTCAACGGGCTGGCCGCGGCGGTACCGGAGGCCGAGGTCCTGCTCTTCGGCGCCGAGGACAACCTGTGCAACCTGCACGGCCCCAATGAGCGCGTGCTGTTCTCCGAACTCCGCGGGGCACTGCTCGCCGAGGCCGTGTTCTTCGCGGAGTACGCCGCCGCGCACCGCCGCCTGGGGGGCACGGGATGACGCCGGAGGCCGCGGAGCGGCGCCGGTTCGCCTTCCCCAGCGCCCTCACCGTCCTCGTGCTCGTCACGGTCGTCGTCTGGGCGCTGGCCTTCGTGCTGCCCGCCGGCACCTACGTCCGCAACGCGGCCGGCCGGCCCGTCCAGGGCTCCTACCACCGCACACCGTCCGGCCGGACCTTCCCCGAACGCCTCGGTGACCTCTTCCTCTCCCCGGTCAACGGCCTCTACGGCGTCAAGGACTCCAGGACCGGCCTGGTGGGGCCGGACCTCACCGGTGAGCTGTACGGCAGTGCCGGGGTCTTCCTCTTCGTCCTCGCCATCGGCGCGTTCATCACCGTGGTCTTCGCCACCGGCGCCCTGGACCGCGGGATCGGCCGCCTCGCCCACCGCCTGCGCGACCGCGGTGCCCTCCTCATCGCCGGGGTGATGGCGGTCTTCTCGCTGCTCGGCACCGTCGAGGGGTTCGCCGAGGAGACCCTGGGGTTCTACGGACTGATCATCCCGCTGATGCTGGCCCTCGGCTTCGACCGCCTGGTGGCCACCGGCGCGATCATCCTCGGCGCCGGCATCGGCGTCCTCTGCTCCACCGTCAATCCGTTCGCCACCGGGGTCGCCTCCTCGGCCGCCGAGATCTCCCTGGGCGACGGCATCGCGCTGCGCGTCGCGATGTGGCTGGTGCTGACCGCCGTCACCATCGCCTACGTCATCCGCTACGCGCGCCGGGTGCGCGCCGACCCCGACCGGTCGCTCTGCGGCTTCCTGGCCGGCGACCGCGAGCACGCCCAGACCGCCCCGGACGCCGCCGAGCCGCCGCCGTTGACCTCGCTCCACAAGACGGTCCTGCTCACCGTCGCCCTGCTCTTCGCCTTCATGATCTTCTCGGTGATCCCGTGGTCCGGTGCCCTCACCGGCCGCGCCACCGCACCGCCCTACGCCTGGGAACTCGACTGGTCCTTCCCGCAGTTGGCGGCGATGTTCCTGGTCGGGGCGGTGCTGGTCGGGGTGCTGGCGCGGATGGGCGAGCAGCGGCTCAGCGCGACCTTCGTACAGGGCGCCGCCGACTTCATCGCACCCGCGCTGGTCATCGTCCTCGCCCGCGGCGTCACCGTCATCATGAACAACGCCAAGGTCACCGATACCGTGCTGCACTCCATCGAGGGTGTGGTCTCGGGCACCCCCTCGGCGCTCTTCGGCGTCATCGTCTTCGTCGTCAACCTCCCGCTGGCCTTCCTGATCCCCTCCACCTCGGGGCACGCCACGCTCGCCATGCCGATCCTGGCCCCGCTCGCCGACTTCGCCGGTGTCACCCGCCCGGTCGTCGTCACCGCCTGGCAGGCCGCCAGCGGTTGGATGAACCTCTGGGTGCCCACCACCGCCGTCATCATGGGCGGCGTCGCACTCGCCAAGGTCGGCTACGACACCTACCTCCGCTTCGTCGCGCCGCTGCTGGTCCTGCTGTTCGTCCTGATCTGCGCGTTCGTGGCGCTGGGGGCGGTGGTCACGTAGGGCCGGTCCGCTGGCGGCGGCCCGCACGGCACGCGAAGGGCCCGCGCACACCACGGAGCAGTGGTGCGCGCGGGCCCTTCGACGCCGTGCCGGCTCAGTTCGGACGAGGCCAGACCGGTCGGACCAGATCGGACCAGGCCGGCTCAGACCAGGCCGGCTCAGACCAGGAGTTCGTACGCCGGCAGGGTGAGGAAGTCGGCGTAGTCGGCGTCCAGGGAGACCTTCAGGAGGAGGTCGTGGGCCTGCTGCCACTTGCCGCCGGTGAAGGCTTCCTCGCCCACCTCGGCCCGGATGGCGGTCAGTTCCTCCGCGGCGATCCGGCGGACCAGGTCCGCGGTGACCTTGGTGCCGGCGTGCCCTTCCTCCTGGAAGACGACGCCGGCGTCGACCCACTGCCAGATCTGGGAGCGGGAGATCTCGGCGGTGGCGGCGTCCTCCATCAGGCCGAAGATGGCCACCGCGCCGAGGCCGCGCAGCCAGGCTTCGATGTAGCGGGTGCCGACCTGGACCGCGTCGACCAGGCCCTGGTAGGTGGGCTTGGCGTCCAGCGAGTCGATGGCGATGAGGTCGGCGGCGGCGACCGAGACGTCCTCGCGCAGGCGGCCCTTCTGGTGGGGCGCCTCGCCGAGGACCGCGTCGAAGGAGGCGCGGGCGATCGGCACCAGGTCGGGGTGGGCGACCCAGGAGCCGTCGAAGCCGTCGCCGGCCTCCCGGTCCTTGTCGTTCTTGACCTTGGTCAGGGCCTTCTCGTTGGCCTCGGGGTCACGGCGGTTGGGGATGAAGGCCGCCATGCCGCCGATCGCGTGCGCCCCGCGCTTGTGGCAGGTGCGGACCAGGAGTTCGGTGTAGGCGCGCATGAACGGGGCGGTCATCGTGACCGCGTTGCGGTCCGGGAGGACGAACCTGGCGCCGCCGTCACGGAAGTTCTTGACGATGGAGAAGAGGTAGTCCCAGCGGCCGGCGTTCAGGCCCGAGGCGTGGTCGCGCAGCTCGTAGAGGATCTCCTCCATCTCGTACGCGGCGGTGATGGTCTCGATGAGGACCGTGGCGCGGATGGTGCCCTGCGGGATCCCGACGTAGTCCTGGGCGAAGACGAAGATCTCGTTCCAGAGGCGGGCTTCCAGGTGGGACTCGGTCTTGGGCAGGTAGAAGTACGGGCCCTTGCCGAGGTCCAGCAGACGCTGGGCGTTGTGGAAGAAGTAGAGGCCGAAGTCGACCAGGGCGCCGGGGACCGGCCGGCCCTCGAACTGGAGGTGGCGCTCCTCCAGGTGCCAACCACGCGGTCGCATCACGACCGTGGCGAGCTCCTCGGCCGACTTCAGGGCGTAGGACTTGCCGGTGCGGGCATCGGTGAAGTCGATCCGACGCTCGTAGGCGTCGATCAGGTTGAGCTGGCCGCCCACGACGTTCTCCCAGGTGGGAGCCGAGGCGTCCTCGAAGTCGGCGAGCCACACCTTGGCGCCCGAGTTGAGCGCGTTGATCGTCATCTTGCGGTCGGTGGGACCGGTGATCTCCACCCGGCGGTCGTTGAGCGCGGCGGGCGCCTCGGCCACCTTCCAGCTGTCGTCCGCGCGGATCTGCGCGGTTTCGGGGAGGAAGTCCAGCGAGCTGGTTCGGGCGATCTCGGCACGACGTTCGGCGCGGCGGGCGAGCAGCTCATCGCGGCGGGGGGTGAACCGCCGGTGCAGCTCGGCAACGAAGGCGAGCGCGGCGTCGGTGAGGACCTCGCCCTGTCGTTCCGGGGTGTGTGCCGGGTCGACTTCGACGATGGCCAGCGGGGACGGCGCTGGTGCGGACATGAGCTGTCACTCCATTCAGCGGCGGTGCCTGGCGGCCGCCGGGGCACCTGAGCGGCACGGGGTGCCGCGGTTCCGAGATGCGGTCGCGGGCGCCGTACGGGTAGCAGGGCGCTTCTGACCAGTGGAGACTAGTTTCCTTATCGCGGAACTTCAATGGTTTGTTGACGTCGAGATTCTCTGAGTCGACAGAAGTGATGATCGAATGGCTCTCGGTGCCACAGCGGTCACTCTCCATTACCCCCGCCCCGGAGCGGCGGTTTCCCGTCAACCCGCGGCCGTGGCGGGCGTTCTGGTCGCCCGGTGTCCCGTCCGCCGCAGAATGTGCGGCCCCCGCCGGGCCGGGAGGCGCCGGCCCGGCGATCGCCGGTCACTCAAGCCGCCGCAGGTCCTCCGGCGTGTCGATGTCGTACGCCTCGGCCACATCGCCGCACTCGACGAGCGTGACCGCCCCGGCGTGCCGTCGGAGATAGGCCCGCGCCCCGCGGTCGCCCTCCGCGCTCGCCGCGATGTCCGCCCACCGCTCCGCGCCGAACAGCACCGGATGCCCCCGCTCGCCCCCGTACGCCGCGGCCGCCAGCGCGTCCCGCCCGGTGTACGCGGCCACCACCCGGGCCACCGCGGCGGCGCCGATGCCCGGCTGGTCGACGAGGGACACCACCACCGCGTCCGCCCCCGACCCGGCCAGTGCGGTCAGGCCCACCCGGAGTGACGAGCCCATGCCCTGCGCCCAGTCCGGGTTCACCGAGACGCCGTAGTCGGCCAGCTCGGCCCGGGCCCGGACGGCCTCGGCGGCCGCGCCCAGCACGATGTGCACCGGTCCGCAGCCGCCGTCCCGCAGTACCCGTGCGGCGTGCTCGACCAGCGGGCGTCCCCGATGGTCGAGCAGTGCCTTGGGCCGTCCCCCCAGCCGCCTACCGCCGCCCGCGGCGAGCAGTAGTCCGGCCACCTTCCCCTCGGGCCGTACGGCCCCCGCTTTCCCCCCGGCGCCCGCGCGTTCCCCTGGATGTGCCATGGGAACTGCTTACCTCATGGCGTCGCGCGGCGCCCTCCGCCGCCCGGAATCGGGCGGCGCCGGCCCGTGTCAGGCGGCGTCCCCCGCCGTCCGCTGCCGCGGGATCCGCGGCCGCAGCCGGTCCCGGAGCTGCGCGGTCCGCTCGTCCGCGTGCCGGTCCTCACTGACGTAACGGTGTATGAGCTCCTCGGTGATCTCGGAGGCGTCGGCCAGGCCGTACGCCCGGCAGATGAGCTGGATGACGCTGAGGTGCCGGGAGTCGGGGCCGGGGTTGGGGCCTGGGTTGGGCTCCATGGCGTTCTCCGATCCAATGGTCCAGTGGTGTGCGATTCAGTGATATGCCGGACATTTCCCGGAAGGGAGAATGCTCCATCGCGCGGCGCCGTACGCCTTGTACGGGATACGCCCACGCCAACGGGTGCCCGGGGGAACGCACGTACTGACGCATGGTCATGCCGTCGGCGGGCATTCGCGCGTGGCGGCGCGGGCCGGGCGTGCGCTCCGGGCGCTCCGCGGGCGCCCGGGTCCGGGGGCGAAGCCGGCCGTGGGGTCGGGGAATCGGGGACCGAGAGGCGAAAACCGGCCAGGGGGAGGCGGGTTGGGGAAGCGGGACGGGGCGGCGGGACCGGGGCGGGTCTCGGCGGCGTGCGCACCGCGCCGAGGGGCGGGTCAAGTCGCCGGCGAGTGGCGGTCGATGTGGCGCGGTTCCGGCGGCCGTGCGGCATATGCCGTGCCGGTGTCGCCGGCGGCGCCGGCCACGATGTCACGGTGCGGCGTCCGGCCGGATAGGGTGCTGCCCCGTTGCGGACGCTCGGCCGCCGCGGATGCTGTGGTCCGGGTCATCTGAGGGGTCCGCGAGGCAGAGTCGGGGGACGTAAGTGGTGAACGGTGCGGAGCCGTCCGGGAACTTCCAGCCGTTGGCGGGCGACGACCCGCACGTGATCGCGGGGTACCGCCTGACGGCGAAGCTCGGTTCCGGCGGAATGGGCAAGATCTACCTCTCCTACACGCCCGGCGGGCGGCCGGTGGCCATCAAGGTGATCCGGCCCGAGTTCAGCGAAGACGCGGAGTTCCGCCGCCGGTTCACGCAGGAGGTGCACGCCGCGCAGCGGGTCCAGGGGCTGTTCACCGCCCCGGTGATCGACAGCGACACCGACGGCCCGATGCCCTGGCTCGCCACCGCCTACGTCCCCGGCCCCGCACTCTCCGCCGCCGTCGCCGAACACGGCCGACTCCCCGTCCCCACCGTGCTGTTGATGGTCGCCGGGATCGCCGAGGCCCTCCAGGTCATCCACGGCGCCGGCATCGTGCACCGCGATCTGAAGCCGTCCAACGTGCTGTTGGCCGCCGACGGTCCGCGCGTCATCGACTTCGGCATCGCCCGGGCCGCCGACGCCACCTCGCTGACCGGCAGCGGCGTCACGGTCGGCACGCCCACCTTCATGGCGCCCGAACAGGCCATGGGGGCCACCGTCACCCCGGCGACCGACGTCTTCGCACTGGGGCAGGTCGCGGCGTACGCGGGGGTCGGCACCCCGGCGTTCGGCGAGGGCACCGCGCACGGCGTGCTCTACCGCATCGTCCACGAGGACTCGACGTACGGGTCTGGCGCAACGCGGTGGCCCCCGCACCGACTTCCTGATGGCGCTACCAGGACGGGCGGTCCGCCGGCAACCGGTGGCGCCCGTCCGGGGGGACGCCCGAACGGGCCGGTGATCGAGTTTTTTTGGCTCTCCGTATGGCGCCGGCCGCACACCGTGGCGTTAACTGTCCCGCATCGCGGAACGGGCAACCGCCTGGGAGGGCGCCGTCGTTGTGGAACAGCTCCAGAGAGACAGCCGCATGACCGGGGACGGGAACGACCCGAGGGTCCGCGCCTTACGGATGGCGGTGGCCCGGCTCCGCCGCCAACTGGCCGTCCTGCCCGGCGAGTTGCCGGACCGGTCGACCGCCGACGACGAACTGGCCGCACTGGACGCGATGGTGAGCCACGGCGCACCCGAAGTGACCCGGCTGCGCCGTTCGCTTCTGTTGATAGCCGGCGCGGTGGGCTCGGTGAGCGCGCTGTCGTCGGCGCTGTCCGAGGTCCGCGAGCGGATCGACGGCTTCGGCGAGCTGCCGGGCGGGTGAGACGACCCGGGCGGGACGCCTCACCCGGACATTACGCCGGCGTCTGGTTGGCCAGGGCCACCGACAGCTGGGCGGCCACTTCCTGGAGCACCGGGACGATCTTGTCCGTCGCGGCCTCCGTCACCCGGCCGGTCGGCCCGGAGATGGAGATCGCCGCGGAGGTGGGCGCATTGGGGACCGGGACCGCGAGGCAGCGGACGCCGATCTCCTGCTCGTTGTCGTCGACCGCGTAGCCGAGGCGACGGACGTCGGCCAGGGCGTCGAGGAAGCTTTCCGGGTCGGTGATGGTCTTCTCGGTCGCTGCGGGCATGCCCGTACGGCCGAGGAGCGCGCGGACCTCCTCCGGCGAGTGGTTGGCCAGCAGGGCCTTGCCGACGCCGGTGGAGTGCGGCAGCACGCGGCGGCCGACCTCGGTGAACATCCGCACCGCGTGCCGGGACGGGACCTGCGCGACGTAGACGATCTCGTCCCCGTCGAGGAGGGCCATGTTGGCGGTCTCGCCGGTCTCCTCCACGAGGCGGGCCAGGAACGGCCGGGCCCAGGTGCCCAGCAGTCGGGAGGCGCTCTCGCCGAGCCGGATCAGGCGCGGTCCGAGGGCGTACCGGCGGTTGGGCTGCTGACGGACGTAGCCGCAGGCGACCAGCGTGCGCATCAGGCGGTGGATGGTGGGCAGCGGCAGTCCGCTGCTGCCGGAAAGCTCGCTCAGACCCACCTCACCGCCGGCGTCGGCCATCCGCTCCAGGAGGTCGAAGGCGCGCTCAAGGGACTGGACCCCGCCGCTGGCGCCTGCGGGCTTGGCATCGGCGGCGGAGGTGCTGGCGCTGGACGGCGGCACGTCGCGTTCCTTTCGGGGCGGGTCGGATCGGTCTCGGCTCTATGCCTTACGGGCGCCGGGCCCGACCGGAGCAGCCTACCGGTCACACCGCGCAGGCACACCGCGTATCGCACACTCGTTCCCGCCGGTCAGCGCCCGTATGCCCCGAGGTGCCGCCTCCTTGCCGAGATCCCTTGACGGTGCCAGTGGCCATAGCTACGTTCTGCTGCGCGAAACCTACTGTCCATTCTGTGGAATCCTCCAAATCGTTGGAGCGTCATGCGCATTCTCGTCATGAACCCGAACACCACGGCTTCCATGACCGCTTCGATCCGTGCCACCGCCACCGCGGTCGCCGCACCGGGCACCGAGATCCTCGCCACCGAACCCCTCTGGGGGCCGGAGTCCATCGAAGGCCACTTCGAGGGGTACCTCAGCGCCGCCGCCGTCCTGGACCGGCTCGCCACCCTGGACACCCCGTTCGACGCGCTGGTCATGGCCGGCTTCGGTGAACCGGGCCGGGAGGGCGCCCAGGAACTGCTGGACGTCCCCGTCCTGGACATCACCGAGTGCGCGGCGCAGATGGCGCTGATGCTCGGCCACGCGTACGGCATCGTCACCACCCTCGACCGCGCCGTGCCGCAGATCCGGGACCGGCTGCTGACCGCCGGGCTGCTCCAGCGCTGCGCCGGCGTCCGCGGCGCCGGGCTCGGGGTCCTGGAGCTGGAGGAGGACCCGGAGCGCACCGTCGCAGTGATCATCGAGACCGCCCGCGAGGTGGTCCGGGACGGCGCGGAGGTGATCTGCCTGGGGTGCGGCGGTATGGCCGGGCTCCAGGAGAAGGTCGCGGCGGCGCTGGGGGTGCCCGTCGTGGACGGCGTCGCCGCCGCGGTGAAGTTCGCGGAGGCGGTGGTCGGCCTCGGCCTGACCACCAGTACGCAGCGCAGCTTCGCCCCGCCCCGCCCCAAGGTCATCGGCTCCTGGCCGCTGAGCAGCCACCTCACACGCACGGCCGCGGGGGAGTGGGGATGCATGCAGGATTCCGCCCGGTACACCGCATTTTCCGCGAAGACGTCAGGCATCTGACGACTGACACCTGAGCTCCACCCGACCTGCCTGGGAGAACACATGAGTACATCCCCGCAGCACCGACCGGGACCGCCGGACCCGAGGCTCTACAACGAGGACCTCGCACCGGCGGCGAAGCGCACCTGGGGCACGTACAGCGTCTTCGCGCTGTGGATGTCCGACACCCACGCGATCAGCAACTATGCCTTCGCCGCCAGCCTCTTCGTGCTGGGGCTGCCGGCCTGGGAGGTCTTCACCGCGCTGCTGGTCGGCATCACGCTCGTCTACTGGATGATGAACCGGATGGGACACGCCGGGCACCGCACCGGGGTTCCCTATCCGGTGCTCGCCCGGGCGAGCTGGGGCGTCTACGGCGCCAACATCCCGGCGCTGCTGCGCGCGGTGATGGCGGTGGCCTGGTACGGCATCCAGACCTGGCTGGCCTCCACGGCCGTGGTGCTGCTGACGCTCCAGATCGCGCCCGGTCTTGACGCGTACCACCACAACTCGGTGCTGGGGCTGTCCACCCTCGGCTGGGTCGCGTTCATGGTGATGTGGGGCCTCCAGGCCGCCCTGCTGACCCGGGGGATGGAGTTCATCCGCAAGGTCCAGGACTTCGCGACCGGGCCGGTGGTCTGGCTGGTGGTGCTGGCGCTGGCGGTGTACCTCGTCGTGAAGTCGCACGGTGACATCTCGCTGACCCGCAGCCTGACCGGGCTCAGCGGCACCGCGCAGGTCCAGCAGAGCCTGATCGCGGTCAGCCTGACCGTGGCCACCTTCTTGACCCTGGTCCTCAACTACGCCGACTTCGCCCGCTTCACCCCCGACCACCGCTCCTACCGGCGGGGCAACCTCGTCGGGCTGCCGGTGAACTTCACCGCCTTCGCGGTGGTCGCCGTCCTGGTCACCGCCGGCACCATCGCGGTCTTCGGCGAGGCGATCTACGACCCGGTGAAGGTGATCCAGAAGATCGACAACCCGGTGGTCACCGTCATCGGCGCGCTGGCCTTCATCGTCGCCACCATCGGCATCAACGTCGTCGCCAACTTCGTCTCGCCCGCCTACGACTTCGCCAACCTGCTGCCGAAGTACCTGGACTTCAAGCGCGGCGGCATGATCACCGCGGTGCTGGCGGTGCTGGTCATGCCCTGGAAGCTGTACTCCTCGGCGCTGGTGATCCAGTACTTCCTGGGCGCGCTGGGGGCGTTCCTCGGCCCGCTGGTGGCGATCCTGCTCGTCGACTACTACCTGGTGCGACGGGGGCGGATCGATGTCGATGCGCTGTTTTCGGCCGATGCGGCCGGCGCCTACTACTACCGCCGGGGCTACAACCCGAAGGCCGTGATCGCGTTCCTGCCGGCCGCCGCGGTCTCCGCCGCGCTGGCGCTGATCCCGGTCTTCGACACCGTGGCACCGTTCTCCTGGATCTTCGGGATGGCGATCTCCGGGCTGCTCTACGCCGCGGTCTCGCGCCGCGAGCGGGCCGCGGCGGGTACCGGTCCGATCCCGCAGGACATCATCTCGTCGCAGGTCAGGGGCGAGTCGGTGGAGGAGGTCGAGGGGCCGGAGCGGTCCGGTGCGATCGCCGGGTCGGCCGCCGCACCGGGGTCTTGACGGGTCGGGATCCTGAGTGAAGACTCATTCAACAGACTGTTGAATTCCGTATACCGCCGGTCCACACCGACATTGCGGGGTGCGCGGGATTCCGCGCCAGGGGCGGCACGGCCCGCGGCAGCCGTGCCCCGCACGCGCCGGCGCGCGACGATGAAGCAACGATATGGGAGGTACTGGGTGTCCGAAATAGAGCTGGTGCTGCGTTCCACGCGGGTCGTCACCCCGGAGGGGACGCGGGCCGCGTCCGTCACCGTCAAGGACGGGAAGATCGTCGCCGTCCTGCCGCACGACGCCGCGGCCCCGGCCGGCGCCCGGGTGGAGGACTTCGGTGACGACGTCCTGCTGCCCGGCCTCGTGGACACCCACGTACACGTCAACGACCCCGGCCGCACCGAGTGGGAGGGCTTCTGGACGGCCACCCGGGCGGCCGCGGCCGGCGGTATCACCACGCTCGTGGACATGCCGCTCAACAGCCTCCCGCCCACCACCACCGTGGACAACCTCGACACCAAGCGCGCCGTCGCCCGCAGCAAGGCACATATCGACGTCGGCTTCTGGGGCGGCGCCATCCCCGGCAACGTCAAGGACCTGCGTCCGCTCCACGAGGCCGGCGTGTTCGGCTTCAAGTGCTTCCTGTCGCCCTCCGGCGTCGACGAGTTCCCTGAGGTCGACCAGGAGCAGCTGGCGGCGGTGCTCGGCGAGATCGCCGCCTTCGACGGACTGCTGATCGTGCACGCCGAGGACCCCGGCCACCTGGGTGCCGCCCCCGAGGCGCACGGCCCCAAGTACGCCGACTTCCTCGCCTCCCGCCCCCGGGTCTCCGAGAACGACGCCATCGCTGGCCTGATCGAGCTGGCCCGGAAGCTGGACGCACGGGTGCACGTGCTGCACCTCTCCTCCAGCGACGCACTGCCGCTGATCGCCGCCGCCCGCGCCGACGGCGTCAAGATCACCGTCGAGACCTGCCCGCACTTCCTGACCCTGACCGCCGAGGAAATCCCGGACGGCGCCACCGAGTTCAAGTGCTGCCCGCCGATCCGCGAGGCCGGCAACCAGGACGCCCTGTGGCGGGGCCTGGCCGACGGCACCATCGACTGCATCGTCTCGGACCACTCGCCCTCCACCACCGACCTCAAGACCCCCGACTTCGGCACGGCCTGGGGCGGTATCTCCTCGCTCCAGCTCGGCCTGCCGGCCATCTGGACCACCGCCCGGGAGCGCGGCCACAGCCTGGAGGACGTGGTCCGCTGGATGTCCGCCGCCCCGGCGGAGCTGGTCGGCCTCGGCAGCAAGGGCGCCATCGCGCCCGGCCGGGACGCCGACTTCGCGGTGCTGGCGCCCGACGCGACCTTCACCGTCGACCCCGCCGAACTCCAGCACCGCAACAAGATCACCGCGTACGCCGGGAAGACCCTCTACGGCGTCGTCCGCTCCACCTGGCTGCGCGGCCGGAAGATCAACGACGGCACCACCCTCGCCGAGCCCACCGGCGAACTCCTCGAAAGGCCGCGCGCATGACCACCGGCGAACTCCCGCACTACACCGGGGACGCCAGCCCCTACGGCGGCGGCGACCCCTACGCCGACTACCGCACCCCCGGCCCGGCCGGCTTCCCCTTCTCCCACCTGCCCGACCTCGCCGACCGGCGGCTCGGCGCCGGGGTGCTCGCCGCCAACGACGAGTTCTTCGCCGAACGGGAGAACCTCCTGACGCCCGCGCCCGCCCACTTCGACCCCGAGGCGTTCGGCCACAAGGGCAAGATCATGGACGGCTGGGAGACCCGGCGCCGCCGCGGCACCGACGGCGACCACCCCTTCCCGACCGACGAGGACCACGACTGGGCGCTGATCCGGCTCGGCGCCCCCGGCGTGATCCGCGGCATCGTCGTCGACACCGCACACTTCCGCGGCAACTACCCGCAGTCGGTCAGCATCGAGGGCGCCTGCGTCGAGGGCTCCCCGTCGCCGGCCGAGCTCCTCGCCGACGGCGTCAAGTGGACCCCGCTCGTCCCGCGGACCGCCCTCGGCGGGCACGCCGCCAACGGCTTCGCCGTCCACGCCGAGCAGCGCTTCACCCACCTGCGGCTCAACCAGCACCCCGACGGCGGCATCGCCCGCCTCCGGGTCCACGGCGAGGTCGCCCCGGCGCCCCGCTGGCTGGCCGCGCTGGGCACCTTCGACCTCGCCGCGCTGGAGAACGGCGGCCAGGTCGAGGACGCCTCGGACCGCTTCTACTCCTCGCCCACCCACACCATTCAGCCGGGCCGCTCCCGCAAGATGGACGACGGCTGGGAGACCCGGCGCCGCCGCGGCACCGGCAACGACTGGGTGCGCTACCGCCTCACCGAGCAGTCCGTGATCCGCGCCGTGGAGATCGACACCGGCTACCTCAAGGGCAACTCGGCCGGCTGGGCGGCCCTGTCCGGGCGCGACGGCGAGGACGGCGACTGGGTCGAACTGCTGCCCCGCACCCGACTCCAGCCCGACACCGTCCACCGCTTCCTGCTGACCGACGCGCCCGCGGTGACCCACGTCCGGCTGGACATCTTCCCCGACGGCGGGATCGCCCGGCTCCGGCTGCACGGCGCGCTCACCGAGGAAGGAGCGGCTCGGCTGGCCGCCCGCCACCGGGAACTGAGCGGCTGACCGCCCGGACCCGACCCACCACGCGGCCCTGACGACCCGTCAGGGCCGCGCGGCGTACCTGGCACGCCCCCGAGCGGCTCGGCTCACTCGCCCAGCGAGTCCCAGAACATCACCTCGTACGCCTGGAGGAGCTGCCCGTGGCGGTAGGCCGCCGCCGGCCGCGCCTGGCCGGTGTCGATGCTCTGCTGCACCGCCGCGCGGGCCGCGTCCGCCAGCTCCGGCGCCGGGTCGGCGAACAGCCCGAAGAAGCCGTGGGCCGCCTCGGGGAAGTCGTAGTGCTCCCGCAGCGCGGTCCGGACGGTGGCGCAGTAGCCGCCCCAGGACGCGAAGTTGGCGGTGAGCGCGATCGCCGCGTCGGCGGGCTCCGCGGCCAGCGCCAGCCGCGCCGCGTACGACGGGAACGCCTGGCAGCCGGGGCGCGGCCAGTACTCGGCGATCTCCCGGTCCGTCAGCCCGCAGGCGTCCGCCAGCCCGGCCAGTCGCGCCAGCGCCCGGGTCTCCCCCTGGGCGAGCAGGTCGAAGAAGTCGGCCACCGGCGGATCGCCGTCCGCGCGGCGCGCCAGGTGCTGGAAGCTGATCCGGTCGGCGGCGATGACCTGGTGCTGCTCCAGGGCGAAGGTGGCGAACACCGAACGCGGCTCCTGCCCCGCGGCGATCCGGCGGACGAGCCGGTTGGCGCCGTCCTCCGGGGCGAGCGCGCGGACCGCCTCGTCGAGGACGGCGGCGGCGTCCGGACGCGGGGCGCCGGTGTCACCGCAGCGCGACGGGGGTCCCCCAGGACGAAGGCCGGGGGAGCTTCCCCCTGGGGCGGTGGCGGGCGATGGGCGGGCGGGTCGGGCCATGGCGAACTCCTCCGGGGGACGCGCGGCGGTGGCCGGGGCCTCAGCGTAGGTCCGGCCACCGCCGCGCCGTGGCGGAGTCCGCCGTCGGCGGCCCCGGATCACCTCATTGCGCGTACCGCCCGGCCAGCGCGTCCGCGACGAAGGTGTCCAGCACCCCGTCGCCGACCACCACCGGGATCCGCTTCCCCTTCATGTCCACGTAGACGTACGCCTTGGCCTTCGTGACCAACCCCGGGATGCGGTCCCGCAGTTGCCGGGCCGTTGCCGTGTCGCCCGTCCGGTCCGCCTCGACCAGCCGCAGGGCGTTGCGGGCCGCGACCGCCCAGGCGCGGGTGGCGTTCAGCCACGGCGCGCTCTCCCGGACGAAGCCCCGGTCGGGGAGCCGGTCGCGCAGCACACCGGGTGCGTCCTGGAGGTCGCGCAGCACGGCGTCCAGCCGCCGGGCCTTGCCGTCGTGGTGGAACCGGTCGAGGGAGGCGGACAGTTCGGGCGCCTGCCGAGGGTTGATGGCCGAGGTGTAGTTGACGTCCGCGAAGGCCCGCAGGGCGCGGGCGGTACGGGCGTCGCCGCCGGCCAGCTCCTCGATGGCATCGCTCCAGGAGGCCCGCGCGTCGTAGGCCCGGTCGTTCCAGGTGTAGTCGGCGACGGTGGCCAGGGCCAGCTTGGACGCGGCGGGCTGGATCATCGGGTTCGCGGTGATCCCGGCCAGCTGGGCCGGCAGTCCGGACTCCCGCCCGTTGAACGGCCCGAGCATCAGCCGCTTGCTGACGTAGTCGTTGACCGGGTAGTTGTCCCAGATCAGGATCGGGTGCCCGAAGACCTCCCGGGCCCGCTTCGCCTGCGCGACGGTGATGGTCGGCGCGATCACGCCCACACCCGTCCACTCCACCAGCACGTTCGCGTCCAGCTTGGCGGCGAGCGCCGCCTTGTACGGCGTCGCCTTCAGGTCGTAGTACTCGGTCGGCACCATCTGGAGCGGCCGCGCGCCCGGATGGCGGGCGATGAACTCCCGGTTGACGTGGTTGAGCAGCTGCGCCTGCGCGGTGCCGGCCGCGCCGCCGCCGGTCCCGAACTTCGCCTTGTCCGCGGCGCAGTTCCACTTGGTGTAGCTGATGTCGTCCAGCGGCACGGCGAAGGTCCGCACCCCGATGTCCCACAGCGTCCCGAACTTGACGGTCAGCGCCTTGACGTCGGCGGCCGAGCTGTAGCAGACGGACAGCCCGGGGGAGAGGGCGTAGGTGAACTCCACGTGCCGGGCCCGGGCCCGGTCCACCAGCTCCTTGATGCGGTCCAGCTGGGCCGCGGGGTAGGAATCGCGCCACTTCTCCCTCAGGTAGGCGTCGTCCTTGGGGGAGTAGACGTAGAGGTTCATCTTGTGCCGGGCGGCGAAGTCCAGCTGGTCGAGGCGGGCGGCGTGGGACCACGGGGTGCCGTAGAAGCCCTCGATGACACCCCGCAGCGGGGTCGCCGGCCAGTCCCGGACGACGGTGCCGGGCACGTGGGCACCCGGGCGGTCGTGGTGCGGCAGCAGCTGGCTCAGGGTCTGCGCGGCGTAGTACGTGCCGGTGGCGTCCCTGCCGGCCAGGGCGATCCGGCCGCGGCCCGCGGCCAGCGCATAGCCCTCGGCCGGGAGCCCGGCGGTGCCGCGCGCCCCCAGCCCCTTGAGGGCGCGCTGGGCGCCCGGCCCGTCCACGAAGACGGTCAGCCGCCCGCTCTCCGGGGCGGCCCGGCCGGTCCGAACGACGCGCTGGGCGCCCGCGGCCTTCAGGGACTTCGTCACCAGCGCCAGCGCCGGGGCATCGGTCTTCGGCCCGGCGACGAGGGCCACGGTGCGCGTGACGGTGACGTGGTCGGAGCGGTCGTGGACGGACTGCGGGGCGGGGGAGAGGGCGGCGGTGGCGGGTCTGGCCCGGGGGTCGTCGGGCCCCTGGGCCGGCGCGGCGCCGGACGGCCCCGCCATGCCCGCCAGTGGGATCACGGTGAGGGCCACGGCGAGGCTGGTGGCGGCCGCGGTGCGCGTACGGTGCATCCTTCGGTCCTCCTCGGTACAGCGAGGTTCACGGACGAGTCTGGTGCGTGCGTCGCGCCGCGGAGGTGCTGCCGGGCGCGCGTCGGGCACGGTGCGGCAGCAGGGTTCACCCGATCGCCGGGGCGGGGCAAGGGGGCCCGGGTCAGCAGGACCTGACGGGACGTCCTCCTAGGACCGGGACTTGGCGATGAGCACCAGCAGGCTCATGAAGGCCAGCAGCACATGGGTGGCGACGACGTAGATGAAGACCCGCACGTACAGGCCGCGCGGTGGCTTGTTCTCGACGTAGCGGCGGGAGATCGGGGCGTCGGGCGCGCCCTCGGCGGCCGGGGGAGTGGCGGGGGTGGTGTGGTCGGGCATGGCGGACGGTCCTTCCCTTCCGGAACGGTGAACGGTGGACGGCTGACGACGGCTGACGAGGGCTGACGGCGGCTGGCCGACGGCGCGGCTCAGCCGTCGCGGCGGTGCGGGGCACGGTCGCCCAGGCACAGCTCGGCGGCGCCACTCTGGAGCAGCGTGTGCACGAACAGCAGCTCCGTCCCACCGCGCGAGGCGGCGGCCAACCGGTGCGGGGTGAGCGAGTCGAAGTGCGCGGCGTCCCCTGGTTCCAGTACGTGCACCGCCTCGCCGAGGGTGAGCCGCAGCCGTCCGGTGAGGACGTAGAGCCACTCCTCGCCGGGGTGCACCCGCACCAGGTCCCCCTGCGCCCGCTGCGGCACGTGCACCCGCAGGGCTTGCAGGGCGCGACCGGCGCCGCCGACGGTCCAGTACGTCCAGCCGCCGGCCTCCGACGGCTCGGCGCGGCCGGCCCGCACGATGGGGTCCCGCTCCGGGGCGGTCTCGCCGAGCAGGTCGGATACCGTGGTTCCGTACGTCCGGGCCAGGGCCAGCAGCATCGGCAGCGACGGTTGCCGCTGACCGGTCTCCAGCCGTGACAGGTGCGCGGGCGACAGGCCCACCCGCCGGGCCGCGGTCTCCAGCGTCAGTGCGCTGCGTCGCCGCAGCTCACGCAGGCGCGGCGCGACGGTGGACAGCTCCTCCGGGGCGGCGTCGGAGGGCGGATCGGGGAGCTCGGTCATGCTTCCGGTATAACCAGCCTTCGCCTCAGAGGCAAAAACTTTGCCTCTGAGGCAAAACGCCATGTCCGCTACTGGGCGACGTCCTGGGGGTACCAGCGCAGCTCGACGGTGTTGCCGTCCGGGTCGGCGACGTAGATCGACTGCGCGTCGCCGCGGGCGCCGTACCGGCCGACCGGGCCCTCCAGCACGGTGAAGACGCCGGAGTCGATGACCTCCTGCCAGTCCAGCGGATCGACGACCAGACAGATGTGGTCCACGTTGGTGCCGGGGCGGTCGCCGGTGATCAGGTCGATGAGGGTGGTCGGGGTCACCCGCACCGAGGGGAACGGTGCCTCGCCGGCCCGCCAGGCGTCCACCCGGACCGGCTCCAGGCCGAGCGGCCCGCAGTAGAAGTCCAGGGAGCGCTCGATGTCCTGCACTTTGAGGACGAGGTGGTCGAAGTCCTTGACGCGCATGGGGGTTTCCTCCTGTGGGGTGGTCGGTGAGGTGGGCCGGTGAGCGGTCGGTGACGCGGGTGCGGTGGCGGCGGAACATTCGGGACGACTTGGGGCGACGCTGCGGTGTCCGTGTGAACTCCCGGGAAACATCAGCCCCTTGGGATTGACAGGGGCATGTCTACGCGCGTCATGCTGGTGGGCATGAGAATCCCCCCACGGATGACCAGGATCGGCGCCGCCGGCGCCCTTGTATCGGCCCTCTTCCTCGGTGGTACGGCGGTCGCCGCGACGCCCGCCGCCACGGCACACCCGGCCGCGGTCCACACCGCGACTGTTCACGTCAAGTCGGTCGGCAGCGTCTGCTATTCCAAGCTGCCGTCCCAGGCGCACGACACCCTCGACCTGATCGGCAAGGGTGGCCCCTTCCCGTACCCGAAGGACGGCACGGTCTTCGATAACCGCGAGGGCGTCCTCCCCTCCCAGGGCACCGGCTACTACCACGAGTACACCGTGGTCACGCCGGGCGCGCCGAACCGCGGCGCCCGCCGCATCGTCGCCGGTGAGAAGCAGCAGGAGGACTACTACACCGCCGACCACTACGCGACCTTCAACCTCGTCGACTTCGGCTGCTGAGGTCGACCGACGACCGAACCGCACGAGCGGCTCACACGGCGGCCGGGGTGCCCACGCACCCCGGCCGCCGTTGTGCTCCCCCGGACACCGCGATCCCACCTGCCACTTCCCCCTCTCCTCCGCCCATTCTCGGCAGAAGGGGCGCACAGGGGCGCACCCCGCGAGAGGATTGTCAGTGGTTGCCGGTAGCGTTTCGGCAGAAACGAGGAACGGGCGGGCATCGGCGGCAAAGGGGCCATCAGCGGTCAGCCGGCGCGGCGCGCCCCGGAAAGTGCTGGGTCAGTCGTGCGCCGCATCCCCGCGGCGAGGGCGTCGGAGAAGAAGGAAGGACGGCGAACTGCCGTGTATCGCTGGGAGATCACCCGGGCCGCACTGGCGCAGCGCGTTTTCGCCATCGTCCGCAGCAAGACCTACGACGAGGCGAGCGCCACCGCCGACACCTTGCTGTCGGCGGGCATCACGAGCCTGGAGATATCCCTCACCACACCCTTCGCGCTGGAGGCGGTCACCACCCTCACCCGCGAGCTGGGCGACGACGCCGTCATCGGCGCCGGCACGGTCCTTGACGCCGCGTCGGCCAGGATGGCGGTGGACGCCGGCGCCCGCTTCCTGGTCGCGCCGAGCCTGGACGCCGCAGTGATCCGCACCGGCCACCGCTACGGCGTTCCGGTCTTCGCGGGGGTCTCGACACCCACCGAGATCGTGCGCGGCCTGGAGCTGGGCGCGGACGCCCTCAAGTTGTTCCCGGCCGCCGGCCACCACCCGTCCTGGATCAGCGACGTCCGCGCCGCCCTGCCGCAGGCGCCGTTGGTGCCGACGGGCGGGGTGACGACCGAGACCGCACCGGAGTGGATCGCGGCCGGCGCCGTCGCGGTGGGCATGGGCTCGGCCCTGTCGGAGGGGGACCGCGAGACGGTGGCCAAGCGCGCCGCGGACCTCCTGGCTCGGCTCGCCGACGCGGTGCCGCAGCAGCCGGGCGAGGCCGGGGCGACGGACCCGTACGGGGCCTGACGGGGCGGGGCGACGCCCGGGCGGCCGGCGGGTTCCTGGGCCGTCCCACAAGCCGGTCAGGGGGTTCACCCGGCGGCCGGGCTCTGTCACCCTGAGCGCTTCGGCCACCTGATCAGGAGTCAGCCCACGATGAAGCGCGCCGCGACCCTCCCCGCCCTCGCCTGCCTGCTCGCCGTCACCGCCGCGGCCCCGGCGGCCTCGTACGCCGCCGCCCCGGCCGCGGGCACCACCACCGCGGCCACCGCCCAGCGCGACCGGCGGCCGGCCACGCTCCTGGACGAGATCCCGCGCCGCAGGGTGCTGCGGGTCTGCACCACCGGTGACTACCGCCCGTTCAGCTACCGCGACCCCGCCACCGGCAGCTACCGCGGCGTGGACATCGACATGGCCCAGGACCTCGCCAAGAGCCTGGACGCCACGGCCCGTTACGTCCCGACGACCTGGGCCGGGTTGATCGGTGACCTGACGGCCGGCCGCTGCGACATCGGCATGGGCGGCGTCTCGATCACCCTGGCCCGCGCCCGCTCGGTCGCCTTCAGCGAGCCGACCCGCACGGACGGCAAGACCCCCCTCGTCCGCTGCGCTGACCAGGACAAGTACCGGACCCTGGAGCAGATCGACCGGCCCGGCACCCGCGTCGTGGTCAACCCCGGCGGCACCAACGAGCAGTTCGCGCGCGCCCACATCAAGCGGGCCACCCTCACCGTCCACCCGGACAACACCACGATCTTCGACGAGATCATCGCCGGCCGTGCGGACGTGATGATGACCGACGCCAGCGAGACCCGCTACCAAGCCAAGATCCACCCCGAACTGTGCGCGGTCCACCCGGACCAGCCGTTCACCTTCTCCGAGAAGGGCTACGCACTGCCCCGCGGCGACTACCAGTTCACGGCCTACGTCGACCAGTGGGTCCACCTCGCCACCCACGACGGGACGTACCGGAAGTACGAGGACGCCTGGATGAAGTAGCCCGCCGGCGGCCGGGGGCAACTGCCGGACCGGGCGGCCGGGTTCAGTCGGCGGCCGGGCGGCCGTGCCCCAGGACGTTGATCACCCGTCCGTCCGGGTCCTCGGCGAAGAACCGGCGGACGCCCCACTCCTCGTCCCGGAGCGGGTGCACGATCCGCGCGCCGGAGGCCCGGACCGCCTCGTAGGCGGCGTCCACGTCCTCGACCTCGATGCTCAGGTCCGGGGCGACCGGCGCGGTCGCATCGTGCGTCAGGAAGGTGAGTTGCGCGGTGGGGTTGGCGGGGGAGGCCAACGTCATCACCCAGCCGTGGTTCATGACCTCCTCGAAGCCGAGCAGGCCGTAGAAGGCGCGGTGGTCGGCCAGTGCCTCCGGGGCGCCTTCCGGGGCGAGGTGGAGGTCGGGGACGACACGGCGCACGGACACGGGGGCTCCTCGGCAAGCCGGGTACGACGGGCCGGTGGCCGGGCGGGCCGGGCCGGTGCCCGGGATGTTACGCGGACGGCCGGGCCCCGCGGACCGCTTCGACGACATCGCGCAGCACCGTCCGGTGGTCGTCCGCGCGCCAGGCCAGCGCCAGCCGACTGGGGGTCAGGCCGCTGACCGGCCGGGCCACCACACCGGGGCGCCGGTAGATCGCCGCGTTCCCGGCGGCCAGCAGCACCACGCCCAGCCCCTCCTCCACCGCCTCGAACGTCTCGTCCGCACCGGCCACCACGGCCCCGATCCGCACCGGCCGGCCGTTCCGCTCGGACACCGCGAGCCAGTGGTCGCGCAGGGCGCCGGCGCTCTCCGGGAGCGCGAGGAACGGCTCGTCCAGCAGCTCGGCGAACGGTATCTCGGTGGCGTCCGCGAGCCGGTGCCCGGCCGGTAGTGCCACCCAGCGCGGCTCGGTGGCCACCACCTCGACGGCGAACGCCTCCTGGTCCGGGAACGGCAGCCACAGCAGCGCCAGGTCGGCGGTGCCGTCCGCGAGCCCGGCGGAGCCGTCGTCCCAGGCGATCTGCCGGACCCGGATGCGCCAGTTGGGGCGGCGCTCGGCGAACCGCGCCCGGATGGCGGGGAGGAGACCGCGGCCCACGCTGGTGGAGACGCCCAGGGTCAGTTCGGCGGCCTCGGTGGCGGCCGCGTCGCTCACCGCCCGCTGGGTCTCGTCCCAGAGGCCGACGAGCTCCCGCGCCTTGGGCAGCAGCGCGGCCCCGGCCGCGGTCAGCGTCACCGTGCGCCGGTCGCGGTGGAGGAGCCGGACCCGTAGGCCCTCTTCCAGCTGGCGGATCTGCTTGCTCAGCGCCGGCTGTGAGATGAAGAGCCGCTCGGCGGCCCGGGTGAAGTGCAACTCCTCGGCCGTGGCGAGGAAGTAGCGCAGATCGCGGATGTGGGCGTCCATAACCCTTGGCTATCAGAAAAGGTCTTGGACGGGGAACGGCGCCCGGCTGGAGGATCGCCCCATGGACTCCTCGCCCCCGCACCAACTCCCCTCCAATGCCCCGTCGTTGGGGAAGTCTCCGGTGCCCGTGCCGCCGCCGGCGACCGCGGCGCCCGCCCGCCGCAGCCACTGGGGCCGGCTGGTCGCCACCGTCGTGGTGACCATCGCGGCCGTCACCCCGGGGCTGATGGTGCCCGCCCTCGCGGCGCCGGTGCCGGGCGCGCCGCACCTGACCGGTACCGCCTTCGGCGCCGCCGTCACCTGCTTCTTCGCCTGCACCGCGGTGGGCGCCCCGGCGGCCCGTCGGATCGTGCCGCGGCTGCCCGTCCGGGCCGTGCTCGGCGCCGTCAGCCTGCTGACGGCCGCGGTCTTCGCCGGGCTGGCGGTGGCCGGGCAGCAGTGGCAGCTCTGCCTGCTGCTCGCCCTCGCCGGGCTCGGCAACGCCTTCACCCAGCCGGTCGCGGCCCGGGTCATCGCCGCCGACATCGCACCCGGGCGGCACTCCTTCGCGGGCGGTCTCTTCGGCGCGTCCCTCGGCGCCGGACCGTTCCTGCCGGGGCTGCTGGTGACGCTGGTCGGCGCGCCGTACGGGTGGCGGCCCGCGCTGTGGACCGCGGCCGGACTGGCCCTGCTGACACTGGTCGCGGCGGCGCTGGCCCGCCCGACGGGGTCCGGCCCGGCCGTGGCGGAGGCGGGGCGTTCGGGGGACCCCGCGGGGACCCCGAAGGTCGTGGCCCCCGCGCCGCGCACCGTCGGCCGGATCGTCGTCGCCTGGAGCGCCGCCGCGGCCCTGGCGACCATCGGCAACAACGTCGGCGCGGCGTACTTCATCCAGATCGGCACCGCCTCCGGGTTCTCCGCCGCCACCGCCGGGACGCTCCAGATGCTGGCCAGCGTGCTCGGCATCGCGGTCCGCCTCGCCTCGGGCGGACTGGCGGACCGGGCGCCGCACCGGATCCCGCGGACCGTCGCCGTGATGATGCTCACCGGCGCCGTCGGGCTCGCGGTGATCGTCGTGGGCACCCCGGCGGCGTTCGTGGCCGGGGCGCTGCTCGCGGTGGCCGGTGGCTGGGGCTGGACCGGGCTGCTGCTCGCCGCCACCATGCGGCTGCTGCCCGGGGAGAGCGCCCGGGCCGGGGCGGCGATGCAGGGCGGGCTGTTCGCGGGGGCCGCCGTCGGGCCGCTGTCGTTCGGGGTGCTCTCCGGCCACCTCGGCATCCCGGCGACGGTCGGGATCGCCGCGGCCGGTCCGTTGCTGGGCACGCTGCTGCTGACCGCCGGGATCCGGGCACTGGCGAAGGACGCGGCGGGCCGGGCGGCCGTGGACGCGCCGCACGCTCCGGCGGCTGTCCGGGCGGACCAGGCCCGGCGCCGGTGACCGCCCGCCGCTGACCGGCCAGGTATTCCGCACCGCCACCGTCCACCCGCACACCCCTTGCCCTCGCCCGCGCCCGCCGTCAGGAGCCCCCGTGCCGCCCTCCGCCGCCACCCCCACCGCGCACTCCACCCCCGTCTCCCCGGTCTCCCTGGTCACCGGCGCCACCCGGGGCATCGGCCGCGAGGTGAGCCGCCAACTGGCCGTCCGCGGCCACACCGTGCTGCTCACCGGGCGCGACCCGGACGCCGCCCGGCGGGTGGCCGAGGAGTTGCGCGCCGAGGCCGGCACCGCCGACGTCCACCCGCTCCCCCTCGATGTCACCGACGACCGCAGCGTCGCCCGCGCCGCGGCCCGGGTCACCGAGGCGTTCGGCCGGCTGGACGTCCTGATCAACAACGCGGCGATCACCTACGACACCTGGCAGCGGGCGGTCACCGCCGATCTGACGGTGGTGCGCGAGGCGGCCGAAACCAACCTGTACGGGCCGTGGCGGATGGCCATCGCCTTCGCGCCGTTGCTGCGCGCCTCGGCACACCCCCGGCTGGTCAATGTCTCCAGCGAGGCCGCGTCCCTGACGAACATGGGCGGCGGCACCCCCGCGTACTCCGCCTCCAAGGCCGCGCTGAACGCGCTGACCAGGATGCTCGCGGCCGAGCTGCGCCCGGACGGCGTCCTGGTCAACGCGGTCTGTCCGGGCTGGGCGGCCACCGACATGGGCGGGCCGGGCGGCCGTCCGGTCGCGGCGGGTGCGGCGAGCGTCCTGTACGCGGCGACGCTGCCCGACGACGGGCCCACCGGCGGGTTCTTCCGCGACGGCCGCCCGCTGCCCTGGTAGCTCGGCCCCGCTTCCCGCCGCCGAAGGCCGGGGATTTCCCGCCCTTCCGGACACCCTGACCGTCCTTGTCCGGACAATGTGACCTCCGGACTTCCCGTCATCTGTGCGGGCGGATACGCTCGCGAGCGTGGGGAAACGCGATGCAGATGCCGCGGGCGCCGAGGGCCCCGTCCAGTTCAGCGTGGACCGGAACAGCCCGGTCCCGCTGTATTTCCAGCTGTCACAGCAGCTGGAGGCCGCGATCGAGAACGGTCGGCTGGCCCCCGGCAGCCTGCTCGGCAACGAGATCGAACTGGCCGGCCGGCTCGGCCTGTCCCGGCCCACGGTGCGCCAGGCCATCCAGTCGCTGGTCGACAAGGGGCTGCTGGTCCGCCGCCGCGGCATCGGCACCCAGGTCGTCCACAGCCAGGTCAAGCGCCCGCTGGAGCTCAGCAGCCTCTACGACGACCTGGAGGCGGCCGGACAGAAGCCGGCCACCCGCGTCCTGCTGAACACCACCACCGAGGCGGACGCCGAGGTCGCCGCCGCGCTGGGGATCGCCGAGGGAGCGGAGGTCGCCCTGGTCGAGCGGCTGCGGCTGACCCACGGCGAGCCGGTCGCCCACCTGCGCAACCACCTCCCCGCCGGGTTGCTGAAGCTGGAGACCGCCGCCCTGGAGGAGACCGGCCTCTACCGGCTGATGCGGGCGGCCGGGATCACCCTGCACAGTGCCCGCCAGGCGGTCGGCGCCCGCGCGGCGACCGCCGAGGAGGCCGCACGGCTCGACGAGCCCGAAGGCGCCCCGCTGCTCACGATGGAGCGCACCACCTTCGACGACACCGGCCGCGCGGTGGAGTTCGGCTCGCACGTCTACCGGGCGACCCGGTACGCCTTCGAGTTCCAGCTGCTGGTCCGGCCGTGAGGCGCGACGCCGTACGGTGACGGTGGGCCCGGGCCGCGGCGCTCGCTTTCGTCAGAATGTTCTGACAAACCATTGACGCGGCGCGGCGCGCGCCGTTAGAACTCCTCCAGCCGCAATCCCGCGGCGGGGAGCGAAGGCGGCCCACCATGATCTGCGCCAGCACGGCCCGGCCCGCGAAGGGCCGGTCGGGAACCCTGCGAACCCTTACCACCCGGTCCGGATCGACCGGGGCCGGGACCCCATGAAACGGCACAGAACGCCGGTAACGGATACTTGGTCGGTTGCCCGGCCCGGCCGCCGGCCGGCACCGCGGCGACAGCAGACAGAGCCGGGACAGCGACAAGAGCGGGAAAGGCAAGTCCTCGTGGCAAGGGTTCGAAGAAGAGGACGCGTCGTGGGCGCCGTGCTGGCAGCGGTACTCGGCGTTTCCCTGGCGGGGTGCAGCAGCACCGGAGGCAAGCGAGCCGAGGAGGAGCGCGCCGCGCAGACCGCCGGCGGCAAGTCCGTCGTGCACACCCCCCGGTGGACCTTCGCGATGGTCACCCACTCGGGAGACGGCGACACGTTCTGGGACATCGTGCAGAAGGGCGCCCAGCAGGCCGCCGACAAGGACAACATCAACTTCGTCTACGCGCACGACAAGGAGGCCCAGCGGCAGAGCGAGCTCGTGCAGTCCTACATCGACCAGAAGGTCGACGGGCTGATCGTCTCGCTGGCCAAGCCGGACGCCATGAAGGACGTCGTCCTCAAGGCCGAGAAGGCCGGCATCCCGGTGATCACGGTGAACTCCGGCGCCGACGAGTCCAAGGCGTTCGGCGCGCTCACCCACATCGGCCAGGATGAGACGGTGGCCGGCGAGGCGGTCGGCGAGGAGCTGACCAAGCGCGGGGAGAAGAAGGCCCTCTGCGTCCTGCACGAGCAAGGCAACGTCGGCCACGAGCAGCGCTGCGACGGGGCCGCGAAGACCTTCAAGGGCGAGATGCAGAAGCTGTACGTGGACGGCACCAACATGCCCGACGTGCAGGCGTCCATCGAGTCCAAGCTCCAGGCCGACCCGTCCATCGACGCCGTGGTCACCCTCGGCGCGCCGTTCGCCGCCACCGCCGTCAAGGCCAAGGAGCAGGCCGGCAGCAAGGCCGAGATCGACACCTTCGACCTCAACGCGCAGGTCGCGACCGGTCTGAAGGACGGCTCGCTGGGCTTCGCGGTCGACCAGCAGCCCTACCTCCAGGGCTACCAGGCGGTCGACCTGCTGTGGCTGTACAAGTACAACGCCGACGTCCTCGGCGGCGGCAAGCCGGTGCTCACCGGCCCCCAGGTGATCACCAAGCAGGACGCCGCCGCGCTCCAGCAGTACACGCAGCGGGGGACCCGATGAGCACCGCCGACGCACCGACCCGGCAGCCCGCGTCGTCCGAGGGCGCGGGCGACGAGCGGCTGCTGCACCGTTCCCTGACCCGTCGGCTGATGAGCCGCCCCGAGCTGGGCTCGGTGGTCGGCGCCATCGCCGTCTTCGTCTTCTTCTCACTGATTGCCGAACCGTTCCTGCGGCCCGCCAGTCTCTCCACGATCCTGTACGCGTCCTCGACGATCGGCATCATGGCCGTACCGGTGGCGCTGCTGATGATCGGCGGGGAGTTCGACCTGTCGGCCGGCGTCATGGTGGTCAGCTCGGCGTTGATCTCGTCGATGTTCAGCTACCAGATGACCGCCAACACCTGGGTCGGCGTCGGGGTGTCGCTGCTGGTCACGCTGGGCATCGGCGTCCTCAACGGGGTGCTGCTGACCCGGACGAAGCTCCCCAGTTTCGTCATCACGCTGGGCACCTTCTTCATGCTGACCGGCCTCAACCTGGGCTTCACCAAGCTGATCAGCGGCACCGTCTCCACCAAGTCCATCGCCGACATGGAGGGCTTCGACTCCGCCCGTGCGGTCTTCGCCTCGCACCTGACCATCGGGGGCGTCGACATCCAGATCACCATCGTGTGGTGGCTGGTGCTGGTCGCGCTCGCCACCTGGATCCTGCTGCGGACCCGGGCCGGCAACTGGATCTTCGCGGTGGGCGGCAACGCGGACGCCGCCCGGGCGGTCGGCGTCCCGGTCACCCGCACCAAGATCGGCCTCTACATGGGCGTCGCGTTCGCCGCCTGGATCTCGGGCCAGCACCTGCTGTTCTCGTTCGACGCGATCCAGTCCGGCGACGGCGTCGGCAACGAGTTCCTGTACATCATCGCGGCGGCGGTCGGCGGCTGCCTGATGACCGGCGGCTTCGGCTCGGCGATCGGCGCCGCGGTCGGCGCGTTCATCTTCGGCATGGCCAGCAAGGGCATCGTCTACGCGCAGTGGAACCCGGACTGGTACAAGTTCTTCCTCGGCGCGATGCTGCTGCTCGCCACGCTCCTGAACGCCTGGGTCCGCAAGCGGGCGGAGGACAAATCATGACGGCACTGGTCGAACTCCATGACGTCAGCAAGTTCTACGGCAGCGTCAAAGCGCTGACCGGCGTGACGCTGGAGGTGCACGCGGGCGAGATCACCTGCGTCCTCGGCGACAACGGCGCCGGCAAGTCCACCCTCATCAAGATCATCGCGGGGCTGCACCAGCACGACGCCGGCGCCTTCAGCATCGAGGGCGAGGAGACCCGGCTCGGCTCCCCGCGCGAGGCCCTGGACCGCGGTATCGCCACCGTCTACCAGGACCTGGCCGTGGTGCCCCTGATGCCGGTGTGGCGGAACTTCTTCCTCGGCTCGGAGCCGACCACCGGCGTCGGCCCGTTCCGACGGCTCGACGTGCGCACCATGCGCGAGACCACCCGCGCCGAGCTGCTGCGGATGGGCATCGACCTCCGCGACGTCGACCAGCCCATCGGCACCCTCTCCGGCGGCGAACGACAGTGCGTCGCCATCGCCCGCGCCGTCTACTTCGGCGCCAAGGTCCTCGTCCTGGACGAGCCGACCGCGGCGCTCGGCGTCAAGCAGTCCGGCGTGGTGCTCAAGTACGTCGCGGCCGCCAGGGACGCCGGACTCGGCGTGGTGTTGATCACCCACAACCCGCACCACGCCTACCTGGTCGGCGACCGCTTCGTCCTGCTCAAGCGCGGCACGATGGCCGGCAGCCACCTGAAGTCGGAGATCGCCCTGGAGGAGCTGACCCGCCAAATGGCGGGCGGCAGTGAGCTGGAACAACTCAGCCACGAACTGGCCCGCACCGGCCCGACGGAGTTCCCCGGCGGTCACCGGCCCGAGTGAACCCGCGCCGCGCCCCGCACCGGTTCCCGGCCACCGCGGGGTGCGGCGCCCCGCATCGCGGTGCGCCGGATGGCGCGGGTGATGCACAATCGCACCGGACCATCCAGCGAGGCCCCGGCCTCCCCGATACCCGCAGGGACGAGACGACTCTTGCGCGCACGCAGCCGCCGAGACCCTAACGGCAGCCGGCCCGGCTGTCCCGGCCGCCGCCCCGGCAGCCCTACCGGCGACGAGGTCCGAGGGGTGATCCGATGAGCATGTACCGGGACCGGGCGCACCGCGGGAGTGCCCGCGCCACCGTCCTGCGCACCGTCGGCGCCAGAGAGCGCCGCTCCCACCTGACCGCCCCCCGGGTGCCCACCGTCGGCATCGACATCGGCGGCACCAAGGTGATGGCCGGCGTGGTCGACGCCGACGGCACCATCTTGGAGAAGGTCCGCACCGAGACGCCGGACAAGTCCAAGAGTCCCAAGGTCGTCGAGGACACCATCACCGAGCTGGTGCTGGACCTCTCCGACCGGCACGACGTGCACGCGGTCGGCATCGGCGCGGCCGGCTGGGTGGACGCCGACCGCTCCCGGGTGCTCTTCGCCCCCCACCTGAACTGGCGCAACGAGCCGCTGCGGGACCGCCTCGCCGACCGGCTGGCCGTCCCGGTCATGGTCGACAACGACGCCAACACCGCCGCCTGGGCGGAGTGGCGCTTCGGCGCCGGCCGCGGCGAGGACCACCTCGTCATGATCACGCTCGGTACCGGCATCGGCGGCGCCATCCTGGAGGACGGCGCCGTCAAGCGCGGCAAGTACGGGGTGGCCGGCGAATTCGGCCACATGCAAGTGGTCCCCGGAGGCCACCGCTGCCCCTGCGGCAACCGCGGCTGCTGGGAGCAGTACAGCTCCGGAAACGCCCTGGTCCGCGAGGCCCGGGAGCTGGCCGCCGCCGACTCCCCGGTCGCGTACAACATCATCGAGCGGGTCGGCGGGCGGGTCGGCGACATCACCGGCCCGCTGATCACCGAGCTGGCCCGGGAGGGCGACGCGATGTGCGTCGAACTCCTCCAGGACATCGGCCAGTGGCTCGGCGTCGGCATCGCCAACCTCGCCGCCGCCCTCGACCCGTCCTGCTTCGTCATCGGTGGCGGCGTCAGCGCCGCCGACGACCTGCTGATCGGCCCGGCCCGGGACGCCTTCCGGCGCCACCTCACCGGCCGCGGCTACCGCCCCGAGGCCACCATCACCAAGGCCCAGCTGGGCCCCGAGGCCGGGATGGTCGGCGCCGCCGACCTCGCCCGGCTGGTGGCCCGCCGCTTCCGGCGCGCCAACCGCCGTCGTGCGGAGCGCAACGCGCGCTACGAACGGTCGGGCCGCCGATGACCGAACCGGACCCCCCAGCCATGCACGACGACCACCACCCGGGCGCCCAGACCCGCCCCCGGACCCGCCGACCCTTCCTGATGGCGCTGGTCATCTTCCTGCTGATCACGATCCCGGCCGGCTACTTCGTCATCTCCGCCGAGCAGAGCCGGGACAGCGGCGAGGACAAGGAGTCCGAGGCCGCCGCCACCGGCCTGACCAACGCCTTCCCCACCAAGCTCCAGCAGCGGATCTACGACGTCCCGGTGCCGATCGGCTCCACCCCGGTCTACTACTACGAGACCAACTCCTGGCAGACCAGTTCGCTGTTCGTGCAGTTCCGGACCAACGACTGGGGCCTGACGCAGTACCTCGCGGCCGTCGGCACCAGCACCGCCGCCCTCAAGAAGGGCGCGATCACCATCCCGCCGGACCAGGCAGCCAAGGTCGGCTGGGACTTCCAAGCCGACTGGCCCTGGCAGGGCGTCGCGGTCAACCGGCCGGCGCCGCAGCCCTCCCAGCGGATCGTGGTCAGCGAGGACGAACCCGGGCACCCGGTCGTTTACACCGTTTCGACCGTGCAGTTCTGATCTGTGACCCCCGCTTCCTGACCCGGGTGTCAGGACCGCGTCACGGCGTCGGTTAGCGTGGTCGGGTGAGCGAGAAGACCCTGCAGCACCGGATCGATGGTCCCGATGGCGCCCCCGTCCTCGTCCTGGGGGCCGCCCTCGGGACGACCTGGCATATGTGGGATCGGCAGATCCCCGAGCTGACCCGCCAGTGGCGCGTCATCCGGTTCGACCTGCCCGGCCACGGTGGATCGCCCGCCCACGCGGCGAGTTCCATCGCCGAACTCGCCGACCGGCTCGTCACCACCCTCGACGCCCTGGGCGTGGAGCGGTTCGGCTACGCGGGCTGTGACATCGGCAGCGCCGTCGGCACCCAGCTCGCCCTCACCCGCCCGCAGCGCGTCACCTCCCTCGCGCTGGTGTCCTCCTCGCCGCGCTACGGCACCGCCGACGCCTGGCGTCAGCGCGGGGTGGTGATCCGCACCAACGGACTCGACCCGATCGCCCGCACCGCGCCCGAGCACTGGTTCACCCCGGGCTTCGGCACCGCCCAGACCGCCATCGTCGAATGGGCCGTCCAAATGGTGCGGACCACCGACCCCGGTTGCTACATCGCCGCCTGCGAGGCACTGGCCGCCTACGACGTGCGGTCCTCCCTGGGCCGGGTGGGCGTGCCCACGCTCGTCGTCGTCGGCGCCGAGGACCAGGTCACGCCCACCACCGATGCCCGCACCCTGGTCGCCGGCATACCGGACGCGAGCCTGGCGCTGATCCCCGGCACCTCGCACCTGGCCCCCGTCGAGCAGCCGGCGGCCGTCTCCGAACTGCTCATCCGCCACTTCAGC
This sequence comes from Streptomyces sp. RGM 3693, assembly GCF_050471125.1. Lineage (NCBI taxonomy): Bacteria > Bacillati > Actinomycetota > Actinomycetes > Kitasatosporales > Streptomycetaceae > Streptomyces > Streptomyces sp. RGM 3693. Next base: position 1,707,717 of record NZ_JBMPPQ010000001.1, read on the forward strand.
ACCGCCTGGCACGACAAGCCCGGCCCGGCCGCCATCAGCGCGGCCGCCCCCAAGCCGCAGATCGCCCCGCCGATGCCGACCCACGCCCCGGCCGCCATCGAGTCCGGCCTGTCGCAGCCCGCCCAGGTCCGCGGCGGCACGTACGAGCAGGGCATCAAGGTCCGCCGCGAGGTGCTCGGCGACGCGCACGTGGACCGGGTGGAGGCCGCCACCGACGACTTCAACGCCGACTTCCACGACTTCATCACCCGCTACGCCTGGGGCGAGACCTGGACCCGGCCCGGTCTGGACCGCCGCACCCGCAGCATCATCACCCTCACCGCGCTGGTCGCCCGCGGTCACCACGAGGAACTCGCCCTGCACACCCGCGCCGCGCTCCGCAACGGCCTCACGCCCGCGGAGATCAAGGAGATCCTGCTCCACACCGCGGTCTACTGCGGCGTCCCGGCCGCCAACTCCGCCTTCGCGGTGGCCCGGAAGGTCATACAGGAGGAGACGACCCCGGAGGCATGAGGGCGGGGGCGGGTCCGCACGGCTCCCCGGCCGTTGTCCACAGCCCGCCCGGGCGGCCGTCCCGGCGCGGCAAGATGACCTCATGGAACTCACCAAGAAGACCCATGCCTGTGTCCGGATCGAGAAGGCCGGGCGGACGCTGGTCATCGATCCCGGGGTGTTCAGCGAGGAGGACGCGGCCGTCGGCGCGGACGCGATCCTGGTGACGCACGAGCACCCGGACCACTTCCAGGAGGACCGGTTGCGCCGCGCCATGGAGGCCAACCCGGCGGCCGAGGTCTGGACCCTGGCCAGTGTCGCCGACCAGATCTCGGCGGCCTTCCCGGGCCGGGTGCACACCGTCGGCGAGGGGGACGCCTTCACCGCCGCCGGCTTCGACGTCGAGGTGCACGGGCAGCTGCACGCGGTGATCCATCCGGACATCCCGCGCATCACCAACGTCGGCTTCCTCCTGGACGGCACCGTCTTCCACCCCGGCGACGCGCTGACCGTCCCCGAGGGCCGCACCGTCGACACCCTGCTACTGCCGGTCCACGCGCCGTGGAACAAGGTCTCCGAGATCATCGACTACGTCCGCGAGGTCGCCCCGCGCCGGGCCATCGACATCCACGACAGCCTGCTGGCGGACCACGCCCGCCCGGTCTACGACGGCTTGATCGACAAGCTGGCCGGGACCGACCACGGCCGCCTCACCCCGGGCGCCCACTCCGAGGTGGGCTGACTGTCAGTGCCGCGCGGTAGGTTTACGGACATGCGCATCGCGACCTGGAACGTCAATTCGATCACCGCCCGCCTCCCCAGGCTGCTGGCCTGGCTGGAGCAGTCCGGCACGGATGTGCTGTGCGTCCAGGAGACCAAGTGCTCCGACGAGCAGTTCCCCTACGACCAGCTCCGCGAGCTGGGCTACGAAGCCGCGGTCAACGCCACCGGTCGGTGGAACGGCGTCGCCCTGCTCTCCAAGGTCGGCCTGACGGACGTGGTCAAGGGACTCCCCGGCGGCCCGGAGTACGAGGGCGTGCAGGAGCCCCGCGCCGTCTCGGCGACCTGCGGCCCGGCCCGCGTCTGGTCGGTCTACGTTCCCAACGGCCGCGAGGTCGACCATGCGCACTACGCCTACAAGCTCGGCTGGTTCGAGGCCCTGAAGGCCGCGGTCGCCGAGGACGCGGTGGGCACCCGCCCGTTCGCGGTCCTCGGCGACTTCAACGTCGCGCCGACCGACGAGGACGTCTGGGACCCGGCCGTCTTCGAGGGCCTCACCCACGTCACGCCGGCCGAGCGCGCCGCCCTGGGCGCCCTCCGCGAGGCCGGCCTCGCGGACGTGGTACCCCGCCCGCTGAAGTACGACCGGCCGTACACGTACTGGGACTACCGCCAGCTCGCCTTCCCCAAGAACCGCGGAATGCGCATCGACCTCGTCTACGGCAACGCCCCGTTCGGCAAGGCCGTCTCGGACGCCTATGTCGACCGCGAGGAGCGCAAGGGCAAGGGCGCCTCGGACCATGCGCCCGTGGTGGTCGACCTGGACGTGTGAGCCGGTGGTGCGCCTTCCGTAACTCTCCGGTGCGCCGGGGAGGCGCGTGGGGGTACCGAGCAGGCCCCGGCGATGTGCCGCGCGCCTGTGGCCGCGGCACGGGGGCGGGTGGGACCCTCGCACCATGAACCTGTCTTTCCTGGACAAGTGGCGTAGGCGCACGGACGTGGCCGGGTCGGTGCCGCTCGCCGAGTCGGTGCGCGCGGATCCCGAGAGCGTCGTCGAGCTGCTCTCCGAATGCGAGCTGCTGCGCGACCAGGCGGCCACCGCCGGGGTCGAACTCGACGACTCCGTACGGTCGTTGGAGGAACTCGACCAGCTCCAGCCGGTGTGGCGCGACGACCCGGAGGTGCTGCCCTGGCTCGGCAACGACGCCGGGCTCTACCTCGGCACGGTCGTGGTGCGCACGGTCCGTGACGCGGTCTGGTACGTCTGGCCGGACGGGCAGCCGGTGGTGCGGCTGGCGTCCGGTCGGGAGGTCGACGTGGTGGCCGCCGGGCATGCCTGGGCCGACGACGGCGCCCCCGAGCTCTCCCAGGTCTACGCCGAGGTCGCCGAGGGCTGACGCGCCGGGCCGAACGGCCCGCCCCCGCGCGTGTCACCGGCGAAGTGCCCCATTCGTACGGGTAAGTTGCGGTCTCTCCGCTGTCCGGACGAGAGGGGGCGGGTCCCTCCATGGCCGAGGACGCGCTGATCGAGCTGCGCGGGGTCAACAAGCACTACGGGCCGTTGCACGTCCTCCAGGACATCGACCTCACCGTCGGCCGTGGCGAGGTCGTGGTGATCATCGGCCCCTCCGGATCCGGCAAGTCGACCCTGTGCCGGACCATCAACCGTCTGGAGCCCATCGAATCGGGCACCATCCTGCTCGACGGCGTACCGCTGCCCCAGGAAGGCCGGGCGTTGGCCCGGTTGCGCGCCGACGTCGGCATGGTCTTCCAGTCGTTCAACCTCTTCGCGCACCGGACCGTGCTGGACAACGTGATGTTGGCGCCGGTGAAGGTCCGCAAGAAGCGGAAGGAGGACGCGGAACGGCGGGCCCGCGAACTCCTCGACCGGGTCGGACTCGCCGCCCACGCCGCCAAATACCCGGTACAGCTCTCCGGCGGCCAGCAGCAGCGCGTCGCCATCGCCCGCGCACTCGCCATGGAACCCAAGGCGCTGCTCTTCGACGAGCCCACCTCGGCCCTCGACCCCGAGATGATCAACGAGGTGTTGGAGGTGATGCGGCAGCTCGCCCGGGACGGCATGACGATGGTCGTGGTCACCCACGAGATGGGCTTCGCCCGCTACGCCGCCCACCGCGTGGTGTTCATGGCCGACGGCCGGATCATCGAGGACCGCACCCCGGAGGAGTTCTTCACCGCGCCGCGCAGTGCACGCGCCAAGGACTTCCTCGCCAAGATCCTCAAGCACTGAACGGGGCGCCGCGATGCCGCACCTCCCCACCCCGTCGTGCCGCCGCCGCCCGCGCCCGCTCCCGGTGGGCCGCGCGCTGCTGCTGACGCTGCTGGTGCTGGCGGCGGTGGGTTGCGGCCGGCCCGGCAGCCCACCTGTCAAGGGCCCCAAGGCCGCTGACCTGCCGCGCTATGCGGTGGCTCGGAACTTCTCGCTGCCCGCCTCGCCGACCTGGACGGCCGCCAAACGCCGCGGCCGGCTCATCATCGGCGTCAAGGAGGACCAGCCCTACCTCGGCGAACGGGACCCGGCCAGCGGGACCTACCGCGGTTTCGACATCGAGATCGCCAAGATGATGGCGGCCGCGCTCGGCTTCCCCGAACGCGCCGTGACGTTCCGCACCATCGCCTCCGCCAACCGCGAGACCGCGCTCCAGAACGGCCAGATCGACCTCTACGTCGGCACCTACACCATCAACGCCAAGCGCACGCGGCAGGTCGGCTTCGCCGGCCCGTACTACCTGGCCGGTCAGTCCCTCCTGGTGCGCAGCGACGAGCACGACATCCACGGTCCGCAGAACCTGGCTGGCAAACGCGTCTGCTCGGCCGCCGGCTCCACCCCGTACCAGCGCATCGAGGCCGACTACCCCCGGGCCGTCCTGGTGGCCTACGACACCTATTCGGTGTGCGTGGACAACCTGCTGACCTATCAGGTCGACGCGGTCACCACCGACGACGCGATCCTGCTCGGCTACGCGGCCAAGGTGCCCGACCAACTGAAGGTCGTCGGCGCGCCGTTCTCCAAGGAGCCGTACGGCATCGGCGTGCGGCGCAGCGACCACGCGCTGCGGTTCGCGCTGGACGACGCACTCGCCGCGGCGGAGCGGAACGGCACCTGGCAGAAGGCGTACCGGGCCACGCTCGGGGTGTCCGGGGTGCCGGCGCCGGCACCGCCCCCGATCAACCGCTATCCGGCGGGTTGAGCACCCGCGGCCGGCGCGGAACCGCGCACCCGGAACGACCGGACGACCCGGAACGATCAGGAACTGGAGCAGGGCCGAACCATGGACGTTCTCCTCGACAACCTCTCCCTCTACGGGCGCGGTCTGCTCGGCACCGTGGAACTGACCGTCTACGCCGCCCTGCTCGCCCTCGCCCTCGGCTTCCTCATGGCGGCCTTCCGGGTCGCCCCGGTCCGCTCCCTGCGGGTCTTCGGCACGGCCTGGGTGACGGTGCTGCGCAACACCCCGCTGACGCTGCTGTTCTTCGCGGTGCTGCTGGGGCTGCCGCGCTTCGGCCTGGTGCTGCCCTTCACCGTCTTCGCCGTCCTGGCGCTGGGCTGCTACACCTCCGCGTTCCTCTGCGAGGCGGTGCGCGCCGGCATCAACACCGTGCCGGCCGGCCAGGGGGAGGCGGCCCGCAGCCTGGGCATGAGCTTCCGGCAGACGCTCGGCCTGGTGGTGCTGCCGCAGGCGTTCCGCTCGGTCATCCCGCCGATCGGTTCGACCCTGATCGCGCTCGCCAAGAACTCCGCGATCGCCGGCTCGTTCAGCGTCGTCGAACTCCTCGGCGTCTACAAACCGCTCAACGAAAGGGGCTACGGCATCGTCTGGTCCTTCGTCTGGATCGCGGTCGGCTACCTCCTCGTGACCCTGACCATCAGCGCGCTCTTCAACGCGCTGGAGAAGCGCTACGGAGTCGCCCGATGACCAGCGTCCTGTACGACCTGCCGGGCCCGCGGACCCGGCGCCGGCACCGGTACTTCGGGCTCGCCGGGACGCTGGTGCTGCTCGCCCTGGTCGGCTGGATCCTCGCCCTCCTCTTCCGCACCCACCAGTTCACCGCGGCGAAGTGGACCCCCTTCACCTACGAGGGCATCCAGGAGTTGCTGCTCACCGGAGTGGCCAACACCCTGCGGGCGTTCGGGCTGGCGGCGGTGGGGTCGCTGGTGCTGGGCGGGGCACTGGCGGCCGGGCGGCTCTCCGCGCACCGATTCCTGCGGTGGGCGTGCACCCTGCTGGTGGAGTTCTTCCGCGCCATGCCGGTGCTGGTGATGATCTTCTTCATCTACGTCGCGCTGCATGCGGATCCGCTGACCGCCCTGGTCAGCGGCCTGACGCTGTACAACGGTTCGGTGCTGGCGGAGGTCTTCCGCTCCGGCGTCAACTCCGTCGAGCGCGGCCAGGGCGAGGCCGCGTACGCGCTGGGGATGCGCAAGACCCAGGTGATGGTGCACGTGCTGGTGCCGCAGGCGGTCCGGGCGATGCTGCCGGCGATCATCTCCCAGCTGGTGGTCGCCCTGAAGGACACCTCGCTCGGCTTCCTCATCACCTACGAGGAGTTCCTGCACGCCGGCAAGCTCATCGCGTCCAACCTCGACTACGACCTGCCGTTCATCCCCGTCGTCATGATCATCTCGCCGATCTACATCGGGATGTGCATGCTGCTGTCCTGGCTGGCCACCTGGGCCGCTCGACGGCAGCGGCGCAACCCCAAGGTCGAGGCGGGCGGGGTGGCCGCCCCGGAGCCGGCGACGCTCCGACAGGAGGACCACCGGGCGCGGGGCTGAACGGGCGCCGCCCGGCGGCCCGTTCAGCGGAACCGGCGGGCCATCCACGGGCTGTGCGCGGCGTGCCCGATCAGCTCCTTGTGGGACGTCGGCGAAGTTCACCGCGTCCAGCACGGTGAACGCCCCGGCGGAGGTCCGGCGGGTGGTCTGGTCCGCGCCGATGTCGTCGGTGACCGTGACCGTGACCTGGACCCGGGTGTGCTGTGGAGTGCGGTGGCGTCAGACCTGCCAGACGCCGTTCCGCAGGAGTTCCCGCCCGGCCAGCTCGTTCTCCTCGCGCCAGACCAGCAGGCGGTGCGGGGTGAAGCGGAGGAAGACCCACGCAGCGCGGCCGCGCGGGTTCCAGCCGAGCTTGACGGCGAGGGCGTCCGCCGCGTCCAGTGGCAGGGCGTCGTTGGCCAGTACCTCGACGGTGCAGTCGGCGAGCACCACGTCCCGGGTGGTCCCCAGCGCCACCCGGCTCTCCCCGCGGGCGGCGAGGTTGCGGGCGGTGGGGTTGGTGCCCTTGGTGGACATCACCAGGCGCTCGCGGTGCCAGATGAACGACAGCGGCACCAGGGTGGGTGCGCCGTCGGCGGAGGCGGACGAGACCCAGGCGTCCTCTTCCGTCTCCAGCAGCCGGAGGGCGTCCCGTTTGCGTTGTGCGGCGTCGCGGGGTGGGGGGAGAGTTCTCATGGCGGGGAGCGTAACGAGCCCGCTCCGCCCACCGCTTCGGGCGGAAGCCGTAGGCCGGCGGTCGTAGGTCCGGACCGCCGCCCTACGGCTTTTGGGTCTGCCCGGTGGATCAGGGCCGGATGGGCCCTAGTCGCGGACCGGTACCGACACGTACGACGGGTCGTCCGCCGGGGAGGAGAACGCCAGTCGGGCGCCGGCGGGGTTCTGGGCGATGTAGAGCGGGTCGACGGTGTCCATGACCACCGCGAGCCGGTGCCCGGCGGGCACGTTGTAGGCGGTGGCGGAGAGGTCCAGGTCCATGCCGAACGGCCGGCCCGGGGTCTTGTCGTGGAAGGTGAACGGGGCGTGGGTGACCAGTTTGCCCAGGCCCAGCGGGCCGACGTCGTAGAGGTAGGCGATGGCGGTGCCGCTGGTGGCGGTGGGGGTCACGGTGGTGTGCAGGTGGGTGGTGCCGCGCACCCGCTGCCCGCTCTCGTACGGCGCGGACTGCCAGACGGCGGCGGCCGAGCGCGGCAGCAGCGGGATGGAGGCCATCGGCGGCAGCCGGAGGAACTGGTCCAGCATGCTGGAGAGGAAGATCAGTCCGCCGTCGGCGCCGGAGTCGATTCCGGTGCGGACGCGCTGGGTGCCGCCCAGGGCGATCCGGCGGTGTGCGGAGGGGACGTCCTGCCAGCTCTTGTAGCCCTCGTAGGCGCCGGTGGAACGGGACTTGAGGAGGACCGGCGACTCGCGGTCGATGCCGTTGTCCGCGCCCTGGAGATAGTGGTCGAACCAGCGCTTGGTGTCGTTCCAGGTGTCGTTGGGCAGTCCGAGCAGGCCCAGTCCCTCGGCGGTGGCGTGGTCGCCGGGGCGGAACTCCAGCCGCTTGGGGCCCTTGAGCTTCTCGAAGAACGCCGCGTACTGGTTGGGTGGGAAGAGGGAGTCGCCCCAGGCGTTGCCGAGCAGGATCGCCGCCCCATTGGCATTGATCTGGTCGAGGTAGGTGGCCGGGGAGCGCTTCCGGCCCCACTCGATCATGTCCTTTTCCTTGGCCATGTTGGCGCTGAGGAAGTCCTTGAGGATCCGCTGGAGTTCCGGGCTGGGGCGCCCGGTCAGCGCGCCCAAGCCGCCGAGCGTCGCCGCCGCCTGGAGGTGCGGGGTGCGTCCGCTGTAGATCGAGCCGATCAGGTCGGCCCAGCCGCTGAGTGCCGCGACCACCTTGATCCGCTTGTCGGACGCGGCGGCCAGCAGGCTGATCCCGGCGCCGTAGGAGACGCCGGCCATGCCGACCTTGTGCGGGTCGGCGGGGGTGTGTGCCAGTGCCCAGTCGATGACCTTGGAGGCGTCGGCGACGTCCTGCGGTCCGGCGGTCTCTATCTGCCCGCCGGACTGCCAGAAGCCGCGCGAGTTGTAGCCGACCACGACGTATCCGGCGGCGGCCAGTTTGCGGGCCTGCGCGAGGTATTCGACCTGGGGCATCGCCCAGCTGGTGGGCAGCACGATCAGCGGGTACCGCCGGCCGCCGTCGGCGCCGGAGGGGGTGAAGACGTTCGCCTTGAGGGTGATCCCGCCCGCGCCGGTGATGTCGACGAACCGCAGGGTGGGGGAGTCCGTGGCCGCCGGCCGGGCGGTGGCCGCGGTGCGGGCGGGTGCCGGCGCGGCGCTCGCCGGGGCGCCGGTGAGGACCGTGGTGGCGAGCACCGCCGCGGAGACGGTGCCGATCGCGGCGCGCAGAGTGGTGCGGGAGGGCGTCATCTTCTGCTCCAGATCTCGACGCGAGCCGCACGGGACGCTGTCCAGAGGACTCCAAGGACAGGAGGGGCGCCCGGCGGCTCGATGTGACTGGAGGGTAAGGTCCACTGCTTACCTCTGGTAACCCGTCGGTAGGTTACGGCTGGGTAACACCGGTGTGCGAGGGGAGAGTTCGGCGCGCTCCCGGACGTTGGCGGAGTGCACGTTACGGAACGAGACGCGAGGGAAAGGCGGGGCGAACGTGACGGACGCGGGGGAGGGGCGGATGCCCGGGGCGGCGCAGACGCCGTTCGACGCCAGCGAGCGACGGGCCTGGGCCGGCCGGGCCGCGGCGTACGCGGCGGGCTTCGGCCGACTGTGCGCGTATACGGTGCCGCGGCTGCTGGACGCCGCCGGTGTCGGCGAGGACACCCGGGTGCTGGACGTCGGCACCGGTACCGGCACCGCGGCGGCGGTGGCCTGCGCCCGCGGGGCCCGGGTGACCGCCGTCGACACCGAACCCGACATGGTGCACAGCGCCGCGGCCGCCGTCCCCGAGGCCACCGTCCAGGTCGCCGCCCTCCCCCACCTCCCCTTCCCCGACGGTGCGTTCGACGCCGTCGTCGGGAACTTCGTGCTCAACCACGTCGGGCGGCCCGGTGCGGCCCTCGCGGAGTTGCGCCGGGTGACCCGGCCGGGCGGCCGGATCGCGCTGACCATCTGGTCCGCACCGCCCGCATCGGGCCAGGCGCTCCTCGGCCGCGCGGTACAGGCGGCCGGCGTGCCCCGACCGCTGGACATCCCCGCCCTCGCGCCCGAGGACGACTTCCCGCGCACCGAGGACGGCCTCGCGGAACTGCTGCGCACCGCCGGCCGGCTGGCCGGGGTGCGGTGCGCCACGGTGTCCTGGGAGCACCGCACCACGCCGGAGGAATGGTGGTGCGGCCCGGCGGCCGGCGTGGCGACCATCGGCCGGGTCGTCACCTCCCAGGGGCCCGCGACCACCGAGCGGATCAGACGCCATTTCGTCGAGCTGGCCGCCGAGTTCGCCGCACCGGACGGGCAACTGGTGCTGCCGCACGCGGCGTTGCTGGCGTCCGGGCAGGTCGGCGAGTAGCCGGCCGCGGACGGCGCCGATCACTGGAGCGACGGCCCGGTGCGGGGACTCCGCGCTCGGCCACTGCCAGGGCGTTGACGACGCGTACGGACGGCCCGGCGCGGTCCGCTCACCGGGGCGCGCTCAGCCCGCCGGCGTGACCGGGTTCGGCAGGGCGGTCAGGAAGTCCGCCAGCGCCGCGTTGAACTGCTCCGGGCGCTCCAGGTTCGGCAGGTGACCGGCGTCCTGAATGACCGCCAGGTGCGAGCCGGGCACCGCCTCGTGGATCAGTCGGGCGTCGGCGACCGGGGTGAACTCGTCCTCGGTGCCCACCACGACCAGGGTGGGCACCGTGACCCGCGGCAGCAGCCCGGTGTAGTCCCGCCGCTCGGCCCGACCGCGCAGGGCGGCCGCGGCGCCCTCGGGGGAGGCGTTCCGCATCATCCCCAGGACGTGCTCGGCGACCGCCGGCCGCGCCGTGACGTTGGCCGGCGAGATCATTTTGGGCAGCACCTCGTGCGCGTACCCGGCCATCCCCTCGGTCAGGAGCCGCTGCGCGGTACGCAGGCGCACCGCCCGGCCCGCCTCGGTGTCCGCCGCCGCGAAGGTGTCGGCGAGCAGCAACGCTCGGATCCGCTCAGGGAACTGCCGGTAGCACTCCATGACGATCTGCCCGCCCATGGACAGCCCGCCCAGCACGCACCGCTCGATCCCGAGCCGGTCGAGCAGGTCGGCGAGGTCCCGGGCGAAGGTCTCCAGCGGGGTCTTGCCGGGCACCACCGAACTGCCGCCGTAGCCGCGGAGGTCCGGTGCGATCACTCGCATCCCGGCGCGGCTGAAGTGCGTGATCTGCGGGCGCCACATCGAGCGGTCGAAGGGGTGGCCGTGGACGAGCACCAGCGGCTCACCACTGCCCTCGTCCTCGTACTCCACCGTGATCCCGTCATATTGCACCGATGCCATGACACACCTCTCCTGGCCGCACCACCTGCGGCCCTGCTGCATCCGGGGGTTGACGGATCGATGCTATGAGGAGCATTGTCTCGGCACAATAGAAACAATGTGCTCGGTGCAATGTGAGGGAGGGGAGCGCCTATGTCGGGGGACGACTACCGCGCCATCGCCGACGAACTGGCCGCGGCCATCGCGGCCGGCCGGCTGCGCCCGGGGGACCGGCTGCCGCCACTGCGCCGGTTCGCCCAACGACGGCGGATCGCCGACTCGACCGCGGCCCGGGTCTACCGCGAACTGGGCCGGCGCGGCCTGACCGTGGGCGAGGTCGGCCGCGGCACCTTCGTCCGCACGGCGCCACCGGCGACCGAGCCCGCACTGGCCGAACCCGGCGGCCACCGCATCGACCTGGAGCTGAACTTCCCCGTCCTGCCCGGGCAGCCCGCGCTCCTCGCGCGCAGCCTCGGCCAGCTGCTCCAGCAGGACGACGCGCTTGCCGCGGCGCTGCGCCCGGCCGGCGCCGCCGGCACCCCGGCCGCCCGGCAGGCCGCCGCCGCACACCTCGCCCGGGCCGGCTGGGTCCCCGACGCCCGGCGGCTGCTCTTCGCGGGCAGCGGCCGGCAGGCCCTCGCCGCCGCCTTCGCCACCCTGGTCCCGCCCGGTGAACGCCTCGGCGTCGAAGCGCTCACCTTCCCCGTCGTCAAGGGCATCGCGGCCCGCCTCGGCATCACCCTCGTCCCGTTGGCCATGGACGAGCACGGCGTCACCCCCGACGCGCTGCGCGCCGCCGCCCCCCTGCGCGCGGTCTACCTCCAGCCCGCACTGCACAACCCGCTCGGCACCACCATGCCCGGCGCGCGCCGCGCGGAACTCGCCGCGACGCTGCGCGCGTTGGACCTGTACGCGGTCGAGGACGCCGTCTACGGTTTCCTCCGCCCCGACCTGCCGCCGCTCGCGGCCCTCGCGCCGGAGCGCACGGTGCTCGTCGACAGCCTCTCCAAACGCCTCGCCCCCGGGCTGACCCTCGGCTTCCTGGTGCCCCCCGACCACGACGCCGCCCCGGACTTCGCCGCCGCGCTCCGCTCCGGCGCCTGGACGGCCGCCGGCTTCGCGTTGGAGGCGGCGGTCCGCTGGCTGGGTGACGGCACCGCCACCGCCGTCGAAGCGGACAAGCGCGCCGACGCGGCGGCCCGCCAGCGGATCGTCGCTGACCGCCTGGCCGGCCAACGGCTCCGCGCCGATCCGCACTCCTACCACTGCTGGTGGGAGTTGCCCGAGCCGTGGCGGGCCGACACCTTCGTGGCCGCGGCGGCCCGCCACGGCATCGCGGTCACCCCGTCCGGCGCCTTCGCCGCCGGCGCCGGCCACGTCCCCAACGCGGTCCGGTTGGCCCTGGCCTCCCCGCCCGTCGACGTCCTGTCCGATGCCCTCGACGTCCTGGCCGGGCTGGTCCGCCGAACCCCGGAGGACGCCGGCGCGGAGTAGCGCCGACGCTCAACTCCCCCCAATGCGAGGGGAGTTCGTGACATCGAAGCGGTCCGGGCTCCGCCGCTCCCGTAGGCGCGGCGGAGCCCGGTGCCTCACACCGGTGTCCGCTCCACCGGTATCCACAGCTCCGTGGTCGCCTCCGCCCCGTCCGGCGTGATCCGCGTGCGCAGGATCTCCGGGCCGGGCCGGCTGCGGTACGGGTTCGACGGGAACCACTGGGCGAAGACGTCCGCCCACAGGCTCTGCAGCGCCTGCGGATACGGGCCGGTGTTCGCGAAGACCGCCCAGGTCCCGGGCGGGACGGTGAGCGCGTCCAGGTCGTCGGGCACCGGGACGTTCGTCACCACCGCGTGGTAGTAGTCGAGTTCGGTGCCCTCGGCGCGGCTCGGGTCGAGGCCGTCGCAGACCGCCACGATCCCCTCCGGGTCCTGGTCCGACAGCTCGTGGATCCGCCGCACCGTCTCCTTGCCCAGACCCTTGATGAACTCCGCGATGGCCGGGTTGACCCCCTCGTACACCAGCGGTACCCGGGCCTTCTTCCCGACCACCCGGAACTCTTCCTTCTCCACGATCCGGTACTCCATGGTGCTGCTCCCTTCGACGACGAGACGGAAGGCCATCCGGGGCTGGGAGCGCAGTGCCGCACCGGTCCGCCGGGCCTCGCCCGGGCCCACGCCGTGCAGTCCCCGGAACGCCCGGGCGAACGCCTCGCCCGAGCCGTAGCCGTACCGCACCGCGATGTCCAGCAGCGTCCGCTCGCCGGCCAGTACCTCGGCGCCCGCGACGGTCAGCCGCCGGCGCCGCAGGTACTCCGACAGCGGCATCCCGGCCAGCGCGGAGAACATCCGCCGGAAGTGGTACTCCGACGTCATGGCGATCCGCGCCAGTTCGCCCGCCTCGACCGGACGGTCGAGATGGCGTTCGATGTGCTCCATGGCTTCGTTCAGCCGCTCCAGCACCTCGGTCTCCTTCCCTTTCGATCACTCACGCTAGGGAAGGCCCACTCTGTCGGACCCGACAATCGGTGCCCGCTCCGGTCGGGTGGATCAGAGGATGGATCGGCGGATGGATCAGGGGCGCCCCGACGGCGGGACCTCCTCGCCCGGCGGGACCGGACCCGGCGGTGTGCCGTCGCCGAACGGCCGTCCGCCCAGCTCCTCGCGGTGGTGCGGGGTCAGCCAACCGGACAGGTCCGGGCCGAGCGGGACGATGCCGGTGGGGTTGATGCCCGTGTGCACCCGGTAGTAGTGCTGCTTGATGTGGTGGAAGTCCACCGTGTCGCCGAAACCGGGCGTCTGGAACAGGTCCTTGGCGTACGCCCACAGCACCGGGTCCTCGGCCAGCTTGAACCGGTTGCACTTGAAGTGGCCGTGGTAGGCGGCGTCGAAGCGGACCAGCGTCGTGAACAGGCGGATGTCGGCCTCGGTGATCGTGTCGCCGACCAGGTACCGCCGGTCCGACAGCCGGTCGGCGAGCTGGTCCAGCCGCCCGAAGAGCACGTCGAACGCCTCGTCGTACTCGCCCTGGCCGGTGGCGAAACCGGCCCGGTACACCCCGTTGTTGACGTCCCGGTAGACGTCGGCCATCACGGCGTCGATCTCCGCGCGGTGCGCCGGTGGGTAGAGGTCGGGCGCCCCGGGCCGGTGCAGCGCCGTCCACTCGGTCGCGAAGTCCAGGGTGATCTGCTGGAAGTCGTTGGTGACCAGCTGCCCACTGGGGACGTCCACCAGCGCGGGGACGCTGACGCCGCCGGGGTAGCCGGTCTCGCGGGCGTCGTACGCCTCGCTGAGGAAGCGGATGCCGAGGACCGGGTCCCGGCCGCCCGGGTCGAGGGTGAAGCGCCAACTGCGGTCGTCCTGGAGGGGGTCGACGACGGCCAGCGACAGCGCGTCCTCCAGGCCGAGCAGCCGCCGGGAGATCACCGCGCGGCTCGCCCACGGGCAGGCGCGGCTGGCCACCAGCCGGTAGCGGCCGGCCGCCACCGGCCAGCCGTCGCGGCCGTCGGCGGTGACCCGGTCGGCGAAGTGGCTGCGGGAGCGTTTGAAGGGCCGGTGGCCGTACGCGGGGTTGCCGTCGTCACCGGGGGCGGGGTCGGGGGCGGGCATCGCCGGTTCCTTCCGTCGAGGTCGAGGGGCGGTGTCCCGAAATGCCTTCCCGCGTCGCCGGGGGATTCTCCCGGTGCGTCAGCCGCCCGGCGCACGGTGAATCCTGACGGAATGTCCGGCAGCTGAGCGGAAATCGAAAACGCCAACTCACCGGTAATTGGCGGAATTCACCTAGCATCGCCCGATGATTAAGAAGGCAATAGGTGTGGCCCTCGTCGGCGTCGCGTTGCTGGCGCCGACGACGGCCACCGCACAGGAGCGGCATCCGGCCCCCGCGCCCCACCCCGGCGGGACCGACTGGCAGCGGGTCGGGGACGGCATCACCGCCGGCATCAGCGGCCTGGCCGTCGAGGACCGGCACGGCGGTGCGATCGACGCCGTCGGCGTCCGTGACAACAAGAAGCCCGGCCAGAACCGGCTGGTGGCGATAGGTCTTGGCCCGGGCGCCGCGCCGCGGGTACGGCCGCTGGACTGGGCCGGCGAGCTGCCCGTGGACCTGGAGGCGATCGACGCGGTCCCCGGCCGGCCGCACGAGTTCGTGGCGCTGGCGAGCGACGGCACCGCCTACCGCGTCGTCCGGGAAAAGGACACCGTGCGGGTGCTCGGCACATTCCGCCTGCCCGGCATTTCCCCGGATGCCAACCACGAGGGATTCGCGCTCTTCGTCGTCCACGGGAAATCCGTCGCGGTCTGGGCGGATCGCGGCCAGGACGACCGTCCGGCGACGCTGTCGGCGGCCGAGTGGAATCCGGCGGACAACTCCGTCGGAAAGCCGGTATCGGCGGAATTCCGGGCGCCGTACCCGACGGAGCACGTCCGGCACGTCTCGGACCTGAAGCTCGCCGCCGACGGTCGGCTGACCGTGTCGTCGGCGTCCGACCCGGGCGACGACGGCCCGTTCGCCTCCGCGCTCTACGACGCCGGGCGGGTCACCGTCTCCCGGGACGGCCGCATCCGACTGGCGGTGTCCGACCGGCCGCGGCGGCTCGCGACGGTCTCCGGACACAAGGTCGAGGCGCTGGCCAGTCTGCCCGGCTCCCGGGACGGGATCCTCGGCTCCGACGACGAGAACGCCGGCGGCTCGGTCGCCGTCGCCCGGTTCTGCCGCCCGTGACGGCACCGGGCCGCGGGTGAGGCGACCCGCCCGGTAGCCACGGCCGTGCCGTCCCACGGCCGTCGCCCGCCGTGGCGCGCCCCACCGCTTCGCCGGCCCGGTCGGGGGCGGCTCAGCCCAGCCGGGTCAGATCGGGCCGCAGTCGGTGCCAGACCGGATGCCGGATCCGGCCCGCCGAGGTCCAGCCGCTGAAGGCGATCTCGGCCACCAGCCGGGGCTCCGCCCAGTGCACCCCCGTCAGGTCCACGGGGTTGACGAACGGCGAGTGGTCCAGCGGGATCACGCTCAGGTAGTGCGCCAGTTCCCGCCGCTCATGGTCGGAGAGTCCCGACCCCACCGCCCCCACGAACCGCAGTCCGCCCGGTTCCACCACGCCCGCCAGGACCGACCCGGGCAGCCCGCTGAGCGCCCCGTGCCCCTCCGTCCAGCCGCCGAGGACGACGTCCAGCGTCTCCACGTGCTTGGTCTTCACCCAGTCGGGTGAGCGCACCCCCGGGAGGTACGGCGAGGACAGCCGCTTGGCCACCACACCCTCCAGGCCACCGCGCAGCGCCGCCTGCCACGCCCGGTCGCCGTGGCCGGCCACGTACCCCGGCACCGACCAGTTGGGGCCGGCCAGTCCCAGCCCCGTCAGCACCGCCCGCCGCTCGTGGTACGGCGCGTCCAGCAGGGAACCGCCGAGGTACATCACGTCGAAGAGCACCAGCTGAACGGGCAACTCCATCGCCAGTCGGGCGGTGCGGCGCGGGTTGAGCACGCCCATCCGCCGCTGCAACAGCCCGAAGTCGGGCCGGCCGGCGGGGTCCAGCACCACCACCTCGCCGTCCAGCACCGCGGGCCGTCCGCGCAGCTGCTGCCCGAGCGGGCTCAGTTCGGGGTAGGTCGTGGTGGCGTCGTTGCCGGCCCGGGTGACCAGGTGGACCGTGCCGTCGCCCGCTGTGTTGACCAGGCACCGGGCCCCGTCCCACTTGGCCTCGAACGCCCAGCCGGTCTGCTCGGGCTCCGGCGGCAGCGGCCCGAGCACGGCCAGCATCGGCCGGATCACGGGATACGGGGGCGGGGCCGCGCCGCTGCCCTCGGGGGTCGGGGCCATACTCCGATGATCGGCGGAGCCGGTGGTCCGCGCAGGACGGGCCGCGGCGGCCCAGGGAGCGGTCGCCCCACCCCTTCCGGATCCACCGCCGGCAGCGCACATGGCCCCACCACCGCAGGACGACGACAGCACGATGACCACGTCACGACGCTCACGACGACCAGGCCACGACGACCGCGGCACGGCGGGCAGGGCACTGGGGGAGCGAGACGGGGGTCCGGCCGCGGGCGTACGGGGCGGGACGCCGCCGTACCGGGCACAGAAGAGGGGGGAAGCCCCGGCCGGACGGGGGAACCCAGCCGGGGCGGATCGAGGGGCGCGGCCCATTGGGCGCGCTGCCAATTGAACGATAAACCATTGTTGGGCGTTCCGGGGCCCAGGGTGACCGCTCTCACGCGCCGCCCGCCGGCCCGGTCGACGGAGCACGGGACGAGGTCCTTGGTGTCGTCCGTCAGCGCCGGACCGCCGGCACGCCCGTCAGGGGCTGACCGCCAGCACGATGTACGCCGCCAGCAGCGTCAGGTGGACGCTGCCCTGGAGCAGGGTGGCCCGGCCGGGTACCACCGTCAGGGTGCCGACGACGACGGTGAGCGCCAGCAGCACCATGTGACTGGCGCCCAGACCCAGGATGAGCGGGCCCTTCAGCCAGATCGTGGCCAGCGCGACCGCGGGAATCGTCAGGCCGATGCTGGCCATCGCCGAGCCCAGGCCGAGGTTGATGCTGGTCTGGATCCGGTCCCGGCGGGCCGCGCGGACCGCCGCGATGGTCTCCGGGAGCAGCACCAGCAGCGCGATCACCACACCCACCACGGACGACGGCAGGCCGGCCGAGGCCACCCCGGACTCGATGGTGGGCGAGACCGCCTTGGCCAGCCCCACCACCGCGATCAGCGCCAGCACCAACAGTCCCAGGCTGCCCAGCGCGGCCCGGCGGGTCGGCGGGTCGGCGTGGTCCTCGGAGTCGATCACCTCGCCGGCCGTGGTCACCGGCAGGAAGTAGTCCCGGTGCCGGATGGTCTGGGTGGTGACGAACAGGCCGTACAGCGCCAGCGCGGCGAGCGCCGCGAAGATCAGCTGCGGACCGGAGAACTGCGGCCCGGGCGTGGTGGTGGTGAAGGACGGCAGCACCAGGCTGAGCCCGGCCAGCGTGGCGACCGAGGCCAGCTCCGCCCCGGTGCCCTCGGCGTTGAAGACCGCCACCCGCCGCTTGAGCGCACCGACCAGCAGACAGAGCCCGACGATGCCGTTGCAGGTGATCATGACGGCGGCGAAGACCGTGTCCCGGGCCAGCCCGGCGCTCTTCTCCCCGCCGTCGACCATCAACGTGACGATCAGCGCCACCTCGATGATGGTCACCGCGACCGCCAGCACCAGCGACCCGAACGGCTCGCCCACCCGGTGCGCGATCACCTCCGCGTGGTGCACCGCGGCCAGCACCGCCGCGGCCAGGAACAGCGACACCACGGCCACCAGTGCCGTCGGCAGCGACCGCCCCCAGATCAGGGCCAGCAGCACCACCGCCACGACCGGCAGCGCACCGGCCCAGTGCAGGAAGGGCGTACGCGGGCGGGGGGTCATGCCCCCGAGCTTGGCAGAGAAGTGGGGCACCCGCCCGTCGGTGAAGTGGCCTCAGGCGGTCGCCCGGTGCTGCCCCTTGGCCTCCGCCGGCGCCAGCGCCGCCTTGCTGACGTCGGCCACCAGCTCCACCACGTCGGGCCCGTACGCCTGCGAGTTGACCACCTTCAGCAGCAGCGCGAACTGCCCGTCGGTCCCGTACCGACGGGCCAGCCGGGACCGGTTGCGGACCAGGTGACGGACCGCGGCCCGGTGGGTGACCGGGCGCTGACCGGCCGCCAGGAACACCGGCCGGCCGCCCTCCCCGGCCGTCAGCCGGGCCAGCAGTACGTACTCCACCGCCCCCGGCTCCATCCGGTACGCCGTCCCGCCGACGGTGAAGGTGCCCCGGCCGGCCCCGGTCGCGTCACCCGGGTGGACCGCGACGCCCGGCAGCAGGTTCGTCATGTGCGCGGCCAGCCGGCGGTGCGCGGTCGGGTCGCCAACGCAGAACTCGGTCCGCGCCCCGAAGCCCTGGAGCCCGGTGTCGTGCGGGGCGACCTCCGGGTGCGCACCGCAGTTCTCGATCACCGAGGCCAGCCCCAGCAGCGCCAGCGCGTCGTGCCGCGGGATGCTCCACTGGGCCGAGGCGCTGTCCCGGTGGGTGACCAGGACGCACTCGGAACCATCGGGCAGCCCGAAGAAGCCCTGTTCGCGGGTCAGCTTCCGGCGGGCCACCGCCGAGAATCCGGCCCAGCCGGCGGCCAGCCCCACGAGGAGGGCGACCGCCGCGGTCAGGAGCAGCAGGGTGTCGTTCATGGCGGGCGAGCGTACCGGCTGTCGGGCGGGTGTTCGAGGTCGGGGCGGCGGTCCGTGACGCTTGCCCGGGTCCGTCCCGGTACGGCGGGACCGTACGGCTCGGCCCCGAACCGTCCCGCCCTCCGGCCGCCCTCAGATGGCGGTCGGACACCCGAAATACCCCCTGTCGGCGCGCTGTTGCCCCCGGTAGGCTCCGGCCTCTGCCGCCCCCCATCGCGCTGCCCTTGGAGGAAGTCCAGGTATGTCGAACGTCCGACGTCTCACCGTCCTGGGAGTCACGGCCGCACTGGCCGGTTCCCTGATGGCCGTCCCGGCCGCCGCCCGGACCGCGGCACCCCGACCCGGCCCCGCGGCCCAGGACCCCGCCACCCCCGCCAAGACCCCGGTCGCCGTCGGCTACGGCGGGGCGGTCTCCAGCGTCGACGCGGACGCCTCGGCCGCCGGCATCGAGGTGCTCCGCAAGGGCGGCAACGCGGTCGACGCGGCGGTCGCCACCGCCGCCGCGCTAGGCGTCACCGAGCCCTACTCGGCCGGCGTCGGAGGCGGCGGCTACTTCGTCTACTACAACGCCAAGACCAAGACCATCCGCACCCTCGACGGCCGGGAGACCGCCCCGCGCTCCGCCACCAAGGACCTCTTCCTGGAGAACGGCAAGCCGATACCCTTCGACGACGCGGTCACCAGCGGGCTCAGCATCGGCACCCCCGGCACCCCCGCCACCTGGGACAGCGCCCTCAAGAAGTGGGGCAGCCGCTCCCTGGCGCAGGTGCTCAAGCCCGCCGAGAAGATCGCCGCGAAGGGCTTCATCGTCGACGCGACCTTCCGCCAGCAGACCGCGGACAACGAGGCGCGGTTCCGCGACTTCCCGGCCACCGCCGACCTCTTCCTGCCCGGCGGCAAGCTCCCGGTCGTCGGCTCGACGCTGAAGAACCCCGACCTGGCGCGCACCTACCGGGAGTTGGGGGCGAAGGGCGTCGATGCGCTCTACCGCGGCGCGATCGGCCAGGACATCGTCCGCACCGTCCAGCAGCCGCCCGTCCGCTCCGGCGTCACCCGCAAGGTCCGCCCCGGCGACCTGACCACCACCGACCTCCGCGCCTACCACACGCTCAGCCACCCGCCGACCCACACCACGTACCGCGGCCTGGACGTCTACGGCATCGCACCGTCGTCCTCCGGCGGCACCACCGTCGCCGAAGCGCTCAACATCCTGGAGAAGAGCGACCTTTCGCATCTGACCGAGGCGCAGTTCCTGCACCGCTACATCGAGGCCAGCCGGATCGCCTTCGCCGACCGCGGCCGCTGGGTCGGTGACCCCGCCTACGAGAACGTCCCCGTCAAGGGCCTCACCTCGAAGCGGTTCGCCGCCTCCCGGGAGTGCCTGATCAACGACGACAAGGCGCTCACCAGCCCGCTCGCGCCCGGAGACCCGCGCCACCCGACGCCCTGCGGCACCACCGGCCAGGCCGCCCCGACGACGTACGAGGGGGAGAACACCACCCACCTCACCGCCGCCGACAAGTGGGGCAACGTCGTCGCCTACACCCTCACCATTGAGCAGACCGGCGGTAGCGGCATCACCGTCCCGGGCCGCGGCTTCCTGCTCAACAACGAACTGACCGACTTCTCCTTCGCGCCCGCCAACCCGGCGGTGCACGACCCGAACCTGCCCGGCCCCGGCAAGCGGCCCCGCTCGTCCATCTCCCCGACCATCGTGCTGCGCCACGGCTCGCCCGTGCTGGCACTGGGCTCGCCCGGCGGCGCCACCATCATCACCACCGTGCTGCAAACCCTGGTCAACCACCTCGACCGCGGGATGTCGCTGGTGGACGCCATCGCCGCACCGCGCGCCAGCCAGCGCAACGCCGCCGCCACCGAACTCGAACCGGCCCTGTGGAACAGCCCGCTCCGCAAGCAACTCGAAGCCCTCGGCCACACCTTCAAGCTGAACCCGGAGATCGGCGCGGCCACCGGCGTGCAGCGGCTGTCGGACGGCCGCTGGCTCGCGGCGGCCGAGAAGGCCCGGCGCGGCGGCGGCTCGGCGATGGTCGTCGACCCGGCGCCGTAACACCCTGCGCGCAAGGCGGTCCGCAACTCCGACGACACCCCGATGACACCCGGACGGGCCGTGTGTGCCGTCCGTGTGTCGTCGATGTGCCGCGCCGCGCGGCATCGTTGCCGCCTCCCGCGGGTCCGATTAGCCTCCTGGGACCGTTCGTTCGAATGAGCGGTCCCAGGGAGGGCACGCAGCGTGAGCGTTGACGAGAGCCAGGAACGCCAGGCCGGGTCGTCCCCGGAGCGCCCCCGCCGCCCGGCATCCGCCGCCCCGACGGGGCACCTGGACGGCCAGTGGGAGGGGCTCGCCGAGCAGGCCCGCGCCCTGGCCGACGGACGGGTCACCGCCACCGCCCTGGTGCAACGCTCCCTGGACCGCATCGCGGCCACCCAGGACAACGTCAACGCCTTCCGCCGGGTCCGGGCCGAGGCGGCACTGGCCGAGGCGGCGGAGGCGGACCGCCGGCTCGCCGACGGGGAGCGGGCGCCGCTGCTCGGCGTGCCGGTCGCGGTCAAGGACGACACCGACGTGGCGGGCGAACCCACCGCGTTCGGCTGCGCCGGGGTGTTCCCGCCCAAGCAGCACGACGCCGAGGTCGTCCGGCGGCTGCGCGCGGCCGGCGCGGTCATCGTCGGCAAGACCAACGCCTGCGAACTCGGCCAGTGGCCGTTCACCGAGGGCCCGGCCTTCGGCAACACCCGCAACCCCTGGAACCTCGCGCACACCCCCGGCGGCTCCTCCGGCGGCTCAGCCGCCGCGGTCGCCGCCGGACTGGTCCCCGCCGCACTCGGTACCGACGGCGCCGGCTCGGTCCGGATCCCCGCCGCCTGGTCCCACCTCGTCGGCATCAAACCCCAGCGCGGCCGGATCTCGACCTGGCCGGACCCCGAGGCGTTCCAGGGCATCACCGGTATCGGCCCGCTGGCCCGCACCGTCGAGGACGCCGCGCTGCTGCTGGACGTCGCCAGCGGCAACCACGCCGGCGACCTGCACCGGCCGCCGGCCATCGCGGCCCACGAGGCGGCCGGCCGGGACCCCGGGCGGCTGCGCATCGCACTCTCCTGGCAGGCCGCCGCCACCTTCACCCGCAAACCGCTGCACCCCGACGTCCGGACCGCGGTGACCGCGGTGGCCCGCACCCTGGCCGGCCTCGGCCACTTCGTCGAGGAGGCCGAACCGGACTACGGACTCGTCGGACTGGCCTTCGTCCCGCGCGCCACGGCCGGCGTCGGGGAGTGGGCCGCCCGGGTCCCCGACCCCCGGCTGCTGGACCGCCGCACCCGGGAGGCGGTGCGGCTGGGCCGCCTGCTCGGCGGTCCGCTGCTGCGCGGCGCCCGGGCCGCGGAGCGCCGCCAGCAGCGCCGCATCGGCGCGCTGTTCGGCCGCTACGACGTCCTGCTGACGCCGACCACCGCGACCCCGCCGCCCCGCGTCGGCACCCTCGCCAAGCTCAGCGGCTGGCAGACCGACAAGGCCATGATCGCGGCCTGTCCGTACGCCTGGCCGTGGAACGTGCTGGGCTGGCCGGGGATCAGCGTGCCGGCCGGCTTCAGCGCGGACGGGCTGCCGCTGGGCGCCCAGCTGCTCGGCCCGGCGCACGGCGAACCGCGGTTGATCTCGCTGGCCGCCCAGCTCCAGGACGCCCTGCGGTGGCACGAGCGACGCCCCGACCCACAGCCCGCACCGGCCGCGGACCTCAGCCCAGGAGACCGATGATCGCCTCCGTGGTGTCGGTCTCGCCCAGCCGCGGGAAGATCCGCTGCACGCTGTTGTGGTGCGCGTCCGCGTCCAGGTCGGTCACCGCGTCGACGGCGACGGTGACGTGGTAGCCGTGCTCGTGCGCGGCGCGGGCGCTGGACTCCACTCCGATGCTGGTGGCGATCCCGCCGAACACGATCTGGGTGACCCCGCGGCGGCGCAGCTCGGCATCGAGCTCGGTGCCGTGGAAGGCGCCCCACCGCTCCTTGGTGATACGGAGGTCGCCCGGCTGCTGCCCGAGTTCGGCGACCAGCTCGGCCCAGTCGGCCGGCGGGGTGCCGCCCGGTCGCCCGGCCTCCGTACGGCCCGGCGCCCCACCGGTGACGTTCACCAGGACGACCGGCAGCCCGCGGGAGCGGAACGCCTCGGCCAGCCGGGCCCCGCGGGCCACGATCTCGGCGGCGGGGTGGACGGTGGGCAGCCCGGTGATGCCCTTCTGAAGGTCGATCAGGACCAGTGCGGTGGTCCGGTCCAGAGTGCTGGCAGGCACGGTAACTCCTCTTGAACGAACGGTAATTGATGGTGTGTCAGTCGAGGGTGCGACGGCCCGTGGTGCGCAGGGTCCGGTCGGCGAGGGTGAGGGCGAGCAGCAGCGCGCCGCAGACCGCACCGGCCAGCGCGATCGCGTGCAGCCCCGCGTCCGTGGCGCGCTCCCCGTACAGCAGCCCGATCAGGCTGGAGGCGGTGATCGCGCCGAGGTACTGGGCGGTGCGCTGGAGTCCGGCCGCCGCGCCCACGCCGTCGGCCGGCGCCTGGGCGTAGACGGCGGCCTGGTTGCCGGTGGCGGCCAGCCCCTGCGGGATGCCGAACAGCGCCCCCGCGACCAGCAGCACCGGCAGCGGGCTGGTGTCGCGCAGCAGCAGGAAGACCGCACTGCCCGCGATCAGGCACCCCGCGGCGACGGCCAACGGGGCGCGGATGCCCTTCGTCCGGGCGCCGGCGAGCGAACAGACCGCGGCCGCGCCGGACATCGGCAGCATCACCAGCCCGGCGTGGAAGGACGAGAAGCCGTGCGCCTGCTCCAGCCACTGGCTGAAGCCGTAGAGCACGCAGTAGATGACCAGATAGGCCAGCCCGTGCCGTAGATAGGTCAGTACCAGTGCGCGGTTGCGGGCCAGCATCCGCAGGTCGATGAAGGGCTGCGGATGGCGCAGCTGCCACCACACCAGGACGGCGGTCAGCGCCGCGGTCGGCGCGAGCAGCGGCCACCGGGGCGCGTCCAGCCGCAGCAGGAAGAACATCGCGCAGGTCAGCGCGGAGGCGAAGAGCGCGATGCCGAACGGGTCGAGGGAGCCCCGGGCCGCGGTGCCGGACCCCTCGGACGCGGCCGTCGCCTGGGCATCCCGGTCGGCCGGAAGCCAGGCCAGCGCACCGACCAGTGCCAGGAGCGCGAGCGGGATGTTGACCGCGAAGACCGCCCGCCACCCCGCGGTCGCGGCGAGCAGACCGCCGAGGGTGGGGCCGACCGCCGCACTGGCTAACGCGGCCAGCGAGAGCCGGCCGAGCGCCGACCGGGGCGTGGGTCGGCCCACCCGCCGCGACTCGGCGCGCAGCATCGCCATCGCCGCCGGGTAGGCGGCCGCGGTGCCGACGCCGAGCAGGATCCGGGAGACGATCAGCAGCGTGAAGGTCGGCGCCAGCGCGCCGATAAGGCCGGCCGCGCAGACCGTCACCGTGCCGGCGACGAAGACCCGCCGCGGCCCGATCCGGTCGGCGACCCGGCCCAGCGACGGCTGTCCCACCGCGCTGGCGAGGTACATCGCCGAGATCAGCCATGCGGTGTCGGTGGCGCCGATGCGGAAGTCCCGGCCGATCGCCACCAGCGCGGTGGCGATCATCGTCGAGTTGATGGGGTTGAGGAGTGACCCCAGGAGTAGCGGGGTCATCAGACGGGCGCCGAAACCGCGGTCTCCGGAGGGGAGTTGGTCGTGCTCGCCGGTCGGCGCGGGGGTGCGGCCGGGCGTCCGCTCCGGGGCGTCGGGGGCGCTCATTCCTCGGTCAGCCGTCGTATCAGCGCGGTCGCCTCGGCCAGCGTCCGCTGCTCGTCGTCGGTCAACCGGCCGGCGATGGCCACCGCCAGCCAGTTGTTCTTGGCCGCCCGGACGTCGGCGAGCACCTGGTGGCCCTCGTCGGTGAGTGAGAAGACCACCTGGCGGCCGTCGGTGGGGTGGGGGCTGCGGGCGAGGATCCCGTGCCCCTCCAGGACGCCGACGATCATCCGCATCGACTGCGGACGCACCAGTTCGGCGCGGGCCAGCGCCGCGATGGTGGACGGCCCGTCGCCGTCGATCCGGGCGACCACCGCGCGCTGGGTGGGGGTCAGTTCGCCCTGCGGGGAGGCGGCACGCAGCCGGCGCATCAGTAGGGACACGGTCGCGCCGAGGTCGGCGCCGAGCCGTTCCTGGTCCTTGTTGGGCATGCTTCGAGCGTAGAAGATCGACAGGTAAACTTGCAAGTTCTTCTGCCGTTTTCGTCATGACGGCGCGCCCAGTGCGTCGAGCGGCGCGGCCGGGCCCGGGCGGCCGGTGTGGCCCGGGTGGCCGGGGCGCGGGCCCGGGGGGTCGCCCGACCGTGCGGAATCCGAAAACCTCCCGTAGCACGCCGGTCACCGCCCCCGAACACACCGGGTGTGCAATGCGGACGGGCCGGAGGGGTCCGGCCGCTGGGGGGAAAGGCACGGCATGACGGACACTCAACTCACCTCGCCCAACGTCGAGTTCGCCAACTTCCTGACCGGTCTTGGGCGGCTGCTCGATCCGGCGACCGGGTGGTACGGGGTCTTCGCGCACCGCGACCCGGAGGGCCTGCGGGCCTGCCTGGAGGGCCGGGAACTGCCACCTCGGGACGTGGTCGAGTCGCTGCTGCACGACCTCGCGGCCCGCCACGGCGACCAGGCGGTACGCGCCATGGGTCCGCGCGCCCGGCGGCTGCACGCCCGGGCGGTCGCCGACCACGACGCCCAGCCGGGCGGCCGGCCCGCGCTCCGCGAGCGCCTGGAACTGATGCGCCGCGCCCAGCGGCGGGCCGCCCGTCGCGCCGACGAACTGCAGGCCGCCGCCCGGGCCGCCGCGGACCCGCCCGAGCGGGAGCGGCTGTCCCGGGAATTGGCCTGGGCCCGGGACGACCTCGTCCGGGCGGAGGCCCGCGTCCGGGAACTGCGGGCCCGACTGGCGGCGTTGACGGATGCCCCGGTCCCTCCGGTCAGCGGTGCGGCGGTCGCCCCGGTCCCGACGGTCGGCGACGCGACGGGCGCCCCCGGGCCCGCCCCCGAGTCACCGGTCAGAGCCGCCCGCCCCAGGGGTGCGCGGTTCGCCGGACTGGAACTGCCGGACGGCCCCCCGGCCGCCGAGCCGGTGCCCGTCGGGCCGCCCTCACCGCCGCCCGCCGCCGCACCGGCCCTGCGCGGCGCCCGCTTCGCCGGGGCGTGCACCACACCGCACGAAACGGCCGGCGGCGCACCGGACCGCGGCCCCGACGCCCCGCCCCCGGCCCCCGAGCCCGAGGCGCGCCACACCGCCACCGCGACCGTCCGCCGCCTCGCCCAGCTCCGCGCCAGCGGCGCGAGCGGCCCCGCGCACGCCGAACTGTGCGCCGCCACCACTCGCCCCGCACCCGAACTCCCCTTACTTCTGGCCGCGTTGGAGGAAGCCCAACTCGCCTCCGACGTCCCCGTGCTGCTCTGGGAGGTGGCCGGCCTGCCACCCGCCCGGCTCGCCGCGGCCGCCGACGCCCTGGCCGCCGCCGGCCGCACCGCCGACGCCGCGGCACTGCTCCGGCAGAGCGTGGCCCGCCCCGTCGCCGAGGTCGCGGCGACCGCACGGGCCCTGCTCGACCTCGCACGACCCGGCCAGGCCCGGGAACTGCTGGCCGCCGTGGCCCGGTCCCGCACCCCGGACGAGGCGGCCGCACTGGCCGTGGCCGATCCCGAGACCCTCGGGCCGCTGCTGCTGGCCGCGGCGCGGGCGGTCTCCCCGGACCGGCACCGCGACCTCGCACACGCCCTACGCGCCGCCGGGTACCCCGCCGTGCCCTGACCGGCCCGCCCGCCGCGCCGCGCAGAGAGATGGTCTTGCCACCGTCGGTGACGGGGCTTACGGTCGCCTCCACACGCGTAGATCCGCGCGCCGCAGGCTCTCGCATCGACAAAGGAGCAGCTCATGGCCGATGTTGTGCGTGCCGCACTGGTCCAGGCGACCTGGACCGGCGACACCGAATCGATGATCGCGAAACACGAGGAGCACGCCAGGGCGGCGGCCGCGCAGGGTGCGAAGGTGATCGGCTTCCAGGAGGTCTTCAACGCCCCGTACTTCTGCCAGGTCCAGGACCCGGAGCACTACCGCTGGGCGGAGCCGGTGCCGGACGGCCCGACCGTACGGCGGATGCAGGACCTCGCCCGGGAGACCGGGATGGTGATCGTCGTCCCGGTCTTCGAGGTCGAACAGGCCGGCTTCTACTACAACACCGCGGCCGTCATCGACGCCGACGGCACCGTCCTCGGCAAGTACCGCAAGCACCACATCCCGCAGGTCCAGGGCTTCTGGGAGAAGTACTACTTCCGCCCGGGGAACGTCGGCTGGCCGGTCTTCGACACCGCCGTCGGCCGGATCGGCGTCTACATCTGCTACGACCGCCACTTCCCCGAGGGCTGGCGCCAACTGGGCCTCAACGGCGCCCAGCTCGTCTACAACCCGTCCGCCACCTCGCGCGGCCTGTCGGGCTACCTGTGGAAGCTGGAGCAGCCCGCGGCGGCGGTCGCCAACGAGTACTTCGTCGCCGCGATCAACCGGGTCGGCGTGGAGGAGTACGGCGACAACGAGTTCTACGGCTCCAGCTACTTCGTCGACCCGCGCGGCCAGTTCGTCGGCGAGCCCGCCAGCGACACCAAGGAGGAACTGGTCGTCCGCGACCTGGACTTCGCCCAGATCGAACAGGTCCGCCAGCAGTGGGCGTTCTACCGCGACCGCCGCCCCGACGCCTACGACGGGCTGGTGCAGCCATGACGCACGACACTACAAGCCTGCACGCCCGCCACCAGGCGGTGATGCCGTCCTGGCTGAGCCTCTACTACGACCGGCCCCTGGAGCTCACCCACGGCGAGGGCCGGCACGTCTGGGACGCCGAGGGCAACCGCTACCTCGACTTCTTCGGCGGCATCCTCACCACCATGACCGCGCACGCCCTGCCCGAGGTGACCAAGGCTGTCACCGAGCAGGCCGGCCGGATCCTGCACACCTCCACGCTGTACCTCTCCCGCCCCATGGTCGAGTTGGCGGAGCGGATCGCCACGCTCTCCGGCATCCCCGACGCCCGGGTCTTCTTCACCACCTCCGGCACCGAGGCCAACGACACCGCACTGCTGCTGGCCACCACCCACCGCCGGTCCAACCAGGTCCTGGCGATGCGCAACAGCTACCACGGCCGCTCCTTCTCCACCGTCGGCATCACCGGCAACCAGAGCTGGTCGCCCACCAGCCTCTCGCCGCTCCAGACCCTCTACGTCCACGGCGGGGTGCGGTCCCGCGGCCCGTACGCCGACCTCGGTGACGCGGAGTACATCGCGGCCTGCGTCGCCGACCTGGAGGACATGCTCCAGCAGACCGCGGGCGGCGTCGCCGCACTGATCGCCGAACCGGTGCAGGGCGTCGGCGGGTTCACCGCACCGCCGGACGGGCTGTACGCGGCGTTCCGCGAGGTGCTGGCCCGCGAGGGGATCCTGTGGATCAGCGACGAGGTGCAGACCGGCTGGGGCCGCACCGGTGACCACTTCTGGGGCTGGCAGGCGCACGCCGAGAACGGCCCGCCGGACCTGCTCACCTTCGCCAAGGGCATCGGCAACGGCATGTCCCTCGGCGGGGTGGTGGCCCGCGCCGAGATCATGGACTGCCTGCCCGCCAACTCCATCTCGACCTTCGGCGGCAGCCCGATCACCATGGCCGCGGGCCTGGCCAACCTCGGCTACCTCCTGGAGCACGACCTCCAGGGCAACGCCCGGCGGGTCGGCGGACTGCTCATCGAACGCCTGCGGGCGGTGGCGGCCGGCCTCGACGTGGTGCGGGAGGTCCGCGGACGGGGCCTGATGATCGGGGTCGAGCTGGTCCGGCCGGGCACCGACGCGCCAGCGCCGGAGGCCGCCACGCTGGTGCTGGAGGCAGCCCGGGAACGCGGTCTGCTGGTCGGCAAGGGCGGTCAGGGCGGCGCCTCGCTCCGCATCGCGCCGCCGCTCACCCTCACCGTGGCCGAGGCGGAACACGGCGCGGAACTCCTCGCCGACGCCCTGCGGTGGACGCAACAGCAACTCACCGCGGGCTAGGGCCGGTCCGGTGGGTCAGGGTCGGGGCCGACGACGTCCCACCCGGCCCGTGCCGTCTCCCCGGCCATCCCGGGGAGGCGGCTCCGCCCCGGTGCGGCGCGCGTCGACCGGAGGCCGTCGCGCTCCCTCGTGCGCGTGGTTCCCCGGCGTGTTGCTTGTCCGACCGGGGTGCCATCGGGACGGTGGGAGGGTGCGCGCCCCTCATCTCCTCGCCCTGACGGCCGCCGTGTTGGCCACGGCCACCGGCTGCGTGTCCGTCTCCGTTCCGGCGCCCCGGACGGTGCCGTCCGGGCCCGTTCCGGCACCTTCCGTGCCCGAGCGTCCCGGGGTCCCGGTGCCGTCGGAGCGGGCCCCGCGCGAACAGGTGGTGACCGCACCACGGCGACCGGCGCCCCCCGAGGACGCCACGGCACCGGAAGCCGACCCGGACGCGGACGGGACGGCGGTGGACGCGAGGGCCCGGGCCGAGTCGCCGGCGCCGGACCGCCGCCGGCACCCCGCGCCACCGCAGCACGCGGGCCCGGCTCCGCACCACCACGAGCGACCGCACCCCGCGCACGCCGCACCGCCCCAGCACCGCCCGGCCGTAGGGCCACCGCGCCCCCAGTCCACGATGGACCCGCGCGTCATCTGCCAGATGGCCTCCGGGAAGGTCAGGCCAGACCTGTTGCGGCTGTGCCAGGGCGCCTTCGGACGCTGACGCACCGGGCGGCCGGCTCGGCGGGGCGCGGATCCCGGACGCCCTCGTCCGGGGCGAGACGAGGTCCTCGTCCGCAGGAACGGGCCTTTAGTCGGCGGGTGCCACGTCCTGGTAACTCCGGCCCACCGCGGGGCTGTTGAGCCAGGCGGTGGCCGGTCCCTTGACGCCGTCGGAGCGGTAGACGCCCCATTTGTCGGTGACCCAGTCGCCGCGCAGGGTCGCCGCGGGGTACTGCTCGGTGCCGCCGGGCAGCTTCTGGGCGGTGCCGTCGCGCCAGAGCCGCACCCAGCCGCGGGCCGGGTCCTTCGAGACCTTGATGCCGAGGACGAAGTCGTGCCAGGTGTTGAGGGCGATCGGGGCGTGCCAGAGCTGCGTGGTCTTCAGCTGCGGGTCGCAGTACTCCAGGTCGACGGTGCCGTCGCCGCGGGCACGCAGCGACAGCGGCGGGGTGGCGGCACCCGAGCCGTAGTCCTTGAGCTGCCACAGGACGACCCAGTCGCCCTTCTTCGTGGGCAGTGGGCCCCACATCGCGCGCCAGCCGATGTAGTAGACGTCGCCCTGCCGGGAGTAGCGCAGCGGACCGTTGCCGGTGCGGTGGCCGCGGGTCTCCACCCGCACGCGGGTGGGGCCGTCGATCTTGTCGCCGGAGGTGTGCAGTTCGAAGGACTTCCCGTGCTGTCCGGTCGGGTCGTCGACGACCTTCACCGTGCCCGGTTTGGTCTCCGTGCCCTCGAAGTTGGCGGCGCCCTTGGCCGGGTCGGCGCGCCACAGTGCGGCCGCGCGGGGATCGGCGGCCGGGTGTGCGCCGCCGGGCCGGACCGCGGACGGGGCCTGCTGGGCGGTCGCGGAACAGGCGCCGGTCAGCGCGATTCCGGCGAAGAGGGCAACTCCCCAGCGGAGGTGGGGGGTTAGGGATCGCTTCATGGGGGACTCCCGGCGTGTGGGGGCAGGGGACGGGAGTGAAAGTTAGGTTTGTTGCCAGTTGGCGTCAAGGGGGTGGCCGGGCGGCCGCCGTCCGGTGCATCGGGGGACCCCGGGCGCTATTTCCGGGCGGCGGCCGCGCGCACCGCGTCGGCCACCTCGGTGAAGAAGCGGGTGTGGGCGCGCCGGCTGACCGGGGCCTCCGGGTTCCACGGCAGTAGCCGGGCGCGGGCCTCGATCGCCCGCCAGTTCTCGTCCGTGCGCAGCGCCTCGACCCGGGCGGCGTTGACCCGGGCGTCGATCAGGACGACGTCCGGGGCGAGCGCGGCGGCCTCCGCCCAGCCGACCGTCGACCAGTTCGCGCCGGCACCGGCCACCGGCTCCGGCAGCTCCGCGCCGTGCTCGGCCAGGGCCCGCAGGTCCGGCCAGGTGCCCGGCCGGGCCAGGTGCACCTTGTCCGATCCGGCGGGGGACAGTGCCACCACCCGCGGCCGCACCGGGCCGCCGGTCGCCTTCCGTAGCTCGTCCTCGGCCGCGTCCAACTCCCTGGCCCGGGCGAGTGGTTCGCCCTGCCCCAGGGAGCCGGCCAGTGCCGCGAAGCGCTCCCGCACCTCGGCCAGGCTGCGCCCGGGGCCCACCGCGACGGTGGCCACCGGGACCTGATCCTCCAGTTCCTGCGCGACCTTCGCTTCCAGGCCGTACACCTGCTCCCCGTCGTAGGTCACCGCCACCACGAGGTCCGGATGGGCCTCCAGCAGGGTGTCCGGGTGCAGCGCGCTGCCCGAGCCGAGGTACCGGATCTCGGCCAGCGGCAGTTCACCGGCCTTGGCCGGGTCGGCCGCCACCCCGTCGTGCTGGGAGCCGAACAGGCCCACGGGGCGGATGCCGTGGTCCCACAGCGTGGCTCCCGCCTGTATATAGGCCACGATCCGTTCCGGCCGGCTTCCGGCCACCACCAGGCGCCCGCGGTCGTCGGAGAACTCCCACGGTGTGCTCTGCTCCATGGCGCATCGCCTTTCTGACGTCATGTGTGTCTTTTGGCGTCGTGGGTGCGGATTGTGAAGGTGTGGTTCCGTCATGACTTTCGAAGTTGTGGGTCCGGAGACTGTTACCTGCCCATCCGGCTGCCCCCGCACCCCTCCCGGACTCGCCCCCGGCGCCCCTTGCGCACCCCCCGTTCAACCACCCGGCTGACCGCCGCCGCGACACCCACCCGGTGACCGATCTTCCGTCACGGTATTGCCACGGTGGGTGACATGCTTCTACGGTGTCTCCTTCCCGTCCGGAATCTACGGGTGTAGACCAGGTTGTGACGTAGCGTCAGCTAGGGAGCCGAGATGAGCCGTACGGTCATCCGGGGCGGACTGGTCATCACCGCCGCCGAGGAAATGCACGCCGACGTCCTGATCGAGGACGGCAGGATCGCCGCCCTCGCCGCACACGACAGCCCGACCGCCGAGGGCTGGACCGCCGGCGCCGATCGGGTCCTGGACGCCACCGGCAGGTACGTCATCCCGGGCGGCGTCGACGCCCACACCCACCTGGACTTCCCGTTCGGCGGCACCGCCTCGTCCGACACCTTCGAGACCGGCACCCGCGCCGCCGCCTGGGGCGGCACCACCACCATCGTCGACTTCGCCGTCCAGAGCCGCGGCCAGGCACTGCGCGCCGGCCTGGACCTGTGGCACGCCAAGTCCGATGCCCAGTGCGCCATCGACTACGCCTTCCACATGATCCTCTCCGACGTCAACGAGGACTCCCTCAAGGAGCTGGACCTCCTGGTGGCCGAGGGCGTCACCTCCTTCAAGCTGTTCACCGCCTACCCCGGCGTCTTCTACAGCGACGACGGCCAGATCCTCCGCGCCATGCAGCGCGCCGCCGGCAACGGCGGACTGGTGATGATGCACGCCGAGAACGGCCCCGCCATCGACGTCCTGGTCGAGCAGGCCCTCGCCGCGGGCCACACCGACCCCCGCTACCACGGCGAGGTCCGCCACGTCCTGTTGGAGGCCGAGGCCACCCACCGCACCATCCAACTCGCCCGGGTCGCCGGCGCCCCCCTCTACGTCGTGCACGTCTCCGCCGAGCAGGCCGCCGACGAGATCGCCCGGGCCCGCCACGCCGGACTGAACGTCTTCGGCGAGACCTGCCCGCAGTACCTCTTCCTGTCCACCGACAACCTCGCCGAGCCGGACTTCGCGGGCGCCAAGTACGTCTGCTCCACGCCGCTGCGGCCCCGCGAGCACCAGGCGGCGCTCTGGCGGGCCCTGCGCACCAACGACCTCCAGGTGGTCTCCACCGACCACTGCCCGTTCTGCTTCCGTGGTCAGAAGGAGCTGGGCCGCGGCGACTTCTCCAAGATCCCCAACGGGATGCCCGGCGTGGAGAACCGCATGGACCTCCTCCACCAGGGCGTCGTCGAGGGCCGGATCAGCCGCCGCCGCTGGATCGAGATCGCCTGCGCGACACCGGCCCGGATGTTCGGCCTCTACCCGAAGAAGGGCACCATCGCGCCGGGCTCGGACGCCGACCTCGTGCTCTACGACCCGCACGCCGAGCAGACCGTCTCCGCGCAGACCCACCACATGAACGTCGACTACTCGGCGTACGAGGGCAAACGCCTCACCGGACAGGTCGTCACCGTCCTCTCCCGCGGTGAACCCGTCATCGACGGACGGGAGTTCACCGGCCGCGCCGGGCACGGCCAGTACATCCCGCGCGGCACCTGCCAGTACCTCATGTGAGCACCCGAGCCAGCCACCCGGCCGGCACCGCACCGGGCCGGCCCGCACCCCATAAGGAGCGCCGCAGTGGACTTCGGAGTCGTCCTCCAGCCCGACCCGCCCGCCTCCGCCGTCGTGGACCTGATGCGCCGCGCCGAGCGCAACGGCTTCCGCTACGGCTGGACCTTCGACTCGGCCGTGTTGTGGCAGGAACCGTTCGTCATCCACAGCCGCATCCTGGAGCACACCGAGCACCTGATCGTCGGCCCGATGGTCACCAACCCCTCCACCCGCACCCCCGAAGTCACCGCCTCCACCTTCGCCACCCTCAACGACATGTACGGCAACCGCACGGTCTGCGGCATCGGACGCGGCGACTCCGCGATGCGGGTGGCCGGCCGCGCGCCCAACACCCTGGCCCGACTGGGCGAGGCGATCGGCCAGATCCGCGACCTGGCCGAGGGCCGGGAGACCGACCTGGGCGGCCACCGCATCCGGATCCCCTGGATCAAGAACGGTCGCCTGCCGGTGTGGATGGCCGCGTACGGGCCCAAGGCACTGGCCATGGCGGGCCGGCTGGCGGACGGCTTCATCCTCCAGCTCGCCGACCCGTTCCTCACCGAATGGATGGTCAAGGCGGTCCGCCAGGCCGCCGTGGACGCCGGCCGCGACCCGGCATCGGTCACCATCTGCGTCGCCGCGCCCGCCTACGTAGGCGACGACCTCGCGCACGCCCGCGAGCAGTGCCGGTGGTTCGGCGGCATGGTCGGCAACCACGTCGCCGACCTCGTCGCCCGCTACGGCGAGCACTCCGGCCTCGTCCCGGACGAACTCACCGACTACGTCAAGGCCCGCGAGGGCTACGACTACTCCCACCACGGCCGGGCCGGGAACCCCGACGCCGCATTCGTCCCCGACGCCATCGTCGACCGCTTCTGCCTGCTCGGGCCGGCCGAGGCGCACCGCGAGAAACTGCGCGCCCTGCGCGCCCTGGGCGTCGACCAGTTCGCGCTCTACGCGATGCACGACACCAAGGAAGCCACCCTCGACGCCTACGGCGCGGAGATCATCCCCGCCTTCGCCGCCGACCGAGCCGACTGACCGCGCCCGTCCGGGCCGGGGCCGTCCGCGAGCGCGCCCCGGCCGGGAACGGGTCGACCGGCCCTACGGCACCCGCGTCAGCCACTCCTGAGAGCTGAACTTCCCGGCGGCCAACTCCTCCGCCCGCGCCAACTCCTGCGCCGACACCCCACCCATCGCACCGCCGTACCGGGCCCGGAACGACGCGATCATCCGCGCGATGACCTCCGCCCGCGGCAGACCGGTCTGCCGCCGCAGCGGATCCACCCGCTTCTTCGCGCTGGTGGTGCCCTTGTCCGACAGCTTCTCCTGGCCGATGCGCAGCACCTGCACCATCTTCTCCGCGTCGATGTCGTACGACATCGTCACGTGGTGCAGCACCGCGCCGCCGCCCGCCGCCATGCGCTTCTGCGCCGCACCGGCGATCTTCCCGGCCTCCGTCGCGATGTCGTTCAGCGGCTTGTACCACGCCCTGATGCCCATGTCGCCGAGTGCGCCCAGCACCCAGTCGTCCAGATAGGCGTAGCTCTCCGCGAAACTCAGGCCCTGGACCAGGGAGTTGGGCACGCAGAGCGAGTAGGTGATGGTGTTGCCCGGCTCCACGAACATCGCGCCGCCGCCCGAGATCCGGCGGACGACCGTGACGCCGTGCCGCGCGGCGCCCTCCGGATCGACCTCGTTGCGCAGCGACTGGAAGCTGCCGATGATCACCGCCGGGCGGTCCCACTCCCACACCCGGAGCGTCGGCGGCCGCCGTCCCGCGGCCACCTCGGCGGTCAGCACCTCGTCCAACGCCATGTGCAGGGCCGGCGACTGCGGCCCCTCATGGATGATCTGCCAGTCGAAGTCGGTCCACTCCCGGGCGTCCGCCACCGCCCGGCGCACCGCGATGCCCACCGCCTCGCTGCTGAACCCGAACAGCACCGCACCGGCGGGCAGCGCCGCGTCGATCCGGGCGGCCAGGCCCCGGGCGTCGGTGTCCGCCGGGGCGCCCTCCAGCGCGCCGTTGATGGCGTCCAGCGCCTCGTCCGGCTCCAGGAAGAAGTCCCCGGCCACCCGGACGCCGTTCAGTGCCCCGTCCACCACATCGAGGTCGACGACCACCAACTTGCCGCCCGGCACCTTGTACTCACCGTGGTGCTTCCCCTGCACGGCCCTCTCCGTCCTTCCCGCAACCGGCTGCCGTTCCCCCGCACGGCGCGCGGCCGACAGCGGCGTCAACCGTAACGCGGGCATCAGCATTCCCGGCAAAAAGGACCCGATCCCGGGGCGATCCCGGCCCTGCCGCGACCGGGCCCGGCCGGGACGGCTGCGTGCCTGGCTTGGCGTCTGGCTGCGTGGCGGGCCGCGGGTCTGGTCGCGTCGCTGGTCGGAGGCACCCCGGCCCGGCCCGGAGCCGCCCCGGTCTCAGCCGAGCGCGTCCAACAACCGGGGCAGCGCCGTCCCGATCGGCTCGCGCACCACCTCTGCCGCCAGCGCGTCGTACGGCGTCGGATCGGCATTGACGATCACCAGGCGCGCACCGTGCTCCGCGGCCACCCCGGCGAGCGAGGCCGCCGGCTGCACCTGGAGTGTGGTGCCGACCGCGAAGAACACCTCGGCGGCCTTCGCCACCCCCAGCGCCTCGCCGAGCACCCGCGGATCCAGCCGCTCCCCGAACATCACCGTCGCCGACTTCAGGATCCCGCCGCACACCAGACACGCCGGATCGGGCTCGCCGCCAGCCACCCGCTCCAACGCCCGAGCCATCGAGGAGCGGGCGTGGCAGCGGGTGCACGTCACCTCGCGGGCGGTGCCGTGCAGTTCCAGCACCTTGCGCGCCGGCATCCCGGCGAGCTGGTGCAGCCCGTCCACGTTCTGGGTGATCACTCGCACCGGCGTCCCGGACCGCTCCAACCGGGCCACCGCCTCGTGCGCGGCATTCGGCCGGGCCCGGAACGCCGGGCTCTCCTGCCGCATCCGCCACGACCGCCGCCGGATCTCCGGATCCGCCATGTACGTGTCGTAGGTGACGAGCTTCTCGGCCTCCGGGTCGCGCCGCCACAGTCCCTTCGGACCGCGGTAGTCGGGGATCCCCGAGTCGGTGGAGATCCCGGCCCCGCTCAGGATCGCCACCAGGGAACGGTGCGCGGGCCGGCCGTCGGAGCTGCTCATGAGGCGAGCGTACGGAAGGGGGCGGGGGAGGGCGACCGGGTTTCCCGGCCGCCGGGGCAGGCCGTCCCGACGGGGGCCGGCCGCACGGTCGCCACCAGGTGGGGTGCCGGACCGTGCGGGGAGGGTACGGGTGATCCGTACGCCGCGACGAGCCACGGCGCGGCGAACGCCCACGACGAGGCGGACGCCCCAGCACCGTGGCGGAGCGCCCCACGACGACGAGGAGCCCCCGTGTTCACCACCCGCCCCACCCTCCAAGGCACCTTCGGCATGGCCGCCACCACCCACTGGCTGGCGTCCCAGTCCGCGATGGCCGTCCTGGAGGACGGCGGCAACGCCTTCGACGCCGCCGTCGCCGCCGGATTCGTGCTGCACGTCGTCGAACCGCACCTCAACGGGCCGGCCGGTGAGGTGCCGATCATCCTGGCCCCGGTGGACCGACCGGTACGGGTGCTGTGCGGACAGGGCCCGGCCCCGGCCGGGGCGAGCGTGGCCCACTACACCTCCCTCGGCCTCGACCTGGTGCCCGGCACCGGACCGCTCGCCGCCGCCGTCCCCGGCGCCTTCGACGCCTGGATGCTGCTGCTGCGCGACCACGGCACCAAGTCCCTGGCCGACGTGCTCCGTTACGCCATCGGGTACGCCGAGCACGGCCACCCCGCCGTCGAACGGATCGGGGAGACGGTCGAGACCGTCCGCACCCTCTTCGAGACCGAGTGGACCTCCTCCGCCGAGCTCTACCTCCGCGGCGGCCGCGCCGTCCGCCCCGGCGAACTCCTCACCAACCGGCCGCTGGCCGCCACCTGGCGACGCCTCGTCACCGAGGCCGAGGCCGCCTCCGCCGACCGTGCCGCACAGATCGACGCCGCCCGCCACATCTGGCGCGAGGGCTTCATCGGCGAGGCGCTCGCCGGCTTCGCCGCCCGCCCCGCCATGGACACCTCCGGCGAACGGCACGCCGGCACCCTCACCGGCGACGACCTGACCGCCTTCACCGCCACGTACGAGGACCCGGTGACCTACGACTGGCAGGACTGGACCGTCGCCAAGGCCGGCGGCTGGACCCAGGGCCCCGCCTTCCTCCAGCAACTCGCCCTCCTGCCCGAGAAGTTGCCCGCTTACCACAGCCCCGACTACGTCCATCTGCTCATCGAGGGCAGCAAACTCGCGATGGCCGACCGCGAGGCGTGGTATGGCGACGCCGCTGACGTCCCGCTCCCCACCCTGCTCGGCGACGACTACAACACCGCCCGCCGGGCCCTCATCGGCGACCGCGCCTCGTACGCACTACGGCCCGGCAGCCCCGGCGGCCGCACCCCGCGGCTGAGCAAGCACGCCCTGGCGGTGGCCACCGGCACCGGCGGGTTCGACCCGCTGGGCATCCCGGCGAGCGGCGCCGGAGAGCCGACCGTGGCCCGCGGCACCGGCACCGCCGCACCCGGCCGCGGCGAACCGCCCGCCGTCGTCCCCGAGGTCGACCGCGACGGCACCACCCGCGGCGACACCTGCCACATCGACATCGTCGACCGTTGGGGCAACCTCGTCTCCGCCACCCCCTCCGGCGGCTGGCTCCAGTCCAACCCGGTCGTGCCCGGCCTCGGCTTCCCGCTCGGCACCCGGCTCCAGATGACCTGGCTGGAGGAGGGCCTGCCCAACTCCCTCACTCCCGGACGCCGCCCCCGCACCACCCTCACCCCCTCCCTGGCCCTGCGCGACGGCGTTCCCGTCATGGCGTTCGGCACCCCCGGCGGCGACCAGCAGGACCAGTGGCAGCTGCACTTCTTCCTGGCGGTGGCACTGCGTCCGCAGACCCGCGGTGGACTCGACCTGCAAGGCGCCATCGACGCCCCGAACTGGCACCAGGACTCCTTCCCCGGCTCCTTCTTCCCACGCGGGATGCGACCGGGCAGCGTCACCGTCGAATCCCGGATCGGCGACGCGGTCATCGACGGGCTGCGACAGCGCGGACACGACGTGACGGTGGGCGGCGCCTGGTCGGAGGGGCGGCTGAGCGCGGTGGCCCGCGACCCCCGCACCGGAGTGCTGTCGGCCGCGGCCAATCCGCGCGGCATGCAGGGGTACGCGGTCGGGCGCTGATCCTCGGGCGCCGACCTCGGGCCGCTGACCTGCGGCGATGTCGACGGGGCGGGCCACGGCCGGGGGCGGCGGCGGTGCCGGCCGCACCTGCCCGTGGCCCGGGCGGCACCGGGAGTTCACCTGGAGTCCGGTCGGAGTGTCAGTGGCTCGTGGTTCGATGGACGCATGATCGAAGCACTGCACACCCACCACCAGGGAGAAACCACGGATCTCGCCGACGCCGTCACCCTCCTCCCCACCGCCGCGGCGCCCGGCGCCACCGAGCCCGCCGCGCCGGACCTCTCCGGGCTGGATTCGGCCGCCGTCGAGGCCGCCGTCCGGCAGGCCGCGGCCGACGAGATCATGCCCCGCTTCCGGCAGCTCGCCGCCGACGACATCGTCCAGAAGAACGGGCCGCACGACCTCGTCACCACCGCCGACCGGCGCGCCGAGGAGCACCTGACCGCCGCCCTCACCGCCCTACTGCCCGGCTCCCGGGTGGTCGGCGAGGAAGCCGTGCACGCCGACCCCACGGTCCTCGACGCACTCCAGGGCGACGCCCTCGTCTGGATCGTCGACCCGGTCGACGGCACGCGTCAGTTCGTCCACGGCGACCCCGGCTTCGCGACCCTGGTCGCCCTCGCCCACCGCGGCGAGGTCCTCGCCTCCTGGACGTACGCCCCCGCCCTCGACCAGATGGCCGTCGCCCACCGCGGCGCCGGCGCCTGGCTCAACGGCGAACGGCTGCACGCCGGCCACCCGGCTCCCGACGCCACCCTCGAAGTCGCCACCTCCCACCCCGACTTCACCACCGACGACCAAAAGCGCGTCCTGGCCGCCCTCAAGACCCCCGGCATCGCCCCGCGCCCCTGCGGCTCCGCGGGCCTGGAATACCTCCACATAGCCCTCGGCCGGCTCGACGCCACGGCCTTCAGCTGGGAGAACTCCTGGGACCACGCCGCCGGACTGCTCCTCGTCCACGAAGCGGGCGGCGCCAGCGGCACGGTCGCCGGGCAGCCCTTCCGCATCGACGGCGGCAACGCCCTCCCCTTCACCGCGGCACGGGACGCCGAAACGGCGCGGCGTATCCTCGGACTGCTGGCTGCCGCCAACTGACCCTCACCGACGAGGGTCGGACACGAGGGGAGTGGCGCAGGTGCCGACGATGCTCGATGCCGTCGTGATCGGAGCGGGGCCCAACGGCCTGACGGCAGCGGTCGAACTCGCCCGCCGCGGCATGTCCGTTGCCCTCTTCGAAGCCCGCGACACCATCGGCGGCGGAGCCCGCACCGAGGAGTTGACCCTCCCGGGCTTCCGCCACGACCCCTGCTCCGCGGTGCACCCGCTCGCCGTGGGCTCCCCCGCCTTCCGCGCCATGCCCCTTCAGCGGTACGGCCTGGAATGGCTGCACCCCGACCTCCCGATGGCGCACCCCTTCCCCGACGGCACCGCCGCCGTCCTGGCGCGCTCCGTCGGCGAGACCGCCATGTCCTTCGGACCGCACGACGCCGGCACCTACCGCCGGCTCGTCGCCCCGTTCATCGGCAAGTGGGACGCCATGGCCCACGACTTCCTGCGCACCCAGTGGCTGGGCCTGCCCCAGGACCCGGTCACCTACGCCCGTTTCGGCCTGGTCGCCATGCAGCCGGTCACCCTCCTCAACCGCCGCTTCCAGGGCGAGAAGGCCCGCGGCCTGCTGGCCGGCCTCGCCGCCCATGCCATCGC
This sequence comes from Streptomyces sp. RGM 3693, assembly GCF_050471125.1. NCBI lineage: Bacteria > Bacillati > Actinomycetota > Actinomycetes > Kitasatosporales > Streptomycetaceae > Streptomyces > Streptomyces sp. RGM 3693. The sequence continues at coordinate 1,747,835 of NZ_JBMPPQ010000001.1, forward strand.
CCCGCTCCGCGGCTTCGGCACCAGCGGCCTGGCCCTGATGTTCGCCCTCGCCGCGCACGCCAACGGCTGGCCGGTGCCCCGCGGCGGCTCCCAGGCCATCTCCGACGCCCTGGCCGGACTGCTCCGCGCGCACGGCGGCGCCGTGCACACCGACTTCGAGGTCAAGCGCCTGGACGACCTCCCGCCCGCCCGCGCCTACGTCTTCGACACCTCCCCGACCGCCCTCGCCCGGATCGCCGGCCTCGGCAACGCCTACCGCGGCGTCACCTACGGCCCCAGCGTCTTCAAGATCGACTACGCGCTCTCCGGCCCCGTTCCCTGGACGGCCAAGGCGGCCCAGCGCGCCGGCACCGTCCACATCGGCCCCACCAGCGGCGAGATCTCCGCCGCCCTGAACGCCGCCGCCGAGGGCCGCGACCCCTCCGTCCCCTTCCTCATCACCGCCCAGCCCAGCCTCATCGACCCCACCCGAGCCCCCGAGGGCAAGCACACCTTCTGGGCCTACGGACACGTCCCCAACGGTTGGGAGGGCGACGCCACCGAAGCCGTCGAGCGCCAGATCGAGCGCTTCGCCCCCGGCTTCCGCGACCTGGTCCTCGCCCGCGCCGTCGCCGGCCCCCCGCAGCTCGCCGCCCGCAACGCCAACTACGTCGGCGGCGACACCGCCACCGGCTCCGCCGCCGGCCTCCGCCTGCTCATCCGCCCCAAGCTCACCCGCGTCCCCTACGAGACCGCCCACCCCGCCGTCTTCCTCTGCTCCCAGGCCACCCCACCCGGCCCCGGCGTCCACGGCATGTCCGGCCACTACGCCGCCAAGGCGGTCTGGCGCCGCCTCCGGGGCGGCCGCCGCTAGGGCGCTTCTGACGGAGATCCGTCAGAAGCGCCCTAGGGAAGGCTCAGTCGATCACGGTCGGACGAGCCCTAGGCTCACCACCATGAGCACCATCCTCACCCTCACCCGGGGCGACATCACCGAACAGGCCGTCGACGCCGTGGTCAACGCGGCCAACTCCGCACTGCTGGGCGGCGGGGGAGTGGACGGCGCCATCCACCGCGGCGGCGGCCCCGAGATCCTCGCCGAGTGCCGCGCCCTGCGCGCCAGCCGCTACGGCCGCGGCCTGCCCACCGGCCAGGCCGTCGCCACTACCGCCGGCCGACTCCCCGCCCGCTGGGTGATCCACACCGTCGGCCCCGTCCACTCGACCTCCGAGGACCGCAGCGAGCTCCTGGCCTCCTGCTACGCGCAGTCACTCCAGACCGCCGCCGAACTCGGCGCCCGCACCATCGCCTTCCCCGCCATCTCCACCGGCGTCTACCGCTGGCCGATCGCCGACGCCGCCCGCACCGCCGTCGCCACCGTCCGCGCCGCGATCGCCACCACCCCCGACGCCTTCGACGAGATCCGCTTCGTGGTCTTCGACGACCCCGCCCACGCCGCGTACCAGGCCGCCCTCGCCGAGGAATGACCACACGGCACCCGACCGGCCGACCGGGGAATGACGTCCGCGCTGATGAGCCAAGGTTGATGTCGGATTTCCGCCAGCCCCCGCCGGTCGGCTGAGCAATCCTGGAGGACATGCACACCGACACCGAGCGCTGTCTGCGCGCCGTGCAATCCAAGGACGCCCGCTTCGACGGATGGTTCTACACCGCCGTCCTCACCACCGGCATCTACTGCCGACCCAGCTGCCCGGTAGTGCCCCCCAAGCCCGAGAACATGCGGTTCTACCCCAGCGCGGCCGCCGCCCAGCAAGCCGGATTCCGGGCCTGCAAACGCTGCCGCCCGGACGCCAGCCCGGGCTCCCCGCAGTGGGACGAACGCGCCGACCTGGTCGCCCGCGCCATGCGACTGATCGCCGACGGCATCGTCGACCGCGAAGGCGTCCCCGGCCTCGCCGCCCGCCTCGGCTACAGTCCCCGCCAGATCGAACGCCAACTGCGCGCCGAACTCGGCGCCGGCCCCCTCGCCCTGGCCCGCGCCCAACGCGCCCAAACCGCCCGGCTCCTGATCGAGACCACCGCACTCCCGATGGCCGAGATCGCCTTCGCCGCCGGATTCGCCAGCATCCGTGCCTTCAACGAAACCGTCCGCGAGGTCTTCGCCCTCTCCCCGACCGAACTCCGCGGCCGCGCCCGCCCCGGCCCCCGCACCGCCACCCCCGGCACCCTCACCCTGCGACTCCCGTTCCGCCAGCCGCTCAACCCCGACAACCTCTTCGGGCACCTCGCCGCCACCGGCGTCCCCGGCGTCGAGGAATGGCGGGACGGCGCCTACCGCCGCACCCTCAACCTCCCCTACGGACACGGCATCGTCGCCCTCTCACCCCGCCCCGACCACATCGACTGCCGCCTCTCCCTCACCGACCTCCGCGACCTGGCCGGCGCCATCGCCCGCTGCCGCCGGATGCTCGACCTCGACGCCGACCCGGAGGCCGTCGACGGGCTGCTGCGCACCGACCCGCAACTCGCCCCACTGGTCGACAAGGCCCCCGGCCGCCGGGTGCCGCGCACCGCCGACGCCGACGAGTTCGCGGTCCGCGCCGTCCTTGGCCAGCAGGTCTCCACCGCCGCCGCCCGCACCCACGCCGGCCGCCTGGTCCACGCCCACGGCACACCGGTCGACGACCCCGGCGGCGGCCTCACCCACCTCTTCCCGACCCCCACCGCCCTCGCCGGACTCGACCCGGACACCCTCGCCATGCCCCGCACCCGACGCGCCACCCTCACCGGTGTCGTCGCCGCCCTCGCCGCCGGAACGCTCCAACTCGGCGTCGGCAGCGACCGGGACGAGGCCCGCGCCCGCCTCGCCGCACTCCCCGGCATCGGCCCCTGGACCGTCGAATGCATTGCCATGCGCGCCCTCGGCGACCCCGACGCCTTCACCCCCACCGACCTCGGCCTGCGCCGCGCCGCCGCCGGCCTCGGCATGCCCGCCACCCCCGCGGCCCTGATCCGGCACTCCGCCCGCTGGCGCCCCTGGCGCGCCTACGCCGTCCAGTACCTCTGGGCGACCGACGACCACCCCATCAACCACCTCCCGACGAATTGAGCCCCACCATGCCCGCACCCACCACGGCCCCCACCGGCCCCGTCACCCACACCGTCCTCGACGACACCCCCGTGGGCCCCCTCACCCTCGTCGCCGACGGCGACGCCCTCAGCGGCCTCTACATGACCGATCAGCGGCACCGCCCGCCCCAAGAGACCTTCGGCACCCCGGCCGACCCCACCGAACCGCCCTTCGCCCGGACCATCGCCCAACTCCGCGCCTACTTCCGGGGCGAACGGACCACCTTCGACCTGCCGCTCGCCCTGCACGGCACCCCGTTCCAACGCCGCGTCTGGGCCGCCCTGTGCACCATCCCGTACGGCGAGACGCTCTCCTACGGACAGCTCGCCACCCGGCTCGGCACCCCGAACGCATCCCGCGCCGTCGGCCTGGCCAACGGCCGCAACCCGATCGGCATCATCGTCCCCTGCCACCGCGTCGTCGGCGCCAACGGCAGCCTCACCGGCTACGGCGGCGGCCTCGACCGCAAGCGCCGCCTCCTCACCTTCGAACGCGCCGCCGACGGTCTCTTCCCGGCAGAGGCGTGCATCTGAGACGGCGCGGCGCCCCAGCGGTACAGACCCCCGAGGCGACCGGGCAGCGGAGGCGGCCAAGACGTTCCAAAGAGCCGAGGAATCCAGGCGACCAAGGCGCGTTGGATGACCAGGCGTCGAGGCGCGCGTCCAGCCGTTCGGGGCAACGGGCCGGCCGGTTCGCCGCCACACCAGGCAGGGCCGGCCGAGCCCCCGCCCCGCCCCCGCCCTCGCCGGGGCGCTCAGCCGTCGCCCGACGGCGTCAGCCCACCCAACAGCACCCGTACCGTCTCCGCCGCGAACTCCTCCTCGCTCTCGGGCCGCAGCACACCGGCCGGTGCCTCCCCGTCGAAGAACAGGTCGAGGAACGCCCGATGGAAACAGGCCCCGATCAGCAGATTGGCCGCCGCATGCGGATCGGCCGCGGCTGAGACCCGGCCCAGCTTCTGCTCCGCCTCCAGATACACCGCCAGCTGCCGGCCCGCGTTGTGCGGGCCGATGGCGCCCAGCTCATCGAGCTTGCGCCGGTGCGTCGCCAGCAACTCCGGACTGGCGAACAGCGATGCCGCGATCGGGAACGACCGCCGGTAGAAGCGCACGGCGGCCAGCGCCACCTCCGCGAGGTGCCCGGCCGGACCGCGTTCGTCCCCCGCCCGGTCCGGCAGCTCCGCCAGCGCGTCCGCCAACTGCGGCACCCGCTCGTGCAGCACCTGCACGAAGATCTCTTCCTTGCTCCGGAAGTGCTTGTACAGGGCCGCCTCGGAGCACCCCGCCTCCTTGGCGATCTGCTTGGTCGTGGTGTGCGCCAGCCCCACGCTCGTCATCAGCGCGGCGGCGGCGTCCAGGATGCGGGAGCGCGTCAGAGCGCCTCCGGACAGCGGGGCGGCAGCTTCAGGGCTCATGGGACGACTCTACATTGACAGGTGAGTGAGCACTCACTCACACTGGTGGGTGAGTGAGTGCTCACTCACCCCGTCTTCTGCGGGGGTGACCAGGACAGATCATCGGAGGAGCCATGAGAATCACCGTCGTCGGAGCCTCAGGCGGCATCGGTCGGCACCTCGTCAGCCAGGCACTGGCCGACGGTCACGAGGTGACCGCCGCACTGCGCAGCCCGGAGAAGCTGACCGAGCGCCATCCGCGCCTGACGGTCGTCCGCGCCGACGCGCTGGACGCAGCCTCCGTCAAACCCGCCATCGAGGGCGCCGACGCGGTCCTCTCCGGCATCGGCCAGATCGGCCGCCACGATCCGTTGCGACCCGCCTCCACCTCGGCCCGCGCGGTCGCCGAGGCCATGGCGGCGACCGGCGTGCGCCGCCTCCTCGTGGTCAGCGCGGGCCCGCTCAACCGCGCCGGCGCCGGCCAGCCGTTCCTCAGCCACCGGGTCTTCAGCCCCCTGCTCTGGGCGATCCTCAAGGAGCTCTACACCGACCTGGAACGCATGGAGGCCGTGCTCCGCGAGACCGACCTCGACTGGACCTCCGTACGCCCGCCCCGCCTGCTCGACAAGCCGGGCACCGGCCACTACCGCCACGCCGTCGAAGCCGGTCCGTCCGGCAGCTCCATCCCCCGTGCCGACGTCGCCCGCGCCATGCTCGACCTCATCCCCGACCCCACCACCCACGGCCACGCGGTGGGCGTCAGCAGCTGACCCCCGCCGCTGGCCCGCTCCGCCGCCGGCCCGTTCCGCCGCCTGTCCCGCCGGCCGCCTGCGCCGCCGCCCTCCCCGCCGAGCCAGGGCCTGGCCCCCACCGGGCCAGGGCCTGTCCGGTGGGTCAGAGGCGGAGGCAGCAGTGTCGAAGGCCCGCGGGCTCGACGCCACCCGTCACCCCCGAGTCGTCAACCTGATTCGTCACCTCCCGAGCCCTCATCCCGAGCTCTCACCCCGAGCCGTCGTCCCGACCCCTCACCGCAACGTCGTCACGCCACGTCGACACCTCACGCCATCACCTCACCCCGTGACCTCACGCCGTCCCCCCTCCGCACTGACCACCCCCTGTACCTCGGTCACCAGGTCTTCGGCCAAGGTGACGGAGTGGCGCAACTGGGCTGCGGTGTGGCCGAGTTCGCCAAGGAGGGTGGTGGCGCGAGTGGCGAAGTCCGGTGGGGTGTGAGGGAGGGTGGCGGCGGTGGCCAGGGCGCCCTTCTCGTTGAGGCACCAGACGCCGTGGTGGGCGTGCAGGGCCTGGACGAGGGCACCTATGGCCCGGGAGAGGCACAGGGAGGCATGCAGCACGTCCGCGGTCGCGGACGACTTGGCCGCCATGGCCACCGAGAATCCCGCGTCCCAGACGGCAGCACCGGTCAGTGCCTCGCGCAGAGGCTCCGGATACGACCGGGTCTCCTCCTTGAGGGGGCTGAGCTCCCCGGTGCTGTCGGCCAGGATCTGTCCGAGGGCGACTTCGCCCGGATAGGCGGGGGACCAGAAGCCGAGGGGATGGCCGGCCTGCATGCCGGTCTCGAAGCGCCCGGCGCGGCAGTCCTCCCACACCTGCCGCACACGGTCGACATCCCGGAAGATCCAGTCCACATGGCTGCCGTCGGGCAGCACCAGCCATGCGCCGCCGTTGACCCAGGGCCCCCAGGCGCCCGGTGGGTGTATCTCGACGGGGCCGCCGGTCACGTCCGCCGCCAGTGCCTCCAGGGCGGGCAGGTCGGGTGTGCCCCGGTAGTAGATCCCCAGATCCCAGTCGGAATCCGGGCGGTTGGTTCCTCGTGCGCGGCTGCCCCCGAGCATGACCCCGACGACTCCCGGCACCCGCGCGATGCGTGCTGCGATCTCTTTCATGGGAATGAGGCTAGGCGGCGGGCGCGGGGAAGAAATCAACCCACGGTTCTCACACTCAGGTATGAGACGTGCTCCCGACATGAGGCGTTCTCCCGGGCGCCGGCGCCGGCGCTGCGACTCGCTCACCGTGATGCGGATCAGTCACCGCAGTTCAGCGAGGTCACCGGAGTGCGACGCGCACCGGCACTGCCCGAGTACCGGCACTGCCCGACTACCGCCACCGCCCGACTACCGCCATCGCCTGAGTGCCGGCAGCGCCGTGCACCGAGCAGTGCGGTGCGCCGCGCAGTGCCAGGCACCCAGCCGTGCCCTGTGCGCCAGGCCGTGCTGCGCGTACCGGCCGACAGCGCTTGCCTGCCGACCGGCTGGGCGACGCGTAGGGGCACCGGTCGCTGGGCTGTCAGGCCGGCGGCAGGCCGTCTTCGAGTTCCACCGGGCCGTGGCCGCGTTCCAGGGCGTCCAGGGCGCCGCGGACCCGCAGTCGCAGGTCCTTGGCCAGCAGCGTCTCGGCCTCGTCCCAGTGGACCAGGCGCCAGGACAGCAGTTCCTCCTCCTGCAGCCGGATCGCGGCGAACTGTGCCGCGTCCAGCACCCCGCCGTCGAAGAGGTAGGACACCAGCGGCGGCCGCGCCTCCCCGCGCACCCAGTCGACGGCGAGCAGCGGGCCCAGTTCCACGTCCAGGCCGATCTCCTCGACGGTTTCCCGGCGCGCGGCCTGGCGTGGGGATTCCCCGGTGTCCGACTCGACGGTGCCGCCGGGGAGGACCCAGGTGTCGCGGTAGTTGGGTTCCACGAGCAGCAGGCGGCCTTCGGCGTCGCGGAAGATGGCGCCCGCGCCCGCGAGTACGCGGGGCAGTCCGGCGATGTAGGTGGCGTAGTCGTCGTCCGTGGTTGTCACGGCGTGAGCCTAGGGGGCGGCAGGCCGGGAGGAGAAGCGGGAGCCAGAGGTGGGAGGGGGTGCGGGCGGACGGGTGATCTTCGTCGGCTCTGTTCGACGGGGGCGTCGGGCGGATAAGGTCACAGCGGCGCGACTGCCAGTTCAAAAGCAAGGGGAAACACGGTGGCGGACGCAGCAAGGACAAACACAGCACATGTGCTGATCGCCGCGGACAAGTTCAAGGGCTCGCTCACGGCCGTCGAGGTTGCCGAGCACGTCACGGCCGGTCTGCGGCGCGTGGTCCCCGGTCTGGACGTGGCGGCGGTGCCGGTCGCGGACGGTGGCGACGGGACGACAGCGGCGGCCCTCGCGGCCGGTTTCACCCGGCACGAGGCGCGGGTCACCGGGCCCACCGGCGAGCCGGTGACGGCCACCTTCGCGCTGCGCGAGGACGGGACGGCGGTGGTGGAGATGGCCGAGGCATCCGGCCTCCAGCACCTCCCGAAGGGCGTCTTCGCGCCGCTCACGGCCACCACGTACGGCACCGGTGAGCTGCTGCTCGCGGCGCTGGACGCGGGGGCGACCTCGATCGTCTTCGGGGTCGGCGGCAGCGCCACGACGGACGGCGGCGCGGGCATGCTGGCGGCGCTGGGCGCCCGGCTCCTGGACGCCGACGGGGCGCCGGTCGGTCCGGGCGGCGGCGGGCTGCGGGCGCTGGCCACGGCCGATCTGTCGGGGCTCGACCCGCGGCTGGCCGGTACGGAGATCGTGCTCGCCAGCGACGTCGACAATCCGCTGACCGGCCCCAAGGGCGCGCCGGCGGTCTACGGGCCGCAGAAGGGCGCCAGCGAGGAGGACGTCGCCACGCTGGATGCCGCTCTGGCGCACTATGCCGAGGTGCTGGAACGTGCCGTCGGACCCAAGGCCGCGGAGCACGCGCTGGCGCCCGGGGCCGGCGCCGCGGGCGGGATCGGCTACGGCGCGCTGGTCGGGCTGGACGCCGCGTTCCGGCCGGGTATCGACGTGATGCTGGACGTGCTGGGGTTCGCGCCGGCGTTGGCCCGGGCCACGTTCGTGATCACCGGTGAGGGTTCGCTGGACGAGCAGACCCTGCACGGCAAGGCGCCGGCCGGGGTCGCCGCGGCGGCGCGGGCGGCGGGCATCGACGTGGTCGCGGTCTGCGGGCGGCTCCAGCTGTCCCAGGAGGCGCTGGCCGCGGCCGGTATCCAGCGTGCGTACGCCCTGACGGACCTGGAGTCGGACCCGGCCCGCTGTATGGCCGAGGCGGGTCCGCTGCTGGAGCGGGCGGCGGAGAGCCTGGCGCGGGACTTCCTGGTCTGACTGGTCTGACGGGTCTGAGCCGTCGCGGCGGCACGCGCTACCCTTCGTCGAAGGCTTCCGCCTCACGCGAAGGCTTCCGCCTCATACGAAGAGGCCCCGAGCGGATCGTTCCGCTCGGGGCCTCTCGGCGTTCTGGGTGGGCGCCCCTCAGGGCTGGTGCGCGGCGCGCGATTCGGCGCGCGACTCGCGGCGGTTGTCGCGGAAGGCGTTGACCCTCCGGGCCGTCGCGAACAGCGGGATCATCGCGCCCAGGACCACCTGCAGGGAGCAGCCGGTCTGGAGCAGCAGCTGGCCGCCGGGGGCGTCCAGGGCCCAGGCGGCGAGCATGCCCATGCTGAGCACGATCCAGCTGAGCATCGCCACCGCGAGCCGGCCGCGCGGCTTGGGGTACTCGACCCGGCTCACCATCAGCCAGGCCACCCCGATGATCGCCAGCAGGGTCGGCACGAACGGCAGCTCCAGCAGGACGATGGCGACGACGGTCAGGGCGCCGAACGGGCTCGGCATGCCCTGGAAGATGCCGTCACGGATCGTGACGCAGGAGAAGCGGGCGAGTCGCAGCACGACCGCCAGCAGCACCACCACCGCCGCGACCACCGACACCCGCTGGTGCGCGTCCTGGGCGACCATGCCCCAGGTCACGACGAAGTAGGCGGGCGCCAGCCCGAAGCTGATCAGGTCGGAGAGGTTGTCGAGCTCGGCCCCCATCGCCGAGGCCCGCAGCTTGCGCGCCACCAGCCCGTCGAAGAGGTCGAAGACCGATGCCAGGAGCATCAGGATCACGGCCATCGCTGCGCTGTGCCGCGCCATCCCGCCGTCCTCGGTCCCCGTCAGGTGGGGGATGAGGACGCCGGTGGTGGTGAAGTACACGGCCATGAAGCCGCAGATGGCGTTGCCGAGCGTGAGGGTGTCCGCTATTGACAACCGCGTCGACAGCGGCATGTCATCGTCGTCCCCGTCGTTCTCCGGCGCCCAGCCCGCCTGGGTCTCGGGATCAATCACGGTCAAGGCGAGTCACCCCCGCGGTAGTGGCCTGGCCGACCTCGACGGCCGGCTCGACTCCCTCCGGGAGGTAGACGTCCACCCGCGAGCCGAAGCGGATCAGGCCGATCCGCTCGCCCTGCTCGACCTTGGTGCCCTGGGGCACGTAGGGGACGATGCGGCGGGCGACCGCGCCGGCGATCTGCACCATCTCGATGTCGCCCAGCTCGGTGTCGAAGTGCCAGACGACCCGCTCGTTGTTCTCGCTCTCCTTGTTGAACGCCGGAACGAATCCGCCGGGGATGTGCTCCACGGACGTCACCGTGCCGGCCAGCGGCGCACGGTTGACGTGGACGTTCAACGGGCTCATGAAGATCGCGACGCGGGTGCGGCCGTCCTTCCACGGCATGATGCTCTGCACCACGCCGTCGGCCGGAGAGATGACGCGTCCCTGAGCGATCTCTCGTTCGGGGTCGCGGAAGAACCACAGCATGCCCGCCGCGAGTGCGGTGGTGGGCACGGCGACGGCAGCCCAGCGTCCCGAGCGACGGGACCGGGCCAGGCTGACCGCTGCCGTTGCCACGGTCGGGAGGAGCCACGGCGACGCTCCGCGCGCGAGGCGGACGCGACCGCGTTGTGCAGAGGATTGGCTGTGGGGCATGGATGACCTTCGTAGCGGAGGATGCCGCGTATGGATACGGGGGACGGCGGCTTTCCTGGGATGCTATCGGTTGCGAGCGGCAACTGGCCAAGAGCCAGAGCCAATCCGTGGCCGAAGAACGATGACACGGTGTGATCTTTATCTACCGGAAAACAGCCCAAAAGGGGCGTTCAGCCCTGGATTCGGTACTCCTCAAGTAGCCGACGGCCGATGATCATTTTCTGGATCTCGGCCGTGCCCTCGCCGATCAGGAGCATCGGGGCCTCCCGGTAGAGACGCTCGATCTCGTACTCCTTGGAGAAGCCGTAGCCGCCATGAATACGGAAGGCGTCCTCGACCACCTCCTTGCAGTACTCGGAGGCCAGGTACTTCGCCATGCCCGCTTCAAGGTCGTTTCGTTGTCCGGAGTCCTTTTTGCGTGCGGCATTAACCATCATGGCATGCGCCGCTTCCACCTTTGTCGCCATTTCAGCGAGTTTGAACTGGATCGCCTGATGCTGGGCGATCGGCTTGCCGAAGGTGTGTCGCTGCTGTGCGTACGTCACGCCCAGTTCGAAGGCGCGCTGGGCGACCCCGCAGCCGCGTGCGGCCACATTGACCCGGCCCACCTCGACGCCGTCCATCATGTGATAGAAGCCACGCCCGGTCTCGCCGCCGAGGACCCGGTCCGCCGGAATGCGTAGCCCGTCCATGATCAGCTCGGTGGTGTCGACCCCCTTGTAGCCCATCTTCTCGATCTTGCCCGGAATGGTCAGGCCGGGTCGGACCTCGCCGAAGCCCGCCTCCTTCTCCACCAGGAAGGTCGTCATCGACTTGTGCGGGGGAGTGCCCTCCGGATGGCCCTCGTCCGTCCGGCACAGCACCGCCACGAGAGTGGACGAGCCGCCATTGGTGAGCCACATCTTCTGACCGTTGAGGACGTAGTGGTCACCGTCCCGCACGCCCTTGGAGGAAATGGCCGAAACATCGGAACCCAGTGCCGGCTCCGACATCGAGAAGGCGCCCCGGATCTCACCCGCCGCCATCTTCGGAAGGAAATAGTCCTTCTGTTCCTGCGTGCCGTGCTGCTTGAGCATGTACGCCACGATGAAGTGGGTGTTGATGATGCCGGAGACGCTCATCCAGCCGCGGGCGATTTCCTCGACCGTCAGTGCATAGCTGAGCAGCGACTCGCCGAGCCCGCCGTACTCCTCGGGAATCATCAACCCGAACACGCCGAGTTCCTTCAGGCCCTCGACGATCTTGGTGGGGTATTCGTCGCGGTGCTCCAGCTCCGTGGCGACCGGGATGATCTCCTTGTCCACGAAGTCCCGGACGGTGGAGAGGATTTCCCGCTGGATGTCGGTCAGACCCTCGGTCTGTGCGAGACGCGCCATGTGGTCACTTCTCCTTCCGGGCCACGGGGGCCTGAAGCTCGGGGCGGCCGGGCTGCTCGCCGCCGCGCTCCTTGATGTACGTGGCCGTGGGGACCATCACCTTGCGTCGGAAGACGCAGACCAGGGTGCCGTCCTGCTTGTAGCCCTTGGTCTCGACGTACACGATGCCGCGGTCGGACTTGGACTTCGACGGCGTCTTGTCCAGCACCGTCGTCTCGCCGTAAATCGTGTCGCCGTGGAACGTGGGTGCCACGTGCTTCAGCGACTCGACCTCCAGATTGGCGATCGCCTTTCCGGAGACATCCGGCACCGACATGCCCAGCAGCAGCGAATAGATGTAATTGCCGACGACCACGTTCTTCCCGAAGTCGGTGGTCTGCTCCGCGTAGTTGCTGTCCATGTGCAGCGGGTGGTGGTTCATGGTCAGCAGGCAGAAGAGGTGGTCGTCGTATTCGGTCACCGTCTTCCCCGGCCAGTGCTTGTAGACGTCGCCGACGGTGAACTCTTCGTAGGTACGGCCGAACTGCATTGCGCTCATGCCTCCGGGGCTTCGAAAGTGGACGTGCGGGCCATGCCGGCGGCCCGGCCCTTTCCGGCGATGACCAGGGCCATTTTGCGACTCGCCTCGTCGATCATTTCGTCGCCGAGCATCGCCGAACCCTTTTTCCCGCCCGCTTCGGACGTGCACCACTCGTACGCGTCGAGGATCAGCTCGGCGTGGTCGTAGTCCTCCTGGGACGGCGAGAAGACCTCGTTGGCCGCCTCCACCTGACCCGGGTGCAGCACCCACTTGCCGTCGAAGCCCAGCGCGGCCGCCCGGCCGGCCACCTCGCGGAACCCGTCGACGTTCTTGATCTGGAGGTAAGGGCCGTCGATGGCCTGGAGGTTGTGCGTGCGGGCCGCCATCAGGATGCGCATCAGGATGTAGTGGTAGGCGTCCGCCGGGTAGCCGGGCGGCTGCTCGCCGACCACCAGGGACTTCATGTTGATGGACGCCATGAAGTCCGCCGGACCGAAGATGATGGTCTCCAGGCGGGGCGAGGCGGCGGCGATCGCGTCGACGTTCACCAGGCCCTTGGCGTTCTCGATCTGCGCCTCGATGCCGATCCGGCCGACCTCGAAGCCCATGGTCTTCTCGATCTGCGTCAGCAGCAGGTCCAGGGCGGTCACCTGCGCGGCGTCCTGCACCTTCGGCAGCATGATGCAGTCGAGGTTGGGGCCGGCGCCCTCGACGACCGTGACGACGTCCCGGTAGGTCCACTCGGTGGTCCAGTCGTTGACCCGCACCACCCGCGTCTTGCCCGTCCAGTCACCCTCGTTGAGGAACTTGACGATGGTGTGCCGCGCCTCCGGCTTGGCCAGCGGTGCGCAGGCGTCCTCCAGGTCCAGGAAGACCTGGTCGGCCGGGAGGCCCTGGGCCTTCTCCAGGAAGCGGGGGTTGCTGCCGGGCACCGCCAGGCACGAACGGCGCGGACGCAGCCGCTGAACAGGGGCGGTCATGCGGGGACCTCCAACGGGTCGAGTTGGTTCGCGGTGCGGATCTCGTCGACGATACGGCCGATGATCTCCGTGATCCCGAAATCCTTCGGGGTGAAGACGGCGGCGACACCCGCTTCGCGCAGGGCCGCGCCGTCCGCGGACGGGATGATGCCGCCCACGATGACCGGCAGGTCACCGGCGCCGGCGCGGCGCAGCCGGTTCAGCACGTCCGGCACCAGCGCGGCGTGCGACCCCGACAGGATCGACAGCCCCACGCAGTGCACGTCCTCGGCGACCGCCGCCGACACGATCTGTTCCGGGGTGAGCCGGATGCCCTGGTAGACCACCTCGAAGCCGGCGTCCCTGGCGCGCACCGCGATCTGCTCGGCGCCGTTGCTGTGCCCGTCCAGGCCGGGCTTCCCGACCAGCAGCCGCAGCCGGCCGCCGCCCAGATCGGCCGCGGTCTTCGCGACCTTCTCGCGGACCGCCGCCAGCGTCGAGCCGGCCTCCGCGGTCACCGCCACCGGCGCACCGGAGACGCCCGTGGGGGCCCGGAACTCGCCGAAGACGTCCCGCAGCGCCCAGGCCCACTCACCGGTCGTCACGCCGGCGCGGGCGCACTCCAGGGTGGCCGGGAAGAGGTTGGCGTCGCCCGCCGCGGCCTTCTTCAGGGCCGACAGCGACTCCTGGGCCCGCAGTTCGTCGCGGTTGTCCCGCCAGGTGTCCAGGGCCCGCACGACGCCCTCTTCGTTGGCCGGGTCCACCGTCATGATCGCGGTGTCCAGGTCGGCGGTGAGCGGGTTGGGTTCGGTGCCCTGGAAGCAGTTGACGCCGATGATCTTCTCGTCGCCGGACTCGATGCGGGCCCGGCGCTCGGCGTGCGCCGACACCAACTGCGACTTCAGGTACCCGGACTCCACGGCCGCCATCGCGCCGCCCATCTCCTGGATCCGGTCGATCTCGGCCAGGCAGTCCGCCACCAGGGCGTCCACCTTGGCCTCGATGACGTGTGACCCGGCGAAGATGTCCTCGTACTCCAGCAGGTCCGACTCGTGCGCGAGGACCTGTTGGATGCGCAGCGACCACTGCTGGTCCCAGGGGCGCGGCAGCCCCAACGCCTCGTTCCAGGCGGGGAGTTGGACGGCGCGGGCGCGGGCGTCCTTGGAGAGGGTGACGGCCAGCATCTCCAGCACGATGCGCTGGACGTTGTTCTCCGGCTGCGCCTCGGTCAGCCCCAGGGAGTTGACCTGCACGCCGTAGCGGAAGCGGCGCTGTTTGGCGTTCTCGATGCCGTAACGCTCACGGGTGATCTTGTCCCAGATGCGGCCGAAGGCGCGCATCTTGCACATCTCCTCGACGAAACGCACGCCCGCGTTCACGAAGAACGAGATCCGGGCGACGACCTCGCCGCGCCGCTCCTCGGGCACCTGGCCGGAGGCGAACACCGCGTCGAGTACGGCGATCGCGGTGGACATCGCGTACGCGATCTCCTGGACCGGTGTGGCGCCCGCCTCCTGTAGGTGGTAGCTGCAGATGTTGATCGGGTTCCACTTGGGGATGTGGTTGACCGTGTACGTGATCATGTCCGTGGTCAGCCGCAGCGAAGGGCCCGGCGGGAAGACGTGCGTCCCGCGCGAGAGGTACTCCTTCACGATGTCGTTCTGTGTGGTGCCCGACAGTTTGGTGATGTCGGCACCCTGCTCCTCGGCGACCACCTGGTAGAGCGCCAGCAGCCACATGGCGGTGGCGTTGATGGTCATCGAGGTGTTCATCTGCTCCAGCGGGATGTCCTGGAACAGTCGTCGCATGTCACCGAGGTGGGACACCGGGACCCCGACCCGACCGACCTCGCCGCGGGCCAGGATGTGGTCGGGGTCGTAGCCGGTCTGCGTCGGGAGGTCGAACGCGACCGACAGGCCGGTCTGGCCCTTGGCGAGGTTGCGCCGGTACAGCTCGTTGGACGCCTCGGCGGTGGAGTGCCCGGCGTACGTCCGCATCAGCCACGGACGATCCTTCTGACGCTCAGTCATGAACTGGTCCTCAGACGTTCCTGCTGGGGTTGCCGGTCCGCTCCGCGGGCGCGTCCCGGAACAGGTTGATGGCATCGATGTGCTTGGCGCGCATCTCCTCGTCGCGCACGCCCATGCCCTCCTCGGGCGCGAGGGCCAGCACGCCTACCTTCCCCTGGTGGCGGTTGCGGTGCACGTCGTACGCCGCCTGGCCGGTCTCCTCAAGGGTGTACGTCTTCGACAGCGTCGGGTGGATCTTGCCCTTGGCGATCAGCCGGTTGGCCTCCCACGCCTCCCGGTAGTTGGCGAAGTGCGAGCCGACGATCCGCTTCAGCGACATCCACAGGTAGCGGTTGTCGTACTCGTGCTGGTAGCCGGAGGTCGAGGCGCAGGTCACGATCGTGCCGCCCTTGCGGGTGACGTACACGGAGGCGCCGAAGGTCTCCCGGCCCGGGTGCTCGAAGACGATGTCGACGTCCTCGCCGCCGGTCAGCTCGCGGATCCGCTTCCCGAAGCGCTTCCACTCCCGGGGGTCCTGGTTGTGCTCGTCCTTCCAGAACTTGTAGCCCTCGGCGTTGCGGTCGATGATCGCCTCGGCGCCCATCTTCCGGCAGATCTCCGCCTTCTGGTCGCTGGAGACCACACAGATCGGGTTGGCGCCACCGGCCAGCGCGAACTGCGTCGCGTACGAGCCCAGACCGCCGCTCGCGCCCCAGATCAGGACGTTGTCGCCCTGCTTCATCGCCGCGCCGTTCTGCGAGACCAGCTGCCGGTACGCGGTCGAGTTGACCAGACCGGGCGCCGCCGCCTCCTCCCAGCTCAGGTGCTTGGGCTTGGGCATCAGCTGGTTGGACTTGACCAGCGCGATCTCCGCCAGGCCGCCGAAGTTGGTCTCGAAGCCCCAGATCCGCTGCTCCGGGTCGAGCATGGTGTCGTTGTGGCCGTCGGAGGACTCCAGCTCGACGGAGAGGCAGTGCGCGACGACCTCGTCACCGGGGTGCCAAGCGTTGACGCCGGGGCCGGTGCGCAGCACCACGCCGGCCAGGTCGGAGCCGATGACGTGGTACGGCAGGTCGTGCCGCTTGGTGAGCGGGGAGAGCTTGCCGTAGCGCTCCAGGAACCCGAACGTCGACATCGGCTCGAAGATCGAGGTCCAGACCGAGTTGTAGTTCACCGAAGAGGCCATGACGGCCACCAGCGCCTCGCCCGGCCCGAGTTCGGGCACCGGCACGTCCTCGACGTGCAGCGATTTGCGGGGGTCCTTCTCACGGGTGGACAGGCCGGCGAACATCTCGGCCTCGTCCTTGTGCACGGTGACCGCGCGGTACGACTCGGGGAGGGGGAGGGCG
The DNA here is from genome assembly GCF_050471125.1 of Streptomyces sp. RGM 3693. Taxonomy (NCBI): domain Bacteria; kingdom Bacillati; phylum Actinomycetota; class Actinomycetes; order Kitasatosporales; family Streptomycetaceae; genus Streptomyces; species Streptomyces sp. RGM 3693. Next base: position 1,764,278 of record NZ_JBMPPQ010000001.1, read on the forward strand.
GCGAAGTCTTCGCGCGTACTGTCCGGCGCGAGGATCGCATCGAGTATCTGGTTCACGGTATGCCTCCGGCGAAGCGCGTGGGGAACGGCTTGAGGGAACGTCGGGGGTGGAGCGGCGGTGGTGCCGTCGGTTCGGCCGGTGGTGCTTGGCATTGCGCGGGTGAGCGCGGTGGGGTCCCCCCGGCGGTAGCTGGGGGAGTGCCTGTGACGCAGGCGTCCGGGCGCGCAAAGTGCTTGCGGGGACAGTCGGCACACCAGGGTTGGGTAGGTGCGCCGGCCGCCCGGACACCTCCAACGTATGACACCCGGTGCCAGCCGACAAGACACTGAGTGCCAAGAATTTCTCTCAGATGTCACCCGGGCGGCACGCATGAGCAACGGAGGGGCCGATGGGGGGATGGTTCGTTGCGGTACGTGCTGGTCTGTGTGCGGACGGCGGATGGGTATCCGTTACGCCATTCGGGTGAGGCGTCAGGCCGACTTCCGGCGACTCCGGCGGAGCCGGTAGGTCCGGATCACCGGCCACCACTGGGCGGCGGAGTGCAGGGCCAGCAGGGCCACGGAGCCCGCGCCGGCCGCCGGCATGCCCACCCGGACGCCGACCGGGAGCAGCGCGACGCCCAGCGCCGCATGGCACCGGTGCGTCGCCACCGCGGCCAGCTCGCCGACCCGCCCGCCCCGGCCGCGCAGCCACACCCGCCGGGCCGCCCACCCGGTGGCCGCGGCCAGCCCCCACTGCGCGAGCCCCAGCCCCACCGCGCCCGGGCCGCCGCACGCCAGGGCCCAGGCCAGGCAGCCGGTGGCCCATACGGCGGCACAGAGCGGGAGCGCGAAGAGCCGGAGGAGGATGGGGCGGATGTGGTGGGGTGGGTGCCGGACCGGGGGCGCGGGGACCGCGGGCGGCGCCGGTGGCTCGGCACGGGCGAGCTTGGCCCGCAGCCGCGCCGCGGCCGGCAGGTCCCCCGCCTGCGTCAGCCGGGACAGCTCCTGGGTCAGCAGCCGGTCCCGGAGCAGTACGAGGTGGTGCTCGTAGGCCAGGTCGAGGGCCTCTTTGAGCAGCGGTTCGGCGTCCACCGGCCGGTCGTTCTCGATCAGCGCCCCGGCCTGCGCGGCCAGCGCCTCGATCGTCGCGCGCACGTCACCGGCCTTCCGCGCCGCGTCCAGACCGCCCTCGATCAGCCTCAGCCGGTCGTGCGGGTCGTCGGCCCGGCGGGCGAGCCTCAGCCAGACGTACGCCTGGACCGTGCGGTCCCCGGCATCGACGGCGGTCCGCCCCGCCAGCCAGTACGACAGGGCCGCCGCGTCGGCGTCGCCCAGCTGCTCCAGGGCCTCGCCCAGGGCGCTCAGCGACGCGGCCGCCCGCCGCCCCTCGTGCCGCGACCACCGCGCCTGAGCCTTTTCCAGATGGTGCACCGCACCGGCGAAGTCCTCCCGGTCCGCCGCCTGTTCCCCCAGGTCGTCGTGGAACGCGGCCGGCTGCACACCCGCCCGCACCCAGGCGAGATGGCCCGCCTCCGCGCACGCCTCGGCCTCCGCCGGTCGCCCCACCGCGCGGTACTGCTGCCGCATCGCCCGCAGCAGCTCCGCCTCCTGTTCGTGGTCGCCGCGCCGCTGCGCGGCCAGCACCCCGGACCGCAGCACGGCCAACGCGTCAACCGCCAGTCCGCGGCGTGCGAGACAGGCACCCAGCGGGCGGGCGAGCGGCTCCACCCGCCGGTCCAGCCCCCGCTCAGCAGCCTCCGCGACGGCCGCCGTCAGCGTCGCCCGCTCCTGGACGAACCACGCGTCCTCGGCCTCGGCGGCGCACCGCGCGTAGTGGTCCAGCAGTCGGTCCAGGGCGCCCGTGCGCGCGGACTCCGGTTCCCCGTCGGCCAGTTCGCGTGCATAGAGGCGCAGCAGGTCGTGGAAGCGGACGTGGCCCTCCGGGCCGGCCGGGTGCAACAGATGGGCCTGGACCAGGCGGCGCAGGGCCCGGTCGGCGTTCGCCTCCGGGACGTCGGCAAGGGCGGCGGCGGAACCGGCGTCGATCCCGGTACCGGGGTGCAGCCCCAAGTGGCGTAGCAGCCGGGCGTCCTTGGGGCCAAGCGTCCGGTATGAGGCGGTGAACGCCCGCCGCACGAGGCCGAGTTCGGCCAGCCGCTGGCCCGGCGGACGTAACGACGTCAGCACCCGGCCGGCGCTGTCGGAGACGTCCCGCAGTCGGCCCGCCACCACATCCAGGGCGAGTGGCAGATGGCCGCACAGCTCGGCGATCTCGGCGAGCTCGGCCCGCGGGACCGGAGCGGCGGACGCGGCCGCCAGCAACTCCAAGGAGTGCTCCGGCGCGAGGGTGTCCAGCCGCAGGACGGTGACGGCCGCCGAGGCGGGCGCGGTGCGGAGCGTGACCAGCAGGCGGTGACGTCCGTCGGGCGGTACCAGCGGGGTGAGGTCGTCCTCGGCCACGGCGTCGTCGAGGAGGACCAGCACCGGGCCGGCCGCGCCGCGCATCGTCCTGCTGAACTGGGCCTGAAGGCCACTCAGGTGCGGCGCGAACTGGTCCGTGGGAATGCCGAATTGGAAGAGATAGCCACGCAGCAGCTGTTCGGTGCTCAGCGGGTCCCGTCCGCTGTGGGCGCCGGCACACTCGGCGACCACCCCGCCGGGGAACAGCGCCTTCGCCTCATGGGCGGCGAACGCCATCAGGGTGGACTTGCCGATCCCGCCCTCGCCGGTGAGCGCGAGGACCCGCGCGGGCTCTTCGCGCTGACCGGGCGTCAGCCGGGCCAGGAGGCCGGCCACCGCGTCGCGACGCCCGTAGAAGCGACCGGGGCGGGGCGGCAGGGAGTCGGGGGCGGCGAAGGGAGCGGGAGTGTCACCGGAGGCGCCGAAGAAGATCTGGCCGGCCTGGTAGACGTTCTGCGCCTTCCCGCCACTGAAGTTGTTGTGCGTGCCCGGAGTTGGCCCCGCCCCGCTCGCGTCCTCCACGTTCCCGTGGATAGCACGAGCGGAGCGGGCCCGTCAGGCGCTCCGCGGATCTTGGCCCGGCCGGCGGCCGCCGGCCGTGGTCAGCGCCGTTCCTTGAGCGCCTTGCGGATGGTGCGCATGACCTCGTCGAGCGGGGCGTCCGTGCGGGCCACCGTGACCAGCACCTCGCCCTCGCGGGAGACCGTCGCCGGGGGCGTCTCGGTGGACGTCGTCCGGCCGGCGCCGATGCCCGCGCCGAAGGTCTCCCGGACGATCTCGAAGGCGTGGTCGAGCTGGGTCTCGACGTCGCCCTCCGCGCCGGCCCGCAGCCAGCGGCGCAGAACGTGGTTGTGCGCGGTGACCACGGCGGACGCGGCGACCTCGGCGAGCAGCGGATCGTCGTCGCCCTCGCGGTGCGCGCCCTCGTCGAAGTGGCCCAGGAGATAGCGGGTGAACAACCGCTCGTAGCGGGCCACCGAGGCGATCTCGGCCTCCCGGAGGGTGGGTACCTCGCGGGTGAGGCGGTAACGGGCCACGGACACCGCCGGGGCGGACGCGTACATCCGCATGACTTCCTTGATGCCGCGGCAGACCGTGTCGAGGGGGTTCTCGTGCGGCGGGGCGGCGTCCAGGACGGCCTCGGCGCGCACCAACGTGTCGTCGTGGTCGGGGAAGATCGCCTCTTCCTTGGAGCGGAAGTGGCGGAAGAAGGTGCGCCGGGCGACGCCCGCGGCGGCCGCGATCTCGTCGACCGTGGTCGCCTCGTAGCCCTTCGTCGCGAACAGCTCCATGGCGGCGGTCGAGAGCTCGCGGCGCATTTTGAGACGTTGGGCGGCCGCCCGGCGGGTGCCGGGAGTGGGGGTGTCGGAGGCGTCGGACGACTGCGGGCGAGCGGGCTGGGACATGTGGGGAAGGTACTGCATATTCCTGCGGCCTGCGGCACGAGGTACCGCCCCGACCCCCGTGACCTGGGGCGGACTGCCGGATCGACCGTTCGACGGCTCCAGCAGTCCGCCCCACCCGCCCCCGGGGCGCCGCCGCGGGTCAGCGCCGGGCGTACTCACGGAAGCCGCGGCCGGTCTTCCGGCCGAGGCAGCCCGCCGCGACGAGGTGCTCCAGCAGCGGCGCCGGGGCCAGCCCCGGGTCGCGGAACGCGGCGTGCAGCACCTTCTCGATGGCGAGGGAGACGTCCAGGCCGACCACGTCCAGGAGCTCGAACGGCCCCATCGGGTAGCCGCCGCCCAGCTTCATGGCGGCGTCGATGTCGTCCAGGGAGGCGTAGTGCTCCTGCACCATCTTGACCGCGTTGTTCAGGTACGGGAACAGCAACGCGTTGACGATGAATCCGGCCCGGTCGCCGCAGTCCACCGGGTGCTTGCGCACCTTGGTGCAGACCGCGCGCACCGTGGCGTGCACCTCGTCGTCGGTGAGGACGGTGCGGACCACCTCGACCAGCTTCATGGCCGGCGCCGGGTTGAAGAAGTGCATCCCGATGACGTCCTGCGGGCGCGAGGTGGCGCGGGCGCACGCGACGACCGGCAGGGAGGAGGTGGTGGTGGCCAGCACGGCACCCGGCTTGCAGACCTTGTCCAGGGTCCGGAACAACTGCTGCTTGACGGCCAGGTCCTCGGCCACCGCCTCCACCGCCAGGTCGACGTCGGCGAACGCATCGAGCGACCCGGCCGGGGTGATCGCCGCCAGCGCCGCATCGCGCGCCTCGGCGGTCAGCCGTCCCTTGTCCACGGAGCGGCCCAGTGACTTCGTGATCCGCGCCTTGGCCCGCTCCGCCTTCTCCAGGCTGCGGGCGGCCAGCACCACCGTGAAGCCGGCCTTGGCGAACACCTCCGCGATGCCGCTGGCCATCGTCCCGGAACCGGCCACCCCCACGCTGCGGACCGGGCGGCCGGCGCTCTGCCCGGCGTCGTCGCCGGTCGTCGGGGTCTGGCCGTCCGGCACGACGGTCGCGGAGCCGGGAGCCTCGTAGGTGTAGAAGCCGCGGCCCGCCTTGCGGCCGGTCAGCCCCGCGTCCGCGAGTTGGCCGAGGACCGGCGCGGGCGCGTGCAGCCGGTCGCGGGACTCGGCGTACATGGCCTCCAGGACCGTCCGGGCGGTGTCCACGCCGATCAGGTCGAGCAGCGCCAACGGCCCCATCGGCAGGCCGCAACCGAGGCGCATCGCGGCGTCGATGTCCTCCCGGGTCGCGTACTTCGACTCGTACATCGCGGCGGCCTGGTTGAGGTAGCCGAAGAGTAGGCCGTCGGCGACGAAGCCGGGGCGGTCGCCCACCGCGATCGGGTCCTTGCCCAACTCGTGGGCGAGGTCGGTGACGGCGGCGACCGCGGCCGGCGCGGTCAGCACCGAGGAGACCACCTCGACCAGCTTCATGGCCGGCGCCGGGTTGAAGAAGTGGACGCCGAGCACCCGCTCGGGGCGCATCGAGTCGGCCGCGAGCCGGGTCACCGACAGTGCGTTGGTGCCGGTGGCGAGGATGGTGTCCGGGCGGACGATGCCGTCCAACGTGGTGAAGACCTCCCGCTTGAGGTCGTACTCCTCCGGCACCACCTCGATGACCAGATCGGCGTCCCGGGCGGCCTGGAGATCGTCGAAGGTGCGGAACCGGGACAGCGCGTCCTGTCGCTCCTGTTCGGTGATCCGCGTGCGCTGCACGGCGCGGGCGGTGGAGGCTTCGAGGGCGGCGCGGGCCCGCCGCACCGCCGCCTCGTCGGTGTCGATGCCGATGACCTCGCGGCCGGCCAGGGTCAGCACCTCGGCGATACCGGTGCCCATGGTGCCCAGGCCGACGACGGCGATGGTGGGCAGGGCACCGGAAACGGGTGCGGCGGCGGGTTCGGCGGAGGGGGAGGTGGAGAGATCAGGGGTGGACTGACGGCCCATCGCGAGACTCCTGAAGGTGTTCCCCTGGAGCAGGGGAGGAAGTGACGACTGAGGGGTTGAGCGCACGGGCGGGGCTGCGGCAAGGCGCGGCCGACCGGCGGCAAAAGGGCCGCGGGAAGCCACGGCACTGCGAGCAGCGCCTGTGGTGGAGGAGCGCGGCGGGCCCTGTCCCGAGGCCGTACCGCTTCCCCTCGCAAGGGGCGTGCTGTGAGGGTGTGCGTGGCGCGGGGCTGCTGTGCCCGCGTACGCGTGGTGCTGTGTGGTGTGCCGAACCGACGTCACACTCCGGCGGCTGCGTCACCAGGCCGCCCGAGCAGGGGTGCTGCTCGTTCCAGCAGGTTAACCGGTGGGTAACCGAAGCGCCAGGGGTAATGCGGGTCATTAGGTTGTGGTGCCGGCCACGCCCTGCGAACCAGGGCCGCCGGCAGGGAGGGAAGCGGCAAATGGAAGACGAATTCCACGAGTTGACGGACCGGGTGCGGGCCGAACTCCGTTCCCCGCAGGATCTGGTCGCCTACGAGCGGCTGCTCGGTCTGGCCCGCAAGAACACCCCGGCGGGCCGCGAGGAACTGGCCCGGATGCTGACCGCGGTGGAGCGCCCCCTGTGGGCCCGGGAGATCGCCGCCTTCATCCTCGGCTGCGCCGGCGACAAGCGCGCCTTCGAGACCCTGGTCCTGCTGCTGAACTACCGCGAACCGGTCCGCTGCGCCACCGCCGCACACGCCCTCGGCAAGCTGGGCGACCCGCGCACCGCCCGCGCCGCGGCCGCCCTCGCCACCAACCCGCTGCGCACCGCCTACGCCCTGCACCCCGTCCGGCTGCTCGCCGAACTCCGCGCCCCGCAGTCCGTCCCCGCCCTGATCGCGACCCTGGAGCGGCTGCTGATCCCGCATAACCCCTACTGGCGGGTGGCGCTGGCCTGTGTGGAGGGCCTGGGCGCACTGGGCGACAAGCGGGCGGTGGCGGCGCTGCGGGCGGCCGCCGGTCACCCCCGGCTCGCCGCGGCCGCCGCCGCGTCGCTGGCTCGGCTCGGCGTCCACGAGGACCCGCCCGGGGTCGGCACCGGTGGTCCGTCCGCCGGTGGGGTGCAGGGGCAGGGGAACGGTGCCGGCCCGCCGGTCTGAAGTCCCGGGGCCGGCCCGCCCGCCTACGGGAGCGGCCGCCGGTAGCGCAGCTCCGGGACGCGCCACCCGCCCACGTCGTACGCCTCCTGTGCCCCGTCCGGTGCGAAACCGGCCCGCTCGTAGAACCGCTGGGCGCGGGCGTTGCCCTGGACCACCCACAGGTACAGCGCGCCGTATCCGCGGGCCCGCGCCCGGGCCGTGCCGGCGTCCAGCAGTGCCCGGCCGATGCCCGTGCCGAGGCGGGCGGGCGCCACGTAGAGGGCCATCAGTTCGGCCGCCGGTCGCCGGTCGTCCGACAACTCCCCTTGTCTCAGGGGGAGTTCGACGTGTCGGGCGTATGCGGGCTCCCGTGTGAGAGCGGGGTCCCGGGTGGGGCCGGCGGCCAACCAGCCGATGACCTCGCCGGCCCGCTCCGCCACCAGTTCCCACACCTCGGGCCGGCGGCGCGCGAACCACTCCCGTCGCTGCCGGGCGTCCTCCGCCACACTCATCGCGTCCAGATACGCCTGCGGCATCAGCCCCTGGTACGCCGCCTGCCAGCCGCGCACCCGCACCGCCGAGACCGCGTCGACATCGCCCTCCGCCATCTCGCGTATCCGCACCCCGCGCGGCGGCTGCTCCGTCATCCCCTCAAAAGCCCCGTCCGCACCCCGCATGTCGTCCCGTGTCATGTCCGCCTCCCCGGTCCGGTCCCTGCCGCAGAGCGTCGGATCCGCGGTGGACACCGGTCAATCGGATTTCGGGCCGGACGGCCGTCCCTCGGATACCGCGTTTGACCTTGCCCCTGGGGACAGGGTCCGAGACTCCCGACATGGCACACGCATCCCTTGAGAACACACCTGCACCGCACGTCCCACACACCGCGGCGGAACTGCCCGCCACCTCGCACCGGGTCGTCGTCATCACCGGGGCCGGCACCGGTATCGGCCGGGCCGCGGCCCGCGCGTTCGCGGCGGAAGGGGCGCACGTGGTGGCCGTGGGGCGCCGCCCCGGACCACTGGCTGAGACCGCCGCCCTGGCCGCCGGCACCGACGGCACGATCACCCCGTACCCCGCCGACATCACCGCGGACGGCACGCCTGAGGCCGTCGTCCGGCACGCCGTCGCGACCTACGGCCGGCTGGACGTCCTGGTCAACAACGCCGCGGTGGTCGGCAGCGGCGCGCTCGGCACCCACACCAAGGAGTCCATGGCTCCCCAACTGGCCACCAACCTGGTCGCGCCGGTCCTGCTCACCCAGGAAGCGGTGCCCCAACTGGAGCGCACCGGCGGGGTGGTGGTGAACATCAGCACCTCGGTCGGCCAACGGGGCTGGCCGGGCAACTCCGTCTACGCCGCCACCAAGACCGGCCTGGAACTCCTCACCCGCAGTTGGGCGGTGGAGCTGGCGCCGCGCGGCGTCCGGGTGGTGGGCGTGGCGCCCGGCGCGATCGACACCCCGATCGCGGACCACCAGGGCTGGTCCCCGGAACACCGGGCGGCCCTGCGCGCCTGGCAGATCGAGCACACCCCGATGGGCCGCATCGGCCGCCCGGAGGAGGTCGCCTGGGCCATCACCCGGCTCGCCGCCCCGGACGCGGCCTTCGTCACCGGGGTGATCCTGCCGGTGGACGGGGGCGCGGTGGTCGGCTGACCGGGGGTCGGTAGCGTAGGTGCGGGCCGGGGCGCACGGCCGGACCGCGCCGCTGGACCGGCCCCTACGAGGGGAGGCGATCCGGTGCGGATCGGGGAACTGGCGGACCTCACCGGGGTGTCGCCGCGGGCGCTGCGCAAGTACGAGAGCGAGGGCCTGATCGGCTCGGAGCGGGCGGCCAACGGCTACCGGGTCTACGACGACCGCGCCGTCGTCCGGGTCCGCAACATCCGGCACCTCCTGGACGCCGGCCTCACCCTCGCCGACATCGCCTGCTTCCGGGCATGCCTGGACGGCGACCTGACCACCGCGCCACCCTCGCCGGAGGGCCTGCGGATCGCCCGCGACCGGCTCGCCGTCATCGACCGGCGGATCGCCGCCCAGGTGGCCGCCCGCGACCGCCTGGCACGCGTCCTGGACGCCGTTCCGCCCGCGGCCGCCGCCCGGTCCTGAGCTCGCGGACGGGCCCGTTCGGCACACCGCCGCCGCTTCAGAGCAGCGTCAACTGCGTGGCCTCCGGGTCTGGTTCGGGAGCCGCGGTGGGTTTCGGCGGGATCCGGCGGGCCTGGCCCGGCCGGAACGGACCGAGGCCGTACTCGGCCGCCAGCTCGTGCACCTGCCGGGTGATCCGGCGCTGGTACCACGTGGGCGCGTACGAACCGCCGGCGTACAGCGTCTCGTAGCGGCGCACCAGGTGCGGGTGGTGGCGGCCCAGCCAGGTCAGGAACCACTCGCGGGCGCCGGGCCGCAGATGGAGCACCAGTGGCGTGACCGAGCCGGCGCCCGCCTCGGCGACGGCCCGGACCGTGGCCCGCAGCTGCTCCGGTGAGTCGGACAGGAACGGGACCACCGGGGCCATCAGCACCCCGCAGGTGAGGCCGTGGGCGGTGAGGGTCCGCACCCCGTCGAGCCGCCGCCCGGGAGCGGGCGTGCCGGGTTCGAGGGTCCGCCACAACGTGTCGTCCAGGAACCCGACGGAGACCGAGACGCCGACGTCGGTGACCTCGGCGGCCTGCCGCAGCAGCTCCAGGTCGCGCAGGATCAGGGTGCCCTTGGTGAGGATCGAGAACGGGTTGGCGTGGTCCCGCAGGGTCGCGAGGATCCCGGGCATCAACGCGTATCTCCCCTCGGCCCGCTGGTAGCAGTCGACGTTGGTGCCCATCGCGATGTGGTCGCCGCGCCAGCGGGGCGCGGCCAGCTCCCGGCGCAGCAGCTCCGGGGCGTTGACCTTGACCACGATCTGGGAGTCGAAGCCGAGGCCGGTGTCCAGGTCGAGGTAGCCGTGCGTCTTGCGTGCGAAGCAGTAGACGCAGGCGTGGCTGCACCCGCGGTACGGGTTCACGGTCCATTCGAACGGCATCCGGGAGGCGCCCGGCACGCGGTTGACGATCGAGCGGGCCCGCACCTCGTGGAAGGTGATGCCGCGGAATTCGGGGGTGTCCACCGTTCGGGTGACGACGTCCGTGCCGAACAGCGCGGACGGGCTTTCTCTCAGATTGTCCCAGCGCATCGGGCCTCCTGTTGTGATCCTGCCGAGCCCCCACCTCGATAATAGAACATCTGTTCGGTGTGTGGCTGTCAACCCGGATTTGGGTGCGCTGCCCAGTGGTGGTTGGCTTGGCCGCGCACCGCAGGTTGGCGGCGCACTCAGGTCCGGCAGCCGACTACTGGAGGAAGACACACATGGGGCAGGTAGAGGCCACCACGCAGCGCGAGATCGCGGCGGACCCGGAGGACGTGTTCGACGCGCTCGCCGACTACAGCGGCACGCGCCGGCAGCTGCTGCCCGAGCACTTCAGTGAGTACGAGGTCCGCGAGGGCGGCGACGGCAAGGGCACCCTCGTCCACTGGAAGCTCCAGGCCACCAGCAAGCGGGTGCGCGACTGTCTGCTGGAGGTCGACGAGCCGACCGACGGCCAGTTGGTGGAGAAGGACCGCAACTCCTCGATGGTGACCACCTGGGTCGTGACCCCGGCCGGGGAGAACCGCGCCAAGGTCGTCGTCACCACCACCTGGCAGGGCGCCGGCGGCATCGGCGGCTTCTTCGAGCGGACCTTCGCCCCCAAGGGGCTCGGCCGTATCTACGACGCGATCCTCGCCAACCTCGCGGCCCATATGGAGAAGTGAGGGAGCGCCGTCCCGTAACCCGTTCGGGGTGCCGGCAGGCTCACCGGTTCGGGTGGTTTCCCCCGCGCGGCGCCGTCCAGCCTCCCGGGCGGCCCGCCGGCGGAAACCGCTGATGGCGCCCAAGAGGCGCCCTGGGAGCGACACTTGACGTCCGTTCCCGCCCACCCTGTACCGAATCTCTTCGCTTGATCGCCGTTGTCGCCCGCTGTGAGAAACGGGGCGAGGACATCGAGGTGCGCTGGCGGAGTCCGCGGCTCACCCGGCCGCCTCGCCCAGCGACGCCTGCGACGCCGTCATCCGGGCGCCGAACGTCACCGACGAACGGCGCGGCCGGTCAGCGATCCGGCCCCCGACACCCCGTCGGATGAAGGGGGCCTCGCCCCTCTTGCCGGTGATCGCCGGCAGGCGTAGCAAGGGGCCATGAGTGCTACGAGCCGCAATCTTCGGGCCTGGGAAAGCTTCTGGCGTGATGCGCCGGCCGGCGCGGGCCAGGTCATCCTGTCTCCTTCGTGGATACCCCCACGTTTGCGTGGGGGAGGAAGCGGAGCCCCTGCGGAGCAGGGCAAGGGGAGACGAATCGCCGTCGGGTGATTCGTCGTTCACCACCAACAGCCCCCAGTAGGTCACTAGTTGTCGTGTTAGTGTGTGAGCTATGTCCACTTGCGTGAAGCGGGCGTTTAAGTACCGCTTCTCTCCGACGGATGCGCAGGCAGCGGAGCTGTCGCGCACGTTCGGATGCGTGCGCAAGGTCTACAACATGGCGCTCCAGGCGCGTACCGAGGCATGGACGCTGCGTCAGGAGCGGGTCAACTACAACGCCACGTCGGCGATGCTGACCGTGTGGAAGAAGACCGAAGAGCTGGCGTTCCTCAACGAGGTCTCCTCCGTGCCGCTCCAGCAGTGCCTTCGGCACCTGCAAGTCGCGTACACCAACTTCTTCGCCAAGCGCGCCCGCTACCCGCGTTTCAAGTCGAAGAAGAAGGCCCGCGCCTCGGCCGAGTACACATCCTCCGCGTTCCGGTTCCGGGACGGGAAGCTCACGCTCGCGAAGATGGCCGAGCCGCTGGCGATTGTGTGGTCCCGCCCTCTCCCGCGGGACGCGAAGCCCTCGACGGTGACCGTGTCCCGCGATGCGGCGGGCCGCTGGTTCGTCTCGATGCTTTGTGACGACCCCAGCGTTAAACCGCTTCCCGCCACAGACGCGGCCGTCGGGATCGACGCTGGTCTCGACAGCCTCCTGACCCTCTCGACCGGCGAGAAGATCACCAACCCGAAGCATGAGCGTAAGCACCGTGCCCGGCTCGCGAAGGCCCAACGCGCTCTCGCGAAGAAGGACAAGGGGTCGAACAACCGGGCCAAGGCCCGGCAAAGGGTCGCGAAGATCCACGCCCGGATCGCGGACTCCCGTCGTGACCGGCTCCACAAGCTCACCACTCGACTCGTTCGTGAGAACCAAACGATCGTGATCGAGGATCTGACCGTGCGCAACATGGTCAAGAACCACACTCTGGCCCGCGCCATCAGCGATGCGGCGTGGTCGGAGTTCCGGAGCCTGCTGGAGTACAAGGCCGCCTGGTACGGCCGCGAGGTGATCGCGGTCGACCGTTTCTTCCCCTCCTCCAGGCTGTGCTCCGTCTGCGGCACCCTCGCATCGAAGATGCCGCTCAACGTCCGCACCTGGACGTGCGACTGCGGCACGACCCACGACCGGGACGTGAACGCGGCACGCAACATTCTGGCCGAAGGACTTTCGGTGTCTGTCTGTGGAGCTGGTGTAAGACCTCAACGGAGAACTCCGGGCGGGCAGTCGGCGACGAAGCAGAAAGCATCACGGCGCAAGCCGTGAGAATCCCCCTCGTTTACGAGGGGGAGAGTCAACTGGGATGCCGACCCGTCGGAGACCGCCGGGCTCCACCTCCCGCTGCTCGCCGGGCATGCCGACGCCGCCCTGCCGCTGGTCGATCTGGGCTGCGGCAACGGCACCCAGACCCGTTACCTGGCAGGCCACTTCGGGCGCGCCCTCGGCATCGATTCCGCCGCCGCGGCCATTGCGCGGGCCCGGGCCGAGGACGCCGACGGGGTGGCGGAATTCCGTCAGCTGGACGCCGTCGACGGGGCGGCCGTCGGGGCGCTCCACGCCGAACTGGGCGACAGCAACGTCTACGTGCGCGGCGTACTGCACCAGTGCGCCGCCGGTGACCGGGTCCGGATCGTGGCGAACGTCGTCCCACTGCTGGGCGCCCGCGGTCGGCTCTTCGTCGTCGAACCGGCCGCGTCCGCCAAGGAGCTCCTGCGGGCCCTGGCGCAGGGCCCGGCCGGACCGCCCGCCAAGCTGCACGCCGTCTTCTCCCATGGGCTCACCCCCGGGGAGATTCCCGATGTCGAGGTGCCCGGACTGCTGCGCAGTCACGGGCTGCGGATCGTCGCCTCCGGTCAACTTCCGCTGACGACAACGGAATACGGGCCGGACGGGTCGCGCATCGAACTGCCCTCGCACTGGGTGGTGGCGGGCCCGGAAACGGAGGCCGACTGAGGGGCGGGCCCGGCCCGCCCCTTCCGGCCGTCCCGCTACTGCTTCTGCCGGGCGGCAAGGATCGCGGCCACCGCCTCGCCGATGAACGCCTCGGCGGCCGCCTTGTCGATGCCGAGGTCGGTGAGCGGACCGGACCCGTTCTCCTGCTCCAGCAGGGCCAGCAGGAGGTGTTCGGTGCCGATGTAGTTGTGGCCCAGCCGCAGGGCCTCGCGGTAGGTGAGCTCCAGGGCCTTGCGGGACTGGGCGTCGAACGGGGTGAGGGCGGGCAGGGAGTCGGCCGCGGGCGGCAGCGCCGCGGTCAGGGCCTCGCGGAGAGCCTGGGCCGTCACGCCCTGGGCGGCGATGGCACGGACGGCGAGCGCTTCCGGCTCGCACAGCAGGCCGAGCGCGAGGTGCTCGGGGCGGATCTCGTCGTTGTGGGCCGCGTGGGCTTCGTTCTGCGACGCCACCACGACGTTCCGGGCCCGTTCGGTGAACCGGCTGAAGCCCTGGCTCGGGTCGAGGTCCGAGCCGCCGCCCGGGGCCTTGGAGACGAAGCGCTTCTGCGCGGCCTGCTTGGTGACCCCCATGCTCTTGCCGATGTCGGTCCAGGACGCGCCGGAGCGCCGGGCCTGGTCCACGAAGTGCCCGATGAGGTGGTCGGCCACCTCGCCGAGGTGGTCCGCGGCGATCACCGCGTCGGAGAGCTGCTCCAGTACGTCCGAGCGGTTGTTCTTGATGGCCTCGATCAGATCGTCGAGGCGGACGGGATGCGTCATACGAGCGGAATCTGTCATGCGTCAACCATAGGTTGACGATCTTCCGATCGTCAACCGTCAGTTGACGGTGAGATTTCGCCCCTTTCTCGTACGGCGGTGGGATGTCGCCCCTTCTCGTACAGGTGCGGCGCAACTGCCGCCAGGGGCAACGGCGTCTAAGGTGACATGGACCGTCTACAAGGCTGTAGACGGTTGCTGTCGCGAACGGAGGACGACGCCCCGGTGACGACCGCAGCACCACACCCCCACAGGGGACGACACCTGCTCGCCCGCGCCCAACGCCACCTCGCCTGGGCCATGCCGCTCGCCTACGTCGCCGCGGCGGCGGTGCCCGGTGCCGGCCAGTGGGCCCGCAACCTCCCCTGCGGCACCCTGCCGCTGCCGGGCGGCTCGACGACCCTGACACCGCAGACCCTGCTGCTCGGCTACGTGCTCTTCACCGCGGCCCTCCAAGTGCACGCACGGGAACTGACGGTCCTGCTGCGCCGCCCCGGCCTGTTGGCAGCCGGAACCGCCGCCAACACCGCCCTTCCGTTACTCGTCCTGATCCTGCTCGCCGGGACCTTCCTGCTTCTCCCCGACGCCGACGGCGGCAGCGGCCTGCTCACCGGGCTCGCGCTGATCGCCGCGATGCCGGTCGCCGGCGGCGCCACCGTCTGGGGAACCCGGGCCGGCGGCAACCACACCCTGGTCGTCGGGCTGGTGATGTCCTCCACGCTGCTCAGCCCGCTCACCATCCCGCTCACCCTGGCCGGCGCCTCCGCCGTGACCAGCGGCAACTACTCCGCGGCGCTCGCCAGGATGGCCCAGGTGTCGGGCGGCATACAGGCCGCCACCGGGGTGGTGGCGCCCTGCCTCGCCGGGCTGGCCGTCCGCGCCGCACTGCCCGAGCGCTGGGCCGCCGCGGCCATGCCCTGGCTGAAACTTTTCGCCCTGGCCGCTGCCCTCACACTCACCTACCTCAACGCCTGCGGTGCCTTCGCCGACCTCATTGCCCGCCCCCGGCCCGCGTTGCTCACCCTCGCCACGCTCGCCGCGGCGGTCATGTGCGCGGCGTCCTTCCTCCTCGGCTGGTGCCTGGCGCGCGCCCTGAAAGCCGCTCATGCCGACGCCGTCGCCCTGACGTTCACCTCCGGCATGAACAACAGCAGCGCCGGCGCGGTCCTGGCCACCACCCGCTTCCCCGACCACCCGCACGTCCTGCTGCCGATCCTGGCGTACAGCCTGTTACAGAAGGTGCTCGCCGGCTGCGCGGACTCCACCCTCGCGCGGCGCGGGCGGCGTACCGATCCGCCGCCACCTCCGGCCGATCCGGAAGCCGCCGCTCCGTGCTCCGCAACCGGTCAGGAAGCGTTCAGGTGACCCCTGGCAGCGTGCCCGACCATGACCACCGAAGCGCGTACCCCCCTGACCGGGCCACCCACCCGCAGCCCACGTCACATGCTGAACAAAGTCCCCCAGGTCACCGTCCACTTCTGGGTGATCAAGGTCCTGTGCACCACCGTGGGCGAGACCGCGGCCGACCTGCTCAACGGCAATCTCGGCATGGGCCTGACCCGCACCTCCTACGTGATGACCGCGCTGCTGATCGCCGCCTTGGCCTTCCAGTTCCGGGCCCGCTCCTACAGCCCGGCCCGGTACTGGCTCGCCGTCGTCCTGATCAGCGTCGTCGGCACGCTGATCAGCGACAACCTCACCGACAACCTCGGCGTCCCGCTGGAGGTCAGCACCGCGGTCTTCGCCGTGGCGCTGGCGCTGACCTTCGGCGCCTGGTACCTGAGCGAACGCACCCTGTCGATCCACTCCATCCGCACCACGCGACGGGAAGCCTTCTACTGGCTGGCGATCCTGTTCACCTTCGCGCTGGGCACCTCGGCCGGCGACCTGACCGCCGAGCGGCTGAGCCTGGGCTACTGGTTCTCCGCGGTCGTCTTCGCCGTCCTCATCGGCACGGTCGCACTGGCCCGCTTCGGCCTGGGCCTCAACGCCGTCTGGGCGTTCTGGATCGCCTACGTCCTGACCCGGCCGCTCGGCGCCTCGCTCGGCGACTACCTCTCCCAGCCGTCCGGCGACGGCGGACTGGGCCTGGGCACCGTCGGCACCAGCGCCCTCTTCCTGGCCGTCATCCTCGCCCTGGTGGTGTACCTGACCCGGTCGAAGCGGGACGCCCTGCCGACCGGACCGGAAGCCGAGGTCAGCCCGCCGGCAGCGTGACCGCGAACCGCGCCCCCGGGCCGGCGCCGTCCAGCACGATGTCGCCGCCGGCCGCGCGGGCCAACCGCCGGGCGAGCGCCAGCCCCAAGCCCGCGCCGTCGTGCCCGTCCTCCGGACAGGCCCGCCGCCCGGGCTCGAAGAGCGCATCGGCGAACTCCGGCGGCACCCCCGGCCCGTCGTCGGTGACGTGGAGGACGACCGCACCGGGCCGCACGGTGCACATGAGGCCGATGGTGTTCCCCGCGTACCGGCGGGCGTTGTCCAGCAGCGGCATCAGGATCCGCTCCACGACCGCCGCCGGCACTCCCACGGCCGCCGCGTCACCCGCCACCGTCACCGCGGGCGCACCGGGGTGGTCCGCCGCGATCCGCCCCGCCAACTGGTGCGCGAGATCCGGGAAGTGGCACCTGCCCGGCACCGCCGCACCACGGGTGCGGGCCTCGGACAGCAGCGACGCACAGATCTGCTGCATGGTGGCCGCGGCACTCGCGATCGCCTCGTGCGAAGCGGCCCGCTCCGCTGCGCTGCGCGGCCGGCTGGTCAGCCATTCGGTCTCCGCGGTGATCCGCGCCAAGGGGGTGCGCAGCTCGTGGGAGAGCTCGGCGGCCTGCTGCTGCTCGTGGCGCAGCACCGCGGCGAGCCGGTCCAGCAGACCGTCGAGGCTGGCGGCGAACGCGGCGAGCTCGGCGGGCCGCCCGGCCGCCCCGAACCGTTCCGCCGCCCCGACCTCGCTCCACCGGGTGGCCTGGGCGCTCATCGAGGCCACCGGCCGCAGCGCCCGGCGCACCACCAGGTGGGTCAGCAGATAGATGGTCCCCAGGAGCAGCACGGCCAGCGTGACCGAACCGACGAGCGCGATGTCCGCGGTACTGCGGTACGGGTCGAGACCGACCGAGGTGACGACCGTCCCGGCCTGACCGCGCCCGGCAGTCGCGGCGACGGGGTACGCGTAGAGCCGCACCGCGCCCGGACCGGGCCCCTCCACTTCAACGTCCTGGAATACCTCGCCCCGGCCGACCAGTTGGGCCGCGTGCTCCCCCAGGGCGGTGGGTGCGCCGGCCGGCCGATCCCGCACGCGACCTCCCTCGAAGATCCACACACCGCTGTCCAGCGCCGTGTCCCGGGCCGGCTCGTGGACCGCCAACCGCCCGTCCGGCCGGGCGTCCACGGTGGCGGCCACCGCCTCCGCCCGGGTCCGCAGGGTGCCGTCGGTCTCCTCGTGCAGCCGCTTCTCCAGGGCCAGGTTGAAGGCCACCGTCAGCACCGCGATCCACAGCGCACTGGTGACGAGCGCCAGGAGGGCGAGCCGCCCCCGGAGCGTCCGCACCGCGAACGGACGGACCGCGAGCAGACGCATCGCGAAGGGACGGAAGGTGAACGGACGCGCCGCGTCCCGCAACCACCGCACCACCCGCGTCCGCAGCCCCGGGCACCCCAGCCGTCTCATGCGAAGCGGTACCCGACCCCGCGGACCGTGCCGATCCGGTGCGGGGTGCCGGCCTCGCGCAGTTTCCGTCGGAGCCGGGCCAGGTATTGGTCCAGGGTGTTGTCGCTGACCTGCGCGCCCTCCGGCCAACCGGCCCGCAGCAGCGCCCGCCGGCGGACCACCGCCCCCGGCTCCGCCATCAGGCACGCCAGCAGCCGGAACTCGGTCGGCGTCAACGGCACCGTCCGGCCGGGCATGGTCAGCGCGTGCCGTACCGGGTCCAGCCGCAGCCCATCGGCACGGTCGACGAGCGCGGCGGTCTCGCCCCGGCGGCGCAGCACCGCCCGGATCCGGGCGGCCAGCTCACTCAGGTGGAAGGGCTTGGCCAGGTAGTCGTCACCGCCGGAGGCGAAGCCGGACAGCCGGTCGGTGAGGTTGCCGCGGGCGGTCAGGAAGATCACCGGGGCGGTGATCCCCGCGCCGCGCATGGCCTGGCACACGTCCCGGCCGTCCGCGTCGGGCAGCCCGATGTCCAGCACCACCGCGTCCACCGCCGCATCGGCGGTGCGCAGCGCCGTGGCGCCGTCGGCGGCGGTGACGACGTCGAACTCCTCGTCGCGCAGTCCGCGGACGAGCACATCGCGCAGGCCGTGATCGTCCTCGACGACCAGAATGCGGGCAGTGGTCACCCGGCCAGTATTACTGGCGCCCATCCCGGTATCCGGGGCGGAGCTGGGAGGCCGGCCGGAACGTACAGGTTCCATTCAGGTTCCGGACGCCGCCGTGGGCGCCGGTCCGGGGACCTGCCCGATGTCCTGGCCACCGACCGCACCCGCCAGGTCCCGGTGGATGACCTTGGCGGCCGCCTCCACGGTGGCCACCCCGTAGCCCATGGTGTCGCTGCCGGTGGAGAGGAGCGCCATCGCGTAGTCGTTGCCGCTGCCGCTGAACGAACCGACGCTGTGCACCCGCCAGCCCTGGTGGGTGCGCGGCAGCCAGCCGTTCTTGAGGTGGGCGGTCGCCGAGGATGGCGCCCCCGCCGGCGCGCCCCACCGCTGTTCGGGGACGACCTTCTGCATCAGGTCGAGGGCGTAGTCCCGGGACGCCGCGTTGAGCACCGCGTTGTCCGTCGTGAGCAGCCGCATCAGGGTGAGCTGGTCGGCGGCGGTGATCTGCGTGAGGCCCCAGGAGCCGCCGGGGCCGGGCACGGTGTGCCGCATACCGGCACGGTCCAGGAAGTGCTGGATCCCGGCCCGGCCGACCTGGTGCCACAGGGCATCGGTCGAGGCGTTGTCCGACTTGGTGATCATGGCGGTGGTCAGCGTGACCTCGTGCGGCGTCAGCACACGGTGCGCCTCCTCCGCCTGCCGCAGCAGCGCCCCCAGGACCGTGACCTTGACCACGCTCGCGGAGTCGAAGGACGTGCCCGCCTGGAACTCGCAGCTGGTCCCGGAGGGGCGGTCGTAGAGGGCGACCGCCGAGGTGCCCTGGCGTCCCTGGAGGGCGCCGGCGATGTCGTGGGACAGGGTGGGGGCCAGACCTGGCTGGTCGGAGGTGCAGACGACCTCGGCGTCGCCCACGGTGTCGCTGCCGGAGCTCGCCGAGGCGGGCGCCGCGGCGCTCCATACGGTGAGCGCCGTTCCGGCGGCCACCAGGGCGGCCAGCCCGCGACGTGTGCGGCGTGCAGTGCTCCGACGTGCCGTGCGTGATCCGTGCATGAGGGTGGTGTGTCCTGTCCCACTGTGTGCGTCGCCCGCCTGGCATCCCTGGGGAGCCCACCCGGTATCCCACCGGCTACGGCAATCAAGCGACGACCCGTGCCCTGGTAGCGGGCACCCCGCAAGAATGCAGGCCGATCGACCGAGGGGAAAAGAGCGGACGGGTGTGATATGCGCCAAAGGGACATCAGGGGCATCGTGCGCGTTGCCCCACGCCCCACCCGTCCCCACCCGTCCCCAGTGCCCCGCACCGACCCGCCACCGGGGCGCCGACCGACGCCACCGCCCGCCCTGACGCCCGACGCCCCGGTACCGCACCGAACTGCCGCCCGCCTACGGCAGCAACGGCTGGGCCGGGTCCATCCACCAGGCGGCGGTGGCCCCCGGAAGCGTCCCGGCCGGACAGGCGCCGCTGGCCAGCAGCGGCACACCGGCCACCGGCGCCGGCACCGACCCGGTGCCGAAGTTCACCGCACAGACCAGCCCGTCCCCGCGGACGAACGCCAGCACCTGCGGCGGCGACTCCAGCCAGCGCAGCGGCCCGTCACCGAGCTGCGGAAGGCCCCGGCGCAACTGGAGCGCCTCGCGGTAGAGGTGCCAGAAGGACCCGGTGTCGGCCATTGCCCGCTCCGCGGTGTGCCCGGCGAACGACGCGGGCTGCGGAAGCCAGGTCCGCGTCGCCCCGGCCGCACTGAAGCCGTACGGGGCGGCCTCCCCGGACCAGGGCAGCGGCACCCGGCAGCCGTCCCGGATGTGCTGCCGGCTGCCCGTGCGGTGGAAGATCGGGTCGGTGAGCACCTCGTCCGGTAGGTCGTCGACCTCGGGCAGCCCCAACTCCTCGCCCTGGTAGACATACGCGGCACCGGGCAGAGCCAGCATCAGCAGCGCCGCGGCGCGCGCCCGGGCCGGCCCCAACGCGCCCTCCGGGGAGCCCGGTTCACCCGCGTAACGGGTCGCGGTCCGGACCTGATCGTGGTTGTTGAGCACCCAGGTGACGGTGGACCCGGTGTCCGCGATGTCGGTCAGCGCCTCGGAGATCACCTTGCGGAAGAGGTCGACGTCCCAGCGGGCGGTCAACAGGTGGAAGAAGAACGCCTGGTGCAGCTCGTCGGGTCGGACGTACGCGGCCTGCTCGCCCGGGGTGCGCACCGAGACCTCGCCCACCAACAGCCGGTCGTGGCCGTCCTGGGCGGTGTACTCCTCGCACAGCGCCCGCCAGTCGCGCCACACCTGGTGCACCTCGGGCTGGTTCCAGGCCAGCGGGTTGACCGAGTCGCGGGTGCGCTCGTCGGCCGCCGGGTCGGGGGAGTCGGGGAGCTCGGGGTGCTTGTAGAGCCCCGCCGCCACGTCGATGCGGAAGCCGTCCACCCCACGGTCCAGCCAGAAGCGCAGCACCTTGTCGAAGTCGGCCGCCACCTCCGGGTTGCGCCAGTTCAGGTCGGGCTGTTCGGGCGTGAACATGTGGAGGTACCACTGCCCGGGAGTTCCGTCCTCTTCGGTGATGCGGGACCAGGCGGGCCCTCCGAACATCGCCCGCCAGTTGTTGGGCGGCAGCTCACCGAGCTCCCCGCGCCCCTCCGCGAAGTGGAAGAGCCCCCGCGAAGGGCCGCCCGGACCCTCCTCCAACGCCGCCCGGAACCACGGGTGTTCGCTGGAGCAGTGATTGGGAACGATGTCCAACAACACCTTCAGGCCGAGCCGGTGAGCGTCGGCCACCAGCCGGTCGAACTCGTTGAGGTCGCCATAGGCGGGGTCCACGTCGCGGTAGTCCGCCACGTCGTAACCGTGGTCGTGCTGCGGGGACGGGAAGAACGGACTGAGCCAAATCCCGTCCACACCAAGCTTCTTGAGGTACGCAAGACCGCCGCGGACCCCGGCCAGGTCTCCGGTACCGTCTCCGGTGGAGTCGCGGAAGCTACGGACGTAGACCTGGTAGATGACCGCGTCGCGCCACCAGCGCTGGGCCGTGTCCTGGGCGGGGGTCGGATGGCCGCGATCTGCGGTGGCTGTGAACATCTACCGGGATCCACTTCTTACGGTGCAAGTCGGCGTGGCGGCTTGCGAGTTGCTGTTATGCATGCATGTTAGGTAGCCGCATCTTTTCGGTGTCAACTGAAAGACGAAAGTCGAACGGTACGTGCCCGGATTTGTGGGGTATGGCGTCTGGATCCTGCGCGGAATGTCATCGGGGGGTGTCCGACTGTCACCCAACTCCCGTATGACATAAGGGAGTAGGGGATGGTCGGGTGAATGGGCGGCCGGGGGTGTCGGGTGACCGTTTGGCCGGATGGTCGGGCTGGCTGGCGCGGTGGGGGTGGGGGAGCGCCCTTCCTGTGGAATGCGATCCGGTCGGGCCCCGGAGTCCGCCCCGCTGCCGCGCTCCTGTATACCTGTTAGCCATTCCGGAGAGGGCTAGTTGGCAAAGCCGTAGGAAGAGCTTCCAGGCGAGGTCTTGAAGACAAGGCTTCCCGGGGAGAACCTCCTCCGAGACGGGACAGCAACCGGCCGAACCAGATCCGGACCGGACGGCCACCGCGCTGACCACCACCGTAGGAACCGGCCATCGAGCAACGGCCATCGAGCAACGGGCATTGAGCGACAGGCGACAGGCGACAGGCGACAGGCAACGGGCGACAGACGTCAAGCAACGGACAATGGCCAATGGACAACAGGCATTGAGCAATGGGCGTCGCGCCATGGGCGTCGAGGGCTCAGGGAGAGGGAGAGCGTGCGGCTGCCACTCCTGGCGCTGCTGGTCAGCGGACCCGCGCACGGCTATGAACTCAAACAGGCACTGGAGACACTCCTGGGCGCCGCCTACCCCCGACCGAACGTCGGTCAGATCTACGTGACACTCAGCCGGCTGGAGAAGGCGGGCCTCATCGAGGGCGAGGAAGTCCAGCAGCCGGACCGCCCGAACAAGCGGATCTACCGGATCACTGCGGCCGGCCGTGAGGCGGTGGGCTCGTGGTTCGAGGACGCCACCGTCGAGCCGCGGGCCCGCGACGAGTTCTTCATGAAACTGGCGCTCGCCTCCCGCGCCGGGACCACCAACCAGGTCGCCTTGATCAACAAGCAGCGCCGGCACTACCTCAAGCGCATGCGGGAACTGTCCCGTCTGGCCGCCTCCGAAGACCGCGACAACCGGGTTGCGCACCTGCTGATAGAGGGCGCGATGCTACACATCCAGGCGGACCTGGAGTGGCTTGAGCGCTGCCAGGAGGAACTCGAATGAGGAATCGGTACGTGTGTTGGCGTGCGGTCCGGTGTAGTTGATGGGGCGCGGCTGGCATCCGTGACGCTGCATTGCTGCATTGCTGTGCTGGTCCGCTGGTCCGCTGCTGTGTGGTCTGTGCGCGCTGTGCGGTGGTCTGTGATCGTGATCGTGATGGTGATGGCCTGTGGTGGTCGTGCGGAGGGGCAGGCATCTATAGGCCGTTAGGCCGGTACGGCGCTGGCGGCCCTGAAGTCCGGTGTGGCATGTGGCTGTAGTCCTCGTGCCCTGCGCGCGTTGTGCTGTGGGCCGTGTGCTTGCGGTATTCGCGAGGGGCGGGAGAGAGGAGGAGGGGGCGATCTGCCGCCTGAGTTCCTGGAGGTGTGGCCTCCGGGCTTCGCTCCTCTTACGGTCGACTCTCTTGCCCCCGCTCCTCTCGCCGGGACCCCTCTTGCCGCAGCCTCCCTTGCTGTCCCGCCTCTACCCGTTCCGCCCCCTACCGTCATGTCTTTCGCCGTCACGCCTCTCGCCGCGTCCCCACCCCGCCTTCACCCCTTCTACCGCCCTTACCCCTTCCACCGCCTTCACCTCTTCCACCGCCCTCACCTCTTCTAGTTTTTCCCCGCCGCCCACCCCCCTTCGGGGGGTGGGCGGGTTTGGAGGGGAGGGTGGGCGGGCCGGGTTGGGCGTGTGAACGCGCACGGCAGGGAGCGGGTGCCGGCGGCGTAGATGATCTTCAGTGGTCTGGACCTCCGGAGTTATCCACAGCCCTGGTCGGCGTGTTCGCGTCCGCGTAACGTGATCGGTCAAGGGCTGTGTATGCGCCCTCTCACCTGCGATGGGACTGATAGCTGTGAAGATCCTGATCTCCGCGGACATGGAGGGTGCCACGGGAGTGACGTGGCCCGCCGATGTGCTGCCGGGTACCCCGCAGTGGGAGCGCTGCCGCCACATGTTCACCTCCGATGTGAACGCGGCCATCGCCGGTTTCTTCGACGGCGGGGCGGATGAGGTGCTCGTCAACGAGGCCCACTGGACGATGCGCAACCTGCTGCTGGAGCAACTCGACGCACACGCCGAGATGCTGACGGGCCGCCACAAGGCCCTGAGCATGGTCGAGGGCGTGCAGCGCGGTGACGTCGACGGCATCGCGTTTGTCGGCTACCACACCGGTGCCGGGACGGAGGGCGTGCTGGCGCACACCTATCTCGCCAATACGCTCACCGGCGTCTGGGTCGACGGCATACGCGCCAGCGAGGGGTATCTCAACTCCCTCGTCGTGGCGGAGTACGGGGTGCCCGTGGTGCTGGTGACGGGCGACGACCGGACCTGCGAGGACGCGCAGGGATACGCCCCGCGGGCGCCCGGCGTGGCGGTCAAGGACTATGTCTCGCGCTATGCGGCGGTGTGCCGGCCGCCGGTCCGCACGGCGGCCGAGATCCAGGCTGCGGCCTGCAAGGGCGCGGCGCTCGCGGTGCGTCACGATCCGGTCCGTGGCGGCCCGTTCCGGTTCGAGTTGGAGTTCGACGCCGAGCATCTGGTGGGAGCGGCGACATGTGTGCCCGGCGTGGAGCGCTGCGGTGAGCGCCGCGTCGCGTATACCAGTCAGGACATGTACGAAGCCATCCGGTGTTTCAAGGCGGTCACCACGGTCGTCTCGTCCGCCGTGGAGGAACAATATGGCTGAGATTGAGCTGGCGGAGCACACCTCCGGCCCGAGCGCCGAGACGGTTGATCAGCAGGCGCTCGACGAAGTGGTGCGGTTCACCTCGGATCTGATCCGCATCGACACGAGCAACACCGGAGACGGCAGCTGTCGGGAGCGTCCGGCCGCGGAGTACGTCGCCGAGCGGCTGACCGAGGTGGGCATCGAGCCGGTGCTGCTGGAGCGCAGCCCGGGGCGCACCAATGTCGTCGCCCGCATCGAGGGCAGCGACCCGTCCGCCGACGCACTCCTGGTGCACGGGCACCTGGACGTGGTTCCGGCCGAGCCCGCCGACTGGCAGGTCCACCCCTTTTCGGGGGAGGTCCGCGATGGTGTGGTCTGGGGCCGGGGCGCCATCGACATGAAGAACATGGACGCGATGATGCTCGCCGTCGTCCGCCAGTGGGCACGCAGCGGAGTGCGGCCCAGGCGCGACGTCGTGCTGGCGTTCACCGCCGATGAGGAGGCCAGCGCCGAGGACGGCTCGGGATTCCTCGCCGACCATTACGCCGACCTCTTCGAGGGGTGCACCGAAGGCATCAGTGAATCGGGGGCCTTCACGTTCCACGCCGGTGGCGGGATGCGGATCTACCCGATCGCGGCGGGGGAGCGTGGCACTGCCTGGTTGAAGCTGACGGCCCTGGGCCGGGCCGGGCACGGCTCGAAGGTCAACCGCGACAACGCGGTCAGTCGGCTGGCCGACGCGGTGTCCCGGATCGGTGCGCATGAGTGGCCGGTGCGGCTCACCCCCACCGTCCGGGCGGCGCTGCGTGAGCTCGCCGCGCTGCACGCCATCGACGTCGACCCCGAGCGGCCCGACTTCGACGTGGACGCGCTGCTGGACAAGCTCGGTCCGGCCGCCAAGCTGGTCGAG
The DNA here is from genome assembly GCF_050471125.1 of Streptomyces sp. RGM 3693. Taxonomy (NCBI): domain Bacteria; kingdom Bacillati; phylum Actinomycetota; class Actinomycetes; order Kitasatosporales; family Streptomycetaceae; genus Streptomyces; species Streptomyces sp. RGM 3693. The sequence goes on from NZ_JBMPPQ010000001.1 coordinate 1,789,441, forward strand.
CCGACGGTCCGCAACAGCGCCAACCCGACGATGCTGGCGGCCGGTTACAAGGTCAATGTGATCCCGGGATCCGCCGTCGCCTATGTGGACGGCAGGGTCGTTCCGGGCGGCGAGGCGGAGTTCCGCACGACGTTGGACGCGCTCACCGGGCCCGATGTCACCTGGGACTACCACCACGGTGAGGTCGCGCTGCAGTCTCCGGTCGACTCCCCGTCGTTCGCCGCGATGCGGGCCGCGATCGAGCGGTTCGACCCGGACGGTCACGCCGTGCCGTACTGCATGTCCGGCGGCACGGACGCCAAGCAGTTCTCCCGGCTGGGCATCGTCGGCTACGGCTTCTCACCGCTGAAGCTGCCCGAGGGGTTCGACTACCAGGCGCTCTTCCACGGCGTGGACGAACGGGTCCCCGTGGAGGGCCTGCACTTCGGCGTCCGGGTCCTCGACCACTTCCTGCGCGGTGTGCCGGGGCGCCGACGAGCGACCATCTGACGACGCGGTGCCCTACCCGGCCGACGGGGCACGGCCGGGTACGTGCCGGAACGACCCTCGTCCAGGAGGAGGCGACAGCGTGGTACGGCTGCGGCCCCGAGGCATAGGACGCCGGTGTGCCGGGGAACTGTTCCGCCGGTGGCGGCGTGCGGCAGTGCGTGACGCAGTCGCACACCCGGCCGGCGGCCCACGACACGCTCATTCTGTGATGGTGCGTCAGGTAGGCACCCACGTCGGATGCCGCGTCCGCGCCTGCCCCCGTGGGCGTAGCCATGCTCTGCTCGCCGCTCGCATGGCAGGTCATCGCTCCATCTCCCCGCCAGTCGCGATGAACTGACGTCCTATCACCGACTCGCGTCACGAGCGTTGACATGTCCGTTACTCGTGTCACAACATGAGCGCGCCGTTACCGACTGGTTGGTACGACGTGTCCTCTGGAGGTCTGAGTGCCCCGCGTGTCCCGAGTCGTGTCCCGCCCCGTGCTCCGCCCGTACCTCGCCCTGCTGACCGGCACCGCCCTCACCGCGCCCCTCGTCCTGAGCGCCCCCGCTGCCGCCGTGGGTTCCGCCGCCACGCCGTATACGGTCACCGCGGTGAAGGTGACCGTGCGGGCCGGCGGTCACCACTGCGCGGTGGACGCGGACCTCTACCGCCCGTCGGGTGTCAACGCCGCGCATCCGGCGCCGGCCGTGCTGACCACCAACGGTTTCGGCGGCAGCAAGGCGGACGGCTCGACCGATGCCACCGCCCGGGCGTTCGCCGCCCGCGGCTATGTCGCGCTCGCCTACTCCGGCCTCGGCTTCGGCAAGACCGGCTGCCCGATCTCCCTCGACGACCCCAAGATCGACGGCAGGGCGGCGAGCCAGTTGATCGACCTGCTGGCCGGGACGCGCACCGCCGACGACGGCACCCGCATCGACTTCGTCACCAAGGACCGACCCGGCGATCCCCGGGTCGGCATGATCGGCGGGTCGTACGGCGGGGCGATCCAGATGGCCACCGCCGCGGTCGACCACCGCGTCGACGCGCTGGTCCCGCTGATCACCTGGAACGACCTCTCCTACTCCCTCGATCCGAACAACGCCGATCGCACCGACGGCGTCAGCGGCCCGGTCCCCGGGGTGTACAAGTACCAATGGACGAACGGCTTCTTCCTCATCGGCGAGGCGCAAGGGCTGCTCCACCCGGGGTTGGACTCGTCGCGGGCCGGTGGCGCGGGCTGTCTGCACTTCGTGGCGCCGGCCTGCCGCACCAAGCGACTGCTGGATTCCCACACGTACCCGGCCGACGAGACCCAGGCGATGCTGCAGTACGCACGCAGCGTCTCCCCGGTCTCCTATCTGAAGTCCGTAAAGGCACCCACTCTGCTCGTCCAGGGGCAGGCCGACACCCTCTTCAACCTCAACGAGGCCGCGGCCACCTACCGCACCCTCGCCGCCCAGGGCACCCCGGTCAAGATGATCTGGCAGTCCTGGGGTCACAGCGGCGGGATGAAGGATCCGGCGGAAGGCGAACTCGACCTGGGAAAGGGCAACTTGGAGACGAGCTACGTAGGGCGACGGATCCTTGCCTGGTTCGACCGCTATCTGCAGCACCGGACGGGCACCGGTACCGGACCGGCCTTCGCGTACTACCGGGACTGGGTGACCAGCGGCCCCACCTACGCCACCGCGTCCGCCTATCCGGCGGGCGGCAGTCGCCGGCTGTATCTGTCCGGGGACGGCAAACTCGTCGACAACCGCGCCAAGGTGGCCCGCGGCAGCCGCGAATACCGCAATCTGCGGGTGCCCACCAGCCACTCCGAGAATTCCCTGGCCGGCTTGCTGGGGCTCCCCGATCCGCAGCCGTACGACATCAACGGCACCTACCTGGACTGGACCTCGGCTCCGGTGGCGGGCGGGCCGCTGGACGTGGTGGGCGCGCCCAAGGTGACGTTGAAGGTCGCCTCGCCGCAGGCCGAGCGGGTGCAGAACTCCTCGGACGCGGCCGACAAGCTGGTGGTCTTCGCCAAGCTCTACGACGTCGCGCCGGACGGGCGGAAAACGTTGGTGCACCGGTTGGTGGCCCCGGCAAGGGTGCCCGATGTGACGGGGAAGTTCACCGTGGAACTCCCGGGCATCGTGCACCGCTACCAGCCGGGGCACCGGCTGCGGCTGGTGATCGCCGCGAGCGACACCGCCTATGTGGGCAATCGCGGCGCGAAGCGGGTGACGGTCACCAGCGCGCCCGAGGACACCGGGGTCCTCGAACTCCCCGTCACCCAGGGGGTTGTGCCGTAGCGGATGGGTGGATGCCGTAGGGGTGAGAGTCAGGGGCGGTACGTGACGTGCGCGCCGCGGCCGCCCGGTGCCGGTGGTCGGTCGCGGCGGGCGTCATCCGTGTCGTTCGCGGTGGGCCCTGCCGGCGTCAGTCCTCCGCAACCTCGATGGCCTGCACGGGGCAGGCGCGGACGGCTTCCCGCACCAGCGGGTCGCCCCCGCCGTCCTCCCGGCCCGGCAGCAGCGCGCTGAACCCGTCGTCGTCCTGGGTGAAGACCGACGGCGCCGTCAGCGCGCACTGCCCGGAGCCGATACAGCGATTCGTGTCGATGGTGATCCGCATTGACGGACCCCTTTCGTTGGCGTGCCGCCTCCGGTGGTGCCGATCGGCGCTACCAGGCCAGCGGCAGTTCGATCATTCCTTGGAGAGTGTCCCCCGGCTTGAACGGAATCGTGGCAGCCGGCACGGCGAGTCGGAGATCGGGGATGCGTCGGAACAGCGAGTGCAGCGCGATCTCCAACTCGGCGCGGGCCAGATTCTGTCCCAGGCACTGGTGGATGCCGAAACCGAACGCGACGTGGTGGCGGGCCGAGCGGTCGAAGTCGAGTTCGTCCGGTGACGGATAGGCCGTCTCGTCCCGATTGATCAGAGAGGTCGAGAACACCACACCGTCGCCGGCGCGAATGGTGTGGCCGGCGATCTCGATGTCGTCGGTAGCCACCCGCAGCATGCCGTCGGCTATGGACAAGAACCGCAGCAACTCCTCGACCGCGGCCGGCATCATGCTCTTGTCGGACCTCAACTGGGCCAGTCGGTCGGGGTGTTCGAGCAGGGCGAAGGTGCCGAGCGAGATCATGTTGGCGGTGGTCTCGTGGCCGGCCACCAGCAGGACCATGGCCAACCGGGCGAGTTCCTCGTGCTGCAGCGTGCCGGCCTGGAGCCGCTCGGCGATCAGTTCGTCCAGCAGACCGTCGCCCGGCACCTGTTCCTTATGGGCTATCAACTCGGCGAGATATCCCTCCAGTTCGATCCGGGACCCCTCGCTCTCCTCGGCTGAACGGCCGCGCAGGAGGCGGCGGGACCGCTCCTCGAAGAACTCGTGATCCGCGTACGGGACGCCGAGCAGCGAGCAGATCACCATCGAGGGGACCGGCAGGGCGAACGCGGAGACGAGTTCGGCGGGTGGGCCCTGTGCCAGCATCCGGTCCAGGAGGTTGTCCACGGTCTGCTGGATCTGCGGTCGGAGCGCGGCGATCCGCTTGACGCTGAAGCTCGGGATCAGCATGCGGCGTTGGGTGTTGTGCTCGGGGTCGTCCATACCGATCAGCGGGGTCCGCACCCGCCGGATGCCCTCCAGCCGCTTCATCGGGATGGGGAACCCCGGATTCTGCCGGTTGGACGACAGTCGCTGGTCGACCAGCAGCGCCCGCGCCTCGGCGTGCCCGGTCACCGCCCAGACCTTGCGGCCGTCGTAGAAGGTGACGTGTGAGAGCGGGCCGGACTCGCGCAGCGGCCGGTAGTTCGTCGGGGGGTGGTAGGGACAGATGCGGTCTTGGGGGAAGGAGATGGTTTCGGTCACGGTTCCTCCCGTGCGGGTGGGGTGAGTCGCTCGCCAGGAGGACGTCACTGCCGATTGCCGTGTCACGTGCCTGCTGTGAGGCGAGCCGTGCGCGCCGCGCTGATCTCCGTGTGTGGTGTGCCGGGCACCGCTCGCCGGCCGACATGGCGCGGTGGCGGTCCTGTTGGGTGCCGCGTCGGGTGCCTTCACCCCCTCTCGGCAGTGGGCTCCGCTGCTCGGTGCTGCGGGTTCGATTGTCGAACGTTCGGAGCGGTCCCGGGTGTTCCCGCCGGATGCAACAGAGTCTCCAACACCGCGTCCAGGTGGCGTTCACGGGCGGGGCCGGCCGGCAGGGACCGGGGGACCGAGTGGCTGAGCTGGGTGTGCCCCAGATAGGCGGTGTAGGCGAGCAGGCCGCGGCGGTGCGCCTCGTCCTCCGGGAAGCCCAACTCGGCGAAGAGCGCCGCGATATGGCCGATACGGCGGTCGGTCACCCGGGCGAGCGCGGCCGACACCCGGGGATCGGCCGCGGAGGCCAGCAGTGAGACCTCCAGCGGGTCCTCGGCGGCCCGGCGGGTGGCCCGCAGGAACAGTCGGCGGAGCCGTTCGCCGGGGTCGGGTTCGTCGGCCAGCTCGGTGATCACGGATTCGGTGCGGGTCTCCGCCCAGCGGTCCAGGGCGGCCTCGATCAGCGCGTCGCGGTTGGCGAAGTGCCAGTAGAAGCTGCCCTTCGTGGTGCCCAGCCGGGCCGCCAACGGCTCCACGGCGACCGCCGCGAGGCCGCCCTCTCCCATGGCCGCCAGGGCCGCGTCGGCCCAGTCCTGCACGGTCAGCCGCTGCCGTGCGGCGCCGCCGCCGGTCCCCTTCGCTCGCTCTCGCACCATGACCATACGGTAGCGTACGGTAAAAGCATACGCCACCGTATGGAGGTGCTCCGTGCACGCCGTCCGCGACACCCATACCCGCACCGTCCAGGCCCCCGCAGATGCCGTGGGGGCCCTGCTCGACCACATGGGCAGCGAGTCCGACCCGCTCTTCCCGGCGCCCGCCTGGCCGCCCCTGCGCTTCGACCGCCCCCTGGGCGTCGGTGCCGACGGCGGCCACGGACCCGTCCGCTACCGCGTCGTCGCCTACGAACCGGGCCGCCGCATCCGCTTCGCCTTCACCCCCGGCCACTCCGGGGAGAGCGCCGGCCACCACCAACTCACCGTCCACCCCCTGGGACCGGACCGCTGCCGGGTCGACCACGTCCTGGAGTCCCGGCTCCCCTTCGCCCGCCGGCTCGCCTGGCACCTGGCGATCGGTGCCGTCCACGGCGCCGTCACCGAAGAACTCCTCGACAACCTCGAACGCGCAGCCACCGGACACCTCCGCACCCCCGCCCGCCGCTCGCTCCGGGTGCGGCTGTTCAACCGCCTCCAATGGGACCGGCCGGTGGCCGTCGCCCTACCGGAGGACGCCCGCCTGGCACGCAGTGCCTTTTCTCGGACGGACTTCCAGGACGCCTGGCAGATGCCACTGCGCCCAGGTATGCCACGCGAACCCGAAGCATGGGAACGGGTGTTGCGGAAGGCGCCGTTCCGCATCTTCGCCCGACAGGGCGACGAGATCCTGCTCGGCAAGAACGCCGGGCACCTGGACTTCCGTGCCTCCCTCCTGGTCGCCGACGACCTGGTCACCCTCGGCACGGTGGTCCACACCCACCATCACGGCGGACGCCTCTACTTGGCCGCGATCCGCCGGATTCACCCCGTCGTGGTCCGCGGGGTGCTGCGCCGGGCCCACCGCAAGCTGGCACTGGCCGCGCCCGGCGCCGGGGAACGCTGGTCGGCGCAGCACCCCGTAGACCGCTGACGAAGACCCGAACTACTAGCCATCGATGGCACTCGGTGCCACACTCGATTGATGGTGCAACGAGATGACACGGGACGGCGGCAGACCGCCGGTACGGACCAGGCATGGGCAGCGCTCGGCGGCGACCCCGCACTCACGCAGCGGATCTCCTACGGCGGGCCGCCCGGCCTGCTGGCGGCCCGTCTCCCGGTCATGGCCCTGGCCCGCTCCACGGTGGCCGTCTGCGCGCTCGCCGCGGCCGAACTGGCCGCACAGCGCGACGGTGGCCCACGGCCCGCCGTGCACGTCGACGACGCAGCCGTGGCCACCGCCTTCGTCAGCGAACGACACCTGCGGATCGACGGCCGCGCCCCCTCGAGTTTCGCGCCGCTCTCCCGCTTCTGGCGCACCGCCGACGGTTGGCTGCGCACCCACGCCAACTACCCGCACCACCGCACCCGTTTGCTCGGCGCGCTGGGCCTCCCGGACACCGCCGGCCCCGCGGACGCCGAGGCCGAGATCGCCGGGCGACGGTCCGAAGAGCTCCAGGAGGCCGTCTACGCGGCGGGCGGACTGGCCATCGCCGCCCGCACCCCCGAGGAGTGGTCCGCCCACGAGCAGGGCGCCACCGTCGCCCGGCACCCGCTGCTGACGCGGGAGACCCTCGGCGCCGGCACCGCACCGCGCCCGCTGCCGGCCCGCGCCGGCGACCCCGTGCTGCCCGCCGCCGGGCTGCGCGTCCTGGACCTGACCCGGGTGATCGCCGGCCCCGTCGCCACTCGGACGCTCGCCCTCCTCGGCGCCGACGTCCTGCGCATCGACGCCCCGCAGCTCCCGGAGAGCCAGGACGCCCACAGCGACACCGGCTTCGGCAAGCGCTCCACCACACTGGACCTGGGGTCCCGCAGCGGCCGCGCCTCCTTTGAGGCGCTGCTCACCGAGGCGGACGTCGTCGTGACCGGATACCGCCCCGGTGCCCTGGACCGCCTCGGGCTCGCCCCCGAGACCCTCGCCGAACGCCGCCCCGGCTTGATCGTGGCCCGGCTCTCCGCCTGGGGCGACGACGGCCCCTGGGGGGCCCGACGAGGATTCGACAGCCTCGTACAGGTCGCGACCGGCATCGCCGCCATCGAGGCGGACGAGGACGGCACCCCGGGCGCGCTGCCCGCACAGGCACTGGACCACGGCACCGGGTACCTGCTGGCCGCCGCCGTACTGCGGTCACTGACCGAGCAGTCCCGGACCGGCGGTTCGCGCCTCGCGACACTGGCACTCGCCCGTACGGCGCGTTGGCTGACGCACGACCTGAAGGACGTGCCCGAGCCGACCACCCTCGAAGACACCACAGACCCCACCGCCCCTACGGACTACGACCCCGCCCGCTACCTCCGCGAAACCGACAGCCCCGTAGGCCGGCTGCAGCACGCACTTCCTCCGGTGTCCTTCGAAGGCAGCCCGGTGAACTGGACTACGCCGCCCGGCCATTGCGGCACCGACGCACCCGTATGGCGCTGAACGCACCTGCACCCTTCCGTCCCGCACCGGACGGAACCCGTGGCCTCCGGGCCGGTCGACCGGCCGCCCGGAGTCCATGGGGCGGCACGCCGTCCGCAAGAACGGGACGGTTGGTCCGGTGCCACCACCCCTCGTACGATCTGCTGATGACGAGCACCGACCGCTATCTTGCGCGTGGCCCCCGGGTGGGTATCCGGCACTTCACCGCCGACGACCGGGAGGAGTTCACCGGGCTCAGCCGACAGAGCGCCGATCTGCACCGCCCCTGGCTCTTCCCCCCGGACAGCGACGCCGCGTTCGACGGGTACCTGGCGCGACTTCAAGAACCCCTCCGCGAGGGATTCCTGATCTGCGAGTACAACAGCGGCCGCATCGCGGGCTACCTCACCATCAACAACATCGTGCACGGCGCCTTCTGCAGCGGCGCCATCGGCTACGGCGCCTTCGCCCCCGCCGCCGGACGCGGCCTGATGAGCGAGGGCCTGCGACTGGTGCTCCGCCACGCCTTCGGCCCCCTGGGCCTGCACCGCCTGGAGGCCAACATCCAGCCGTCCAACAAGCAGTCCATCTCCCTGGTCGAGCGCGCGGGCTTCCGCCTGGAGGGCTTCTCCCCGGACTTCCTCTTCGTCGACGGCGCCTGGCGCGATCACGAACGCTGGGCCATCACCCGCGAGATGGTTCGGGCGGACGAGGAACACCAGACAGGCCAGACAGGCCAGGCGGACCAGGAGGCAGACCCGGCCTACCGGGACATCCCGAGGGGCGGCGAAGCGGAGTGAGTGATTCCCAGGCCACGGGGGACGTCGCAGTCCGACGCGCGGTACCGATCTTCCGGATCTTCGACGTCGCCAAGGCCCACGCCTTCTACGTCGACTACCTCGGCTGCACCATCGACTGGGAACATCGCTTCGCACCCGCTATGCCGCTCTACACCCAGGTCTCCCGGAGCGGCCTGGTCCTCCACCTCTCGGAACACCACGGCGATGCGACCCCCGGCTCCACCGTCTACGTCGAGTTGACGGGGGTGCGCGCCCTGCACGCCGAACTGACCGCCAAGGACTACCCCTACCTGCGGCCCGGCCTGGAGGAGGACGAGTTCGGCACCTGCCTCACCTTGACCGACCCCTTCGGCAATCGGCTCCGCTTCAACGAGCCGCTCCCGCAGCAACCGGGAAATTGACACCCACCCAAAGGAGACGCACCAAAGGAGACGCACCAACAGGAGACGTGCCACCGGGAGGGCCGCTACCGGCCCTTCCGGTTGATCTTCATCGTGTCCATGTCGGTCGCGGTGGACCGCAGCTCCCGATAGCCCAGCCCCGCCGCCCGTAGGGCGCCCGCCGCCTTCTCCTCACCGAGCGCAGCGGCCATCTCCTCGCCGTACTCGGCGTCCGCGACGATGACGTAGCGGTAACTGAAGGCGTGCAACGCGGTGTCGTAGGACAACGAGCCCTCGGCGGTGAACCGCATCTGCGCGAGCCCGTGTTCCGCCACCTCAGCGAGCAGCTTCGCCCGGGCCTCCTCCGTGAGGTTGTCCCACTTGCCGCGGACGATCACTCGGTAGGTGTGCTGCGTGGCCATCTCCACCGCTTCCGTTCTGCTCGGCCGTTCCTCTGTGCAGCACTAGAGGCTATGCGCTCGAAACCCGCACCGCCCGGTTATTACGGTGCAACCCCCTGCAACGACGGGCCGTTTGCCGGCCGCCCGTTACGATCGCCGTATGCGCCGGAACGTGCTGATCGATGCCCCGTCCAACCTGGGACTGCGACCGCCCGCGCCCGGTACGGTGCCCGGCTGCTACAAGCTCGCCGGAGCGCTGCGGGAACAGGGACTGCTGCGGCGGCTCGGGGCACTGGAGGGCGGAGTGGTGGTGCCGCCCCGCTACGGCCTGGGGGAGTGGCGCGAGGGAGACGGGGACTTCCACGCCCCGGCGATCGCCTCGTACAGCGCGCGGCTCGCCCGGCGGGTACAGGGCCACGTACGCAGCGGCGACTTCCCAGTCGTCCTCGGCGGCGACTGCAGCATCCTGCTCGGGGCGGTGCTCGCACTGCGACGGTTGGGGCGCTACGGCGTCGCCTATCTGGACGGACACGGCGACTTCCGGCACCCGGGGAACACCGAAGTGTCCGGCCCCGTCGGCGCCGTCGCCGGCGAGGGCGTCGCGCAGATCACCGGCCGCGGCCAGGCCGATCTGACCGACATCGAGGGGCTGCGCCCGTATGTCCGCGACGAGGACGTGAGCCTCCTCGGGGTCCGCGATGCGGACGAGGACCAGGCAGAGCTGGCCCAACTCGGCATCAGCTGCACCAACGTCGGCGAGATCCGGCGGCGCGGCCCGGAAGCGATCGCGCGGGCAGCGCTCCGGCACCTCCAGAACTCCCCGTTGGACGGCTTCTGGATCCACCTGGACGCGGACGTGCTGGACCCCACCGTCATGCCGGCGGTGGACAGCCCCGACCCCGGCGGCCTGTTCACCGAGGAACTGCGGGCACTGCTGGCCCCGTTGGCGGCCTCCCCGCGCTGCGTGGGCATCACCGTGGCGATCTACGACCCGGACCGAGACCCCGACGGCTCCGGGGCAGCGCTCCTGGCCGACCTCCTTGAGGGCGTCTTTGCGCAACCCTGACCCCACCCGGCCACCAGGTGCCCTGTTCAGACGGACCATCACGTTGTTCCATGGTCAACAGGGGGCCGCCGCAGCCGAGGCGGTCCGGTCCGATCTTGCGAGGCAGCCGTGGCCACGAGCGTGCGACGCACCACCCTGACCCTTCCCCTGGCCGCCCTCGGCCCGGACAACCCGCTGCCCGCGCTGCACGACGCCGGCGACGTGCACCACATCGAAATCCCCCGGGACACCGCCCTGCCCGCCGACATGGCGCGACAGATCGGCTATCAACCACTGCGTTCGATCCAGCCCACCCGGATGCGGGACGGTTACGGCCGCGATCGCCGGCCCACCGACCTCGACGCGCTGGTGATCGAGAACGACCGGCTGCGCGCCACTGTCCTGCCCGGGCTCGGCGGCCGCGTGTACTCCCTCCATCTCAAGCCCACCGGTCGCGAACTCCTCTACCGCAACCCGGTGCTGCAACCCGCCGCCTTCGCCCTCAACGGGGCGTGGTTCTCCGGCGGCATCGAGTGGAACATCGGCGCCACCGGGCACACCACCCTCGCGTGCGCCCCGCTGCACGCCGCCCGGGTGTCGGCCCCCGACGGCGGCGTGATGCTGCGGCTGTGGGAGTGGGAGCGGCTGCGCGATCTGCCGTTCCAGGTGGACCTCTGGCTGCCCGACGGCGCGGAGTTCCTCTACGTGGGCGTGCGGATCCGCAACCCGCACCATCACACCGTCCCGGCCTACTGGTGGTCCAACACCGCCGTCCCCGAAGACGCACACACCCGCGTACTGGCCCCGGCCGAGGCGGCCTGGCACTTCGGATACCAACGCACCCTGCGCCGCGTTCCCGTACCGGAGTCCGACGGGGACGACCGCACCTACCCGCTGCGCAGCACATACCCCGCGGACTACTTCTACGACCTGCCCGAGGGCGCACGCCCCTGGATCGCCTCCCTCGACCGCGACGGCCACGGCCTCGTACAGACCTCCACTGACGCCCTGCCCGGCCGCAAGCTCTTCCTGTGGGGATCCGGGAGAGCCGGCCGGCGCTGGCAGCGGTGGCTCACCGAACCCGGCACGGCCGGCTACGCGGAGATCCAGGCGGGCCTGGCCCGCACCCAACTGGAGCACGTCCCGCTCGACGCCGGCGGGGAGTTCACCTGGCTGGAGGCGTACGGGCCACTGGCCGCCGACCCCGCCGCGGTGCACGGCGCGGACTGGACGGCGGCGCGCGACGCCGTCGAGACCCGGCTGTCGACGGTGCTGCCACGGGCCGACGTCGATGCCGCGTACGCCGCCTGGCTCCCGTACGCCGACCAGGAACCGAAGGAGCAACTGGCCACCGGCTCCGGCTGGGGCGCCCTCGAAGTGGCCCGCGCGGGCCTGGACCTCCCCGGCACACCGTTCGACCCGGCCACGCTGGGTGCCGCGCAACAGCCCTGGTTGACGCTGCTCCGCACGGGGGAACTGCCGGCCGCGGGGCCGGTCCCCGGACCGGCGCCGGTCTCCCCGGCCTGGCGCGACCTGCTGGAATCCGCGCGTCCGGGACCGGCCGTCGAGTACCACCTCGGGCTCGCCCAGTGGCACGCCGGCGACCGCGCCCAGGCGGTGCGCAGCTGGGAGCGCGCGCTGGCGCACGGAGCCGGCTGCCTGCCGCTGTACTGCCTGGCCGTCGCCGAGGGCGTGACGGGCGAGACCGCTCGCGCCGCCGACCGGTTCTCGGAAGCGTTCGCCTGCGCCACCAAGTGCGCCGCGTCCGACGATCCGGCGAGCGCCCGGGTCTGGCGGGAGATCCTGCCGGCCCTCGCCCGCACGGCGATTCCCGCGCTGCTCGCGGCGGACCGGGCCGACGGGGCCGCCGCAATGCTCGCGGCACTGCGCCCGACCGACCGTGCGGACGGCCGCTTCCGTCTGCTGGCGGCACGGGTCCTGCTCGACCAGGGACAGCCGCGGGCGGCACGCGAAATCTTCGACGAGGGCTTCGAGATCGCCGACCTACGGGAGGGCGCCGAAGTGCTGAGCGATACCTGGTACGCCATCGCCGAGCGGCTGGTGGCGGGGGACGGCCCGGTCACTGCGGAGATTGCCGCGCGGGCTCGTGCGGAGCATCCGCTGCCGGAGCGGTACGAGTTCCGGATGCGGCCGGCGGAGCCGGCGTAGCGGACGCGGCGCGGGCCGGGCGGCGCCGCCGACACCGCCCGGTTCGCGCCGCGCACCACGCTGGCATATGCCAGTTGAGAAAGATCGCGCGGACGCGGAATCCTCGCGGATCGTCACGCGTTGTGACGGTCATGAAAGCAATTACCACGAACAGTTACGGCGGCCCCGAAGTACTCACTCACTCCGAGCAACCCGACCCCAAAGTCGGACCCGACTCGGTGCTGATCCGGGTGAAGGCCGCCGGCGTCAATCCGGTCGACTGGAAAATCGTCGCGGGCTACCTGCACGACATCATGCACGTCCACTTCCCCCTCATCCCCGGCTGGGATGTTGCGGGGGTGGTCGAGGCAGTGGGTGCCGACGCCTCCGAGTACGCGGTCGGCGACGAGGTCATCGGCTACGTCCGCAAAGACGAGGTGCAACACGGCACCTACGCCGAACTCGTCGCCGCACCCGTGCGCACCCTGGCCCGCAAACCCGACTCACTCAGCTGGCAACAGGCCGCCGGCCTGCCCTTGGCTGGACTGACGGCCTATCAGTCACTCAAGCGGGCCCGGACCAAGGCGGGCGACCTGGTGCTGGTGCACGCCGCCGCCGGCGGAGTCGGCTCACTGGCGGTCCAGATCGCGGTCGCCGAGGGGGCCCGCGTGATCGGCACGGCCAGCGAGCGCAACCACGACTTCCTACGATCCCTGGGCGCCGAACCGGTGATCTACGGCGACGGGCTCGCGGACCGGGTCCGGACCCTGGCGCCCGAAGGCGTCGACGTCGCCCTGGACTTCGTCGGCGGCGGGGCCGTGGATGTCTCACAGGAGGTGCTCAAGGACCGCAGTCGCGTGGTGTCGATCGCCGACGGCGAAGTCCGGGCGAAGGGCGGCCACGTGGTGTGGGTCAGACCGGACAGCGCCGACCTGACCGCCCTGGCCATCCTCGCGGACGCGGGAAAGCTGACCGTGCCGGTCGACGCGGTGTTCCCACTACAAGAAGCCGCCGAGGCGTTCCGCCTCGGCATGGCCGGCCGCACCCGAGGCAAGATCATCCTGGAGGTGTGACCGGCATGCAGGTGACGCGGGGCACCGCGCGGCGCGCGACGATACCCAGGCGCAGTGCCAGTGACTCAGCGGCAGCCGAGCCCGCCGAAGGGCAACGCCTCCGCGGATCAGACGGTCGAACTGGCCTCCATGCCACTGGTATTGCACCTAGGCGACCGGGTTGCGGTCGACGTACTCGAAGACCGAACCGTCCGGGTGACGGGCAATCAAATTGCGACCGATGGGGGTGGGCAGAGGTCCGGCGATGACGTCCGCGCCGACCGCGGTGAGGTCGGCCACCGCCTCATCGACGTCCTTCACGGCGATGGTCGCGGCGATCTTCCGCAGTACCGACAGTTCCGCCTCGGGGCCGCTCATCAGGAAGAAGCACCCGACCGCCGCGACCGCCACCCCGCCACGCTGGAAGCGGACCGCCTCGGCGCCGGTCAACCGTTCGTAGACGTTGACCGCGGCATCGAGGTCGCCGACACATACCCGAAGTGAGGTCCCCAGAATGTCCATAGGAAACAGCCTAGTTGGGCTTCCTGCGGCTGCGCGAACCTTGGATGACCGTGTGACCGTGACGTGCCGACGCAATGGAGACGGGGTGGCGGAAATGTCGAACTGACGCTACGTCACACCCGGCACAGGATCTCGCCGTGCAGCATGGCGAACCAGCCGTCCTCCTGAGCTCCCCACTCCCGCCACGCCGCGGCGATGCGGGTCAGGTCGTCCGTGGTGGCATGTCCGCCGTCGACCGCGATCTTGGCGTAGGAGGAGGAGGTCGTGCGGTCCGCCCACAGTTCGGACCACCAGGCCCGCTCCTCCGGGGTCTGGTAACACCAGGCGCTCGCGGTCGCGGTGATGTTCTCCTGCGTGAAGCCGGCCTGGCGCGCCCAGGCGTGCAGCTTGCGTCCGGCGTCCGGTTCGCCGCCGTTGGCCCGGGCCACCCGGTGGTACAGGTCCAGCCAGTCGGCCATCCCCGCAACCTCCGGGTACCAGGTCATGGTTGCGTAGTCCGAATCGCGAACGGCGACGATGCCGCCGGGCTTGGTGACGCGACGCATCTCGCGCAGAGCCTGCACGGGATCGCCCACGTGCTGCAGGACTTGGTGGGCGTGGGTCACGCAGAAGGTGTCATCGGGGAAGTCCAGGGCGTGGACGTCGCCGACCGTGAAGCGGACGTTTTCCACACCGCGGGCGGTGGCCGTGGCGCGGGCCTGGTCCAGTACGCCGGATGCGTGCTCCAGGCCGGTGACCTGGCCATCCGGCACCAGGGTGGCCAGGTCGGCGGTGATGGTGCCCGGGCCGCAGCCGATGTCCAGGATCTGCATGTGGGGCAGCAGTGAATCCAGCAGGTATCCGGCCGAGTTGGCGGCGGTGCGCCAGGTGTGAGAGCGCAGTACGGACTCGTGGTGGCCGTGGGTGTATACGGCGGATTCCTGTGGCATGGATCGGCTCCTTCGTGGACATTGGGGGCTGTCGCACAAGGCCGTGACGGGCCACGGCCGGGTGCGGATGCCCTGCGGTGTGCTGCTCTCACACCGTACGCCGGCGTCTCGTATTGCGAGAGATGCGTCTTGCAATGTGGGCGCGTCAGGTGAGGAGGAGGCGGTAGACGGTCAGGGCTTCGTTCTTCTTCTCCAGGGTCAACTTGCCCGGCGCTGTGGTGACTTCGCCGTCGTAGGCGAGTGGGGTGCCGTCCGGGAGGCCGCCGATGCGTAGCCGGGGCAGGCGGGCCTCGCCCAGGACCGGGGAACTGCGCGGGGTGCCCAGGAGGGCGGCGGCGAGGAGTCGGGTGCGGGCCAGCCGGCCGCCGTGCACCACCCGGACGTCGAGTACGCCGTCCGCAAGATCGTGCCGGCGTACGGGAGCGGTGCCCAGACCGCGGTACTGACAGTTGCCGACGAACAGCAGCCAGACGGTGCGCCGTTCACCGTTGATCTCCAGGCTCAGTGGTGCGGCAGAGCGCAGCACCTCCCACGCGGCGAGGATCCCGGCGGGCCAGGCACCGATCCGGTGCGCCCATCGCTCCCGGATCCGTACCAGTTCGGGATAGGCGCCGATGGAGAAGGTGTTGAGGAAGTGCCGGCCCTCCTGGTGTGGTTCAGCCCGGAAGCGTGCCAAGTCCACGGCGACGGCCTCGCCGCTTTCCACGGCGCGCGCCGCGTCCGCGTAGGTCTCGATGCCCAGGTCGTAGGCGAAGTGGTTGAGGGTGCCGCCCGGCAGGACCGCGAGCGGGAGGCCGTGCCGAACCGCGACCGTGGCCGCCGCGTTCACGGTGCCGTCACCGCCGAGTACGCCCAGCGCACCGCCCTGCGCCCTGGCCTGCTCAGCCGCTTCCTCCAGCGCTTTGTCCAGGGACGGGCCGTCCGGATTGCCGTAGACCACCACCTCGGCGTGCGGGAGTACTCCGTGCACCTCGGCGGCTCGGTCGGGGCGCGGGCCCGAGCGCTGCCCGGAGCCCGCGTTCGCCACCACGAACAGTCCTTGTCCGCCGGGCAGTGCGGGCGCCTTGGCGCGCGGCCGGGCCGGCGGGGCCAGTTGGGCGCGGGTCGGCGCGACGCCGCGGACCGCGAAGGCCGCGCCCACGCCGAGCGCGGCGCCCGCCACCACATCGCCCGGATAGTGCACGCCCGTGTACACCCGGGAGAACGCCACGGAGGCGGCGAGCGGGGCGAGAGCCAGGCCCCACCACTTGTTCTCGAAGGCGACACCGGTGACGAAGGCGGCCGCCGAGGCCGCGTGCCCGGACGGGAAGGAGGAGGTGAAGGGCTGGCGGCCCAGCCGCCGCATCATTGGGACGGCGTCCAGCAGCGGCCTGGTGCGGCGCACGGAACGCTTGCCGAGGGTGTTCACCGTCGCGGAGGCCACGGCCAACGAGACCACGCCGCGCAGCGCGGCCCGACGCATGGGCCGCCCGCCGAGGGCTGCCGCTCCGGCTGCGACGCCGAACCACAGGAGCCCGTGATTGGCGCTGCGGGTCAGCTGGGGCAGTACGTGCTGGGCGCCCGGCCATTCGCGTGCGGCGATCCGGTCGAAGGCCCACCGGTCGAGGTTGGTGAGGAGCGTTCGCGTTCGCATGGGTCACCTGTACCCCCGGACGGGCCGGGCAGGCCGGGGGCATCCGATGGGGTGGGGGGAGGGGAGGTGCGGCTTGCGGCATTCCGGGTTCCGGGTTCCGGGTCAGGAGTTCCGGTTTGGGGTTCCAGGTCTTTTGGGAGGTGCGTTCTTCTGCGTGGATGTGGGCTGCGTGGATATGGGCGTGCGGGAATGCGTTTGTGAGTGGGGCAATGTGGGGGGGCTGGGTGGATGAGCGCTGTGTGGACCGTGTGGTTGGTGTGGGAGTAGGGGTGCGGAAGAAGATGCGGAAGCAGGGATGGGGGATGACGGATGAGGGATGACGTATGAAGGATGAGGGCTGATGCAGGGATGGATGAGTGGGGGCGACGATGAACGGGGCGTGGGGCGGCGTGGCCGGGGTGGATGCAGGGGTGGATGCACGGGTGCCGTGGGTGGTTCGGAGGCGGGTCGATGCTGATCTCGGTGGCTGTGTGGCGGTCCTCGCCGAAGTACATGCGCACAGCGGCTACCCCCACCACTGGCCCGGGGAACCGGTGCGGTGGCTCACCCCGGAGGGGTTGACCGCCGCCTGGGTCGCCGAGGCGGGTGGGGTGGTGTTCGGCCATGCCGCGCTGTGCGGGCGCGAGGTCAGCCGCCTCTACGTCTCGCCAGGCGCGCGCGGTCACGGCCTCGGCGCGCGGCTGCTGGCCGCTGTCGAGGCGGAGGCGGCAGCCCGCGGGGTGCGGCTCGTCCTGGAGGTGAAGACCTCCGACACCTCGGCCGTTGCGCTGTACGAGCGCCGGGGCTGGGTGCGGCGCGGCACCGAGCGGCAGGAGTGGGGAGTGTCCGGCGCGACGGAAGAGGTGACGGTGCACCGGTACGAGGCGCCCGTGGGCGGGCGGGAGGTGGGTGCGTAGGGGGAGGGCGGGGTGAGGGTGCCTGCTGGTTCGTCTGCTGGGCGGTCCGTCTGCCGAGCGGTCCGCAGGCTCCCTGATTCGTCCTGTGCCCGTCCTGCGCCCGTCTTGCCGTCCATCCGGCGCCCGTCCTGTGCCCGTCTTGCCGTCCGTCCGGCGTCCGTCCGGCGTCCGTCCTGCGCCCGGTCCTGCGGTTCGTCGTGTGAGGTGCGCTGCGGTGCTCGTACGGGGGGGATGACTGCGACACGGCAGGTACGGAGGCAGGGATGGCGGCACGTACGGCGGCACGTACGACGGTGCGTATGGCGGCGCGGACTGCGATGCGTGCCGCTATATGCACTGCGATGCGCGCCGAGACACCGGCTGGGCACGTGCTGCCGCACTTACTGCCGCACCTGCTGCCACACGTACTGCCGGGCGAGGCGATGGTCCGTCTGGTCGTAGTCAGCCCCGTTTGGCCGTAGCCGGCCCTCCGTTCCAGTGGTCGCCCTCCGCTGACGTGTCGTCCCCGGTCGCCACCCCGTGATCTGCGAAGGTGGTCGGGGCCGTTCATCATGTGATGGGCCCACGATCGACCGGCCGCCGTGGAGTGGAGGTACGGATGCAGCGGACCGCACCGGATCCGCAGCGGGAGCCGGATCCGGCCCCGCCGGCGGGCCTGCCGGTCCTCCCGGAACTCGCCGCGTACCTCTCCGCCGCCGCCGGTCGCACCGCCCTCCAACCCCCCGGCGGCTCCGAACCGCTGCGCACCGCCGCCTGCGGCTACTGGGAGCGCCGCGGCCTGTTCACCCCCGCCGACCGGGTGCTCGCCGCCCCCGGGGCGGCCATCCTGCTCCTCGCGCTGTACGCCGC
This sequence comes from Streptomyces sp. RGM 3693, assembly GCF_050471125.1. Lineage (NCBI taxonomy): Bacteria > Bacillati > Actinomycetota > Actinomycetes > Kitasatosporales > Streptomycetaceae > Streptomyces > Streptomyces sp. RGM 3693. The sequence goes on from NZ_JBMPPQ010000001.1 coordinate 1,807,729, forward strand.
GGCCGATGGTGCGGTGCTGCTGCCGCGGCCGTGTGCCGAGTGGTACGCGCCGCCCGCCCGGCTGCTCGGCCGGCCGGTCCACTTGATGCCGGTGCCGGCCGAATCAGGTGGGTTGCCGGACCCGTTCGCGCTGCTGGAGACCGTACGACGGGCCCGGATGCACGGCGACACCCCGCGTGTCCTGCTTCTCTCCGTCGCCGACGACCCGACCGGCACCTGTCCGCCGCCGGAGCAACTGCACGAGGTGTGCGAGGCGGCGGCCGAGGAGGGGCTGTGGGTCATCAGTGACGAGTCGCGGCGGGATCTGCTGCACGATCCGCACGACACCGTGGTACTCAGCCCCGCCGAGATGTTGCCCGGCGAGGTCGTGGTGCTGACCGATCTGCGGGCCGCGCTGCTGCCCGTCTCCTGGCCGGTTGCGCTGGCCCGATTTCCTGGTACCCCCCGGGGCGCCGTCCTACGGGACGCGGTGTTCGGGACGCTCGCCCGGTTGGACACCCCGCTTCCCGGGCCGCTGGTCTGTGCGGTCACCCATGCGCTCGGTGAACCCGACGCCGTACGGGAGCGGACCGCGGCCGTCGCCCGGGTGTACGGGGCGCTCACCGGCGCGCTGTACCGCACGCTCACCGGGGCCGGTGCGCTCTGCCGCCCGCCGCATGCGGGCAGTCACGTCTACGCCGACCTCGAACCGTTGCGGCGGCCGCTCGGCGCCCATGGGATCGCCGGATCGGCCGCGTTGGAGCGGGAGTTGACGCCGTGGGCGGCCCGCGGAGGCCACCGCTTCGAGGACGCCCCGGACGCCCTGCGGGTGCGACTGGGGGCGGCCGCCCTGCTCGGCGCCGATATGGAATTGCGGCAGCGGGTGCTGGACGCGGCGGATCCCCTGGCACTGCCGCACGTGCGGGTGGGGTTGCGGAATCTGGAGCGCACGCTGGTCGAACTGAGTGGGCCGCCTCCGGACGGGCAGCGGTTCGCCGAGGGACGGGGGCTGAACGCGGAGGGGGGCGAGGACAGCTGATCTGCCGGCCGCAGCGGTGTCCGGGGCAGCGGCGTGGTGCCGGTGCCGGTGCCGCGCCGGTTTCCCGGCCTTTCGTTGCCCGACCGAGCCTCAGCTTCCGTTTCTGCCCGAGCGCCCGCCTTCACCTTCGTCTCCGCCTTCGCCTCTGTCCCCATCCTCTTTCCCCCTCTCTGTTTCCGTCTTCCTCTCCGTCTTCCTCTCCGTCTCCGTCTTCCTCTTCCTCTTTGCCTCTGTGTTCGTCTCCGTGTTCCCGCCGCAGCTCACCCGCCCGCCTCGTGACTCCGGTTCCGCCCGGCCATCGAATGGAGCCCCTGGATGACCGAACAGACCGAGCGCTCTCCCGCTGGACGCTCTCTGGACGAGCCCGCCCGCGCCGAGCAGCGTGCGGGCGCCGATGAATGTCACGACGGCACCCGTCAGGTCGTTGACCGGCACGGAGTTGAGCGTCACGCCGACGCCGCGCACGCGGATGCCCTTCCCGCGGACGCCGCGCACGCTGACGGCCTTCCCGCCGACGAGCTCAGCATCAGCGATCTCAGCGTCAACGCCGGCGACCGCAGTGCCGGCGATCCCAGCGTGATCGACCGCGGCGTGATCGACCGCGGCGTCAACGACGGCAGTGCCAGCGACCGCAGTGCCAGCGACCGCAGTGTCATCGACCGCGGTGCCAACGACCGGTCCGTCGGCGACCGTAGCGTCGTGGTCGGTGAATGTAACGCCGTTACAGAAGGGCTCGGCGCTGGAGTGGTCGCGGGTACGGTCGGGCACACCGCCACCGCGGCGCTCCCGGATACCGCGCCGCCGCTCGCCGAGCCGCGCCCGCTGGAGGAGCCCCGCACCTGGCCCCGGGACTTCACCGACCGGCTGACCGCGCCGCTGCCCGGCGTCCGTGCACTGGCCCGGATCGCGCGGGAGGGCAAGCTCCGCCCGTCTCCCGAGACGCTCCAGCAGATCCAGCAACTCCCCTTCGAGCCCGGCCCGATGCCGGACGTCGGGCCCGCGACCATCGCGCTGACGTGGGCCGGGCACGCCAGTTGGGTCATCCGGATCGGTGGACTGACCGTCCTCACCGACCCGGTCTGGTCCCGGAAGATCCTCGGTACGCCCGCCCGGGTCACCCCCGTGGGGGTCCGCTGGGAGGACCTGCCGCCGATCGACGCCGTCGTCGTCAGCCACAACCACTACGACCACCTGGACGCGCCGACGCTGAAGCGGCTGCCGCGCGACGTCCCGTTGCTGCTCCCCGCGGGGCTGGCGGCCTGGGCCCGACGGCGTGGCTTCACCCGCATCACCGACCTGGACTGGTGGGAGGCGGTGGAACTGCCCGGCCCCGAGGGCCCGGTGCGGATCGACTTCGTGCCCGCACACCACTGGAGCAAGCGGACGCTGACCGACACCTGCCGCTCCCTGTGGGGCGGTTGGGTGCTCACCGCCCCCGATGGACGGCGGATCCATTTCGCGGGTGACACCGGTTACGGCCACTGGTTCGAGGAGATCGGCCGCCGCTTCCGGGACATCGACCTGGCGCTGCTGCCCATCGGGGCGTACGACCCGCGCTGGATGCTGCGGCCGGTGCACACCGACCCGGAGGAGGCCGTACGGGCCTGCCAGGACCTGGGCGCGCGGTGCCTGGCGCCGATGCACTGGTCGACGTTCCTGCTCTCCGCCGAACCGCCGCTGGAGCCGTTGCACCGCATCCGGGCCGCCTGGGCGGCGACCGGCCGCCCGCGGTCGGACCTGTGGGACCTCCCGGTGGGGGCGTCGCGGGTGCTGGAGGAACGCTGAGGGCGCTGAGGGCTCTCGCGGTTCAGCTCACGGCGGCTCCTGGTGAGGCGGTGGCTCGGCGGCCAGCCCGCCCCGACGTTCCCGATGACCGGCCCCGACGTCCCGTTCGCCCCTCACCCCACGTTCTCTCCCCCCGCCCCCGCGTCAGCCGTCCTCTTCCGCTGTCCGGCCCTCGCTGTCCGCCGGTGTCGGGCGGAGGCGGCGCCACGCGGCCGGTGCGGCGCCGAACAGCACCGTGAGGCCGATCGCGGCGGCCACACCCTGCCAGGGTTCCGGGAAGAGGGTGCCGCCCAGCAGGCCGATCAGCTGGTACGTCGCCGCCCAGGCCAGGCAGGCCGGGAGGTCGCCGCGGGCGAAGCGCCGGGGCGGCATCGAGGCGAGCAGACAGGCCAGCATGATAGGGATCCGGCCGGCCGGGACCAGGCGGGAGAGCACCAGCACCAGCACGCCGTGCTCCCGCAGCCGGTGTTGGGCCTGCGTCAGGTGTTCCGGTGCGGCGCGGGCCCGTAGCCGGGCCAGCCAGCGCGAACCGTTGCGGGAGCGGACGCCGCGCCGCCCGAGCCAGTACAGACCCAGGTCCCCGAGGAACGCGGCGCACGACGCGACGACGAAGACGAACAGCAGGGCGAGCGGCGAACTGTGGTGGAAGGCGACCACCGCGGCCGAGCTGACCACCGCGCCGGTGGGGACGACGGGCACCAGCGAGCCCAGCACCACGAGGAGGAACAGCGACGGGTAGCCCACCGCCTGCTGGGTCGCTTCCGGCGGGACATGGGTGAGCACCTGGTGGAGGTCGTCAGCCAGCGTCGTGCCGGTCAGCGTCGTGCTGGTCAGCGTCGTGCTGGTCAGGATCGTGCTGCTCAGTGTCGTGCCGGCCAGTGTGGTCCCGGCCGGTGTGGTCCCGGTCAGTGTCGTGCCGGCGAGTGTCGCGGCGGCCAGTGCGCTTCCGGTGGGCGTCATCGGGTGATCCTCGGACGTACCGACTCGCCGTGCCCGAGCCGGTGCACCGTGACCTCCGGCGCGACCAGCGCGGCCTGTCGCTCGAACTCCTGGCCCGGCGCGTGGAACTCGTGCGGCCGCACGGCGTCCAGCCCGATCGGCCAGTACGTGCCGTAGTGCACCGGCACGGCGCTGCACGGTGCCAGCCGGGCGGCGGCCACCGCGGCCCGCCGGGCGTCCAGATGGCCGTGCCCGAGGAACGGTCCCCAGCCGCCCACCGGCAGCAGCGCCACCTCGCACGGTCCGACCTCCTCCGGTAGTTCCGGGAACAGCCCGGTGTCCCCGGCGAAGTAGGTGCGGACCGTGCCGTGGATGACGTAGCCGAGGGCGGGGACGCGGTGCGGCCCGTAAGGGAGCCGGCGGCCGTCGTGCGCGGCGTGCACCGCGCGGATGGTCAGGGCGCGGGGGGCGGTCGTGCCGTCAGGGCCTACGGAGGTGGTGCTCGGGCCCGCGGTCGGGGGCGCCGGGGCCGGGCCGATGCGGCACTCCTCGCCCGGCAGCAGTTCGATCAGCGGCAGGCCCCTGGCCGCCGCCACCCGACGCAGTCCCGGTACGACGGCCGGCGCGCCGTGCGGCACGACCAGCCGGGTGCCGGGGGCGAGCCGGGCCAGCGAGGCCGGGTGCAGGTGGTCGGCGTGCAGGTGGGAGATCAGGACCGCGTCGGCGCGGGCCGCCTCGGGCGGCGGCAGCGCGCCCCGCCGGCGCCGCAGGTGGGCGAGCCGGGCCACGAACAGCGGGTCGGTCAGCACCCGTACACCGGAGTCCTCGACCGTCACCGTGGCATGTCCCCACCAGGTGACCTCCACCGACACGCTCCGCCCACCTCCCGGCCGGGTCGGCCGCTTGCCGCCCCGACGTCCGATGTGTCTGCAGCCGCTCCGTGCCCGCGGCCGCTGTTCCCGCTTCGGTCCTTACCGGTGCTTGCCGGTCCTTACCGGTCCGTAGCAGTCCTCGCCAGTCCTTACCGTTCGCTACCGGTCCTCAATGATGTCCACCGGTCTACCGGTCCTCACTGTGCTCACCGGTCCACATGGGCCTCACCGGTCCGCACAGGTCCTCATGACTCCTCACCGATCCTCCCTCATCGCTCGGGAAACAGGTGCCGGGGCCACCACCCGCTCGCCGTCCCCTCCCCGCGGCACCCCCACCGCGCACTGCCCCCCGGCAATGCCCGCACCCCGCCGCCCGCGCCATGACCCCCGCCCGCTTTATGACACCCGGCCGCTTTGATGACACCCTTGGCCGGAATGCCTGCCCGGCCGGTGCGGCGGGCCGGAGTGCGGAGGACGGGACGGCGTGCGGACCGCGCGGTGGAAGGCCCTCGGCGGCGCCCTCCTGAGGGTGCTGGCCGTCTGGGTGGTCTCCAGTCTGACCCTGCTCGCCCTGGCCGTGGTGCTGCCCGACTTCCGGCTCCAGGCCGCCGGTGGTGACAGCCTCACCCGCACCGCGTTCACCGCGGTGCTCGGCGCCGGCGCGTTCGGTCTGCTCAGTGCCCTGGTGTGGCCGCTGCTGGTACGCGCGCTGCTGTTGGTGCCGGCGCTGGTGCTCGGGTTGTTGGTGTTCTTCCTCAACGGTTCGTTGCTGCTGGTCGCGCTGGATGTGATTCCGGAGGGGCGGGGGCAGACCACGCCGGAGACCGCGGTGATCGTCGCGGCGGTGATGTCCGCGGCGTCGTCGGCGACCTCCACCTTCCTTGCGGTGCGCAACGACGAGGCGTACCGGCGCCGGCTGGTGCGACTGGCCGGCCGGCGCGGGAGGCGGGTCGGCGCGGACCGCGGACCGGCCACGCCCGGGACGGTCTTCCTCCAGATCGACGGCGTCGGCCACGATGTCCTGCGGGCGGCGACCCGAGGCGAGCGGCCGCTGATGGCGCACGTCGCCCGCTGGATCGACACCAGCCACCGGCTCACCCCGTGGCACACCGACTGGTCCAGCCAGACCGGCGCCAGCCAACTCGCCATCCTGCACGGCAGCAACGAGGACCTGCCCGCCTTCCGCTGGTACGAGAAGGAGACCGGCGACCTCGTCGTCAGCAACCGGCCCAGCAGCGCCGCCGAACTCCAGCGCCGGGCCGTCGCCCGCACCGGCGACGAGGGGTTGCTCGCGTACGACGGCGCCAGCCGCGGCAACCTCTTCAGCGGCGGCGCCGACCAGGTCGCCCTGGTCATGTCGGTGGCCGCCCGGCGCGGCCGGTCCAACCGCTCCCGGGCCGGCTACTTCGCGTACTTCTCCGACCCGGCCAACGCCACCCGGACCGCGGTCTCGTTCGTCGCCGAGGTCCTCCGGGAGATCGGCCAGGCGCTGCGCGGCCGCTGCCGCCGCGAGCGCCCGCGGGTCAAGCGGGGCGGCCTCTATCCGGTCATCCGGGCCTTCGCGACCGTCGTCGAGCGTGACGTGGTGGTAGCGGCCGTCGTCGGCGACATGCTGGCCGGCCGCACGGCGGTCTACGCCGACCTGGTCGCCTACGACGAGGTGGCCCACCACTCGGGGCCCACGCACCGCGACACCCACCAGGTACTGCGCCGACTCGACCGGTGCATCGCGCTGATCGCCGAGGCGGCCCGGCACGCGCCCCGGCCGTACCGCATCGTGCTGCTCTCCGACCACGGCCAGAGCCCCGGCGCGACCTTCCGGGACCGCTACGGGCTGACCCTGGGCGACCTGGTCCGCGCCGGGTGCGGACTGCCGGTCCGCCGGCGGGCCGGGCGCACCCCCAGCGGCGCGGAGGCCCGGGAGGCCGCGCGGGCGGCGCTGGGCCGGCCCGAGGGTGCGGCGGACGGGGACCGGCGCGGTGCGCACCCGGTCGTGCTGGCCTCCGGCAACCTCGGCCTGGTGTCCTTCCCGGACGTCCCCGACCGGATCACCCGCGAGGAGTTGGACCGCCGTCACCCGGCGTTGCTGGGCACCCTCGCCGGCCACCCGGGCATCGGCTTCGTCCTCGTCCGGTCGTCCGTGCACGGCGCGGTGGCGCTGGGCCCGGACGGCGGTGAGCACCACCTCGACACCGGGCGGGTCATCGGTGCCGACCCGCTGGCGCCCTTCGGGCCCGGTGCGGTCGACGCGGTCCGCCGCACCGATCGGTTCCCGCACGTCGCCGACCTCATGATCAACTCTGCCTGTGATCCGGCGACCGGCTCGGTGCACGCCTTCGAGGAACAGATCGGTTCGCACGGCGGACTGGGCGGCCCGCAGAGCCGGCCCTTCCTCCTCTGGCCCGCGGAGCTGACCCCGCCGGTCCCCGACGGGGCGCCGCTGACCGGCGCCGAGCAGGTCCATCAGGTGCTGCGCCGCTGGCTGCGGGAGGCGGACGGCCCGCAACTGCCCGTCGGCGCGGTGGTCGAGGAGCCGCACCGGCCACCCGAACCGGAGCCGAACGACCTGCGACGCAAGGCCGGCCCACCCGAGGGCGCCTGCGCACCGTAGCCACGTCCTACGGGCTGTCTGTCCTACGGGCCGTCCGTCCCACCTGCCGTCCGTCCCACCTGCCGTCCGTCCCACGGGCCGTCTGTCCTACGGGCCGCCCGTCCCACCTACCGTCCGTCCCACGGACCGTCCGTCCCGCAACCGGTCGTCGTCCGACGGCCCGGACACGAGGCCCCCGCACTCCTGCCGCCCCGGTCCGGCCGCGCTCGGCGCATCCCGGTGAAGGACCTCACCCGGACCGTCCGCCGCATCGTTGTACGTCGCCACCGCCGGCGGCTGGGGGAGCGGCGACCGGCGGCCGTCAGGATGACGCTCGTGGGCCCGCAGTGGGCCCGCAGTGGGCCCGCAGTGGGCCCGAGGGCCGCTTGCCGGCTCGGCCACCGTCCGTCCGGCAGTCACGCGCCGCCACCGAAGATATTCGCCCGGCCAGCGGGCCTGACAGGACGATTCGCGGCGATTTTGAGCGGTGCGCGCCGCCGGTGACGATAGGCCCAGCCGGCACCCCGGCGAGCCAGCACGATGAGAGACGCGTCACACACCATGCACCGCGATCCCACCGCAGAGGCCACCCCTGCCGCCTCTGACCTGCACGATTCATCAAAGCGTCCGTTCCGGATGAACTTGATGACCGCTACCGCCCTGGTGATGGGCAACATCATCGGCGGCGGCATCTTCCTGCTGCCGGCCTCGGTGGCCCCGTTCGGCACCATCAGCCTGGTCGCCTTCGGCGTCCTCACCCTCGGGGCGATCTCGCTCGCCCTGGTCTTCGGGCGGCTCGCCCAGCGCCACCCGGACACCGGCGGGCCCTACGTCTACGCCCGCGAGGCGTTCGGCGACTTCGCCGGGTTCCTCTCCGCCTGGTCGTACTGGACGATGACCTGGGTCAGCAACGCCGCGCTGGCGGTGGCCGCCGCCGGCTACGTCCATGTGCTCCTGCCCGGCCACGCATCCCGGGGCGTCGACCTGATGGTGGCGCTGGGCGCGCTGTGGCTGCCGGCCCTCGCCAATCTTGCGGGCACCCGGTACGTCGGCGCGGTCCAGCTGGTCTCCACGGTCCTGAAGTTCGTGCCGCTGCTGTTCATCGCGGTCGTCGGACTGTTCTTCTTCGACCCGCACAAGCTCGGGGCTTTCCACGAGGGCGGCGGCAGCACCATCGGCGGGCTGTCCGCGGCGGCCGCGATCCTCCTCTACAGCTACGTGGGCGTGGAGTCGGCCGCGATGAGCGCCGGCGAGGTCCGCGACCCCGAGCGCAACGTCGGCCGGGCCACCGTCCTGGGTACCATCGGCGCCGCCGTCGTGTACCTCCTGGGCACCGTGTCGGTCTTCGGCACCGTCCCCCACGACAAGCTGGTCAACTCCAAGGCGCCGTTCTCCGACGCCGTGGACGCGATGTTCGGCGGTCACTGGGGCGGTACGGTCATCGCGGCCGCCGCCGTGATCTCCATCGTCGGCGCGCTCAACGGCTGGACGCTGATGAGCGCCCAGTCCCCGTACGCCGCCGCCAAGGACGGTCTCTTCCCGGCCGCCTTCCTCACCAAGCGGCGTGGGGTGCCGACCTTCGGTGTGCTCGCCGCCGCCGTGCTGGCCACCGCCCTCACCGTGATCAACTACTTCATCGGCAGCGGCGGCGTCTTCGAGATCCTGGTGCTGATCACCACCTTCTCGGCCACCGTTCCCTACCTCCTCGCCGCCGGCGCTCAGATCTACTTCCTGCTCACCGGCCGCCGCGACCGGGTCCGTCCCGGCCGCTTCGCCCGTGACCTGGCCCTCGCGCTGATCGCCTTCGGCTTCACCTTCTGGCTGGTGGCCGGCGCCGGCTACGCGGCGATCTACCAGGGCGTGCTGTTCCTCTTCGCCGGGATCCTGGTGTACGCGCTGATGGCGGCCCGCCGCTCGGTGGACCGCCAACGCCGGGCGGAAGCGTCCGACAACGCTTCCGAGGAGCCGGTGGCGGAGGCGTCCGAGACCGCCCCGGTGGACCCGGCCGTGAGCGCCGCCGCCGCGGCGAGCTAGCCGCCCCGACCGGCCCCGCCCGGACCGTACTGCCCCTGGCCGCACCGCTGCGATCAGGGGCATTACCTTGCGCGTAATCGACCCGCGCCCGCCGCTCCGGCAGAGTCGAGGCATCGGTTCACGGACCGGCGCACTCCGGCCCGTGAACCGGTGCTGACACCCCGTCAGCTGTGTGTCAACCGGATACCAACCGGCTGCCAACGGATTCGCGCCGGCTACGTACCGGCTACGTACCGGCTGCGTACCAGATGTGCGCCGGATCCGCACCGGATACCCGACGGATACCACCAGGAGTTCGAGATGTCGCAGAACGTGCAGCAGGGCGCCCCCGAGCGGACCATCGACCACGCGGCCGCCGTCGAGCGGTACCTGGCGGCGTGGAACGCCACCGAGGAGGGCGCGCGGGACAAGGCCGTCGCCGCGGCCTTCACCGAGGAGGCCACCTACACCGACCCGCTGGCCGACGTCGCCGGCCAGGGCGGGCTCGCGGCGTTGATCGCCGGGGCGCACCAGCAGTTCCCGGGCTTCGTGTTCCGGCCGCTGGGCGCGGTGGACGGGCACCACGACATCGCGCGGTTCGGCTGGGAGCTGGTCGGGCCGGACGGGGCGGCGCCGGTCGCCGGGTTCGACGTGGTGCGGCTGGCCGAGGACGGCCGGATCGCGTCGGTGCTCGGCTTCCTGGACCGCGTACCGGCGGCCTGAAGCGCCCCTACCCGGCCACTTCGCGCAGATGCGCGGCCGTTTCGGGGTCGGCGGGCAGGAACGCCTCCAGCGCCAGCTCCGAAACGGTCACGTCCATCGGTGTGTTGAAGGTGGCGATGGTGGAGAGGAAGGACAGCACCGTGCCGCGGTGCTCGATCACCAGCGGCAGGGCGAACGGCGGATGTTCGCCCGCGGCCGCGGGCTCCCGCCCGCCGTCCGGCAGCGGGTAGGAGCGGAGCTCGTCGTGCAGCGCGCGCAGCGGCGCCGACCTCATCAGCGCCAACTGCCGGTCCAGTTGGGCGAAGAGATGCTCCCGCCACTCCAGGAAGTTGCGGATGCGGGGGGCCATGCCGCGCGGGTGGAGGGTGAGCCGCAGGGCGTTGACCGGCGGCCGGAGCAGTTCCGGATCGACGCCGTCCAGCAGCACGCCGATGCCCTGGTTGGTCGCCTGCACGTGATACATCCCGTCGACCACCAAGGCGGGGTACGGGTCGTAGCCGGCCAGCAGTCGCTCCATGCCGGCCCGGAGCGCGGACATCGACGGGTCGTCCAGCGGGGTCTCCGGGAACGCGGGGGCGTAACCGGCCGCGATCAGCAGGGCGTTGCGTTCGCGGACCGGTACGTCGAGGTGTTCGGCCAGCCGCAGCACCATCTCCTGGCTCGGGCGGGAGCGGCCGGTCTCGATGAAGCTGATGTGGCGGGCCGAGGAGTCGGCGCGCAGTGCCAGTTCCAGCTGGCTGATCCGGAGCCGGTCGCGCCATTCCCGCAACAGGGTGCCCACACCCGTGGTTTCCGGCGCGGACGCCGTGGCAGTCGTCATGAGGGCGACGGTAGCCGACCTGCCAGGCGTTACCTGCGGTAACTTTGCCGTTCGGCGGCCGGACGCAACGGCCCGCGGCGCACCGGCCGCCCCACCGGTCCCTGGTGGCCGGACGCGGAACCGCCCCCGGCATGCCAGGCTGGAACTGCCGCAACCCCAGCGGCGGTGACCGGCACACGGCGGGAGGCGTCATGAACGCGCAGGTGGAACCACTCGACGACGCGGAGATCGAGGACCGCCTCATCGATCTCCCCGGCTGGACGGTCGACAGCGAGCGGCTCAACCGCAGCTACCGCTTCGACCGGCACTTCCAGGCCGCCGCGATGGTCATCCACATCGCTCAGATCCAGGAGGAGTTGGGCCACCACGCCGACCTGACCCTCGGCTACAACCAGCTCACCGTCGCGGTCAACACCCACAGCATCGGCGGCCGGATCACCCACCTCGACTTCGGCCTGGCCCGCCGCATCGAGGAGATCGCCGCGGGCCACGGCGCCCGCTGACCGGCCCGCAGTCAGCTCGGACGGCGCGGTCTGACGACCCGCCCGGCCCGCGCCAACTCCACGTTGAACTGCGCACCGGACAGCAGCGACAGGTTGGAGAACCACAGCCAGATCAGGAACACCACCGGCCCGGCCAGCGACCCGTACAACCGGTTGAAGGTGCCGACGTACGACGCGTAGAACGCGAAGCCCGCCGACGACACCAGCCACAGCAACACCGCCAGCACCCCGCCAGGCCCGGCCCGCCGCACGCCGCGGGAATGCGGCGGCCCGGACCGGAACAGCACCATCGCCAGCACGGTCGCCAACACCAACAACAGCGGCCACTGGAGCACGTTCCACAGCGTCTCGCCCACCTCGCCGAACCCCAGCGCCTGGCCCAGCGCGGTCGCGACCGGACCACTGACCAGCAGCGCCACCGCACTGCAGATCAGCAGCGCCATCAGCAGCAGCGCGGTCACGATGATCCGCGGCGCCTTCCGCCACGGCGGCCGGTCGTCCTTCGTCCGGTGCATCGCGTGCAGCGCCCGCCGGAACACCGCCAGATAACTGCACGACGACCACAGCGCACTGACCGCCGCACCGCCCACCACCACCCAGGCAGCGGTGCGCTGGTGCGCCATCACCACCAGGGCGTGCCGGACCGTCACCCCCGACTCGGCCGGCGCGATCGAGCTGAGCCGGTTGATCAACTGCTCGGTACCGGCCGGATCGGCCAGCCCGATCAGCGAGACGGTGAGGATCGCCGACGGCAGCAGCGCCAGCACCGAGTAGTACGTCAGGCTCGCCGCGTAGTCCGTTACGTCGTCGTGCCAGACGGATAGCGGCGTCCGGCGCAGCGCCGTGCGGTACCGCCGCCAGCGCGACCGGCCGGCCGGTCGCTGAGGCCCGGTCCGCACCGGGGCCGTGGACGGTGCGGCCTCAGCCCCCATGCCGGACCTCCGCCGCCCCGGCCCGCCGCCGCCCGACCCCCGCCATACCGCTCCCGCCCATGTCGCATCCGTCCTCTGTGCCCTACTGGTCCGGCATCGTCCCGGTCCCCGGTCCTGCATCATGCCCCGGCGCGGCGGCCGCCAGCGAGGCGAGGGCCGCCCGGTCGCCCGGCGGGCACCGCCCGCGGCCACGTCAGCCGAACGGCAGGGCCTGCCACGGGGACGCCGGATCCTGCGTCAGCACCCGGTGGAGGTGCGCCGCCTCCGCGTACGCCGGCCCGAACCAGCCGTTGTCGAACGCCAGCGCCCGCCCCAGCGCGTAGCCCGCGGCGAACTCCTCCCACGAGCCGTAGACCTCCGCGGCCCGGCCCGCCACCCGCGTCACCGCCTGCTCGGCCTGCGGCGGCGCGCACAGCTGCGCGCCCAGGCCCCAGCGGACCAGACCCACCGCGTGCGCCAGGTCCAGCGCGGCCAGCGACCCCACCCGGCCCTCGGCCGGCAGCAGCCCGTCCGTCCGGAACCGCTCCTCGTACCGGTCCACCAGCTCCGGGACCGCGGGCGCCACACCACCGTCGGCCGGTGCGTCCCCGGCGGACCCCGTACCGGACTTCCCGGCGCGGGCGCGCAGCGCCGCCTCGATCTCCGCCGGCACGAACTGCCCGCCGAGCAACTGGTCGAACCGCTGCTGCCAGCTCACCGGATCGACCACCGACCACTGCGCGCGCAACGTCTCCGCATCCGTCGAGTAATCCAGGAACGCCGTCCCCAACTCGTTCCAGGGCACGCTGTGGTGCACCGCGAGCGGCGCCCCGCAGGCCAGTCCCTGCGCCACCGGACCGTGCAGCGGCCCTCCGTAGTGGGTGACCAGCAGTCCGCCCGGCCGCACCCCCACCTGCGCCCGCATCCGCAGCCAGCCGGCGCGGTGGGCGGGCGTCGCCACCAGGTACGAGGCGAACGGGGTGCCCGGATTGATCGCCAGCCGCCACTTGTCGTTGGGCCAGTCCTGGGCCAGCTCCTCGACCGAGACCCGGTCGAAAAACCGCTGCGGCTCCCAGGGCGGCAGCATGCCGCGCGTCAGCACGGGAATGCACTTACCGCCCGTCACCGGATCGTCGTAGACGGGCAGTGGTTCCTGCCCCTGCTGCGGCACCGCCAGATACAGATCCTCACCGGCGATCGCCGCGACCTGTCCGTCCTCGTCCCTACGTGCCGTTGCCTCGTAAAGCCGCCGCTCGGTCTCCGTCGGCGGCATCCATCCCGGAGTACCCACAGGCCAAGACCCTACGGTGACCCCGCCCCCGGCCGGAACCAGGGGCCGCGGCCGGGCCGCCGGACCGCCCGGCCGCTTGCCGGAGCCCACCCCGTATCGGAGGCTCGATGCCATGAGCAGTCACGACCACCCCGTGCCCGGGTACCTGCACCGCGCCGCCGACCAGGACGGCGGCGCCATCGACTGGGCGGTGCTCGGCCCGCACCTCGAACGGGGCGCCGCGATCCAGACGCCGCTCTACGAGCAGGCCGCCGCCTGGCTCCGCGCACTGCTCGCCCCCGACGGCCCCGACGGTGGCCCGGCCGGCACGGTGACCGTCCGCCGCATCCTGGACGTCGGCAGCGGCCCCGGCGTCGTCAGCTGCCTGCTGGCCCGGGCCTTCCCGGACGCCGAGGTGTGCGTGGTGGACGCCACCGAGGCCCTGCTGGCCCGGGCCCGGGCCCGCGCCGGGCGGCTCGGGCTGGCCGACCGGATCCACACCCACTGCGCCGAGGTCCCGCAGGGCCTCGACTCGCTCGGCGGCGCCGACGTCATCTGGTCGAGCAAGGCGCTGCACCACATCGGGGACCAGCGCGGCGCGGTGGCCGCCCTCGCCGGGCACCTACGGCCCGGCGGCCTGCTCGCGGTCTGCGAAGGCGGCCTCGCCCCGCGGTTCCTGCCGCGCGACATCGGCATCGGCCGCCCGGGACTCCAGGCCCGGCTGGACGCGGCCGCCGAGGAGTGGTTCACCGACATGCGCGCCGCCCTGCCCGACGCCACCGACACCCTGGAGGACTGGCCCGCCTTCCTGGCCAACGCCGGCCTGCGCACGCCGCGCACCCGCAGCTTCCTGCTGGACCTGCCGGCGCCGCTCGCCGACGACGTCCGGCACTACATCCAGGCCAATCTCAGCCGCGCCACCGAGCACTACGGCGACCAACTGGACCCCGACGACCTGAGCACCCTCACCCGACTCACCGACCCCCACGACCCCGCCGGCATCACCCGCCGCCCGGACGTCTTCCTGCTCTCCGCGCAGACCGTGCACACCGCCCGCGCGCAGGAGCCGTAGCGCCGGCAGTCAGCCGCCCGGTCAGCCGTGCTTGGTGGCGTATGAGCAGACCTCCACCACCAGCGTCGGCGACGGGAAGGTCACCGTGCCGGCGGTCGGTGGCGGTGCCGGTGTGGGCGTGGGCGTCGGAGTCGGCGACGGTGTGGGCGGGCAGTGACGGCGGGACGGCGAGCCCGGGCCGCCGCCGTGCGGCCACGCGGCGGGTGACGGCTTCACCCGCGCCCCCTCGCCCCGGCCGCCCGCCGGCTCGGTGAACATCAGCGTCCCCACACCCCCGGCCACCACCAGCACCGCCCATACGGCAACCATCCACCGCTTGGTCCGCCCCGACATCGCCAACTCCCCCCAGCTTCCGCGTCCGCGCACACCACGGGACGCCTCGTACCGCCGCTCGGACGCCCCCGACGGGCGAACGCCCCGGAATCCGAACGTGCGAACGCATGAGCGCGTCTGCCCGGATGGTATGCCGACCGCCCCCGAGTGTCCGCGAGATCACCGAACCCGACCCGGCGGCGGCCCCGAAACCGCCTGACGCACCCTCAACTACGGCCAGCCACAGCCCAGTTGCCGCACCGGCTCAGCCGCCTGCACAACGCCGAATCGACATCACACACCGAAGGCGACGGCGAAGACGACGACGAAGGCGGCGAAGAAGACCGGGCGACCGTTGCCGCCCCGCCGGCGAGAGGGTCGCCCCGCCGGCGGGACGGCCGTCCCGCCGCCTCACTCCATCGGCTTCGGGTGGATCATCGCGAAGACCGCGCCCTGCGGGTCGGTCACCACGGCCATCCGGCCGGCGATCATGTCGAACGGTTCCATGATCGCGCTGCCGCCGGCCGCGGTGACCTTGGCGACCGCCGCATCGGTGTCCGCCACCGCGAAGTACGTCAGCCAGTGCGAGGGCGTATCGGCCGGCAGGTGCTCCGGCATCGGCTGCATGCCGCCCACGGGACGGCCGTCCACCTGGAGCGCGTAGTAGTGCGCGGCGCCCTCCATCGCGGTGGATTCGATGCCGAAGGCCGCGCGGTAGAAGGCGGAAGCGGCGGACCGGTCGGTGGTGCTGAGCTCGTTCCAGATCAGCGCGCCGGTCTCGTTGACGACCCCGGCGCCGGGGAAGTCCAGCGGCTGCCAGACGCCGAAGACCGCCCCGGTCGGGTCGGCGGCGATGAACATCCGGCCGAGGGACATCACGTCCATGACGGGCATCAGCACGGTGCCGCCGGCGGACGCCACCGAACGCTGGCTGGCCTCCGCGTCGGCGCTGGTCAGATAGGTGGTCCAGACGGTCGGCGGGGCGGGTTGGTCGCCCATCGCGACCGCGGCCATGATGCCGGCCACGGGCTTCCCGTTCAGCTGGCAGACCGCATAACCGCCGGTCTCCGGAGGGCCGATCTCCCCGGTCCAGCCGAGGAGGCCGGAGTAGAAGTCGATGGCGGCCTTCTGGTCGGGGGCCGCGAGATCGATCCAGCAGGGCGTCCCGGGTGCGTAGGGAGTGGTGACGTCGGGCATCGGTGCCTCCTCGGAGCGGAGTGGTAGCTGCCCAGCGGCAGCCGCCCCCGGCGGCCGGTTCCGCTGTGGCCGCCCCTTTCCACATTTGCCGCCACCCGCCGACCCCGCCACTCGGGGGCCGGGTCCCGGCCCCCGCTCCGTCGGGCCGGCATGCCGGCCACCGCCCGGCCACCTGGGCCGCCCCGGGCATACGGCGGCGCGCCGCCCGCCCCCGACGGGACGGACGGCGCCACACCGCACCACGCACGCGACACCGGGCCAGGCCCCGGGCCGGACACCCGGGGGAGGCGCCCCGGGCCGCGCCGCGATCGAGCCTCAGGCCACGTCGAACGAGGCCGGGTCGGGGCCGAGGCGGGTGCCGGAGTCCAGGCCGGCCAGCGCCGCCAGGTCGGCGTCGTCCAGCTCGAAGCCGAAGACGTCGAAGTTCTCCCGGATCCGCGACGGGGTGGCGGACTTGGGGATGACCACATTGCCGAGCTGGAGGTGCCAGCGCAGGACCACCTGGGCCGGGGTCCTGCCGTGCTTCGCGGCGATCTTGGCGATCGCCGCGTCCTCCAGCAGACCCCTGCCCTGGCCCAGCGGCGACCAGGCTTCGGTCGCGATGCCGTGCCGGGCGTGGACGGCGCGGGACTCGGCCTGCTGGAGCTGCGGGTGCAGCTCGATCTGGTTGACCGCCGGGACGATGGACGTCTCGCCGAGCAGCCGCTCCAGGTGGGCGGGGAGGAAGTTGGAGACGCCGATGGCCTTGGCGCGGCCGTCCGCGTAGATCTTCTCGAACGCCTTGTACGTGTCGACGTAGGTGTCGCGGGAGGGCAGCGGCCAGTGGATGAGGTACAGGTCGACGTACTCCAGCCCGAGCTTGGCGAGCGAGGCGTCGAACGCGCGCAGGGTGGAGTCGTAGCCCTGCTCGGAATTCCAGAGCTTGGTGGTGACGAAGAGTTCCTCGCGCGGGATGTCGGAGGCGGCGAGGGCCTTGCCGGTGCCTTCTTCGTTGCCGTAGATCGCCGCGGTGTCGATGCTGCGGTATCCGGCCTCAAGGGCGTGGCCGATGGCGGCGAACGCCTCGTCGTCGGGGATCTGCCAGACACCGAAACCGAGCTGGGGCATCGTGACGTCGTTGTTGAGCGTGATGGACGGAACCGTGCTCACGGGGGATTCGATCCTTTACGTCGGCTTTCGTGTTCTGGGAGGACAACGATCATCCGTCCCCGGACATTCCCGCGCACGCCGACGAACCCGCTGGTTCACCCGCGCGCCCGACCGGCGCTCCCTTCGGGTGTCGGCTCACCCCCGGTACAGCGCGTCCACCTCCGCCGCGTAAGCCGTCTCGATCGCCTTGCGCTTGAGCTTGAGCGAGGGGGTCAGCAGGCCGTGCTCCTCGGAGAACTGGTTGGCCAGTATCCGGAACGTGCGGATCGACTCGGCCTGCGAGACCAGCGTGTTCGCGGCGACCACGGCGCGCCGGATCTCGGTCTCCAGATCGGGGTCGCGCACCAGGTCGTGCGGCGGCATCTCCGGCTTGCCGCGCATCGCCAGCCAGTGGGCGATCGCCTCCGGGTCCAGGGTGACCAGCGCCGAGATGAACGGCCGGTCGTTGCCGACGACGATGCACTGGGCGACCAGCGGATGCGCCCGCACCCGTTCCTCCAGCGGCACCGGCGAGACCGACTTGCCACCCGAGGTGACCAGGATTTCCTTCTTCCGGCCGGTGATCGTCAGATAGCCGTCCTCGTCCACCGAACCGAGGTCCCCGGTGGCGAACCAGCCGTCGTGCAGCACCGCATCGGTGGCCTTGGCGTTGTTGTGGTAGCCCTGGAAGATCTGGCCACCGTAGAGCCAGATCTCGCCGTCCTCGGCAATGTGGATGGTGGTGCCGGGGACCGGCGTGCCGACGGTGCCGAAGCGGGTCCGCTCCGGCGGGTTCGCGGTGGCCGCCGCGGTGCTCTCGGTCAGGCCGTAGCCCTCGAAGATCCGCACGCCGGCGCCGGCGAAGAACAGGCCCAGCCGGCGTTCCATGGCCGAGCCGCCGGACATGGCGTGCCGCACCCGGCCGCCCATCGCTTCGCGGACCTTGCTGTAGACCAGCTTGTCGAACACCTGGTGCTGCAACCGCAGCGCGGCGCTGGGGCCGGAGGCGGTGCCGAACGCCTTGTGCTCCATCGCCTCCGCATGGCGGACCGCGACCTCGACCGCCTTGTCGAACGGGCCGGCCTTGCCCTCGGTCTCCGCCCGCCGCCGGGCCGCGGCGAACACCTTCTCGAAGATGTACGGCACCGCCAGGATGAAGGTGGGGCGGAACGCCTGGAGGTCCGGGAGGAGCGCACGGGCGGAGAGTTCCGGCTGGTGGCCGAGCTTGACCCGGCCGCGGACCGCCGCGACCTGCACCATCCGGCCGAAGACGTGCGCCAGCGGCAGGAAGAGCAGGGTCGCCGCCTCGTCGCCGGGCTTGGAGCGGAAGACCTTGTCGTACCGGAGCACGATGTTGTCGGCCTCGGCCATGAAGTTGGCGTGGGTGATCACGCAGCCCTTGGGGCGGCCGGTGGTGCCCGAGGTGTAGATGATCGTCGCGACGGCTTCCGGGGTGACCGCCATCCGGTGCCGCCGCACCACCTCGTCGTCGATGTGCGCGCCGGCCGCGGTCAGTTCGGCCACCGGGTCGGCGTCCAGCTGCCACAGCTTCCGCAGCTGGGGGAGCCTGCCGATGACCGAGCCGACGGTCATCGCGTGGTCCTCGTGCTCCACCAGGCAGGCCGACACCTCGGCGTTGTGCAGCATCCAGAAGACCTGCTCCGCCGACGACGTGGGGTACAGCGGGACGGACTGGGCGCCGATCGACCACAGCGCGTAGTCGAAGAGCGTCCACTCGTAGCGGGTGCGGGACATGATGCCGACCCGGTCGCCGAACCGGACGCCCTGGGCGAGGAGGCCCTTGGCGAGCCCGGTGACCTCGTCGCGGAACTGCCCGGCGGTGACGTTCTGCCACTGCCCGGCGGCGTCCTTACGTGCCAGCGCGGTCCGTCCGGGGTCGGATTCCGCGTTGTCGTACACCGAGTCGGCCAGCCCGCCGACCCGGGGCGCGGTCGCCAAAGGGGGCACGGTGAACTCGCGCAATGACCCAGCTCCTCGTGGTGCTTCTCACAAGGCCGCGACCGTACCCCACGGGGACGGCGGGTGGGAGTGCGGTACCACGCCGCGGCGCCGGGGCAACCGGAACCGGCCAGGCCGGGAAATCGGGTTACTTGGGGTAACCGCGGACATTACCCAGTCGATGCGTGGCCGGACGAACACCGTGCCGGGACCGGATCTGCACCGAATCTCTGCATCTGTCACCACGTCAGAGCACGTCGGAGGGATATCCCGAGGCACTGCAACGATCCGCGGGAGGTTCCCGGGAGATCCCGGGAGATCCCCGGCCGTCTCCGGGAGACCCGCCGACGCCGCCCAGAGGGGTGCGACGGACCCACGCGGTACGGCGGATTCCGCCCAGGACTCGACCACGAGCCTCCGCATCGGCCATGAGCCTCCGGACCGGCCCGCGGGCCGGGGCGCCTACGGGAGGTGCAGCCGATCGCCGCCCGCCAGGATCGCCTCGGCCAGCGCCTCCGCCGGGCCGCGCGCCGCCCCCGCCCGCTCCGCGTGCAGCAGCACGAAATCCACCCCGCCCAGCTCCGGCAGCCCGGCCCGGGACGGTATCCGCACCAGGCCCGGCGGGATCATCCCGCGCGTGTGCGCCATCACGCCCAGCCCCGCCCGGGTCGCCGCGATCAGCCCGTTCAGGCTTCCGCTGGTGCAGGCGATCCGCCATTCCCGGCCCTGCCGCTCCAGCGCTTCCAGGGCCCGCGCCCGGGTCACCGCGGGTGGCGGGAAAACGACCAGCGGAACCGGCCGCTGCGGATCCAGCCGCAGCCGCTCACCCCCCACCCACACCAGCCGGTCCCGCCACACCAGCCGCCCCTGCCGACCCTCCGGCCGCCGCTTGGCCAGGACGAGATCCAGCCGACCCGCCGCCAGCAACTCGTGCAGGGTGCCGGACAGTTCCACGGTCAGTTCCAGGTCCACCTCGGGGTGGTCCCGCCGGAACCCCTCCAGCACCTCCGGCATCCGCGTCAGCACGAAGTCCTCGGACGCGCCGAAGCGCAGCCGCCCGCGCAGCCGGGTCCCGGCGAAGAAGCTCGCCGCCCGCTCGTTGGCCTCCAGGATGGTGCGCGCGAAGCCGAGCATCGCCTCGCCGTCCTCGGTGAGCTCCACGGCATGGGTGTCCCGCGCGAACAACCGCCGCCCGGCGGCCTCCTCCAGCTTCCGCACGTGCTGGCTCACCGTGGACTGGCGCAGCCCCAGCCGGTGCGCGGCCTGGGTGAAACTCAGCGTCTGCGCCACGGCCAGGAAGGTGCGCAGCTGCGCGGGCTCGAACACGGACGACACCTCCTCACGTGAGGTCGCGGGCTATCGCACTTCATGATGGCAGTCACCACAGTAAGAGGGGTTCCCGATTGCCGTTCGGCCCGGCAGTCTGGAGAGGGCACCGTCCATGCCACCGTCCGTGAGCCGTCGAACCCGAAGAGAGACCATGCGCCGCCCTGTGTTCCGCCTGCCCTCCTGGCTCCCCTTGGACGGTTACCTCCTCGCGTTGCTCGGCACGGTCGGGCTGGCCGCCCTGCTGCCGGCCCGCGGCGCCGCCGCCACCGTCGCCGACGGCGCCTCCACCGGGGCCGTCGCCCTGCTGTTCTTCCTCTACGGGGCCAGGCTCTCCACCCAGGAGGCGATGGACGGGCTGCGCCACTGGCGCCTCCATCTGACCACTCTGGCCTGTACGTTCCTGGTCTTCCCGGTGCTCGGCCTGGCCGCCCGCGGCCTGGTTCCCCTGGTGCTCCCGCCCGCCCTGTACACCGGCCTGCTGTTCCTGTGCCTGGTGCCGTCGACGGTCCAGTCCTCCATCGCCTTCACCTCCATCGCCCGCGGCAACGTGGCGGCGGCGATCTGCGCCGGCTCGTTCTCCAGCATCGTCGGGATCGTCATCACCCCGCTGCTGGCGGGACTGGTGCTGCCCGGCAACGGCGGCGGCTTCTCCGTGCACTCCCTGGTGTCGATCGTCTGCCAGCTGCTGCTCCCGTTCCTCGCGGGGCAGTTGTTGCGGCGCTGGGTCAGCGGGTTCCTCACCCGGTACAAGAAGGTCCTCGGGTACGTCGACCGCGGCTCGATCCTGCTGGTCGTCTACGCCGCGTTCAGCGCCGGCATGGTGCAGGGCATCTGGCACCAGGTCTCCCCGCTGCGGTTGCTGTGCCTGCTGGGCGTGGAGGCGGCGCTGCTGGCGGTCATGCTGACGGCCACCTCGTACGGCTCGAAGAAGCTGGGATTCCCGCGCGCCGACCGGATCGCGATCACCTTCGCCGGCTCCAAGAAGAGCCTGGCCGCCGGTCTTCCGATGGCCAGCGTCCTCTTCGGCGCCCAGGCGGGGCTGGCGGTGCTGCCGCTGATGCTGTTCCACCAGATGCAGCTGATGGTGTGTGCGGTGCTCGCCAAGCGGTACGCGGCGCAGCTGGACGCCGACGGGCAGCCGGTGGCCGGGCCCGGTGGCTCCGGACCCGACCGGTCCGGTCAGCGGCCGCCGTCCACCCGGTCCAGCGGGAGCCCGAGCACCAGCGGGCCGGCCACCGAGGCGTTGCCGGCGCGCACGCGGGAGAGTTCGGCGTCGGTCAGGGCCCGGCGGTAGACGCGGACCTGGGCCAGCGCACCGGTGAACTGGGCCCGGCCGTCCGGCCGCTGGCCCAGGTGCACGCCGAACACCGAGGTGCTGCTGACCGATCCGGGGACGTCGGCGGTGGTGGCGGTCGCGGTGCCGTCGACGGTCAGCAGCAGCCGGCCGCCGGTGCGGCGCAATGCCACGTGGTGCCAGTTCCCGTCGTTGTCGGCGCTGCCGGTGGCGACCTGGGCGGTGGCCGGCGGCCGGGCGCCGGCCACGGCCGTGAGGTGCGCGGTGATCCGGCCGTGCGCGGGGTCGCCCTCGACCGCGACCTGTGGGGAGCGGCTGCCCACCCCGCCCATCCACAGCAGCGGTTGTTCGCCGGTGGTGGCGCGGTAGCGGAACCACAGGGTGCAGGTGAAGTCCCGGCTGCCCAGCGGGAGCGAGTCGCGGTAGGGGAGGCGCACGGCGTCGTCGGTGCCGTCGAAGGAGAGCGCGCGGCCGAAGGGGCCGTCGGTGAGCCGGGCGCCACCGAGGACCAGGGCCGGCCGGGCGCCGCGGGCCAGGTCGGGGGTGGTCGGGTCCGGGCCGCGGCGCGGGCCGAGCCACTGCTCGGTGAAGCGGGCGAAGCGGATCTCCTCCCGGGCGTCGGCTGCACCGCCCTCGTAGAGCAGACCGGTGACGGTGGGGGAGACGGCGACCAGGTCGGAGTAGCCGGACCAGTCGGCGGTTACCTTGGCGCCCCGGTCCACGCCCTCCCAGGTGCGGCCCTCGTCGTAGGAGGAGCGGATGGTCATGGTGCGGCGGCGGTCGGGGTCGGCGGGGGCGGCGAGCAGGGTGCGGCTGCGGCCGCCGGCGCCGGACGAGCGCGGCAGGCGCAGCGCCGACGCCTGCACCATCGGGGCGTAGAGGTCGGGGATCGCGCGGAACGGGGCGGTGAAGGAGTCCCCGCCGTCCCGGCTGACCGCGGCGGTGCGGTTGCCGAGGTCGGTGCCGTCCTGTTCGCGGCCGTTGACGTAGATCGAGCCGTCGGCGCGTTCCAGGAGCGTCATCTCGGACGGCTTCTGGCGGAAGGTGCCGTCCTGTGCGAGCGGCCAGCTGTCCAGCGCGCCCACCTTCCAGGTGGTGCCGCCGTCGTCGCTGTGGACGAGGGCGGCGTGGTTGGCGGTGATCCGGTTGCCCGCGTAGCTCTCGGCATTGACGCCGAAGACCAGGCGTCCCGCATGCCGCCCGTGGGTGAGCTGGATGCCGTGCACGGGGCCGGTGGCGTACCAGGAGTTCCACTGCCGGGGGCGGAGGCTGCGGGTCAGGTCGCGGGGCGCTGACCAGGTGGCGCCGTCGTCGTCGCTGTATTGGAGGTGCGGGGTGCGGTCGCAGGGGACGTCACAACTGAGGCCGTCGGCGCGGCCCTTGTTGTAGGTCTCGGCGAGGACGATCCGGCCGGTGCGGCGGTCGACGAGGGGCGCCGGGTTGCCGTGGGTGTCCCCGTTGCCGTGGTTGACGACCTGGAGGGGTCCCCAGGTCCGGCCGCCGTCGGTGGAGCGCTTGACGACGAGGTCGATGTCGCCGGCGTCCCCGCAGTCGTGTACCCGGCCCTCGGCGAAGGCGAGGAGGGTGCCCCGGACGGTCCGCACGATGGCGGGTATACGGAAGCAGAAGTAGCCCTTCTCGTAGGCCGCTTTGAAGAGGACCTGCTGGTCGAAGCCGCCTGAAGGGGCGTCAGTGGCGGCCCGGGCGGGGGCGGTCGCCAGGGCGGCGAGTGCGGTGGCGGTCAGCGCGGCGGCGGCTGCCGGGGCGCGGCGGCGCCGGGGTCTGCGGCGGGGGCGGGGGTGCGCGCGGAGATCTGACGTCATGGTCCGGCCTGCCCTTCGAGGCATCGGGTCGGGTCATCAGGACATCCAACGTCCTATGTGCAGATGGGACGGAAGCTACTGCCGTGCGGGGGGTGCGACAAGGAGCCTGCGTCGGTTCTCCGTGCCCGGCCCGGAATTCACTCTCCCGGGCCGGGGGCGCTGCGCCGTGTGCGCCACCTGGGGCCGGTGGGGCGACCGGGTGCGACCGGGCCGCACCCTTGGCGCATCACGGCCGCAGCACCACCTTCCCGAGGTTGGCCCGCGCCTCGATGATCTCGTGCGCCTGCGCGGCGTCGGCCAGCGGCAGTTCGGCATGGACCACGGTCCGCAGCCGGCCGGCCCCGGCCAGCTCCCACAGCTGCGCCCGGTGCTGCTCGTACCGCTCCCGGTGGACGGTGGCGAAGCGTCGCATGGTCAGCCCGGTGATGGTCTTCGCGCCGGCCAGCAGCTCATGCGCGGGGACCGTGCCGCCACCGGAGTTGAAGAAGATCAGCCGCCCGCCGGGCGCGAGGGCGGCCAGCGCGCGCGGCAGCAGCTCCCCGCCCACCCCGTCCAGCACGATGTCGACCGGCTCGCCCCAGGACTCCTGGTCGTAGGTGACCACCTCGTCGGCGCCCAGCCCGTACAGGAACTCCGCCTTGGCCGGTGAGCTGACCGCGGCCACCACCCGCGGTACGCCCTGGAGCTTCGCCAGTTGGACGGCGAGGTGCCCGGTGCCGCTGGCCGCGCCGGTGATCAGCACGGACTCGGTGCCGGACGGTGCGGCGGTGCTGAGCGCGGCCAGCGCGACGTGACCGCTGCGTACCAGTGCCACCGCCCGCACCGCGCTCGCGCCGTCGGGGATGCGGCTGGCCAGGACGGCGGGGGCGAGGGCGAGTTCGCCGTAGGAGCCGGTGAAGGTGAGCGAGGTGACCCGGTCGCCGACCGCGAAGCCGGTGACGTCCGGACCCAGCGCGATGACCTCGCCCGCGATCTCGCCACCGATGACGCCGGGCAGCGGATCGCCGCCGCCCCTGCCGTCACCGCGCACCCGGCGCACCGACGGCAGGGTGACGCCGATCGCCTCGGTACGGACGAGGAGTTCGCCGGGGCCGGCGGTCGGGTCCTCGGCCTCCTCCAGGCGCAGGACTTCGGGGCCGCCGTAGGCATGGAATCGGACACGGCGCACGGGCCGTCACCTCCGGGGGAACGGACCGCACGGCGGCCGGTTTCATTGGGTGCCCCAACGATAAACAGAAACCATTGGGGCTGCCAATGGTTTTTCGTTGGTAATCCCTACGTTGGTGGAACCCATGGATTTCTGGGTACGGTGCCCCCATGGCCGACACCCCCGCCCCCTACGCCCCCAGACCGATCCGCGCCCTCCCCAGCTGGCTGCTGGGCCGCGCCGCCGCCCGCGGACACCGGCTCGTCGCCGAGGCGCTCGCCACCGAGGGCATGCGGATGATGCACCACGCCGTGCTCGCCGCGGTCGCCGAACTCGGCCCCGTCTCCCAGGCGGAGCTCGGCCGAACCGTCGGCATCGACCCCAAGGACATCGTCGCGATCGTCAACGACCTCCAGAAGGACGGGCTGGTCACGCGCACCCCCGA
Organism: Streptomyces sp. RGM 3693; assembly: GCF_050471125.1. NCBI lineage: Bacteria > Bacillati > Actinomycetota > Actinomycetes > Kitasatosporales > Streptomycetaceae > Streptomyces > Streptomyces sp. RGM 3693. The sequence goes on from NZ_JBMPPQ010000001.1 coordinate 1,832,879, forward strand.
CCCCAAGGACCGGCGGAAGAACGCCATCGAGATCTCGGCGGAGGGGGAGCGGCGCCTGCGCCGCACCCAACGGCTCGGCGACGAGGCCAACGCCGAGCTGACCGCCGCGCTCGACGACGAGGAGCGCGCGCAGCTGGTCGCCCTGCTGACCCGGATCGTGGCGCCGGGGGAGTGAGTCGGAGCGCGCGCCGGGCGGCCTCAGCCCGCGGTGGCCGCCGCGTCCAGCACCAACCGGTGCGCGCCCGCGTAGACGTTCATCGACCTCCCGCGCAGGAAGCCGACCAGCGTCAGCCCCGTCTCGACGGCGAGGTCGACGGCCAGCGAGGACGGTGCGGAGACCGCGGCCAGCACCGGTATGCCGGCCATCACGGCCTTCTGTGCCAGCTCGAACGAGGCTCGTCCGGAGACCATCAACACACCCGACGACAGCGGCAGCCGACCGTCCTGGAGCGCTCGCCCGACGATCTTGTCCACCGCGTTGTGCCGCCCCACGTCCTCGCAGACGTCGAGCAGTTCGCCGTCCGCCGTGAAGAGCGCCGCCGCGTGCAGGCCGCCGGTCCGGTCGAAGACCTGCTGGGCGCCCCGCAGCCGGTCGGGCAGGGCCGCCAGGGTCTCCGGGTCTATCCGGAGCGTGGGCTCCGGGGCGGTGTCCAGCGTCCAGCGGGCGGTGGTCCGCACCGCGTCCAGGCTGGCCTTGCCGCACAGCCCGCAGGACGACGTCGTGTAGACGTTCCGCTCCAGGGTGAGGTCCGGGACGCTGACCCCCTCGGCCAGCCGGACGTCGACGACGTTGTAGGTGTTGGAGCCGTCCGCTGTCGCCCCCGCGCAGTACACGATGGTCGCCAGCTCGTCCGCGCGGGCCAGGACGCCCTCGCTGACCAGAAAACCCGCGGCCAGCGCGAAGTCGTCACCGGGGGTCCGCATGGTGATCGCCAGTGGCTTGCCGTTCAGCCTGATCTCCATCGGCTCCTCGGCGACCAGGGTGTCCGGCCGACTGCTCACCGCACCGTCGCGGATCCGGATGACGCGGCGTCGCTCGGTGACCCGTCCCATGTCTGATCAGCCCCGGTCCTGTCTGCGGTGGTGGCCGCACTCGCCGATGTCCATTGTCCGGTACGGGCGTTCACCCGGCACCGCCGGTGCGGACCGTCCGGCAGATCACCGCGGCGGTCTGTGGAGGAGCGGGCGCGCTCAGTAGACTGTAGACGATAGCCAATTAGGGAAGGGGACCCCGATGCTGTCCAGAGGGCTGCCGCAGGGCGCCGTACCGAAGCTCGAACGCCCCGGCCCGCTCCGCGAGCGCGTCTACGAGGCATTGCTCGAACTGATCACCACCCGTGCGCTCCGCCCCGGCCAACACCTGGTCGAAAGCGAACTGGCGGGCCATCTCGGGGTCTCCCGCCAGCCGGTCCGCGAGGCGCTCCAGCGGCTCAACACCGACGGCTGGATCGATCTGCGCCCCGCCCAGGGCGCCTTCGTCCACGAGCCCACCGAGGAGGAGGCCGACCAACTGCTGACGGTCCGCACACTGCTGGAGGCCGAGGCCGCCCGGCTCGCCGCGGTCCACGCCGACCCGTCCGGCATCGCCGAACTGGAGCGCCTCTGCGAGCAGGGCGAGCGCGCCGTCCAGGACGACGATGTGGAGACCGCGGTGGCGCTCAACGCCGCGTTTCACGCCAAGGTGACCGAGCTGGCCGGCAACGCCGTGCTCGCCGAACTGGCCGCGCAGGTCGGGCGGCGGGTGCGCTGGTACTACACCCCGGTCGCCCGCAAGCGCGGCAGGCGGTCCTGGGCCGAGCACCGCGACCTGATCGCCGCGATCGCCGACGGCGACGAGGTCCGCGCCACCTCCGTGATGCGCGCGCACACCGAGCACACCCGGCGGACGTACCACGAACGCGACGGCGAGGACGCCTGACCCGGGCCGCGACCGCAGGTGGCCGATCCTCGCCCCTACCGGTCCGGGTCCCGTCCGATCCGCGAGACCAGCGGCGATGACCGGCCCCCGGCCGGGTAGGGTGCAGGCGATCACGCACCAGCTGATCACGGACGAAGCCCCTTGAACCCGACCAGAAACGGCGAGACGCACATGAGCGAAGGGACAGCACCGGCGGCCGGCGACGCGGCCTCCGTCGCGGACGAGGCGGCCCGCGAGCGGCTGCTCTACCTGCGCAGCAGCATCGACAACCTCGATGCCGCGCTGGTGCACCTGCTCGCCGAGCGGTTCAAGTGCACCCAACAGGTCGGCGAACTCAAGGCCCGGCACAGCCTGCCGCCCGCCGATCCGGCCCGCGAGGCCGCCCAGATCGCCCGCCTGCGCCGCCTGGCCGAAGAGGCCCGCCTGGACCCGGCGTTCGCCGAGAAGTTCCTCAACTTCATCATCGGAGAAGTGGTCCAACACCACCGCGCCATCGCCGACCGTGCCGTGACCAGCGGCGGGGGACAGGCCGAGGGGCCTGCCGCGGCCGCCAGCTGATCATTTGGGCGATATCCGGGAGATCGACTTCCCCATAAGTTCTTGACCCCGAGAGTGTGCCTGGCGCGCTCGAACATCTCCTGAAGCCCGTCCAGTCGCCTCTGCCACATGGCGGGGGTCGGGTGCTGGTAAGTGCAAGTGCCCTTGATGCCAAGGTACTTGCGCCTCATCCGCTCGTACGCGAGCACCGGGTGTACGCCTATCTCGGTCTGGTACGAGTCCGCGGGATGACGGCCTTTGCGCATGGCGAAGCCGGGAGCGATCGATCGGCTCCCAGGTTTCCGCGACAGCCCGCCCGCGAGCCTTCGGGCGGGATCGGCACCCGTCCGCAGCACCCGAAATGCGACGACCCCACCGGCGCCCACGGAACGGATCGCCGCACATCTCGGCCGGCCCCTGGCCCTGGCCCGTCAACATCGCCGCCAGCCGTACTCCTTACTCCCGGCCGGTGCCGCATGTGAGCTTCCGCCCGATAGGACAACGGCCCCCGCCGTCCCCCGGCGGGGAGCGTTCGCTACGCACTCCGGGCGGTCATCGGAACTGTGGCTCCGGCCTGATCGGCGGGAAGGAACTGCGCAGTCCTAAAGCAGAGACTTTTCAATGGCCTCGAAAATGTCCGAGTCGGTTTCCTTCTGCCAGTCCGGGAGATCGGGCCAGTCGGCCACGTATCCAGGCTTCGGGTTTTCGAAGTGCTTATACATCTGCGCCGTCCAACAAGTGGCGACGAAGCGCCCCTTCTGTTCGCGCGTGAGTCGCGTCGCGTTCCCATCGCTCAACGTGAGGAATTGTTGGACTTGCTCATACACGGCACCTGCCGCTTGACGCTCCCATTCAGGAGTGCCTTCCCAAGGTGTCACATAGCCCGGCTTCGGGTCTCCTGGGAGATGCTCGCGCACCCCCGCGATCCATGCCTCACGGAATACCTTCGCTCCCTCTTGCTGCGACACTTTTACCCCTTTCTCAACATATTTTGCAGGGAACCAATTTCGGTGTTGAAGGCGGCCACTCGACCGTCTCGTCCGCACCTCTGCAAATCCACCTGCAGACCTTGGAGCCGACGTGCGATATATCCCGAGCCGGATTGTTTGGCGAGCCGAAGCGCTTCACCGCCATACGCCATGACGTGCTCCACGTCATGGCGCTTTGCCCCAACTGCAGCCAGGTCTACCAGCACTGCCGCACGGCGCCGGCAGGACTGGCCTTTGGACAGCGCCCTTGATTCGAGGGCGCGCTTGAGCGTCTCCTCGGCGAGGTCCAGTCGCCCGAGTTGCACGTACCGGGCTCCCCGCTCCTCGGCGAGTCGCGAGCCATCGAACCGAAGCCATCCGCCAGTGTGGACCGGCGTAGTCAAGTCGTCTACGCGCTGCGCTTCATCAAGGGCTCTTTCGCAGGCGCCAAGGTTTTGCAGCCCGGCGTATACCTCGGCTTGCACCGAGGCAACCCAATGGCGGGTGGACAGCGTACTGTCACCACGCTTGGCAACTCGCCCCGCAACTTCCAGCGTTTCGGCGGCCGCTGCGTAACGCCTTGCATAGAGATCGACGTAGGCGTGACGAACAAGGGCGCACGCCCATAGGTCAAACGCTCGCACGTTGCTGCTCGCTGACGCAGCAAGGGCGTAGGACGCAGCTGCGTCCGTGTAGCGATTTCCGTCAAATGAGAGTTCCCCGGCGAGTTGAAACAGGTCGCCCGCGGCTTCATGCAGCCCACCCTCTAGGCCCGATTCCTTCAGCGCATCATTCAGCGCGCCGAGCTGATCTTGAACGACAGGGGTCACAGAGCTCTTAGAACGGGCCAGTTGATAAACCTGCCACAAGTGACCATTCATCAATCGGAAGTCGTCGACCGAGCGCCGGTCTGCGACCTCCGCTATCGCGTCTGCGTCGTCGGGTGCCAGTGCAGTCAAGGCGCCTGCCACCACCACGAGGCGTAGAAACTCACGTCGGATCATGTCGTCAAGTTCCTCAGAGCCGTGTCGGTCGCAAGGCGGCGACGCGGTGCACTCCTGGAAATCTGCTCGTGGCGGAGTCAGCAATGCGTCGAGTTCGGTGAGGCTCAGTTGTAGCGCTTCGGCCATCTTGGGCCGGTGCAATGCCTCAGGTGTTGTCTCTCCGCGGTCCCAGCGGCCAACCGTTGTGCGGTCGACGCCGATTACGGCGGCGAAGCGCTCCTGACTGTAACCCATGGCTTTTCGCTGTTCGGCTAGGCCCACTTCAGCCCCCTTCCCTGCTCGATCAGGGTTTTACCCATGCTGCGCAACTGTGCATCGGAGCTGCATCAAGGGTGCCGCATGGATGCGGTGGCTCGCAGCGATCCCCGGAGGTTGGCTAGGGGTGTTCGCCGGACCGGCTCCCACGGCCGTGGCCTGGCGCGTTGTCAACGGGGTCGTAAGGACAACCGAGCATCAAGTAGGAGGCGCCATGAGTGGCATGACGCTCGCCGTGTACCGAGCCGACAGGGAAGGGAACCGGGTATCGCTCCGACCGGAGAGTCGAGTGAATCCCGTGGCTCGTATCCCTTCAACGGGGATGTGGCCCCCGTGTCACTGCGTCCGGTGCGGGGGCCCGACCCGAACTTGTGCAGGCACGCGGTGACGGATCCAACGCGCTACTCCCAGGCTCCGATTGAGTTGCCCATCGACGGGTGGCTGTACGGCGTCCGCCCGGCGCCCAAGTGCCACGTCTGCACGGCCCTGAACGTCGAGCTCGACAGAGCCCTGAAGGCCCAGAACTGGAAAAGGCGTTCGAGGTGAGTCAAGAAATCCGTAGCCACCCGAGCGGGCACAGGAGGCGGCAGCGGTGAGTCCTTCGCAATTCGTCAGCCATACGTCCGACCCGGACCGCGAGCGCGAACGAGCCGGCGACGAGCTGGCGGAGGTATGGCGGGGCTACGTCCTCCCCGGAGTGACGTTCGTGCCCGCGGCCAAGGTCCCGCTCCCTCGGAGAGGCGACCAACGCGGCTCGGGACGAGGGTCTGCCGCCCGCGTTCCGCGAGGTGTTGACCAACCTCGACGCCGAGCAGGCCGGCGAAATCTCCCGCAAATACGCCACCGGCAGGGGGACCGAGTGACCACGACGAGGGACCAGTTCAACGCCCCGGACGGCCGCAGGATCGGGGCCTTAGCCCTCTTCCGCAACCCCGCCGGCTACCCCCTGATGCTCCGCAAACGCGACCGGGACGAACTCCCGTGGTGCCTTCCCGACGGGTGCGCGCCGTCGGAGGTGTGTCCGCCCTCGCGGTGCTCCACCGCAAGGTGCCGGAGGAGACCGGACTGCACGTCACTGCTGGTCTGCTGCTGATCGGGCACTACATGCCGGCCACGGTCCAGACGGCGGAGGCGTACAACCTCGTCTTCGACTGCGGCGAACTCTCCCCCGAGGCAGAACTCCGCCTGAAAGAGGGCGAGTTCAGCGGGTACGCCTTCATGTTCCCGGTCCTGCTCGCGGACTCGGCGCAACCTCACACGGTCGCGCGCACGCAGGCAGCCCTGTAGGTCCACAAGGTGGGCGGCGGCGCGGTGTTCCTGGAGAGCGCCACCCGGCCGTACGTGCCCTAGCCCCGACTCCCGTTCGACTGGCTGGCCGAGCCCGGCCGAATGGGCGCCTGACTGCTGACGGTCGCCAGGATCGCTCCGCACGTCCCCTCCCCGTGAGGTGCGGGACGTGTGGAGCGCCGGCCGCCCGGACCTTCCCGCCCTGGTCCGGGCGGCCTCCCGCCCGCCCCGGTGCCCCTTGGTGAGGACGGTCGCCGGGGCGGGCCACCAGCGCTCCCACAAGGAGGAATCCATGCCCTTACTGCCACGCTCTCTCGCCCCGCTGGGCCCGCAATTCGCCTGGCTGGAGATCACGGGATTCTGCAACCTAAGGTGCCGTCAGTGCTACGCCGACTCCTCCCCCGAGGGGACGCACGGCACGATGACGGACGGCGACTGGTTCCGCGTCATCGACGAACTCGCCGCGCTGCACGTCCGCGACGTGCAGTTCATCGGCGGGGAACCCACCCTCCACCCCTCCCTCCCCGCCTACATCACCCACGCCCGCAAGCACCGGATGCGCATCGAGGTGTTCAGCAACCTCACCCACGTCACCGACGAGGTATGGTCCGCGCTGCAACTCCCGGGCGTCCGGCTGGCATTCAGCTATTACTCCGACGACGGCGACGACCATGACGACGTGACCGAGAACCGCGGCTCCCACGACCGCACCCGCGCCAACGTCGAGAAGGCCAAGGCTCTCGGGATCCCCATGCGGGGCAGCGTGATCAACGTCCTCCAGGGCCAACGCGCGACCGAAGCCCGCCGGCACCTGCTCGACATCGGACTCCGCGATGTCCGCACGGACAAGATCAGGCCGTTCGGCCGCGGCGCCAACGGCGCCGGCCCGGACATCACCAAGCTGTGTGGCCGCTGCGGACGCAACAAGTTCGCCATCGCGCCCAACGGTGACGTGTGGCCCTGCGTCTTCGCCCGCTGGATGACCGCAGGCAACGTCCACGAGCAGAGCCTCGCCGCCATCTACAACGGCGCCGCGATGCAGGGCGCCCGCGCCGAACTCGGCCGGGCGTTCCCCGACAAGCTGCCCACCGCGAGCGACCCGAGTTGCCTACCGGACTGCAACCCGTCGTTCGACACCTGCTCGCCACAGCTCGCCTGCGCTCCGGACGCCGCGTGTGGACCGACGGACAACAGCTCCGACGACCTCGCGGAGCCGATCATGTCCCCGCACCGGTCCGTGCGGTACGACAACCCGCGGATCGCCGGTACGGACTGCTGACCCCGGCTCCACAAACAGGGGAACCTCCGGGCACCGGGGTGAGCACGGCAACGCGTGCGAGTACCGTGACATCGCTCTCGCCCCCGCCCTACGGAGAAGCCCATGAGCGCCACCTCGACCGACCTCTACCTCTCCCGCCGCGACGCATACGCCGCGTTCCTCAGCGCCGCCGACGACGAGACGGCGGTGTGCTGGCGGAAGGCCGACGGCCAGTACCCGAGCGCGGACGCAACACGGGAGGCGCAGGACGCGGCGTACGCGGCCACCCGAGACGCGTTCAACCGGATCGTGGTCGAGCCGGTCGGGCCGTACAAGGAGGCCCACGCCGTCATCGAGCAGATCCGACTCCTTGGGCGGGCCGGCACGGAAGAGCAAGACTGGGTGGCGTTCAAGAAAGCTCGGGAGGTTTTCGTGGACGCCGCCCGCGCCTGCCTCACAGAGACCCTTGGCGGCACACCGGGAGCCGGGTAGGGCTGACACCTCCCCGATCACTGCCCGGTGCGCGGCGCCCCCATTAACGACAGTTCGCGAGCCTGCCGCTATGCGGGTGACAGCGGATAACTGTCCGCTCCCGTGCCCACGCCTGTTGGGCTTGGGCTTTCGTGGCGCCGTGCGAATGCCGGGTATACCGGAAACGGCGGCATCTCCCACTTATTGCCCACCTCGTGCAGCAGGGTGCTCGCCACTGCCCGCACTGCGGGAAAGTCGCCTTCCGTCAAGAGCTCTTCCGCCCGTTCCCACCGATACCGGAGCACTTGCCGCCGGGTAGGCCCCGCCGACTGATCCGGCCGCAACGGCCCGTCCTTGAGCGTTACTTGGCGGAGCCAGTAGGCGGTGGCGTCCACCATCCACACGGCGGTCGCCCACCGCATACCCGCCTCCCACACCTCGTCCTCGGCCAATCCCGGGTAGGACCGGACCACTTCGGCCCGGAATACGCGTTCGGTCTGCGCCGCTACCTGGTCGGGTATCTGGTACACGCACCAGCAGTTGGGGAACGGGCTCCGACAGTACGCGGCCGTGAGGAATACCGGCAGGTATCCAGAGAACTCGAAGTCGATCAGACGGACGCCGCCGGGAGCAATCAGCGCGTTGTAGGGGCAGGGATCACCCGGCGTGAACCCTGTGTACTCGCGTTCCCTCGCCGTCGCGAGCTGATGGAGCTCCGCGGCCAGGCCGGCCGGGGGCGTGACGCCGGCTGCTTCCAACGCGGCAAGGAGTTGCTGTCCGTTCTGTTCGATCCACTCGTCCCCCCAGGGCTCCATGCCCTTGTCGTACTGTTTCCACAGCCTGGTGAACTTCTCGCGTCGCTCCACCGACGCAGCGGCTATCCGCCCAAGTTCCCGCGCCCAGCCCCGCAGGCCCAGCGCCGCGGTCGGTGCGTCCGCACCCACCAGCGCATCGGCCAGCGACGGAACGGGACCGACGTCTTCCATCACCACGACCGATGCCGCAGCATCCGCTCCGAGCAGCGCCGGTCCGGCCAACCCCAGTGAAAGCCCGACCGCCTCTGACGTGAAGGACCTCCGTCCCTCCGGCTCGTCACTGAACGCCTTGACGATCACGCTGCCCGTCCCGCCCGTCAGCGAACAGCGCATCACCACGCTCCGTAGGCCGCGACCCACCACCTCCGGTTCCCCCACCGGGGCCCCGACCATCTCACTCGCGACGTGCACAGCCGCCCGCATGATCGAATCCATGCGGGCACCCTGCCACCAGGGGGCCCGCCGCAGGAGGTTTTGCGAGGATCTTGGTTTGGGATCTCCTCGCCCGCCTCCGGGTCGTGCCACGTGTTGACGTCGCGCACCATGACGTACGCGAACGTCGCGGCCCGGTCCCGGCCCCGCACGGCGCGCGGACGCCCCGCCCCTGCCGCAGCAGGGACAGGGCGTCCGTCGTTCGGTCGCCGATCGGCGGTACGGCCGTCAGCGGTGCGAATGGCCGGTCCGGCCGACCGCGTTCTTGGCCGTGCCGCCCTGGGCCGCCTTCAGCTTGTCCGCGGTCTTGGCGACGGCGTTGACCACGGCGTCGATGTTGACGTTGGGCTTCTTGACGACGCCCTTGGAGACCGTGTCGTTGTTGAGGAGGTTGTCGGCCGCTCCCGCGACCCCCCGGTGGCCGTCGGCGAACGCGGGGGCGGCGACGCCCAGTGCCAGCACCGCGCCGGCAACAACCGCAGCGGCCTTGGAGTACGTCATGGTGGACAGTCCCTTTCTGGTACAGAGAACGAGCGGTGTCTTCCGCCGGCGCGACGGTCCTACCGGCCGTGTGCTGTCGCGCACGGCACACTCCCCGTCGGCACTCACCCAAACGGCCTTGCTGCCCCCAGGACACGGCACGGTTCTCAACTGCTCCGGAAAGCACCCGAACGTGTCGTCGTCCCGCTCAGGTCATTTCTCTGCTGATCGGCCGGGGGTTGGGCGCCACATCGCGTAACCGGGCCCGTCCCGGCTGGTGCAACAGCAGGGTGAACGCCGCAGCCACCAGGGAGACGCCGCCGGCCAGCAGGTACGCGCCGTTGTATCCCCAGGCACGGACCACCATCGAGCCCAGTCCGCCGCCGAACAGGCCGCTGATGAGTTTCCCGCTGTAGACCAGGCCGTAGTTGGTGGCGTTGTAGTTCTCGCCGAAGTAGTCGGGGGTCAGGGCCGCGAAGAGCGGGTAGAAGGCACCGCCGCCGAATCCGGAGAGGAAGGCGAAGAACAGGAACAGCCACTGACTGTGCAGGTCCCCGGCCCACAACACCCCGAACTGGGCCAGTCCCAGGACGACGATCACGAAGACCAGGGTCGTTTTCCGGCCCCACAGGTCCGACAACCAGCCGACCACGGCCCGGCCGACGCCGTTGACCACGGACATCACCCCCATGGACGACGCCGCGACCAGCGGACCGAACCCCACCTCCTTCGCGAAGTCCACCTGGAACGAGATTCCGAAGATCGAGACGCCGGCGGTCAGCACCACGCTCACCCACATCAGCGGGAGCATGCCGCTGCGGACCGCCTCCTTGGGCGTGAACTGCCGGACCGCCGGCGGGTTCTTCGCCAGGAATGCCGTGCGCTGCCCCGACCCGCCGGCGTTCAACGGATCGACCTCGGCGGGCCACCAATTCTTCGGCGGGTCCTTGAAGAACCAGGCACAACCCGCCACCACGATCAGCACGTAGATTCCGATGCCGTCCAGCACCTCGTCGAAATCCGAGGTGTCGAAGGCGTAGTTGAAGACGAAGATGAACGGCAGTGCTCCATAGGCGAATCCGCCGTTGACGAATCCGGTCTTCGCACCGCGCCGTTCCGGGAACCATTTGCCCACCATGTTGATGCAGGTGGCATAGACGAGCCCGGAGCCGATGCCGCCGACCACCCCGAAACCGCAGATCGCCGCCAGTACGTGGTGCAGATGCCCCAGGGCCACGAACCCCAGCAGGCTCAGCACCGCCCCGATGAACATGGCCTGGCGCGCGGTCAGAGTGCCCCGCTCCCGTAACCAGCCCGCCGGAAAGGCGATTCCGGCCTGGAAGAACACCCATACGCTCAGAATCCAGAAGGTGTCGCTCTGGGACCAGCCGTGTGCGTGCGACAGGGTGTCCTCGGCCGATCCGTAGGCGTATTCGGAGACGCTGATGGCCATCATCGCCAGCCACGGCAAATACACCATCAATTTCCGCGAGTGGCCGCCGAGCAGTTCCCGGTCGGTCTCGCCGATCCGATAGACCCGCCCCTTTCCGTCGGTGATTTCCCGATAGGTGATCCCTGGTGTTCCTGTGCTGTCCCGTCCGCTGTGCTCCATACCGTTCACCTCGGTATCGAAAGAACCCGATCAGCGCGCCCTCTGCCCGATCTCTTCGTGCTCCGGGAGAACGACCTCAGGTGCTCAGCAGCCCCGCGGCCCGTGCCCAGCGGTACTTCGCGCCGAGCACCGCCACCGGCTTCTCGGTCGTGTAGGGGTAGGCGACGACCCCGTGCGCGAAGAGCCGCGCGGCCGCCTCCTCGACCTCGGTGTCCCCGGCCAGCGATGCCACCACCGGCTTCTCGACGCCACGCGCCCGGAACTCCTCGACGACCCGCACGGTCAGCTCAGCGAAGACCGCCGGCGGGGTGACGATGGTGTGCCAGTACCCCAGCACCAGCGCATGGATCCGCGGATCCGACAGCCCCAGCCGGAGCGCCGCCTCGTAGGTGGCCGGCGGTTCGCCGCCCGTGATGTCGATCGGGTTGCCGGCCGATCCGAACGGCGGGATCAGCCGACGGAACGCCGCGTCGAGATCGGTCGGGATGTCCATCAGGCGCAGCCCGTTGTCGACGAGCGCGTCCGACAGCAGCACCCCGGACCCGCCGGCGCCGGTGATGACCACCACGTTGTCGCCCTGGGGCACGGGCAGCACGGGCAGCGCCCGGGCGTACTCCAGCAGGTCGGAAAGGCCCGGCGCCCGGATCACCCCGGCCTGCCGCAGGATGTCGTCGTAGACCGCGTCATCGCCCGCCAGCGCGCCGGTGTGCGAACCGGCGGCCCGCGCCCCGGCGCTGGTGCGGCCCGCCTTCAGCACCACCACCGGCTTCTTCGGCACGGTCTCCCGGGCCGCCGCGACGAACGCCCGACCGTCCTTGAGGTCCTCCAGGTGCATCGCGATGCAGTCGGTGTGCGGATCCTCGCCGAAGTACGTGAGCAGGTCGTCCTCGTCGACGTCCGCCTTGTTGCCGAGCCCGACGATCGCCGAGACACCGGTCCGGGTCGTCCGGGCGAAGCCCAGGATCGCCATCCCGATGCCGCCGGACTGCGAGGTCAGTGCCACCCCGCCCTTGACGTCGTACGGCGTGCAGAACGTGGCGCACAGGTCCTGCCAGGTGGAGTAGTAGCCGTAGATGTTCGGCCCGAGCAGCCGGATGCCCCACTCCGCGCCGATCGCCACGATCCGTTCCTGTAGGGCGTGTTCACCGGTCTCGGCGAAGCCGGACGGGATCAGCACGGCGTTCGGGACGCCCTTGCGGCCGGCCTCCTCCAGTGCCGCGGGGACGAGGGGCGCGGGAATGGCGAACACCGCCACGTCCACCTCGCCCGGCACGTCCAGCACCGACCGGTACGCCTTGCGGCCCAGGATGTCGTCGGCGGTCGGGTGCACCGGATGGATCTCGCCGGGGAACCCGCCGTCGAGCAGGTTGCGCAGCACCGAGTGGCCGATCTTGCCCGGTGTTCCGGAGGCCCCGATGACCGCCACCGAACGGGGCCGCATCAGCCGCCGCATCGCGGCGAGGATCTCCTCCCGGGTGTGGCGCGGACGCTGCGGCGGCGCCCCCGTGCTCAGCAGGATCCGCACGTCCGCGGCCGTCACCCCGTCCGCCGCGGCGAACACCGGATTGAGGTCGACCTCCGCTATCTCCGGGAAATCGGCGGCCAGTTGGGAGGTGCGGACGATCAGGTCGGCGAGCGCCGCACGGTCCACCGCCGGGCCGCCGCGCACCCCGCGCAGCGCCTCGGCCGCCCGGATGCCGTCCAGCATCGACGCGGCGTCCTCGGCCGACGCCGGCGCGAGCCGGAAGGTGACGTCCTTCAACACCTCGACCAGCACGCCACCCAGCCCGAACGCCACGACCTTCCCGAACGTCGGATCGGTGACCGCCCCGACGATCACCTCCTGCCCCTCCGGCACCATCTGCTGCACCTGCACACCGGCGATCCGCGCCTGCGGGGCGTACGCCCGTGCGTTCGCCACGATCGCGGTGAACGCGCCGCGCACCTCGGCCGCCGAGCCGAGACCGGTCCGCACCCCGCCCGCCTCGGTCTTGTGCGGAATGTCCGGCGAGACGATCTTGAGTGCCACGGGGAAGCCGATCCGGTCGGCGAGCGCCACCGCGTCCTCGACGGTCTCCGCCAGTCCCTCGGCCGGCACCGGGATCCCGTACGCCTCGGCGATCAGCTTGCCCTCGGGCGCGGTGAGCACGGTCCGCCCCTCGTCCCGCACCGCAGCCAACACGCGCCGCACCACGTCTACTTGATGCTCCATCAGATCACTCCCGCCGTCTTCAGCTGCTGTAGCTCCGCGTCGTCCAGTCCCAGTTCCGCGCCGTACACCTCCGCGTTGTGCTCACCCAGCAGCGGCGAACGGTGGACCTCGACGGGGGAGTCGGAGAGCTTCAGCGGCGAACCGACCGTGGTGAAGGTGCCGCGTTGCGGATGCGCGACCTCGACCACCATCCCGTTGGCGGCCAGTGAGGGGTCCTCGATGATCTCCTTGGTCGACAGGATCGGCCCGCAGGGGATGTCGTGGGCGGTCAGCCTCGCCAGCACCTCCCACTTGGGGAGCGTGCTGCTCCACTCCTCGATCAGCTGGAACATCTTCGACAGCTTGGGCAGCCGGGCCTCCGGCGTCGCCCAGTCCGGGTCCTGCGCCAGCTCCGGCCGGCCGATCAGTTCGGTGAGCGGCTGCCAGCCGACCGGCTGCACGATCACATAGACGTAGTCGTTGGGCCCGCCGGGCGCGCACCTCACCGCCCAGCCCGGCTGCCCGCCGCCGCTGGCGTTGCCGCTGCGCGGCACCTCGTCGCCGAAGTCCTCGTTCGGGTACTCCGCCAACGACCCGTGCGCGAGCCGCTGTTGGTCGCGCAGCTTCACCCGGCACAGGTTGAGCACCGCGTGCTGCATGGCGACGTTCACCCGCTGGCCACGGCCGGTCCGGGTGCGTTGGAAGAGCGCGGCGAGGATGCCGGCGACGCAGTGCACCCCGGTGCCGGAGTCGCCGATCTGCGCACCGGTCGCCAGCGGCGGCCCGTCCTCGAAGCCGGTGGTCGCCATCGCCCCGCCCATCGCCTGCGCCACCACTTCGTACGCCTTGAAGCCGGTGTACGGACCTTCGCCGAAGCCCTTGATGCTGGCGTAGACGATCCGCGGGTTGATCTCCTGGATGCGCTCCCAGGTGAAGCCCATCCGGTCGATCGCGCCGGGGCCGAAGTTCTCCACCAGGACGTCGCTGCGGGCGATCAGCCCGGTCAGCAGCTCCTTGCCGCGCGGGGTCTTGGTGTTCAGCGTGATGCTGCGCTTGTTGCAGTTGAGCATCGTGAAGTAGAGCGAGTCGGCGTCCGGGACGTCCCGCAGCTGACGCCGTGTGATGTCCCCGCTCACCGCCTCCAGCTTGATCACATCCGCACCGAGCCAGGCGAGCAACTGCGTGGCGGAGGGCCCGGACTGAACGTGCGTCATATCGAGGACGCGAATGCCGTCGAGTGCCTTGGACACGGCGGACTCCCTCCTACTTGTACATGGTCTGGTTCATCGTTCCGGGGGCGTACGCGTCCGGATCGATCCACACGTTGATCAGCGAGGGCTTCCCCGACTCCCGCGCCCGCCGCAGGGCGGGGCCGATGTCGGCGGGGTCGCGGACCTCCTCGCCGTGACCACCCAGCATCTGGGCGAACTTGTCGTAGTGGACGTCACCGAGGGTGTTGCCGACCCGCTCCCGCTCCGCGCCGTACTTGGCCCGCTGGCCGTAACGGATCTGGTTCATCGAGGAGTTGTTGCCGACGATGCCGACGAACGGCAGGTCGTAGCGGACCAGGGTTTCGAAGTCCCACCCGGTGAGGCTGAACGCGCCGTCCCCGAAGAGCGCCACCACTTCCTTCTCCGGCCGGGCCTGCTTGGCCGCGAGCACGAAGGGGATGCCGACGCCGAGCGTGCCGAGCGGACCGGGATCCATCCAGTGACCGGGGGACTTGGGCTGGACCACCTGACCGGAGAAGGTCACCACGTCGCCGCCGTCCCCGATGTAGATCGAGTCCTCGGTCAGGAAGTCGTTGATCTCGCTGACCAGCCGGTAGGGGTGGATGGGCGAGGCGTCCGACCGCAGCTGCGGCAACCGCTTGGTCAACGCGGCCTGTTCGGCGGCCCGCAGCTCGTCCAACCACTCCTTGCGCTCGGCGGCACCTCCGTTGATCCGCCCGGAAGCGGCCTCGGCGACCGCCTTCAGGACGAGGCCCGCATCACCCACGATCCCCAGGTCGACGTCCCGGTTCTTGCCCACCGTCCGGTAGTCCAGGTCGATCTGCACCACCGTCGCGTCCGCCGACAAGCGCTTGCCGTACCCCATCCGGAAGTCGAACGGCGTCCCGACGATCACGATGAGGTCGGCGTGGGCGAACGCGTACCGCCGCGACAGCTGGAAGTGGTGCGGATCGCCGGGCGGCAGCGTCCCGCGCCCGGCCCCGTTCATGTACGCCGGGACGTTCAGCGCCCGGACGAGCTCCACCGCGGCCTCGGTTCCGCGCGTCGTCCACACCTGGCTGCCCAACAGGATCGCCGGTTTCTTCGCCCGCACCAGCAGGTCGGCCAGGCGCTGGACGTCCTCGGGGTCGCCGGCCGAACGGGTCGAGGCCCGGTAGTGCCCGGCCCGTGGCACGCGGGCCGTCGCGGTCGGCACCTTGGCGTCCAGTACATCGCGCGGGATCTCCAGGAACGACGGACCGGGCGCGCCGTGGAAGCACTCGCGGAACGCCATCGAGACCAGGTCGGCGGCGCGCGCGGTGTCCGGCACCGTGGCCGCGAACTTGGTGATCGGCGTCATCATCTCGACGTGCGGCAGGTCCTGGAGCGACCCCATCTTGTGCTGGGTGCGCGCCCCTTGGCCGCCGATCAGCAGCATCGGCGACTCGGCCCGGAAGGCGTTGGCGACCCCGGTGACCGCGTCGGTGGTGCCCGGGCCGGCGGTGACCACCGCACAGCCGGGCCGGCCGGTGAGCCGGGCGTAGCCGTCCGCGGCATGGGCGGCGACCTGTTCGTGGCGTACGTCCACCACCTGGATGCCCTCGTCGACGCAGCCGTCGTAGATATCGATGATGTGGCCGCCGCAGAGGGTGTAGACGACCTCGACCCCCTCCGCCTTGAGCGCCTTGGCGACCAAGTGCCCGCCGGAGATGAGGTGTTGGGCGCCCTGCCCATCCTGGGTGTCCTGGGTGCCTTGGGTGCCTTGGGTGCCCTGAGCGTCCTGGGCGTCTTCGGACATGTGCATCGCTTCCCTTCGGGCTGCGGTTGCTGTTCCGCTGCCTCGACCTAGACGGATCGCAGATCGGATTGCAGATCGGGTTACGGATCGGGTTACGGATCGAGCGAGATTGAAGACTGTATACAGTCGTCGGTCGACGAATACTGTATGAACTCCGTTATCCCTCATCACCCACCCGTTGTCCAGGGGGAGCGCGGGGGACCGCAGCGATCACGCCACCCACCCGCCCCACTCACCCACCCACGCCACCCACTCACCCACCGGTCCGTACCGGCCCACCGGCCCGCACCCGCCCCTCCCTCCGGCCCTGTCTCATCCCTCCCTCCCCCGAGCGCCGCCGGCCGGCCCGAGCGACACTCGCCGTATCCGGCGCCGCGGCACTCCGCGACCCGCCCCGGATCCCGCCCCGACGGGCAACACGACTCCTACGGGAGCCGCGCGCCACCACCCCCGATCCCGCCCCGGACGAGGTCCCGTTCCTCGTCCGCAAACCCGGCACCTCCTGGGCGGACGCCTGGCAGCGCAGCCGGGCCGTCGCCCCCGAGGCGTTCCACGACGACCAGGTCGGCAACCTCTGGGCCGGCACCTGGCACCCGGACGGCCACCCGCAGCCCGCCGCCAGCCCAGTCGACGGCACCCCGATCGCCGGCCCACCCCGCCTCGACGCGGACGCCGCCCTCCGCGCCGTACGCGCCTCCCTCGACCAACACCGCATCTGGCGCGAGGTCCCCCTGGCCGAGCGGAAGGCCCGGATCGCCGCCACCCTCGACGCCCTCACCGAGCATCGCGAACTGCTCGCCCTGCTCCTGGTCTGGGAGATCGGCAAACCCTGGAAGCTCGCCCAGGCCGACGTCGACCGAGCCATCGACGGCGTCCGCTGGTACGTCACCGAGATCGACCGGATGCTGGTCGGCCGGTCCCCGCTGCCCGGCCCGGTCAGCAACATCGCCAGCTGGAACTACCCGATGTCGGTCCTCGTCCACGCCATGCTCGTCCAGGCCCTGGCCGGAAACGCCGTCATCGCCAAGACCCCCACCGACGGCGGCCTGGTCTGCCTCACCCTCGCCAGCGCCCTGGCCGCCCGCGAAGGCGTCCCGATCACCCTGGTCAGCGGCAACGGAAGCACGCTCTCGCCCTCCCTCGTCCGCTCACCGGAGATCGGCTGCGTCTCCTTCGTAGGCGGCCGCGACACCGGCGCCCGGGTCGCCACCGCCGTCGCCGACCTCGGCAAACGCCACGTCCTCGAACAAGAGGGCCTCAACACCTGGGCCGTCTGGAACTTCACCGACTGGCCGACCCTGACCCCGCAACTCCGCAAGACCTTCGACTACGCCAAGCAGCGCTGCACCGCCTACCCCCGCTTCGTCGTCCAGCGCGACGCCTTCGCCGACTTCCTCGCCGCCTACCTCCCCGCCGTCCGCAGCGTCCGCTTCGGCCACCCGCTGGCCGTCCCCGACCCCACCGCCCCCCTCCCCGACCTCGACTTCGGCCCCCTGATCAACGCCACCAAGGCCAAGGAACTCGCCGACCTCACCACCGAGGCGATCTCCCGCGGCGCCGTCCCGCTCCACCGCGGCACCCTCGCCGACGGCCACTTCCTCCCCGCCCAGGACACCTCCGCCTACCTCCCCCCGACCACCCTCCTGGCCCCACCCCCCTCCTCCCCGCTCCACCACGCCGAACCCTTCGGCCCAGTCGACACCATCGTCCTCGTCGACACCGAGGCGGAACTCCTCGCCGCCATGAACGCCAGCAACGGCGCCCTGGTGGCCACCCTCTCCTGCGACAGCGAGGAGACCTTCGACCGCCTCGCCCCGCAGATCCGCGCCTTCAAGGTCGGCCACAACGCCCCCCGCTCCCGCGGCGACCGCGCGGAACTCTTCGGCGGCTTCGGCAACTCCTGGCGCGGCGCCTTCGTCGGCGGCGACCTCCTCGCCCACGCCGTAACCCAGGGCCCCACCAGCGAACGCCTCCCAGGCAACTTCCCGGAGTACCACTTGATGCCGTGATGCCGTGATGGTGCGGCGGGGGGGGGGGCGTGCTCACCGCTGGCCGCTCACCGCCCGCCGCCATGATCGCCCGCCCACCACCGACGCTCACCCCACGCCCACGCCAAGGCCCTCGACCTCACCGCACTCCTCGCGCGCCGCCTCGCCAGATCCGCTCTCGCCGTCGTCACCCACACCCATAAGCGCCCCTTATGCCCGGCGTGGATACGCAGGTGAAAGCCACTCCGAAACCTTGGTATTGTTGTCCATGTCGCCGCGGGGAACGCCCCGCGAAGAGCACCTGAGTCCGGGTGGCGGAATGGCAGACGCGCTAGCTTGAGGTGCTAGTGCCCTTTATCGGGCGTGGGGGTTCAAGTCCCCCCTCGGACACGTTCTTAGGTACACGGAAGAAGCGGGTTGTGACTCAACGGTCACTACCCGCTTCTTCGCGTTGTACTTCAATGCGAGGCCGAAAGCGTCGTAGAGGGGGGCCTTGCGGTCCGGTGTGGCGGCGAGGAGTCGGTCGGTGAGGTCGCCGAGATCTTTGATCATGTGGTCGATCTGCTCGTTGGTGAGAATGACCGGCTGTGAGGTTTGGGCGGCGGCCAGCTCTTGCTGAGCTGTGGTCTTGGTGAGCTCGGTTTGAGTGATCCACGTGGCGACGGTGGCCAGGCTGGCCCCGGCGTCGAGTGCGGCACGGTATTGCGTCAGGCGCCGGTCGCATTCCGCGATGGTTCGGCGGGCCGACGCGTGATCGGGCGGCGGCGTGTTCGCCGCGCGCTGGGACTGTCGCATGGCTTCCAGAGTGGCCTTCAGTTGCCCAGGGGCGAATGCGCGTGTGATCCAGGCGTCGAGGTGCGTCAGGATGAGGGCCTCCCGGACGTAGACGCTCAAGGGGTGGTTGAAGGCGCCGCTCTTGGCGTATTCGGACGGATAGCGGCAGCGGTAGTGAGGGTGTCCGTGGTTGAAGGTGCCCTGTATCTTGCGGTCGCACAAAGAGCACCGGATGCGTCCTCGCAGCGCGTAGGGGCGGGAGGTGGTGCGGGGGCTGCGTTCAGCGGCGGGCTGCTGACGACGGCCGTGGCGCTTGGCCCGGGTGCGGGTGAAGGTCTCCATGCTGATCAGCGGTTCATGGACGGGTTGCCCCGACCAGATCCACTGGTCGGGGACGTTCCACGTGAGCTTGGTGCGGTGGCCGAGGGTGACGTCGTCGATGTCGAGGAGGACTTCGTCCTTGCGCTGCTTGTTCCACACCTCGTGGCCGGTGTAGCGGGGGTTGGCGAGGATGGCTCGGACCGCGCCGTTGGACCAGGCGTGGCCGTCGCGGTGCGGGTTCCGTGCACGGTCGTAGCCGGAGGGGCTGGGGATGCCGTCGCGGGTCAGGCTCTCGGCGATGGCGTAGAAGCCCTTCCCGCGGAGGTATTCGGTGAAGATGCGGACGACGACCCAGGCGGTTTCGGGGTCGGGTTCGAGGCGGTGGAGGCGTTTGCCGTCGGCGGCTTTGGCGGGGTTGGGGTGGGGGCCCGCTTCGGCGATGCGGTAGCCATAGGGGGGTCGGCCGCCGAGGTAACGGCCTTCGATCTGGGCTTGGGACGCCATGGCCGTGCGCACGCGGATCTTGATGCGGTTGCGTTCGCCTTTGCTCATGCCGCCGAAGACGGACATGACCAGGTCGTGGGCCTCGTTGTCGGGGTCGATGGCTCCGCCGACTTCGGGGACCCACAGGGGGACGCCGAAGTGGACGAAGAGGGGGAAGGTGTTGCCGAACTGGTTGCCGTAGAAGGTGCGCTGGGGCTCGCCGATCACGACAGCGTCGAAGCCGCGGTGTGGGTCGCGGAGGGCTTGGAGAAGTGCGGCCGCTTGGGGGCGGTGTTTCCAGGGGAGGGCGCGGGAGTGGCCGGCGTCGAAGTACTCGGTGACGATCTCGCCCCCGGCGGGTTCGATGAGGGCGCGGGCGCGGGTGAGCTGCCAGTTGCGGGAGGTCTCGGGGTCTTGGAGGTCCTCGGTGGAGCAACGTCCGGCGAAAGCGAAGTGGACCATGGGTCGTTGGCTCTCTGGGCTTGGTGTGCGGCGGGCACGGCGGATGACGGTGGTCCGTGGTACCTCCTAGTCTGCGAAGAGGGCCAGTCGTCCGCCGTGCCCACGTGGCTTATGGGTTTTTGTGAACCGGTGGTGCGTCTACCAGCCGGTAGTACTCCTCACGGACGAAGCGCAGCAGGGTTGCAGCTGCCTTCTCGGTGAGGTCCGGGGGCTCTTCGGGCAGCCGCACCATTAGCTCGGGAGGTGCGGCCGTAGGAGGTGTCCGCGGCGTGGCCTCGGGGGCCATCGAGTCGTTTGACAGGTTCGCCGTCATCACTCAACCCGCCGCCGCAGGACAGCCGAAGACACAGATCGGCCCACAGCGTCCTCAGTGACATCGGGCTGGCTCCTCGGGGTGCAGGTCCGGGAGCGGAAGCCGCCTGCGGAAGCCGGTGTGCTGCTCTTGGAACACGGCATCCCGTTGCCCAGCGGGCGGGCGAAGATCAAAACATCCTCGTGCTGCACCACTGAGAGGGGGATGCCTCGTCGGCGGGCGTCGCGGACGTTCTTCATCTGGAAGAACGACGGGCGGGTGATGAGGCGGCTGTTGCGGATGCCGGCGAGGAGGGCTACACACCGTTCGGACGGTGTGAGCCCGGCCGCCTTGCCGGCGGCGAGGACGGCGGAGGGCAGGTCGATAAGTTCGCCGTGCTCGCGCCAGGGACGGGTGGTGACGACGACCGTGCCGCCGGGACGCAGCATCGTGCGGCACTGGGCGAGGATCTCGGTGAACGCCTCAAGGAGGTGGACGGTTGAGACGTGGGCAAGGTTGGCGCGGTCGTGTCCGTAACGGAAATCCTTCTTGACCACCCCGGGTTCGCCGGTCTCCCGGGAGGAGCGCACCTGCCCGTGGACGCTCGGTCCGTAGGGCGGTGAGGTGACCACGAGATCCACCTCGCCGCAAGCATCGGCGGGAGCGAGCTCGGTGAGGCATCGGGCATCTCCGCAGCGGACGATGCCAGTGCCCGTACCACTCTCTTGCGCAGCAGCGCGTGCGTTGAGCGAGGCGAGGGTGGCCCACTTCGGTTCGTATTCGATACCAAGGGCGTTGCGGCCGAGGTGGAGGGCTTCGACAAGCGTGGTGCCGATGCCGCACATCGGGTCCAGAACCAGATCACCGGGGCGGGTGTAGGTGCGGATGGCATGGGCGGCGATGCCGGGGTGCATCTTTGCCGGGTGGGCTGATGAGCCGGGGACGTAGCGGCTTTTGCGTTGGGCTGGGGCGGAGGTGGGGGCGGTGTTCCACACCGATTGGGAGTACGTCACGAGGTCTCCTTCAGAAGCTGTTGTCTTTTCGCGCTTGAGGACGGCGTTTTCGCTGGTCGGGCATAGCAGTGGCGGTCCGGTGGGAGTGGTGGCGTGTCGTGTCATTGCTCCTTGGGAGGTTGTGGATGCCGTCGGTCGTCGGACTGCTGGAACAGCAAGAGGCCGCCGCTCGCCGTCGAGTCGACGGGCTGCGTGAGGAGGCCGACCGCATCCAGGCCGAACTCGCCGCGGCCGAAGTGGAATGGCAGGAGTGGGTGATCGCCCGCAGGCGGGTCGATACGGTGCTGGCTCCGGATGGCGGCAGCATCGCCGGCATGGAGGTCACCCCGGATCCACAGAATGCGGACGCGCCGCCGACGCCCCGGGATGCGGCGAAGGCAAAGTCGCAGGTGCCGGTGTGGCACCAAGGGCTGGCCTGGTCGGCGCTGTCCGTGGACTACCAGCGCATCCTGCAGACTCTCACGGACCGGCACCGGCTCGGCCAAGGGCCGCTGACCTGCCAGGAGATGACCCAAGCGTTCGGCATGGACGTGGTGCCGGCGCGGGTGGAGGCACTACGGTCGAAGGCGAAACGCCTGGTCGCGCGCGGCTGGCTGGCCGAGCCGGCGCCGGGCCGCTTCACCCTCGCGCAGGGCGTGGCCTCGCCAGGCGACGGGTCATGAGCAGGATCATCGACCAGTAGACCATCGCCTCGGCGCTGGTGGTGCGCCGCTCGAAGTCGCGCACCAGGCGGCGGGTGCGCATCAGGTGGGCGAAGAGGCGCTCGACGATCCACCGCTTGGGCAACACCACGAAGCCACGCATGTCATCGCTGCGCTTGACGATCGCCAGCACCAGGGCCAGCGCGGCCAGGCAGTACTCGACGAGGCTGCCGGTGTAGCCGCCGTCAGCCCAGACCAGGGCCAGCCGGTGGTGCGCGGCGGTCACCTGCTCAAGCAGCACCTGGGCGGCGGCGCGGTCGCCGGTGTCCGCGGCGGTGACCATCACGCCGAGCACAAGCCCGAGCGTGTCGACCACGACGTGCCGCTTGCGCCCGTTGATCAGCTTCCCGCCGTCAAAGCCGCGACTGTCCGAGCCGACGACAGCGTCCGCCTTGACCGACTGCGAGTCGATCACCCCGGCGGTCGGCTCGGCATCCCGGCCCAATGTCTCGCGCAGGCGATCCCGCAGCCGGTCGTGGAACTCCGTGACCAGCACGTGGTCGCGCCAGCGACGGAAGAACGCATACACACGGTCCCACGGCGGGAAGTCGGCCGGCATCGCGCGCCACTTGATGCCGTTGTCCACGAGATAGCGAACCGCGTCCAGCATCGTCCTATGACAGTACGCCTCTGGCCGACCGCCCCGGCCACGCATCCAGCCCGGCACCGGCAGCAGTGGCCGGATGGCCGCCCACTCCGCGTCCGTCATGTCCGTCGGATACCGGCGCCGCCGCTCGGATCGGTCAGCCGCGTTGCCGTACACGTGCGCGAGGCAATCACACGACAGAGCAGCCGAGTTGGACTGCCCGGCCAACGACACGGAAGACTGCGGCACCGGGGCCTCCTGATGCTCTATGGATTCGACACCCACGAGCTGTTCAGGAGGCCCTACCTTCATGCTCTCGCCACGGCAGGATCACCCAACCGGGAACCCGAGTTCGACCAGCACTGCTCAAGATCGAAAAGACAACAGCTACTGAGTTTGTAGTCGTGGTGTCGTCAGTGTGAGCCCTGTTCCGGTGAGGCATCCATCGATGATGTTGCTGCGGTATTGAATCTGGCGGAGGCCGTGTCGGAGTCGGTGTATGAGGTGGCTCGGGTCGGTGAAGGCGGTGTTGGCCTGGGTGGTCCGGCGGAGGATTGACCAGATGCCTTCCACGGGGTTGAGGTCGGGTGTGTAGGGCGGTAGGTGGTAGGCCGTGATCCAGTCCTGGGCGTCGATGAAGGCACGCATTCGGCGGTCTTTGTGGACGGTGAAGTCGATCCGGGGCGCGGTTCCGGTCTCATCGACCAGCCCGTTTCCCCAGACCGCTTCCCGCACCCGGCGTGCCCGTTTCCGAGCACCGGGCGCTCCACAAGCCCTGTTCAGGACCTGTGTGTTGTCCTCATTCCAGGCTCGGCCACGGAGTCGGGATAACTGTTCCCCGGTAGCGGTAACGCGTGGTGGTCACCTTCGCCGGGTTGAACAGCTGTCGTTCCTCCGAGGCCGGCCACCATCCGACGTCGCAGTAGCGGTGCCTGAGGTCCTTCCAGGTGGCTCGGCGGTGCTTTCGGCGTAACCAGCTCCCAACCTGACGCCACGTGTAGAAGCTCAGGTAGGAGAAGGTCGCGCTGGACACGCCGGGCCGGAAGTAGACGCACCAGCCCTTGAGCGCCGGATTGAGCTGACGCAGCAGGGCATCGAGCGGCTGGCTCGTATCCGTCGTCCGGCACATCGTCCTGACCTTGCCCGTCATGGCCTTGACGGCGTTGCCCGACGGATAGGTGTAGATGAAGTGCCGGTTGCTGCCCCGCTTCCGGTGGCGCTGGATGCGCCAGCCGAGAAAGTCGAGGCCCTTGTCGATGTGGGTGATCAGGGTCTTCTCCGGTGACAGGCGCAGGCCCATCCCGGACAGGACTTCTGCGATCTCTTCCCGGAGGGCTTCGGCGTCGTCGTTCGTGCCCGACACCATCAAGCACCAGTCGTCCGCGTAGCGGACGAGCCGGTAGTTGGGCAGGCGGTGGCGACGGCGCTTGGCTCTCTCCGTCTGGCTTGAGGCGGGTCCGCCGGGTCCTTGAGCGATGTGCTCGTCCAGGACCGTCAGGGCTACGTTGCTCAGCAGCGGCGAAAGGATCGAACCCTGCGGGGTTCCGGCGCGGTTGTCTCGCAGCATGCGGTTCTCGCTGAGGATGCCTGCTTTGAGGAACGCCTTCCCCAGTGCCAGGACGCGCTTGTCTCCGATTCGTTCCCGCACCCGGTCCATCAGGGCCGTGTGCGAGATCTCGTCGAAGCATGCCGTGATGTCGCCCTCGACGACCCACTTGTAGGAGCGGGACGCGAAGTAGCGCACCTCAGCCACGGCGTCGTGAGCACGACGATTCGGGCGGAACCCGTAGGAACACGGGTAGAAATCCGCTTCGAAGATCGGCTCCAGCACCAGCTTCAAAGAAGCCTGCACCACTCGGTCGGCAATGGTGGAGATCCCCAGGCGGCGCAATTTGCCGCCCGCCTTCGGGATCATCCGTTCCCGCACCGGCAGCGGGCAGAAACTGCGGCCCTTGACCTGCGACCGCAGCCCGTCGAGGAAGTCCACGACGCCCTGCCCGGCCTCGATGGAACGGGCCGTGCGCCCGTCCACTCCGGCCGTGCGTGCTCCCTTGTTGCCCCGCACCCGATCCCACGCCACCAGAAGGAACGCAGGATCGGCAACGAGGTTGAACAGATCATCGAACCTGCGATGAGGGTCATCACGGGCCCAACAGTGCAGCTTGGTCTGGATCTTCAGTACCCTGCGCTCCGCTCCGAACAGAACGGAGTCAAGTTCGTCGGTATTCACCGGCGACAGCCTCCTGACTTTCCAGTACGTCCACTGCTGACTTGCTGGTCTCCTTCGCCGTGTACGCGCCTCTCGCGCGCTCGGACTACTACGAGACCTCCGCCCCGCCCAACGGCCATCAGTTGGCAACGGACCTGCCCGCCTCCGAACTGGCTGTCCGGCGGGAAGGGCAACCGCAGGCGGTTCCCACGTTCACCACAGAATCGATCAAGGAGGGAGGTGCCCACCTCTACCCCGACAGCCTCGCCATGCCTACGCCGCAGGCTTTCGACATGGCCTCCCCACCGGACCTAAAAACCGGCTTCGGAGTTGAACGCCACCCCGACGAGTGACAGTTCACGCGCTGCAACCCGGCCCATATCCGTCAGGTTTGAGCCGAGCGGGACACTTACGGGGCGTCAGACAGCGGTTCCTCTCGTACACCTTCTCCTCGCTGCTTGCCGGACCCGGACCGTCTGACAGTGCCGACCCGTCCCGTACGTTGTCGGGGCTGCTTCCCGCCGCCACCTGCGTTCCCACGTGGCGACTGCCCCCAGCTTCACCGAGCGGCTGCGACCACCCGGCGGTGGAGTCCTTTCACCTCCACTCGATTCCGTAGCGCCTCGTGGCGCACTTCAAGTTGTCCCAGATGAGGACGATGGGTCCGCCGAGCTGCCGGTGGGCGGCGATGAGAAGGTCTCGGTACTCGGTCCAGGCGAAGCTCTTGCGGCCTCCGGTCTTGTGATCGGCATGTCGCTTGGGCCGGTAGACGAGGCGGGAGCGTTCACCGGGTTTGTAGCAGCAAAGGGCGGCGATGGAGAAGCGGCGCTGGGAGCGTCCGCGGACCCGGATGACCGGTGTGCTGCCGCGTTTGCTCCAGGTCCGTGAGGTCGGCGGCGTCATCGAGAATCCGGCTTCATCCTCGAAGACGATCCAGGCCCCGAGCGCCGCCGCGGTGGTTCCACGTGCGGCCACACGTCCTTCACCCAGCCAGCCACCGCCGCCTCGTCGCGCTCGACAGCACGACGGGCCGGAACCTGATGACTCCAGCCATGCCGCCGCAGCATCTGGGAAACACCCGACAGCGTCATGGACTTGTGGAACCGTCGGCCGATCAGAGTCCTGATCCTGGCCAACGTCCATCTCTGATCCGGCCAGCCATGCGCGACCGGGCCTTTGGCCAGCTCCTCCTCGAGCGCGGCGAACAGCGCATCACTCAGCTTCGGCCGGGACGCCGGGCCGCGGGAACGAACCCCGTTTTGACCGGCAGCCCTCCAGGCTTGCCGCCACCGCTGGGCCGACCGGACGCTGACCCGTAACTCCTTCGCGACATCGGAACTGCCCCGCCCCTCGGCGAACATCGCGACTGCTTCCATCCGGACCCGCTCGCGAAACGCTTGCCTCTCCGCGCTCAGACCCCCACCCTGCGGATACCTCATACACCCGGCATACCGCGACGATCACCGATCGTCAGCCCCTACGACAACCCGTCTTCAAGGTCAGTAATTGCAGTCCGCCGTCGCGGACCTTGTCGGCGGCGAGCTCGGCCAGTTCGTCCATCAGCTTCGGGCTCAGCCCGTGAGCGGCCGCCGCTTGGCGGCTCGCCGCCGTTGTCTTCGATGCCACACCGGCACCGTCAACGCCGTAGCCCAGCAGTGCAACCGACACGCCGTCAGCTTCCTCGATCAGGTGACCGTTCCCGTGTCCATCAGGGGTCCTTTCTGAGCAAGTGCCCACCTGATTCATGACACTCCCGACCACATGCATGACTCTGTTGGTCAATTCGTCTGGGCTCGGGGACCGCTGATGTGCGAGGTCGACTTGCCCGGTTCTTGACGTTCTGTTGGTGAGGCTGCGGGCACGGGAGGCGTTGACAAACCAGATACTCAGGAATGAGGAGTTGCGGGCGGTGGCCCGGCTGACCGAGGCGCTTGGGCCCCGTTGCCGCGTTGTGGGCCGTTAGCCTGTCGGTATGTCAGAGCGTGTCATGCCCGGTCGCACGGACCAGCTGATCACCCTCGGTGTCGCGGACGCTTTGTGGGTCGATTTGACGGCCGACAGCGCTGTGCCGACGGCTTCTGGGGCATTCACCTGCTCTCCTGCCCGTGCCCGGGTGGGGTACGTCCTGCTCGGTGGCCATGTGGTGGCGACGGTGAGGGTGAGCGGCGGTCAGTGGAGTGTTCCGGAGGGTGAGGTGCGCCGGGCGGCTGCGGAACTGAACGCGGTGGGGATGGATCGGCGGGACCTGGTCCGCATCGGTCCGTTTCGTGGGGCGTCGAGGCAGGAGTGCAACGAGGAAGCGCCGCTGCGTTGGCGCCAGCGCATCACGGGGGAACTGCAGGAGCTGGGCGGCCCCGAGCGGGCAGCACGAGGTGAAGTCGGCCGGCCGTACCATCTGGCGGGGATCGACTGGCGTCAGATACTCGTGGAGCAGACTCGCGACGGGACGCAGCGGACGTGGTGGCTGCCGCGCGCTGTGGTCAGGCTGCTGGACGCGGCCGAGCACGCCGAAACGCGGTGGGTGCAAGCCGCGCGGACCTGCCAGGCAAGCGCAGCTGTCACCGAGCCGCCCTCCCACCCCCGGCAGGCCCCAGACGCCGGCGGTCGGCAGACGACGAGCCCCGAGCACCCCACCGCCTCACTGCGCCCGTACAACGGAGAGCTGGAAGGCCAGCTGTACTCGGTGCTCGGCAGGAAGCCCGGTATCTCCCACAGGGTGGCCGGATGGGCGTGTGCCGTCTGCCGCGCTGCGCCCGCCGCAGTCCTCGACCACTGCCACGAACACGGCTACGTCCGTGCCCCCGTATGCCAGTCCTGCAACACACAGGAACGCCCCGACCACCTGTACAGCAACGACATCCGCGTGGCGAACCGCTACACACGCCTCTTCCACACCGACACTGACGACTGGCTCCGCCACTGGCACCGCTGCCCCGGCTGCCGGGCACGCACCACCTTGCCCCTGCCGCACCTCGCTGCATGGACCGCCCACATAGCCTGCCGATCGCTGCGCCCGACCCACCGCGCCCCGCGCGGGCGCAAGCCCTGCGGTGTCCTGCGCGTGTCCTGGACGGGCAGTCAGAACGCGCCCCGTTCCTGCCTGCTCACTGTCTCAGTCGATTTCTGCCCCTCCGGCGAGCACCGTGTCCTGGCACAAGTCCCCTACCGCGAAGCCGCCGAGCGGTTTCGTGTCTGGTTGGCCGAGACGGCCCCTGCCGTGGCCGCTGCGGCCGGTCCTGACCGCCTGGACGGCCTCCCTGCCCAGTTCCGGCCAGTCATCGCGGACACCAGCGGCGAGGGCCTAGCACTGTTCTGAGCGAGCACCGGGAGACCTGACACCCCCACGTCACCTCGCAGCTGCTGGCCCCCGACACGGTCGCCCCGCACGCCCCAGCGAAATGTGCAGCAGAGTCATGCATGCGTCCAAAGGCCGCTCCAGTGTGTGCCAGACCGCCACGGCAACGGCCGCCACTCTCGGGATCACCACCGTCCTTGCGGTGTTCGTGAAAGTCGCCGATCCGCTCCCCGCACGGCATGTAGGGCTCATCGACCACACTGTGCTGGACCAAGCCGTCGAACACCGCCGCCCGGCCTGGACCGTGGCCAAGGAGACTGCCAGCACCGCCGCCGAGGTTCCAGTCATGGCTGCGGCCGCACTCCTCTCCCTGGCCTTCGCCTGACGGACCCGCAGCTGGCGACCGCGTGTCACGCCACGGGCGTTCACTCGGACGAGCGATGTACCACGTACCCGCAGAGTGGTAACTCCCGGAAAGGAGGGGGAAGCGGGGCTTGACCCTGGACCGTGGACACCGGTTGTCATGCGGCGGTGGTCAGCGTAACTGATCGTTGTTCGAAGGCGATCGGACTGATCTGACCGATGCTGGAGTGCCTTCTCCTGGTGTTGTAACGGGTGACCCACCGGAACACCGCGAGCCGGGCTTCACTCGCTCCTGACCAGCGTTTCTTGCCCTGAAGCGTCTCGCGTTTCATGGTCGCGTTGAACGATTCAGCGGCGGCGTTGTCCGCGCTCGTGCCCACCGCACCGCGCGACCTGATCACACCGAGGTCCATGCAGACCTGGGCGAACTCCTTCGAGGCGTACTGAGTTCCGTTGTCGCTGTGGAAGATCGCTCCGCTCAGGCCGCCGGCACCCCGGGCCGCGGCCGCGGCCTTGAGCGCGTCGATGACCAGCCCGGTGCGCATGTGATCGGCGATCGACCAGCCCACCAGCCGCTTCGACCACAAGTCCAACACCGTGGCCAAATACAGGAATTGGCCATTACCGATGGGGAGATAGGTTATGTCCCCCACGTACTTCGTGTTCGGTTCGGCCGCGGTGAAGTCGCGTCGCAGCAAGTCCGGCACCGGCGTCGCCGACGGCTCGGGGATCGTGGTGCGGACCTTCTTGCGCAGGTGGAAGCCGACGATGCCCCAGGCACGCATGACGCGGGCTACGCGCTTGTGATTGACGTGCACTCCCGCCTCACTCAGCTCGGCGGTGACACGCGGGGCCCCGTAGGTGCCGTCAGACTCGGTGTGAATCTCGGCGATCCGCTCCGCCAGAGCGGCATCCGCCCGGGCCCGCTTGGCCCGCGCGTCCGCGCCGGCGAGCCACCGGTAGAACCCGGAACGGGAGAGGTTCAGCATCCGGCACAGCCGCTTGACGCCGAAGGCATCACGGTGATCGTCAACGAACTGGAAGCGGCTCACCAGCTGGTCTCGGCCGCAAAATACTTCGCGGCCCTCCGCAGTATCTCCCGCTCGAGCTCGAGCTCCTTCACCCGCGCCCGCAGCTGCCGGTTCTCCTTCTCCATCGCGCTGGCCTCGCCCGCCCCGAGCCGGGCGGCCTGCTCTGCATCCCGCACCCACGTGCGGAGCGTCTCGTGGTTGACACCCATGTCCTTGGCCACCGACGCGTACGTCCCACCGGGACTCGCCCGGTACAGCGCGACAGCATCGGCCCGAAACTCAGGCGAGTACTTCGACGTCCCCAACGGAAACTCCTGTCCTATGGATCTTCACGATCCAATGATCAGGGTGTCCACGATCAAGGGCTTACGACTTGGGGAGCGATAGGAGTGGCCTGGTGTGTGGGCCCGGGTCCTGGAGGTCGGCTACACCGCGGGGGCGTCGGAGGTAGACCGGCCCGGACTCTCCAGCAAGGCGGACAGGTATTCGGGGCGCTCTTCGACCACGAGGTGCCCAGCTTCAGGGACCACACCCAGCTCGGCGCCGAGTGTGCCGCGCACTGCCGGGCGGAGCCGCCGCGGAGGGAGGAAGACGTCGTGCTCTCCGGTGACGACGAGACGGGGAATTGACCGCGCGGGCAGGATGGCAGCGCCGGGTGCCCCGCTGGAGCGCGCGTGCTGGGCGACCAGCGTCATCCAGTCCACCAATTCCTCGCGGGGTGGGTGGCCAGGCGCGAGCATGGCGCGCAGGAGCCGGGCGCTGTGCGTCGGTGCGGGCCGCAGGAACCAGGCGGCCGAGGCGACCAGCACAGTGGGGGTCAACCTCAGCCTGGTCAGTCCACCGGGCGAAACCAGGACGAGCCGGTCGATCCGGGGAGAGTCGCTGGACAGAGCAATGGCGGCGCCGAAAGAGTGGCCCATCACCGCTACCGGCTCGGAGGAGATCTTCTCGATCACCTCGCTCAGCCACGCCCCATACCAGGCCAACTGGCCGCCGGACAGACCGCGTTCGCCGGAACTGAGACCGGGCTGGCCCGGGACGTCCACCAGCAGGACCCGGTAGCCGGTGGCGACCAGGGCCGTGGCCAGCGGCAGGGACGCGGCGGCGTTGAAGTTGGTGCCCGGGACGAACACGACCGTTGCCGCGCCGGAGCCGGCGAGGACCACGTGGGTCTGTGCGCCCTTGGCGGTCACCGTCTTGTGTTTATGAGGCACCGGCCATGCGGCGAGCCGGTCGAGGCACCAGCGTCGGATGAGCTCTTCGCCCGTCGCACTGCGGTAGATCGAGTCCACTGGTCGAGTATCGCGCCTCGTCCCAGGCCGTGACGTGAGAAGGACCGCACGGGTTGGGTGAGTTGTGACGCTTACCTGGGCCCGTGCGGCCTGTTCCTATCCTGCCCTGTCCGGCATCTCTCGTGCACACTTCGGCGAGTTGCTCGAAGAGCTCGCCCCGAAGTGGCAAGCCAGCCGTGAGTCGGCCCTGCGCGAGCGACGCGGCGGAGACCGGCGGCGGGCGGCCGGAGCTGGCCCCAAGCAGCGTCTGGTGTTCACCGACCGTCTCCTGGCCACGCTGGTCCACCTGCGACTGGGCATGCCGCACGCGGCACTGGCCCAGCTGTACGGGGTGGACCGCTCCACCGTCTCCGGGGCGATCCGCGAAGTCCGTCGGCTGCTGGCCGCTCGCGGATTCGCCGTCCCCGACCGTCCAGGACTGCGGCTGCACACGCTGGAGGACCTGTTCGCCTACGCCGACGCCGAGGGCGTGGATGTGCGGATCGATGGCACTGAGGTGCAGGTCCGCCGCCCGCGCGCGGGGCGCCCCGGCCGCAAGGCGTTCGTGTCCGGCAAGAAGAAGCAGAACACCATCAAGACCACCACCTTCAGCGACGGCCAGGGCCGCACGCTGTTCAGCGGCATCGTGCGGCCGGGCCGGATGCACGACCAGACCGCCACCCGCACCGAGGGCATCGCCGAGCAGTTCCGCCAGTACCCGGATGTGAAAGCCGAGGTCGACGAGGGCTACCGCGGCCTGGCCAACGAGTTCCCCGACCAGGTCAGCGCCCCGCCGAAGAAGCCGAAGGATGACGCCCCGCTGGGCGAGCAGTACGCCTGGCGCGAGCAGCGTCGCCGCCAGTCCTCGGCACGGATCCGCGTCGAGCACGCCAACGCCGAACTCAAGCAGTGGCGGCCCTTGCAGCGGTTCACCAGCCGCCGTGAGACCTACGCCGAGATCCATCTCGCGATCGCCGGACTGGTCTCGGACCGCTCCGCCCGCAGGACCACCCGCCGCAAGACCAGCACCGAACTGGCGCTCGCCCAGTAGACCGCCTACTGATCAACCACCAGCCGAACCGCCAGGCGAGCATGCCCCGACCTCAATCGCTCCCAAGGTCGTTAGCCTCGCACGTCGCGATCTCCCACGCGTCGCTA
The DNA here is from genome assembly GCF_050471125.1 of Streptomyces sp. RGM 3693. NCBI lineage: Bacteria > Bacillati > Actinomycetota > Actinomycetes > Kitasatosporales > Streptomycetaceae > Streptomyces > Streptomyces sp. RGM 3693. The sequence continues at coordinate 1,865,063 of NZ_JBMPPQ010000001.1, forward strand.
TGAGTGGAGGGCGAACGTCGTGAGCACCGCGGCGTGGTCCGAGGGCCAGTCGTTCCCGGCCACGTCGGGGAAGAGCGCGTTGGACCCGTTGACGTAGGCCGTAGCGTCGCGCACATCGAGGCGGCTACCGGAGTACAGCACGAAGTCGATACGGTCCTGCGGTTCGGGGCGACCACTGCCGTCCTCGTGTGCGTCGTGGACCGGGGACCAGGTGAAACCGGGCTCGCGCAGCGGGTCGGGGTGCGCGACCCGGTAGGAGTCCCGCAGGCCCGCGTCCTCGGCAGCCTTGGTGACGGGCCAGTCGACAGGGCCGTAGCCCCCGTGCAGCGGTGCAGTGGCCCGGGTCCAGTCCAGGTGAGAGGGTGCGTTGAAGTCGCCGACGAGCAGTACGGGCGTGGTGTCGCGGTCGGTGAGCTGACCGGCCATGGCCGCGAGGATGTCCTGCATTTGGCCGAGCCGTCCGGAGCTCACTTCGTGCTCGACGAGATCGGCCACCGGCAGTTGCTCGAAGCAGGCGTCGTACGGGCCGTACGGCGTGTAGTTGAGGTGCGCGGTCCACAGCACCACGTCCTGCGGTGCGTTGGCGCGGGAGTCGAGCCGGACCGTGACGCCGGTGCCGCCGTAGAAGTCGGGGTCCGGGCTGCCGTGCCGGGCGACGATCGGGTAGCGGCTGAGGATGCCGAGGTTTTCGCCAGCCTGGTGATAATCCCAGCCGAGGGCCTCGGCCAGCTCCCTGGTGGAGGGGAGGGGGGCACCTTCGACAGAAGGCTGGGCGTGGGTCTCCTGGAGGCCGACGAGGTCCACGTCGGCCTCCAGCAGCACCCGTAGCTGTTTGTCGCGGTGGTCGCGCACCTTGGTGCCGCCGAACCACAGGTTCCAGCTCATTACCTTCAGCTCCCGTACCAGGGGCTCGTTGGCGCCGACCACCGGGATGCGGACGGTGACCTGCGCCCGGCCGCCCTCGCCGTCCGCCGCCGTGACGGTGACCTGCGTGGTCCCCGCGGTGGTGGGCGTACCGCGGAGGGTGCCGTCGGCAGACACCTCCACCCACTGCACACCGTCGTCCGCGGCGAAGGTCACGGGGGCCGACCCGGAGGCGCCCCTGAGCAGTCCGGCGACGCTCGCCCGGAAGGGCTCGCCGACGCGGGCGTTGCGGGTGGTGAGGGAGGCGGTGAGGAAGCACGGCCCCGCGGCCGAGTCCGTGACGAGGGACCGCAGCAGCGGCAGGTCCGCCTGCTTGAGGCTGTCCAGTATGGTCCGCCCGGGGGCGGGTGGGACCGGGGCCGCGGACGGCACGGCCAGCACCTGGCAGCCCGCGGCCTCGGCCGAGGCGACGCCGGTCGGGGTGTCCTCGACCGCGACGCAGGCGGAGGGCCGTACTCCGAGCGCGTAGGCCGCGGCGAGATACGGGTCGGGAGCCGGCTTGCTGTGCTCGGTGTCGTCGGCGGTGACGGTGACGGTGAAGTGCCCGATGCCCAGGGTGCGCAGCACGATGTCGGCCACGGACCGGGGCGAGGCGGTGACCAGGGCCGTCGGGACGCCGGCGCGGCTGAGCTCGTCGAGGAGTCGCACGGCGCCGGGCCGCGGCTCGACGCCGCGCGCCACCCGGGCGGCGAACTCCCGCTGCAGGGCGTCCGCGAGCTGCTGCTCGCAGACATCGGTGCCGAGGACACCTCGCAGATGGGCCGCCGTGTGCCGCACCGGGCGGCCGAGCACGTCAGGCAGGTCCGCTTCGGTGAGTTCGTGGCCCTGTTCCCGGGCCACATGGGCGACGGACAGCCACCACACCTCCTCGGTATCGACAAGGGTGCCGTCCATGTCGAAGAGGACGGCCTGCAGCGGATGGTGGGGGGTGTCGAGGGACACGGGTTCTCTTTCGTTCTCTTCCGACGGCGGCGCGACGCGCTGACGTACGAGTGGGGGGAGGTGCGGATCGGTCGGCGTGCGGTTCCGGGGCTCAGGCTGTACGGGCGGCCACGAGCACCGGTCGGTCGGGCAGGGACACGGTCAGCCGCGCGCCCGGGGCGAGCGCGGCGGCGTCGTGGCCGGGCAGATCGGCCTTGATGTCGGTGCCGTCGGGCAGTTGGACGGTCAGCCGGGTGACGGCGCCTAGGAAGGCGGCGGCGGTGACACGCGCCGTGCCCTCGGGGTCCGCGGCCACCCGGACCGCTTCGGGCCGGATCAGGACATCGACCTCGGGCCCCTCGGGGGCCTCACCCTCCACCGGCAGTCGCCTGTCCAGCGCCTCGACCGCCGTACGGCCGTCCACGAGACGGCCGGCGAGGCGGTTCATGGTGCCGACGAACTCGGCGACGAAGGCGGTGGCCGGGCGGCCGTACAGCTCGGCGGGTGCGGCGCACTGCTCCAGCCGGCCCGCACGCATCACCGCGACACGGTCCGCCATGGACAGCGCCTCCTCCTGATCGTGGGTGACAAAGAGGGTGGTGATACCCAGCTCCTGCTGCAGCCGCCGGATCTCGTCGCGGAGGGTGAGCCGTACCTTGGCGTCCAGCGCGGACAACGGCTCGTCCAGCAGCAGCACCCGGGGACGCAGCGCCAAGGCGCGGGCGAGGGCGATGCGTTGCTGCTGGCCGCCGGAGAGCTGGTGCGGGTAGCGGTCGCCCTTGTCCGGCAGTCCCACCAGCTCCAGCAGTTCGGCGGCGCGGGCGCGCCGCTGGTCCGGGCGGACCTTCCGCATCCGCAGTCCGAAGGCCACGTTGTCCACGGCGTTCAGATGCGGGAAGAGGCTGTACGACTGGAAGACCATTCCGGCGTCCCGGCGGTGTGCGGGGACGCCGGTGACGTCCTCGCCGTCCACCAGGATCTGGCCGGCGTCGGGGTGCTCGAACCCGGCGAGCATCCGCAGAGCGGTGGTCTTGCCGCAGCCCGACGGGCCGAGTAGGGCGAGCAGTTCACCGGGGCGTACGGACAGGTCGAGTCCGTCGAGCGCGACGGTGGTGCCGAAGGTGCGGCGCAGGTCGCGGAGTTCAACGGTGGCGGCGCTCCCGGAGGCGCCGGGGGCGCTGTGCGGCACGGCGGTCCGTGCGGTGGTGGCGGCGTTGGTCATGCCGGGTCACTCCTGGGTGGTCGTACGGGAGGGGGAGCGTCGTCCGCCGAGGGCTGCCAGGGCCACGAGCAGCGCCCAGGTGATGAGCAGGCTGAGGACGGAGACGGCGACGGACAGTTGGGCCTGGGAGCCGCTGACGTTCACGATCCACACGGCGAACGGCTGGAAGCCGAGCAGCCGGGCGACGGTGAACTCGCCCAGGACCAGCGCGAGGGTGAGGAATGCCGCGTTCAGCAGCGCCCGGCGCAGATTGGGCAGCACCGCGCGGACCAGGGCCTGCGGCCAGCCCGCACCGCAGCTGCGGGCGGCTTCCACGAGGGTGCGGACATCGACCGCGCGTAGCCCGGCGTCCAGCGCCCGGTACACGAACGGCAGTGCCATCACCGTGTAGGCGAGGACGAGCACGAGGGGGAACGACGGATTCTGCAGCACCACGAAGGTCTGGTAGAGCGGCGTGGTCGCAAGGTGCTCCGGGCCCCAGCGCAGGACGGTGACCAGCCCCGCCACGAAGGCGATCGGCGGTACCACCAGCGGCAGCGAGCAGACCATCTCCACCACCGGGCGCAGCCGGGGCGCGCCCAGCCGCAGCGCGACCATGGCGGGCACCATCAGCAGCAGCACGACCGCGATGGTGACGGCGGCCAGTTCCAGGGAGAGCAGCAGGCTGGGGGCGAATCCCTGGGCGGTGACGATCTGCCGGTACGCGTCCAGGTTCACTCCGCGGCCCGGCACGTCGACGGTGAAGATCACCGAGGCGGCCAGCGGGACGAGGAAGTAGACGGCGGCGAGGGCGAACACCGCGCCGCGCCACAGCCGCGGGCGGGACCCGCGCCGGGCGGTGGCCGGGGCGAGGATCAGGCGAGCCATCGCGTGCTCCGTCGTTGCAGGGGCAGGTATACGGCCATCACCAGCCCGGCGATCACGACCATGTCGAGACTGAGCGCCAGGGCCACGTTCTCCTGGCCGACCAGGACGTTGCCGGAGATGGCGTCGGCGATCTGCAGGGTGACCAGGGGCACCGAGCTGCCGACCATGGCGGCGGCGGTGGCGTAGGCGGCGAAGGAGCTGCCGAAGAGCAGCACCAGCCCGCCGAGGAGCGACGGAGTGAGCACCGGCAGGGCCACGTACCGCCAGAACTGCACGGTGGTGGCGCCGTTGTTCTGCGCGGCCTCACGCCACTGGGTGCGCAGCCCGTCGAGGGCGGGGGTGATGGTGAGCACCATCATCGGAACGAGGAAGTACAGATAGGTGAGGACGAGGCCCCAGAAGCTGTAGAGGTTCCAGCCCGCTCCGGCCAGGTCCAAGTGCCGGGTGAGGACACCGGAGTTGCCGAGGGTGGCGACGAAGGCGAAGGCGAGCGGGATACCGCCGAAGTTGGCGAGCACTCCGGAGGCGGTGAGGACGGCTTCGCGCAGCGCGGTGAAGCGGGATGTCACCACGGCCTGGGCGAGCGGCAGTCCGAGCACCGCGGCGAGTACCGCGGAGACGGCGGACAGCTTGACGCTGCCGAGCAGCGACGTCAGATAGGCGCCATCCAGGGAGGCGGTGAGGTTGGCGGTGGTGTACGAGGAGGCTCCGGTGGCCGGGTCCTTGGCGGTGAAAGCACCGGTGAGCATGGCGAGGGCGGGAACCCCGAAGCTGAGCGCGGCGAACGCCAGCAGCGGGACCACCGCGAGCCAGCCCATCGAGCGGCGCCGCCCCGGGACGGTGACCGTCCCGGGGGCAGAGGCACGGGCAGTGGCGGTCATGGACGGCGTCACCCGGAGACGGCCTTGCCCCAGCCCTGGCCCAGCAGCTGCTTGGCCTTGGACTGCTGGGCCTCGGACGGGAAGGTGGGAGTGCCGGAGACCTTGGGCAGCTTGGCCGCGGCCGCCTTGTCGAGGCTGCCGTCCTTCTCCATCGCGGCCATCAGCGCGGGGCGGGCGTACCCCTTGAGCCAGAGGTTCTGGCCCTCGGCGCTGTAGAGGTACTCCTGCCACAGCCGGGCCGCGGCCGGGTGCGGGGCGTCCTTGTTCACGGCCTGCGAGTAGTACTGGGAGAACTTGCCGTCCTTGGGGACCGCGACCTTCCAGTCCACGCCCTTGCCCTTGAACTCGTCGGCGTAGCCCGCGTTGAGGTAGTCCCAGTCGATGCTGATGGGCGTCTCGCCCTTCTCGACCGTGGCCGGGGTGGACTCGACCGGGGTGTAGTTGCCGTTCTTCTTGAGCTTGGCGAAGAAGTCAAGGCCGGGCTGGATGTTGTCGAAGGAGCCGCCGTTGGCCAGGGACGCCGCGAACACGCCGCCGAAGGCCGAGCCGGACTTGGTGGGGTTGCCGTTCAGTGCAACCTGCCCCTTGTACTGGGGGTCGAGCAGTTCGGCGAAGGTCTCGGGGCACTTCGCGACGCGCTTGGCGTCGCAGCCGATGGATGTGTAGCCGCCGTAGTCGTTGTACCAGCGGGCCTGGGCGTCCTTCTGCCCCTTGGGGATGGCGTCGTACGAGGCGACCTTGTACGGCGCGAGCAGGCCCTGCTGGGCGGCGCTGAGCGCGAAGGAGCTGCCGAGGTCGAGCACGTCCGGGGCGCGGTCCTGGCCCTTGCGGGAGGTGACGGCGTTGATCTCGTCCTGGCTGCTGCCGGCCGGGTTGTCGACCTTGACCTGGATCCCGTACTTCTTGGTGAACCCGTCGATCAGGGCACCGTAGTTGGCCCAGTCGCGCGGCACGGCTATCGCGTTGAGGGTGCCCTCCTTCTTGGCCGCGTTGACCAGGGCGTCCATACCGCCGAAATCCTTCGCCGAGGTGGCGGAGGCGGCCTTCGCACCACCGGCCCCGGACTGGGCGGTGGGGGCAGCGCCGCAGGCGCTGAGAGTGAGTACGGCAGCCGCCAGGCTGCCCGCGAGGACAGTCGTCCTCGGAAGGGACACGTTCACGATCTCTCCGTCGACTTGTTTGGACAAGCTGGCCCCAGTTAGCACGCCACTTCTGTCGCGGAGATGAACACGGAGGGAATTCGCCACTGGCGGAAGGCGACACCCTTGACCAGCGTGATCCACATCTCGCCAGACCGAAGGAGCAGGGGCGGGAAGCGGGCCGCACCTCGGCCAGGGCTCGTCTACGCTGACGGCGACCAAGAAATCTGCGCACAAGCACTGCGCACAGTTCGTACGTCCGACCAAGGGGGGGCCGTTGACACCGCGGCACGAGCAGATAGCCGAGGAACTCCGTCAGGCGATCGACAGCGAGGAATATCCGGTCGGCGCGCCGTTCCCCTCCGAAAGCGAGCTCTCCGCCCGCTTCGGCGTCTCGCGCGGCACGGTACGGCAGGCCGTCGCAGCGCTGACCGCGGAGGGGCTGATCGGCTCCCGGCAGGGTGCCCTGCGGGTGGTACTGGCCAGCAGACGCAGCCAGAGCTTCGCCGAGCTGCGCAGCTTCGCCCAGTGGGCGCGCGCCATGGGCCGTACCGCAACGGGCACGGTGGTGCTGACCGAGCGCAGGCCCGCAACCGCGGAGGACGCGTCGCGGCTCCGTCTGCGCACCGGCACCGAGGTGCTGTCCGTGCTGCGCGTCCGCGGACTGGACGGCGACCCCGTACTCGTGGAGCGCACTGTCTACGCGCACTGGATCGCACCGGACGTCGCACGCATCGAGCCGGACTGCCCATCGGTGACCCAGCGACTGTACGAGGAGACCGGCCTGGTCTTCGCATACGGCGAGCACCTCATCGACGCGATGGCCGCCGGCGCCCGCGATGCCGAACTGCTCGGCATCCGGCGCACGAGCCCGCTCCTGCGCGTGCGCAGGGTCACCACCACCCCCGCCGGCCGGCCCGTCGAGTGGTCCGACGACCGCTACCGCTCCGACGCCGTGAGCTTCAGCGTCCACAACTCGATCGGCACCAACCCCCTGGCCCGCCAAACCGGCCCCGGCCTCGCCCCGGACGCCCGCTGACCTGGGGCGGGCCCACGAACGTAGGAGCCGTACTCGAGATCCGCTACGCCGACGAGGAGTGGGTCGCGCCGCGCGCGACCATGGCCCCCTGCTGCCCCAGGGTTTACAGCTGGCGTTTCGCCATCCTGGCGCTGGAGCTCATCCGCAGGGAGCCGCTGACCAAGCGCGGCGATCCGAGGCTGCGGCTGCTGCCCCGTACCCGCAGTGGGAAGGCAACCCACCCAGTGGCCGAACCGCCGGACGATCCCGCCGTGTGCCCGCCACGGATCCCCGGCCGGCTCGCCCTGATGCGCGTACCGCGGGTGCCATCCGTTAGCCACGGCCGCCGCATCCGCGGACGGCCCCTGGTCGAGCAGGACAATTCGGCGACTTCGCCGCCGTAGTCGAGGCGGACACCGCACTGCGCGAGCCGGCCGATCTGTGTCTGGTCTCGGTCAAACACACAGCGCTCGATGCGGCGTTGGAGCGGATACCGCCCCAAGCCGTCGGCGACGGGCTGGTCGTATCCCTGCTCAACGGCATCGAGCACCCGGCCGCAGTGCGTACATGCTACGGCGCGCGGCAGGTCGCACCGGCTGGCGGTCTCGGTCGTCAGCGCGCTCTGCGTGCTGCTCGCTTTCCGCGCCGCGACGCGTCAGTGACCTTGCTGTGAGGTGGGCGGTGCCAGCGCGCGGGAGGCACGTATGGGCGCTCCCACTGGTCGGCCGCCGAGGCGAGAGGCGCAGGGCCGGACCGGCATCGCGTACCGACCAGCCCTGCCTGGTCAGGACCCTGCCACGTGACGGGCTGCGTTACTCTCGGCCTTGGCTGCCTCGGCGTGGCCTGTAGAGGCTGCCGTCAGGTTCCGCAAGGCGGCGGATGCTCCCCAGCACAAGACGCGAACCCGGCGGCTATGGCAGCTGCAATGCGCCCCGCACCACTGGCGTGTACGTATGGTTCAAGTCCCCCCTCGGACACTCTCCCCAAAATGCCTGGTCAGTGCGCTGACCAGGCATTTTGCTTGAGGATTCGATCAAGTAGTCGAAGTGGGGGTGTGTGAACTCCTGGCGGAGTGGCGCGCTGACCTGGGGTTTCTCCCGGGCAAGTGAGAGGGGCACGCCTTGTCGGCGGGCGTCGCGGACGTTCTTCATCTGGAAGAACGACGGACGGGTGATGATCTGGCTGTTGCGGATGCCAGCGAGGAGGGCAACGCACCGTTCAGACGGGGTGAGGCCAGCCGCCTTGCCGGCGGCGAGGACGGCGGAGGGCAGGTCGATGAGTTCGCCGTGTTCGCGCCAGGGGCGGGTGGTGACGACGACGGTGCCGCCGGGGCGGAGCATGGTGCGGCACTGGGCGAGGATCTCGGTGAACGCCTCCAGGAGGTGGGCGGTTGAGACGTGGGCGAGGTTGGCGCGGTCGTGGCCGTAGCGGAAGTCCTTCTTGACCACGCCCGGTTCGCCGGTCTCCCGGGAGGAGCGGACCTGGCCGTGGACGCTCGGTCCGTACGGGGGCGAAGTGACCACGAGATCCACTTCGCCGCGAGCATCGGCGGGGGCGAGGGCGGTGAGGTGGCGGGCGTCGCCGCAGCGGACGATGCCCGTACCGGCGCTGCTTGCTTGTGCGGCGGCACGTGCGTTGAGGGAGGCCCGGGTGGCCCACTTCGGTTCGTATTCGATGCCGAGGGCGTTGCGGCCGAGGTGGAGGGCTTCGACGAGGGTGGTGCCGATGCCGCACATCGGGTCCAGGACCAGTTCGCCGGGGCGGGTGTAGGTGGTGATGGCGTGGGCTGCGATGTCGGGGTGCATCTTGGCCGGGTGGGCTGATGAGCCGGGGACGTAGCGGCCTTTGCGGTGGACTGGGGCGGAGGTGGGGGCGGTGTTCCACACCGAGGCGTGAGAGGACATGTGAGGGCTCCTTCAGGCTCCGGTGGGGTGAATGGCGGAGAGGCCGATCAAGTCGCTATGGGCGACGCCGGGGCTGGCGTCCGAGGGCGGGGTGGGGATGAGGCGGTCGTCGGCGGGGTGAGCGTGCGCGACGATGACGTGCTGCAGGTACCGGAACCCGGCGGTGCGGGCGCAGGCGATGAGGGAGCCGAGCGGGTCCGTGAGGATGCCCTCGTCCCGACGCTGCCGGGTGGCCAGCAAGAGCAGTCCGTCGGCGGGCAGGAGGCGGTGGGCGCGGTGGAAGAAGCCCGGCCAGCCGTTCTCCATCGCGCCGGGCATCTCGCTCACGCCACCGTATGCCGGGGTGTCGGTGGGGTCGGGGAGGGTGTCGGGATGGAGTTCGGCGAGCAGCAGCGAGAGCTTGCTGGGGGTGCCGTCGGTGTAGGTGATGACGGGGGTGCGGGTGTCCATGTCCGGCTCGGTGTCCTGGATGGAGATCTTCAGCAGGGGTGCGGGCAGGTGGCCGGGCCGGGTGGTGAACACGGTTCGGGCCCGCTCGATGGCCCAGTCGGGGAGGACGGTGCCGGGGGTGGGTGCGGTGTGCGGTTCGTCGGGGGTGGGGAGCCAGATGGTGGTCGGCAAGGGGCGAGAGACGTGAGGACGGGCGGTGGCCGGGGTGCAGTGCGGGGTAGTACGCATGGGCGGGTGTGGCGCCCGGGGAGAGGATCGAATCCGTCTTGTGCTGACGTGAGTAATAGAGAAACGGCCGGGCGGTTTTGCCATGGCCGCCGTGGGAGTTCGAATCGGCGCGTGGGCTGAAGATTGCGTCTGCTCCGTGACGGCGAACGGTCGCGATCGGTCAGTTTTCCCAGGCCAACCCCGTAACGAGCCACTGCCGAGCCACCAGCGAGCCACTGCCGAGCCAGCACCGCAGGGCCCCGAAACGCCCCGATCGGCACAGCACAAAGCTTTTCCCCTGTTCGATATCGAATGGCGTATCGGCGGTGCCCCCGGTCATCCGACCGGTCGGTGACAGGGCATCGCAGCAATGGGGCGCGTACGCGGGCTGGTTTGCATGCCGATCATGCAATTGCCTCCCGCCGGCGTGAAGAGCTCGCATCGGTGACCGCCACTGCTGTGAGGCGACGGGCAACAACGTATGTGCCTGGTCACTGGCTTCTGCCCACCGCTGGCCCGCCGAGACACTCCGCACAGAAGGTAAGGGCGGGGCAATGAGTTCGCTCGACGCGCAGCCCACCCCCGAGGCCCCCGCACAGGCCGACGACGCCCTGGTCAACACCGTCCTGTCTGACACCGTCCTGGACGTCATCGTCCGCCGCCTGGACAGCCAGGGACCGCCCGCCCACCGCGTCTGGCTCCCACCCCTGGACACCGCCCCCACCCTCGACCAACTCCTCCCCGCCCTGACCACCACCCCCGACCGCGGCCTGCACGCCACCGACCACCCCACCACCGGCCGCCGCCCCCTCACCGTCCCCTTCGGCCTCGTCGACAAGCCCTTCGAACAACGCCGCGACACCCTCCACCACGACTTCTCCGGCGCCACCGGCCACCTCCTCGTCGTCGGCGGCCCCCAGTCCGGCAAATCCACCCTCCTGCGCACCCTCATCAGCGCCTTCGCCCTCACCCACACCCCCCACGAAGTCCAGTTCTACGGCCTCGACTTCGGCGGCGGCTCACTCAGCTCCCTCGCCGGCCTCCCACACGTCGGATCCATCGCCTCCCGCCTGGACCCCGAACGCATCCGCCGCACCGTCGCCGAGGTCGCCGGCATCCTGGCCCGCCGCGAGGAGTACTTCCGCACCCACAACATCGACACCATCGCCACCTACCGCCGACGCCGCGCCGAAGGCCACCTCCCCGACCAGCCATGGGGCGACGTCTTCCTCGTCATCGACGGCTGGGGCCCCTTCAAGGACGAATACGAACTGCTGGAACCGGTCGTCACCGACCTCGCCTCCCGCGGCCTCGGCTTCGGCATCCACGTCATCCTCACCGCCTCCCGCCACCTCGAAGTCCGCGCAGCCCTCAAAGACCAGATCTTGGGCCGCCTGGAACTGCGCCTGACCGACCCCATGGACTCCGAATTCGACCGCAAAACCGCCGCCAACGTCCCACCCGGCGTCCCCGGCCGCGGCCAAACCCCAGGCAAACTCCACTTCCTGACCGCCCTCCCCTATGCGGGAAAGTCGTGCGCCACCACCGAACTCGCCGACTCCGCTGCCGAGTTCGTCCGTAGCGTCGCGGAGAACTGGCCCGGGCCCTCCGCCCCCGCCGTCCGCCTCCTCCCCCTCACCGTCCCTGCCGCCCACCTCCCCAAGGGCTCGGACTTCCCCCACCGCGGCATCGCCCTCGGCATCGACGAAACCAACCTCGAACCCGTCTACACCGACTTCGAAACCGACCCCTTCCTCCTCGTCTTCGGCGAAAGCGAATCAGGCAAGACCGCCACCCTCCGCCACCTCGCCCACAAAATCGCCGAACGCTACACCCCCGACGAAGCCAAACTCGTCGTCGGCGACTACCGCCGCACCCTCCTCGACGCCATCCCCACCACCCACCTCCTCGAATACGCCCCCACCGACGACGCCCTCGACACCCACATGAACGCCCTCGCCGGCCTCATGGAACGCCGCCGCCCCACTCCCGACGTCACCCCCCAACAACTCCGCGACCGCAGCTGGTGGACCGGCCCCCGCTTCTTCGTCCTCCTCGACGACTACGACCTCATCGCCACCAGCACAGGCAACCCCCTAGCAGCCCTCACCGACAAACTCCCCTACGCCCGCGACACCGGCATCCACTTCATCCTCACCCGCACCACCGCCGGCATCTCCCGCGCCCTCTACGAACCCGTCCTCCAACGCCTCACCGAACTCGGCGCCCAAGCCCTCATCCTCTCCGGCGACCCCAACGAAGGCGACATCCTCGCCAACACCCGCCCCCGCCCTATGCCACCAGGCCGCGCCCACTACATCACCCGCAAACGCGGCACATCCCTGATCCAACTGGGCTGGCAACCCGACCAATAGCACTCCCAAGCGGCTACCGGCGGCTATGCCTCTCGATGGGACCTCCGCGCCTATGGCCTGCGCAGCACCCGGGCACCGGGCAAGCTGATTCGGCTCTCCCCCGACAAGCCCTCTCCTTGGCCGAGTAATCAGTCCGTGATCGGATCGGTGCGTGGGGGGCGAAGCTCGTCGGCCGGTCGTTGCCAGGCCCCGCACCCAGCCATCGCTGCTGGTCGAGCGACACCTTCGCAGGCGACGCAGCCCCGTCGACAACGTCTCCATCCGAGCGGGAGCCTGCGCCTGCGGAGGCAGAGCATCAGCGAGCCGACCATCCGCCGCCTGACGGGGACGACCTGGTGGCGGTGGACCATTTCCGCAGTGCGGACCGGCAGACCGGCGGCGGACGCCTGTACGGGGCGGTCATGCGGCATCTCAGCGATCGGGTGGCTCCTCGGCTGGTCGATGCCGACGGTGGGCCGCAGGTGTTCGCGGCGGCTGCGGCGCTGACTGAGATGGCTGGGTGGATGGCTCACGACTCCGGCCACGATGACCGCGCCGGCCGTCACTTCGCCCGCGCGCTTCCCCTAGCCCGCACCTCCGGTGACTTGCCGCTGGCTGCCAACGTCGCCGCGAGCAGCAGCCACCTGGCTCTCCAGACCGGGGACGCTGCTGGAGCCGCTTCCTGGGCCCGGACCGGGCTCGACCTCGCCGCCCAGGGATCACGCGTTCCCGTGCTGACGGCTCGGCTGAACACGATGCAGGCGCGTGCTCTGGCCGCCGCGGCGCAGCGTATCCCGGCCGTTCATGCCCTCAACGCAGCCCGACACGACCTCGAAGGGGCGCCCGACACCGCTCACCCATGGCTGAGCCCGTTCGACGCCGCCGCGCTGGCGAGTGAATCGGCGCTGGTCCTGTGCGACCTGGACCAGCTCGACGACGCTCTCACATACGCCGAACAAGCCGTCGTGTTGCGCAAGACGGGCCGGGAACGGTCGCTGGCGCTGAGCCGAATCACCCTGGTGGACATCCACGTCCGCCGGAATGACATGGACGCCGCCGTGAACGTCGCCTACGACCTGCTCAGCACAAGCCCCACGCTGGGCTCCATCAGGGTCCTGCAGCAGCTTGACCAGCTCCGCCGCCTGCTGGAGCCACACAAGGCATACGGGCCGGTGCGGGAGTACCTGGTGCGCTTCGACGCTGCGCGCAAGGCCAGAATGCTGCTCCTGGCCGACATCATCCCGCCGCCACGGGGAGGCACCAGCGTATGAGGCACACCGCACCCAACCCCGCCGACGCAGAAGCCTGGAACGCCTACCTGGCCGAGGGCAATGCCAAGCAAGCCCGCAAGCGCGTCGCCGCCGACGTGCTACTGCGCGATCCGGCTGGGCGTGTGCTCCTGGTGAACCCCACCTACAAGCCTGGCTGGGACATGCCCGGCGGCATGGCGGAGGCGAACGAGCCCCCAGAAGACGCAGTGGGCCGCGAGCTGACCGAAGAGCTCGGTCTCGCGGTCGTGCTGCGGGACCTTCTGGTGGTGGACTGGGTCGCCCCGCACGGACCTTGGGACGACCAGATCGCCTTCATCTTCGACGGCGGAACCCTGACTCAGGACCAGGTCGACGGGCTACGTCCCACCGACGAGGAACTGTCCGAGGTCGCCTTCTTCACCATCGAGGAGGTCGGCGGTCGACTCGGTGGCCGTATCCGGCGCCGTTTCGAGGCCGCAGTGCAGGCACTCGACATGGGAAGGCCGTTGTACCTCCGAGATGGCACACCCACTGCCTGACCGCCCCGTCGATTCGCTCCTGAAGACTGTCGAACGCGACGCCTGTTCCCTACCGACGATCCCCCTCTGTGGGGAAGCGTCCGGCGACGTTACGGGGCATGTTTCGAATAGCGACCCACGGCATTCAGAGGTCTCGCTGTCGTAGGGAATGCGGCTCGTTCACGAACCAGTCGGCCATCGGTTCGGAGACCGCCTCGCCGAGCCCACTTGGCGTCCGCTGCTCGCCACGCCGATCCCTTGGCCCGTATAAAGGGTCCGACAAGATCGCGACAAGAAGGAGCTCTGAGCACCCTCCTACCGATCATCGTGTCTCTAGGCTTCTGGCGCCACCGTCGCACCTCGGTGCCCATAGATTCGGCCAACATTGGAGAGGACAGGAGGAGACTCATGTCCAAAGACGAGTCGTTAGTGGACGCAGAGGCTCTGTCCAAGTTAGCGAAGAGTTTCGAAACCTACGGAACGGACCTGGAGAGCAATACCAAGGAATTCCGAGCGAAGACCGATGCCGAGGTGATTGACGATGGCTTCGGCGTCCTCACAGAGTCCGAGGAAGTCACCTCCGCATACGTCGAGATATCCAATGACATGGTGGAGTCACTGCACGCCCTGCGGCAGCACCTCGACCACATCAGCCAGGGCCTGCACACGGTCCAGCAGAACGCCACGGGCACGGACACGTCCGTGGCCACCAGCTTCAGCCACGGGCGTGGCGCATGAGCGGTGACGAGTCCGTAGCGGAACAGGTCTACGAGGCCGGCCTGGAAATCATCAATCCCGGCGGCGATCCGGACGCCCTGCGCTCGGCCGCCAAGGGCTGGCGGGACCTCCACGAAAACCTCCAGACCATGTTCCACGACCTGGACCGCGAGGTACAGCAGACCCTGGAAACCGGGTGGCGCGGGCCGGCCGCGGACGCCTTCGCGGAGCACTGGAAGAATCTCAACACGGCAATGGGCAAGACCCTGCCGCAATTACCCGAGGCGGCACACAGCCTCGACAAGGCCGCGGACGCCATCGAGGACATCAACAGCGAGATACACGAGATCTACTTGGAGATCGGCATCTCCATCGGCGTCTCTATCGGAATGTCCTTTCTGACCATGGGCTTCTCGGCGGCCGCGGGGGCCGCCCGAGCCGCCCAACTCGCCGCCCGGGCCGCCAAACTCGCCAAGACACTCGGCACCATCCTGCGGAAGGTCAGCGAAGCCTTCAAAGTCATCTCCCGGCTGGCGAAGGAACACCGGTTCCTCAAGAACGTGCTCGTCAACTGGGCCAGCAACACCGGCGGCACCGTCCTCACCAACGCCCTCACCGGACAGGACACCAACCTCGGTGACGTGACCTGGCAAGGCGGGCTCTCCGCCCTCGCCGGTACCGGCCCCGGGCTCGCCGCCGCCCGTAAACTGGCCAACGCGGGGCGGCCGTTGGCCGGTGACATAGTGGGCGGCGCCGCCGGGAGTATCACTGGCGGGCTCGCCGTCGATGGGGCGAAGAACCTCGACGGCAACCCGTCGGACCACGTCAGCGGGCTCGACATGCTCTGGGACGCCGGGGTCAACGGGGCGGGTGGCGGTGTGGCGGGCGGTGCCGTGCACGGCGCGAACAGGCACATGCCACCCGGGCGGGAGGGTCCGAATTTCCCGATCGAGGGCCCGGCCCAGGGAATCATCTACGGCGGTGCCGGAGCCATCGCTAAACCGCTGCACGACGCCATCTTTCCCAACGGCGGACAGAGCGAGGCCACCGGTACACCACAAGGGCCGAATCAGGATCCGAAGAAGGGATCAGTGAAGGACGTATTCGGGTGAGGGAACGCGATGCGGGGACCGCCCTGGCCACGGCGGTGGCCTGGGGCGGTGCCGCCGCATTCCTGATCTGTCTGCTGGTACGCAAGGTGGCCCCGTATCCCCGCTGGGATCTGCTGGCCTGCCTGGCGGTGTCCGCCGGAGCGGTCCTGGTGTGGTGGCTGCGGGCGAGTGGACGCTCGGTACCCGCCGGCCGGGCCAGGCCGGCCAAGTCCCGGCCTGGCCCGGCGGGA
Source organism: Streptomyces sp. RGM 3693 (assembly GCF_050471125.1). Classification (NCBI taxonomy): domain Bacteria; kingdom Bacillati; phylum Actinomycetota; class Actinomycetes; order Kitasatosporales; family Streptomycetaceae; genus Streptomyces; species Streptomyces sp. RGM 3693. The sequence goes on from NZ_JBMPPQ010000001.1 coordinate 1,880,777, forward strand.
CGGCGACGGACCCGTTGGTGGCCCGAAAGGCGCCTCGAACTCGTCCTGCTCGCCCTGACGGCGTTGCCGCTGCCGCTCGTCATGCTGTTCCTCTCCACGACGGCGAGCACACCCCAGATGGCCACGATCCTCGCTCACCACCCGCGCACCTCGGATGCGACGGTCAGTCAGGTCCACCACTCGTACCTGAAGAACGGCAGGAACTACAGGTACTACGAGTCCGCGGTCACGGTCACGGTCACGATCGCGGCCACCGGCCAATCCGGGAAAGAGACGCTACGGCTCAAGGGCACGGTGCAGACCCCCCAACCGCCGCACCCGGGCGACCGGTTCCCGGGCCTGTACGCCGCGGACACCCCCACCGCCGGGGTAATCCTGGACAGCCGCGCTGAGCTGCGCGCAGTCCTCGGCGGGCCCGCGGGGCCGCGGGACCTGCTAATACTGGCCATCTACAGCCTCTTTCCCCTAGGGGCTGCCGTAGCGGCTCTGCGTACTCGGGCCGCCCCATACGCCTCGGATGGAGTGTTCGACAACGGCGAAACCCGAATGCTCCGGGTCCGGATCGCCGGCGCCGGCGCCGGCAACCATCTGAGGCGCCCCACCACCCGCGGCGCCTCGAAGCAACCAGGGGCGGTCCTGACTCCCTCACTGTGCCTGGCCTCACCGAGCGGAAATCGTGACCTGCTGCTTGAGCGGTGCCTCGACCCCGTCTCGCTCGCGGACACGCTCAAGGGTGCTCAAGGCCACGTGTATTGGACCCCCAGGGCGGAGGACCGCCCCGAATGGTCCACCCCTGCCCTGCTCGTCCTGGACAACGGCCGTTACGTGCGGGGAGCGATGCCCATCGGCACACCCGGGGAAGCCCCGCCTGGTGTACCGGTCACCGGCCCCCTCCCCGACCTGGAGACGAACCGCCCGATCGGCCCCTACGTACTGTGGCAGCCGCACATACACAAACCGGGAGTCATCTGCTTCGGGGCAACCTTCCTCGCCGTGGTCCTTCTGGCGTCAGGAGTGGGATACGGCGACGGGGTGCTGCGCACCGCCGGTCTACTTGTCGCCGCTGCCGGGCCGTTGGTGGGTGTCCTGGCCATCGGGCGCCGACGCGAGCACTATTTGCGCCAGCTGCTGCAGCAGAATCATCAGCCGCCGTGACGGAGAGAGCCGTTGGGAGCCAAGGAGTCGGGACCTACGGGAAGGATGTTCTCGGGTGAGTGGTCGTCAGCACGACCCGGCGGCGTGAAGGTAGAGCTTGGAAACTTTCCACATTCCGCCGCCGAGCTGCACCGCGGCTTCCGCCTTTTCGCGACCACCGGGCACGTCATTCTTCAACTGGCCGTTTAGCTTGTACTCCAACCACCTGGTGCTGTCCACACAGTCCCTCAGAACAACTTCCTGTTTCGTCGCCGACACCACCTACGGGTTCACCCTTGGTGTGCCTTTACTGACGACGTTGTCCGCCTTCGCCTTCCGCAAGCCGTACTTCATCAGTTCAAGGGCGCCACCGGTCGCGTGATGGTCCAGCAGCGGGGATTACGTCGGGGCGTTCACGATGTTGTCCGCCCGTCTCCGCACCAGCGGAGGTGATCCGCGCAGTACGTGCCGAGGGTGAGCAGGCTGAAGCCCGTCTCCGCACCAGCGGAGGTGATCCGTTCGAGTCCCTGCCCCTGCCCAAGCTGGGGGATGTGGTCGCTTGCGATAGGCATCGCCTCCTCTCTGCACCCGCAGGGGGCAGAGTTGGTGCTTGGCATCAGTTCGAACGCTGAGCATGGACACCGCGGACTACCTTCAGACGTCACCGAAAGCCTTGTCTGGCGCAGCCGGCTCGTGCCACTGCACGAGCGTTCACTCGGACGGGCGACGTACCCGCGTACCTGCAGAGTAGTAACTTGCAGAAAGGAGAGGGAGCTTCCTGCGCGGCATGCGATAGACCTTTGCCAGCCGTGCGTGCCTACGGCAACCGCAACTCACCCGGCAGCACCGGCATGTGCGTATGGTTCAACTCACCCCTCGCTGTCGGCGGGATGTGGATTGCTCCGGCCACGGCAGCGGGCCGGGTGCGGGGACGGCCGACGGGCAGGCGGATGCGCACCTTCTTCAGGGCGGGGATGAACCTCTGAGATCGCGAGGTTGTTGACGAGGTGCGCGGCCTGGGTACCCTTGCCGGCCCCCGGGGGTCCGACGAGGACGATTCGCATCAGCGGAGGAACCCTTCGTAGTTGCGCTGCTGAAGCTGGCTCTCGATCTGCTTCACGGTCTCCAGGCCCACACTCACGATGATGAGGATGCTCGTCCCGCCGAACGGGAAGTTCTGGTTCGCGTTGAACAGCACCAACTCCATTGTTGGTACGAGTGCGATCAGCCCCAGGTACAGCGAGCCCGGCCATGTGATCCGGTTGAGCACGTAGCTGAGGTACTCGGCCGTCGGGCGACCAGCCCGGATGCCCGGGATGAAGCCACCGTGCTTTTTCATGTTGTCGGCGACTTCTTCGGGGTTGAAGCTGATGGCCACGTAGAAGAAGGCGAAGAACACGATCAACAAGACGTACGCGGCGAGGTAAACGGGACGGTCTCCCTTGGTGAAGTTGGTGGCGATCCAGGTCGCCCATGCCGCCTTCGACCCGCTGAACTGTGCGATGAGCGCCGGGATGGAGAGCAGCGACGACGCGAAGATGACGGGAATCACACCTGCCTGGTTCACCTTGAGCGGGATGTAGGTGGACGTGCCGCCGTAGGAACGGCGCCCGATCATGCGCTTCGCGTACTGCACCGGGATGCGCCGCTGTGCCTGCTCGACGAAGACCACCAGGGCGACCATCGCCAGGCTCACCAGGATCACCGCGAAGAACTCGATCCAGCCGTCGGCGAGCTTGCCCTGGAGCTTGACCTGCCACAGTGCGCTCGGGAAGCGGGCGGCGATCGAGATGAACATCAGGATCGACATGCCGTTGCCGATGCCGCGGTCGGTGACCAACTCACCGAGCCACATGGTCAGGCAGGTGCCGGCGGTCATCGTGATGACCATCGTGATGGTGATGAAGACCGAGCCGTCGGGCACGATCTGGCGCGTGCAGCCCTGGAAGAGCGAACCGGCGCGTGCGGCGGTTACCAGGGCGGTGCCCTCTAGGGCGGCGAGTGCCACGGTCAGATAGCGGGTGTACTGGGTGATCTTCGCCTGGCCGGACTGCCCCTCCTTCTTGAGGGCCTCCAGTCGCGGGATCACCACGGTCAGCAGCTGGAGGATGATGCTCGCCGTGATGTACGGCATGATCCCCAGCGCGAAGATCGTGATCTGCAGCAGCGCTCCACCGCTGAACATGTTCACCAGGGCGAACAACCCGCTGTTGCCGCCGGCCTGCTTCATGCAGGTCTCGACGTTCGCGTAGTTCACCCCGGGGACCGGGACGTGCGCTCCGATCCGGTAGAGCACGATGATGCCCAATGTGAACAGCAGCTTCTTGCGCAGGTCGGGCGTCTTGAACGCTCGGGCGAACGCGGTGAGCACGGTGCCTCCTGCGCCTCCCGCCACTTTTAGGGCCGGGAGGCGGCGGTCTTGAGGATCGACGAATACGTAGCGGCCGTACTGTGCGGAGCTCGCCCGCACGGCGGGTTCCGAGGCAGGACCCCGTGGCCGACTTGGTTGCCCAGGGTGCGGTGCGCGCGCAAACGAAGTCGCCTTCTCCCTCTCACCCAGGTGCACGGACACTGGGCTTCCGTACACACCCATCGGGACCGCTTGAATGCGGCCAGGGCGCTACCTGGCGGTCGAGGTTTGTGTCCGCGTCGGAACCGGATCGGTAGTTGAGGCGCAGGTCGGCATGGGAACCGGCTTGGGGGGTGATGTACGGGTGGGCATCGAAGGCTCGGGGGGCGAGGGGTGATACGGCATCGGCACCGGCCGGGTGGTTGACGTGCAGGTCGGCATCGGCGCCTTCGTGGCACTGGGCACGGGGCGGGGCGTCGACGGCATCGGGACCGACTCCGCGGGGGTACCGGGGCGGCGCTGAGGGCCGGTGGGGCCGTCCTGAGCGAAGGAGCTTGGCAGCACCATCAGTCCGACTCCGAGCCCCGCAACGGTCAGCACGGATCCGGTGGCCGTCCAGGCCGCTCGAGCCCGCCGGCGTGCGCGAACGCCGGCGTGCAGTCGGTCTCGGTGCCGGTCCTCATAGAGCGTGTCCTCCTGGCTGTTGCGCATCATCCGCGCCAGCTCTTGCTCGAAGTGATCCATAGCTCCCTCTTCACTCCACCGGCTCTGCCTCAGCCAGAAGCTGACGCAACCGTGCAACGCCGCGGGTCGTCAGAGAACGGGCGGTACCCACCGGGCAGCCCAGCACCTCCGCGACATCCCGCTCGGGCAGGTCCTGGTAGTAGCGCAGCACCACCGCAGCCCGCTGCCGCGCCGGCAGCAACGCCAACACGGCCTCCAACCGGGTCTGCTCGTCCACGGCAGCGGTCTCATCTGCCACCTCGGGCGGGTCGGGCAGCTGGTCCACAGGGTGCTCGCCCCACCAGCGACGCCGTGCCGAGCGAGCCGCAGCACGAGCCAAGACCCTGCGCACATACGCCTCGGGCGCCTCCTTGGCCACCTTTGGCCAGGCAAACCACAGTTTGACGAGCGCTTCCTGCAGCAGATCCTCGGCCCGGTGCCGGTCTCCACCGGTGAACAGCCGCGCCAGGTGAAGCAACGCCGACCACCGAGCCGCCACGAACCGGTCGAACTCATCGGCTCGCAACTGCCCCATCAGCGTCACCCCCTCACCTCAACACGCCCCTACACCCTCAATAAAGGCACTGGCCCCTGCCCCGCTATGCACCCCCGACAAGTGACATGGATCACGCATGCCATCCCGGCCGTGCCCATGGCGCGACGTGTCTGGGGTCGGCGACAGGTCGGACGGGAGGTTTGCGCGTGGTGGACGAGTCAGTCCGAATGCCTGCGGGCCCGGACACCCCGACGACCAGGACGCGAAGACTGCCAACGAGGTACGCAACGCGTGGAACGCATAGCACCCGAATATCCCGCTGACCGTGTTGAGCAGCCGGACACGCTCGCTGAGTAACTGTCAAATTCTGTGGATTGGTTCAGGGCGCCCTTGGGTCGGCCTAACCTGCCGTGCCGATGCTTAACGGAGGTTGTGGAGGAAGGTCTGGAGGTCGGTGAGGAGGAGGTCGGGGCGGGCTGGCAACGGGGCCGGAAGTCGGTACCCACTTGGGCACTCCGTGCCCTGGCACCTCCGGGGAAGCAACTCCAACCTGGCTCGCAGGTTCGCGGCGGAGGTTCGGCGGCCGCAATGTCCCCCGGCCGCGTCAGCATCCGGCAGTCGCTGACCCCGCTGTGGGGCCCTCCGAGGGGAGTGGCTGCGGTAGGTGCCGTGCTAGACCGGCCACAGGCTCCGCCGCGCCGTGTAGGGCACCATCGCGACCTACTACCGGCAGCGGGTCAGTCACTGTTCGGCCGCCACGCGGTTGCTGTGGTGGTGGCGAGCTCGCGTTCGAAGGCACTTCGGTCGAAGTCCATCTTGTTCACGACGATGGTCCGGCCGTCGAACACCTCGGTGAGGTAGGCAGCTCGCCGAAGGTCGCAGCTTGCGCGACCCGATCCTGCGCGATGCCGCGCACGGCCATGGCGGCCGGTCGATGACAGCGTTCGACTGGAGGTGCTCGTTGAACACCGCGGTGCCCAGGATCTGGCCGTTGCCGCCGCAGCTGCCAGCCGTGCCAGGGCGCGGTCGACAGCAGGTGGCGGTCATCAGCACCCGGTCTTCCAAGGAAGGCGCCACGGCTGGCCTTTGCGGATCGCGTCCGCTCCGCCACACCCCAGCACGGTCGCCAAGTTGCCGAAAGCAGCCCGGGCCCAGCCCGGTGAACCGGTGAACGGGGCTCCCCAGGACGGCTGCGACGCCGTGCTGACACCGGGCGGGTACCACGACATGCTCAAGCGGATCCCGCCGGCTGGCCTGGTCGGCCACACCGGCAAGTGTCCGCTGCGGCAGAGCCGCACCTATCCGGTCCGGTGCGTTCCTGTTGGGCGGAGCGGTTCCTGCTGACGCTCCCCGCCACGGCGGGCGCCCGCCCCGTGCCGCTTCCCGCGCCGTCCAGCCATCGCATTTCGGTAAAGCGTTCGATATGGGCATGTAAATGTCTTGTCCTGAGCATGACTTAATCGATGGGATCAAGACAGCCGCTTTGTGCGGCTCAGGCCCACTCAGGGAGAATTTATGCGCATAGCCCGCCCCCGTGGACGTGCCGCGGCCACGACGGCCGCAACCGCCGCCCTCACCGTCGTCGCCCTGGCGACCACCCCGCTCGCCGATACCGGTACCGCCGCCGTGCCGCACACCAAGGCCGTCCCGGCCATCGCTGGGCATCAGTTGGTGCACGGCGTGGGCAGCCCGCTGTCCATCGCGGAGTGTCGGGCCAAGTTCAAGCTCGCCTGCTACAACCCCCTCCAGTACCGCACGGCGTATAACCTCAACGCGCTGTACAGGAAGGGAATCACGGGCAAGGGCCGCACGATCGTCATCGTGGACTCCTTCGGCTCGCCGACCGTCCAACACGATCTGGACGTCTACAGCAAGCAGTTCGGCCTCCCCAGCACCAAGGTGAACGTGGTCAAGTGGGGCAACGTCCCCGCGTTCGACCCCAAGAACCCCGACATGACCGGCTGGGCCGGCGAGACCACCCTCGATGTCGAGATGGCTCACGCCGTGGCGCCCGACGCGAAGATCGTCCTGGTGGAGACGGCGGTCTCCGAGACAGAGGGCACCACCGGTCTGCCGGAGATGATGGACGCCGAGAAAGCCGTGATCGACGGTGGTGTCGGCGATGTGATCAGCCAGAGCTTCGGCGCCACCGAGAACACGTTCCCCGGCTTCGACAAGGGCGACTTCTCCAGCATCAAGAACCTGCGGTACGCCTTCAAGGAGGCCGCCAAGAAGCACGTCACTGTCCTCGCCTCCTCGGGTGACGGTGGTGCCACCGACAACACCGCCGACGGGAAAGGCTTCTACAAGGAGCGCGTCAACTCCTGGCCGTCCTCCGACCCGCTGGTCACCTCAGTCGGTGGCACCCAGCTGCACTTGAACGACAAGGGTCAGCGCATCAAGCCGGACAGCGTCTACAACGACCACGGCGCGGGCGGCGGCGGCCAGTCGCACGTCTTCACCCGCCCGGCCTTCCAGAAGGTGGCGAAAAGCACCGTCGGCGACCGCCGCGGCACCCCGGACATCTCGATGACCGCGGCCGTCGACGGCGGCGCCTGGATCTACTCCAGCTACGACCCGACCGCCACCGGCTGGGGCATCACCGGCGGCACCAGCGAGTCGGCTCCGCTCTTCTCCGGCATCGTCGCCCTCGCCGACCAGGCCGCCGGCCGCCGCCTCGGCAACATCAACGACGTGCTGTACACGCTCTACAAGCGCTCCGCCCACGACAAGAGCACCGGCATCGTCGACGTCAACGACGGTACGAACAACAGCTATGAAGGCGTCACCGGCTACACCGCCGTCAATGGCTACGACATGGCCACCGGCGTCGGCACCGTGGACGCCGCCCGCTTCGTCCCGGCCCTCGCTCGGGCAAGCCACCGCGGCTGACGCGCACACCGCCTCTCGCGGTCCGGGCCTCGCTGGGCCCGGACCGCACCGCACGGACACTGTTCCGTCCGTCCTTCCCTCATGCACCGGGTCTTGCTGCTCAGCGCCCGGACTTCCGGCACCACGGCATCCGGCTTCGGGGCGTGCTGCTCTCCACCGGGAGCAGTGCAGCGACCCGCTCGCCGATCCAGTGGCCGAGTTCTTGGTAGGCGTCGAAGCGCCGGCTGTCGAACCATTGGTCGCTGGTGCCGTCGTGGGGGAATTCCTGGTCGGCTTGGGCGTATGCGAGGAGTTCGTAGGGCATGTCGGCAGTCAGCGTGGCCCGGGCGACGATCAGCCGTCCCCGCGTCCCGAGCGTTCGGCCGCGCTCGTCTACCAGCGCTCGCGGGTAGACGATCTCGCCCTCGACCACCGCCTCGGCCGATAGCCGGAGGTTGAGCGCTGCCAGTGGGTTCGGCGGTGCCAGGCCCGGCAGGGTCGGCGGGCTCGGGGTCGGCGGGTTCTGCTGCGGTGTGAGGGGAGGCGCGCTGCCGGGGACGAGCTTCTCCCAGCCCTTGCGCTCAATCCTGATCTCGACGCCGAGCTCCTCCTGGGCCAGGGCGATGGCCTCGCCCAAAGCGGCGGCGAAGGCCCCGGAGCCCCCGCTGGCGTCCACGCACACGGCGGTGGTGACGCCGTGCCGGAGCAGTTCGACCAGGCCGAGGTTCTCGTAGTGCCCGCCGTCCGTGACCAGCAGCATCCGGTCGTCCATCGGATAGCGGCCGGACACCTCCCGCAGCAGGTACGGCAGGCGGCGGATGCCGGGCATCGGAGGCAGCCCCCAGTCGGCGTGCTCGCCCCACAGGGCGCCCAGCACACCGGGGTTGGGGAGCCAGGTGCCGAGCCGGGCATTGGAGAGCGCGAACAGCGTCTGGAACGCGCGCGCCTGGCGTCCCATGGCCGAGGCGAAGGCGGCGCCGGAGACGGCAACGGCGGACTCGACGGTGAGGTCCTTACGGATGACCGGTCTGGTGCGGTTCCACAAGACGTCCGTACGGGCGTACCCGACGTCCGGACCGCCGACGTAGTCGTACGACAGCGTGAACGACACCGCGTGCCGCCCCGGCGGTGTCCGGTCGTCGCCGGACAGGTTGGCCGCCGCGGCGAAGATGACCTGGGGGAAGCCGGGATGCCGCCTGTCGTACCAGGGAAGCGGTGTCGACTCGTCGAACTCGTAGGGGACCGCGATCTGTTCACCGTCCGGGTCGGTCCTGCGGCGGACGGCGAACGCGGTGGCCAGCCGGGCGCGGTAGAAGGGGTGAAGGCTCATCCACGTCTGGTCGAGGCCCAGCACGACCAGTCCGAGGACGACGGGAAGGCCGATCTGAACGGCCGCAGGCCATCTGCGCCCGTTGACGATCGTCCCGCCCAGGACGAGCAGGGAAGCCACTGCCACCACCGCGAGCACCACCCACACCAGCAGGTACTTGGTGAGGTTGGGCACAGCGCGCACCAGTCGTGAACGCTTGGCGGACTCGACCGCTTGCTCGGCGGACTCGATGCGTCGCCATGTGGTGCTGAGCAGTGCGGTCACGTAGGTGAGCAGCGCGGCGCCTCCGGCGCTCACCCCGGTTTCCGGGGCAGGCAGCTTCCATATGTTCTTCGTCCCCCACGCCAGAGCGGGAATGACGACCACCGCGACGGCCAGTAGCAGGCCCGCCGCCACGAACGTGAGGTAGACCGTCTGCAGACCGCCCGACAGGCGCTGCCTGGCGAGGAACAGGGACACCAGCCAGAGGAACCACAACGCGGCGGCGCAGCCGAGCAGGACCAGGACGGCCCAGGGCGCGGGTCCCCAGAAGGCCGGAGGCCGGGTCGGGTCCGCCAGCGGAACGAGGTGGTAGCCCCAGCTCAGGGCGAGTCCCAGGACCAGCAGAGTGGCGGTGAGCAGCCCCAGGGAGGCCAGCAGGCCCCGCAGAACCGCGCCGATGGCGGCAAGCCACTGGCCGGTGCCTTCCGCGATGTACTTCGAGTGCCGGCGGGTGTGGTCCTCCTCCGGTGTGCCGCGCATGAAGACGTTGTCGGGACGGGGCCTGTACCGGTCCTTCCCGCAGCACGGGCCCTTCCCGGCCAGCGCCAGCTGGAGGGCACCCGTCGTGTAGCCGCCTCCGGAGACCGACACCAGGTAGCGCGCCGTGCACAGCTGGGTGCGGAGGGCCTGCAGCGCGCCCAGGGTGACGCAGGCCGAGCGGATGCCGCCGCCCGAGACGCAGAAGCCGCTCCCGCCCTGTTCCCGGCCGGGCGGCACCCGGCTGCCGTTCTCCCATCGTGCCGCCCTGGAGCGGGGAGGGTCACTGCGCGGGGTCTTCGGCCAGCGGCTCCGGCCCCACTCCATCACGGGCCAGGGCGGGATGACGTCGGGCCCCTGGGGACCGGAGCCGGTCCTGCCACTTCTGCGCTTGCTTTCGCATCGGCATGTCTTGTGGCTTCCGCATTCCCTGTCGTCCCCGCATTCCTTGTCGTACCTGCGCTGGGCGCACCCGTAGAACACGGCCCGTTTGAGGACGATCGTGACCACGAGCGCCGCGACGGGCACGGTGAGGACGAGCAGCAGCCACTTGACCGTCGCGAAGCCGGCTGCCCACGCGAACGGCCAATCCGCACCGCCCAGCCCGTGGAGGAGCAGCAGTTTCTCCGTCACGGCACACACGCATGCGACGAGGACGCCGGCGATCCCGTACCGGAGAAGGCAGCGGTGTCTCATGCGCACCGCGATGGTGCGGCTGCTCAGCCAGAACACGAGCACCGTGCTGATGGTGTACGCCCCGACGAGGAAGAAGTCGGCCGTCAGCGCCTTGCGGAAGTCGGCGGCCCGGTCTGTGACGATGCTGTGTGCTTTACCTGCGCTGCCCGCCAGTTGTAGCCCCACGTCGTTGACGCCGGAGGCGTTGAGGCGTATCCAGAGCCCTGCCGCGAAGACGGCGAGGACCGCGACTGCCAGCATGCAGCCGAACTCGCGTGACAGGCGCGGGGGATCGTGCGTCTCCCGGCGCGGGTGGCACGGTGCGCGTCCCATCACCCACCTCTGCTCTCACCGCGAGTCCCTGCCGCGGTCCACGGCGCGAACGCGTTGTCCACCGACCGCAGGGACGCGCGCAGCTCCGGGAAGTGCCGCAGCAGCACGCTGGTCATGGTGTTGTTCTCGATCCAGTCCAGACCGGTCTGTGTGTACACCTGCGGCGTGTAGTCATGGGTGAGGAACCGGTCGCTGTTGAGGCGGCGGGACGCCATCAGGACGAAGATGCGGAAGGCGGTGTCGCTGAAGGCGAAGCCCTGTGGGCGGGGTTCGGCGAACATGCCCACCGAGAGGTCGACGCGCTCGATGTCCCCGCCGTAGACCCGGCGCAGCTCCTCGGCCCAGACGGGGTTGTCCGTGAGGGCGTCGAAGTCCTCGGCCGGCAGGAGGTGGAGCTGGCGCCGGAACTCGTTGTAGCGAGGCACGCCCACCTCCCGCGAGCGCAGGATGTCGACGGCCCCGAGGTCCATGAGCTTGCCGTCGGGACGCTGGAACTCCTGCAGGAACCGCGGGTAGTTGTGCAGGGTCACCAGGCCCGGGTGCGAGGTGCCGAAGGAATAGAGCAGGTCGGTCAGGGTGTGCTTGCCGAGGATGTCGTACGCGTTCCGCCCCGCCAGTTCCCGGAAGGTGGCCTCCTGCAACAGCGAGTCGTCGGCGGCCGAACGGAAGCTCCAGTCGTCGGGGATGAGGGGATGCATACGGTAGACGGCGACGAACTCCTCGGTGAGCGAGTACGGGACGCCGAAGTGGTCGGTGCGCCCGCCCACGATGCCGCTGAGCACCTCACTCCGGCTGAGGCGGCCGAGCAGCTTGTGCAGGCGCTCGCCCAGCAGGCCGTACCAGTTGGCGTGCATGGCGGTGACGGTTGTCGGATGGCTGATGACGGCGGGGGTCCACTCCACGGTGTGGATCTTGGCGATGAGGGCCGCGGTGATCAGCCGTGCCCGCTGGAACAGCTCCTCGTCGGACCACACCGGGTAGGCGTCGTGCAACGCGTCGCAGATGGCGTTGTGTTCGAGCAGGAAGACCATGTGCATCATGGCGAGGCCCAGCCAGAAGCCGGGAACGCCCGCCGGGTCCTTGTCCGGGTCGTCCGGGAACAGCGGGCCGTTGGGGATCCGGAGCCTGCCGCCCTGGCCGGTGCGCAGCGACCGCTGCTCGTCGAGGTTGTTTCCGTACAGCTGGGATGCGTCCCACCAGGGCGAGTTGTTGTTGAGGAAGGTTGGCGGCAGGCCGTCGACCCCGTCCGGGCGGGTGGGGTCGGGGATGGTGCGCGGCACGAGCATCGGCGGTGTGGGCCACGGGTCGCCGTCGGCCAGATCGATACGCCAGGGGCGGTCCATGGTGCCCTGCCCGTGGCTGACCCAGTCCTTGATCATGAACTGCAGCCAGGCGGCGACCAGGGCGTTGACGGAATCCGCGGGGACGAACGCCTGCCGGGTCAGCAGGGCCCGGCTCACCTCGCGGGGGCTCGGAGAGAGGAGGTCCGGCTCGGGGTCGGGGAAGGCCCGGTCCGGCGGCACGTTGCGGCCGAAGCGCGAACGGGCCATGCCCATACGGGGGTTGGCCAGGTCGTTGTACGTCCCGTCGGCCGTGCGCCCGGTGACGTCGTGCGCGTCCGGCGGGCCGACCTCCGGCAGGTTGTACGACGGGTAGGAGCCGGTGTCGAAGAGGTTCTTGCGGCGCAGGTTGTCCCGCAGACCGACGAGGGTCAGCAGGCCGAGGGGCTTGGGCAGGTTCTGCCAGCCGATCTTCTGGTCGACGGCGACCGCCAGCCGGTCGTGCAGCTGCACGAACCACGGGGCCCTGCCGTGTGGTGCTGTGCTCATGAGGGGGTCCCTTCCGGCGGCCGGCACGGCCGCCCCCGGGCCACTAGCGTCAGTGCGACGTTGACCGTCGAGATCGCCGTGGCCACGGTCGCCATGCGGCACGGGAGAAGGCCGTTGCGGCCGGCGCAGGCGGCCGCAAGGGCGTCGCTCGCGTGAAGGAGAGTGCCGGTCCGCAACATCCGGTCGAACTCGTCCGTATCGGGGGGACAGAGCAGTTGGGCGCCGATGACCACGGTACGTACACCGAACATGCGCAGCACGTAGACCAGCGCGGGCTGTTCGGGGTCCGCACCGAGCCGGCGGGCCATTACTCGTGGGGTCAGCAGCGCCGCTGCGCCGTTCACCAGTCGGATTCCGGCCAGGGAATAGCGCGCGGCTGTCCGCGCGTCCATCTCGGTTCCCCTTCCCGGCGGACATCCTGGGGATGTTGCGCCCTTGATTTCGACGATATGGGAAGTGCTCCCGACGCGCGCGCCGGGCGTAACACCCCTCTCCGGGCTCCTCGTGCGGCGTGCCGTTCATGTCCTGTCCGAGCCGCGAGAGCTGCAGGTAGATCGTGCGGCGGGCACGGTTCTGGTTGCCCAGCGGCCGGTGCTCGGGCAGGGCGTGCCAGGGGTTGAAGGACAGCCGGTCGGTGCGGGCGAACTGGTCGGTCAGGTCGCATTCCGGCCGCAGCACGCACAGGGTGGCCACTGTCACGAACGGTGAGAGGCGTTCGTGCCGGACCACGGACGCGTTCTCGACTGGCATCCGATGGGCGTCGGCCTCCACCTGGACGAGGAAGTCGAAGCAGACGTCGCGCTCGTGCAGCGCGGCGGCCAGGGCCTGGTGCAGGTAGTCGGCGAGCGGGCCCACGGCACCCGGCTGCGGGTCCCTCACGGGGCACGAAGGAGTACTGCACGGCCTGGCCCGCGCCGAGGCGGTAGGGCGTGCAGCTCCAGTACCGGGCCTCCCGCGGGCTCGACTGGGTCTATGCATAAAGGCCCTGCCTGATCATGTCGCAGAGGCGCGGGTGACGAGGGGCAAGGAAGTACAGGACCGGGGTACCCGCGAAGACGGGGGTGGGGACACCGCGACGTTCGTGCAGCCTGAGCAGTACGACCCAGGTCGGCAGGGCGATCACGAGACGCGGCAGCAGCACCATGGCGGCCGGCGGAACCCCGACCAGGTGGGCGGCCTGGCGGATCCGCCACCCGAGCGTGGACGACGAGGGCCCGGCTCGGGCCCAGGCAAGGTCCTCGCGACCGCCGACGTATTCCTGGACGGCGGCCCGGATCTGCACAGGGCTCTTGCCGGCCAGAGCCGGTCCGTTCCAGTCGAGGAACTCCTCGATCGCCTCGCGCAGCAGGGCCTCCTGCTCGATCTGCTGCAGTCCCCTTCCAACGGTGTTGACGTAAAAGGCGGCGCATGGCGTGCAATGGGAACGCAGCCAGTCGATCCGTGCCGCCTCCGGGGAGCCGCCTATCGGATATCAGCCGCAGTGCCCGAACACCCTGTCCAGGCCGTCGCTCGCCTTGCGCACGAGATCGGTGAAGTGCGCTTGCACGGGCCCGTCCACTCGCCCATGTACACGACGCTGGGCGTCATGTCCGCTGTGGCGCCGCCGAGCCCATCGGAAACGAGGACGACGCGTGCGAAGTGAACACTCGGTACTTCGGCACAGGGGAACAGCTCCCCGGCCGTGCCCTTCCCACCGGCCCCGTGTAGCAGTTCCCGCACCTCGGCGACCCGATCCGGCGGCAGGGCGGCCCGGACGGTGACCGCCTTCTGATACGGCATCTTCCGCGCCTCCGCCTCTACTTCAGGACTTCAGGTGCGGGCAATCCGGAACGCCGAGCTGAAATCCAGGACCTTGCGCCGTCCCCAGTAGACGTTGCCGAGATAGCCCCCCTGCCCGACGCGGCGGATCTCGTCCCGAATCCAGTGGGCCACGAGCGAGGTGTGCGAGTAGTCGAGGACGATGCACCCGCCGCCGTCGCACCAGCTCGAATTCCGGTAGGCCCGCGCCCGCACCGCCCAAATCCCAAACGGCGTGACCAGATTTCGCAGTTCACGGCAGCCGGGGCCGAAGACCTTGCCCTGCCACGCGAGACGGCGCACCAGCACGGCCGCCACGGCGTTCACCTTCGAGCTGGGGACGCCGAAGACCGCCTGATCGCCTGCACCACCCCGGACGGAACCAACTGGCGCTACACCTACGACCCCCTCGGCCGCCGAACCGCCAAACTACGTCTGACCCAAGACGGGCAAAACGTCGCCGAACAGGTGGACTTCATCTGGGACGGCACCACCTTGTGCGAGCAGACCACCCTCGTCCACGGCCACTCCACTCAAGCCACCCTCACCTGGGACCACCAAGGCCTGGCGCCTCTGACGCAGCGCGAACGCCGCACCGCAGCTCAGGATCCGCAACACGAGATCGATGAGCGCTTCTTCGCGATCGTGACCGACCTCGTAGGCACCCCCACCGAACTCCTGGACGAACAAGGCGCCATCGCCGCCCGCACCCGCACCACCCTGTGGGGCACCACCACCTGGAACGCCAGCGCCACTGCCCACACCCCGCTCCGGTTCCCCGGCCAATACTTCGACCCCGAAACCGAACTCCACTACAACTACTTCCGCACCTACGATCCCGAAACCGCCCGCTTCCTCACCCCCGACCCCCTCGGGCTGTCCCCAGCACCCAACCCGTCCACCTACGTCCACAATCCCCACACCTGGACCGACCCCCTCGGACTCGCGCCATACAAATGGGATCCTGCGAAGGTCGACGAGCATTACGACAAACATGCGTATGGAGAGGGCGCGAGGGACGGAAAGCCTGACATGCCGGAGTGCCAAGATCAGCACGATAATGATGACGGGTTCGGTCGCTATGTAGCGGACTCTGAGGCACTGTTCCGCGACCCGAAGCCTCCTGAGGGGGTTCGCGAAGCCACCCGTTCTCATGATCAAGCGGTGCTCCGTATGGATCCGGAGGGCAGATTGGCCATCGCACACAACGGGAGGATCACCAGTTACTTCCGGCCTGGCAGTACCATTGCGGAGGCGCGCAAGTATATGGACAACGAGAGTCAGCGCTAATGTAAACTTCATCTGTCCAGGATTTTATGTTCTCGGAGGGTGCATCCCCATGGATCTGCTGGAAAGGCTCGCTCGCTGGCGCAGCTTTGCGGACGACTGCCTGGACGGCTATCCATGGGAGGTCGAGGAGTTTCTCATGGACGTTAATTCGCGGAGCACCCTTCAAGAATTGCTGGCCGCCTCTCGTGAGGGTACTTCTGTCGACCATCGACTGATCGCAGCGGAACTCGAGGCGGTCGACGCGTCGCTGAGGCCGATTTTCAATATCGAGGCGTTTCCCAAGATGTCACCGTCGGAGTGGTGGCTCCGGTACGTACCGTCTTATGCGGCGCGCGACTTCTGCCGTGATTTCAAGAGTGCCTACGGGGTTTCTATCGCGGCCCGGTCGAAGTTCGATCTGGATGTCGATGCGATGACGCAACTCTCGGCCAACGGTGCGGCGCCTGCTGATATCTGCCTGAAGGTGGCAGAGGAACGGTGGTATGTGGCCGAAAGGCCCGCTCTGCTTTTCCGCGCTTGCCAGCGCTCACTCTCGATAGACCGGAGCGCTCGACGTGCACTCTGGTCCTGGGCGACCGGAAAGGTTTCTGAGTCCGGCCTGCGGGCTGCGCTGGGGAAGTAGGAACCGCTGTGCAGGCTGAGCAGTGGCCCGCGTCCGGCCATGCTGCCGCCGCACCCCGCCCCCTGCCCAGACAGCTTCCTTGTGCGGCACGCGATAAATGCGCATCGGCCGTGAGGGGCTATGCCAGCCGCAGCTCTCCCCGCATCACCGGCATGTGCGTATGGTTCAAGTCCCCCCTCGGACACACACCCAAAATGCCTGGTCAGTGCGCTGACCAGGCATTTTGCATGAGGATTCGATCGGACGGTCGAGCGGGGGTGTGTGGACTCCCGGTGGAGTAGCGCGCTGACCTGCGGTTTCTCTCGAGCCCGCCGCATGGGGGTTCGTGTCGGTGTACGTAGGCGTGGTTGGTGTGGTGCGCGGTCTTCGGAGCGGATTCATCTGTGGGGCGAGCAGCGACAGGTTGCTGTGCGTTGAGTTGTTCGTGGGCATCGAGCGCGAAGTTCAAGAGTGCCCTCGCGGCCACGGGGGTGAGTTCGGATGGTTCCTCTGGCGCCACCACAGTCACCTCTGGATGCCGTTGTCCTGTGCCTGCCACGGAATCCACCTAACCTCCCGACCAATTCTGGAAGTTACGCCTGGACTACCAGACCACGATGCCGCGCGACGGCGCGGGCCGCAGGGGGCAGGCCGCCGCATGTGGGATCGACGGGCTGGTTCGAGGACACCTCCACGCAGGCACCCTGCCCCGACAACGGGTCAGAGAGGGGGCCCACACCGCCCCACCAGCAACAACAGCCCTGCTGGCCCTGAGCTTTACGCTCAGTCCGTTCCTGGCCTGACCGCGCCACCACCCTGACGCGCTGGTGGCGGGCCCGGACGGACAAAGACCCGCCCGCCGAACTCCAAGCCCTACTCGACGCAGTCACCACCGGACACGGCCTTGATCTCTACTGCCGGAAGGAATCCTCAGGTGGCCGGCAGGGCGCCTTCGCGCAGGTGATCGGCCTGGGGTCCGGTGGTGGCGTTCCGGCCGTTCTTGAGCAATTGTCAGAATGCGTCCGGGGTGGGTGCTCCCAG
Organism: Streptomyces sp. RGM 3693; assembly: GCF_050471125.1. NCBI lineage: Bacteria > Bacillati > Actinomycetota > Actinomycetes > Kitasatosporales > Streptomycetaceae > Streptomyces > Streptomyces sp. RGM 3693. Next base: position 1,897,985 of record NZ_JBMPPQ010000001.1, read on the forward strand.
AAGCTTGCAGGAGAGCCCCTATCACGACCGCATTCGTGGATGGAATTCCCTCGCTGAGCATCGTGCTCCTGCACCATGAGCGTGACACGGCGCCGGGCCCATCGACCGGGTGGTTGTGGAAAACGATGATTGTCCAGGCGTTCCGTTCACCCAACCCCTAGTACTGCAACGGTATTTGCCGTGACTGAGGACGGGCCTGTCGTTGGCATGGTTATGGGTGGGGTCCTTGCTGATGCCAGGTTGTGGGTGGGCGAACTGGACGCCGTTCATGAGCGGTTCGTGCATCGCTTCAGCAGGTCGGAGCCGCGGGAGTCGGCTCTGGCGTAGATGCACGGGTTGATCGCTCCGCTGCAGCGCAAGAACGGCTGGACCTTGGCGGAGGAGGCCGGCCATGCGGGCCCAGACCGCATTCAGCGGATGTTGAACCGGATCGAGTGGGACGCCGATGAGGATCTCGATGACGTGCGTCACCCCTCGGCGACGCCTGTCAGGCCGTCTCCCTCCTCGCCGGCCAAGGCGCCTCCCTGGCCCTGGCCGGCGCCTACCTCCTTGGTGCCGAGCTCGACCGGGCCGCGACCGTCGAGGACGCGCTGGACCGCTACGAACAGTCCTGGCGGCCGTTGGTCACCGACCGCCAGCGCACCGCGCGCAACGCCGCGCGCTGGTTCGTCCCCGACTCCGCCTGGCAACTCCACCTCCGCCGCGCCGTACTCAAGGCAACGCGCCTCCCCGCGGTCAACCGGTACGTGGGAAGACCCTCGCCGGAAAGACCGCCAAACTGCCGGTGTAGGCGCCTGTACCCACCCACCGATATCGCGAACGGTGCGAGGCCGCCGTGCGGGCGCTCGACACGGGAAGGCCGCTGTACCTCCGAGACGGCACCCCCGCCGGGTAACCGTCCGCACCACTGTGGCCCGCTGTCGTTCGACGGCGGCTAACCGAGGCATTGCGCACGCCGCACCGACGTGCGCCTCAGGGAGCAGGTGAATTGGCGGACCCGCTTCTGCTGCTTTCCGCCGTTGTGAGTGGCGAACCGGACGAAGCGCTGGGCAGTTGTGTGCGCCTGCGGCGCGCAGGGGTAGTGCGGGGCGGTTGTGTCCTGTTGAGAATGGGAGGTCCGGCGATGGCCGAGGTGGACGTCCTCGTGGTGGGCGCGGGTGTGCTGGGGAGGTCGATCGCCTTTGCGTTGGCGTCGGCTGAGCCGGGGATTCGGGTGGTGCTGTCCGGGCGGCAGGCTGCAGGGGCGTCCGAGGCGGCGGGGGCGATGTTGGGGGTGCTCGGCGAGGTCACTGCGGCGTCGTTGGAGAAGGAGCACAGCCGGCTGCGCCTGGAGATGGCCATCGAGGCGGCCGGACGGTGGGACGGCTGGCTGGACCGCATCGGGCGCTATGGCGCCAAGAGCCGGGAGACAGGGCATGGGAGAGGGACCTTCATGCTCCTTAATGCGGTGTCCGGCCCGACGGATGAACGGGCCTTCGCCGCAATAGCCGAAGCGGGCCGCCGATACCAGCTGCCCGTCCAAGAGATCGATCCCGCTGAGGTGCCCGCCTGTCGACCGGTGAGCAACGACCGGCCGCTGCGCGCCCTTTATCTGCCCGACGAGGCATTCCTGGACGCGCGGCGCTGGCTTATGGCCCTGGACACGGCCCTCGCCGCGCTGCCGAACGTGACCCTCGCACCGCCGGGCGACCTGGCGGCTGCTCCTGCCGACACCTACACCCTGACATGCTCCGACAAAACGGTCTTCCGCGCGCCCAATGCGGTGATCGCTGCCGGCGTCTGGTCGACCGACCTCGTCCACCGCATCGACCCGGACCTGCCCGTCCTGCCCGTCGCCGCTATCGAGGGCACCGCGGTGACGGTGTCCGCACCTGCTGCGCTGCCGGCTGTTCTACGCACGCCCAACCGCGCCTACGCCTGCGGCCTGCACGCGGTGCCGCAGGCAGACGGCACCTGGTACATCGGTGCCTCCGCAGTTCCCACACCCACCCCGACAGCACACCCCCCTGCCGGCGCGCTCCGCTTCCTCCTGGACAACGCGCTCAGCCAACTCGATCACGGTTTGGCAGGAGCCCGTATCCACGCCATTCATCATGGCAACCGGCCGGTCGGCCTTGACGGCCACCCGCTGGTCGGCTCAACCTCCCGTCGCGGCCTGTGGGTTGCGACCGGTACTCACCGTGACGGCCTGCACGCCTCACCCTTGATCGCCGAGGAGCTCACCGCCGCGCTCCTGCACAACAAGACCAGCACCTGGCTGGAGCCCTGGTCACCTGAACGGCAACCCATCGCAGACTGGCGGCGCGATGAGGCAGTGGAAGAGGCAGCCGCGCACCACGCGGCGCTGGCCGCCGAGGCACGGATGCGCCCGCCGCTGACCGGTGCCTGGCCACAGACCCTCCAAGGCGCCTACCGGCACCAGATGGCCCACCTCTATGAACAACTCCCGCGGGGATTCACCCTGCCGCCTGACCTCGCCCCCCTCGGCTACGCGTACGGTCCCCACCTCGCCACACTCCTCGCGGCCCACCGCGAACGCCGGCAGCGCAGCACTACCCGATGACGATGACGCCTCCGGATGTTCGTGTGGGCGAAGCAGGCCCGGCTGATCCGCGTGGCCAAGGGCCGGGTGCACGCGGTGGCCAAGGCGCGCCCGCTGCTCGCGGATCTGCTCGCGCCGTGGGGGCGGGCCTTCGAGGCGCCGTTCGCCCTGCGCGGCCCGCTGCTGGCCGGCCCGGACGGTTACGACGACACCTCGATGCTGTTCGACGCCTACGAGGACGTACTGCCCGACCTCCTCAACACGCTCTACAGCCTCCCGTACCCGATGCCCTGGCCGCGCCTTCGCGAGTCGGTCCACCTCGCCTACCGGACGTACTCCGCCTTCGGCGCGCCAACGCAGCGCGAGCAGCGGGCGTGGCCGCTGGACGCCGACCACGAACCTGCGCCACGTCCAGGACGTCCTGGAACGCCTCGACGCGATCACCCACGCACGCGACATGGCCGACCCCGCCTTGCTGGACCTCCCGGCTTTCGACGCGCCCCCCGGAGCGCCGGCTGAGCATCCTGCACAGCGAGATCGTCTGCCGCGCGTGACCGGACGCTTACCGCTGCTCGGCGCGGCTCTTGGGCATGCCGGTGTCCGTGGGCGCCGTGGATGCGGAAGGGCTGGCCGGAGGGGGCGAGCGGCACGGTCCAGTGCTTCCCGCCGGGCTGGTGGGGCGGCCCGGGGCCCCCTCTCCAGCGGCCGTTCGGACCAGTTCAGCCGGACCCGAGGAGCGACCGCAAATGGGACGCATACTGACGCCCGGTGTCGAACGGGCCATAACGCGCCGGATTGGCTTCGCCGATGAAGCGACTCAGTGGTGCCACGACGGTGGCGTATCCCGGCCTGTGCTTGTACTGAATCGACAGCCTGTCCGCGGTTACCGCTCTTACGCGATGCTTGCCGGCCACGTACAACCCTTTCGTCCACCTCTGCAGGTAGTCGCCGATAAAGACGAAGAGCGCGTCATGGGTCGGCGGGACGCAAATCCACTCGCCGTGAGATCCCTTGACTTCCAGCCCCGGCTCGTTCTGGGTGAGCATGGTGAAAAGGGAAAGATCGACGTGCGGCGACATCGCATAATCAACGGTGTTGGCGATCTGCTCCCCGTGCGCGACACCATAGAAGTTGAAACCAAGTCTGTGCATCGGGGACGTCATGAACGGATCAAAGCCCGTCGCTCCCAGGCCCAGGTCATCGGTGCACGCTGAGAGCAGCGTGTCGCCCAGGCGCACCAAGCTTCTGAAGAGGCTTGCCCCGTTGGTGAATGGAGCATGATAGAAGTCGGCGGACGCCGGCATATCGAGGGCGCCTTCGATGTTCCCGATCCGGTATTGCTCGCAAGCCTCGGATCCGGTGTGCGCCGTGCTCTTCTCTCGCCCCAGGCCGCGGTAGCCGAGGAACTGGGACTGCGCACTGGCGTTGAATTTGCGCTTCTCGTCTACCGGCAGACGGTAGAACCGCCGTGTCTCTTCATATGCGGCAGACAACAGGTCAGCCGCGACCCCGTGATGACGCAGGAAGAAGTACCCGCCGCGTCGGCAGGCGGCGCCTATCTCAGCGGCCACCCTCGCTTTGTCCTCGACGGTCCAGCGCACGTCGGGCGACGGCAAGCACACGTCAGGTATTGCGGAACGCTTTCCCTCTGCCACAGGAGTCTCCTCTCATCTCGGTCGTTGCCCGGACGACAGTGAGGCATCGGACAGCGGCACTGGTAGAGCGCGTCTCAGTCAGTGGTACCGGCAAGTGGCAGACGTCATGGGCAAGATGGTGGTGCGACTGCCTGCCATCGGCATGAGCAGCCGTAGTGCTTGCTCGCTCTATCCGGGAGGGCCACTTGCCCGCACGTGCCGCACGTCTGTCGCAGACCGAGGACTACCTGTTCTCCTTAATCGACCGGCCCCGGGAGCTGGCGGCTCGGGACGGTACGGCGCCGGTCCCGCTGGGTGTCGGTGATTGCGATCTGCCGACTCCGCCGCACATCGTCGAGGCCCTGCGCAAGGCTGTTCGGGATCCATCGGCCCACCGGTATCCGCCGTACGCCGGCACGCAGGCGATGCGCGAGGCGGCCGCCGGACATCTCGGGCGCCGCTTCGGGCTCCACCTCAACCCGGAGACCGAGGTCCTGGCCACGCTGGGCAGCAAGGAGGCGATGGCGCACCTGACGATGGCCTATGCGGAACCGGGCGACGTGGTGCTGGTGCCCGATCCGGGGTACCCGGTGTATGGGACGTGGGCGCGGTGGTGCGGGGCGGAGGTGGTGCGCGTACCGCTGCGGGAGGAGAACGGATTCCTGCCGGACCTGACCGCCGTCCCGGCCGCCGTCGCGCGGCGGGCCAAGCTGTTGTGGGTCTGCTACCCCAACAACCCCACGGCGGCGCTGGCCACTTCGGGCTTCTACGCCGAGCTGGCACGGTTCGCGTTACGGCATGACATCGTGGTGGCCTCCGACGCCGCGTACAGCGAGATCTACTACGACTGCGCGCCTCCGCCGTCGTTCCTCCGGGCACCGGGCGGGATGAAGTGCGGCATCGAGTTCCACTCCTTGTCGAAGGCGTACAACATGGCGGGCTGGCGTGTGGGTTTCGCCGCCGGGAACGCCGACGTCGTGGGCGCCTTGCGGACGGTGAAGACCCACACGGACTCCGGCACGTTCACCGCGATCCAGCACGCCGCCGTCACCGCCCTGAACGACACCACCGGCTACCCGGAGCGCCTACGAGCCGTATACCGCGAGAGGATGCACCTGCTCTGCGATGGACTGGAACAGGCTGGACTCCAGGTGCTGCGGCCCGGGGCCACCTTCTACTGCCTGGTCCGCTGCCCCGACGGCACGGACAGCGAAGGCTTCGCCAAGAAGCTGCTGGCAGAGGCCCGGGTGCTCGCCGTCCCCGGAAGCGGCTTCGGCCCAGGCGGCGAAGGATACGTCCGCCTCACGGTATGCGCCGGAACCGACCTGATCCGCGAGGCCATACGGCGCATCACCGCCGTCCACTGGTGACACTAGACCCCACTCGGCGGCCCAGGCAGCGTACGGCCAAGCGGAGATGGACACACACGCAGGCAGAGCAAATCGCTGCCCTGTTCGCCGGTGACCGTGGCCTGGTCGAGGTCCATGGAAGCCGGCGCGGTTGGGTCGGCCCATCAGGGTCGAGATCTGCAACAGGTGGTCACATGCGCACAACGGTCATACCGTTGCCCCCGTTGCCTTTGCCGGCCCGTCCAGAGGCAAGGGCTACGCAGAGCCCTGCTGCGGCCAATCCTCCTGCGAACCACAGTCACTTCTCTGGAACCACGATGTCGTCCTCGGGCGACTCGGCAAGGGGCTCGACGGGGGTGTCCTGTGCAGCGGCTGGGGTCGTCATGCCTACTCGCTTTCATGGTCCGGGCGGCGGTGGCACGTACTGGCCGATGATGGTGTTGCGGTGGCCGCTGAACGCCCTGAAAAGGGTGGATGCGGCGAGCGCGAGACTGGAGGAAGCCGAAATGAGCAGCAGTGTGTGGGAGCTGATCCGTAGCCTGACTCCCTTTCGCTAATTCGACATATCGGGCACTGTATGTCCTTGTGTGCGCCGCCGCACCCTCGAAGGTCACAACGGGACGATGCTCAAGCGGCAGATGTTCGGCCGGGCCGACTTGGCTCTCCTGCGTGGAGGATGTTGGGTGCGTGTTGGTCAGGGACTGTGAAGAAGGCGGTGTCGCAGGCCGGTTTTTCGGTTGTGGCAGGGGACAGGGACAGGGACAGGGACAGGGGCAGGGGGCAGGGGACGGGCTCGGGTTCGGTGCGCACCCCCGCTGCTGACCAGGTGCTTGAGTCTGGCTCGGTTCCCTCGGTGTGGCGGGGTTCGGTGGCGGTGCCTGGGACCTGGGCAACGTCCTTGGCTCGCAGGTTGTGCTCGATGCGATGCGGCAGGTGAGTACGGTCGAGGCGGGATTCACACGACCGGTGCAGCAGTTCCCGGCCCACGGCCGCTCCCGCCCGCAGGCTGGGGGTATGAGCGGATCCCGCATGTCACGGCATGTCTTGATAGGTGTCTTGGGGATCGAGTTGGCGGCGACCGCCTGCACCGCCGCCAAGCCCGGCGACCTGGCCAGGCCCCCAGCTGACTGCCCCAAATCCATCCAGTCCATCCAGTAGCCCAGGACCGCGGGCCGGGCCCGGGGTATGCGCTCGTACCACCGGGCATGGGACCGGGCGCAACGGTCACCCCCTCGCCCTCGCCGTCGCGCTCATGGTCGCTCCGCCGCCCAGTCACATCCGGCCACCGTCAGCAGCCGTTGGCAGTGGACAGTCGGCTCACCACGCGCGGTGCCGGACCCGATGGAAGATCGCCTCTACACCCCCCGGTACCGCCGGGCCTACGCCTCTGGAGGGCCGTGCGGATCTGGACGGACTGATCTATCTGGACAGACTGATCTAACTGATCTAACTGATCTAACAGGAGAAGGCACTACGGGAGACAGGGAGCCTGCATGGCACACAGAGCGCGTGACGCCTCATGGGCCAGCCGCTCCTGGATCGAGCGCCTGCCGGAAAAGGGAGGCTGGCCCACGGCCGCCGGCATGGCGGCCGTGAACGTCGCGGTCATGGTGGTGGACCTCGGGAGCGGTTCCAACGACCAGATCATCCAGGTGTCCGTGATCGCAGTCCTGATTGTGGCCATGGTCTGCGCCGTGCGGCAGACCCTGCTGGTGGCCGCGGTCCACACCACGGCGGTGGTCGTGATCTTCATCCAGGAACGCGCGGCCACCAGCGCCCCGACCGTCTACGCGGTCGTCGTGGGTACCGTGGCCATCTGCGCAGCCCTCGTCGTACTGTGCATGCTGCGTCAGCAGCGCGAGGCACTGCTGGCGCGGACGCGTTCCAACGCCGAGGCCGTCCAGCGGGTGCTGCTGCGCCCGTTCCCCCTGCGCACCGACGACGCGACGGTCGACGGGCTGTATATCTCCTCCGTACAGGAGGCGTTGGTTGGCGGCGACGTCTACGAGGTGCTGCCCACCCCGTACGGCACACGCGTGCTGATCGGCGACGTGCGGGGCAAGGGGCTCCCCGCGCTCCAGGCGGGAATGGTCGTGCTGACGTCCTTCCGCGAGAGCGCGTACCACCAGCCCACCCTGTCCCAGGTGGCCGACCGGCTGGAACAGGCGCTGCAACGGCACAACCGGCGGCCACCGCAGGAGGGCGCGGAGAGCGAGGACCGTTTCGTCACCGCGCTGCTCCTGCAACTGGAGACGGACCGGAACGCGTTGATCGTCGACTGCGGACACGTCCCGCCGTCCCTGCTCGCCGAAGGCACCGCGGCCGAAGTGCGGATCGACGACCCCGGGCTGCCCCTGGGGCTGGGCGAACTGGCCCCAGGGCCCCGCACGGAGCAGCGGATTCCCTTCGCTCCGGGAGACCGGCTGGCCCTCTGCACGGACGGAGTGACCGAGACACGCGACGCGAACGGTGCGGACTATCCGCTCGGCGAACGGCTCCGCGCCTGGGCCGCCCTGCCCTCCGCTCAGCTCCTCAACCGACTCCAGCAGGATCTGCTGGACTACGCCGGACACGAACTGCACGACGATGCTGCCTTTCTCGTCGTACGCCGAGACGGCCTCTGAGGCCGCCGGGGCCCGGCGGCACCCGCGGTGTGATCTCCGGCTCCGCAGTCTTCGGCTCTGCGGCCTCCGGCTCACCGGGCAGTGTGCTGCTGCCGGTGCAGGACCAGGTATCCGTGCTCGGCGAAGATCTGCTCGTAGCCGGCGGCGGTGGCTTGGTGCAGTACGGCCTTGGCCCAGCCTTGGGGCCAGCGGTCGGTGGTGTCGGCGATGATCCAGTCGATTGGCCGGCGCTGTTGTTGCAGGACGCCCGGGGCGGTGAGGTAGACGGTTGCTCGGTCGGTCAGGTGCGGGGCGAGGCTGTTGCTCGCCATGACGCGTGCGCCGTCCGGTATGCGGTCTAGCGCGGCCTGTCCGGCGGCCGTTCGGGCGGTGCCCTGCCACAGTTGCGTCGTGGCGACCTGTGACAGGGGGAAGCCGGCGGTGGCCACCAGAGCTATGGCGGGGACGGCGGCGGTGACGGTCCGTGTGAGCGTCGGGCCGTGGCGTGGCCGGGAGCGGCTGATGCGTGTCAGTGCGTCGATGAGGGCGGCGAAGACGATGGGGGCCAGGATTGCGGAGTAGTGGTACTGGGTTCCCCAGTAGGCCGGGTTGTCGGACGCCAGGCGCCATAGGAGGGTGGGCGCGGCCAGCAGTACCAGCGGGCTGCGCGGGGCGAGCAGGGCGGAGGGCAGCAGCAGCATCAGGACGGTGAGCGCCTTGGTGCCCGGTGTGACCAGCCGCCGTACTGCTTCCCAGGGTTGGGAGAGCGGTGCGAGTGGTCCGTCGCCGGAGGTGCCGGGGGCGAGGTACGCGTAGGAGCCGTCCGGGTTGAAGTGGGGGATGATCACGCACACCGTCAGGGCCATGGCGGCCGGGCCCAGCACGCACAGGACGGCGCCCGCCCGGCGGTGGTGGCGCAGCAGCAGGAGGCCGAAGGCGAGGACGGTCAGGCCCATGTCCTCCTTGACCAGCAGGAGGGGCGCGGCCCACCCGGCGGCCGCGGTCCAACGGCCGTCGAGGTACGCGGCGAGGGCCAGGGCGAGCAGCGGCACGGCGAAGGCGACCTCGTGGAAGTCGAAGCCGATCAGCTGCTGGAGGGGCCAGGACAGTGCATAGGCGGATCCCAGGCATGGCGCGGCCCAGCGTGAGAGGTGGCCGAGGTGCCGGGCGGCGGCGCGGGTGATGACGTACGCCGAGTACGCGACCAGCGCCGTCTGCGCGACTAGGAGGACCTCGATGTGCGGCAGGAGCCGGTACAGCGGGGCCAGCGTCGCGAGGATGGGGTGGAAGTGATCGCCGAGCAGCGGGAAGCCGGCGCCGTGCAGGCCGGGGCCGCCGGTCGCCGTCCGTATCTCGGAGGAGGGCAGTCGTAGTTCGGCGTACGAGCGGACGGCCTGGCCGAAGATGCCCAGGTCGTAGCCGGTGGTCTGGAAGTGCATGTGCTTTCGCAGGGCGAGGGCCGTGTACGCGGCGAAGGTGACGGCTGCGACGGCGGACGGGACGCGGCGGGAGCGCGGGGCAGGACGGGCGGTTGCCGGGGCGGTTGCCGCCGGATGCTGGCGGGTGGCGGCCGGCGGGGTCGTGGTCAAGACGGTCACCTCGGGAGGTGGGCAGCGGGGGACGGGCCCCGAGGATGCCCCCCACCTGCTGAGACGGCGCTGAAGCAGCCTGAAGATCACTTCAGGCTGCGCGCGGCCGCCCGGGGATACTGGCGGAGTGCGCCTTCTAGTGATCGAGGACGAGGAACGGCTCGCAGCCACGCTGAAACGGGGGCTGGAGGCTGCCGGCTACGCCGTGGACGTCGCTCACGACGGCCGTATCGGCTTGTACATGGCGAGCGAACATCCCTACCAGGCGATCGTCCTCGACATCATGCTGCCCGGGCTGAACGGCTACCGGGTGTGCGCCCGGCTGCGCGCCGGGGGCATCGACACGCCGATCCTCATGCTGACGGCCAAGAACGGCGAGTACGACGAGGCCGAGGCGCTGGACACCGGTGCCGACGACTATCTGGCGAAACCCTTCTCCTACGTGGTGTTGGAGGCCAGGCTGCGGGCGCTGCTGCGCCGTGGCGGGGCCCGCCGGCAGTCCGTACTGCGCGTCGGCGACCTCTGGCTCGACCCGGCGAGCCGTGTCTGCGGGCGGGGTGAGACCCGGATCGGACTCACGGCCAAGGAGTTCGCGGTGCTGGAGTGCCTGGCCGAGCGGGTGGACGAGGTGGTGCCGAAGATCGACATCGTCGAGCAGGTGTGGTCGGCGGCCTTCGACGGCGACCTGAACATCGTCGAGGTGTACGTGAGCGCCCTGCGCCGCAAGATTGACGCGCCGTTCGGCCGGACGTCGATCGAGACCGTACGCGGTGGCGGCTACCGATTGGCAGGGCATGACCGCTGAATCCGCCGCACCCGTTGCACCCACTGAACCCGCTGAGCGCTCGCGCCGGTGGGCGGGGCGGGCCGTGCGCGAACCGAGGATTCGGGCGGCCCTGGCCGCCGCGCTCACCGCGGTGCTGGCGCTGGGCGGTGGCGTGGCATGGCTCCTGTACGCCGACGCCACCGCTCCTCCACTTGCCGCCACCCTGGCCGAACGGCTGGCCACCGACCGCATCGGTCCTCAGCTCGACGCCGCCGTACGGCTCGGCGTCCCGCTGACCGGACTCCTGGTGGCCGGTGCGGCCTGGGCGGCCGGGGGCGGGACGACGCGGAGGACGCGGGCGGGCGCGGCGCTCGCTGCGGGGGCCACCGCGGCGCTGCTGCTACTCGCCGACGGCAGCTGGCTCCAGCAGCGCAACTCCATCGAGCCGGACTACACCGCCGACGCGGCTCTCTACTGGGGGCTGCTGGTCGGCCTTCCCAGCATGGTGATCCTCGTCGGCGCCGCTGCCTGGGGCGGCGCCCGGCCCGGCGGGCGGACACTGCCCCTGCGGGCCGGCTCCGCCCTCGCCGCCGGTGTCACGGGCGCGCTGCTGGCCCTTGGCGGACTGCTGTGGCTGCGCCATGTGAACAACACCTCTTCGGTCTTCACCGTCGACGCGGTGTTCGCGTGGGGGCTGGTCGGCGGGGTCCCCGCGGCCGGGCTGCTCATCGCCGCCATCGCGTGGGCCGCCGCGGGCCGGGCGCTGCGTCCGGTCGAAGCGATCCGCCGTGAACTGGAGGACATCACCGCGCACTCCCTGGACCGCCGTGTCCCCGTCCCGTCCTCCGGTGACGAGATCACCCGACTCGCCCGGACCACCAACGCCACCCTGGACCGGCTGGCGAACGTGGTCGAGCGTCGGCAGCGGTTCGTCGCCGACGCCTCCCACGAACTGCGCAGCCCCCTCGCCACACTGCGCGCCTCCCTTGAGGCCGCACTGACCCACCCCGACGGCGTCGACTGGCCCGAGACCGTGCGCGGCGCGCTCACCGACATCGAGCGTCTCCAGCGCCTCAGCGACGATCTGCTGCTACTGACCGGCCTTGACGAGGCGGTGCGTCCCGGCGACGCCACCGTCCGTCTGGACGCCCTCGCCCACGACCTGGTGGAGGAATACCGGCATCGGCGCCGCCTGGGGACGCTGCACTTCACCTGTGCTGCCGACGAGCCGACGGCGCTGCGCGGCAGCAGCATCCAGCTCGAACGGCTGCTGCGCAACCTCCTCGACAACGCCTGCCGTCACGCCCACACCACCGTCGAGGTCACCGTCCGCCACCCGCCCATCGGCCACGACCGCGACCACGTTGGTGGTGGCCAGGCAAGCCGAGCCGGCCGCGCTCGACAGGCGGTCGTCCTCGAAGTGCGGGACGACGGGCCGGGAATCCCCTCCGACGCCCGGGAGCGCGTCTTCGAGCGGTTCACCCGTCTCGACGACGCCCGCAGCCGGCATACCGGCGGCACCGGGCTCGGCCTGGCCATCGCCCGCGAGATCGCCGTTCGCCACGACGGCACCCTGCGCGCCGCGGACAGTCCCCGCGGAGCACGCCTGGTCGCCGAATTCCCCGCCCACAGCTGCCCCCCCGGAACCAGACACCGGATGCCAGCCGTCGGCTCAGGTCAACAGCCCGGCCGTGCGTCTCCCTCCCCGAAGTTGAAGAACAAAGGGATCAAAGGGAACGAAAGGAAAGTCGCCTGATGGACCTGCCAGCGCGTATCCGCGTGGTGGACGACCACGATCCGGACGCGGATGTCCGACTGGTCAGAGAGCTATACGCCGGTTTGCCGATGCCCGTGCCCGACCTCGAACGGAAGGACCACGAGGAAGCGGAGCGCCCGGCGTCGCTTGTCGTCGCCCGACGGCCGGACGGTGCTCTGCTCGGCTGGGCGGAGGTCCACGCCCGAGGAGACGGCACATCGGTGGCGGACCTCCAGTGGCTGCTCGTCTCCCGGGAGCGGGAACGCATCACCCAGGGCCACAACGTCCTGCGCGAGGCGACGGCGGAGGAGAGGGACGTGGTGACGCGCCTGGTGCGCGGCGCCGCCGACAGCGCCGGACGCGCCGGATACACCGCGCTCGACTGGGACGATCCGGAGGGGCACCTCGACGCCCGGGCCGCTGCGGAGCTCGGCGCTTCGGAGGCCGAGGTGCTGGGCCGCCGCTGGAAGGTGGCTCCACTGGCCGGATGGACCGCCCCGCCGGCGCTGCCCGCGGTGACCGTCCGGCCGGTGCCGCACTTCGCCACCGAGGCTCTGCTCCCCGCCTACGCCGACTTCTACACGGAGGCCACCGGGCAGCCGTACAACCCCCGGGACGCCGAAGAACTGCTGCACGACCTGCCGTCGCTGCCGCACCTGACGCTCGATCTCCTGACCCCGGAAGGAACGCTTGCCGCCCAGGCCACGGCGATGATCGATGGCGAGACGGCAACCGTGGACATGATCTTCCACCGACGCGGGGTCAGCGCCGGGCAGCTGACCGCGCTGCTGGCCACACTCATCGGCCAGCTGCGAGGGGACCACCCCGAGGTCACGCTTCTCGACGTGCAGGAGTTCGGCGATACGCCCGTCGCCGAGGCGCTCGCCGCCGCCGGTGCCCGCATCGCCGACCGCTGGCACCGGTACCGGCTCCCCCTGCGCGAAGATCGCACGAATCGCCCCGCCCGGCGGGCAGGCGGCCACCCGGCCCGCTGCGATCACCCGGCCCGGTGAAGCCGGTCCCTTCCTCTTGGTGGCCGCTGCTAGCGGTCTTCGCGCACGTAGGCGTGGCGAGGCCGACCCGGCTCTGGTGCCGTGGCACTGGAGTGGCCGTGTCGGCCGCGGTAGGCGGCGTGGTGGTGTACCCAGCGGAGGCGGTGGAGACGGCCCAGCCTCGGGGGTGTTCCAGTGCGTGATGTCGTGGGGGCCCAGGGTGGTGTTGGCGGGGTCGATGAGGACGTGGTCGGTGCGTTGGCGGTTCCGGACCTGGCGGCCGGTGTAGCGGGGGTTGGCCAGGATGGCCCGGACGGATCGCCTAATCACCCACCGCTAGCAGCGGCCACCAAGCTGGTTATCGGGCGGCCCCTCCCTTGTGGCGCCCGTCCGCAGGTCAGGTGCAGTATGGGTGGGGAGATCCACTGAGCAGGTGTGGGGTCACGTCCGAGCAGGGGGTGGTCGCTTGTAACGAGCGCCCTCACCGCTGCCCCTTTTCCACACCAAGGGCAACCTGATCATCGCCACCCTGAATGGATCCGTGGACTGCTTCGCCGCATCGGCCCCAAGCCCCGGCCCTTGGAACGGGCGGGGGAGAGCGGCCCGGCCTGGCCACCGGCAGGTGCCCCGACGACCCGAAGGGCGATCCGCCAAGCGGCCCCGCCGCGTCCCGGTCCGTCGGCGCCCGGCCTCTCCCGCGTGGGCCGCCGCTGGCCGGGCCGCTGCCCCCTGCCGTGGATGGCCGGCCAGCTCCCTGTGCTGCTGGTCCCGGTCACGCAGGTGGCAAGGTGCCCGAGCGACGACGCCGGGCATGGCTGCTCCAGCGGCTTCCTTTGAGTGTTTCGTCACAGAGGTCCGGAAAACGGGGACGATTCGGAACCTCTGACGTTGATTTGCCTGTCCCACAGGATGGAACGACCTTCTTGCCCCTTCGGGGCAGTACCCACCGGAGCAGCAGGATGACGACCCCACCGGCCAGGCTCTACCAGTCCAGTGGCCACCGCCGAGCCACCGTTGCCCGGAGATGGCTCATGGGGGTTGCGTCCGTGGCCGTGCTCGGACTGATCGCCTGGCCGGTGATGAGCTACTTCGGGATTCCGCCGTTCAACGACGGGGGCGACCCCGTCAGCTACGGCCAGGCCGGCGCTGGGAAAGCCGCCGATTCCAGAACCCTGATGCCCACGGGACCGAGCGCCGACTTCACGAGCGTCAAGACCTTGAGCGACGGCACCAAGGTCAGCGTTGTCACACTGGATGGCAAAAAGTCGGGATTCAAGGGAAAAGTCTGGGTTTGGGCACCCAAGGAGTACACCCAGGACCCGAAGTTCGCGTCGAGCGGCTTCCCCGTCATGATCGCCCTGCCCGGCGGCCCCGGTAACGACAGCAACTACTGGTCGGTCGGCGAGTTCGGCAAGGACAAGCTCTCGTTGGAAAAGAGCGTCTCGAAGTGGTACCAGGAGGGCAAGAGCAAGCCCTTCCTGCTGGCCATGCCGATCCTCAACCCCGGCCCGGACGACAAGGGCATCTACTGGGACGCCAGTGACATACCCGGCCAGCCGAAGATGGGCACCTGGCTCACCGAGGACGTCCCCGACCTGATGAAAGCCAACTTCCGCACGATCAAGTCCCGTGACGGCTGGAGCTACATGGGCTCCTCCACCGGCGGGTTCGCCAGCCTGAAGGCCGTGCTGCAGCACCCCGACAAGTTCAAGACCGCCATCGCCAACGGCCCCGACATCGTGCCCGACTCCCCACTGTGGCGAGGCCACGAGAAGGAGAAGCGGGAGAACAACCCCGAGGAGCTGGCCAAGCAGCTGACGGCCGCCAAGGGACCGGACGTCTACATCGCCTTCCAGGTCGGCACGAGGGAGCACGCGGCCACCATCAACGCCATCAAGAAGTTCATGGCCACATACGGCAAGGGGCCTGTCCACACCAAGCTCTGGGAGATACCGGGCGGCACCCACAACGGTGCCACGTACCTGTCCAACATGGAGTCCCCCACGCAGTGGATCAGCGAGCACATCAAGTGGCAGACGCCCCGGCCATGACTCCGGCGCACTGCCTGGAGCAGGGCAGGTGCCCGTAGACCGGGCCCCATGCCCGAAGCAGCAAAGTGGCCCACGGCCTCTGTCGTCACGGTGAGGCACAGCCAGACCAGCCAGACCAGCCAGACCAGCCAGGCGGCCCTCGGCCGCGGGGTGGGGAAGAGCCACGCCACGCAGACGTTGCAGGCGGTGTCGGCGCGCCTCGCCGTTCGCCGACTCGTGGGATTCGGGCGCGGTCCGGATCATGGCAGTGTGGACAGGAACCCGGTTTTCGGTGGCGCCGAGCCGGTGGACGTGCTTGAGGTGGCGCCGACGGCTCGGACGGCGGTGGCGTGGTTGCCGCCGCAGGAGCTCTGGCCGACGATTCAGGACATCCGTTGGGAGCACGATCCGCAGGTACGGCGCTGGCCGCCGCATGTGAATCTGCTGTTCGGCTTCGTACCGGAAGAGGAGTTCGCGCAAGCCATGCCGCTGCTCTCGGCCGGGGCGGCGGTGCGCGCGGCGTTCACGGTGCGTCTGGCCGGCGTGCGGTGCTTCCGGCACCGGCATTACACGACGGTGTGGCTTGATCCGGCCGCGGCGGGCCTGGCGCCGTGGGCCCGTCTGCACCGGGCGCTGGGGCTGCGGTTCCCGCTCTGCCGCGGGCGCGACGGCCGCTTCACTCCGCATCTGTCCCTCGGCCGTACGCAGGACCCGCAGCCTCTGGCCGCCGAGTGCGCCGCCCGGCTCGGCGCACTGTCGGCGGTGGTCGAGGAGGTGGTCCTGCTCTCGCGGCGTGGCGCGGGGCCCATGCGGCCCCGGACCGTGATCAGGCTGGGCACGGGGGAGGTCCGTTGGCTGACGGAGTCCCAGCGGTAGGGCTGCGGATCCCGGCGGCCGCTTCGGCGGACGGCCGACAACCCCTGGCAGGTGTCCGCTTGCCTCCCTCAGAGGGTCAAGTTCGCTGCTGGTGGGCGAGGTCGGCGGCGGTGAGGCCCTTCAGCGCCGAGCCCCGCTGCAGGCCCTCGGCCAGACGGCGGCTGATCCGCTGGCGCAGGGTGGTTGCGAAGTGGCGGGGGAGCAGCTGTGGTTGTGCGTCCAGGGATTCGGCGATTTCGTGTGCCCGGGGCAATGCCCGGTCCGGCGGTACTACTTCGGCGATGGCGCCCCACTGGTGGGCCTGCTCGGCGGCGAACGAGCCCTGGGCGAGGGCGAGGTGGCGGGCCCGGTTGAGGCCGATGGCCTCTTCCCACACGACGGCGATGCCGTCCCGACCAGCCCTCCGGCAGCCACAAACACCGCATCGCAGCGGCGTTGCTCGCCCACGCCCTGGTCAACGGCTGGCTGACCAAGGGGCGTCCTGTGGTGGAGGCATCGAGTGGGTCGACCGCCATCTCCGAGGCTGGTGCTGCAAGCGGCTCGGTATCCCCTTCTACGCGGTCGTGCCCGACACCACCGCCCAGGAGAAGAAGGACGCGATCACGGCTCTCGGCGGCACCGCCACCTCCGTCGCCCGCCACGCCCGCTACACCGGCAGCGGCCTGAAGATCTGCGTGCCGGACCCCGAGCACTCGGCGTACTTCGACGGTTGGTACTGGCGCGACTCTTCTTGAGACGGGTCGGAGCCGCTGCCTGTCCGGTCGACCTGTGTCAGGACCCGGTAGCCGTCCGGATCCCACGCACAACTGGTGACCCGAACACCCGCAATGCCGTGCCCACTTGGCCCTGACCGTCAGTCCTGGTCGCCGGTGCAGATTCCGTTCTCCCAGGCCCAGGCGGCGATCTCGACGCGGTTGCGGGTTGCGAGCTTGCGTTGGATGTTGCCGAGATGGGTTTTGACCGTGGACAGGGTGACGTAGAGCTCGGTGGACAGCTCCTCGTTGGTGCGGCCGCGCGCGACGAGGCGTACGACGTCGAGTTCACGCTGGGTCAGGGGCTCGATCAGCCCGTTGGGCCCGGCTCTTCCCGTACGGCCCGGGTGAGTCTGACGGGTAGCCGGCCGCTGACGGCGATGTGGGGCCATGTGCGCGAGGAGGCGGACGGTCACCGAAGGGGAGATGAGCGAGTCCCCCGTGGACGCGGCTCTCACCG
Organism: Streptomyces sp. RGM 3693; assembly: GCF_050471125.1. Taxonomy (NCBI): domain Bacteria; kingdom Bacillati; phylum Actinomycetota; class Actinomycetes; order Kitasatosporales; family Streptomycetaceae; genus Streptomyces; species Streptomyces sp. RGM 3693. The sequence goes on from NZ_JBMPPQ010000001.1 coordinate 1,915,334, forward strand.
CTTCGGTGAGCAGGCCGGGGGCTCCGTCCTTGAGGAGGAAGCCGCAGGCGCCGTTGCGCAGGGCGCTGTAGACGTAGTCGTCCAGGTCGAAGGTGGTGGCGATGAGGATGTTCAAGGGGTCCGGGACGTCGGGCCCCGCGAGGAGGCGGGTGACTTCCAGGCCGTCCAGCTCGGGCATGCGGATGTCCAGGAGGCAGACGTCGGGCCGTAGCCGTCGGGCCTGTTCGACCGCCGTGGCGCCGTCCGCGGCCTCGGCAACGACCTGCATGTCCGGCTGGGAATCGAGGATCATGCGGAACGCGGCGCGGACCATCGCCTGGTCGTCGGCGAGGAGTACCCGGATCGTCATGCCGGACATGATCGCAGGTGGTGCGCTGTACATCAGCTGGACGAGGTGGACGCGGCGCCCAGGGGGAGAACGGCCAGGACGCGCCAGCCGCCTCCACTCTGCGGGCCGGCGGTGAGCTGCCCGCCGATCGCCTCGACCCGCTCGGCCAGACCGACCAGGCCGTAGCCGCTCCCGTCCGCCTTCCCGTGGGCGGCCGGGGTGCCGCCCCGGTCGTCGTCGGTCACCGACACCTCCAGCCGGTCCCGGGAGCCGGGCTGCACGGTGACCCGCACCTCGACCCGGTCGGCTCCGGTGGCGTGCTTGCGGACATTGGTCAGTGACTCCTGCACCACGCGGTGGACCGTGGTGGTGGTCTCGGGCGAAAGACGACGTTCGGTGAGCCGCGGGTCCAGGGTCAGGGCAGCGGGCGGGCCCAGGACGGAGAACTCCTGTGTGAGGTCCCGCAGCATGCTCAGGTCGCCTGTGGGAGGCATGGCGGCCGGTACGGCGGTGTGCCGCAGGTCGGAGACCATGGAGCGCATCGACCCCATCGCCTGAGACCCGGCACGTTCGATCTCGGCGAGCATCCGGTCCAGGTCCTCCGGGGACTGGATGTGGCCGACCGCGGCCGTGAAGCGCGCAGCCTTGGTCTGGGCGACGATCGCCGTGACGTGGTGCGCCACGAAGTCGTGCAACTCCCGTGCGTGCTCCAGGCGTTGGGCTTGCTGGATGGCTTCACGCTCCCGGGCGCGCAGGGTGTCGTACAACCACAGGCACACCCCGAGCACCACCATGAACGGCAGCGCAACCACAACGACCAGGGCGACCAGGAACTGCTGGTCGGCGAGTCGTAGGGGAAGCAAGGCGGCGGCGATCACCGGTCCCGCCGCGTAGACGACCGCCTTTGATGCCGGGTAGCGCCGCACGGCGCGGGTGACCAGCAGCAGCACTGCACACAACTCCACCATGCCCGGGGTGTTTTCGGGACGGTGGTGCAATTGCGCCTCCACCACGGACAGGGAGCACGAGGCGGCCGTGGCAAGCGCGACCTGCCGTGCGAGCAGGCGTTCCGGCGCGGCCAGGGCGGCCAGGCACAGTACCCCGGAGACTGCCGTGGCCGCAGTCACCGGCAGGTATGGCGCGTTCAGCCCCTCCAACACCACGAGGACGACCAGAGCAGCACCGACGAGGCAGAAGAAGGCTCGCTGGGTGCGGGATCGAGCCCGGAAAGCGGAGACCATGCAGGTCACGCTACGGCAGCGCCGCACACGCCACCTCAGTCATTCGGTCGAGGCCGGGGGGCGGCCGCTTCGGTATTCCGGTGGATCCGCCGCCCCCGCACCACGCCGAAGGATCGACCCCAGGGACGCCTCGGTAACCGCTGGCCACACCCTCGCCGCATTCGGCCGACCCCATTCGGCCAGTCCGCCATTCCACGAACAGCCGTGCAGGAGCGATGAGATGAACCAGAGGACGGATGCCCTCTCGTCCCCCGAAAGGTCCGGCGCGGTGATCGCCGCCGCAGGTGACCTGACCAAGATCTACGGCAGCGGCGAGACCCGCGTCACGGCGCTGGCCGGGGTGTCGGCCCGCTTCCTGCGCGGCGAGTTCACCGCGATCATGGGGCCCTCCGGCTCCGGCAAGTCCACGTTCATGCACTGCCTGGCCGGACTCGACACTCCCACGTCCGGTACGGCGCGGATCGGCGATACCGACTTGGGCTCGCTGAACGACGCACAGCTGACCAAGGTACGGCGCGAGCGCATCGGCTTCGTCTTCCAGGCGTTCAACCTGCTGCCCACCCTCACCGCCTGGGAGAACATCACCCTGCCGTGCCATCTGGCCGGGCACACCCCGGACCAGGCGTGGCTGACGGACCTGATCAACCTCCTGGGGCTGGCGGACCGGCTCGACCACCGTCCCGCCCAGCTTTCCGGCGGCCAGCAGCAGCGGGTCGCCTGCGCCAGGGCCCTGGCCACCCGGCCGGCCATCGTCTTCGCCGACGAGCCCACCGGCAACCTCGACTCCCGGGCGGGGGCCGAAATCCTGTCCTTTCTGCGGTCCTCCGCACAGGAGTTGGGCCAGACGACCGTGATGGTCACCCACGACCCGGTCGCCGCGGCCTACGCCGACCGCGCCCTCTTCTTGGCCGACGGAAGCCTTGTCCATGAGATGCCGGCCCCGACCGCGGCCGCGGTGCTGGAGCAGATGAAGACATTCGACGTCTCGCAGCGGGTCGGCTGACCGCGATGACCCACCGAGCGATCCCCTCCCGAAGGCCGTCGATGTTCCGCGCCGCTGTCCGCACCCTCCGCTCCCACCGCCTCCGTTTCGCGATGCCCGCCCTCGCTGTGCTGCTGGGCGTGGCGTTCGTGACCGGCTCGCTGCTCTACAGCGAGTCCGTCCGCACGGCCGTGGCTCGGGCACAGACCAACTCCCAACCCGATGTATCGGTGAAGATCACGCCGGACCGTTCTGCCCCATCGTCGTCTGCGGGCTCCTCCGGCGGCACCCCGCAACTCGACGACTCGCTCCTGCGGCGGCTGCGCACGCTGCCCGGCGTCTCCATGGCCCGTGGCACGGTCGAGGGCCACTCCTTCCTCGTCGGGTCCGACGGCACCCTGGTCGGCGACCTGTACCGAGCCGTGGGCATCAACTACGTCCCCGACCGTACGGGCCAGGACCCTCGCTACCCGCTCACGGCGGGCCGCGGCCCCCGTACCACCGGGGAGATCGCCGTCGACCGGCAGGCCGCCGAACGGGCCGGGTACCAGGTGGGCGACCGGGTGCGCATCGTCGTCAACGGCACGGCCCAAAGCGCCCGGTTGGTCGGCATCTTCACCGCGCAGGACAGTCGCACCGCGGCCGGCGGCACCCTCACCGCCTTCGACACCCGCACCGCGCAACGGCAGTTCGCCACCGCCCCGGGCAGTTACTCGGCGATCACGTTGACCGCGGTCGACGGCACACCGCAGACCCAACTCGCCGTACAGGTAAGGAGGTTGCTGCCCTCCGGATTGCGCGCCGCGACCCGGGCGGACCTGGACTCCGAGGCGGACTCCACCGGCGACGGCCAGAAGCTCACCACAATACTGCTGGGCTTCGCCGGCATCGCCCTGTTCGTCTCCACGTTCCTGGTCGCCAACACCTTCACCATGCTCAGTGCGGCCCGCGCCCGCGAGCACGCGCTGCTGCGTGCGGTCGGCGCCACCAGGAAGTACGTGATGCGCCTGGTCCTGGCTGAAGCCGCCATCGTCGGAACGGTCGCCTCCGTCGCCGGCTACGTGCTGGGCATCGGGGTCGCGACGCTGTTGGACAGGCTGTTCGGCGTCACCGGAGGACCGAGTGCCGCTTTGCAGATCCTCTCCGTCACACCTGTGCTCGCGGCGTTCGCGGTCGGCATCGGCGTCACCGTACTGTCGGCGTACCTCCCGGCCCGTCGAGCGGCGGCCGTTGCGCCCGTGGCGGCGCTACGCACCAGCGAGCCCCCCACCGCTGCCTCGCTGCGCCGCCGCAACATCATCGGCCTGGCCATCACCGCGTTCGGAGCCCTGCTGGTCGCCGCCGCCGTCGGCAGCCAGAACCTCCTCTTCGGCGCCGTACCCGTCCTCCTGATCGGACTGATCGTCCTGACCCCGCTGCTCGCTTTGGGATTCACCGGGCTTCTGCGCTCCCCGTTGATCCGGCTGGCAGGCATCCGCGGCAAGCTCGCCGTGGAGAACGCGCGCCGCAACCCACGCCGTACGGCGGCCACCGCGACCACCCTCATGGTCGGCCTCGCGATGGTCACCGCCGTCACCGTGGTCATCACCTCGGTCGACCGCATGGACGAGCAGCGAGCCGACAGCTCCATGACCTCGGACCTGCGCATCACGTCCGTCGACTTCGCCGAGATCGGCGATGACACCGCCGCTCGTGTGGCACGACTTGCGGACGCCGAGGCCGTCACGCCGATCATTCGCACCTCCTTCGACCTGCCTGACGCCAACTCCCTACCGACGACTGCCGTTGACCCCGCCACGGTGCAACGCCTGGCACCCGTCACCGTCCGGAAGGGCTCTTTCGACCGACTCGACCACGGCATCGCGGTCACCGAAAAGACGGCCGTCGCCCACGGCTGGCGACTCGGCTCCCGGGTCACCGGTACCCTCGGCGATGCGGGTACGAAGACCAGCCTGCCCATCGTCGCGATCTACGACGGCCCGGACGACCTGACCCCCGTCCTCATCTCCGACAAAGCCCTACCGCGCACCTCCAGCACCGAGCACCGGCCACGCACCGCAGCCATCCTGATCAAGGCCGCCCACGGCCGGACGGCCGCGCTCCGCAAGGAGATCCAGCGGACCTTGGACAACCCGGTGCTTCTTGTCCAAGACCGTGCCGACGCGAGGGCGGCTGCCGCTGCGAGGAACGCCCCGTTCCTGAACATCATGTACGCGTTGCTCAGCGTCACCGTGCTGATCGGCGCCCTCGGGGTGGTCAACACCATGGGCATGGCCGTCTTCGAACGCGTCCGGGAGATCGGCGTACTGCGGGCTCTCGGCCTGGACCGCCGACGCGTCGGCTCCGTCCTGCGCCTGGAGTCGGTGACCATCTGTCTCCTCGGCTCGGCGCTCGGCCTCATCGCCGGCAGCGCGATCGGCGCGGCGGCCGTCCTCGGCCAAGAGGGCGTCCCCCTCGTCATCCCGTGGGACAGGACGCTCCTCTTCTTCCTCGCCACCACCGCGATCGGCGTCCTCGCCTCCCTCTGGCCAGGGCGCCAGGCCGCGAGAATCCCCATGCTCAAGGCCATCACCACAGACACCGAATGACAGCCGGGCGCCCCGTGGCAACGGGCTTTACGGCCCCGTGTCATCCCGGCCGTCGGCCGCGCATCCCTGGACGGAAGGCGCGGCCGACGGCCTGGAAGGGGGAGCGGAGGTCCGTCAGACCCGGTCCGCCGCGATCAGCAGGTAGTGGAAGCTGCCCTCCTTGTACGCCGTCAGGAACGGGTCCTCGACGCCCGTGGCCAGCGAGGACTTGGCGCGCAGCTCCCAGTAGGGGATGGCCGCGTCTGTCAGGTCGACGACGTTCATCGGGACCAGGCCGTTGGCGGCCATGGCCTTGAAGTAGGCGCTGCGCGGGTGGATGTTGCAGGTGTAGTGCTCGTCGATGCGGCTGACGGCCTTGGAGCGGCCGCCCGTCACGTCGTTGGAGCAGCCCGTGATGACGACGTAGCGGCCGCCGAAGGCCAGTTGGCGGGCGTGCTCGGCGAAGAGGTCGAACAGGTCCACGTACATGGTGGACTCGTTGTTCCAGATGCCCTGGAACGCGCCGGTCGGCAGGCCGGTGTCCAGCATGTTGCGGAAGTGGTAGCGCACCTTGTCGTCCACATTCCGCTTGCGGGCCTGGCCGTTGGCGAACTCGACCTGGGCCTCGGATATGGAGACGCCGTCGACCTGGCAGCCGAAGCGGGCGTTGGCCATGATGCTGGTGCCGCCGCGGCCGCAGCCGGCGTCCAGCAGTCGCTGACCGGGGGCGACGGGGCCGAGGTGGTCGAGCAGGACGTCGGCCTGGGCCGACTCCAGGCGGTGCAGTTCGGCGATGATGCGCTCATCGTGGGTGTCCTGCGGACCGTCCAGGACGGAGGGGTCGTAGTCACCGATCCCGTAGTGGTGGTGGTAGAGGCCGTCGACGTCGCCCAGGCGCAGGTTGACCGGGTCCTTCTCGGCGTTCCAGTAGTCCGCCACGGACTTCTGGTACGCGGTGCGCAGGACGGGGGCAGGGGTGGTGGTCATGGGAGGGGGCTCCTTGCGGTGTGCGGAAGTCAGGACGTGGTGGAGGTGGCGGAGGTGTAGCGCCGGCTGCCGCTGTGCCACGCGCGGTTACCGCCCAGCCAGGCCCACACCCCGGTGAGGAAGCGGCGCAGCTGGGGTGAGCCGGTCAGGGCCAGGGCGGCCGCCTCCGTCTCGAAGGTGCGGACCAGTTCGTCGTGGATCGCCGCACTGCGCTGGACCGCCTCGTGCGGAGTGCAGCGCTCCTCGGCGGCGATCACGGTCGGCAGGTTGAACTCCACGCTGTCCGAGTGGTGTTCCTTCGCCATCGAGTAGAGGTCGTTGACGAGCGTGGCGGCGGTGGATGCCATGGTCACGGCGCGGCGGACGCGCGGATCGGCGTATTCGGCGGCCGGCAGTACGTAGCCGCCCACCATGTCGGTCATCGCGACGCACGGGACGAAGCTGTTGATCTGACGGTGCGCCAGGTATTCCCAGACGGCGGGCATCCGGCCCTGGGAGCGCCAGGACCCCTCCTGTCCGTACCCCACGAACAGCACCGCGACCTCGTGGTGCAGTCGGGCCAGTTGGGAGGCGTCCGCGTACCGGGCCAGGTGCGCGAAGCCGGAGCGCAGGGCGGTCCGCACCGGGTCGTCCTGCATGGCCTTCTCGACGGCGGGAACGTAGCGGAGCGGAGGGTGGGCGGGGTCGATGGCCGCGTAGGCGACCCCGAGGTGCGCGCCGAGCAGTGCCGGCGCGGATCCCATCGTCTCGTCGTCGCAGTAGTAGTCGTCGGTGGCCCACTCCGCCAGGGCGCACTTGCCGGCGGCCAGCAGCCGGTCCGGATCGTCGGTGTCGGGGTGCGCCAGCATCATCAGGCGCCCGAAGTCCGCCGCGCGGACGCGGTCGAGGCGGCCGGCGTAGAGGCCGATCTCCTCGGCCCACGCCAGCAGGCGGGCGTTGACCTCCTCGGCGAGCGCCGGGTCGTCGCGGAGCGCGGGCGGGCAGTACAGCTCGGGTACCCCGGTACCCCCAACGTCCTTGCGCCTGGCCGTGATCCGGGCGGCCGACGTGCCCAGCCCGGTCGGCCCGGTCGGCAGGGCGGGCCCCTTCGCCGGCCCCTCCGGGCGGACACCCGGCCCCTCCGGGCGGACACCCGGCCCCTCCGGGCGGACACCCGAGTGTTCGGCGAGCAGTGCGGCAACGAGCCGCGCCACGTCATGACGGGCCGTCGGCGCCGCGATCCGGGACAGCAGTGACACGGACAGTCCTCCTTATGACGGCGTGCCGAAGACCTCGACGTTCTCCAGAACGCCGAGTGCGTCGGGCACGAGAACGGCCGCCGAGTAATAGGTGCTGACCAGGTAGGAGATGATCGCCTGGTCGTTGATGCCCATGAACCGGACGTTCAGGCCCGGCTCGTACTCGTCCGGGATCCCGGTCTGTCGCAGGCCGACGACGCCCTGCTCGCCCTCGCCCAGCCGCATCGCGAGGATCGCGGAGGTGCCCTGCTCGGAGACCGGGAGCTTGCCGCAGGGAAGGATGGGCACGCCGCGCCAGGCGGGCACCGCGTGTCCGCTGACGTCGGCGGTGTCGAACGCGAGACCCCGCTTGTTGCACTCGCGGCCGAAGGCGGAGATCGCCCGCGGGTGGGCGAAGAACGCCTTCGTCCCGCGCCGCATGCTGAGCAGTTCGTCCATGTCGTCCGGCGTGGGCGGGCCGGAATGGGTGGAGATGCGCTGGCTGTAGTCGGCGTTGTGCAGCAGCCCGAACTCGCGGTTGTTGACCAGCTCGGACTCCTGGCGCTCGCGCAGGGCCTCGATGGTCAGCCGCAGCTGGTGCTCGACCTGGTCCATCGGTTCGTTGTAGAGGTCCGCGACCCGGCTGTGCACCCTGAGGATCGTCTGTGCGACGCTCAACTCGTACTCGCGGGGCCGGAGTTCGTAGTCGACGAACGTGCCCGGCAGCACCGGCTCGCCGGTGTGACCGGAGGCGAGGTCGATGGCCGCCTCACCCTTCTTGTTCCGCGGTCGTGCCTTCTCGGCCTGGCATCGCCGGACGTGGGCCCGCAGCCCCTCGTTCCGGCCCGCCACCTCCTCGTACTCGGTCCGGGGGAGTGCCAGCACCGTGCACGCCGTCAACGCGCGCGCCGTGAACTCCCACGTGCCCGGTTCCTCGGCGACCATCTGCCCGCCGAGGAACCCGCCGTCGGACAGCACGCCGCGCCGGGTCTCCTCGCCGTACTGGCCGGGCACGAGCTTCTCGACCTTGCCGTGCGCGATCAGGTAGACGTGGTCGACGGCCCGGCCCTGCCCGGCTATCACCTGGCCGGGTTCGTACTCCCGCTGCTCGCACCGCTCGGCCAGGGACCGCAGCACCGCCTCGTCGTCGAAACCGCGCAGCAGCGGCAGTTCGCCCAGTTCGGCGGGCACGACCTTGACCGCCGCCCCCTCCTGGACGAAGGTCACCCGGCCGTCCCCGACCTCGTACACCAGCCGCCGGTTGACCCGGTACGTGCCGCCCTTCACCTCCATCCAGGGCAGCATCCGCACCAGCCACCGCGAGCTGAGGCCCTGCATCTGCGGCACGGTCTTGGTGGTGGTCGCCAGGTTCCGCGCGGCGGCGATCCCGAGACTGAGCTGTGCCCGGCCCGCCGAGTGGGTGGGCTGCTCCGGCTCCGACATCCTGGTCCTTCCGTAGGGGCGCCTGCATCAAGAAGGAGCCTCACGGGCCGGCCGGCCCGTGAGGCTCCTGTGACGCAAGTGAATCAACGTCAGATGATGTTGGTCGAGATAACCGGACGAAGGCCGACGCATTTGCGCCACTGGACGGATGGGGTGCGCCCGGCCCATCCCGCCCCTGTGATGGGTCAGATGCGGTCGTTATGCCTGCTGTGTGGCGATGAGTCGCATTCTGTACACGCGGATCCCGTACGGCATGGCAGCCTTGACGCCCGGCCACCCTGTCAGCGAGGTGGCCGATAACCTCCGCAGCCAAGCGCCGAATCCCGCCATCTGTCGATGCCGCCACGTACCGGACCCCGCGCTCGTCAACTGACCAGAGTCCGTCCAGGCGGATACGGCGGGCGACTCCGCGGCGGCCAACGTCGCAGTGAGCGTGGTGGCCGGGTTCGGGGGTCTCCACCGGCACCGCTCGTGCTCAGGCCCTGTGGGGGTGGCTGGATGACTGGGCACACTCATAGATGACTGGGCGCACTCATACGCGCGGCGAAGTGGCCGCCTTCCACCGTCGCGAGTGGTCCCAGCCGGTTGCGGGCGTCCCCGAGGTCACGAGGAAACGCTTTCCGGGTTCCTCACTCCGGTCAGGCGGCGCTCCCTCAGCAGGGCGAACACCTTCGCGTCGGTTTCGGCTTCGACGCCTTCGGCGAAGTACGCGACGTCGGTCCGTGGCCCGCCCAGGCTCTCCTCCCCGGACCATTCGAGGACACCCCAGGACAGTGGACGCGCTGCCATCAGAAGGTGGTCCCAGGGATAGGCGAAGTGCCGTGCGGGGGAGTGGCCGGACTCCGCTGCCGTGAGCAGCCGGGTCTCCACGGCGCTGAGACAGTCGTCTGCTTGGTGCTGTTTGAACGCCGCATAGTCCTCTGCGTCCTGGCGTGCGGTGTGGGGACTGATGAAGTACGCGCGGTCCTGGCGTGGCGGGAGCGCGATGGGCCCACCGCACTTTTGACCGATGCCGGCGCATTCCACGACGATCCACTGGATCTGCGGCTTGAACAGGCCGTGATCGAATTGAAGCGCGGCGAACATGGCGTCCTCCTGCCTGTCTGAGGTGACACCGCCTCGGGCGTCCTGCGAACCGAAGTGAGTCTGTGACAGCAGCAAGCCACACCCGCAGCGGAGAGCGGAAGAGCTGAGCACACCGGACACCGTGAACACCGTGAAACCGGGGCCTCGTTGCCATGCGGTGAGGACCCCCGGGCCGGGGCAGGTGTTTTCCATTTCCCGAAACGGAGCGGCAATTCCTGACGACGGAGCTCGCTGAGCCACGGGAAGACGCCGCCGTTGGGCGCCTTAGTGGTCGGCTCCGGAAGTCCTTCGGTGGTTGACGGCCCATCAGTTCGGTGCAGGAGCCGAGAGTTAAGGTCCGCGGCGACGCTGGCCGTATGCCGCTGCCGTGCGAGGGGCGTCCCGGTTGGGTGTCGCCGAGGTCAGCGGTAGGCGGCGAGGAAGGCTCTGATGCCGGCGGCCGCGTAGCGGTCGAGTTCGTCCTGTGTGTGCTGCGGGCTTCCGTGGAACATGGCCTTGTTGACGGGGATCCAGAGCAGCAGGCCGGAGAAGTGGTTGGCGGCCAGGTGGGGGTCGGCGACGCGGAGGAGTCCGTGGTCGGCGAGGTGTTGGAAGGTGGTTGCGAGAGTGGCCAGGACGCGTTCGAAGCCCTGCTCGTACCAGGCGGCGCCGAGCTGGGGGAACGTGTCGGCATTGGCGATGATCAGGCGCCGAAGCTGGAGTACTTCGGGCTGGGTGAGGGCGGTCAGGAACTGGCGGGCCAGGCGGGTGAGGTTGTCTTCGAGGGCCGGGGAGTCCGCCGGGATGTCGGCCACCAGGTCGACCATGGCGTCGATGCGGCCGGTGGTGGCAAGGACGATCTCGGCAAACAGCTTCTCCTTGTCGGTGAAGTGCTTGTAGACGGTCTGCTTGGAGACCGCGGCGAGCTTCGCGATGTCGTCCATGCTGGTCCCGGCGTAGCCCTTGGCCATGAACGCCCTGGTTGCCGCGTTCATGATCGCCGTGCGCTTGCGTGCCGACCGGCCTTCCTCGCTCGCCGTCATGACCCATCCTCTCGCTAGTACTGGACAGTCTAGTTTTTTCGTGGCTACTCTAGCGCCCGACTCCCAGTGAGTACCAGACCGTCTAGTTCCATCAGGGGGATTCCATGACTCAGGCCATCGGCGCTCCAGCCACTGCCACCTTCGTATCGACGAGGCGGCCCAAGACCCGGGCCCTGCTTGCCGGTGGCATCGTGGCCGGGCCGCTGTTCCTGGGCGCCGGCGCAGTCCAGGGACTCTCCCGCGACGGCTTCGACTTCACCCGCAACGCGATCAGCCAGCTCAGCCTGGGCGACCTGGGGTGGATCCAGGTCGTGAGCTTCCTGCTCACCGGGGCGCTGGCCATCTCCGGCGCCGCCGGAATCCGCCGCACACTGGCCGGCGCAGCCGAAGGCCGCTGGGTGCCGCGTCTGATCCGCGTGTTCGGTGCCTCGTTCCTCCTCGCCGCGGTATTCACCGCCGACCCGGGTGCCGGATTCCCCGCCGGCGCCCCTGAGGCCCCTGCCGCCTCCCTCAGCTGGCACGGAGCCCTCCACATGCTCAGCGCCATGGTGGGCTTCCTTGCCCTGTGCGCATCCTTTCTGGTGCTGGCCCGCTACTTCGCCGCCCGGCGACAGCGAGGCTGGGCCCTGGGCTCCCGCCTGGTGCCGCTCGGCATCCTCGTGGGGTTCGCCGCATCCTCCGCCACCGTGCTGGCCTTCACGGCCGGAGCCGCCCTCGGCCTCCTGTGGCTGACCGCGATCACCGCCCGGCTGGCCACCACGCTCCCGGCCACGCACAACTAGCTAGCGGTATCCGCCCGGCTCGCCGGGCACAAAGACGACAAGCATGAACTCTTCGAAGCGAACAGGCAGGACAACACCCATGAGCGCACCAGTGAAGGGCCCCGCCAGCTACTTCCCCTCGATCGAGAAGAAGTACGGCCGCCCGATCACGGAGTGGAAGGAACTCATCCACACCTCGCCCCTGACCAAGCACATGGAACTCGTCACCTGGCTCAAGACCGAGCATGGACTCGGCCACGGCCACGCCAACGCGCTCGTCGCCCACACCCTCGCCGAAGACAGCGGCAAGTAACGGGCATCTGCGCCGCGGGACCTCTTAGAGTCCCACGGCAGGGACGCTCGGCCTCGGTGCAGTCGCTTCTCATGGAGTACGGCAGGTCACAGCCGGCGCTCATCCTCTCCTTCCCGATTGGTCCGTCCGCCGTGCCCCTGGCCTGCCCGATATCCCTCACCGCCGCCGACCGCAGGCGGCTCAAGAAAATGGCCTGGAGCCACAAGAGCGAGTACCGGCAACGAGTACGAGCACAGGTGGTGCTGCACGCCGCGCGCGGACGCTCCAACGCCCGTATCGCCCGGGAGACGGGGCTCCACATCGATACGGTGCGCCGCTGGCGAGGCCGGTTCGCCCGGCAGGGGCTCGCCGGGCTCGCAGACCAGGCACGCTCCGGCCGCCCGCCGGTGTTCACCACGTTACAGACCGCCCAGGTCAAGGCACTGGCCTGCCAACTGCCCGCCGCCACCGGCACCCCGCTGTCACACTGGTCGTGCCCGGAGCTGGCCCGCGAGGCCGTCGAGCGTGGCATCGCCACCTTCATGTCGGCCTCCACCGTGCGCCGCTGGCTGGCCCAGGACGCGCTCAAGCCCTGGCAGCACCGCTCCTGGATCTTCATCACCGACCCGGGCTTCCGCCCGAAAGCCGAACGCGTCCTTGACCTGTACGCCCGCACCTGGAACGGCAAACCGCTCGGCGCGGACGAGAAGACCTCCAGCCAGGCCCGCTGCCGCTGCCACCCCCTGCCACCAGGCCGGGCCCGCGCGATGCGCGTCAACCACACCTACGGCCGCGGCGGAGCCCTGGCCTACCTGGCCGCCTACGACATCCACCGCGCGAAAGTGTTCGGCCGCACCGAACCGCGCACCGGTATCACCCCGTTCATGAACCTGGTCGCCCAGGTCATGAGCGTCGAGCCCTACGCCAGCGCCAAACGCGTGTTCTGGATCGTCGACAACGGTTCCTCCCACCGTGGGCAGAAGGCCGCCGACCGCCTGGCCGCGGCGTTCCCGAACGCCGTCATGGTCCACACTCCCGTCCACGCCTCCTGGTTGAACCAGGTGGAGATCTACTTCTCCGTCGTACAGCGTAAGGTCGTCTCGCCCAACGACTTCACCGACCTTGGCGAGGTCAGGGATCGGCTCCGAGCATTCGAAGACCGCTACAACGCCACGGCACAACCGTTCCAGTGGAGGTTTACCACCTCCGACCTGGACGGTCTGCTGGCCAGGCTCGATCGGCACACCGCCGATCACCATGAAGAATCCTCCGTCGCGCTGGCAGCATGATCAACCCCCGAAGGACTTCCGGAGCCGACCACTTAGCGCGATGCGCCAGAAATCCCGAGCTTAAGTCTGTAGCCTGTTTTTATGTCTCGAGGACCTCGTGCTGTCGAAGTTGCGCTGTCCGGTAGGGAACGCGCGGAGTTGCTGCGTTGGGCGGGCGGAGCGGTCGTGCCGCGTCTTGCTGAACGAGCGCGCATCGTCCTTGCCTGTGCGGACGGGATGCCCAATGCGCACGTAGCAGCAAAGTTGAAGGTCACCACACCATCATTGGCGAACTCCACCGCCGTCACCGGGCCATTGAGTTCAAGAAGTTCCTGATCACGATAGACAAGGCGGTCCCCGCCGGACTCGACGTGCACCTCGTATGTGACAACTACGCAACCCACAACACCCCCGAGATCAAGGCATGGTTGGGAAGGCATCCGCGCTTCCATATCCACTTCACCCCGACCGGTTCCTCCTGGATCAACCAGGTTGAGCGCTGGTTTGCACTGCTGACCGACAAGCTCATCCGCCGCGGCGTCCACACCTCCGTCAAAGCCCTTGAAGCCGACATCAGGGCCTGGATCGACACCTGGAACGAGAACCCCAGATCCTTCAAGTGGACCAAAACCGCCGACGAGATCCTCAAATCCCTCGCCGACTACCTCACCAGGATCACTCCTCCAGACACCAACAACCAACAAGAAACTTAAGCTTGGGATTTCTGGGGCATCGCATTAGGGTTCCTCGTCCCACGCCGACCTGGGTCCGTCCTTGGGCGTGTCGGGACATGTGCCGCTGTCTGTTGTTCGCCAGGGGCTGGGGCCGGTGACGGTCCGGCTGCGCGGGGCGGGGCTGGTGGTGCGTGTCCGGTTCGGCCTGGCGCGCATGGTCCTGGTCAACGAGCGGGAGCTCATGCGGGAGGCGAGGGCCCCGGCCCGGCCCCCCGGTCCGAGGGCGGAGGTCTGGAGGGGGCCGGGCCGGGGGCCGTAACTACGCCGTAGTTGCTGCGGGGATGTCGACGCGGGCTGCTCGGCGGGCCGGCCAGAGGGAGGCGACCAGCGCGCCTGCCAGGGCGATGAGGACGCCGAGTGCGAGGCGTCCCCAGGGGAGGACCAGCGCGTAGCCTTCGACGTTCTCCTGGAGGGTGTGGCCGAGGGCCCAGCCGAGGAAGACGCCCAGGACGGTGCCGACGGTCGCACCGAGCGTGCCGACGAGCAGGGCCTCCAGGCGGACCATCCGGGTCACGCCGGCGCGGTCGAGGCCGAGGGCGCGCAGGGTGCCGATCTCCTTGCGGCGTTCGAGGACGGACATCGCGAGGGTGTTGGCGATGCCGAGGGCGGCGATCACCAGGGCCATGGCCAGGAGGGCGTAGAAGACGTTGAGTTGGCCGCCGATGCCCCCGCTGTACTCGGCCTTGACGCCGTCCTGGTCGAGGACGGCTAGGGCGGGGTTGTCGCCGAGGGCGTGGACGACGGTGCGGCGCGCGGCCTGGCCGGGCCCGCCGTCCGTGGCGGCGAGGATCACGTAGGTGCTCGGGGCGCGGTCGTACCGGGCGACGAGGGAGTCGGGTGCGGTGATGCTGGGCAGCAGGTTGCTCTGCGGGTCCGCGTGGTAGATGGCACCGATGGTGACGCTGCCGTGCTGGTCCTTCAGACGCTGGAGGGGGAGGGTCTGGCCGAGGTGCCAACCCGCCTCCTTGGCCTTGAAGTCGGCCACCGCGATCTGGCCCTTGGCGAGGTGGTCGAGCGAGCCCTCGACCACGTCGTACCGCAGCAGTCGGCCGATCGCGCCGGGGTCGACACCGGTCAGGACGGAGGGGCTGCCGGCCAGGCGGTACTGGGTGGACTGGTTGAGCGGGCTGACCGCGGAACCGGGCAGCTTCTTCGCGAGGTTCGTCGCCGTGTCGGGGGTCAGCCGCATCTCGCCGGAGGCGGCCTTGACCAGGTAGTCGGCGGTGAAGTCGTGGGTGGTCGCGCGGTCGAGGTACTGGGCGGCGGAGGCCCCCAGGACGGAGAGGCCCGAGGCGAGGGTGAGGGCGATCGCGAGTGCCGCGGCGGTGGCGCCGGTACGGCGCGGGTCGCGCACGGTGTTGCGGGCGGCGAGGGTGCCGTGCACCGGCGCCAGGCGGGTGAGCAGCGGCTGGAGCAGCGCGACGAACGGCCGGGACAGCAGCGGGATGAGGACGATCGCGCCGGTCAGGGCCAGGGCCGCGCCGAGGCCGATGACGACCCGGGCGTCCTTCCCCCCGGTGAGGGCCCCGTACGTGACGGTGGCGGTGCCGATGAGCGCGAGTACGGCGCCGAGGCCGGTGCGCAGGGAGCCGGCGCGTGCGGGGGCCGCGGGTTCGGCGGTGCTGAGCGCGGCGACGGGCGGGATGGCCATGGCTCGGCGGACCGGCAGCCACGCGGCGACCGTGGTCAGGACGGTGCCGGCGAGGAGGGAGCCGATCACGGTGACCGGGGAGACGACCAGCGGCCCTGACGGGGAGTCAGCGGTGGACAGGCACGTCCGCAGCAGTGCGGCGACCCCGGTGCCGACGACGAGGCCGACTGCGGAGGCACCCGCGCCGATGAGGAGGGACTCGGCCAGCAGGATGCTGCGCACCTGCTTGCGCGAGGCTCCGATGGCCCGCATGAGGGCCAGCTCCCTGGTGCGTCGGCCGACCAGCATGGAGAAGGTGTTGGAGATCAGGAAGGTGGCGACGAACAAGGCGACCAAGGAGAAGCCGAGCAGGATCTGGCCCATGGTGTCGCTGCCGCTGGTGGCGAGGTTCTGCTGGATCTGGGCGAGCCGGGCCCCGGTGACGGCACTGGTGCCCTTGGGCAGCTGCGGTTCGACGCGGTCGAGGAGCTGCTGCGGGGTGGTGCCGGGGGCGGCCGTCAGCTCGATGTCCCGGAACGTACCGGGTGCGAGGAAGAGCCGCTGGGCGGTGGAGTTGGTGAACAGGACCAGGCTGCCGCCGGAGGGGAGCCGGGTTCCGTCGGTGCGGAACACCCCGCTGAGGGTGTAGCTGGCGACGCCCTTGTTGGTGGCGACGCGGATGCGGTCACCGGCGTGGTAGTCGCCCTGCTTGGCGGTGCTCTCGTCGAGGGCGATCGCCTCGTTGCCGGTCGGGCCGGAACCCTGGGTGAAGCGGTAGGCGGGGTCCGCGCCGTCCGGTCCCGGGGCGAAGTTGCCGCCCCGGTGGGACGAGCCGTGACCGATCAGGGCTCCGTCGCGGTCGGCGACGGCGGCGAAGCCGTCGACCCGGCCCACGGCGACGGCGACGCCCGGGACCTTGCCCAGGGCGGTGGCCGTGCGGGCGTCGATGCCGGCCGGCCGGGCTTCGCCGCCGGGCGGAGCGTCGGCGGAGATGTTGACGGCGATACGCGTGTACCCGTCGGACGCCTTGGTGGCGGCGGCCTGGGACAGGCTGTCGCCGAAGACGAGGCTGCCGGAGAGGAAGGCGACGCCGAGCACGACCGCGAGCGCGGTCATCAACAGGCGGGCTTTGTACGCAAGTACGTTGCGCAGGGCGGTACGGAACATGGCGGTGGCGGATCCTGGGGGCGGGCTCGGCGGATGCGAGCGGGTGACTGGGGCGGTGCGGGGAGGCGGCCGGTCGGGACGGCCCGGGCAGCCGGTGCGACGGCCGATTGGCCGGTACGACGGCGGATCAGCTGCGGCGACGGTGGTCAGCTGAACTGACGGTAGGTCAGTTTGCGTGTGGGTGCTGTCAGTTGGCGTGACAGTGGATCAGCTGATGCGCGAGCGGGTGTCGAAGGTCTTCATCACGTCGAGGACCCGGTCCGGAGTGGGGTGTGCCATCTCGTCGACCAGACGGCCGTCGGAGAGGAAGACCACCCGGTCGGCGTAGCCGGCGGCGACCGGGTCGTGGGTGACCATGACGACGGTCTGGCCCAGCTCGCGTACCGAGTCACGGAGGAAGCTGAGGACTTCGGCGCCGGAGCGGGAGTCGAGGTTCCCGGTGGGCTCGTCGCCGAAGATGATCGCGGGACGTGAGGCCAGGGCACGGGCGACCGCAACGCGCTGCTGCTGCCCGCCGGACAGCTGCGCGGGCCGGTGGTCCAGGCGCTGGGAGAGGCCGACCATGGCGATCACGCGGTCCAGCCACTGCTGGTCGGGGCGGCGGCCGGCGATGGTCAGCGGCAGCGTGATGTTCTCCAGCGCGGTCAGCGTCGGCAGCAGGTTGAACGCCTGGAAGATGAAGCCGATCCGGTCGCGGCGCAGCGCGGTGAGCTGCCGGTCGCCCAGCGTGCTCAGTTCGGTGGTGCCGATACGTACGGAGCCGGAGCTGGGCGAGTCGAGTCCGGCGGCGCAGTGCATCAGGGTGGACTTGCCGCAGCCGGAGGGGCCCATGATCGCGGTGAACTCGCCCTCCCGGAAGTCGATGCTGACCT
Source organism: Streptomyces sp. RGM 3693 (assembly GCF_050471125.1). NCBI lineage: Bacteria > Bacillati > Actinomycetota > Actinomycetes > Kitasatosporales > Streptomycetaceae > Streptomyces > Streptomyces sp. RGM 3693. Next base: position 1,932,931 of record NZ_JBMPPQ010000001.1, read on the forward strand.
GGTCCAGGGCCACGACCCGGGTGTCGCCGCTGCCGTAGACCTTCGTCAGATCGGTGGCGGCGGCCGCGATCCCGGGCGTCGTGCGCAGCGCGTGCAGCGGCTGCGGGGAATGGGGGGCGGTGGGCATGGGGACTCCTCTTCGGATGCGGAAAGGTGCATTTCGAAGGGTGTCGGGAGGACGTATCGGGGCCTGGGCCGCGGTGTATCGGCGTCCGCTCCGCTGTGTAGCAGTTCTGTAGGGAAGGGACGGGGACAGTCAGTCCGGCAGGTACAGGGTGGCGACGGCGCCGCCGTCCGGCGCGTTGTCCAGACGCAACGTGGCGCCGAGCAGCCGGGCCTGGCCCAGGGCGATGGTCAGGCCCAGGCCGTGGCCCGAGCCGCGCTCCGCGGCGCCCGTGTGGAACCGGCGCGGACCATGGAGCAGCAGATCCGCGGGGAAGCCCGGCCCGTGGTCGCGCACGACGACCGTACGGCCCGCGATGGTGACCTCCACTGGGATGCCCCCGTGCCGGTGCGCGTTGACGACGAGATTGCTGACGATCCGCTCCAGGCGACGCGGGTCGGTCTCCACGGTCGTGGCATCGTCCGCGTCCTGCGCCTCGGCAACGGTGACGTCGGTGTCGAGGCCGGTGCGTGCCACGGCCTCGGAAACGACCGCAGCGAGTGGCACCCGGGCCCGGATCGGTTGTTCGGCGCCGGCGTCCAGGCGCGAGATCTCCAACAGGTCCTCGACCAGACCACGCAGATCGCGCACCCGGGCCCGGAGCAGATCCTCCATCTCGCCGGGTGGCAGCAGGTCGACGGCGGCCAGCAGACCGCCTACGGGGGTGCGCAGCTCGTGGGCCACGTCCGCGGTGAACTGGCGCTCGGCACGCAGCAGTTGGCCGAGACTGTCGGCCATGAGATCGACGGTGGCGGCGATGTCGGCCACCTCGTCCTGGCCCTTGGTGGGCCCGGTCCGTGCGTCGAGGTCCCCGGCGGAGATCCGGCCCGCGGTCTTGGAGACCTGCTGTAGTCGACGGGCGAGCAGCCTGGCCCCGTAGGCGGCCAGGGGTGTGGCCGCCGCGAGGGTGACCAACGAGGCCAACGTCATGGTCACATCGAGCTGGCGCAGGGTGTGGAGCTCGGTGCTCATGTTGGCCTGGAAGGCCAGCACCCTGCTGCCTGGGCCGCCGGTCCGTTGGGCGGCCCAGATGCTCGGGCCCACGTTTCCGTGGATGCGCCCGTCGTAGACCGTGTGCCGGTCACCGTCGGCAGGGTCGCGCAGTGCGGGCGGCAGGTCGGGCGGGTCGATCTCGACACCGTCCGTCAGCGTTCCGGTGCGCTGGTAGACGTCCATGGCGGAGTAGAGCGTGTTGAAGGCCCGTGCTTCGGCCCGGCTCCGGATGTCCTGCGTGGTCCACACGTGCACCAGCACGCCCACCGCCGCCGCGACCAGGCAGGCGGTGGCCGCGGCCAGCGCGGCGATCTTCCAACGCAGGGACACGCGGTCCGGCCGCAGCCGGCGGAGCGGACGCACCGGCCTCAGCGCCTGAACTTGTAGCCGAAGCCGCGGACCGTCTCGATCCGCTCGCGCCCCAGCTTCCGGCGCAGCCGCTGCACACACAGGTCCACCACCCGACTGTCGCCGTCCCAGCCGTACTCCCAGACGTTACGCAGCAGGGTGTGCCGCTCCAGCACGACGCCCGGATGGGCGGCGAACTCAAGGAGCAGCTTCAGCTCGGTCGGGGTCAGCGCCACCGGGCTCCCGGAGACGAACACCTCCAGGCCGCCGGTGTCGATGGTCAGGTCCCCGAAGGCCAGCAGCTCGCCCTCGGACGGTGACGGCCCCTTGCCTGCGGCCTGCCCGGGGCCCGGGGCGGGTGCGTAGGACGCCCGCCGCAGCAGCGAGCGGATGCGTGCCACCAGCACCGACGTGTCCACGGGCTTGACCACGTAGTCGTCCGCCCCGGCCTCCAGACCAGCGACCACGTCGAGTCCGTCGCCACGAGCGGACATCATCAGGACCGGCACCAGGCTGCTCTCCCGGACTCTGCGGCACAGACCGATCCCGTCCAGACCAGGCAGCATCACATCCAGAATCAGCAGGTCGAAGTCCTCGTCCCGGAAGAGCTCAAGCCCCGTGAGGCCGTCGGCCGCGGCCTTCATCGCGTAGCCGTAGCGCTCCAGGGCGACGGTGAAGGACCGGCGCATCAGCTCGTCGTCTTCCACCAGCAACACGCGAACGGGACGCGAGGAGGCCCCAACCGGGGCGGACGAGGACACGGGCGGATGACTCCTGTTCGGACGGTGGAGACGAGGCAGGGGGCCGGGCTGCAGCCACGACCCACGCACAGCCGCCGACCCGAAAGGAACAATACGGCAGACATCGAGCGCGGCGACTGCGTCGCACAACGGACACGCGGCTCACTCCCAGGAGCCTTCTTCGTCGGCGAAAGCCCAGGTCAGGCCGGGTGTCAAGGCAGAGGCAGGCACCGGTCCCATGACACTCCGGCCCGCTACGAACCCGCTTCGCCCTCGCCCGGCGCCCCGATTCGATGGCCAACCAAGCGCTCCGTGATACACACCGGATACAAACCCGCGCCAGGCAGCACACCGCTTGGGGAGCGGAGGCGGATGCGGATCGCGTCGGGGCGGGGCGAGCCCGGGGACGCCTCGTGGGGCGGTGGTCCCGGACAAGCGACTGGCCCCCTCGACGTCATGTCGAGAGGGCCAGTGCGTGAGTAGCGGGGACAGGATTTGAACCTGCGACCTCTGGGTTATGAGCCCAGCGAGCTACCGAGCTGCTCCACCCCGCGTCGGTGAACCCCACTCTACACGCCGCACCGGGGTGCCAGGCACGAGGCACCTCACTCCTCTCCAGGACCCGGGAGACCGGGCTCCGCAGCGGACCAGGCCGATGCACGCTCCCCGGGGCGACGGGCTTCCGGTGCGCCCACCGGATGCACGTGAGGAGTCAGCGGCCACGGGGAGATGCGCCGTGACTGCGGGCCGAGCGCGACCTGGCCGCTGCCACCGAAGTGCCGCCAGGTGCGTGCGCCGACGGGCACATAGGCGTCGGTAACTGGTGCCGGGGTGCCGACGGCGGATCGCACTCACCGACGCCGGACGCACGGTGTTCGCCCAGGCTGACGCCACCCGCAGAGGCGCACTCGCCGAGGTCTTCGACGACCGGCTCGACGACACCGACATCCAGGCCCTGGAGACGGTGTGGGCAAAACTGAAACAACCCCGGACCACCGACCCCCACTGAGATGGTGGTTACCGACGTGCTCCTGCATCCCGGAGGGCCTGACGGAGGTCCTGGGCCGGAAGATCACTCCGGCCCAGGACCGGCACGAGGTGTCAGTCGGGTGTGTCAGTCAGCTGGTGATTGGCAGTCCTCTACTCCGTGTCACTCCTCTACTCCGTGGCAGTCCTCCACTCCTTATCGGTTCTCTCCTCGGTGTCAGTTCTCCACGCCGTAGTACTGCGCCAGGAAGCCGATCACGTCGGCCGCGTGCGGGCTCAGCTGTGGCAGGTGCGTGGCGAGCGCGGTGCGTACGGCGGCCGCGAGTTCCGGCAGTGAGGTGGCCGCGCCCTTGACGTAGGGGTCGAGGCGGCGGATGAGCTCGTAGTTGCTTGCCACGTCGAGCTCGCGCATCGTCCGCTCCAGCGGCGCGGCATCGGCGGCGGGGATGGACGGGAGGAGGCGGCTGACGTAGGTGACGCGGTGCATGACCCGCCAGCACGGGGGCTTGCGGTCGGACTGACGTGCCTGCCGGAGGGCGGCCGCGTTGGGGTCGGTGGCGTTGGCCAGCCAGGCGGGGTCGACGACCTTGTGGAAGAAGGTGTCGAAGTGCTCGGTGTCCTCGCCGAGGTAGAAGCTGAGGAACCGGTAGGCATCGACCTTGCCGGGGGTGTTGACCGGCTGTCCGTCGGAGTCGAAGACGGGCTTGCGGTGGCCGTCGTACTGCTGGAGGTTGCCCGAGGGCGCGCACTGGACGTTCAGGCCGAAGGAACGGGTGGCCTCCTTGCCGCGGGCCCGGGTGACGGTCATGCCGCCGCCGATGGACGCGTCGAGCTGTGCGTTGATGCCGACACCCATGACCTCGAAGGCGGTCCCGACCGAGGTACCGACGGAGCCGGAGAGCGAGTACGAGCCGGAGGTGGTCTCGGTGACGGCGTCGGTGGTCTCGGTGGTCTCGGCGAAGAAGCCGCCGTCCGCCGTCCAGACATAGGTGTTGACCAGGTCGCGGCGGGAGAAGCCGTCGCCGGTCGTGTTGTTCGTCGTGTCGCGGGCCTGGCCGGGGGCGGTGTCGCCGCCGATCGCGGTGCCCAGGACCCGGCCGGCGCGTTCGGCGGTCGGGTCGGGGGTGTGGGTCTCGGTGGAGACGGACTCGTAGTAGCTGCGCAGGCGTTGCTGCTCGCGTTGGATGCGCCGCTTGATGGCGTATGCCTCGCGGGGCTTGTAGTAGCTGTACTCGCCGCGGTCGCGGGCGTCGGCGTAGTCCGGATCGAGGACCTTGCCGCGCTCGTCGTAGCCGATGGTGCCGTCGAGGGTGCCTTGTTTGGTGTAGCGAGGGTTGAGAGGGAAGGGGATGACGTTCCAGTCCTTGGGGATGTCGGGGTTGGGCTGGATGCGGTAGGCGACCAGGGCGCCGCTGTGCGCCAGCCGCAGCGCGAAGACGTCGGCGGTCTGGGACTGGACGAGGGCGAAGCCCGTGTTGGCGGGCACGTAGCGGCGGCCGAGGGAGGCGTTGAGGGGCCTGGTCGGGTCCTCCCAGCTTCCGGAGAGCTCGACCTTGGTGGCCCGGGTGGTGTTCTCGCCTTGGGAGACGGCGGTCTCCTCGGCCCAGCTGTTGGAGAACTCAAGGCTGCCGCGGACGCCGACCGCAACCTTCGCCTTCGCCATGGATTTCGCCACACCGAAGCCGAGCGGCGCGGTGATCATCCACATGTCGACATCGATCTCGTTCGAGAGCGCGAAGCCGAAGGCGGCGTCGACGCTGCGTTCCTTCGCGGACGACAGCGAGTGCACGACCTGTTCGGCCTGGGTGAGCTCCACCCATGAGGTGCCGTCGTAGGTGGCGCGGTCCGGGTCGATGGTGTTGGCCGTGAGGTTCTCCGACGGCAGCGGCGGCGCGCCCTCGACGTAGCCGATCAGTTGCGGGTCGAACTGCACCTGACTGACCCACTCGCTGACCAGATCGCCGACCTTGTAGCCGGTGACCAGATGCCAGCGCCCGTCACGGAGGAAGCCGTAGGCACGCTTGAGGACGCCGAACGCCTCGCCCTTGGTGGTGTACTGCATGTCCGCGTACTCGGCCACGGCCGGTGCGCCGGAGATCGTCTCGTGGAACGGGGTGCGCATCGCGGCCAGCGCCGAGCGGACCTGCGCGGTGTCGCTGGAGACGGGCGCGGTCGACAGCACGGCGGTGGGACGGGCGGGCCCCTCGCCCAGCGTCAGATCGTTGCCGCGCAGCCCCTCGTCGCGTATCAGCTCGGCCGTGTCGTCGGTGGAGGCCCGATCGAAGGACCAGTAGGCGATCAGGTCCTCCTTCTCGCCCTTGAGCCGGGTGAAGAGGTTGTCGAGGATCTGTTCCTGGGTGCGGGTGGTGCGCCAGATCCGCACTTCCTCCAGCACACCGCGGTAGGGCTGGGTGACCTGTCCGTCGGTCAGCTTCCCGCCGAGGGTCAGGGACTGGTCGCCGTACTCGGTGAAGTCGGCGGCGTCGGGTGAGTCCAGCGGGTCGCAGGCGATGGAGACGCCGTTGCGGTAGAGGCGGAAGAGGCTGCCGCGCGGGTCGGGGTTACGGGTCCAGCGGGCGCCGCGCAGCCGCGCCGGGTGGGAACCGGTGGCGTCGGCCGTGGTGTTGCCGGCGTTCTCCTCGAACCGCCAGTGTGCGGTCAGTCCCCGGTCGCGGGCCGACACCGGGGTGCCCAACTGGGCGGGGTTCCGCGCGGTGCCCCACAGCCGGGCCTCGGCGACGACTCCGGTGAAGGGGTGGGTTTCCATGGACTCGCGGGCCCGGCCGATGTCGAGGGTGCCGGTGTTGCCCTTGGCGCCAGGTCCTTCGTAGCGGGCGGTACCGGCCTCGCGCCCGTCGAGGAAGAAGCGGATGTCCTGCCACTCCTGGACGTCGACGGACTCCACCAGTTCCACGGTCTGGGTGACGGGCTTCCCGTCGGCCCCGGCCGCCGTGATGTCCTTGCTGCCCTTGCGTTCCTGCATCGACCGGCCGCCCTTGCGGACGACGGCGATCCGGTGGAAGTCGCCCGCCTTCAGGGCCTCGGTGGAGGTGAAGCGGACGAGCCGGCCGTCTGGTTCCTCGAAGCCGAACTCCAGCCGCCCGTCGGGGAGGACGAGCAGCCGGTACGGAACGCTGCCGCCCGCCCCGTCGGCGGCGCGGCCCTTGGAGAGCAGGCCCTGGACGGTGCCGAGGGCGTCGACGCGGCAGAAGACCTCGACGGTGAGGTCGTCGGGGATGTCGAGCGCGTCGTTGTCGGCCACTTCGAGGTAGGCGCCGTCGGCGAGTTCGACGGCCCACGACTGTTCGTAGGCGGCGGCGAGGTGGCTCCACTCGCGCAGCGGGAAGGAGTCGCGGCTGGCGGTCAGGCGGTTGCCGACGCCAGCCACGACGCGATAGCCGGGGTCCTCGCTGTCGACGAGCACGGGCGGCGTGGCCGCCGTGGTGACGGTGCCCCTGAGGGTGACGGTGCGGCCCTGCGGTGAGCGGTCGGTGACGCCCGGCCGCCCGCCGGGCGCGCTGGCCGGGCCGGAGCATCGCCAATACCCCTGCAACCCCGGCTCCTTGCCGGTGAGTCGCCCCTTCATGCGGTCCCGGATCTCGGCCGCGGTCCGGGCGGTGCCCCACAGCCGGACGTCGTCCATCTCGATCCGCGCGTAGTCGGGGAGCCAGCCGGCGTGGCTGCTGCCGAAACTGAACGGACCGGTGCCCCGGTAGTCACCGTCGGCGGTGCGCCGGCCGACCTCGGTGCCGTCCCGGTAGATCACCTGCTCGCGGGTGGCGGTGGTGTAGACGCAGGCCCAGTGGTGCCAGTCGGTGTCGGGGTACTTCTCCAGGGTGTTGAGGTCGTCGCCGTAGAGGGCGAAGGTGAAGGCTCCGTCCGCGCGGAAGCCGATGTGCAGCGAGCCCCTGGCCTCGGCGTGCGACGCGCCATGGCCGACGACGATCTGTGGACGGCCGTCGGGGGCGGCAGGGCGGCGCGCCCAGAACTCGACGGTGAAGTCCGTGCCGATCAGTGGCACCGCGGCGTCGGTGACGGCGACGCCGCTCTTGCCGTCGAAGAACAGGGCGGGGACGGCGGGCGGCGCGGGCGGGGCGAGCAGTCCCAGGGTGAACGGGGAATCGCCGTCGCCGGCGTGCACCACGCGGGCCGGTCCGGTGAGCCGCTCGGGGTTGATCCACGCCTCGACCGTGAGGTCGCCGGTGGTGGTGGCGCGGCCCACCTGGGTGGTGAGGGCCGCGACGTTCCGCTGGCCGTCGAAGGCGTAGGCGCGCCCGGGCTGGTCGGCGCGCCACCGCCCACCCTGCCCCGGAACCAGGTTGGCCGCCTCGCCGAGCGGCACTTCGCGTGCCGTGCCCGGATCGACGAGGACCAGCCGGGAACCGGCCGACAGCGGCACACCCGGGCGGCTGCTCTCGGCCTGCGCGTAGTCGTAGCCCTGGCCGGGGGCGCCGTTGACGATGGCGGCGAAGTCGGCGGCCCGGCGCGGCAGCCGGCGCCAGATCTCGCTCTCGTCGCCGCGCTCGACGGTCAGCTCGCACAGTCCCGGGTCGCCGACGTCCATGACGCGGATGGTGACGTCGCCGAGGTCGGTTCCCGCGTCGCGGGCGGTGAAGGCGATCGCCGTTCCGTCGCCGCCCACCAGCGTGCGGGCGGCTCGGGAGACCCGCGCGTCGTAGTAGGTGGCGAAGAACTGCCCGTCGGCGCCCCGGAAGTAGAGCACGACGCTGCCGGTGGCACTGTCGAGCAGATACGGCCGGTCCGCGCCCCGGGCGAAGGCCAGCAGCGCCCCGGAGCAGCTCAGGCCGGTCCGGTCGAGGGAGAGCTGCGGCACGGGCAGCGCGATGTCGTCGGCACCCTTGAGGCCGCCGGTCAGCCGGGCGAGCTCTTCGCGTGTGGCGGTCAGCTCGGCCTGGACGGCGGCGATCTCACGTTGGCGCTGGGCCAGACGCTCGGACTCGGGCCGGAGTTCCTCGATGCGTGCCTGGACCGACCGGAAGGACTCGTCGACGAGGGCGACCTTCTCGATCGCCACCAGACCTTCGCCCGTGCCGCGCACCGCGTCGTTGTCGTACTGGACGATCACGTCGCCCTTGCGGTCGAGGGCACTGACCGTGCGCTCGCTGTACGCGTTGATCAGCTGGAAGAAGCCATTGCCCTGGTCGAAGAAGGCGAAGTAGGTGTTCCACTTGCCTGGCAGGTGCTTGTAGACGATGAGCTCGCCGTCGTTCTTGGTGCTCTCGCCGCACACATTCATGTCCTTGCCCGTATGGACGTTGCGGACGTACCAGCACCGCTCTCCGTAGGTCACGGTGTCTGTCTTCCGCAACTCCCACAACGCCGAAGGGGCGTCCCGGTCGGGCGTACGCACCAGTGGGGGATATTCTCCCGTCGCACCATCGTCCTTGACCGCGAGGTACTGGGGCTTGCCGTCGCGGGGCAGCTTGAAGCGTATGCGGAAGCGCCAGGCGTGCGTCTCCCCTTCGAGTTCCTCGCGCATCTGGGCCAGCCTGCGCTCCGCGGCCTCGAACTCGTCCTTGGCCTGGGCCAGTTTGGCCGCGTCGGCCTCCTTGGCTGCCAGATCCTGGGTGAGCTTTTGGACTTCGGCGTCCAGTTCGCTGATCGCCTCGACGTCTCCGCTGGCCTCGGGGGCGCTGAGCACGGGCAGCGCTATCTCGTCGGGCACCTGGGCGAGCCGCCCGTCACGGCCGACGCCGAAGTCGATGGTGGCCAGGTACGCCTCGTCCGTCTCGGTACCGGCCTTCGGGGCCGGCCCGGAGGTGGCGTACGACAGCAGCACCCGGGCCTGGCGTTTGGCGGGCTTGGCCTGCTTGTCGTAGCCGACGGCCACCTCCTCCTGCTGGTGGTACAGGACGGCCGACAGCCCGGAGACCGCGGGCCGGCCGCTTATGGCGAAGCTGTCGCGGCGCACCCCGGGGTGGTTGCCGATGGGAGCCTCGGACGTCACCCATCGGGGCCCGCCCCGGAGTTCGCCGTGCCGGGCGTGGTCGGTCTGGTCGTGCAGACGGCTGCCGGAGCCCTCGTCGAAGCGGTAGTAGGCCACCAGGCCCGGGTCGTTGCCGATCAGACGGATGCCCTTGTCGCGCTTGAGCTCCTCGGCGGTACGGGCGCGGTCCCAGATGCGTACCTCGTCCAGCTCGGCCCGGGCGCCGCAGCCCAGGGCGTGGCCGAGCAGCAGCGGGCCGGTGCCGGTGTAGCCGCCGCTCGCCTTACGGCTGCCGATCTCCTCGCCGTCCCGGTAGACCACCTGCTCCCGGGTGGCGGAGGTGTAGACGCAGGTCCAGTGGTGCCAGTCGGTGTCCGTGCACGGCTGCTCGGTATCGAGCTCGTCGCCGTGGAAGGCGAAGGTGAAGACGTTGTCGTCCCGGAAGCCGATGTGCAGGGTCTCCTCGGGGGCTCCGCTCTCGGAACCGTGGGCGAGGAGGACCTGTTTCCCTCCCGTCGCCGTGCGCCGGGCCCAGAACTCCACGGTGAAGTCTCCTCCGGCGAGCTCCGGTCCGTCGGCGACGTGCACCTGGGCGTCGCCGTCCCCGAATTGCAGGGCCGTCTCCGCGTACCCGTCCGTGCTCACCACGGGGACGAGCGGTTTTCCAGTGAACGGGCAGGTGCCAGGGGACCGTTCGTAGACGGAGTCGCGGTGGGCGGGGTCGGGGCTGGTCCAGATCTGGGTGCCCTGGAGGTTTAACAGTCCGTCGCGGCCCTGCTCGATGTTGAACGAGTCGATGCGGCCGGTGGCGTCGTTGTGCGCGAAGATCTGCCAACGCTGCTGCCCGTGCACGGCGGTGGGGACGAGCAGCGCGGTGAAGCGTCCGCCGGAGAGGTGGCGGACGAAGGACAGCTGCTGCGTCGGCTCGCGGAACGGCCTGCCCTCCATGTCCGTGGTTCCCAGGCTGTCCTTGGCCGAATCCGGACGGTCCTTGTGCCGGCTGCGCCGGTAGCGGGCCTCCAGTACGGGCTTCAACTCCCCGCCGACCAGCAGGAACCGGTCGCAGAGGAGGGTTTCGGTCGCCAGCGGGACCTTCGCGCCCGCGCGGTCCGTGACGTAGTCGGCCCGGTCCGGGGTCCCGGAGGAGCCGCCGCCGGTGAGCCGGTGCACGGCGTCGGCGTGGTCCGCGGCGACGGACTGGCGCAGCACCACGATGTGCGTGCCGTCGGACAGGGCGTGGAAGGGGGCCAGTGCGGTGAGCCGGGCGGTCGTGGAGAGGAAGGGGTCCACCTCGTCCTCGTCCAACCGCTCGCCGGGGGCGGCCTCGACCCTGCCGCCGTTCTTGACGACCGGCAGCGTGGTGGACCCGATGGCGGCGAAGCCGACATCCGTGATCTCGGTCGGGAAACGGAGCGGCCGCGGGTTCTCCGACCAGTAGGCGGCGTCGAGTTCGCCCTTGGCCTCGTCGTGCCGGGTCATGTCGAGAACCGTGTAGACGACCCGACGCCGGTCGTCCATTGCCAGGGCCACCGTGGTGCCCTGGTGGCGCACGGTGGTGGTGTGGACGTAGGTGCGGTCGCTGTAGATCTTGAGGAGGTGCTGCTCGCCGGACAAAAAGGGCTCCTTGGGCGCGCGAGGCCGCGCTGCGTGGGCTCATCGACTTGAGGCTCCTGACCTGGGGCGTTACCCGGCGGTCAGCAAAGCGATCAATGATTAAGCCCAATCACGAAAATCCCGTCAAGGAATCTTTTCGGCCAGTAAGTCCCGTGAGCGGCCGGCTCGTTCGGTGACGCGGACCGCGGCGGGAATGTCCTCGTATCCCGGGCTGCTGCCCGCGGCACCTCCCACCGGCCGGGCCGGCGTGCCGCGGCGGACGCACCGGGCCCCTGGCTACGGAGCGTACGCATTCGCTTGCTCCGCGCGGAATACCTGTCGGCCGATCGGGGCAGGGAAGGGCCCGGGAACAGCGGGGGTCGGACCGCGGCAGAGAGGGAGCGGCACGCCTATGGGTACTGACATCCGGCACGCGGTGGTGATGGGGGCGGGCATGGCGGGTCTTGCGGCCGCCCGTGTCCTGGCCGACAGCTGCGAGGCCGTCACGGTCATCGAACGCGACAGGCTTCCGGACGCTTCCGGGCCCAGGGCAGGGGTACCGCAGGGACATCATGTCCACGGCCTTCTCGCCCTCGGTGCCGAGGTGTTCGAGGGGTACTTCCCCGGACTGCGGGCCGAGTTGGAACGGGCCGGCGCGCCGGTGTGGGACTGGGGCGAGGGGCTGTGCGCCGTGCTGCCCCACGGAACCCCGCCACCCACACCGATGGGCATGCCGATCCAGACCTTCTCCCGCCCCCTGCTGGAGCACGCCCTCCGCCGCCGGGTGACCGCGTTGGAGCGCGTCACCTTGCGGGACGGACTCACCGTCACCGGTCTGCGCACCGCCGGCCCCGGCAAGGTCGTCGGCGTGCGCGTCAAGGACGGTGACGGCGAGGACGAGATCGCCGCTGACCTTGTGGTGGACGCCTCGGGCCGCTCCTCCCATCTGCCGCAATGGCTGGCCGCCCTCGGCCTGCCCAGCCCCCGCACGACGACCGTCGATGCGCAGGTCGGCTACGCCTCACGCACCTACTCCTACCCGGAAGGCCAGGCCCCGCCCTCATGGATGGGCCTGCTGCAACCGCTGCGAGCCCCCGACTTCCCCAAGGGCTGTTACGCGATCCAGATCGAGAACAACGCTCTCCACGTCACCCTGCACGGAGCCGGCGACACCCAACTACCGTGCGGTGACGAGGACTTCCTCGCCTACGCCAAAACGCTGCGCGGTCCCATCGCCGAAACCATCGCCTCCCTCACCCCCACCTCCGCCGTGCGCCGCTACGCCCGTACGGTCAACCGGAAGATCGCCTACCACCGCCTCGCCCGCTGGCCCGACGGGCTGATCGCCCTGGGCGACTCGGTGTGCACCTTCAACCCCGCCTACGGTCAGGGCATGACCGTCGCGGCCCTCGAAGCCCGTCTCCTGGAGCAGATGCTCCGCAGTCGTCGCACCCGCACTCCCCTCGACGGACGGGATTTCCAGAAGCGACTGGCCCGTATCACCGTCTCCCCGTGGCTGATGGCAACCATCCCCGACCACGCCTGGGGACACCCACGTTCCGCCTGGCCCATCAAGGCCGGAAACTGGTTCATGAACCGCCTGATCGACACCGCCCCGCACGACCCGAGGGTGTACACCACCTTCTCCGGTCTCTTCCACATGACCGCGGGGCCCCTGGCACTGGCCGACCCACGCCTGCTCTCCAGCGTCCTCGTCCGCCCCCGCCCAGGCGAGAGCCTGCGCACGACCACGGCCTGAAACCGCGGCCATCGAGCCCCCGAAAGCGCGCTCTCGGGGGCTCCGTCGGAAGGTTCCTCCGGGCTGCCGGAGCCGGAGGTGGACGCCCCGTTCCGACGGCTGTCCCACCGGGGGGTCGCCTCAGGAGACGACGGCCTCGCGTTCTCCGGACCGCTGGCCGGGCAGGAAGGGCGGCTCCGACTCCGACTCCGGCTCGGTGGTGCGGACCGGGGCGGTGCCCGTCAGGCCCGCGCGGTGGGCCTGCACGCCGGCGCGTACCGCCCAGAAGTAGAAGCCGACGGCGGATACGCCGACCAGCGCTACGTCCACGCCGCCGGGCAGGACGCCGTGGCCACCGAACTCCGTACTGCCCAGGGCCGACAGCACCGACAGCCACAGCAGGAAACCGATCAGCCACCAGGCCGCGGCGAACTGCCGGGCCAGGTTCCGCTCGCCGCGGCGGCGCAGCACCAGCGCCGCGATCGGCACGGAGACCAGCACAAGCAGGGTCACTTTGCCGGTGTTGGGCCACTTCGACCAGTACAGGGCGCATGCGGCGAAGGCGAAGGTGATCGGACAGAGCACCGAGGCGGCCGGCAGGCGGAACGGGCGCGGCAGCTCCGGCTTGGTCCGGCGCAGGACGCCCACCGCGATGGGGCCGATCAGGTACGAGACGACCATGGCGGCCGAGATGACGCTGGCCAGGGCCTCCCAGCTGTGGCCGATGGTGAGCAGCAGGAGCACGGAGAGGCCGAGGTTGAGCCACATCGCGGGGCGGGCGGTGCCGTAGCGGGGGTGCACCTCGGCGATCTTCTTGGGGAAGAAGCCGGTCTCGGCCAGGCTCTGCGCCAGGTACGAGGCGGAGGCCACGTTGCCGATGTTGGCGCCACAGGGCGAGATGAAGGCGCCGAACTGGAGCAGCGTGACGACCCAGTGCAGCATCAGCAGCTTGGCCAGGTCGGCGAAGGGGGAGGCGAAGGTGATCCCGTGCCACCCGCCTGCCTCGGCGAGCTTCTCCGGCGGGACCGAGCCGAGGAACGCGACCTGAAGGGCGAGGTAGATCACCAGCCCCAGGGAGAGCGCGCCGACCAGCGCGAGCGGGATGGCCCGGCCCGGGTTCCGGGCGGCGCCGCCGAGGTTGACGACGGCCTGGAAGCCGTTGAAGGCGAAGACGACACCCGAGGTGGTGACAGCCGTCATCACGGCGGACCAGCCGTTGGGGGCGAAGCCGCCGTGGCCGGTGAAGTTGTCCGGGTGGAAGCCGGAGGCGATCAGCGCGGCGACCGCGAGCACCGGGATGGCGAACTTCACCAGGGTCAGCGCCGTGTTGGCCCGGGCCAGCAGGGCGACCGACCAGTAGCAGGCGAACCAGAGGGCGAAGGTCAGGAACAGGGCCATCGCCATGCCGGAGGCCGTGAGGCTGCCGTCGGAGACGAGCCCCTTGGCCCAGCCGAAGCTCCAGGAGGACATGTACTGGGTGCCCGCGATGGACTCGATCGGGATCAGGGAGGCGGTCGCGATCCATACCGCCCAGCCGCTGACGAAGCCGAGCACCGGCCCGTGGGAGATCGAACCGAAGCGCGCCATTGCGCCGGGCAGTGGGTAGGCGGCCCCGACCTCGGCGTACGACATGGCGATCATGCCGATGAAGACGGCCCCGACCACCCAGGCGACCACCGCCGCCGGGCCTGCGACCTGCGCGGCCTGACCGGCCCCGAAGAGCCAGCCGGAGCCGAATATGGACCCCAGCCCGATCATGATCAGAGCGAAGAGGCTGAGGTTCTTCCTGCTGGCCGCGCTCATGTCCATGGAGGGCTACGTCCGTTCTGCTGTGCGAAAAGATCCGCACACACCATAATTGAACTTTTTCGCTAGTTTGTTCACGTCTCCCCTTGGCCATCGATCATCGATCGAAATCCGGGAGGAGGGCAGTGTCGGTCACCACGCCAGGCGGCTGCCACATCCGACGGGGCAATCCCGGGGACGCCACGGTGGCCGCTGCGGCGCCGCCTGGCCCCTGCCCCGGTTCGTTGTCACCCGGGCCGGCCGACCGGGCCCTGCCACAGCTCGGCCTGGACTCCCTCATGGGCATGGAGCTCAGGAACGCCATGCAGCAGCGGCTCGGCTGCGACTTCCCGAAAGCATCGAAACCCACTGGCGGCCACACCCCGCCGCCTGCCACAGACAGCTGCGCTACCGGCCCTACGGCGGCCTGGGGACGACCAGGACCGCGGCTCAGCGCAGACCGTCGTCGTAGCTCTCGGACCGACGGTCGAAGGCATGGTCCACGGGACTCGGCGGTACTGGATCGGAGCGGCGCCCGTGCGCGGACGGCCACCAGTTCCACCGCCCTGCCAGGACCATCGTGGCCGGGACCAGCAGGCACCGCACCACCGTGGCATCCACCGCGACGCTGATGATCAGGACCGTGCCCAGCAGTTGCATGACGGCCAGGGACGAGAGGGCAAGCGGCAACACGGCGGCGATCATCGCCAGGCATGAGGCGGTGACCAGCCGTCCGGTGCGCCGGAGGCCGGTGGTCACGGCGGTCCGGTTGTCGACGCCCCGTCGATACTCCTCGCGGATCCTGCCGACCAGGAAGACCTCGTAGTCCATGCTCAGGCCGAAGACGATGCAGAACACCAGCGGTGGCAGCAGCGGATCGGTCACACCCGTCGCGGTGCCGCCCAACCAGCGTGCCAGGTACCCCTCCTGGAAGAGCAGCACCATGGCGCCGAACCCTGCGGTCATGCTGAGCAGGTTCATGGCCAGTGCCTTGACGGGGATAAAGGCGCTACCCGTGTACACCAGGAGCAGTACCCCGACCGCCAAGCCGATCCCCACTGCCGCGAGTCCCGACACCTCGACGAGCGTGTGTTGGGCGTCCATCAGCTCAGCGGTCTCACCACCCACCAGCATCCGACCGCCGGGCACTTCGGGTCCCAGCGCACGCAACGCCCGTACGAGACCTTTGGCTTCCGCGGAGTAACCACTGGCCACATCGGTGGACACCTCGAACCAGATGCCCCGCCCGGGAGCGGTCCGTCGCCCGGACGTGACCTCGCCCAGGGCCGTGCGCACGCCGTCGCGCCCCCTGCCGTCCGGGGCCGAGACCGAGACCACGTGCCGCATCCGCGAGACCTTCGCGGCGAGACGTTCCCCCGCAGGGGAGCCTGGCGGGGTGTCAGGCAGCGCCACCAGGGGGGTGGCGGAGGTGACTGCCGGGAATGCGTCCCGCACGCGTTCCATGGCGGCGCGCTGCGGGTCGTTGACGGGCAGCCAGCGCTCATCGATGAACCCCCACTGGACACTCGTGAGTGGCAGCGCCAGCAACACCAGGACACCGGCCGCCGCGGCGAGCACCAGGAGCGGGCGGCGCAGCACCCAGCGTGTGAAGACCGCCCAGCCGCCGGTGTCGTTGCGGGGCTCCCGCAACAACCTCCCCCACTCCAAGTGCTGGCCGGCCCCGGTCAACAGCGCGGGCACCACCGTGGGCCACGAGCGGAACGCTGATCAGCTCGGACCGCAGCAGTTCGGCACGGCTGCGCTCGGCGAGTGCACGGTCGATGGCGGCCCGGCCGGTCACCGTGACGGTGAGACCCGGCGGCCGCTCACCGCTGTAGAGCTGCGCCAGCCGTGCGCCCACGCGTGCGACCTCGGCGTCGCCGCCGCGCAGTCGGACGGCAATGAGCGTGGTGTCCCCGTCCTTGGAACGCAACCGCGGATCGCCCGTCGTCCACCACGACCGAGCAAACACGACGCCGTCCGACCGAGCAATCCGATCGGTGAGCCGACGACCGGCCGCGGCCACCTCCGGCCGCTCCGCCGGCGCAGCCGAGCGCACCTCCACGAGCAGCTGCGGCACACCTCCACCGAACCGCTCCTCCAACACCCGTTGCGCGTCCGCGGACTCGCTGGTCCGGTCGACGTACCCACCAGGAGTGGTGTGTCCCGCCACCAGCACGGAGAGCGGCGCGGAGGCCAGGGCCGCGAGGAGCACGAGCATCAGGGCGGCCCAGAGACCGAGACGACGTGAGGTAGGCAGCGCATTCACGTTCTGTAGTTCATCGAAGTCAATCTGTTATGGCAAATGTCAGGAAAGGGGCAGCGTGGCGGCCCGCGAGGGCCCAGTCGGCCGTCATCGAGGGCGCGCCAACGCCGACATCAGCGGGGAGCGCAGTGGACGCCGAGGATCCCGCGGCGGTGGCCGTGGCGCCGGCAGAACCACCTTTGTGCAGACCTCCGCTGAGCCGGGTGGGACCACGCCCGCCCCGCCGGGCCACGTCAGGCACATGAGCCAGGCAGGGGCGCGTTTCGCCGGCGGGCACTGATTCACGAAGACCCCTGTACACCCCTGCGACGTTGCGCGATTCTTACTCCGATGGACGAGGTGGCTGGAACCTGCAGTTGATAGCCGCAGGCAAGTTCGCCAGATGCTCTACCAGGTCCCTGAGGAGCATTACCGTGCAGCAAACCGCGCCGTTTCCGTACATGCTGGACCTACTGCCTCGTGATCGGCGATGGCTGCCCTGGCGCTCCTTCCGCCCGCCGCCTGCACGCACGTTGGCGGCGCGGTTGCCTCCCCTCCCCGCAACGTGACATGCGCGAGATGGCGACATAAGCCCCGGTTCTTCTCCGGTGGCCGCGCGTCCCCATGGACACCGATGGCACTGATCAGCCCTGGCGCAACCCTCCGGCCGTTTCTGATCCAGCACGACCATGACGGCTGGGCACACGTGAAAGCAGGTAGCAGCAGTCATGCGGCTCGAAGATTTCGGCAGCACCATTCCCTTTCCGCCGCGAATCAATCCGTACCTGGAAGTCATCCGTGCCGGCCACGAGCGATGGCTTCGGCGGTACCGCCTCATCGCAGATGACGCCGACGCCGAAAGCTTCAAGGAATGGAAAATGGTCGAGTTGGCCGCGCGGGCCTATCCAGAGGCCACGGCCCGCGGCCTTCGCATCGCTGCCGACGCGCTGGGGTGGTTCTTCCGGTTCGACGACCTTTTCGACGGCGGTCCGCTCGCCTGCGATATCGCCCGGGCGTCCCAAATCGTCGCGGCCGTAACCGGCATCGCAGGCGATCCCTGCTTCATGTCGGAGGTCGACGAGGTGCCAGTTGTCGGGGCATTCCGTGACATCCGGAGAAGAAGCGTGGAGGGTATGTCGCCTGAATGGGTTGAGCGTTCAGCCGATCGGTGGCGCGGATACTTCCAGGGGAACCTGAAGGAAACCATGATCAGGGCCGACGGGGCGCCCCTCTCGCTGAACGAGCTGATCAGGCTGCGTCGTTACACCATCGCCGCGGCACCCTCAGCCGATTTGAACGAGTGCGCCTGCGCCTTCGAGATCTCCGACGAAGTGGCGCTGAATCCGTACTTCCAAGGCATGGAAGCCGACACAGCAGACGCCATCATCTTCGTCAACGACCTCTGGTCGGCGAGCAAGGAAGAGTCGGCCGGGGAGCCGTTCAACGCCATCTCGGTCATTCAGAGCGAAGCCCACTGCGATCGCCGAACGGCGCAAATCAAGGTCGCCGGTCTCCTGGATGACCGCGTTCGCCGATTCACCCATCGAAGGGCGATCTTCGAAGATTGGCTGGGCGGCCAACAGATATCAGAACGCGAACGCTCGGCGGCGTTTCACCAGGCGGCGCATCTACAGGACTGGATTCGCGCAAACTACGATTGGTCACTCGAATCGTCTCGCTACCACGAATGTTCGTAGGGGACGCCGGGGCCGTTTCCCACCGTCCGAGGATTACCGGCTCATAGAAGCACGGAAACCGCAGGAGACACCCGCCGGGGCACTGATACGTGCACCAGTGCCCCGGCATGCGTCTCTTGCGGTTTCGAAAGGCGTGTGGCGTGCGCTCCCGGCAGCAGCCCAAGAGCTACTTCCGGGACAGCCACCGCCTCAACAGGCCCCACCAGGACGAACGCGTCTTCGGCGGGCCGGCGGAGGAACTCGACGGGAGGGCTTCATCCGCGACTCCCCGGCTGCCGCCGGCGGAATCCTGGAGGACGTCTGTGCCGTGCGCATCGTTCCCCGAGCCACCGATCGACGCCCGGCGACCTTGGGGACTTGCCGTGAACTTCACCGGGAGCGCGGTCAGATGGCGGGCGATCCAATGGGACACCCACTTCAGATCGCTCTCGGGAACGGCCAGATCGATATCGGGCAGCCGCATCAGCAGGACGTCGATTCCGGTGTCGATGATGGCCCGACCGATCTCCTGGCCGGGGCACTCGTGCGGACCACCGGTGAAAGCGAGGTGGGAGCGGTTGCCCTGCATGGGTACGGACAGATCGGGGCGGATGACAGGATCGGCGTTGCCGGCGGCCAGACCGAGCAGGAGCATGTCCCCGGCCTTGATGGACTGGCCGGCGAGTTCGGTGTCGCCGGTGGCCCACCGGGCGGGCGCCACTGCGGTCGGCGGCTCGTCCCACAGCATTTGTTCCAGTGCGTCGGGCAGGGTCATGCTGCCACCCGCGAGCGATGCCCGGAAGCGGGGATCGGTGAGCATCATGCGCAAGGTGTTCGCGGTCAAATTGGTGGTGTTCTCGTTCGCGGCGATGACGACGAGCCGCAGATGTTGCACCACTTCCTCGTCGGTCAGCTTGGCCGAGTGAGTCATCAACCACGAGGTGAAATCGGGACCAGGGGCCGCTCGTTTGTGGGCAACGAGCTGCTCCAGAGCCTTCACCACGTATTCGTTGCTCTGGAAAGCCGTCTCCGAGCCCTTGAGCAGGTCACGGGTGGCTTCGACCAACTCCGCACCCTCCTCGTCGGCCATTCCGAGAAGCTGCGCCACGACGCGCAAGGGAAGTTGCTCGGCGAACTGGCTGACGAGGTCGGCCTGTCCGTCGCCGACGAAGTCATCGATCAGTTGGTTGGCGGACCGGGTGACACAACGGCGAATCCCGCGGCGGTCGAAGCGGGCCATGCTTTCGGTGAGCGCGACGCGAAACCGCTCATGCTCCGCGCCGTCCATGAAGAGGCAGACGGGCTGCCAAGCGAGGGCCGGCATGAGCGGTGAGTCCGCTGCGACCTGGTTTTCCTTGAAGCAGTGCCAGATACGTGAGTCGTGGCTGAAACGGGAGGGCGTACGCAGCACTTCGAGGTTCTCCCGGTAGCCGAGGACCAGCCAGGCCGGCAGGTCACCGTCCACCAGGACGGGCGCCACGGGGCCGTGCTTGGCACGCAGCTTTTCGTAAAAGCCCGGGGCGTCGTCGACCGCCTCGGGACCGAAAAGCCGCGCCAGTCCGTCGGTGTCCCCGGCGGGGGCATGAGCGGGACATTCCGGGGGCGGTCCAGAAGCGGAAGTCGTACGGGGCTGGTGTGCGTGAGAGGCGGTCACCGGGTCTCCGGAGCTGTGGTGGTGAGGGCGTACAGATAGCGGATGAGGGTCAGCAGGGCATCGCGGCTGGAGCCACGGTCACGGGCGTCGCAATCGACCATGGGTACGTCATCGGGGAGATCCATGGCCGCGCGAAGTTCCGACATGGGATAAGAAGGGGCGTCCGGAAAGGCGTTGATGGCGACGACGAAGGGCAGACCGCGTTCCTCAAGCCGGCCGATCACGTCGAAACTGTCGTCCAGACGCCGGGTGTCGATCAGGACCACCGCCCCCAGCGCGCCCTCGAAGAGGCCGTTCCACAGGAACCAGAAACGCTGCTGGCCCGGGGTCCCGAAGAGATACAGCACCAGCTCGCTGCTGAGGCTGATCCGGCCGAAGTCCATCGCCACGGTCGTCTCGGTCTTGCGCTCGACCCCGGCGATGTCGTCCACCCCGACACCGGCCTGCGTCATCGTTTCCTCGGTGGTCAGCGGACGGATCTCACTGACCGATCCGACCAGGGTGGTTTTCCCCACCCCGAAGCCACCGACGATCACTACCTTTACCGCGGTGGAAACCGAGGCCGGCAGGGTGTCCTCGCTCCGGGGGCCGACGACGGGCTCAGAGATTTTGCAGTCCATGCATCACCGCCTCCAACAGTTCGACATCGGGCAACGACGCGGCCGGGATCGGCGCCCGGGCTTCGACATGGCCGCTGTCCAGCAATTCCGCGAGCAGTACCGTGACCACGCTGACCGGAAGATGGACGTATGCGGAGATCTCCGCGACCGACAGTGGGTAGTCGCATATCCGGAGGATCGCGCCCTGCTCCGGCTGCATGCTCGAAGTGGGCCGGTTCCGGGTCACGATCAGCGTGACCACGTCCAGGGGGGCCGATGCGGACGGGACGCTCCGGCCGGACGTAAGGATGTAGAGGCGTTCGGGACCGCCTTCTTCCCAACTCCGGCGCTTTTCTGGTTCTGCGTCGCTCATGGGACCTGCCGGTCGGCCCGCGGCGGGCTGGTGAGGTGCTGACCGATCCGGGCGACCAAGTCCCGCATTCCCTGTCCCATGAGGCCGGCGTCCACGTTGTCATCGGCCAGCACCGCCAGATACGCCCCGGCGCCGGCCGCCATCAGGTAGAAGAAGCCGCCGTTGACCTCGATGACGACGAGCTTCATCTGCCCTTCGCCGTGCGGGAATTCCGTGGCGATGGCCGCCGAAAGGCTTTGCAGACCGGCACAGGCCGCAGCGAGGCGATCCGCGGTGTCCTCGTCCGTGCCGTACTGAGCCATACACAAACCGTCCGAGGACAGCACCACGACATCACGGGTGTGCGGAACACTGGACGCCAGGCCCTCAAGCATCCAGTTCATATTGAGTCGCTGCTGTGTCACCACTTACTTACTCATCCTTACCTAATGACTCAGTTACGCTCGGGCTCTTTATCGCTCAGGCCGTCGGGACGATGCGCCGGGGACTCGGCTCGGGGCTCGCCGGAGATGCCCTCCTGGAACGCGGCTAGCCACATCCCGGCCTGGGGGGGAGGAGCGGCTGACACCGGGGCGTCGGATGCAGTGGTGGTGGGCGACGCAGCGGGCCTCTGCCGCAGGGGCGGAATCATGGCGCGGGTGCGGCGCCTGCGCTGCGGGAGCCCGTTGGCACCACGCGGAGAGGCGGTGGGCAAGGGCTCCTCGACGGTCCCCTCCACGCGGCGGATCGGACCCCCGCGGCGTCGGGGCGGCGGGAGGACAGCGGCCTTGGCGATGGCTCCGCCGGGCACCGGAGTCGCGGTGATGAGCTCCGGCGGGACGATCAGGACCACGCGTACCCCGCCGTACGCGGAGCTCCGGAAAGAGACCTTGAAGTCGTTCGTGCGGGCCAGTCGGCCGACCACGGCCAGGCCGAGCCGTGGTGACTCACCCAGGTCGTCGAGGTCGATTCCGGTGGGGGAGTCCTGTGCCAGCGCCTGTTCGGCGCGCATACGGGCTTCATCGGTCAGGCCGATCCCGGCGTCCTCCATCTCGATGGCCACGCCGGTCTGGATCTCGGTCGCGGTCAGATGGACTCGTGTCTGGGGCGGTGAATAGCGGGTGGCGTTGTCAAGCAGCTCGGACAGGGCGTGGATCAGTGGCTCGACGCCGCGTCCGAGAATGCCGACCTCGGCCACGGAGTGCAGATCGACGCGCTGGTAGTCGATGATCCGGGACATCGCACCGCGGAGCACGTTGAACAGCGGGATGGTCTGCTGCCACTGACGGCCGGGCCGGGCCCCACCGAGTACGGCGATGCTGTCCGCGAGCCGGCCCACCAGCGCGGTGCGGTGGTCGAGTTGCAGCAAGTCGCCGAAGACTTCCGGGTCGTTGCCGTGCTTGTCCTCCATCTCCCGCAGTTCCTGGGCCTGTTGGTGGACGATGGCCTGGACGCGTCGAGCGATGTTGACGAAGGCCCGCTGGGCGGAGTCGCGCAGGTCTTCCTCGGCCTCGACGGCCTCCAAGACGTAGCGCAGCACTGCCCGGTAGGCGGCTTCGAACTCGGGGCTGACACGGGAGACATGGACGACGTTCCGGAGTACTTCCTCGGTCCGAATGCCCTGCTGAAGCTGGGCCATGGCCGCGGGCAGGGTCTCCTTGGCCATCCGTACGGTTTCGGCTTCCTGCTCGGCCAGATGGCTTTGCAGGAGGGACTCACGCTCGGCGTACCGCTGACGCAGTTCGTTGAGCGCACGTCCTCGGCGTGCCGTCTCCCCGGCTGCGATGGCCACCGCCACCGTAGCGACGATGCCGATCGCGGCGACCGGGGCACGGGCCATTGACGGCGTCAACGACACGGCCACGGCCGTACACACAGCCAGGAGTACGGATGGCAGCAGCCATATTGGGGCGGAGGCGGGCCCCGGCCCTCCGGGGGGCGAACCAGCACGAACCATCGGCATCCTCAGAGCGCTAATGGGATGGACAGGGCGATAAACATGGCGTCCGTGGGCACCATGGGGAGGCCGCCTGCACAAGATCGACAGCCGTGGGACCGCGCTCACCAACTGCTTGGCCACAGCGCATTCCCAGGCGGCGTTCCACACGCATCGGGCCGGGTCCCAGGACGCCCGAGCTCTTGTGCGATCGGCGGCACCATGGCAGCCAGCGGTGACGTGTGGTAACCGCCACAACTCGCTGCGCGACAGCGAGCATAGCGGGGTCGGGTGTGTTTCTGTGGCCTGAGTGCGTATAACACATAAGTGCACTCGTGTACGAAATCCAGAAGGATCGTCTGGCCCTGGGATTCAGTGGGTTCGGGGATCGGCTGGTCCACCGGACGGGCTCTGCCGGAGAGGCAGTGCTGACTTGCGAAGACGCGAGGTTGCGAACGTCGAGCGGGTATCCGGTGCGAAAGTCGGGGTGTCTTGGGGTAGTTGAGCGCCGCGGGTGGGGTTGGGGTCGGGTGTTGTGGTCGGCCGGGCGGCGGGGCAAGGCTGTTGGGGATAGCAGGGCGGTGGACTGTGGCGGTCTCCAGGCGCCCCGGGCGTACGAGGTTGGGGGACAGGGTGGCCGCCCCGGCAGGCGAAGGGTGCCCCTTCGCAACTGGTCGCCGTCGGGAGCTCTCGATGGCGCAGTGCGAGGCTTCAGCCGCTTCGTTCGTCTGCGGGCTATTACGTGCAGGTCGTCCCCCCCCGTGGCGCATGGTCCGATCGGCGGGGCGTGGGTCACCGGTGACGGGCCGACGAAGGACACCGTCAAGCCCTTCCGACGGCAACGTGGTGACGCGTGTGCGCTACGCGTCGCCCGAGCAGGTCGACTGCGCCGTTGCAGCCCGGACCTGTGCGGGCGGCAATCCTGCGGCCTGAACGAGGCCCGTGAGAAGGGCGCGACCCTCACGACCGGTGGCGGCCACCAGATCCCGTCCTTCGAGCCGACCGTCCGCACGGGGGATGACGTCGCGGACGGGGGCGCGAATGGCGAGCCTCCGTCCGCGACATTGGCCGGGATCTACGGCCGTGACCGCTCGATCCGCCGGCGGCGGCGAGGCCGGCGCGGCAGGTGCCGGGGAGGCGTGACGGCCCGCTGTCGCAGGGCCGGGGAGGGGCGTTGGCCCCTGCCCCGGCCCTCGTGGCGGGTCAGGGCCAGAGCCGGTCGAGGTCGAGTTGGAGGCAGTGGAGGCCGTCGGGGCCGCCGAGGGTCAGCCGGCCGGACGGGGAGAGCGCCAGGGTGTTGCAGCGGTGGAGCAGGGGCAGCGTGTGGACGGCTCCGTCGGCGAGGTGCCAGAGGTGGAGTTCGGCGTCGTTCCACGCGGCGGCGAGGACCGGGCCGACGGGGGTGTCGGCGGCGGCCAGGGCCGTGACGAGGGCCGGCCGCCGGTCCACGGGGGCCTCCATCGGATCCCCGGAGGTCTCCCACAGGCGGATCGTGCCGTCGAGGGCGGCGCTGAAGACGAAGGTGAGGTCGTCCTCGGGCAGACGCAGACAGGCGGTGGCGGTGACGGGGGCCGAGTGGACGCGGCGGGTGTGCGGCAGCGGCCGGTACTCCGCCAGCGACCACAGATGGACGGCCCCGCTCGCGTCGCCGACGACGGCCGTTCCCGTCCGACCGCAGGAGCCGAGGGCGGTCGGACGGGAAGGTGCGGAGGTCAGTGCCGCCTCGCCGTGATGGGCGGCGAGGTGGCCCAGAACGGTGGCGGCCATGCCCTCGTCGTCGGGCGTGAGGGGACACAGGGGCCCGCTCTCGTCGAATAGCAGCACCGTGTCCGGGTCGGCTGCGGCGATGCCGTAGGGGCGGAGCGTCGCGGGGGAGGGCAGCACCCCGGTGCGTTCGCCGGTGGTCGGGTCGTGCAGGCAGAGGCGGCCCAGCGGGTCCGCGACGAGCAAACTGCCGTCCTTGCCCGGCAGGAGGCAGTGGGCGGCCACCGGCACGTCGTGGCGGGCCCAGCTGGCGGTCCACGGGTGTGCCTGGGCCAGGGGGCGCAGGTACTCGGTAAGGGTGGGGCTGGTGGTCAGGGCGGCGGCGTGCAGGAGGGCGGCGCGCTCGGGAGCGTCGTCCGCGGCGGTGGACAGGTGGGGTGCGGCGCGGTTCCAGATGGCGCGCAGACCGGCGGGGGTCACGGTGGTGCTGTCGCGGAGCGCGGCGGTGATGGCCGTGGGGGAGCCGTGGACCAGGTACCCGGGGTCGGCGAGCAGGGCGCGGGCGGCGCTGCCGCCGTCGTCCGTGCCGAGGGCGGCGTCGAGGATGTGTTCCCGGGCGGACGGTGGTGCCTGGTCCCAGATCGGCCTGCCGGCGGCCGTGCGCGGGACGGTGGCGTCGAGGGATGCGAAGTCCGCGGGCGGGGCGTCGCCGGGTGCGGTGGCGGCCGGAGGCGTGGTGCCGGCATACGGGGCGTCACCGAGGTCGATGGCCCAGGGGGCCGCGACCTCGTCGGCGAGGAGATCGGTGGTGCCGGTCTCGGCCACGGCCCGTACGTGGGGCAACCGCAGGAGGGGGACGAGGAGTTCGTCGACGATCTGCCGGGGGCCCGCCGGGCCGTCGCCGGACGCGCCGCGGCCGGCGAGGTGGAGGTCGGGCACCAGGAGCAGCAGTGGCCGTTCGTCGGCTGCCACACGGTCCAGGAGGCGGTGCGGCGGCAGTGGGCCGTAGCCGAGCTGGCGGCTCATCTCCCAGGCGACGGCGTCGGTGATCAGCCCCGCGGCGGGGACCGTGGCATGCGCGGTGGTCCGTCGGTCGGCATGCGAGCCGACCAGGAGCCAGGCGAGCAGATGGCTCTTGCCGCTGCCCCGGGCGCCGCGGAGCACGCACAGCCGCGGGAGGCTGCCGTCGGTGGTGGCGGCCCAGTCGAGCAGGGCCCGGCCGGCGTCCGCGCGGCGGTCGTCCAGCGGCGGCCAGGCCGCCATGTCGGGGGCCGGGACCGGGGCCGGTGTCGGGACCGGTGTCGGGCGTGCGGTGGTCATCGTGCGGTCATCCCCCTGCCGAGGTCATCACTGTTCGGCTGTCCGGGCGGCGGCCTCGCGCAGCAGGCGGATGCCCTCGGCCCGGGACGCGGCGGTCTCGCCGTACGGGAAGTTGTGGGTCAGTTCGGCGTCCGGGAACATCTGGCCCAGCCATAGCGAGCAGTAGTGGCCCGGCTGGAAACAGGACTCCAACTCCGTGTGGATCCTGGTCACTTGCCCGGGCTCGACGCCCGCGCCGCGCAGTGCGGACCACAGTCGTTCCTCGGGGTGCAGGCAGATGCCCCCGGAGCGGGTCACGACCTGCTTCTCGCCGTCGGCGCCGACGTACTCAAAGGCCGCGTACCACTCGGTGCTCGCGGTGTCGCGGATGTCGTCGAGGACCTGCGGCCACCAGCTCTCACGGTCGGCGAAGGCGGCCTCGTCCAGGGCCCGCAGCCGTCGTTCCGCCGTGGCGAACGCCTCCGCGGCGGTCTCCGGCAGGTCGGTTCCGAGGAGGGTGCGCAGCGCCTGGTCCAGTTCGAGGAGGGACCGGGCGAACTGCTCGGGGGAGGAGTTCACGAACCTGCTCGGTTCCTGGAAGCCGAGCAGTACCGCCCGCACCCCGCCCTCGGGGGTGACGCAGATCTCGAATCCGCGGTCGGTGCCCAGGCGGGCCAACTGCCGGTACTCCTCGCCGATGTCCTCCAGCCCGACGGACTGTGCATAGGCGTTCAGCGGGACGGGGTCGTCGGCGGAGGTGGAGAAGTAGGGGCCAACCTGCCAGGGGACGGCCACCTGGGCCAGGCGCCGGACGCTCGCCGGCGCGGTGGTCGGATCACCCACCGTCTCCTGTCCGAAATGCCGCAGTTCACCCTCGGGGACTGTCATGGGGGCTCCGCCTAACCGACCGTCTCGTACACGTCTGAGAGGACACCGTCCCACGTCGGCAGGCGCGGGGCGTCCTCGGCCTCCCAGTCGAACTCCTCGGACCAGACCGGCTCCACCCCTTCGAACGGGAGCGGGTCGACGCTCTGCATGCGCTCACGGAGGGAGACCGCCACGCCCTCGGGGTCGGGAAGGTCCTCCGACACCGTGTAGTCGTACTGGGGCCGTTCGAGTTCGAGCAGATAGAGGAAATAGAGGAAGGTGTCGAGGCTCCGGTTCAGCGGCTGCGCCGTGAACTCGCCGTCCGGCAGGCAGTGGACGGCCCCGGAAACCGGATCCAGGGCGATGCCGTCGTCATGGATCTCGCCCAGCACCAGCCAGTTCTCCCAGCCTGCCGGCATGTCGTGGTACTCGGAGAAATAACTGAGCTGCGCGCACCGGCGGAACCTGCTGGGCCGCTCGTCCACGAAAAGCCCGCCGTCGATCTGGAAAAAGGAACTCCGGTCGTCCGGTAGGCCGGTGGTGGCCAGGAGCGAACGCGTTGCCTCATCGAGCTCGGCCGGCAGCTGCTCTTCCGTCAGCGTGATGAGATCCGCCGGAGGGAAAACCGACTCCATCATTGATCGGTCGGTGAGGTGCGGCATGTTCCGTCCTGTCGGCTGAGGTGAAAGAATTTCGTGATCTTAACGGAGGCGGCTTCTCCGGGTCAATTTCCGCTCCGGCTGCTTCTTCGGTTACTTCTTGTGCCGGTTGATTTTTTTCAGATGCTGCTCCATTTCGTCGTTGCCCTTCTTCTTGGACTCCGCCGTTTCGCCGTACTCAACCGTGTGCGACACCTTGACGTCATCCGGCAGATGCTTGGACATCCAGGCGCTGCAATCCCTGGTGCCGGGGCCGGTCGTGCACGGTTCCCGCTCGGTGTAGAGCTCTGACATCCCGTTTGATTTCCCGGAGTCGAGGAAGGGGATGCCGACCTGGCGTTCCGAGTGCATGCCCGGCCATTTACTGCGTCCGACGAGGATGAACTCGTCTTCCGAACCGGGCTGACCGTACCGTGCCGCGGCATAGTTCCGGCTTGAGAATTTCCCTTTCGTGGTCCGCCCGTAGTCACCCGGCTTACTGCCCGGACCGGTATTGGAGTGCCGCGCCAGCTCGGTTGCCCGGGAGAGATCCGTACTGCCGAAGTCGACTTGCTTCGAGGGTTTCCGTTTCCGTTCTCCGGCGGGCGGCAACGGGTATTTGCTGGCCTCCCGCCGGGGCACGTGATCGTCGCTCAGCAGCCCTATGGGCGTGAGCCGACTCCGGTCCTTGTCGGTGAGGTCCTCGTGCCCGGCAGAGGAGAGGCGGGTGACCTTCCCCTTGTCGCTCACGTGGTAGGTCGGCGCCTCACCGTTCGACTTCTTCTGGATGCCCTGGAGCGTGGTCGCGATTCCGTCGTCGTTCTCGCGATGGTTCAGCTTCATCTGCTTGACGCCCTTGACCATCTGGTCGTCGAGATGGTCGGCCGTCCGCTTGACGCCGTTCTCCAGCCCGCCGATGGTCTTGTCGATCATCGGGGCGGCGGCGTTGGCGATGGCGTCCTTGCCGCGGGTCCGGCCGTGGTGGCTCTTGGCCCGTCCGATCTTGCCGCCGGCCTTGTTGCGGAAGGTGCCGCCGGCGCCCTTCAGACCGGTGACCACGGAGTCGTGCGCCTCCGGGTCGAAGGTGAAGCTGCCGCCTCCGCCTCCTCCGCTGCCCCCGCTCCCGCTTCCCTCGCCGGCGCTGAGCAACTGCATTCCGCCGGCGGCGGCCTTCCCCGCGTCCTTGCCCGCCTGGGCCGCGTGGCCGACGTCGATGCCCTTCTGCACTCCCAGGGCGTTCGCCCCCACCTGGACCACGAGGTCGCCGACCATCGCGCCGATGGCCTCCTCGATCGGGGTCAGGGCGATGCTGACGATCTGTTCGACGACCTGCTGGCAGACCTCTTTGATGATCCTTCGGACGGCGAGTCGGGTCGCCTGCGTACCCGCCAGCGCCCCCACCTCCGACAGGCCGAAGGTGAACGGCGCCGCGGCCTGCGCGGCGATCACCTCCGCCGCCAGAATGGCGAGTTGGGCAATGGCGGCGATCTTGGCGCCCTCGATGAGGACGGCCACCCCGTCCATGGCGGTCCCGGCCAGGCGCCCGCACTCGGCGAGCCCCTTCAGATGTTTCCCGTTGACCTTGCCCCAGTGGGCCTCAAGGGCCGCCACTCCCAAGGATCCACCGGCCGAGCCCACCAGGCCCTGGATCACCTGGTGGGCCTCGTTGGCGCCGTCGTCGATGTCGTCAGCGAACTCCCTCAAGGAATCCGCCATGGCGCGGTAGTCGTCCTCGTCGACATTCGGCCATGAGACGCCGATGATGTCGAGAATCTCGTCCGCCCACCCCGGCAGTACTACGCCCACGCCACACGTCCCTACTGCCTGTACCTACTCGTTATCTACTCGTTGGTTCATCCGGTCAGACGCGCTCATTCCACTTGATGGTTCCACTTGACGGCTCCTCAAGGGGGGAAAAGCCGGGAAAGCGCCGCATGCGCGGCCACGGCCGCCGCCAAGAGCGGCCGGCCGTCTAGCGGTTGAGGAACCGGGTCGAACGCCGAGGAAGGTCCGGTGGTCAGCGCTGGTTCGCCTCCGTCGCCTCCGTCGGCTCGCTGACCGGGCGTGCGCCGTTTACGTCGCCGGGCGAGACCTGGACCACGTGCTGCGCGGAGGGCTGCGGGGCGCTCGCGTGCGCGGTCGTCGCGGATTGCCTGCCTTCGTCCTTCATCGCCTGCATCTCGCTCTTCAGGATGCGCGCGGACTTGCCGAGCGAGCGGGCTGCGTCCGGGAGTTTCTTGGAGCCGAACACGACGACGATGACGAGAATCACGATCACCAGGTGCCAGGGCTCAAGCGCGTTGCGGATCATAGGTCTGCTCTTTCTCCTTGAGGCGGGGAGGTGGTGCGCATCCAACAGATCGGACCACTGCCCGGGCCTGTGCGGGCAGAAATCGTCGATGCCCCAGGGGCGAAATCAGAACACTCCCGGTGCGCGAGTTGAACGGTGCGCGAGTTGGACGGTCCGCGAGTGTCGTTCTGTGGGCTCTTGCCGATCGACCGTTCCGGTGTACCGCAAACCGGCCGCCCTTTCCGGCGCTCGCCGGAATTCCGGGCAGTCGCCGGTGCGCTCGTTCGGAGAGTAGGCAGGAGACGGTCCCCGAAACTACGCCCAAGTGGTCAGATATGACGCGAGTGCTATCCATTTGGCGCACTCGCCGCCGCCTGCGACGTTGCCAGCCGCATGATCAAAGTCTGTCGTCAGCGGCCCGTCCAACGTCTGCGGTCAGCGGCCCGACCGACGTCTGCGGTCAGCCGCCCGCTCGCAGTCCGTGGTCGTGCGCAGGACTCCCGACCAGGTGGCGGCCGGGCTTCAGTTGGGGGAACCTTCCGGACCATCCGGCCCGAGCTTCGCCAGCAGGTGCAACGCCAGCTCCAACGCCAGGCGGCGCTCGGCGACGGGCCTGCCGAGCACCGCTTCGACCTGTTCGAGCCGGTACCTCACGGTGCGATGGTGGATACCCAGGACCGCCGCGGCCCCGCGATAGCTGCTGTTGGCAGCGAAGAACGCCTCGACCGTCTCCCGATTGCGCACCGTGACCGGATCGCCGTTCACCAGGCCGCGCAACTCGCGGCGCATGAAGTCGCGGCAGCGCTCGATGTCGACCGAGCACATTGCTGCGATATCGACTTCGTCGTACCTGGTCAGCGGGTCCGGGGCGGCGGCGCTCCCGGCCACGCGCATCGCCTCGACGGCTTCCGTGTGGCTACGGCGGAACCCCGTCAGGCCGGTCCCGTATCCACCGATCGTGACGAGAACGGGCGGATCGGGTTTCGGCAGCAGGGGAAGGCCGGCGTCGGTGAACGGCAGCCAGCACCATTCGGTGTGCATGTCGACCCGAGCCCTGAAGCCCCGGCCGACCCCCGCCGCCGCGGTGATCGACTTCACCGCCGCGTCGAGCGCCGCGCCGGCGTCGGCGACCTCGACGGGTACCCGCACGACGAACGCGCGGTGGCCGCCGGAGATCCGGTAGCCGAGCCGCACACTCGCGGAATCGATGTCCACGCCGTTCCGCGTCAGCACGTCACGCACTTCCTCGATACGTGCCAACGACTGCTCCCGCGCGAGTCGTTCCCGCTCCGCCTGACGCTCCTCGGACAGTTGCTCGTCCAGCACCTCGTACATGCCGGTCAGGTAGCTCACACCCGCCTTGACCAGGCCCCATCCCATTTCCCGGTCCTGGGGGCCATGGGCGGCGAGGAGGTCGGCCCACAGCTCCAGCGAGACCTGGAACCCGGTCCGGTAGGCGCGGTTGATCACCCGCTCGGAGACGCCGCGCCGCACCAGCTCGAGCATGAGGTGCACGGCCTCCTTCGAGGGCGCGACCGAGGTCAACTCCACCCCGCGTGCGAGGTAGTCGAGCGCGGCGGCGGTGTCGGCCTGGCAGCATTTCAGGATGATCGCGGCGATCTCCGGGCGTTGCAGTTCCGCGTCGCGGGAACAGATCCGCTCGGCGATCCGTGCGGCTATGACGGTGGTCTCGGCCGCTTGTGATCGCGCAATATCGTGCACCGCCTGACAGTGCGACTCGGCCAGCCCGTAGCCCCCCTGCCCCCAGATATCGACGGATTGCGGAAGACCATTGGATTGCGCCATTTGGCCAATCTAACGCGCGGCCACCGGACCCCGTCAACGCACGGGTGAGCCGTCATTCCCCTCCGCTCTCATCCCCTCCCCTCTCCTCCCTTCCATTCCGAGGCCGCTGCCTCCGTAGGGAGCGTGAGGTGCTCCTCTGGAATTTCATCGGGCGCGGGAATCGGTGTCCATTCCGAAGAGGCGCGACAGAATCTCTTCGCACCACCTCCACGACAGTTCGCCCACATCGAACGGGCGCGGCGGTCGCCCTGCGCTGACAGCTGACGATTGGTCGTCGTTCTCGCCGAGCATCGGCATGACACCGGTCCTCGCCCAGAGCTGGGCGCCGGTCCTGGCCGGGTAGGGCGTCTTGAGCTCCTGGACGCCATCCCGCGCATGCCGCAAACTGGCCTGCCGCGTGATCACCTACCGCCGCGTCCGAACCGTGCCGAGGCCACCGGCACCCAACCCGCCAACGTGAAGACCGCCCGCCTCGCTCTGGATGCCTTGGGCTTCCCCATCGTCTGCTGAGCCTGGGGCGACGTTCTGGCCGCCGGTCATCCCGAACACCGCATCCACACCACCTGATGAGTGGGCTTCCGCTGCCGGTAGGCAGGCAGCTGAAGCAGGCCGTCCGGTGGGACGTCCCCGCCCCTTGCCGTGCGCAAGACATCCCCCCGGCCACTGCTCCGCGTCCACCACGAGAACCGGCTTGGAGACCGTATGACCCCGCCGTTCACCGCCCTCTGGGCCCGTTTGCGGCCCGCCGACGACGCTCCGCCGCACGCGTGGACCAGCTGGCCGGGCCCCGTGATCGCCGCACAAACCGCCCCGTGGCACGGCAGTACCGCCTACGCGAGCATCAGCTTCACCACACCGCACCGCTTGACGGTCCTGGCCGCCACCACCGGGGAACGACTGGCACTGCCCATGGTCTGTGACGCCGGTCAGGGCACGTTCGCCCTGGTCGCCGGCCCCACCTCGCTCGTTGGAGCGGGAAGGCGTGACGTCGTCGAGCCACTGGACCGCGTCCGCCACGCCTACCCGCGGAACGTGTCCGCCGACGCCAGTCTCGTCGGCACCGTAACCGGCTCGACCGCACCCTGGATCGTGACCGTCCACTCCTTCGACGGGATCAGGGTCTGGGACGCCGCGGACCGGACGTGCCTGGCCGAAGTGCCGCTACCGGAACTGCGGGGTCCGGGCTGCCTCTGCGCAGGCATCCTCGCCGGCACGACGTACGCCGCGGTGAGCGAGGGAGCACTCGCGTCCGTCTACGAGACGGAAACCGGCCGGCTCGCCGCCCGTTGGACCGCCTCGGACACCGACATCACGCACCTGACCTGGGCGCGAGGAACGGCAGGCGTGCCGGACGCGGTACTCACCACAGACGCCACGTCCCGGCTATGTGCCTGGGACCCGCGCACCGGCGAGCCCCTTGGCCAGGCACGGATACTTCCCGACCGGCCGCTGCACCTCAGTGCCGCATGCCTGGAGGCGGGCGGCACCCGGCTACCCCTCGTGGCCTGTGCGTACGGCGACGGCGTGCACCTGCTGCGCACGGACACCGGCCAGGCACTGCTCGATCTTCGGGTGAGCGCGTGGACCCGCACCGCTCATCTCACCAGCGACGGGCTGCTCCTGCTCGGCACCTCTGCGGGGCCCCTCGCCCTCCGCCTCGACACCGAACGGCTGGCATCCGGCACGGGTCAACGCGCTGCACTCGACCCGGCAGGCTTCCCCACGACCGAAGAACGCGGCGAGGCGACCAGCCGCACCGCGGCCGGCGGGCCGTCGCACTCCGACCTCGTCGACCTCTGGGGGGCTGACCAGGTCCTCGTCCTCGGAGACAGCCCGGTGAGCGCTGACCTGGCCGCACAAGACCACGAAGTGTTCTGCGGCATCGGCCTTCCGCTCTCCCCCCCTGCCCGGCCTGTGCCTGGACGAGGACCTCGCCACGGACGGCCCGGCCCCGTTGGACCAGGTCGGCGTCGGCCCGGTAGATCCTGACGACCCCGACGCCCCACAGGTCCCCGAAGGGCTGGACGGTTACCACTGGTTGGGGACGTGGCATGACGACGACCTGGTGCTGAGCCCCGCCGGGGCGGTGGAGATCATCGGTGCGGAGACCGACTACGCGAAGGCCCAACCGCTCAACAGCAGCCTCGCCACCTTCGTCGCCTTCACCTACGAGTACGCCTTGGCCGCTCTGCAACAGGAGCCGGAGTACGGCTGCGACGCCCAGCAAACCCGGGCCGAGCGCCTGGAACAACGCCTCCGCGCCCTGGACGCGGCCGCCTTCTCGTCACACGGCGCCGAGCACTGGACCGATGCACTGAGCGACCTCGCAGCGGGGATGTGAGGGGGCGGCTCACACCACCGCGGCGGGGCGGCGACTCCGAGAAGGCGCGGTAGTGACGGGGCAGGCGCTCGTAGCGAGCCGACCGGTGAGTGACGTGCGTCAAGGCGTAGGTCATCCATGCTCCTTGAGCTCCGCCAACACCCTCCTGCTCGCGGCAGTGAAAGGGTGGTCAGCGCCAAGGCTGTTGGCTCGCCGTTCCACGACGTCATCCATAAGATCTACTGCTGCTTCGAAGTGCCCGAGTCTATGGTGAATGCGGGCGTGCAACTGTTGCGCCGAAAGCGCGATGGGATAGTCGAGCCCAAATCGGCGCTCATACATGTCAGAGACGAGCCGAATCTCCTCGTCAGCCTCATGGAATCGCCCGAGCACGTAAAGCGCCCAGGCATGATTATGCCGTGCTCCCAGCGTGACGGTGTGGTCCGGGCCGAGGTTCCGCTCGCAATCTGCGGGCAAGGAAAGCAACGCAGCGTTTTCTGCCGCTTCGAGTTCGGACGCCGAAAGCATCGTCAGCAAGCTGGCCTGCGAGCGCAGTGTCAACGGATGTGCAGGTCCGAGTGTCGACCGCCGGCCGGTAATCGTGGCGCGGAGCAGCGAGAGAGCTTCCGTCCGCTTGCCGAGATTCCCAAGAACCAGCTGAAGCCCGTGGCTGCTCTCCAGAGTGTCCGGATCGTCAGCTCCGAACAACCGCTCCTGAGCGCCCCTGACTTGACGCAACAGCGGCTCAGCCTCGGAATATTTTCCCAGCCGGAAAAGTGCTCGACCGGCCCTCGAACGTGCAGCCAGTACCAAGCGGTGCTCCGCACCAAGGGTTTGCTCGGAAAGCTCTACCGCACTATGGGCAGTCTCCCAGGCGGAAAGGTAGTCGCCCGTACGGTGCAGAGCGGTGGCCAAGCGCGTCGCGATACCCACCAAATCGGCCCTTGTTGAGGGAGTCGCACCACGCCGCAACATGGCGATGACATGAGGGCTGAGTAGTCGCAACTGCGGGTCTTCCGGGCCGGCATCCGGCAACTCGGGAATGGCGGCATCCAGCAACCTGCTGGCCGTCGAGCTGAGGGTGCCCAGCGATTCCGATGGCGTGGCGGAAGCAACGCTGTCGAGCAGTACCCCGTGGGTTTGTACACACCGCACACCGACGTCGACCAGTTCGGTGAGCGACTGGTCGAGCAACGCTCGCAGCGCCATTTCCGTACGAGCCCGAGGGAGCGTGTCACTGATCTCCGGGCGATTCAGGAGAGCCAACGGCAGTGGTTCCGAAGCGAATCGAGCGAGCAGGCGAAGCAGCGTCACTGCTTCGGGAAGACCGCGTGCTTCGAAGGCGTCGAGCGTGAGTTGCCAGGTGCGCCCTACCAGGTGACGTGGGTCTTCATTCGACAAGATGTCAGCTCCTTGGTCTATGAGCTCGACACGTTCTCCTTCCTCGAGGTGGCGCCGGTAGGCGTCCATCGTCCAGGGGTCGAGCACTTGGTGGGACAGGAAGCCACCCGCCAGTGTCAGCGCGAGCGGTAGTCGACCTAGTCTGTCTGCGATCTCCGCGGCCTGCTTGAACGTGCCGCTCTGCGGTGCGAGGTCACACAGCACCCGCGCGGCGTCTTCCCGTGGCAGTACCCCGATGTGCTGCAACTCCGCTCCTGGCCACCAGCGAGCGGCCGCACGACGGGTCGTGACCACGACGATGCCGCGAGGGCTGGTACGCAGCCAGCTACCATCCCGCAGGATCTCGGGATCATCTGCGTTGTCCAGCACCAGCAACCACGGCTCGGGGGACCGGTTGAGGTGTTCCCACACGAGGTCGGCTCCGGGCCGGAGGCCGTTGCGCGCGGCCAGCAGTTCGCCGTCCGTGGCGCCACGGTCAGCGGCGACGGCGAGCATGCCGGAACGCAGGCTGGCACGTTCGGAGGCGTTCACCCAGAGGCCGACACAGCCCCTGGTCTCCGTGGCGAAGTGAAAGACGGCGTAGGCAACAGCAGTCTTGCCGCAGCCCCCCATGCCGTGGAGAACGAAGGCATGGCCGCCATCTCCCGCTATGACGCTTGCCCGTAGGCGGTCGAGCACTTCGGCCCGGTCGCGCAGAACCACGGGTGCTCGGCCCACCGCCGGGTGTCGAACCGAGTCGGGACCGGACAGGCCGAGTTCATCGCCGCCGTGGTAGTGGTACTCGCTGATGTGTTGGTCACGCGATGACTGGTAGACGCGGCCGCCGTCTTCGGCCCGGCCGTCCATGGGGCCCCTCATCGCTCGTTGATGTGCATGTCCCGGCCCGCCTGGTAGATCCGTGCTCGCCCGGACGCGGTTCCGTGCTGAGTGACCGGTGCAGCACACGGAGCAGATTCCCCGCTGACCTCGTTGAGCAACCTGCGCAGGTCCTCGACGGCTTCCGGATGGGCGAGCAACAGCCGACGGAGGTAGCCCTCCCACTGCAGGCGGAGTTCACCCAACATCTCCTGGTCGTCTGCCGAGCGAGCGCGCAGCACTTCTTCGCGACTCGCATCCAATTCATGGGAAATGTTTTGCGCCCGGTCCGGCTGTAGGCGCTGCCACAGGCGAGTGAACCCTTCGCGGGTGTGTTGCCATGCCTCGGTTGTCATCAGAGTGACTAAGGTGGTTCCAGCGGCCTGTGCGAAAGACGTTAATTCCGGGTCCACGGTTCCCCCATTTGAATGATTGCTATTCTGAATTTCTTCCCATAAGTCCACAAATCGGGCCATCGGCGCCCATGTGGTGCTGCGTGACCGCCTTAAGGCCAGTATGGTGGCATCGCTAATCCGAACGGGCAAGTGGCTTCGCCTGGGTATTCCTCTGGCATATGCCATAGTCCGTTTTCCCTGGATGGCTTAGTGTTTGCTACTAGTCGCGTCAAGGTTCAGGCGCTAAGCTTGAAACGTTTCAGATTATTCGGGAGGGGTGGTTATGGCCAGGCCGTGGGAAGCTGACCCGACAACGAGGTTCAAGAGGCGGCTAGGGAAATCGCCGCAAGAGTTAGGGCATACGACCGATAACCCTGACTGTCCAGACATCTGGGAGCTTGAGAACGGAGACGTCGCCATCATCGGTAGAGATCTGACCGATTCGCTCGGGAAAACGCATCCGGCGGGTGTTTCGGTGGGGGCTGATGAGCGTCTCGTGGTCATTCCGAGGAGCATGATGATCGCGGCGAAGCCGGATATCCCCAGTGTTTGAGTCGTTTCAGCGCAGCGCCTCAGAGCATCTGGATCGACCAAAGTATCACGCGGACTTTCGCCGCCATTATGAGGGCGGTGTCAGCTTCTTGAGGAAGCTTGAGCGTGGGCAGAGTTTCCAGGAGCGAGGTTTTCCCAGCTGGGAAGCCTTTGCTGCCGGTGAGTGGAGTAGGGCGCTCTCCCTGATTGAGGAGAAGCGTGAAATCTATGCTGCGCAGTTCGAGAAGGCCGCTTTGTTGGGAATTCTTGAGCGTCGGATTCGCGTAGTTGAATTCCCCGTCACTCCGTATGTGCAGTGGGAGCTGTTCGTGCTTCGCCTGCGCGTGGAATTGGGTGACAATATTCGAGTACTGGATTCCCGTAGAATCTCGGAAATCGAAGCTGACCACCTTGTGCCCGAAGTTGTGATCCTCGGGGACGAGGTCATGTACGAGGTGGTTTACGACGACGACGGGAACGCGGCGGGAGCCAACCGGATCGCGGATCAGGTAGCGATCGAAGAAACCTCTGCTGGCTTTGATGCGCTGTACCGTCAGAGCGAGGATTTCATGGAGTTCTTCAATCGGGAAATTGCGTCACTCGACCCTCCGATGGTCACTCATCGAGTGATTACTCATTGACTGGAACGGGCGCTTCCCTGCGACATTCGCAGGCGGTTCTCGGGTGCTCCCGCACGCCGATGTGCGATCGCGCTGTACGGCCGCCAGTCGGCACTCGGCGATCGGCGTCGGGCGCGGGGCTGATGTTCCGTCAGGCTTTACGTCATCGGCGTGGGATGGATACGCCGGCGGAGCGGAGTTTGGCCTCGGTGAGCGCGGTCAGTCGGGCCGAGATCGGTGCCTGGTCCTCGCGGTGGTTGTTGATCAGCCTGTACTGGGCGGAAGCTTTGGTCCAGGCCCGCAGGCTGGTGGGATTCCCCAGCAGCGCGGGGTTGGCGAGGTAGCGGTCGGCCATGGCGGTGGCAAGTTCTTCGATCCTCGGGTCGTCCGGTTCCCAGGTCTCGGCCTCCTGACCGCGCTTGGTCAGGTCGATGTACTCGGGGTCGTCGAGCCAGTGTTCGAGCTGGGTCAGGAAGCCGTCGAAGCCCTCCGGCACCAGCGCCCGGGCAAGCACCAGGGCCTCGCGTTGCGCGACCACGTAGTCGGGGCCGAGGCCGAGGTCGGGCATCCGCTCCAGCAGTGCCACGGCGCGGTCGGGCAGCAGGGCCCGGTCGCCGTCGGCGAGTCGGTGCAGCGTGTCGCGGCGCGTGATCAGGTCTGCGATCCGTTCGGTGAGCTGCTGCTCGACGTCGGCGAGGACGGCGGCGAACTGCTCGGCGTCGGCGTCGAGCAGAGGCCCGATCTCGGCCAGCGGCACCCCCGCGGCGGCCAGCGTCCGGACCTGCACCAGCCGCAACAGGTCGGCCGATCCGTACCGCCGGTAGCCGGAGCTGTCGCGTTCGGGCTCCTCGACCACGCCGAGCTTGTGGTAGTGCCGCACCGTCTTCACCGTGACGCCGACGAACACCGCCGCCTGCCCGATCGTGACTCCGTTCGTCATCTGCTCAGCCTGCCTTGTGGTTGGGCTCGGCGACTACGCACGCCCGGCCGAGCATGTGGACGGGCCACGCCGAGCTCGCCCGGCTCGGCGTGGCTCCGGTTCGCGTTCTCCCCGATGCGCGACCGGATGGTCGGCCCCCGAAGCGTACGGGGTACAGGTGTTCAGTGCGTCGGCTGAGTCGGATCGGCCTGCTCGGCGCAGAACACCGCGTTGACGAGCCTTTGTTGGGCGTTCTGGAATGCTGTTGCTATGGACAGGTCGGCGTCGTCCACACAGTTCAGCCCGGCGATCAGGGTCTTGCTGCCGTCGGGTGTGCTGTACATCAGCGCCACCGAGCCTCCCTGGGCGCCGTTGTGGTGGAAGAGGGTGCCGCAGTCCGGGCCCGCGTCCTGCGCGAACACCCCCAGGCCGTAGCCGATCTTCGCCTCCGGCGTGCGCATCTCGGCCAGCAGTCCGGCCGGCAGGAGCTTGCCGCCCATCAGCGCGGAGAAGTACGTGTGCAGGTCCTGGGTGGTCGAGATCATGTCTCCGCCGGCCGCAACCCAGGAGGGGTTCTGACGGGTGATGTCGACCGTCTTCTCCTGCCCGGCGTCCTCATGGCGGTAGTAACTGTGGCTGTGCGGCTCGGGGATCTCCGGCGAGATGCCCGGCGCCACGGTGCCGGTCATCGCCAGCGGTCCCAGGATCAGCCGCTGGAGCTCCTCGGCGAACGCATGGTCGGTGACCTTCTCGATCAGCAGCCT
Source organism: Streptomyces sp. RGM 3693 (assembly GCF_050471125.1). Lineage (NCBI taxonomy): Bacteria > Bacillati > Actinomycetota > Actinomycetes > Kitasatosporales > Streptomycetaceae > Streptomyces > Streptomyces sp. RGM 3693. Next base: position 1,972,096 of record NZ_JBMPPQ010000001.1, read on the forward strand.
GGCCAGCACGTAGTTGGTGTTGGAGTAGCTCCAGTCCGTCCCCGGCTCGAACCGCGGCGACTTGGACAGCGCCAGCCGCACCAGCTCCTCCGGCCGGTGGGTCTTGAACCGGTTGTCCACCCACTCCTTGCCTGTGCTGCCGTAGGGCATGGGGATCCCCGGCACGAACGTCCCGTCCTCGTAGAGCTCGCCGGTGTGATTGAAGATCCCGCTGGTGTGCTGCAGCAGCATCCGCACGGTGATCCGTCGGTCCAGCCCGAACTCGGGAAGGTAGTCATCGGCCGGGGCGTCCAGGCCGATCCGGCCTTCGGCCACCAGCATGAGCACCGCGGTCGCGATGAAGTTCTTGGTGCTGCTGCCGATGCGGAAGTGCCCGTTGGTCGGCGGCTTGGCGCTCCCGCCCAGCTCGCGTGCCCCGGCGCTGCCGACCCACTCGCCTTGCTCGTCGTTCACCCGCAGCTGTACCCCGAGGAAACCGGACTCGACGATCTCCTCGATCGCCTTCTGCAGCTCCGGGCGGTCCTGCCCCTGGTTGGAAAGGGTGATGGACATGTTGATCCCTTCGAATCCGTTACGCCCGAGTTGGTGTCGGGCCGTTGCGACGAGCCTCCACCCCGCCCCAAGGTCAACCTCAACCGTGTTCTGGATCACAGCTACCTTTGGGGGCGGAACAGTTTCGGGAGCGGGACGCCGTCCCCGTCGGGTGACCGTCGCAGCGGGCCACCACAGCCTCGGCCGGGCGGTCCCGGGACGGCTCAGGCTCCACCGGGCACAGCTCCGCCGTCAGCCAGTCCGTCAGCTTCTCCTGGCCCTCCTCGGCCACGTACGCCATCGCCGCGGCCGGCCGGCACCTCCGAGGCCGGCTTCGGGGACATCGCCGGGCGTACCCGATGGGGCGGTCCGTCTCCGTCAGGGTTCTTTGAGGATCAAAGCCTGTCTGAGGGGGATGTCGTGTGGCCGTGCGTGAGTTGTGCGCGTCGTGCCTGGAGGGCGCTGAGGGATTCCCGGGCGAGGGGCGCGAGGGAGGTTGGACACAGGAGGTGTTCCAGGGGAGCGTCCCGCCCTTGTCGGCGGTCGCGCTCGTAGCGGGCGCGACCGGCGGGTGAGGAGAGGATGATGCCGAGTTTGGCGAGGTCCGGGGTCCAGTTGGGTGGGGCGATGTGCTGGTCGTGGGCGCAGGTCGGCTGCGCGTAGTGGGGGAGCGTTCGTTCCACGGCGCTGATGAGCTCGTCGAGCACGGATGTGTCCTCGAACAGGTCGGAGGTCACGTAACCGGTGACGGCCCGGACGGTCAGGAGGTGGCCGGGTCGGTCCTGCGGGTTGGCGGTGCAGAGGTCCAGGGCTGGGGAGGAGAGCACGGAGGTGAGGTCCGTGCCCGGCTCGGGGTAGCCGTGGAGCACCGCGGCGAGGGTGTCGATGGTGTCCTGGGTGCCGGTCGGTAGCCGGGGCGGGATGTTCTCGGCGGAGCCGGGCTCGATGATGTCCAGGGCGATGCGGGCGAAGCCGGCGACGTTGCGCGGGCAGAGCCATTCTTCCCGGGAGTGGTTCTCGTCCCAGTCCGCGGTCGGATCCGCCAGGCCGCAGAGCTGTTCGGCGAGGTACAGGTCGGCTTCCTCGTCGTGTTCCAGGTAGGGGTGTTGGTCGTGGCGGCAGGGACGGTCGTGCAGTGCGCGGTCGGTGGCCCGCAGTGCCGCCCCGGCTTCGGGTTTGCCGGTGTCATCGAGCGCCCAGGCGAGGTAGGGAGCCATCAGCACCAGACCGAGCGTCCAGGCATAGGCAGACTCCCCACTCGGGTCGGCGGCGAGCCTCGCTGCACAGTCGAGGACCTTTTGGTCGTACGCGTCGACGGAGAGGGAGTCGTAGTCTGCGCGGATCTCGTCCCAGGCGTGGGAGAGTTCCTCCAGGTCACTGATGGTCATCACGCGAGCCTATCGGCGGGGTCTTCGAGGTCTTCGGGGCCTTCGGGGCCTTCAGGGCAGGGCGTAGGGCGGCGGAGGCCGGCTGCGGTTCCGCTTACGCCCATGCCCATGCCCGTGCCCATGCCCTCGTGACCTCGGTCGAGCGGTGTGGTTACCCGTTCGCGCCCGCGATGCGTCGCCTGGTTGGCCGTGATCGGCCGGTGAAACAGTCACCGCCGGTGGTGACTGGTTCGTGGGTCAGGAGTGCGTGGCGAAGTCCTGGGTCCACCACGGTCCGTTGGGGTTGAGGTTGACGCCCACGCCGGTGGCCTTGTATGAGCAGTTGAGGATGTTGGCGCGGTGTCCGGGGCTGTTCATCCAGCCGTCCAGCGCCGTGGCCGGGTCCTTGGGGCTCTTGAAGATGTTCTCGCCCCAGCTCTGCCAGGGGAATCCGGCACGGGTCATGCGGGTTCCCGGGTCGATGCCCTCCGGGGTGTCGTGGGCGTAGTAGTTCCGGGCGGCCATGTCGTCGGAGTGCGCCTGGGCCGCGGCCTGTAGGTGGGGGTCGACGGTGAGGGGGCCACAACCATGCTGGGCCCGCTGGGCATTGACCAGGTCGACGACCCTCTGGGCGAACTCCGCGGCGGTGCCGGTCGCGGCCAGCGCCCCGGTCGGGGTCGTGGTGCCGCCACCTGTTCCGGAGTCACCGAGGGGCGGGTTCGGCGTGGTGCGGTGGGTCGGGTGGGAGCGGTTCTCGGGGGTGGCCGTCGTGGGCGTCGGGTGCTGCTCGTGGTGCTGTTCTGTGCTGGTGGGCGTGGCCGTCGGCTTGTGGCGGCGGGGAGAGTGCGAGGCGCTGCTCGACACCGGGGGGACGGAGGTGGCTGCGGTGGGTGCTGATGCGGACTGGTCGGCTGCGAGGGTCTGGTCGGCCCCGGAGCCGGGGCGTATCAGCACCAGGCAGGTGCCGCTCACGGTGAGGACGGCCGCCACTGCCAGCAGTGCGGTCTTCGCCCCGGGGCGGGTGGTGTCGGCGCGGTGGCTCCCGCCGTTGCCAGCAGCGGGCTGGCGGGCGGGGCGGGGTGCGGCGTGACGCCGGTGTGTCGTGGGTGCGTTGGGGCGGTGGCCGGTGCCGGTCGGCGCTTCGTTGTGGGGGTGGTTGGGGTGGGGGGTGTCGTTGTGGTTCATGGATACCGTTTCTGCTTCCGTTGGTGATTTCGACGGCGATTTCGATGAGGGTGTCGATGGGGGTGTCGATGGGATTGCGTTGACGGTCAGGTCTGGTTGTGGGGTCTTTGGGGGCGGTGCTGGTGGGGGTGTGCGGGCCGTCTGGTGAACGGTCGGTGCTGGGGAGACCCCTGGCGTGGTGCCGGACAACGGAAATTCCCCGGATTTTTTTGGCGGGTCTGTCGCCGTGGCCGCCCCAGGGGCTGAGGCACGCGAGAGCTGCCAGGCAAGACAGGCAAGTCAGGCACGCCGGCCGGTGGAGCGGCCGGGGGCCGGTGCCGAGTCGACGTTCGTCGTCGACGTAGGTTTTTTCTGTTATCGCCGTGCGCCGGACGGGTCACCTGAGCACGGGGGCCAGGAAGGTGTACGCGGATGAACAGGACCGAACAGGCGTGAAGTGGGAAAACGGTACGGCGACCGTCGAGGCGGCCAGGGCGGGAGACGACGTTGCCCGGGAGCAACTCCTCTCCGCGTACCTACCCCTGATCTACAACGTCGTCGGCCGGGCGCTGGACGGCCACGCGGACGTCGACGACGTGGTGCAGGAGACCATGGTGCGGGTCCTGGAGTCGTTGGCGGAGCTGCGGGAGCCGGCGTCCTTCCGCTCCTGGTTGGTGGCGATCGCCATGAACCAGGTACGGCGCCGCTGGACCGTTGCCCACAAGGCACCCGTCGTCGGCCTGGACCAGACGGTGGAACAGCCCGACCGCTCCGCCGACTTCGTGGACCTGACGATCTTGCGACTGGGGTTGTCCGGTCAGCGTCGTGAGGTGGCCGAGGCCACCCGCTGGCTGGACGAAGGGGATCGCGCACTGCTGTCGCTGTGGTGGCTGGAGGCCGCCGGCGAGATCAGCCGACCGGAACTCGCCGCCGCGCTCGACTGCGGGACACGTCACGCCGCGGTCCGGGTACAGCGGATGAAGCAGCAGCTGGAGACCGGACGCGTCGTCGTCCGCGTCCTCGCGGGGAATCCGCCCTGCCCCGAACTCGCCCAGGTGACCGCCGCCTGGGACCACAACCCCGCACCGCTGTGGCGCAAACGGATAGCCCGCCATGCCCGCGACTGCACGACCTGCTCCGGGCACTGGAACGACCTGCTGCCCGCCGAGGGACTGCTTGCCGGCCTCGCCATGCTGCCGCTCCCCGCGCACCTCGCCCCGCCCGCCGGCCTGCACGCTTCCACCGCGTCAGTCGCCGCCAGCGCCCCGGCCGCCGCCCCCACTGCCTCGACGACCCCCGTATCGGGCGGCGCGGTGCCGAGTGGCGCGGTGCCGAGTGGCGTGGCGCCGAGTGGTGGGGTGCCGAGTGGTGTGGCGCGGGCCGGCCACCGCGCGCACCATGTGCCGCGGCGAGCGCCCCGCCCACGCCGGGCCGCCAAGGCGACGGCCGTTGCGGGCGCCGCGGCGCTCATGGTGGCCGTCATCGTCGCCTTGTTGTGGCGTCCCGGCGCATCACGGGACGAGCGGACCACGGAGCCCAAGGCCGAGCCCAGGGCGGAACGCACCGTGGCCGCCCCCGCGCCCCACCCCACGCCCACCCCGACGCCCACGCCCACCCCGTCGCGCACCATCGTCGCCACCCCGACAACCGCCCCGCCGGCACCGCCGTCCCCCACGGTCACCCCGCCCGACCTGGAGGAACAGGCCACCGCACTCATCAACCGCAGCCGCGCGCAGGCGGGCTGCGGTCCGCTCCGCATAGACCGGAGACTGCACGCGGCGGCCCAGCGGCACTCCGCCGACATGGCGGCCCGCGACTACTACGCGCACGTCTCGCCGGAGGGCGTCGGCCCCGATGCGCGGATCACCGCCGCCGGATACGAGTGGAGCAGCTGGGGCGAGAATCTCGACCGCGGCCCAGAGGGCGCTGCCGCGGTGGTGCACGACTGGATGGGCGACACCATGCACCGCGACAACCTGCTGGACTGCCGGTTCACCGCGGTCGGCATCGGCGTCGTCCACGGCTCCGGCGGCCCCTGGTGGACCCAGGACCTCGCGGCACCTCGCTGAGCCGTCCGTACCGGGAGGCGGATTCCGCATGCCGTGCCCTGCGGGCCGCCGGCAGGCGCGAGGTCATCAGCGCCTTCAACGTCGAGACCCAGGCAGGCGCCGCGATCCGCACGGTACCCGCACGGTCCCCGCACTGGCGGTGCAGCAATTGCGGCAGATCGCCCTGGAGTCGAAGTGGTGGCCGGGTACGTGAAGTTGCTGACTCCCGAGGCGGCTGGCTGCCTGCCCCAACCGAACCCGTAGTCCAGTCGCCTGCTGCCTCGCTGCCTTGCGGCCTTGCTTGCGGCCTCGCCGCCTCGCCGCGTCGGCCTACCGGTCGGTGGTCGCGCACTCCCGGGACCGGGCCCGCCCCTCCGGCCCCGCCTTTCCGGCCCCGTCCCTCCGGCCCCGTCCCTCCGGCCCCGACCCACCGGACCACCCCGGGGATCAGCCCTTACGGGCGGCGGGCGTGCCCGGCTCGACGATGCGGCCGCGGTCGGTGCCTTCGATCAGTTCGACGTAGGCGCGGACGACCTCGGCAACGGGGGTCCCCGCTGCGCCGTCGCGCCCCATGGCCTGCAAGGTCTCCGAAATCCAACCGGGGCTCACGGAGTTGAGCCGGATGCCGCGGGGCATCTCCTGCGCCGCGGCCGGGACGAATCCGTCGAGGCCCGCGTTGACCACGGCGCCGAAGGCCAGGCCGGGCTCGCTGAACTGCGAGATTCCGCTGGTGAGGGTGAGGGAGCCGCCGTCGGTGAGGTGGCGGGCGGCGCGGCGGGTCAGCTGGATCTGGCCGAGCAGCTTGCCGTCGAGGCCGGTGAAGTAGTCGGCGTCGGACGAGGTGTCGATGCCGGCGATCGTGCCGCTCCCAGCGACGGCGACAACGGCGTCTACGGGGCCGAGCGTGGCGAACAGGGTGTCGATCGAGTCGGGATCCGCCAGATCGACCTTGACGGGTCCGCTCCGGGAGGTGCGGATCACCTCGTGCTCGGGATGCGCTTCCAGAACGCCGGCGAGGGCTGAACCGATGGTGCCGGTGGCACCGATGATGACGATCTTCATGGGGTGGTCTCGCGATCGATTGAGGCGTGAAGTGGCGTGTGACGCAAGGACGTTCCTCTAGGAGGGGCAACAGGAGGCGAGACCGAATGCTTCCTTCCCCTTCCCCTTCTCCTTCTCCTGGTCGAGGCCGGGCGAGGGGGAGCAGGCGGGCCGCTGCCAGGGGCAACTGGTGCCGGTTATAGTCCCCCGCCGGACCTCGCCGCCCCGAAGGTGACCGGCACGGTCTACGTGGCCGGGACGGCCGACGATGGCTCGGCCAAGGTCTGGGAAGGTGACCAACGGCTCCGCGAAGCCCCTGCTCAGCGCCGATGCCGTTCGCCGTATCGGGGGCGGCACCCGCGGTGGGGGAAGCCGCGACAACTTCCGCTCGCCTCGGTGGGCATGCCGGACGATGCGCAGTGCTCGACGTGGTCGTCCGACGGGAAGCGCGTCGCCTTCACGGTCCAGCGTGGGGTGTTCGTCTTCGACACCGCTGGGAAGGGCGTCCTGGTGGCGGGGCGACCGGTGTCGCAGTGGCGCGAGGGGCAGCGGGACCTGCGCAACCTCGCGTCCGCACCCAGCTACCACGACGTGTCCGCCACCTCGCAGATGACGTGCGCACGGTGGCTCGGCACCGAACAGCTCTCCTTCGACCGGCTCGGACACGACACGGCAGAGTCCATCGGCGCCGCCGAGGCCGACACGACCACCCTCGCCCGCGTCGACGCGGCCAAGCCCGTGCTGACCAACGTGCTGGCCCGCTGGACCACCTCCGACGCCTGTGACGAGCGGGCGCTGCTCGACTACCACCCCGAGCAGTCCCTCGCCGCCACCCCCTCACCGGTGGCCAACTCGGGCCGAGGCCCCGGCAAACCCCTCATCATGACCACCGACTCCCTCGCCCAGCGCGCCTACGCCACGGGGGACGGCAAGATCGGCGTGCTCGACCTGGCCTCCGGCGGGGCGACGGAGCTGACGGGGCCGTGGAAGGACGCGGAGGCGGTGCTCGCCCGGCGGGCGGGCTGACCGGCCGGTACCGTTCCGCGGCCGCCCGGCTCAGGCCATCGCCGGGGCGATCCAGCCGAAGTACCCGATCGCCGTCCCGGACAGCAGACCGCAGCAGTGCAGCGCGAAGAGCGCGTGCCGGTTCACCCGGCGCACCGCGGGCACCAGCAGCATCAGCAGGGGTACCGCCAGACCCAGCACCGGGCCCAAGGCCAGCAGGGCGGCCAACAGGAGCACCTCGCCCGGCGTTCCGCCGCCGGCGAGCCCCATGATGCCGGTCACCACGCCGCCGCCAACCATCAGCCCCAGCATCGGAGCTGCGGCCAGCAACTGCACCATCCCCAACGCGATCCACAGCCAGTTCGGTCCGCCGGTCGGACGGGCCCGGGGCGGCCCCCCGAAGCCGATGTTCGCCATACCGCTCACCCCCTCGTAGATGTGCAATGCGGTGCGTCCGGATCCATTGTCGAAGGCGCGCGGCGCATCGGCCTGAGTACCCGTACCTAGGGCCCGTCCGGTGGGCCATGGTCGGGTCCGCGGCCCTGACCAGCTCTTTCCCCTAGGCGGGCGCGGTGCACCGTGGTGTGATGGGGCCGTGAGTCGCGCTGTCGAAGACACCAACCGTCGGATGTTGCGGGCCCGGGACGTCATGGACCGCGCCTACGCGCAGCCGCTGGACGTCCCCGCCCTGGCCCGGATCGCCCACGTCTCCGAGGCGCACTTCACGCGCACCTTCCGGGCCACGTTCGGCGAGACCCCGCACCGGTATCTGCAACGCCGTCGCGTCGAACGGGCGATGTTCCTGCTGCGGGAGACCGACCGCAGCGTGACGGACATCTGCTTCGAGGTCGGCTTCGGCAGCCCGGGCACGTTCAGCCGCACCTTCCGTGACGTCGTCGGGCGGTCCCCGCGGACGTACCGCAAGGAAGCGCCGGCCACCGGCGTACCGACGTGCTTCACGATGGCGTGGATGCGGCCGACCGCCGCCGCCGCGCCGGTACCGCCCGCGTCCCCGGTGCCGCCCGTGCGGTCCGCCGACTGAGCAGTTTTGGATAAGTTTTCGGCCGGCCTGCTCAGTAGCGTGGTGCACATGTTCAACGCCATCACGCAATCGCAGATATACGTCCTGGACCAGGACGAGGCCCTCGACTTCTACGTCGGCAAGCTCGGCCTGGAGGTCACCGCCGACGTCGACATGGGCTTCATGCGCTGGCTGACCGTCAGCGTCCCCGGCCACCCGGAGCGCCAGATCCTGCTGGAGAAGCCGGGCGCGCCCGCGATGTCCGAGGAGACGGCCCAGCAGGTCCGGGAGTTGGTGACCAAGGGGGCGATGGGCGGCTGGCTCATCTTCACCACGGACGACTGTCGCAAGACGTACGAGACGCTGCTCAGCCGGGGCGTGGAGTTCACCGAGGAACCCACCGACCGCCCGTACGGTACCGACTGCGGACTCCGCGACCCCTTCGGCAACCGCATCCGCTTCACCCAGCCCAGGGCCTGACGACCGGCCGGGCGGCCCGTTACGCCGGTGGCGCCGCCGTGGAGCCGCGCACCACCAGAGAGACCGGAACGTCGGCCGGGCTGCCGGGATGCTCGTCGGCGAGTACGGAGACGAGGGCGGTCATGCCCTGCCGTCCGACCTCTTTCGCGGGCAGGCGCACCGTGGTCAGCTCCGGTTCCACCGCCGAGGCGATGGTGAGGTCGTCGAAACCGGTCACCGAGACATCCTCCGGCACGCGGAGACCGAGCCGGCGGGCGGCCTTCAACGCTCCGACGGCGAGGAAGTCGAAGTCGCACAGCAGCGCCGTGGGGCGGCGCCCGGAGTCGTGCAGCACGGTCTCCGCGGCGCGCCGTCCGGCGTCCATGGTGAGCGCCGCGTGCACGGTGCGCAGTTCCGCCCCGGTGCCGTCCAGCGTCGCCGCCAGCGCCCGTGACCGGACGGCGAACGTCCAGGAGTCCACCTCGGCCGCGATATGCGCGATCCGCCGGTGGCCGAGGGCCAGCAGGTGCGTGGCCACCTGGCGCATGCCGTCCACCACGTCGAGGTTGACGGTGGTGGCGGCCCGGGAGTTGGCGGGATCGCTGTCGAGCATCACCAGCGGGAGCCCGTCGCCGTCGAAGGCGGAGAGCACGTCCGAGGCCATCGACGAGGCGAGGACCCCGTCGAGGCTGGCTCGTGCCGAGACGAAGGGGTTGCGGGCGGGGCGGCCGTCCGACGGGGACGGGTACAGCACGACCCCGAGGCCGTGCTGGGCCGCCACCTGCGCGGCACCGGTGTACAGGCGGGCGTAGTACTCGTTCGTGAGGGCCGGGACGATCAGCATCACGGTCCTGGTCCGTCCCGTCCGCAAGTTTCGGGCCGCGAGATTCGGCCGATATCCCAGCGTGTTCGCGGCGTCCCGGACCGCCGTGGCGATCCGCTCCGAGACCCGCCCATGCCACTTCTCACCGAACACGAGGGAGACCGTCGCCTGGGAGACGCCCGCCTCCCGGGCCACGTCGCGTGAGGTGGGGCGTGCCTTGTCGGCCACTGGGGAGTTCCTCTCTTGCTGTGGGGAGCGAGTAGACCCGCTCGCTCCCAACATGGTAGACATCGCAAAGGAGTTATACGTACTACTGCCGCAGGGCCTCCTGTTGGCGAGAGGGAGGGCCATGGGGACCGGCTACGGGAGCCTGCTGCGCACCCCGCACACCGCACGATTACTCGGCGGCACGCTCCTGGGGCGGTTGCCGCACGGGATGGCGGCCCTGGGGATCATGACGTTCCTCCGCTCGGAAGGCGCCGGGTACGGCGTCTCCGGCGGTCTTGCCGCGCTCTTCGGCGCCACGGTTGCGGTGGGGCAGCCCTTGCTGGGGCGGGCCGTCGACCGGCGCGGCCAAACCTGGGTGATGACGATCGGCGCACTCTTCTCCGGCGCGGGCTTCATACTGCTCGCGGTGGTGGGGCGCGAGCCGTTGCCCGTCGCCGTCGCCGCAGTCGCCCTGGCGGGCCTGGCCGCGCCACCGCTGGAAGGCGGGATGCGGGCCTTGTGGCCGGGCCTCCTCAAGAGCGAGGAGCGGGTGCAGGCCGCCTACGCCCTCGATGCCGCGGCCCAGCAAATCCTCTTCGCGCTGGGGCCTTTGCTGGTGACGTTCCTGATCGCGACGGGTTCCGAGCGGGCCGCCCTCGTCGTCACCGGAACCGTCGGCGTGCTCGGGACGCTGGTCGTGGTCACTGCCGGCCCCTCCCGGCACTGGCGGGCCGCCGCCCGCACCGCGCACTGGCTCGGCGCGCTCCGCTCCTCCCGACTGCTGGTCCTGCTCGGCACGATCCTCTTCGTCGGGGTGTCGCTGGGCGGTCTGTCGATCTCCGCGGTCGCCTACGGTGACGAGCACGGCTCCGGGCTGATCCCGGCGTGCCTGTTGGCGGCGAACTCCTTCGGTGCGCTCGCGGGCGGTTTGGTCTACGGCTCCCGGTCCTGGCCCGGCACCCCGGAGCGGCGGCTGCGCCCGCTGACCGCCGGACTGGCCCTCTGCTACCTGCCGTTGATGCTCACGCCCAGTCTCCCTTGGATGATCCTGCTCGCCTTGATCTCCGGGGTGTTCTTCGCGCCGGTGCTGGCCTGCGGCTTCGTGGTGGTCGACCGGGCCGCGCCGGCCGGGACGGTGACGGAGGCGTTCTCCTGGCTGGTGACCGCCCTGGGCGTCGGCGTCGCGATCGGCACGGCCGGGGCCGGCAGCGCCGCGCAGTACGGAGCCAGTGGGGCGAGCTTCGCCGTCTCGGGCGCCGGTGGACTCGCCGCACTCGCCGTACTTGTGGCCTGTGGCCGATTTTTCACGGTGCCAAACCGCGTCGCACCACCGCAAAACGGGTCCGATGAAGAGGCCGCAACCGAGGTCAACTTCACCTCTCACGCGTAAGGTCCCGCACGGAAGTCGTGTGCCCTGATGAGGGGTTGGCGTGCCGCGTCCATCCGGGGGCGGCGGTCCCGCGGGTCCTGTCGGCCGAGGGAGTCGTCCGGGGAATCCGGCCGGCGGTTGGGTGTCCGCTCCCTGCGGCGGACGTGTCGGTGGAACGGCGCGGCGGCGCAGGGCCGATCGGCGCGGTGGGTGGGGGAGCGGGCGACCCGTCGGGCGCCGTCCGCTCCCTTCTCGCTCTCCGGTCGGCTCGGTGGCGTGCGGGTGTAGGCGTCGGCACCGTGCGGCGCGTGCGCATCCGTCGTCAGGCGGACGGGGAAGCGGTGACGCACCACGTCAGGTGATGCCCCCTCGACGAGGGGACGACGAGGGTGGCGCCGCGAGGACGTCGCCGCGCCCCGGCCGGAGGGAGCGGGCGGTGCCCGATGGGGGCGAACCGCTGGTTCCGGACAATCGCCGATCGCGCCATGTTCCTTTGCGCACAGGTGTGATCAAATATGAATATGACATTGCCATGGGCGGCGTAGAGATTTATTCAGAGGTGCTCGACAACGACCCGGCGGCCGGTTCAGGGGCCGTCGGAGCGGGGTCGCGCAGAGGGGAAGAATGGGCCGAAAACCTTCAGTTCCTTGACGATTCTCATGCCTGAACTGGTTCCGCACGGCTGACTTTGCTGGAAGCTTGGGCTTTGCGAAGCGGAGCGGGTGCCGGGGCATTTTTCTGTGTGCCTCACACAGGGTTCGGTGAGCCCGTTCACGCAAGCCAAGTTGCCGCATGGCGCACGGCAACATGGAGAAAAGCGGATGACGAAGCGAGTAATTTCTGCGAATGCCTCGTTCGGCTCATCGTTGCGGCTCTTGCGCGAAGAGCGCGGCTTGTCCCTCGGGGATCTTGCCCGGTTGGTGAATTATAGCAGAAGTCACCTGAGTCGAGTGGAGACGGGAAAGAAACAGCCGGCCGAAGCTCTGGTGCGGCTGTGCGACGAAGCCCTGGAGGCAAAGGGAAGTCTCCTTGCCCTGCTGGTGCGGGCCCCACGGCGGCAGAACGGGCGCATGTGCCCCATTCAACTGCCCCGGAGCATTTCCGACTTCACCGGTCGAGAGGGCACGCTCAACGAATTGAACGGGATGCTCTCCGAGGTGCACCGGCAGAACGACGGACAAGCCGTGGTCACCGTGGTCGAAGGGGCGGCGGGGGTGGGGAAGACGGCCACCGTCGTGCACTGGGGGCACAGTGTGCGGAGTCATTTTCCCGACGGGGTGTTGTTCGCGGACCTCCAGGGATTCGGACCCGGCAGTCAGCCGGTCAGCAGCCAGCAGGTCCTCAGGAATTTCATGACGGCGTTGGGCGCCGTACCGGATGAACTGTCCGGGGAGTTGCATCACTTGGCCGCCAGTTACCGCAGTCTCCTTACGGGGCAGCGGTTGTTGATCGTCCTCGACAACGCCGCCAGCGCGGAACAAGTTCGCCCGCTCCTACCGGCTTCGCCCCGGTGTATGGCGGTCATCACCAGTCGAAGTCGCCTGACCGGACTGGTCACCCGGGACGGCTCCTACCGCATCACCGTGCCGCATCTGACCGAAATTGAGTGTGCCAATTTGCTGTCCCGTCTCGGTGGTGCGCCCTTGCCGCCGAAGGGTAAGGCGCATTGTGTGTGTCGTTACCTGCCCTTGACCGTGCGTATTGCCGCGGAGCGCCGGGAGTCGGTCGGTGGCATGGATATCTGCGAACGCTGCGGATCGGATTCGTTGCTCACGTACCTGTACAACACGGGCGACGACATCAGCAACATGTACACGGCGCTCTCCTGGTCCTACCGGTACCTACAGCCGGAAGCGGCCCGTGGTTTTCGGTTGCTGGCGGCCGGCGTAGGGGACACCGTCACCGTCGCCGAAGCGGCGCGACTGCTCGGAACCGATGGGTTGAGGGCGCGGAAGGTGCTTGATTCTTTGGCCGATATTCATCTGCTTCAGCGCCTCTGCCGCGATGAGTACCACTTCGCCAAAACGGTGAAGGGCTTTGCGCACGAACTCACCGGGCGGGATGTGCAGCGCTTCGCCTACGCGGGTCACGGCGCGCGACAGGGCTATGAGCTACTGAGCTATTGAGCTCGACTCAGGGGTGTTGTCCTCGCGGTGGGGTGGTGGAGGAGTCGTCCGCCCGTCGGAGGGGGACGCCGACCCGGCAGCGGTGCCTGATCCGTTCGGCCGCCTGCGGATACCGCGCGCACAGGTCCTCGACGTCGCCGCCCTCGTAGTCGGAAGCGACGAAACCAGGTGCCGTGGTGCAGCCGAACAGGGACCACTGCCCGCCCTCGGAGACCCGGCCCCCCATCCAGGTCCCCTGGGGAATGCGGAGCTGTACGTGCTGTCCCGCCAACACGTCGGGGCCGAGCACGACCACCCGGTCCGTTCCGTCCGGGTAGAGCAGGAGGAGCTCGATGGGATCGCCGAGGTAGAAGTGCCACAACTCGTCCACCGGCAGGCGGTGCATCGCTGAGAACTGCTCGCCCTCGGCGGTGAGCAGCGCGATGATGGCGGCGCCCGCGGGCCGTCCGTCCCGTTCCTCCGGTGCGGTCCAGGTGGCTCGGAAGAAGCCGCCCTCCAGTGGCAGCGGCTCCAGGCCGTAGTGCGCGATCAGCTGTGTGACCGCGATGTCGGGGTGCGACACCTGCGTACCTCATTCGTGAAGCGGCGATTGTCGTTGGTGAGTTGGTGAGTTGGTGAGTGGGGAACGGGGTGGTCAGTAGCGGTAGTTCTCGGGTTTGTAGGGGCCGTTGATGGCCACGCCGAGTTGGGCTGCCTGGGCTGCGGTGAGCGTGGTCAGTTCCGCGCCCAGCGTGCCCAGGTGCAGTCGCGCCACCTTCTCGTCGAGGACCTTCGGCAGGTGGTGCACGCCCGGCCCGTACCCACCGACGTTCCTGTGCAGCTCCACCTGTGCCAGTGCCTGGTTGGAGAGCGAACTGGACATCACGAAGCTGGGGTGGTCCGGTGCGTTGCCGAGGTTCATCAGGCGGCCCTCGGAGAGCACGATCACCGCATGGCCGTCGGGGAACACCCACTCGTGGACCTGCGGCCTGGCGGGCACCTTGCGCACACCGGGAATCCGGGCCAGGGCCTCGACGTCGATCTCCGAGTCCAGGTGCCCCATGTTGCCCACGATGGCCCGGTGCTTCATCCGCGCCAGGTGCGCTGCGGTGACGACGCCCGGGCAGCCCGTCGTGGTGATCACGAAGTCCGCCTCGCCGACGACCTGGTCGAGGGGGGCGACCAGGAAGCCGTCCATCGCGGCCTGGAACGCGCAGATGGGATCGATCTCGGTGACGACGACGCGGGCGAGTTGGGCCCGCAGCGCGTCGGCGCATCCCTTGCCGACGTCGCCGTACCCGCACACCACGGCCAGTTTGCCGCCGATCTGGGTGGCGGTGGCTGCCTTGAGCGCCTCGACCACCGACTGCCGGCACTGGTAGCGGTTGTCGAACTTGGCCTTCGTCACCGAGTCGTTGACGCTGATCGTGGGGAACATCAGGGCCCGGCACTCTTGGAGTCGGCGCAGGACGCTGGTGCCAGTAGTGGTCTGTTCGCTGGCTCCGCGCACGTTCGCCGCGAGGGTGGTCCAGTACGCGGAGTCGCGCGCCGCCGCTCGCCGCACCACGTCGAGCATCGCCAGGTCGCCCGGGTCCGACGGCCCGTCGGCCAGCTGACAGGCGCCGGTCTTCTCGTACTCCACTCCGCGGTGCAGCAGCAGTGTGAGGCTGGCGCCGTCGTCCATCAGCAGGTTGGGGCCGCCGCCGTCCGGCCAGGAGAGGACCTCCAGGGCGCAACTCCAGAAGTCCTCCAGGCTCTGGCCCTTCCATGCGTACACCGGGACGGGCCGGCCTCCAGGGGGGCCGGCGGCCACGGCCGCGGCGGCGTGGTCCTGGGTCGAGAGCCGGTTGGAGCCGGCCCAGCGGACCTCGGCGCCCAGGGCCACCAGCGTCTCGATCAGCACGGCGGTCTGCACCGTCAGGTGCAGGAACCCGCTGATCCGGGCGCCGGCGAGCGGCCGTTGGCCCTCGTACTCCGCCCGGAGTGCCATCAGCCCGGTCATTTCGTGTTCGGCCAGGGTGATGTCGGCTCGTCCCGCCGTGGCGAGGGCAATGTCGGCTAAGCGGAAGTCGGCACTGTCTGTGCTCGTCACTGAATGTCCTGTCGTGTGTGGGGGAGTCCGGGAGCGCTGTCGGTCCGCGCGGGGCCCGTCCTCATGGGTCGGTGTGCGACAGCGCGCGGTGCCAGGAAAACGGGGCCGGGACCGCCGCGGCCGGCGATGCCGGAGCCGGGACGGATAGGTCCTGCGGCCTGCTGGGCACCTTGGTGAACCGAGTTTCGGTGAAATCAGCGGCGGCAGCCAGTGGTTGACCGGTGTCCCCTGCCGCGGACAACGGACGACAGGCCATGCCTGGGGTTTTCCTCCTGCGGCGCTCGCCGGGGCACGCCGCACGGTGCTGATTCGGTACCGCCTCCGCTGCCTCTCGGTAGGCCGTGGCTCCGGTCACGGTCCCGGCCGTGATGTGTCCGCGGGATGCCGAATACACCATGGGGTCGGCGCGCCTCGCCGGGCGTCCGCCACGACGTGACGCGGCGAGCGGTCCTACCCGAGCAGGAGGTCTGCATGGCTTTTCGGATCACCAAAGAGTTCCACTTCTCGGCCAGTCACCGGCTGGCCGAGCTGCCTGACGGGCACCCCTGTGGCCGGATGCACGGCCACAACTACATCGTGGAACTGGAGCTTTCGGCGCCGGACGACGGCCTGGACAAGGCGGGTTTCGTCCGCGACTACGGCGATCTCAAGCACTTCAGCCAGTGGTTGGACGCCGAGGTCGACCACCGTCACCTCAATGACGTGCTGGACCGCAACCCCTCGGCCGAGAACCTGTCGCAGTGGCTGTACGAGCGGTGGCTCCCGCAGTATCCGCAGCTGACCGCGGTGCGGGTTTCCGAGACCGCCAAGACGTGGGCGGAGTACCGGCCGTGACGGACGACTCCGGACGGCCTGCACAGCAGGAGGGAGGTGGTGCCGCGGTGGAACCGAAGCTCGTCGTCAACGAGATCTTCGGCCCCACTTGAGGGCCGTACAGGGAGAAGGGCCTTCGGCCGGGCAGCAGTGCGCCTTCGTGCGACTGGGCGGCTGCAACCTGTCCTGCCGGTGGTGTGACACCCCGTACACCTGGGACTGGACCGGTATGGGCAACTCCGGGGTCGCTTACGATCCCCGGCAGGAACTGCGGCCCATGGTGTGGACCGACGTCCTGCGCACCCTCCTGGATTTCCAGGTCCCGCTGATCGTGGTCTCCGGTGGGGAACCCCTGAGCCAGCAGCGTCGGTTGCTCCCGCTGCTGCGTGAACTGCGGGCCGCCGGACGGAAAGTCGAGATCGAGACGAACGGCACCGTGGTTCCGCGGGACGACCTGGTGGCCCTCGGCGTGCGGTTCAACGTCTCGCCCAAACTCTCGCATTCGGGCGACCCGGAGTCGCGGCGGATCGTCCCGGCGGCGCTGCGGGCGTTCGCGGCGGTCCCGGATACCGCCTTCAAATTTGTCTGCCGCAACAAGAGCGACCTGGACGAAGTGGCGTCCCTCGTCGACCAGTACGGGACGCGGCCCGTGTGGATCATGCCGGAGGGGCAGGTCCCGGCCGAGGTCGGCCAGCACCTGTCCGCCCTGGGCGACGACGTCGTGGCGCGCGGCTGGAACTTGACCACTCGATTGCATGTTGCCGTCTGGGGCGACAGGAGAGGCGTGTGAGCACAGTGAGCGGAGTCACCGAACTAGGTGTCCTCGACGGTTCCGGGCCGCAGGCGCCGGACCCCCTGGAGGACATCGCGCGCAAGCTGCTGATCGAGATCGGCGAGGACCCCGACCGCGACGGACTCAAGGAAACCCCGGCGCGGTTCGCGCGCTGGTGGCGGGAGTTCTCCCGCTACGACGCCGGAGCCGTGGACACCCTGTTCCCCCTGCAGACCGAGGGGCAACTCGTCATGGTCTCGGACATCAACGTGTGGTCGCTGTGCGAACACCATCTGCTGCCCTTCTCCTGCGCGATCACCATCGCCTACCGCCCGAAGGGCGACGTGCTCGGGCTGTCGAAGTTCGCCCGGATCGCCCAGCGGCACGCGCACCGGCTGCAGGTGCAGGAGCGACTGGTGCGCGACATCGCGGACGAGGTCACCAAGGTGACCGGTTCGGCCGACGTGGCGGTCATCGCCACCGGCGAGCACCTGTGCATGAGCATGCGCGGCATCCGCACCCCGGCCGCCATGACGTCCGCGGCCTACTCCGGAATCTTCGAGGAATACGGGCCGGCCCGACAGGAGCTCGTGGCGATGGTCTTCCAGACCCGCAAGTGAGCTGTGACAGCCGTCCACGATCGGAGGAGTACGCACGTGGCAGTTCGTGAAATTCGTACCGGGCTCAGCCTGGACGACGTCTTGCTGGTACCCCGGCGCACCTCAGTGGTGAGCCGCTCGGCGACCGATACCAGCACCGAGCTGGCCGGGATCGCCCTGCGGGTACCGGTCCTCTCCGCCAACACCCCCTGGTGCACGGGCCAGCGGATGGCCGTCGCGATGGCGGTGGCCGGTGGTCTCGGAATCGTCCACCGCATGCAGACGGCGGAGGAGCAGGCCGCCGAAGTCGCGGCCGTCAAGGCGTCGCCCGTCCCCGAAGGGGCGGACAAGGCCAGCGTCGACGGGCAGGGGCGGCTGCGGGTCGGGGCGGCCGTCGGGGTGACCGACGACTACCTGGAGCGGGCCGCCCTCCTCGTCGAGGCCGGCGTGGACGTCCTGGTCACCGATGTCGCTCACGGCCATGCGGACTACGTCCTGGCCTCCGTCGAGAAGCTGCGGGCCCGGTTCCCACAGACGCCGCTGATCGCGGGGAACGTCGCCACCGCCGCCGCCACCCGGGACCTGATCGACGCCGGCGCGCACGCCGTGAAGGTGGGCATCGGCCCCGGCGGCATCTGCACCACCCGGATCGTTGCGGGCAGCGGGGTGCCGCAGCTGACCGCGGTCCTCGACTGCGCCGAGGAAGCGGCCCGCTCCGGGATCCCGGTGATCGCGGACGGCGGGATCAAGGCGCCGGGCGACGTGGTCAAGGCACTGGCCGCCGGCGGCCACGCGGTGATGCTCGGCAGCGCCCTGGCCGGCGCCGACGAGAGCGCGGCCCGCCTGGTGGAACGGAACGGCGTACCCGCCAAGGTCAGCACCGGCTTCGTCACCTTCGGCATGCAGCTGACCCTCAAGCGGGCCCGCGGCGAGCAGGTCAGCCGCACGGAGCTGGACGAGTACACCCCCGAGGGCGTCGAGGCCACCTTCGCGTACACCGGCACGCTGGCCGCCACGCTGCGGCCGTTCGTCGGTGGACTGCGGTCGGGGATGAGCTACTCCGGTGCCCACACGCTGGCCGAACTCCGGGCGCAGGCGGAGTTCATCCGCGTGACGCCGGCCGGGTTGTCGGAGAGCCGTCCGCACGCCCTGGAACGCACCCAGCAGGTGGCCCTGGACTACGCCCAGGAGGCCACCGGATGACGAGCCCTTGGGAGGCCGGCCGCTACGGAAGCGAGGAGATGCGGCTCCTGGTCAGCGACCGCAACCGCTACCAGCTCTTCGTCCGCGTGGAGGGGGCGCTGGCCGCCGTCCAGGGCCAGCTGGGGGTGATCCCGGCCGACGCGGCCGAGGCCATCGCCGCCCGCGCCCTGGACCACCGGTGCGACCTGGCGCGGATCGCCGAGATCGAGGAGACGAGCCGGCACGAGCTCTACGCGGTCGTCCAGCAGTTCGCCGAGACCTGCGCACCCTACGGTCGCTACGTCCACCACGGCGTGACCAGCAGCGACGTCATCGACACCGCGCTGGCCCTCCAACTGGACGAGGCGATCGGCATCCTCGGCGAACGGCTCGGCGCCCTGATGACCGCGCTGTGCCGGCAGATCGCCAAGGAAGGCGGGCGGGTGATGATCGGCCGGACGCACGGCCAGCACGCCCAGCCCATCACCCTGGGCTTCAAACTCGCCGTGGTCCTCGACCAGTTGACCCGCTGCCGCACGCGACTGGAAGAGCTGCGCGGACGCGCCGTGATGGGCAAGGTCGCCGGTGCGGTCGGCTCGCTGGGCGGTCTGGGACCGCAGGGCATGGAGGTGCAGCGCGCGGTGCTGGCCCGGCTGAACCTGCCGGAGCCCCAGGTCTGCGCCCAGGCGGTGGCACGGGACCGGATCGCGGAATTCGTCTCCTGGGCGGCGCTGACCGCGGCCTGCCTGGAGAACCTCGCGACCGAGATCCGCAACCTCCAGCGCACCGAGATCGGGGAACTCGCCGAATCCTTCGCCGAAGGCGACCAGATCGGCAGCTCCGCGATGCCGCACAAGCGCAACCCGGTCCGCAGCGAACGCATCTGCAGCCTGGCCCGGCTGCTGCGGTCGCTGGTCGGCCCGGCGCTGGAGAACGTGGTGACGTGGCACGAACGGGACCTGGCCAACTCCGCCAACGAACGCTTCACGCTGCCGCAGGCGTGCGTGCTGCTCGACGAGATGCTCGTCACCACCACCGCGGTGGTCGACGACCTCCGGGTCTTCCCGCAGCGCATGCAGGAGAACCTCGACCGGTCGCGCCACAGCCACCTCAGCGAAGCCGTGCTGCTGGCGATGGTCGACCGTGGAACGGACCGGATCGACGCCTACCGGGCCCTGCAACGGGCCAGTGGGATCGCCGCCCGGGACGCACGCGACCTGGTGTCGGTGCTGGCGGACGACGCGGCGGTGACCGCGGTACTGCCCCGGGAGGACCTCGCGGCACTCGCCGGACCGGCCGCGGACACCGGCTTCTGCGCGAGCCTGACGCAGGACACCGTACGTCGGGCCGAGGAAGTGCTCGGACAGTCTTCGGAAGGAGCTCGGACATGCCCGGCACGGTGATCGTGGGCGGCCAGTGGGGCGACGAGGCCAAGGGAAAGATCTCCAGCTACCTGGCGGTCCGGGACGAACCCGCGGTGGCGGTGCGGGCCGGACTGGGGCCCGGGGCCGGACACACCGTGGTGCACGCCGGACGCACCATGAAACTCCGCCAGTTGCCCAGTGCGGTGATCCGCCCGGCCACCCGCCTGCTGCTCGGCGCCGGCGTGCTGATCCGCCCGGACGTCCTGTTGCGGGAGATCAAGGAGTTCTCCGCGGAGTCCCGGGTGGGCGTGGACTTCCGCGCCACCGTCATCGACCCCGAACACGTCGCCGCGGAGGCGGCCGACGCGGGCTTGCGCGAGCGGGTGCGCAGCACCGGCAGCGGACACGGCCCGGCACTTGCCGCCCGCGCCATGCGCGCGGCCCGCCGCGCCGAGGACGTCCCGGAACTGGCCCCCTACCTCGCCGACACCGTGGCGGAGGCGAACGACGCGATCGACGCCGGCGACCGGGTGCACGTCGAAGGCACCAACGGCTTCGGCCTGTCGGTGCTGTACGGCACCTACCCGTACACCGTGGGCAAGGACAGCACGGCGAGCACCGCGGCCGCGGACGCCGGACTCGGCCCGACGGCGATCGACGAGGTGGTGCTGGTCTTCCGGGCCTATCCGACCCGGGTGGGCGCGGGGCCGTTCCCCACGGAGATGACCGAGGCGGAGGCCGAGCGGCTGGGCATCGTGGAGTACGGCACGGTGACCGGGCGCCGGCGCCGGGCCGGCACGTTCGACCTGGACCAGGCGCGGGCCGCGGTCCGCGTCAACCGGCCCACCCGGATCGCGTTGACCTTCCTCGACCACGTGGACGCGTCGTGCCGCGCCGTGCGCACCGGGGCGTTGCCCGAGGCGGCGGCCGCGTTCGTGGCGCGGGTCGAGGAAGGGCTGGGGCTGCCGGTGGATCTGATCGGCACCGGTCCGGGCACCGCGGACGTGGTCGACCGGTGGAACGACCGGCCCGCCGGCGCGGCCGGCACCATGACGATCGGCTCGGGAGGCGAGCGATGAGTGGTACTCCGATGTGGCGACGGGACCGTCTGCTGACCATCAGTTGGGAAGCGATGGGCCGGATGCTGAACGGCCTGGCGGATGACATCCGCGCCAGTGATTTCGTCCCGACCGTGGTGGCGGGCATCGCCCGCGGGGGTCTGCCGCCGGCCATCGCCCTGTCGAACCAGCTGGCGATCGAGGACTTCCGCATCCTGGGCATCCCCCGGAACACCTCCAACTCCCGCTACAGCGAGCGCGGCGAGGCGGTGCTCAACTACGTCGTCCCGCAGCGTTCGTTCAGCGGCTCCCGGGTGCTGCTGGTCGACGACATCATGGGCGACGGCGGCACCATGGCCCTGGCCAAGCGCACCGTGCTGGAGCTCGGTGCCGCCGAGGTCCGCACCGTGGTGGTGGTGCGCAATCTGGGCGCCTCGAACACCGCCGACTTCCAGGCGGTCGAGGTGGACGACTGGACCGTCTTCCCCTGGGAAGCACCGCCCGGAGCCGACGAACTCGCCGTACCGTTACGGGTGTGATCGACATGACGGATGAGATAGGTCGCGCACCGCAGACGACGGTCGTGCTGGACCGGGACGGCACCCTGCTGGACTTCTACGAGATGTTCCACCGGTTCGTGCTGGACCTGCATCGGCAAGAGGGGGTGACGCCGCCGCCCCGTGAGGAGATCCTCGGGTTCGGCTACTGGTCCGCGATTACCAGCGGCGCCCTGCACATCGGGTCGGTGCGGGTGCGGGACCGGGTGGACGAGGTGGCCCACCGCTACATGGCGCACGGCACGCTCTACCCGGGAGTGGTACCGATGCTGACGGGACTGTCCGGCGCCGGTGTGCGGCTCGCGCTGGTCAGTTCCTGGGTCGGCACCGAGTCCACAGTCGCCCTGCTGGAGCGCTACGCGGTCCGGGAGTGCTTCGGTCCGGTCCTGACCCGGGACGATCTGGCGGCTCGGGACGCGCAGGTCCCCGACGCCGACTGCAAGACCGAGTTGGCACGGCGTGCGCTGGACGGGCTCGGCCACGCGCCCGAACACCGGCTCTACGTCGTCGGTGACACCCCGTCCGACATCGCGTTGGGACGCCGGCTGGGGGCCGTGGTCGTCGGCGTGCGCACCGGGAACGGCAGCGGTCTGCCGCCCGAGGGGACGCCCGAGGGGCCGGACGTCGTGCTGCACTCGGCCGCGGACCTGGGCGAGTTGATCCTCGGGGCGGACCGGGCCGGGTGACCGCACCCGCGCCGGGCGGGGTGCGCCGCACCGGGGACCTGAAGTGCCGACGGGCCGGACTCCTGTTGTGGGAGTCCAGCCCGTTCCGGCTGCCGGCCCGCGGGCGGGCCGGGCGCGATCAGGGCGCCGCGTACCTCGTCACGTCATCGAGGTAGTCGGTCGGGTCGGCCAGTCCGGCGTTCCGGAACGCCTCCCGCCGCTCGTAGCAGGTGCCGCAGGTGCCGCAGTGCCGGCTGCCGCCCTTGTAACAGGACCAGCTGAGCTCCAGCGGTGCGCCCAGCCGGGTGCCGTGCGTGGCGATGTCGGTCTTGGACCAGGAGAGGAACGGTGCCTCCACCTGCGGCACCGCGAAGCCCTCGTTGGCCACGGCGACCAGTTCGCGCAGCGCGTTGACGAACGCGGGCCGGCAGTCGGGGTAGATGAAGTGGTCACCGGCGTGCATGCCCAGGGCCACCACCGACGCGCGGTGCGCCACCCCGATCGCCACCGCGACGTTCGCCAGCACCGCATTGCGGTTCGGTACGACGGTGGCCCGCATGGACTGTTCCGCGTAGTGCCCGTCGGGGACGTCGACCTGCTCGTCGGTCAGCGCCGACCCACGGAGCAGCGACCCGAAACTCCGCAGGTCCACCACGTGGTGCTGGGCACCGTAGTGGGCGGCCACCGTCCGGGCCGCTTCGATCTCGCGGTGGTGGCGTTGCCCGTAGTCGACGGTGACGGCGATCAGTGAGTGGTGCAGTGCGGCGTAGTGCGCCATGAGCGTCGTGGAGTCCATGCCTCCCGACAGCACCACCACTGCGGTGAACGGTTCGGTGCGGCTGTCGTCTTGGTCCATCAGAAAACCTCCGGAGTGGGAAGGGAAACCGAACAACCGGGACAAGGGGCGGTCGGGTGCCTTGGGCCATCGTGGCGTCGGCCGGGGCGTGGGCACATCACGGCCCGTGCCGTAGCGCGCGCGGCCGGGTACCGAGGTGCGCCGGACGGGACCCGAGAGAATCCGCGTTCCCGAAGCTCCCCGGCCGGCGCGGGAACGCGGCCCCCGGTCAGATGGCGGCGGAATCCACCAGCAAGGGCCACAGCCCCGCGGTGCGGAACAGGTGCGGGAAGTCCTTGCGGCCGGTGATGTCGAGCTTGCGGTAGGCACTGGACAGGTGGAGTTCGACCGTGCGGCGGGTGATGTGCAGGGTCGTCGCGATCCGTTCGTTGGTGGAGCCCCGCACGGCGTCGATGAGGATCTGCTTCTCCCGCTTGGTCAGCTTCAGTACGCCGCCCAGCGGTGACCGGCCGGCGGACCGCCCCTCCGCGGCCGCGATCCGCTGCCGCACCCGCGTCGCGAGCGGCCGTGCCCCGCAGCGGTCCGCCAGTTCCAGCGCCGTGCTCAGCTCCGCCATCGCCTCCTCGTAGCGCCCTTCGTCGAACAGGAGGCAGGCCAAGTCAGCGGCGGCGTGCGCGAGGTCGAAGTCGGCGTGCGCGCCCGCCAGCAGCCGCATCGCTTCGCGCAGCAGCCCCTCGCCCTCGGGCGCCCCGCCCAGCGCGCCGAGCACCCGCAGGGCGATACCGCGTTCCCGCGGCGTGTCCATCGCCTCGGCGGTCCGCAGCAGCGCCCGGGCGGTGTCCCGGGCCTCCGCGTCGCGTCCCAACTGCGTCAGCAGATCGACGGTGTGGACGTACGCGTGGACGCCGCCGGTCGGGCCGAGCGGGGTGGTCGCGCCGGTGACCTCCGCCAGGTCCGTGGAGACGCCCGGCAGATCGCCGCTGTCGGCCCGTAGCCGGGCGCGGGTCAGCCATACGTCGCGGTGGAGCCAGTCCGGTGACAGGCCGCCCAGGCAGCCGTGCTCGCGCAGCAGCGCGCGGGCCTCGGCACCGAGCCCCATGGCGAGCC
Organism: Streptomyces sp. RGM 3693; assembly: GCF_050471125.1. Taxonomy (NCBI): domain Bacteria; kingdom Bacillati; phylum Actinomycetota; class Actinomycetes; order Kitasatosporales; family Streptomycetaceae; genus Streptomyces; species Streptomyces sp. RGM 3693. Next base: position 1,996,241 of record NZ_JBMPPQ010000001.1, read on the forward strand.
GGACCTCGGCCAGCATCCCCACGATCCACAGCAGCACCGGGTGTTGGGGCCGCGTCCCGTAGTGCACGAGCGCGTCGAGGCACTCGCCGAGCTGATCGTGCGCGGTGCGCAGCCGGCCGCGCATCAGGGCCAGGCGTGCGGTGACGGGCAACAGCAGGGCCCGGTGCAGCGGGTGCTCGTGGCAGTCCGCACAGTCGTGGTGGAGCCGCAGTTGGGCCGCCACGTCCTCGTCACGGCCGTTCCACGTCAGGACCATCAGCGCCAGCAGCCTGAGGACCGGGTGCAGGCACAGCCCGGTCTCCTCCCGCAACGCCTCCCGTGCGCTGCGCACCGCCTCGGCCGGCCGGCACGTCAGGTGACTGCGCAGCGCGTTGACGACGGAGGTCGCCGCCGCCACGCGGTCCGGGCCGCAGAAGTCGGCCTCGGCGGCCGTGCGGCGTCCCAGGCCGAGGCCCTTGGGCCCGAGGCGCTCCTCGCCGAGGTGCGCGGCGCTCGGCAGCGGGTAGGCGTGCAGGCCGTCGAGCAGCCTGTGTACCTGCTGCCATCCGGAGTGGCCGGACCGGGCGCGGCCGGTGGTGAGCGTCGTCCGGGCCGCCGTGCCGGGGTCGGTGCCCAGGTACAGCGCGGTGCTGATGCGGGCCAGCAGGGGGAGTCGGAGGGCGTCCTCGGTGGTCTCCTCCAGCGTCCTGACCGCCTCGTGGAGGCCCTGGACCAGATCGATCCCGATCTTGGCGTCGATCAGCTCCAGGACCGCGACCCTGCGGTCCTCACCCGACGCCGCCTGGACGGCGTGCTCCAGATAGCGCCGGGCCCGGTCCGGTTCCCGTGCGGCGAGGGCCTTCTGTCCGGCCCGCAGCAGTACCGGCGCGGCCCAGGGTTCGTCCAGCGGCACCGTCGACGCCGCGAGGTGATCGGCGATCCGTTCGGTGGGCGCCTGCTTGCCGTGGAGGTAGGCGGCGGCCGCGAGGTGGGCGGCGTTGCGGGCCATCAGGGTCATCCGGCCCAGCAGCGCGTTGCGTACGACCCGGTGGCGCAGGAACAACTCGTGGTCGTCGCCGACGAGGTGCATGCACACCAACAGGTCGACGGCGGCGAGGGTTTCGGCCAGGGTCAGTCCGCTGAGGTGGGAGACGAGGAGGGGATCGGCCGCGGAGTGGGTCTCCGCGATGGCGATGGCCAGCGCCACCTTCCCGGCGTTCGGGTCGAGCCCGGCCAGCCGGGTCCCGATCAGCTCCGCGACGGAGGCGGGCCGCAGGGCGGCGGCCGGCGTCGCGTCGGCGCTGTTCGCGGGCCGGTCGCGCAGGATCCGGGCGACCTCGGTGAGCAGGTAGGGATTGCCCGCACAGGCGCGGTGGCACTCCGCGGCGACGTCGGCGGCCGGTGCGCGGCGCGCCACGCGCCGGATCAGCGCGGCGGACTGGGGCGGCGCCAGCCCCACCAGCGGTATGTGCCGGGCGCCGGCGAAGAGTTCGGGCAGCTCTCCGGGACCGCCGCCCCGGCTCTCGCCGTCCCGTACGGAGGCGATCAGGACCAGGCGGGCGGGGGGCGGGGTGAGGAGGAGCCGGCGGAGGAAGTCCAGTGAGGCGGTGTCGGCCCGGTGGGCGTCGTCGAGGGTGAGGACCACGGGACCGTCGGGCGTCAGCGCGGCGAGGGCGGCCCGGACGTGGGCCAGTAACGCGTCCACTTCCGCCGGTGCCGGGTCCGGTGGGCTGGTGCGGCCGGCCGTCGCGGCCAGGGTGGCGTCGAGGGCGGTGCGGTGGGGATGCTCCGGTGGTAGTAACGCGCCTATTCTCATGGCCAGTTGGCGGGCGAGGCCGAACGGCGGCTGATGGTCGTGCAGGGTGCACAGCACGTCGATGGTGACGTGGCCCTGTGCGCGGGCGGAGGCCGAGAACGTGCGGAGCAGGGTGGTCCGTCCGATGCCCGGTTCGCCGGTGACCAGAGCGCGGACCGGGCCGCCGCGGGCGCCGTCCTCCAGGGCGGCGCCGAGTCGACGCAGCTCGGCCTGACGACCCGTCATGGACGTCTTTGGTCCCTCGTCTGTGCGATGCATGAAGCTCCTCTGTCACAGCTCACCACTTTTACCCCAGTAGCACCATCTCTCTTCTCGGTGCAGCGGCGATCTGAACGAGTTGGCCATTGCCTTTCACAAGAGGCAAACGGGCAACGCGACCCCGTCCGGCGGTCCGTGGGCCGACCGAACGGGTCGCCGAACCGGCGCATCCCGCTCCCCGATGGCCGGAAGACAGCAGTTTCACGCCAGCTTCCCCGGGCGGTCCGCCCCGACCCCGCGGTCGTTCCGGCCCGTTCGCCGGCGAACGGGCCGGGCCGAATCCCACCGGTCGCGTCCCGTCGGTGGGCGTAGCCTGGGCCCGCCGAAGGAAGATCCATACCCCTGTGGGGGCAAAAGAGAGGTACCGGACGTGCCTGCTGTCGCGCCTGACGGACGCAAGTTGCTGCGCTTGGAGGCCCGGAACAGTCAGACCCCGATCGAGCGCAAGCCCGAGTGGATCAAGACCCGGGCGAAAATGGGGCCCGAGTACAACCACCTCCAGGGCCTGGTCAAGAGCGAGGGTCTGCACACGGTCTGCCAGGAAGCGGGCTGCCCCAACATCTTCGAGTGCTGGGAGGACCGCGAGGCGACCTTCCTCGTCGGCGGTGACCAGTGCACCCGCCGTTGCGACTTCTGCCTCATCGACACCGGCAAGCCGCAGGCGCTGGACCGCGACGAGCCGCGCCGGGTAGGCGAGTCCGTCGTCACCATGGACCTGAACTACGCGACGATCACCGGCGTCGCCCGCGACGACCTGGAGGACGGCGGCGCCTGGCTCTACGCCGAGACCGTCCGCCGGATCCACGCGATGACGGCGACCCGGGAGGCCGGGCGCACCAAGGTGGAACTGCTGGCCCCCGACTTCAACGGAGCACCGGACGCGCTGGCGGAGGTCTTCTCCTCCCGCCCGGAGGTGTTCGCCCACAACGTCGAGACGGTGCCGCGGATCTTCAAGCGGATCCGCCCGGGCTTCCGCTACGAGCGGTCGCTGGAGGTCATCACCAAGTCCCGCGAGGCCGGCCTGGTCACCAAGTCCAACCTCATCCTGGGCATGGGCGAGACCCGCGAGGAGATCAGCCAGGCGCTCCAGGACCTCCACGACGCGGGCTGCGAACTGATCACGATCACCCAGTACCTGCGCCCCTCCGTGCGGCACCACCCCATCGAGCGCTGGGTCAAGCCCGCCGAGTTCGTGGAGCTCAAGGAGGAGGCCGACGAGATCGGCTACGCCGGCGTCATGTCCGGCCCGCTGGTCCGCTCCTCCTACCGCGCCGGCCGCCTCTACCAGCAGGCCGTCGAGCGACGCGGCGCACCGCTCGCCGTGCCCAACTGAGCCGGGCGAGACCCGCGTCGGGCCCGACTCACGCGGTGCCGCCGCCGTCGACCCCGATCCGGGCGGCGGTGGTGAAGGCGGCCTCCGGGGACGCCAGGTACGACACGGCGGCGGCGATTTCGGCCGGGGTCGCGAAGCGGTTCAGCGGGGACAGCCCCCTCTGGAGATCTCCGGCCGGGCCGTCCTGCGGGTTCATATCGGTGTCCGTCGGCCCCGGCGCCACCTCGTTCACGGTGATGCCGCGCGGGCCGAGATCGCGGGCCAGGCCCTTCGTCAGACCGGTGATCGCCGCCTTGCTCGCCGCGTAGACCGCGAAGCCGGGGCCGGTGACCCGCTCGCCCAGGCACGAACCGATGGTGATGATCCGCCCGCCGGACGGCAGGTGCCGGGCCGCCGCGCGGGCGGTGAGGACCGCGCCGCGTATGTTCACGTCGAGCATCCGGTCGATGGTCTCCACCGGCATGTCGACGATGTTCGGCAGCGTCATGTCGCTGACCCCGGCGTTGTTCACCAGGATGTCCAAGCGGCCGAATTCCCGGACGGTGTGTTCCACCGCGGACGTGATCGCCTCGGCGTCCGCGGCATCGGCCCGGATCGCGAGGGTCCGCCGGCCGGTCTCCTTCGCCACGGAATCCGCGGTGAAGTGAGCGGCCTCGCGGTTCGACCGGTAGGTGAGGGCGACATCGGCGCCGTCCTCGGCGAGCCGCCTCGCGATGGCCGCGCCGATTCCCCGGCTCGCACCGGTGACGAGGGCGACCTTCCCGTTCAACTTCCCACTCACGGCACTGTCCTTGTCTCAATCGCTTTGCGGAGCGTGCAGGAACGACCAGCCTTTTCCGGGATCTTCGAACGATCACCGACTTGATCGCCGGCTTGATCGCTGGTTGAGCACTATAGGAGGGGCCGAGGGACCCCGACAGAGCGATCCGGCCGAAGATCGGAAGTCGGCGCAAAGGGGGGTCTTGCGGTGTGCTGACCGGGGCTGTGGGATCCGCCGACGTGGGCCGGACGCCTGCCGCACGAGCGGTTCCGCGTCGGCGCCGCGCTTGTCATCTGCCGTGACCGCAGCGGCCTTCGCCCCATTGGTGCGTGTTTGTCACTGGGTGCATCTTGCTGCATGGCAGGAAGATGCACCCCGCCCCGCATGCATGCACATGCCCGAAATGGCATCGTGATCCGCACCTGCCCGCCCGACACCCGCACAGTTTCCGGGCCGGCCAGTGAACGGACGGAAAACCGGGGGTGCACAGTGAATCGCCTGTTGGGAAAGTTATTCGCCGTGGAGTGGGCGCCGACGCGCCTGCGCGGCACCGTTGCCGCGGTCGGCGTGACCGGCGACGACACCGGGTGGGGTTAGGGCCTGTCCGGTGGACCAGGGTCGGACAGGCCCTAACCAGCCACCCCGGTCCACCACTTCCTCAGCGGGCCCGGCGCACCTCCGGACGTCGGCTTTCCTCCGGGCACGGTGCCACCGTCACCGACAGCTCGCCACACGCCGTCTTGCCCCCTCCTGCCCGCCCGCGCGCGATGACGGACCCTGCTCCGCCCGCGCGGGCCACGCCAGGGAGTACGCGAATGGATGACCATGATTCTCACGGGTAACGAGATTGAGCGGGAACGGGCGAACGGCCGCATCACCATCGAGCCGTTCACCCCGGAACAAGTCAATCCGAACAGCTACAACTTCCGCCTCGGGAAAACGCTCCGGGTCTACCAGGACCTGCCTCTCGACGCGCGGACCATGAACACGTTCGAGGAAATCGAGATACCGGACGACGGCTACGTCCTCGAAGCCAACCGCCTCTACCTGGCACACACCGTCGAAGTGCTGGGCAGCGAGCACTACGCCCCGACCTTCGCGGCGCGCTCCTCGGTCGCCCGACTCGGCCTGTTCATCAATCTCTCCGCCAGTCTCGGTGACATCGGGTACACCGGACAGTGGACGCTCCAGCTCTACTCGATGAACCGGGTCCGGGTCTACCCCGGCATCAACATCGGCCAGATGATGTGGTGGCGCCCTCAGGGCGAGATCGTCCTCTACGAGGGCAAGTACCAAGGCGCCGTCGGTCCGCGGTCCAGCGACATCCACATCGACTTCGACAAGCAGTTCGCCCGGCAGCGCTTCCCCGGGCTCGCCGCCAGCGTCGAGGTGTCCGAGGTCGGCCCCAAATTCGCCGAACTCGCCCGCGCCAACGCCGACTTCCGGGTTCCGACCGCCTTCTGCGTGCCGGCCGGGGAGTTCGTCGACGCCCTCAGCGACGGGCAGCGCGGCGAACTCGCCGACGCCTTCGCCGACCTCAAGGCCACCGTCGGCGCATTCTTCACGGACGTCGTCGGACGGATCGAGAAGATCGGCGGTCAGGTCCGGCTCGACGAGCACGCCCGCACCCTGCTGCGGGCCCGGCTCAACGAGGTCTTCAAGGACCCGGACACCGAGGTCGCCGTCCGGTCCTCGGGCCTCGACGAGGACACCGAAGGCTCCAGCCTGGCCGGGGTGCACAGCTCGATCCTGGGCGTGCGCGGCGCCGACGCGGTGATCGCCGCCGTCGAGCAGTGCTGGCGGTCCCACTACGAGGCGCCGGCCGTGGCCGCCCGCATCCGCGCCGGCGACTTCGACCCCACGCCCCGACTGGCCGTCATCGTCCAGCGCCTGGTGCGCCCCCGGATCGCCGGCGTGGCGTTCACCGGACTCGACGGCGCCGCGGACCAGCGGGTGACGATCGAGTACGTCGAGGGGCTCGCCGACGAACTCGTCGCCGGCGTCGCCGTACCGCGGCGGACCGACTCCGACCAACTGGCCGGGGACGCACCGCCCAGCGACGACCCGGACGGTGCCGCGCTCCGCCAGGTGGTGGAGATGGTGCGCGCGCTGCGGCTGCGGCACGGCCACGACGTGGACGTCGAATGGGCCGTGGACGCCGACGGCGCCCACCTCCTCCAGGTCCGCCCGCTCACCGCCTCCCGCGGGCAGCGGAACAGCGTCACCGAGCCCGTGGCCCAGGCCCGCCAGCTGTACTTCGACGACCTGCCCTCGTCCTTCCACCTCGGTGACGTCGCGGGCGTCTACGGCAGCTACGTGGCCAAGCGGGGCCCGGCCCACCGGATGGCGCACTCCTGCGGGGTGTCCGTGGGCGCCGGCTGGATCCTCCAGTTCAACGGCCGTGGCCTGCGCGACACGACGACCGCCGACGCGCTGCGGGCCACCCTGGCGGGCGGCTCCGCGGAGTGCGTCCTGGACCTCGGCGACACCCTGCGCCAGATCGTCGTGCCCAAGGAAGAGGTACTCGACCGACTGGCCGTGACCACCGGTGCCGCCGGCGACGGCACGACCCTGCACGCGGCCGTGGTGCGGGACTTCATCCGCGGCGACCTCGGCGTCATCTCCCGCCGGGCCGGGGACGGCCTGATCGTCGAGTACACCCCCGAGGGCCTGATGGCACTGAACCGGGGCACCGCCGGCGGCGAGACGATCGTCGTCAACGCGATCGACCGCGGCTTCGACGCGCCCGGCAACGTCGTCGCCCCGCAGGGCGGCGCCGCGCTGCTGACCCACCTCGACGAGATCGCCCGGTTCACCACCGCCATGCACGACAAGCACGGCCCGGTGACCATCGAGTGGGTCTTCGAGGGCGGGCGGCTCTACTTCGTGGACTACTCGGTGCTCGGCGGCGACGACGCCGTCCTCATCGCCCGCGGCGAGGTGAGCATCTCGCCCGGCACCGCGAGCGGGCCGCTGCTCCGGCTGGACGACGACGCGCTGCTGCGCCGGCTCTCCATCGGCCCGGCCGTCAGCATCGACAAGTCACAGGACGTCAGCGAGCACGACGGCCTGGCCCGCATCCTCGACCACGTCAAGGCGTACGACGAGAAGCCGATCATCTGCGCCGCGCGCCCGTACGCCGTGCTGTCGGTGCTGATCGACCACGTCGCGGGCTTCGTGTTCGACCAGGGGTCGGCCCTGGGCCACCTGGCGATCCTGCTGCGCGAGGCGGGCGTGCCGGCCGTCACGGCCGCCGGCGTCACCGGGACCGCAGCAGTGATCAGCGACGGAACGGTCGCCACCACCGGCCACAAGGGAGCCTGACATGAGTACCCATCACTCCGACGACGCCGCCACCACCGGCGCCGCCTGGCTCGTCCTCGGCGGTCTGCACCTGCTGAACGGCACCGCCCCGCTCGCCGACACCGACCCGCTCGTCCTGGTGTCGCTGGCAGCCCCGGTCGAGCAGCCGTTCCCGGCCAACACCGTCGTCGTCACCTGGGCGGAGCTGGGCGGCGTCACGCTGTGCGCCCGCACCGCGGCGGGGGCCCCGGGCCCGGTCGTCCAGGCACGGGGCGGCGACCTCTTCCCCCGGATGCTGCCCGGCGCGCCGCTCACCGAGGCGGTGGCAGCGCTCGGCGGCGAGCGCACCGGCGGGCCCCTGGTCCCGCTGTTCTACGTGACCGCGCGGGACGGCCGGGCCCACGTCCACAGCCAGATCCGTTTCCTGGCCGAGGACGCCTGCTTCATCCGCCTCACCGACGAGCCCCTCGCCGCCGCCGACGTGCCGGACCTCGGCTGGCTGCCGGAGGCGGTGCGCCGGCACGCCGAGCAGTTCCTGTTCCTCAACAACCACCAGCGCTACTACCGCAAGTGCTTCAGCGGCCAGGAGCTGGAGTACAAGTACACCCTCGAACCGCCGGTCGACTCCTGGACCCTGACCGTGGAACTCCACCACCGCGTGCTGGACGGCGCCCTGCCCGGCTACGTCATGGAGTACCGGGACGAGTTCCAGGCGTGGGACTACCTCAACCACCTCTTCGAGGTCACCGGCCCCGGAGAGGCCGAGCGCGGCTACGCCTCCTTCATCCCCACCACCGACGGCAAGCACCTGATGAAGCGGAAGTGGTACACCGAGGACGCCTTCCAACGCCGTGAATCCCACACCTACGGCCTCGAACTGACCGACGACGGCGGCTTCGAGCGGCACCTCACCGAAGAACTGCGGGTCGACGCGGTCCGGCTGCCGTCCTTCCGGCGGGTGCGCTACGACATCAACTTCGAGTCGGTGCGCAGCGGACACGTCTACGGCATCTTCTTCGACCACTGCACCCTGGTGGACGCGCGGGACGTCACCCTCAACCAGTGCGAGTTGGAGTACCTCCGCAGCCGTACCGCGGTGGAGCCCGACGAAGCCCTGGTCAAGGAGGAGATGGCACAGCTCGCGGACTGGCTGGAGTCCTTCCTGCGGGAGCACGGCCTCAACGACGAGCGGGGCGTGTACTCCAAGCGCACCTTCCTCAAGGACGCCGTCGCCGCCCGCCCCGAACTGGCCAGGCCGGTGGTCCGATGACGGACACGCCGATCCGCGCCGCGCTCCTGGACCTGGAGGGCACGCTCTACGCGAACGAGCGGGTCATCGAGGGCGCGGTCGCCGCCATCGGCGCGTTACGGGAGCAGGGGGTGGCGCTGCGCTTCCTGACCAACACCGACTCCCGGACGACGGCGGCGATCCACGCCCAACTCACCGGCTACGGACTGCCGGTGCGTCTGGAGGAGCTCTTCACACCCGTTGTGGCGGCCCGGCAGCTGCTGGCCGCCCCCGGGGTCCGCACCTACCCCCTGGTCTCGCGGGCCCTGCGCGACGAGGTGCCGGGCCTGGCGGCCGAACCGCCCTACACCCACGTACTGATCGGCGACTGCCGCGACGTGCTGGACTACACCGCCCTCGACGGCGCGTTCCGGGCCGTGCGGGACGGCGCGGAACTCCTGGCCCTCCAGCGCGGCCGGTACTTCAAGCGCGCGGACGGCGACCACCTGGACACCGGCGCGATCGTCGCGGCCGTCGAGTACGCGGCCGGTACCACCGCCCGCGTGCTGGGCAAACCGGCCGCCGACTTCTTCGCGTTGGCCGTCCGCTCCCTGGGGGTGCCGGTCGAGGCGTGCCTGGTGGTGGGGGACGACGCGAGCACCGACATCGCCGGCGGCAACGCCGCGGGGCTGCGCACCGTACAGGTCCGCACCGGGAAGTACCCGGACCAGCGGGCCGAGGGACTGACCGGCGCGGCCACCCGCACCTGCGACTCCATCGCCGACCTGCCGGCCCTCGTCGCGGAGTGGGGGACGCGGTGACCGTCTACTGGGTCGTCTGGGACGCGGCCGCACACTGGGTGGTGGACCGGCTCGAACGCGAGGGTGCGCTGCCCGCAGTCTCCCGCATGCGGGCGCGCGGCAGCTTCGCCGCGGCCCGCCCGGCCCGCCCCAACTGCCAGACCCCGCCGTCCCTGGCGACGCTCTTCACCGGTGCCTGGCCGAGCGAGCACGGGGTCACCGGCTTCACGGTGCCCGGTGCCGGCGACGGGCTCGTCAGCCACGTCAGCGGCTTCGCGCCGCGGTTCCCCGCCGTGCCACCGGTGTGGGAGTCCGCCTCGGAGCACGACCGGAGCAGCGCCTTCGTCCACGCCCCCTGGGTGTTCCGGGAGACCGGCGGGACCGGGCACTACGTCGACGCGGCGGTGGAGGCGTACAGCCGACGGCTGACCCGGCACGCGGTGTGCCCGGTCGTGTCCGGCGCCGGGACGCAGACCTGGGACATCGGTGCGTTCCGTGCCGAGGTCGAGGCGGTGCCGCAGGACGGGGCGGTACGGGTCCGGACCGCCTGCGCGGACCTGCGGCTCGACGTCGACGGTGACTGGCAGCCGCTGCCGCTGGACGACGCGGGCCACGGCACCTGGGTCGCCTGCGTCCGCACGCCGCAGGAACTGCTGCTGGTGCACACCGGAGTCTGGGACGTGCGCAGCGCCGGCCGGAACAGCCCGCTCGTCCACGAACTGGCGGCCTGCCCGCCCTTCGCCGGCGAAGGGGTGGGCCCGCTCTACCGGGCCGGCGTCTTCGGGCCCCGGCTCGCCGAAGGCGGCGACGGGTCCGCCGAGGAGGTCTTCCTCGCATCGGTGCGGTGCGTGACCCGGGCCTTCGGCGCGGCCACCGACCTGGTGCTGCGCGGCCACACCGCCGACCTGGTCGTCGTCTACCTGCCGATGACCGACGACATCGGCCACGAACTCCTGGGCTGGTGCGACGAGAAGAGCGCCGCCCACCGCCCGGACCTCGCCGACCAGGTGTGGTCGTATCTGCGCCGCTGCTACCAGGACGTCGACGCGATCCTCGGCCGGGTGCTGGATCGGGCGGAGGACGACGACACCGTGGTGCTCGGCGCGGATCACGGCATGGTCGGCAGCACGCACCTGGTGCACGTCAACGACCATCTGGTGCGGGCCGGACTCACCGTGGCGGACGCCGGCGGAGCCCTGGACACCACGCGCTCGTCCGTCCTCTACCACCCGGCCAACAACGGGTCCCTGTGGGCCACCGACCAGGACGACCCGGTGCGTGCCGGGGCGGCCATGGCGCGCGCGGTGGCGTCCCTGCGCACCCTCACCGATCCGGACACCGGGCAGCCGGTGGTCAGCGCCTTCCTCGACCGCCACGGGGACGTACTGGCCGACGGTGTCGACCTGCCGCCCGTGGTGTTCCTCGCGCTCGCCGACGACTACCAGCCCTCGTCCGTACTGCTGGGGGAGGGCCCGGTCGTGCGGCGGCAGCCGAAGACCGGGGCGCACGTGGTCTACACCGGGGACGGCCGACTGCACGCCGTGCACGCCGCCGTCGGCCCCGGCATCCCGGCGGGCGCGGAACCGGACGTCATCGACAACACCGCGCCGGCCCACCTGGTCCTGCGCCAGCTGGGTGTGGCGCCCCCCACGGCCGAGTAGCCGCCGCCCGCTCCCGAATTCGACCGAAGAAGGATGAACCCGATGGGTGCACCCCCCGGATTCCCGCACACCCTGTCCCCGGAGGACCTCACCGCACGCCGCCACGCCCATGTCGCGGACTTCCTCGCCGGCCGCGGACTTGATCCGGACTGGCTCTCCTCGCTGATGCGCGAGCGGGTCGGCGACGGGCAGCTGCTGCTGACCAGCTCCCCCGTGCACGGCCTCGCGAACGCCACCAGCGACCTGGACTTCATCCGCGTCCAGGCGGACGAGATCCACGGCCCGCGCATCTCCACCAAGATCTTCGTCGACGGGCACCACCTGGAGGTGGTGTCCTTCAGCCAGGCCGAACTCGACGCCAACCTCACCGAGTTGGACCGACTGGCCGCCGTGCCGCCGGCCGCGACCGTGGCCGGCTTCCGCGCCTGGGACAAGCAGCGCGAACCGCGCCGCAAGCAGACCGAACGCATCGTCAACGGCATCGCCCTGGACGGCACCGCGCCGTACCTCCCCGCCCTCCCCGCCCTGAGCACTGTCTGGTCCCGGGCCTCCCTGCACACCGCCCTCGAACAGGTCGTGCACACCGCGCTCGCCGAGGCCGCGGGGGAGAGCCGGGGGCGGGTGGGCTATGCCTACAACGCCCTGCTGCACCTGATGGACGCGCTGCTCTCGCACCACGGCGACGTGTACACCACCCGCAAGTGGTACCTGCTGCGCTGGGCCCGGTTCGTTGCCGAGGGCGCCTGGCGGGACGACGGCGTACGCGCGGTGGGCGCGGAGCTGGAACGGCTGCGCACCGACGTCGCCGCCGCACTCGATCCGGCGGCCGCCACCCGGCCGCTGGCCGGGGGGTACGTGACGCTCGCCCAGGAGTGCCTGCGCGCCACCGGCACGGCCGCCTCGGCCACCGTCCGCGTGGAGGTCACCGGCACCCTTCAGCCCTTCCTCCCGGGTGCCGCCCTGCTGGTCGCGCCCGGCGGGAGCGTCGTACTGCCCGGGGTGGGTGACCGACTCCCGCTCACCGGCGACGCGATCGGGCTCGACGAGCTCACGAAGCTCGACGCCCACGCCGCCGCCACCCTGCTGCGGGCCCTGCGGGCGGGTGCGGCGCGACTTGACATCGGCTACCACGGCGAGGAGACGACCGCATGACACCGGACCGGAACCAGGAACAGGACGCGCCCGAGGGCTCCGGCATCGGCGGCCGACTCGCGGTGTTCCCCTCGGTGCGCGGCGGGCACGCCATGCCGACTCCGCAGGCCGTCGAGGCATGGGTGCAGGCCGCCTGGCTCATGCTCGCCGAGGGCCGTGCCTACGTCGAGGACCTGGAGGGCGGCACCGACCAGCCCCAGATGCAACAGGCCGCCAAACTGCGGTTCCTGGAGCAACTCCTCGACATCGACCAGCGCCTCAGTGGCCGGGCACCGGTCGACGACGCGCACTGTCTGGCGGTGGCGCTGGAGTACGGCATGGGGGAGGTGCTCGACGCCTCCGGACCCGAGCTGATCGAGGCGTTCGGCCTCACCGAGGAGTTCGGCGGGAACACCTGCCGGGTCGAGGAGATCCACGTCCTGTGGGAGCGGCTGCTGGCGGCCTTCCCCGGCGAACTGCCCGACCGGCTGGTCGCCGAGGGACAGCGCGACATGCTGCGGACCCTGCGGGAGTGGACCCGACTCGCCCGGGCCGCCGGCCTCGACATCGGATTCCTCGCCCCCTTCATGAAGGCCGCCTGAACAGAGAGGTCTGACCAACGTGCCCGAGATCCATGCAGTGACCCAGCTCGCCGGGCGGTCCGCGGACGAGGCATGGGCGATCGTCAAAGACGCCCGGACCTTCGCGCTCGACGCCGACCACGTGGTCGCCATCCGGGAGCTGCCGTCCACCAACGAGCGGCACCGGTCGTCCGAGTGGACCGTGCTGTTGAACGGCAGCGAGGTGACCTGGGTGCAGGACGAGGCCGCCGGCCCGGGCCTCCAACTGCGCTTCACCCAGACCGCCGGCGACCTGGAGGAGCTGACCGGCGAGTGGCGGGTCGAACAGACCCCGGCCGGCGCGCGGATATCCCTCGCCCTCGCCTTCGAACTCGGCATCGACGGGCTCGCGCCGCTGCTCGATCCCATCTGGGCCCAGTCCTTCCACGCCCACGCCGATGCCCTGCTGCGGGCGGTCGCCGCCCAGGCGCCCGCCGACGGAAAGTGAGCCGAACGTGATCCGGTACCTCAACTTCCTGCACACCACCGTGCGGTTCGACCTCGCCGACGACGCCACCGACGTCTTCGCGCCCGTCCACCGCTTCTTCCGGCACCTGATGGGCGACGCCCCCGCGCAGGAGCCCACCTTCCGTATCGCGGTGCGCGGTTACGACCCGACCGCGGACGTCGACGCCGAGGTCTGGCGGCTGCCGCTCTCCGTCATCCGGCGCAGCAACGCCGCGGAGTTCAACTTCGACGCCCACATCGTGGACCGCGGCGGCCGCCGGCTGTACGTCAACCGTACGACGCTGCTGGACGCCCCCGTCGACGCGCGCAAGGACAACACCTTCCACCTGCGCCTCACCGAGGGATCCGTGGTGCAGGTCCTCGACTTCGTGCGCGACCTGGTCATCCGGCACGAGGAGGACCTCGGCACGGTGGTGCTGCACGCCTCCGGTGCGCACCGGGACGGCGAGGCGGTGATCATCGCCGGGCCGAAGGGCGCGGGCAAGACCACCACCCTGCTGTCGGTGCTGCGCCGCCCCACCTGGCAGTACTTCACCGGCGACAAGCTGTTCTGCACCTTTGAGGACGGCCGCATCACGGTCCACCCGTGGCGTGACTACCCGTACGTGGGGGTCGGCACTATCCGGGCCGACGCCCGGCTGGAGGAGCTCGTCCGCGAACGGGTCGACGCGCGGCTGGACGACTACCAGCCGGGCCACAAGATCCTCATGGACCCGGACGTCTTCGAGTCCTGGCTGGGGTCGGAGTTCTCCGCCGAGCCCAAGCGCCTGGCCGCCCTGTTGCTGCCCGAGGTCGCCCCCGGCCAGCCGCTGACGACCCGTCACCTCACCGACGACAACGAGCGCTGGGCCCACCTCAACAAGATCGTCGACCGGCAGCTGGACACCACCTTCTTCACCTGGCAGACCCACCTGGTCCCCGACTACACCCGCTTCTACCAGTCGCTCGCCAAGCTCCGCACCGCTCTCGACTCGATCGACATGGTGCGCCTGCACGGCACCCTCGACGTCGATCCGGACGCCGTCCTGAACCGGACCGCTCGCCCCGCACAGCCGAAGGAGACCCGATGAGCACCGCCCCCCGCCCCGCACTGAGGGTGTCCGTGATCGGCCTCAGCGGGGTCGGCAAGTCCACCTGCGCCTCGATGATCGAGGAGTTCGCCCGGCAGCGGGGACTGGCCCACACCCGGGTCAAGCTCGCCAAGCCGCTCTACGACCTCCAGGCCGAGGTCTACCGCACGGCCGGGGCGGAACTGCCCGACGGCGCCCAGGACCAGATCCTGATGGAGGCACTGGCCGGCGCCCTGCGCCGGATCCGGCCCGCGTCCCTCGCCGACGACTTCACCCGCCGCCTGGCCGGCACCGACGCCGACCTGGTCATCAACGACGACCTGCGCGACCCGCACGTGGACGCCCCGATACTGCGCGCGCAGGGCTTCCGCGTACTGCGGATCGTCTGCGACGAGGACCTGCGGCAAAAGCGCCTCGCGGAACGCGGCGACCCGACCCGGGCCGAATCCTCGACCCGGGAGCTCGATCTCATCGAGCCGGACGCCGTCCTCGACAACGGAGCGGGGCTCGACGCCTACCGCACCGCCGTCCACCAGGTGCTGGGGAGTTGGCTGTGATCCTGAGCGGGCCCGAGATCCTGTCCGAGGTGCGGGCGGGACGCATCCAGATCGACGACTTCGACCCCGAGCGCCTGGAGCCCAACAGCTACGGGTTCCGGCTGGCGGAGGACATCCTCTGGTACGACGACGACGTCATCGACTGCTTCACGCCCCCGAAGGCCCAGCACGCGACGATGGGCCCCGAGGGCATGGTCCTCGAACCGGGACGGTTCTACCTCGGCGGCACCATGGAGGCCATGGGCAGCCCGCACTACGCGGCCACCCTCTACGCCTGCCGGTCGGCGTCCACCCTGGGCATCTGGATCCAGTTCTCCGCCCCGCTGGGGCACAGCGGGGCGGTCTTCCCGTGGACGCTGGAGATGAAGGTCGCCCACCCGGTCCGCGTCTACCCCGGGATGCTGATCGGGAAGTTGGCGTTCTGGGCGATGCAGGGCGAAGCCGTCGGCTACCTCGGCAAGTACACCGGATCGGCCTCGGCGGTCGCCTCCCGGCTGAGCCTGGAGGACCCGCGTGTCACAGGGTGACCTGTGCCGGACCCTGGCCGCCCTGCTGCTCCTGCTGCTCGCCGCGCACCTGGTGGGCCGGCTCTTCGCCAGGTTCCGGCAGCCGCCCGTGATCGGCGAGATCCTCGGGGGTCTGCTGCTGGGCCCCACCCTGCTGGGGCAGCTCGCCCCGCGGGTGGAGCACTGGCTCTTCCCGCGGCAAGGCCCGGTGGCCACCTGCCTGGAGCTGGTCTACCAACTCGGCATGCTGCTGCTGATGTTCCTGGCCGGCCTGGAGATGCGGACCGTCATCTCCCGCCGGGACGGCCGCGCCGTCGGGCTGATCGCGGTGGTGGGCATGGCGGTGCCGTTCGCGTTCGGGCTGCTGCTGGCCAAGGTCGTCGACCTGTCGGACCAGCTCGGCCCGGCGCGGAACACCACGGCCCTCACGCTGATCATCGCCTGCGGCATCGCGATCACCAGCATCCCGGTCATCTCGCGGATCATGATGGACCTGGGACTGATCAACACGCCCTTCGCCCGTGTGGTCCTGTCCGTCGCCGCGCTGGAGGACATCGTCCTGAACGTGGTGATCTCCATCGCCGTCGGCATGGTGAGCGGCACCGGCCCACACGCCTTCGGGCTGGCGTCCGAGCTGGGGATCACGTCGACGGGCGCCTCCGCGGCCTACCACTCCCTCGCGTCGATGGCCTTCCTCGGGCTCGTCGCCCTGCTCGGCCTGCTGATCCGCCGGATGGCCCGCGCCCGCGGCGGCACGGGGGCGGTGAACGGACTGGCGGTGCGCGTCGCCGCCGTGCTGGCCGCCGCCGCCCTGTGCACCTACCTCGGCGTGGCGCCCATGTACGGCGCCTTCGTCGTCGGGCTGATGTCCAGCGTGGGCGGCCGGTCGGCGGCGACGGCGGACTCCCTGAAGAGCGTGCGCGGTTTCGCCACCGGCTTCTTCATCCCGATCTACTTCGCGGTGGTGGGCCTCCGGCTCGACCTGGTGCACGACGTCGATCCCGGTTTCACGGTCGCCTTCATCGCGGTGGCCTGCGTCGTCAAGGCGGTCAGCGTGTACCTCGGCGCCCGTCTCGCGCGGCAGTCCGCGGTGGCCCTGAACGCCCGGGGCGGCCCCGGCATCGTCCTGGCCACCGTCGCCCTCGACGCGCACATCGTCAACTCCGGTATGTTCACCACCCTTGTGCTCACCGCCGTCAGCACCTCTCTCCTCGCCGGTTGGTGGCTCGAACGGGCCATTGCCCAGGGGCAGTTGTCGACGCATCCCGCACCACCCGCACCAGCCAGGCAGTCACAGGAACAAGGAGTCCCGACGTGAGCAGCGCACCGCACCCCCGGCCCGTCGTCGCCCTCGTCGACGCCTACTCCACTGCCAGTCACTTCGCCCCGCTCTTCCACGCGCGGGGATACGACTGCCTGCACGTGCAGAGCATGCCGTCCCCGCCGGCCGCCTTCACCGCGTCCTTCCGGCCGGCGGACTTCATCGGGACGGTCCTGCACCGCGGTGACGTGGCCGAAACGCTGGCCGCGGTCCGGCCGTACGCCCCGACCGCCCTGCTCGCCGGCGCCGAGATCGGCGTCGAACTGGCCGACGTCCTCAGCGAAGCACTGGGGCTGCGCACCAACGGCACCGACCTGAGCAGCGCCCGGCGGGACAAGTCCCGTATGCAGGAGACCGTCAGGGCCGCCGGTCTGCCAGTCGCCGACCAGATCCTGGCGATCGACCTCGACACCCTCCTCGACTGGTACGGGACCGCCCCCCGGCGGGTCGTCCTCAAGCCGGTGCGCAGCGCCCTCAACGACGGGGTGACCTTCTGCGACGACGCCGACGAGGTCCGCGCCGCCTTCACCCACCTGATGGGCATGCAGAGCGCCGTCGGCCAGCGGAACGACGCGGTGCTCGCCCAGGAGTACCTGGTGGGCGCCGAGTACTACGTGAACACCGTCAGCCTCGACGGCAAGCACTACGTCTGCGACCTCTGGAAGACCCAACACCTCGGCGTCAACGGGGTGCGCGACCTCCTCGGCGGCTCCCAGCTGATGCCGCGCAACGGCCCCGAACAGGACCAACTCGTCGGCTACGCCGGCGCCGTACTGGACGCCCTCGGCGTGCGCAACGGCCCCGCGCACACCGAACTCAAACTGACGCCGCGGGGCCCCCGGCTGATCGAGACCGGCGCCCGGGTCTGCGGGGCCATGCTGCCACTGCTCACCCGCGCCGCCCTCGACGAGAGCCAGTTGGAGTGGACGGTGGCGGCCTACGCCGACCCGGCCGACTTCCTCGCCCGGTGGGAGACCGACTACGAGGTGAAGCGGCACGCCGTCTGCGTGAACATGATCGCGCCGAGCGGCGGCAAGCTCGCCGCCTACCCCCGCCTCGCCGAACTCCAGGCCCTGGAGAGCTACCACGACGTGCTGCTGAAGGTCGCCCCCGGCGACGAGATCTCCCGCACCGTCAACGACCTGACCTACCCGATGCTGGTCCACCTCGTCCACGAGGTCGAAGGCACCGTCACCCACGACTACATGACGGCCCGCTACCTCGACGGGGAGGGCTTCTACGATGTCGTCTGACCGTCCGACGGCGGCCGACCGCCCCGAGCCGACGGTGCTGGCACAGCTCAGCGATCTGCACCTGGACGGCGGGCCGCGCGCCTCCGAACGCGCTCGGGCCGTGGTGTCGTACCTGCTGGGCCTGCCGGGGACGCTCGACGGCGTTCTGGTCACCGGTGACATCGCCGACCACGGGACGGACGACGAGTACCGGCAGGCGGCGAAGCTCCTGGCACCCCTGGCCGACCGGTACCCGCTGCTGCTCTGCCCGGGCAACCACGACGCCCGGGAGCCGTTCCGCCGCATCCTGCTCGGCGGCCACGAACCGGGCGGCGCGGCGGTCAACCAGGTCCGGGACCTCGCCGGCACCCGCGTCGTACTGTGCGACTCGTCGATCCCCGGGCGCGCCGAGGGCCGGTTGGAGGCCCAGACGCTGGAGTGGCTCGACGCGACGCTGGCCGCCGCACCACACCTGCCGGCCCTGGTCGCCCTGCACCATCCGCCCGTCGACCTCGGCCTACCGTACATCGACCGGATCGCCCTGCGCGAGGCCGATCGGCTGGCCGCGGTGCTGGGCCGCCATCCGCAGGTCACCGCCGTCCTGTGCGGCCATGCCCACACGGCGGCGGCCACGACCTTCGCGGGGCTGCCGCTGGTGTGCGCCCCCGGAGTGGCCTCGACGGCCCTCATGCCCTGGGAACAGGAGCCGGGCCGGTCGTGGAAGACCGAGGACGCCGACCCGGCGCTCACCTTCCACCTCCTGCGCGAGGGGCGGCTGACCAGCCACCAAAGGACCGTTCCCGTCGGCTGAACCGACCGACGGGGAGACCGGGCCGCCGCACCCGGCCCCGTACCCGCACCACCGCACCAACCCCTCTTCTGGAGACCTGATGCAGCGACCTCGACCGCGCGCCGCCGACGACCGCCCCCTGCTGGTGCTCATCTCGACCGGCCCGCACAAGTACCGGGAGTACCTCCTCGCGGCCATCAGCACGCGCTACCGCATCCACCTCGTCAACACCGCGGAGCCGAGCTGGGAGCTCCCCTACCTGGCCGGCAGCACGCTCGTGCCCACCACCGAGCTGGCCGTGGTCTCCGAGGCGGTCGCCGAGGTCGTCGCGCGCGAGCCGGTGCACGGCGTGCTGAGCTGGGACGAGGCCCGGGTCCACCAGGCCGCCGCGGTCGCCACCGAACTGGGTCTGCCGACCACCCCCGCCGACCACGTCTGGCGGTGCCGCGACAAGCACCAGAGCCGTTCCGCACTGGCCGGCGCCGGAGTGCCTCAGCCGGCCTTCGCCCTGGTGGGCACGGTCGAGGAGGCACTGGCCGCGGCGGACCGGATCGGCTACCCGGTGGTGGTCAAACCCCGGGCGGCCGCGGCCAGTTACGGGGTCTCCCTGGTTCGGACCCCGGAGCGGATGACCGAGTTCTTCGGCTTCGCGGACCGGGCCACCGTGCCGCACATGCCCGACTACGACCAGGGCGTCCTGGTCGAGGAGTTCCTCGACGGGCCCGAGGTGAGCGTGGACTCCGTGGTCGTCGGCGGCAAGGTCCGCCCGCTGTTCGTCGGCCACAAGCGCACCGGCTACCCGCCCTACTTCGAGGAGACCGGCCACGTGGTCGCGCACCGCGACCCGCTCCTGGCGGACCCGGCGTTCCTGGAGGTGCTCCAGGACACCCACACCGCGCTCGGCTTCACCGACGGCTGGACCCACGCCGAACTCAAGCTCACCCCCGAGCCCAAGGTCATCGAGGTCAACGCCCGGCTCGGCGGCGACCTGATCCCCTACCTCGGCAGCCTGGCCTCCGGCATCGACCCGGGCCTGATCGCCGCCGCCGTGGCTTGCGGCGAGGAGCCGGAGATCACCGTGGCGCGGGACCTGGTGGCGGCCGTGCGGTTCCTGCACGCCGACCACGACGACACCGTCATCGACAGCGTGGACTTCGACACCGCCGCGCTGCCGCCCGAGATAGACCGGGCCGTGGTGCTGGTCGGCCCCGGCGACACCGTCTCGCCGCCCCCGCGCGGGCTGCTGACCGGCCGGGTCGCCTACGTCACTGCGGTGGCCCCGACGGCCGAGCGGTGCGAGGCCGCCCTCGACGCGGCGGCCGCGGCACTGCGCATCGTCGAGCGACACCCGGACGACGCCCGATGAGCGACGTCACCGCGGCCAAGCAGCCCAAGCAGCCGAAGCGGTCCAAGCCGCCCAAGCAGTCCGGGAACAGCACGGCGGACGCCGGGGTCCTGGCCACCTTCGCCGGGTCGCCGTTCGCGGTGAAGGCCCTGCTGTTCGGCGTCCTGGTCAACAAGCTGGGCGGCTTCCTCCAGGTCTTCCTCGTACTGTTCATGACCAACCGGGGGTTCACCGCCGTCCAGGGCGGCACGGCACTGGGCGTCTACGGCTTCGGCTCGGTGCTCGGCGTGCTCATCGGCGGGACCCTGAGCGACCGCATCGGGGCCCGCCGGACCATCGTGCTGGGCATGGCCGGGACCGCGGCGCTGCTGGTCGCCGTGCTGCACGTCACGCTGTACCCGGTGCTGCTGGGGTCCGTGGGACTGGCCGGACTGATCAGCCAGGTGTACCGGCCGGCCGCCGCCGCCTACATCGCCGCACTGACCCCCGGCCACCGCCAGGTGATGGTGACCGCGATGTACCGCCTGGCCCTCAACCTCGGCACCACGGCGGCCCCGCTGCTCGGCACGCTCCTGGTGGCGGTCTCCTACGACCTGCTGTTCTACGGG
The DNA here is from genome assembly GCF_050471125.1 of Streptomyces sp. RGM 3693. NCBI lineage: Bacteria > Bacillati > Actinomycetota > Actinomycetes > Kitasatosporales > Streptomycetaceae > Streptomyces > Streptomyces sp. RGM 3693. Next base: position 2,017,027 of record NZ_JBMPPQ010000001.1, read on the forward strand.
GAGGCCGCCGCGGCTCTCGCCTACGCCGTGGTGGTCCTGGTGGCCCTGCCGCGCACCGCGACTCCGCACCCGGAGACCCCGTCCACCGCAGCCGCCACCGCCGCACCTCCCCGGGCCACTTACCGCACGGTGCTGCGGGACCGCCGCTACGTCGCCTACCTGCTGGCGATGCTGCTCAACTCGGCGGTCTACATCCAGTCCCTGAGCACCCTGCCGCTGGCGATCCGCGCGGAGGGCTACAGCACGTTCTGGTACGGGGCGATGGTCGCCGTCAACGGAGCGGTGGTGATCTGCTTCGAACTGCTGATGACCAAGGTCGTCCAGAGCTGGCGCATCCGCACCGTGCTGACCGTCGGCTTCATCCTGCTGGGCTCCGGTATGGCGCTGTACGCCCTGCCGGGCGGCCTGGGCGTCTTCTTCGCCGGCACGCTGCTGTGGACGCTGGCGGAGATCATCGAAGGCCCCACCATGTTCGCCTATCCGGCCGTGGCCGCCCCCGCCCAGGCGGGCGGACGGTACGTCGGTGCGGCGCACGCCATGTTCGGCATCGGCACCGCCGTCGGCCCGGTCATGGGCGTCGCCCTGTGGACCGGCATGGGGCGCAGTGCCTGGGCCGTCCTGGGCGCGATCTCCGTACTGGCCCTCCTCCCGGCCTGGTTCGGGGTGGGCAGGCTGGGATCCGTCGCCTCGTTGAAGGACGACGGCTGACGCCACGCACCCCTTTGGCCACCGCGGAACGCGTCCACCGACGCACCCTCCGCCGCCCCCGCACCGGCACCGCGGAGCACCCTTCCCCGCCGGCCCCACCCCACCCCACGAGGGAGAACGTCTTGTCACCCACCGACGCCGCCACCCAGGCGAAGCCGACCGCAACGCACGACCGCCGGGTCGCCACGCCCCGCCGCTTCCTGATGTGCCCGCCCCGGCACTTCGACGTGACCTACTCCATCAACCCGTGGATGGACCCGGCCAAACCGGTCGACGGTGAGCTCGCCCTCGCCCAGTGGACCGAACTCGGCAATCTGTACCGGGAGTTGGGGCACACCGTCGAGGTGATCGAGCCGGTTCCCGGCCTGCCCGACATGGTCTTCGCAGCGAACGGCGCCACCGTCGTCGACGGCCGGGTGTTCGGTGCCCGGTTCCGGCACGCCGAGCGGACGGCCGAGGGCCCCGCCTACCTCTCCTGGTTCGTCGCGCAGGGCTACGCCGACGTCTACTGGCCCGAGCACATCAACGAGGGGGAGGGCGACTACCTCGTCGTGGGCCGGAAGGTGCTGGCCGGCACCGGATTCCGGACGGACCCGCGCTCGCACGCCGAGGCCCAGGAGTTCTTCGGTCTGCCGGTCATCGGCCTGACCCTGGTGAACCCCGAGTTCTACCACCTGGACACCGCGCTCGCGGTGCTCTCCGACGACGAGGTCATGTACTACCCCGAGGCGTTCACCCCGGGCAGCCAGGCGGTGCTGCGCGAACTGTTCCCCGACGCGATCCGCGCCACCGCCGAGGACGCCGCGGTCTTCGGCCTCAATGCGCTCTCGGACGGCCGACACGTCCTGCTGCCGGCCGCCGCGGTCAACCTCAAGCGGCAACTGGCCGCCCGCGGGTTCGAGCCGATCGGCGCCGAACTGGGCGAACTGCTCAAGGCCGGCGGCAGCGTGAAGTGCTGCACCCTGGAGCTCCGCCCGGAGCGGTAGGCGGCCGCGCGCCGGAGCCCGGGCGACGCTCGATCGGGCGTCGCCCGGGCTCCCGCCCGCCACCGGGCAGCACTCACCACGCTCGCCCTCGAACGTGACCGAAATTCTCCCTCTGCCCCGTCAAAATTCCGCATGGAGAACGCAAAGTGGGCCGGCCGCCGGCTGCCGTGACCTCAGCTGAGGAGCGGTCGCAAGGGCGGCCCGGAAAGCCGTCGGAAAGGACGGTCGGACGCGCACCACAACGCCGTCCCGACGACCGCTCGTTGTGCGTCCTATTCGTGCATGGCCAGCAAATATCCGGCCTGAAAACGGCTTTCGGCGCCGAGCGTGGCCATGACCTCGGCCACATGTCTCCGACAGGTGCGCACCGACATACCCAGCCGTCGGGCGACGGCCGCATCCGTCATACCGGCGGTGAGCAGACGAATTATCGCCTCTTTCAGGTCGTTGGTGATTTCCGGCTGTGTTTCGGAATCGACCGAGAACGGTACGGCGGTCAACCACATGTGTTCGTACACATCGGTGAGGAAGGCCACGACATGCGGATCCCGGACGAGCACCGCGGCATCCTGATTCTGCGGAACCGCGAACAGCGCGCATTCCCGGTCGAAGACCAGGAAACGCATGAACTGGTCGTCCAGGGTGCGCACCTGCGCACCGAGCCGGGACACCTGCTCGACGTACGACTGCGTCCCCAGGCTCGATCGGGCCGTGTGCTGGTAGAGCATGCGCATCTCGACGCCCCTGCCCAGCGTCTCGAAGTCGCGGGGTGCCGCCTCGGTGAGCACGTCCTCACGGCGTCCACCGCCCGGCTGTGCGGTCAGTATCTCCCGCTTGGCGCGCGCCGAGAGTTCGGTGATCGTCATCCGGACCTCGGCGAGGTTCTCGATCAGCTCGATCTGCCCGCGGCCGCCCCCGTGGGCGTGGGCGTCGAATGCCGAGGCGAACGACATCATCCGCCGCCGCGCCTTCTCGATCCGTAACCGCCGGGTGTGCATCTCGTGTTCCAGCGGCCCGATGACACGACTCACCGCCTCATGGGGGGACACCGCGACAAATCCCCCTCCCGGACTGTGCCGTAGCAGTCCTAACGCGGTGAGTTCGGTGAGTGCGGCAGCTGTTTTCGCCAGGGGAAGGTCGAGTTCGATGGCTATCGCGGCTGCGTCGGCTTCTTCACCGAATGAGCCGCACACGGAGCCGTAGACCATCCGCAGGAATTCATCATCGGGTGAATTCTGCCCAACGTCCGGTGTGGCGTTCATCGTTCCCCTTTCGTGAGCGCGACAACATGCCGCCCGGCAGCGTGTGCGGCTTCCACCCGAGATGCGGACATCGTTGTGCGGCAGTGGTCAGGGTAAGCGATCACGTTCGGGGGTGATCGGGGTGATTTGGCCGAGCTGTGCCCGTCCTCCGCGGTCCGGTATCGCGACGCGGTACGGCGTCCCGCCACCCCACGATGACGGGACGCCGAATCGCAATCGAATTGCCAACTGCCCCATAAAGAGAGGGAGTTCAGTCGCCGCTTCGGCGGAGTGTCAGGGCGCTGCGGACCCCGGCCAGGGCGAGCAGGGTGACGACCCCGGCGAATGCGCCCGCGGCGGTCACCAAGGAGAACCAGGACAGCAGCACCGCCACGCCGATGACCGGCAGGGTGAGCCCCAGATAGGCGGCCACGAAGTAGCTGGAGGCGACCTCGCCGGTACGGGCCGCGGGCACCCGGGCGGTGAGCGCCGTCAGGCCGGAGCGGAACGCCGCACCCGCACCGCCGCCCCCGAGCGCGGCCCCCACCAGGAACAGCGTGAGGGAACGGGCGGGCAGTGCGGCGATGATCAGCGCCAGGCCCACCGGGATCATCAGCATGCCCACCACGGTGGCCCGCACCGCCTCCGCCCGGGCGGACACCACCTGTGCGAGGCCGGCCGCCGCGAAGGCGCAGCCGGCCACCAGCCCGGTCAGCAGCGGGCTGTGCCGATGCAGCCCCTCGGCCAGGAACGTGCCGGTGAGGCCCGCCAGCAGACCGAGCACCGAGAAGCCCGCGAACACCGAGACCGCCACCGGGGTGAAGACCCGCCGTGCCTGCGGCGGCACCGCCAACCGCTGCACACGGAACCGCCCCTGGGTGCGTATGACCGTCTCGGGCAGGCGGAACAGCACCAGGCCCGACAGCAACAGGGCCGCCACCACCACATAGGGCGTGAGCAGCGGGCGTGGCGCGAACTCGGCCAGCACACCGCCCAGCAGCGGCCCGCCGGCCAGTCCGAGCATGCTCGTCACCGTGGACAGCAGGGCGGCGGTGGCCGGCCGCGGGTGCAGCTCCCGGAGATAGGCGGTGGCCGCCCCGGTGGCCAGCCCGACCGAGATGCCGCTGAGCAGACGCCCGATCAGCAGCCCCGGCAGCGTCGGGAAGACCGCGAACACCGCACAGCTCACCGCCGCGATGAGCATGGCCGGCCCGATCACCGCGCGGCGGCCGATCCGGTCGGACACCCCGCCGAGCAGCAACGCGGCCACCACGCCCACCGCGTACAGCGCGAACACCACGGTGACCAGCACCGGGGTGAGCCCTAAGCGGGCACTGTAGAGCCCGTACAGCGGGGTGGGCAGAGCACCCCCGAGCATGACCGTGAACAGCAGGAACACCACCGTGGCCACCATCGCCGGCCGGCCGCGCGCCGCCGGGGTCTGTTCGCCGGCCGCCACTGTGGGTGTACGCACATCCTGGTCGTGAGTCACCGGATCACCTCCATAAGTTCGGACCGGCGAATCCTGCCAGAGCGGCTGCGCGGGGCAGTGCGGGGGCCAACGTGACGGGGCGCGGGCACCGTTCGGACCCGGGTCCGGTGTCGCTCAGCGGCCGACGGCGGGTTCAGACCGCGCGGTGCGGATCGGCCGCCACCTCGTCCAGCAGGGTCTGGAAGTCCCGCACCACCGCCGCGATCGTGCCCCCGTCGAACAGGTCCGTCGGATAGACGACCCGCCCGGACAGCTCCGCATCCCCGGCGCCGGTGCCGAGCGCCAGTTCCAGGTCGTGGCGCGCGGTCAGGCGCGGCACGGGATGGGCGGCGGTCGACAGGCCCCGGAAGACGGGCAGTTCACCCCGGCCGCCGCGTAGCGCGGCCACGTCGGTGGTGGTGTTCTGGAGCTCGAAGGTGACCTGGACGAGCGGGCGCCGGCCGGCGGGCGCCGGCTCCGGGAGCGCGGCGACGACCTGGTCGTACGGCGCCTCCTGATGGGCGAAGGCGTCCAGGGTGCGTTGCCGGATCCCGGCGAGCAGGTCGGCGAAGGCGACCCCCGCGGGGGCGGACGAGCGGATGGCGAGCGTGTTGACCAGGCACGTGATCAACTTCTCCCGTTCCGGCGTGGTACGGCCGGTCACCAGCGTCCCCACGGTGATGTCGGTCTGCCCGGTCCACCGCCGCAGCAGCGCGTGGAACCCGGCGAGCAGCGTCATGAAGGGGGAGGCGCCGCACGCCCGCCCCACTTCGGTGAGCCGGGTCACCAGCGGGCCGGGCAGGGCGAACGGGTGCTCGTCGGCGTGTGCGGTGCGCACCGCCGGCCGCGGCCGGTCCGTGGGCACCGCGACCGGTTCGGCTCCCGCCAACTGGCCGACCCAGTAGGCCACCTGCTCGTCCAGGGCGCCGCGGGAACGCTGCCGCTGTTCCTCGAAGCTCAGCTCGGTGTAGCCGAACGTCAACGGCGGCAGCATCCGGGCGCCGTCCAGCCCCCGGAGGGCCGCGGCGTACAGCACCTCCAGCTCCCGGAAGAACACCGCGACCGACCAGTCGTCGAAGACCACGTGGTGACCAGTGCACACCAGCACGTGGTCGTCCGGGGCCAGGGCGAGCACCGCGGTCCGCAGCACCTCCGACGCCAGGTCGAAGGGGCGCCAGGCGACGTCCTCGACGAAGCGTTGGGCCGCGGCGTGCGGGTCCGATCGGTCGGTGAGGTCCACGACCTGGACGGGGACGTGCTCCGGCCCGTGGGCGGTCCAGCGGAGTCTGCCGCGGGTGTCCAGGGCGAAGGTGCTGCGCAGGGACTCGTGCCGGGTGACCAGGGCGCGTACGGCCCGCACGAGGGCGTCGGAGTCCAGCGGGCCGTGCAGCCGCAGCGCCACCGGCACGTTGAGCTCGCCCGTCCCCGCCGTCACCTGTTCGGCCGCCCAGAGTCGGGCTTGTGCCGCGGTGGCCAGTGGCCGTACCGCTCCCAGTCCGGTCATCCTGTCTCCTTCGTGGATACCCCCACGTTTACGTGGGGGAGGAAGCGGAGCCCCTGCGGAGCAGGGCAAGGGGAGATGAATCGCCGTCGGGTGATTCGTCGTTCTCCACCAACAGCCCGCAGCAGGCCACTAGTTGTCGTGTTAGTGTGTGAGCTATGTCCACTTGCGTGAAGCGGGCGTTTAAGTACCGCTTCTCTCCGACGGATGCGCAGGCAGCGGAGCTGTCGCGCACGTTCGGATGCGTGCGCAAGGTCTACAACATGGCGCTCCAGGCGCGTACCGAGGCGTGGACGCTGCGTCAGGAGCGGGTCAACTACAACACCACGTCGGCGATGCTGACCGTGTGGAAGAAGACCGAAGAGCTGGCGTTCCTCAACGAGGTCTCCTCCGTGCCGCTCCAGCAGTGCCTTCGGCACCTGCAAGTCGCGTTCACCAACTTCTTCGCCAAGCGCGCCCGCTACCCGCGTTTCAAGTCGAAGAAGAAGGCCCGCGCCTCGGCCGAGTACACATCCTCCGCGTTCCGGTTCCGGGACGGGAAGCTCACGCTCGCGAAGATGGCCGAGCCGCTGGCGATTGTGTGGTCCCGCCCTCTCCCGCGGGACGCGAAGCCCTCGACGGTGACCGTGTCCCGCGATGCGGCGGGCCGCTGGTTCGTCTCGATGCTTTGTGACGACCCCAGCGTTAAACCGCTTCCCGCCACAGACGCGGCCGTCGGGATCGATGCCGGTCTGGACCGTCTGCTGACCCTCTCGACCGGCGAGAAGATCACCAACCCGAAGCATGAGCGTAAGCACCGTGCCCGGCTCGTGAAGGCCCAACGCGCTCTCGCGAAGAAGGACAAGGGGTCGAACAACCGGGCCAAGGCCCGGCAAAGGGTCGCGAAGATCCACGCGCGGATCGCGGACTCCCGTCGTGACCGGCTCCACAAGCTCACCACTCGACTCGTTCGTGAGAACCAAACGATCGTGATCGAGGATCTGACCGTGCGCAACATGGTCAAGAACCACACTCTGGCCCGCGCCATCAGCGATGCGGCGTGGTCGGAGTTCCGGAGCCTGCTGGAGTACAAGGCCGCCTGGTACGGCCGCGAGGTGATCGCGGTCGACCGTTTCTTCCCCTCCTCCAGGCTGTGCTCCGTCTGCGGCACCCTCACATCGAAGATGCCGCTCAACGTCCGCACCTGGACGTGCGACTGCGGCACGACCCACGACCGGGACGTGAACGCGGCACGCAACATTCTGGCCGAAGGACTTTCGGTGTCTGTCTGTGGAGCTGGTGTAAGACCTCAACGGAGAACTCCGGGCGGGCAGTCGGCGACGAAACAGAAAGCATCACGGCGCAAGCCGTGAGAATCCCCCTCGTTAACGAGGGGGAGAGTCAACGTCCCTCCGTACCGTTGTCCAGCAACTGCCTGATGGTGTGCGCGATACGGGCCACGTGCGGCGGGCGCAACATCGCGTAGTGATCGGCGGGGACCGGCCGGGCGAGGAGGTCCGCACCCGTGGCCCGCTGCCACCGCCGGGCGCGGTCCGCGCCGTCCGGGTCGTCGCTGTGCACGTACAGCAGCCGCCCGGGGTAGGCGGGCGGACGGTAGCCGGCCTGTGCCGAGAGGTGCGCCCGGAAGACCTCGAAGGCGCGGGTGAACCGGTCCTCCTCCAGGTCGGGGAGGACCTGTGCGGCGCGCAACTCGTCCAGGAGGGAGCGGAGCCGTAGGGGGCGTGCCGGCTCGTCCTCCGCGGGGCGGGTCAGGCTCGCGGAGCGGTAGAGGTCCTCGGCGAAGTGGCGCAGGACGTCCGCCTCGTCGGCCGCGGTCGGTGCGGGAGCGGGCGGGCAGGCGCTGTCCAGTACGCCGAGCAGTTCCACCTCCTGGCCGGCGTCGCGCAGTGCGGTGGCCATCTGGACGGCGACCAGGCCGCCGAAGGACCAGCCCAGGAGGCAGTACGGGCCTTCGGGCTGCACCTGGAGGAGCTCGGCCAGGTACCGGTCGGCCAGCTCCGCCACCGTCTCCCGCGGGCGCTGCCCGGGCTCGAAGCCGCGGGCGGCGAAGCCGAAGACCGGCAGGTCGGGGTGGCTTTCGGCCAGCGCCGCGGCCAGCTCCCGGTAGCCGAAGACGGTGCCACCCACCGGGTGGACGAGGAACACCGGCCGCCGGCCGCCCCCGGGACGCAGCGGGACCAGGGCGCCGCCGGTGGCCGTCGCCGCCGCGCCGGTGCGCAGCAGCGCAGCCTGCTCGGCGACGGTGGCGTGGCCGAGCAGGGCCGACAGCGGCAGCTCGGCGCCGAACCTCCGGCGGACCAGCGCCACCAGCCGCAGCGCGGACAGGGAATGCCCACCGAGGTCGAAGAAGTCGTCGTGGACGCCGCGCACCGGGGCACCCAGCACGTCCTCCCACACCGACGTCAGCCGCACCTCCCAGTCGTCCCGGGGCGGGGCCGGGGCGGCCGTGGCCGGTGGCTCTGCCGCGCCCAGGCGGGCGAGGGCGTTGCGGTCCACCTTGCCGTTCGGCGTGAGGGGCAGCCGGTCGATCCAGTGCCAGGCGGACGGGACCATGTGCGCGGGCAGCCGCTGCTTGAGGAAGGCCGCGCACCCGGCGGTGTCCGGCGCGTCGGCGCCGACCAGGTACGCGGTGAGCCGGTCCGACGTCAGCAGGACCGCGCACCCGCGCACCGCCGGGTGCCGCACCAGCACCTCCTCGATCTCGCCCAGCTCCACCCGCATCCCGCGGATCTTCACCTGGTGGTCGGCGCGGCCGACGTACTCCAGGACGCCGTCCGGCGTCCACCGGGCCAGGTCGCCGGTGCGGTAGAGCCGGACGCCGGTCCCGTCCCGGTGCGTCAGGCGCGGGAAGCGCTCTGCCGTCAGCTCGGGCTGCCCGTGGTAGCCGTCCGCGAGGCAGGCGCCCGCGAGGTACAGCTCGCCGGTCACGCCGACCGGCACCGGTTGGCGGTGCCGGTCCAGGACGTGGGTCTCGGTGTTGGCGATCGGGCGGCCGATGGGCACCGCGTCCCGCCCGTCGTCCCGGCAGTGCCAGGAGGTGACGTCCACCGCCGCCTCGGTGGGGCCGTAGAGGTTGAACAGGTCGGCGTCCAGGCGCGCCAGGCAGTGCCGTTGCAGCGCGCTGTCGAGTGCCTCCCCACTGCAGAAGACCCGGCTCAACGGGGCACAACGAGCCAGGTCGCGGTCGTCGAGGGTGTCGAGGAAGGCGCGCAGCATCGACGGGACGAAGTGGACCGTGCTCACCTCCTCCCGGGCGATCAGCTCCGCCAGGTAGCGCGGCTCGCGGTGGCCGCCCGGCCGGGCGAGGACCACCACGGCGCCGGTGATCAGCGGCCAGAAGAACTCCCACACCGAGACGTCGAAGGTGGCCGGGGTCTTCTGCACCACCCGTTCACCGCAGCGCAGTTGGTACTCGGCCTGCATCCACAGCAGCCGGTTGCTGATCGCGCGGTGCGGCACCACGACGCCCTTGGGCCGCCCGGTCGAACCCGAGGTGAAGATCATGTACGCCGGGTCGGACGGGCCCGCGGCGTCGGACGGGCCGGTGGCCGGGCGGTCCGCCCACCGCCGCTCATGGCCGTCGACGCACTCCACGACGGCACCGGTACCGGCCAGCCGGGCCGCGGCGGCCCCGGTGGTCAGTACGACGGTCGGCCGGGCGTCCTCGATCAGCTCGCGCACCCGCTCGTCCGGATCCTCCGGCGACAGCGGGACGTAGCCGCCGCCCGCCTTCAGGACGGCCAGCAGAGCGATCACCAGCTCGGGGGACCGCTCCAGCAGCACCGCCACGAACCGGCCGCGGGTGACGCCGAGTTCCCGGAGCCGGTGCGCCAGGCGCCCGGCGGCCTCGTCCAGCTCCCGGTACGTGAGGGTGGCTCCCTCGAAGCGGACGGCCGGCGCCTGCGGGGTGCGGGCGGCCTGCTGCGCGACGAGGTGGTGCAGCACGTGGTCCTCGGGGAACTCCCGCCGGGTGTCGTTCCACTGCGCGAGCCACTTCTCCTCGGTCCCGGACAGGAGGGGGTGCTCGGCGTACCGGGACGAGGGGGCCTCGCTCATGGCCCGGAGCGCCGTCCGGTAGTAGCCGTCGATCAGCTCGATCTGGGCGGCCTCGAAGCGGCCGGCGTCGTACCGCAGCGCCATCACCAGTCGGTCGGCGGCGTCGTCCAGCGAGAACTCCACCCCGAAGGGGAAGTTGGAGTGCGCGGCCCACTCCTCCGCGAGGACGTCCAGCCCGTCAGCCGCGCCGACCGACTGCGACACGTGGAAGTGCGTGTAGTTGAAGAACGTCTCGTACGCGGGGCCGGTGCCGGCGAGGGACATCAGGTCCGCCGCCGGGTAGCGCCGGTGGTCCTGGACGCGCAGATCCAGCTCCGCGGTCCGCCCGATCAGGTCCATCCAGGTCCCGTCGGCCAGACGGCAGCGCATCGGCACGGTGTTCAGGAACACCCCGAGCGTCTTGTCGCCGTCGCGTTCCTCGGCCCGCCCGTTGCAGACGACGCCGGTCAGGACGTCGTCGCTGCCGCCCAGCAGCCCCAGCACCCGCAGGTGCGCGGTCAGCAGGACGATGCGCAGCGGCACCCCGAGGGCGTCGGCCAGGTCGCGGAGGTCGTCGGAGAGCGCGGCGGGCAGTGGCGCCTCGGCGCACACCATCTCCTCGGTGGGCCGGGCGGCCCGCCAGCGGGGGAGCGGTGCGGTCTCGGCGCCGGCGAGTTCGGCGGCCCAGAACTCCCGCTGCGCGGCGTCGTCCTGCGCCGCGCGTTCCAGTGCGACGAAGGTGCGGAACCGCGACGCGGGGGCCGCGTCCGGCCAGGAGTGGGCGGCGCCGCCCACCTCGCTGCGGTACCGGTCGAGCAGTTCCGCCGTCAGCGACCGCTCGCTCCAGCCGTCCAGGATCGCGTGGTGCTCCACCACGAACAGCTGGCAGGTGTCCGCCGAGCGCCGCTGCACGTGGAACCTGATGAGCGGCGCGACCCGCCAGTCGAAGGGGCGGCGCCGCTCCGCGGCGAACCGTTCCGCCACCGCCGCCCGCTGGCCCGCCTCCGCCAGGTGGCTCAGGTCCTCGAAGGTCAGCGGCAGTTCGACCCGGTCGTGCACCAACTGCACCGGCTCGTCGAAGGTGTCCAGGTCGAAGGAGGTCCGCAGCACTTCGTGCCGGGCCAGCACGGTCCCGATCACCGTGCGCCAGGCCGCCTCCGCGTACGGGGCCCGGAGGTGGTAGCTCGTGACGTTGTGGTACAGCTGCTCGCCGCCGCCCCCGGTCAGTTCGCTGTGGTAGACCATCCCGGCCTGGAGGGAGGAGAGGGGATAGGCGTCGAGCACCCCGGCGGGGACCCGGGCCCGGTCGCGCGGGCTCAGGGCGCTGAAGGGCGCGTCCGCCCGGGCCGCCGCCGGCTGCGCCGACACCCGCACCAGCGGCGCGAGGGCGCGGATCGTCGGATGGCGGATGAGGTCGGGGATGGTGAAGTCCAGGCCCTCTTCCCGGGCCCTGGCCAGGACCTGGATGCTGCGGATGGAGTCGCCACCCGAAGCGAAGTAGTTCGCGTCGATGCCGACCCGGGGCAGTCCCAGCACCTCCGCCCAGACGCGCGCCAGTGCGCGCTCCACGTCGTCCCGCCCGTCGACGACGTCCGCCGCCTGCGCCGCGGTGTGCGGTGGCCGGGGGTCGGGCAGCCGGTCGCGGTCCACCTTGCCGTTGCCGGTGAGCGGGAAGCGGTCGAGGGCCACGAGGGCCGCGGGCACCATGTAGTCGGGGAGCCGCCGCGCCAACGCCTCGCGCAGCGCCGCCTCGTCGAGCGTCCCGTCCGCGGTCCGCACATACCCGGCGAGGTACTCCACGCCCTGCGGATCCGTCCTGAGGACGGCCACCGCCTCCTCGACCGCCGGCGACTCGGCCAGGGCCGCCGCGACCTCGCCCAGCTCGATCCGGAACCCGCGCAGCTTCACCTGGTCGTCGAGCCGTCCGCAGTACTCCAGGTCCCCGTCCGGGCGCAGCCGGACCAGGTCGCCGGTGCGGTAGACGCGGGCGTCCGGATCGTCGCCGAAGGGATGCGGGAGGAAGCGTTCCGCGGTCAGTTCGGGCCGGTTCAGGTAGCCCCGCGCCAACCCCGCGCCGCCGACGAACAGTTCGCCCGGTACACCCGGCGGCACGGGCTGGCCGTACCCGTCCAGGACGTACAGCTGGAGGTCCGGCAGGGGCCGCCCGATGGCGCTGCGCGGTCCCGCCACGGTGTCCGCCAGCGTGATCGGCCGGTAGGTCACGTGCACGGTGGTCTCGGTGATGCCGTACATGTTCACCAGCCGCGGCCGCTGCGCACCGTGTCGCAGCAGCCAGGGGCGCAACGTCCGCAGGTCCAGCGCCTCGCCGCCGAAGACGATCCAGCGCAGTGCGAGCGGGCCGACCGCCGCGCCCGCGCCGGCCGCCTCCTCGGCCTTCATCAACTGGTGGAAGGCGGAAGGTGTTTGGTTGAGCACCGTCGTGCCGGTGGAGCGCAGCAGGCGCAGGAAGTCCTCCGGGGACCGGCTGACGTCGTACGGCACCACCACGAGGGTGCCGCCGTGCAGCAGCGCCCCCCAGATCTCCCACACCGAGAAGTCGAAGGCGTACGAGTGGAACAGCGTCCACACGTCCTGGTCCGTGAAGCCGAACCACCGCTGGGTGGTGTCGAACAGCCGGAGGATGTTGCGGTGCGGGATCAGGGTGCCCTTCGGGCGCCCGGTGGAGCCCGAGGTGTAGATGACGTAGGCGAGGTCGTCGGCGGTCGCCGCCGGCTGCGGGGCGTGGTCGGGGCAGGCGGCGAGGGCGTCGGCGTCCGCGGTCAGGTCGACCACCGGCCCGTCGTACGCCAGCGGTGCGCCGGGCTCGCCACCGTCGCGCACCAACAGGGCGATCCCGGCGTCCTCGGCGATGTGGCGCAGCCGCTCCGGTGGCGAGGACGGGTCGAGGGGGACGTACGCCCCGCCGGCCTTGAGGATGCCCAGGAGCGCCACGATGAGGTGTTCGGTGCGGGCGGTGGACAGGCCGACGCGGGTTTCCGGGCGCACGCCCCGGGCGCGGAGGTGGTGCGCCAGCCGGTTGCTCCGGCGGTCGAGGTCGCGGTAGGTCAGGGTCCGGCCGGCGCAGATCACGGCGGTGGCGTCGGGGCGCAGCCGGGCCTGTTCGGCGAACCGTTCGTGACAGACCACCTCCGGTGCCGGCCTCGGGTTCGGGCGCGGCGGCGCGGCCAGCCGACGGTGCTCCTCGGCGGTCAGGAGCGGCACCCGGGCCACACAGGCGTCCGGGTCCTGGCTGACGCCGGTGAGCAACTGCACGTAATGACGGGCCAGTTGGGCGGCCATCGCGTCGTCGTCGAGGACGCCTTCCGCCGCGTACAGCACGGCCTCGTGGCCCGAGTCGGTCGGCGCCACGTCGAGGGCGAGGTCGCAGGGCCCGGCGAACGCGCCGGTGTCCGGTGCCGCGGTCTCGACGACCGTGCCCCCGGGCACCTCCCAGCGCCGCCCCGGGATGTCACGGGCGGTGAAGGCCACGTGGTGGGTGACGGCGTGCGCGGGGGCCAGGTGCGGTGCCGCGCCTTCCCGCGGCAACTGCCGGTGTGCTGCGGCCCGTTCCGCGGCCCGTTCCGCGGCCCGTTCCGCGGTCCGTTCCGTGGTTCGGGCGATCCGGGACAGCAGGTCGCCGAAGGACGGGGCGTCGGCCAGGTCGCAGCGGAGCACGAAGGTGGCGCCCAGGGGGCCGACCGGATCGGGGAATGGCAGCGGGGCGGGGTCCAGGCCGGTGTGCGGGACCGCGACCCGGACGTCGGTGATGCCCCCGTACCGGCTGGTCAACACGGCGAAGACCGCCAACAGGCCGGTGGCCAGGGAGGTTCCGGCCGCTCGGCACTGCGCGTCCAGGGCGGTGACGGCCGGCGCGGGCAGCGGGAAGCGGTGGCTGCGCCGGCGGGTTGCGGAGCCGGTGTCCCGCCCACCGGAGGGCCATCGCGGACGCGGCGCTTCGTCGGCGAGCTGTTCCCGCCAGAACGTCACCGCGGCGTGTCCCTCCGGAGTGTCGAGCCACGCCTCGTGCCGGGCCGTGAACTCCGCGTAGGAGGACGCGGGTTCGCGCGGCTCGTGCTCGCCCAGGAGCATGGCACGGTAGCCGCGGACGAGTTCGTCGGCCAGCACCGCCATCGACCGGGCGTCCGCGACCGTCCGGTGGGCGGCCAGCAGCAGGGTGGGGTCGGTGTCGGGCGCGCGGACCAGAACGGCCCGCAGCAGGGGGCCGGCGTGCAGATCGAACGGCTTGGCGGCCTCCGCGGCGAGCAGTGCGCGCGCCGAGCTCGGGTCCGCGGCCTCGCACAGCTGCCAGTCGAACCCGCCAGACGCCGCGATGACCTGCACCACGCCGTCGTCCCGCACGGCGAAGCGGGTCCGCAGGGCCTCGTGCCGGCGCACCAGGTCGGCGACGGCCGCCCGCAGTGTCGCGGCCTTGGCCGTCCTGGGCAGCGTGAGGCAGTGCGCGAGGCCGCCGGTGGCCGCGGTCGGTGTCGCCTGCTGCCGGTAGAGGTAGTGCTGTGCCGGAGAAGCGGGCATCACCCGGTCGCCGTCCGCGGCGGATACGGGCCGGGTGGCGTCCCCGTTCTCACTCTTCATCTGCATACTTTTCCTCGATCCGCGGAACGCGAGACATTCATCGAAGAGGGGATCCGGATTTCCGCACCGTGTGCCATTCCGGAGCTTCAGCGTGTCCGCGCCGAGGGGGCAAGTCAACAAGATCACACCACTTGACGCCGGCCCCCACACCAAGCGCCGGACGGGCACTACCAAAGGCCATGTGCGGATGGACCTTCGTGCCCCGGAAAAGAAACCAAGGTGCTGGCCATACGCTGCCGGTCAGCCGATACCCTCGGCTCACTACCCGATGTTCCCGACTCTACGGAGCGGTATTCCGCCTGCCCTCGGGAGGACCAGCGTGGGATTGCATTCCCCGAATGACAGTGATGCGTGCAGCACTCCCGGAGAGGTGCACAGAATATGCGACGCGTATGTGGCCGACTACGCGAAACTCGATCCGATCATGGCCAGCTATCTCGGTATCCCGGGAAATGAGCGGGAGTTGACGGATTTCTCGCCGGCGGGATATGAGGCGCGGGCCGACCTGAGCGCCCGGGCGCTGCGCCGGATCGAGGCCGCCACTCCCGCCGACGAGACCGAGACCGTCGCCCGGGCCGTCTTCCTCGAACGCCATCGGCTGCTCCAGGAGGAGCACGCCGCCGGTCTCGACCTGGCGGCCCTGAACGTGACGTTCAGCCCCGTTCAGCACCTGCGGGAAGTGTTCGACCTGATGCCCGCAGACGCGCCGGAGCACTGGGCGGCCGTGGCGGCCCGGTTGGCGCAGGTGCCCGCCGCCCTGACCGGGCTGCGCGCCTCCTTGCTGACCGCGGTGGACCGCGGCACGGCGCCGGCCGTGCGGCAGGTGCGGCAGGTGGCCGAACAGTGCGCGCGCTGGGCCGGGTTGCGCGGCGAACCGTCGTACTTCACCACGGTCACCGCGCCCGCGTCGGCGCACGGGCTGACCGGCCCGCTGCACACCGCCCTGGAGACCGGGGCGCGGGCCGCCGCCGAGGGGTACGCGGACTTCGCCGGCTTCCTCCGCGACCGGCTCGCGCCCCGGGCACCGGAGCGGGACGCCGTCGGCGCCGACACCTACCAACTCACATCCCGTTCCTGCACGGGCGCCCGGCTCGATCCGCACGAGACCTACGCCTGGGGATGGGCGGAGTTCCTCCGCATCGAGGAGGAGCTGCGGCAGGTCGCCGGGCGGATCCGCAGCGGGGCGACACCGGCCGAGGCCGCCGCGCTGCTCGACGACGACCCCCGCTACCAGGTGCACGGCCGGGAAGGGCTGCGCGCATGGATGCAGGAGCTGTCGGACCGGGCCCTGCACCGGCTGCGCGGTACCGAGTTCGACATCCCCGACGAGCTGATGACGCTCAGCTGCCGGATCGCGCCGTCCGGTGGCGGCGTCGGCGCCTACTACAACGGCCCCAGCCAGGACTTCGGCCGGCCCGGCACCATGTGGTGGTCGGTGCCGCGTGACCGTGCGGTGTTCGCCACCTGGCGGGAGACCACCACCGTGTACCACGAGGGCGTGCCCGGCCACCACCTCCAGATCGGCACCGCCGTGCACCGCGCGGACCGCCTCAACTCCTATCAGCGGCTGCTGTGTTGGGTGCCGGGGCACGGTGAGGGCTGGGCCCTGTACGCCGAACGTCTGATGCGCGAACTGGGCCACCTCGACGACGAGGGCGAACTGCTGGGCATGCTCGGCGCGCAGCTGTTCCGGGCCGCCCGCGTCGTGGTGGACGTGGGCATGCATCTCCAGTTGCGGATTCCGGCTGGCTGTGGCTTCCACGAGGGTGCGCGCTGGACCCCCGCCCTGGGCCTGGAGTTTCTGCTGACGCGGACCCTCGCCGACCCCCACCAGGCCCGGGACGAGATCGACCGGTACCTCGGCTGGCCCGGGCAGGCCCCCGCGTACAAGATCGGCGAGCGGCTGTGGCTGGCGGCCCGGGACGAGGCGCGCGCCCGGCACGGTCACGCCTTCGACCTCAAGGCGTTCCACCGGCGGGCCCTGGAACTGGGGTCCATGGGCCTGGACACGCTGCGCGCACAACTCGCCGCGGCCTGACCGGTGCCGGCCGCGGCCGGGGCGGGCGCGATGCACCACCACGCCCGCCCCGGCCCCCCGCCCGGCTCAGTCCACCGCGGTGTCCTCGATGATCCGCCGCAGCGCCGCGCACCACTGCGTCCACAGGCGCTCCACGTCCCCGGCGGGCACGTGGTCCCGGTGCATGATGTCGACCAGGACCCCGCCCTCGACGGGGATGACGTCGAAGAAGAGGTCGAACTTGGCCTCCGCCACCTCCGGCAACCGCAGCTCGCCGGTGGTCGTGCCCAACTTCACCGCGGGGACGGCCGGGTTGAGATCGAACACCACGGAGGTCACGTCCTGGCGCGTGCGCCAGGCGTCCGGCACGGTGCCCTCCTGCTCCAACGCGTCCAGCACGGTGTGCAGCGGGACATCGGCGTGCCCGAGGTCCTGGGTCAGCAGGCGGCTCGTCCGGTCGTGGTGGGCCCGCACGTCGGCGGCCCCCGCCGTGCTGCGCACCGGCACGTAGCTGACGTAGTGCCCGACCCAGTCCCGCTCCCGCTCGCCGGGCCGCTGATCGACGGGGACCGACACCACCAGGTCGTCCCGGCCGCAGGTGGCGTGCAACGCCGCCGTGAAGGCGCTGAACGCCACCATGAACGGGGTGCAGCGCAGCGCGGGGCAGCGCGCGGTCACGGCGTCCCACACCTCCTGCTCCAGCTGGAACGTCCGACGGGTCGGACGGCCGGGCCGGGCGCCGTCTGCGGCCGGGCCGGCACCCCACAAGGGAGCGGGGGAGTCAGCGAGCCGCCGGCGCCAGTAGCCCACCAGGTCCGCCGACACCGGGCCGGCCGGCAGCGCCACGGGCTGCCGGACGGTGACCTCCGCCGCCGGGTCCACTCCCTCCGCCGCCTGCGCGTAGGCGGCGACCAGATCGGTGAGGACCGTGCTGACGGACGTCCCGTCGAAGACGAGGTGGTGGGCGGCGATCACCAGGTCGCTGCGGTCCTCGGCGCGCCGCAGCAGCAGGCAGCGGAACAGCGGCCCGGCCTCGAAGGCGAACGGCGCGTTCACGAAGGCGTCGATGGCCGACTCGGCCGCGGTGTCGTCGGCCGCTTCGGCGTGCCGCAGCACCTCGTCCGCGGTCTCGACGACGCTCAACTGTGCGCCGTCGGGCGAGCACACGGCGCGCAGGGCCGGATGCCGCTGCCGCACGGCCGCCAGGGCCGTGCCCAGGGCCGCGTCGTCCACCGGGCCGTGCAGTTCGAGCACCACCGCCTCGTTGTAGGCGACCGAGTCCGGTTCCGCGCGCCGACACAGCGCCCACAGCTCCCGCTGCTGGGCGGACATCGGCCACTGGGTGCGCGGCGGCGCGGGGACCGCGGGCGACGCCGTCCGATCGGGCCGGTCCGCGCCGCCCAGGGTGAGGAAGGTGGCCTCGTGCAGCGCGTCGAGGTTCCGGTCCACCGCGGCCAGGAACCGTTCGGCGTCGCCGTCGGTGTGTTCGGTGGAGAGGAAGAACGTCCGGCCCTCCCAGACGTACAGGCCGTCCGCGAGCAGGCTGTGGTAGAGCATTTCCAGGGGGAGCGGCTGGTACAGATTGGAGAGCCCGCCGTACTGGAAGCGCCACAGCGAGCCGAAGGTGGCCACGGAGTAGGGGAGTTCGCGCTGCCGGAAGAGGTCGGACAGTGCGCCGGTGAGTCCGGCGGCCCGGTCGTTGACCTCCTGGTAGAGGCGCTCCCCGTGCTCTTCGAGGTGGGTCAGCACGGCGCCGGCCGCGGCGATCGACAGCGGATGCTTCTGGAACGTCCCGCCGAACAGCGTGGTCTCCGCGTACGGTGCGCTGTCGTCACCGTAGGACCAGTCACCGCCGTCCAGACCGTCCAGCAGCGCCTTCTTCCCGGCGATGGCCGAGATGCCCAGCCCACCGCCCAGGACCTTGCCGTACGTGGCCAGGTCGGGGGTGATGCCGAAGAGGCCCTGCGCGCCGCGGATCCCGACCCGGAAGCCGGTGATCATCTCGTCGAAGATCAGAACGGTGCCGGTGGTCTCGGTCAGCTCCCGCAACTGGCGCAGGAACGCCACGGGTTGGGTCACCGGGTTGCGCGCCTGGACCGGCTCGACCAGGACCGCGGCGATCTCGTGGACATGCGCCCGGAGGTAGTCCAGGGAGGCCGGATCGTCGTACGGCAGCACCACCACATCGGCCAGCGAACCGCCCGACAGGCCGGGGGAGATCGGGTCGACGCCACCGAACTCCCCGGTGCCCCGCCCGAGCATCCCGTCGGTGATGCCGTGGTACGACTTCTCGAAATAGACCACCTTGGGCCGGCCGGTGGCCAGCCGGGCCAGCCGGACCGCGCCCATGACCGCTTCCGAACCGGTGTTGGTGAACGTCACCCGGTCGTGCCCGGTCACCCGGCAGAACTGCTCGGCGACCCGGTAGGTCAGCTCCTGCTGCGGGCCCAGTGACACCGAGCGCCCCAACTGCTGGGCGACGGCCTCCTCGACGTACGGCGGGTTGTGGCCGAGGAAGTGCACGCCGAAGCCCAGGCAGTAGTCGGTGTACTCGGCGCCGTCCACGTCCCAGAAACGGGCACCGCGGGCCCGCCGCACGGTGATGGGGAAGTTGAGTTCCTTCAGCTCCGGGCGGAAGTTGGCCCAGGTGCGGCTCTCCACCAGGTGCTTGCGGTAGCGACCGGCGAGCTGCTTCGACCGCGGACTGCGCCCCTCCACCCGCCGGACGATGCCGTCCACGTATTCCTGCTGACGCCTGGTCAGCCCGCTGCCGGCCGCCGCCGCGCTGGGGCGGGCGCTCGCACGGACGGGTGTCGGTGGCGTCGCCGGGGCGGGGTGCGTGGCCACCGCCGGGGGGCCGGCCTGCGCCGCGGGGAGGGCGGCGGCCGACGGCGTCGGCGCCCCCTCCGAGGACTGCCCGAGCAGCGACAACTGCTGCTGCATCAGGGCGAGTTGATCGCGCACCACCTGCTCGACAATGGCCGTCGCGGGCGTCGTCGCGGGCGTCGTGGCGGGCGTCGTGGTGGGCCGCGGTGCCGCCGGGACGACGGGCTGTGCGGCCGTCACGGGTGGGACGGGCTCCGCCGGGCTCGGGGCTGCGGACTCCTTCGCCAGGGCCGCGGCGAGGTCGCCGACCGTCGCGTACGTCTCGAAGAGGTCGTGCGCCTTGAACGCGGTGCCGTGCCGCTCGTTGACCGCGGTCACCAGGCGCAGCAACAGAATGCTGTCGGCGCCCAGCTCCAGGAACCGGGCCCGCTCCGCGATGTCCTCCCGCGGATGGCCGAGCACCTGCGAGAGTGCGCCACGGACCTCGTCGACCGCCCAGTCGTGCTGCTCTGTCAAGGGATTCCTCCTGTTGACGCCCGGGGGCGTCGGCTCGTGGTCCGTCGGGGCGGCGCGCTCCGCGTCGGCGCCGGGCCGGTCCGGCAGCGCCCAGTGGCGCGGCCGCTGCCAGGGGTACGCGGGCGTGCCCGGCAGGTAGCGGCCCCCGGCGCAGACCGCCTGCCAGTCGAGGTGGGCGCCGCGTACGTACAGTTCGGCGAGTACGGCGCGGGGGCCCGCCGCACCGTCACCGCGGGGCCGCGCACCGTGCAGCACCTGTGCCGCCGTACCGGCCTCGGCGGCGGTGGCGCGCACCGCGCCCTCCAAGGTCGGACGCGCCCCGATTTCGAGGAAGTTGCCGAAGCCCCAGGTGACCGCCGATCGCACGGCCTGCCGGAAGTGCACCCGCCCCGCGACGCCGTCCGCCCAGTGCCCCGGGTCCTGCCGCGCGGCGTCGAACAGCGCACCGGTGACGGACGAGAAGAACGGCACCGCGCACGGGCCGGTGGGCCGGCCCGCGCCGGTACCGCGCAGTGCGGCGGCCGCCGACGCCATGGCGGGGCTGTGGAACGCGAATTCGCCGGGCAGCGGCCGGTGGGAGAACCCGCGGCGCGCCACCTCGTCCGTGAACTCCCGCACCGCGGCCGCTGGCCCGGAGACCACCACACTGCGGGGCCCGTTCTCCACCGCGATCACCAGCGCGTCCCCGTACCCCGCCAGCAGCGGGGCGACGTCCTCCACCGGGGCCGACACCGACACCATGCGCCCCGCGCCCGACGCGGACTGCATGGCCGCGCCGCGCGCGAGGACCAGGGCGGTCGCGGCGTCGAAGTCCAGCAGCCCGCTGACGTGGGCCGCCGCCGCCTCGCCCGCGCTGTGCCCGAGCACCGCGGCGGGCGTCAGCCCGAACGACTCCCACAGCCGGGCCAGTCCGGTCTGGAGGGTGAACAGCAGCGCCTGCTCGACGTCGGTGCGCCCGGCGGACGGGTCGGCCGCCCCGGCGTCCCGGCTCAGCTCGTCGAGGACGGATACGCCCAGTTCCGCGTCGAAGGCCCGTGCGCAGCGTTGGGCGTGCGCGGCGAACACCGGCTCGGCCAACAGGTCCGCGCCGCTCCCGGCCAGCTGCTGCCCCTGCCCCGAGAAGACGAAGACGGTGTCCCGCCACGGTGCGCCGCCCGTCGTGGTCGGGGCGTCCGGGCCCGGGGCGTCCTGCCGGAAGGCGGCCACCTGTCGCCGTAGCTCCGCCTGGTCCCGGCCGGTGAACGCGGCCCGGACCGGGTGGTGCCCGCGGCACACCGCGGCGCTGTAACACAGGTCGCCCAGCCCCTGATCGCCGTCCGGCAGGGCGTCCAGGGCCGTCAGGTAGCGGGCGGCGAGTTCCGCCAACGGTTCCCGGGCGGCGGCGGAGAGCGGCAGCACGTGCGGCGCGGGCGGTCGGTACGGCTCCCGGGCCGGTGCCGGGGCGGGCTGCTCGACGATGACGTGCGCGTTGGTGCCGCCGAACCCGAAGGAGCTCACCGCGCCGACCCGCGGCCCTGGGGCCCGCCATGCCTCCGTCCGCTGCGCGATGGCCAAGCGGGTGCCGTCCAGCGGCAGCCGCGGATTCAGGGCGGAGGTGTGCAGCGTCTGCGGCACCTGCCCGGCACCCAGGCACAGCAGGAGCCGGATCAGCCCGGCCATGCCCGCCGCGGCCTCGGTGTGGCCGAGGTTGGACTTCACGGACGTCACCAGGCACGGGTCGGTCGGCTCGCCGGCCCGCCCGTACGTGGCGGCCAGGGCACCGATCTCGATGGGGTCGCCCAGCGGCGTGCCGGAACCGTGCGCCTCCACGAGGCCGATCCGTGCGGGATCGGTACCGGCATCGGCCAACGCCGCGCGGATGACCGCTTCCTGGGCGGGGCCGTTGGGTGCCGTCAGGCCGTTGCTGCTGCCGTCCTGGTTGACCGCGGAGCCCCGGATCACGCCCAGCACCCGATCGCCGTCGGCGCGCGCCCGGGCCAGTGTCTTGAGCACCACCACACCGCAGCCGTCGCTGCGGACGAACCCGTCGGCCTCGGCCCCGAAGGAGCGGCACCGGCCGGTCGGCGACATCATGCCCGCCTTGGACACCGACACCCACTGGTCGGGCGCGAGCACCACATTGACACCGCCCGCGAGGGCGAGCCCGCACTCCCCGGCCCGCAGGCTGCGCACGGCGAGGTGCACGGCGACCAGCGAGGAGGAGCAGGCGGTGTCCACCGCCATGCTCGGTCCGGTCATGTCGAAGACGTAGGACAGGCGGTTCGCGGCGATCGAGCTGGCCTGCGCGGTGCTGAAGTGCGCGTCCACGGCCGCCAGGTCCCGGCCCAGCAGCCGGCCGTAGTCACTGCCGCTGATGCCCACGAAGACGCCGCCGCCGGCCAGCAGCGGAGAGCGCCGGGGCACACCAGCGTCCTCCAGTGCCTCGTGCGCCGTCTCCAACAGCAACCGCTGCTGCGGATCCATCTGCCGGGCCTCGTGCGGCGAGATGCCGAAGAAGCCGGCGTCGAAACGGTCCACGTCCTCGATGCAGCCGGCCCACTTGGTGCTGATCGCACCCGGCTGCTCCGGATCCGGCGCATACCGGTCGGCGGCCTGCCAGCGGGACCGCGGGATCTCGGCGACGGCGTCCGCCCCCGCCAGCGAGAGCCGCCACAGGTCCTGGGGGCTGCGCACCCCACCGGGGAAGCGGCAGGCCATCCCGACGACCGCGATGTCGTGCCCGGCCGGGTCGGCGACGGTACCGCGGGCGGTGTCGGGCGCGCTGCTCACTCCGCCCCTCCCGACGTGCCCAGCGCGGCGGTGAGGTGGTCGACGGTGGCGTGGTTGAGCACCTGCATCACCGGCACCGGCCGCCCCACCACGGGCTCCAGGGCTGCGGCGAGTTGCTCAGCGCCGATCGAGTTGAGGCCGTAGTGGGAGAAGGACCGGTCGTCGACGATCTCCGCCGGGGCAACGCCGACGATGCGGGAGAGCAGGGTGCGCACCAGCGGCCTGAGGAGGGTGCCGGGCAGCGCGGGCGCGGCGGTGGGTGTGCTGCCGGGGGCCGGGCGGCCGGGGGCGGCACTCAGGGTGGCCAGCGTCGAGCGGTCGAACTCCCCGCTCTCCAGGCGGCGTCGGCACTCGCGACGCTGGATCTTGCCGCTGGTGGTCTTCGCCAGCGCGCCCCGGCGCACGATCACCACCTCGGCCGCGGTGATCTGGCAGTCCTCCCAGACGGCGTCCCTGACCTGCTGCGTCAGGGCTTCGGCGCCGATCTCCTTCGCCACCCCGCCGGCCACCTCGACGACCACGGCGAGCCGTTCCTCGCCGTCGCGTTCGATCGGAAAGGCGGCCGATGCGCCACTGGCCAGGGAGGGGTGGCAGCTCTCGGCCACGTACTCGATGTCCTGCGGGTAGTGGTTGTGCCCCTGGAGGATGATCACGTCCTTCAGGCGTCCGGCGACGAACAGCTCCCCGTCGTACCGGAAACCCAGGTCACCGGTCCGCAGGAAGGTGCCCTCCGCCTCCTGCCCGGCGATCCGGGCCCCGAAGGTCTCCTCGGTGACGTCCGGAAGGTTCCAGTACCCCCCGGTGATGCAGGGGCCCTGCACCCAGATCTCCCCGATCTCGCCGTCGTCGCGCGGCAGGGCCCGCACCGGGTCGACGATCCGCACCCGGGTGCCCGGTTGGGTGACGCCGCAGCTGACGACGGGCGTGGCGTCGGGGCTCTGCGGAGCCACCGGAACGATCCGGTCGTTCGCGAGGGAGCTCGCCGAGACCCACAGGGTCCGCGGTTCCTCCCCGAGGCGCTTGGCCGTCACGATGAGCGTGGTCTCGGCCATGCCGTAGACGGGAGTGGCCACCTGGGGGTCGAACCCCGCGGACTTGAAGGTCTCGGCGAACGTCCGCAGCGTGGCGTCCCGCACCGTTTCGGCGCCGTTGATGGCCACCCGCCAGCTCGACAGGTCGAGTTGGTCCACGTCGTCCGCCGCACTGCGCACGCAGAGGTCGTAACTGAAGTTGGGGCCGCCACAGTGGGTGCCGCGGAACCGGGAGAGGGCTTCGAGGAGTCGCCGGGGGCGGCGGATGAAGGACTCCGGCGCCATCAGGTAGACGGGTGTGCCGAGCCACAGCGGGTTGACGACGCTGAACACCAGGCCGAGGTCGTGGAAGAAGGGCGCCCACGAGACGAGGACGCCGTCGCTCCCGATGGCCAGGGCGTCGTTCATCTCCGACGACTGCCGGGCGAAGTTGTCGTGCGAGACCATGACGCCCTTGGGCTGCCCCGTGGATCCGGAGGTGAACTGGAGCAGCGCCAGGTCGCTCCCCGCGACCTCGATCGGAGTCCAGTCGTCGGCCGCCGACCCGTCGACGGCGTCGGTCTCGATCCACTGGAGGTCACGCAGTTCCGCCGCGTCCCCGAAGCGCTCCAGGAGCTCTTGGTGACCGGCGCGGGTGGTGAGCACCGTGGTCGTCCCGGCGGCCCGGGCCACCGGCAGCAGTCGCCGCAGGTCGTGCTTGCTGCGCGGGAACTTGACCGGGCCGCCCGCGACGCCGGCGTAGAGGCAGCCGGCGAAGGCGCGGACGAACTCCAGGTCGTGGGGGTGGGCCAGCAGCACGTTGGTGCCGGCGAGCCCCGCGTTCCGCAGCTGGACGGCTCGGGCTCGCGCCGCCCGGTCCAGCGCGCTACAGGTGAGGCTCTCCGCCGCCTCCTCACCATTGCGCAGGAACGTGTAGAGAACGCCGTCCGGGTTCCGCTCGGCACGACGCCGCAGGGCCTCCACCAGATTCCCGGGAGATGTCTCGGGATGGCTCGCCGTATTCATTCCAGTGTCTTCCCCTCGCCGGTCACACCAGGAGGCGCCTGGTCGGAGTTCCGTGCACTCCTTACCAAGGGGTTCTCCCGGAAGTTCACGATGTACCGCGAGGATCTTTTACGCGGTGCCCGGCCAGCGTCAATGTCGGACCTCCCTATTCATGGCCGACCCGGCACCTCCGCATATCCGGGCATCTTCGTTGGTACTTCTCCGCCCGCCCGGAAGTAGCCGAACAACTCCGGAAAATAACACGCCACTTGACCCGCTTTCCGGCCCGCCCATAATCTGCCCGAAGTTGACCGCTCTCCGGTCGATGCACTCTTCGACGCACCTCATACGGGCCATTGCCCTGGTGCGTGAATATCCCCGATGTCACCAGAACGGAGCGTGCGGCGTGGGCATCTCCACACACCAGCAGATGGACTTCACGAACCGAATCCGAAAAGGCGACGACCGCCCCGCCATCATTTCCGACGGCGAAATCCTGTCGTACGGCCAACTGCGCGACCGCATCGACCATTACGCCGATGTCCTGGCCTTCACCGGTGCCGAGGCGGGCACGACGGTGGCGCTCAGCCTGGAACGCGGACCGGACGCGGTGGCGGCGATGCTGGCGACGGTGGAGACCGGTGCCGCCTTCGTCTGGCTGGACGGCGCGCAGCCGGCCGCCCGGAACCGCACCGTGCTCGCCGATTCCGGGGCCGGCTGCCTGGTGACCGACGCCGGCGGCCGCGGGGACGGCATGGTCCGCGACCTCGCCGGACCGGATCTCGCCGTCGTGCAGATCGACGGGACCGCGACCGCCGCCGTCGAGCGCCTGGGCCGACGCCGCCAGGCCCGGGCCGTCCCCGAGGACACCGCCGTGATCGTCTACACGTCGGGCTCGACCGGCACGCCGAAAGGCATCGTTCAGCGCCGCGCCAATATCGATGAGTTCACCCGCTGGTTCACGGCGGAAGTCGGTATGACCGAACGGTCGAAGGTGCTCCAATGGGCACAGTTCGTCTACGACGCCTCCTATGTGGAGATCTTCTCCGCCGTCGGTACCGGCGCGACACTGGTGATGCCGCCGCCGTCCGTGAAGGCCGATGTGCATCTGGTGCTCGACTGGATACGACGCCATGACGTGACCCACATTCAGACCGCACCGAGCCTGTATCGCGCGCTGTTCGACGCGGTGGCGGCCACGGACGGGCACGCCACCCTGGACGCCCTGCGCGGTATCACCATCGCCGGCGAAGCCCTGTCCCCGGCGCTGGCGCAGGAGGCACGGCGGGTCTTCCCACGGGCCGACCTCTTCAACATGTACGGACCGGCCGAATGCATTCTGGCGACCTACCACCGCATCACGGAAAGCCCCGACGATTCCCGAACGGTGCCCATCGGCATTCCGCTGCCCGGCCGTGAAGTGCTGCTGTGCGACGAGGACGGCACCCTCGTACCGGACGGCGAGATCGGAGAAATACGCGTCCGCAGCCGTTTCCTGGTGCACGGATATCTCCATCGCCCCGCGGAGACCGAGCGCGCCTTCCTCCCGGATCCGCACGACGCACCGGGCTACCGGGTCTACCGCACCGGCGACCTCGCCGCCCGGCGGCCCGACGGCACCCTCGTCTTCGAGGGCCGGATCGACGACCAGGTGAAGATCCGCGGTGTCCGGGTGGAGCTCGGCGAGATCGAGGTGGCCGTGGCGGAGCTCCCCGGCGTCCTGCACGCCGCGGTCATCCCGGTGGACGGCGACACCGGCGACCGACAGCTGTACGCCTACGTCCAGCCGAGGGAACAAGGCGCGCTCTCCCCCGCGGAGTTGAGGTCCGCACTGGCGGCCCGCCTCCCGCACGCCATGGTGCCCGCCCGGTTCGTGCTGATCGACGCGATGCCACTGACGGTCTCCGGCAAAGTGGACAAGCGCACCCTGAAGGCCACCGCCCAGGACGCGACCACCACGGAGCGGGCATCGGACGCCCGGTCCGCCGAACTCTCCGCCACACAGCGGAAGGTGGCCGACATCTGGTCCCACGTCCTGGGCGTCGCTGCGGACGGTCAGGAGGGGGACTTCTTCGCCCTGGGCGGCGACTCCCTGAAGGTGCCGAGGGTACGGAGGGCGGTGGCCGAGGTCTTCGGACTCGACGTCCCGCTGGCGGCCTTCTACGAGTACCCCGGCATCGAGCAGCTCGCCCAGCACCTGGACGCACTGCTGGCGGCCGACCGCCCAGGGGCCGTCACGGGTTCCGCGGGCGCTCCGCGTCCGTGAACGAACGCAGCGGGACGAGGCCGAGCCGACAGGCGGTCAACGCCACTTCCACGCGGTTGCGCACCTTGAGCTTGGCCATGATGACCGAGACGTACGACTTGACGGTGTTCTCGGCGACGCCGAGGCGCCGGGAGATCTCCCGGTTCGACAGTCCGCTGCCGATCCCGCGGACCACGTGCAGCTCCCGTTCGTTGAGGTCGGCCAACTCCCCGGACAGGCCGGCCGAGCCGTCGTTCGGCAGCAGGGTGAAACCGGAGAAGAGGCGGCGGATCACCGAGCCCGCGAGGAAGGTGTCCCCTTCGGCGACCGAGCGGATGGCCGTCGAGAGGATCCAGTCCGGGGAGTCCTTGAGCACGTATCCGGTGACGCCGCCCCGCATGGCGCTCAGTAACAGGTCGTCGGTGTGCCGTTCGACCATGACCATCATGCGGGTGTGCCATCGCCGCGGTCCGGCCCGGTGCACGACGCTGCTCACTTCGTGCCACCCCTTGGGCGGTAGCGACGCATCCATCAGGAGCACATCGGGCCGCTCCCTCGCCACCAGGTCCAACGCCCCCGAAGAGTCTTCGGCCACGCCGACCACCTGGATCTCCTTGCCGCGTTCCAACAGCGCGCCGATCCCGACGCGGGCGAACTCCTGATGGTCGGCGATGGCCACCCTGACGGGTTTCTCCCGGCGGATCTCCGGACGGACGTGGGATTCGGCGAGTACCACAGCGAACCTTTCTCGTGCCCGCGGCTGCGTGGGGGAGGTGGGCAGGGCCCGGGCGGTGAGTACGACCGGGCCGGCCGCCCACCGTCGTCATCGCACTCCACAGTGCGTGGCGCGGCACGGGTGGGGGAGAGGGGACGGGGCGCCGGACGACGTGCTGGGGAGGGGACACGGCGTCGCGTTCCGATGCGTCGGGGACGCGGCGGATATCGGGCACGCGTGAGACATCAGACCGTCCTTGCCGTGTGATCCGGTGTGGCACGAGCTCCGGCCCCTCAACTTTCATGCGGCGTTGTGATGTTGTCCAAGACCTGTTGGTCATCGGTCGCATAATCTCCGGGCATAGGCCCCATGCGCGGTTCTGTCCCCCCGGCGGGCCCGACGCGGGGCGGCGGCCGCGAGGGGCTGCCCGCGGGTCAGAGGCGGACGACGACGAGGGCGACGTCGTCCCGGGCGCCGCCCGCCACGCCGAGCCGTGCGAGCAGGGCGTCGGCCAGCCGCTGGGGGCTGAGGTGGCTCATGGTGGACAGCGCGTCGGTGAGCTGGCCCAGCCCGGTGTCGATGTCCTCGCCCCGCCGCTCGATGAGGCCGTCGGTGTACAGCACGAGGGTTGTCGCCGCTGCGGTAGGAAGTGCCGGCCTGCGGGCGGGGTACGTGCTCGGGCCGGGCCCCCAACGGCGGGTCGGTCGCCTGGTCCAGCAGCTGGTGGGTGCCCTGGGCGCTGAGCAGCACGGGAGGCGGATGGCCGGCGCTGGAGTAGACGATCAGCTTCGAGCGGGTGTCGATCAAGGCGGTGACCGCGGTCGTCACCAGGGCACCGTCCACCGAGCGGGCGTACAGCCCCAGCACCTCCAGCGCCTGGGCGGGCCCGGCCACCGCCCGACTGGCCGCGGACAGCGCACTGCGCAGCATGCCCATGACGGTGGCGGCCTCCAGGCCGTGACCGACCACGTCGCCGACGGCGACCGAGAAGCGACCGTCGGCCAGGTCGACGGTGTCGTACCAGTCGCCGCACACGTTCAGCGAGCCGACCGCCGGCAGGTAACGCACCGCGACGCCCTCGTGCCGGGCCAGGTCGGGGGAGTGCAGCATCGCCTCCTGCAAGGTGACGGCGACCTGTCGCTCCCGGGCGTGCGCGGCCCGCAGCTCGTCGTTGAGCCGTTGCAGTTCACGGGCCCGGACGTACAGTTCGGCCTCCATGCTCTGCGCCCGCTCGGCCAACGGGCCGCGGCCGTGGAGCCGGCGGGTACGCACGAAATCGGTGACGTCCTCCACCCGGTGGAGGACGTCACCTGTCCGTCCGGTCCGTGCACCGGCGTGTTGATCGGTGACCACCAGCGTTCCTCGAAGCCCCCGGGCCGGTGGACCACCGGGATGTCGTAGCGCTGCACCGGCATGGTGTCCGCCCGGCCGGTGGCCAGCACCCGTTCCAGGGAAGCGCGCAGGTTGCGCACCCCGTCGGCCAAGCTGTCCGTGGGGTTGTCCGGGAAGGCGGTGAACAGGTGCTGCCCCACCAGTTCCTCGCAGGAACGGCCGGTGGCCCGGCAGTACGCGTCATTGACGTCGACGACCACCAGGTCCGTACCCAGCACCAGGTACGGGCTCGGCGTAGCGACGAACAGCGCCCGGTAGTCGATCTCCGGCCTCACGTACGCGCCTCCAGAGAGGGCCGCCCCTCCTCAGCAACCACGCTACGCACCACCGGCCCGCCCTGCCCACCTGGCTCGGCTCCGGGGCCGCCCGGCTCAGCCGATGTCCAGGACGGCCTTGCCGTGCAGCCGCCGGCCGAGCAGGGCGTCGACGGCGTCGGCGGCGTCCTCCCAGGTGCCGCGCCAGGCGAGGTGCGGGGTGAGCTCGCCGGCCGCGACCCGGTCGGCGAGCCACGTCAGGTCGCGGGCGAGTCCGGTGCAGGCGAGCAGGAAGAACGTGGTGAGGGAGCGGTCGTGCCGCCCCTGGTCGCCGAAGAGCGCCCCGTAGGGGAAGGTCTCGTCCGCGTGGGCGGAGTGCCCGACCGCGACCAGCGTGCCGCCTTCGGCCAACCGCTCGTAGGCGTCGACGAGTTGCCCTCCCCCCACGAGGTCGACGACGCCGTCCACGGCGGCCGTGAGCTGCCGGGGGTCGGCCACCACCTCGTGCGCGCCCAGGTCGCGCAGGCCCGCGCCGTGCCGTTCCGGGGAGCCGGTAGAGGCGGTGACGTGTGCTCCGCCGCGTCGGGCGAGCTGGACCGCGTAGCGGCCGGTGCCGCCGGTGGCGCCGGTGATCAGGACGCGTCGTCCCAGGAGGGGGCCGAGGCGGTGCAGGGCGCGCAGTGCGGTGGTGCCGGCCACCGGGATGGTGCTGAGCGCTCCGGGGTCGGCGCCGTCGGGCGCCACTCCCATCAAGTCGGTGTCCACGGCGCGGAGTTCGGCCCAGCCGCCAGCCGGTCCGAGGGTCACCACGGGCGTGCCGGCGGCCGGGCCGGAACCGTCGGCCGCCGCGCGCTCGACCACTCCGGCCGCGTCCCATCCCAGGACGGCGCCGTCGGCGGCCTGCTGGAGGGCGGTGCTCACCTCGCCGTAGTTGAGGGAGGTCGCCGCCACCCGCACCAGGGCCTGGTGCGGCGCGGGTTCGGGCTCGGGTGCCTGGCCGAGCCGGAGGCCGGTGGGGGCGGAGTGGTCGACAAGCAGAGCACGCATGGCGCGGTGCACCCTTCGCGAGACGGTGGGAACCAGTGATCCCAGTTATGCCACTCAGTGGCATCTGCTCGCAAGTGGCATTCACCCCTCGGGTACGCTGTCCGGCATGGGCACCCCACCTCCACCGCTCGACGCCGCAGACCGCCTGCCGCTGCGCGAACGCAAGAAGCTGCGGACCCGGGAAGCCCTGGTCGACACCGCCCTGACGCTCTTCACCGAGCGCGGCTTCCACCGCGTGACGCTCGACGAGCTCTGTGATGCGGTGGACACCTCCAAGCGCACCTTCTTCCGGCACTTCACCAGCAAGGAAGACGTCGCCATGGCGCCGCTCCAGGACCTCTGGCGGGCCTTTCTGGCCGACCTGGAGACCCGCGAGCCCACTGGCGGACCGCTCATGGAACTGCTCCAGGAGGCGCTGCTCACCGCGCTGGACGCGGCGCCCGCCACCGACTGGCCGCAACGCGTCCGCCGCAGCCGCCGACTGGCCGCCCAGAACCCGTCCATGGACGCGCACGGCCTGCGCTTCTGCCAGGACACCAGCCGCGCCGCGGTCGACGTCCTCCACCGTCGCTTCGGCCTCCCGGCCACGGACGCCATCCGCCCACGGCTCGCCGTCGACCTGCTCGTCGCCGCCTTCCACTGCGCACTGGACAGCTGGTCGTCCCTGCCCGGCGACCCCACCCGCGGCAACCTGGCCACCCACCTCCGCGACGCCTGCGCGGCCCTCCCCGAGGCCCTCACCCTGACGACCGCCCCGGCCTCCTGACCCCCCCCGCCCGTCCCGTCCGAACCCCTCAAGGGGCCTCGCAGACCGGGCAGTTCCCGAACCAGGCGGCGTTCGGCCGGCTGCATCCCGGCTCCGCTCCTCGTCGTTTCGTTCGGCGCGGCCGGCAGCGGGGTTTACTCGCCCGCCGCGCCCTGATGCACCGTCAGGCCAGCGCCCGTCGAGGCCGCCTCTTCCGCCGGCGCGGCGTCAGGTGGTGGGGGCGAGATGGGGGCCACCGCTCCCCTGAGAACAGGCGGCGGACGCTCCGACCGCAGCCCGTGCGGGGGCCCCTTGCGTCGACGGTGGAGAGCTTCGCTTGTGCACTCCAAGGCCGGTTTTGCCATGTGATGATGCTCAACAGGCATAAGGAAAGGTCGACGATGGATCTCCTACAGCTGCGCTACTTCCAGGTCGTGGCCCGGTACGAGCACGTCAGCCGGGCCGCGGAGGAACTACGGGTCGCCCAGCCCTCGCTCAGCCGCGCCATCGCCCGACTGGAGTCCGAGGTGGGCACGCCGCTCTTCGACCGGCGGGGCCGCCGCATCCGGCTCAACCAGTACGGCATGACGTTCCTGCGCCACGTCGAGCGCGCACTGAGCGAACTCGACGACGGGCGGCGCGCGTTGCGCGAGGCCCGCGACCAGGTCCTGGGCAGGGTCTCCGTCGCCGCCGAGACCCTGCTGACCCTCGCCCGCCTCCTGGGCAGCTTCCGCGCCGCCTACCCCCGCGCCGAGGTACGGCTCTTCCAGGCGACCGTGGAGGAGATGGAGCGCCGACTGCGCGCCAGGGAGGTCGACTTCTGCATCGCGTCCCAGCCGCTGACCGGTCCGAACCTGCACACCGTCGAGCTGGCGCGCGAGGAAGTGCTGCTCGCCGTGCCGCTCGGGCACCCGCTGGCCGACCGGGACCGGGTGACCATCCCCGAGCTCGCCGACGAACCCTTCGTCACCACCCGCATCGGGACCTGGCCCCGCGCCCTCCTGGAGCGCCTCTTCGCCGCGGAGGGCCTCACGCCGAAGCTGTCCTGCGAGGGCGACGAGCCGGGCGCCAGCGGAGACCTGGTCAGCGCCGGCCTCGGTATCGGCCTCGTGCCGGCCATGGCCCGCCAGCTCGCCACCCGCCACCAGGGCGCCTGGGTGCGCGTCGACGCCCCCAACTGTCACCGGACCCTGACCCTGGTCTGGCACGAGGACGCCTACGCGTCCGCGGCCGCCCTGAAGTTCCGGGACTTCGTCACCAGTCGGCCCTTCATGTCGCACTGCCTCCCGGAACCGGGGGAGGGGACGGGGAACGACGGAACGGCGTGACGGCGGTGTCCCTCCGCCCTTGAGTGCGGCAGAGGGGGAGCGCGACCGTCGCCGCCATGACGGAAGGGGCTGCGAGCCCGGCCGGCAACTGGTCGGGCCTGCCCTCCTCGGCGTGTGGTTCATCGATTTGTCCCTATTAGTGCGTATATTTTGGCTCCGAACGGTCTCGTGCCCGCACCGCGGGGCACGGTGTGCATCGCCGGTGGAGGAGGGTTCCGTGCTGGGCCAGCGTTCCGTTGAGGAGGTCGGGAGACTGGTCGAGGTGAAGCTCGGCGGCCTTCCGGTGCACTACGAGCAGATGGCGGTGGTCGCGGGCATTCACCGCGCGGCCTCGGCGGTACGGCAGCACGTCGAGAACTCCGTGCTGCGCGGCTCGGACCTGACGTGGACCGCGTTCGTGGTGCTCTGGGTGGTGTGGATCCGGGGCGAGTCGGAGACCCGGCACGTGGCCGAGGAGGTCGGGATCTCCAAGGGGACCCTCACCGGTGTCGTCCGGACCCTGGAGTCCCGGGGGTTGCTGCGGCGCGCCGACCACCCCGACGACGGCAGGCTGGTGTTGCTCCGCCTGACGGCGGAGGGCGAGGCCCTGATGTGCCGGGTCGTGCCCGAGTTCAACGCCGAGGAGGCGTTCGTCACCGGGCAGCTCGACGGCGGGGAGTGCCGGTGCGTGGCGGAGCTGCTCCGCCGGGTCGTGGCGCAGGTCGAAAGCCGCGGCGAGGAGCGGCGGTTGAGTCTGCTCGGTGGGGCCGAGCCGGCGCCGCGGCGTAGTGGGCGGCGCCGGTCGAAGGGCTGAGGGCGGGGTGGCGGTGTCGTGGCCGGGTGGTGTCAGACGCTGTGGCCGAAGGTGTCGAGCAGGCGGGGGACGCCGCCGTCGCGGAACGCCGCCAGCATCCGGTCGGCGGGGGTCTCGCGCCGCGCCAGGCGGGTGAACAGCGGCGCGAGGTGGGTCTCTTCCCCGGCGCCGCGGGCGCGTAGGCCGTCGGCGGCGAGTTCCAGGAGTTCCCGGATCCGAGCGAGCGAGGCGGAGTCCTCCGCGTCGAGTCCGTGTTTGCTGGCGCGGATCCACAGGGTGCGCCAGTCGTCCCAGGGGACCTTGTGCAGCAGCGCCTCGGCCTCGTCGAGCCGTTCCACGAGTCCGAGGGTCAGGGCCGCGGCGACGCCTTCCTCTCCCTGTGGGGCGACGCCGCTGGTGCGGTTCTCCACGTAGCAGTTGACCGCGTGCTCCTCGAAGTACGGCCCGATCCGGCGCTGGGTGAGGGCGGTGCGGACGTCGTCGAGGTGGGTGCCGGAGTCGAAGCCGTAGTGCAACTTGGCGGCCGGCCAGCCGTATTGGTGGATGCGGTCGAGCATGTTCCGCTCGGGGGCGACCATGATCCGTTCGCCGGTGGCCTGTCGGGCCGGGACCGGCTCCGGGGACAGCAGGAAGTCCCGGAACGATGCGCCGCCGAGCACCTCGCAGCCGCCGCTCTTGCGGTTGGTGAGGAAGTAGATGTGGGAGGCCCAGTAGTGCTCGATGTACGCCCCGATGTCGGGGTAGGGGGCCGCCGGAATGGCGTTGGAGGTGTACCGCGCCTCTTCGGCCGGAACCCTCCCGCTCCGTTCGTGCCACACCCAGTTCCGGGTCTCCTTCCACGGCTGGATCCGGCCCCGGGCGATCGGTGAACCGGCCGTGAGTGCGGTGAAGACCCCGGCGAAGCCGCTGAGGACGTTCACCGCGCGGGCCGCCTCGTGCGGTGTGACGTCGACCGACACCTGGTGGGAGGCGATCGGGACGAACCAGTGGTGGAAGTGCCAGCGCCGGGCCAGCAGCAGGTACCAGTCTTTGCGGGTCTTACGGGCGGAGTCGAACCAGGTGTGGGGCTGGATGCCGGCGCTGAGCACGGTGTGGCCGAGGGGGTCGAGGGCCTGGCGGAGGTCGTGCAGGACGGTGTGGGCCGCCGTCACCGCCTGGCCGACGGTCTCCGCGGGGGCCAGGGACAGCTCGACGGTGCAGATGCCGGTGTCGGTGTTCACATGGTCCGCGTACTCCCCGTGGGGCCGGGTCACGCCGAGGGTGATGCCGGTGATCTCTTCCCGGGCGAGGGTCCACGAGGCGTTCCTGGCGGCGAATGCGGGCCACAGCTTCGCCGCCGTGGCGCGGTCCATGCCCCGGCCGGTGGCGCGGGACACGACCGGGAATTCGAGTTCGAGACCGATGCGCCGGCGGGGTGCGGGGGCGGTGGCCCCACGGTCCCGGCCGGGGGTGGGCCGGCTCATCCGAGCGGGCGCGTGTCGAGGGTGCGCGACGGGCAACTCACCGCGAATTCCGCCCCGTTGATGCGGTGGCGGTCGGTGGGTGGGGCGGGGGAGCAGGCTTCGGTCGGTAAGGACGGGGTGGTGGAATGCGGCGACATGAGCGGCGGCACGTGGGGCATGGGTTGGAATCCCTTTCCTCGCCTGGTGGCCTGCTCGGCTGCGCGACACAGGGCCCCTTGCCCGGGGTGAACGACGCTGCGTGGAGCGGGGAGGGCGTCGGGGCGGTTGATTCATGTTCCGGGCCGGCTCGCCGCAAACCTGTTCGCTTTCGCATGCGCCGCATCGGGCCATCGTGCGGAAGTGGCGTGCGCCCGGGCCCGATGCGGGAGGCGCAAAGTGCTGGACAGCCCACCCACTCCCTGCAAAAGTATTCCGTATGACGCATGACTATCCCCTTGATGGTGTGGGGCTCGTATGGCCGGTCGGCTTCCGGGCCTTCACCGGGCACGGCGGACTCCGGGACCAGGGCGACGACATATCGATCGTGGCCTCGGACCGCCCGGCCGTCAGTGCCGCGATGTTCACCAAGAGCCTCTTCGCCGGGCCCGCGGTGGTCCTCAGCCGCGCCCACGCCGCCGGGCGGAGGCTGCGCGCCGTGGTCACCCTGGCGCAGAACGCCAACGTCGCCACCGGCCGGCAGGGCGCCGAGCACGCCGCCGAAGTGGTCGGCCGGGTCGCCGGGATCCTGGACGTCCCGGAGGGCGAGGTGCTCATCGGGTCCACCGGCGTCATCGGGCGCCCGCTGCCCATGGACACCATCCGGGCGCACTTCGACCGGACCGCGCGGCGCGGCACCGACGCCTTCACCGCGGCGCCGTTGGACGTGGCGCGGGCCATGATGACCACCGATACCCGCCCGAAGACCGCCGTCCGCCAGGTCGGCGGCGCCCGGATCGTCGGCATCGCCAAGGGCGTCGGCATGCTGGAACCCAACATGGCCACGATGCTGGCCTATGTCGTCACCGATGCCGCGCTCACGGCGGCGGACCTGGACCGGGCGCTGCGGACGGCCGTCGACGCGACGTTCAACTGCCTGAGCGTGGACACCGACACCTCCACCTCCGACACCGTGGCGGTGCTCGCCAACGGCGCGGCCGGCCCGGTCGATCCGGCGGAGTTCGCCGCGGCCCTCGCCGACCTGTGCCTGGACCTCACCCACCAACTCGCCAGTGACGGCGAGGGCGCCACCAAGCTCCTACGGGTCACCGTCACCGAGGCGGGCGACACCGCGCAGGCCAAGCGCATCGCCAAGAGCGTCGTCAACTCGCCCCTGGTCAAGACCGCCGTGCACGGCGCGGACCCCAACTGGGGGCGGGTCCTGATGGCCATCGGCAAGAACACCGAGGACCGCGACATCGTGCCGCACCGCGTCACCGTCGCCTTCGGCGACACCGAGGTCTACCCGGCCGAGCCGACCCCGGACGTGCTCGCGGAACTCACCGCCGCGATGCGCCGCAGCGAGGTCGACATCACCATCACCCTCGGTCTCGGGGACGGTGCGGCAACCGTGTTCGGCTGCGACCTGTCCGCCGGCTACGTCCGGATCAACGCGGACTACACGACATGACCCGGCCCGCCCACCGCCCCGGCCGGCTACTGGTCGTCCCCCAGTGGCAGGGGTCAGCGGCCGACGCGCCGCAGCGGGTGGCGGCCGGCGCGCACCGCCTGAGTGCGTTGCTGCCCGCGACCCGACGCACGGTGGTCGCCGTCAGCCCCCGACCGGGCCCCACCGGGGGCGGGGTGCGTCATCTCGACGTCCTGACGGCCTCGTTGCGGGCCACCAGGGAAGCCCTGGCCGGTTGGGGCGAGGGGGCGCTGCGCACGGTCGGCGGTGACTGCGGGATCGAACTCGGGCCGGTGTCCCACGCGGTGGCCCGCCACGGGGACGACCTCGCCGTCGTCTGGTTCGACGCCCACGCCGACCTCAACACCCCGGCCACCTCACCCTCCGGCGGTTTCCACGGCATGGTGTTGCGCACCCTGCTGGGGGACGGCCCGGCGGCGCTGCTGCCCGCGCCGGACGGACGCCTCTCCGCCCGGCGGCTGGTCCTCGCCGGG
Source organism: Streptomyces sp. RGM 3693 (assembly GCF_050471125.1). NCBI lineage: Bacteria > Bacillati > Actinomycetota > Actinomycetes > Kitasatosporales > Streptomycetaceae > Streptomyces > Streptomyces sp. RGM 3693. Next base: position 2,053,784 of record NZ_JBMPPQ010000001.1, read on the forward strand.
GTGCGCGCGCTCGATGCCGAGGAGCGGCGGTTCCTCGCCGCCGCCCGCATCCCGGCGCTGTCGGTCGCGGCTCTCGACGACCCGGCGTGGCTGGTCGCGACCGTGGCCGCCACCGGCGCCCGGCACGTCTACGTCCATCTGGACCTGGACGTGTTGGACCCCGGCCACTTCGCCGGACTGTCCTGCCCGGAGCCGGTGGGCCTGCACCCCGACCGGCTGGCGGACGCCCTGACGGCGCTCGCCGACGGCTTCTCGCTCGCCGGGGTCGGGATCACCGAATACGCGCCGGCCACTGCCGCTTCCGCGGCGGCCGAACCCGCTGCGGCGGAGGGCGTGTTGCGCCGGCTGTTCGCGGGCCCGGCCTTCCGCTAGCCGGCCGCCGGCACGGTGGGCCGGGCGGCGGGTGCCCCGGATCAGGCGTCGAGCGGGTGCCAGGCGGGGCCGTCGCCACCCGGCCGGACCTGCCCGAACACCACGTCGGCGAAGTGGATGCCGAAGCCGATGGTGTCCGGTTCCCGGAGTTCGGCGACCAGTCGGCGGCGGGCGTCGGCGGCCAGCGCAGGGTCGTGGTCGGGGGCCGCCAACCACTCGGGATGGTCGACCTGGATCGGCGAGTGCAGGGCGTCGCCAAAGGCGATCAACCGCCGGCCGCCCGCGGTGATCTCGTAGACGGCGTGCCCGGGCGTGTGGCCGAGGAGGAACCGTATCCGCACGCCCGGGAAGACCTCCTCGCCGTTCGCCACGGTCCGGACGTACGGTGCGAGTGCCGTCAGGATCTCCGGACCGGTGCCGTGCGCTTCGAGCAGGTCGCGATGGGTCCACTCGGGCTCGGCGACCAGGTAGTCGGCGTGCGCGAAGGCGGGACGGTCGCTGCCGGGGGCGGGGTGCCAGGCCCAGCCGACGTGGTCGGTGTGGAGGTGGGTGAAGGCCACCGCCTCGATGTCGGCCGGCGCGCGGCCGAGGGCGGCGAGGTTGTCCAGCAGTGCGCCGCCGTGCAGGGCGCCGTGCGCGTTGCCGGGTTCGGCCGGGAACGACCGCGGCCCGACGCCGGCGTCGATCAGCAGCGCGCGGTCGCCGCGCTCCACCAGGAGGCCGCCCACGCCCGCCACCAGATTCCCGGTGGTGTCCAGGTACGCGGGGTGCGCGGCCCAGGTCTCGTCGGTGGTGTCCGGCAACCAGCGGCGCGGGATCAACTGCACCGCGCCGTCCGGTACGTACGTCACCTTGGTCTCGCCGAGCCGCAGCGACCGGAGGATGGCCGGTCGGTGCAGTCGTTCGTCCTTGCTCGGTGCGGCAGTGCTCATGGTCGCGGTCCCTCCGAAGGGCGAGGTGGGCAGGGGCGTTGGGGCGCTCCGCACGGAGGCGGGGGCGCCGGTGCCGCCCCGGGAGGGGGGCGGCACCGCCACCATAAGCATCAAGTTTGAATCATTCAAGCTCGGAATATTTAGGCTAGCTGCACTTGGTACGATGGCCGTATGACGACGAACCCGGAAGCGCGGGCCCTCGCGGAGCGCCAGCTGTGCGGCCTGGTGAACGGGTTGGCCCAGCAGATCGCCGACCACGTCCGCCGCCGCGCGGCCACGCTGGGCCTCACCGCGCCCCAGGCCACCGCGCTGCGCGAACTCAGCGGGCCGATGACGATGCGGGAACTCGCCGAACGGATGACCTGCGAGCCCTCCAACGCCACCTTCGTCGTCGACAAACTCGAAAAGCAGCTACTGATCGAGCGCCGACCGCACCCCACCGACCGCCGCGCCAAGCAACTGGTCCTCACCCCGCAGGGCACCGAACTCCGTGAACGCCTGCTCGCGCTCCTCAACGCGGAATCCCCCCTCGCCGGCCTGACCCAGGCGGAACAGGGCACGCTGCAAAGCCTGTTGGCGCGAGCCATGGCGCACCCTCCGAAGGGGGAGTCGCTGGCGCGGGAGTGACGCGCCGATGGTGACGCGGGAGGCGCTGCCCACCGGGCGGGCGCCGAGCGCGCCGCCGTTCCTCTACCCCTGCCCTCTTCGCCCGCGGATTTGCCCGCGGATTTGCCCTCAGGCCCACTCGACGAGTTGCAGCACCACGCCGTTGGGGTCGGTGACCTGGAACAGTCGCTCGCCCCAGGGCTCTTCGCGCAGCGCCATGGTGATCGGTGCGCCCGCCCGGCGCAGGCGCTCCTCGTGGTCCGCGAGGCCGGTGACCGTGAAGGCGAGGATCAGGCCCCCGGCTCGTTGGTCGCGCTGCTCGGTGGGCAGCACCTCGATGCCGCGCTGCAACAGCACAATGTCGACGGCCGCGTCGTCCCGGGTCAGTTTGGCGAAGCCGTCCGCGGCCGCGGCCTGGGCGTAGCCGAAGTGCGCGGTCAGGAAGTCGCGGGAGGCGGCCACGTCGTCGACGGTCAGCGAGACGGTGGAGGCGGTGATGTTGATGGGGACTCCTCGGGTGGGGCGAAAGTGCCGATGAAAGCGATCCGGGCGAAAGTAGTACGGGGGTAAAGTTAGATCGAGAGCATGAAGGGGTCAAGAAGTTTTTTATGTCGGGGGTAAAGTTGCCGCATGGATGTCGAGCCCCCCTTGGGTCTCCGTGAGACCAAGAAGCAGGAGACCAGGCAGCTGATCTCCGATCACGCCACCCGTCTCTTCCAGCAGCAGGGCTTCGAGGCGACGACGATCGCCGAGATCGCCGCCGCTGCCCGCGTCGCGAAGAAGACCGTCACCAACTACTTCGCGCGCAAGGAGGATCTGGCGCTCGACCATCACGGGGAATTCGTCGCGAGCCTCGCTCGCGCCGTCGACGCCCGGGAGCCGGGGGAGTCCGCGCTCGCCGCGCTGCGCCGCGCCTTCGTTGCCGCCCTGCGGGAGCGCGACCCCGTCGCGGGGTTCGCCGGGCCGGTCTTCGCCCGGATGATCGCCGACAGTCCGACCCTCACCGCCCGGCTGCGCGAACTCCACGACCAGCGGGAACGGGCCCTGGCCGAGGCGCTCGCCGTGGCCACCGGCGCATCGGCGGACGACATCGTGCCCCGCGCCGCCGCCGCCCAACTCGCCGCAGCGCAACGCCTGTTGTTCGTCCGCATCCAGGAACTCACCCTGGCCGGCCATCGCGACGCCCGGATCGCCAAGACCCTCGACGTCGAGGCCGGGCGGGTCTTCGATCAACTCGAACCGGCCCTGGGGCGGTACGCGGTCCGCTAGGGCCGGTCCGGGATCGGGGCCGGGGTGGGGGTCGGGGGTCGGGATCGGCGGGGTCCCGGGTCGTGATCCATTGAGTGGGGCGGGGTTCGGATGGGTCTGAATGGATCCGAATGGGTCCGGATGTCGCGTCGCGGGTTCCGGCCGCCTCAGTTATGTACTGATCGATCCATTACCGTGATAGTGTTTGGTATCGATCGGTACAAAACATGGATTGCGCGTGTACGGGGAGTGAGGAGTCGACATGGTCGCGGAGGTAACGGTGGGCGGGGCGTTGGCGGGCAAGGTCGCGTTGGTGACCGGCGGTTCGCGGGGGATCGGGGCGGCGGTCGCCCGTGCGCTGGCCGCCGAGGGGGCCGCGGTGGCGATCAGTTACGCGGCGTCCGGCAGTCGGGCCGAGGGTGTGGTGGCCGAGCTGGAGCGGGCCGGTGTCCGGGCCGCCGCCTACCGCGCCGACCAGGCCGACCGGCAGCAGGTCGCGGACCTGGTGGCGGCCGTGGCGGCCGACTTCGGGCGGCTGGACGTCCTGGTGAACAACGCGGGGGTGTCCGTGAACGGCGCGGTGGATGACGTCGCGGGGGATCTCGCGGCGTTCGACCGGCAGTTGGCGGTCAACGTGGCGGGCGTCGCCACGGCCATCCGGGCCGCGGCCGGCGTCCTGGGGGAGGGCGGGCGGATCATCACCGTCGGGTCGACCCTGGCCGCCCGCGCGGGGTTCTCCGGCGTCGCCGACTACGCGGCGACCAAGGCCGCGATCGTCGGCTACAGCAAGGGCGCGGCCCGGGACCTGGCACCCCGGGGCATCACCGTCAACGTGGTCCAGCCCGGCAGCGTGGCCACCGACATGAACCCGCCGGAGGGCGCCTTCGCGGACCTGCAGCGCGCGGCCAACCCCATGGGCCGGTTCGGTCGCCCGGAGGAGATCGCGGCGGGCGTGGTCTTCCTCGCGAGCCCGGCGGCGTCGTTCGTCACCGGTACCGTCCTGGACATCGACGGCGGATACCTGGCCTGAGCGCCGGGCGGCCGCCGCGCCGCCGAGCGTGGCGTGGCGGCCGCCGCGGCCCGGTGGTGACGGGCCGCGGCGGTCGGTCGGGGCGGGGGATCAGAGCCGGTCGAGGAGCTTGTTCATCTCGGCGACCTCGGCGGCCTGGGTGCGGACGACGTCGTCGGCGAGCTTCTTGGCCGAGGCGTTCTTGCCGTGCTGCTGCTCGTCCTTGGCCATGTCCATCGCGCCCTTGTGGTGGTCGATCATCATCGACGCGAACTTCCGGTCGAAGTCCCGGCCCTTGGCGGCCTTGAGCTCCTTCATGTCCTTGTCGGACATCATCCCGGACATGCCGGACCCGTGGCCCGTGGAGCCGTGGTCCATGGAGCCGGAGCCGTGGTCCATGCCAGGCATGGTGTCGGCGGACTCGGGCTTGCCCCACGCCTTGAGCCAGGACCGCATCCGCTGGATCTCGGGGTCCTGGGCCTGCTTGATCGCCGCGACCAGCTTCTTGATCTCCGGGTCGGCGGCGCGGCCGTCGGCGAGCCGGGCCATCTCCAGGGCCTGCTGGTGGTGCGGGATCATCATCTGGGCGAACATCACGTCCGTGTCGCCCACCGGGCCCGGTGCGGGGTTGCTCCCGGTGGTGCCGGCCGTGGCCGACGGCTTGCCGCCGTGGTCGGCGGCGCCCTTGTGGTCCCCTCCGGTGGTCCCGCCGCAGGCGGCGAGGGACAGGGCCGCCGCGGCGGCGAGGCCGGTGAGGGCGAGGCGGCGGGCCCCCGGGCGGGAGGTCCAGTGGGCGGTCCGGCGGGCAGGCTGGGCGATGCGCTGATGCGCGGTCATATCGATACCTCATGCGGTCGGTTCGGTGGATGTCTCGGGCGAACGCGGGGGTGTGCGGGCAGCGCGGGGCGCCCGCGGTGGCGTTCGGCCTAGATCCGCAGGATCGACAGGTGGGCGAGGTCGGGGGGCCGCGGCGGGGGGTTGGGGCGCAGCAGGGCCAGGGTGCCGGCGCGCAACGGGACCAGCCAGTCGGCCCGGCGGCGCAGCGCCCCGTACAGGAGACCGGCCAGGGCCCAGCTCCCGAGGACGGCCAGGCACAGCGACGTCATGTCCATTCCCGTGCCGGGCGGGTGGGAGGACGGCTTGCCGCCGTGGTGTGCAGAGGCGTGGTCGGGGGCCGCGGTCGGCCCGGTCGGCGCGGTCATCATGGCCGTCATGGCCGTGCCGCGGTCCGGGGCGGGGTGCGCGCTGGTGGCGGCCCCGTGGGCGGCGGTCCCCATCGGCGTACCCGGGGCGTCCGAGTGGCCGGTGGGGTGGCCGAGTGTGTGCATCGCGAAGACGCCCAGGGCGAGCACGGCGACCAGCAGCAGGTGCCCCCAGGCACCGGCCGCCCGCATCCGCCAGCTCGTTCGCATGTCCTCGACCTCCCGGACCAGAGGGTAGGGCAGCGGGCGATCGGTGCGCATCGTGCCCCCCTTCTCCCTGCCTCCCTTCCTCCCTGTCTTCGTGCGTTCCTGTCTCTCTGCGTTCCCGTCTCGCTGCCCCGCTGTCTCCCCGTCCCGCTGTTGAGGGGGTGGCTGCGGTGTCCGTCCATCGGTGTTCGTCTTCCGGTGTTCGCCCGGCGGTGCTCGCCCTCCTTGCGGGCGGGCTTCGCGGACTCCCTTCCCTCCAATACCCCCTAGGGGTGTGTTGCATTACACCGCGCAGGTACCCCCTGAGGGTATCCAAGGGAAGGGGTAGAGGAATGTCAACCGTCAATCCGAGGCGCTGGTGGGCGCTTGCCGTGCTCGCTGCCGCCCAATTCATGGACACCTCGATCATCGGGGTCGCACTCCCCGAGATGCAGCAGGATCTGGGCTTCTCGCAGGGCGGGTTGCAGTGGGTCTTCAACTCCTACGTCATCGCCTTCGGAGATCTGGGTGAGGACGTCGACGCAGTAGGTGTCGTCCTCGATCATCCGCTGCACGCCCCGCACCTGGCCCTCGATCAGCCGCAGCCGCAGCCGCAGCCGCCGCAGGACGCCGTCCCTGTGTTCCTGGTAGCCGGCCATCGTGGCCTCCGCATCACTTGCCCGGGAATCACTTGTCCGCTGCCTGGAACCCGCGCAGCCGCAGGCTGTTGCCGACCACGAAGACCGAGGAGAAGGCCATCGCCGCCCCCGCGATCATCGGGTTGAGCAGGCCGGTGGCGGCCAGCGGCAGGGCCGCGACGTTGTAGGCGAAGGCCCAGAAGAGGTTGGACTTGATGGTGCCCAGGGTGCGGCGGGAGAGCCGGATGGCGTCGGCCGCGGCACGCAGGTCGCCGCGGACGAGCGTGAGGTCGCCGGCCTCGATGGCCGCATCGGTCCCGGTGCCCATCGCCAGCCCGAGGTCCGCCTGCGCCAGCGCCGCCGCATCGTTGACGCCGTCGCCGACCATCGCCACCGACCTGCCCTCCTTCTGGAGGCGCCTGACCACCTCGACCTTGTCCTGCGGCAGCACCTCGGCGATCACCTGGTCGGGGTCGATGCCGACCTCGGCCGCGACCGAGTGCGCCACCGCCTTGTTGTCACCGGTCAGCAGCACCGGCGTCAGCCCGAGCGCGCGCAGCCGCCGGATCGCCTCCGGGCTGCTCTCCTTGACGGCGTCGGCCACCTCCAGGACCGCCCGGGCCGCGCCGTCCCAGGCCACCGCGATCGCGGTCCGCCCGGCTGCCTCGGCCGCCGCCTTGGCCTGCGCCAGTTCGTCCGGGAGCAGGATCGCCCACTCGGCGAGCAGCTTCTCCCGGCCGACCAGCACGGCGTGCCCGTCGACGATGCCCTGGACGCCCAGTCCGGCGATGTTGGCGAAGTCCTCCGGCACCGGCAGGGTGCCCACCTCGGCGCTCGCGCCGGCCGCCACGGCCTGGGCGATCGGGTGTTCCGAGGAGTGCTCCAACGCGCCCGCCAGCCGCAGCACTTCGGACTTGTCGGTGCCCGCCGCGGTGTGCGTGGCCAGCAGGGTCATCCGCCCGGTGGTGACGGTGCCGGTCTTGTCCAGGACGATGGTGTCGACCTTGCGGGTGCTCTCCAGGACCTCCGGGCCCTTGATGAGGATGCCGAGTTGGGCGCCGCGGCCGGTGCCGACCATCAGCGCGGTCGGCGTGGCGAGCCCCAGCGCGCACGGGCAGGCGATGATCAGCACGGCGACCGCGGCGGTGAAGGCGGCGGTGAGTCCGGCGCCGCTGCCGATCCAGAAACCGAGGGTGGCCAGGGCCAGGGCGATGACGACCGGGACGAAGACCGCGGAGATCTTGTCGGCGAGCCGCTGGGCGGCCGCCTTGCCGTTCTGGGCGTCCTCCACCAGCTTGGCCATCCGGGCCAGTTGGGTGTCCGCGCCAACCCGGGTGGCCTCGACGACCAGCCGGCCACCGACATTGAGCGTGGCACCGGTGACGCCGTCGCCGGCCGAGACCTCCACCGGCACCGATTCACCGGTCAGCATCGAGGCGTCCACGGCGGAGGCGCCGTCCACCACCGTGCCGTCGGTGGCGATCTTCTCGCCCGGCCGTACCAGGAACCGGTCGCCGACGCTCAACTGCCCGATCGCGATGGTCTCCTCGCGGCCGCCGCGCAGCACGGTGACGTCCTTCGCGCCCAGCTCCATCAGCGCCTTGAGGGCCGCGCCCGCCTTGCGCTTGGAGCGGGCCTCGAAGTACCGCCCGGCGAGAATGAAGGCGGTGACGCCGGCCGCCGCCTCCAGATAGATGTTCCCCGCGCCGTCGGTGCGGGCGATGGTCAGCTCGAACGGGTGGGTCATGCCGGGGGTGCCGGCGGTGCCGAAGAACAGCGCCCACAGCGACCACAGGAACGCGGCGGAGGTGCCGACCGAGATCAGGGTGTCCATGGTGGCCGCACCGTGCCGGGCGTTGGTCCACGCGGCGCGGTGGAACGGCCAGGCGGCGTAGGTGACGACCGGGGCGGTCAGCGTCAGCGACAGCCACTGCCAGTACTCGAACTGCAGCGCCGGCACCATGGCCAGGACGATCACCGGAACGGCCAGTGCCACCGCGGCGATCAGCCGCTGGCGCAGCGGCCGCAGCGGGTCCTCCTCCGCACCGCCGCCCTCGCCGCCCGCCGCGCCGCTGTCGCCGGCGGGGGAGGCCGGCGCGGGCTCCTGTGCGGTGTAGCCGGTGGCCTCCACCGTGGCGATCAGGTCCTGGACCGAGACGGCGTCCTGGAAGGTGACCTTCGCCTTCTCGGTGGCGTAGTTGACGGTGGCCTCGACACCGTCCATGCGGTTGAGCTTCTTCTCGATCCGGGCGGCGCAGGAGGCGCAGGTCATGCCGCCGATGGCGAGCTCGACCTCGGCGGCGCCGGGGCTGGTGGTGGTCATGTCTGCTCCTCGCAGCTCACGGAAAGGGGATGTACGGAGGTGGGGAGTTGGGGGTTCCGGGCGGGTGGGGCGCCGGCGGGGCGGCCGGGGACGGCCGTCCGCCCCGCCGGCACGGGGGTCAGGCCCGGCCGGTGAAGTCGTAGCCGGCCTCGTCGACGGTGCTGGCGATCAGCGCGTCGTCGGGCGCACCGCCGGTGGTGACGGTGACCAGGCCGGTGCCGATCTCCACCTCGACGGCGACGACGTCGTCGAGCGCGCCGACGGCCTTGGTGACGACGCCCTGGCAGTGCGCGCTGCCGATCCCGTCGACCTTGTAGGTGACGGTGTGGCCGTCGCCGACCGCGGTCGTCGTCGCCGGTGCGGTGTCGGTGGTCTGGCAGCTGCCATCGGGGGTGCAGCAGGACGACATGGGCTTCCTCCTGAGTGGGCGGGCCGGTGGTTCCGGCCCCTGCGGACACGGGCGGGGCGTACGGGCCGATGACTGTGGCCCCTCGCCGACCGATACCCTAGGGGGGTATCGGTCGGCGTGGCTCCATGTATACCCCCCACCCGTATTCGTGGCAAGCGTTCCGGGTGGGTTGACTATATACCCCCAGGGGGTATGGTGTGGGCGAGTTGATCGGCCGCATCACCGGCGGTACTCGCCACCGGCGGCCCGTGAGGAGGGACTGCGTCATGCACACCGGACTGAAGGTCGGGATCTTCGCCACCGCACTCGCCGCGACATTCGGCTCCGCCTACGGCGTGGGGAAGGCGGTGGGCCCCGTGATGCCGGCGGCCCCCGCGGCCCAACACGCCGGCCACACCGCGCAGAACGGCCACACCTCCGGCGCGGCGGCACCGGGTGGACTCCAGATCGCCGAGGGCGGCTACACCCTCGACCTCAAGACCCCGGCCGTCACCGCCGGCACCCCCGCCGAACTCCGCTTCGCGGTGGTCGATGACCGCACCGGCCGCCCGGTCACCGCCTACCGGCGCGCCCACGGCAAGGAACTGCACTTCATCGTGGCCTCCCGGGACCTCACGGTGTTCCGCCACCTCCACCCGCGGCGCGCCGCCGACGGCACCTGGTCCACCCCGGTCGACCTGCCCACCGCAGGCGACTACCGGGTCTTCGCCGACTTCGCCCCCGACGGCGCGAAGGAGGGGCTGACGCTCGGCGCCGACCTCGCGGCGGCCGGCGCCTACCGGCCGGCGGAAGCGCCCCGCCCGGCTGCCACGGCCGAGGTCGACGGCTACCGCGTCACCCTCGACGGCGCACTCCGCCCCGGTGAGCCCGGCGCCCTGACCCTGCGGGTCACCAAGGACGGCAAGCCGGTCACCGACCTCCAGCCCTACCTCGGCGCGTACGGCCACCTGGTCGCCCTGCGCTCCGGCGACCTCGCCTACCTGCACGTCCACCCCAACGGCGAACCGGGCGACGGGAAGACGCCGGCCGGCCCGGAGATCTCCTTCACCGCCACCGCGCCGAGCGCCGGCACCTACCGCCTGTTCCTGGACTTCCAACACCAGGGCACGGTCCGCACGGCCGCCTTCACCGTCCGGGTCGCCGGTGCGGCGGGCGACGCGGGTGCGGGGCACGGCGCGGGCGCGGACGGTGCCGCCGACGGCAACCACAAGGGGGCCGACGGCGACCACCAGGAGGTCGGCGGCGACCATCAGCACTGACCGCCCGTCGGCGGCAGACCGGCACATCGGCACCGGCCCAGCCCGGCGCCGGCCCGACGCTCAAGGAGGCACCCCGGATGACACCCCCTACGGCGGCGCTGCGGCAGGCCGCCGGCCACCCCCTGGTTCGCCTGGTGGCCATCGCCCTGCTCCAGGCCGCGGCCACCCATCTCGGCCGGTCGCCCGCCGCACCCCCTCCGCGCACCTGCGCGTGCCCCCGACCTTGACCCTTTCGGCGACGAGATCAGCCACGAGCTTTACTGCATATTGGTTGCAACTAAAACCAACCCGCAGGAATGTATGGGGGAGCCCCGGCAGAGGCCGGGGCTGAACGAAAGAAAGCAGTGCCGCCCATGCCTACGCCCCCCTCCCCGACCCTGGCCGGCCAGGCCCCGCCGTCCCGCCGCCAGCGGATCGCGCGGTCGATGACCCGCGCCGAGTGGGGGCGGATGGCCGGGATGGCCGGATTCATTCTCGCGCTACACGTGATCGGCTGGTTCACCCTGGTGGCGATCGTGGCGCCGGAGCACTACAGCCTTGGCACCAAGAGCTTCGGCATCGGCATCGGGGTGACCGCGTACACCCTCGGCATGCGGCACGCCTTCGACGCCGACCACATCGCCGCCATCGACAACACCACCCGGAAGCTGATGCACGAGGGGCAGCGGCCGCTCTCGGTCGGCTTCTGGTTCTCGCTGGGGCACTCCAGCATCGTCTTCGGGCTGGCGTTCCTGCTCTCCCTCGGCGTCAAGGCGCTCGCCGGACCGGTCAAGGACGACAACTCCCAACTGCACGCGGTGACCGGCCTGATCGGCACCACCGTCTCCGGCGTCTTCCTCTACGTCATCGCCGCGATCAACATCGTGATCCTGGTCGGGATCTGGGGGGTCTTCCGGCGGATGCGGGCCGGCGACTTCGACGAGGCCGCGCTGGAGGAGCAGCTCAACAACCGCGGCCTGATGAACCGGCTGCTCGGCCGGGTCATGAAGTCGATCACCAAGCCCTGGCAGATGTACCCGCTCGGCCTGCTCTTCGGCCTCGGCTTCGACACCGCCACCGAGATCGCGCTGCTGGTGCTGGCCGGCTCCGGCGCCGCCTCCGGACTGCCCTGGTACGCCATCCTCTGCCTGCCGGTGCTGTTCGCGGCCGGTATGAGCCTGCTGGACACCATCGACGGCTCGTTCATGAACTTCGCCTACGGCTGGGCCTTCTCCAAGCCGGTCCGCAAGGTCTACTACAACCTCACCATCACCGGACTCTCGGTCGCCGTCGCCCTGATCATCGGGACCGTGGAACTCCTCGGTCTGCTCGCCGACAAGCTCGGCCTGCACGGTGCCTTCTGGGACTGGGTCGGCGGACTGGACCTGAACGTCATCGGCTTCGCCATCGTCGGGCTGTTCTTCCTCACCTGGATCGTCGCCCTCGCGGTATGGAAGCTCGGCCGTATCGAGGAGAAGTGGACGGCCCACGTCCGCCCGGCGGGGGAGCAGGCCGCCGACTGATCCCCCGCCCCGGCCACCGCCTCAGCCGGACAGGCCGGCCGCCGGCGCCGCGGCCGGCCGCGCCCCCTGGTGCGGGAAGACCCCCTGGAGGCCGTCCCGCCGGTTGCGGTGCAGGGTGAAGCGGTCGAAGAGCACCGGCCGGGGCAGCGGATCGGCCGGTGTCGCGGCCGGCGTGTGGTAGTAGCTGACGGTGATCGTGGTGCGGCCGCCGGGGCCGTGGCCCGGATCCACGTCGAACACCGCGATCCCGTACGGGTAGTGGGTGTCCGGGTCGCGCACCGCCGACCAGGTGGCCTTCTCCGTCGCGTCCGGATCCGCCTTGTACGGCAGGCGCTTGGTGCGGACGAAGGCGTCGGGCACGCCGTCGTGGTCGGGCAGGTAGGTGTCGTCGTGCGAGGCGGTACCGCCGCCACCGAGGATCAGGTGGACGGTGCCCTGGGACGTGTCGATGTCGTCCAGCCGGTCGTCCACGACGGCCGGGCGCAGCAGCGAGTGCGGATCGGTGCCGCGGACCGGATGGGTCCGCTCGTAGTCGTGGTCGTGGCCGCACAGCACCAGATCGACCCCGTACCGGTCGAGCACCGGCAGCAGTTGCTCGCGCAGGCCCATGTCCCCGCCGTGACTGGTGGCCGACGAGGACATCGCGAACTGGTGCAGCGACGCCACGATCCAGTCCACGCCGCGGTCCGCCCGGGCCTGCCGCAGGGTGCGCTCCAGCCAGCGGAGCTGGGCGCCCTGGCTGTACCCGCTGATGTAGAGGGAACGGCCGGTCACCGGGTCCTGGCTGGCGTCGTCCTCGATGGCCAGGTCGTTGCCGTCCAGCGAGACGAAGAGCACCGAACCGACCCGGAAGCCGTACCAGTTCCCGCAGTGGTCCCGGGTCCCGTTGTCCGGCAGCGCGAACCGCGTGGTGTACGAGGCGTAGCCCAGCTCGCCGCCGCCCAGTTCAACCTCGTGGTTGCCGGGCGCCGGCATCCAGGGCCGGTTGCGGGCCGAGACGGCCATGTTGTTCATGAAGGCGTCCCAGCACTGCGGCTGCTGCTCGGGGTTGTTGTTGGCGTACGCGAGGTCCCCGTTGAGCAGGTGGAACAGCGGGTCGAACTGCTCGACCTGGCGGACCGCGGCGGCGCCGTGCAGCGCCGACTTCTGCCACGCGGTGCTGCCGGTGCCCAGGTCGCCGAAGCTGGTGAAGCGGAACGCGGTCCGCTCGTGGCCGGGCGCGGTCCGGAAGGTGCCCTGTACGGGCGCCGCCCTGTCGTGCAGCACCTCGTACACGTAGGTGCACTCCGGCCGCAGCCCGTGCAGTCGCACGTGGTGGGTGTGGGTCTCCACCTTGTTGAGCCCGTCCACGTACGTCCGGGTCTCGGCCGCCACCGTGCGGCCGAAGCCCTGGTGCGGGGTGCCCAGCCGCAGTCGGGGGCGGCGCACCGCGGCGCCGGTGGCCCAGGACAGCGTCATCTGGTGGGCGGGCTCGGTGCCGTACTGGAGGTGGACCTGCTCCGGGGGCGGGGTACCGGCGACCGCCGGGCGGGCCCAGAGCAGGGCGGAGCCGGGCAGCGCGGTCAGCGCACCGGCCGCGGTCGCGCCGCGCAGCAGAGCGCGGCGTGAGGGCTGACGTATCACGGGGTGCCTCCTGGGCCTTGGGAAACCGCAGGGAGGCTCACAGGGGTGGACGACGACGCGGGTGCCGTCCGGGGACGGGCCGGTTAATTGCCGGCGAACGATCAACTGCGCGGCACAGCACCCTGGTTGGGTCCGACCCGGGGGGTCAGGGCGTGGCGGCGGTGTCGTCGGAGTCCGCGCCCTTTGCGGCGTGCGAGGCCAGCACGCCGGTGCGGTGCCGCTGTACGCACCAGTAGTAGGCGAAGCCGCCCAGCGCCACGACGCCGATGAAGAGGAAGGCGCCCCAGCGCAGGTACCAGTGCTGCGGGCCGGTGGCGTTGTAGACCGCGGCGCGCGGCCAGGCGAGGTTGACGGACATGGCCAGGCCCCAGAGCACCGCCAGGACGTTCACCGGCAGACCGAACCTCCCCAGCGAGAAGCTGCCCTTCGGCACCGTCCAGTTGCCGCGCAGCCGCTGCACCAGCATCGGCAGCGTCACCATCAGGTACGCCAGGTAGATCATGATGATCGCGATACTGGTGATCACCGAGAAGATCTGCGGCTGGTCGATGTTGATCAGCAGGATCACGATCCCGACCACCCCGATCACGACCGCGGGCACCACCGGCGTCTGGAACCGCGGGCTGACCCGGGCCAGCCGCGCGGACGCCGGGAGGTTGTTGTCGCGGGCCATCGCGAACGCCAGCCGGATGGCGGCGGTGTGCACCGCCAGTTCGCAGACGGTGATCGCGATGACCACGCACCACAGCACGATCTGCCCGATCGTCGACCCGAGGGTGGCCAGGACGACGTACTGCAGGCCGTCCACCGACAGCCGCTCGTCGTGCAGATCGGGGACGGCCAACAGCGCGAACAGCAGGATCAGCCCGCCGATGACGAACGAGGCGACCAGCGCCCGCAGGATCGCCCGGGGCGCGTTGCGGGCCGGGTCCTTGGACTCCTCGCCGAGCGAGGAGGCGGTGTCGAAGCCGTACATGACGTACGCGGAGGCGAGCGAGGCGGTCAGGAACGCGCCCAGGTACCCCAGGCTCTCGCCCTGGCCCTTGCCGAAGGTGTCCGTCAGCACGGTGGCCGGACCGCGGGTGACGTGCGCGGCCAGCAGCAGGATCAGCACGACCGCGGCGATCAGCTCGATGGCCACGCCCGCCGAGTTGATCCGCGCCATCAGCTTCACGCCGAAGGCGTTGATCAGGGTGGTGAAGGCGATCAGGACGGCGCCCAGGAGGACCGCGTTGGCGGCCGCGTCGGTCTTCCCGGTGCCGTCCCCGACGAACTGGAACCACGACGAGATCTGCGGCAGCGTCACCTGGTAGGCCAGCGCCACCGCGGCCAGCGAGACCATGGACGCGGTGAGCATCATCCAGCCGCCGAGCCAGCCCACGTGCGGACCGCCCAGCTGCTTCGCCCAGTTGTAGATCGACCCGGCCACCGGATAGCGGCAGGCTAGCTCGCAGAAGCACAGCGCCACCATCAGCTGCCCGCAGAAGACCATCGGCCAGGACCACCAGTACGCCGGACCGCCGTGGCTCACGCCAAAGTAGAACAGCTGGAAGGTGCCGGTGAGGATGGAGATGTAGCTGATGCCGGCGGCGAAGGTGTGGAAGTTGCCCAGGGTCCGCTTGAGTTCGGGCTTGTAGCCGAGTTCGGCCAGTGCCCCGTCCTCGTGCGCCGGGTCGTGTGCGGCGTCGTGCGCGCCGTCGTCGGAGGAGCCCCCGGCGCCGGGACCGGAGGGGACGGAACCGGTCACTCGAACCACCTCTGCGGAGTCGGCGCGGTGTTCCGCCAGACGTGCTTGGCCTCCTGGTACTCCGCCAGCCCGGCCGGCCCCAGCTCCCGGCCGATCCCGGACTGCTTCATCCCGCCCCACTCCGCCTGTGGCACGTACGGATGGAAGTCGTTGATCCACACTGTGCCGGCCCGCAGTCGGGACGCCACCCGGTGCGCGCGTTCGCTGTCCTGGGTCCACACCGCCCCGGCCAGCCCGTACACCGTGTCGTTGGCCAGCGACACCGCCTCGGCCTCGTCCCGGAACCGCTCCACGGTCAGCACCGGCCCGAACGACTCGTCGCGCACCACCGACATGTCCGGGGTGCACTCGTCGAGCACCGTCGGCAGGTAGTAGAAGCCGTCCGCCAGCTCCGGGTCGTCCGGTGGCGCCCCGCCGCAGCGCAGCACCGCGCCCTCGTCCAGCCCGGCCGCCACGTACGCCGCGACCTTCGCCCGGTGCGCCGCGGAGATCAGTGGGCCGGTGCGGGCCCGCTCGTCGAACGGGCCGCCGAGCGGGATCCGCCGGGCCCGGGCCACCAGTTCGTCGACGAAGCGGTCGTGCAGGTCGTCCTGGACCAGCAGCCGGGCGCCCGCCGAGCAGACCTGCCCGGAGTGCAGGAAGACCGCCGTCAGGGCGTAGTCGACGGCGGTGTCGAAGTCGGCGTCCGCGAAGACGATGTTGGGGTTCTTACCGCCCAGTTCGAGGGCGATCTTCTTGACCGTGGGCGCCGCCGCGGTCATGATCCGGCGGCCGGTGACCAGCCCGCCGGTGAACGACACCATGTCCACCCGCGGATCCTCGGTCAGCGGTGCCCCCACCAGTGGACCGGTGCCCAGGACCAGGTTGGCCGCCCCGTCCGGCACCCCGGCCTCGGCCAGCAGCCGCATCAGGTGGATCGCGGTGTGCGGCGTCAGCTCGCTCGGCTTCAGCACGAAGGTGTTCCCGGTGACCAGAGCCGGGGCGACCTTCCAGGCGGTCTGCAACAAGGGGTAGTTCCACGGCGTGATCAGCGCGCACACCCCGACCGGCTCGTGCCGCACGGTGCTGTCCACCTCCGGGGCCCCGGCGTCCACCACCCGGTCGATGCCGCCGGCCGCGCCGAGGTTGCCGAAGTACCGGAAGCAGCCCGCGATGTCGTCCATGTCGTAGACGCTCTCCACCAACCGCTTGCCGGTGTCCAACGACTCGGCCCGGGCCAGCGCGTCGCGGTCCCGCTCCAGCAACTCGGCGACGCGCAGCACCACCCGGCCGCGCTCGGCGGCCGGGGTGCCGGGCCACGGCCCGTCGTCGAACGCCAATCGGGCGGCGGTGACCGCGGCCGCCACGTCCTTCGGCCCGCCCTCGTCGACCGTCGCGACCAGCGTGCCGTCCGCCGGGCAGCGGATCTCCCGCACCTGCCCGTCGGCCGCTGCGGTCCACTGACCGCCGATGAACAGCTCCGGCATGGGTGCGCCTCCGGTCTTGTCTCCGGGCGGGTGCCGGCGGGGCACGCACGGGACGGGTGCCCTGCCGCGAGGGTCTCCCTCGGTGGTGATCTCGGTACCGAGCGTAAGTCCGGGGCCGGGGGACCGCACGGTGCGCGGCGGCCGGGTGCGCGGGCGGGGCGCGGGGTGGGGCCGATGGGGTGACCGCCTGGCGCTGCCCGACAATGGGGGCATGCACCTGGTCCCCGACGTCGCCGCGTACCTCACCGGCCGCTGGCACGTCGAGCGTGCCGTGTACGACCTGCGGGCCGGCACCGAAGGCAGCTTCCGGGGCACCGCGGACTTCACCCCGGACGGCCCCGACGGGGCGCTGTGCCACACCGAGGAGGGCGAGCTGACCTGGGAGGGCGTCGGGTACCCGGCGACCCGCACCCTGCGGCTGCGGCCCGAGCCCGACGGCACCGCCACGGTCACCTTCGCCGACGGCCGCCCCTTCCACGACCTGGACCTGCGGACCGGCCACTGGACCACCGTCCACCCTTGCGCCGCGGACCGCTACGAGGGCGTCTTCACCGCCGTCGCCGCGGACCGCTGGCACCTGGAGTGGCGGGTCACCGGCCCGGCCAAGGACCAGCTGCTGCGCTCGGTCTACCGGCGGACCGGCTGAGCCGGGTGCCCCGGCGTTCCCGGCGCGCGGCGCCGGCCGCTCTCGCTACGGCTTGGCCGCCTTCAGGGCGTACAGCAGCGGAATGATCGGCTCCGAGTCGGGCAGTCGCCACCAGCCGTTCTCGTCCGGCACCATCGAGGGGAAGCGTGGCCACGGCAGCACCTCGGTCTCCCGGACGCCCCGCACGGTCAGCCCGGCCTCGATCACCGCGTTGACGACCTCGCCGACGCCGTGCCGCCACTCATAGCTCGTCGTCGCGCTCTGGAGGGGCGGGCCGTCCGTGTAGGTGGTGGCCGTGTCGCTGCGCAGGGCGCCCCGGCCGGCCAGGTAGTCGTGGCGGAGCAGGAGCGGCGGGGTGCCCGGGTCCGAGGGCGGTGTCGCGCCGAGGGCGTTGAGCAGCGGGTGGAACTCCACCAGGTAGAACGTCCCGCCCGGCCGCAGCAGTTCGGCGACGGTCCCGGCCCAGGCGGCGAGGTCCGGCAGGTAGCACACCGCGCCCTTGCCGGTGTAGACCACGTCGAACCGGCGGTCGCCGAGCGCCTCCACCGCCTCGTACACGTCCGACCGCACGAACTCCATCTCCCGGCCGGTCGCCGCAGCCAGCCGCCGGGCCTGTGCCACCGCCTCGGTGGAGAAGTCCAACCCCACCGCCCGCGCGCCCCGGTCCGCGAACGCGGCCGTCTCGGTGCCCAGGTGGCACTGGAGGTGCAGCACATCGCGCCCGGCCAGCTCCCCGAGGTCGGCCCATTCGAACGGCGCGAACCAGTCCTCGGCGCTCCGCGACCCGTCCAGGCCGTAGAACGCACTGGCCACATGGACCGGGGTGCGGGCGTCCCAGTTGGCCTCGTTGGCGCGCACCATCTCCTCCGCGCCGGGAAGCTCCGGCCGATCGCCGACGGGCGGACCGGGGATCGCCCGGTCGGCGGACTCGCTCTGTTCTGTGGTCATGCCCCTCTTCTACCTGCCGGCGCCGCGCGGACACCAGGCGGCCGGTCCGTCCCGGCCGGTACCGGCCACCCGGACCACGGCGGTCACCCGGCCCCCGGCGAGCACCAACCGCCGGGTCGCCCGCCCGGCCAGGTCCTCGTCGTCCGTGGCGATGACGCAGGTGAGCCGGTACGCGCCCCACACCCGCACCAGCAACGCGGCGAAGTCCGCCCGGGCGGCCGGCGGCAGGCCCTCCGTCGGCCGGTCCGCGAGCAGCACGGCGGGCCGCTTCACCAGCGCCCGGGCGAGCGCCGCACGCCGCCGCGCGTACGCGTCCAACTGCCCCGGCAGCAGATCGCCCTGGTCGGACAGCCCGACCTCCGCCAGCGCGTCCCCGGCCAACTCCCAGCGGTCGGCCGGCCGCAGCCCCAGCGGGACCAGCGCGGCGGCCACGCCCTGCCGCACGGCCGATCCGGCGAGCGGGCCCGGATGGTCGCCGTCGCCCGCGCCGAGCAACCCGATCGACTCGGCGCGGATCCGGCCGAGCCGGGACGCGGTGACCATGGCCAGATCCGTACCGTCGAGCAGCACACTGCCCCGGGTCGGGCGCTCCAGCCCGCCCAGGATCCGCAGCAGCGTCGACGCGCCGGCGCCGGACGGCCCCTGGACGGCGAGCGCGGTGCCGTCCGGTACGGAGAACCCGACGCCGTCCAGGGCCTGCACCAGCTCACCGCCGCGTCGGTAGTGCTTCGTCACGCCGCTCAGGTGGTACACGGTGCCCTCTCCTCCGGGCCGCCGGACCGCGGCCCCGCGACCGACCGTAGCCACGCCGGGTGACCGACCCATGAGCGGAACGTGAGAGGTCGATGAGAACGTCCGTCAGGGGCGGCCGCCGGTGCCGAGCCGGCGGGTACCCCGCCCCCTGGCGCGGGGTGCCCGGTCCGCGCCGGTGAGCGCAACCGGCCGACTGCCCACCACGGCACGGCAGTTGGAGACGGCGCACGGTGGTCGTACCGTTACCGGCACCGCAATCCGACGGGAAGAGTGGGGAATGAGCCAAGAAATCCGGCCGCTGTCCAGCGCTGTTGACGTGAGCATCCCGAGCGTCGCGCGGATGTACGACTACTACCTGGGCGGCAAGGACAACTACGCGGTGGACCGCGAGGCGTGCGAGGAGCTGAGCAAGGTCGTCCCGAGCACCCAGGTGCTGGCGCTCAACAACCGGCGTTTCCTGCGCCGGGTGGTCCGCTGGCTGGCCCGTGAGCGGGGCATCCGGCAGTTCGTCGACCACGGTTCGGGCCTGCCGACGCAGGACAACGTCCACCAGGTCGCCCAGCAGGTCGATCCCCGGTCCCGCGTGGTGTACGTCGACAACGACCCGATCGTGCTGGCGCACGGTCGGGCGCTGCTGGAGGAGAACGAGAACACCGCCGTCATCCAGGCGGACATGCGGGACACCGACGGCATCTTCGGCAGCCCGGAGGTCCAGCGGCTGATCGACCTCGACGAGCCGGTCGCCGCGCTCTTCGTCTCCGTGCTGCACTGCATCCCGGACGCCGACGACCCCGCCGCGCTGGTGCGCCGGGTGGCTGAACGGCTGGTGCCAGGAAGCTTTTTGGTGGTCTGTCAGCTCGTCAGCGAGGACGCCGCGACGCGGGACTTCGTCACCGAGTTCATGCGGGTCAGCACCCATGGGAACTGGGGACGGGTGCGGCAGCAGCACGAGCTGCGGGCGTTCCTGGACGGGCTGGAGATCCAGGAACCGGGGTTGGTGGAGGTCTCGACCTGGCGGCCGGACCCGTCGGATGTCGGCCCCAGGCAGCTGACGCAGGAGTGGATCGAATTCGGAGGCGTGGCGCGGAGGCCGTAGCGGTACGGAGGAGGCGGGTGGGGCGGGCGCGACGCGGCTCGTCCTGCGGCCGTCAACTCGCCTGTTTCAGCAGGCGTTCCAGTATGGCCAGCGATTCCCGCGGGGACTCGGCCTGGGCGCTGAGCCGGTCCATCACCGCCAGGTAGTGGTCGACGTCGTCACGCTTGTCCAGGTAGAGCGCGCTGGTCAACTGCTCCAGATAGACGATGTCCGGGAGGTCGGGCTCCAGGAAGCGGAGGACGGTGATCGGCCCGCCCGCCGCGGCGAGACCGCCGAGGGCGAACGGCGCGACCTGGAGGGTGATGTTGGGGCTTCGCGCCTTCTCCACCAGATGCCGGAGCTGACCGGCCATCACCTCCGGTCCGCCCAGCGGGCGGCGCAGGCACGCCTCGTCGAGGATGGCCCACAGTCGGGGCGCATCACTGAGCCCCAGCAGCCGCTGTCGCGCCATCCGCAGCTCCACCCGCTGGTCGGTCTCCTCTGGGGTGGAACCCGGGTGCCCCAGCAGCGTCACCGCGCGGGCGTACTCCGGGGTCTGCAACAGGCCCGGCACGAACTGGACTTCGTAGGTGCGGATCACCGAGGCGGCGGACTCCAGCCCGAGGTGGGTCTCGAACCAGCTGGGCAGGACGTCGCCGTACTGGTGCCACCAGCCGGGCGTACTGGTCCGGCGGGCGAGGGTGAGGAAGGTGGCCCGGGCGGTGCTGTCGGTGACGTCGTACAGCGTCAGCAGGTCGGCGACGTCGCGTTCCTTGCAGCTCACCCGGCCCAGTTCGAGGCGGCTGATCTTGGCGTGGGAGGCGCGGATGGAGTCACCGGCGGCCTCACGGGTGATGCCGGCGGCCTCCCGTAGCCGGCGCAGCTGGGTGCCCAGCACGATGCGCAGGACGGTGGGGCCGCCGCGTGGGTGTTCCAGATAGCGGCGCAGGGACAGATCGCTGCTCGACTGCGCGGCGCTCATAACTGACTCCCCTGAGTGGTCGGGCCAACGCCCAGTGTCCCATTGCCCGGAGGAGGCGTACACCTGCGCCGACTATCCGGCCGACATATGCCTCAGTTATTGCTCCCGAGGGCGGTCATCTGGTCAGTCGCGGGGGAACAGATCGTCGAATTCGCCGTCCTTGGCGCCCTGGATGAAGGCGGCCAGCTCGGCGCGCGAGTAGATCAGGGCCGGGCCGGCGGTGTGTCGCGAGTTGCGTACCGCGACCCTGTCGTCCGGAAGAAGCGCCAGTTCAACGCAGTTGCCACTGGGGTTGCTGCGGCGGCTCTTGCGCCAGACCGCGCCTTCGATGTCGGTTGCCGGCATGCCGTTGGTCATCGACTCCATCACGACTGCTCCCTTGGTGGGGGGTGGGCTCGGGACCGGTCCGGGGCCGTGTTCACGGGTGGCGTGATCCTGCCCCTGGGTGGCCGCCCGTACCGATGTAATTGCAGATGCACTTGCAGCGATGGACGGCCGACGAGGATATTAGCCCTCCGGGGCGGCCCCGCCCAGACCGTCCGGACGCGCCCAACTCGTATGCCCCTCCGCGGAGATCGTGATGACCACACACCCGGCACAGTCCGAGCGCGACGTCCTCCGGGAAGGAGGGGAGCCAGTGACCGGTGACGCCGGCCGGGAGGCGTGGTGGATGCCGGGACCGGACGGATTCGCGGCCTGTGCGCTCAGCGGCGCGGCCTGCACCGTGGCGGAGGCCCGCCGGTTCACCCGGACCACCCTCGACGCCTGGCGGATGTGTCCCGGTCTCGCCGAGAACGCGGTCCTGATCGTCTCGGAACTGGTCACCAACGCCCTCCGGCACGGCGCCTCGGATCCCTGCGACACCGGCCTCAACTCCCTTTTCGACGAACGGTTCTGCCATGCCTGGCTGGCGCTGACCCGGCAGGAGCGCGGGGTGCTGTGCGCGGTCTCGGACGGCGGGACCCAGGCGCCCGTACTGCGGCCGCAACACGCCCTGGGCGAGTCCGGGCGCGGACTCCACCTCGTCGACAGCCTCAGCGACTCCTGGGGCTGGACGCCGCCCGACCAGGCGGGGAAGACGGTGTGGGCCACGGTGGTGGCGGCCGGCTGAGGGGCCGCCTCCCCGGCCGGGTGGAGCGCGCGCACCGTGGAGGTCCCGGCTCG
Source organism: Streptomyces sp. RGM 3693 (assembly GCF_050471125.1). Classification (NCBI taxonomy): domain Bacteria; kingdom Bacillati; phylum Actinomycetota; class Actinomycetes; order Kitasatosporales; family Streptomycetaceae; genus Streptomyces; species Streptomyces sp. RGM 3693. Next base: position 2,075,874 of record NZ_JBMPPQ010000001.1, read on the forward strand.
GATGCGCGGTCAGTCGTCGCCGCGCAACAGATAGCCGTCGTGGATCGTGGAGGAGTCGGCGAACGGCCCGCTGCCGTACGGATGCAGGGCGATGGAGAGTTCGTTCGCGGCCGGGCCCTGTTCCGGATGGGCCGCGAAGTCCCCGTCCCTGGCGTTGAGTTGGCGTTGCACGCCCTGCTGGCAGGTCTTGGCCAACTGGTCCGCCTCGACCGCGGACAGCGACAGCCCGGGCCGCAGCTGGACGTGGACCACGGGTCTGGCCTCCAGGTCGCCGCCCGGGTCCAGGCTGAGCCGGAACCCCACGATCAGCCCGGCCAGCGGATTGTCCTCGAAGAGTCCGCGCTCGACGTCCTGCGGATAGCTGTTGGCGCCCATCATGACTCCCGGCCCCGGACGGTGGGTTGTACCGACATCCTCGGGGCCCGGCACTCGGGCGTCATGAGTCGGACTACTCAGCTCCGCGGGTGAGTACCCGCACCCAGTGCCGTCGCGACGAGGGACCGTTCGATACACGCCACGGCGGTGTACGCGCCGAACCCGGCGAGGCGCAGCAGGGCTGCGTCGTCGGACGCCCCGCCGGGGGCCGTCAGGCGCCAGAACTCCACGTCGGCGGAGGTGAGTTGGGACGGGGCCAGGGCCGTCAAGAGGGCCACGGCGGCGGCCGGGCGGTCGGCGCCGCGCAGCCCGGTCAGTGCGGCGTAGAGCCAGCCGCGGCCCGAGAGGTGACGGTCAGTCAGGTCGGTGCCGGGCGGCCGCCCGCCGTGCGCGGCGACGATCGTCCGTACCCGCCGCGAGGCGGTGTCGGTGAGCGCCTGATCGGTGTCCGCCGTCGCGGACCGCAGCGCCGCCAGCCCCGCGCCCAGCGGCGCCCCGCCGGCCCATGACGGCTCCGGGCCGATGGCCCCCGCCAGCAGCGACAGGCTCTCCCCGGGGCGCGGTGCGCGCGTCGGCTCCGGCCGCGCCGCGGCCCGGCCGCCCAAGAGGCGCCGTGGCCAGTCCCGCACGTCGTGGCCGGCCCGCGCGGACAGCAGCGCGGAGCCGAGCCGAGTGAGGAAGTGGGCGGTCAGGGCGGTGCCCAGGAATTCGGGGAGGTGGTCGGCCGGGACGGGAAGACCGGCCGGCGGGCCGTCCGGGACGGCGGTGGCGGCGCCCCAGGCCAGCAGCCGGGCGTGGTCGGGATCCCCGGGCGTACCGCCGTCGCGGACCGTCCGGGCCAGCGCGGGGCGGCCGCCGGTGCGCAGCGCCCGGACATGGGTGCGCAGCACCGGCGCACATCCCCGGGCCCGCGCCACACCGGCCGCGACCAACTCCTTGTCCCCGCGCGGCGCCCCGCCGACCACCAGGGATTCGCGGACCGCCACCCAGGTCGCGTACAGCAGCTCGGGTGCGCCGTACAGCAGCCGGAACTCCGCGGGGATGTCGCCCGCGCCGAAGTGGTTCGCCAACTGGTCGTAGGCGGCGCGGAGTTGGCCGGATCCGGCGGTGGTGGGGTCCACGGGGGTGGTGTGCGGGAAGGGGCTCGGCACGGCGGTCTCCAGTTCGGGTGCGGCGACCCCACGGCGGCCGCCTCCGGAGCTGATCATCGCCGTACCGGGGGTGTCCTGGCGTCGTACGGAGGGCGACACTTCCCCCTACCGCACCCGGAGTGTGACCGGATCCCGCCTCCACCCACCGGAGTAGGGGAGACCCGTAAGGGAACCCCCGAGGCGGGCTCGTCCGGGGTGGCGGCCGGTACCGCGTGGTCCGGCCGCCGCCCGCTCACTCCGCGCCTGCAACCGCCCCTGACGCGCCCTCCATCGAAGCGCCGGCCAGGCCCCCCGTCACACCGCCGGCCAGGCCGTCGCCCAGCCCGAAGGCGGACAGCAGTCGCTCCGCCGCCAGCGTCGCGGTGATCTCGCCCGCCCGGACCGCCCGTTCGACCTCCGGCCCCAGCCGGCGGACGTCCGGATGCTCCTGGAGGCGGTCGATCAACCGCTCCCGGACCATCGACCAGGTCCAGTCGACCTGCTGGGCCCGACGTCGCTCGGCGAGCGCACCGGTGGACTCCAGCAGGGCGCGGTGCTGCTCGATCCGCTCCCACAGAGTCTTGAGCCCGGTGCCTTCGCGGGCACTACAGGTCAGCACCGGCGGGGTCCACACCGCGTCGGCCGTGGGGGACCCCCCTGCCCGATCGGAGTTGAGAGCCGGGGGGAGCAACAGGCGGAGCGCGCCGGCGAGTTCCCGGGCCGCCGACCGGGCGTCCCGTTCGTGCGGACCGTCCGCCTTGTTGACCGACACCAGGTCCGCCAGCTCCAGGACGCCCTTCTTGATGCCCTGCAACTGGTCGCCGGTGCGGGCCAACGTCAGCAGCAGGAACGTGTCCACCATGTTGGCGACGGTGGTCTCCGACTGGCCGACACCGACCGTCTCCACCAGGACCACGTCGTACCCCGCGGCCTCCATCACCACGATCGACTCGCGGGTGGCCCGCGCCACCCCGCCCAGCGTCCCGGACGTGGGGGAGGGGCGGACGAAGGCCGCCGGATCGGTCGCCAGCCGCTCCATCCGGGTCTTGTCGCCCAGGATGGAACCGCCGGTCCGGCTGGAGGACGGATCGACGGCCAGCACCGCGACCCGGTGCCCCATCCCGGTCAGCAGGGAGCCCAGGGCATCGATGAAGGTCGACTTGCCGACGCCCGGAACCCCGCTGATGCCCACCCGCCGGGCCGCCCCGGAGTACGGCAGCAGCCGCACCAACAGCTGCTGGGCCGCCACCCGGTGGTCGGCGCGGGTGGACTCGACCAAGGTGACCGCGCGGGCGATCCAGGCCCGGGAGCCCGCCCGCACCCCCTCGGCGTACCGGTCGACATCGATCCTCGCAGGCATGGTCCTCCGCCCTACAGCTCGTGGCCGAGGACCGTCGCCAGGTCCTGCACCAGGTCGTGGGCCGCGTCCGGGATGACCGTGCCGGGCAGGAACACCGCCGCGGCGCCCATGTCGCGCAGCGGCTGGACGTCCTGCGGCGGGATCACCCCGCCGACCACGATGGTGATGTCCTCCCGGTCCTCCGCCGCCAGCGCCTCCCGCAGCGCCGGCACCAGCGTCAGGTGACCGGCCGCCAGCGAGGACACCCCGACGATGTGCACGTCGGCCTCCACCGCCTGCCGGGCCACCTCGGCCGGGGTCTGGAACAGCGGGCCGACATCGACGTCGAAGCCCAGGTCGGCGAAGGCCGTGGCGATCACCTTCTGGCCGCGGTCGTGGCCGTCCTGACCCATCTTGGCCACCAGGATGCGCGGCCGGCGGCCCTCGGCGCGCTCGAACGCGGCCACCAGCTCCCGGGTGCGCTCGACCCCCGACGAGGGGCCCGCTTCGTCTCGGTACACACCGGAGATGGTACGGATCTGACCGGAATGGCGGCCGTAGACCTCCTCCAGGGCGTCCGAGATCTCCCCGACGGTCGCCATCGCCCGGGCCGCGTCCACCGCCAGCGCGAGCAGATTGCCCTCAAGTCCCGGGCCGGGCGCGGCCTTCGCCGCCTCGGTCAGGGCCCGCAGCGCCCGCTGGCAGGCGTCCTCGTCGCGCTCCGCGCGCAGCCGCTTGAGCTTGTCGATCTGCTGCGCCCGCACCGCGGAGTTGTCGACCTTGAGGACCTCGATCTCCTCGTCGGTCTCCACCCGGTACTTGTTGACGCCGATCAGCGCCTGCCGCCCCGAGTCGATCCGCGCCTGCGTACGGGCCGCCGCCTCCTCGACCCGCATCTTGGGGATGCCCGCGTCGATCGCCTTGGCCATCCCGCCGGCCGCCTCGACCTCCTCGATGTGCGCCCAGGCCCGGCGCGCCAGATCGTGGGTGAGCCGCTCGACGTACGCGCTGCCGCCCCACGGGTCGATCACCCGGCAGGTGCCCGACTCCTGCTGGAGGAACAGCTGGGTGTTGCGGGCGATCCGCGCGGAGAAGTCGGTGGGCAGCGCCAGTGCCTCGTCGAGCGCGTTGGTGTGCAGCGACTGGGTGTGGCCCTGGGTCGCGGCCATCGCCTCCACACACGTACGGGTGACGTTGTTGAACACGTCCTGCGCGGTCAGCGACCAGCCCGAGGTCTGCGAATGGGTGCGCAGCGAAAGGGACTTGGCGTTCTTCGGGTCGAACTTCTGGACCAGCCGCGCCCACAGCAGCCGGGCCGCGCGCAGCTTGGCGACCTCCATGAAGAAGTTCATGCCGATCGCCCAGAAGAACGACAGGCGCGGCGCGAACGCGTCCACGTCCATCCCCGCGGCCATGCCCGCACGCAGGTACTCCACCCCGTCGGCGAGGGTGTACGCCAGCTCCAGGTCGGCCGTCGCGCCCGCCTCCTGGATGTGGTAGCCGGAGATCGAGATGGAGTTGTACCGCGGCATCTTCTGCGAGGTGTACGCGAAGATGTCGGAGATGATCCGCATCGAGGGCTGCGGCGGATAGATGTAGGTGTTGCGGACCATGAACTCCTTGAGGATGTCGTTCTGGATGGTCCCGGCCAGCTTCTCGGGCGGTACGCCCTGCTCCTCGGCGGCCACGATGTACAGGGCGAGAACGGGCAGCACCGCGCCGTTCATCGTCATCGACACCGTCATCTTGTCCAGCGGGATGCCCTCGAAGAGCTGCCGCATGTCGTAGATCGAGTCGATGGCCACGCCCGCCATGCCGACGTCACCGGTGACCCGCGGGTGGTCGCTGTCGTAGCCGCGGTGGGTGGGCAGGTCGAAGGCGACCGACAGGCCCTTCTGCCCGGCGGCGAGGTTGCGCCGGTAGAAGGCGTTGGACTCCTCGGCGGTGGAGAAGCCCGCGTACTGCCGGATCGTCCAGGGCTGGTTGACGTACATCGTCGGGTACGGGCCGCGCAGATACGGCGCGATGCCCGGGTACGTGCCCAGGAAGTCCAGGCCGTCGACGTCGGCCGCGGTGTAGAGCGGCTTGACGTCGATGCCCTCCGGCGTCTCCCAGGTCAGGTCCGCGACGCTCTTGCCGGTGGCCTGCTGGACCGCCTCCGCCCACCGGGCCCCGTCGCCGGACACCGCCGCCCCGGACAGGTCGCCCAGCTCCACCGCGCTGAAATCGGGGATGGCGCCCTCTCGCCGTGCCGTCTCCGTCATCCCGCCACCTCCGTGACATCCAGGGCCGAGGACAGCACCCCGGCCACATCGCAGCCCACGAACACGAACGTGTCCACTCCGGCCGCCACGAACTCCTCCTGGCGCGCACCCGGCTTGCCCGCCAGGTACACCCGCACCGCGCCCGCCGACTTCAGCGCCGCGGCCACCTCCACCGCCTGCTCGGCGTACACCGCGTCACTGGAACACACGCACGCGATCCGCGCGCCGCTCGCCACGAACGCCGCGGCCACCGACTCCGCCGTCACCTGCTCCGGTACGGTCTCGATCCCGCCCGCCTGGAAGAGGTTGGCGGCGAACGCCACCCGCGCGGTGTGCGCCGCGACCGGACCCAACGCGGCCAGGAACGCCTTCGGACGCGCCCCGCCGGCCGCCAACCGCGCATCGGACCGGGCTCGCAGCGCCTCGAACGCGTCGTCCCGGCGCACCCGCGGCAGCCCCCCGCCGGCCGGCGACGGGGCCGGCTCACGCTCCAGCGGAGCCTCGGCCAGGTGCGGGAACTCGCTGACCCCGGTGATCGGTTCCCGGCGGTGCGCCAGGTCCTCGCTGCGCCGCTGCCAGGTCTCCGCCAACCGGTCGCCGAGCATCCCGGACCGCAGCGCGGCGGCCTGACCGCCCGCGCCCTCGATCTCCTGGAAGAACGCCCAGCCCGCGCGGGCCAGTTCGGCGGTGAGCTGTTCGACGTACCAGGAACCGCCGGCCGGATCGATCACCTTCGCCAGGTGCGACTCCTCCAGCAGCACCGACTGGGTGTTCCGGGCGATCCGCCGGGCGAACGCGTCCGGCAGGCCCAGCGCCGCGTCGAACGGCAGCACCGTCACCGCGTCCGCGCCGCCCAGACCCGCGGACAGCCCGGCCACCGTGGTGCGCAACATGTTCACCCACGGGTCCCGACGGGACATCATGACCGTTGAGGTGACCACGTGCTGGCGCTGCCCGGCAGCGGCCGGCGACACCCCGCAGACCTCGGCGACCCGGCCCCACAGCAGCCGGGCCGCGCGCAGCTTGGCGATGGTCAGGAACTGGTCGGCGGTGGCGGCGTACCGGAATTCCAGCTGGCGGCAGGCGGCGTCGATGCCCAGGCCCCGCCCGTCCGCGGTCAGTTCGCGCAGATACCCCACCCCGGTGGCCAGCGAGGCGCCCAACTCCTCGGCCGCCGAGCCGCCCGCCTCGTGGTACGGCAGGGCGTCGACGGAGACCGTACGGATCCGCGGGGCGCTCTCCTCGACCACACCGGCCAACCGGGCGGCGGCCGCCAGCCCGTCGGCCAGCCCGCGGTCGTCGCCGGTACGGGCCAGCAGGCCCAGCGGATCGGCGCCCAGCACGCCCGCCGTCTCGGACAGTGCCACCCCGGATTCCCGGTACAGCCGCAGCAACTCCTCGGCCGCCGCGGGGAATTCCGCGCCCGCGTCCAGGACCACCGGCGCCAGGTCCAGATAGACGCCGCGGAGCGCCTCCGCCAGACCGGACACCGGCACCCCGCCGGCACCGACGGCCAGCCACACGGAGGTGACGCCGTTCTCCAGGTCGGCGAGGAGCGCCTCGTTGATCCGCCGCGGGTCGGTGCCGATGTGGCGCTGCCGCACGTCCCATCCGGAGACGGCCGTGCCCTCGGGCCGGGCCGACCGGACGAACGGGGCGAAGCCGGGCAGGCCCACGGCGGGTGGCGCGTCCTCGGCGGTGTACAGGGGACGGACACGGATGTCGTCCTGGAGATCCGTGGCGAGCGCGTCCTCGGCGGCGGCACCCGCAGCATCGGAGACGCCCGATTTGCGGAGTACGCCTTCGACGAGACGCTGCCACTGCTCGCGTTCGGCCGCCGGGAAGGCCGCGGCCAGGGGGAGTTCGGGGGACTGGGCGGTCATGGCAGCAGGCTAGGCGAACGACCGTTAGCCGGAGCAGGGGCTCGGGCTGTGACCTTGCCCTCGTTGATGCCGGCGCTGATCGCCGTGTACAGGGCGAATCCGCCCCGGACGGACCTCCGCGGCCCCCTGCGGCCACTCCCGGAACCACGCCCTCCGGCGCGCTACGGTGACCCCGCACCCCACCGAGGAGCGGAATGCGCAACCCGCCGATCACCCGCACCACCCTCGCCGTCGCCCTGTTCGCCCTCCTGCTCCTGACCGCCACCGCGGCCCTGCTGGTGCCGGCCCCCGCCCGCGGCCCCGGCCCCCGCGCCGCCTGCCCGGGCCGCATCCTCACCGGCTGGTCCGCCGACCCCGGAACCACCGCGGCGTTCGCCCGCTACGGCGACGACAACTCCCGTACCGACGACTGGACCGGCGGCGACGGCACCCACTCCGTGCGCCTCCCGGACGGCCGCACGCTCTGGCTGTTCTCCGACACCTTCCTCGACCGGATCCACCCACCGCCCAACTCCCAAGGCGCGCCCTACCGTTGGCGCACCACCGACGCCGGTGGCACCCCGTTCCTGCGCCACAACTCCCTCGTACTGATGAACCCCGCGGGCACCCCGGAGCGCACCCTGACCGGCGGCACCCCCGCCGCACCCGGACCGTACTTCCCCGACCCGCCCGGCGGCGGATGGCGCTGGCCGGTGCACGCGACCGTGGAACCCCGCACCCCCGGCGCACCGGAGCAGGTCGTCCGGGTACTGCTGTGGAACCGCGTCCCAGGCACCGGCCCGTGGCTCTTCGGGATGCCGCACGGCACCGAGGTCGCCACCCTCTCCCTGCCCGACCTCCGGCTGGAGTCCCTCACCCCGGTCGCCGACCAGCACGCCGTCACCGACCCGGGCCGACGCGTCCTCTACGGCACCGCGCTGGTCCGCGACGGCGACTGGACGTACGTCTTCGGCGGCGACGACCCGCCCTCGACCCCGGCCGACAGCGGCTACCTGGCCCGGGTCCCGGCCGGCCGGCTCGCGGACCGGGCGGCCTGGCGGTTCTGGGACGGCGCCCGCTGGCGGCCGGACGCCGCGCGGGCCGCGCCGGTCCTGCGCGGTGGCGGTCGGCGCGGCGTCGGCAGCGCCTTCACCGTCGTCCGCGACGGGGGGACGTGGGTGCTGCTCACCATGGACACCGCGGGCAGCGGCACCGCCGGGCTACGGACGATCACCGGCTACTGGGCCTGCTCACCCCAGGGGCCCTGGCACGGCCCGGCCGGCCGGATCACCCCGCCGCGCCCGACCGGCCCCGATCCCGACCACGTCGCGGTCTACAACCCACAGGCGCACCCGGAGTTCACCGCCGGCGCCGGCCTGCTGCTCAGCTATGACGTCAACTGGCTGGGCCCGCCCGGCGCCCCCGCCGATCCGGTGGTCAACGGCGACGTGGCGCTGTACCGCCCGCGGTTCCTGCGGGTCCGACTGGCACCTCCGGGGCGGTGACGGGCGGCACGGCGCGGCTCAACTCCCGTGCTTCTCCCGCCAGATGCGGGCCTGCTCCTCGATGTCGAACGGGACCCGGTCCAGCGGCGGCCCCTCGGGCGGGGTCGCCAGCGCCGCCCGGATCCGACCGTTGATCTCGGTCAGGATGCGGCGGAGCGCCGCCTCGCTCGGCGCGGCGGAGGCGGCCGCCAGCGCGTCCTCGATCTCCTTGCGCAGGACGAGGCTGGGCGGGAGGAAGGAGACCTGCTCCCGGCCCATCTTCTCCTTGATCCACCACATCTCGTCGTAGGGCTGGTCGAGATTGCGGAGGGGCTTGCCGAAGCCCGGAAGGCTGTCGAAGCCGCCGCGCTCGGTCGATTCGCGGATCTGCTTCTCGACCCAGCTCTCGAAGCTGACGCCGGGGGGTTTGCGCTCGGTCATCGTGGGGGTCTCCCAAGGTGTGGCCGGACGGTCCTCGCTCCTTCACGGTAGCGCAGGCCCCCGTCCGGCCCGGGTCCCGGAGGGGGCGCCCGGTCAGCCGCCTCCGCCGCCGGTCTCGCCCGCGCCGGTCGGGGTCGGCTGGACCAGCGGGAAGGCGTTGCTGCCGCCGCACACCATGGGGCCGACCCGGACACCGTCGCCGACCAGGGTCACCGTGACCTGGCCCGGTGGCTTGTTCCCGGGGACCCGGGCGTTGGCCGCGGTGCACACCAGCTGGTTCAGCGAGGCCGGGTCCAGCAGCTTGGCGTTGACCGGCAGCGTGATCATGACCTGGCCGGGACCGGACGACGCGGTGAGCGGAGCGGGGAACTTCGGCACCACGCTGGAGAGTCCACGCATCCGCTCGGCGTGGTTGGGCCCCTGCACCAGCAGGTCGATCGCGGCCTGCGGATCCAGCGGTTCCCGCGCCGGCCGGGTCGCCGGGTGGAGTCCGTCCGGGCCGTAGAAGAACAGCTGCACATTGGCCGTCGGCTTGCCCGGGGCCCGTACCCCGGTCGCCGGCTCACCGGCGTCGATCACATCGGTGGGTTCGATCCCACAGCCGGCCAGTGCCGCGGTGAGCACCCCGGCCAAGGTACCCAGCACGGCCCGGCGGCCGGGGACACGGCGCACGGCGGTGCGGCACGCGGCCGTACGGCGTGCGGTCAGGCGTCGATCGGTCATGCGGTGTCGTTCCCCTTCCCGGCATCGGCGGGCTTCCCGACGGGCTCGTCGGCGGCCCCACCGGCCGGTTCTTCCTCCTGTCGCAGCGGCAGTTCCACAGTGAACACCGCACCGCCCTCCGGGGCGTTGGCGGCGCGCAGCACGCCGCCGTGCAGCCGGACGTTCTCCTGCGCGATGGCCAACCCCAGTCCGCTGCCCTCGGACCGGGCACGGGCCGAGTCCGCCTTGTAGAAGCGGTCGAAGACGTGCGGCAGCACCTCCGGGTCTATCCCCGGGCCGCTGTCGCGGATCTCGATCAGCAGGGTGGCAGCGCCGGGCTCCGGCGCGCACAACACCACCCGGACCGGTTCGCCGCCGTGGTGCAGGGCGTTGCCCACCAGGTTGGCGACCACCACGTCCAGCCGGCGCGGGTCGAGCCGGGCCCGGACGTCGTCCGGCAACTGGGCGGTCACCCGGTTCTGCCAGGCGCGGGCCTGGAGGGTCTTGCGGATCGTCTCGGCGACGTCCACCTCGTCCAGGTGGAGCGCGGCGGCGCCGGCGTCGAACCGCGAAACCTCCATCAGGTCCTCCACCATCCGCGCCAGCTTCCCGGTCTCCTGGCTGATCAGTCGCACCGCGGAGGCGGTGTCCGGATCGAGCGAGTCGGCATCCTCGTCCAGCACGTCGGTCACCGCGGCCATCGCCGCCAGCGGCGTCCGCAGCTCGTGCGAGACATCGGCCGCGAACCGCCGGGAGTTGGCCTCCATCCGGCGCAGCTCCGCCATGCTCTCCTCCAGCTTCGCCGCCATCTCGTTGAACGTCCGTGACAGATCGGCGAGTTCGTCGGAGCCCTTGACCTCCAGCCGGGTGTCCAGCTTGCCCTCGGCGATCCGCCCGGCGGCCTGCCGCAGCCCCCGGACGGGCCGCAGCACCCCGCGCGCCGCGAACAGCGGCAGGATCACCGCGAGTGCGAAGGCCGGCAACGCCCCGCCCCGCGCGGCGGTCACCAACGCCTCGACGTTGGCCTCCTCGGCACGCAGCGGCAGCTGGGCGTAGACGGTCAGCGGGGACGGCTGGTTGTCGGTCTGCCGCACCGGCATCCCGATCAGCAGCCAGGGCGCGCCGTCCCGGTCGATGCGCTGGAACGCCGGCACCCGCCGCTTCTCCACCGACGCCTTGAAGTCGGCCGGCACCACCATGTCGCGCCGCAGCCCGGCCTCGCCGTCGTCCGGCACGCCGTTGTAGTGCACCGAGATGTCCCAGTCGCGGGACTTGCCGGAGCGCTCCAGCTTCACCCGGAAGAAATCCAGGTCCGACTGGGACGGTGGCACCGCCAGCTCCGGCGCCAGCGAATTGACCTGGGCCCGCAGATCGTTGACGGCGCCGTCTTGGGACCGCTGGAGGATGGCGTTGCGGGCCTCCCGGTAGGTCAGTCCCGCGGTGGTCAGCGCACTGACCGCGGCCACCAGCAGGAACGCCACCACGAGCCGGGCGCGCAGACCGCGCACCGCGGACATGCCCAGCAGCAGGCGGCGGAGGCGGCTCACAGTGGTCCGAAGCGGTAACCGAAACCGCGCACGGTCTGGACGTACCGGGGGCTGCGCGGGGTGTCCTCTATTTTCGTCCGCAGCCGCATCACGCAGGCGTCCACCAGTCGCGCGTCGCCGTGGTAGCTGTGCTCCCAGACGTGCTCCAACAGCTGCTGGCGGCTGAAGACCTGGCCCGGGGTCGCGGACAGGAACAGCAGCAGCTTCATCTCGGACGGCGCCAGCGCCAGGTCCTGGCCGCCCTTGCTGACGACCAGTCCCGCCCGGTCGATGGTCAGTTCGCCGTAGGTCTCCACCGGCGTGGGCCCCGGCTCGGTGGCCGGGGCGCCGTCGGTGGGCAGCGCGGTGCGCCGCAGCACCGCCCGGATCCGGGCTTCCAGGACCTCACCACGGGCCGGTTTGACGATGTAGTCGTCGGCCCCGGCCTCCAGCCCGAGGACCACGTCGAGGTCGTCGCCGCGGGCGGTGAGCATGATGATCGGCAGCTGCCGCTCGGCGCGGATGAGCCGGCAGATCTCGAAGCCGTCCTTGCCGGGCAGCATCAGATCCAGCAGGACGATGTCGGGGCGGAAGCCCGGCAGCGCCGCCAGCCCTTCCTCGCCGCTGGCCGCGGCCGCGACGTCATGGCCGCGCCGCCGCAGCGCGAGGGACACCCCGTCCCGGACGGCGGCGTCGTCCTCGATCAGAAGTACTCGTGGCATGGGTCCAGTATCAATAAGTTTCATGATGGATCCGTAACAGGCGCAGCCTGTCCCGAGTCCTGTGCATCTGTGGAAGTGAAGCCGGCGTCCGTACCAAGGGCACACCACGCCGCCGGCAGGTATATCAGCAGAGCACACGAGGGGCGGGTTCGACATGGCAGGGCGCTTCGGCAGGGGACGGCGCTTCGGTATCGAAGGCGGGATCATCGGCGTGACCACCGCGGCGGTGGCGTCGCTGGCGGCGGCCGGAGCCTTCGCATTCCTCCAACCCAGCGCCGAGGCGGACACGGTCACCCAGGCCCGGAAGCCGGCCCAACCGCCGCGCACCGCCCCGGTCGACCCGACCATCGTGCACGCCTCGGACCGTCCGGGCCGCAGCCTCAACATCACCATCGACGACGGCCCGGACCCCGTCTGGACCCCGAAGGTCCTCGCGGTCCTCAAGGAGAACGGCGTCAAGGCGACCTTCTGCATGATCGGCCCGCAGGCCGCGGCGCACCCCGACCTCGTCAAGAAGGTGGTGGCCGACGGCCACAAGCTCTGCGACCACACCGTCGACCACAACACCGCCATGGACCACCGACCGGACGACTACCAGTCCCGGCAGATCCTCGACGCCCAGAAGATGATCGAGGAAGCGGCGGGCGGCGCCAAGGTCGAGTACTACCGCGCCCCCGGCGGCGCCTTCACTCCCTACAGCCGCCAGCTGGCCGCCGAGCACGGCATGCGCCCGCTGGGCTGGAACGTCGACAGCAAGGACTTCGAGGGCGGCAGCGTCGCGAAGATCGAGTCGACCGTCCGCGGCGAACTCCGCAACGGCCCCACCGTCCTCTTCCACGACGGCGGCGGCAACCGGGCCCGCACGGTGGAGGCGCTGGAGCGGCTGCTGCCGTGGATGAAGCAGCAGGGCTACGGCTTCGGGTTCCCGCAGCGGTAGGGCCTGTCCGGTGGGTCAGGGTCGGACAGGCCCTAGCGCACCCGCACACAGCCGAACGGGCCGGTTGCCACCGGCCCGTTCGTCGTGTCCCGCCCGTTTCGCGTCCCGTGCGGCGCCGCCTCGCCGCACGCGGTACCGCCTCACGCGGTGCCGAACAGCTCCGCCAGTCCCCGGTCCACGCCCAGGTGTTCGTGCTCCCGCCCGTCCGGCACCGCCTCGTACGAGCGGGCCAGGAACCGCCGGACGTCCTCGGTCCGCAACTGGACCATGGCGATGCCCTCGTCGGCGTGGAACTCCATCACCGTGCGGTCCGGGCCTGACGGCCGCACCCGTACGTCGCCCCGACCGGCCGCGCCGCGCAGCCCCTCGGCGAGCAGGTCCCGGGCGAACGCCCAGTCCACCGCCGCACCGTCGAGCGAGATCTCCGGGGGGAAGGTCATCCGCACCGCCAGCGGATCGGTCCGCTGGTAGCGGAGTACCGCGGGCACCGCGTGGCCGACCGACGTCGCGAGGAGACGGACCTGGACGGCTTGGTCGATGGCGGTATGCATCGCGGCGACTCCCTCACGGCTGGTCGGCCCGTGTAACGCGGGCGCGGTCATCCTGTAGGACGGTCTGCCCGGCCCCGCCGTGCATACGGCGGGGGTGTGATCTGCGTCATGCCACCGGTGCCGGACCGCCGTTCCGTGCCGGACGGGTGAGGAATTCGTCCAGGATGCCCGGGGCCGCGGCCGCCGCGAAGCCGGGCGCTGCACCCTCCGCGAGGTCCGGGATGCGGTAGCCCTCCTCGCCCGCGGCCACCGCCGCGGTGAGCGTCACCAGCCCGGCCCGACGGGTGAACGGCGAGGTGGTGAACGTCCAGGCGGCGACGGCCTCGCGCCGGAGGGCCAGGGTGTCCCGGCTGAAGGTGCCCGAGCGGGTGACCAGATAGCGGCCGGCGATCCCGTGCCCCAGATTCCGGTACGCGTCCCGGGCCAGCCACAGCACCATCGGCGTGGTGACCACCGCGTAGATCCACGCGGCGTGCAGCAGGACGGGAGTGAACGCCGCGCCGAGGCCGGCCAGCAGCGCGCTGCCCGGCAACACCGCGAAGAGCAGCCCACGCATCCGCCGCCGACGCAGCGCGACCCGCGGATGCCGGATCAGGCGACCATGCTGACGTTCCGTCAATTCCTCATCCGGAAACGGGGATTGCAGGGCCCCGCCGGCCACCCGGACCGCCTCCCGGCGGGGCGCCGGCGGGAGCAGCCCGCTGCGCTTGCGGTTCTCCTCCTTGTTGCCCAGACCGCCCGCCACCGCGCGCACCGTCGCCCCGCCGCCGGACCGCAGCAGCAGCGGTTCGCGCAGCACCACCCCGCGCAGCCGGGCCCGCTCGATGGTCACCGAGCGGGTGGTCAGCAGCCCCCGCTGCACCCGTAGCGTGCCGGCGTCGGCCCACTCCAGGCGGTAGCTCCACCAGTTCTCGACGTAGAGGACGACCGCGCCCACCGTGCCCAGCGCGATCACCACCAGCAGCGCCGCGGGGATGGTCAGCCACAGCATCCCGTTGCCGAACTCCTCGAACGCCCGCCGTACGAAGCCGAGTTTCCAGGGCTCGATGCCCATCTCGTGCAGCGCCCGGTAGGCCGAACCGCCCGCGACGAACACCCCGCCGACGACCCAGAAGGTGAGCGGCGCGTACCGCAGCCAGCGCCAGCTGATCCGCGCCAGCACCGGATCCTCGGCGACCGCTCCGGTGGCCGCGCGGGCCAGCAGTTCGGCGCGCAGCCGCTCGCCCTCGGCCACCGGGAGGGCCTCCAGTGACAGTTCGCCGCCGCCCTCCCCGGAGCCCGCCGTGCCGGCCCGCAGCACCGTGACGCCGAGCAGCCGGTGCAGCGGCGACGCGGTCAGGTCGACGGTGCGGATCCGGTGCAGTGGCACGCTCCGCAGCCGCCGGGTGAGCAGTCCGCTCCGCACGTCCAGGCTCTCGCCGGTGACCCGGAAGTCCGTGCGCGCCCAGCGGATCAGCCCGGCCGCGGTGACCACGGCGAAGGCGGTGGCGATCGCGGCGAGGGTGAGCCAGGCGCCGCCGGTGATCCGCCCACCGGTGGCCAGCGCGGTCAACGCCAGCGAGCCGAGCGGCGCCCCCAGCCAGCCGCAGTGCACCAACAGGGTGCGGGGACTCAACCGCCGCCACTCGGGCGCGCCCGGCGTCGCGGACCGCTCGTCGGCGTACGACGTGGCGGTCGGTGCGCCGTCGTCGTCGGTGTCTTTCCAGGGGGTGCTCATGCGGCATCACCCGGAACGTCCTGCGCGACCTCGCCGATCCGTCGGGACAGCGCCTCGGCGTCCGCGTCCGACAGTCCGGCGATCTTGATGTCGCCGGCGGTCGAGGCGGTGGTGACGGTCACTGTCGCCAGCCCGTACCGCCGCTGTATCGGCCCGCGCAGGGTGTCCACCGTCTGCACCCGGGACAGCGGTGCGATCCGCCGCTTCTGCCAGAACCAGCCGCCCGCCGCGTAGACCGCGCGCTCGCCCAGCTCCCAGGCGTGCACCGCGTACCGCATCCGCGGCATCACCACGAGGTAGACCACCGCCGGCAGGACCAGGGCGACCAGCAGCAGCGGCCCCAGCCACGGCAGCGCACCTGGGAAGAAGAGCAGCGACAGCACTGCCATGACCAGTGCGGTCAGCAACATCGGCCCGCTGAGCGTGAGCAGCGCCTGGACCCGCCACCAGGAGCGGGCGCGGGGATCGACGCGGTGCCGGGGCGGGCGGAGGAGCGGCGCGGCGTGCTCGGGCATGAGGGGTCACCGTTTTCCAAGTCAAACGTATTGTGTGGCGGTACGTTATAACGGTACGAGCGACTTGTAAAAGTCGGCCGGTCACCGGCGCCGGACGGACACCGGCACCGCAACGGAAGGGACGCCGGACCGCGCCGACAGGATGTGCGCGCGCCGGGACGCCACACGACGGAAGCGCCGTGCGGCAGGGGGAGTTCCGGGGGGCGGTACGGGCGAGGAGCGGTACGTAAGCGCAGCGCGGAGGAGCGGCGCGGAAGTTCAGTACGGAAGTTCAGTACTGAAGACCAGTGCGGAAGTTCAGTACGGAAGACCAGTACGGAAGAGCAGTACGGAAGAGCAGTACGGAAGAGCAGTACGGAAGAGCAGTACGGAAGAAAGGAAGCCGCCCGTGCCCAAGAAGGTGGATCACGAAGCCAGGCGCCAGGAGATCTCGGCGGCACTCTGGCGGCTCGCGAACACCCGGGGTGTGGACGGGGTCAGCCTGCGCGACGTCGCCGCCGAGGCCGGGATCTCGCTCGGCCGGATCCAGCACTACTTCCGCAACCGGGACGAGTTGCTGCTCTTCGCCCTCCGGCACATCAACCACCAGGCCACCGAACGGATCCAGCAGCGTATCCAGGCCCTGGAGGAGGCGCCGACGCCGCGTACGGTGCTCCGCGTCTGCTGCGCCGGCATGCTCCCGCTGGACGCGGAGAGCCGCGCCGGCCTCCTGGTCGCCGCCGCCTACTACTCCCGAGCGGTCCACGACCCTGCCCTGGGTGCGGAGGCCAGGGACGGCATCCCCAAGCTCCGCGACCTCTTCGCGGGCCAGTTGCGGCTGGCGGCCGAGCGCGGCGAGGTGCCGCCCGAGCGCGCCACCGAGGACGAGGCGATGATTCTGATCGCCCTCGCCGACGGCCTCGCCTCCTACGTCCTGCTGGGCATCCACGGCCCCGAGCAGGCGCTCGCCCTGCTGGACCGGCAACTGGACGGCCTCTTCGGGCCGGAGACCACCCCGGGGGGCGGCACCGGCTCACGAATCGGTGCCGATGCCGATGCCGATGCCGATGCCGATGCCGACGCCAGCGTTGACGTTGACGTTGACGCCGGCAGTGGCAGTGGCTGCGGCACGGTCCCCCACGCCGGCAGTGACACCGGTGCCCACGCCGGTCGGGTGCATGAACCGGCGGCGAAGCCCAACGACCGCACCTGACGTACCGTCAGTCGGGCGCCGCGCGACTCATCGGCCGGCTTTCCGCGCTTTCGCGCCATCGCCGCTCGGCCCGTTCGCGCGGTCTGCCATCCTGTCGTCCGACCGTCGCGCAGGACCTTCGCCCCACCGCACCCCGGTGGGGCGCTTCCGCGCGTCACCGGCACGACCAAGGGGAGGCAGCGATGCCGTACATCGGGGAGATCTGGCGGGTGGAACGGGGCGCCGACGTGGTCGGCGAGATCACCGTCACGGAGGCGGATTTCCCCTGGCTGAACGGCCGTTTCACACCCGGCCCGGCCTTCGCCGAACTACGGCCGCACTTCGCCCGCGAGTTGGCACTCAGCGACACCATCGACGACGACCTGGCTGCCTGGGAGGACGCCTACGCCCGGGCCAGCGACGGCGTCCGGTTGATCGCCCCGGACGGTCCGGTGGCGGAGTTCCTGCTGCACATCGAGGACGATGCGGCGTGGTTCCGCTGGAGCGCCGAGCCGTTCCCGGCGGAGTAGCGGGCGAAGCGATGAGCGGAACAGTGAGCGAAGCGACGAGTGGTGCAGTGCGTAGGACAGCGAGCGGGGTAGTGCGCAGAACCGCGAGTGGGGCAGTGGGCGGAACATCGAGTGCGGCAGCGAGCGCGGAAGTGAGCGCGGCAGTGAGTGGTGTGAAGCGCCTTCCCCGGCGGACTTGTTGACGAGTGGAGTGGTCAGCGGCGAGTGGAGTGGTCAGCAGTGCGGCGCGTTCCTGGGGAGCTCCGCCACCCGCCACCCGTCAGTCCATCAGGCTCGCCAGGCGTCCCTCCAGCACCACCAGCAACTCGCTCAGCGCCGAGGACAGTTCCTCCTGCCGCTGTTCTCCGATGCCCTCCAGTAGCGCGGCTTCGTAGCGCAACTGCTCGGGCAGCAACCGGTCGATGGTCTCCCGCCCCTCCTCCGTGAGCGAGAGATGGGTGACCCGGCGGTCGCGGTCGTCCGGCCGACGACTGATCAGCCCGCGCTCCTCCAACTGCCGGATGCGTTTGGTGACCGCCGCCCCCGAGGCGAAGGTCTCCCGCGCCACCCGGCCGGGGGTCAGCTCACGATCCATCCGGCGCAGCGTGCCGAGGATGTCGAACTCGGGTCGGGTCAGCCCCGCTCGCCGCAACGGCGCATCGGCGGCCTGCTGCAACAGCGCGGAGCAGCGGTTGAGGCGTCCGATCACCGCCATCGGGCCGGTGTCCAGCCCCGGGTGCACCTGCTGCCACTGGCGCAGCACCCCCGCGACGATGTCCTCGGTCACCCGCACTCTCCTCTCGGCCCCGTCCGTCCGGCCGGCATATCCGGTCGCCCGTGCACCTCATTGTGCCTGCCCAGGACCGGTCCGAGGGGCACGTCAGGCGGCCAGTGCGGGCGCGGCCAGCCGCCGCACCAGGACCGCCAGCGTCCGGTGCCCCTGCTGTTCGGCGAGGGCGATCCGCTCCTCGGGGAGTGCCCGCTGCCACCACTCGCCGGCCGCTACGTCCACTGCCTCGCGCAGCTCGACCAGCGACCCGGCGAGTCGGTCCCGCGCCCAGCCGGCCTCGCGCGCACTGCCCGCCCCGGTCTGCGCACCCTCCGCCCCGGTCCGCGGAACCTCCGCCCCAGTGCGTGCCGGGGCCGCGCCGGGCCCGGCCGTCAGCAGCCGGGTCGCCGCCGCCTCGGCCGCCGCGACCCGTTCCAATGCCAGATCGATCCGGTCGGCGGCCCGCCGGTTGGTGACCAGCACACAGCAGATCAGCCCGACCGCCGCGCCCACCACGGTGTCCAGCCACCGGTCGGCGATCAGCGTGCCGGCCGGCAGCGGCCGGCCGAACTCGGTCAGCAGCAGCGCCATCGGTGTCACGCACACCGATCCGAGCCAGTAGTTCCGGGTGATCGTGGCCTCCGCGCCGAGTTGGAACGCCAGCGCCAGCGCGATCATCGTGACCTGTCCGGTGTGGATCAGGGGGAGCAGCGCGGTGAACAGGACGAGCCCCAACAGGTTCCCGAGGGTGCGTTGGAAGGCGCGCTGCCACGAGAGTGTGGTGTTGGCCTGGTAGATCGACGCCGCGGTCACCACGGCCCAGTACGGGTGCCCGACCCCCACCGCCAAGGAGGCCCAACCCGCCAGGATGCACCCCACCGCGACCCGCGCCCCGATGGGCAGCAACGGAGACCCGGGCCGGAGCCGCCCGGCCACCGCCCGTACACCCCGCGGCCGTCCGGGCACCGGTCGCCGCAGCCCGGCCCCGCCCACGGCCCACCCGGAACGGGACCCCGCCGCCGTACCGAATTCCGCCGTTGTACCGAACCCCGCCGCCATACGCGATTCCGCCGGCGCACCGACTCCGACCGCCGTACCGACTCCGACCGCCGTACGCGAGTACTCCACGGCCGGCCGGGACTCAACCGTCATCCGGGACTCCACGGCTATCCGGGGCTCAACCGCCGCCCCGGACCGCAGAGTCATGCCGGGCTCCAGCGCCACACCGGCTTCCCACGCCACCCCGGCCAGTTCCTCGGCTTCCGCGGCGGTCAGCGCCACCTCGGGCAGCGGCCGCCCGCTCCGGAGCTCCCGCGCCCAGCCGCCGAGCCGCCCGGCCTCCGCCGCGGCGTCCCGCGGGACGCCGCCCAGCGCCGACTCCGCCCGCACCAGCAGCCGCTCCAGCCCCGCCCGTGCCGCGGCCTTCGCCGGCGTGCGGGTCGGCACCAGGAACAGCGCGTGCCAAGCGGCGTTCACCGCCGCTGCGGTGGCGTGCCGGGCGTGCGCCACCCCGGGGGGTTCGGCGTCCCCGGCCGGCGACGTACCGACGGCGTCCACCCGCGCCCGCAGCAGCCCGGCGGCGGCCTCCAGCGCCCGCGCGGTGGCGATCTGCTCCGGCCCTTGCGGCCGTACCAGCGCCGGCGCCATGCACACCAGCCAGGCGAACGCCCCGGTGACCAGCGCCAGCGCCGTGTGCGGCAGCACCTCCGCCGGCCGTTGGGGCACGAAGAACGCCGAGGCCGCGATGAACGTCAGGATCAGATTCCCGGGCGGCCCGATCCGCGTCGCGTCGCACACGATCTTGTGCACCGCGGCGACCAGCGAGGCCAGCACCACCAGCACCGCGGCCGAAGTGACCAGCGAGGCCGCGGTCAGCGCGACGGCCAGGCTCGCCACCATCCCGAGCACCACCCACGGCAGCGTCCGGGCCCGCGCCGCGTACGGCAGGCCGTGTGCGTACAGCGCGCACATCGCCCCGGCGGAGGTGTAGAGGACCAGGTCGAGTCGTCCCAGTGCCAGCAGCACCAGGTCCGGGACGGCCAGTGCCACCACGGCACTGAGCGCCGGCTTGTGCCAGATGTCGACGGGCCGCCGCAGCCGCACCGTGCTCCGGACCGGCAACGGCCGGAACCGCACCGTGCCCGCTGGGCCGGGCGCCGTCCTCGTCTTCCACCACCCCGCGGGTCTGGCGTGCTTGGCGTGCTTACCCATGCCAAAACATTAGCAGGTGTTTTACCTGTAAAAGGTATGTCCTGGGTCACCCCACGAGCGCGCGACAATAACCCCGTGCCAACCGCGAAGAACGTCAAGAACACCAAGGCAACCAAGGCCACCAAGAACGCCGCGACCGCCAAGAGCACCGGAAGCACCGGAAGCACCGAGAGCACCAAGAACACCAAGAGCGCTGGGGGTGCCGGGAGTGCCGGGGGCGGCGCCAAGAGCACCAGGAAGGCGGAGCCGGCCGCCGCGCCCGCCTCCCCCGACCGCCGCCGCGAACTCCTGGACACCGCGGCGGAGGTGTTCGCCGCGCAGGGCTACAACGCGACCACGGTCCGGCAGATCGCGGACGCGGCCGGGATGCTCGCGGGCAGCCTCTACTACCACTTCGATTCCAAGGAATCGATGGTCGACGAGATCCTTGCCGCCTTCCTGGACGAGTTGTGGGCCGGCTACGACGCGGTCCTGGCGGGTGGTCTGGGACCGCGGGAGACCATCGAGGCGCTGGTCACCGAGTCGTTCCGGGAGATCGACCGGCACCGCGCCGCGGTCGCGATCTACCAGAAGGAGGCCCGGCACCTCGCCACCCAGCCGCGCTTCGACTACCTCACCGCATCCCGGCGGAAGTTCGAGGAGGCGTGGCTCGGCACGCTGGAGCGCGGGGTGGCCGAGGGTGTCTTCCGCGCTGACCTCGACCTCCGGCTGGCCTACCGCTTCCTCCGCGACACGGTCTGGGTCGCCGCGAGCTGGTACCGCCCGCAGGGGCGACACACCCCCGAGGAAATCGCCCGCCAGTACCTCGCCATGGTCCTCGACGGGATCGCCCTCCCCGAGTCCGGGTGACGCCGGGCGCCTGACGCCGGTCTGCGGATGCCTGGCATGCCACATCCGACACGAGCACCCGCGACGGGATGCATACGACGGGATGCATACGACGGCAGGCATGACGGCAGGCATGACGGGGCGCGAGGACCCGCGAGGGGGACAGGTGCGCACGCGACGGGACAGAGGCTGCGCGGCGCGGTGGACGTACGACACCAGGACGTGCGGCGCGTGGACGTGCGGCACGTGGACGTGCGGCGCGTGGACGTGCGGCGCGTGGACGTGCGGCACGTGGACGTGCGGCACGCGGGCGTGCCGCAGGCGTGCGGCCTGTCCGAGTCAGCGGGCCGCTGTCAGCAGGCCACGTTCTTGACGTACAGGGCCCGCGGTCCGGTGGTCGTCCCGTACCGCACGTCCTTCGTCACGGCCTTGGGGAGCCGGCCCCGCGAATCCGCCTGATGTGGGATGACGATGGTGTAGCAGGCCGGCCGCTGGGCGCACAGATTCGTCAGCTGGACGTAACGCTGCCCGCCCTGGCTGAAGAATTTGCGCACCTTCACGCAGCGCGGCACCTGCTCGGCCGCCGCCTGCGTCGCGGTGGCCAGCGTCAGCGAGGCCCCGCACACCGCACCCGCCAGTGCTATCGACATGATCTTCCGCATCTGCTTTCCCCCGTTCGCTGCGCGGCGACGGTCCACCGCCCGGCCCTCACTCGATGACCGGCCGGCCGCCCCGCGCGTTCTCGGCCTTCTTCGCTTCCCGACTGTCTGGCTCCAGCTGCCAGCTGCCTGGTCTCGGCCGCCTGGTCCCTGGCTGTCTGGTCCTGGCTGTCTGGCCCCGGCTGTCTGGGCTTTCCGTGCCTTCGTCGGCTCCGCCCCATTCTGCACACCCGCACCCCGAATTTCAGCCCCGGGTCACTGCCTGGAGTTCGTCCACCCGTAGATACGCCAGGGCTTGCCGCGTGAGATCCGCCACGTCGTCCGGCTCGTCCTGCCACGCCCAGTGCTCCATGGCGACCGTCAGCGCATCGATCAACGCACAGGCCAGCAGCCGTACTTCCATGCTGCCCTCGGGCGCTCCGGTACGCGCCGCGAGCACCGGAACCAACTGGTCCTGCATGTCCCGCCCCGCCGCCAGCCACCGCATCCGGATCGCCGGCACGCTACCCATGACGCGGATCAGTCGCCGGGCCTTGTCCGGGTCGGCCAGTCGCCGGGTCGCTGCCGAGTCGTCGAACGCTGCCCGCACCGCGCTGGTCAGCGGCTCGTCGACGGGCCGGCCGGCGAGCTGCTGCACGAGCACCCCCACACTGGAGGTCAGTACGGGTGTGAGCGCGTCCTCCTTGGCCGCGCAGTAACGGTAGAAGGTGCGCAGCGAGATCCCGGCCGCCGAGGCGATGTCTTCTACGGTCGTTGCCTCGTACCCCCGCTCGGAGAACAGTCCGGCCGCGGTCTCGGCGATCTCCAGCCGAGTCTCCTGCCGCCGTCGTTCGGTCAATGAGGGCCTGCCTCGCACTGCCGTCATACGCCTCTCCCACTCCCCACGGCCGCCCGGCCCGCCCCGCTTGCCCAGCTCCACATATTGTCACCAACAAGCTTCTTGGCACAGCATGCCAAAAAAGCTATCTTGGCCCCGGCTGATCACCCAACACCGCCCGCCCGTCCGCACGCACGCCCGTCCGCCTGGGCAGCGAGCCGCCCGCCACTGCCACACCACCTGCCCGGCACCACGACGAAGACCATCCGAAGGCAATCCGAAGGCCATCCGAAGACCGTCCCGCCCGATCGGCCGACCGCTTGTCCGAGCGGGTACGCGAGGGACCGGACACGGCGGAAGGCGCCCGAAGAACGGCGCCCGAGCAACGGCGTCCGAAGAACGGCGCACGAAAACCGAGCACAAGAAGCCGAGCACAAGAAGCCGAGCACAACAGACAGGCCAACCGGCCGCGGTACTCCGCATCGACCGGCCGCAGGCAACGGTCCACACCAGGAGGCCCGAACGTGACGGCTCACCCCCGCCTGACAGCCCGCGATGAACCGCCCGCTACGGACTGCCCCGTCACGCACCGACCGCGTAGCCCGCCCATGAACAGGCCACCTGTCTCGCACCACCTGCCTTGAACCATCTGCCTTGAACCGGCCGCCTTGAACCGCCTGTCTTGAGCCGCCTGCGACGGTCCGTCCATGGCAGGCGGCCTGTGGCAGACCACCGCCGTGACGGACCGCCTGTGCTGGTCCGAACCGCGAGGGACCAAAGCACCAAACGCCAAGGGTCGAAGCCCCAAAGGGTCAAAGGGCCAAAGGGCCAAAGGGCCAAAGCACCGAAGGACCGACGAATCGAGGAGTCGACCATGCCCCGCCGCACCTACCTCGTCACCGGCGCCGCCTCAGGTATCGGCCGGGCCACCGCGGCCCGGCTCCGCGACCGGGGGCATACCGTGATCGGCGCCGATCTCAAGGGCGCCGACATCTCGGCCGACCTCGCCACCCCCGCCGGCCGAACCGAACTGGCCGACCGCGCCGGCGAGTTGACCGACGGGCGCCTGGACGCCGTGATCGCCTGCGCCGGACTCGCCCATCCCGACCCCGTCACCCTCCGGGTCAACTACTTCGGCACGGTCGCCACCCTCGAAGGGCTGCGCCCCCTGCTCGCAGCCGGCACCGATCCCCGCGCCGTCCTCGTCTCCTCCGCGGTCACCATCCACCCGTCGGACCCGGCAGTCGTCGACGCCGCACTCGCCGGTGACGAGGACGCGGCCGTCGCCGCCGCCCAGGCGGCCATCGACCGCGGCGAGGGCCACACCGTCTACGGCTCCTCGAAGCACGCCGTTGCCCGCTGGCTGCGCCGCGCTGCCGTCACCGAGGACTGGGCGGGCGCCGGCATCCCGCTCAACGCCGTTGCCCCCGGCACGGTCGTCACGCCGATGACCGCACCGCTGCTCGACGACCCCGCGATGCGCGAGGTCGTCGACGCCAGCCTGCCGATGCCACTGCACGGCCACGCCCGCCCCGAGCAGATCGCCCCCGTCCTCGCCTGGCTCACCTCCCCGGACAACACCCATGTCACCGGCCAGATCCTCTTCGCCGACGGCGGCGCCGACGCCACCCTGCGCGGCGACACCGGCTGGTGACGCGCCGGACGCAGACGGCAGTCGAGCCTCCGGCATCTGGCATCGGGCTCCGCTCCGGACGGCCAGTCAGCCCATCGGCCCGGTCGGGCCAGCCAGCCGAGTCAGGCCGGTCTGGTCTGTAACCCAGCAGCCCAGCCCAGCCGGACCCCTCAGTCGTTCCCGGACGGGCGGGCCGCCACCACCTTCAACCCACGCTCCGCGAACTCCCTACGGGTCTCCTCCGCCACCGCGCCGTCAGTGATGAGGGTGTCGAAGACATCCGCGTCGCCCACCCGCGCGAAGCACCGTTCACCGATCTTCGACGAGTCCGCGACGACCACGGCCCGCCGGGCGCGCTCGGCCATGAGCCGGTTGATCCGGGCCTCGGCCTCGTCGTGCACCGTGGCGCCCATCAACGGATCCACGCCGTTGGCCCCGATGAACGCGATGTCGATGGAGATCTGCTGGAGCACCAACTCGCTGAAAGGCCCCACCAGTTCATAGGAACGGGAATGCGCCACACCACCCGTGAGCACGATCTTGATCTGCGGTCGGACGGCCAGCTCACTGGCGATGTTCAACGAGTTGGTGACGATGGTCAGATGCGGTTGCGGGCCCGCCTCCGCGAAATCCGCCCGGGTGGCGAGCACCCGCGCGATGGCGGTGGTCGTCGTCCCACCGCTCAGCCCGACCACGTCGCCGCGCTCGACCAGACGCGCAGCCGCCTTCGCCACCGCCTCCTTCTCCGCGGACCGATGCCCCTGCTTGTACCGGATCGGAAGGTCGTACGCCACCGAGCTCAGCACCGCCCCACCCCGGGTACGGACCAGCAGCTGCTGTTCGGCGAGGGTGTCCATGTCGCGCCGCATCGTGGCGGCCGAGACCTCCAGCTCGGTCGCCGCCTCCTCGACCTCTACCCGGCCCCGGTCGCCGAGCAGCTCAAGCAGGGCATTCATTCGTTCATGGCGCTTCATGGCGCGAGCCTAATTCGTTTCCCTGCCCGCACCGCTCCTCGGTCCGCGCCCGTCTCCTCACCCTGCCCGACCTCTCGCCCGCCCCCTCACCCCTCCCCGCCCACTGGCTCGTGGCTACTGGCCTCTGCCTGACCACTCAGCTCTGTCAGCTCGCCCCACCCTGTTGCGCGCCCAAGTGCCGGGGATCAGTCCCGCGGCCAGTCGAGGCACCTGGCCAAGGGTGCCCGCTCGCGTTCCGGCAGGTGGTCGCCGAGCGGGGTCCGTCGTGGGCTGCGCGCGCCGACGCAGGCCCAGCCCTGTCCGTCGGGATACATCGCCATGGCGTGGCTCCCCACATCAGGTGCCCCGGATCACGTGCCCCGGACCGGGTGCCCCGGCGGGAGCTGCCGGGCCAGCGGCGCGCAGTCGGCGGGCGCGCCGTGGGCCAGGAGCGCCGCCGACACGGTGGCGACGGCCTCCTCGGTGTGCCGGGCAGAAAGCAGGGTGCAGTCGGCAGAGGTAGCCCGTCCGCTACGGGTGCTGAGACGTAGTGGTGTCATTCCATGGCCCTCTGCTGAATGTGGTGGCCCGCCGGGTGGGCAGCAGCCTGGCCGCGCTGATTCCGGGAGCCGGTCCCGCTGGCTCCGGAGTCGGACCCGGTGGCTCCGGGAGTCGGCAGCGGTGGCCGGCAGACTCACCCCCGGACTGTGGCCTCCGCTGTTTGCAGAGTGGGCACCGCCACCGGGGTGTTGAGCACCTCCAGCAAACGGGCCGCCTCCTGTGCCACCGCTTCCCGGGCCGGCTTGACGTACTTCCGGGAGTCGACCAGCGCCGGGTCCGCGTCCAGGGTCCGCCGTATCGAGCCGGTGAAGACGGAGACCAGATGCGTGGAGATATTGATCTTCGTCATTCCCGCCGCGACGGCCCGGCGAAGCTCGTCGTCCGGCACTCCGGACGAGCCGTGCAGGACCAGGGGCACCGGCAGTGTGGTGCGCAGCGCCGCGATCAGATCCTTGTCGAGCTCGGCGGTGCGCTCACGCATCGCGTGGGAGGAGCCGACGGCGACGGCGAGCGCATCCACCCCGGTGGCCCGGACGAAGGCCAGGGCCTCCGCGGGGTCCGTCCGCACTCCCGGCGCATGGACCCCGTCCTTCCCGCCGACCTCGCCGAGTTCCGCCTCGACGAAGGCGCCCCGTTCGTGGCACCAGGCGGTGAGTGCGGCGGTCATGGCGACGTTCTGTTCGTAGGGGAGGGCGGAGGCGTCCACCATGACCGAACCCACGCCGGCGGTGATGCCCTGGTGGACCAACTCCGCGTCGGTGAGGTGATCGAGGTGGACCGCGATCCGGGCTGCGGACCCCTCGGCGAGGGCGAGCGTGGCCCGGGTGAGGGGGAGCAGGCTGCCGTGATAGCGGATGCAGTTCTCGCTGATCTGCAGGATCAGTGGGAGGCCGGTGCGCTCGGCGGCGGCGACCAGGGCTTCGGCGGTTTCCAGATGGATGACGTTGAAGGCCGCGGCACCGACCCGCGCGGTACGCGCGGTATCGACGATCGACGCGGTGGAGACGAGGGGCATGGTGTCCTGACTCCCTTGCGGAAGGGGTGAGTTGACGTCGGGGTGCGGCTGGGCGGGACTACGGAGGGGTGTGCCGGGGCGGTGGTGTGCGGCTAGGACGCGGCCGGTTCCTGGAGCATCACGGAGCGGGTCAGGCTGCGCGGATTGTCCGGGTCCAGGCCCCGGGCGCGTGCCCGCTCCAGGGCGACCCGCTGCACCAGCACCAGGTCGGCCAGCGGATCCCGGGCATGGGATACGAAGCGCGCTCCGGTCCGTGCCACATCCGCTTCCAGCCCCTCCGGTGCCGGGCCGAAGAGCCAGGTCACCCGGCCGGGAGCGGCTATCGAGATGGGGCCGTGTCGGTACTCCATCGCGGGGTACGACTCCGTCCAACTCTGCGATGCCTCCCGCATCTTGAGCGCCGCCTCACTGGCCAAGCCGTACGTCCAGCCGGTGCCCAGGAACGCGAACTGCTCGGCGTCCACCCACTCCTTCTCGACCGGTACCGTCAGGGCCTCCTCGGCGTCGCCCACCGCCCGCGCGACGTCCTCGCCCAGATGGGCGCGGAGCAGCGTCAGCGCCGTGGTCGCGAAGCGGGTCTGCACCACGGACCGCTCGTCCGCGAACGGCAGCGCGACCGTCTCGTCGGACAGCTCGACCGCCGGGGTCTCGGGATCGCCGAGCACCGTCACCGTGGGGATCCGCCCCTTGACCGCCTCCAGTACCCGCAGCACCTCGGTCGTCGTCCCCGAGCGGGTGATCGCCACCACCGCGTCGTAGCCGCGGTCGGCGCCGAGGAACGCCTCCGAGGCCGGAAAGGGATCCGTGACGCCCAGGCCCGCGCCTTCGCGCAGGGCCGCGTAGGACTGCGCCATGAACCATGACGTGCCGCAGCCGACGACGGCCACGCGCTGGCCGGCCTTGGGCAGTGGCACATCGCGGGCGCCGATCCGCGCGGCCTCCCGCCACGTCTCCGGCTGGCTGCGCAGCTCCTGCTCCATGTACGAGATCCCGCTCATGGACACCCTCCCGTGGTGCGTGCTCGGTGTTTGCTGATCGATTGCGCTGATGCTGCAACTTTCTGCTTCGCTGGAGGCAACTCTACGCAGTTTCGCGCATGCGTTCCATCCCTCGTGCGGGTGATGGCGGCAAGGGGGATGTGCGGTGAGGCGTGGCATGGCAGGTGTTCGTATGGCGTGAAGTGGGCGTGGCGCGAAGCGAAAAGCGGGTAAGTGGCTGTTGACATCTGCGTGAAAGGTGCCTGATATTCGCAAGATCAGTCATGCCGGCGCTCGGTCATGGCCGACGACGCGGCGCCCCGGCGCCCGTCACGCAGTCACGCAGCAAAGACGCTCCGTCGCACAAAGGACTTCCCATGTCCACTGCCCCCCTCTCCACACCGCGCCCGGCGCCCCCGACCCGTCTCCGCACCGGTCGGATGTTCGCCCTCACCGGCGCCGTCGTCGGCGTCATCTACGGCTACGACACCGGCAGCATCTCCGGCGCCCTGGTGTTCCTCAGCAAGGACTTCGACCTCACCGAGACCGAAAAGGGGCTGGTCAACAGCGTTTTGGTGTTCGGGTCAATCCTGGGCGCGCTGATCGGCGGAAAGCTCGCCGACGCCCTGGGGCGCCGGGCCGCGATGCTGATCGTCGCCAGCTCGTACGCGGTCTTCGTCGCGCTGTCCGCGGTCGCCCCCACCATCGAGGTGCTCGACGCCGTCCGCTTCCTGCTCGGTGTCGCCATCGGCATCTCGATCGTGGCGGCACCGCTCTATGTCGCCGAATCGACCCCGGCCCGTATCCGGGGGGCCTCGGTAGCCGCCTACCAGGTGGCCACGGTCGTGGGCATCGTCCTCACGTACTTCGTCAACTGGGGCCTGTCCGGCGGTGGTCACTGGCGCTGGATGCTGGGGCTGTCGGCGATCCCCGCGGCACTCGTCGTGATCCCGCTGCTCCGCCTGCCGGACACCCCCCGCTGGTACGTCCTCAAAGGGCGCACCGAACGTGCCGTCGAGGTCATGGCGATGACCGATCCGGACGTCGACCCGCGCGCCGAGGTCGCCGCGGTGCGCGCCGCGCTGACCGAGGAGAGCGGCGGCTCGATGCGCTCGCTGCTGCGCAAGCCGTACGCCCGCGCCGCGTTCTTCGTGGTCGGCCTCGGCTTCTTCTGCCAGATCACCGGCATCAACGCCGTGACGTACTACAGCCCGCAGATCTTCGAGGAGATGGGCTTCACCGGCAGCGGTCAGAACTTCCTGCTGCCGTCCTTCGTCGAACTGGCCTCACTGGCCGCCGCCGTGCTGGCGATCCTCATCATCGACCGCCTCGGCCGCCGGGTGGTGCTGCTCTCCGGGATCGGCACGATGGTGGTGATGCTCGCGGTCCTGACCGCCGTCTTCAGCGCGGGAAAGCTGCACGGTGCCACCACCTGGGTGGGCTTCGCCGCGATCCTCCTGTTCACCGCCGCCTTCAACTTCGGCTTCGGAGCGCTGATCTGGGTCTACGCGAGCGAGGCGTTCCCCGCCCAGCTGCGCTCCACGGGGGCGTCGGTCATGCTCACCGCCGACCTGGTCGCCAACCTCCTGATCGCCCAGTTCTTCCCGTCGTTGATGGTGAAGGCGGGGGCCGCCGCGACCTTCGCGGGCCTGGGCGTGCTCGCGCTCGGCGCCCTGGTGTTCGCCGCCTTCACCGCTCCCGAGACCAAGGGCCGCCAGCTGGAGGAGATCCACGAGTACTGGCGCAACGGCGGCCGCTGGCCCACGGAGCCCGCGCCCGGACCGGTCGGCGCCGGGCCGCTCGGCACGGCCGCGTCCCCGGCCTCGCCGTCATAGGCGGCCCGTTGCGGGGCGGCGCGCAACGCGTGCGTCGGTGCGCGGTCGGGCATGCGCCCCGCGAGCCCGCGCGGCACACGGCCCGGCCCGCCGGACGGTTCCGACGGACCGGGCCACGGTGCGACGGGCGCTCAGGACGGGAGCTGCTGCTGGTATTCCGCCAGGGCCGGTGCGGTCTTGGTCGCGATGAACTCGGTGATCCGGTACTCGCAGGTCCCGGCGCGGACGAAGGGGTCCTCGGCCGTGATCTTCTCGGCGGTCGCGCGATCGATCCCGGCGGCGATGATCACGCCCCCGTCACGCGGGTCCTTCCGCCCGGACGCGATGAAGTGCCCGGCCGCGTACTGCTCCTCCAGCCACGCCACGTGGTCCGGGAGGGCGGCGTCGACGCGGTCGAGGGGCGCGGTGTAAGTCAGTTCCAATACGAACATGGCTGCAATATAGAGGAGGGGCAGTTGGGGGGCGGAGCCCGGTACGGGACCGTACGCACCCGGTCAGCGGTTCGGTAGCGTTGCGGGCACCATGGACACTTCCGGAATCATCTCCCGTGCCGACGAACTGCGGAACTGGCCGGCGGACGAAGCCGAGGCCCGCGCGGTCCAGGACCGGCTGCGCCCCCACGTACGGCTCGACGAGCCCGGCCCGGAACCAGGCTTCGAGGGCACCGTGGTCGGCGTGGACGTCGCCTACGACGACGAACGGGACGTGGTCGCCGCGGCCGCCGTCGCCCTCGACGCCCGCACCCTCGCGGTCGTCGACCAGGCCACCGCGGTCGGCCCGGTCTCCTTCCCGTACGTCCCCGGGCTGCTCGCCTTCCGGGAGATCCCCACGGTCCTCGACGCGCTGGACCGGCTCGCCCGCACGCCCGACCTGGTGGTCTGCGACGGCTACGGGCTGGCCCATCCACGGCGTTTCGGCCTCGCCAGCCACCTCGGGGTGTTGACCGGACTGCCCACCATCGGGGTCGCCAAGAACCCCTTCACCTTCCGGTACGAGGCGCCGGGCCCGGAGCGCGGCGCCACCTCGCCCCTGTTGGACGACCGGACGGCGGACGGTCAGCCCGAAGAGGTAGGACGTGCCCTGCGCACCCAACGGGGCGTCAAACCGGTCTTCGTCTCGGTCGGACACCGGGTGGACCTGGACCGGGCCTGTGCGCACACGCTCCATCTGGCGGCCGCATACCGCCTTCCGGAGTCGACCCGGGCCGCCGACTCCCTGTGCCGCAAGGCCCTGGCGAACGCCTGACGGCCGGCCCGGCTACCCGCGGACCACCCGGAAGGTGATCCCCGCGTCCCGGAGACGCCGGGTCAGCGCGTCCCCCATGGCCACGGCCGTCGTCACCTGGCCCGCGGTGTCCGGGAGGTCGTCGAAGGCCAGGCTGAGCGCTCCCTCGGCGAGCATCTTCGCGGTCTCGTCGTAGCCGGGATCACCGCCCCTGACCTCGGTGACCAGGTGCGCACCGCCGCCCGACGCCACGAACCGCACCGCGAACCAACTCCGCGCCCGCCGCTCCGGACCGGGCCCTTCGCCCGGTTGCAGCCGACCCGACAACCAACGTCGGGCGGGCGGTACCTGGGCGAGCGCCGACAGCGCCCCCGCGCCCACCACCCCGGCCACCACCGTCGGCAGCCGGCGCACCCCCGCGTAGTGCCGGTACCGGAAGTCCGGGCCGTAGTGGTCCAGGGCGGCCGCCGAGCGGGCGACGATCTGCGGGTCCAGGGTCGGCAGCGGAACCCCCCAGGTGCCGGTGTCCCGGCTCCTCACGGGTGGCCCGAACGGGGCGCTCACGGTACGGCCCGCGGGCTGCGGTTCGGCCCGTCGACGGGCCCGGGCGGCCCGGGCCATGGCGGCCGGCCGGGAGACCGCGGTGAGTGCGGAGGAGAGCGTCCCGCCGGAGAACGTGGCGTGGGTCCGCACGAATCCGTCGATGCGCAGCGGAACCCCCTTGGGGAGCAGCCCCACCGTGTAGTGCACACCTAGGTCGTACGGGACGGAGTCGAAGCCGCAGGCGTGGACGAGCCGCGCCCCGGACGCGCGGGCGGTGGCGTCGTGGCGCAGGTACATCCGGTCGACGAACTCCGCCTCGCCCGTGAGGTCCAGGTAATCGGTGCCGGCCTCGGCACACGCCGCGACCAGGGGTTCGCCGTGCAGCAGATAGGGCCCGACGGTGGTGGCCAGGACGCGGGTGGCGGCGGCGAGCGCGCGCAGCGAGTCCGGGTCGGCGCTGTCGGCCCGGAGCAGCGGGAGGTCCGCGCAGGCCGGGTTGACCGCCGTCAACCGGTCGCGCAGCCGCTCCAGTTTGGTGGTGCTGCGTCCGGCGAGCGCCCAGCGGCAGCCCTCGGGCGCGTGCCGAGCGAGGTACTCCGCGGTGAGCTCGCCGGCGAACCCGGTCGCTCCGTACAGGACGAGGTCGTGGTCCCGTCCTGAGGTGTCCTGCCGTGTCATCTGCGTCCTCTCTGGTCCGAGGTCCGGACCCTAGGGAGTCGCCGACGCTGCGTCAACGACAGAGCGGGACAGCAGGGTTGCCGGTGGGTGGCGGACCGGAGGGCGGGCCGGTGTGCGTCCGGTCTTGACGCGGCGGGGGAGCACGGCCAGATTCGTCCGGTGAGAGGGGACATCCGACGTCCGGTTTGGTCGGGTACGTACGGCGGGTGGGCCGGGCGGCTTCTGGAGGAGGCCGGTTCCTGTGATGACGCACTCCCCGGACCCGTCGGGCCGGACACCGCGCCGCGCCTGGTACCACGAGGTCACCGCGCGCCAGTGGAAGGCGCTGTCCGCCGCCTGGATCGGCTATCTCCTGGACGGCTTCGACTTCGTGCTGATCACGCTGGTGCTGACCGAGATCGCCGACGACTTCAGGCTGGACACCGCCACCGCCGCCTCCCTGGTCTCCGCCGCCTTCATCACCCGCTGGCTGGGCGGTGCGCTCCTAGGTGCGATGGGCGACCGCCACGGCCGGAGAACCGCCATGATCGCCAGCATCCTGCTCTACTCGCTCGCCACCTTCGCCTGCGGGTTCGCCTGGGACTACACCAGTCTGTTCGCCGCCCGGCTGGTGATCGGGCTGGGCATGGCGGGGGAGTACAGCGCCAGCGTGACGTACGTCCTGGAGAGCTGGCCGGCCCGGCTGCGCAACCGGGCCTCCGGATTCCTGATCTCCGGCTACGCGGCCGGCACGGCCGTCGCGGCCCAGCTCTACGCCTGGGTGGTGCCCGCATGGGGCTGGCGCTGGATGTTCTGGATCGGCGTACTGCCCGTAGTGGTCGCCCTGTGGATGCGTCGGTCACTGCCGGAAGCCGGGGACTGGCAGACCGAGGTCGGCACCGCGATCGGAGGGGGCGGGGCGGCGACTCCGGAACGCCCGAATCCGTTCCGGCCGCTGTTCACCGGCCGCCTCCGCCGCCGGGGCAACGTCGCGCTGGCGGCGATCGCCTCGGTCGCGCTGTTCTGCGCCTTCACACCACCCGGCGCGGGGTTCGTGCCGTGGTCGGCCGCGGTCGCCGCGCTGTGCCTGGTTGCCTTCGCCGCACAACTGGGTGGGCGCCGCGGCTGGCTGCTGTACGTCTCCTTGATAGTGACGGTGTTCTGCGCGTTCCTCTACAGCTGGCCGGTACAGGCCCTGCTGCCCACCTACCTCAAGACCGACCTGGGATACCCGCCCGCGCAGGTCGGCGACGTGATGTCGGTCGCGGGCTTCGGCGCCATGGCCGGCTGCTGGCTTGCCGGGTTCACCGGCGATCTGCTCGGGACCCGGCGCGCCTATGCGTACACCCTGCTGGCCTCAATGGCGTTCGTGTTCCCGGTGTTCGCGGTGCGCGGGAGCCTGGTGGGGCTGGGGGTGCTGATCTTCGTCCTACTGGCGCTGGGGCAGGGCATCTCCGGGATCCTGCCGAAGTACATCGCGGGACACTTCCCGACCGCGACCCGCGCCGCGTCGCTGGGCTTCGTCTACAACGTGGGGGCGCTGGGCGGCGCGGTGGCGCCGGTCCTCGGGGCGCAACTCGCCCGCGGCATGCCCCTGGGGCGGGCGCTGGCGGTCCTCACCTTCGGGCTGACGCTGCTGGTCGTCGTCCTGGTGGGCGGCGACGTCCCGCGGCGACTGGCGCGGCTGGTGGACCATCAGGTGCCCGGCGACCACCTCGTGCCGGGGGCGGAGGGCGGTGTGGGCACGGAACGGGTGGGTGGGCCGGATACGGCGCGTGGGGAGTCGTCGGCCGGTGCGGCGTAGCGGTGGCGGTGGCGCCGGTGCATGCCGGCCGGGGCGGTGTCGCCGTGCGCGGACGCGGCCGGGCTCACTCCGTACTGTCGTCGTGCCGCCCCAGTGCCACCCCGCGGACGCCTTCCAACTCGGACAGCGCCTCCACCAGGGGATGCGCGGACACCTTGCCCTCCAGGCGGAGCAGTACCTCGGCTGCCACCTGGGCGTCGTCTGGGTGGGCCTCCACCTGGACGTCGGTGACCCGGAACCCGCTGCCGGTGCACAGCTCCAACATCCTCCCGAGCAGCCCGTGTTGCGCCTGGTACGTGAGGCGCAGCTCTATCCGGTCGAAGGACGACCCCGCGGTGATCCGCTCCGACACCTTGGAGAAGCCGCGCACGATCAGGAAGTGCACCGCTGTCGCGCCGATCGCGAGCAGTGGCAGCCCACCGCCGCACGCCATGCCGATGGCGCAGGTCAGCCAGATGGTCGCGGCCGTCGTCAGACCCCGGACCGCGTCCTTGCGCACGAAGATCAGTCCACCGCCGATGAAGCCGATACCGGAAACGACCTGCGCGGCGACCCGGGACGGGTCCAACGCCACGCCGTCCGTGCCCAGCAGCGAGCCGAAGCCGTGGATCGACACCTCCATGAACAGGGCGCTGCCCACCCCGACGAGGGTGTGGGTGCGCAACCCGGCGCTCTTCTGCCGGGCCTCCCGCTCCAACCCGATCAGCGAGGACAGCAACAGGGCTATGGCCAGCTCGGCGAACTGACGCAACCCCTGGCCGGCGTGGACGTCGAACAGTGCGGCGGCGAGGTGTGACATGACGGCATTGTCCCTCCGCCGGACCGGCGTCCGGCGCTCCGCGGGCCGTTGTCAGTGGTCGCGGTTAGCGTTGAGGTCGATGGGCTGCGCGGGCGTACGCGCGGCCCGCCGAAGGCACCGCGGGCGGTGCCGGACGGGGGAGCGGACATGGAGGGCGGCATGGTGAAGGTGGCGCGGCCGAGGACGGCACCGGCGCGGGCGCGGGCCGGCGCGCTCCGCCGTCGGATAGCCCCTGAGCTGCTCATCGACCGGCTCGGCGGGGGATAGCGGCGCGGCGGCAGCAGGCGCGCGAAGGCCCGTGGCGGCGATGGCAGTTGAGCATCGTCGCCACGGGCCTTTGCCGTGCATGACCACTTGGTACGGGGGGCTTGTGGAAAATGGAACACGTTCTTAACATCACGAGTGTTACATCAGAAGTGTCACAGTGCGGAAGGCATGGGGCGCGATGACGCAGTCAGGGAACGGCCCGCTGAGCGGGGTGCGGGTGCTGGAGCTCGCCGGCATCGGCCCCGGCCCGTTCGCGGCCATGCTGCTGGCCGACCTCGGCGCCGACGTCGTCCGGGTCGACCGACCTGGCGGCGCCGGGCTGGGCATCGACCCGGCGTCCGACATCACCAACCGCAACAAGCGCTCGGTACTGGTCGACCTGAAGCAGCCCGCCGGGGCCGGCCAGGTCCTCGATCTGGCCGAGCGCGCCGACGTCCTGATCGAGGGATACCGACCGGGAGTGGCCGAGCGGCTGGGCGTCGGACCCGAGCCCTGCCTGGCGCGCAACCCCCGCCTGGTCTACGGCCGGATGACCGGCTGGGGCCAGCAAGGACCGCTCTCCGGCACCGCCGGGCACGACATCGGCTACATCGCCATCACCGGCGCCCTCGGCATGATCGGCCCGCCCGACGGCCCGCCCGCCATCCCCGCCAATCTGCTCGGCGACTACGCAGGCGGCTCCCTCTACCTCGTCATCGGCGTCCTTGCGGCCCTCCAGCACGCCCGCACCGAGGGCGGGACGGGCCAGGTCGTGGACGCCGCGATCGTCGACGGCACGGCCCACCTGACGGCGATGATCCACGGCATGCTGGCGGCCGGCGGCTGGCAGGACCGGCGGGGCGCCAATCTGCTCGACGGCGGCACGCCGTTCTACGGCGCCTACGAGACCGCCGACGGCGGCTACATGGCCGTTGGCGCGCTGGAGCAGCGGTTCTACGCGGAGTTCATCCACCTGCTCGGCATCGAGGACGACGTCCCCGGCCGGGACGACCTCGCCGCCTGGGACGACCTCCGCACCGCCATCGCCGCCCGGTTCCGGACCCGTACGCGGGACGAGTGGACCGCAGTGTTCCAGGAGTCCGACGCCTGCGTGGCGCCGGTGCTCTCCCTGCGCGAGGCCCCCGGGCACCCGCACCTCGCCGCCCGCGGCACCTTCACCGAGCACGCCGGCCTCACCCAGCCCGCCCCCGCACCCCGCTTCTCGGCCACCCCGGGGACCCTCCGCAGACCTCCCGCCCGCCCCGGAGCGGACACCGAAGAGGTGGCCCGCGACTGGCAGGTGCCCAGCCTCGCCACCCCGGTCGGCGGCCCGCGCCGCACCGAGCGGAAGGAAACGGCCCGCTGATGGAACTCTCCACCACCCTCCAGCACGCGACCGATCCGCGCCGCGCCGCCGAAGCAGCCGCCGCCCTCGAACGCGCCGGACCGGACGCCATCCGGGTCGCCGAGCCCTCCGGCTTCGACCCGCCCACCACCATGGGCTTCCTGGCCGCCCGTACCGAGCACGCCCGCACCGAGCACGCCCGGATCGGCTCGGCGATCCTCGACGTCTGCTCCCGCGCCCCCGCCCCGATCGCCCGGACCGCCGCCGGGCTCGACGCCGTCTCCGGCGGCCGCGCCCTGCTCGGCCGGGACGCCGCCGGCTCGCACGTCATCGAGGGCTGGCACGGCAAGGCGTACGACCTCGCCGTCGCCTGCGGCTACGAGCAGGCCGCACCTCGTCCAGGAGCTCTACGTCACCGGCCGGAAGCACGAGGCCGAGGCCGCGGTACCGGCCGCGTTCTGCCAACAGGTGTCGCTGTGCGGGCCCGAGGGATACGTCCGGGAACGCAGCGAGACGGGGGTACCCCCGGGCCGAAGGCTGGGGGAGGACCGCCGCCTACCAGGACGCCGGCGTGACGATGCCCGACGTCCAGCCCGTGGGCCCCGATCCCGCCAAGCTCATCGAGACCGCCACGAACCGGCTCCGAGGGGACCGGGCGACACCAGCGCCCTCCAGGCGACACCCGGGACCTCGATCGAGCGGCCCCGCCGCCCACCCAGGACCACCCCCGAAGGGACAGCAGAGTGAAGCGCCAGATCTTCACCGAGGACCACGACGCCTTCCGCGAGACGGTGCGCACCTTCCTCGCCAAGGAGGTGACGCCGCATTACGAGCAGTGGGAGAAGGACGGCATCGTCAGCCGGGACGCCTGGCGGGCGGCCGGCCGGCAGGGGCTGCTGGGCCTGGCCGTGCCCGAGGAGTACGGCGGCGGGGGCACCACCGACTTCCGCTACAGCGCGGTCCTGGCCGAGGAGTTCACCCGCGCCGGCAGCCCGGGCTTCGCCATCGGGCTGCACAACGACATCATCGGCCCCTATCTGACCTCGCTCGCCACCGACGAGCAGAAGCGCCGCTGGCTGCCCGGCTTCTGCAGCGGCGAGACCATCACCGCCATCGCGATGACCGAGCCCGGCGCCGGCTCCGACCTCCAGGGCATCCGCACCTCCGCCGAGGACCGCGGCGACCACTGGATCCTCAACGGCTCCAAGACCTTCATCTCCAACGGCATCCTCGCCGACCTCGTCATCGTCGTCGCCAAGACCACCCCCGAGGGCGGCGCACACGGCCTGAGCCTGCTGGTCGTCGAACGCGGGACGGAGGGCTTCGAGCGTGGCCGCAACCTCGACAAGATCGGCCAGAAGTCCCAAGACACCGCCGAGCTGTTCTTCCACGACGTGCGGGTCCCCAAGGAGAACCTCCTCGGCGAGCTCAACGGCGCCTTCGTGCACCTGATGACCAACCTCGCCCAGGAGCGGATGGCGATAGCGATCGCCGGGATAGCCGCCGCCGAGCACCTGCTGGAGATCACCACCCGGTACGTCAAGGAGCGCGAGGCGTTCGGCCGGCCACTCGCCAAGCTCCAGCACATCCGGTTCGAGATCGCCGAGATGGCCACCGAGTGCGCGGTCACCCGCACCTTCCTCGACCGCTGCATCGCCGACCACTCCGAGGGCACCCTCGACGCCGTGCACGCCTCCATGGCCAAGTGGTGGGCCACCGAACTCCAGAAGCGGGTGGCCGACCGCTGTCTGCAACTCCACGGCGGATACGGCTACATGGCTGAATATCCCGTCGCCCGGGCCTTCACCGACGGCCGCATACAGACCATCTACGGAGGGACGACCGAGATCATGAAGGAGATCATCGGCCGCTCCCTGCTCGGCTAACCCTCCCCGACTGTGTCTTCCCGGGGCCCTGACCTCAGCGGCTGACACCGCGGCCCCCGACCCCCGGCCGGAAAGAAAGGCTTTCCTGTGAGCACCGAAGCGTATGTGTACGACGCGATCCGCACCCCCCGCGGTCGCGGCAAGGCCAATGGCGCACTGCACGGCACCAAGCCGATCGACCTGGTCGTCGGCCTGATCCACGAAGTGCGGCGGCGCTTCCCCGACCTGGACCCGGCCGCGATCGACGACATCGTGCTCGGCGTCGTCGGACCGGTCGGCGACCAGGGTTCGGACATCGCCCGGATCGCCGCCATCGCCGCCGGCCTGCCCGACACCGTCGCCGGCGTCCAGGAGAACCGCTTCTGTGCCTCCGGCCTCGAAGCCGTCAACATGGCGGCGGCCAAGGTCCGTTCGGGCTGGGAGGACCTGGTCCTGGCGGGCGGCGTGGAGTCGATGTCGCGGGTGCCGATGGCCTCCGACGGCGGCGCCTGGTTCGCCGACCCGATGACCAACTTCGACACCGGCTTCGTCCCGCAGGGCATCAGCGCCGACCTGATCGCCACCATCGAGGGCTACTCCCGCCGCGACGTCGACGAGTTCGCCGCGCTGTCCCAGGAGCGGGCCGCCGCGGCCTGGAAGGACGGCCGCTTCGAGCGTTCCGTCGTCCCCGTGCGGGACCGCAACGGCCTGCTCGTCCTCGACCACGACGAGCACCTGCGCCCCGGCACCACCGCCGACTCCCTCGGGGCCCTGAAGCCCTCCTTCGCCGCCATCGGCGACGCCGGCGGCTTCGACGCGGTTGCCCTCCAGAAGTACCACTGGGTCGAGAAGATCGACCACGTCCACCACGCCGGCAACTCCTCCGGCATCGTGGACGGCGCGGCCCTGGTCGCCATCGGCTCCAAGGAGGTCGGCGAGCGCTACGGCCTCACCCCGCGGGCCCGCATCGTCTCCGCCGCGGTGTCCGGCTCCGAGCCGACGATCATGCTCACCGGCCCCGCCCCCGCCAGCCGCAAGGCCCTGGCCAAGGCGGGCCTGACCATCGACGACATCGACCTGGTCGAGATCAACGAGGCGTTCGCCGCGGTCGTCCTCCGCTTCGTCAAGGACATGGGCCTCAGCCTGGACAAGGTCAACGTCAACGGCGGCGCCATCGCCCTGGGCCACCCCCTCGGCGCCACCGGCGCGATGATCCTAGGCACCCTCGTCGACGAGCTGGAGCGGCAGGACAAGCGCTACGGCCTGGCCACCCTCTGCGTCGGCGGCGGCATGGGCGTCGCCACCGTCATCGAGCGCCTCTGACCCCTCGTCCCACCCACCACGGAGTACCAACCATGAGTGAATCGACCACCATTCGCTGGGAACAGGACGAGACCGACGTCGTCACCCTGGTCCTGGACGACCCCGACCAGTCCGCCAACACCATGAACAACGCCTTCAAGACCTCCCTCACCGCGGTCGCCGACCGCCTGGAGGCCGAGAAGGACAGCGTTCGCGGCATCATCTTCACCTCCGCCAAGAAGACCTTCTTCGCCGGCGGCGACCTGCGCGACCTGATCGCCGTCACCCCCGCCCAGGCACAGCAGGCGTTCGAGGCCGGCAACGGCATCAAGCGCGATCTGCGCCGGATCGAGACGCTCGGCAAGCCCGTGGTCGCCGCCATCAACGGCGCGGCCCTGGGCGGCGGTTACGAGATCGCCCTGTCCTGCCACCACCGTGTTGCCCTGGACACCCCCGGCACCAAGATCGGCCTCCCCGAGGTCACCCTCGGCCTGCTGCCCGCCGGCGGCGGTGTCACCCGCACCGTCCGGCTGCTGGGCATCACCGACGCGCTGCTGAAGGTGCTCCTCCAGGGCACCCAGTACAACGCCACCCGTGCCAAGGACAACGGGCTGGTCCACGAGGTCGCCGAGACCCCCGATGAACTGCTCGCCAAGGCCCGGGAGTTCATCGACGCCCACCCCGAGTCCCAGCAGCCCTGGGACGTCAAGGGCTACAAGATCCCCGGCGGCACCCCGGCGCACCCGAAGTTCGCCGCCAACCTCCCGGCGTTCCCCGCCAACCTCAAGAAGCAGCTGGCCGGCGCCCCCTACCCGGCGCCGCGGAACATCCTCGCCGCGGCCGTCGAGGGATCCCAGGTCGACTTCGAGTCCGCCCAGACCATCGAGGCGCGCTACTTCGTCGAGCTGGTCACCGGCCAGGTCTCCAAGAACATGATCCAGGCGTTCTTCTTCGACCTCCAGGCCGTCAACTCCGGTGCCAACCGCCCCAAGGACATCGCGCCGCGCACGGTCCGGAAGGCCGCCGTCCTCGGCGCCGGCATGATGGGCGCCGGGATCGCCTACGCCTGCGCCAAGGCCGGCATCGAGGTCGTCCTCAAGGACGTCACGTTGGAGGCGGCTCAGAGGGGCAAGGAGTATTCCGCGGGGCTGCTCGACAAGGCACTGGCCAGGGGGCGGACGACCGAGGCGCAGCGCGACGAGCTGCTGGCGCGGATCACGCCCACCGCCGAGCCCGCCGACCTCGCCGGCTGCGACGCGGTCATCGAGGCGGTCTTCGAGGACGTCGCCCTCAAGCACAAGGTGTTCAAGGAGATCCAGCACGTCATCGAGCCCGATGCGCTGCTGTGCTCCAACACCTCCACCCTGCCCATCACGCTGCTGGCCGAAGGCGTCGAGCGGGACACCGACTTCATCGGCCTGCACTTCTTCTCACCGGTCGAAAAGATGCCGCTGGTGGAGATCATCAAGGGCGAGCGGACCGGTGACGAGGCGCTGGCCCGCGCGTTCGACCTGGTCCGCCAGATCCGCAAGACCCCGATCGTCGTCAACGACTCGCGCGGCTTCTTCACCTCCCGCGTCATCGGCCACTTCATCAACGAGGGCGTGGCGATGATCGGCGAGGGCCTCGACCCCGCCTCGGTCGAACAGGCCGCGGCCCAGGCCGGCTACCCGGCCAAGGTGCTGTCCTTGATGGACGAGCTGACCCTTACCCTCCCGCGCAAGATCCGCAACGAGACCAAGCGCGCCGTCGAGGAGGCCGGCGGCACCTGGCAGCCGCACCCGGCCGACGCCGTCATCGACCGCATGGTGGACGAGTTCGAGCGCCCCGGCCGCAGCGGCGGCGCGGGCTTCTACGACTACGGCGACGACGGCAAGCGGGCCGGCCTGTGGCCCGGGCTGCGCGAGCACTTCCAGAAGGCCGGCGCCGCCATCCCGTTCCGGGACATGCAGGAGCGGATGCTGTTCTCCGAGGCGCTGGACACCGTCCGCTGCCTGGAGGAGGGCGTGCTGACCTCCGTCGCCGACGCCAACATCGGCTCCATCTTCGGCATCGGCTTCCCGGGTTGGACCGGTGGCGTGCTCCAGTACATCAACGGCTACGAAGGGGGCCTGCCCGGGTTCGTGGCCCGCGCCCGCGAACTCCAGGCGGCCTACGGCGACCGGTTCGCGCCCTCCGCGCTGTTGGTCGAAAAGGCCGAGCGGGGCGAGAAGTTCAGCGACTGAGCCGGACGTGCGGGGGCGGACCATCACGGCCCGCCCCCGTCACCCCGCGTCCGTGCCACCGCTTTCGCGCCGGCTGGTGCGTTCCGCCCGGCCGTCGTGCTCGCCCGTGCCGAGCCACTCCCGCAACTCTTCCTTCATCGACCGTTGGAAGGCGGTGACCAGTGCCTGCACCACCATCGGCTGCATGTGCGCCGAGAGCGACTTCATCCGCGCCACCTCCTCCGCGTCCGGCCCGCCGTCCCGGTACGGCTCCCATACCTCGTCCTTGAAGAGCCGGCTGAGCTCACGGGCCGCCGAGCGGGTGTGCTCGATGACGACGGTGCGCGCCGCCATGATCGTCTCCAGGGCGATCGGCACGTCGAGCAGCCGCGTCCCCAGGTGCAGCAGCCCCGGGTCGACCCGGAAGACCTGCGGATCCTCGGTCCGGACGAGGACGTTCATCGCCGCCAGTCGATCGAGGTCCTCGTCGGTCAGCTCCCGGCCGACCCGCCGCTCCAGCTGCTCCCGGGTGGTGTCCTCGGCCTTGTCCGGTACCCAGCTCGCCACCAGGGCGCGGTGGATGGCCAGGTCCTGGGCGCTCAGGTCGGGCGGCAGCTGCGCCAGGTAGCGTTCGATGGCGGACAGGGTCAGGCCCTGGTGCTGGAGTTCCTCGATGAGCGCGAGCCGCGAGAGGTGGTCCGGGCCGTAGCGGCCGACCCGGCGCGGGCCGATCTCGGGCGGCGGCAGCAGACCGCGGGTGCTGTAGAAGCGGATCGTGCGGACCGTGACGCCGGCGCGGGCGGCGAGTTCGTCGACGGTCAGGCCGTCAGGGGCGGACTCCATCATGTTCAACAGTATTGCTGTCTCACCAGTCCTGTGAAACCTTCTTCACCGCTCAGCGCGCAGCCAGGCCCCCTTCGGGCAGGGCCTGGGTCCTCCGTACGGTCCGTAGATCAGGCCCACACCCTCGGGAGGCCGCCATGACCACGCTCCTGCGTATGCCCGGTGAGCCGGGCGCACTCACGCTGCCCGCCCTGCTGTTGCGAAACGCCGAGGACCACGGCGCACGGCCGGCCCTCTCCTGGCGCGCGCCGGACGGCGGCTGGCGGACGCTCAGTTGGGCGGAGGCCCGCCGCCGGATCGGTGAACTGGCCGCCGGGTTCCGGGCGCTCGGCGTCGGGCGCGGGGAGATCGTCCTGCTCATGATGGGCAACCGCCCCGAGCACTGGCTCAGCGACCTGGCCCTGGTGCACCTGGGCGCCGTACCCGTCACGGTCTACGGCACCTCCGCGCCGGGCCAGATCGCCCATATCGTCCGGCACAGCCGGGCCCAACTGGCCGTGGTGGAGGGGCCCCGGGAGCGGGCGCGCTGGGAGCCGCTGCTCGACGACGCGGCGGCGCGGTTGGCGCGGCTGGTGGTCGTCGAGCCGCCGGCCGCCGGCCACCCGGCGGCAGGCAGGTACGAGAGCTTCGCCGCGGTGGCGGCCCGCGGCGCCGCGGCGTACGACCCCGGGGCGTTCGAGGCGGCCTGGCGGCAGGGCGACGCGGGCGACACCCTGACCGTCGTGTACACCTCCGGCACGACCGGCGACCCCAAGGGCGTGGTGGTCAGCCACCGGCACGTGCTGCTGAACGCGGTGGCGCTGGACGGCGTCGTGGAGCTGCCGGACCATGCCGCGCACCTGTCCTACCTCCCCTTCGCCCATATCGCCGAGCGGATGCTGGGCATCTACCTGCCGGTCTTCCGGGCCGCGCACGTCCACCTCTGCGCGGATCCGGCGGAGGTCGCGCCGCTCGCCCGTGAGCTGCGGCCGGCGCAGTTCTTCGGGGTGCCGCGGGTGTGGGAGAAGCTGGCGGCGGCTGTCCGGGCCGCGCTGGCGGCGCTGCCCGCGGAGCACCAGGCGGCGGTGGCGGCGGCGGCCGAGACCGCCCGGGCCCACGTCGCCTGCCGGGAGCGCGGGCAGCGGCCGCCCGCCGGGCTGGCGGCGGCGTACGCCACGGCGAAGGCGCAGGTGCTGGACCCGCTGCTGGCGACGGCCGGTTTCGACCGGCTGGTCTGGACGGCGAGCGCCTCCGCGCCGATGCCCCCGGAGGTGGTGCGGTTCTGGGCCGGTTTCGGCATCGTGATCATGGACGCGTGGGGGCTGACCGAGACGGTCGGGGTGGCCACGACCAACGCCCCCGGTGCCTTCCGGCTGGGGTCGGTGGGCCGGCCGCTGGCCGGGCTGGAGGTGCGCACGGCCGCGGACGGGGAGATCGAGGTGCGCGGCCGGACGGTGAGCGCGGGGTACCTCCGGGCGGACGGGACGGTGGAACCGGCCGCCGGTGCGGACGGTTGGTTCCGCACCGGCGACATCGGCCGGATCGACGCGGACGGCTTCCTGTGGCTGACCGACCGCAAGAAGGAAATGATCGTGACGTCGACCGGCAAGAACGTCTCGCCCGCGCTGGTCGAGAACGCCCTCAAGGAGCATCCGCTCATCGGGCAGGCGCTGGTGCACGGCGACGGTCGGTCGTATCTGGTGGCGTTGCTGGTGCTGGATCCGGAGCTGGCCCCGGCCTGGGCGGCCCGGCACGGCATCGAGGGGAGCCTGCCGGAACTGGCCCGGAATCCCGCCGTCCGGGCGGAGGTCGAGCGGGGTGTGGCGGCGGCGAATACCCGGCTGAACCGCACGGAACAGGTCAAGCGATTTTCGTTGTTGGGCGAGGAATGGCGGCCGGAAACTGGCGAACTCACACCGTCGCTGAAGCTTCGCCGCGGTGTTATTCGACACAAATACGGACGAACCCTGCGGCGAATGTACGCCATGTGATCTCGCACACAGACGGGGGGCCACTCTTCGGGGAAGGTGTGCCGACTGGCCGTTCGCACGATCTGCGGAGCGGGCCATGGTCAAGCTCTCCGAAAGCGAGATGAACCAGTAGTGAGCACAGAAACCGTCGTGGATGAAGCCCAGCGGCCATCGGACGGGGGGAGCGGGACCCGGCAGGACGCGGGAGACGCCGGTTACAGCAAGGCTCTTAAGGGCCGCCACATCAACATGATCGCCATCGGTGGCGCGATCGGCACCGGCCTCTTCCTGGGGGCCGGCGGCCGGCTGCACTCGGCCGGTCCGGCGCTCGCCATCGCTTACGCGGTCTGCGGTCTTTTTGCCTTCTTCG
Source organism: Streptomyces sp. RGM 3693 (assembly GCF_050471125.1). NCBI lineage: Bacteria > Bacillati > Actinomycetota > Actinomycetes > Kitasatosporales > Streptomycetaceae > Streptomyces > Streptomyces sp. RGM 3693. The sequence goes on from NZ_JBMPPQ010000001.1 coordinate 2,120,528, forward strand.
TCGTCCGGGCCCTCGGTGAACTGGTGGTGCACCGCCCGTCGTCCGGCTCGTTCGTCTCCTACGCCCGGGAGTTCCTGGGGGAGAAGGGCGCCTACGTCGCGGGTTGGATGTACGTCGTCAACTGGTCGACGACCGGTATCGCCGACATCACCGCGATCGCCCTGTACACCCACTACTGGAGCATGTTCACCAGCATTCCGCAGTGGGTGATGGCGCTGATCGCGCTGGCGGTGGTGCTCACGATCAACCTGATATCGGTGAAGATCTTCGGTGAGATGGAGTTCTGGTTCGCGATCATCAAGGTCGCGGCGCTGGTCGCCTTCATGTTCATCGGGATCTTCCTGCTGGCCACCCAGCACCCGGTCGACGGACACACGCCGGGCCTGCACCTGATCACCGACCACGGTGGCATCTTCCCGACCGGCCTGCTGCCCGTGGTGATCGTGCTCCAAGGCGTCGTGTTCGCCTACTCCGCGGTCGAACTGGTCGGCGTCACCGCCGGTGAGACCAGCGAGCCGCAGAAGGTCGTGCCGAAGGCCGTGAACTCGATCATGTGGCGGGTCGGCATCTTCTACGTCGGCTCGGTGATCCTGCTGGCGATGCTGTTGCCGTGGAACGTCTTCAGCGCCAACGAGAGCCCGTTTGTCACCGTGCTGTCCCACGTCGGCATCCCGCACGCCGGCGATGTGATGAACCTCGTCGTGCTCACCGCCGCGATGTCCAGCCTGAACTCCGGGCTGTACTCCACCGGCCGCATCCTGCGTTCGATGTCCATGGCGGGCTCCGCGCCGAAGTTCGCCGGCCGGATGAACCGCAACCAGGTGCCGTACGGCGGCATCATGCTCACCTCCGCGGTGTGCGTGCTCGGTGTCGGGCTCAACTACTGGCTGCCGGGCAAGGCGTTCGAGATCGTGATCAACATCGCGGCGCTGGGCATCGTCAGCACCTGGTGCACGATCATGGTCTGTCACATGGTGTTCGTCCGCCGCTCCAAGGAGGGCCTGGTCGAGCGGCCGCGCTTCCGCCTGCCGGGCACGCCGGTCACCGACATCGCCACCATCGCCTTCCTGCTCGGCGTCATCGTGCTGATGTGGTTCGACGACGGCGTCGGCCGGCAGACCGTCCTGCTGATCCCGATCCTCGCCGCCGCGCTGGTGGGTGGCTGGTTCGTGGTCCGCGGCCGGGTGCGGCGGATCGCCGAGGAACGCGAACTCGCCGAGTAAGTCGCGCGAGGACACACGCCCGTACAGCGGAGGGCGGCCGCGGTGGACCGGAAGGTCGCCGGGGCCGCCCTCCGTCGTGCGGGCCCGTTGTCAGTGGTCGCCCGTACCGTTGAGTCATGGCTGAGAAAACGGGGATCGACGCCGCAATCGCCTACGTCAAGGGTGATGCCACCGCACCTCAGGGCAAGGGCGTCAAAGTGATCGTGCATGTCTGCAATGACCTCGGGGGTTGGGGCAAGGGCTTCGTGCTCGCCCTCTCCCGCCGCTGGCCGGAGCCGGAGCGGGTCTACCGCCGCTGGCACCGCGAGCGGGCGGGGAACGACTTCGGGCTGGGCGCCGTCCAGTTGGTGCCGGTCGGTGAGCACGTGTGGGTGGCCAATGTCGTTGGACAGCGGGGCATACGGACCGGCAGCAAGGGCGTGCCGGTGCGGTACGAGGCGATAGCGGCCGGGCTCGGCCGGGTCGCGGACAAGGCGCTGGAGTTGGGGGCCTCGGTCCACATGCCGCGGATCGGTTGTGGGTTGGCCGGTGGGAAGTGGTCCCGGGTGGAGCCGCTGATAACCCAGCGGCTCATCGGGCGCGGGGTCGCGGTGACGGTCTACGACCGCTGAGGGCCCGGGGCCGCCGGCGGGGGAGGGTGCGCGCGGCGGACCGGCTGGGCGGTGGTCCGGCCTGCGCGGCCGGTCCACCGCCCGGGCGGGTCGGGTCAGCCGCCGATGACCGGATAGTGGTCGGAGAGGTTGGTGTAGGTGTAGTCCTTGCCCCAGCTGGAGACGGTCCAGGGCGCCGACTGCTCCTTGATCACGGTGTTCCGCCAACCAGCGGGCCGGGCATGGCCGTTGCGGAACAGCACGTAGTCCAGGTCCTCACGGGGGTCGTTCGGGTAGCGGTACGCGGCGATCGAGTTCGCCTGGGTGTCGAAGGAGTACGGGTGCCCCGTGCGGTTGTCGGCGGGTGCCAGGTCGGCGTTGGCCAGCAGGGTGTTGTACTCGGTGCCGTGGGAGTCGATGTTCATGTCACCGGCGACCATGATCTCCTCGTCCGCCGGGATGTTCTTGGCGTTGAGGAAGGCATCCAGCTCCTTGAGCTGCTTGGCGCGGTCGGCGGCCGCCTCACCGGCCTTGCAGCCCGAATCGGTCGACTGGGTGTGGGTGCCGACGACGTGCACCTTGGTGCCGTTGACGTCCAGTTCCGCGTAGACGAAGCCCTTGTTGGAGTAGGAGTCCGAACCGCAGGCGTCCTGGTAGATGTGCTGCTCCTTGCGCAGCACTGGCCACTTGCTCAGCAGTGTCACCCCGCCGTCCTCGGGCGTGACGGCCGAGTAGGCGCCACTGGTGGCGTCCCAGCCGCTCCGGCTGCGGCCGACCACCGGAGTTTGGTGCGGATACTCCGCGGCGGCCTGCGACTTGAGCGCGTCGGAGGAGGAGTTGTCGAAGGCTTCCTGGAGCACGACGACGTCGTTGCCGTGGAAGAAGTCAGCGGACGCGATGGCCTGGGCGCGGTGGTCCTGGCCCCAGTTGGGATAGAGGTTCTTGCTCATGAGGAAGGTGTTGTAGGTGAGCACCTTGAGCCGGGGCGCGCTCGCGACCGCCGGGGAACCGGCAGGGCCGGCCGGAGCCGACATGGTTGCGCCCGACGCGGTGGGGGACGCGACGGCCAACGTGGCGGCGAGGGCTGCGGCGATCGCGACGGCCCGGGACGTACGCAGGGGGGAGTGCGGCACTGAAACTCCCTATCGAGGGGGGACTTGGGGATATATAGCGGCGACGCACATCAAACCAGCTGGGGTTACTTCTAGGTAACCTCCCGGCGGGCAGCAGATTTACGGACCGAGTCGCTTGCCGATGACGTCGCGCGGGAGCGTGCTGCATCTCGTTGGTGCCGCAGGAGGGTGAGCTTGGCGGTCCCGGCGGTCCCGGCGGTCAGGGCGTCGGGCTGCTCGCGGGTTCCGCACTCCCGGAGGGCGACGTCGCAGCGAGCCACGTCGCGGCGAGTGGCCACGAACTCCCTTTGCTCCAGGGCGAGTCGGGCGAGTCGGGCGACGGTGGGCGGTAGTGGCGAGGGGGTCGGGCGGGTCACGGTGTGCCGCCTGGGCAGGGCTTCGTTACAAAGTGATTCGGTTAGTGTCTTTGTCACCAGCGGGGTGTGCCGCCGGCCGGTGGCGGGTGCGAGGAGGGGGACCGATGGTGGACGAACGACAGCTGCTGACACGGGCGTTGGAGGGTGCACCGGGAGCCGGGGGCGCGCTGACGGAGAAGATCCTGGACGCGGCGCGGGAGCAGTTCATGACCTTCGGGCTACGGCGGTCCACCGTCGACGACGTGGCCAAACGGGCCGGGGTTTCGCGGGTCACGGTGTACCGGCGGGTTGGCAACAAGGACGAGTTGGTGCAGCGGGTGCTGCTGCGTGAGTACCGGCTGTTCGTCGCCGAGGTGGACGCGGCGGTGGCCGGGCTGCCGACGATGGAGGAACGGATGGTGGAGGGGTTCGCCGCCATCCTGCGGTTGATCCGGGGACATCCGCTGATCGGGGGGCTGATGCGGTTGGAGCCGGAGACGATGCTGCCGTACCTGACGCTGGAGAGCGGGCCGTCCTTCCTGGCGATGCGCGGGTACCTGGCGGGGCATCTGCGCCGGGCGCAGCGGGTGGCGGTGAGCGGGGACGGCCGGACGGTGCGCCAGGGAGACGGCGGCGGCGAGCGCGGCGGTGACGAGGCCGACGGCGGGGATCCGACGGCGGTGGCGGAGCTGATGGTGCGGATCACCGTGTCCTTCCTGCTGAATCCGGTGAGTTGCTTCGCGTTGGACGACGATGAGCAGGCGCGGCGGTTCGCGCGGAGGTATCTCGCTCCGCTGCTCGACCGGTGAGGGGGACCGGCCCGGGTGGGCGCGGCGGTCCGGTCAACGGCGGCTGTGCAGCCACCGCCCCACCGCGACGGCCCGGGCCGCCCTGCGCCGCGGTGTGCTGAACGACGTCAGGTCCACGGGCGGACGGAACCGGCGGACGGTCAGCGCGTGCGGGGCGGCGAAGGCGCGGAGGCCCTCGGCGCCGTGGACGCGGCCGTGGCCGGAATCGCCCGAGCCACCGAAGGGAAGGGTGGGGACGGCGGCGAAGCCGAGGACGGAATTGACCGATACCGCACCGGAGGCGAGGCGTTCGGCGATGGCGCGGCCGGTGCGGCGGCTGCCGGTGAAGACGGCCGCGCCGAGCGCGTAGGCGGAGGCGTTGGCACGGGTCACCGCCTCGTCCAGGTCGCGGACGGCGTTGACGGCGACGACCGGACCGAAGGTCTCCTCGCGCATGGCGGGGGAGTCCTCGGGCACGTCGACGAGGACGACCGGGTGGGCGTAGGGCGGGCGGACCGATTCCGGGCCGCCGTAGAGGGCGCGGGCGCCGGCGGCCAGGGCGTCCTTCACATGGCGTTCGACGGTGGCGAGTTGGGTGGGGAGGGTGAGCGGGCCGTAGGAGGCGTCCGGTCCGGCCCCCGGTCGTAGGGCGCGGGCGCGGTGGACGATCCGGTCGCAGAGCGCGGCGTGGATCGGGGCGACGGCGTAGACGCGCTCCACACCGGCGCAGGTCTGGCCGGCGTTGGCCAGGGCGCCCCAGACGATGGCGTCGGCCGCCGCGTCCAGGTCGGCGGAGGCGTCGACGATGACGGCGTCCTTGCCGCCGCACTCGGCGAGCAGCGGGGTGAGCCGCTCGGCGCAGACCGCGGCGACCTTGCGGGCGGTGGCCGGGGAACCGGTGAAGGCGATCTTGTCGGCGCCGGAGCGGACCAGGGCCTCGCCGGTGGCGCCGGGGCCGGTGACGGTCTGGAGGAGGTGGGGATGGTCGGGGAGCGCGTCGGTGAGTGTGGCGGCGAGCAACACGCCGACGCCCGGGGTGAGTTCGGAGGGTTTGAAGACCACCGCGTTGCCCGCCGCGAGGGCGGGGCCGAGGGAGCCCATGGGGGTGTGGAGGGGGTAGTTCCAGGGGCCGATTGCGCCTATCACCCCCAGGGGGCGGTGGGTGAGCAGCGAGCGTTGGTGGACGGCCAGCGGACCGGAGGGGACGCGGCGTCGGCCCAGCACGCGGCGGGCGTTGCGGGCCGCCCAGTCGAGGTGGACGAGGGCGAGCAGCACCTCGGCGCGGGCGTCGTGCGGCGGTTTGCCGGTCTCGGCGCCGATCAGCTCCGCCAGTTCGTCCATCCGGTGGGCCAGCGACCGCTTCCAGGTGAGCAGGCGGGTGCGGCGACCGGCCCAGCCGCAGGCCGCCCAGGCGCGGGCCGCCTCCCGGGCCCGGTCGACGGCGGCCCGGACCTCCTCCGGGCCGTGCACGGGGTGCTCGCCGACCGGTTCGCCGGTGAGTGGGGAACGGGAGATCAGTACGGTCATGAGGCGTCCTCGGAGGGCAGCGGGCGGAGCGGGCGGTGCTGGGCCCAGGCGGGCCCGAGGTCGTCGAGGGTGTAGCCGAAGGGATAGGAACGGGGCCGGGACAGGCCGGGCCGGGACTCCGGCCGGGCGGGCAGCAGGCGGACGACGGCGGCCCGGGCGCGCAGCGTGCGGTGGGCCAGGGTCCGCAGCCAGGGCGGCTGTGCGGGGAATCCCAGGGCGCGCAGCAGGGGTTCGTCCAGCAGGGCGAGGGAGAAGCGGGCGACGGCGGGGCGGAGGGCGGCCGGGTACCAGGAGGCCAGCACCCGGAAGGTGGCGTTGGCGACCCGGTGGTTGGCCGGGTGGTAGGCGAACATCCCGGCCTCGTAGTCGTCGAGGAGCTTCTCGTAGCCGGCCATGGTGCGGGGGGCGTCGGCGATGCCCATCATCGTGGCGAGCTTGTGGCCGACCAGGGCGAGGGCGGCCTTTTCGTTGGCGCACAGGGGGCGCCAGCCGTAGCGGTCGATCCACCGCTCGGGGCCGACGACGGTGGTGGCGAGGACGTAGCGGAAGTCGTCGTTGGGGATGTGGTACTTGCCGTGGATGCGGTTGAGGTGGCGGGCGGCGGCGCGGCCCCGTGCGGAGTCGAAGCCGTCGGCGGCCAGTTCGAAGCCGAGGAGCACCGTGTCGTCGTAGCGCTTCTGCCCGTTGCGCTCGAACTCCTGGGTGCGGTCGAGGAGTTGGGAGATGCGCGGGACGCCGTAGTCGCGCAGGAAGGCGACCGAGAGGCCCTGGGCGTAGTCCCAGGGGAATTCGTACTGGGTGATCCAGCGGAAGATCTGCTCGAAGTCCCGTTCGGGGTCCATCCGGCGGATCTCCCGCAGCCGGGTGTAGCGGCCCATGTGCGTGCCTCCTGAGGTGGGGTGGCGTGCGCGGTGGTCTCCCGGTGGCTGCCCGGGAGTCGGTGCTGGGGCCGGTCCGGTGGAGCAGGGCCGATGGGCCCCAGGGCTGCCCGGATCTGGGCCGGACCGGCCCTAGTGACCGCCCAGGACGCGGTAGTGGACCTCCGCGGCGTCGACGAGGACCTGGCCCGCGGTGACCGGTCGCAGGGTGAGTGCGGGGAGGCGGACGGCGACGGGGAGGTTGGCGGGGACGACGTCGGCGCCGAGGCAGAGCTGCGGGGTGCTGACCTTCAGCCAGGGGATGTCGAGGGCGCCCCGGAGGTAGGTGGCGTAGACGTCGACGTCGCGGATGTCGAGTTGGACGTCGAGGACGTGCGCGGCGCCGTCCGGTCCGGTGACCCGGAGGTGGTAGTCGTCGGCGACGATCCGGGCGGCGTGCACCCACAGGACCTTGATCCGGCCGCCGCCCGCGGTGGGCAGGTAGGTCGCGCCGTGGACGAGGGCGTCGGTGGCGGTCAGGCGGGTGGCACCGACGGTCGGGTAGTACGGGCTGACGGGGTAGGTGGCGCGGCCCGGGCCGGGCTGTTCGCCGAGGACGAGGGGCGGGGTCAGGGCGGTGAGGTCGTCCGGGGCGCCGATCTCCCCGGGGCGGGCGGTCCGGGTCGGTGGTGCGGGGCGGTCGCCGCCGGACGGGGGTGGGCCGGTGGGGGCGGGGTTGTCCGCGCCGCCGGTGTCGATGCCGGTCAGGCAGGGCAGCGGGAGCGCGCCGAGGGCGTCGCGCGGGTCGCCGTCGGCCGCGCGGGCCGGTGCGCCGGTGACCAGTCCGGCGGCGAGCGCGAGCGGGAGCGTCAGGGCGAGGGTGCAGGAGCCGGGCGACGACGGTCCAACTCCCCTGCCCTCAGGTGCTTTTGGGTGCGGTGTCACCGCCCGGACGGGCGCCGCTGACGGTGTGTCGGCCGTGCCCTCCGCGCCCCCGGTCGGCCCGTCCGGTAGCCACCCGAAGGCCATCGACGAGCCCAACAGGCCGAGCCCGCAGCCGATCCCGAAGCCGCCCAGGTTGGTGGTGGCGAGCGAGACCACGGAGGCGATGGCGGTGACCACGGAGACGAACATCCGCTGGGCGGGGGCGAAGACGAAGAACAGCCCGCCGGCGATCAGCACCAGGCCGACCCCGATCGCCGACATCGCGCCGATGCCGACCTTCAGCATCAACGGCAGTGGCGCCAGCGGCAGGGCGATCAGCTCCAGACCGCCGGCGACCGCCCACAGTCCGGCCCAGAACGGTCGGCGGCGGCGCCAGGACCGCAGCGGTCGGCGCAGCCCGGGGGCGGGCAGCACGCGGTCGAGCCAACTGCCGGTCTCCTTGGCGAGTTCGGCGAGAAAGCCGAGGACGAAGGTGAGCACGGGGCCTCCTGGCGGCTAGTAGCACTCTTTGCCGGTGTGGCTGAGCTCGATCTCGACCTTGTCGAGGGTGAGCGAACCGCCGTTGGAGGCCCAGGCGGTGCTCTTGACGTCGCGCGCCAGCGCGGTGCTCGCCTGGACGCCGAACAGTCCGCGCGGCCCGCTGACCCCCGGCGCCCCGGTGAGCGTGGCGGCGTCCCGGCCCGCCTGGACGCCGGTCACCCGGCCCCCGCTGCTGGTCAGCGCGTCGGCGTTGACGACGAGGTTCTCGCCGCGGACGGGCCGGTCGCCGCCGGAGCGGACCAGTAGGGACACCTCGCCGACCAGCGGCAGCCGCTGTTTCATCGACAGGCAGACGCCCCTGGCCGTACCGGACTTGATGCCGGCCAGCAGCACCGCGTGGCCGGTGCCGTCCGCGTCGCCGAGCGAGGAGGGGAAGCTGGAGATCCCCTGGCCGGTGATCTCGTCGGCGGAGACCTTGAAGTTCTTGCCGGACACCGCGAAGGACGCGGCCATCGCCCCCTGCGCCAGGGCGATCAGCACGGCACCGACACAGGCCACGCCCGGCACCAGCAGCACGGCGGTGCGCTTCCAGTGCGTCCGTCCCTCGGGGCTCAACTCACGTGCGCTCACGGCCATTTCGGGGACCTCCCGATGAGGTGAGTCAATGTTACAAGGACTATTGACTTGTTTCACGAGCCGCGTCAACACTGCTGACACGGATTCAGCGAGGAGGCGGGATGGACACCGAGGCAGCACCCGGCACCCCCTTCGACCAGCCGGCGCAACGGCCCCCGGCGCAGGTCAGGGCACCCCGCCGCGGCGGCATCGCCTGGCGCCACTTCGGCGACACCCGGGCATTCCTGACGTCCCCTCAGCTCCTGCTGCTCCAGGTCGCGCACCCGGTGGTGGGCGCCGGCGTCGCCGACCACTCGACCTTCCGCGCCGAGCCCTGGCGGCGACTGCTGCGCACGGTCGGCTCGCTGGGCACGGTGATCTACGGCGGACAGGCCGCGGCCACCGTCGAGGCCCGACGACTGATCGAGGTCCACCGGGAAATGAAGGGCACCGACGCGCAGGGCCGGCGCTACCACGCCCTGCACCCCGAGGCGTACCACTGGGTGCACGCCACCCTCGTCCGCGGCCCCCTCGACGCCCTCCGGCTCTTCGGCCCGGGCCTGACGGCGGAGGAGACCGAGGAGTACTACCGCGAGATGCGGGACGTGGGGCGGGTCTGGGGTCTGAAAGACCATCACCTCCCGCCCGACTGGGCGTCGTTCTGCGCCTACTACGACGGTGTGGTCGCCGAGCGGCTGGAGCTCAACGACTCGGTGCGCGACGTCCTGGCGGAGCTGGCCCGACCGCAGAAGCCACCGGTGTGGTGGGTCCCGGCAGTGCTCTGGCGGCCGTTCGCCGCGCTCGCCGCCCACTACGCCCTGCTGGTCACCGTCGGCGTACTGCCACCGGTCCTCCGCGAGCGGTTCGGGCTGACCTGGACCACCCGGCAGCAGCGCCGGCTGCGCCGGTTCGCCCGGGTGGTGCGCTGCCTGATGGCGCTGGTGCCGCCCCCGCTGCGGATCGCCCCGGCGCTCTTCCTGGCCTACTGGAACACCCACCGCCCCGGCACCGACCCGCGCACCCGCCGTCCGCTGGGAGCCACCGTATGATGAGTAACCGTATGAACACGGTACGAACAGCCTTGGAACGGACCGACCCGGAACCCCCGCCGCCCGGAGGCGTGCTCTGGACGCTGGTCGGGGACGTCAGATCACTCCTGACCCTGCCCGCCGCACTGACGATGCAGGTGGCACACCCCGCGGTGGGCGCGGGCGTGGACGACCACTCGGTCTTCCGCGCCGACCCCTGGGGGCGCGGCGAACGGTCACTGGCCTCGCTCCAGCTGTGGGTGTACGGCGGCCGGGCCGCCGTCGAGGAGGGCCGGCGCCTGCGCAAGCTGCACCGCTCGATCCAGGGCACCGACGCGTACGGCCGGAAGTACCACGCGCTCACCCCCGCGTACTACGCCTGGGTGCACGCCACCGGCTACCCCGTCTTCCGGCACGCCCAGCGCTACCTCGGCCGCCCCTTCACCCCCGCGCAGGAGCGGGCGCTGTACGCGGAGTGGCTCCAGGTCGGCCGGATCCTCGGCATCCACGACCGGGACATGCCGCAGACCATCGAGGAGTTCTGGCCGTACTACCGCAAGGTCCTCGCCGCCGAGGTCGAGGAGACCGTGGTGGTACGGGAGTTGATCGCCACCGACCGGCCGCTGCCGGCCCCGGACCGCGGCCCCTGGTGGGTGCGACTGGCGCTGCGCCTGGTCTGGCCGGTGCTGCTGCCGCGGTTCGCGCGGTTCCGCCGGTTCGTCACCATCGGGCTGATGCCGCCGGACGCCCGGCGCGCCATCGGCCTCACCTGGACCGACGCGCAGGAGCGCCGGCTGCGCCGCCTGGGCCTGATGGTGCGCCTGGTGGTGCCCGCGCTGCCGGAGCGGCTGCGGTTCCTGCCGATCGCGCGGCGGGCCCGCCGGAAGCACCGGACGGCCCGCCGGTGACGACGAGGGCGGGCGGGACCCGGTCACCGACCTGACCCCGCCCGCCGCACCCGGTCAGTGACCGGCGTGCACCTCGTGGGTGGCCGCGATCTGCTTCCACGACTTGGGCTGGGCGACCAGGCCCCGCGCGGCGAACGCCCGCGCGCCCGCGCTCGCGGCCGGCTTGGTCGGCTGGTACAGCCAGGTGTCGAAGAAGTCGGCCAATGGCTGCCCGGACTTCTTCTCCGCGAACTTCACGAAGTCCCCGACCGCGGCGTTGCCGTACCGGTGTTCCGTCGGCCAGGACTTGAGGATGTCGAAGAAGACCTTGTCGCCGACCTTGTTGCGCAGCGACTGCAGGGCCAGCGCACCGCGGTCGTAGACCGCCGAGTCGAACTGCTTGTCCGCGCCCGGGTCGCCCGGCTTCACCGTCCAGAACGGGTCATCGGCCGGGTGCTGGGCGTAGACGTAGTCCGCCAACTGCTGCGCGGTGCCCTCGCCCTCCTTCTCCGACCACAGCCACTGGCTGTACGCGGCGAAGCCCTCGTTGAGCCAGATGTCCTTCCAGTCCTTCAACGACACGCTGTCGCCGTACCACTGGTGCGCCAGCTCGTGCACCACCACCGAGACGTTGGTGCCCTTGTCGAACGCCTTCTTGCCGTAGAACGGACGGGTCTGGGTCTCCAGCGCGTACCCGGCCGGGACGTTGGGGACGTAGCCGCCGACCGAGTTGAACGGGTACGGACCGAAGACGCTCTCCAGCCACTCGGTGACCTCGGTGGTGCGCTCGATGCTCGCCCGCGCCGACCCCAGGTTCGCGCCCAGGTCCGGGCTGACCGCGTTGATCACCGGCAGACCGTCGGCCGTGGTGTCGGTGGTGATGTCGAACTTGCCGATCGCCAGCGTCGTCAGGTACGTCGCCTGCGGCTTGTCCGAGCGCCAGTTGTAGCGCGTCCAGCCGAGCTTGGAGGTCTTCGAGGCCAGCACGCCGTTGCTGAGTGCCTGGGTGCCGTCCGGCACCGCGACGGAGATGTCGTACGTCGCCTTGTCGGAGGGGTGGTCGTTGCTGGGGAACCACCACACCGCCGATTCCGGCTCCTGCGCCACCACGCCGCCGTCCGGCGTCCGGGCCCAGGCGGTGAAGCCGTCGATCTTCAGCTCGGAGGGCTTGCCCGCGTAGCGGACCACCACGCTGATGTCCTTGCCCTTCTCCAGCGGTGTGGCCGGCGTCACCTCCAACTCGTGCTTCCCGGAGGTGGCGAAGGTGGCCTTCTTGCCGTTGATGCGGATCTCGCTGACCTTCAGGCCGAAGTCCAGGTTGAAGCGCGAGAGGTCCTGCGTGGTCCGGGCGAGCAGGGTCGCCGTGCCCTCCAGCAGGTCCGTCGCCGGCTGGTACTTCAGCCGCAGGTCGTAGTGGGAGACGCGGTACCCGCCGTTGCCGCTCGCGGGGTAGTAGCTGTCGCCCGCACCCGGGGCACCCGGGGTGAAGTCGGCCGCCGCCGCCGGGATCGCCAGCAGCAGACTGAGCGCGGCCGCGCCCGGGACCAGGAGTCTGTGACGCACGAGTCCTCCAACTCGTAGGGGAGGTCGATCTCTTACGGAGCTTATGTACGCATCGAGGCCGCGTCATGTCCATGGCCACATCTGACACATGACCGACATCTCACCGACACGCGCCCCCGACACCCCCCTTCTGCACGGGAGTTGACCCGCGCTACGGTCCGCGCGTGACAATACGCCCGGGAACCCCCCACATCCCTTGGAAAACCCTCGTCCTGTCAGCCGTCCTCGCCCTCCTCGCCCTGGTCGCCGCCCCCGGTGCGGCGGGCGCGGCCCCCGCTCCCCGGGAGAGCAAGCCGGTCTACTCCTACGACCACGCCATCCGCGAAACGGTCTGGGTGGACACCGGCCTCGACGGCGACTCCGACGGCCACCCCGACCGGGTCGCCGCCGACATCATCCGGCCCGCCGAACCCGCGCAACAGGGCCGCCGGATCCCCACGATCATGGACGCCAGTCCCTACTACTCGTGCTGCGGACGCGGCAACGAGAGCCAGAAGAAGACCTACGACGCCCAGGGCCGCCCGGTCCAGTTCCCGCTCTTCTACGACAACTACTTCGTGCCTCGCGGCTATGCGACCGTCCTCGTCGATCTGGCCGGAACCAACCGCTCCGACGGCTGCATCGACGTCGGCGGCCGCTCGGACGTCCAGTCCGCCAAGGCCGTCATCGACTGGTTGGGCGGTCGGGCCCGCGGCTACACCGCCCGTAGCGGCGGGAAACCCGTCACCGCCGACTGGTCCAACGGCAACACCGGCATGATCGGCAAGAGTTGGGACGCCACCATCGCCAACGGCGTCGCCGCCACCGGCGTCCCGGGCCTGAAGACCATCGTCCCGATCGCCGGCATCTCCTCCTGGTACGACTACTACTTCGCCCAGGGCGCCCCGCTCTACGACGGTGGCCCCGACGGACTCGCCTCCGCCGTCGAGAGCCCCGGCGCGCACAAGGACTGCGCCGCCGTCCAGCGCAAGCTCGTCGCCGGCGCCCCGCGCAACGGCGACTGGACCGACCTGTGGACCGAACGGGACTACGTGCGAGGCGCCGCCAAGGTCCGCGCCAGCGTCTTCCTCGTCCACGGCATGCAGGACCTCAACGTCCGTACCAAGCACTTCGGCCAGTGGTGGGACGCGCTCGCCAGGCACGGCGTCGAACGCAAGATCTGGCTCTCCCAGACCGGCCACGTCGACCCCTTCGACTACCGCCGCGGTGACTGGGTGCGCACCCTCCACCAGTGGTTCGACCACTACCTGATGGGCTACGACAACGGCATCCAGCGCGCCCCGATGGCCGACATCGAGCGCGCCCCCGACACCTGGCGCACCGACGCCCGGTGGCCCGCGCCGGGCACCGCCGCGGTCACCCTGCACCCCCGTACCGGTACCACCGCCGGCGTCGGCGTCCTGGGCACCCGGCCCACCCCAGCCGGCCAGACCGCGGCCTTCACCGGCGACCCGGCGCTCGGCGAGGCCGACTGGGCCGCCGCCATCGACCGCTCGACCCCGGCCAAGGCCGGCTTCACCACCGGCCCGCTCACCGCACCGCTGCGGCTCTCCGGCGCCGGCACGGTGACCGTCACCGCCACCCCCAACACCACCAGCGCCCACCTGACCGCGGTCCTCGTCGACCTCGGCCCGGACACCATCCGGAACTACGGCGCCGACGGCGAGGGCATCGTCACCCGCGGCAACAGCACCTGCTGGGGCGCCGGCACCACCGGCGACACCGGTTGCTTCAAGGAGACCGCCGCCGACGTCAGCAAGGTCGGCTTCACGGTCTTCAGCCGCGGCTGGGCCGACCTCGGCCACGCCACCGACCCGCAGCACGGCCACCCGCTCACCCCCGGCAAGCCCTACACCCTCACCCTCCAACTGGCCGCCAGCGACCACATCGTCCCCGCCGGGCACCGGCTCGCGCTCATCGTGGCCGGCACCGACGCCCACCTGATCGACCCGCCCGCCTCCCGTCCCACGCTCACCCTCGACCTGGCCCGCACCGCCGCCCGGCTGCCGCTCACCGGCGGCGCCCCGGCCCTCACCCGGGCCACCGCTGGCACCCCGGCGGCCACCCGCCCGACCGGAACCGCCCCCAAGGGCATCGCCCCACCGCCGGCCCTCAGCCGGCTGCCGTACGGAGACTGACCGGCCCGGGGCCGCCCCGCACACGGGGCGGCCCCACCACCCACGCTGCCGACCCACGGAGGCACCCTCGTGGCACCCCTTGGATCACTCCGCTCCCGCGGCCTCGCCCTCGGGGCACTGGCCGCCGCCCTCACCGCCGGGGTCAGCCCCGCCCCGTCCACCAACGCCACCCCACCGCACGTGCCGCGTACGGGATTCGAGACCAGCCACGGCGCCCGGTGGACCAGCGAGCCGGAGGAAACGGCGTTCCTCACGGCCGTCGCCCGGTCCGCGGATGCCGCACCCCATGTCCGCATCGACCGGATCGGCACCACCGCACAGGGCCGCCCCCTGCGACTGGTCCGCCTCGGCGCCCCCGCCCCCGCGCGCCCCGCCGCCGTCCGCCGCGGCAACTCCGTACTGCTGATCTGCTCCCAGCACGGCGACGAACCCTCCGGCCGCGAGGCGTGCCTGACCACCGTCCGCAACCTCGCCTACGCCAAGGACCCGGCCACCCGGCACTTCCTCGCGCGCACCAGCGTCCTCGTCGTCCCCACCGCCAACCCCGACGGCCGGGCCGCCGACACCCGCGGCAACGCCGACGGCACCGACATCAACCGCGACCACCTCGCGCTGATCACCCCCGAAGCCCGCGCGATGGCCGCGGTGATCCGCGACTACCGCCCCGACACCGTCTACGACCTGCACGAATACACCCCCAAGGCGCCCTACTACGTCAAGGACCTGCTCTCCCTGTGGCCGCGGAACCCCAACACCGCGGACCCCGTCCACCGCGAATCGGCCGCCCTGTCCCAGGACTTCGTCACCCCCGCCGCCCGGGCAGCCGGCTTCAGCACCGGCGTCTACGGCATCTGGACCGACCCGGTGACCGGCGCCCCCGTCAAACAGGTCGCCGGCGACGGCCAGGAGCGGATCCTGCGCAACACCGCCGGGATCAAGGGCTCCATCGGACTGCTCGTGGAAACCCGCGTCGACCCTCCCACCACCACCGGCCGGGGGTACCCCCCTCTCGCCGCGCCCGCCGACACCGGGAAGGCCGACCCGGCCCGGCACAACCGCCACCGGGTGGACTCCCAACTCGCCGGCCTGAAAGGACTGTTCGCCTTCCTTGATCGGCACCGCGGACGCATCGAGGCGGCCACCGCGGCGGCCCGCACGGCCGGCCTGGCCGACCGAGGGCCGATCTACCTCGGCGGCGCCGACAACGAACCCCCGACCGCGGACCGCATCCTGACCCGCCCGCCGCGCGCCTACCGCCTGGACGCGGCACAGTTCGCCCGGGCCGAAGCCGTACTGGCGGCCCACGGCGTGCACTGGCAGCGGGACGACGACGGCGGCGCCACCGTCCCGCTGCGCCAGTCACTGCGCGCACTGGTCCCGCTGCTGCTGGACGCCCGTGCCGACCATCACGTCGCGGCCGGCACCCCGGTCGGCCCCTGAGCCGGCGCGACCTCGGCCCGCACCAGCCGCAGCACCTCGTCCGCGCACCCCCAGGACACGGTCACCCCCGCACCCCCGTGCCCGTAGTTGTGCACGCACACCGTCCCGTCCGGCAGTCGCCCCGCCGCCAGCCGCACCGCCGGACGGGCCGGCCGCAACCCCACCCGGTGCGCCAGGACGCGGGCCCGCGCCACCTCGGGGAAGTACCGGGCGCAGCGCGCCACGATCGCCTCCGCCACCGCCGGATCCGGCTCCCGCGACCAGGCTCCCTCCCGCGCCGTCCCGCCCAGGACCAGCCCGAACGGCTGCGGCAGGAGGTAGGTGGTGTCCACCGCGCCCGCATCGGCGGCGGTGAACCACTCGTCCACGCCCGGATTCGCCACGATCACCAACTGCCCCTGAACGGGCTGCACCCCGGGGTCCGGAACCAGCTCACGGGCGCCCAGCCCGGAGCAGTTCACCACCGCCCGGACGCCGTCGGCCGCCTCCGCCAGGGACGCCACCGGACGCGCCACCACGGTCCCGCCGGCCGCCACCAACCGCCGCTCCAGATACCTCAGGTGCACCGGCATGTCCACCAGAGGCGTACGCGCCCGCCACCCCGCGCCGCACCCGGGCGGCAGCTCCTCGGCGCGGGCCCGCCGCAGCCCCGGCACCGCCGCGTACCAGGCACCGAGCCCCTCCTCAAGACCATCCCCGGCATCCCCGGCACCCTCGTCGCTACTGCCACCGTCGTTGTTGTTGCTGCCGTTGCTGTCACTACTGCCACTGCTGTCACGGCCGTCCGACGCCGGGGCGCTCGCGAAGGTGCCCGGCACCAGCCGGGCCCCGGTCTCCGCCGGCCGCGCGGCGAGCCCGGTGAGCACCTCCAGGGAGCGCAGCGACCA
This sequence comes from Streptomyces sp. RGM 3693, assembly GCF_050471125.1. NCBI lineage: Bacteria > Bacillati > Actinomycetota > Actinomycetes > Kitasatosporales > Streptomycetaceae > Streptomyces > Streptomyces sp. RGM 3693. The sequence continues at coordinate 2,136,964 of NZ_JBMPPQ010000001.1, forward strand.
CCGGACCGCGTCGTTGTACGGCTGGATCCGGTAGGGCCAACACAGGCCGCCGGCCACCGCCGAGGTCGTGTCGCCGGCCGCATCCCGGGACACCACCCGCACCCGGTACCCGGCCTCGGCGAGCACGATCGCCGAGGTCAGCCCGATCACCCCGCCGCCGACCACGCATATCTCCGGGTCCACCGACCCGCCCGTCCCCGCCGATCGCCGATCCGTCATCTCCATGCCCTCCCGAGGTCCCGTCGCCGTGCAGTTCGCCGTGCAGTTCGCCGTGTTGTTCGTCGTGCTGTTCGTCGTGTTGTGCTCGTGACGTCGTGACGTCGTGACGTCGTGCTCGTCCAGCCGTCCAGCCGTCCGGCTGCCGTCGTCCGGCCGTCGTCCGCCATCCCGTCGTCCCGCCGTCCCGCCGTCCTGGATTTCGACGCCCGATGAGCTCGCTGTCCTCCGAACCCGTCGTCCTGTGATCTTCTCCACCTGTGATCTTTGTGTAACCCTCCGGCAGTGGGCCGGACAAGTCCGGACCTTAGGCTGGTAGGGCCCCCGGTGGACCGGCCCCGCCACGCCGCCGGCCGGGCCCCGGCACCGTCGGCCGATGACGCCCCTCGGATCCGCCCGCGACCACCCGTGGCCGCGCACTCGTATCCCGTCCCCGCCCTCGTCCGAGGAGACCCATGCTCCGCCACCGGCGCGCCGTGCCCGCCTGGCTCGCCCACCCCTTCCGCTGGCAGCGGCTGCCCGTGCCCTGGGCGGCGGTGGCCCGGGGCACGCTCTGCGCGGGACCGCTGCTGGCCGCGGGGATCGCCGCCGGGCACCCGGCCCCCGGCGTACTGATCGCCCTCGGCTCGATGCTGGCGGGCGTCAACGACCGCCCCGGCACCCGGCGCACCGGCATCGTCCACATCGGCCTGCCCGCGCTGGCCTCCGCGCTCGGCATGCTGATGGGCGCGTCCCTGCGGGCCGCCGACGCGGGCTGGTGGGTGGTGCCGGCGCTCAGTGCGGTCGGCTTCGTCTCCGGCGCCGGCAGCGTGGCCGGGCCGGTGCGCTCCAACGCCGGGATGCAGATGCTCGCCGCCACCGTCCTCGGCGCGGGCATGCCCCTGCCCGGCGCGCCGTGGGCCAAGGCGCTCTACCTCCTCGCCGGCTGCCTCTGGCTGCTCCTGCTCCGGCTCGTCCTGCGGTCGCCGCGCCCGGCGGGCGGCCCGCTCAGCGGGGAACGGGCGGCCGTCGCCACGGTCTTCGACGCGCTCGCCGACGCCCTGGCCGCGGCCGGTGGGCCGGGCGCGGAGCCCGCCCGCCGCCGGCTCACCGCCGCTCTGGACCGCGCCGACGAGGCGCTGCGGCTGCGCCGGCTCACCAGTCGGCTGCTGGGCCGCCCGGCCCGCCCGGAGGAACTCCTGCTGACGGAGCGCTTCGCCGCGGCCACCGCGCTCTGCGAGGCCAGCGTCGCGCTCCTATGGGAGGCCCGTACGCTGCCGCCGCGGGTCGCCGAGGGCCCCCGCCGGTTCGCCGAGGCGCTGCGCACCGGCCGGCCACCGGGCCGGCTCTCCGCCCCGGAGCGCAGCTCCGCCGCCCGCGGCGCCTTCGACCACGCCCTACTGGACGCCGCGGTAGCCTTCGACCGGGAACGGCCGGTGCCACCACCCGCGGCGGGCACCGACACCCCGCCGGAACGGGCCGCGGGGTCCCGCGGAGCACTGGGCCCGGCCGGCCGGGACTACGGCCTGCGGGTCGCCCTCTGCATCGGCGCCAGCACGGCGGTGGCCCTGTTGCTCCGCGCCGACCACTGGTACTGGCTGCCGGCCACCGTCACCTTCCTCGTCAAGCCGGACCTCGGCCCGCTGTTCTCCCGTACGGTCAACCGCTTCGCCGGCACCGCGGCCGGCGTCCTGGTCTTCGCGGCGGCCGGGGCGCTGCTGTCCGGGAGCTGGTGGCCCGCCCTGATGGCCGGTGCGGGCGGTGCGCTACTGCCGTTCGCCACCCGGCACTTCGCGCTGCAGACCGGGGCGATCACGGTGATGGTGCTGTCCTTCGTCTACGTCGGGGGCGCTCCGCAGGCCGCCCCCGAACGGCTCGTCGACACCTCCCTCGCGTGCGGGATCGTGCTGATCGTCGGGCACCTGCCGCACCTCGCCGATCCACGCCGCCGGGTCGGCCCGCGGGTCACGGAGGCGCTGCGGAGCACCGAGCGCTTCCTGCGGTACGTCCTGGAACCCCGGCCCGCAGCCGCCACCGCGCCCGGTGCCGCCGCCGACCCCGCTGCCGTCGCCACCCGGCGGCTGGCGTTGCGCCGGGCCGCCTACCGGACGCTGGCCCAGGCCCGGGGCGCAGCGGAGACCGCCGCCGCGGAGTTCCGCCCCGCCCGGGACCCGGGCCCCGACTGGCTGACCGTGGTCACCGCCGCGGAACGCATCGTCGACGCCGCCACCGCCTGCGCCGTCCGCCTCGACCACGGCGCCCGCCGCCCGGGCCCGGCGGAGGCCGAGCGGCTCTGCCAGGCCCTCTCCGCCATGGCCGACGCCCTGGAGACCCCCGGCCGCCCGCCCGGCACCCCGCCGCCGGAACTCCGACCGGTCCCGGACTGCGCCACCCTCACCGACGTCGCCGCCGAACTGGAGCGCCTGCGCGGCTACGCGGGCGCCCGGTGACCCGGTAGCCCGGTAGCCCGGTGGCCCGGTGGCCCAGGAGGGCTTGGTGACCCAGTGACCCGGTGCGCAGCAGAGAACGTCCGGTGAGACGGAGGCAAGGTCGTGCGAGACGGGACACGGGCGACCCGGTTGCGAGAGCCCTTCTCAAGGATCACCGCGCAGCCGGGCGGTGACCGTCGCCCCGAGGTACGGAGCCGCGTGGCGACCGCCCCGGCCGCGGGGTCGGGTGTCCCCGGACACGGCCATGAGGTCGGACCCGGACCCGACCCCGGGCCCGACCGCGGCCCCCGGGCCGTATGGCCACCGCCCCGGAGCCGTATGGCCACCGCCCCGGGGCGAGCCCGTCACGATGTCGGCGCCGCCACCTTCCCGGCGCCGCCGGTCGCCCGCCGGCGCACCCGCGCCCCCTGCGCCGCGCCACCGACGGCCAGCGCCACCGCCACCAGCAGGGCGCTCACCCACAGCGGTGCGCGGTAGCCGAAGCCCGCGCCGAGTGCGATGCCGCCCCACCAAGGGCCGGCCGCGGCGCCCACGTTGAGCGCCGCGGTCGCGAAACTGCCACCCAACGTGGGAGCCTCGGCCGCCGCGTAGAGCACCTGCGCGATCAGGGTGGAGCCGACCGCGAACGACAGGGCGCCCTGGACGAAGACCAGCGCCACCGTGGCCACCGCGTTACCGGCCGTCAGCGCGAACACCGCCCAGCCCACCAGCAGCGCCCCGCCCCCGACGGCGAGCAGTGCCCGGGGCCGCCGGTCCGCCAGCCGCCCGCCCGCCGTGACACCGGCGAACGAACCCAGCCCGAACAGCGCCAGCACCACCGGCACCCCGGCGGCCCCGAATCCGGTGACGTCGGTGACCAGCGGTGCGAGGTAGGTGAAGGTGCAGAACGTGGCGCCGTTGACCAGCGCCCCCAACAGCAGCGCCACCAGCAGCCGCGGACGGCGCAGCGCCCACAGCTCACCGCGCGCACCGGGTGCCGCGGCGTCCGCACCGGTACCGCCCGGACCGCCCGGTACCGACCGCACGAGGGCGAGGACGGCCGGCACCGACAGCGCGGCCACCGCCCAGAACGCCGAGCGCCAGCCCCACTCCTGCCCCAGCACCGCACCGGCCGGAACACCCGCGATACAGGCCAGCGTTGTGCCGCCCAACAGGACGGAGGTGGCCCGGCCCTTGGCGTCCGGCGCGACCATCGCGGCCGCGGTCGCCAGCGCCACCGCCAGGAACCCGGCATTGGCCAGCGCCGCCACCACACGGGTGGCCAGCAGCACGCCGAAGTCGCTGGTCACCGCGCCCAGCACGTGGACCAGCAGGAAGGTGACCAGGAAGACCAGCAGGGCGCGCCGCCGCGGCCAGCGCCGGCTCAGCAGCGCCATCAGCGGCGCCCCGACGATCATCCCGGCAGCGAACGCCGAGGTCAGTGCGCCCGCCGCCGGAACGGACACCTGGAGATCGACGGCGATGTCCGGAATCAGCCCGGACAGCATGAACTCGGATGTGCCCTGCGCGAAGACCGCCAGCGCGAGCACGTAGAGAGCGAATGGCATCAGAAAAACTCCGCAACCACACCATGGACCGGCACCGGCCGAGGGGCGCCGTCGGCGGGGCCGACGGCGATCGGTAGGACCGGTTGAGGAAGCGGTAGCCCCGGCTACCGCATGGACAAGACCTGCCTCAACAGGCGGTCCGGTGGCGGGAGAAGACCTCGACGTGGCGGCGCGAGGGAACGCGCGCCGGCGCGACGGCAGCCCGAGGGCGGCGTCGCGGCCGCGGAAGCGGCAGGGCGAGGAGCCACCGGACGACGCCCGGTGGCTAGCGTCTTGAGGACTCGGGGCTGGACATGATCCGTAGGCTAACCGGCCGGCCCGGCCCCCGTCCACGGATTAGTGCCTGTCCACTGGACGAGGGCCGGAGGGCCGGAGGGTCGGAGGGTCGGAGGGTCGGAGGGGCCAGGGTCTGCCGGTGGATCAGAAGTGCTGTACGTCGGGTGCCGTCCCGACCGGATACGTCGACGCCGGTCGAACATCGTCGCGCGGCCCGGCTCCTCAACGTCTCTTCAACGTCTCCTCGATGTCTCCGGGCGGCAGCGAGAACCCGTCCCGCTGCCGCCCGGAGAGGGTGCCGAGGCTCAACGACCGTCCTTGCCGCCCAACAGCCCGGCCCGCCGCAGCGCGTCCGCCATCGCGTCATTGACCGGCGCGGCCTCCCGGCCGCCGCGGCGCTCGCCGCCTCGCTGACCGCCGCCCTGCCGCTGCCGCGGCGCACCGCTCTGGCCGCCCTCGCGCGGTCCCCGGCCGCCGCCCGTACCGCCACCCGCACCGCCGCGGCGCTCGCCGCCCCCCGCCGCGCCGCGCCGCTCGCCGCCGCCGGTCGGCGCGCCCTTGCCCGCCTCGTCGTCCAGCCGCAGGGTCAGCGAGATCCGCTTCCGCGGGATGTCGATGTCGAGCACCTTCACCCGGACGATATCGCCCGGCTTCACCACGTCCCGCGGGTCCTTGACGAAGGTCTTCGACATCGCCGAGACGTGCACCAGACCGTCCTGGTGGACGCCCACGTCCACGAACGCCCCGAAGGCGGCGACGTTGGTCACCACGCCCTCCAGGAGCATCCCCGGCGCCAGGTCGCCGATCTTCTCCACGCCCTCCTTGAAGCTCGCGGTCCGGAACTCCGGCCGCGGGTCGCGGCCCGGCTTCTCCAGCTCCTGGAGGATGTCGGTGACCGTCGGCAGACCGAAGGAGTCGTCGACGAAGTCCGCCGGGCGCAGGGCGCGCAGCGCGGCCGTGTTGCCGATCAGCGCCCCGACCTCGCTGTTCGCCGCCTGCACGATCCGGCGCACCACCGGGTACGCCTCCGGGTGCACGCTGGAGGCGTCCAGCGGATCGTCGCCACCCCGGATCCGCAGGAAGCCCGCGCACTGCTCGTACGCCTTGGGGCCCAGTCGCGGGACGTCCTTGAGGGCCTTGCGGGAGTGGAACGGGCCGTTGCCGTCCCGGTGGGTCACGATGTTCTCGGCCAGGCCCGAGCTGATGCCGGAGACCCGGGCGAGCAGCGGCGCGGAGGCGGTGTTGACGTCCACGCCGACGCCGTTCACACAGTCCTCGACCACGGCGTCCAACGAGCGCGACAGCTTGGTCTCGGCCAGGTCGTGCTGGTACTGGCCGACCCCGATCGACTTGGGGTCGATCTTGACGAGTTCGGCCAGCGGGTCCTGGAGGCGCCGCGCGATGGACACCGCGCCGCGCAGCGACACGTCCAGGTCGGGCAGCTCCTGGGAGGCGAACGCGGAGGCCGAGTACACCGAGGCGCCCGCCTCGGACACCATCACCTTCGTCAGCCTCAACTCCGGCTGCCCGGCGATCAGTTCGGCCGCCAGCTTGTCGGTCTCCCGGGAGGCGGTGCCGTTGCCGATCGCGATCAGCTCGACGTGGTGCTCCCGCGCCAGCCGCGCCAGGGTGGCCAGCGCCGCGTCCCACTTCTGCTGCGGCACGTGCGGGTAGATCGTCTCGGTCGCCGCCACCTTGCCGGTCGCGTCGACCACGGCCACCTTCACGCCGGTGCGGAAACCGGGGTCCAGGCCCATCGTGGCGCGCGTCCCGGCGGGCGCCGCCAGCAGCAGGTCCCGCAGGTTCGCGGCGAAGACCCGGACCGCCTCGTCCTCGGCGGCCTGCCGCAGCCGCAGCCGCAGATCGATGCCGAGGTGCACCTGGACGCGGGTGCGCCAGGCCCAGCGGACCGTGTCCTGAAGCCACTTGTCGGCCGGCCGGCCCCGATCGGTGATCTCGAAGCGGTGCGCGATGGACCGCTCGTAGGAGCTGGGGCCCTCGACGGCCTCCGCCGGGTCCTCCGGCTCCAGGGTGAGGTCGAGCACGTCCTCCTTCTCACCGCGCAGCATCGCCAGCACCCGGTGGGAGGGCAGTTCGGTGAACGGCTCGGCGAAGTCGAAGTAGTCGGCGAACTTGGCGCCTTCCTCCTCCTTGCCCGCCCGAACCTTCGCCGCGACCCGGCCGCGCGACCACATCCGCTCGCGCAGCTCCCCGATCAGGTCCGCGTCCTCGCTGAACCGCTCGGTGAGGATCGCCCGCGCGCCCTCCAGGGCCGCGGCCGGATCGGCGACGCCCTTGTCCGCGTCCACGAACGCCGTGGCGGCGGCGGTCGGTTCCACCGACGGGTCGGCCAGCAGCCCGTCGGCCAGCGGCGTGAGGCCCGCCTCCCGCGCGATCTGCGCCTTGGTGCGCCGCTTCGGCTTGAACGGCAGGTAGATGTCCTCCAGCCGGGCCTTGGACTCGGCCCCGCGGATCTGCGCCTCCAGCGCGGCGTCCAGCTTGCCCTGCGACCGCACCGACTCCAGGACGGCGGTCCGCCGCTCCTCCAGCTCCCGCAGGTAGCGCAGCCGCTCCTCAAGGGAGCGCAGCTGCGCGTCGTCCAGCGTCTCGGTCGCTTCCTTGCGGTAGCGCGCGATGAACGGGACGGTCGAGCCACCGTCGAGCAGTTCGACCGCGGCCTTCACCTGCCGCTCCTTGACGCCGAGCTCGTCGGCGATCCGCGCTTCGATGGACCCGAGGGTCCCGATGGGCTCAGTGGCTGCCGTCACGTTGATCCTGCCCGCCTTCCAGCGACTTTCCTGAGCCTGCATTGTGCCGGTTGGCGCCCCGGACTGTCGCACCGCCCGGCCGGGGACACCGGGGTGTGAGAAGACGCACGCACCCCCGGCGCCCCAGCTCCGAGCAGCCGGCTACTCCCTGCTGAACAGCGCCTGCGGGAACGCCCCGGACTCCAGGAGGCGCTTGGCGAACCCGGCCGCCAGCTCGGTCAGCCGGGCCACGCCCGCCGCCCCCAGGTGCGCGTACGGCGCCTGGTCCAGCCGGTCCGTCGTCCGCTCCAGCTCCTTGCGCAGCGTCGTCCCGGCCTCGGTCAGTTCGTCGGCGGTGGCCAGCAGCCCGCGTGCGCGCAGCCGCTCCTGTGCCGCCGTCAGCTCCTCCTGCGTCCAGCCGCGGGTCGCCAGGATGCCGCGGTAGCTCATCCCGTGCCCACTGGCGGCGTGCGAGACCAGCGCCTCCACCGGGTCCAGCTCAGCGTCCAGCAGCGCCATCAGGTGGCCGTCACCGCGGTGTTCGCGCAGCAGCGACGCGGCGTGCCAGTAGGCGAGGTGCGGGGCGTCCGGCACCGGCAGGTCGGCGTAGGCGGAGAACAGCGGCCGGGCGTGCCGGGCGCAGCCCTCGGTGGCGGTCAGCGCGAGCTTCGCCGCCTCCGCCATCTCCGCGGACTCCACCGCGTCGCCGAGGTACCGGCGCAGGGAGGTGTCCACCGCCCGCAGTCGGGCGTCCAGGACGGCCTGCGGTGTGGTGACCGTCCAGACGTGCGGGACGTGCTCGGCGACCAGCTCGTGCTTGAAGGAGTAGAAGGTCGCGGTGACCGTTCCGGCGCCCACCGCACCCAGCGGCGCGCTCCGGGCGGCGAAGTACCCGGCGCGGCCCTCCACTCCCAACCCGGCCAGTTCCGCGGTGAATTCGGGGGCGAAGTAGTGCGCCGAGTGGAAGGGGTTGAGGGCGTTGTGGCAGTGCCGGCCGGCCCGTTCGGGAAGTGCGCTGGAAGAGGTCATGCCAGCAGGTTACCGACCCGTTGGTATGGCGCCACCCCCGTGGGCGCCCCCGTGGGGCCCGGACCTCCGTATGGCAGGAAAGGTGGGAAACCCGTCATTGCCGCCATCGCACCCCGCCACCAGGATGGAAGGCATGGAACAGCGCAACGTGCTGGTCGTCCTCTTCGACGGCGTGCAGAGCCTCGACGTGACCGGCCCGGTCGAGGTCTTCAGCGGTGCCGGGCAGGGCGCCCCCGGCGGCTACCGCATCCGCACCGCCACCCTGGACGGCGCCCCGGTCCGCACCACCAGCGGCCTCACCCTCGTCCCGGACCTCGCACTGGACGCCGCCGAACCCCCGCACACCCTCCTCGTACCGGGCGGCCTCGGCACCTGCACGCCCGACCCGCGGCTGGTCGACTGGCTGCGCACCCACGCCCCGCTGGCCCGCCGCCAGGTCTCGGTCTGTAGTGGCGCCTTCCTGCTGGCCGCTGCCGGACTGCTGGACGGCCGCCGCGCCACCACCCACTGGAGCCTGTGCGCCGACCTCGCCGCCCGCCACCCCGCGGTCCGCGTCGATCCCGAACCGATCTACGTCCGCGACGGCGACGTGGCCACCTCCGCGGGCGTCACCGCCGGCATCGACCTGGCACTGGCCCTGGTCGAGGAGGATCACGGCCGCGACCTCGCCCTGTCCATCGCCCGCCACCTGGTCGTCTTCCTCCGCCGGCCGGGCAACCAGACCCAGTTCAGCGCCCAGCTCGCCGCACAGACCGCCGAGCGCCGCCCGCTGCGCGACGTCCAGCAGTGGATCACCGAGCACCCGGCGGCGGACCTCTCCGTCGAGGCGCTGGCCGACCGCGCCGGGCTCTCCCCGCGGCACTTCGCCCGCGCCTTCCGCGACGAGACCGGGATGACCCCCGGCCGCTACGTCGACCGGGTCCGCCTGGAGGCGGCCCGCCGGCGCCTGGAGGACACCGCCGACGGCATCGAACAGATCTCCCGACAGTGCGGCTACGGCACCACCGAGGCGATGCGCCGCGCCTTCGTGCGGGTCCTCGACACCTCCCCGGCCGAGTACCGCCGCCGCTTCCGGCCCGCCCGGCAGCCCTGAACGGCCCCGCAGCCGCCCGCCGCCCCCGACCACCACGGCACACCGCACCACCGCACCACCGAACCAGGAACGAGGCCCCATGCAGATCGCCATCCTCCTCTACGACCGCTTCACCGCCCTCGACGCCGTCGGCCCCTACGAGACCCTCGGACTCGTCCCGGACGCCGAAGTGGTGTTCGTCGCCGCACGCCCCGGCATCCACCGCAGCGACAAGGGCTCCCTCAACCTGGTCGCGGAGGCCGCCCTCGGCGACGTCACCGCGCCGGACGTCCTCGTCATCCCCGGCGGCCCCGGGCAGACCGCGCTCATGACGGACGATTCGCTGCACGACTGGATCCGGGCCGTGGACGCGGGCACCACCTGGACCACCTCGGTCTGCACCGGCTCGCTGCTCCTCGCCGCCGCCGGCCTCCTCCGGGGCCGCCGGGCCACCTCCCACTGGCTCGCGCTGGACCAGCTCCCCGCCTACGGCGCCGAACCCACGGGGGAGCGGGTGGTCTTCGACGGCAAGTACGTCACGGCCGCCGGCGTCTCCTCCGGCATCGACATGGGGCTCACCCTGGCCGGCCGGATCGCCGGCGACTTCGTCGCGCAGACGATCCAGCTCGGCATCGAGTACGACCCGCAGCCGCCCTACGACGCGGGCGCCCCAGACAAGGCACCGGCCGACGTCGTCACCGCCCTGCGGGAGCACGGCAGCCTCATCCTGGCCGGGAAGCAGTGGCGGGACGAAGGCGCCGAAGGAAAGTGACGGTACGTCAGCGTCACGGGCGGCGGCCGCCGCTCAGCCCTCCGGCCACCTGAACCGCGGCGCCCTGCGCTCCAGGAAGGCGGCGGCACCCTCCGCGGTGTCGCCGCTCTCCCGCGCCTGCGCCACCCAGAACGCCCCACGCGCCTCCGCCTCCTCCGGCGGCACGTCCCAGGTCCCGTTGGCCAGTTCCTTCGCCGCGGTCTGGGTCAGCAGCGACCGGCTCGCCAGGACGGCGGTGAACTCCGCGATCCGCTTGTCCAGCTCGCCCTCGGCCACCACCTCGTCCACCAGCCCGCTCCGCAGCGCCCGCGCGCAGTCGATCAACTCCCCGGAGAACAGCAGGTACTTCGCGGCCGACAGCCCCACCAGCCGGACCAGCCGCCGGGTCGCGGACGCCGGATAGGCCACCCCCAACTTGGCGGGCGTCACCCCGAACAACGCCCCCTCCTCCGCGAACCGCAGATCACAAGCGGCCGCCAACTGGGCGCCACCCCCCACGCAGTAGCCGCGTATCGCCGCCACCGTCGGTCGCGGAAAGGCCGCCAGCGCCTCCTCGGCCACCACCGCCAGCCCCTGCGACGCACCCGACGCGTCCCGCAGCGACCCGATGTCCGCTCCCGCGCAGAACGTCCCGCCGTCCCCGGTCAGCACCAGCGCCCGCACCGCGCCGTCGTCCGCCAGCCGCGCCAGCAGTGGTGGCAGCTCCTGCCACATCCGGACGGTCATCGCATTGCGCTTGCCCGTATTGCTGATGGTGACGGTCGCCGTACCGCCGCTGACATGCGTCTTCAGACCCGGTTCCATGCCCGGATATTAGAGCGACCCCCGGGCGCCCGGCCGGATACGATCGGCGACTGATGTCTGCAACCCTCGTCGCCAAAGACCTCGCCGCCGGCCACGGCGAGCGCGTCCTGTTCTCCGGTCTCGATCTGGTCGTCGCCCCCGGCGACGTGATCGGCCTGGTCGGTGCCAACGGCGCCGGCAAGTCCACCCTGCTGCGCCTGCTCGCCGGGCTGGTCCCCCCGGAGCAGGGCGCTTTCGCCCTCAGCCCGCCGACCGCCACCGTCGGCCACCTCCCGCAGGAGCCGGACCGGCGCCCTGGGGAGTCGGTCCGCGCCTTCCTCGCCCGCCGCACGGGCGTGGCCGAGGCCCAGCACGCCCTGGACGCCACCACCGAGGCGTTGGCCGACGGACGCCCTGGCGCCGACGACGCCTACGCCACGGCCCTGGAACGCTGGCTCGCCCTCGGCGCCGCCGACCTCGACGACCGCGCCGAGGAGACCGCCGCACAGCTGGGCCTGTCGGTCAGCCTCGACCAGCCGATGACGACCCTCTCCGGCGGCCAGGCCGCCCGCGCCTCGCTCGCCTCGCTACTGCTCTCCCGCTACGACGTCTTCCTCCTCGACGAGCCCACCAACGACCTCGACCTGGACGGCCTGGACCGCCTGGAGTCCTTCGTCACCGGGCTGCGCGCCGGCACCGTCCTGGTCAGCCACGACCGCGAGTTCCTGGCCCGCACGGTCACCCAGGTCGTCGAACTCGACCTCGCCCAGCAACAGGTCAACACCTACGGCGGCGGCTACACCGCCTACCTGGAAGAGCGCGAACGGGCCCGGCGGCACGCCCGCGAGCGCTTCGAGGAGTACGCCGACACCAAGGCGACCCTGGAGACCCGGGCGCACACCCAGCGCAACTGGATGGAGAAGGGCGTCCGCAACGCCCGCCGCAAGGCTCCCGACAACGACAAGATCGCCCGCAAGGGCCGGGTCGAGGCCACCGAGAAGCAGGCCGCCAAGGCCAAGCAGACCCAGCGCATGATCGACCGGCTGGAGGTCGTCGAGGAGCCCCGCAAGGAGTGGGAGCTGCGGATGGAGATCGCCGCGGCGCCCCGGGCCGGCGCGGTGGTGGCCACCCTCCGGCAGGCCACGGTCCGCCGCGGCGACTTCCACTTCGGCCCGGTGGACCTCCAGATCGACTGGGCGGACCGGGTCGCCATCACCGGCCCCAACGGCGCCGGCAAGTCCACCCTGCTCGCCGCCCTCCTGGGCCGGCTGCCGCTGGACTCCGGAGCGGCCTCGCTCGGCCCCGGCGTGGTGGTCGGCGAGATCGACCAGGCCCGCGGCCAACTGTTCCGGGGCAACGGCGACACCGCGCTGATGGACGCCTTCCGGGCCGCCGTCCCGGACCTGGCACCCGCCGACGTGCGCACCCTCCTCGCCAAGTTCGGCCTCAAGGCGGGCCACGTGCTGCGCCCGGCGGGCACCCTCTCGCCCGGGGAACGCACCCGGGCCGCGCTCGCCCTCCTCCAGGGCCGCGGGGTCAACCTCCTGGTGCTCGACGAGCCGACCAACCACCTCGACCTCCCCGCCATCGAGCAACTGGAGTCCGCGCTCGCCTCGTACCCGGGCACCCTGCTGCTGGTCACCCACGACCGCCGGATGTTGACGGCGGTGCACACCACGCGCCGGATCGAGGTCGACGGCGGACGGATCACCGACCGGGCGGTGTGACCAGCCCCGATGCGGTCAGGAGCCCGCTCCGGTTTTCGATTTGTGTGCGGGGCGGGGACCCCGTAAGGTAATCCGAGTCGACGCGGGGTGGAGCAGCTCGGTAGCTCGCTGGGCTCATAACCCAGAGGTCGCAGGTTCAAATCCTGTCCCCGCTACTCACAAGAACAGCAGGCCCGGTGCCCAGGCACCGGGCCTGCTGTCGTATGCGCACGCACGGGCGCTGCCCACTCACCCTGCCTCCTGCCGCAATACGGGGTATACCGGGAAAAACGGTCCCTGATCGAGGAGGCGGCGATGACCGGCAGGTCCAGAACTTCCCGGCGCAATCCGGCGGCGGCCAAGCTGGGGCGCAGTTTCGGGCTCCTCGCGGCCCTCGGGGTCATCCTCGTCCTGGCCGGGATCGTCGGGCTGATCTACGTCGGTGTGGCCACGCTCACCACGATGCTGCTCTTCGGTTGGCTGCTGTTGATCGGCGGCTTGGTCGGACTGGTGCACGCGGTCCAGTCCCGGGGGTCGAGCTACTTCTGGCTCGCGGTGATCGTCGCGGCGCTGAACATCGCGGCCGGGGTGGTGGTGCTCCGCCTGCCCGACGCCACCGCCGCCGCGCTGACCATGTTCGCCGCCCTGCTCTTCCTGACCGGCGGGCTGTTCCGCCTGGCCGGTGCCGTGGTGGTGCGCGGACCGCAGTTCGGCTGGACGCTGCTCCAGGGCGTGATCGGCATCCTGTTGGGTGTCCTGGTGCTCGCCAACTGGCCGCAGAGCAGCCTCTACGTCATCGGCTGCTTCTTCTCGTTGGAACTGCTCTTCGACGGGCTGGGCCTGCTCGCCATGGGGATCGGCGGCCGGCGCGTGGTCGGCATGGTCGAGGACAGCAGAGTGGCTTGATCTTTACCCTGGCCACGCCCGTTCCGGCGGCGGACCGGCGGCCGTTCCGGAGGTCGCCATAAAAACGCGAATCAAAAACGACGGAACATGTCGCGAGGCCGAGCGATTCTGTCAGAATCGACCAAAAGACGTCGATTGGCGCTGACTTGTGTTCAGGAGGCCGGTCCGGACCAGCGCATTCTCAACACTCATCGTGTGAGGATGCCTTCCGGACCCCCTGCAGAACCCCCCGAGGAGCTGACCTCCCCGCTCGCCTACGAAGGTGTCTGGCGGTTCACCGCCCCGGCACTGGAGTCGTCGGTGCCCCAGGCGCGCCACGCGGTGCGGGATCTGCTCGTCGAACAGCACGTGCCCGTCGCCGACGACATTCTGGACGGGCTCCTGCTGATCGTCTCCGAACTGGTCACCAACGCCGTCCGGCACGCCGCGCTGCTCTCCCCGCAGGTCGCCGTCCAGCTCACCATCGGAGCCAACTGGCTCAGGGTCGCGGTCGAGGACGACCACCCCTACCGCCCCAAGGCACTGGAGGCGGACGAGGGTGACGTCGGCGGCCGAGGACTCTGGCTGGTCAAGGCGTTCACCGCAGAAGTGGGCGGGAAGTGCGACGTGGAGCACACCGCGGGCGGCGGCAAGTCCATCTGGGCCGAACTGCCGCTGGCCCCGCTTCCTACCAGCCCACCGACTGTCCGGTGAGCTCCCGGACCGCCGGCCGCGCCGCGTCCAGCACGGTCATGAACCACGCGGAGAACGGCACCTGGGCATGTCGATCGGCCAGCTCCTCCGGCGTGACGAAGGCGACCTCGGAGATCTCCTCCGGGTCCGGGGCCGGCTCGGCCCGCACCAGCCCCACGAACAGGTGGTTGTACTCCTGCTCCACCAGGCCGGAGGCCGGGTCAGGGTGGTTGTAGCGCACCGTCCCGGCCTCGGCGAGCAGCGCGGGTGCCACGCGCAGCTCCTCCGCGGTCCGCCGGGCCGCCGCCGCGAACGGCGTCTCGCCCGGGTACGGGTGACCGCAGCAGGTGTTGGACCACACGCCGGGGGAGTGGTACTTCGACAGGGCACGGCGCTGGAGCAGCAGCCGCCCCTTCTCGTCGAAGAGGAAGACCGAGAACGCCCGGTGCAACTGCCCGGGCGGCTGGTGCGCCGCGAGCTTCTCCGCGGTGCCGATCGTCGTGCCGTCCTCGTCGACCAGCTCCAGCATGATCGGCTCGGCGGCGCCGTCCGGCGCGCCCACCGCCGAAGTTCCGGCGGTCTGTCCGTTGGCAGGTGTGATCGGCATGCCCATCCTTGTCGTCGGTCGTCGATGTCAAGTCTGCCCCACCAGGGCCGCCGTCAGTGGCAGAGCACTGCCGGGTGCCGCGCGGCGCCGCGTGTCCCGGCACCGAGCGGATCGCCCCCCGAGCGGTCCGCCGCCGGGGGCGGTCGCTCCGCCCCGGTCCGCGGCATGGCCCTCGCCACAGCCGCTCCGCGGCAACCGTGACCAGCCCCCGCATAACCGGCACCCGGGCCGGCTGCCAGTTGTTCCGGCGAGGCCCGATCCACCATGATGATCGCGGCAGGCGCAGCCGTCGCTCACCCGATCGAGTGGTGAATACGTGGTGAACGGCCGCATCCCGCGATCGGATAGCCTCTGCCGACGTGCCTCCCAGCCCTCCGGGGCCAGGGTGTGCCACGCCCGCCGCCCGGGTAGTTCGTGTCGAATGCGGACCGACCGGCGTTGCTCGTCAGCATCCAAGGAGTGAGTTCGTCTGCCGACCGCCATCCTCACCGGTCCGCCGGTCGCCGGGTCGTCGCTCGAAACCGACCTGCGCACACTGGGTTTTGACGTCCGTACGGTCAGTGAACCCGCCGGCGCCACCGAGCTGCTCGCCGAGGTCCCGGCCCAGGAACGGGTGGCCCTGGTGGACCCCCGTTTCGTCGGCCACCTGCACGCCCTGCGGCTCGCCCTGACCGACCCCCGCTTCCCGGCCGCCGCGGTGCCCGGCGCACTCACCGTGCAGCCCGAGGCCCGCGCCGCACTGGACCGGGCGGCCGGCCGCATTCCGGTCGGGGCCGGCACCGCGCACCTGACCGACGTGCTCACCGACACCCTCACCGAGGCGCTCGACCGGGCCGACGTCGGACTGCACCACGTGGAGCCGGGCAGTCTGGTCGCCACCATCGCGCTGACCCCCGCCCAGCGGGAGGAGGCCCGCGAGGCGGTCGCCGCCGTCGACGACGAGGCGGTCCGGCTGCGCACCGCCGTGAAGTCCCGCGACGGCTTCTTCACCACCTTCTTCATCAGCCCGTACTCCCGCTACCTCGCCCGCTGGTGCGCGCGCCGCGGCCTCACCCCCAACCAGGTCACCACCGCCTCCCTGCTCACCGCGCTGATCGCGGCGGGCTGCGCGGCGACCGGCACCCGCGGCGGTTTCATCGCCGCCGGCGTGCTGCTCCTGCTCTCCTTCGTCCTGGACTGCACCGACGGGCAGCTCGCCCGCTACTCGCTCCAGTACTCGACGCTCGGCGCCTGGCTGGACGCCACCTTCGACCGCGCCAAGGAGTACGCGTACTACGCGGGACTCGCCCTGGGAGCGGCCCGAGGCGGGGACGACGTATGGGCGCTGGCGCTCGGCGCGATGATCCTGCAGACCTGCCGGCACGTCGTCGACTTCGCCTTCAACGAGGCCAGCGACTTCGAGGGCGGTGCCGGGAACGCCGGCCCCGCCGTGGCACTGTCCGACCGACTCGACCGGGTCGGCTGGACGGTCTGGGCGCGCCGGATGATCGTGCTGCCCATCGGCGAACGCTGGGCCATGATCGCCGTACTGACCGCGCTCACCACCCCGCGCATCGTCTTCTACGTCCTGCTCGTCGGCTGTGCGCTGGCCGCCTGCTACACCACGGCCGGCCGGGTGCTGCGCTCCCGGGCCCGCCGGGCCCGGCGCACCGACCGGGCCGCCCGCGCGCTCGCGGACCTGGCCGACTACGGCCCGCTGGTCGAACTGCTCACCGGCGGCGGCCGGGGTCGGGGCCGGACCGGTTCCTTCCTCGCACCCGTTATGGCGTTTCTCTCGTCCGCGGTGCTCCTGGTGTGGGTGATCTCCCAGCCGGACCCCGCCTCCTGGCTCACCGTCGGCGTCGCGGCCTGCTCGGCGCTGCTGGCCGCCGCGGCAGTGTCCCGCCCGCTCAAGGGCGCCCTGGACTGGCTCGTCCCGCCCTTCTTCCGGGTCGGCGAATACCTCACCGTCCTGGTGCTGGCCGCCCGGTCGGACGCCCACGGAGCGCTGCCCGCGGCGTTCGGGCTGGTCGCGGCGGTCGCCTACCATCACTACGACACGGTCTACCGCATCCGCGGTGGCACCGGGGCCCCACCGCGGTGGCTGGTCCGGGCGACGGGTGGGCACGAAGGACGGATCCTCGTGGTCACCATCCTCGCCGCCCTGCTGCCCGCCACAGGTTTCACAATCGCGCTCACGGCACTCGCTGTGGTCCTGGCGCTGCTGGTGCTCGCCGAGAGCATCCGCTTCTGGGTGGCCGCCCACAAACACGGTGCACCCGCCGTACACGATGAAGGAGAACCCGCATGATCGGCCTCGTGCTGGCCGCCGGCGCCGGACGGCGTCTGCGCCCCTACACCGACACCCTGCCCAAGGCTCTGGTGCCGGTCGATGGGGACACCACGATCCTCGACCTGACCCTCGGCAACTTCGCCGAGATCGGCCTGACCGAGGTCGCGATCATCGTCGGCTACCGCAAGGAAGCCGTGTACGAGCGCAAGGAGGCCCTGGAGCAGAAGTACGGCCTCAAGATCACGCTGATCGACAACGACAAGGCCGAGGAGTGGAACAACGCCTACTCCCTGTGGTGCGCCCGTGACGTGCTCGCGGCCCACGACTCGGTGATCCTCGCCAACGGCGACACCGTGCACCCGGTCTCCGTCGAGCAGACCCTGCTCGCCGCCCGCGGCAACGGCCAGAAGATCATCCTCGCGCTGGACACCGTCAAGCAGCTCGCCGACGAGGAGATGAAGGTCGTCGCGGACCCCGCCAAGGGTGTCCGGAAGATCACCAAGCTGATGGACCCGGCCGAGGCGACCGGCGAGTACATCGGCGTCACCCTCATCGAGGGCGAGGCCGCCGCCGAGCTGGCCGACGCCCTGAAGACCACCTTCGAGCGGGACCCCGACCTCTACTACGAGGACGGCTACCAGGAGCTGGTCAACCGCGGCTTCAAGGTCGATGTGGCGCCGATCGGCGAGGTCAAGTGGGTCGAGATCGACAACCACGACGACCTCGCGAAGGGCCGTGTTATCGCATGCCAGTACTGACCCGCCTCATTCCGTCCCCGGTCGTCGTCGACATCAGCGCCGGCGCCCTGGACGACCTGGCGGGTCTGCTGGCCGACCAGCGCATCTCGGCTTCCGGCAAGCTCGCCATCGCGATCAGCGGCGGCTCGGGGGCCCGGCTGCGCCGACGGCTGGCCCCCGCCCTGCCCGGCGCCGAGTGGTACGAGATCGGCGGCGGAACCCTGGACGAGGCGATCAAGCTCGCCGACGCCATGAAGAAGGGCCACTACGACGCGGTCGTGGGCCTGGGCGGCGGCAAGATCATCGACTGTGCGAAGTTCGCCGCGGCACGCATCGGCCTGCCATTGGTGGCGGTCGCGACCAACCTGTCGCACGACGGGCTGTGCTCGCCGGTCGCCACCCTCGACAACGACGCGGGACGCGGTTCGTACGGCGTGCCGAACCCGATCGCCGTGGTGATCGACCTCGACATCATCCGCGAGGCCCCGGTCCGCTTCGTCCGCTCCGGCATCGGGGACGCGATCTCCAACATCTCCGCGGTCGCGGACTGGGAGCTGTCGCACCGGGAGACCGGTGAGGGCATCGACGGGCTGGCCGCGGCCATGGCCCGGCAGGCCGGCGAGGCCGTGCTGCGCCACCCCGGGAGCGTCAGCGACGACAGCTTCCTCCAGGTGCTCGCCGAGGGCCTGGTCCTCACGGGCATCTCGATGTCGGTGGCCGGCGACAGCCGTCCCGCCTCCGGCGCCTGCCACGAGATCAACCACGCCTTCGACATCCTCTTCCCCAAGAGGGCGGCGAGCCACGGTGAGCAGTGCGGCCTCGGTGCCGCCTTCGCCACCCACCTGCGTGGCGACCGGGAGACCTCGGCGCTGATGGTCGAGGTGCTCCAGCGCCACGGCTTGCCGGTCACCCCGGGCGAAATGGGCTTCACCGACGAGGAGTTCGTGCAGGCCGTCGAGTTCGCCCCGAAGACCCGTCCGGGCCGCTACACGATCCTGGAGCACCTGGACCTGTCCACCGATCAGATCAGGGACGCATACGCCGACTATGCCGAAACCATCAGTAGCTGAACTCCGCCCGGTCGTTCACCCCGCGGGCGTGAAGGACCGGCGCAGCGGTGAGCACTGGGCAGGCCGCCTCTACATGCGGGAAATCTCGCTGCGTTGCGACCGGTACTTGGTCAACACCCGGGTCACGCCCAACCAGCTGACCTACCTGATGACCGTCTTCGGGGTCCTCGCGGCTCCGGCGCTGCTGGTGCCGGGGATCTGGGGCGCCGTGCTCGGCGTGGTGATGGTCCAGCTCTACCTGCTGCTCGACTGCATCGATGGCGAGGTCGCGCGCTGGAAGAAGCAGTTCTCGCTCGGCGGGGTCTATTTGGACCGGGTCGGTGCCTACCTGTGTGACGCCGCGGTGCTCGTCGGCTTCGGCATGCGGGCCGCTGACCTGTGGGGTCCCGGGCGGATCGACTGGCTCTGGGCCTTCCTCGGCACCCTGGCCGCCCTCGGCGCGATCCTGATCAAGGCCGAGACCGACCTCGTCGGCGTCGCCCGCCACCAGGGCGGACTGCCGCCGGTCAAGGAGGCGGCTGCCGAGCCGCGCTCGTCCGGTCTGGCGCTGGCCCGCAAGGCCGCCGCCGCGCTGAAGTTCCACCGGCTGGTCCTCGGGATCGAGGCGTCCCTGCTGATCCTGGTCCTGGCGATCGTGGACGCGGTGCGGGGCGACCTCTTCTTCTCCCGGCTCGGCGTCGCGGTGCTGGCCGGTATCGCGCTCCTCCAGACCCTGCTGCACCTCGTGTCCATCCTGGCCTCCAGCAGGCTGAAGTGACCGCGGCGTCCGGAATGCGACTCGGTGCGGTTGTCCTGACCATGGGCAACCGCCCCGACGAGCTGCGCGCGCTGCTGGGCTCCGTCGCCCAGCAGGACGGCGACCCGATCGAGGTGGTGGTGGTCGGCAACGGCGCACCGCTGCCCGAGCTGGTCGTTCCCGGACTGGTCGTGCGGACGGTCGAGCTGCCGGAGAACGTCGGCATCCCGGCCGGCCGCAACGTAGGCATCGAGGCGTTCAGGACCGCCGGCACCGGCAGCAACACCGACGGCTACCGCGTGGACGCCCTGCTCTTCCTCGACGACGACGGGTTGCTGGCCAGGACGGACACCGCCGAGCTGTGCCGCGAAGCGTTCGCCGCGGACCGGGAGCTGGGCATCATCAGCTTCCGGATCGCCGACCCGGACACCGGGCTGACCCAGCGCCGGCACGTCCCGCGGCTGCGCGCCTCCGACCCGATGCGCTCCTCGCGGGTGACCACCTTCCTCGGTGGCGCCAACGCGGTCCGCACGGCGGTGTTCGCCCAGGTCGGCGGCCTGCCCGACGAGTTCTTCTACGCCCATGAGGAGACCGACCTGGCCTGGCGGGCGCTGGACGTCGGCTGGCTGGTCGACTACCGGGCGGACATGGTCCTGCACCACCCCACCACGGCCCCGGCCCGGCACGCGGTCTACCACCGGATGGTGGCCCGCAACCGGGTCTGGCTGGCCCGCCGCAACCTCCCCGCCCCGCTGGTCCCGGTCTATCTCGGTGTCTGGTTCCTGCTCACCCTCGCCCGCCGGCCGTCGCTGCCGGGGCTCCGGGCCTGGCTGGGCGGCTTCAAGGAGGGCTGGGCCACCCCGTGCGGTCCCAGGCGTCCCATGAAGTGGGCTACCGTTTGGCGACTGAGCCGGCTGGGCCGCCCTCCCATCATCTGACAAGCTCGTATCTGAGAGCATCAGGCGCGAACCGGGGCGTCCCCGGCAGCGCACCTTGAGGACGAAAGTGTCAACTGTGAGCGAGACCACGCACGACAGTGCGGTCGCCATGAGTGCCCCGCCATCCGCCGACGAAGGACTCACGCCGGCCCAGCGGGCTGAGAAGTACGGGCTGTCGCAGAGCGGTGCCCGCCCCAGCCTTGCGGAATACGTCCGCCAGCTGTGGGACCGGCGGCACTTCATCGCAGCCTTCTCCAGCGCCAGGCTGACCGCACAGTTCAGCCAGGCGAAGCTGGGCCAGGTCTGGCAGGTGGCGACGCCGCTGCTGAACGCGCTCGTCTACTACTTCATCTTCGGCATGCTGATCGGCACGAAGAGGGGCGTCCCTGACTACGTCCCGTTCCTGGTGACCGGTGTCTTCATCTTCACCTTCACCCAGAGCTCGGTGATGGCCGGTACGCGGGCGATCTCCGGCAGCCTGGGACTGGTGCGTGCGCTGCACTTCCCGCGGGCGTGCCTGCCGATCTCGTTCTGCCTCATGCAGCTCCAGCAACTGCTGTTCTCCATGGGCGTGCTGGTGGTGATCCTGCTGGCCTTCGGACAGCTGCCCACCCTGTCCTGGCTGCTGGTGCTCCCCGCGCTGCTGCTGCAGTTCGTGTTCAACACCGGACTGGCGATGATCATGGCCCGGCTCGGCAGCAAGACGCCGGACCTGGCGCAGCTGATGCCCTTCATCATGCGGACGTGGATGTACGCGTCCGGCGTGATGTTCAGCATCAGCGTGATCATGAAGGGCAAGCACATCCCGCATTGGGTCGAGGTGCTGCTCTACGCCAACCCCGCCGCGGTCTACATCGACCTGATCCGGTTCGCGCTGATCGACAGCTTCAAGGCGAGCCAGCTCCCGCCGCACGTGTGGGCGTTCGCGCTCGGCTGGGCGGTACTGGCGGGCGTCGCGGGCTTTGTGTACTTCTGGAAGGCTGAGGAGCGGTACGGACGTGGCTGAGCAGATGGACGGCGTCCAGCCGACGGAGGCGGCGCAGGAGCGGATCCCGACGGTGATCGCAGACGACCTGCACATCGTCTACCGGGTGTACGGCACCGGTGCGGGCAAGGGCAGTGCGACCGCGGCGCTCAACCGCATCATCCGGCGCCGGCCGTCGGTGGGCGCCCGCGAGGTGCACGCGGTCAAGGGTGTCTCCTTCACCGCCTACCGGGGCGAGTCGATCGGCCTGATCGGTTCGAACGGCTCCGGCAAGTCGACGCTCCTCAAGGCCGTGGCGGGTCTGCTGCCCGCCGAGCGCGGCAAGGTCTACACCCACGGTCAGCCTTCGCTGCTGGGCGTGAACGCGGCCCTGATGAACGACCTGACCGGCGAGAAGAACGTCATCCTGGGCGGCCTGGCGATGGGCATGTCCCGCGAGCAGGTCCGTTCCCGCTACGACGAGATCGTCGACTTCTCGGGCATCAACGAGAAGGGCGACTTCATCTCGCTGCCGATGCGCACCTATTCGTCCGGTATGGCGGCTCGACTGCGGTTCTCCATCGCGGCGGCCAAGGACCACGACGTGCTGCTGATCGACGAGGCGCTGGCGACCGGTGACCGGGCCTTCCAGAAGCGCTCCGAGGCCCGCATCCGGGAGCTGCGCAAGGAAGCGGGTACGGTCTTCCTGGTCAGCCACAACAACAACTCGATCCGGGACACCTGTGACCGGGTGTTGTGGCTGGAGCGGGGCGAACTGCTGATGGACGGCCCGACCGACGAGGTCATCAAGGCGTACGAGAAGGAGACGGGCAAATAGCCCATCCTTCGCAGGAGGCCCCCGCGAATCCGGTTCGCGGGGGCCTTCGATCGTGACGGAAAGGTCAACTTCGCGGAGTGCGGGAACAGTTGGGTTCCGCGCGACGTTGATCGGATCGTTGTCCGAGGCTGCGGTACCCACTCGGACACGGTCTAGCTGTACGGCGTAAACTGTACGGGTACTGAACAGCACAAGTGGTGCAAGTCGGGCATTCACCCGGGCGAGCGACGGGAGCTCGATCGGAGCGCGTCGCGAGGTGCGGCGTGTCCGAAATGGGATGTTTTAGCTTGGCGGTGTAGAACGGGAGACGTGACGGCAATGGCTACTGGTTCGCTCCGGCTCCACAACACGCCGGGTAGCCCCCGGTGAGCCGAGGAGACGAGCAGGCGCGTCGCGCCTTCCTCCGGAGGGTGGCGGTGAGTGGCGGGGGGAACCACACGCGCACCGTGCTCGATCAAGCCGCGCACGAGAATTTCCCGGTCGCGCCGTTCTTCCTCCCGCGCGCCTGGCGCGCCGACCTGATGGCCCTCTACGGCTTCGCCCGCCTCGTCGACGACATCGGCGACGGCGATCTGGCGCCCGGCGGTGGCGACGCCGTCCTCCTCGGCCTGGACCGCGTCCAGTACGACGACCGTCCGGCACTGCTCGACGCCCTGGAAGCGGACCTGTACCGGGTCTTCAGCGACCGCGCCCCCGGCCCCAAGCACCCGCTGATGCGCCGGCTGGGCCCGACCGTCCGCCGCTGCGCGCTCACTCCCGAGCCCTTCCTCGGCCTCATCGAGGCCAACCGCCAGGACCAGCGGATCAGCCGCTATGCCACCTACGGTGACCTCGCCGCCTACTGCGAGCTGTCCGCCAACCCGGTCGGCCGGCTCGTCCTCGGCGTCACCGGCACCTCCAGCCCCGAGCGCATCCGGCTCTCGGACGCCATCTGCACCGCCCTCCAGCTCGTCGAGCACATCCAGGACGTCGCCGAGGACCTAGGCCGGGACCGGGTCTACCTCCCCGCCGAGGACATGAAGAACTTCGGCGTCACCGAGGACGATCTGGCCGCGCCGACCGGGGGCCCCTCGGTGTGCGCGCTGATCGCCTTCGAGGCAGAGCGCGCCGGTGAGCTGCTGGACGAGGGCGCTCCGCTGGTGGGGAGCGTGCACGGCCGGCTCAAGCTGCTGTTGGCCGGCTTCGTCGCCGGCGGGCGCGCCGCGCTCCAGGCGGTCGCGGCCGCCGATCACGACGTACTCCCTGGACCGCCCAAGCCGACCAAGCTCAGCCTGCTGCGCGAGGTCGGGGCGACATTGCGACGAGAGGGGTGAGTCGGACCGTGGAGGCAACCACACAGATGTCCGCGCCGGTGCTCGCTGCGTACCGCTACTGCGAGACGGTCACCGGGCAGCAGGCGCGCAACTTCGCCTACGGGATCCGGCTGCTGCCGGCCGAGAAGCGACAGGCCATGTCGGCGCTCTACGCCTTCTCCCGCCGGGTCGACGACATCGGTGACGGGGCGCTGGCCCCCGACGCCAAGGGCCGGCGCCTGGAGGACACCCGCGCACTGCTCACCCGTATCAAGGACGGCCGGATCGCCGAGGACGACACCGACCCGGTGGCCGTCGCGCTCGCCGACGCCGCCCGGCGCTTCCCCATTCCGCTCGGCGCGCTGGACGAACTGATCGACGGGGTGCTGGCCGACGTTCGCGGCGAGACGTACGAGACCTGGGACGAGCTGAAGGTCTACTGCCGCTGCGTCGCCGGGGCGATCGGCCGGATCTCACTGGGTGTGTTCGGCACGGTACCAGGCGCACTCGACGCCGAACGAGCCCCCGAGTACGCCGATACGCTCGGGCTCGCGCTCCAACTGACCAATATCCTCAGGGATGTTCGCGAGGACGCGGGCAACGGACGGACGTACCTCCCGGCCGAGGATCTCGCCAAGTTCGGCTGTTCGGCAGGGTTCCAGAGCCCGGTGCCGCCGCCCGGCGCCGACTTCACCGGCCTGGTGCAGTTCGAGGTCCGGCGGGCCCGCGCACTGTTCGCCGAGGGTTTTCGGCTGCTGCCGATGCTCGACCGGCGCAGCGGCGCCTGCGTGGCGGCGATGGCCGGTATCTACCACCGTCTGCTGTCGCGGATCGCCGACGACCCGGCGGCGGTCCTCCGCGGCCGGGTCTCGCTGCCCGGCCGGGAGAAGGCGTTCGTCGCGGTGCGCGGGCTCTCCGGGCTCGACGCGCGGGCGATCGGCCGCCGGCAGGCCGAGAGCAGGAGGCGTGGATGAGGTGCCGGACCGCGTACACCGACCACGGTCCGGCGTCGGTACGGCGGGCAACCCTTCGCCGGACGGAGGCGTCCATGACAGGCGTAAGGGGGAAGAGCACATGACAGTGGGAGCCACGCTGCCCGGGCGCGACTCCGCCCGTCCTTCCGGCCGTCCCGAAGGGGCGGCCGCGGTGGTCGTAGGGGGCGGACTCGCGGGTACCACCGCGGCGCTGGCCCTGGCCGACGCCGGCCTACGGGTCACGCTGGTCGAGAGCCGGCCGCGGCTCGGCGGTCTGGTCTTCTCGTTCCGCCGCGACTCCGCCGCCGGCCCGCTGACCGTCGACAACGGCCAGCACGTGTACCTGCGCTGCTGCACCGCCTACGGCAGCCACCTGGAGCGGCTCGGCGCGGGCCACCTGGCGCCCCTCCAGGACCGGATGGACGTCCCGGTGCTCGATGCGGGGAAGGCCGGGGGCCGGCCGCGGCTCGGCCGGCTGCGCCGCACCGGCCTGCCGGTCCCGCTCCACCTGGCCAAGAGCCTCGCGCTCTATCCGCACCTCTCTCCCGCCGAACGCGCCGGCGTGATCCGCGCCACCCTGGCCCTGGGGCGCCTGGACCTGGCCGACCCCGCGCTGGACGCCACCGACTTCGGCAGCTGGCTGCGCCGCCACGGGCAGAGCCCGCGCGCCGTCGAAGCGCTGTGGGACCTGGTCGGTATCGCCACCCTCAACGCCACGGCCGGCGACGCCTCGCTGGGGCTGGCCGCCAAGGTCTTCAAGACCGGCCTGCTCTCCGCTCCCGGTGCCGCCGACATCGGCTGGGCCCGGGTACCGCTCGGCGACCTGCACGACACCCAGGCCGCCGCCGCGCTGCACAAGGCCGGCGTCCGGACCGCGCTGCGCACCCGGGTCGCCGCGGTCACCCGCGACGACTCCGGCTGGCGGGTCGCAGTGGAGAACGGCCCGCACGGTCGGGAGACGCTCACCGCGGACACCGTCGTCCTCGCCGTACCGCAGCGCGAGGCGCACGCCCTGCTGCCCGACGGCGCGTTGCCCGCCAGGGACCGGCTGTTGGACATCGGCACCGCACCGATCCTCAACGTCCACGTCGTCTATGACCGCAAGGTGGTGCGCCGCCCGTTCTTCGCCGCGGTCAGCTCGCCGGTCCAGTGGGTCTTCGACCGCACCGACGCCTCCGGACTGGCCCGTACCACCGGCAACACACGCAGCCAGTACCTGGCCCTCTCGCAGTCCGCCGCACAGGAGGAGATCGACCGTCCGGTCGCCGAACTCCGTGCCCGCTACCTCCCCGAGCTGGAACGGTTGCTCCCGGCCGCCCGGGGCGCCCGGATCCTCGACTTCTTCGTCACCCGCGAGCGCACCGCGACCTTCGCGCCCGCACCGGGCGTCGGCCGGCTCCGCCCGGCTGCCCGCACCCAAGTTCCCGGCCTGTTCCTGGCCGGTGCGTGGACCGCCACCGGGTGGCCCGCGACCATGGAGAGCGCTGTCCGCAGCGGCACCGCCGCCGCCCGTGAGGCACTCACCGAACTCGGCGTCCCCCAGGGCCGGTTGCCTCAGGAGGCGGCATGACCATGAGTACGGGCGCTCGCACGAGCACAAGCATCGGAAACAGAGGAGAAACCGTGGCTTCCCCGGCTATCGACACCGCGAGCGTCACCGCGCTGCTGGAGCGCGGGCGGACACTCGCCACTCCCGTGCTGCGTGCCGCCGTGGCCAGGCTCGCCCCTCCCATGGACACCGTCGCCGCCTACCACTTCGGGTGGATCGACGCGGCCGGCAACCCCAGCGCCGGTGACAGCGGCAAGGCGGTGCGCCCCGCGCTCGCCCTGCTGTCCGCCGAGGTCGCGGGCGCCGACCCCGAGGTCGGGGTGCCCGGCGCGGTCGCCGTCGAGTTGGTGCACAACTTCTCGCTGTTGCACGACGACCTGATGGACGGTGACGAGCAGCGCCGGCACCGCGACACGGTCTGGAAGGTGCACGGACCCGCGCAGGCCATCCTGGTCGGCGACGCGCTGTTCGCGCTGGCCAACGAAATACTGCTAGAGCTCGGCACAGTCGACGCGGGCCGCGCCACCCGCCGACTGACCCTGGCCACCCGCAAACTGATCGACGGTCAGGCCCAGGACATCTCCTACGAGCACCGCGAGCGGGTCACCGTCGAGGAGTGCCTGGAGATGGAGGGCAACAAGACCGGCGCCCTGCTCGCCTGTGCGGTCTCCATCGGTGCGGTCCTCGGCGGCGCCGACGACCGCACCGCGGACATCCTGGAGAAGTACGGCTACCACCTCGGTCTCGCCTTCCAGGCCGTCGACGACGTGCTCGGCATCTGGGGCGACCCGGAGGCCACCGGCAAGCAGACCTGGAGCGACCTGCGCCAGCGCAAGAAGTCGCTGCCGGTCGTCGCCGCGCTCGCGGCCGGCGGCTCCGCCTCCGAGCGGCTCGCTCAGATCCTGGCCGCCGACGCAAAGAAGAGCGAGACCGAGATCGCCGACTTCACCGAGGAAGAATTCGCCTCCCGCGCGGCGTTGATCGAAGAGGCCGGCGGCCGCGAGTGGACCTCCCAGGAGGCCCGCCGCCAGCACGCCACCGCCATCGCCGCCCTGGACGAGATCGACATGCCCGAACGCATCCGCGCGCAGCTCATCGCGCTCGCGGACTTCGTCGTCGTACGAGAGAGATGATGACCATCAACACGAACTAGATCGCAGTCGCCGGCCGGTGCCGTCCGGGCGCCGGCCGACGGAATCCCTGAGCACGCATTGACAGTTCACTGCAGAAGGGGAAGCCATGACAGCGACGACCGACGGCAGCACCGGGGCGCTCCCGCCGCGGGGCTCCTCGGCCACCGATGCCGCCGACGAGACCGCACCTGCCGGCCCGGCTGGCAGACCGCCCACCGCCGTGCTCCAGGTCACGGCGGACGCCGCGCGGGAAGCGACCGCCCGCGCCACCGACTACCTGCTCTCCGTCCAGGACCCCGCCGGCTGGTGGAAGGGCGACCTCGAAACCAACGTCACGATGGACGCCGAGGATCTGCTGCTCCGTCAGTTCCTAGGCATCCAGGACCCCGAGCTCACCGAGGCCGCCGCCCGCTACATCCGCGGTGAGCAGCAGCCGGACGGCACCTGGGCCACCTTCTACGGCGGGCCCGGCGAACTCTCCACCACCATCGAGGCGTACGTGGCGCTGCGGCTGGCCGGCGACGCGCCGGACGCCCCGCACATGGCCACCGCGTCGGCCTGGGTCCGCGAACACGGCGGCATCGCCGCCTCCCGCGTCTTCACCCGGATCTGGCTCGCCCTCTTCGGCTGGTGGAAGTGGGACGACCTGCCCGAACTGCCCCCGGAACTCCTCTACTTCCCGAAGCGGTTCCCGCTCAGCATCTACGCCTTCGGCTGTTGGGCCCGGCAGACCATCGTCCCGCTGACCGTCGTCTCGGCCAAACGCCCGGTCCGCCCGGCGCCGTTCGCCCTCGACGAGCTGCACACCGACCCCCGCAACCCCAACCCGCCGCGGCCGATCGCCCCCGCCGCGAGCTGGGACGGCGTCTTCCAACGCCTGGACAAGGCGCTGCACCTCTACCACAAGGTCGCGTTGCGTCGGCTGCGTGCCGCCGCGATGCGTTCGGCCGGCCGCTGGATCATCGAGCGGCAGGAGAACGACGGCTGCTGGGGCGGCATCCAGCCCCCCGCCGTCTACTCCATCATCGCCCTGCACCTGCTCGGCTACGACCTCGACCACCCCGTGCTGCGGGCCGGACTGGAATCCCTGGACCGGTTCGCGGTCTGGCGCGAGGACGGTGCCCGCATGATCGAGGCGTGCCAGTCGCCAGTGTGGGACACCTGCCTGGCCACCATCGCCCTGGCCGACGCCGGGGTGCCCGCCGATCACCCGCAGCTGGTGCAGGCCGCCGAGTGGATGCTCGGCGAGCAGATCGACCGCCCCGGCGACTGGTCCGTGCGCCGCCCCCAACTCCCCTCCGGTGGCTGGGCGTTCGAGTTCCACAACGACAACTATCCGGACATCGACGACACCGCCGAGGTGGTCCTGGCGCTGCGCCGGGTCCGGCACCCCGACCCGCAGCGGGTCGAGGCCGCGCTCGACCGCGCGGTGCGCTGGAACCTCGGGATGCAGTCGAAGAACGGGGCCTGGGGCGCGTTCGACGCCGACAACACCAGCCCGTTCCCCAACCGGCTGCCGTTCTGCGACTTCGGCGAGGTCATCGACCCGCCGTCGGCCGACGTCACCGCGCACGTCGTCGAGATGCTCGCCGAGGTCGGCCGGGTCCACGACCCGCGCACCCGCCGCGGCCTCGCCTGGCTGCTGGCCGAACAGGAGCCCAGCGGCGCCTGGTTCGGACGCTGGGGCACCAACTACGTCTACGGCACCGGCTCGGTGCTGCCCGCGCTCACCGCCGCCGGGATCCCCACCTCGCACCCCGCCGTCCGACGAGCCGTCGGCTGGCTGGAGCGGGTGCAGAACGACGACGGTGGCTGGGGCGAGGACCAGCGCTCCTACCAGGACCACGAAGGGTGGGCCGGACGCGGTGCCTCCACCGCCTCGCAGACCGCCTGGGCGCTGATGGCGCTGCTCGCGGCCGGTGAGCGGGACGGCGAGGCGGTCCGCCGCGGGGTGCGGTGGCTGGTGGAGACCCAATTGCCGGACGGCTCCTGGGACGAGCCGTACTTCACCGGCACCGGCTTCCCGGGGGACTTCTCCATCAACTACCACCTCTACCGCCAGGTCTTCCCGCTGACCGCCCTCGGCCGCTACGTCCACGGCGGACCGGCCACCGGCGGGACCGCCGGGGCGCCGGTGGGGGACTGATGCCGAGGCGGCTCCCGCCGGACGTGGAACCGCCGCTGCTGGTCGCCTGTGCGCTCGGCATCGAACGGTTCGCGCTGCGGGGCGGTGACCACGGGGCAGCGGGTTCGCCCGTGGTCACCCTCCGCACCGGCATGGGGCCCCAGGCGGCGGAGCGGGCCCTGGCCGCCGCACTGGGTGAGGGGGCGGCCACCGCGGGTTCGCCCGTGGTGGCCAGCGGTTTCTGCGCCGGGCTGGTCCCGGGGATGCGACCCGGGGACGTGATCGTCGCCGAGGCCACCCGGGACCACCGGCCCGGCTTCCCCGATGTGCCCTGCCGCGACAACGGCCCCTTGGTGCGGTCCCTGCGGGAGCGCGGCCTGCGGGTGCACACCGGACTGCTGCGCGGCTCGGACCACGTCGTCCGGGGTGCGGAGCGGGCCGCACTGCACGCCGAGGGCGCGCTCGCGGTGGACATGGAGTCCGCCGCGACGCTCCGGACCGCGGTGCGCTGCGGCAGCCGCGCGGTTGCGGCCGTCCGGGTGGTCGTGGATGCTCCGGAACACGAACTCGTGCGCATCGGGACGGTACGCGGTGGAATATCTGCCTTCCGTGTGCTGCGCTCGGTCTTTCCTGTTTTCTTTGAATGGCACCGTTCTTTGCTGCTCCCCAGGAGGTGAGCCAGATGGCAATGCCGCTCCGTCAGTCCATCCGGGTCGGGACCTATCTGTTTGAACAGAAAGTGCTGCGCAAGCGGGAGAAATTCCCGCTGATTGTCGAACTGGAACCGCTCTTCGCCTGCAACCTCAAGTGCGAGGGATGCGGGAAGATCCAGCATCCGGCCGGAGTCCTCAAGCAGCGGATGCCGGTGGCCCAGGCGGTGGGGGCGGTGCTGGAATCCGGCGCCCCGATGGTTTCCATCGCCGGCGGTGAGCCTTTGATGCACCCTCAGATGGACGAAATCGTCCGGCAACTGGTGGCCCGCCGGAAGTACGTCTTCCTGTGCACCAACGCGATGCTGCTGCGCAAGAAGATGGACAAGTTCAAGCCCTCGCCGTATTTCGCCTTCGCAGTGCACATCGACGGGATGCGGGAGCGGCACGACGAATCCGTGGCGAAGGAAGGGGTATTCGACGAGGCGGTGGCGGCCATCAAGGAGGCCAAGCGGCGCGGCTTCCGGGTCACCACCAATTCCACCTTCTTCAACACCGACACCCCGCAGACCATCATCGAGGTCCTCAACTTCCTCAACGACGACCTGCAGGTCGACGAGATGATGCTGTCGCCCGCCTACGCCTACGAGAAGGCCCCCGACCAGGAGCACTTCCTGGGCGTGGAGCAGACCCGGGAGCTGTTCCGGAAGGCGTTCGCCGGCGGCAACCGGCAGCGCTGGCGGCTCAACCACAGTCCGCTCTTCCTGGACTTCCTGGAGGGCAAGGCCGACTTCCCGTGCACGGCCTGGGCGATCCCCAACTACTCGCTGTTCGGCTGGCAACGCCCCTGCTACCTGATGAGCGACGGCTACGTCCCGACGTACCGGGAGCTGATCGAGGAGACCGACTGGGAGAAGTACGGCCGGGGCAAGGACCCCCGGTGCGCCAACTGCATGGCGCACTGCGGCTACGAGCCCACCGCCGTCCTGGCCACCATGGGCTCCCTGAAGGAGTCCCTCCGGGCCGCCAGGGAGACCGTCGCCGGGAACCGCGGCTGACACGACGTGCGGAGAGCCGGCGGCACCGGAGCGGTCCGGTGCCGCCGGTCCGGCTCGGGGCGGCGCGGCCCGCCGCCCGTAAGGAGAACACCTCGTGACCGGATTCGACCTGACCAAGCTGCTCGCCGAACGCGGCGCCGAGCGCTACGCACTGCACGGTCGCCACCTCAACCACCAACTGCCGCGGATGCTGCACACCATCGGCTTCGACAAGGTCTACGAACGGGCCGAGGGCGCCTACTTCTACGACGCCGACGGCCAGGACTACCTCGACATGCTCGCCGGTTTCGGCGTGATGGGCCTGGGCCGGCACCATCCGGTCGTCCGCCAGGCCCTGCACGACGTGCTCGACGCCCAGCTCGCCGACCTGACCCGTTTCGACTGCCAGCCGCTGCCCGGACTGCTCGCCGAGAAGCTGCTGGGCCACGCGCCCCACCTGGACCGGGTCTTCTTCGGCAACAGCGGCACCGAGGCCGTCGAGACCGCGCTGAAGTTCGCCCGCTACGCCACCGGCCGGCCGCGCATCCTCTACTGCACCCACGCCTTCCACGGTCTGACCACCGGCTCGCTCTCCGTCAACGGCGAGGACGGTTTCCGCGACGGCTTCGCCCCGCTCCTGCCGGACACCGCCGTCGAGTTGGGCGACCTGGCCGCGTTGGAGCGGGAGCTGCGGCGCGGCGACGTGGCGGGCTTCGTCGTCGAACCCATCCAGGGCAAGGGCGTCACCGCCGCCCCGCCCGGATTCCTGTGCGCCGCACAGGAGTTGCTGCACCGTCACAAGGCCCTGCTGATCGCCGACGAGGTGCAGACCGGCCTCGGCCGGACCGGCGACTTCTTCGCCTACCAGCACGAGGAGGGCGTGGAACCGGACCTGGTGTGCGTCGCCAAGGCGCTCTCCGGCGGCTACATCCCGGTCGGCGCCACCCTGGGCAAGGACTGGATCTTCAAGAAGGTCTACTCGTCCATGGACCGGGTGCTGGTGCACTCCGCCAGCTTCGGGGCCAACGCCCAGGCGATGGCGGCCGGGCTGGCGGTGCTCGCGGTGATGGAGGACGAGGAGATCGTCGCGAACGCCCGGCACACCGGCGATCTGCTGCGCACCCGGCTGGCCGCGCTGACCGACAGGTACGAGCTGCTGCACGAGGTGCGCGGCCGGGGCCTGATGATCGGCATCGAGTTCAGCCGACCCAAGTCACTTGGCCTGCGCAGCCGTTGGGCGATGTTGCAGGCCGCCCGCAAGGGGTTGTTCGCGCAGATGGTCGTGGTGCCGCTGCTCCAGCGCCACCGCATCCTGACCCAGGTCTCCGGCGACCACCTGGAGGTCATCAAGCTGATTCCGCCGTTGATCATCGGCGAACGGGAAGTGGAACGGTTCGTCGAGGCGTTCACCGCCGTCATGGACGACGCCCACAGCGGCGGCGGCCTGATGTGGGACTTCGGGCGGACGCTGGTCAAACAGGCGGTCGCCAACCGCTGACGGCACGGGGGGAGCTGCCGGGCTCGCCCGCACGGAACCAGGGCATGTCGGGTGGGTCACCGAGCCGTGACCCACCCCGGGCGGACGTCAGTCCGTCAGCAGTCGGTCGCGCAGCCGCTCGCGGGTGGCGGGCGAGAGCTTCAGGCCGTCGACGAGGTAGGTCTCGGTCGAGCCCCAGGTCTCGTCGATCGAGTCGAAGGCGGCCGCCAGGTAGTCGATGTGCGCGCCGAACAGCGGCGACAGCAGCTCCATGACCTCCGGTGACATGCCTGCCGCGGAGTGGTTCGAGCGGCGGACTTTGTAGCGCCGGCTGGGGTCGTTGGACTGGAGGTAGTCCGCCTCGATGGCGTCCCGCTCCACGCCGACCGCGAGCAGGGTGACCGCGATGGACAGACCCGCGCGGTCCTTACCGGCGGCACAGTGCATCAGCGCCGGCACGCTGTCCTCGGCGAGGGCGTGCAGCACCCGGCTGTGGTCGGCGGTGCGGGTGGTGATGATCTCGCGGTAGGTGCGGGCCATGCGGTCCGCGGCCTTGCCGTCGCCGAGCATGACCTGGAGCTGGTCCAGTTCGCCGTCCCGTACCATCGTCCAGAATTCCGCCCCGTCGGCGGGATCGGTGAGCGGGATATTGACGTTCCGTACACCGGGGAGGGCGACGTCGGGGCCTTCGAGCTTGATGTCGGAGGCGTTGCGGAAGTCGAAGATGGTGTGCAGCCCGAGGCCGGCGAGGAACGCGGCGTCCGCCTCGGTGGCGTGCGCCAGGTGGCCACTGCGGTAGAGCCGACCGTGCCGGATGCGACGCCCGTCGACGGTCGGCAGTCCGCCCACGTCGCGGAAGTTGCGCACCTCGGCGAGCTCGGGCTGGGACTGGGGGACCTGCGGCGTCTGCTGCGTCACGGGCGCTCCTCGGGGTCGGCCGCCGACGCTACTCGTCGACGAGGCGGGCTCCTTCGACGATACGACATTGATGCCGTAGGCAATCAGGTGGCAAGGGCGCGCAACATCGTCGCAACGGCGCGCATCATCCCCCATGCGCGGCCCTGGAGCAGCACTCCGTGACCGTTCATTATTCCGACTTGGACAGAATTTGACTTGGTGGCATTAATCACCTCCCGTCAACCCCTGGTTACGGTGGCGTAGGTCACTTCGGAACGTGAAGTATGTCCTGACGTGGCAGACGATTCGAACAACATAAGCAAGAGCGCGATAAGCGCCATCGGGTCGTACGCAGCCGTCGGGGACAGCTTTACCGAGGGGGTCGGGGATCCCGGTCCGGACGGGGCGTACATCGGTTGGGCGGACCGGCTCGCGGTCCTCCTCGCCGACCAGCGGGACGAGGGGGACTTCCGCTACGCGAACCTCGCCGTGCGCGGGCGGCTCCTGGACCGGATCATTGAGGAGCAGGTGCCCCGGGCGCAGCAGCTCGCCCCCGAGCTGGTGACGTTCTGTGCCGGTGGCAATGACATTCTGCGGCCGGGCTCGGACCCGGACGCGGTGGCCGAGCGCTACGAGGCGGCCGTGGCCGCGCTGCGGGAGACGGTGCCGACGGTGCTGCTGTGCACCGGTTTCGACACCCGCGGGGTCCCGGTCCTCAAGCATCTGCGGGGAAAGATCGCCACCTACACCGCGCACGTGCGGGCCATCGCCGACCGGCACGACTGCCCGGTGCTCGACCTGTGGTCGCTGAAGTCCGTCCAGGACCGCCGGGCGTGGAGTCAGGACCGGCTGCACCTGTCGGCCGACGGCCACACCCGGGTGGCGCTGCGGGCCGGGCAGGTGCTGGGCCTTGCGGTGCCGGCCGACCCGGACCAGCCGTGGCCGCCGGAGACCGAGCGGACCGCCGCCGAGGCCCGGCGGGACAACGTCCACTGGGCGCGCGAGCACCTGGTGCCGTGGATCGGCCGCCGACTGCGCGGGGTCTCCTCCG
The DNA here is from genome assembly GCF_050471125.1 of Streptomyces sp. RGM 3693. NCBI lineage: Bacteria > Bacillati > Actinomycetota > Actinomycetes > Kitasatosporales > Streptomycetaceae > Streptomyces > Streptomyces sp. RGM 3693. The sequence continues at coordinate 2,171,466 of NZ_JBMPPQ010000001.1, forward strand.
GTGATCACGTCGAGCCCAAGCGGCCCGACCTGCTGCCGCTGTAACACTTCCGGCGCGCAAGGCCCCGTGTCCGCCCCCGTGGCGGCGCGGGGCCTTCAGTGCGTTGCGGTGCGGTACGGAAGGTCCGCCCAGACGACCTGGCCCTGGCCGCTGTCGCCGGGCCGGGTGCCCCAACTGTCGGAGAGCGCGCCGACCAGGAAGAGTCCGCGCCCGCCCTCCTGGTCGAGGGTGCCGGGTTGGGCGTGCGGCGCGGAGAGGCCCGGACCGCCCTCGTCGGTGATCTCTATGCGTATGTGCGCGCCGACCACCGCGATCTCGCAGCCGACCTTTTCGCTGTCGGTGTGCCGCACCGCGTTGGTGAACAGCTCGGTGACCACCAACTCCACGTCGTCGCGGACCTGTTGAGCAGCGTCCCACTCGCGCAGCAGCGTGCTGACGCGCCTGCGTGCCTCGGGCACGGACGTGCGCCGCGCCGGCAAGTGGAACGCGTCCTGAGGGCTCGGGGCGAGGAAGCCGCCGCATCGCCCTAACGACGGAGCGTTTTTGTAGGAAGCCACGACATAACTATGTGCGATGTTGGTCACCGTTGGCAAGGATCAGTCTGTAATTTGCAGAATTGAAAGTGCAGTCTGTTCGAGCTGATGACGGCATGACACACTGCTGAACACTGAAGCTGGTTGGAGGGGATCGGACGTGGCGGACCCACGGTCTGCAGGTGCACCGACCGTCCTGCGGGTAGTGCTCGGCAAGCGACTGCAGGACCTGCGGGAGAGGGCGGGGCTCTCCTTCGAGCGGGCCGCGGCCGCGCTGGACGTGACGCACGCCACGATACGGCGGATGGAAAAGGCCGAGGTCGGCCTCAAGATCCCGTACGTCGAGAAGCTGTTGGCGACCTACGGCGTCACCGATCAACAAGAGATCGACGGCTTCCTCTCCCTGGCCCGCGAGGCCAACCGCCCGGGCTGGTGGCACCGCTTCCGCGATGTCCTCCCCGAGTGGTTCAGCGCCTTCGTCAGCCTGGAGAGCGAAGCCAACCTGATCCGCTCCTACCAACCGCACTACGTCCCCGGCCTGTTGCAGACCGAGGACTATGCCGCCGCCGTGCTGCGCGCCGGAATGCCGCACGCCGCCCCGGCCGACATCGATCGCATCGTGGCCCTGCGCATGGAGCGGCAGGCACTGTTGACCCGCGAGAACGCCCCGATGCTCTGGTCGGTCATGGACGAGACCGTGCTGCGGCGGCCCATCGGCGGACCCAAGGTGATGCGCGACCAGATCGCCCGGCTGATGGACGCCACCTCGATGCCGAACGTCCGGCTCCAGGTGATGCCCTTCGCCGCGGGCCCGCACCCAGCCATGTACGGGCCGTTCCACATCTTCCGCTTCCCGATCCCGGAGCTCCCGGACATCGCGTACGCGGAAAGCCTCGTCGGAGCCGTGTACTTCGACCAGCGCAACGACGTCTCGCAGTTCCTGGAGGCCCTGGACCGGATGTGTGCGCAGGCCGCGCCGGCACACACCACCGAGGCCATTCTGGGTGGCTTTCGCAAGGAGATCTGAACCCCCCATGGATCGCATACGTATCTACAACGGCATGCCCGCCAATGAACTGGGCAGCGACGGCTGGCACAAGCCGTGGAGCGGCGGAAACGGCGGCGAGTGCGTCGAGGCCATGCGCCTGCGGGACGGCCGGGTCGCACTGCGCCAGTCCACCGACCCGGACGGTCCCGCGCTGATCTACACCCACCGCGAGATGGTCAGTTTCATCGAGGGCGCGAAGGCCGGCCACGCCGACTTCCTGCTCTCCGCCGCGCCGTGTTCGGCGCACTGAGGGAGGGGCCATGACCGACCAGCACAGCCCTCCCGAGGCGGACGCCGGCGTTCCGGAGATCGGGCCGTACCCGCCGGGGCCGGACCATCTGGGCTTCTCCGCCGAGGAGATCGACACCAGCCGGCCGCATCCGGCCCGGATGTACGACTACTTCCTCGGCGGATGGGACAACTACGAGGTCGACCGGGTCGCTGCCGACCGGGTCATCGAACTGCACCCGCAGGTGCGCGACAGCGTCCGCGCCAACGGGGCCTTCCGCCAGCGCGCGGTCCGCGCGGTGGTGGCGTCCGGGATCCGCCAGTTCCTCGTCCTCGGCATCGGCATTCCCACCTCGCCCAACACCCACGAGGTGGCCCGGGAGACCGCACCCGAGACCCGGGTGGTCTACGTGGACAGCGACCCGATCGTCGCGACCCACGCCCGGGCCCGGCTCGCCAACGCCCCAGGCACCGCCTTCGCCCTCGGGGACATCCGCGATCCCCAGGCCGTCCTGGACGACCCGGTGGTCCGCGAACTGATCGACTTCGAACGCCCGGTGGGGCTGCTGGTCGGCGGCGTGATGGACTTCCTCGGCGAGGACGACAACCCCGCCGCCCTGCTCGCCGCGTTCGGCGCCGCACTGCCGGCCGGCAGCCACCTGGTGCTCTCGCACGGCACGTACGAACCGTACGAGGGCTATGCGGAAGGCAAGGTCGACGAGGCGGCCCGGGACCATGTGGAGGAGGTCTACAAGAGCGCCACCACCCCGCTTGCACTCCGCACCAAGGACGAGTTCGCGGCCCTCCTCGGGCCGTTCACCCCGCTGGAACCGGGGATCGTACGCGTGCCGCTGTGGCGACCGGACGGGCCCGTGCCCGGACCGAAGGAGCTCAACGACACCATCTTCTACGGAGTGGTGGGCCGCAAGGAGTGAACCCGCGGTACCCCGGCACGGTCGGACGCCGGCGCCCCCGCAGTACGGGGCCGATCCGGTGTGGGAGTCCGACCGGGTGCGGGGAGCCGCCCGGGGAGGGAGAGCTCCACGGGCGCGGAGAGTTCCACGGGCACGGAGTGATGCCCGGGGGCGGGGAGTTGCCCCGGGGCGGGGATCCGCTCCAGTACGCCGCCCGCGAAGACGTCGTACAGCGGCAGCGTCTCCAGATGGACGTAGCCGATGTGGCAGTCGCAGACGGTCAGCGGGCAGGGGCGCGGGCGGAGCGCAGCCCGGAAGCTGCCGTCGTAGAGATTGCCCAGCTTGGCCCGGACGAAATGACAGCGCCGCACCGTGCCGTCACCGTCCACCGACAGCACCGACTCGCCCGTCCGGCAGGGGAGTCCGGCGCTGCGGTGCGGCTGCCGGCTGTACGGGAAGAGGGGATCCAGCGCCGTCCAGTCGGCGGCCTCGGCTTCCGTGTACGTACGGCCCTCCGCGGCGTTGATCCAGAGGTAGACCCCCTCGGGAAGGTCCGCGCGGAGCCTGCGGGCGGCTTCGAGGTGCTCGGGGAAGCCGACGACGCCCACGCTGAAGCGGACGCCGCGGTCTGCCAACTCCCGGGTCTTCGACAGGAAACGCGCGGTGGGCGTCTGGCCCGGGTGGTAGGTGCACCACAGGGCGAGGGTGTCGAGGTCGGCCCCGGCGAGCCAGTCCGTGCGGCAGCTGAGGTTCGTCTGGATCGCCACCCGGCGCACGTGCGGGAGCCGGCTCAGCTCGACGAGGGCGCGCCGGTACCAGGAGCGGACCAGGCCCTCGCCCCACGGGGTGAAGAGCACCGACAACCGGTCGCCCGTCTGGTGCGCGGCCCAGGTGGTGAAGCGGTCCAGCGCGGCCCGGTCGGCACGCAGCTGCTCGCGGCTGTCCCGTCGCTTGGCGAACGGGCAGTAGGGGCAGTCGTAGTCGCAGGACGCCAGTGGCCCGCGGTACAGAAGCGTCAAGTCCATTGCACGGCCGTTCACTTGAGGTCGTAGGCGGCCATCTGGGACCGGACGCCGGGGGAGAACAGCAGCGGGCCCAGGGCGTCGGAGTGCGCCAACCCCTCGGGGGACAGCCGCAGCAGGTCCGGGCCGGCCGTCCCGTCCAACCAGCCGCGCTCGGCGAACGCCGCAAGCTCCATCGGGAAGTCGTCCGCCGGCGCACTGCCGAAGCGGGCCCGGTATTCCGCCACCGGCATGCCCGCCGCCTGGGGGACCGACTGCAAGAGGTGGCGGCGGCGCGGCTCGTCACCGGTCATCCGCCAGCCGAACTCGGCGTGCGCGAAGTCCGCGGCGGGGCGGGAGGCGTAGTCGTCGATGAGCGAGCGGATCTGCGTCATCCCGACCGCGTAGTCGAAGGAGTAGTGCAGCGCCGAGGTGTACGAGCGGGCACCGCAGCCCAGGCCGATCATGCCGTCGGTCTGGCAGGCGTGGTCGCCGTCCGCGCCTAGGGTGGCGTCGGGACCGGCCGTCGGACGGCGGAACATCCGCATGGAGACCTGTTCGTATCCCGCGGCGAGGAGGTGGTCCCGGCCGTGGCGGTACAGCCGCAGCCGCTGGGCGTCCCACTCCGGGTCGGGGCCGGTGCGCTCCTTGCGGCCCAGCCCCGTCAGCGGTCGCACGTACAGCGGGTACAGATACAGCTCCTCGGGGCGCCAGCGCAGCGCGGCGTCCAGCGACCGCTGCCAGCTGCGCTCCGTCTGCCCGTCGATCCCGTAGATCAGATCGATGTTGAGCACCGGAACGCCCGACTCCCGTATGCGGTCCAGTGCCGCCGTCACCTCCGCCGGGTCCTGCGGACGGACCGCCGCCCGCGCCTCCTCCTCGACGAAGCTCTGCACACCGATGCTGATCCGGGTCGCCCCCCGCTCGGCGAGCACCGCCAACCGGTCCGCGGTGGCGGTCGACGGCGACGTCTCGACCGACAGCGGCACCGTCCGCAGGTCCGCACCCATCCGCCGCTCCGCTATGTCGCACAGCCGCGACAGCTCCCCGGCGTCGAGGAACGTCGGAGTGCCACCGCCGAACGCCGCGGCCGCGAAGCGGGCGTCCGGGCCGAGCGCCGCGCGGACGGCCCTCGCCTGCCGTTCCAGGGCGTCCAGATACGCCGTGGTCAGCTCGCCCGGGGCACCGATCCGGGTGAAGAGGTTGCAGAAGCCGCACCGCACCTCGCAGAACGGTATGTGGAGGTAGAGCGAGAGGGCGTGCTGTGGCTCGGCCGCCCACAGCTCGCGCAGCGCCGGGCGGTCCGGCAGCCGGCGGTACGCCGTCTTGTGGGGGTAGGCGTAGACGTAGCTCTCGTACGGCGCGACGGGGGCCGCGGCGGGGGCCGGGGACAGCAGGGGGAGCGGGGTGCGGGTCATTGGGCGGCCTCGATCGTGAACTGGGCGTAGGGGACGGTCCATACGGCCTCGTGGCCGAGGCGGTGGCCCGTATAGCCGTCGTCGCCGTAGGTCGTGCCGTGGTCGGAGCAGACGATGGCGAAGCACGGGCGGCGGCCGGCGGCCGAGGCGAAGAGCCGGCCGATGTGCCGGTCGACATATTCCAGGGCGGCGGCGTGCGTGGCACGGCTGTCGCCTGCCTCCCGGGTGGCACCCGGCAGGTGGAACCAGTTCGGCTGGTGCAGCGCCGAGACGTTCACGAACAGGAAGAGCCGCTGCTCGGCCGGCAGCCCGGCGACGACCTCCTCGGCCCGACGCACCTGGGCCTCGAACGAAGTGGGCGAGGCGACGCCGAACTCCGGCTCCCAGTGCGCCTCCTGGAACAGCCCGGGGAGCACCGACCCCAGCGCCGCCTGCCGGTTGAAGAACCCCACCCCGCCGATGCACACCGTGCGGTAGCCCACCGCGGCCAGCCCGGAGACCAGGTCGGGGGCGTCGAACACCCAGGTGCCGGGCGCGGTGGTCTCGCTGCCGGCGAACCGCGCCGCGAACAACCGCGGATGCGGTCCGGGGAAGGCCGGCGTCGGCAGGAAACCGGCGAAGATCGCCTGGTGGGAGGCGTAGGTGAAGCTGCCAGGAGCGTGCCGGCGCTCCCACCGGCCACCGGGCAGATGGCGGGCCAGATGCGGGATCCGGCCGGCCTCGGCGAGCTCCTGCGCGACGTCGTAGCGCAGCGTGTCGAGGGTGACCAGCAGCAGGTCGTGGCTGCCCACGATCGCGGTCATGTCGGGCCCGGCGGGCACCCCCTCGGGGGCGACCGCCGTTTCCGGGGTCCGGTGGGTGGTTTCAGGGGCGTGCACGAGACGTTCCGTTCTTTCCGTTCTTTCCATGCGTTCGGCATACGGCGGCGACCTGCGCGCCGTAGGTGTCCAGGCCCTCGGCACCACCGCCGGGCAGGCCGGTCAGTCGGGGCAGCAGATCCCCGAAGGCGTTCACCTCACCCACCGCGAACCGTCGCCAGCCCGCCGCCGGCAGCAGGTCCACGCCCACGCACAGGGTGCGCGGGAAGCACGCGGCGGCCGCCTCGCAGACCGCGAGGGCATCGGACCAGCGGGCCCCCGATGCCTCGATGGCCGCCCGCGCGGCATCGAGGTCGCCGCGCACCCCGCCCAGATGGAGGTTGGTCATCGGGGAACGGCTGGTCCGCACCACGGCGTGGGTCGCCCGGCCGGCCACGACCACCACCCGCAGATCGGCCACCCGGCCGTGCTGCGCCGCCTTGGGATACCACCGCTCGATATGCAGGCCGTCCGGGGCCAGCGCGTCCACGATGGCCGCGATCTGCGGCTCGCCGTCGTAGCGGCGCACCCGCAGGGAGTTGAACAGGCGCCCGTCCCCGGTCAGTTCGACCGAGGTGGTGGCACGCAGCCGACCCCGGCCGTCGCTCTCCAAGGCCACCACACCGGACGCCGAGGAGCCGTGCGCCGGCTTGAGGAAGGCCCGCCGCAGACCGGCCGACTCCAACAGCGCCCGGACCTCGGCCCAGCCGCCGAACGCCGGCGCGGCCGGGCCTGACGTCGGCGAGTCCGGCACCGGCACCCCGGCGGCCCGCAGCACCCCGTGGCACCGCCGCTTGTCGAAGAGCACCGCCAACTCGCCCGGATCGTCCAGCAGGACGGCCCCGCCCGCCGAGGCGGCCCGGGCGACCGCGCGCACCGCCTCGGTGAAACGGGCGTACCACCGGGCGGTGCCCTCGACCGCGGTCGGATCGGCTGCCCCCCGCAGCAGCCGCTCGACCTCGGCGTTCTCCCCCGGTGAGTCGATCCGCACGATCTCGCCCGGTGCGAACTCCGCGCCCGTGCACAGCACTTCGGCCCAGGCCAGCAGCCGCGGCGTGGGGAGCCCCGCGGCGCGGACCGCCTCGGTGAAGAGCGTCACCCGACGGTTCTCGGGATTGCCGACCACGGCGAAGCGGGGCGGGCCCGCGGTGCCGGGTCGGTCGGCGGTGTGCATGGGTGCCTCCGGGCGGTGGGTGGTCCGGCGGGCCCTGGGGAGGGCCGGTCCGGTCTCGGGTCGGTCGTGGCGGCGGCGCGGGCTACTCGGTCACCGCGGCGTACCGCCAGACCCGGTCGTCGTCCTGCTCCGTCGTCTCGCTCTTGCCTATGACCACCTCGACGCCCTGCTGCGTCAGCGTCGTGCGCAGCCGCTCGGCCATCGCGGCGGTGAGGAAGTGGTGCTCCAGGTCGAGCTTCTTGAGGTGGGTGAGCGGCTGGCCGACGAGCAGCGCCTCCGCACCGGTGTCGGTGAGCGTGCCCATCGACAGGTCCAGGCTCTCCAGGCCCGCGACGACCGGAGCCGCGGCGACGGCGGTGGCGATCTCGTCCTGGATCTCGCTGTTCTGCAACCCCAGGTGACGCAGCCGGGGGAAGCGGGCGCCGGACAGCACCCCGGCCAGGTCGCCCATCTCGTAGTCCCCGCCGTACTCCGGCACCCCGAGCCAGAGGACCAACGACTCCAGGGCCGGGAGGTCGCTCCCACAGACCCCCCGGACCACCTCGGCCGGCAGCCCACCGGACTCCAACCGCAGCTCCCGCAGCGCCTCATGACGCACGGCCGGGAATTCCAGCTCCGTGCCGCCGCGCACGGTGAGCACCTCCAGTGCGGGAAAGGCGGTGAGCAGCGGGGACACGTCGGACTGCTGGATCCAGGAGATCTCCGACTCCTCCTGGGCGATCTCGCCGAGGAAGACGGCCCGCAGGTCGGTGAACCGGTCCTTGGCAGCCACGATGGCCGAGACGACGACCTCGGAGGTGTCGTCGTATGCCTCGCCCCACTGACCGATGATCAGCGCGCGCACCCCCGACAGGTCCACGGCCTTGACGAAGCGCTTCCAGAGCTCCTCGAAGCTGTTGTCCTCGCCGTCGCCGTACGGATCGTGGGCGAGCCGCCAGGCGACCGCGCCGGCCTCGGGGAGCGGGTCCGGGGCGTCGGCTGACTCCGGGAAAGTGAAGACGGGCAGCCCGTCGAACTCTTCGATGAACTCGTGAACGCTCATGCCGACATTCCTACCAACCGGCACTGACAACGCCGCCCGAGCCCCCGCCTCCCGCCCGCCGCGGCCCAGGCGTTTCCGCAGCTCAGCGCCGATTGTCAGACCCACCCCCTAACGTTTTTAACAACTCGCGGCGTGCGGCACGACCGCTGTGCGGCGGGTCGGATGTCGGGACGGACGAGAGCGGACGAGAGCGGACGAAGGGAGCAATGATCGTGTACCGACAGGGAGATGTACTGATCGTGCCGGTCGCGGAAGGGGCGCTGCCGGAGCGTACGGAAGGGCTGCCGGACGAACCACGCGACGCCCGCGGGCGGATGGTGCTGGCGCTCGGCGAAGTCACCGGCCACGCCCATGCGGTGGTCGGTCCCGGGGTGCTCCGGCGGGTGGCGGGGGACTGGGGCCCGATGCTGCTGCACCTGCCGGACGGCGGCCGGGTGGTCCACGAGGAGCACGCCGCGATCTCGCTCCCGAAGGGCTGGTACCGCGTGGTCCGCCAGCGAGAGTACGTGCCGGGGTCGGTGCGACTGGTGGCGGACTAGGTCCGGTCACCGTACGCGGCGGGGCGCGCAGCGGAGTACGGAGCGGCAGCGGCAGTGGCATACGGAGCGGCTGCGAGCGCGAGAACGGGGATCACGGGGAGAACGGGGCGTTGGACATGGCAGGCGTGACAGGCATGACAGGCATGGCAGAGGCGACGCAGACGGCCGAAGTGACGGAATTTGCGGAAGTGGCCGAAGCGGCGGTGCCGTTGGACGCGGCCGTGGGCGCGGCCCGTGCGGCGGTGGTGTCCGCGGCGGTCGCCGAGACCGAGGAGTGGCGCCGGGTCGTGACCGTCACGGGCGCAGCGGATCGGGTCGCCGCCGAGGCCGGGGTGCGGCTTGCCTACCGGCTGGCCGGACTCGACGAACCGGAGCGCGTGGAATGGGTGGCGTCGCCCAGGGAAGCGGTCGCCCGGGTGCTCGCGGCGTCGCCGGGCGAATTGGGCGCGAGCGTCCGCGACACCGTCCGCAGCCGGCCCTGGGCGGCCGAACGGGACGCGTGGCACGCCGCGGTGGGACGGGCCGCCTGGAGCGAGCACTGGCAGCGCACCGGCGGCCGGCTGTGGGACACCACCCGGACGCTGGCCGAGCGGATAGCGACCGGGGTCGTCGCGGAACTGGCGGGGGCGCCGGAGGAGCAGGGCGCGGTGCGGCTGGCGCTGCTGGACGCGGTGCACGGACAGCACGACGCGCCCTGGCTGGCCGCGTTCGGCACGGCGGACGGGCGGCTGGCCGGGCTCGCCGCGGTGGCCCGCAGCGCCGGCTGGTGGTGGCCGTACGAGAAGGTCGCGCTCGTCGCCGAACGGCCCACCGAGTTGCACCGTGACGAGGCGGGGCGGCTGGATCGCGCCGACGGCGCGGCGCTGGCCTTCCCCGACGGCTTCGCGCTGCACGCCTGGCGGGGCATGCCGGTCCCGGCCACCTTTCTGGACGAGCTCGGGGGCCTCACCCCACAGCGGATCCGCGCGGAAGGGAACGCCGAACTCCGCCGCATCATGCTGGAGTTCTACGGCTACGACCGCTACCTGGCGGAGTCCGGGGCGCGGCCGTTGGACCGCGACGAGACGGGCGTGCTGTGGCGCATCGACCTGCCCGACGACGAGCCGGTGGTGATGGTCGAGGTGGTCAACTCCTCGCCCGAGCCGGACGGCACCCATCGCACGTATTGGCTGCGGGTGCCGCCGCGGACGCGGACGGCGCGGCAAGGCGTCGCCTGGACCTTCGGGCTCGCCGAGGAGAGCTATGCCCCGGTGCTGGAGACCTGAGCCTCGGCGGCGGGAATCGGGGGCGGAGGCGGCGGCGGGGTGACGGCGGCCCGGAGGTCGTCCGGCCCGGCCAGCGCGGTGTGGGTGCCGGCCGCCGTACAGGCGTGGGCACCGGCCACGGCACCGAGCCGGGCGCACTCCTCCAGGTCCTCGCCCGACAGCCGGCCGTAGAGGAAGCCGCAGGTGAAGGCGTCACCGGCACCGTTGCTGTCCACGACCGGGGCGGACGGTACGGCGGCCGGCACCAGCCGCGGGGTGCGGTCGTCGGGCGTGAGGAGATAGGCGCCGCCCGCGCCGGCGGTGGCGATCACCGCCTTGGCACGCCCCTCGCGGATGATCTCCCGCATGATCTGGCCGATCCGCTCGCCGGCTCCCGCCGTACTGAGGAAGACCAGGTCCGAGCGGAACGCGAAGGCGCGGTGGTGCTCAGTCAGGCCGTCCCAGTCGTGCAGGTCCGTGGAGATGGGGATGCCCAGCGCCTCGATGTCGTCGTAGAGGTAGCGGGCGAAGTGGCTGATCGACAGGTGGACGTGGCGGGTGCGGCGCAGGAGGGGGAGGTAGTGCTCGGGCGGCATCCGCAGATCGAGCGGGTCGCGGGCGTCGTAGAAGGACATCCGGCGGCCGTCGGGCGAGACGAGGTTGATCGCCCGGCGGGTTCCGTGCGGGGAGATCAGCGGGCGGAAGTCGACGCCGCTGTCGGCCAGCCGCTCACGGACCAGCGCGCCCGGCGGGTCGTCGCCGAGGAAGTCCACGAATCCGGTGGCGAGTCCCAGCGCCGCGCAGCCGAGCGCGACACCGGTACCGGTGTGCCCGGCCCATTCGCGGATGGGCGGTACCGCATGGCTGTCGGCGGACGGTACGGGCAGTGCGCCGACCCGCACGATGGTGTCCACGCCCGATCCGCCGACGACGAGTACGTCATATGGCTCAGATACCTGCTGGAAGGTCACAAGCGTCCCTGAATCCCTTGCTGGTGAGACGAGTCCCGTGCTGGTGGGAGCGGCCGCGGCCGCGGTGCGCCCGCCGTCGGGAGTCTAGACGCACACTCGCCTCATATCGGGATGTTAGGGACTGGCGTGACGCGAGAGCGGAACGGCACCGGAGAAGTCGCCGCTCAGGCTCGGAGCCCGGCGGTGAACGGGCGAGGACCGGGTCACTCCCGACCAGCCGTCAGAAAGCAGAGCGGGGACGTGAGGAGAAAGCGCACGGGGAGGGGCGCGAAGCAGACCAGGGAGCGGAGCAGCTACGGGAGCAGGCAGATGAGCCGGTAGATGAGCAGGCGAAGGAGCAGGCATAGCGGCTGTGGGGGCAGGGATGGGAGCAGAGAGACCGGCCGGAAGGGGTGGCGCCCGGTCGCCTTGTCGGAGGAACGGTCACGGTGGGGAACGGGGCGTTGACATGGGCGTGCCGGGCGCTGAGGCTGAGGCGCACCAGTGATCAGGTCCCGGTCACCGGCGCGACCACCCGTCGGTGGACGCGCCGGCCGCGGGGGAGAAGGGGTACGCATGGCGGAGCACACTGGGCGCGGGCGGACCGCGATCGTGATCGGCGGCGGACTCGCCGGGATGCTCGCCGTCACCGCCCTGCGGGGCCACGTCGACGCGATCACGGTGATCGAACGGGACCGCTACCCGGCCGATCGCACCTTCCGCAAGGGCGTCCCGCAAGCCCACCACCTGCACATCTTCCTCAGCGGTGGACAGCGCGCCCTGGACCGGCTGCTGCCCGGTACGGTCACCGCGCTCACCGAGGCCGGGGCCCGCAGCCTGTATCTGCCGCGCGACCTGGTCACCCGTACGCCCACCGGCTGGCAGCGCCGTTTCGACGAGCGCCGGCATCCCACGCTCAGCGTCACCCGACCGGTCCTGGACGCCGTCGTCCGCGAGCGGGCCCTGCGCGCCACCGCCGGCCCGGCTACCCGCGTCGAGGTCCTGGAGGCGACCGAGGCCATCGGTCTCACCGGCGACGCCCGGCGGGTCACCGGCGTCAAGGTCCGCGCCCGCAACGGCGACCGCAGCGCCGGGACCGCCCGGTCGCTCCCCGCCGACCTGGTCGTCGACGCCTCAGGTCGTGGCTCCCGTACGCCCCAGTGGTACGCCGAACTGGGCCGCGAGGCGCCGCAGGAGGAGACCGTCGACTCCGGTCTCGCCTACGCCACCCGGATGTACCGCCCCACCGCCCAGGACGGCGAACCGGAGGTCGGCATCAACGTCCCCGGCTGGCCGGAGTGCCCGCGGGGCGCCGCCTACATCCCCGTGGAGGACGGCAACTGGCTGTTGACCCTGTCGGGGGTGCGCGGGCACCACCCGCCCACCGACGAGGCGGAGTTCGCCGCGTTCAGCGCCACCATCGGCGACCCCTACGTCCATGAACTGCTCGCCCGCGCCGAACCGATCTCGCCGGTGCACGGCTTCCGCGACACCTGCAACCGCCGCCGGCACTACGAGCGCCCCGGTGCGGTCCCCGACGGTCTCCTGGTCCTGGGGGATGCCAACTGCACCTTCAACCCGGTCTACGGCCAGGGCATGTCGGTGGCCGCGCTCGGCGCGACGGCCCTACGGGACACCCTCGACGCCGCCGGTGGCCCGGGGCCCGGCGTCCTCGCCCGGGCGCAGCGAGCGGTCTGCCGGGCCGCGGATCCGGCCTGGATCGCCGCGGTCGGCGCGGACCGCCCCTATGTGCGGGGGGCCGACGCCACGGCGGGCCTCGGCGAGCGGTTGACGACGTGGTACCTCGACCGGCTGTCGGCCCGCGCCGCCGTCGACCCCGTCGTCGGAGCCGCCTTCCGGGACGTCTTCTGCCTCACCGCCCCACCGTCCCGCCTGATGGCCCCACACGTCCTCCTGCGCACCGTCCTCCTGCCGCGCCGCCCGGGCCTGCCCCGCCCGCCCGTCGCGGTGGAGGCGGCATAACACCACGGAGCGGAAGCCCCGGCGACCGGCCCCGCACGGCCGGCCCGCACCGGCCTCGAGCGGGACGACTGGCGGCAGCAACGGCGACGGCGGCAAGGAAAACGCCGGCAAGGAAAACGGAGGCACGTCGTGCGGCATCCGCCCCGAGTTCCCGGCGCACCCACCCACGATTCACCCGAACGGGTGCTTTCGGCTGACGCTCCTGTTCATCCCGTCGTAGACACCCGAACCCTCCCGCCGCCCGCCGATGAACACACCCGTCCACCCCGGCCGGGAATGCGCCGGCCGGCTGCGCCGTTGCCCCGGAGAGCGCCGGTGCCGCATCGGGGCCGCTGCCCGGCGGACCAGAGGTACCGGAACCCAGCGTTCACGCGGTCCGTTCACTCCGCGACTGCCCGACCATGGAGGTGCCGTGACCGCATCCCGACCCCGCCCCACGCGACTGACCGCGCTCCGCCCTGCGAGTTTCGGCGCCGAGCCGACCGGGGAACGGCTGGCGAGGATGCGAAGATCGCCGCAGTTCGTGGACGGTCAGTTCCGCAACCCGACCCCCACCCGGGATCTGCTCCGGGGTGCCGCGCTGCCGATGGCGCGTACGCGGCTCAGCCGCGAGGGGCGACTGCGGCGGGCGCCGGTCGGACGGATCCCGGTGCACCGCCCGACCGACGAGGACTGGGGCCGCCCGCCCGCCTCCGGTCTGCGGCTGACCTGGATGGGACACTCCAGCGTGCTCGCCGAGATCGACGGGCAGCGGGTGCTCTTCGACCCGGTCTGGGGCGAGCGCTGTTCACCGTTCAGCTGGGCCGGGCCGAAGCGGATGCACCCGGTGCCGGTGGAGCTGGCGGAGCTGGCCCCGGTCGACGTCGTGGTGATCTCGCACGACCACTACGACCACCTCGACATGCCCACCATCAAGGGCCTGATCGCCTCCGGTGTGCTCTTCGTCGTACCGCTCGGCGTCGGCGCCGACCTGGAGTTCTGGGGCGTACCCGCGGCGCGGATCACCGAGCTGGACTGGCACGAGTCGACCCGGATCGGTGGGCTGACCCTCACTGCCACGCCGGCCCAGCACTTCTGCGGTCGCGGTCTGCGCGGTGCACAGCACACGCTCTGGGCCTCCTGGGTCGTCGCCGGCCCCGAGCACCGCATCTACCACAGCGGTGACACCGGCTACTTCCCCGGTTTCGCCGAAACCGGCGCGGCGCACGGCCCGTTCGACGCGACGATGATCCAGATAGGGGCTTACTCCGACTTCTGGCCCAGTAACCACACGGACTGTGCACCCCATCCCGGCGGGTGGCCGGACATTCACATGAATCCGGCTCAAGGCGTCCAGAGCCACCTTGACCTGCAACAAGGCCGTGCCGGCGGTGTCATGTTGCCGATCCACTGGGGGACCTTCAACCTCGCCCCGCACCCGTGGGCCGAGCCTGCGGAGTGGGCGATGGCAGCGGCAAAAACCGTTGGGCAGGACGTAGCCTTCCCCGTCCCGGGCCAGCCTTATGAGCCCGCCGGCACGCTCCCCACCCGTCCCTGGTGGCGCGACCTGGCCCTCCCCCTGAACCGCACATGGCCCGTCCCCGAGAGCGCGTCGAGGAAGGGCGGAAAACACCTCGACCTTGTCCACGAGGGCTGACGCGGACGAGCTGAGGCAGGCAGCGCCTGCCTTTACCTCCACGTCGGATTCGGAGCGTCAACGGCTACTCCGAGCTGTCGACGGGGCGCCCCGGCAGGCGAGGAAAGCGAGTTGAGCCGGGGAAGTCCGTCTCCTGCCGTCTGCGCGCTCTCCGGGGGCGGCCGTACGCGTAGTCACCCGAATCGTGTCTTCCTGAGGTGCGACGACGACGCCCTGAGCGCGCGGTAGTGATAGGCCGGAACGCCCACTCGTGGTGGTGCACCGGCCGTCATCTGCTGGCGGCCGGGGTGTGAAAGCGAACGCTGAAATCCTTGGACCGGCCTTCACAGCGGTGGGACCGAGGGCCGTGACTGTCCTCCGAGTGGTCATGACCGGTCAAGGGTGGCCAGGGCAGCCCGGCTTCGGAGGGTCATCCGGCTGGCCTGGACAAGCCGCACGGCGATTCCGCGAGGGCTGCTGCCATCCGTTCGTTCATGTCGTTCATGTCGTTCATGCAAGACCAGCACGGTCGGCGCAGCGGTTGTAGCGGGGCATGCTGGCCCTGCTGTCGTCGCGCCACGCCCCGTGGTAGCCGTTCGCCTGGGCTTGCGGGAGTTCTGACGCTTCGCACGCCGCGTTCGCGAGGCGCTGGGAGGCTTTCAGGGCCACGCGAACGCTTCGGCCACTGCGGTGGTGGAGCCGCCCCGCCGGAGGCGGCCCCACCGCGCAGCCGGGCGGGAAGCTACTCGTGGGCGCTGATCACACCGCCGTTGCTGAGCACGATGTACACGCCGTTGGCGTCGACACCGACGTCGTGCTGGTTCGTCTCCAGCGTGGCGTCCACCTCGCCCTTGAGGCCGAGGATCTGCGCGCGGTACCGCAGCTCGCCGACCTTCGTGACCTTGGCCGTCCAGCCGCCCGCGAGCTTGAAGGTGCCCGGTCCCTGGTGTCCACCGCCCATCCAGGAATGGACCTCGCCGCCCATCGTGAGCACGACGAACATGTCGTTGGCGTCGAGCCCGGCGTCGGCGTCCTGCCCCATCGTCTCCAGCGTGGCCAGGACCGAACCGCGGCTGACGATCTTGGCGCGGTAGCGCTGGGCGCCGAGCTTGTAGATCTCGGCCTTGCTGCCGTCCACCAGGGGTACCGTGCGGACCGGGGATGCCGTCTTGGCGGTGCCGGCGTGCGAGTTGCCCGCCTGCTTGCCCATAGCGCCCGCCTTGGTCTCGGCCTTGGCGCCGGGGCCCGTTTGGACATCGGAGCCCTGCGCTCCGGCGGAGGGGCCCGCGCCGCTGGACTCGGCGGTGGTCTTGCCGGTGTCCGTGTGGCTCGCGGGCTTCGCGCCGGTGGCGTCCGAGCCGGAGCAGGCGGTCAGGGTCAGACCGGCGACCGCGGTCAGGGCCGCGGCGGCGACGCGCAGGGTGCGGCGACGGGCGGTGCGGGCGGCGGTGTTGGAGCTCATGTCGGGTCCCCCGGGGGCAGTGGGTGTCGTTGTTTCCTCGGTACGTCACTCACTTTGGTCGGGGCCGCTGTCGCAAGGCTGCCGCGTCGCTAACATCCGGCTAACACGGGTGTGAGGAGGGGAAGGACGCCAAGGGGAACCGAAGTGCCAGGCCGCGGCCGCCCCGTGGGGAACACGCGGTTGCCTGCCGGAACCAGGGGCATCCGACAGGTCAAGGCCATAGCCACCGCCGACTCGCCCCACAGCGATCGCAACGGTCAGGACACTCAGAGGTCACGCGACCCATCGGACACGTCCTGGCCCGCCGACGGGCAGGGCGTGGAGCCGTGGTGGCGGGCGGTGGCGGTGCCACCGGCGCGGGGTCGGCCGAGTTGGCCGCCGGTGGGCCCGGTGGTGGCACGGGCGGCCGCGGCGGTGGACGGTTCGGTGGGTGTGACCTCGGCCGAACTCCCACAGTGAGGCGGGGTCGGTGGTGCGGATGAGGCGTTCGATGGCGTCTCAACGGTCGCTTTCTGTACGGGAGTTCGGATCTTTTCGTACCTCCGTGCGGGGTGTGCCTACCCAAGGAGGTGGCGTGGGGTGGCGAAACCCCGGAGGGGGTCCGAACTCCACCCCCGCAACAACTAGCGTGCGTGCTCCGTGAACTGCCAACGGCCGATCCGGAGGGCGCCGATGCCTACCGCAACCCCGCCGAGGACCGAGACGTCCCAGGAGGCTCCCCGGTCCCATGGCGGACGGCACGGCCGGGCGGCCTTCTCGGAGCCGGTCACCGATTCGGCCATACGGTCCCGCCTGGTCCGGCTCGCCGCCCTCCCCGCCCTGCTGGCCGCCGTCGTCTGCGCGGGCGTCGCCGCGTTCGTGGTCCGCAGCGGCGGCGCCCGGCTCGGCGGCCGTGAGTGGGCGGTGCTGGCCGGTGGCCTCGTCGTGGTCTGCGGCATCGTCCTCGTCGGCGGCCTGGTCGGGAACTTCGAGGCGCGCGCCCTGGCGCACCGGTGCGCGCGGCTGCGCGAGGTGTGCGCCCGCGCGCAGGCCGATATCGACGACCTCCTCGACCGGGTGCGCAATGACGAAGGGCTGCGGACCTGCGACGACCGGGAGCAGTTGCCGGAGCCCGGTGGCGATCCGCTCGGCCGGCTCGCCCACGAGGTCGCCGCCACCGGCCGGGCCGCCGAGGCCGCGCTCATCGAGGCGGTGGGCATCGTCCGCAGCGACGCCACCGGCAACCAGCAGAAGCTGGAGGTCTTCGTCAATCTCGCCCGGCGCCTGCAATCCCTCGTCCACCGCCAGATCCTGACCCTGGACGAGATGGAGCACCAGGTCGAGGACCCGGACCTGCTCAAGGGCCTGTTCGTCATCGACCACCTGGCCACGCGGATCCGGCGGCACGCCGAGAACCTCGCCGTCCTCGGCGGCGCCATCACCCGCCGCCAGTGGACCCGTCCGATCACCATGACCGAGGTCGTACGCTCCTCGACCGCCGAGGTCGAGCAGTACACCCGGATCAAGCTGGTGTCGCCGTTCGAGGGCACCCTGCGCGGGCACGCGGTCGCCGACGTCGTGCACCTGCTCGCCGAACTCGTCGAGAACGCCACCGAGTTCTCCGACCCGGAGACGCCGGTCACGGTCCGGGCCCGGCACGTCACCGCGGGGCTCGCCGTCGAGGTCGAGGACCGTGGCCTGGGCATGCCGGCGGAGGAACAGGACCAGATGAACCGCCTGCTGGCCGACCCCGAGCGGATCGACCTCACCGAACTTCTCGACGACGGCCGGATCGGTCTCTACGTGGTCTCCTCCCTCGCCCAGCGGCACGGCCTCGTGGTCCGGCTCCAGGGCAGCATCTACGGCGGCGTCCAGGCCACCGTGATCGTGCCGCCGGAGCTGCTGGGCGCCAACTCGGCCGAGACCCGCGAGGAGTTCCCGGACGGCATGGAGGACGAGGAGGCCGAACCGGCCCCGGCGCGCGGCCAACGGGCGTACGGCGACCGGTTCGACGGCGCCGCCGGCCGCCGCGAACCGGTCGCCGCCCCCGTGCCCCGCGCCCTGCCCCCCGCCGGTGCGCTCACCGCCGGAGTCGACGACCTCCCCGCCCGCCGGCGCATCGTCCGCACCCCCGCCTCGACCACCATCGCCAGCGTCGAGGCCGCGGTGCTCGCCCCGCAGCACACGTCCGGCGTGCCCGACGGCCCGCCCGCCTTCCTGCCCGGTGGCGGGCACCCCGCCGACCACCGGCCCGCCGAGGCCCGGCCGGCCGCCGGTCGGCCCGCCGAGCCCGGCCCGGTGCTCCTGCCGCCACCGCCGCCGCCCCTCGACGACCGCACCCGCCCCCGGCTGCCGCGCCGCATCAAGCAGGCGCACATCGCCCCCCAACTGCGCGACGCGCCGGACCCCCCGCCCCAGCGCACCGGCCCCGAACGCCTCCACGACCCGAACCTGATGGCCGCCTACCAGCGCGGCTTCAGCCGAGCCGACCCCAGCTACGCGGCCGGCCTCACCGCCGCCGGCCACCCCGCCCCCGCTCCTGCCACCACCCCGGGTCAGGACCGCGTAACCGGCAGCCGCGGAGACCCCGAACTGCTCCTTGCCCCCGACCACGACGCCCCGATGGCCCGCCCCCGAGGAGACGACCCCGACCATGGTGAGTGATGTGCGCGCGCAGGCGCACGCGGAGTTCCGCGGCAATCAGCACACCGACCTTTCCTGGCTGCTGACCGGACTCGTTCAGCGGGTACCGCACACCCGCAGCGCCGTCCTGCTGTCCTCCGACGGCCTCGTCAAGGCATCCCACGGCTTCGAACCGGACGTCGCCGACCATATGGCGGCGCTCTCCTCCGGCCTGTACTCCCTCGCCCGCAGCGCCGGTTCGCGCTTCGGGGAGGGCAGCGACATCCTCCAGGTCGTCGTCGAGATGGAGCAGACCTTCCTCTTCGTCGCCGCCGCCGGCTCCGGCGCCTGTCTGGCCGTCCTCGCCGGACGCGAGGCCGACGCCGGGGTGCTCGGCTACGAGATGGGGATGCTGGTCAAGAGCGTCCGGCCGTACTTGTCGACGCCCCCGCGCCACCAAGCCCCGGCGGGTGGCCGTTGACCGTGACCCTGCCGCGCCGGCAGCGGTCGCACGGCCCGGACGCGCCGTGGATCGACGAGGTGGCGGGCCGCCTGGTCCGCCCCTACACCGTCAGCAAGGGCCGCACCCGGCCCACGGCGCACTTCGACCTGATGACCATGGTGCGGGCGACCGGGCGGCGGCCCGCCGGCCTCCAAGGACCCGACTACGACCGGGTCCTGGGGCTGTGCGACGGGCCCGTCCCGGTCGCCGAGGTCGCTGCGCACGTCCGGCTGCCCGCCGCGGTCACCAAGGTGCTCCTCGCTGACCTCGTCGACTGCGGGGCGCTCACTGCGCGGACCCCTCCGGCCGTCTCGGCCGGGCCCGCCCCCTGTACCGACCGTGCTCTGCTGGAGGCCGTGCTGCATGGACTTCGTGAACGACTCTGACTCCCGGCTCCCGGGGGACTCCGCGTCCGACTGCTTCCCGACCGCGCTGAAGGTCCTGGTCGCGGGCGGTTTCGGAGTCGGCAAGACCACCTTCGTCGGCGCGGTCAGTGAGATCGCACCGCTCAGTACCGAAGAGCTCCTCACCCAGATAAGCGCCGGTACCGACGACCTGGCCGGCGTGGAGGACAAGACCACCACGACCGTCGCCCTGGACTTCGGGCGGATCACGCTCGGCCCGGACCACGTCCTCTACCTCTTCGGGACGCCCGGGCAGCACCGCTTCTGGTTCCTGTGGGACGAGCTGTCCCACGGCGCGCTCGGCGCGGTGGTGCTCGCCGACACCCGGCGGTTGGACCAGTCCTTCGCCGCGGTCGACTTCTTCGAGGGGCGGGGCATCCACTTCGTCGTCGCGGTCAACGAGTTCGACGGCGGCCACCGCTACGCGCCCGATGAGGTCCGGGCCGCCCTGGACCTCGCCCCGCAGGTCCCGGTCGTGCGCTGCGACGCCCGCCAGTGCGCCTCCGGCACCCATGTCCTGGTGTCCCTCGTCGAATACCTGCTCAGCCCAGTCCGCACCGCCACCCCGGAGCTGTCATGAACGTCCCCTCCGCACGCTTCCCCCTTCCCTCCCGTTATCCGTTCTGGCGTTACCCCTCCTCCCCACTCCCTTATCTGACGGATGCCATGACGCGTCGGCTCGTGATCACCCCGGAGGACCACGAGGCGCCGGCGCGGGTGGCCCGGCTGCGCGAGCTGGGCATCGGCAAGGACCCGCTGCCCGCGTTCGACGACTTCGCCCGCAAGCTCGCCCGGACCACCAACACCCCGTACGCGATGGTCAACTTCATCGACGAGCGCGAGCAGTATTTCGCCGGCCTCTACGCCCCCGACCTCGACACCTCCGTCGAGCTGGGCCCGGCGCCGCCCAGCGGCCGCCCCGAGCGGATCATGGCCCGTGACCACGGCTACTGCCCGTACGTCGTGGTGCGGCGCAAGGCGCTGGTCCTGGAGGACGTCTGCGACTACCCGCGGTTCGCCGGGAACCCCGTCGTCGACGAACTGGGCATCCGCACCTACCTCGGCGCTCCGTTGATCGACCGCACCGGGATGACGCTGGGCACCGTCTGCGTCATCGACCGCGAACCCCGGCCCTGGGGGCGCGAGGGGCTGCACACCATCAAGGCGTTCGCCGCCGAACTCGTCGAGCAGATCGACGAGATGGAACGGCGGCAGCGGGAGGCCGACGCCTCCTGACCGGGCACGGCCGCGGCCCCGGAGGCTCGTACGGCCGGCCGGGGCCGCACCCGGGCGGGCGCACCGGAGGCGCGGCCGACCGTCGCTCAGGACACCCGGGCCAACGCCTCCCGCCCGCCCGGCAGCGCCTCTTCGGCCGGCCGCTCCGCCGGCGTGGGCCGCAGTAGTTCCGCCAGCCGGTCGGACCAGTCGCCCTTCCCCTGTCCCAGGGCCAGTTCGCCCAGTCGCAGCAGTTGGATGTCGGAGGTGCCGGCCGGCGCGAAGATGTGGTGCGCGTCGCGCAGGAAGCGCTCCACCGGCCGGTCGGTGAACAATCCGCAGGCGGCGTGGATGTCCATCGCGTCCCGCGCCGACTCCAGTGCCGACTCCACGTTCACCAACTTGGCGTTCATCAACTCCGCATCGCACGGCAGCCCCTGGTCCAGCAGGTGCACCGCGTGGTACGCGGACAGTCGGGCCAGCAGCAGCCGGGACTGGATCCGGCCCAGCTTGAGCTTGATGGTCGGCAGCTCCGCGAGCACTTCGCCGTAGCGCCGCCGCTCGGTGCAGAACGCCGTGGTCTCGTCCAGGACCGCCTGGTGGATGCCGAGCGAGACCGCGGTCAGGTTCGGCCGCCCGTACAGCACGCTGGAGGAGTACGCCACGGACAGCCCGTCGCCCTCCCGGCCCAGCAGCTGCGCCGCCGGGACCCGGCAGTCGTCGAAGAACAACTCACCGAAGCTGAAGCCGTGCAGGCCCATCGCGGGCCGCTGCGGCCCGACCCGGAAGCCGGGCGCACCGGACTCGACGAGGAACGCCGACAGGCCCTTGGAGCCCTCGCCGGTGCGCACCACCACCCCGTGCAGATCCCCGATGTGGCTGTTGCCGACGTAGATCTTCCGGCCGTTGAGGACGTAGTCGTCGCCGTCGCGGACCGCGGTCGAGGTCATGCCCAGCACATGGCCACCGGACTGCGGCTCGGTGACCGCGATGGTCGGCAGGCAGTCGCCCGAGGCGATCGCCGGCAGCCAGGTCTTCTTCTGCTCCTCGCTGCCGAAGTGGACGATCTTCGCCACGCCCAGCTGGGACGCCTGCACCATGGCGCCCATCGCGGCGCTGACCCGCGACAGCTCCTCGATGATGAGGGTCTTGGCGACGTGCCCGGCGCCCATCCCGCCGTACGTGCGGTCCACCGTCGCGCCGATCCAGCCCTGCCTGGCGATCAGCCGCGAGAGGTCGGGGCGAACGGTGCGGCTCGCCTCCATCTCGGCGATCCGGGGGCGGACCTCGCGTTCGGCGAAGTCCCGCACCCGGCGCCGGAGTCCCTCATGTCGCTGGTCCGTGAAGTAGCGATGCAAGACGAGCCCTCCTGCGCGAACTTCCGCGTGCCGATCCCTCCCCGCCTCGGGGCGGCACGGACGGTGCCGCCGTGATCGTATTGGAAATGATCTTGTGCCTACCGTGTGCAACACCCGTTGGCATACCAGCTGCGGGTCGCGCAAAACATCAACCGAGCGCATTCATACGGGCACTTGGAGTGCGCGGATGCGCCGCGCGACCCCCGGCCGTCACACGCAGGGTGGCGCGGTTCCGGGCCGCCCGGAACCGCGCCACCCCATGCCTCCCGGCCGTCAGTGCCCGGTGCCGCAGCAGGACTCGCGGCGCTGCTGCCGTCCCACCTCCAGCCAGTCGGTGCGCGCCGCCGCGCGCACCGCCGGCCCACCGGGCGCCGGGAACGACTCCACCAGCGCCCGCTGCTCGAACAGCCGCCCGCCCTTGAGCACCGCCGAGGTCCGCACCAGCGCGGTGAGATCGCGGAACGGATCACCGTCCACCAACGTCATGTCGGCGAGCTTGCCCACCTCCAGCGTCCCCAGATCACGCTCCGCACCGAACACCCGGGCCGGCAGCACCGTCGCGGTGCGCAGCGCCTCCACGACGCTCAACCCGCCCCGGTGCAGCGC
Source organism: Streptomyces sp. RGM 3693 (assembly GCF_050471125.1). Lineage (NCBI taxonomy): Bacteria > Bacillati > Actinomycetota > Actinomycetes > Kitasatosporales > Streptomycetaceae > Streptomyces > Streptomyces sp. RGM 3693. The sequence continues at coordinate 2,194,160 of NZ_JBMPPQ010000001.1, forward strand.
CCGCAACGCCAGATGGAGCGACAGCCCCACCGGCACCAGCGGCTGGTCCGTCCCCAGCGCCACCAGCCCGCCACCGTCCAGGATCCGCCGGTAGACCTCCACCTCGATCCCGATGTCGGCCAACTGCGCCGGCGTCGGACGGTGTCCGGCGCTCTCCCGGACCACCGCACTGTCCCACGGCGGCATCAACCGGCTCACCCGCACGTCCTCGGCCAGCGCCGGATCCTCCCCGATCAGCGGCGACGCCGAGAACGGCGTCGCCAGCATGTGCAGCCCACCGGCCGTGTAGACGTTCTCCACGTCCTGGTACGCATGGCCGGAACCGGACACCGCATGCCCGAACTCCAGCCGCTGGGTGGCCTGTAGATGGGTCGTCAGGTCCTGCCCCACCTGCACCCCGGGGGTGAGCAGGTGACTCCCCGAGCGCACCCCGAGCCGGTCGTGCGCGAAGCGGGCCGCCTCCGCCATCACCCAACCCGGCGCCCGCACATAGGTCTTGACGAAGTCCCAGTCCAGCGCCGCACCCCGGGCCAACGACCGCCGCAGCCCCGCCTCGGTGCGGTGCGCCCGCCCCATGCTGTACGCCACCCGCCCGCCGTCCAACAACTCACCGCAGGTCAGCAGCCGCGGACCGGCCAGCACCCCGGCGGCCAGCGCCTCCCGCAGCCGCGCCTGCTCGTACGAGAAGCCGCCGCAGGACACCGTGGTGGTGATGCCGTACGCGAGTTGCAGCGCGGTCTGCCGCCCGCCGTACGTCGTCTGCCAGGGGTGCGTGTGGGCGTCCCACAGCCCCGGCAGCACGGTCCGCTCCACGGCGTCCACCCGGCGGGCGGTGCCGGCCCGCGACGCCCGGTGCGGCTCCACCGCCGTGATCCGCCCGTTCCGGACCACCACGTCGACGTCCTCCCGCACCGTCTCACCGGTGCCGTCCCAGAACCGGCCCGCGTGCACCACGGTGTCCCGGGCCCGCGCCGGCCGCTGCTCCAGCGTGACCGGAACGGTCCGGGCCGGACCGCCGGACACCGGGACCAGCCGCAGCTTCCCCGCCGAGAGGTACAGCAGCGTCCCGGAGTCCCCCGACCACGACGGATGGTCCGCGGCCTCCTCGGTCAGCTGCCGCCGCGCACCGTCCGGCGTCCCGTCCGGCCGCACCGGCAGCACCCACAGCGCCGACTCGGCGATCAGCGCCAGCCACTTCCCGTCCGGCGACCACACCGGCCCGGAGTCGTAGCGGTCCGCGATCGAAACGTGCTCGGCGACCTGATACAGCCGGTCCTTCCCGGTCTCCGCCTCGACGATCCGGATGACGTTGTAGCCCTCGCGGAACCGGCGGTTGAGCCGATTGCGGTCGCACAGCGCCAGATGACGGCCGTCCGGCGACCAACTGGGCCGGCCCGGCAGCCCGCCCGCCCCCATCGGCGCGGCCAGCACCTTCTCCGATCCGTCCGCCAGCGTCCGCACGACGAGGTTGCCCGCCATGTCCAGCGCGGCCAGCCGCCCACCGTCCGGCGACAGCGCCGGCTGCACCCGCCCACCGGACGCCAACACCGTCTCCGCACCGGAGTCCACCTCCCGGCGGCGCACCGCGAACAGCCCGTCCCGGTCGTCCGCGTACACCAGCGCCCGGCCGTCCCGGGACCAGCTCGGCGCGAGCACGTAGCGGGTGGCCGCGGCCCGACTGATCCGGCGCGGCGCACCGCCACCGGAAGTGGGCGCCACCCACAGCGAGTTGAGCGCGGCGAAGGCGACCCGGCGGCCGTCCGGGGAGAGCGCCGGCAGGTGGATCCCGCGGACCGGACCGGCCGTCGTGCGCTCGAAGCCGTAGTCCTTGACGCGGTACCGCGGCCGGTCCAGCGGCAGGCGCGCGGTGAACGGGATGGTCTCGGCCCGCTCGGGCGCATCGGGCCGGACGATCCGGAACTCCCCGCCGACCGTCACCAGCAGCTCGTCCGGCGACACCCAGCGCGGCGGCACCGGCTCCACATCACCGCCCACCGCCACCACCGCACCGTCCACGACCAGCGTGCAGGTCGGCCCCGGATAGTCGGTCGTGCGCAGGTACGCCAACCGCCCGGCGGGGGACAGTGCGGGCACCATCACCTGCGCCTCGACGGTCTCGGTGTGCTCGGTGCGCACCGCGCCCCGCCCGTCGGCGGCCACCGACGCCACCGTCCGGGAGACCAGCGCGGGACCGTCCAACCGGCCCCGCACGAAGACGATCCGGGCACCGTCCGGCGACCAGCAGGGATCGAAGTCCTCCCAGGCGCCGTCCTGATGGGGCCCGTCCTGACCGGGCACACCGGTCACCCGGGTCAGCCGCCCGGACGCCACCTCCAGCACCCATATCCGGTACGGGCTGCCACTCACCGCGTCGCCGCCGCGCTCCGAGGCGAACGCGAGCCGGGTCCCGTCGGGCGACCAGGCCGGCCCCCGGTCGTCCCACGGGCCGTCGGTCAACTGCGTCAGGTCCGAGCCGTCCGGGGTCAGCGCCCACAGGTGGAAGTTGCCGCCCCGATAGGCGCAGACCGCGAGCCGGCGACCGTCGGGGGAGTACACCGGACGGGTGGGCTCCAGATCGGGCGGGGTCAGCGCCCGCGCCTCGCCGCCGGCACGGGGCAGCGACCACAGGACGTTCTGCACCTCGGCGACCAGCCGGTCACCGGACGGCGCGAGGGTGGCCGCGCCATTGGTGGCGGCGGTGAAGGACAGCGCCACGGGCGCACCGGCTGACGGGGCGCCGGCCGGTGCGGTCGGCAGGGCCGCGGCCGTGGGCGCGGCGACGCCCGCCAGACCGGCCGCGGCGGCCGCCGAGGCGGTGCCCTGGAGGAACCTGCGGCGGGAGAGCGGCGAACGCGGGATCGGAGCGTGCTCGGGGCGGTCTGCGGTGTCCAACGATCCTCCTGCAAAAGGGGGTTGCGGCACGGTGCCGGCACAGAACCGCATGATCGTGTCACGCCGAACGGGCCGCCGACCATCTTCGCCACGCGCGCCCCGTGGCCCCGCGCCGCCCGGCGGGCCAGAGTGGGCCCGACCGACGAACCGCCCGCCCCAGGAGAGCACCATGCAGCAGGACGTCCACCAGGCCCCCGACGGCGCCCGCATCGCCACCTACACCTGGCTCCCGGAGACCGGCACCCCGCGCGCCCTGGTCCAGATCGCCCACGGCGCCGCCGAACACGCCCGCCGCTACGACCGCTTCGCACGCTTCCTGACCGGCCACGGCTACGCAGTGCTCGCCTCCGACCACCGCGGCCACGGAGCCACCGCCGCCTCCACCGGCGGCCGCGGAGTGACCGGCGAGGACGCCTGGCGGGCCATCGTCGGCGACCTCAAGGGCATCGGCGACCGCGCGGCCGCCGCCCACCCGGGCCTCCCCCTCGTCCTCCTCGGCCACAGCATGGGGGCGATGCTGGCCCGCGACTACGCCCAGGAATACGGCGCCGACCTCGCCGGGCTGATCCTCACCGGCACCTTCCGCACCCTGCCGAGCCTCGACATCGACGCCGCCGCGGCCCAACTGGAGGCCGAGATCGCGGCATCCGGCCGATCCCACCTCTCCTCCTTCCTCCCCCGCGCCTTCGGCTCCTTCAACGACGCCTTCGCGCACCGCACCGGCTACGAATGGCTCTCCCGCGACACCGCCGAGGTCGACCGCTACGCCGCCGACGAGGACTGCGGCTTCCCGTTCTGCGCCGGCCTGGTCCTCGACTGGGTACGCGCCATCCGCAAGGTGAACGACCCCGCCCACCTCGCCCGGATCCCCCGCGGCCTGCCGATCCACGTCGCGGTCGGCGACCAGGACCCCTGCCACCAGCGGATGACCCTGGTCCACGAACTCCTGGAGGACTTCCGCTACCTCGGCATCCGCGACCTGACCTGGCGCGCCTACCCGGACGCCCGCCACGAGATCCTCAACGAGACCCACCGCGACGAGGTCCAGGACGACCTGCTGTCCTGGCTCACCGAACACCTCTGACCCGCCCGCCACCGGGCCGGGCCTACGCGCCCAGGAACCCGGTGATACGGGCCCGCAGGCCCTGCGGGTCGAGCCCGTGCGCCGCCAGGTGCTCGTCGAGCTGCCCGTAGCGGCGCAGTTCGCCACGGCCGACCCCCAGCCCCAGCACCCGGTGCGGCCGGTCCGCCAACGCGTCGCCGGCGTACCGGGTGGAGGTGCCGGCCAGGTACGGCTCGACCAGTACCACGTCCGAGGAGCCGGCGGCGTCGGCGGCGGCCCGCAGCGCCCGGCCGTCGAAGGGCCGCACGGTCGTCGCGTAGAGCACGGTCACGTCCAGCCCCTCGGTGGCCGCCAGCACGGCGTCCAGCATCGGGCCGACGGCGACCACCACCCCGCGGCGGCCCTCCCGCAGCGCCAAGAACCCCCCTTCGGTAACCGGCCGCGGCGCCTCGTTGACCTGTACGGACAGCCGCACGTACACCTTGTCGTCGCCGGCTGCCGCGGCCTTCCGCAGCAGCACCTCGGCCTCGTCCGGATGGCCGGGCACGTGCACCGTCCAGTCGTCGAGGGTGTCCAGCAGCGCCACATCGCCGGGCGCCATATGGGTGAAGCCACCGCTCGGCCAGTCGTAGGAGGCACCGGCGCTCACCAGCACACCGCCGGTGCCCTGGTGCCCGAAGTCCAACTTGAGCTGCTCGAAGGGCCGCTCCACCAGGAAGCTGGCGAAGGTGTGCAGCACCGGCCGCAGCCCGGCCAGCGCCAGCCCGCCGCCGACGCCGACCAGCAACTGTTCGCGGATGCCGACGTTCACCACCCGCTCGGGGTGCCGCCGGGCTGCGCCCGCGAAGCCGTCGACGCCGATATCGGCCAGCACCACGGCCAGCCGCGGGTCCTCGTCCAGCAGCCGCGAGGTGACCGCGGCAAAACGCTCACGCATGGTGTCCATCACTGAATTCCTCTCGCAATACGGGTCGTTGGGGAAGAACCGCGGTCAGGTGGCGTTCCCCGCGCTCTGGGCGTCCTGGGCGTCCTGGGCGTTTCGGGCGTCCCCGGCGGTCTCGGGAGGCTCAGGAGCCTTGGGGCTCTTGGGCTGCTTGGGCTCGACGCGGGCGACCACCGCGTGCGGTCGGCCCGGGTGCGGGGCGCGGAACGCCTCGTACAGCGCCTGGTGGTCGCGGCCATCCACGGTCGTCGTGGACCAGCCGGCGGCCGCGAAGCGGGAGGCGATCCCGCCGTGCCAGCCGTGGGTGGCCGAGGAGTTGTCGATGACGAGGGTGTGCAGCCGGTCCAGGCCGGCTGGGCCGGCGTAGGCGATCGCCTCGTGGTTGCTGCCCTCATCGAGTTCGGCGTCGCCGATCAACACCCACACGGCCGGTTCGGTGCGGCCCTGGGCGCGCAACCCCAGTGCCGTGCCCACGGCGAGCGGCAATCCGTGCCCGAGCGATCCGCTGCCGATCTCGACGCCGGGCACCAGGGTCCGGTCGGGATGGTGGCCGAGCGGCGAGTCGTACGAGCCGAAGGCCGGCAGCCAGTCGGTGGGGAAGAAGCCCTTGGCGGCCAGCACCGCGTAGTAGGCCATCGGGCCGTGGCCCTTGGAGAGCAGGAAGCGGTCCCGATCGGGGGCGGTGGCGGTGGCGGGGGAGACCCGCAGTACCCGGTCGTAGAGGACCCAGAGGGCGTCGAGGGTGGAGGTGGCCGCCGGGCCGTGTTTCTCGTCGCCGGTCATCAGCCCCATCAGGCGGGGCAGTTCACCGAATCCGTGGGCGCCGCGCGCAGGGGCGTCCACGGTGCTGTCCGTCGCTGTGATCGTCATGCGACAGAGCTTGCAACCTCAAGCGGGCTTGAGGTCAAGATAGGGGTCCACTGGCGGTTTGATGATCCTGATCACCAGCGCCACCAGCGACAGCCCGAACGAGAGCGCGGCCTGCACGAAGGAAGCCGTGATCGTCGGCCACTGAATCGAGGGGGTGGTCATGCGCGTAGCGTGGCCGCACGGTGACGCCGCCGCATGGGTACGGGTACTCATCCCGACCGCCCCGCCACCTGCCCCGTCGCCCACCCCGGCCGGGAAATGGCAACGCGCGCCCTCTGACATGCGGTATTGTTCTCGTGCACGACCGCACGGGGAACTCCCCGGAGGATCGGGCATCGGGACGTGGCGCAGCTTGGTAGCGCACTTGACTGGGGGTCAAGGGGTCGCAGGTTCAAATCCTGTCGTCCCGACTTACGGAAACGTGAGTCAAAGGCCGTGTCGGAAATATCCGACACGGCCTTTCCGTGTTGTCCTCCAGTGCCGCGGCGGGCCTCTGGTGTCCGTCTGCTCTCCGGGTGATCCGGGTGATCGAGGCGATCCGTGCGTTGTCGTCTCCCCGTCGTGGGCCCGACCGATGCACCCACAGTTGTTGCCGGATCACTCAACTCGCGGTTAAGTCCGGTCTCTCTCACTGTCCGTATGTGGACTGGTGCGGCGCGTTCTCGTCGTGTCAGGATGGGGACGTAGCTTCGACGGCCTTAACTGCTCGTTGGGCCGGCTCGACGAACGGGGGAATGGCAGTGGGGGGCGACAGCCGGCCCAAGGGGGAGGGCAGCGTGCTCGCGGAACGGCTCAACCACCTCTTCGCGCACATGCACCCACCAGGCGCCCCGTACACCAACGCCCACGTGGCCGACGAGATCAGCCACGGGACGGCGGAGTACGGCGGGGTCAAGGTCACCGAGCAGTACCTGTCGATGCTGCGCAACGGACGGCGGACGAACCCGGGCCCCGAACTCCTGCGCGCGCTGGCGAAGTTCTTCGCAGTGCCGGTCGGGTACTTGCTGGGGGACCTCTCGCAGCCGCAGGCCGCGCGGGTGGAGGAGGAGGTCCGGTTCCTCGCCGCCATGCGGGATCAGCGGGTGCGTGCCATCGCACTGCGCTCGGTAGGGCTGCCCCCGGAAGTACAGGACAGCCTGACGACGATCATCTCCCAGTTCCGCCAGCAGATGAACCTGCCGGACGGCCCGCCGGAGCAGGGTGGTGATCGGCGTGGCGCACGGCCCGATACGGACCGCTGAGCGCGACCGGATCTTCACTACCTGGCGGCGGGCCGGACACGAGGACGGGACGAGCATGCGAGTGGGGCAGATGCGCAGGCGGTGCAAGCAGCTCATCAAGGAGCTGCGGCTGCCCGCCTCGACCGATCTGCGGGGGATCTGCGACATCGTCGCGGCACGGGTGGAACGGCCCGTCCACCTCGTGCCGATGAGCCTGGGCGGGGTGGTCTCCGGCATGACCGCCACTACGGACGACGGCTACTGGGTCTTCTACGAGCTCAAGACCTCCGCCTGGCACCAGACCCACATCGTGCTGCACGAACTCAGCCACCTCCTCCTCGGGCACGCCCAGGACCCGGCCGTCACCGAGGACGCGCTGCGCATGTGGACGCCGTCCGTCGACGTCGCCACCGCCATGCGACGTATGGGCCTGACCATGGGTTTCGCCCGACACCACGGTTACGACAACCTCGCCGAGCGGGAGACCGAGGTGCTCGGCACGCTCCTGATGGAGCACGTGGTGCCCGCCACCGTGGAGCGGGAACTCCCGCTGGAGGGGCCGGCCGCCGAGGTCGCGGCGGCGCTGGGGCCCGCGCTCCGGCACATCCGCCGCCAGCAGGAGGCCACCGGACCGGAGGAGGAAGCCGGTGTTTGACGTCGTCTACCTCTGCTTCGGGGCCGCCGCCTGGGCGTTGGTGGCCTACAAGGCGGTCGCCTGGTTCCGCGACCGCTCCAACACCGACCTCGGGCTCGCCTGCCTGATGACCGGCGGGGTGGCCACGGTCTTCCTCTTCTCCGCGCCCAGCCTCTACCGGGGATTCGACCGGCTGGTCGGCGTCGCCAACCTCGCCATGGTCTTCCTCTACTCCTCCGTCGTGGTCTTCGCCGCCGGCGCGTTGGTACTGCTGCTCCGCTGGACGGCGGGCGAGGGCGAGGCGGCCCGGACCCGGGCGCGGACCAGGGCGCGGGTGGCGGTCGGGGTGGTGGCGCTCCTGTGGGCGGTGGCCGTCACCGGCTTCGCCGTCGGCCGCCCGGACGCCGTGGAGCACCCCCGGGACTTCAGCACCGCCTACACCGACGCACCCGGCGTGATGCTCTTCCTGGTGCTGTATCTGGCCATCTTCGGGGCGAGTTTGGCGTGCCTGGGGACGCTCTGCCCGCGCTACGCCGCCCGGCTCGGCGGCTCGTGGCTGGCCCGCGGGCTGCGGGTGCTGGCCGCCGGCTGCTGGCTCGGCCTGATCTACTGCGCCTGCAAGGTCATCGGCTTCGCCCTGTCCTGGGCCGGGCACCCGGCGCTCTGGCTCTCCAACGGCGTTGCCCCGCTCAGCGCTTCGGTCGCCGCGATCCTCGTCCTCGCCGGCTTCAGTCTGCCCGCGGCCGGCCCCCGGGTCGCGGCGTGGCGCCGACTGCGCCGCCTGACGCCCCTCTGGCGGACCGTCACCGCACAGACCCCCGAGGTCACCATGGACGGCTCCCGGTGGTCCGGACGCTGGCCCTTCGCCGACCTGGAGTGGCGCGCCAACCGTCAGATGGCCGAGATCCGCGATGTGCAGCGCGGCATCCGTCGCCACGTGGAGTCCGACGCCATCGACATCGTCCTCGAACGCGCCCGCGCGGTCTCCCTGGACGACGGACAACTGGCCGCGGTCGCCGAGGCGGCGGCCCTCCGGCGCGGCCTGGAGAACCGCGCGGTGGGCCACGTCCCGGTCCACGGCGCCGACAGCGTGGTGGTCGCCGAAGGCCGGGACGCCACCGAACTCGCCGCCGAATACGAGCACTTGGCACTGGTCGCGGACGTCTACCACTCGCCGCTGATCGAGACCGTGCTCACCGAGTTGCGACAGCGCAGCGCCACCATGCGCAGCTGACCGCAACGCCACAGACGGGGTGGCCCGGTACGGGGGTCCGGGCCTCCCGCATCGCGCACGGCGGCACCGACCCACGTGGCCGGTGCCGCCCGGCGCCCCACCGTTGGTGATCTAGGGCCTATCCAACCCTGACCCATCGGACAGGCCCTAGGCTCGGGAGCCATGCAGAACACCGCCGAGACCGGCCCCGACGCTCCCTTGGACACCACCCCCCTCCTGGACGACCCGTACGCCGCCTGCGCCGCACTCCGCGAAGCCGGCCCGGTGCACCGGATCACCGGCACCGACGGACAGCCCGCCTGGCTGGTCACCCGTTACGACGACGTCCGCAGCGCCCTGGCCGACCCCCGGCTCTCGCTCGACAAACGGCACGCCGCCCCGGGCAATTACCGCGGCTTCGCCCTACCGCCCGCCCTGGACGCCAACCTCCTCAACATGGACCCGCCGGACCACACCCGGATCCGCCGCCTGGTCGTCAAGGCCTTCACCCCGGGGCGGGTCGAAGCGCTGCGCGCCCCCGTGCAGCGGATCGCCGACGACCTGTTGGACGCGATGGCCGCGCAGGGTCGAGCGGAACTCGTCACGGACTACGCCGGGCCGTTGCCGATCACCGTCATCTGCGATCTGCTCGGCATCCCGGCCGAGCACCGACGCGACTTCCTGGCCTGGTCGGACGCGCTCATCACGCCCGACCCCAGCCGCCCTCAGGCGATGAAGGAGGCGATCGGCGCGATGCTGGAGTTCTACACCGGGCTGATCGCCGCCAAGCGCGCCGAGCCCGGTGACGACCTGCTCTCGGATCTGATCGCGGTGCGCGACGACACCGCGGACGCGCCGGGCGCCGACCGGCTCAGCGAGGACGAACTGACCTCCCTCGCCTTCCTGATCCTCTTCGCCGGCTACGAGAACACCGTCCAGCTCATCGGCAACGCTGTCCTCGCCCTCCTCGACCATCCCGAACAACTCGCCGCGTTGCGCCGAAATCCAGCCGAACTGACGGTCGCCGTCGAGGAGTTCCTCCGCTACGACCCGCCGGCCTCCCTGGCCATCCGCCGGTTCCCCGTCGAGGACCTGGAGATCGGCGGGGTCCGCATCCCCGCCGGCGAGAGTGTGCTGCTCTCGATCGCTTCCGCGAACCGCGACCCGAACCGGTTCCCCGACCCGGACCGGCTGGACCCGACGCGCGACCTCGCCGGCCACCTCGCCCTGGGGCACGGCATCCACTACTGCCTCGGCGCGCCGCTGGCCCGTATGGAGGCGGAGGTTGCCATCGGTGCCCTCATCAGCCGCTTTCCCGGGCTGCGCCTCGACGTTCCGCGGGACGAAGTGCAGCACCGTCGGACAATCCGGGCGCGTGGCCTGATTTCGCTGCCCGTGGCCTGGTAATCCGGGGACGCACAAGTTTTTGATGCGTAACCCTTCAGTCATGCGGTAGAAAAGTCCTGTGACCCGCCCGGTGTGCATCCCCCGTCGCACCGGGCGGGTCCTTCTTCGTGACTGCCTTTGTGGCTGACTTTGCGACTGCGCACACCTCGCGGCACGCCGACCGCACCACCCCCCCGTGGCCCGTCTGGCGCACTTGCGCTGCGCACACCGCCGGCCCTCCTTAGCGTGACCCCATGGCATTTGACGCGCTTGTGTCCAAGAAGGCCGGTGCGCTGGCACTGATCGCCGCCGCCGGAGTGTCCCTGAGCCCCATACCGGCCGATGCCCGTCCCGCCGCACCGACGGGACGTCAGGCCGCGGCCCCCGCCCGGCAGCTGCCCGGCGGCCTCAGCGCCCTCGCCTGGATGGTCGCCGACGCCGACACCGGCAAGGTGCTGGCCGCCAAGAACTCCCACCGCAGACTCGCCCCGGCCAGCACCCTCAAGACCCTCTTCGCGGTCACCGTGCTGCCCAAGTTCTCGTCCGGCCGGGTGCGCCAGGTCAGCGCCGCCGACCTCGCCGGCCTCGGCGCCGGCAGCAGCGTCGTCGGCGTCCGCCAGGGGCAGCGCTACACCGTCGCCGACCTGTGGCGCGGCGTCTTCCTGCGCTCCGGCAACGACGCGGTGCACGTCCTCGCCGCCATGAACGGCGGTTGGTCGGCCACCGCCCAGGAGATGCAGCAGACCGCCCGCCGGCTCGGCGCCCGCGACACCACCGTGAAGTCCCCGGACGGCTACGACGCCCCCGGCCAGGTGTCCTCCGCCTTCGACCTGACGGTCTTCGCCCGCGCCGGCCTCGCCAACGACGACTTCGCCCGCTACTGCTCCACCACCCGCGCCGGGTTCCCGGCGGCCGGCGGGGGCACCGTCCAGATCGAGAACACCAACCGGATGCTCGTCGGCTCGCACGGCCTGTCCCGCTATCCCGGCATCGTCGGCGTCAAGAACGGCTACACCAGCAAAGCCGGCAACACCCTCGTCGCCGCCGCCCGGCGCCACGGCCACACCCTGATCGCCACCGTGCTCAACCCCCAGTCGGGCGAGGCCAACGGCGTCTACAAGGAAGCGGGCGCGCTGCTGGACTGGGGCTTCAACACCGTGACGCGCTCCGAACCGGTCGGCCGCAGCGGCTCCGACGACGCGGATGACGACGCATCGTGACCCCGGCCGACCCTCCGGGCCACGGCCCCGGCCGACCGCCTAACCGGCGCGCAGTCGGGGAGCCGCCCCGGAGGCGGAGACCGTACCGTCCGCCCCGTCTGCCGGGACTCCGGCCAGTGTGCCATCCTCCGGGACCCTGGCCAGAGTGCCGGTCAGGTCCCGTGCCCAGGCCGTCAGTCCGTCGACGTCGATGCCGTACGGGGCGGCCTTGGCGTACGGGGCAAGTGCCGCCGCACCCCGTCCCAGCAGTGCCGCACCCCCCGTGACATTGCCGCGCGCCGCATGCGTGAGCCCCACGGCCAGCTGGGCTAGCCCGCGCCACAGTTGCCGCTCGGCCTCCGGAGCGGCCTTCCACGCGTCCTCCAGGACCTCGTGGGCGTGGAACGGCATCCCGGCGTCCAGCAGCCGCTGCGCCTCGATCAGCGCCTCATCGGGCGTCCGGGGCACCCCCTCGGGCTGCCGGGCAACCCCCGGCGATCCGTAGGGCAGCGGCCGGCCCAGTCCGTCCCGGGGCCGGGCACTACGGGCCCGGCCCTGCTCGTCGCGGTCACGGGAGCGGGACGCGGGGGCACCGCCCTCCTCGTACCGGGTGGTGTGTCGGTGGTCCTCCGGGGCATTCACCCTTCGATTGTGCGCCGCGGGACGGCCGCCGTCGCCGCGGGGTCACCGGGAGACGGCCGGCGGCCCCGGAACCGGCGGCGGAGGGCCCACCGGCGGCCCACCGACGGCGTCAGGGGACCCGGACCGGGGAGGACGCGTCCGGCACCCGGAGGGACGGCGCCCCGCCGCCGTCCGCCGGGACGGTCCAGACGTCGCTCCGCCGCCCGTCCCCGCCGGGCAACGCGTACGCCAGGGTGCGGTCGTCCAGCCAGGCGGCCTGGTCGTCCACGCTGTGGGTCTCGGCGACCGGGTGCTCCCGCAGGGTCCGCAGGTCCAGGACGTACAGCCGCCACGGATCGGAGGCACCCGCCCGGACCCGCTTCTTGAAGGCGAGGCGGGTGTCGTCGGGCGACAGTGAGGGGCACTCCACGTTCTCGCGGACGGTGTGCGCCGCCCAGGTCCGCAGGTCGCCCTGGACCAGATACGTCTTCCCGTGGGTCGAGACGGTCGCGTAGAAGACGTTGTCGTCGCGGGCGAAGGTCACGCCCCAGTAGTTGACGTCGGGGGAGTGGTACCGGCGACCGTCGAGGGTGAGCGGGATCTCCTCGATGTTCTTGATGAGGTAACCGGAGCGGGTGTCCAGGATGGAGGTCCGGGTGGAGAACGACGTGGTCGCGTAGGAGTCGCCGGTGGCGAACATCGTCCAGGACAGCATCCGCCCGGAGGCCGAGACCCGGGCCCGGTTGGGGATGCCGGTGAGCGAGATCCGGCGCCGCTCGCGGAGCCGATCGTCCAGGACGACCGCGTACGACCGGGGCGGAATGCCGGGGCGCCGCTGGAGACAGAGACCGGTGCCGGCGGCTGCGTGGAAGCGCTCGCACACGGGCCCGCCGGTGGTGCGCCGGTCGTTCCCGGGCGCCGGGCCGCGTGTGCCTCCCCCGGGCGCCGGTGCGGGCAGACTGGCCACCCGGCCGGACCCCGCACCCGTGCTGCGGAAGTACAGCCGCCCGTGGTCGAGGCCGAAGGCCGAGGCGGTGTCGGTCGGTTGGGCGCGCCGGGCCGAGGCGAGGGTGTAGCCGACGGCGACGGCGGCCAGCAGTGCCCCCGCGGTCACGACGGCGAGGATCCGGGCCCGGCGGGGACGAGCGGAGCGGGGTGGGGGCTGGTGGGGCGAGGAGGGCTCGTGTGTCTCTTCCTCGTGCGCCTCGTGTTTCTCCTGTGCCTCGGGGGGCTCGGGGGATCCGTGTGGGGGTGAAGAGTGGTGGGGCGGGGTGGGGTGCGGGGGGTGGTCGGGGCGGTCCGCGGGACTCGGGCGGGTCATGGGCGCAACGGTCGCCTTTCGGGGTGGGGGGCTTCCGAGCCGGGGCGCTCCGGGGGTGGGCCGGTGTGATCCGGGTCTTGAGGGTCCAGGTCTTCCGAGGGTGGGGCGGGGCTCGGCTGCGGGGCGCCGGGGTGCCCGGGGCCGGCCGGGCCGCGATCCGCCCGGCCGGCGAGGAGGACCGTGGCGGCCGCCAGTGCCGCGGTCAGCGCGAGGGCGGCGGCGACCAGGGCCGGGCCGGTGCCCCACAGCGTCCAGGCGGCGCCGAAGCCCGCCGCGGCCAGCAACCGGCACAGCGCCTGACCCGTCTGGAGCAGCGCCATCCCGCTCGCCCGATGGGCGGCCGGCAACACCGGTCCGGCCAGCGCCATCAGCACCCCGTCGGTGGCCGCGTAGAAGACACCGAGCAGCAGCAGGACGCCCACCAGGAGCACCGGCCCCGCATCGGTGGCCAGGAAGAGCAGATAGCCACCGAGCAACGCCGCGTGCCCGCACAGGAACGGGACCCGGCGGCCGATCCGGTCCCCGAGGCGGCCGGCCGGCACGGCGAGCAGGAGGTAGACCGCTGCGGCGCCCAGCGGCAGCAGCGGGAACCAGCTCACCGCGAAGTCCAGCCGGCGCTGTAGCAGCAGGTACAGGAACGCGTCCCCGATGGTCGCGGCGCCCAGTAGCCCGGCCGCCGCGCAGATGCGTCGGAAGGTGGGATCGCGGAGCGGGGTGAGCAACCGCCCCTGGGAGCGGGGCACGGGCTGCGGCTCCTGGTGGTGGGCCGGCAGGGCGGCCCTCCCCGGGACGAAGGCGATGAGCAGCAGCACCCCGAGCAGCCCCACGCAGAAGCTGACCACGAACACCGCGTCGTACGCGTCGGCGGTGGCCCAGAGGAGCGCGAATGCGGCGAGCGGCCCTAGGAGGGCGCCGGTGGTGTCCATCGCCCGGTGGACGCCGAAGGCCCGGCCGAGCGCGTGCGGCGGCGCACTGAGCGAGATCAGGGCGTCGCGCGGGGCGGTGCGGACGCCCTTGCCGATGCGGTCGGCGGCGAGCGCCGCACCGATGCCCAGGGTGCCGCCGCCGGCGAGCAGTAGCCCCAGCCGGGAGAGCGCGGACAGGGCGTAACCGGCTCCGGCGACCAGCTTGTGCCGGCCACCGCGGTCGGCGGCGCGTCCGCCGAGCAGCCGGACGAGCGCGGTGACGCCGTTGTAGAGGCCGTCGAGGAAGCCGAACTGAAGGGGGGAGAGACCGAGTTGGAGGACGAAGTAGAGGGGCAGCACGGCGGTGACCATCTCGGAGGAGATGTCGGTGACCAGGCTGACCGCGCCGAGGGCCAGTACCGGCCCGCCGACGCGGCCTCGCGTCACCTTCGCCGTCGCGGCCGCGTCCGTGGTCGCGAGATACATCGATCAGACCTGGTGGGTGTAGGAGGGGAGGAGGGGACGATGGGGGAGGGGAGGACCTGGGTGACGGTGTGGTCCGGCGCTGCCCCTTGAGCCGGGTGGTCGGTCAGTGGCATTGGTAGGACGGGCTGCTGTCCTTCGTCTTGCCGTCCGTGCCGATCAGGTCCCAGGAGAAGCCGTTGTCGGTGAAGTTCAGCCGCACCACGCCGAAGGTGTCGGTGAGCCGCTTCTCGCTGTTGGGCTGGACCTCTTCGATCTTGTACGGGTGGGCGCCGCCCATTCCGCCGAGCAGTTCCACGATCCCGTTCTTGTCGGCCTTGCCGTCGGGGTCCTGAGGGGCGAACCGCTCGTAGTGGTGGTCGTGCCCGTTGAGGACCAACTCGGCCTTGGCGTCCTGGAGCAGCTTCCACACCGGTCGGCTGACCGGGTCGTTGCCGTGCTCGCCCGACGAGAAGAGTGGATGGTGCCAGTAGGCGGCCACGCACTTCTTGGCGGTGGCGGCCAGGTCGGCCTTCAGCCAGGCCAGTTCCGCGGAGTCCAGGGTGTTGGAGTCCAGCGCGATGAAGTGCCAGTTGTCCTGGTCGAAGCTGTAGTAGGGCTTGCCCTTGGGGTAGGCGATCGAGCCGAAGTACGCCTTGTAGCCCGCGAGGGCGCCGGCCGGGTCGTAGGTCTCGTGGTTGCCGGCGACCGGGTGCGTCTTGCCCTTGAAGGCGCCCCAGGTCTTGTCGTAGTAGTTCCTGAAGTCCTTCAGGCGGGCGTCGTCGTACTGGTTGTCGCCCATGGTCAACACGAACGCCGGGTTGATCTTCTTGACCAGCGCCGCGGTCTTGGCGTGCTCGCAGCCGCTGTCCTTCGCGGTGCACTGCTCGGCGATGTCGCCGGCAGCGACGGCCGTGAAACCGGCGGCGGGCGCACCCGGGACACGGTCCGGCGCGGCGTCCGCACGGCCGGGGGCGGACCACAGCGCCACGCCGCCGACGAGCGCGAGGGCCGCGCCCGCGGCGGCGGGGATGCCCCAACGGGGGCCGCCGGCCGCGGACTTCGGCCGCCCGACCGGCTTGTGCTGCTTGACCTTCTTGCGCTGCGCCGGTTTCCGTATCGGCTGCTCGGCGCGGGGGATGGACGTCATATCCGTCTCCTGGATCGGCATGGGGGAGCCGTCCCAAGGGATCCTGAAGGGACCACCATGTACGCGTCAAGAAGTCGACACGATAATTGTCAGGAAACTTTCCTAACGTTGCTTCGCGGTGTGGCAGCGACCGCCGCCACTACCCCAACTGCACCTCGTAGAAGCAGAGATGATCCTTGATCTCCGCGACCTCGGCATGCGGCTCGGGGTAGGCCCAGACGAGATCCTCAGGGCCCTGTTCGAACGACCAGTAGGAAGCGGTGCCCTTGAACGGGCAGACGGTATGGGTCGCGGACGGCGTCAGCAGATCGGTACGGACGTCCTCCGGCGGCAGGTAGTACCGCACCGGACAACCGGTCTCGAAGAGCAGCAGCGATCGCCGGCTCTCGGCGAGCACCTGCCCGTTCACCACGACCCGGACGTGCTCGGTGCCGTGCTTGATCTCAATACGGTGGCCTTGCGTGGACATAACCCTGATCTCCGTTCGTGAGTCGGATGGGTACACCCTCAGGGTCGCATCCGGGACGGGTTCAGGGAGATCCCTGAGGCCGGCGCGCCCCGCGATCGGCACAGTGTCAAACATGACGCCATACACGCCTTTCGATGCGACTTCCGAGACGACTTCCGACGCGACCTCCGAGACGACTTCCGAGATGAATTCCGAGACGGCCTCCCACGCGACTTCCCGCACGACATCCGTAACGACTTCCGGAACGGCAGCCACGTCTCCGGTCCCCGGTCCGGTCCCTTCCGTCGGCCCGACCCGCCTCTCCCGCAGAGCGGTCATCGGTGCGGCAGTGGTGGGTGCGGCGGCCCTCGCCACCGTCGGCCCGATGCGCCCCGCCGCCGCAGCGCCCCGGCCGACCTCACCGGTCCCACCCGCACCGCTCCCGCGGCTGGACGTCACGGCCCTGCGTGCCGCCCTCTCCGACCTAGCACACCCCGAGGCCACCGGCGCCCAGCTCCGGGTCACCGGCTCCGCGGGCCGTTGGTACGGCACCTCCGGCGTCGCCGACCGGGCGAGCGGCCGGCCCATCAGCGAGCACGACACCTTCCGCATCGGCAGCATCACCAAGGTGTTCGTCGCCACGGTGGTCCTCCAACTGGCCGCCGAACACCGGCTCGTGCTCGACGCGCCCGTGCAGCGCTACCTTCCCGGTCTCCTCCCGCCCGCGTTCCCGCCCATCAGCATCACCCAGCTGCTGAACCACACCAGCGGCCTGCCCGACGAGTCACGCGACGGCAGACCTGACCTGTCCACCCCCGAGGGCATCGCCCGCCACCGCTACGACAAGTGGACCCCGGAACAATTGGTATCCCTGATCTCGCACGGCCCGATGAAGTTCACCCCCGGCAGCAAGCAGGAGTACCGCGGGGTGAACTACGTCCTCCTCACCCTGCTCATCGAGCGCCTGACCGGTCGTCGCTACGGCGAGGTGATCGCCAGTCGCATCCTGGACCCGCTCGGCATGCGCCGGACCTCACTGCCCGGGAAGGGCCCCCGCATCCACGGCCCCCACGTGCACGGCTACATGAGAATGACCGACGGCAGCCTGCTCGACATCACCACTTACGAGCAGACATCCGCCTGGGGCGAGGGCGAGATGATATCGACCACCGGCGACCTGGACCGCTTCCAGACCGCCCTGTTCTCCGGCACGCTGCTGCCGCGGCCCGTCCTGGAGCACATGTTCACCCTGCCCGACGGCGTGCGCATGGTCGACGGCAGCCCGGCCCGCTACGGCGCCGGCCTGCAGACCGTCACGATGAACGGCATCACGCTGTGGGGCAAGACCGGCGAACGGTACGGCTACGCCTCCTTCATGATGGCCACCCGTGACCAGCAGCGCCGCGCGGTGCTCACCTTCAACCCGACGCACCGGGATGCCACCCAGGTCCAGATGACACTCCGGGTCGGCGAGGCGCTGACGAAGAGCTGAGCCGGACGGATCCGTACGTACCGCGCACCGACGGTCAGGTGCCGACCCGTCGGATCCCGTGACCGGCCCAGTTCGGGGCCGGTGTGGTGAGAGCGGCGAGACGGTCGTGGGTGGCGTCGGGGAAGGGGGCGGCGGACCCTTGGCGCTGGTCGATATGGAGGGTGAAGAGCTCCTCGGTGGCCACCGGAGTGCCGCTGGGAGCGCCGGCGGGATCGCAGCGGTACATCTCGTGGACCAGGCGGAGTTTCTTGGCGGCCACGCCCAGCACCGTGGTGCGGACGGCCAGTTGGCTGCCGCGGGGGACCTCGTCGAGGTAGCGGACGTGGGCCTCGACGGTGTAGAGGGAGCAGCCCGTGCGGGCCCGGTAGTCGGCGTCGAGACCACATGCGTCCATCAGGGCGTCGGTCGCGAAGCCGAAGACCAGGACGTAGTACGCCTCGCTGAGGTGGCCGTTGTAGTCGATCCAGCCTTCCTGGACGACCTGACGGAAGAGGGGGAGGGGTGGGGGCGGGGTGGGGAGGGGGGAGGGGCCCCCGGGGGGAGGCGAAGCCGGTGAGGCGGCGGCCGTGGTCGCCGCAGTCGCCGCAGTCGCCGCAGTCGCCGCAGTTGCCGCAGTTGCCGTAGTCGTCGTAGTCGCCGCAGATGGCGTGGGTGGTTGGGGTTTCATCAGGCAGGGCTCCCAGGGGTGTTGGGGCTCTGGTGGGGGTTGGGGTGGATGGTGTGGGGGAGGCGGCCGGTGGCGCGGAGGACGTTGATGACGCCCTGGTCGCGTTCGGCCACCAGGTCGGCGTAGGTGCGGTCCCCGGCGGCGGTCGCGCAGCCGTCGACCATGGCGTCGCGGAGTTCGCGGTCCAGTTCGGGGGCCTCCAGGCGGGTCCAGGGGGACTTCAGGGAGGGGCCGAAATGGTCGAGCATGTGGGCCATACCGCCCTCGCCGCCGGCCAGTGCGAAGGTCAGGCAGGGGCCCATGAACGCCCAGCGCAGGCCCGGGCCTTCGGTGATCGAGGCGTCGATGTCCTCGACCGTGGCCTCACCGTTGGCGACCATGTGCAGGGCCTCGCGCCACAGTGCCTCCTGGAGGCGGTTGGCGATGAAGCCGGGGAGTTCGCGGTCCATGGTGATGACCGACTTGCCGGCGAGGTCGTAGAAGCGGGACGCCCAGGTCACGGCCGCGGGGTCGGTGTGCGTACCGCCGACGACCTCGACGAGCGGGATCAGGTACGGCGGGTTGAAGGGGTGACCGACGACCAGGCGGGATGGGTCGGCCGCCGCGGTCTGCATGTCGGTCATCGGGTAGCCGGAGGTGGAGGAGGCGATGACTACGCCGGGGGGTGTGGCGGCGTCCAGTTCGGCGAGGAGTGAACGCTTCAACTCCAGCTTCTCCGGGGCGCTTTCCTGGACGAAGTCGGCGTCGGCGACGGCCTGGGCGAGGGTCGGGGCGACCGTCAGCCGGTCGGGGGAGGCGTCGTCGGCGAGACCCAGTTGTTCCAGGGCGGGCCAGGCGGCGGACACCAGGCGGTGGAGCTTGTCCGCGGCGTCGTCGGCGGGGTCCCAGGCGGTGACGTCGTAGCCGCGGGCGAGGAAGTGGGCGACCCAGCCGCCGCCTATGACGCCGGCGCCTATGCAGGCCACGCGGCGTGCGGCCTCGGGGGTGGTGGAGGGGGTGTAGGGCATGGGGTGCTGCCTCCTGGGGGCGGGAGTTCGGGGGACGGGACGTTGGGATACGGCACGTTGGGGGGACGTCTCGTCTCGTCGGCGCGTGGGCGTGGGCGTGGGGCGAAGACGCGACGGAGTGAGGGAGCGAGGGAGCGAGGGAGCGAGGGAGCGAGGGAGTGAGGGAGTGAGGGCGCGGGGGGCGAAGCGGCGAAGGCTTCGCCGCTGGGGTCCGCTCGGGTGTCAGTTCCGCACCCTCAGTTCCGCAACACCGTCGTCTCAACCCCGTCGCCGCAACCCCGTCGTCTCAAATCCGTGGCTTCAGGCCTAGCCGGGTGCGGGCCTGGGCCGGAGTGGCCACGGTCGCGCCGAGGAGTTCGGTGATCTGGACGGCGCGTTCGACGAGTTGGGCGTTGGTGGCCTTGACGCCGCGGCTGAGGTAGAGGTTGTCCTCCAGGCCGACGCGGACGTTGCCGCCGAGCAGGATCGACTGGGCGACCCAGGGCATCTGCATCCGGCCGAGCGCGAAACTGGCCCACTGGGCGCCCTCGGGCAGCATGTTCACCATCGACTGGAGTACTCCGGGATCGGCCGGGGCGCCCCACGGTATGCCCATGCAGAGCTGGAAGACGGTGGGGTCGTCCAGCAGCCCCTCGGCGAGCAGCTGCTTGGCGAACCACAGTTGACCGGTGTCGAAGATCTCCAGCTCGGGCCGGACGCCGAGTTCTTGGATCCGCTTGGCGCCGGCGCGCAGCATGTCGGGCGTGGAGACGTAGAGCGTGGAGCCGTCGCCGAAGTTGAGGGAGCCGCAGTCCAGTGTGCAGATATCGGGGAGCAGGTCCTCGACGTGCGGCAGCCGTTCCAGACCGCTGACCAGGTCGGTGCCGGGCAGCTGCGTGAGCGGGCGCTCCGGGTCGATGACCAGGTCGCCGCCCATGCCGGCGGTGAGGTTGATGATGACGTCGGTGCCGGTCTGCTTGATGCGGTCGACGACCTCGGCGTAGAGGCGGGGGTCGCGGGACGGGGCGCCGGTCTCGGGGTCGCGGACGTGGATGTGTACCACCGCGGCGCCCGCGGCGGCCGCTTCGACGGCGGACGTGGCGATCTGCTCGGGCGTCACGGGAACGTGCGGGGAGCGGCGGACGGTGTCACCGGCGCCGGTGAGGGCGCAGGTGATGATGACCTCGCTGGTGGGGGTGGTCATGGGATCCCTTCGGGTCGGGCGGGCGTGGGTGGCGGGGGAGGGCAGTCGTTCGGCAGGGGCCGGCAGCAGCCGGGGCGGCGTGCGGTGGGTCGGGACGTGGCTCTGGTCTTCCGGAGCGCCGGGGCACGGGGGCGCCGCAGCGCCGGGGCACGGGGGCACGGGGGCGCCGGGGCACGAGGTGGCACAGCGAACGCGGTGGCGCGGGCGCTTGGGGCTGTCCGGGGGCGGAGTCCCGCCCGCGTGCCGCGGTCGTCCGGGGAGGGGCGGCGGAGTCCCGCCCCTGTGCCGTGGTGGTCAGGGGCGGTTCGGGTCGGCGGCCGGGTCCGGCCGGTGTGCGTCGAGTTCGTTCTCGACGAACGCCAGCAGGGCGGAGTGCATGGTGTCCGGGGTGGTGCTGTCCGGGGCGGTGGCCAGGACCTGGGTGGCCAGGCCGTCGATGAGTGCGGTGAGCCGGAGGGCGGTGACGTCGGGCTCGACGGGGTGGAAGACGCCCTGGTCGATGCCGCGCCGGAGGACGTCGGCGACGGTGGTGCGCCACTGCCGGTAGTAGTGCTCGTGGAGGCGTCCCACGGCGGTGTCGCGGGCGGCCTGTGCCCACAGGTCGAGCCAGACCAGCCACTGTCGGCGCTGTTGCGCGGTACGCGGGGTCTGGAGGGCGATCAGGTGCAGGAGTTCGGCGCGGGCGTCGGGGGCGGCGGCCAGTCCGGCCGCGCGGCGTTCGGTGTCCTCGTCCATGCACCAGCGGACGGCGGCCTCCAGGAGTTCGTCGCGGCCGGGGAAGTGGTAGTGGACGGCGGCCGGGCTGGTGCCGCAGGCGGTGGCGATGTCGGCGACCCGTACGGCGTGGAAGCCGTGCTCGGCGATCAGGCGGACGGTCTCCCGGACGATCTGTAGTGGACGGCCACCCTCGGGGACCGTGGCCGGGCCGCGCTCGGGCGGTGCCGCGGGGCGTTCCGGGGCACCCAGCAGCCAGCCGGTGTCCACCCCGCCGATGTCGGCGATCCGGACGATCTCGGCGAGGGCGAAGCGTCGGGTGCCCCCCAGTGACCTGGAGAGTTTGGACGGGTCCATCACGATCCGGCGGGCGAACTCCCGATGGCTGCAGCCGAGCCGTGCGATCACCTGCCGGACGCGGTCGGTGACATGTCCGGTGTCGTCGGCGATCCGGTCCCCGGGGTCTTCGCTCATGGCCGGGGACGCTAACAGGGTGTTGAGAACATCGCAACGGCTGTCGGGGGCACGAGGGCGAGAAAGAGCTGTTCCTTATGCATGTGCGGGGTGGTGTTGAGGGGATACTGATGCGCGAGTCAGTGATGTGACGGGTGGGGTGGGGTGGGCCGTACGGAGGCGCGGGACAAGCCACGGCAGCGGAGTTCTACAAGTCACAACAGCCGAGCCCTACGAGCCGCAGCAGCGGAGCTGTGCGAGCCCCGGCAGCGGAGCCGCGCAAGCCGCAACGGTGGGGCCTGCGAGCCGCAGCAGTCGAGCACGGCAAACCGCCGCACCGGCGCTCGACAACCCACCACCCTTCCCCTGGACAAGCCGCAATAAGGGTGAATGTGGCAAAGTGACGGCATGGCTGACCGGGGAGCGAAGCGGCCCACCGTGTCGGTGCCGGACGACTGGCCCGCCCACCCGGACCTGACCCTGGCGCTCAACGGGATGGGCGGCTTCGACTGGGACCTCGACAGCGGGCTGATGCATCTGGATCCGCCCGCGCTGGAGGTTTTCGACCTCCGGCCGGCGGAGTACGACGACCGCCCGGAGAGTCTCGGCTGCCGGGTCCCGGGCTACGAGGCGGCCCGGCTCGACGCCCTGGTGGCCCGCGCGCTCAAGGACGGCAGCCACTCCTACGGGGCCTATTTCCGGATCCGGCTGCGGGATGGCGGCCTGCGCTGGACCCACGCCCAGGGCAGCATCCGCCGCGACCTCACCGGCCGGCCCCGCCGCATCATCGGTGTGTTCCGCGACGCCACGGACGAGTACGCCCAGGCCGCCGAGCGGATCGCGGTCACCGAGGAGCGCCGTCGGCACACCAGCATCGTCGAGCGCACCACCGCCGCCCTGGCGCACGCCCGCACGGTCGGCGAGGTGATCGGCGTGCTCGCCGACGAGCAGGGGCTGAGCCGACTGGGCGCCGAGAACGTCATCCTCGGCCTGGTCGAGGCCGGGCGGATCCGGCTGGTCTCCGAGGGCAAGGCGGGCAGCTTCGTCCCGGACCTGGAGTACACCCGGATCGGCGACGAGTTCCCGATGAGCGAGGTGGTGCGGACCCTGACCCCGCGGTTCGTCCACAGCCGGGAGCAGTTCCGCACCCACTACCCGCGCCTGTGGCCGGCCATCGAGCCGCTCAACGTCAGCTCCGCCGCGTATCTGCCGCTGATCGCGCAGGGGCGCCCGATCGGGGTGATCGGGCTGTTCTTCGAGCGCGAGAGCGACTTCCGCGACCCGGAACGCAACGTGCTGGTCGCGCTGGGCAGCAGCATCGCGCAGAGCCTGGCCCGGGCGATGCTCTTCGACCAGGAGCACGAGATCGCCGCCGGCCTTCAGCAGGCCATGCTGCCGCGCCGGATCCCCGGCTTCCCCGAGGCGCAGATCGCGGTCCGCTACCGCTCCGCCCGTATGGGCCGGGACATCGGCGGCGACTGGTACGACGTGATCCCGCTGCCGGACGGCCGGGTCGCCGCGGTGATCGGCGACGTCCAGGGCCACGACACCCAGGCCGCCGCGCTCATGGGGCAACTGCGGATCGTGCTGCGCGCCTACGCCGCGGAGGGGCACGCGCCGGCCACCGTGATGGCCCGGGCCTCCGCGTTCCTCAACGAACTCGACACCGACCGCTTCGCCACCTGCACCTACGTCGACGCCGACCTGAGCACCGGCGCCGCCCGGTTCGTCCGGGCCGGCCACCTCGACCCGATGGTGCGGCACGCCGAGGGCATCTGCCGCCGGCTCCCGGTGGCCGGTGGGCTGCCGCTGGGCATCTCGTCCGAATTCCGACTGCTGGACTACCCGGTCACCACCGTCCACCTCGCCCCCGGCGACACCCTGGTGCTGTGCACGGACGGACTGGTCGAGGAGCCCGGCGCCGATCTGGACGAAGGAATGCGGCAGTTGGCGCGGGATGTCCGGGACGGCCCGCAGGACGTCCAGCAACTCGCCGACCGGCTCTGCGAGTCGGCGGACGACCGGCCGGGCGAGGACGACATGGCGCTGCTCCTGCTGCGTCGCCTCGGCGCGCCCGAGCACGACACGGTGGGCCGCTTCCGGCAGCACATCACCCCCGCCGACCCCGAGGCACTCTCCGCCGCCCGCCACATGATCCGGGCCGCGGTCCGCGCCTGGGGCGCCCGCGAGCGCTCCGACGAGATCGAGCTGATCGCCGACGAGCTGATCACCAATGCCCTGCTGCACACCGACGGTGAGGCCGTCGTCAACATCCGGATGCCGCACGGCGCCGAACGGCGGCTGCGGCTGGAGGTCGAGGACGGGTCCAGCAGCCTGCCGCGCCGCCGGGAACCGGGCGAGGCCGGGGTCTCCGGCCGCGGCCTGCTCCTCGTCGATCGACTGGCGGACGTCTGGGGAGTGGAACCGCGCGGCGGTGGAAAGTGCGTATGGTGCGAGTTCAACTGCCCCTGACCGGGAGGCGCTGGCCGATCCGGGCACTCAGTGGGAACGGGCGCCGAGGGATCGGCACGGCCACGTAAGGACTGTTCTATGGGATCGCGGGCGGAAGAGCGCGAGAGCGCCCGCCAGTTGGCGGCGCACCTCGACGCGGAGGGTGTCGGCAATGTGGCGCTGACCTGGGTGGACAATGCGGGCATCACCCGGGTCAAGTCGATTCCGGCAGCGCGGCTGGCGGACGTCGCGGAACGTGGCGTCGGGATGTCGCCGGTCTTCGACGTCTTCACCTCCGACGACGCCGTCACCGCCTCCGATCACCTCGGTGGCCCCGATGGTGATCTGCGGCTCTTCCCCGACCTGGACCGGCTCACCACCCTCGCCGCGCAGCCCGGCTGGGCCTGGGCGCCGGTCGACCGCTACGACCAGTTGGGACAGCCGCACCCCGCCTGCCAGCGGCTGTTCGCCCGCCGGATGGCCGACCGGGCCGCCGCCGCCGGTCTCGACCTGCGGATGGGCTTCGAGACGGAGTGGGTGGTCACCCGCGCCCCCAAGGGGCCCGCCGACGCCGAACTGCTCGACTACCCCTGCACCGGCCCCGCCTACGGCATGACCCGGGTCGTCGAGCTGTCCGACTACCTCCGGGACGTCACCGAAGCCCTCACCGTCCAGGGCGTCCAGGTCCTCCAGCTCCACCCCGAGTACGCGCCCGGCCAGTTCGAGGTCAGCACCGTCCCCGGCGACCCGGTGCGCGCCGCCGACGACGTCGTCCTGGTCCGCGAGACGATCCGCGCGGTCTCCGCCAGGCACGGGCTGCGCACCACCTTCGCGCCGTCCGTCGTGGCCGGCGAGGTCGGCAACGGCTGCCACCTCCACCTCAGCCTCCACCGCGAGGGGACGAGCCTGCACCGGGCCGCCGGCGCCGACTGGGGCCTGGCGCCCGACGCGGTGGCGTTCCTCGCCGGCGTCCTGGACGCGCTGCCCGCCCTGCTCGCCATCGGCTGTCCCTCGCCCGCCAGTTACCTGCGGCTCCAGCCCTCCCACTGGGCCGGGGTCTACCAGTGCTGGGGCGTGGAGAACCGCGAGGCCGCGCTCCGGCTGGTCGCCGGCGCCCCCGACGACCCCGACGGCGGCAATGCGGAGGTCAAGCCCTTCGACGCCACCGCCAACCCCTATCTCGTGGTTGGCACGGTGATCGCCGCCGGGCTGCACGGCATCGACACCGCGGCCCCCCTGCCCGCCCCGCAGATCGGCGACCCGGGCGTCCTCGGGGTCCGCGAGCGCGCCCGGCGGGGCATCGTCCGGCTGCCCGCCACGCTCACCGAGGCCGCCGACCGGTTCGAGAAGTCGACGCTGCTGCGGGAGGCGCTCGGCGAGGTGCTGCACGGTGCGGTGCTCGCGGTCCGGCGGGCCGAGGAGGCCCACTTCGCGGAGCGCGAACCGGAGGAGATCGCCGCGGCCACCCGCTGGCGCTGGTGAGGGCCGCGGACGCCCCGGGGCGGGGTACCCCCGAGGTGCTGCCGTCGGCGCACGCCGCCGGCTCCGAGGTGTTGGACGGACTGCCGCCGCTGGTGGACCACCACTGCCACGGGGTGATCCGGCACGAACTGGACCCCGGGACGTTCGCCGCGTTCCTCACCGAATCGGACCGGCCGCCCGCGGCGGGCACCACCTTCTTCGACACCCAGACCGGGTTCGCGGTCCGCCGCTGGTGTCCGCCGCTGCTCGACCTGCCCGCGCACTGCCCGCCCGAGCACTATCTGGCCCGCCGCCGCGAACTGGGCCCGGACGAGACCCGGCGGCGGCTGCTGACCGCCACCGGGATCGGCGTCTACCTCGTCGACACTGGGCTGCCCGGCGACCTGACCGGGCCGGCCGAGACGGCCGGTGCGGGCGGCGGCACCGGACGCGAGGTGGTGCGGCTGGAAGCCCTGGCCGAGCGGACCGCGGCCGGCCACCGCGGGGCCGGCACGGCGGACGCCGCCGAGGAGTTCGCCGGTGACCTCGCCCGCGCCGTGCGGGCCGCGGCGGACACCGCGGTCGCGTTCAAGTCGGCGGTCGCCTACCGGCACGGCCTCGCCCTGGACCCCGCGCCGCCCAGCCCGGACGCGGTGCGCACGGCGGCCCGCGACTGGCTCGCCGCGGGCGCGCCCCGGCTCACCGACCCGGTCCTGCTGCGCCACCTCGTGTGGCTCGCCGTCGCCACCGGCCGCCCGCTCCAACTGCACACCGGCTTCGGCGATTCCGATCTGCGGCTGGATCACGCCGATCCGGCACTGCTCACCGACCTCGTCCGGGCCACCGCGGACACCGGCACCGACCTGGTGCTGCTGCACTGCTACCCGTACCACCGGCAGGCCGCCTACCTGGCCGGGGTCTTCCCGCACGTCTACGCCGACGTCGGGCTGGCCCTCACTCACGTCGGCCCGCGGGCCACCGCGGTGCTCGCCGAATTCCTGGAACTGGCGCCGTTCGGCAAGCTGTTGTTCTCCACCGACGCCTACGGCCTGCCGGAGTTGTACGCGGTGGGCAGCGCACTGTTCCGGTCGGCGCTGGGGGAGGTGCTGGGCGGCTGGACGGCGTCCGGGGCCTGGTCTGCGGCGGACGCCCGGCGGGTCGCGGCGATGATCGCGGCGGGCACCGCGCGCCGGGTGTACGGGCTGCCGGACGACGGTCCGACGGGGGTCGAGAGGTAAGGGGCAGTCGGCTCATTCACCTATTCCGCAGCGGCCGGGTGGCGTGGTTAACTGCTGCGTGCCACGTACAACGACCTCTGACGCGCCGGCCGATGACCAGGCCGGAAACGGCGAAAAGCCCCGAATATCGAGGCGCGGGCGGATCTTCGCCGACCTGACCCCGCTGCGCACCTCGCCGGACTACCGCCGCCTGTGGTGCGGCAACACCGTCTCCTGGATGGGCCAGCAGATGACCGCGCTGGCGGTCTCCCTCCAGGTCTACGCGCTCACCCGCTCCACCTTCTCCGTCGGCCTGGTGGGCCTGTGCTCCCTCGTCCCGCTGGTCGTCTTCGGGCTCTACGGCGGCGCCATTGCCGACACCGTCGACCGCCGCAAGCTGGGCCTCTACAGTGCCGCCGGCGCCACCACGATGTCCGTCACGCTGGCCGTCGCGGCACTGGCCGGCTACCACCGGGTCTGGCTGCTCTACACCGTCGTCGCCCTACAGGCCGTCTGCTTCGCGATGAACTCCCCGGCCCGCTCGTCGATGATCCCCCGCCTGCTGCCCACCGAGCAGCTACCGGCCGCCAACGCCCTCCAGTCGCTCACCTCCAACCTCGGCCTGATGGGCGGGCCGATGCTGGGCGGCGTGATCGTCGGCCTGTGGGGCTACCAGGCGGCGTACCTCATCGACGTGGTGGCCTTCAGTGCCTCGCTCTACGCGATGTGGCGCCTGCCCGCCATGCGGCCCGAGCAGAGCGAAGGGCGGGCCCGCCGCGCCTCGGTCCTGGACGGCCTGCGGTTCCTCGCCACTCGCCCCAACCTGCGGATGACGTTCTTCTCCGACCTTGCGGCGATGGTGCTGGCCCAGCCCCGCGCGCTGTTCCCCGCGGTCGCCGCGCTCTGGTTCGGCGGCGACGCCAAGACCGTCGGCCTGCTGGTCGCCGCCCCCGCGGTCGGCGCCGTCCTGGGCGGCCTGTTCTCCGGCTGGCTCGGCGGCATCCGCCGGCACGGCCTGGCCATTCTGGTCGCGGTGGCGGCCTGGGGAGCCGCCGTCGCCGCGTTCGGGCTCTCCCGGCACCTGTGGCTGGGCCTGTTCTTCCTGGCCGTCGCGGGCTGTGCGGACACCGTCTCCATGGTGTTCCGCAGCACCATGCTCCAGGCCGCCACCCCGGACGAGATGCGCGGCCGCCTCCAGGGCGTCTTCATCGTGGTGGTCGCCGGCGGCCCCCGGCTGGGCGACTTCCTCGCCGGTTCCGCGGCCGACCTGACCTCGCCGGCCACCGCAGTGGTCGCCGGCGGCCTGGCCTGCCTCCTGGTCGTCACCGCGCTGGGGCTGGGCCGCCGCGCCTTCGCCCGGTACGACGCCCGGGACCCGCAGCCGTGACGGGTGGGCGCCGGGCCGGCCGGTGAGAGGAGACCGGGCCGGCCCGGCGCCGGAATCCGCCGTGCGTCCGGGCCATGGACGGGCGAGACTCGGGTACGGGGGCTCATAAGCCACCAGTCGTCTCATCCCGGAGGCCCGCCGTGCAGCGGCAACCGCTCGTCCGCCGTGACCGCACACCCGATTGCGACCGCCAGCCCCCGCCGGTCCCCCCGGATCCCGGCGGCCCCCCGCCCGGTCCCGTTCCGGAGCCCCCGCCTAGCCCCATACCGGAGCCGCCCCCCGGCCCCGTGCCGCCCGAGCCGTTGCCCGGGCCGCCCACCCCGCCGGCGCCGCCGGAACCGATTCCGCCGGAGCCCGTACCGGTGCCCCGTCCGCCCGGACCCGACCCCGACCCGGTCCCGGAGCCGTCCCCGGCTCCCCGGCCGCTCACCCAGGCGCCACCCGGACCTCCCTAGCGCTCGGCCCCGGCGTCCCGCCCCTGCCACCGCACCACACCGCAAGGAGGTGCCGAACATGGCCATCGCCACGGTCAACCCGGCCACCGGCGAGACCCTCAAGACCTTCGCCGCGCTCAACGCGGGCGAGATCGAGGACCGCTTGGTCCGCGCCGACCGGGCCTTCCAGGAGCACCGCAGCACGTCCTTCGCCCGCCGCGCCGAACTCCTGCACCGCGCCGCCGACCTGCTCGAAGCCGACCGGGACGGCGTCGCCCGCACCATCACCACCGAAATGGGCAAACCGCTGGCCCAGGCCCGCGCCGAGGCCGCCAAATGCGTCAAGGCGATGCGCTGGTACGCCGACCACGCCGAGGCGCTCCTCGCCGACGAGCGGCCCGACCCCGCCGACGTCCACGACTCCGGTGCGGCCCGCGCGGTGGTGCGCTACCGCCCGATCGGCACCGTCCTCGCGGTGATGCCCTGGAACTTCCCGCTCTGGCAGGTCGTCCGGTTCGCCGCGCCCGCCCTGATGGCCGGCAACACCGGACTGCTCAAACACGCCTCCAACGTCCCGCAGACCGCGCTCTACCTGGAGGAGCTGTTCCGCCGCGCCGGCTACCCCGACGGTTGCTTCCAGACCCTGCTGATCGGCTCCGGCGCCGTCGAGGAGGTGCTGCGCGACCCACGGATCGCCGCCGCCACCCTCACCGGCAGCGAACCCGCCGGCCGCGCGGTCGCCGCCGCCGCCGGCGACGAGATCAAGAAGACCGTCCTGGAACTCGGCGGCAGCGACCCCTACGTCGTCCTCCCCTCTGCCGACCTCGACAAGGCCGCCCGGGTCGCCGTCACCGCCCGCGTCCAGAACAACGGTCAGTCCTGCATCGCCGCCAAGCGGTTCATCGTCCACACCGACGTCCACGACGCCTTCGCCGAACGGTTCACCGCGGGCATGGCCGCGCTGACCGTCGGCGACCCGATGGACGAGGCCACCGACGTCGGACCGCTCTCCAGCGAACAGGGCCGCTCCGACCTGGAGGAACTCGTCGACGACGCGGTCCACCAGGGTGCCCGGGCACTGTGCGGCGGCCGCCGCCCGCCCGAGCGCCACGCCGGGTGGTTCTACGAGCCCACCGTGCTCGCCGGCATCACCCCGAGCATGCGGATCCACCACGAGGAGGCGTTCGGCCCGGTCGCCACGCTGTACCGCGTCGCCGACCTGGACGAGGCGATCACGCTCGCCAACGACACACCGTTCGGCCTCAGCTCCAACGCCTGGACCCGGGACGCCGACGAACAGCGGCGCCTGGCCCGGGACCTCCAGGCCGGCGGGGTGTACTTCAACGGCATGACCGCCTCCCACCCCGGCCTCCCGTTCGGCGGCGCCAAACGCTCCGGCTACGGCCGGGAGCTCTCCGGCCACGGCATGCGCGAGTTCTGCAACATGACGACGTTGTGGTATGGGCCGGAGGACTGAGCCGATGGGCCCGACCCGGTGGTGCCGCCCGCCGGGTCAGGGCGCCGCCCACAAGGTGAGGGACAGGTGGAAGGTGGGGTTGTCCGCGGTGGCGCCGCTGCTGCCGTCCGCCGTGTCCACCGCGGTGAAGGTCACCTTCGCCACCTGGTTCCGTCCCGTCACCACGCACCACACCGTCCCGGCGGGGATCTTCCCGGCGTTGGTGTACGTGCCCAGCGGACTGGCCTCGGCGGCCGCGCGACAGGCCGCGGCGGTGTTGGTACGGGCGTCGGCGGTGCCCGCCCGGACCGGGCTGCCGTAGCGGCTGCTGACCGTGATGACCGCCTGGGCGCCGTTCATGCCGTTCTGGCAGCCGATGTAGTCGAGGTCGGTGACGGACGTGTCCATCACGCCGGCGGTGACCGCGGGCGTGTCGAGGTCCAGTGCCTGGAAGACGCTGCCCAGGCAACTCGCTGCGCGCCAGACCAACGTCCGGTCGCGGTAGACCACCCTGGCCGTGTCCGTGGGGCCGCTGGCCCCCGGACCGGGTGCGCTGGCGGAACCCGGGGGAGCGCCGCCGGGGGTGGGCCCGGCCGTAGGGCCGGAACCGCCCGGAGTCGTTCGGCCGCCCGCCGCGGAACCGTCCGGGGAGCGGCCAGCGTTCCCGCCGTCGCCCGAGAACACCCCCCGGACCAGCGGTGACACCAGGAGCAGGGCCACGACACCGCCCACCGCCGCCGCGACCAGCACCGGTCGGCGGCGCGCGGACCGCGGCGGCGGGACGGGCGCGCCGAGGTCGTAAGGCGGCGGGCCAACGGGCGGTGGGGTGCGGGGCGGCGGGGGCGGCACCGGGCCCGCGGTGCGGGGCGTACCCGCCGTACCCGGCACCCCCGACGGCCCCCGCAGCAGCACCAACGACCCCGCCGCCCCGGCCGACCGGCGCTGCGGCCGCGGCAGCCCCCGGGCGTGCAGCGCCCGGTCGACCTGGCCGTGCACCTCGTCGAGGGTGAGCGGGACCGGGGCGGCCAGCGCGTCCAGCAGCGCACCGGTGAAGGCGGTGTACGCCTCTCCGGCGGGCGCGTGGGCCGGGGCGGTGCGCGTGGTGGACGTCAGGGTGTAGGTGCCGGCCAGGTCGAGCTGACCGACGGCCAGGCCGGCCGGCTCGGCCATCGCGGAGACCGCCCGGCCCGAGAAGCAGCAGTCCACGACCAGCACCCGGGCCTTCGCCCGGGCCTCGCCGACGTGCCGTTTCACCAGCTCGATCGGGACGGCGGAGAAGCCCACCTGGTCGAGGTCGGTGTGCACCAGCCCCAGGTGCAGCAGCCCGGTGTCGTCCAGGATGCCGTGCCCCGCGTAGTAGACCAGCAGGAGTTCCTCGGCCTCCCGCACCGCCCAGGCCAGCGCCGCGCCGACCGCCGACTGGTCGGTGGGGTCGGCCACCACCCGACAGTGCTCCGGGGCCAACAGCCCCTGCACCGGGTGCGTCAGGGCCGCCCACAGCCCCTGGAGGTTGGCCGTGACCGACGGGATGCCCGGCAGGTCCGGGCTGGTGAAGCGGCCGGTCCCGATCAGTACGGCGCGACTGCCGGGCCCGTACGGGAACCACCGGCCGACGGGTCTGCCACTCATCGATGCCCTCCCCCTGCATGACGAACGGTCGTCGCCATCCTGGCACGATCATCCCGGCCGTAGGGCCGGTTCCGCCGGCCGGGCCCGGGCCATCCGCATCACCCATCTCCCGGGCCGCATAAGGGAGTTCAGACTCCGTCACCGGTCGGGCCGTCCGGCACCACGAACTCGCACCACAGGGCCTTGCCCGACCCCCGCGGCTCGGCACCCCAGCAGTCGGCCAGCGCCTCCACCAGCAGCAGTCCCCGCCCGGAGGTCGCCGTCTCGCCGGGCCGCCGGCGCCGCGGCCACTGACTGGACCGGTCCTCGACCTCAAGCCGGATCCGGCACGGGGAACCGGGCAGCAGCTCCACCGAGACCAGGGCGCCGCTCTCGGTGTGGGTGAGCGCGTTGGCGATCAGCTCCGAGGCGGCCACCTCCACGTTGTGGGTGACCGCACCCGCCCGCCACTGGTCCAGCGTCCGGCGCAACGCCGAGCGGACCTCCGCGGTGCCCGCCGGGTCGGCCTGGTGGACGTGCAGCCGCAGCCGCGGTGTGGCGGCCTCCCCGGGGATCACGTTCCGGTGCAGCAGCAGGAGCGCCATGTCGTCGTCCGAACCGGGCTGGGCCCACAGGTGGTCGGCGAGCCGGTCGGCCAGCGCGTCCAGTGCGGCGGGCCCGGTGCGGACCGCGGCGGAGAGCGCGTCGATCCCGGCCGAGATGTCCTGGCCGGGCTGCTCGACCAGCCCGTCGGTGCACAGCAGCAGCGTCGACCCCGGCTCCAGGAACAGCTGGGTCTCCGGGAAGTGGTCCTGCCCGAAGGCGGTGGCCAGGCCCAGCGGCAGCCCGCCGCTGATCTCCGGCCAGTCGATGTGCCGGGAGGTGTTGCAGATCAGCGGGCCCAGATGGCCGGCCCGCGCGATGTGCAGCGCTCCGGACTCCAGGTCGGCCTGGATGTAGGTGCAGGTCGCGAACCGCTCGGTCTCCAGCTCCGCCAGGAAGCGGGAGGCCCGCACCAGCACCGTCTCCGGTGCGTGGCCCTCGCTGGCGTAGGCGCGCAGCGCGATCCGCAACTGGCCCATCACCGCCGCGGCGTGCGTGTCGTGTCCCTGGACGTCGCCGACCACCAGCCCGGTGCGGCCCTGCGGCAGCGCGATCACGTCGTACCAGTCGCCGCCGACGTCCCGGCCGACGCTCGCTGGGTGGTAGCGGACGGTGACCTCGCCGCTGGCGATCGGTGGCAGCCGGCGCGGCAGCATCGCTGCCTGTAGCCCGGTCGCGAACTCCCGCTCCTGATCGAAGAGGGTGGCCCGCTGCAAGGACTGCGCCACCACGCCGGCCAGCGCCAGCGCCAGGTTGCGGGCCTCCGGCGACTGCACCGCCGGCTCGTGGTTGAACAGCCCCAGCGCCCCGAGGACGGTGTCCTGTGCGATCAGCGGCAGGAAGGCGGCACTTCCGGTCGGCAGTACGTCGACGGAGGGGCGCAGCCGCGGATAGCGGGCGACCAGCTCACCGCGGGTGCTCAGGAAGCTGGGTCGCCGGGAGCGCACCGCGTCGGACAGCGGGAGGGTGTCGTCCAGCCGCGAGTTCATCATGTCGGTGGGCACCTCGCCGTCCAGCCCGGCGGTGGCGATCACCTCGAACCGGTCGTTCTCGACCAGGCCCAGCACCAGCGCGTCCGCGCCGAACCGGCGGGCGCCGCCGGTGCCGGTCAGCACCCGCGTCACGTCCTTCACCGACATCGCGCGGGCCAGCGCCGCGGTGGTCTGCTGCACCATCACCGTCTGCCGCTGCCGCTCCTGCTGGAGCGAGCGCAGCAGCGCGGAGTCGGCGAGTTCGCTGGTCGCCTCCCGGACGATGCCGATGATCCGGTACGCCACGCCCTCCGTGTCGTGCAGGATCCGTCCCTGGGAGTGGGTCCAGCGCCGGGTCCCGTCGCGGCACTGGATCCGGAAGTACGCGCCGTAGGAGGAGTTGCCGTCCTGGAGGGCCTGGGAGAGTGCCGCGTCCAGCCGCAGGCCCTCCTCCGGGGGCACCCGGGCGATCAGGGACATCGGCGCGCCGTCGTACTCGCCGGGGCGCAGGTCGAAGACCTCCATGGCGCCGGGGTCCAGGTCCATGAACCCGCTGTCCAGGTCCCAGTCGAAGGTGCCCATCCGGTTCAGCGACAGCCGCTCACGCAGGCCGATCGGCTCGTGGTGGGACACCCCGGGTGCCGCCTCCTGGACCCGGGGCGCGGCCCGGTCGGTGCGGGGGTCGTAGCCCTCCGCGGAGGGGTCGGGGGGCCGCTCGGCCATGCGAACACCTTAGGCGGGGCCCACGTGGCCCGCATTCCCGGCGGCCAGGACGGCGGCCGTGACGTGCGGTGACGGCGTTACCGCACGTCACGGCCGACCGTCAACGCCGCCCCGGCCATCGCCCCGCCCAGCACCGCCCGGCGCCCCGGGTGCCCCGGGACCCGCCCGTTGGCCCGCGGCGGCGGTCCACCGGCCGGCGTCCGGGGGGCGGTCCACAGCCACTCCTGCTCGGTCAAGTCCGGCCGGGGAGGGATCGGTTCGTCATCGCACATGCCTGGCTTTCTCTCCCGGCGGGCCGGGTCGGTGGTGACGGAACGATGCAGCGGGGGGGGCCGTATGGCGATCAGCGGCGGTCGCCCGCGCCGCCGGTCAGCCGGCGCAGCGTGGCGCCGAGATGGCGGACGTAGGCGCGCTGGAACACCGGGACCAGCGGCCCGGCGAGGCGGGTGAGTGCGCGGGCCGGCCGGCTGAAGGCGGTGACGGTGAGCCACACCGAGCCGTCCGGGCGGCGCTCGACGACGAACGCCTCCTCGCCGCACTCCGGGTGGCCCGGCCGGGTCCCGTAGGCGAAGCCCGCCCGGTCCGCCGTGTCGACGGTCCACACCACCCGGCACGGGCCGGTGATCCGCAGCGGGCCGATGCCCAGTGAGACGTCGACGGTCACGCCCGGGGCGGCCCGCGGCGAGCCGGCCCGGATGCGGGTGCCCGCCGCCCGGTGCATCCGGAACGTGGCCACCGCGTCGCCGGCCGCCGCGAACGCCGTCGGGCTGTGGCCGAGCCGGACCGCCTCGCGCAGGTGGTGGTAGCCGGGCGGCAGCGGGGTGTGCCGGGTGCCGCCCCGCTCCGGGTAGGTCAGGTCGTCGTCGGTCATCGGGCGTCGTCCGCCGCCCCGTGCCGCCCGGAGCCCGCCGCGAACCGCGCCGCGCCCGCCAGACCCTCGGCCAACACGGCTTGCCCGTACCGGAGTTCGGTGGCCATGGCGGTCTCCTCGGCCCGGCCCTCCTGGTCCAGCAGGCTGGCCCGGTCGCTGCGTAGGCACGCCTGCGGGAGGCGGGCCAGCTCGGCGGCCAGCCGCTCCGCCGCGGTGCGGGCGGTGCCGGTGGGCACCACCCGGTTGACCAGCCCGATGTCCAGGGCCTCCGCGGCCGGCACCGGACGCCCCGTCAGGACCAGGTCCATGGCCCGGCCCGCGCCGATCAGTCGGGGCAGCCGCACCGTGCCGCCGTCGATCAGCGGGACGCCCCACCGCCGGCAGAACACCCCGAAGACCGCGTCCTCCTCCGCCACCCGCAGATCGCACCAGAGCGCCAGCTCCAGCCCGCCGGCCACCGCGTGCCCGGCGACCGCCGCGATCACCGGTTTGCCGAGCCGCATCCGGGTCGGACCCATCGGCCCGTCGCCGTCCGGCGCGACGCGGTTGCCGTGCGCGGTGCCGACCGCCTTGAGGTCGGCACCGGCGCAGAACGTGCCGCCCTCGCCCCACAGCACCGCCACTCGCGCGCTCTCATCGGCGTCGAACGTGCGGAAGGCATCGGCGAGTTGACGGGCCGTCGGGCCGTCCACGGCGTTCCGGGCGGCGGGCCGGGACAGCACCACCGTCGTCACCGGACCGGCCCGCTCGACCCGTACGGCGGCGCCCGGGGCCCCGGGCATCAGGCGGCGTCCCCGCCGGTCCGGGCGCGCCCGAGGACCCCGGCGAGGTCGGCGCCGGGCGGCAGGGTGCCGAAGGCGTGGCCCCATTGGCCGTCCAGCCGGGAGGCGCAGAACGCGTCGGCGACCGCCGGGGTGCTGTGCCGCACCAGCAGCGATCCCTGGAGCACCAGCGCCAGGCGCTCGGCCAGCGAACGGGCCACCAACTGAGCCCGCTCCGGGTCGCCGAGCTCGCCGAGCGCCTTGCGCAGTCCGGCCACCGCCGCGTCCAGCCGCCGGTCGGCGCCGGACGCGGCCTCGACCTCGGTGAAGTAGGCGTCCAGCGCGGCCGGCTCGCGGGTCAGGGCACGCAGCACGTCGAGCGCGGCGACATTGCCCGAGCCCTCCCAGATCGACAGCAGCGGCGCCTCCCGGTACAGCCGCGGCATGCCCGATTCCTCGACGTAGCCGTTGCCGCCCAGGCACTCCAGGGCCTCCGCGGCGTGGCTGCTGCCCCGCTTGCACACCCAGTACTTCCCGGCCGCCAGCGCCAGCCGGCGCAGCGCCGCCTCCCCGGCGTCGCCGGCCTGCGACCGGTCCACGGCGGCCGCCAGCCGCATCGCCAGCACGGTGGCGGCCTCCGACTCGACCGCCAGATCGGCCAGGACCGAGCGCATCAGCGGCTGCCGGTCCAGCTCCCGCCCGAACGCCTGCCGGTGGGCGGTGTGGTGAAGGGCCTGCCGCAGTCCCGCCCGCATCCCGGCCGCCGAGCCCAGCACACAGTCCAGCCGGGTCATGTTCACCATCTCGACGATGGTCCGCACCCCGCGGCCCGGCTCGCCGACCGGCCAGGCGACGGCGTCCTCGTACTCGATCTCGGATGAGGCGTTGGAGCGGTTGCCGAGCTTGTCCTTCAGGCGCATCAGCCGCATGCCGTTGCGGGTGCCGTCCGGCAGGACCCGCGGCACCAGGAAGCAGCTCAGCCCCTCGTCGGTCTGGGCCAGCGCCAGGAACACATCGCTCATCGGGGCCGAGGTGAACCACTTGTGGCCGGTGAGGCGGTAGCTGCCGTCCCCGGCCGGCACCGCCCGCGTGGTGTTGGCCCGGACGTCGGAGCCACCCTGCTTCTCCGTCATCGACATGCCGGCGATCAGGCCGTGCTTGGTGAGCGGGGCGCGCAGCCCGAAGTCGTAGCTGCGGGCGGCGAGCAACGGCTCGTACTGCGCGGCGAGATCCGGTGCGGCGCGCAGGGCGGGCACCACGGCGTAGGTCATCGAGATGGGGCAGCCGTGGCCGGGCTCGGCCTGCGACCAGACGTAGAACTTGGCGGCGCGCACCAGGTGCGCCCCCGGGCGCCGGTCGGTCCACGGCGCGGCGTGCAGGCCGTGCTCCACGGCGGTGGTCATCAACTGGTGCCAGGCCGGGTGGAACTCGACCTCGTCCACCCGGTGCCCGAACCGGTCGTGGGTGTGCAGCCGGGGCGGCTGCTCCTCCGCCCAGCGCGCCTGGTCCTGCACCGCCGCCGAACCGGCCAGCGCGCCGAGTTCGCGCACCTCCTGCTCGCCCCACGCGCCGCCCTCCCGGTGCAGCGCCGCCAGCAACGCCGGCTCGTCCGCGGCGCTGAAACCCGTCAGCGGCGGGGCCTGATTGGTTACTTCATGGGTGACGGTCATACCGCGACATTACAGATTCTCAACGACTGAAGGAAGACTGTAAGAAGCCGTTTCGCCTGCACGATCTAGACTTCCCGGACCTATGAACGACGCCGACGCCCCACTCGCCCTCCGGCCGCTGACCGCCCGCTCCGTCGTGCTGAGCACCCTCCTCGGCCATCACCCGCCCCGGCTCCCGGTGCGCGCGCTGGTGCGGGTCGGCGAACTCTTCGGCATCGCCGAGGGCACCGTCCGGGTCGCGCTCTCCCGGATGGTCGCGGCCGGCGACCTGCGGCAGCACGCGGGCGGCTACGCGTTGACCACCCGACTGCTGGCGCGCCAGGCCCGACAGGACGAGAGCCGCGCGCCGCGGACCCGCCCGTGGCACGGCGCCTGGGAGATCGCCGTGGTCACCGCGGACGGCAGCCGCCCGCCCGCCGAACGCACCGCCCTGCGCCAGGCGATGGCCGCGCTGCGGCTGGCCGAGGTGCGCGAGGGCAGCTGGCTGCGGCCCGCCAACCTCGACCGGCCCCGCCCGGCGGTGGCCACCGCGCAGTGCACCTGGTTCACCGGCGCTCCCGACGCCGACCCGGCCGCGCTGGCCCGGAGCCTGTGGGACCTGGACGGCTGGGCGGCCCGCGCCCGCGAGCTGCTGGCCGCGCTGGACCGCGCCGATACCCCCGCCGACCGCTTCACCGTCGCGGCCGCGGTCCTCCGCCACCTCCTCACCGATCCGCTGCTGCCCGCGCCCCTCCTCCCGGACGCCTGGCCGGGCGCCGCCCTCCGCTCCCGCTACGACGCCTTCGAGGCCGAATTCCGGGAACGGCTCCAGCACTTCCTGGCCCCCGGCGACGGATAGTGCGCTTGCCCCGCGCACGTGCCACCCCGTTGGCGCGGCGCTCCCCGCCCCCCGGGGACGGCGGGTCGGCCGGTCGGAGGGGCGCACGGGCAGCGCGGTGACGCGCGCGGATGCGGAGCGTGCCGACGCGGGTGGGGGCGCACGGCGCGGGCCTCCTGGAGCGGTGCCGGTGCGCCGGTCCGGTATGCGCCGCGCGGCGGGCCGTCGCGGGCCGTACGACCTGCCGCCTTCCGGTGAAACCCGGGTGGTGGCACCGCCGCGTCGGCCGTGCGCGGTGTGTGCGGCCCCCACCGCGCGTATGCACCGAGACCGGCGGATGCACTGGGCGTAACCCCCCGGAGTCGAACGTCCGGGCGATTGTCGGCCGGTCGGGCACCCGGGGCACGAGGGGTGCGCCCCTACCCGCCGGTTCTGTGCGCCATGCGGAGGATTTCGTCCCCCTTCCGGCGGCGAGGGGGCAGACCGGCCGCCGAAAGCGCTACCGCGCGCTCTGCCGATGTCGACGCGGCCCATGGTTGTCTCTTCCTCGTCGAATTCGACCGCCCGGAGAAAAGCCAACCGACGATCCAGAATCCCAGAACTCGCCGAAGACGCTGACATCTCTGCGCGCTCACCGAAATACCGGCACCTCCCGGCATTCGAAAGTGAGCGACAAATCAGTACGCACAGCAACAAGCGACGGGAGCACGCACATGGAAACTCAGCAGGTACCGGAAACGCAGGAATCGCCGGAACCGCAGGTATGCCGGGCAGCGGAAGTCCGCGAACCGGCGGACCGGGCCGTCCGCGGCGAGGCACTGCGCGGCCGGGGGGCCCGGGGGGCCACCGCGGTCGCCGTCCTGCTGGCCGCCGGCGCGCTGGGCGCGGTGTCCGAGGAGCCGGCCGAAGCCGTCAGCACCGGCACCTGGGACCGCCTGGCCCAGTGCGAAAGCGGCGGCAACTGGCGGATCGACACCGGCAACGGCTTCTCCGGAGGGCTCCAGTTCGGCCACTCGACCTGGCGTTCCTTCGGTGGCCACAGCTATGCGTCACGCGCCGCCCGGGCATCGCGGGCACAGCAGATCCAGGTCGCCGAACGCGTACTGGCCCGCCAGGGCTGGGGCGCCTGGCCCGCCTGCTCGGCCTCGCTGGGGCTGCGCGGCATCCCCCGCGGCGCCGCGCACACCCTGCCGGCCCGGGAGAAGGTCGTACCGAAG
The DNA here is from genome assembly GCF_050471125.1 of Streptomyces sp. RGM 3693. Classification (NCBI taxonomy): domain Bacteria; kingdom Bacillati; phylum Actinomycetota; class Actinomycetes; order Kitasatosporales; family Streptomycetaceae; genus Streptomyces; species Streptomyces sp. RGM 3693. The sequence goes on from NZ_JBMPPQ010000001.1 coordinate 2,233,650, forward strand.
CGCACCCACGGCCAGCACCCCAAGCCCCAGGAAAAGCCCTACAAGAAGGATCGGCACCGCGTTTCCGGTGGCGCGGTGGTGGTGAATGTGGGGGACACCCTGAGCGGTATCGCCGTCGTCCACGGAAAACCGTGGCAGGAAATCTACCGACAGAACCGCCAGGTCATCGGCGAGGACCCGAACCTCATCTATCCGGGCACCCAACTTCAGGTCCACGCATCCGGTACGAGGTGACCGGCGGCGGCTGACCGGCCGCCGTAGGAAATCCTCAGCCGAGGGGTTTTCGTGGAATAGTCGACGGAGCGCAAGGGGAAATCGAGGAACTATCCCCAGGCTGTTCCGATGACTTTCCGGGAGAATCCTTAGGTAATCCAGGGGGATTCCGGGGGATTCCGGGAGTCGCTACCCGGGGGGGGGAGGGCAGGCCGTCCGTGGCGCCGCGGACGGCCTGCCCGGCAGCGGAGCTAGGGCCTATCCGACCCCGACCCACCAGACAGGCCCTAGGTGCCCCGGGCCCGCCGCCGGATTTCGTACGCGGCCAGGACGACACCCAGCGTGAGCAGGCTCAGCCAGAACTGCGCCCGGCTGTCCGGCAGTACCGCCATCGCCCCGATCACCAGCGCCATCAGCGCGATGGTCAGCCGGCTGAGCCAGGGGAAGCCCCACATCCGCAGGGTCAGCCGTGCCGGGTCATCGCGTTCCAGCGTGCGCCGCATCCGCAACTGCGCCACCGCGATCGCCAGATAGACGAACAGGGCAATGGCGCCATAGGAGTTGATGAGGAACGAGAAGACGACATCGGGCGAGAGCCACGCCGCGATCACCGACAGATATCCGACCGAGGTGCCGGCCAGCAGTGCCCGGCGCGGCACCCCGCTCGCACTGACCTTGGTGAAGCCGCGCGGCGCGTCGCCGTTCCGGGTGAGTGCGAAGAGCATGCGGGACGAGGTGTAGAGCGCGGAATTCAGGCAGGAGAGCACCGCGATCAACACGATCGCGTTCATGACGGTCCCGGCCGCCGGCACCGCCAGCCGGTCCAGCACCGCCGCGTACGGGCTGACTTCGATCGCCTTCGACGTCCAGGGCACCGCTGCCACCACCAGGAAGATCGACAGCACGTAGAACGCCACCACCCGCAGCACGATCGACCGGATGGCGCCGGCCACCGCGCGCTCCGGTTCGACCGATTCCGCGGCGGCGATGGTGACGATCTCGGCACCGGTGAAGAAGCCGACGCAGGGCACCACGGCGGCCAGCACGGCGCCGATCCCCTCCGGCGCGAAGCCGCCGTGCGCGGTGAGCTGGGCCAGTCCACCGGTCGACCCCGGCCACAGCCCGAGCACATAGAGCGCGCCCAGGAAGAGGAACACCACGATCGCCACGACCTTGATCGAGGAGAACCAGTACTCGAACTCGCCGTAGGAGCGCGCCGACACCATGTTCGTCGCCGTCAGCAGCGTCATCAGCACCAGGCTGACCGCCCACAGCGGGGCGCCGGGCAGCCACAGCCGGATGATCCGGCCGCCCGCCACCGCCTCGACCGCGACCACGATCACGAAGAAGTACCAGTACAGCCAGCCCACGGCGAAGCCGGCCCGGTGCCCCAGGGTCTCCCGGACGTGCGCGTAGAAGGAGCCCAGCGCCGGGCGGGCCACCGTCATCTCGGCGAGCATCCGCATGATCAGCACGGTCAGGCCGCCGGCCGCCAGGAACGACACCACCGCGGCCGGCCCGGTGGACCGGACCACCACCCCGCTGCCGACGAACAAGCCGGCCCCGATCACCCCGCCCAGCGCGATCAACTGCATGTGGCGGCGTTTGAGGCCCTGCCGCAGGCCCGTGCCGGCGGCTTGTGCGCCCGGGTCCGCCGGGTCCGGCCGCTGTACCGGGGCGTCCGGTGCGGCACCGGTGCCGGATGCTGTGGTTCCCGTACTCATGGTGCGCGACGCTAACGCGCCAATCCTGCGGGCCTGTTGCCACAGTGTTTCGGCCGCGCCGGGGCCACCCGCCGCGGCCCGTCATCGGCCGCCGTGGTCCCGGCGGCCGAGCCGCTCAGCGCGGCAGCACGCAGACCGCCATCGGTGCCGCGAACGGCTCACCCACCCGCACCAGCGCCCCGGTCCGGGCATCCACCGCGAACACCGTCACCGACCCCGACTTCTGGTTCGCGGCGAACAGCCACCGCTGGTCCGGCGAGAACGCGATCTGCCGCGGGAAGTCGCCACCCACCGGCACCGTGTCCAACAGCCGCAGCCCGGCCCCGGCCGCCACCACGGCGTACCGGGTGAGGCTGTTGTGGCCGCGGTTGGCGAGGAAGGCGAACCGGCCGCCCCGGGTGACCAGGAACTGCGCCGGATAGCTGACGCCCGGACCGGTCCCGGTGGACTGCGGCGCCCCGGGCGCCAGCCGTCCGCTGCGCGGGTCGTAGCCGCAGACCACCACGGTGTTGTCGACCTCGTTCGCCAGATAGGCGTACCTGCCCGACGGGTGGAAGGTCAGATGGCGGGGCCCGGCGCCGGGCCGCAGCGCCGCGTACGCCACCTGGGTCAGCTTCCCGGCCCGCGGGTCGAGCCGATAGGTGTAGACGGTGTCGTTGCCGAGGTCCACGGCCAGCACGTGGCGGCCGTCCGGAGCGGTGACGATCTGGTGCGCGTGCGGCCCGGTCTGCCCGGGACCGGGCGGCGGGCTGTCGTGGACGACCAGGTCCGTGCGCGGTCCCAACGCACCGCTGCCGGGGTCGATCGGGTGCACGGCCACGCTCCCGGAGAGGTAGTTGGCGCTCAGCAGCCACCGCCCGCCGGGGTGCACCGACAGGTGGCACGGCCCGGCCCCGCCGGTGGATCGACTGCCCAGCACCACCGGCCCGCCGCCGTCCCGCGGCAGCGCGACCGCCGTCACCGCACCGTCCTCCTGCTCGTCGACCGCGTAGAGCGTCCGGCCGTCCGGGGCCAGGGTTAGGTAGGAGGGGTCGGCGACGCCCGGGAGCACCCCGGTGGCGGTGAGCGCACCGCTGTCGGGGTCGTAGCCGGCCAGTCCGACACCGGTGCCGCCGCCCGGCTTCGAGGTGTACGTCCCCAGGAACAGCGGCCGCAGTCGCCGCTGCCCGGCCCGGACCGGAGCGCCGCCCCAGGCCGGCCCGGCAGCCGCCGCGGACACCCCCGCCGCTGCGGACGCTCCCGCCACACCCGCCGCGACGGCCCCGACCGCCCCGACGAACCGCCGCCGCCCGATGCCGTCCCGCGCCCCGACCGCCTCGCCCATGCCACACCTCCGGTGCCGTGCCCGTCAGGGTGACCCGCCCCGCACCACCCCGCAAGAGCACCGCTGGTGACCCCTCGTCAGTTCCCCGACCCCGAGAACCCCGTACGTCCCGATGATGACCCCCCACCGCTCCCGTAGCACTCCAGTCGTACATCACAACCCATACGTGGGCGGATTCGCCGCACCCCTCCCTTTCCGTACGTTCGTGAGTACGGCAAACGCATGATCGAGAGGTCACGGATTGATGTACGGCAAGGCATTCGCCCCCGAGTACCAGGGCGAACTGGGCTCGGCGCTGAGCGTGAACTCCTCCTACGAGGAGGTGCTGGCCACCGCGCACCGGACACTCACCGAAGCGGACACCGCACTCAAGCGGTCCAGAGCCCAGCTGGCCGTCGCCGAGGCCAACCGGCGACTGGGCAGGGTGGCCGCGGCGGGCGCCGCCTGGCGCGCCGCCTACCGCAGCGGCCGGACCGCCGGCGACCCCGCCGCCATGGCCTGGGCGCTGTGGAGCGGCGGCACCCTGGCCCGCCAGTGCGGCACCCTGGCGCTGGCCCGGCGACTGCTCACCCACGCGGTGGCGCTGGCCGAGACCGGCGGCGACCGCCTCGCCCACGGCTACTCCCTCGCCGGCCTCGCCGAGACCGGCCGCATCCAGGGCGACTACGCCGCCGTCGCCGACCTGCACGAGCAGCTCCTGGAACAGGCCCGGGCGCACGGCGAGGCCCGGCACATGGTCTGGGCGATGTCCGGTATAGCCCAGATGCACCGCAACACCGGCGACCACCGCAAGGCCCTGGAACTCTTCGAGGAGTCCGCCCGGATCGCCGCCGACGCCGACGACTTCCGCGGCCGGGCCTGGTCGCTGCGCGGCGTGGCCGACGTGCTCTCCGTCCGCGGCGAGCCGGACCGGGCGCTGGCCCTGCTGTCCGAGGCGGAGACCCTCTGCCGCACCATGGACCTGGCCGGCGCGCTCGCCTACAACCACAAGATGCGCGGCAACGTCCTCTACCGCGCCGGCCGCCACGCCGAGGCCCGCGACACCTACGCCCTCGCGCTGCGCGAGTTCCAGGAGATGCAGGAGCCGCGCGGCGAGGCGCTCTCTCGGCTGGGCCTGGCCAAGTCCCGCGCCCGACTGGGCCGCGACCGCACCGGAACCCTCACCGAACTCGACGTCCTGGAAAAGGACTTCGCCCGGATCGGGCTGCGCCACGCCCGCGAGATGGTCATCGCCTTCCGTACAGAGCTGACCGCGACACCGGAGGCAGGAACTCCCGCTCCGCGGTCCGGTGCCACCACTCGCCGGTCTCCCGCAGTTCCCGCCAGGTCGTGAAGCGGTAGCGGAACACCCGGGCCCGCACCCGGGCCGGCGGCAGGTCGGGGAACGGATTGTGGCGCAGCAGCCGCACGGTGTCCCGGTCGTTCTCCAGCAGCCGCGCCACGAACGGCACGAACCAGGACCGGGCGTAGGCCGGCGAGAGCGCCGCGAACCACATCAACCAATCGAGCCGCAAGTGATAGGGGGCGAACTGGCGTGGCAGGTGCGCCGGTTCACCGGGCTTGCCGTGGAACTCATAGGCGTGCCAGGTCGTACCGGGCCCGGACACCGCGTCCGCGGTGCCCTCGACGACGATCTCCCGGCGCACCCGGGTGATGCTGCCGAACGCGCCGTAGGAGTTGACCAGGTGCAGCGGCTCGTACGAGGTGTTCATCAGCTGGCCCCGGGACAGCAGGTTGCGGGCCGGGCGGTAGCTGAGCGCGAGGACGCCGACGGCGGCCGCGGTCACCACCGCCTCGAACCACACCGGCGGCGCGCCCGGCGCCGGCGGAGGACCACCCCACAGCGGGGCGGCGGCCGACAGCGCCAGGGCGATGGTGATCCAGTTCAGCCAGGAGAAGTTGCCGGACAGCACCAACCACAGCTGGGTGGCGGCCATTCCCGCGGCCGCCCACCCGGCCACCGGCTGCGGGGTGAACAGCAGGACCGGCAGGACGAGTTGGGCCACGTGGTTGGCGGCCGTCTCGACCCGGTGCAGCGGCTTCGGCAGGCGGTGGAAGAACCAGCTGAGCGGACCCGGCATCGGCTGGGTCTCGTGGTGGTAGTAGAGGCAGGTCAGATCGCGCCAGCAGCGGTCCCCGCGCATCTTGATCAGCCCGGCCCCGAACTCCACCCGGAACAGCAGCCAGCGCAACAGCCACATGACCAGCACCGGCGGTGCGGTGTCGGCGTTGCCGAGGAAGACCGCCAGCACCCCCGCCTCCAGCAGCAGCGTCTCCCACCCGAACCCGTACCAGGTCTGCCCGACGTTGACGATGGACAGGTACATCGCCCACAGCACGGCCCACAGCACCATCGCCGCCCACAGCGGCACCACGTCCGCCGCCCCCGCCGCGACCGCCGCCGCCAGCACCGCCCCGCTCCACGCCCAGGCCGCGAAGAAGCGGTCCGAGTAGTGCAGCTGGAAGACCGACGGGGAGAGCCGGAACGGCACCCGCGCCGTGAAGGCCGGGATCGGCAGCATCCCGCGGGCCCCCAGCAGCGCCCGGAACTGCCGGGCCGCGGCGACGAACGCGACCAGATAGAGCACCGCGAGCAGACGCTGGAAGACCAGCCGCCCGAGCCACGAGCCGGGATCCGAGAACCATTCCACCCGCCCATGGGTAGCACCGCGGCCACCGCCGCACGGACGCGGCGCGCGGGCGGGCGACCCCGGCGGACGCGGACCACCTCCCCACGCTACGGAAGGCACCGCACCCGGCAACCGGGGCCCCGCGCACGCGGCGCGGAAGAGGGGCTGACGGCCAGGCGGGTGAATGACGCAGCGTGTTCCCGCGCCCCGGCGCGGGCCGTGGCACGGGGCGGATACCCCGCGATCCCGAGACGTGCCGTTATCGCCGGAAAAAGTCGAGCGGTCCACGAGCGGCATCGATATCCTGGAAGGCGACGGACGACCCTCCTTGGGAGAAGCCAACACCATTGGCCCGTCGCGGGAACGCCACACACCCTGGCCGACCTCCCGGTCTGTGAACGAAGGCGCCACCGCGTCGGAACCAACTACCTCGAAGAAGGAGTGCGTGGTGGCATTGCACAAGGCTCAACACAAGCAGCCCCGTTTGAAGCAGGGCGAGCGCCCCGGGCGTATCAAGGAAGTCCGCAATCTCGAAGCCTGGGATCGTTGCGCCCCGGTGCGTCTGGCCGGCTGCGAGGAGGATCCCGTCGAACCGCACATCGTCCGCGGCATCGACTGACCCGACCGCGGGTGTCCGCCGGCCCCGGCCCCTCTTCGGGGGGCGGGGCCGGCGGCCGTCCGGGCGTCAGGGCTGGCGGCCGAGCAGACACAGCAGCCGGGTCAGGTCGTCCGCGTCCGCTGGGGGTTCCACCGGCGCGGCGAACAGCCCCGACCCCTCCAGGACGTCGGCGTACGGCTCCACCTCGCGCAGTGCCGCGGACACCAGGTGCGCCGGCAGCCGCTCGTCGGCGCCGATCGCCCGGGACAGGTCCCAGGTGTGCACCACGGCGTCGGCGGTCAGCTGCGTGCAGTACGCGTCGGCCGGGGTGGTGCCGTAGGAGAGGTGGACCGAGCGGTGCAGGGCGCCCGGCTCGGCGAACGCCGCCCGGGCCGCCGCCGAGGCCCGGTCCCAGCCCCCGACCGGGTCCTCGCCGAGCTGGTCGCCGTCGAAATCCCCGTCCACCTCGGCGATCGTGGCCCCGTCCCGCACCAGGCGGGGCACCCACAGTTGCTCCGCGGTGAGGTGGTTGACCAGGTCGAACACCGACCACTGTGTGCACGGTGTCGGCGCCTCCCACTGGTCCTCCTGGACGGTGTGGACCCGGGCGCCGAACAGCTTCAGCGCCTCGCCGTGGGAGCGCAGGATGTCGTTGTTGCCCATGGTCTTGAGGATAGGAGCGGGCACCGCCGAGGGCGCCCGGTACGGGGCGATCGGAGCACCGGGCCGGCCGGGCGGGGATGGCGCGGGGCGCTCTGGTGGGCGCGCGGCGATTGGCTGTTCAATGAGCCGGACCGGTGTGGCCGGTCCTGGCCGCTCCCCTCTGGAGGCACCATGGAAGCCGTCGCACCGCCCGCCGCCCGTGCCCCCGCCATCCGCTGCGCGGGCCACGAACGCGGCTATCCGGAATTCCTCGACCGCGCCGCCCGGATCGCAACGGGCCTGGCGGACCTGGGAGTCGGGCCCGGCGACCGGGTCGCCGTGGTGCTCCGCAACGAGCCCGCGCACCTGGAGATCACCACCGCCGCCGCCCAGCTCGGCGCCGCCGCCGTCCCCGTCAACTGGCACTTCCGCACCGACGACCTGCGCCATGTGCTGACCGACAGCGGCAGCGTGGTGGTCTTCGTCCACACCGACCTGCTCGCCGCGGTGACCGCGGTCCTGCCCGACGACGTGCAGGTCGTCGAGGTCGCGGTGCCGCCCGGCGTGGCGGCCGCCTGCGGGACCACCGCCCCGCCCGTCACCGGCCGGCACCCCGTCCTCGACGACTGGCTGGCCGACCGGCCGCCGTTGGCCCGGCCCGTCGGGGCCCGGCCGCCCACCGTCATCTACAGCTCCGGAACGACCGGCCGTCCCAAGGGAGTTCTGCGCGAACCGGTCGGCCCGGAGCTGCTCACCGAGGCGGTGGCGAGCTTCCTGGAATACTTCGCGGTCGCCCCCGGCGGCCGGACCCTGATACCCGCCCCGCTCTACCACGCCTCGCCCAGCCAGCACGCGGTCCTGGCACTGGCGGCCGGTCTGGACATCACGCTGATGCCGCGCTTCGACGCCGAGGAGTTCCTGCGGCTGGTCGAACGGCACCGCATAGAGCAGGCGCAGGTGGTCCCCACCATGTTCGTCCGGCTGCTGCGGCTGCCCAAGGACGTCCGCGAGCGCTACGACCTGTCCTCGCTCACCTCCGTGGTGCACGCCGCCGCGCCCTGCCCGCCGCACATCAAACACGCCATGATCGACTGGCTGGGGCCGGTCCTGCGGGAGTACTACGGCGGCAGCGAGACCGGCGCGGTGACCTGGTGCGACAGTGCGGAGTGGCTTGCCCACCCCGGCACCGTCGGACGCGCCCAGGGCACCAGCGCGGTCCTCGTCCTCGGGCCCGACGGGGAGGTGCTGCCACCCGGTGCCACCGGCGAGATCTACGTCCGGCCCGCCGAGAACTGGCCCCGCTTCAGCTACCTCGGCGACCCGGACAAACGCGCCGCCATGGAGGCACCGGGCCAGCCCGGACACGTCACCCTCGGCGACATCGGCCACCTCGACGAGGACGGCTACCTCTACCTCAGCGACCGCCGCAACGACCTGGTCATCTCCGGCGGCGTCAACATCTACCCGGCGGAGATCGAGGGCTGCCTGCTGGCCCTGGACGGGGTGCGGGACGCGGCGGTGTTCGGCATCCCCGACGAGGAGTTCGGCGAGGCGCTGGCCGCGCACCTGGAGACCGAAGCCGGGGTGCGGCTCACCGCCGCGGCGGTCCGCGACCACGTCGCCCGGCGGCTCGCCGCGTACAAGGTGCCCCGGGCCGTGGTGTTCGAGGAGCGGCTACCGCGGGACGAGTCCGGGAAGCTCTTCAAACGGCAGCTGCGGGACCCCTACTGGGACGGCCACGGCCGCCGGATTTGACCCCCGCGGCCGCCGCCCCGGCCCCGCGCTCAGCCGGCCATCGCGTCGAGCACCGGAATCAACTGCTCCTCCTCATAGGTGAGATGGGTCTCCAGCTCGTCCGTCAGCCGCTCGACCTCGGCGCGGATCCCGCCCGGGGCGGCGGACGGCTCGGCGAGCGTGTGGCGCAGCTCCTCCAGGAGTGCCGCGATGCTCTGGTGCTCCTGGTCCAGCCGGTCCAGTACCGGGGCGAGCTCCGGCCGGTGGCGGCGGAGCGCGGGGAACATCCCGCGGTCCTCGCCGGTGTGGTGGTTGTGCAGCCCCTGGCACAGGGTCAGGCAGTTGATCCGCAGCTGGGCGCCGAGCACGCTGCCGGATTCGGCCAATTCCTTGCGGATGGTGCCCAGTTCGCGCCGGAAGGCGTCATGGATGAGGGTGACGGACTGGCCCGGGGTCGCCCCGCCGAAGCGCGGCGGACCGGTCTCGACGGAGGCCAGCGCCACCACCGGGATGGTGCGGCGGGTCTTCGCCTGGTAGTCGGCCCAGCCCGGGTTGGCTTCGACGGCGCGGGCGAAGACCCGGTCGCGCTCCTCACCGGCCAGCACCTCGGCCGCCGCCTCGTAGGTGAAGACCCCGTCCTCGACCGTGGCACGGGGGTGCGCGAGGAGGTTGTGGAACCAGTCCGGGTGGTGCGGCGCGCCGCCGGCCGAGGCGATGACGAGGATCCGCTCCCCGTCGGGGAGGTAGCCGACCGGGGTGGTGTGCCGGGTGCCGGTGCGGGCGCCGGTGGTGGTCAGCAGGATCAGCCGGCCGCCCTCGAAGGGGCCGCCGACCCGGCCGGCGTTGGCCCGGAACTCGTCGATGACCTGCTGGTTGAAGTCATGGGGCATGAAGGGTGCGTCTCCAGGTATGAGGTGCCCAGGGCGAAGCCACTCGGGCAGGGTGAAGTGACCGCACGACGACGGTGGCGGCGCGGCGCGACAGGGCGCGGCACGGCGGCGTGCGTGGTGCGGGAAGTGGAAGAGCGCGCGGAAGAGCCGCGCGAAGTGGTGGAAGCAGCGCGACAGATACGCGCAAAGGAGAGGCAGGAAGGGGTGGGGCGGGTCTCTCACCCGCCGCGCGGTCACGAAGTGACCGGGTGCCCCACTCGCTTGTGGCCCATGGCCGACCCGGTAGTCACGGCGCCAACCGTACGGGTACAGGCGTGCGAAGGCAATTCCGTAGCGGTCCGCCGGTCGCCGGTCCGTCGGTCGCCGTCCGCCCCTTCCGCCGGGGGGAGTTGACTGCCACGATGGCCCCGCTTCCTCATAGGAGAGAACGCTGTTCGTGTACGTGAATATCCGTGCTTCCGTCCCGGAGGGGTGTTCATGGAACGCCGGCACGTCCGCACCGTCGCCGTACTGCGCAGGGTCGCCGACCACTGGATCGGCGCGCACCGCGACCCCGGTGACAACCAGTGGGCCCGCGCCACCTTCTTCTGCGGGCTGATGGCCCTGCACCGCCTCACCCGCGAACCCCGCTACCTCGCCTACGCCCGCGGCTGGGCGGAACGGCACGGCTACGGACTGCACAGCGGCCCCACCACCCGGCACGCCGACGACCAGTGCGCCGGCCAGGTCTACCTCGACCTGCACGCCCTGGACCCCGCGCCCGACCCGGCGAAGCTCGCGGCCATCGAGGAGTCCGTGCGGCGGATGACCGACACCGCGGGCCAGCGGCACGACGACTGGTGGTGGGACGACGCGCTGCACATGGCGATGCCGCCGTTCGCCCGGCTCGGCGCGCTGCGCGCCGACCGCTCCTACTGGGACGCGATGCACGCCTTCTACGTCCACACCCGGGACGCCGAGGGCGGGCCGGGCCTGCACGACCCCGGCAGCGCGCTCTGGTACCGCGACAAGCGGTTCCTGCCCGGCGGGATCACCTCCCCGAACGGCAGACCGGTGCTGTGGTCCCGCGGCAACGGATGGGCGGCGGCCGCGCACGCCAAGGTGCTGGCGGTGCTGCCGGACACCTTCGCGCCGACGGCCGCCTACCGCCGTACCCTCGCCGCGCAGTTGGCCGCGCTGCGCACCGTGCAACGGCCGGACGGGTTCTGGAACGTGAACCTCGCTGACCCCGGGCACCTGCCGGGCCCGGAGACCAGCGGCACCGCGTTCTTCACCTACGCCACGGCCGCCGCGATCCGCACCGGGGTCGTCCCACGCGGCGACTACCTGCCGGTGGCCGCCCGCGCCTGGGCGGCGATGGCGGCCACCGCCGTGCACCCCGACGGCTTCCTGGGCTACGTCCAGAACGTCGGTGACCGGCCGGAATCGAGCCAGCCGGTCACCCACGACTCCACCGCCGACTTCGGGGTGGGGGCGTTCCTCTTGGCCGGTACGGAACTGGCGGCACTGGGCGGTTGAACGGCGCCGGCTCGAATGGTGGTCGGGCCCGCCGGGGCCGTCATGCCGCCGCCCCGTTCGGGACGATCTGGAGCTTGCGGCCGGTGCCCTGCTGGAAGGTCTCCAGGGCGGTGGCGTACGCGTCGAGCCCGAACCGGTGCGTGATCATGGTCTCGGAGTCGATGACGCCCTTGCCCAGCAACTCCACCGCGCGACCGTAGCTGTGCAGGATGGCCATGCTGCCGACGATCCGGATCTCGTCGTTGTAGATCCGGAACGGCGAGAACCGCGCGGTCTCCTGGTCGGGTGCGCAGCCGAACTGCTGGAAGGTGCCGCCGCGGGCCGGCCGGGTCAGCCCGTCCTCGATGGCACGGATGTTGCCGGTGCAGTCGGTGACCACCTCCCAGCCGCGCGGGTGGCCGGCGGTCAGCGCGTCGGCGCTGGTGGCGACGGCGTCCGCGCCGAGCTTGCGGGCCACCGCCAGCCGGTCCTCGTTGACGTCCACGACCGAGACCGAGGCGGCGCCGGAGCGCTGGGCGACCTGGAGGTAGAGCAGGCCCATGGTGCCGGCACCGTAGATCAGGAAGTGGTCGCCCAGCTTGGGGGCGACGAGGTCGAAGCCGCGCACGATCGTCGACAGCGGCTCGATCAGCGGGGCGTGCGCCAGCGGTACGGTCTCCGGCAGCCGGTAGCAGTTGCGGACCGGCACCGCCACGTACTCCGCGCAGGCGCCGTCGGCGGTGATGCCGAGGGTGCCCCACCGCTCGCAGAGGTTGCCGCGGCCGATGGCGCAGAAGTGACAGGCCCCGCAGTAGAGCGCGGGGTCGGCCGCGATGGCGTCGCCCGCGGCGAACTCCGTGACGTCCGCGCCGACCGCGACCACCTCACCGGCGAACTCGTGCCCGGGGATCACCGGATACCGGGTCGGCCCGAACTCGCCCGCCAGCATGTGCACATCGGTCCCGCACAGCCCCGCCGCGGCGACCTTGACGACGACCTCGCCGGGGCCGGGCGTCGGGTCCGGGACGGTGGTGACGTGGAGCCGGTGCGGTTCCTCGATGACTACTGCGCGCATGGCAGTGACCGCCTTTCGGGAGCGGGAGTGGGAGAAGCCCGTCGGGGGAGTCGGGGGAGTCGGGGGTGTCGTGGGAGGGGAGCGCGGGCGCCGGGCTCAGGCCGCGCGCAGGTTGCGCGACTCGACCTGCTTGATCTTCTCCACCTTGGGGGCTGAGGAGCCCCCGGCGAAGTCGGAGTCCAGCCAGTGCCGCAGGCACACCAGCGCCGCCTCCACGCCCATGGTGCGGCTGCCGAAGCAGGCGATCTGCGCGTCGTTGGACTTGCGGGCCCGCTCGGCGCTGTAGCTGTCGGGGATCTGCGCGGCGCGGATCCCGGGGACCTTGTTGGCGGCGATCGCCATGCCGATGCCGGTGCCGCAGACCAGCACCGCGCGCTCGTGCTCGCCGCGGGCCACGCTCCGCGCGACGCGCTCGGCGACGTCGGGGTAGTCCTCGGTGGCGGTGGCGCTCAGGTCGGTGACCGGGTGGCCGTGTGCGGTGAGGTAGGCGACCATCGCGTCCTTCATGGCGGTGGCGGCATCGTCGGCGCCGATCGCGATCGGGTACGTACGGGACACTGCGGGCTCCTGGGGGTGGGGAGGGGCTCGGGTCAGCTGCGGGAGATCTCTTCGAGGACCGTGCGCAGGCCCTCGGTGTCGTGGGCGAGCCGGCCCAGGAACAGCCCGTCGACGGCACCGGCCAGCTCTTTGTAGGTGCCGGGGCCTGCGGTTCCGCCGTAGATCAGCCGACCGCGTACGTCGTGGTCGCGCAGCGCGCCGCGGAGCGCCGCGGCGACCGTGCGGACGTGCCGGGCGGGCGCTGGTTCGCCGGCGCCGATCGCCCAGACCGGCTCGTAGGCGACGATCACCTCGCTGCCCGGGGCGGCGCCGGCCAGCGCGGCCCGGACCTGGGTCAGCGTCTCCGCGGCGGCCGCCGCCGGGTCCGCTGCGCGTCGCTCGCCCGCGCAGATCACCGGGACCAGGCCGGCCGTGGTGGCCGCCTGGGTCTTGGCGGCCACGATCCGGTCGGTCTCGCCGAAGTGTCGGCGGCGCTCGGCGTGGCCGACCTCGACGTAGCGGGCGCCGGTCTCGGCGAGCATGTCGGCCGAGACCTCGCCGGTCCACGCGCCCCGGCCGGCCCAGTGCACGTCCTGTGCGCCGTAGCCGACGCCGGTGCCGGCCAGCAGTTCCCGGGCGTCCGCCAGCGCCGGGAAGGACGGCAGTACGAAGAGGTCGACGGGGTGGGGGAGGCCGGCCAGTACCGCGTCGAGGGCGGCGACCTCGGCGAGCCAGGTCCGGGTCTGGGCCAGGCCGAAGTACAGCTTCAGCGAGACGCCGACCACCGGGCGGGGCGCCGCGCGGCCCGTGGTGCCCGTCGAGTTCTCAGGAATCACGTCGCTCATGATGCTTTCAACGGAATCACATGTGAAGTTCTCAAATCAAGACGTGAACATCACGAGATGTCTGTGATTTCTCCCAGCGTGCGGGCCGTGGGTGCCGACCGCCGTCCCAGGCGCCGACCAGGGCCGGTCACCCCCTGATCGCGGCCGTACGCGCCCCGCTACAGTCGGCTCACCACAGCAGACCAGGGCAGACCGGCACAGCGACCGCCGCCACGGGTTCCGGGGGCCGCCGCCCCGGGGGGAGGACGAACCGCGAGATGAGCCGCCGTTCCCAGGGATTACTCGGCATCTGGGCCGAGGCACAGCGCCAGCAGCAGCGCCGGACGGAGGCCGCGCACCGCGCGCAGGTGCAACAGCAACGGGAGCAGGAACGGCAGGCCCGCGCCGCCGAACGCGCCATGGCCCGTATGCACCGCGAGCGGCAGACGGCCTACCGCCGGCAGCGCGAGGCCGACGCCCGCCGCCGCACCGAGGAACTCGACGCCCGCGTCGCCGCCCTCACCGACCTGCTCGCCGACGGCTGCCGGGCCCCCGCCTTCACCGCCGCCGCCCTGCTCCGCCCCGAGCACGTCGAGCCGTTCGCCCCCGGCGCGCTGGCCACCCCGGTGGCCATGCCCGACCCGGCCCGCTACCAGGTGCCCACCGGCGGTCTGCGGTCCGGCGTCCGCCGCGACCGCGACCAGCAGGAGGCCCGCGCCCGCTTCGAACAGGACTGGTACGCGGCCCAGGCCGCCGAGGCCCAGCGCCAGGCCCAACTGGCCGCCTACCAGCAGCAGTACGACCAGTGGGCGGCCGGCGCCCTGGACGGGATACGCCGGCACAACGCCGGCATCGAGGAACTGCTCGCCGGCCTGCGCACCGGCGAAGCGGACGCGGTCGTGGAGTACTTCTCCGCCGCCCTGTACTCCGGCACGTCCTGGCCCGAGGGCTTCCCGCGTCAACTCAGCGCCGGCTACGACACCGCCGCCCGCCAACTCGTCCTCGACTGGGAACTGCCCGGCTACGACGTCGTCCCCGCCGTCAAGGCCGTCCGCTACCTGCCCACCGCCGACGAGGAGCGGGAGACCGCCCGCCCGGCCACCCAGTGCCGGGCGCTCTACCGCGAAGTGCTCGCCCAGAGCGTCCTGCTGGTCCTGCGCGACCTCTTCGCCGCCGACACCTACGGCGCCCTGGACTCGGTGGCGCTCAACGGCTTCGTCGACGACGTGGACCCGGTCACCGGCCGCCCCACCACGATCTTCCTCGCCACCGTCCTGGCCCCCCGTAACGCCGTCGAGTCCTACCAGCTGGCCCAGGTCAGCGCCCTCGACTGCCTCACCGACGGGCTGCGCGGACAGCTCTCCGCCCGCCCCGACCAGCGCACCCCGGTCCGCCCCGGGCGCCGGCCGGACGACATCGCCGGCGGCGCGGTGGTCTCCCACGGCACCGACGGCGAACCGGACCTGTTCGCCATGGACCCGCTCGCCTTCGAGCAGCTGATCGCGGAGCTGTTCCGCGCGATGGGGATGCGGGCGGTCACCACCCAGCGGTCCGGCGACGGCGGGATCGACGTGGACGCCCTGGACCCCGACCCGATCCGCGGCGGCAAGATCGTCGTGCAGGCCAAGCGCTACCGCAACACCGTCCCGCCGACCGCGGTCCGCGACCTGTACGGCACCGTCCAGTCCGAAGGCGCCAACAAGGGCGTGCTGGTCACCACCTCGCAGTTCGGGCCCGGCGCACACCGCTTCGCCCAGGGCAAACCGCTCACCCTCATCGCCGGCCCCGAACTCGTCGACCTGCTCGGCCGGTACGGGCTGCGCGGCCGCCTCGGCCCCGGCGACGACGACCCCGACACCCCGGAGTCCATCGGACCGGCGCCGGACCACACCACCCTCGCCATGAACTGGTCCGGCCGGGCCGCCCTCGACGTCTGCGCCCTGGTCTGCAAGGGCGCCACCGTGCTCGGCGACGACCACTTCGTCTTCTTCAACAACCCGGCCACGCCGGACGGTTCGGTGCGGATGCTGGCCGGGGTGACGGAGGACCGCGCCGCCCTACGGGTGCGCTTCGCGGACCTGCCGCCGGACGCCGACCGGCTGGTCCTGGTCGCCGCGGTCGATCCGGAGACCGACCCGGAAGCCGATCTCGACGGCTTCACCGACGCCCACATCCGCCTGCTGGACGGCACCGGGACCGAACGGGACCGGCTGCCGGTCTCCGACGGGCGGCCCGGCGAGCGGGCGCTGGTGCTCGGCGCGTTCCGCCGCCGCGCCGGCGACGACTGGGACTTCGTCCTGGGCGGCAAGGGCTACCCCGGTGGGCTGGCCGCGCTGGTGGGCGACTTCGGGATCGAGGTGGCCTGAGGGCGCCGGGCTCAGGCCGCGCGCCTGTGAACCCGGCCGCCCCGGCTGCCCGCCGCCTCAGGTCAGCTCTGCCACAGCCGGGTGAGGACCTCGTTGACCACCTCGGGCCGGTCCTGGTGCGGCGCGTGGTCGGCACCCGGCACCTGCACGTGACGGGCCCCGATCATCTCGGCGAGGTACTCCCCGCAGGCGGCCAGCGCATCCCCCACGAACGCCCGGTAATCGGGGTGCGCGGTCTCCCACGTCCCGTTGATCACGGTCTTCGGCATCTCGGCCCGGGCCAGCGGCGCCAGCGGGATCTGCGCGTCCCAGATGGGCCGCTCCCGCATCGCCGACCGGACCGCCCGCAGCACCCGCGGCGTGGTCTCCGGCAGCCGCATCCCGTACGCCTCGGTGGACTGCCGCAGGTACTCCTCCGCACTCACCTCCCCGGCCCCCTCGGCGCCCGCGTACGCCGCCCGGATCCGCTCCACCGCCGCCCGCACGACGGGGTGCGCGGCCGCGGTGCGCAGCGGCGACGGCTCGATCAGGGTGAGCGACTGGACGGCCTCCGGACGCGCCACCGCGGCCAGCATCGCGGCCGCCGCGCCGTACGAGTGCCCCACCAGATGGGCCCCTTCGCCGAGCAGCCGGCCGAGGTCCTCGGCGTCCACCGCGTAGTCGCTGCGCTCGATGTCGGGGCTGTCGCCGAAGCCGCGCCGGTCCACCACCTCCAGCCGGAACATCCCGGCCAGCGGCCGCTGCCCCGCGAAGCAGTCGGTGCCCCAGCTCATCGTGCCGTGCACCAGTAGCGCCCGCGGCGCCCCGGGCAGTCCCTCGTCCCACACCGTCACATGAAGCGGTTCCTCGTTCATACCGGGCCACCCTAGGGGCGGCCGGTCGGTCCGGCCCGCCAACAGGCCGGGGCAGGGCGCAGGTTGATGCCGGCGATCGTGTAACGGGCGGGCGCAGAGGGCGAGTTGCGGAAAGGGCGTGGCCGGGACTCGTCCGATCGGGTGCCCGGTGTGCGGGCGGACGCCCGTCGGGCCCCGCGCGCCCGGCCCCGCGCGTCACTGCCGGCGCGACGGGCCCCTCCCGCCCCCGACCCGCGGCCGTCCGAGGGACAGCGACGGACACCACCCCGTACGGTCATTTCCGGCCCGAAGCGACTGATATCTGTCGGACATGAGCGCCTTCACCCGGTATGTGACAGCGGTGCTGTTCGTCGTGCTGGCCGTCGGCTGCGGCGCCCGGCCGGACGCCCCACCGCCCGCACCACGATCCACCCCGCCGCACCCCGCACCCCGTGCCGCGTTACCCTCCCCGGCGCCGCACCGCCGGGCCGGCGCCCGCCCCGCGGGCACCACCCCGGCCCGGCCGTTCACCCTGGTCGCCACCGGCGACGTCATCCCCGCCCACCCCGACGCGGTCGGCACGGCGCAGGACGACGCCCCGGTGGACGGCGGCTACGACTTCCGGCCGATGCTCCGGGGCGTCGCACCCGTCATCGCCCACGCCGACCTCGCACTGTGCCAGTTGGAGGCACCGCTGGGCCCCCTGGACGGCCCGTTCACCGGTTACCCCGAGCTCCAGGCCCCGCCCCAGATCGCCACCGCGCTCAAGGCCACCGGCTTCGACTCCTGCGCCACCGCCTCCAGCCACGCCCTCGACCAGGGCGAGGACGGGGTGCGCCGAACCCTCGACGCGCTGGACACGGTCGGCCTGCGGCACACCGGCACGGCCCGGGGCGCCGCCGAGGCCGCCCGCCCGGCCCTGTTGCGGACCCCCGGCGGCGCCCTGGTGGCCCACCTCTCCTACACCTACGACGCCGAGGACACCCGGGCTCCCAAGGACGCGCCCTGGATGATGAACCCGCTCGCCCCCGGGCGGATCCTCGCCGACGCCCGCGCCGCCCGCCGGGCCGGCGCCGACGTGGTGGTCGTCAGCCCCTACTGGGGCACCGAGTACCGCACCGCCCCCGACGCCGGGCAACTACGGCTCGCCCGGCTCCTCACCGCCGCCCGCACCGACGGCCGCCCCGACATCGACCTGATCCTCGGCAGTCACGCCCACACCCCGCAGCCCTACGAGAAGGTCCGCGGTACCTGGGTCGCCCGGACACCGGAAGGCCGACGCGTAGCGGCTCATATGCGCGAGAGCGGTACCTGGGTCGCTTACGGACTGGGCGACCTCATCGGAGGCACCCATCACGACGAGGGCGGAAAGATGAGTACCGCTGCCCGATTCACTTTCACCCCTCCGACCACACCCGGCGGTCGCTGGGAGATCGCCAAGGCCGAATGCGTCCCGCTGTGGTGGGACGAAGCGGCGGGCCGCGTGATCAACCTGAATAAGGCGATCCATGCCGGACGGTCGGACCTCAAACCCCTCCGCCAGCACATCCGCCACGTGGTGCTGAGCAGGGGCGCGGGCAAGGCCGGATTGGTCATGGGCAGGTGACGGCAGAACGGACGACACGGCAATCGGCATGGCAGTCGGCATGGCAATCGGCATGGCAACACCCGGCACCGTTGCCGGAGGAATCGGTGGGCGATGGCGTCGGCCGATGCGAGTGGGGCGCGAATTGGCCGTCTTCGATGCGGTTGGCGCATGCGGAGCGCCGCTTGCAGCGTGAAGTCCGCCTTCCACTTAAAGCCCTGATGTGTGTGGCGAGTGAAGAGAACGGTGTTTCGTTCTCCGCACCCCTCGCGAGCGGGCAATCTGACGCACGGCGGGAGCCATTCAACGGGTTCCCGCCGCAATGCCGCCTGCGCATTGCGACCCACCACTAGAGAAGAAGGAAGCTCATCACCATGAGCAACACCTCCGGCATTGAGACCCGCGAGATAGCCGACGACGACCTCGACAACGTCGCGGGCGGTCTCTCCGTCAGTGGCTCCCTGGAGGGCCTGACCGCCAAGTTCGCCCCGGGCCCCAACGGTGTGCCCATCCTGACCGGCGGCTCCATCAAGTCCCTCAGCATCACTGTCTCGGACATTCCCCTGGGTCCGATCGGCGGCTGAATCACAGCTCTGCCGTCACAGCTTTGACGCGTCGGCCTTCAAGACCCGGTTGTGGTCTTGGAGGCCGACGTCGTCCTAGGGGGTGGATGACGAGGTCTGCGCAGTCGAAGGTGAGCCCGGTGTCTCCCGCCTGACCGCAGCCGAGCCCGACCCGTCGGGCGGAGGCCGGCCAGGGCCTGGGCAGGGCGTTGCGGGCCGGCGGTGCCGGTGTGGGGCCCGCGCGCCCAAGCGAGCGGGTAGTGCGGCGTTGGGCGGGATTCTTGCTGGTCAGGACGTATCCTCGGCCGGGGTGCCGCGGACGACGCCTTGATGCGGGGGCGGTGAGCGCGGGCTCGCGGGGGCTGACTTCCGGGCGGCCGACGGACCGGACCGCGGTCCTCCGGTACGGTCCGCCGCCGTGGTGTGAAACCCTGGTGAAGGAGTGACGACCCCGTCGACGACCGGATCGGTCAGGCCAGGAAAGGACCGGAGGGCAGTGAGCGAGAGTGCGGCCGTCCGGCCCCGTAACCCGCGTGGGCAGGGCGAGCGTCTGAGGGACGAACTGCTGCGGGCGACCGAGCGCCTCCTGGAGGAGGTCGGCAGCGAGGACGCGCTGTCGCTGCGCGCGGTGGCGCGCGAGGCCGGGGTCGCCGCGCCGAGCATCTACCGCCACTTCGCCGACAAGACCGAGCTGGTCTGGGCCACCCTGGAAGTCAGCTACGAGCGGCTGGCGCACGCCATGAACGACGCCGCCGAGCAGGCCGACGAGGACGACCCCGTGGCCCGGCTGCGCGCCCAGCTCCGCGCCTACTGCCGCTACGCCATAGAGCACCCGGCGAACTACCGCCTGCTCTACGAGACCCGGCAGACCCCGGTCGGCCCCGAACGGCTCGCCGGGCACCCGGCCGGGCTGCTGGTCCGCAGCTGGCACCACGCGCTGACCGCCTGCGAGGAGGCCGGCTGGCAGGTGCGGGGCTCGCGCGCCGAGGCGCCGTACCTGCTGTGGTCGGCGGTGCACGGCCGGGTGATGATCTGGCAGGTCATGCCGAGCCGCAAGGACACCAGCCGGCTGGACGGGTTCGTGGAGGAGATCCTCCAGCTCCTGTTGGAGCGCTGAACCCGGGCCCGCCCCGCCCCTCCCCACCCCGGCCTCGCCCCGGGCGCCTCGTTCGAGGCTCCCGCCCCTGCTCGTCCCCCTAGCCCCGAGGCCCCCAAGGCCCCGGCCGCCCGTCGGCCGGGGCCTTACGCGTCCCCGCCGCCGGCCGGCCGCGGCGTGTTCCGTTCCTCACGTTCCGACGCGACCCCCGGGGCGTTTACCCGATCATTACGGATGTAAGTTTACGCTCGTTAGGCGAAGGATCGACTCATGGCGCACATCCGACCGGTGTGCGCGCGAGGAGCGAGATGACCGAGATGATCGACACCACAGTTCCCGACGCCCTGGCGCCACTGCCCGTGCAACCCCCCAGCGGCTGCCCCTTCGACCCGCCCCCACTCTCGAACCTGTTCGAGCAGGGGGACCCCCACCGCGAGTTCGGCACCCTGCGCGCCGAGGAGCCGCTCTCCAAGGTCTCACTCCCCGACGGCAGTTGGGCCTGGCTGGCCACCCGCTATGCCGACATCCGCGCGATCCTCGGCGACACCCGCTTCAGCTCCGACACCACCCTCCACGGCTACCCGCTCAGCGGCATGACCGGCGGCGGCAACACCGACAACCGCGGCTTCATCCGCAGGGACCCGCCGGAGCACACCCGGCTCCGCCGGATGGTCACCCGCGAGTTCATGGTCAAGCGCGTCGAGGCGCTGCGCCCGGAGATCCAGCGCCTCACCGACGAACTGTGCGACGCGATGGAGCGCCGGGCCGGCGAGCCGGTGGACCTGATCGAGGCGCTCGCCCTGCCGGTCCCCTCGCTCGTCATCAGCCTGCTGCTGGGCGTCCCCTACGACGACCACGACGTCTTCCAGCGGCTCACCGGCAAGCTGCTCTCCCGCACCATCGCGGACGAGGAGCGCGAGGCCGCCCGGAGCGAACTCCGCGACTACCTCGACGCGTTGGTCACCGCCAAGGAGGAGGAGCCGGGCGACGACATCCTCGGCCGGCTCATCGTCGAGCAGCGGTACACCGGCGAGATCACCCACGACGACGTCGCCGCCTTCGCAGCCCTCCTGCTGATCGCCGGCCACGAGACCACCGCCAACATGATCGGCCTCAGTGCCCTGACCCTGATGCAGGACCCCGACAGCGCCGAGCGGCTCCGCCAGGACCCGACGCTGATCCGCGGCGCCGTCGAAGAACTGCTGCGCTTCCACAGCATCATCCGCAACGGCCCGCGCCGGGTCGCCACCACCGACATCGAGATCGGCGGACAGCTCATCCGCACTGGTGAGGGCGTCGTCGTGGCCGTCCCGTCCGCCAACCGCGACGCGACCGTCTTCGCCGACCCCGACCGCCTCGACGTCAGCCGGCCCAACGCCCAGCACCACGTCGCCTTCGGCTACGGCATCCACCAGTGCCTCGGCCAGGCCCTGGCGCGGGTCGAGCTCCAGGTCGTCATAGCCACC
The DNA here is from genome assembly GCF_050471125.1 of Streptomyces sp. RGM 3693. Taxonomy (NCBI): domain Bacteria; kingdom Bacillati; phylum Actinomycetota; class Actinomycetes; order Kitasatosporales; family Streptomycetaceae; genus Streptomyces; species Streptomyces sp. RGM 3693. The sequence continues at coordinate 2,255,247 of NZ_JBMPPQ010000001.1, forward strand.
CTGCTCCGCCGCTTCCCCACGCTGCGGCCCGCCGGGCCCGTCGACGAGATCCCGTTCCGCACGGACATGGCCATCTACGGCTGCCACGCCCTGCCCGTCACCTGGTGACCGGCCGCACCGGCCGACCCACCGTCCCGACCCACCCCCACGGAGCCACCGCATGAAGATCACCCTTGACGCCGACAAGTGCTGCGCCGCCGGCCAGTGCGTGCTGATCGCCCCCGAGGTCTTCGACCAGCGCGACGAGGACGGTGTGGTCGTCCTCCTCGACGCCGCACCGCCCGCCGAGCAGCACGCCGCGGTCCATGAGGCCGCCGCCATCTGCCCCGCCGCCGTGATCGAGGTGCAGGAATGACGACCCGACCGATCGCCGTCGTCGGAGCCTCGGCCGCCGGGATCACCGCCGCCGAGGCCCTGCGCCGAGCCGGCTGGACCGGCCCACTGACCCTGATCGGCGACGAGCCCCACCTCCCGTACGACCGGCCGCCGCTGTCCAAGCAACTGCTGCACGGCGCCTGGGAGCCGGAGCGGCTCCTGCTGCGCACCGAGGAGCAGCTCACCCCGCTCGGCCTCGACCTGCGGCTCGGCACCCGGGCCACCGGCCTCGACGTCGCCACCCGCACCCTCACCCTCGACGACGGTGAGCGGCTGGCCTGCGCCGGCGTGATCATCGCCACCGGTGTGGCGGCCCGCACGCTGCCCGCCGCCGACGGCCTCGCCGGCGTCTTCACCCTGCGCACCCTGGACGACGCGCTGGCACTGCGCGACCGGCTGTCCGGCGGCGCCCGCCGACTGGTCGTGGTCGGCAACGGCGTCCTGGGCTGCGAGGCCGCCGCGGTGGCCCGGGAGCTAGGGCACGAGGTCGCCCTGGTCGGCCGGGAACCGGTGCCCATGGCCGCGGCCGTCGGGGCAGGCATCGGGGACCTGCTCGCCGAGGAGCACCGGGCCCGCGGCGTCCGGCTGCTGACCGGCGAGGTGGCCGCGTTCGAGACCACCGCGGACGCCACAGCTGCCGAGGGCACACCGGCGCAGGTCAGCGGCGTCCGACTGGCCGACGGCAGCCGACTCCCCGCCGATCTGGTACTGCTCGCCATCGGCTCCGAGCCCGCCGTGGGCTGGCTGGCCGACCCGGCCCTGGACACCACCGACGGGCTGGGCTGCGACGCGTACTGCGCCGCCGCCCCCGGGATCTACGCCGCGGGCGACGTGGCCCGCTGGGAGCACCCGGTGCACGGCCGCCCGCTCCGCTTCGAGCACCGGATGAACGCCACCGAGCAGGCCATGGCCGCCGCCCGCAACCTCGTCGCCGAGCTGACCGCCGAAGCACCCGCTGAGACCCCCGAGGGCGCCGCGGACGGCACCGAGCCGCCGCAGCGTCGGCCGTTCGCCCCCGTGCCGTACTTCTGGTCCGACCAGTACGGCCTCAAGCTCCAGGCGTACGGCCTGACCGGCGGCGCCGATCAGGTGGAGACCACCGTCCTGGACCGGGACGCCCGCCGCGCCGTCGCGCTCTACGGCCGCGACGGCCAGGCCGTCGGCATCCTGGCCTGCGCCCTGCCGCCGCGTCAGATACGCGCGTTGCGCGCGGTGGTCGCCACCCCCGTCCCCTGGGAGGAGGCACGCGACCGGGTCCGGGACGCCACCGCCGCGGGCTGACGGTCCCGCCCACCCCGTGCGGGTGCCGCGAGCACGGCGGACGGTGTCCGATCATGGAGAGATGACCGACTCGTACGTCCGGGTGCGCGGCGCCCGTGAGCACAACCTCCGCGGCATCGATGTGGACATCCCGAGGGACGCGCTGGTCGCGTTCACCGGGGTGTCCGGATCGGGCAAGTCCTCCCTCGCCTTCGGCACCCTGTACGCCGAGGCACAGCGCCGCTACTTCGAGTCGGTCGCCCCGTACGCCCGGCGGTTGATCCACCAGGTCGGCGCCCCCAAGGTCGAGGAGATCAGCGGGCTGCCGCCGGCCGTAGCACTGGAGCAGCGGCGCTCCGCGCCCACCTCCCGTTCCTCGGTCGGCACCGTCACCACCCTCTCCAACACCCTGCGGATGCTGTTCTCCCGCGCCGGCGACTACCCGCAGGGCAGCACCGAGCGGCTCGACTCCGACGCCTTCTCGCCCAACACCGCCGCCGGCGCCTGCCCCGAGTGCCACGGGCTGGGCACCGTCCACCGCGTCACCGAGGACTCCCTCGTCCCCGACCCGTCCCGCTCCGTCCGCGACGGCGCCATCGCCGCCTGGCCCGGCGCCTGGCAGGGCAAGAACCTCCGCGACATCCTCGCCGCCCTCGGCCACGACATCGACCGTCCCTGGCACGACCTCCCGCCCGCCGACCGGGAATGGATCCTGTTCACCGACGAACAGCCGGTCGTCACCGTCCACCCGGTCCGCGAGGCCGGCCGTATCCAACGCCCCTACAAGGGCCAGTACATGAGCGCCCGACGCTACGTGCTGCACACCTTCGCCGACTCCAAGAGCGAGACGCTGCGCAAGCGCGTCCGCCAGTTCATGACCGCCGAGCCCTGCCCGGTGTGCGACGGCCGGCGGCTGCGCCCCGAGGCACTGGCGGTCACCTTCGAGGGCCGCGACATCGCCACCCTCGCGGGCCTACCACTGGGCACCCTCGCGGAACTCCTCCGCCCCACCGCCGCCCGCCCCGGCGACGAACCGGCCCCGGCCCTCGCCCACGACCTGGTCGCCCGCATCGAAGTGCTCACCGAACTCGGCCTGGGCTACCTCAGCATGGACCGGCCCGCCCCCACCCTCTCCGCCGGCGAACTCCAACGCCTCCGCCTCGCCACCCAACTGCGCTCCGGCCTCTTCGGCGTGGTCTACGTCCTGGACGAACCCTCCGCCGGTCTGCACCCCGCCGACACCGAAGCCCTGCTGACCGTCCTCGGCCGCCTCAAGGAAGCCGGTAACACCCTCTTCGTCGTCGAGCACGACATGGACGTGGTCCGGCGCGCCGACTGGCTCGTGGACATCGGCCCGCGCGCCGGGGAACACGGCGGCCGGGTCCTGCACAGCGGCCCGGTCGCCGCCCTCGCGGACGCCGAGGACTCCGCCACCCGCCGCTTCCTCTTCGCCGCCGAACCACCGCCGGCGCGCACCCCGCGCACCCCCACCGGCACCCTGACCCTGCACGGCGTCACCCTGCACAACCTCCGCGACCTGGACGCCACCTTCCCGCTCGGCGTCTTCACCGCCGTCACCGGCGTCTCAGGATCCGGCAAGTCCACGCTGGTCACCCGGGTCCTCGCGGAGGCCGTCCAGGACCGCCTGGGCGCCGCGACCCCCCGCCCCGACGGCGACGACCCGGTCGCCGCCGACGACCAGGACACCGGGTCGGCGGTCCGCGCCCGGCTCACCGCCGCCACCGGCCTGGACGCCGTCGACCGGCTGGTCCGCGTCGACCAGCAGCCCATCGGCCGCACCCCGCGCTCCAACCTCGCCACCTACACCGGCCTGTTCGACGCCGTCCGCAAGGTCTTCGCCGCCACCGACGAGGCCCGCGCCCGCGGCTACACCGCCGGCCGGTTCTCCTTCAACGTCCCGGCCGGCCGCTGCGAGACCTGCCAGGGCGAGGGGTTCACCGCCGTCGAACTCCTCTTCCTGCCCGGCACCTACGCCCCGTGCGCCGACTGCCACGGCGCCCGCTACAACCCCGAGACCCTCCACATCACCTACCGCGGCCACACCATCGCCGACGTCCTGGGCCTCACCGTCGACGACGCCGCGGAGTTCCTCGCCGACGTCCCCGCCGCCGCCCGCAGCCTGCGCACCCTCCAGGACGTCGGGCTCGGCTACCTGCGGCTCGGCCAGCCCGCCACCGAACTCTCCGGCGGCGAGGCCCAACGCATCAAACTCGCCACCGAACTCCAGCGGGCCCGCCGCGGCCACACCCTCTACCTCCTCGACGAACCCACCACCGGCCTGCACCCGGCCGACACCGAAGTACTGCTGCGGCAGTTGCACGGCCTGGTCGACGCGGGCCACACCGTCGTGGTCGTCGAACACGACATGGGCGTGGTGGCCGGCGCCGACCACGTCATCGACCTCGGTCCCGGCGGCGGCGCGGCGGGCGGCCGGATCGTCGCCGCGGGCACCCCCGCCGAGGTCGCCGCCACCCCCGGCAGCCGCACCGCCCCCTACCTCGCCCGCCACGGGGCCCACCGGGACCGTTCTTAACGGTCCGCTAATGTACGCGGGTCAGATCACCCCGCAGCTCCGGCACAACGGGCTGCGGCACGACGAAGGGGCACCACCCGTGGCAGACATAGAGCAGGCCAGGGCCACGTTCGCGCGGTTCGACGCGGATGGCGACGGCCGGGTCACGCCGGACGAGTTCAAGCACGCGATGGCCGAGATGGGCGACCACCTGGTCACCGGCCCGGTGGCCGAAGCGGTCATCAAGGCCAAGGACACCGACGGCGACGGCCTGATGTCCTTCGACGAGTTCTGGAAGTCCCTCCAGGGCTGAGCCGCGGACCGGGCCCGGGGCCCGGTCTCCCACCCCCTTCGCCTCCCGTTCGCCCGTCACCGCGCGCAGCGCCGCCACCGCGCGGGCGATCGGGGGCTGTTGGCACTTCCCCGCCGCACCACCGCCACGAAGCGCCGCACCGGCACTGGCTCGCCGCGCAACGGCACCCGTACCAGCCGCGCGTGCTCCGGCACCGGCGCCCACCGCGGCACCAGACAGATCCCGCAGCCGTGTGCGACCAGCGCGGGGACCGGGTACCAGGCACTGGTCTGCTTCTCAGCGCCTGCCCTCGGCCTGCTGTTGCGGGGGTGCGGAGAGTGCCCCCGGCGTCCCCACCGGCGGCGGGGCCGCCCGGTCGCCGGTGCCCCAGTGGGACGGCTCCGGGCCCACGGAGAAGGCCAGTTCGCGGCCGGCGCGCAGGTCGGCGGTGGTCAGGTAGGTGCGGTCCCGGGGGGTGCCGTCGAGCCGTACGGACTGGACGTAGCGGTGGGTGGTCGACGTGCCGGGGGCGGTGAGGGTGAAGTGGCCGGAGGGGTAGTACCGGCGGTCCAGGGTCAGGTCCACCCGGTCGAAGACCGGGGTGCTCAGGCCCCAGGTGTCGGTGCCCGGCTGGACCGGGAAGACGCCGATCGAGGAGAGCACCATCCACGCCGACATCGTCCCCAGGTCGTCGTTGCCGGTCATCCCGGTCGGGGTGTCGGTGAACAGCGTCAGCGCGGCGTGCACCACGTCCGTGGTCTTCCAGGGCTGACCGGTGGAGAGGTAGGTGTACGGGGCGATCAGATCGGGTTCGTTCTGCGGGTTGTACTTGTCGGCGTTGTAGTAGTCGTAGGGGCCGTTCACCCACACCTCGCGGGCGGTCTTCGCCGGGTCCCTGAGCAACTGCGGGTAGGCGAAGAAGGAGTCCAACCGGGCCGTGGCCTGCTCCTTGCCGCCGATCAGCGCCACCATCCCCGGCAGGTCCTGCGGCACCAGCCATTGGTACTGCCAGGCCGTGCCCTCGTGGAAGCCCTCGCTCTTGGCCGGGTCGGCGGGGCCGGTGAAGGCACCCCGGCCGTCCCGGGCCCGGAAGAAGCCGGTGGAACGGTCGAACAGGGTGCGGTAGTTGAGCGCCCGCGCGGCGTACCGGTCGGCGTCCGCGCGATGGCCGAGATCGCGTGCCATCTGCGCCAGCATCGCGTCCGACAGGGCGTACTCCAGGGTCGCCGAGGCGCCGTGGTCGAAGTCGGAGTCACCGGGCTTGGTGTGCGGGCGGCCTTTGAGGTAGGGCGCGTACCCGTTCTTGAGGTAGGCGGCGTTGGCCTCCCGGCCGACCGCGGGGGAGGCGGCCGGCGGCACCCCGTCGGCGTTCTTCGCCAGCGCCGCGTACGCCTCCTCCTCGTGGCCCTTGAGCAGCCCCTGTCGGTAGGCGTTGGTGAGGAACGGGGTCACCGGATCGCCGGTCATGATGTTGGTCTCGACCGTGCCGTAGCCCCACTTGGGCAGCCAGCCGCTCTCCTTGTCGATGCGCAGCACCGACAGCGCCATATCGCGTGCCTCCTGCGGTGCGAGCAGTGACAGCAGCTGGGTCTGGGTGCGGTAGGTGTCCCACAGGGACCAGTTCTGGTAGTAGGTGAACCCCCGGGCGCGGTGTGGGCGTTGGTCCCAGCCGGTGTAGCGGCCGTCCACGTCGCTGCCGAGGTTCGGGGCGAGGAAGGACCGGTAGAGGGAGGAGTAGAAGGTCCGGCGCAGCGTGCGGTCGCCGCCCTGGACGCGCACCAGGCGCAGCCGTCGCTCCCACGCCGCGTCCGCCGCCGCCCTCGCCCGGTCGAAGGAACTCCCGCCCTCGGCACGGAGGTTGCGCGCCGCACCGGCCGCGTCCACGTAGCTCAGGGCGGTGGTCGCCTCGACGGCGCGGTCCGTGCGGGTGTCGAAGCGGACGTAGGCGCCGTGCCGACCGGGCGCGGTGGAGTCCCGGGAGCCGGGCGTCACGGTGTCGCCGCGCCAGGTCCCGTAGGCGGTGAAGGGCCGGTTGAAGCGGGTGACGGTGTAGACCGTGTACGGCCGGGTGTCCTGGCAGAAGCCGCGGCCGGTGATCGCGGTGCGGACGGTGCGGGAGTCGAGCACCTCGACGCGGGTGGAGACCGTCCGGTGCAGCGACTGACCGGCGTTGAGCAGCACATTGGCCTTGTCGGTGGCCGGGAAGGTGTAGCGCTGCCTGCCGGTGCGGGCGGTCGCGGTCAGCTCGGCGGTGATCCCGCCGTAGGAGGTCAGCCGCACGCGGTAGGAGCCCGGACGGGCCGACTCGCCGTCGTGGGTGAACGCGGCGGCGTACTTCGCGTAGTCGGTCTCGGTGACGTCGCCGGTGGTCGGCAGCACCGGCAGGTCGCCACCGAGACCGCAGCCGACGCCGGAGATGTGCACCGAGCTGAATCCGCGGATGTGGCTGTCGTCGTAGCTGTAGCCGGTGGTGTGCCCGGTGTCGGGGGAGAGCTGCACCATTCCGAACGGCACCGCGGCCCCGGGGTAGGTGTTGCCGTCGTTCTGGCTGCCGATGAAGGGGTTGACGAGGTCGGTGAGGCGGCCGCCGGACGGCTCGGCCGGTGCGGTGCGGGCGGCGTGCGCGGCCGGTGCGGTGAGCACGCTCCCGAGGAGCACGGCCGCCACTGCCGCGCCCGCGGTGCGCGGCCGGTTGCGTCTGGTCCAGGGCATGGGCAGACCTCCAGGAGGGCCGACAACGTTGTCAGGGCGGGCTCATTCTTGGGCCCGGGCGGAGGCCCGTCAAGGGGCCGCGAGGCGCCAACACCCCCCGACTACCCTTGCCCTGTGCAGCCGTCAGCCTCACCCCCGACCGGCCGGGACGCGGGACCGGACCATCCGGACCAGGCCGTTCCCGCCGCCCTCCCCGCCGCGTTCGTCCGCTACGCCGTCGCCCTGGACGCGGTGGAACTCGCCTGGGGGTACCTGCACGCCCGGCTGACCGCCGAGGACACCGTCGAGTTGGCGTTCCTCCGGCGCTGCGACCTCGGAACGGACGGGATCGCGTTCGAGCGGATCCACAAGGCGGGCGCGGCGGTGGCGACGGGGGAGACCGCGGCACTCGACGCGGTCTGCCGGGAGGTCGCGGTCGCCGGCGAGGTCGGAAGCGGGGGCGAGAACGGGGACGGGGACAGGAACGAGAACGGGAACGGGGACGGGGACGGGAACGGGGACGGGAACGGGGACGGGGGCGATCCCGGCCGGATCTGGGAGTACCTCGCCGGCTGCCGCCGGGCCGCCCGTGGCGACCGGACCGTATCGGAGGCTCAACTCGCCGCCGGACGCGCCGAGTTCCTCCTCGACCGGGCGGTCCCCGGCCGGGGCATGAACTGGCAGGAGGACTCCGCGCTGCTCGGCACCGACCGCCCCGAGGAGGTGGACGCCGCCTTCGCCCGCGGTGCGGAGCGCGTCGGCGTCGCGGTCATCGGCCTGGCGCTCACCCATCCGCACCCCGCGGCGATCCTGCCCCGCGTCGCGCGGGCGCTGGAGCAGGCCCTGGCGGTGGGCGATGCCGGCCTGCGCCACCAGGGCATCGTCGCGCTGGCCCACACCGCCCGGCTGCACGGCACGGTGGACACCCACTGCCTGGAACTGCTGCGCCGCTGCCCGCGCGACACCGAGGCGGATATGGACCTCTGGGCGTACGTGCCGCGCCGCCGCCTGCCGTGGTGGCTGTGGTGGCACCGGATCGTCGCGCGGCGGTGGCGGGCCGTGTGGCGGCGAGCCGTGCGGTGGAGGATGCGGCGGCGCGGCTGAACTCGCCCGGTGAGCCGCCCGACCGGGCGTCATGCGTCGCGTGTGGCGCCCACCCCGTCCGGCGTGCGGAGCGCCGGCTGTGCGCGGAGCCCGGGCGCCAGCACCACCGTCACCCCCATCGACGCCACCGCCAGCACCGCCATCGCCCGCCCCGGCGGGACCCATTCGGCCAGCGCGCCGGCCAGGGCGGCGCCCACCCCTTGCAGGGTGAGCATGCCGGCGGAGTGCAGCCCGAGGGCGTGGCCGCTCAGCCCGTCGGGGGTCAGCGCCATCAGCCGCTCCTGGAGCAGCAGGCCCGAGGCGTAGCCGACGGTGGCGAGCAGCACCGCCACCACCGCCACCGCCGTCGGCGGCCGTACCGCGAAGACCAGGTACGGCGCGGCGAGCAGCAGGCACAACGGGACCACCAGGCGGTCCGCCCGGTGACGGGGGACGAACCGGCCGACGAGGGTGTCCCCGGCCAGCATGCCGAGCGCACCGCAGGCGAAGAGCAGCCCCGCCTGTCCGGGCGCGTACGGGACGTAGAGCGATTCACCGCCGACGATCAGGCCGTTGGGCAGCCACAGTGCGAGGTAGACGTACCGCCGCGGCCGGTCGGCCCACAGCAGGGCATGGGTGCGCCAGGTCCCGGCGACCGAGGGCCGGCCGGCGGTGCGCGGCGCCCGCCGGCCGAGCCCGCAGTGGGCCACGCCCGCACCGGCGGCGTACAGCCCGGCCGCGACCAGCAGCGCACCGCGCGGCGACAGCGCCGTCACCAGCGCCCCGCCCACCGCGAAGCCGCAGATCTGCACCACCCCGGACGCCATGGCGAAGACCGAGCGGCCCAGCAGGTACCCCTCCCGCGCCAGCAGCTCGTCGAGCAGCCCGTAGCGCACCCCGCCGCCCAGGGAGGAGAGCGTCCCCAGCACCAGCAGCACGGCGAACGACGCCCCCACCGGCAGTCCCGGGACGGCCTGGACGGCGGTGCCCAGGCCGAGCAGCAGCCCCAGACCGGTCAACGCGGCGCGCGGCGGCAGCCGGTCGGCCGCCGACAGCAGCGTGGCCGCGCCGATCACCTGCGCCAGGGACGGGCCGAACACGGCGAGGGACGACAGCAGCGGGGAGCCGGTCGTCCCGTACACCAGCGTGCCGAGGGCCAGGCCGCCGACGGTCTGGCCGGCCACCTGTCCGGCGGAGGCGAGGAAGAGCGGAGTGAACTCCGGGGTGCGGAAGAGCTCGCGGTAGCTGCGCATGGCGGGAGTGTCCGGGCGGCCCGGCGCCCCGGCGTACAGTTTCGCGGGCCGGCGAAACGAGGGGGCGGTGGGCGTGGGGTGGTGGGAGATCACCGCGGACACCCTCGCCGCTGGCCGGTTCGCCGTCTCGCCGCTGGCCGAGACCACCGCCGCCCTGAAGACGCTGCACCGCGGCACCGCCGCGCTGGGGAGCGAACGCGCCTGGCTCGACGCCCACTTGCCCGCCTACCGCGCCCGCCTGGCCGCCGACCCGCCCACCGCCCTTCTCGTCCGCTGCGCCCTGCGCCGGACCTGGAACGCGACCTTCCTGACCCCGACCCCGAGCGGTGCACCCGACCAGGACTTCCCCGCCGAACTCGCCCGGGTCCGCGACACCCCGCCGGCCACCGCCCGCGCCGACCTCACCGAGGCCCTGGCCGGCGCCCCGCTCCCCGCCGCCCTCCGGCACCGCGCAGACCTCCCCGAGCGCACCGCCGCGCTCCTCGACTGGGTCTGGCGGCACACCGTGCTACCGGACTGGCCGCGCCGCCGCCGCATCCTGGAGGCCGACGTCCTGGCGCGTACGGCCCGGCTCGGCAGCGGCGGTTGGGTCGCCGCGCTGGACGGGATGCGCCCCGGCCTGCGCTGGCTCGGCGCGAACCGCCTCCAGATCACCGCCCATGACCATCCGCCGCGCGAACTGGCCGATGCCCGGCTGCTGTTCGTCCCCGTCACCCCGCAGCAGTCCTGGCTCTCCTGGGACACCGACGGGCGGCCGCCGCCCCGCTCCGCGGTGGTCTACCCCTGCTCCGGCACGCTGGCCGAGCCGGACCGGCCACCGGTCCCCGGGGCGCTGGCCGCCCTGTTGGGGAGCGGCCGGGCGGCCGTCCTGGTGCTGCTGGGCACGCCGAAGAGCACCACCCAGCTGGTCGCCCTGACCGGCCAGGGCCTGGGCTCAGTCGGCCGGCACCTCCAAGTGCTGCGCGACGCCCACCTGATCGCCCGTCGCCGGGCCGGGCGCAGCGTGCTCTACCGCTGGACGGAGGCCGGCGAGGCGGTCGTCCGGGCCGTCACCGCTGTTCCGCAGCCGTCCCGTCCGCCGTTGCCAACGCCGACTTCCGGTACGAGTACGAGAAATAGATGACCAGGCCGATCAGGAACCACACCGCGAACCGCACCCAGGTCTGCCACGCCAGGAACGTGATCAGCCACAGCGAGAAGCACACCCCGATAGCCGGGACCACGGGCATGCCCGGCGTGCGGAAGGTGCGCGGCAGTTCGGGTTGTTTGTAGCGGAGCACGATCACCGAGATGCACACCACCACGAACGCCAACAGGATGCCGATGTTGGTCAGTTCGGCGGCCTCCCCGATCGGCAGGATGCCGGCGATCACCGCGGACGCCGCGCCCACGATCCAGGTGACCCGGACCGGTACGTGGTGGGTGGCGCTGGTCTTGGCGAACCACTTGGGCAGCAGCCCGTCCCGGCTCATCGAGAACCACACCCGGGTCACCCCCAGCATGAAGGTGAACATGACGGTCAAGATGCCGATGATCGCGCCGACCGCGATCACGTCCGCCAGCGCGCTCAGCCCGACCGACTTGAACGCCGTGGAGAAGCCGCTCTCCGGGTCGATGTGCCGGTAGTTCTGCATGCCCGTCAGCACCAGGCAGGCGAGCACGTACAGCACCATCGAGACGGCCAGGGAGTACATGATCGCCTTGGGCATGTGGCGCTGGGCGTCCTTGGACTCCTCGGCCGCTGTGCTCATCGCGTCGTAGCCGAAGACCGCGAAGAAGACGGTGGCCGCGCCGGTGAACGCGCCGCTCACCCCGAACGGGAAGAACGGCCGGTAGTTGGCGGTGTTGAGGTGGAAGAAGCCGACCCCGATGACGACGAGCACCACCAGCACCTTCAGCCCGACCACGATCGTCTCGAACCGGGCGGCGTTCTTGATGCCCAGGGTCAGCAGATACGCGATCAGCAGGCAGAGCACCGCCGCGAAGAGGTCCACCCGGTGCCCGGGGCCGGTGCCGGGCGCGCCCAGCATCCAGGCCGGCAGTTTCAGGCCCATCGCGCCGAGCAGGAACGAGAAGTAGCCGGAGATGCCGATCGCGACCACCGCCACGATCGCGGTGTACTCCAGCAGCAGGTCCCAGCCGATGAACCAGCCGGCGAGTTCGCCCAGCACCGCGTAGCCGTAGGTGTAGGCCGAGCCCGCCTTCGGGATCAGTCCGGCGAACTCGGCGTAGGAGAAGGCCGCAGCGGCGCTGGCCACGCCGGCGATGAGGAAGGAGATCAGGACCGCGGGGCCGGCCGTCTCGTGGGCGACGGTGCCGGCCAGCGTGAAGATGCCGGCGCCGATGATGCCGCCGATGCCGATGGCGGTCAGTTGCCACAGCCCCAGCTCGCGGGTGAGCTGCTGGGCCGCGGTGCCCTCCGGCTCCTCGATGTGCTCGATCGGTTTGCGGCGCCAAACGCCCTGACCCGCGCGCAGCAGGCGTGCCATGGGTGATCCTCCGTACGCTCGGTACGTGTCCGTCGTGGTCCGACGGCGGATCATCATGGACTGCCGGCGGCGCCGTGACGAAGGCGACGCGGCGGCGGGGAGCCATTCGGCCCCCGGGGCTTCAGCCCGCGTCCTCCAGCCGGAAACCGACCTTCAGGCCGACCTGGTAGTGGTCGACCCGGCCCTCGATGATGTGGCCGCGGACCTGCGTGATCTCGAACCAGTCGAGATTGCGCAGGGTGCCGGAGGCGCGCTTGATGCCGTTCTGGATCGCGGCGTCCACGCTCTGCTGGGACGTCCCCACGATCTCGGTCACGCGATACGTGCGGTCGGTCACGGTGTCTCCCGGTCGCTCACGGTGTCTCCCTTGTCGGGGCGGCGCTCCGCCCGTCCACCCTCCACCGTGCCTCAGCCCGGCCCGGCCCACCAGCGGAGCGCCGGGACGCGGCCGGTGGCCCGGGTGCTACGGCACGACAGTGACCGGCCACCGGCCGGCCTTCACCAGGCGCACCGCGACCGAGCCCATGATGCGGTGCCCGGCGGACTCCGAGGCGCCGACCACCACCGCGTCCGCCTTGAGCTCGTCGGCCATCTGCACCATGCCGTTGTACGGGTCCCCGCGCAGGGTGTGGAACTCCCACCGCAGGTGGAATATCCCGTCGAGTCGTTCGGTGGCCTTGCGGATCTCGGCCATCAGTTCTTCGGCCACCTCGGTGGTGGTGTCCATGACCGGTGCGCCCATCGCGGCCCCGGTCGCCAGCACCGGCTGGACGTAGACCATCACCAGCTTCGACCCCTGACGCCTGGCCAGCCCGGCCGCGTACGCCGCGGCCCGCCAGGACGAGTCGGAGCCGTCGACACCGACGACGATGACCTTGGGACCGTCCGTTCCGCGCTCGAACGGCGCGGGTGTGTTCTCCTCCACACCAGGGAGGTTATCCGCACACACGTGCAGTCGGACTCAGGGGCCGGGCGCTCGCGTGCCGTCGTCGTCCGGGGCCGCGGGCGCCGGCGGCCAGCGGTCCGGGGCCAGCACCCCCAGCACGTACGCCTTGGCCACCAGCGCGGTGCGGCCCTGGACGCGCCAGCGGCGGGCCAGCCGGGTGAGGTGGTAGTTCACGCCGTCGACGGTCAGGCCCAGGGCGCCGCCGATCGCGGCGGTGGTCGCGCCACCGGCCGCCAGCGCCAGGATCCGGGCCTCGACGGGGCTGGTGGGGGGCGGCGCGGGCGCCGGGGCGGCGGTGGCCCCGGTGTCCTCCCGCAGCAGGGCCAGCAGCGCCGGCGGTTCCGCGGACGGGCCGCCGACCGGTTCGATCGTCAGCTCGCCCTGCCGGTCCGGCTCGCCGGGCCCGGTCCGCCACCGCACCTCGACCGGATAGCGGGACCGGCGGCCCAGCCGCAGCGCCTCCATGATCCGGGCGATCTGCGCCGGGTCCCGGGGCCGGAACAGGTCGAGCAGGTTGCGGCCGCGCAGCTGTCCGGGGACCGCGCCCCACGGCGCCGCCATCGCCGGATTGGCGATCAGCACCTGGCCGTCCGCCCGGCACACCGCGATCGGCGTGGGGATGCGGTCCAGCAGCATCACGAAGTAGTCGCGGTAGGCGCTGGCCGGGGGCGGGGCGGCCGGGACCGGCGGCCAGCGGCGCGGACAGTCCGCGCCCGTCTCGTCCCCCGGCCCACCACCGTCCGTCACGCTGTCCATCGCCCGGTTTCCGCCCTTTCTCCCGTGCTGTCGGCGGCCGTTGCCTCATCGGCGCCGTACGCGCAAGGGTGCGCGACGACGAACCACTGCACAATCATGCAGTTCCCCGGGCCGGGGGCGGCCACCGGGCCGGTCACGCTGGAGACATGACCGACACCATCGCGCCCCAGACGGGCGACCGCGCCACCGCCGTGAGCGTCCCGGTCGCCGACCTCACGGCGACCGGGATCAGCACCACGCCGCTTCAGCAGGCCATGGACCTCGCCCGGATCCACGGCCCGGCCTACGTGCGCAAGTTCGGCGCCCTCGAGACGCTCTTCCTCTCCTCCGTCGACCTGGTCACCGAGGTCTCCGACGAGGCCCGCTTCGCCAAGGGCGTCTCGGTGGTCCTGGAGAGCGTGCGGGAGTTCGCCGGTGACGGTCTGTTCACCGCCTACAACGACGAGCCCAACTGGGCCAAGGCCCACGAGGTCCTGATGCCGGCCTTCGCGCTGGGCTCGATGCGCACCTACCACCCGGCGATGCTGAAGGTCGCCCGCCGGGTCACGGCGGCCTGGGACCGGCGGATGGCCGAGGGCCGCCCCATAGAGGTCGCCGACGACATGACCCGGATGACCCTGGACACCATCGGACTGGCCGGCTTCGGCTTCGACTTCGAGTCGTTCTCCCGGGACACCGCGCACCCCTTCGTCGAGGCGATGGTGCGCTGCCTGGAATGGAGCATGACCACCTTCGCCCGGCAGCCGGGCACCGATCACACCGCGGCCGACGCGGCGTTCCGCGCGGACGCCGACTACCTCGCGTCCGTCGTCGACGAGGTGATCGCCGCCCGCACGGCCAGCGGTGAGCGGCGCGACGACGACCTGCTGGGCCTGATGCTCGCCGCCACGGAGGGCAACGCGGCGCACCAGGGGCCGGTCCTCGACCTCGCCAACATCCGCAACCAGGTCATCACCTTCCTGATCGCCGGTCACGAAACCACCTCCGGCGCGCTCTCCTTCGCCCTGTACCACCTGCTCAAGGACCCGGTCGCGCTGCGGATGGCGCAGCGCGAGGCCGACGAGCTGTGGGGCGACGACCCCGACCCGGACCCCGCCTTCGAGGACATCGGCAAGCTGGCGTTCACCCGTCAGGTGCTCAACGAGGCGCTGCGGCTGTGGCCGACCGCCGCCGCCTTCACCCGCCAGGCCCGCACCGACACCGTGATCGGCGGCCGCTACCCGGTCGCCGCCGGCCAACTGGTCACCGTCCTCACCCCGATGCTGCACCGCGACCCGGTCTGGGGCGACAACCCCGAGGCGTTCGACCCGTTCCGCTTCAGCCCGGCGGCCGAGGCTGCTCGCTCCCCGCATGCCTACAAGCCGTTCGGCACCGGTGAACGCGCCTGCATCGGCAGGCAGTTCGCGCTGCACGAGGCCACCATGCTGCTGGCCCTGCTGGTGCACCGCTACCGGCTGATCGACCACGCCGGCTACCACCTCCGCATCAAGGAGACCCTCACCCTCAAGCCCGACGGTTTCACGCTGGCCCTCGCCCCCCGCACGCCCGCCGACCGGGCCGCGACCCGCGCCGCGCTGGCCGTGCTGCCCGGCGGGTCCGCCGGCACGTCGGAAGGCGAGGCCACCGGCGCCGCGCCCGACGACGGCCTGCCCACCCGCGTCCCGCAGGACACCGGCCTGCTCCTGCTGCACGGCACCAACTACGGCACCTGTCGGGAGTTCGCCGAGCGGCTCGCCGACGAGGCCGCCGGCCTGGGCTTCGCCACCGAGGTCGCGCCGCTGAACGCCTGCGCCGGCGGACTCCCCACCGACGGCCCCGTCGTCATCGTCGCCGCCTCCTACAACGGCCAACCGACCGACGACGCCACCGCGTTCACCGCCTGGCTCGGCACCGCGCCCGAGGGCGCCGCGGCCGGCGTCCGCTACGCCGTGCTGGGCGTCGGCGACCGCAACTGGGCCGCCACCTACCAGCAGGTCCCCACCCTCATCGACGACCGGCTGGCCGCCCTCGGCGGTCAGCGGCTGCTGCCCCGCGCCGAGGCCGACGCCTCCGGTGAACTCACCGCCACCGTAAGGAAGTTCGGTGCCGCGCTGCGCACCGAACTGCTGACCCGCTACGGCGACCCGGCGAGCATCGGTGACCCCGGCGCAGACGGCGCCGCCGACGACACCGGCTACACCGTCACCGCGCTCACCGGCGGCCCGCTCGACGCGCTCGCCGCCCGGCACGACCTCGTCCCCATGACCGTCACCGAGGCGTACGACCTGACCGCCGAGGGCTGGCCGCGCCCCAAGCGCTTCCTGCGCCTGGCACTCCCCGACGGCGTCTCCTACCGCACCGCCGACCACCTCGCCGTCCTGCCGGTCAACACCCCCGAGGCGGTCGCCCGCACCGCGCAGGCGCTCGGCGTCGACCTGGACACCGTGCTGGCGCTGCGCCCGCCGACGTCCCGCCCGGCTCGTGACACCCTGCCCCTCGACCGACCCCTGACGATACGTCAACTCTTGACCCATCACCTGGAGTTGGGTATCCGTCCGACCCGCGAGCAGTGCGCCGTACTCGCCGCGCACAACCCCTGCCCGCCCGAGCGGCACGCCCTGGAGAACCTCCCCGAGGACGATCCGCGCACCCTCGTCGAGCTGATCGAGGCCCACCCCGCGCTGCGCGGCGCGCTGCCCTGGCCGGTGGTCCTGGAGCTGCTGCCCCCGCTCCGCACCCGCCACTACTCGCTGTCCTCGTCGCCGGCCGCCGACCCCCGGCACGCCGACCTGATGGTCTCGCTGCTGCCCGG
Source organism: Streptomyces sp. RGM 3693 (assembly GCF_050471125.1). Classification (NCBI taxonomy): domain Bacteria; kingdom Bacillati; phylum Actinomycetota; class Actinomycetes; order Kitasatosporales; family Streptomycetaceae; genus Streptomyces; species Streptomyces sp. RGM 3693. Next base: position 2,271,716 of record NZ_JBMPPQ010000001.1, read on the forward strand.
CGGCACCGGCTCGACGCATCTGCACACCCTGCGGCCCGGCGACACCCTGCTGGCCCGGGTCCAGCCGTGCCGGGAGGCGTTCCGCCTCGACCCGGCCGACGACACCCCGGTCATCCTGGTCGCCGCCGGCACCGGGCTCGCCCCGTTCCGCGGCGCCGTCGCCGACCGCGTCGCGGCCGGCCGGACCGCCCCGGCCCGGCTCTACTTCGGCTGCGACGACCCCGACGGCGACTTCCTGCACGCCGCGGAGTTCGCCGCCGCCGAGCGGGCCGGCGCGGTCGCCGTCCACCCCGTCTTCAGCGCCCGCCCCGAAAACGGCCACCGGTTCGTCCAACACCGGATCGCGGCCGAGGCCACCGAGGTGTGGGAGCTGCTGCGGGCCGGCGCCCGGGTCTACGTCTGCGGCGACGGCAGCCGGATGGCGCCCGGCGTCCGGGACGCGTTCCGCGCGGTGCACCGGACCTGCACCGGCGCGTCGGAGCAGGAGTCGGAGGCGTGGCTGCGCGAACTGACCGCGTCCGGCCACTACATCGAGGACGTCTACGCGGCGGGCTGACGCCCCGCCGAACCCCGGCGGCGGGTGCGTTCCGCACGCACCCGCCGCCGTCCGTCAGGCGTCCGCGCGGTCCGGCCGCCCGGTCGCCCCCGACCACTGCACCACCAGCAGCACCAGGCCCGTCACGAGGAAGTTCCGCACCGCGGCCTCCACCCCGTTCCACTGCTTCGACTGCCACATCGCGAACCACTCTCCGCCGATCGCCCAGAACCCGGCGCCGAACAGCAGCATCATCATCAGCAGCCCGACGGTGGCCAGCCGCCGCGCCCGCCCGGCGCCGCCGGACCGCCCCCGCACGACCCACAGTGCGGTGGCCGCGAGCAGCACCAGCGCCGCCACCGACTCCCAGGCGATCACCGCCACGTACGCGGCGTCCTGTAGACCCCGCGAGGTGATGGCCCGCCACATCAGGTCCGGGTCCTGGAAGGTGGTGTCCATCGCCAGCACGTGGCGGACGTAGTCCCGGTTGGTGCCGAAGTCGGTGATGTTGCCGAAGGCGACCAGCGCTATGTAGAGCGCGACCGTCCCCGTCAGTACCACTGCCGCCCACGACAGCCCGCCCGAGCCGGCCTCGCCGGTCCCCCGATTCCGCATCCGTACACCCTTTCGCTTGATCGTTTGCGTCGCTGACCGTATCGCGCCCGCTCCCGTTCCGCCCGTCGACCGCCAACTCCCGTAGCCTGCTCACCGACCAGGCAGGACACGAGGGGAAGCGGGACCCATGAACGGGAAGCGGTGTGCGGGAACGGTCGCGGTCGCGGCGGCGGCGATGATCGCGGCGGCCGGCCCGGCCGGAGCGGAGCCGACCATCACGACGGCCTCCACGACGGCCTCCACCACCTACGACACCAGCACCGCGGTCGGTGTCCACAACGCCTACGAGAAGGCCAAGTACCCCTATTTCGCCGATGTGTTGGACTCCGGCGCCGCGCTCGTCGAGGTGGACGTCTGGACCAACGGCCTGGGCGGCTCCTGGCGGGTCTCGCACAGCAACCCGCTCGGCAACAACAACAACTGCGTCGGCGCGACCACCGCCGCCGAACTGCGCACCAAGGACCGCAACCAGGACTTCGCCGGCTGCCTCGCCGACCTGCGGGCCTGGCACGACGCCCACCCCGGCCACCGCCCGATCCTCGTCAAGGTCGAGATGAAGGACGGCTTCAACGCCAAGGGCGGCCGCGGACCCGCCGCCTTCGACGCCCTGATACGGCAGAAGCTCGGCGACGCGGTCTACGGCCCCGGCGACCTGGCGGCCGGCCACGCCACCCTCGACGAGGCGGTACGGGCCGGCGGCTGGCCGCCCCGCACCGCCCTGGCCGGCAAGTTCCTCTTCGAGCTGATACCGGGCACCGTCGAGGAGAACAACCCGTTCGACAGGCTGTGGACCGACGTCGAATACGCCGGCCACCTCAAGGACCTCGCCGCACAGGGCCAATTGGGCCGGGCCACCGCCTTCCCCGCCGTCCACGGTGCCGCCGCCGGCGACCCCCGGGACCGCTACGCCGACCCGGCCCTGCGCCCCTGGTTCGTGGTGTTCGACGGCGACGCCGCGACGTACCTGGGCGGCACCATCGACACCTCCTGGTACGACGCCCGCCACTACCTGCTCGTCATGACCGACGCGCACAAGGTCCCGCCGGCCCTGGACGCCACCCACCCCACCGAGGCGGAGGCCCTGGCCCGGGTCCGGAAACTCGCCGCCGCGCACGCCAGTTTCGCCACCGCCGACTGGTACCCGCTGCCGTCGGTCCTGGCCACCGTCGTCCCGCGCGGCAGCGCCCGAGCGACCTGACCGACCGGGCCGGGCCTGAGCGAACGGACCGGGCCGGACCGGCCGCGCCCTAGCCGCGGGTGGCCCGCCGGTACAGCGCCGCCACGTCCGCCCCGAAGCGACTGCTGTACGACGTGTTGTCGTCACCGCCCTCGTCCTGACCGCCGATCACCCCGATCAGGGAGCCGGTGCCGGTCGCCGGGTCGACGTCGGTGAGCATCGGGCCGCCACTGGTCCCGGCCGGGAAACCGGCGCAGGGGAAGCGGAGCTGGCCCGGTCCCTCGGCGTCGGCGGTGTGCCGGCAACTGACCGGGGTGTCGCGGTCGGACGGGTAGCCGGTCAGCTGCGCCGGCCGGCCGGGCGGCGCGTCGAACCGCATCAGCTCGGCGCCGGTGACGTCCTCGATCCGCTGGTCCGTGCCCCCGTGCCGGCGCACCCGGAGGAACGCCACGTCGTGGTCCGGGTCCCGGTCGCTGATCCAGCGCGGGTCCACGTAGATCCGGGTGGGCACCCACAGGCCGTACGGCGCGGTCCCGTCGTGCAGGCCGGGCGCGAAGACCAGCCGGGTGCGGAAGCCGCCGTCGTGGACACAGTGCGCCGCGGTGACGACGAGGTTCCCGGCGGCGGAGTGCACCACGCTCGCGCTGCAGTAGTGACCGGTGTCGCCGTCGTTGCCGGGGGAGAAGAGCGCGCCGACCGGCGGTGACAGGGCCGCCGCGCTGGCCACCAGGGGGCGGGAGGCGGGCAGCGGGGCCGGGGTGTCACCGGCCCGGCGCGCGGCGACGGCCGGCGGGCCCGACAGCTCCCGGTACGGACCGGCCAGCACCGCTGCCGCCGCCCGGTCGCCGGCGGACCGCGAGGCGAGGTACGTCCCGGTGACCGGGTCCCCGGGCGCCACGTACGGATCCGGCCGCGCCGCCTTCAGCGCCAGCGCCGTACCGCCCACGATGACGGTCAGCACCCCGAGCGCCAGGGTCACCCGCAGCGGCACCCCGGCGCGGGCCCGGCCGGTGCGGAGCGGTCGGCCCGCTCCCGGCCGCTCGGGCGCCCCGGCCGGGTCGGGCGTCGGTCGCGCGTCCTGTGCCGCCGCCCCGGGCCCGCGTTCGCTCGTCTCCACCAGGTGCCGCCTTGCCGCTTCAGCCGGCGCTGCCGCACCGCGCACCGTCGTGCGGGGCGGGGGCAGCGCCGGAACCAGACATTTCAACCAGTCTGATGCACGGTGGCCCGTGGTGGTTCGGTTCGACGGCCGATCACGTGTGCACCTGGGCCGGCAGAGTGACGCCGAGCCCGGCCAGGTTGTGCCGGATCAGGGTCTGGGCCATCCCGAACTCGTTGGGGAAGTCCATCGGGACGATGCCCAGCCCCCGCCAGGCACTGCCCTCCGCCCCCTCCAGCAGGCTCTTGACCCGCGGGTTGAGGCGGTCGGCGTTGGACCGCGGCGGGAGCAGCGCGGCGGTCGAGACGTAGTTGACGTAGAGCTTGCCGGGCTGCCCGACGGCCTTGCGGAACTGGGCCTCGACCTTGGGGTACTTCCCGATCGGCTCGGTCATGTAGTCGTCCTGGATGTCGAACAGCGCCGGGTCGGCGTACCGCACGCCGCCCAGCCCGTCCGAGTCCGCCAGGAGTACGACCCGCCCCCGGGCCTCGCCCAGCACCGGCAGCCCCGGGTCCAGTCGGAACAGCGAACGGTAGCCCTTGTCGTCCAGATAGCGGCCGAAGATCCGGCGGAACTCCTCCGCGGAGACCTCCGAATACTCCTGCTTGACCCGCATCAGCACGGTCTCGGTGGGATGCGCCCGCAGGAAGTCCCGGCAGGCGTTGAGCACGTCGCCGAACATCAGCTCCTGGTAGAACGCGCCGTGGTGGATCGCGAAGACGTCGTCGATGGCCCGGCAGCGGACGTCCAGGAACCGGATGCCGGACGCGAGTTGCTCGGCGACCGAGGTGTTCTGGCACGCTACCCAGGGCCCGCCGATCCGCGCGCCGGAGTCATGGGTGCCGGGGATGCTCAGCCGCTGCACGGGCGTGGCGTCGCCGAGCGCGGACATCCAGTCCTGCACCGAGACCGCGGTCGGGGCCGCGGCCGCCGCGGACCCCCCACCGCCGATACCCGCCAACAGCCCCGCGGCGGACAGCCCCGCCGCGCCCCTGAGGAAACCCCGCCGATCCAGCGCCGTGCCCATGCCCTGCCCCTCCGTCGAGCCCGTGTGGCTCCGTACGCGGCGGGCGCACCCGACAGCGCGTACGGATGTGCGATCGGAGCATCGAACCACATCGGCGGGGGGCCGGGCACCCGGCAGGCGGCACCGGTCGGATCGGCACCGGTCAGATGCGCAGCGCCAACGACAGTGCGAACCGGCCGGCGCGGTCGGTCCACCACTCGGTCAACTTCAGCCCGGCGGCGGCGAGTTCGGCCCGCACACCGTCCTCCCGGAACTTCGCCGAGACCTCCGTGCGCAGCTCCTCGCCGGCCGCGAACGGCACGATCAGGTCGACGCCGGGGATCTTCACGGTCAGTTCCGAGCGGGCCCGCAACCGCATCTCGATCCACTCCTCCGCGGCGTTCCACCGCGCGACGTGGTCGAAGTCGGCCGGGTCGAAGTCGCCGCCCAGCTCACGGTTGATGACCGCCAGCACGTTCTTGTTGAAGTCGGCGGTCACCCCGCGGGCGTCGTCGTACGCGGCGACCAGGGTGGCCTCGTCCTTGACCAGGTCGGTGCCGAGCAACAGGGCGTCACCGGGGGCGAGCAGGTCGTGGACGGACGCCAGGAACGCGGCCCGCTCGTCCGGCAGGAGGTTGCCGATGGTGCCGCCGAGGAACGCCAGGAGCCGGGGGCCGGGCGTGGCGGGCAGGGTGAGGCCCTGCTGGAAGTCGGCGACCAGGGCGTGCACGGTCAGGCCCGGATGCGCGGCCAGCAGCCCCTCGCCGGCCGCCCGCAGCGCGGACTCGCTGACGTCGACCGGCAGGTAGGTGTGCAGGTCGGTGAGGGCGCGGAGCAGGTGCCGGGTCTTGTCGGACGAGCCGGAGCCCAACTCGATCAGGGTGCGGGCGCCGGTGGCGGCGGCTATCCGGTCCGCGGTGGCGCGCAGGATCTCGCGTTCCGCACGGGTGGGGTAGTACTCCGGCAGGGTGGTGATCTCGTCGAACAGCTCGCTGCCGCGGGCGTCGTAGAACCACTTCGGCGGCAACTGCTTGGGCGTACGGGACAGTCCCGCGACGACATCGGCGCGCAGGGCGGCCGCGGTGGCGTCGGCGGGCAGGGTGCGGGTGATGCTGAGCGGGCTCACGTTGCGGGCTCCTTGAGCGGGGTGAGACGGACCTCGGTGCGGGTGGCGCACAGCAGCGTGCGGTCGGGGACCTCGGTCCAGTGGGGGGACTCGTCGTAGGGCTCGGAGGCGAGGATCCGGCCGCCGCCGGGCACGGCCCGGTGGAACAGGGTGTCGCCCCAGGTGGTGCCGGCGATGCTGGTGCCGTCGGTCAGCAGCAGGGTGAGCCGGGAGCCGGGCGCGGCCGCGGCGACCTCCTCGACCGTGTCGGCCAGCGCCTGGCCCGGGTCGTCACCGGCGACCAGCCGGCGGTGCACCAGGGCCCACAGGAACGCGGAGTCGCTGCGGGCCGCCAGCCGCAGCAGTTCCGTCGCGGGCAGCCCGGCGGCCAGCGGTGCCATGGTGTCCGGCCAGCCGGCCACCGCACCGTTGTGGCTGAAGAGGTACCGCCCGGAGGCGAACGGCGCGGCGGCCGCCTCGGCGTCCGCTCCGGCCACGGTGGCGTCCCGGACGGCGGCGAGCAGCGCCCCGGTGCGGACCACCCGTGCCAGGTCGGGCAGTTGGTCGTCGGCCCAGATCGGCGCGGCCCGCCGGTAGCGGGCCGGCACCGGGTCGCCCGGCGCGTACCAGCCGACGCCGAAGCCGTCCGCGTTGACCGTGCCGTGCCGCTGGTGGCGCGGCGCCCAGGACTGACGGTAGAGACCGTACGGCGGGGACAGGACCACCTGCCCGAACGGGATCTCCGGTCCCACATAAGCCAGATGACGGCACATCAGGTCAGCTCCCCGGCCGCCGGCCCGGCGTTCTGGGCGGTGCGGAACCCGGAGAAGATCTGCCGCCGCACCGGGAGGTCCCAGTTGCGGAAGGTGCCGCGGCAGGCGACCGGGTCCACGGCGAACGAGCCGCCGCGCAGCACCTTGTGCGCACCGCCGAAGAACACCTCGGAGTACTCCCGGTAGGGGAAGGCGGCGAAACCGGGGTAGGGCAGGAAATCGCTGGCCGTCCACTCCCAGACGTCACCGATCAGCTGGTGGACGCCGAGCGGCGAGGCGCCTTCGGGGTAGCTGCCGACCGGGGCCGGCCGCAGGTGCCGCTGGCCGAGGTTGGCGCGGTCCGGGGACGGGTCGGCGTCACCCCACGGGTAGCGCCGGTCCCGCCCGGACGCCGGGTCGTGGCGGGCGGCCTTCTCCCACTCGGCCTCGGTGGGCAGCCGCCGGCCGGCCCACCGCGCGTAGGCGTCCGCCTCGTACCAGCTGACGTGCAGCACCGGCTCGTCCGGCGGCACCGGCTCGGTCACCCCGAACCGGCGCCGCAGCCACTGCCGGCCCTCCCGGTGCCAGAACAGCGGGGCCCGCAGCCGGTGTTCGCGCACCTGCGCCCAGCCCTCCGGAGCCCACCAGCGCGGGTCGTCGTAGCCGCCGTCCTCGATGAAGCGCTGGTAGGCGCCGTTGCTGACCGGGGTGGTGTCGAGGAAGAAAGGCGGCACCGTCCGCCGGTGCGCGGGCCGTTCGTTGTCCAACGCCCAGGGTTCGGTGGACGTTCCCATCACGAACGCCCCACCGGGTATGAGGACTTCGGCCGGCAGCGGGTCGGCCGGCGCGGCCGGCGGCTCGGGCGCGGTGAGCACCGGCGGGCCGGTCCGCAGCTGATGGGTAATCAACATCGTTTCGTCGTGCTGCTGTTCGTGCTGCGCGATCATCCCGAAGGCGAAGCCGGCGGACAGCAGCGGGCCGCCGTGCAGCTCGGCGCGCTCCAAGACGTCCCACACCCGGCCGCGCACCTCGTCGACGTAGCCGTGGGCCTCGGCCGGGGCCAGCAGCGGCAGCGAGGGGCGCTCGGCCCGCGGGTGCTCGAAGGCGTCGTAGACGGAGTCGATGTCCGGGCGCAGCGCGTCACGGCCGCCGACGGCGCGCAGCAGCCACTGCTCCTCCTGGTTGCCGATGTGCGCCAGGTCCCACACCAGGGGGGACATCAGCGGGGAGTGCTGGGCGATCAGGTCGGGTTCCTCGACGCAGGTGGTCAGCGCACGGGTGCGGTCGCGGGCGGCGAGCAGTGCCGCGGCGGCCCGCTCCCGGAACGGCTCGGGGTCGATGGTCACGGGCTGTCCTTCCCACGGGTGAGGCGGCCCTCGGCCGCGGTGCCGGCGCCGTCGTCGGCGGGGTCCGGGCCGCCGGCGGCGTCCGCCGCGGGCAGCGCGTCGAGCTGGTCGTCGGCCGGGCACCGGCCGCGCGCCACATAGCGTTCGGTGAACTCCGCGACCGCCGCGCGGATACCCGGGGTGGCCCCCAGTCGCGGCAGCGCTTCCTGTGCGGCGGCGAAGCAGCCCACCGCGGCGGCGTGCAGCTCGGGGTCGGTCAGGCCGTCCCGGGCCGCGGTCCGCCACAGCGGGTTCTCCGGTGGCGGACGCCAACCAGCCGTCTCCGCAAGGGGTTTGACGGCCCGATAGGCGTACTCGGCGGCCTCCGGGTCGTCGAACAGGGCGGTCGTGACGGCCAGCGGCACGATCCACCCGTCCGGGCCGGGCTGCGCGTCGATCATCCGCAGCTCCAGATGGCCGCGCGGTCGCACCGGCGGGAAGAGGGTGGTGACGTGGTAGTTGAGGTCCTCGCGGGTCGGCGGGCGGGGGACCCCGGTGCGGATCCACTCCCGGAAGGTGAGGCCCTCCGGCGCGTCCCAGGGGCCGTCCGGGCGCCGGACGCACATCACCGGGGCGTCCAGGGCGTAGCGGACCCATGCGGCGCGCGGGTCGAGGTCCTGGGGCGGGGCACAGGTGCGGCCCGGGTCGAGCTGCGCCCAGATGGCCTGGCGGGTGGTGCGGTAGCCGGTGGGCCGCCCCTCGGCGAGCGGCGAATTGGCGAACGCGGCGGCCAGTACGGCCCCCAGGAGGTGCGCCAGCAGCCACCGCCGGCCGAGCCCCAGCGGCCCGGGTTCCTCGTGCCCGGCGTCCAGGCAGACCTGGACGGAGGCGGTGCCGCACATCATGGAGCGACCGGCCGGACCGCGGCGGTCGAAGTACGCCTCCATGGCGTCGTAGCGCGGTGCGAAGAGCACCCGCCGCGGGGGGTGCCAGGGATTGTGGCCGTGGCCCGCGAGACCGAGGCCCCGCTCCCGCAGGACGGGGCGGACCAGGGCGAGATCGGCGGTGACCGCCTCGACGCAGGCGGTCAGGGAGTCGGCGGGCAGCGAGCTGAGCTCCAGCTGGCCGCCGGGTTCGAAGGTGAGGCAGGAGTGCAGCGGCAGGGCCCGTAGGGCGTCCGCCGCGGTGCGTAGCCGATCCGGTGCGACCGGACATCGGGGGTTGCGCGCGTCGTGGACCAGTAGCTCGATCTCGACGCCCAGGCGACGGGGCGGACCCGTCTTGAAACAGATCCCGCGTAGATGGGCCTCAAGTTCCGCTTCCGACACTGCCGGTCGTACGGGCATTGCATCCCTCTCCCCTCCGGGGCGGCGGCTGGATTGCCGCCCTCCACCTAAGCCGCTGCGGGCGGTCCGCTCAAGAGCGCCTGCCCGGGGCGGACGGCCCGCTGCGGGGGACCGGCCAGGTGGGACGGGGGAGAGCCGCCGGCAATCGGGTACGCCCGTTCGGGTGCCGTGCGGCCGTGCGGCCGTGACCGGGGAGGGGATGGCGGCCGTGCCGGCCCGCCTCCCCGGCGGCGGCGTTTCCGCTACTGCCGGTAGCCGGCCAGGAACCGCCCGATCCGGCTGATCGCGGCGTCCAGGTCGTCGGCGTGCGGGAGGGTGAGGATCCGGAAGTGGTCCGGGCGCGGCCAGTTGAAGCCGGTGCCCTGGACGACCTGGATCTTCTCCCGCAGCAGCAGGTCCAGCACGAACTTCTCGTCGTCGTGGATCTTGTGGACCGCCGGGTCCAGGCGCGGGAAGGCGTACAGCGCGCCCTTGGGCTTGACGCAGGAGACGCCCGGGATCTCGTTGAGCCGCTCCCAGGCCCGGTCGCGCTGTTCGCGCAGCCGGCCGCCGGGGAGGACCAGGTCGTTGATGCTCTGCCGGCCGCCGAGCGCCGCCTGGATGGCGTACTGCGCGGGGGCGTTGGGACACAGTCGCATGGAGGCGAGGGTGCCCAGCCCCTCCAGGTAGTCGGCGGCGTGCTCCTTGGGGCCGGAGACCACCAGCCACCCGGAGCGGAAGCCGGCCACTCGGTACGACTTGGACAGACCGCTGAAGGTCAGGCACACCAGGTCCGGGGCGAGCACCGCGGCGTGGTGGTGGACGGAGTCGTCGTAGAGGATCCGGTCGTAGATCTCGTCGGCGAAGACCATCAGGTGGTGGCGGCGGGCCAGGTCGAGCATGCCCTCCAGGACCTCGCGCGGATAGACCGCGCCGGTGGGGTTGTTGGGGTTGATGATGACCAGCGCGCGGGTCCGGTCGGTGATCTTCGAGGCGAGGTCGTCGAGGTCCGGCAGCCAGTCGGCGGACTCGTCGCAGAGGTAGTGCACCGGTGTGCCGCCGGCGAGTGAGGTGACCGCCGTCCAGAGTGGGAAGTCGGGCGCGGGGATGAGGACTTCGTCCCCGTCGTCCAGCAGGGCCTGGATCGCCATCGAGACCAGCTCGGAGACGCCGTTGCCCAGGTAGATGTCGTCGACGTCGACGTCCGGAAGTCCGGCCTCCTGGTAACGCTGGGCCACCGCGCGGCGGGCGGGGAGGATGCCGCGGGACTCCGTGTAGCCGTGTGCGCGGGAGAGGTTGCGCATCATGTCCTGGAGGATCTCCTCCGGGCACTCGAAGCCGAACAGTGCCGGATTGCCGGTGTTCAGCCGGAGCACGCTGTGGCCGGCCTCCTCCAGCGCGTTCGCGTGCTCGATCACCGGTCCGCGGATCTCGTAGCAGACGTCGGCCATTTTGCTGGACTGCTTGAACTGCATGCGGCGGCCTCCTCGTTCTCTCGCCCGCCGCGGGGCGCGGCAGCACTCGTGACACCGTACTTGGTTTTCCCAACTTCGGACTTGGAAAATCCAATCACATGTCTATGCTGGTGTCATGCCGCGTCGAAGTTACGACCAATACTGCGCCGTCGCCCGGGCCCTGGATGCCGTGGGCGACCGCTGGACGCTCCTGATCGTCCGGGAACTGCTCGGCGGCTCCCGGCGCTACACCGACCTCCACGCCGACCTCCCGGGCGTCAGTACGGACATGCTCGCCTCCCGTCTGAAGGACATGGAGCGCGACGGCCTGCTCACCCGCCGCCGACTCCCCCCGCCCGGCGCCGCCTTCGTCTACGAGCTCACCCCGCGCGGCCACGCCCTGCTCCCCGCCCTGGCCGCACTCGCCGACTGGGGCGCCCCGGCCCTCGGCGAACAGCGCCCCACCGACGCGGTCCGCGCCCACTGGTTCGCGATCCCCCTGATGGCCCGGCTCGCCCGGCACTTCGCCGGCGGCACGGTGCACGTCATCGACATCGCCCTGGACGAGGGCGCCTTCCACGTCGTGCTGGACCCGGACGGGACGCCTGCCGCCCGCTACGCCGACGGCCCCGCCGCCCACCCCGACACCGTCCTGCGCATGGACGCCGCCACCTGCGCCGCCGTCGCCCACGACCGCTTCTCCCTCGCCGAGGGCCTGGCAGCCGGCTGGATCGCGCAGACCCACCCCGACGAACACACCACCGCCCCCGCCACACCCTGAAGCACCCGACCACCCCGACCGCCCCCGACCACCCCCACGGCGCCGCTCGCCGCCGTCGCCCTTGCCGCCGCCCCGCCATTCAGCCCCACTGACGAGGCGTCAGGGCCCGGCGCGGGTGAGGCTCGGGGTATGACGCGAGTGTGGCGGGGGTGGATGCGGGGGCGGGGTGGCGGGCTGTTGCTGGCCGTGGTGTTGGTGGTGGGGGCGGTGTTGCCGTCCGTGGCGGTGGGGACGCCTCGGGGGGCGGCGGTGCGGGAGGCGACGGCGTCGGCGTGGCTGCCGTTCTGGGGTGATGTCGAGGGGGCCTACCGGGACGCGCTGGCGCACGCCGGGCAACTCCACACCGTCAGCCCCTTCTGGTACGAGACGACGTCGGAACGTGCGGTCACCGGCCGGCCCGGCGCGGTCCGGCCGGACTTCGTCGCGGGGCTGCACCGGGCCGGGATCGCGGTGGTGCCGACGGTGACCGAGACGCTGGACGCCGCGGCGATGGGGGAGCTGCTGCACGATCCGGTGCGGCGCCGATCCCACGTCGAGGCGCTGCTGGCGGTGGTGGCGAGCCAGGGGTACGACGGGCTCGACCTGGACTACGAGACGATGGCGGTGACCGGTGACGCGGCGGCCCGGGCCCGGGTGCGCAGCGGCTACGTCAGGCTCGTCGACGAACTGTGCGCGCATCTGCACCGCCGCGGCAGGACCTGCGTGGTGACGGTGATGCCGCGGATCCGCGGGGCCGGCCCGGCCTTCGACTACCGACGGCTGGGCGCACTCGCCGACACCGTGCGCTTCATGGGTTACGACCTGCACTGGTCCATGGGGGAGCCGGGTCCGCTGTCCTCGAAGGCGTGGTACGCGGAGATTCTGCGCCACGCCACCGCCGACGTGCCCCGGGACCGGATCGAGTTGGCGTTCCCGGGCTACGGCTGGGACTGGGTGCCGGGCAGCGGTCGGCGCGCCACCCATGTGACCTGGCACGAGGCTGAGGCGCTGCGGAAGCGGGTGGGCGCCGGGTACGCCTTCGACGCGGTTTCCGGCACCCCGCACTTCGGCTACGGCCGGGGCGGTGAGCGGCACGAGGTCTGGTACCAGGACGCGCGGGGCGTCCGGGCGCAGCTACCGCTGCTGGCGGTGTACGGGGTGCGGGGGAGGGGGCTATGGGCGCTCGGGTTCGAGGATCCGGACGTCTGGGCCGCGTTCCGCGGCGAGCAGGCGTAGCGCGGCCTCGGAGGGCGAGCCCTCGGCGGCGGTCAACATCAGGACGCGCTGGCCGGAGCCGTCCTGGGTCTCCATCGCTTCGAAGTCCAGGGTCAGATCGCCCACCAGCGGATGGTGGAAGTGCTTGGTGCCGAAGGTGCAGTTGTTGACCGCGTGGCGCGACCACAGGGTGCTGAACTCGGTGCTCTTCATGGACAACTCGCCGATGAGTTCGGCCAGTTGCTGGTCGTCGGGGCGGGCTCCGGCGGACATCCGGAGCGCGGCGACGGCGCGCCGGGTCTCCGCCTCGCGGTCCGGGTAGAGCTCGCGGGTGTGCGGGTCGAGGAAGAGCAGCCGCTGGGTGTTGGGCCGGTCCATGGGCCGGGACGGGCTGTCGAAGTCCAGGTGGCCGGCGAGCAGGGCGTGCCCGAGGCGGTTCCAGGCCAGGACCTCGTAGCGCGGACCGAGGGCGACGGCCGGCACGCCGTCGATGGCGGCGAGCAGCTGCCGCACACCGGGACGGGCCGTGGCGGGGCGGACCGCCGGGCGGCGCCGGGCCGGTGTCGGGCGGGCCAGCTGGCGCAGGTGGGCGCGCTCGTCGGGGGTCAGCCGGAGGGCCCGGGCCAGGGCGTCCAGCACGCCCTCGGAGGCGTTGTGGCTCTGGCCCTGTTCGAGGCGGGTGTAGTAGGCGACGCTGACGCCGGCGAGCTGGGCGAGCTCCTCGCGCCGCAGGCCGGGGACCCGGCGGCGGGCCCCGTAGGAGACCAGGCCGGCGTCCTCCGGCTGTAGCCGGGCGCGGCGGGTGCGCAGGAAGTCCCCCAGTGCGGAGGGGCCGGTGGTGGGTGAGTCCATGTCCGCCAGTCTGCGCCAGGGGACGGCCGGGTTGCCTGTCCCTGTCGTTACCAGGCTGCCGGCCGCGGGTGTGGAGAGGGAGCCGTGGGCCGGGCGGGACACCCGCGACGGGCCCGGCCGGAACTGTTCCTTCGGAGTTACCGACCGCTTAGTATGCATCGTGGTGGGGGCCGGTTCCGGCCCCGCCCCAGCCGTACGACTTCAGGTCTGTGGAGGCATCAGGTGAAGGCATGGCGCGTGCACGCGAACGGGGAGCCGCGAGTGGTGATGCAACTGGAGGAGGTGCCGGACCCGGAGCCCGGCCCCGGCCAACTGCTGCTGCGGGTGCGGGCCGCCAACGTCAACTTCCCCGACGCGCTGCTGTGCCGGGGCCAGTACCAGGTCCGGCCGCCGCTCCCGTTCACCCCCGGCGTGGAGATCTGCGGTGAGGTCCTGGCCGTGGGCGAGGGGGCGACCGGTGTGGTCGGCGCGCGGGTGCTGGCCCAGCCGACGCTGCCCGGCGGCGGCTTCGCCGAGCTGTCGGTCGTCGACGCCGCGACGGTCCGGCCGGCCCCCGAGGCGCTGGACGACGCGGAGGCCGCCGCGCTGCACATCGGCTACCAGACCGGCTGGTTCGGACTGCACCGCCGGGCCCGCCTCCAGGCGGGCGAGACGCTGCTGGTGCACGCCGCGGCCGGCGGCGTCGGCAGCGCCGCCGTCCAGCTGGGGCGGGCCGCCGGCGCCCGGGTCATCGGCGTGGCGGGCGGCCCCGAAAAGGCCCGCATCGCCCGCGAGTTGGGCTGCGACCTGGTCCTCGACCGGCACGCGGACGACCTCGTCGCGGCGGTCAAGGAGGCCACCGGCGGACGGGGCGCGGACGTGGTCTACGACCCGGTGGGCGGCGACGCCTACGCCAAGTCCACCAAGTGCATCGCCTTCGAGGGCCGGATCATCGTCGTCGGCTTCGCCGGCGGCACCATCCCCACCCCGGGCCTCAACCACGCCCTGGTCAAGAACTACGCGATCCTGGGCCTGCACTGGGGCCTCTACAACACCAAGGACCCGGCCGCCGTCGACGCTTGCCACAAGGAGCTGACCACACTCGCCGCCCAAGGGGCGATCAAGCCGCTGATCGGCGGGCGGGTCCCCTTGGCGGCGGCCGCCGACGCCGTCCAGCGGGTCGCCGACGGGGACTCCGTCGGCCGCCTCGTGATGGTTCCCGGAACGGAGGAGACCCGATGACCGACGCCGCCGACCTGCGCCGGCGCACCGCCGACCTGCTCGCTTCCCACCCGCCCACCCGTCGCTCACCACCGCCCTTGGCCGAGGGCCCTTCGGGCCCGCCCCTCTTGTCTGCCACCGACCGGCTGGACTTCCTGCGCGCCCGCTTCGATGCCGGACTCGCCTGGGTGCACTTCCCGGTGGGACTCGGCGGTCTGGACGCCCCGCGCGCCCTCCAAGCCGTCGTGGACGCCGAACTGGCCGCCGCCGGCGCCCCGGACAACGACCCCGGCCGGATCGGCATCGGCCTCGGCATGGCCGCCCCAACCCTCCTCCGCTACGGCACCGAGGAGCAGAAGCAGCGCTTCCTGCGGCCGCTGTGGACCGGCGAGGAGGTGTGGTGCCAGCTCTTCAGCGAGCCCGGTGCCGGCTCCGACCTGGCCGCGCTGGCCACCCGCGCGGTCCGCGACGACGGTGCGGGAGACTGGGTGGTCGACGGGCAGAAGGTCTGGACCTCCAGCGCCCACCTGGCGCGCTGGGCGATCCTGGTCGCCCGCACCGACCCGACGGTGCCCAAACACCGCGGGCTGACGTACTTCGTGTGCGATATGACCGACCCCGGCGTCGAGGTGCGGCCGCTGCGCCAGATCACCGGCGAGGCGGAGTTCAACGAGGTCTTCCTCACCGGCGTCAAGATCCCCGACACCCACCGCCTCGGCGACGTCGGCGACGGCTGGCAGGTCGCCCGGACCACCCTGATGAACGAGCGGGTCGCCATCGGCGGCGCACGCATGCCCTGCGAGGGCGGAATGATCGGCGTGGCCGCGGCCGCCTGGCGCGACCACCCCGCACTGCGCACCCACGACCTGCACCAGCGGCTGCTGAAGCACTGGGTGGACGCCGAGGTCGCCCGGCTCACCGGCGAACGCCTGCGCCAGCAACTCTCCCCCGCTCTCCACTCCGTTCGAGCGGGAGGTGCCCCCACGGGCCAGCCGGGCCCCGAGGGCAGCGGCATGAAACTGGCCTTCGCCCGGCTCGCCCAGCAGATCAGCGGTTGGGAGGTGGAGTTCCGCGGCGAGGACGGCCTCACCTACGACGACTGGACGCTGCGCCGCCCCGAGGGCGTCGACTTCACCGGCCGCGAGGCCGGCTACCGCTACCTGCGCGCCAAGGGGAACTCCATCGAGGGAGGCACCTCCGAAGTGCTGCTCAACATCGTGGCCGAGCGCGTCCTGGGCCTGCCGCCCGAGCCGCGCACCGACAAGGACGTCGCGTGGAAGGACCTCCCCCGATGACCCGCACGACCGGGACCCCCGAACCCGACCTCCTCTACTCCGCGGAGGAGGACGCGCTGCGCGCCGCCGTACGGGCGCTGCTCACCGACCGCTGCGCCCCGGCCACCGTGCTCGCCGGCCTGGAGACCGCCCGCCCCTACGACCCGGAGCTGTGGCGGGCGCTGGCCGTGGAGATCGGCGCCGCCGGGCTGTTGGTCCCCGAGCAGCTCGGTGGCCAGGGCGCGGGCGCCCGCGAGGCCGCCGTCGTCCTGGAGGAGTTGGGCCGCGCGGTCGCGCCGGTGCCCTACCTCACCAGCGCGGTGCTCGCGGTCACCGCCCTGCTCGGCTGCGACACCGACCGGGCCGAGGTCGCCGGCCCCCTGGCCGCGCTCGCCGAGGGCCGCACCGTCGGGGCGCTCGCCGTCCCCCTGCCGACCGCACCCGGCGGAACCGGGGCGCCCACCGTACGGGCGGACGCCGCCGGCACGCTCACCGGGCGGATCACCTCGGTCGCCGACGCCGCCGGCGCCGGGCTGCTGCTCGTCCCGGCCGAGGGTCCGGACGGCCCGGCGCTCTACGCGGTGGACGCCGCCGCGGACGGCGTGCGGACCGAGCCCGTCACCCCGCTCGACCTGACCCGGCCGCTGGGCCACGTCGTCCTCGACCGGGCCCCCGGCCGTCCGCTGGCCCGCGGGGCGCGGGCCCGGGCCGCCGTCGACCGGGCGCTGCTCACCGGCGCCGGTCTGCTCGCCTCCGAACAGCTCGGCCTCGCGGAGTGGTGTCTGACCGAGACCGTGCGGTACACCGGCGAGCGCACCCAATTCGGCCGCCCGATCGGCTCGTTCCAGGCGCTCAAGCACCGGATGGCCGCGCTGTGGCTGGACGTCGCCTCGGCCCGGGCCGCGGCCCGTAACGCCGCCGACGCACTGGCCGGCGACCACCCCGACGCGCCGGTGGCGGTCGCGGTGGCCCAGGCGTACTGCGCGCCGGTGGCGGTGCGCACCGCCGAGGAGTGCGTCCAACTGCACGGCGGCATCGGGATGACCTGGGAGCACCCCGCGCACCTCTTCCTCAAGCGCGCCAAGAGCGACGAACTCGCCCTCGGCACGCCGGGGCGCCACCGGGACGCGCTGGCCGGATTGGTGGACCTGGCCGCGCCGTAGGCGGACCGGCGGCGCGGCGGGCCCGGAGCGGAGCCCGGCGCCGGCGCGCGGCCCGCCCGCCGGGTCAGTCGGTGACGGCGAACGGCCGACTGAAGGCGTGGGCGGTGCCGCTGCCGGCGGCCACCTCCAGGGCGTAGGACCGGCCGGGCGGCACCACGGGCAGCGTCACCAGGGCCTCGCCGGCGGTGCCGGCGCCGGCCCGCGGGGAGACCAGGGCCAGTCGCTGTATCCGGCCGCGGCCGGCGGCCGCGTTCAGCCAGACGTCCACCTCGGTGCCGGTGGTGTTGGTCCAGGCGACCGGGAAGCTGCCGTTGGCCCGCAGGCTGACCGGGGCGGCGGGCGCGGTGACCTGGATCCGGCCGGCCGGGATCCGACCGTCACCACGGGGGAGCGGCGCACCCGGTCGGGAACCGGCGGGCCGGGTTCCGGCCGGGCCCAGTGCGGTGGTCGCGGCGCGGGCGGCCGGGTCCCCGGCGGCGTCCGGCCCGTCGCGGGTGACCGTGGTGCGGCCGGTGGCGACCGTACCGGCGGCGGCGACGGCGGGGGAGGCGGGCGGCGCGGAGCCGGCGCGGTGCGAGGGGGCCAGTTCCAGGACCAGCGTGCAGCCGACCGCGGTGGCGGCGACGGCGATGGCGAGGGTGTTGGCCGTCTCGGCGACCCTGCCCATCGTGTCCTCCTTTCCTTGGGGGAGGGACGAGCCGGAACATCCCCGGCGACCTTGATCATCAAAAACCCGCGCCGGGCGACCACCTGCATGGGCAGCTCCGGCGCGACAGGCCCCGGGCGGGAGGGGATACTGCGCGCCACAATCGGGCGATCAGTAAAAAATCCGTAAATTGGCAGGGGTGTCTTGAAAGTGTGGTTCGGGTAGCGTCGGAGCCATGAAGACCGCAACCCGCCGTGTGCTGATCGGACCGGTACTCCTGCTGCTGGCGGTCCTCCTGGCGATGGCCACCGTGGCTGCCCCCGGTGTACACGCCGCAGGTGGGCTGGACGAGGCGGCCGCCGCACTGCGGAAGGGCCCGGTCTACGTCGACCCCCGCGCCTCAGGTCAGTTTTCGGCCAGCCAGGCGGACGCCCTCGCCAAGAAGATCAAGGACTCCGGCAAACCGGTCTTCGTCGCCGTCCTGCCCCGGACCTCCGACTACCAGCCGGCCACCGTGCTCCGGGACCTGCGCACCAAGGTCGGCATCAGCGGTGTCTACGCCGTCGAACTCGGCGACGGCTTCAACGCCGGCGCCGACCCCCGGGTGATGCCGCGCAGCGCCGTCCAGAACCTCGTCGGCGCCGTCAAGCGCTCCTCGTACCCGACCGTCTCCGAGCGCCTCAACAGCTTCGTCGACACCGCGGCCACCGAGGCGCGCGGCCACGCCCCGGCCTCCTGGGGCGGCGCCGGCGGCTTCGACACCGGCACCGCCGTCGGCGTCGGCGCGCTGATCGTCATCGGGGGCGGCGGCGCCTACGCCATCGCCCGCCGCAACCGCCGCAAGCGGGCCGAGGAGGAGCGCGCCGCCCTCGAAGACCTGCGGATCGTGGTCGACGAGGACATCACCGCCTTCGGCGAGGAACTGGACCGGCTGGACTTCGACCCGGGCGAGCCCGGCGCCGACGACGCGATGCGCGCCGACTACGCCCGCGCCCTGGACACCTACGAGGACGCCAAATCGGCGATGGCCGCCGCCGAGCACCCCGGCGACGTCCAGGCGGTGACCAAGGAGCTGGAGGAGGGCCGTTTCGCGCTCACCACCCTCGCCGCGCGCCGTGCGGGCGGGCCGCTGCCCGAGCGTCGGCTGCCCTGCTTCTTCGACCCCCGGCACGGCCCGTCGGTCGTCGACGCCGCCTGGGCCCCGCCCGGTGGTGCCGAGCGCACCGTCCCGGTCTGCGCCGCCGACAAGAGCCGACTGGACGACGGCCGCGAGCCGCTGGCCCGTACGGTCCGCACCCCGGAGGGCGACCGCCCTTACTGGGACGCGGGCCCCACCTACGCCCCTTGGGCCGGCGGCTACTTCGGCGGCGGGCTGCTCCCCGGCCTCCTGGTCGGCACCACGCTCGGCCACCTGATGATGGCCAGCCCCGCCTACGGCTCCGACTTCGGCGGCTACCAGGGCGCGGAGGGCGGCGACGTCACGGGCGCCGACTTCGACCCGGGTGACTTCGGCGGTGGCTTCGGCGACGGCGGCGGGGACTTCGGAGGCGGCGGCGACGGGGGATTCGGCGGCGGATTCTGACCGTCCCGGGCGAGCCGGCACCCGCCCCGCCCCCTCCGGCTACCCCTCCCGGGAGCCGCCCGCCAGCACCCGCTTGGCGCCCAGGAAACGGGCGTACCGCGGCCGCGCCGCGAAGTCGGCGTACGCCCACACGGCGGGGCGGCCCACCTCCCGGCACAGGTGCAGCACCCGGTCCGGGCCCAGATGGACGCCGACGTGCGCCCCGTACCCGGCCGGCCGCCCGGCGACCGGACCGGCGTCGAAGAGCACCAGGTCCAGCGGCTCCGGCGGTGCGGCCGGCCCCGTCGCGGTGCGGTCCGCCCAGAGTTCCGCCGACCGCAGCGGCGGCACCCGCAGCCCGAAGTGGCCCAGTACGGCGTAGGCGTAGAGCTGGCAGTTGGCGCCCCCGGTGAGGTCCGGCGGCGCCACCGCGCCGGTCGCCCCCGGACCGGCCGGGCGTGACGGGCATTCAGGTGTCCCGGCTCCCGGATGGCGGGCGCCCGAGTAGGCGACGTTGTGCAGCGCACCGGGCAGTGCGTCGAACGCGACCGGGCCGTGGGCAGTGGGGACTTGGGGGCGATCGGTGGAGGTCACCGGGCCATGATGCCGGGGGTCTTCCCGGTGCTGCCCGGCGCGGTGTCGAGGAGTCTCGATGTGGGCTGATCCATGCACGTGCCCAAGCCCGGTCCCGGCCGGGCCCGACGTGTACTCGACACCGCGAGGAGACCCCGATGGAACGCCGCATTCCCAAAGCCGCCCTGTGGAGCGCGGCCGCGGCCGCCGTGCTGGCGGCCGTCGCCCCGAACGGTCCGGCGCGGGCCCTGCCGCAGCCCGACCCCAGCCCCCAACCCTCGCAGCGCAGCATGCTCGACGCGATGCGCCGGGACCTCGGACTCTCCCCGGTGCAGGCCCGGACCCGGCTCGCGCAGGAGGCCGAGGCCCAGCACACCGCCCTCGCGGTGCGCCGGGTGCTGGCCGCGCCGCCCGCCGGGATGTGGTTCGACAAGACGCTCGGCCGGCTCGTCGTCGCGGTCACCGACGCCGCCGACGCCCGGCGGGTGCGAGCCGCCGGCGCGGTGCCCAAGACGGTCCGGCACAGCCGGGCGACGCTCCGCGGCATGGTGCAGCAGATCGCCCAGCGGGCCGGCCGGGGCGTTCCGGGCGTCACCGGCTGGGGCATCGACGAGCGGGCCAACGGAGTGGTGGTGCGGGTCGACCGCGCCGCCCGCACCAACCGCACTGCCGGCTTCGAGAGCGCGGTCCGGCAGCTCGCGGTCCGCTCGCGGGTGCCGGTCTCCGTCGAGCGCAGCGACCAGGCACCGCGCCAGCAGAGCGGCACGGTCGTCGGCGGCGAGCGCTGGATGCCGGGCACCGACGGCATCTGTTCGATCGGCTTCTCGGTGACCGGTCCCGGTGGTTTCCGCGGCTTCGTCTCGGCCGGGCACTGCACCCTCAAGGCCAACCAGCCGGCGTACGGCAAGGACAGGAGCCGGTTGGGGACCTCCAACCAGGGCGGGACGCACAGCGTCAACGGCTACGAGGGCGACTTCGGCCTGGTGACGGTCGACCAGCGGGGCTGGAAGCTGAGCCCGTCGGTGGCCGGCCAGGGCGGCAGCCCGGTGACCATCACCGGGTCCCAGGAGGCCATCGTCGGGGTGTCGATCTGCCACTCGGGCCAGACCAGCGGCTGGCGCTGCGGTGAGGTCACCCGCACCGACCAGACCGTGGACTACGGCAGCACCGTCATCTCCGGGCTGTCCTTCACCAACGCCTGCTCAGCGGCCGGGGATTCGGGCGGTTCCTACGTCACCCAGCCCAGCGCCCCGAAGGCCGTCGGGGTGCACTCCGGCGGCGGCGCCGCGACCTGCGACGTCGGCGGGGACACCGTCACCATCTTCCAGCCGATCGACGCACCGCTGCGGAAGTGGGACCTGAAGCTGGTGACCGGTACTCCGTGAACCGCGGCCCGGCCCCGGGAGCCTCCTCGTGGCGCAGCAGATCGGGGGCGCCCGGGACCGGTTCATGACCACACCTTTACGTACTGTATAGGTGTACTGCCCCATTCAAGGTGGTGCCGCACCAGGGAAAACGCTGGTCAGATGCCGATTCCCGTGCGGCAGGAGGTTTCACCGAACCCCGTTCCACACCGGTCCAAACTGGACCACACGGCTATGTAGGTAGCCGCGGAAGTAGCCACAGAAGGGTGCCGACAGCCGACCGAACCTAGGGGATATGCAGTTGGCCGCGGCTGCTGGACGCATGAGCAGTTTAGGGCGCGCCTGATCGCTTCGTTGCCTGAGTGATTGGTCGTGCCCGGGGGCATGCGGCAGTGCAGTCCGCGGGGCGAACCAGTGAGCCTCTCCCAACCCCTACCAGCTGCGGGAACCAGACGATGGGTCGCCGAAGTTCGACGACATTGACCCCGCCGCACGCAGGCATCTGGTCCCGGCTGGCCAGCGACCTGATGCTGCCACTTGGTCATCTCCAACCGGAGGGGATGGTGAGGTACTGACCAGGCAGCCAGCCCCTCACCCACTGATCACCTGCGCGAGGCATC
This sequence comes from Streptomyces sp. RGM 3693, assembly GCF_050471125.1. NCBI lineage: Bacteria > Bacillati > Actinomycetota > Actinomycetes > Kitasatosporales > Streptomycetaceae > Streptomyces > Streptomyces sp. RGM 3693. The sequence continues at coordinate 2,293,394 of NZ_JBMPPQ010000001.1, forward strand.
CGGGCGGTGGCCCGCGTTCGCCCCTACCCTTGGCGCTACCGACATCGGGATGCCGTCCGGTGGACGGCATCGAATGGCGGGTGCCGAAGGCTGGAGGCAACACCTCATGCTGATTGCTCAGCGTCCCTCGTTGACCGAAGAGATCGTGGAGGACTGCCGTTCCCGGTTCGTGATCGAGCCGTTGGAGCCGGGCTTCGGTTACACCCTCGGCAACTCCCTGCGCCGGACCCTGCTCTCCTCGATCCCCGGTGCTGCTGTCACCAGCGTCCGGATCGATGGTGTGCTGCACGAGTTCACCAGCGTGCCGGGCGTCAAGGAAGACGTCACCGACCTGATCCTCAACATCAAGCAGCTGGTCGTCTCCTCGGAGCACGATGAGCCGGTCGTGATGTACCTGCGCAAGCAGGGCCCGGGTCTGGTCACCGCCGCCGACATCGCGCCCCCGGCCGGTGTCGAGGTGCACAACCCCGACCTGGTCCTGGCCACGCTGAACGGCAAGGGCAGGCTGGAGTTGGAGCTGACCGTTGAGCGCGGTCGCGGCTACGTCTCCGCGGTGCAGAACAAGCAGGTCGGCCAGGAGATCGGCCGGATCCCGGTCGACTCGATCTACTCGCCGGTCCTCAAGGTCACCTACAAGGTTGAGGCGACCCGTGTCGAGCAGCGCACCGACTTCGACAAGCTGATCGTCGACGTCGAGACCAAGCAGGCGATGCGTCCGCGCGACGCCATGGCCTCGTCGGGCAAGACCCTGGTGGAGCTCTTCGGGCTCGCCCGGGAGTTGAATGCTGATGCGGAGGGCATCGAGGTGGGCCCGTCCCTGACGGACTCCGCGCTGGCGGCCGATCTGGCGCTGCCGATCGAGGAGTTGGACCTCACCGTCCGCTCCTACAACTGCCTCAAGCGTGAGGGCGTCGACTCTGTGGGTGAGCTCGTGGCGCGTTCCGAGGCGGACCTGCTCGATGTCCGCAACTTCGGTGCGAAGTCGATCGACGAGGTCAAGGCGAAGCTGGCCGGCATGGGCCTTACGTTCAGGGACAGCCCGCCCGGATTCGCCCCGACCGCTGCCGCCGACGCCTTCGGCGCAGGCGACGACTCAGATGCTGGGTACGCCGAGACCGAGCACTACTGAACCGCTCCGACGGCATCATCACGCAGCTCTGGAGCCAACGATCAGCCAGAGGTTGGGACCGGAATCGGAACGAGTCCAAGACCCTCCCCCCTCAACCGCGTTGGTCCGACGCGCTGCAGCAACCGCCCCCACAAGCAGTTCAGCGGGGCTGGGGCGATCGCCGGCTTAGTGGCTGTCCGACTGGTCATGTGCCTGATGCGCAGTCAGCGAGTAGGCGCGGAGCGACCTCGGCCGTTCAGGTGTAGGCCGCCGGGACCCGGGCAGGGGGCGATGAAGAACAGATCACGAACAACGAGGTGAACAGCATGCACGGCGGCGGAGGATTCAGCGGGGGCGGCCACCACGGGGGTGGATTTAGCGGGCATCATCACAGCGGTGGGTTGGGCCACCACGGCAACCACCACCATCACACCGGGGACTCGCAGGGCTTCGCCTGGATCCCCTTCTTCCGGCACCGTGGGCCATCAGGCCATTCCACGGGAGTGGATCCCAAGCGCGTGGCACTGGGCCTCGGCGTGGTGCTGGTCGTGGGCATCGTCGCGGGGTTGCTGGCGGCCCACTAGGGGCTGCCTGACGAGTCGGTAACGGCGATCGCATCCTAGGGGGTGTCCGGTGAGTTGGGTTGTCGCCGAGTTGCCTACCGAGCCTTCGGCGCAGTGCAGGCGCACGGCGCCACGAGAGCGCGTGTGAGGGCGCGGCGTGCGTCGTGCGGCTCCTTAGCCTCGCGCTTTCACGGAGGTGACTGTCCACCAGATGGCGAGGAAAGCAGAAAGGGCCTCTGACCTGGGACGATAGGACTTGCCTAGGTCCAGAACGTCGCCGAGCAAGAGGCACCCTTCAAGTGAAGAGTCGTAGCGGGTCCTACCCGCGTGTTCAGGTGTCGGGTGGCGGCACTGGACCGGTGTTGTCGTCCTTCGTGGACAACATCGCGCTGGACCGCCCCGCGATGCTGGCCACCGCGGGCGATTACGCGCCCGCATTCCGCAACTACCTGGAGCACATCCCCAGCATGTTCGCGTCAGCACAGTCTCCGGAGGAGGTCGCCATGACCGCGCTGGGCGTGCTGACCGATCCGGTGCCGCCGTTCCGCGTCCAGACCTCGCAGTTCGCGAAGGAGTTCGTGACCGAGAAGCTGGCAGACGTCGATGGTTCGACGGTGGTCTCCACCACGCGGAAATGGGCCGGAGCCGCGTCTGCCGAATGACCGGAGCTCACGCCCGCTCTTCCCGGACCTCCCCTGCGCCCTCGGATCGTTCGGAGGCTCCGAGGATCGCCTGCAGGAGGCCGGGAAAGCGGTGCTCCATGTCCTCGCGGCGTACGCGAACCACCCGATTGCGACCGTCGGCGACCGTCCTGGTCAGGCCCGCCTCACGCAGGACCCGGTAGTGGTGGGAGATGGTCGGGTTGCTCAGGCCCAGGTCCACCCGCGCCACCAGGATCGCGCAGTCGATCGGGTCGACGGACTCGTAGAGCGCCCGCATCAGCGTGCGCCTGCCCGGATCGGCGAGCGCGCTCAGGACGACCGTCAGATCGAACGAGTCGACGGACGGCTCGGGCAGTGTGCGTGGCATCCGCAGACCCTCCATTATTTGATCGTCATCGAATCATAGACTAGCCTTCACGATATGACGATTCCAGAATCATCGAATTCATCGCCGATCTGGCGGTTAGTCATCCTGGCCATCGGCACGTTCGTGCTCGGTGTCGACGGATTCGTACTGCCCGGCCTGCTCCCCGACATCTCCAAGGACCTGGCGGTGAGCACGTCCACCGCAGGTCAACTCACCACCGCCTTCGCCGTCGCCTACGCGATCGGCTCGCCCCTCATCGCCACGCTGACGGGCCGGATGGATCGGCGCGTCGTCATCGGTGCGGGCATGATCGCCTTCCTCGTCGGGATGGTGCTCCAGGCCGCGGGACCGACCTACGGGCTCGTGCTGGTGGGCCGGGTCGTCGCGGCGCTGGGCGCAGCGGCGTTCCAGGCCAACGCCTTCGCGGTGGCCGGGGTGTTGGCCCCGCCCGAGCAGCGGGCCCGGGCCTTCGCGGTGATCGGTGCGGGGCCGAGCCTCGCTGCGGTCCTCGGCGTGCCTTTCGGGCTGCTGATCGGCCAGATGTGGGGCTGGCGCGGCACCCTGTGGACAATCGTCGTGCTGGCCGCGCTGGCCGCGGTGCTCGCGGGCATCGCGATGCCGTCGATGACGCTGCCCGCGACCACGATGCGCGAGCGACTCGCGGTGCTGGTGAACCCGCGCATCCTCATCCTGCTCGCGGTGAGCGCCCTGGTGCTCGCGCCGACGTTCCTGATCTCCTCGTACTCCGCGGCCATCGTCGGGGTGAGCACCTCGGGCAGCAGCAACGCGATCCTGAGGGCGCTGTTGGTCTACGGTGCGGGCTTCTTCCTGGGCAACCGGCTGGTCGGCAAGTTCGCGGACCGGTTCTCCTCGCTGACCGTGCTCACCACCGGGCTGGGCATCGTCACCTTCGGATCGGCCCTGCTGGCCGTGGTCCAGCACTGGTTCGTGCCCACCCTGGTGGCACTGTTCATCCTCGGTCTGATGGGGTCCGCGCTGTTCATCCCCCAGCAGAGCCGGGTGTTCGTCGTGGGTGGCGACGCGGCCACCGTCGCACTGAGTCTCAACGGATCGATGAACTACGTCGGCACTGCGCTCGGCGCCGGCATCGGCGGCGCGGTGCTCTCCGTCGCCGGCGTGCTCTGGCTGGCCCCTGCCTCCGCCGTTCTCGCCGCCCTGGTGGCGGGCTTCGCACTGCTCACCGCGCCCGAGCGCAGGGCGGCGAAGGAGACGGCGCTCGCCGACGGCGACCCGATCTACTGCATGGCGTCCGGCAGCGCGCTCAACAACGACGGTGCCACAGACGGTCTGACGGTGCCCAACGGCGAGGCCCAGCGCGCGGTGCTGCGCCAAGCCGCCGAGCGGGCGGGCATCGCGCCCGCAGCCGTGCAGTACGTCGAACTGCACGGCACCTGCACGCCGGTCGGCGACCCGATCGAGACGAACGCCCTGGGCGATACCCGGAAAACGGCTCCCGGACGTACGTACTAGCTGGCAGGGCTGCTGCGCTACGGGGTATGCGAGCGCCGGATGGAGTCGTGCTGGGTCTACCACCGCGCGGCCTACCGCTGCAGCCACGGCCACTCCAGCGCCACCACACCAGAGCCAGGTCGGCCCCGCAACGCCTACGTACGCGAAGACCACATCCTCCCCCACCTGCCAGCCCTCGCCATGCGGATCACCGCCGCACAGGACGGCGAGATCCCGAAACCAGGGACCGGCACACCACCCACCGAGTCCGAGGCGATCGAGCGCCTTCGCGCCGAGGGCATCACGCTGACCTACGACCCGAAGGCCAACACCGTGACCACCGACACCGAGCAACGAGAAAGGATCCTGATCGCCTGATCCCCAGCCGCCAGCAGCGGTCACCAAGAGGAAGGGAGGACACTAGCCTCGCGCTTTCATGAGCGTGCTCGTCCATGCCTTGATCAAATAAGCGGAGAGTGCTCCTGACCTGCAACGATGGGACTTGTCTAGGGTCCTGTTGGCTGCACGGAAAGAAGCACTCTCCAGGTGAGCAAGCGTATCGGGTTGTACCCGCGTGTCCGTGTCGAGGGCGGTGGCAGCGGGGCGGTCTCGCAGGCCGGGGCGGTGCTGCTGGTCGAGACGGTCGGCAAGGTGGGCCTGGACACCGCGATATCGGTGGCATTGGCACCGTGGCGCAAGCCGCGGGCAGTGCACGACCCGGGCAAGGTTCTGCTGGATGTCGCGCTCGGAGTCGCTCTGGGCGGGGACTGCCTCGCCGATGTCGCCATGCTGCGGGCCGAGCCCGACGTGTTCGGCCCGGTGGCGTCCGACCCCACGGTCTCACGACTCATCGACGCCCTCGCCGCAGCCGGACCGAAGGCGCTCACCGCGATCCGGTCGGCGCGGGCCGAAGTACGGTCGCGGGTCTGGGAACTGGCCGGGGCGAACGGTCCGGCCGCCGACGCTCACGTGATCGTGGACATCGACGGCGTGCTGGTCCTTGCGCACTCCGAGAAGCAGGACGCCACCGCGACCTGGAAGAAGACCTTCGGCCATCATCCGCTCGTCGCGTTCGTCGACCACGGCCAAGCCGGTTCCGGAGAGCCGGTGGCCGCGCTGCTGCGGCCCGGCAACGCAGGCTCCAACACCGCGAGCGATCACATCACCACCACCCAACTCGCCCTGGCCCAACTCCCCAAACACCTGCGGCGGGGCCGGCAGACACTGATCCGCACGGACTCTGCCGGCGGCACCCACGCCTTCCTCGACTGGCTCTCCCGCCGGGGCCGGTGGCTGTCGTATTCCGTCGGCATGACCATCACCGACGCCATCCACCAGGCCGTCCTGAAGATCCCGAAGAAGGCGTGGACACCGGCTTACGACGCGGGCGGCACAGAGCGGCCCGGCGCCTGGGTCGCGGAGATCACCGACATGCCCGACCTGAGCACGTGGCCCAAGGGGATGCGGCTGATCGTCCGCAAGGAACGGTCGCACCCCGGCGCCCAGTTGCGCTTCACCGACGTCGACGGACTGCGACTGACCTAATCCGGTGTTAGCGGCGGTCACGTGGGCGGTGGGCGGATGCCTTAAGCAGACTGGGCGTTCGAAGCCTCACAGCAGAGCGGTGGCGTTCAGCGTCCCCGGGGCCGCCGCCACGAATCAGGTAGCGACGGCTGACGTCAGCTGCAGCAGTCGCCGCCGGGGCGGCAGCCACAGGCGTCCGTCTCCTGCTGCTGAGCGGGGATGGTGGCGGCCGGGACCGCGCAGCAGCCCTTGCCCTGCCAGGCGTCGCGGCCTTCCTTCACGGCGATGACGGCGATGACGAGGGCGGCGACCGGGTCGGCCCAAGACCAACCCAGTGTGGCGTTGAGGAGCAGTCCGGCCAGGAGGACGGCGGAAAGGTAGGTGCACAGGAGTGTCTGTTTGGAGTCGGCGACCGCGCTGGCGGAGCCGAGCTCGCGCCCGGCCTTGCGCTGGGCGGCGGACAGGAACGGCATCACCGCGAGCGACAGGGCGGCGATGACGATTCCGGGTATGGACCGTTCGGCCTCGCCGGTGCCGGTCAGGGCGCGGACGGCGTCGACGGTGACGTACGCGGCGAGCGCGAAGAACGACATCGCGATGATCCGCAGGGTGCGCTGTTCGCGGGCCTCGCGGACGGCGTGGTCGGCGGCGGAGAACTGCCAGGCGACCGCGGCGGCGGAGGAGACTTCGATGACGGAGTCGAGGCCGAAGCCGATCAGGGCGGTGGAGGAGGCGAGGGTGCCGGCGGTGATCGCGACGACCGCCTCGATGACGTTGTAGGTGATGGTGGCTGCGACCAGCAGCCGTATTCGCTTTGCGAGGGCGTCGCGGCGGGCCGGGGAGGGCCCGAGAGATAGCGATATCTCAGCGGCCATGGTCAGCAGCAGCCCTTCTCGTCCGCGTCGGGGCAGGCGCGGTCGGCCTCGACGGCCACCACGGCGGTGCGCAGGTCGTCGAGGGCGTGGCCGAGGCGGTCGTCGGCGAGTTCGTAGCGGGTGCGCCGGCCGACCGGCACGGTGACGACCAGGCCGCAGTCGCGCAGGCAAGCCAGGTGGTTCGACAGCCTTGTGCGGGAGATCTCCAGAGTGTCGGCGAGGTCGGCGGGATGGGCCGGGGCTTCGCGCAGGGCGAGCAGGATGCGGCAGCGAATCGGGTCGGCCAGGGCGCGGCCGAACCGGGCCAGCACCTCGATGTCAGGAGCGAGAGTCAGCACACCACCGAAGATACACAGATCCGTGAATCCATGCAATCGTGAATTCACAGGATCGCTGCGCGAGTCAACACCTGTCGCTTCATTGCGCGTTGGTGTTGGTGGTGCGAGCCCACCGCACGGTGACCTCTTGAAACGCCCGAGCCAATGAGCTCCTGCATAGATCGAGGCCCGTGGGGCGAGCTGGTGCCACGAACAGCTACTGAGGTGGCGGACCAGCCGATGCGGCTGAGTCCTTGGATTAGGTCGCTGCGTGGCCCGCGTGAGCTCGTGACCAGCGCAAACGCACCATGAGGAGGAAGATTTTGATCTACTGCGGCATCGACTGGGCGGAACGCACCCACGACGTGGCCCTGGTCGACGACAGAGGCCAGTTACTGGCCAAGCGGCACATCACCGACGACGCCTCTGGCTACAAGATCCTGCTGGACCTGCTCGCCGAATACGGCGACACCGAGGAGAACCCCATCCCGATCGCGATCGAGACATCCCGCGGCCTGCTGGTGGCAGTGCTGCGGACTGGCAAGCGGCAGGTGTTCGCGATCAACCCGATGGCCGCCGCCCGCTACCGCGACCGGCACTCCGTCTCGCGCAAGAAGTCCGACCCCGGCGACGCTCTGGTCCTGGCGAACATCCTCCGCACCGACATGCACGCCCACCGGCCGCTGTCCCAGGACAGCGACCTAGCCCGCGCCGTCGCCGTGCTGGCACGCGCCCAGCAGGACGCCACCTGGAACCGCCAGCAGATCTCCAACCAGCTCCGCTCCCTGCTCCGGGAGTACTACCCGGCCGCCCTGGTGGCCTTCGAGCCATGGAAGAACGGCCTGTGCCGCCCGGAAGCCCACGAGATTCTCAAGCTGGCGCCAACCCCGGCTCGCGTGGCTCGGCTGACCCGCACACAGCTGCAGGCCGCACTCAAGCGGGCGGGCCGGCAGCGCGGAATCGGAGCCGAAGCCGACCGGCTCCGGGAGGTCTTCCGGGCTGACTGGGCCCACCAGCCCCCGCTGATCGAGGAGGCACTGGGCAAGCAGATGCTCGCCCTCCTGGTCCAGTTGGAGGCCACCTGCACCGCCGCCGACGACCTTGCCAAGGCGGTCGAGGAAGCTTTCCCTCAGCACCCGGACGCTGAGATCATCCTCAGCTTTCCCGGCCTCGGCGTCCAGATCGGCGCCCGGGTGCTCGCCGAAATCGGAGACGACCGCATGCGGTTCGCTGACGCCCGCGGCCTCAAGGCATACGCCGGCTCCTCGCCCATCACCAGGGCCTCCGGCAAGAAGTCCAGCATCCACCGCCGATGGGTGAAGAACGACCGACTCAACCACGCCGGCTATCTCTGGGCGTTCTCCGCGATCACCGCGTCACCCGGCGCAAAGGCCCACTACCGACGCCGCCGCGACGACCACGGAGACTGGCACGCCGCCGCCCAGCGCAACCTTTTCAACCGCATGATCGGACAGCTCTACTACTGTCTCCAGAACCGCAAGCTGTTCGACGAACACACCGCCTTCCCCACTCAACTCCCAGCCGCAGCTTGACCCGTTAGACCCCTGAGGTGTCTGCTTCGCGACCAACACCCAAGGCGGCCAGCTCGCCGACCTTGAACTGCGCCACCGCAGGCGGGCCCGCTGCGAGGACCGCATCCGAAACGCCCGCGACACCGGCCTGCGCAACCTGCCCCTGCATGACACGGCACAGAACCGGATCTGGCTGGAGATCGTCTCCCTCGCACTCGATCTCCTCGCCTGGATGCCGATGCTCGCCCTGACCGCAGAAACGCGCCGCTGGGAACCCAAGAAGCTCCGCCTGCGACTGTTCTCCGCCGCCGCCCAGCTGGTCACCACCGGCCGCCGCCGCTGGCTCCGCTTCACCATGCGATGGCCCTGGACCGACGAAGTCACCCGGGCAATCGACCGGCTCAATGCCTTGCCGAGCCCCGGCTGACCAGCCACACCGACCGCCCCAACGATCCGCACCACCACACCGGGAAAGTGGAACCCGGCGCCCATCCGACGCGACAACCGGGCCCTCAACGTGCCCCAGCCCCGAAAAGACCGCACCTCGCAAACACAGAGTCCCCGTCAGCACACCGACGAGGACTCATGAACGATCGAGGTTAGAGGTGTGCGTTACAAGATGCAGTTGTCATGCAGCATCGCAAGCGAGCGGTGGCTTCGGCCGCGCCGTCAGGCTGGCAGCTACTGCCCCGTGCGTCTCACCATGGTCCCTCAGGAGATGGCTGTACGTGCGCCGGATCTGTTCGACGGAGTCTCCCACCCAAGCGGCCACAGTGTGCTCGGGGATTCTGTTCTGGAGGCAGGTGGAGATGAAAGTGTGCCGGAGGTCATGGAAGGTCGGGAGCTCCCCCTCCTCGTCCTTGATGCCCAGTTTCCGCAGCGCGGGCTTCCACAAGTTTTCATTGAAGTGGCTTCGGTCGATGAGGTTGTTGTGCGGTGTCTGGAAGACCGCACGTGCCGAACCGCGCTTGCACTCGCTGATCTTCTTCTTGTGTTCCCACAGCACGGCCTCTGTGGTCCTTGCTGGATAGCGCTCTCTGTGCTCGCCCAGCGCCTCCAGGAGGTACGGGGGTGTCGGAACCACCTTCTCGTTGAGGCGCGGGCTTGTCTTGAGCCGATTCACGAGGAGGCGCTTGAAGCCAGTCTCCTTGGTCGTGAGTACCTGTCGGCGCACCGTCAGCAGGCGGCGTTCGGTGTCGACATCTTCATCGCATATGCCGAATGCCTCTGCTTGGCGGTTTCCACAGGCGAAACCGAACATGGGGATGAGGCGGTAGCGCTCGGGAAACTCGTCGTATATCGCCCAACATTCGTCAGGGCTGAACACGTATGCGTTCGTCTCGCCCACGTACGGCCCGTCTACCTCGTACGTAGGATTGGCCGTGATCTGCCCATTCTGAAGGGCATCCTTCATGACCATCTTGAAGATCTTCCAGTGGTAGTCCGCTGTGGAGTTGGCGATCCCTTCGTTGGACTCCATCTCCTGGATCCAGCCTTCGACCTGTGCCTTCTTAATGGCTTTGATGCGGTGTTTGCCCCAGCGAGGGTTGAGATGCAACCGGATGGCTATCTCGTACTTCTCGACGCTGGTCTCCTTCGCCCGACGCCTGCCGAGCCAGTTGGCTGCCCACTGCTGGAAGGTGAGACTGGCCGCGATGGGCTCGGGCGCCGCACCTGGAGTCATATCGTCCAGGACTGCTTGCGCCTGGGCCTGGGTGATGCCGACGGACTCAGGGATAGTCGCACGGGTACGACGGCCCTCACTGTTCGTGAGGTTGTAGCTCCAACTGTGCTGGCATCCGCCCTTCTTGGGGCGGATTTGGTCGGGGCAGTCGCACCGTTTGTAGACGGTGGGCTTTCGTGCCACGGGGGCCTCTCGGAATCTTGGTCGAATCTTGCGGCGATGCCGCTACAGGAGATGGGCTGTGGCGGGAGGAAGCCAGCAAGCCGGTGCTGGAGCGACCGGCCAAGGCTTCACTGCCTTGGTTGGGTTCACTCCGTACGGGCATCGATCCATGCTTCGAAGTCGCGCTCCCGGACTCGAAGAATGCGATCGCTGATGCGCACGACGGGGATGTCCCAGGCCCGGTAGTTGTCGAGCACGGTGCGCTTGGGGACTTCCATCCGCTCGGCAAGCGTCTCGAAACTCAGCAATGCGTTTGAACCACCGCGGGGCATGGCTCTCCTTGCTCGTGCGTAGGGTTCCTTGGGCGGACCGTTCTGGCCGGATGCGTACTGGTCCGACACCGATACGTACGTAGATCAGCGAAATCTGTTACACGCGGGAAGCCGGACGTGGGTGCCGCGTGGTGAATGCGAGGAGGCAGACGCAGGGCACTGATCGGGCCGAAGCCTGAGATGGGGTGGTGTCGCCGAGTTCGAAGGGGTACTCGGTCAGCTCTGGCTGGTGCGGCGCGGTGCGGGGTGGATGCGCCTGATTTGCTGCGTCACTCCCTGGCCGCGGGTGCGCAAGACGCCACGACGCCGGCCGGTGCGTACCACGCTGATGGCGGCGACTTTGTCGATCTTGGCATACTGTGCGGCTGCTCCGAGGCTGATCCATTTCTCGAATGGCAGGAGCATCAGCACGCGGTCGGTTGCGCTCAAGGGGGGAGCCACAGGACGTAGTCCTTCCGGTTCGGGTCTTGTTCGGCACCGGGTTGCTCTCCCAGTACGTGTTCGCACGATATATCACGCCTGATGCCGCGCGGTATCGCTAGCCCGTTCGGAAAATTTCAGACATAGCCGGTTATGCTGCCCCAGCGTCGCGCCGGAAGTTGACCGTCCTCCTGCGAGGAACCGTGAAAGGTGGCCTGGTGCGGCACCGCGGTAGATCCGTGCAGCACCAACTCTTGGGGGGACATCACGTCGTGACCGACATTCTTGAGGCCCTTGTCGCGCGCGCAGCAGCAGGTGGGGAGGGCGGAGCCGACGCCATCTCGGCGCTGTACGACGAGCTGAACGACACCGTGTACCACTGGGCGCGGAGCTACATCCGTGACGGGCACGTCGCGGAGGACGTCGGCCAGGAAGTATGGCTGAAGGTGGCCCAGAACATCAGCCGGTACCGGCCTGGCACGAACTTCCTTGCCTGGCTTCGCGTAATCACGAAGAACACCGCGCTCGACTACCTGCGTTCCGTCCAGCGGCGCGCCTCAGAGGTTCTGTGCGCTGATCAGCTCGAACTTGACCGTCCGCGTATCGGCCAGGGGCCTGAGGAGTACGCGGAGAGGCGTGCTCTGGCTCATGCTGTTGCGACTTGCATGCATAAACTTCGGCCCGAGCAACAGCAGGTGCTCACCCTTCGCTTCTTCGATGGGCTCAGCCCTGGACAGGCAGCGCAAGTCATGGGTAAGTCCGACGGAGCTGTTCGGACTTTGACGGTACGGTCATTGCGTAAGCTCGCTGCAGTGATGCCGGCTGGAGAAACGTCTGCTCAATTGGTCGAAGAACTGCTGACGTCGGCAGTGAGCAGACGCGTTGTTGGTAAACGGGTTGAGACACGAGAGGCAAGGGCGCATGTCGCGACGCGCTGACCAGAGCGAGCGCCTGGAACGGGCGCTAGATGGCGGGCCCATTCCTCACGATGAGGACACCCAACGGATGCTGGCGAGTGCGGGTGCGCTGCGGCCCGGCTACCGGCGCAGTCCGGCGAGGGTGCGCGGGGCCAGGGACGCGATGCTCCGCGAGTACCTTCGGGCGCAGAATCCGCAGGAGACTCGTCAGGACGCGGGATCAGACGACGGCTTGGAAGAGCCGGAGATTCACCGTGAAGAGATGGAGCTGCCTGGCGGCGGCCACCTCGTCCTCACTGATATCGAATCGATCACTCCTGAGCGCGCCGAGAGGACGGCGGCTCGGATAGCCGAGATCCTGCGGAGCAAGGAAAGGGATCGGCAGAGTTGAGCAGCGCGATACCTGACGCCGGAGAGCGGTCGTGAGTTCGTCCGTACCTCCACTCCAAATCATCGTGCTCACCCCTGAGGCCGATGACGACGAGCTCACGGATGTGGGCTTGGTCTACGCCAATGGGCAACGTCATCTATTTCTGAAGCCGCAGAGTTTCGACTCCGCTGTGCGACAGGTCAGTTCGGTGATGCCCGACCTGCCGCTGGAGCAGGTTGAGCGCCTGGTGCGAGAGCACTGCGCGGAGTTCAAGGACTTCGACGAGCTGTTGGGTCCGGTCGAGGCTGCCCCGGCCGTGGAAATCCCGACGCCCCCGACAGAGCTGCCTCGCTCGGCGCGCCCTCGCTGGCGTGGCAAGAAATGGACCGTGGCTGCGGTGCTGGTGCCCACAGTCGCCGGCGCGTGGGCGCTGGGGCACTTCACTGGTGGCAACACGTTGACTGGAGTGGCAGGTGCCTCGGCCCCGAGCCACGCCACTACGACTGACCAGGCTGGGCCACAGCCGTTCGTCGACTCACAGTTCATGGACTTCTCCAATGCCGGGAAGATCAGTTGCAACCCCATCGACAACCTCGAAGCAGAGTGCACCGACTCTGACGGGATCGTGATGGCGACCAAAGCCGCCACCGGTCCGGACAGTACGATCTTCACTTTCTCGTACGGCTCACAACGCATCGGATTGCGCATCTTCGCAGACACTGAGTACGCAGCTACGTGGACGAAGCAGGACGCGTCCGTGGAGCTGTATCCCAACATGGATCGCGTGGGCCGGTATGTTCTGTGGGGCACGGACAAGGAACGCCTTGAGGTGTACCTCAAGTTGCTGCGCGCTGCTCCAACACCCCCGAAAGTTCCGGCTGTCGCCCGGCCGATGGGCAGCGTCGAGCCGCTCCCCGCGCGGCTGGCTGCGCTTGCGCTGGGCACGCTGGGCCTAGACGAACAGGAACTGCGCCGGATCCTTAGCGAGCCACAGGAGGCCGGGTTTGACAGACCCGTGGCGATGGCAGCTCGTGCCGTGCTTGGTATGACTGATGGGACGTCCCCATCTCTCCTGGATTCAGACGGGGACGACATCGTGGCACTGGCCGCGGGGATCGAGCGGCGGCCAGCGACGAGCTCACCGGGCACGGGCACGAGCACTCCCGAGGCCGTGGCGGTTGTCGATTCCGCGGCTTCGCAACCAAATTCCAAGGGCGAAGTACCCAGGCCGCCTCGACAGACTTCCCCCAGCACCGACCAGCCTCCGAACCCGAAGCCGGTCGAGGAGGAGCCGGTCGAGCGGAGGCCGATCCACGAGAAGCCGATCGAGGGAAGGCCCATCGAGGAGAAGCCCGTGAAGCCGGGCGGGCCGGCGGAACCTGAGCAGCAGAAGCAGCCTCCCACGGCACCCAACGACCCCGAACCGCCAGTCACCGAACAACCAACGCCCGAGAAAGCACCGAGGCCGGCGGACAACAGAGACGCCACGGACAAGAGGCCAGTTGTCCCGACCACGGAGGATGACGACTCGGACGGAGAGTTGTTGGTGCTGCCGCGAGCCTGGGTGGCCCCAAGCACCTAGGGATTAGGACGCGACGTGCGGGCAGACCGCATACCCGCGCGGCGCGTTCAACTGCCGAGTTGATCAGTAGGTCGGCTGTGGGCCAGCCCACTGATCGTCAGCGACTGGACGACCCGCCGGTGAGAGCGTGCGGGTACCGGTCTTGGCGATCTTCGCTGCGGCGTTGCGCAGGCTCGCGCCCACTTCCTCGACGTCGAGCTCGCAGACCGTGCGCTTCACGCCCTCGCGATCCTCGTACGACCGCTGCTTCAAGCGGCCCTGGACGATCACGCGGGTACCCCGCGTAAGGGACTCGGCGACGTTCTCCGCCGCCTGACGCCACACCGAGCAGGTCAGGAACAGGCTCTCGCCGTCCTTCCACTCGTTGGCCTGCCGGTCAAAGGTGCGGGGAGTCGAGGCGACGCGGAACTTCGCGACGGCGGCGCCGGAGGGAGTGAAGCGGAGTTCAGGTTCGTCGACCAGGTTGCCGATCAGGGTGATGACGGTTTCGCCTGGCACAGGATCGGGGCCTTTCGAATCGGCGGTCGGACCGCAGCAGGGCGGGTCGACCGGAGAAGGGGATCAGGAGAACAGCAGACGCCAGGTCAACGGGCCGGGGATGCCGTCCGGGACACCGCGCAGCTCCTTGCGGGAGCGCTGGAAGTCGGCGACGTTCTGGCGGTCTGAGTCCGTCCACTTCGGGCCGGGCCCGGACGTGTAGTGCGCCCCGAAGCCACGCTTTACGAGCTGCTTGCCGAGGATCGTGATGTGGCTGTTGTTCGTGCCAGGCCCGAAGTAGCTCGTGCCGGGGAACGGTGGCACGGGCTTGGCGGTGGCCTGGCCCGGCAGCGAGCAGAGGAGCTTCTTCAAGGAGTCCTCGCCGGGCACTCCGTCCGCGGCCTTGCCGCTGTACCCCAGCGACTTCTGGAAGTCGGCGTAGTTCTGGGTGTCGACGTCGGTCCAGGTCGGGCCGGGCCCGGAGGCGTAGTGCTTGCCGAAACCGCGCTCGACCAGTGCCTGCCCGACCTTGGTCACGTGGGAGCCCTTGGCGCCGTAGCCGTACGTCAGGCCGTTGATGGTGATCTGGTAGCGGGTGATGGCCGAGCCGGAGCCTGTGGAGCCGCCGGGGTCCGGGGCTGGCTGGTACGTCCCTGCTGGCATGCCTGCCTGCACCCAGGCGTAGAGCTTGGTGCCGGGGCAGGCCGTGGCGAAGCCGTCCTTGTGCCCGCGCTTGGCGAGGGGGCGGCCGGTCTTCCTGCACGCCTCCTCGTACAGCGCGCGGCACGCGGCGAGGGCGTTCGCACTGGGCTCCTGGCTGCCGCCGATGGCGATCTGTACCCCGATCCCGGTGACGTTGTGGTTCGGGCAGTGGGCGCCCTGAAGGGACCAGCCGCGGCCCTCGTAGACGTTGCCGGCCTGGTCGACGACGAAGTTGTAGCCCACCCCGGACCAGCCGTTGCCCAGGTGCTCGCTCTCGATCGCGCGCATGATCGAGTAGCCGGTGCGCGTGATCGGGGTGCCGCCGTCGTAGTGGACGAAGAACTCGGTGCGGCGGGACAGAGGGATGGTGGCAGGGGTGCCGTTCCAGGGCTTCGCGCCCCACTTGGCGCGGGAGATGATCTGCATGGGGGATGTGCCCTCCGGTGACTGTTGTCAGGGAGGCAGTACCGTGCAGGTTGGCCCCAGGTAGTGTCGCGCGCTGCCGTGCGAGGCGGCGGCCGGTCAGTCTTCGACCACCTCAGCGTCGATGACTTGGCCGTCCTCCAACTGGGGAGGGTCGGGATACTGCACCGCGAACAGCGTCTTGTTCAGCCTCTCGGCGAGAGCCGTGAGGTCGACGCGTTCCTCCTGAGCAGGTTCGCTGATGTCCAAGCCGGTGATCTCGACGGCGAGCGCGGCGTCCTTGCCGTAGTGGTGCCGGTGTTGGCGTTCCAGGTACCAAGCGTCAGCGCGCCAGTCGGGAGGGGTGCGGTCCTCGGTGACCTCTTCAACGATTTGCCCGGTCTCCGGGTCGCGGAATTTCCTTGTCGTGACCTTGGTGATGATCCCACCGTCGGCGACCCGGCGGATGTTGGCAACGGCGCGGGCCGCGGCTACGGCGCGAGCCGTGCGGACCTTCTCGAACAGGGCGACGTATGGGTCCTCCTCGTGGTTCGGGGTCTGCCCGTCTTCTCTTGCGGCGATCTCGGCGCGGCCGCGGGCCATCCACCGGCGGTAGGTCGAGCTGGAGATGCCGGCCGCCTCGACGGCAAGCTCGACAGCGATGCCGGTGCGGCACGCGGCGACGATCCGGCCCTCGACCGTTTCGGACAGCAGGGTGGGGCGCCCCCCGACGTCGCGGCGGCGCGGCTTGCGGCGGTTGGACATGTAGCCGTCTTTCAGCGGCCGGGCGTGAAGGCGTGCCCGCAGGCCGGGCAGGTGACCAGACGTGAGCGCCCTTCGTCGTCCGGGCTGAGCCCGTCGTCGCCCAGGCCGTCCGCACCGTCGTCAGAAAGGTGCAACGCTGGCACCTGGCCCTCGTTAAAGGCGCCGGGCAGTGTCTCGGGATCGACCTGGCGCAGCAGGGTCTCCAGCTCGTCCTCGGGAATGGCGAGCGAGTCGAACAGCTCGGCGTCGGCGGTCACGATGTCTTCGAGGTACGCGGCGAGGGAGCGCGGCTGCCAGCCGCCGTCAGCACCGATCTTGTTGAGTTTGATGTTCAGGGCCTTGGCCTCGGCGTCCGACCGGGATGCCCAGCCCCGCTGAACGGGCACGAGCCAGCCGCCGTCGTTGTCCAGGAGTATCCCGTCCGGGAGGGGGGTGCCGCGGCTCTGCATCTCGATCAGGGCTTCACAGCGGCCGTGCCCGCCGAGGATGGTACCCGTGCGCTCGTCGGCGATGGGCTGGTCGACGAAGCCGTGTGTGGCGATGCTCTCGATGATCCGCTCGACCTCGTGCTGCTTGGGGTTTCCGGGGGCGGGTGCGAGGTCGGTCAGCGGAACGTAGGTGGTGTAGCGGGGGGCGGGTACGGTCTCGGTCACGACAGTCCTTCCGGCGGTTCGAGGTGCCGGCGGCGGGTGCGGTCTGCGAGCCCGCGGACTTCAACCGCGGCGCCCCGCCTCGCAAGCGGGGCATGCCGTCATGGCCGGACCGCTCCCGCCGCCGGGCCGGCGCTGCCCTCGTTCCGGATGGGGCGGCACCGGGGCCCGTCTGCCTCCGACGACGTCATCAGGAGCGGGCGAGCCGGGCCGGAAGGTAGGTGCCGCGACGGGCTTATGTCGCCCGGTCAGGTTGTCGTCGTGGCGGCATGGTCGTCGGTCCGCCGCACGGCGATCGACACCATCTCTTCGGCGTCCCCGAACAGCGGGAAGCCGCTGCCCAGGTTCACCCGGACGTCAGTTGCCCCACTGGGCGTCCTCACCTGCTTCAGCGAGTTCACGGCGATCCGGCGATGGCCGAAGAGGAGGGCATCACCGATCTGAAGGTCCTTCATCGGTACCTGCTCCGAGGGGTATTCCAGCACGTGGGGACGGTCGGGAGCCCCACTCGGACCGCGAGCTTTGTGCACGCGGAGACGGAGTGCAACGCGTGCTGTACTATTTGCTGTGGCTGGGAGAGCAACCCAGCCACCTGGGCCTAGGTGTCACAGATTTCGCCGATCGACGTACTACCAGGCGACGCCCGATGCACCCCGCCCAGGACAGACCCGAAAAGCCCTGGGCAGTGCCCTGGGTGAGAAAGGACCCCGCATGTCGCACGACGACGTCGACCAGACGCCGGAGCCCACCCTGTCCCTGGGCGACGCAGCACTGCTCTCGGCCTTCGCCAAGCTGTTCAAGGATCACGTTGTTCCCGCCATCGACGAGAAGATCGCCGCCGTGAAGGGGCCGCTCCTCGCCGCGTACGACAACCCCGAGAGCAGCACCAAGTCCGTTGACGTCAAGGTGAACGGCATCGCGGTCGCCACTCACACTGTGGCGATCTCCAAGGACAAGTACGTCATCGACGACGAGGACGCGTTCAACGCCTACGCGGAGGAGTGCGACGAGGTCGAGGTCATCATCCAGGCCCGGCCCGCATTCCGCGACAAGATGCTCAAGCTCGCGAAGCACGACAAGGCGACCGGCGCCATCGTCGACGAGACCACCGGAGAAGTGATCCCCGGCATCGCCCGCATCCCTGGCGGCAAGCCGACAGGCACCGTGTCCCTGCGCTGGAAGGACAGCGGACAGGACGCCGTCCTGGAGGCGTTTCACAACGGAGAACTCGACGCTCTGCTGCGCGGTGTGCCCATGATCCCCGCCGCGCCTGGCTGCCGCCCTGGGCAGTAGTAGCCCAGCGCGTAGTCGAACGACGGCCCGGCCGCCCGTGCAGTGGCCGGGTCCCTCCCGGAGGATCACCCCTTGTCCAGCAGAACCGTTGACATCGCTCCCGCGCTTGGCGGGGACATTTCCGACCGCGCGTTCCGCCTCTACTGCTACCTCGTGCTCTACAGCCGGGGCTGGGTCAGGGTCCAGGACGCTGCCGACGCGTGCAGCCTGACCAACCATCAGGCCCGCGAACCCCTCTCCGAGCTGCGCGAGGCGGGCATGGTCGAGTCCCAGCGCGTGTACGAGATGGGCGCCCACGGCCGCAAGACGTGGCACACCCACTTCCGGCTGCTTTCCGAGAGGCCGAGCGAGGCAGCCGCATGACCGACCGCAGCGCGGTGCGCCGCAATCGCCGTCACCACTACGTCCAGGTCGAGTCCACGACCGCCCGGGACACCCGCCTGAGCTATCGCGCGCTCGGCGTGCTCACGTACTGCCTCGATCAGTCCGACAGCTGGAACGTCCGTTCGGAACAACTCGCCCGTGGCGAGGGGCGTGAGGGGCGCGACGCTGTGCGTAGGGCCCTCCACGAACTCGCTGCTCACGGCTACTACCGACTGGAGCGACGTCGCTTCCTGGACGGCACGACCGGCATGGGCGCGGCGGTCAGTGAATACCCCGTCGAGCAGTGGGCCCAGGACTACGTCACCTTCGGCAAGAAGCTGGATATCCCCGTCGTGGAGCAGGAGGACGGCAGCTTCCGCGTTCGCTACGCCGACGGCAGCCTCGGCCCCGATGGCTTCGCACCCGGCCCAGCCGCCCCCGCCGCGGCGCCGAACGACGGCGCAGCCGCCGACCCCGAACTGCAGCCGAAGCCGAAGAAGAAGCCGCGCGCCACCCCGCCGGCTGCGGCCCGCGCCGCGGCGAAGAAGGAGAGCGGAGAGCCGACGAACGGCGCCACGGACACGCAGGTACAGCCCGGCGAAGAGAGGGAAGCGGCTAAGGGGAAGACGCCCGCGGAGGAGGTTGCCACCTGGTACTACGACCACGCCACGCAGCACCTCGGCCCGTACGCCGGCAAGAAGAAGTCCGGCTGGTACTTCGCCCTCGTCAAGCTCAGCAAACAGGCCCTGGACGCGCAGTACACACAGAAACAGGTGGCCAAAGCGTTCCAGCGCACGGGCGTCCACTTCCCGACGGCGCATCAGTTCCAACGGGCGCTGAGCGACGAGCGGAACAACCGAACGATGCCCGCCCAGTACGGCGGCCGCCCCGCCCCCTACAGCGATGCCGCGACCTGGGGCGTGACCGACATGGCCACCCCTCCGCCCCAGAGCACCCCCGAAGACCACGACGACGACGCCGAGTTCGGCATCGTCCCCGCCTGACGCCAAGGAGCACGAGCGGTGAGCACTATGGCAGCCCAGCGCTTCATCCCCGAGCGCGAGCCGAAGCGACTGTTTGAGGTCACCGACCGACTGCTTGCGGCCCTGGAACGTGGGGGAGCCGACCTGTCGCAGCTCGGCGTACCTACCCCGTCCGACGAAGGCGATGCCCTCGAACTGTGGGACGACGTGTCCGTACCGCAGGCCAACGCCCGCGCACTCGCATGGAAGAACAGCATGAAAGCCGCTGATCACGACGACTACCTGAAGTGGCGGCTCGCCGACCTCGACGACTACCAGCGGCCCCAGGCGCTCGGCGGCTGGCTCGACTCGCTCGTCGAGGCCAAGAGGAAGAGGGCGCGGCCCGGCACCATGCACTTCATCGTGTCCGGGAACATCGGCTCGGGGAAGACGACCGCGGTCGGCGCGCTCGGGAACGAGGCCGCGGAGCGTGGCCTGCTCGTGCGGTTCGTCCAGCACTCCACGTACCTCACCTGGCGCCGCCCCGACGGCGGCCCTGACGGGCTGAGCCGCTTCGAGATCCGTAAGCGCCACGTCGAGGACCCGGACCTGCTGATCCTCGACGAGCTGTGCGGCGAGATGGACGGCGTGCAGACGGAGTTCGTCCGCCGCGAAACGACCGACCTGGTCGGCTCGCGCCTCGCCTCCGGCCGTCCCACGGTGTTCTCGACCAACCTCAAGCGCGACGGCATCAAGGCCGTCCTTGGGGAACGGCTCCTCTCGCGCATCGAAGACCGGGCCTACCTGGCCAAGGTCGTCGGGCCGGACCGGCGCACGCCTCGCAAGCCGCTCGACTGGTGAACTCAAGCCCCTGAAACGGGGGCGGCGCGGCGGTCAACGATCAGGTGCAGCGAGGCAGACGTAGACGCTATATCGTTTGGGCAACCCGAGGACCGACGAGCATAGGTCCCTCGGGGAGACCCGAACGAAAGAGGCGTGCCATGCCGAAGGTGCCGACCATACGTGCCATCACCCAGGGTGAGCGGGAGCTACGAGATTGGCACCGCAACTTGCGCATCGGAGCCGCAGCCGCAGGCTTCGGGATGATGCTCGCCTCCCTCTACCAACTCCACTGGGCAGGAAGGCTCATAGGCTTCCCTGGTGTCGCTGCCGGCGCCATGGCGGTCGCCCTGGAGCTGCTCCTGGCGTTCAACGCCGGTGCAGTCACCTCGATCCGGCGACGCGGCGCGGACGGCCGCGAGGGCGGCTACTACTGGTCGCTCTGGTTGATCTTCGGATTCCTGCTGTGCATCTCGATCGCTGCGAACGTGGGGCATGCTCTGGTCGCGCTCAGCGAGTGGTTGAGCACGGGCGGCGCTCCGACGGTCATGGCGGACAATCAGGTCTACGTGTACGTGGTCGGCGGCGCGGTTGCGGCGATGGTGCCGCTCGGCGGCAGCTTCGGACTGCACATCTCCGGCTTCGTCCGGGCGCGTGGAGCGGGATCGGACTGGGTCGACGTGGACGGCACAGGGGCGCTGCTTGGTGCTACCGCCCCACTGCCCACTCGCCGGAAGGCAACGGTGACTCCGCGCCCCGCGGCCAAGACTCCTGCACCGAAGCCCAAGGTGCCGGCGCAAGACGTATCAGCGCCGGCCCAGCAGGACGAGGAGCAGCAGCCGGAGGAGCAGGAGGCCGAGATCGCCCCGGAGATCGAACCGGTGACCGTGCTGACCGAGGAGGAGCTGTACGCCATTTACCAGGCGGCCAAGGACGCAGGCGAGGAAGATCGCTTCGGTACGCGCGGGGACCTGAACCCGACGCAGCTTGGCCGCCGACTGGGGCAGAGTCCTCAGAACGGGCGGAAGAACGTCGGTCCGCGCTTCGACGCCCGCTACCGGGCTGAGAAGCAGGAGGAGCGCGGCGACGGCGTCAACCTGGAAGGTCTGGACGCCGGTAGCGATTCCGCTCAGGCATCCTGACGTTCCGCACCTACTTCGCGGCGGGCGCACCGATTCGGGGCGCCCGCCGCTGGCACGATCGGAAGCTTCATGACCCCCGAGACCGTGGCCCGCCTCACGGTCGTTCGCGCGTACCGCGACTTGTCCAACCTAGCCCGGCACGGCGTGGGAAACAGCCTCTCCGGTGCGGGCGCTCGTGAGCGGATTGAGGAGGCGCGGCGGCTGCGGGTGTTGGCCAACGCACTCGTCGACCTGGTGGTGCTCAGCGAAGCACTGGCGGGGACGCCGTGGCAGGTGATCACGCAGGCCCTGAACCGGAGTGACGCTGAGACGGTGCAGGGCGAGTACGCGGAGGCGGTCACCGCGTGGCAGGCCGTGCCGGCGGAGGCGTTCGAGGGGATCGGTGGCGATGCGCGCGACCTTGACACCTGGTACCGGGCGCACCGCGACGACTCCGATCCGGTAGCGCAGAATCCCGCCTCTGACCTGCTCCAAGCGGATTGATTCTCAGCCCCGAACCGCTAAAATGGTACAGCGGACGTCAGGGCGAGAAGGTAGGGCCCTGCACGCCGCAGCATCCGGGAGAGCAACCCGGAAGACTCGACCCGAAGTGAAAGGCCCCGTTCCTTGGCTGGAACCACCGTGCCCCAGCGCACCCGAAAGAGCCGGAAGCCCACCGGCAAGCCGAACCCGCCGATCATCCTGCTGACCGGCCCCGAGAAGTCCGGCAAAAGCTACGAAGCCGCCCGTGGCTCCGGCTCCGACCTCATCGGCACGACGTACTGGATCGAGATTGGCGGCACGGAGGGGACCGCCGACTACTACGGCCGTGTGCCCGGCGCCGACTACGAGATCGTGCAGCACGACGGCTCGTACCAGGACATCCTCGACACGATCCGGTGGGTGAACCACCAGCCCCGCACCGACGGTAAGCCAAACATGCTGGTCATCGACTCCATGACCTCCCTGTGGGACATGCTCAGCGACGAGATCGCCATGTACGCGCGTAACCGTGCCATCCGTAAGGCGCAGCGCAACCGCTCCCGCGTCCCCACCCTTGACGACCCGGTCGTCATCGACTCCGACCTGTGGAACCGGGCCAAAGACCGCTGGGGCGAAATCTTGTGGCTGTTGCGCCGCCACCAGGGCCCGTGCCTGCTGCTCGCCCGCACCGAGATCGTCACCGCCTTCGAAAACGACAAGCCCACCCGCAACACGACGCGGAAGGTGAAGGCGGAGAAGAACCTGCCCGCGGCCGTCGACGCGATCGTGGACCTCCACGCCATCGGCGAAGCCTGGCTCACCGGTGTGCGCAGCCTGCACCTGGAGATCAAGCCCGGCGAGACCCAGCGGTTCCACGACTTCACCGTGGACACCCTGCTGCGCCGCCTCGGCCTCCAAGACGCCGCAGAGTCCCGCTCCACGTACGAACTCCGTCCCGACGCCGATCTGCACGAGCAGAACCAGCAGCCACAGCACTCCGTCCCGCTCCTGCCCGCAGCCCGACAGGCCCATTCCGTCACCGGAGACCAGGCCGCCCAGATGATCCGCGACGCCCTCATGCACCCCACAGACCCGGAGCACGCCCTGCACGAGCTGCGCGAGGAGCACGGCCGCCGCACCCTCACGGCCCTGAAGACGAAGACCGCGTGGGGCGTGATGAGCGCTGACAAACTGATCACCAAGTCGCTCGACCACCTCAAGACCAAAGCCGAGGAAGCGCAGGCAGGCGAGAGCGGCAGCAACCCGTCCGGCGGGGAGCAGACGCAGCCCCATCAGACCAGCGACGAGGAGCAGCATGCTCCGTCGGATGCAACCGAGCCCGAGCCGGATGAGCAGGGCGCTCCGCCGCCCCCGGACCCGGACGCCGAGCCGTCCACGACCGAACGGCCCGAGGACGTCACCGAGGCGGAGCAGCCGCAGGACCTTCCCCGGCCCCGGACCGTCCACGCGAAGCAGGTCAACAGGGTGATGTCGGTGCTGCTCACCGAGGCAGAGATCCAGGCCCGCATCCTGGGCCTGTCCATGCAGGAGCACCTAGAACCGATCTCCGACGCGAACAACGAGGGCACGCCGCCGCCGATGACCAAGCTACGGACGCATGTCCTGGAGAACCGCCCCATGGTGATCGCTCTCTTGGAAGAGCACGGCGAGCGGGACATCGCCAACGCCTACCGCCTCGCAGGCAAGCCGGAGCTGAAGATCGCCGACATGTTCGCGTCCCTCTATACCGACCTCGCCACTGTCGGGTGAGGTGACGTGAGGTGACGCCCGCCGAGCGCGCCCGCACTGCCCTGCCGGGGAGCGAGGCGCGCCCGCCGCATCACGTCACCTGCCGAAGGCGCGCCTACGCGACCCAGCCATCGCCTGGGCGCGCCTTCGCCATGCTCAGCGGGCGCGCGCCCCTGGTCACCACGGCGCGCCACCTGTACCGCACCAGGCGCGCCCGCCGGGCATCACCCGCCGAGCGCATCCGGCGCCCCTGCCCAACCGCGCCCCGCCGGAGCGCGCCAGCACTTCGGTAGCGCGCCACCCGACAGGCGCGTCCCGCGCTCCCAGAAGCGCGCCACCAGGAGGCGCGCCCTCTGGTGACCTGCGGATTTGCGAGGCGCGCCCGAACCGCAGCGCACCTAAGAGGTCGTCTCAATTGGCGGGTCTGCGGCAGCAGATGACGCTATTCGAGTCGGTGCTCCCGGTCGGCCTGTGCTCGGGACCTCCGAGATCTGAGGCTTCTGCTGCATCCCGGCCAACGCTTTCGCCAGCTCCAGACGGGGCCGTTGGGGTGGAGTGTCTGCGCCTGTCGAGGTCAGTCGATGCCTTGGCCTGCTCAGGGTGCAGGGCGGCTCTCGGATGGCCACTCGTCCGCGACGGCTACGGCGCGTCGCTAAGTGACTGCGGCATATTTTGCATTAGCCCTGTTATGACTGTACGAAGTCGCTATATCACGGATTGTACCTGTTCGACCACTGGAGAAGAAATGCACAAGCTTCAGAAGGCTGCCGTCGTGGCCGTCGTCCTCGGCAGCTTCGGCCTCCTCGGCGCTGGTACCGCCAACGCCGGCGGGCGGGGCGGTGACGAGTTCAACGTCAGGCAGGGCTCCCAGTGCCGGTCGCACGACCTGAACGTCGATGTCCTCGGCGAGGTCGGGATCCTCAACGGCGTGCTCGGCAACGCTCTCGGCGGCGAGGGCTCCCCGGGCGCGCAGAGCACCAAGATGGGCTCGTCCATCGGCTGCAACAACAGTGCCGACTTCATGGGAGACAAGGGAGGCGGCGAAGGCAAGGGCGGAAGCTCGGAAGGCAGGGAAGGTAAGGGAGGCAAGGAAGGCGGGGAAGACAGGGGTTGACGCCGGGGCCCAGCGCCCGGGCCGGGACCCTATTGGTCTCATCAGGGCCAGGCCGCGGGATTCCGCTCAACCCGTAGTCGGAACGAAAGGCCGCTGGCCAGGCTTCTCGGGGAAGTCCGGCCAGCGGCCGGAGTTCGGCCCCGGCCAGACTCCCCACAGGACGTCTGCTGTCTCCGGCGCGACGACGCGGCCCCTGCGGCCGCGCTGGTGGCGCACGCGCATGGGTGGGGGCCCCATGGTGCCGTTCCCACGGCACGACAATCGCTGTGGCGCCGGCCTGGCCATCGACTCACCAAATGAGACGACCCCTAAGCACGCGAGGCGCGCCTAGGAGGCGCGGCGCCGGACGCCCAGGGACGTACGCGCCACGGCGGCGAGCGGCGCGGTCGGACATGAAGAAGGGCGCGCCCAACGCGGGCGGGCCCAAGAGGAGGGTGGCGCGTCAGTTCGCCGGCCTGCTCTGCCCCCGACGCGCGGCGCGCCTCTCTCTGCGCACCTCGTCGCGCGCCGCCTGCGCATCCGCGCGCACCGCGCTGCGTAGTCGGGAGAACTCCTCGGGATACTTCTCGGCGAGTAGCCGCATCGCCTGGAGACGGAAATTCGGCGCGGCCGGCATCCGGCCCCACCGAGCCGTCGAATAGTTCAGCGTGTACTGCAGGAATCTCAGCTCGGCCTCCAGCCGTGACCGGAGCTGAGAGACGCGCGCGTCGTGCGCCGTACGCGATTCGCCCTCGACCGCGGGCAGGAACTTCTCCGGGGCACGCATCATCTGGATAGCCAGAGCCTGTGTGCGTGGCGCCACCTCGGGTGAGCGGAAGGCGAGCCCCTGGACAGCGTCGCGACCCGACCGCGCGTGGCCGGCGACCTGTCGGACGAAGGCCGACCACTCTTCGCTGAACGCCTCGTCGTCGAGCTGCACCAGGTACTCGGCCTCGTCGAACGCGAGGTCTTCGACCGCGGCCACGACGGGCTGTCGGGCTTCCTGGAGCTGGGCACGGAAGGCGGTGATCCGGGCCTGGTAATCGCGCTTGGATTCGCCGTCATGCCGGACCACGACAGACTTGAACTCGCGGGCTGCCCGATCGGCCGCGGTAAGCGTCCGGCTGGCCAGATCCCGTGAGCGGAACGCAGCCGCCTGGACCTCCCTGGGGACTCTCCGGTCAGTGCTGCCTTGTACGAAAACGGTCCACGCCTCGAAGAACGCCAGATGCGACATCTCCATCAGGCGCTTGACCTCTGCCGTGACCTTCTCGGCAGGTGGCTGCGCGTCGGCCATTCCCGCGGCTCCTCCTGGTGCGTAGTAGGCGATGGCCGCCTCGCAACCGAACCCACTCCGTGTGCCGGGTCATCGCAGGAGCAACCACTCTCCGGCCCTGGGCGCTCTGCACGCGCGCAGTGGTCTCAAGCAGTACCGCCGGCCGACCCAGGCCGAAAGGGAATCCCCAAAGAACCCGGAACCAGCGGTTGCTCTCAACGCAGTGAGTTCGGCGGCGAGGCGGCCACCTTCGTGCGGATGATACCCGCCGGCACGCGGCGGCCATCAATCCACGGCGCTATCCGGTCGCTTCTCCGGGCTTCGGACTGGTCACCGACTCGATCGCCGGGGCGACCTTGCTCGGCTTCCAGATCAGGTCGTACGTCGCCTGCGAAGCAGCGAGGACGGCAGCGATCGTGGCGAAGGTGAGGGTGCCGTGCTGGAACTGCTCCCAGCCGCCGTCCACCGCGACGGTGGCTACGCCCGCGACCAGGGCGATGACGACGGCCACCACCTTCTTCACCTCCGCCGACCAGGCCGGGCGCTGCACGATCGCGGTGAGCAGCGGGAGGAGGGCGCCGACCTGGGCGCCGTTGGTGATCGAGTCCAGAGTGGACGACATAGGGGTTTGCCCTTCTGCTGGGGGGACTGAGGGCAGAGCGTGTAGGTCCCGCCGGTCTTACGTCGCGTGCTGGGCTACGCGGTGTCGCGCTGACCAAGGTCGGCGGCGATCTCTTCGGGGGGTTCGGGCGCCGGCTGGTGGAGCACATCGCGGACGAGACCGAGCAGGTCCTGGATGTAGTCGACGGCCGCGGCCTTCCAGCGCCGCCACTGCCGCTGTTCTTCTTGCAGGCGCTCGACGCGGTGTTCGAGATCGCTGTACTTGGCCTCCAGCGACGCCATGCGCTCCAAGGTCTGGGCCGCCGATGAGCGCTGTTGCTCCAAGAGGGAGGTGAACCCGTCGGTGACAGTCTTCACCGCTGCCACCTGGGCGTCGCTGTCTGTCTTGCGTCGGCCTTGCCGGTACACCAGCCACGCGCCGCCCAGTGCGCCGATCATCCCGAACAGGGGCGCGAGCACGGGGGCCAGAGAGACGAGCCCATCCACTGGCACTCCCTCGTCGTCGGGTCATCGGTGCACGGGAGCCGGGACCCAGCGAAGGGACCGCGGCTCCCCGCACGCCGTACAGTGCAGGGCCGCGCCGTTTGTGTCCTGCTCTGCTATGCCGCCGGTTCGACTTCGGAGAGGTCGGTGATGGTGTCACCGCACCGACCGCAGACCGCGACGTATTTCGGATCCCCAGCATTCTCGTACAGCTCGACTTCGAAGGGCTGGTCCTTGGCAGGGCAGTCCGTTGTGCGGCACCGCGCGACGCGGTGGACCGACGGTGGGGTCAGCTCTATGCCCTCGGCTCCCATGTCAGCTCCCGATGATCATCCAGTGAACGGTGGTACGGACGAGGTCTTTGCGGGTCAGCCAGACCGTCATGCCGGTGTTGGTGACGTCCGTTGCCGCGCACCCGAGCAGCCCGGTCCCCGGCACGGAGCTCATCGGGCTCACCCACGCGCGGACCGTCGTTCCGGCCACGTTCAGACCGGTGATGGTCGCCGACTGAGGAGTGCTGGCGGCGGAAGGGGTAATCGCGATGGTGCCGGTGACGATGTTCCCCGAGCTGATCATGCCGTTGACGACCAGGTCCGCCCGGGTGTCCAGGGTGTCCGAGGCCAGCTCGGCTCTCGGCCGTCGCCCGCTGATGCCGGCCGTGAGGAGCAGCCGGGCCTGGCCGTAGTCCTCGGTGTTGCCGGAGCTGAGGGTCAGGGCGCTTACAGTGCCCCCGGCCAACATGTGGTCGGCGCCGGGCACCCCGCGGTAGGCAGTGCCCTCCTTGCCGAACTGGACGTAGCCGCGGCTCAGCATGGCGTAGTAGCGGCCCAGACCGGATGTGTTGTACGCGACGAACCCGACGTCGGTATGGGCGTCCTGGAGCTTTGCTTCAGCCGCCAACGCGCCCGCCCCGTCGAACAGTCGCATAGCGGTGTCCAGCACGATGCGGGCCCCGGAGGTGCCCGTCTGCACGGTGGACCCCGTGATGGTCTTCCCGTTCAGGGCGGTGGCCGCGATGAGGTCCGCGGTGATGGTGCCCGCCTTGATGCGGGTGGCATCGAGGGTGCCCGCCTTCAGGTGCGTGCCCTCCAGCGTCTCGGCACGGACCTCACGGCCGGTGATGGCGCCGGCATCGACCTTGCCGGCGACGACCGCGTTGGCGGCGAGCAGGTCGGTACCGATGGTCTGCCGGACCAGCTTCGAGCCCGGCACGCTTTCGTCCTTGAGCCACTGAGCCAGGTCCACGAGCGCGGAGAGGTCCGGTCCCTCGACCTGCCGCGGTGTTCCTGCGGCGGCCGCCGATGGCGGCCCGGCGACCTGCGCCGTGTTCAGCGCCCGGAGCCGGACCCACGCGGTGGTGTAGTCGCCGGTGGCTACGGTGATCGTTCCGCCCGCCGCCGCGGTGATCGTGCTGACCAACGTGGTTGCCGCCGGCTCGAAGTCCGCGGCCGGCCCGAGGTGAACCTCGATGAGGGACCAGTCGGAGGGGGTGTCGTACGAGTCCTCCCACTGCCCGTCCCAGCCCACGATCAGGCCCGCGAGTACCGGCTCCACCGCGGGGGTGGTGGGCGTCGGTGGCGGGGTGGTGTTGTGCGGGACCAGCGCGACGCCGCCGTCCGGCTGGACGCCCAGCTGGCCCCGCAGTTGCCCGTCGGTGTCGTAGATGTCGATCGAGCCGCCCTCGATGCTGGTGTAGGCGGCCTGGGTGCTCCGCTCCAGGGCCTGGAGGCGACGATCGAGATCGGCCAGCACCTGGGCCAGGCGCCGGGCCTCGACCTGGGCGTCGAGTGCGTTGCTCATGGCCCCGGATGCTGCGGGGGCCGGCCGGTTTGCGTCGCGCGCTCAGTAGTGGAAGCTGTCCGAACGCTTCAGGGCCAGGGTGCACAGACCGTCCGCGCTGATCTCGTCGCCGACGATCCGATGCCAGACGTCCACGTCTCCGACCCACGGCAGGTGTGCCTGAATACGGACGTCGTCGCCCAACTGCCAGGCGCCGAACGGCGCGTTGGGATGGTCCCGGACCTGGATCGCGGGGATCTGCAGGGCCTGAGTGCGGCCGGCGAGCTCCCGCTCCCCTCGGGTGCGCAGCGCCTTGTCGGAGGAGAGGGTCTTGTCAGCGACGGTGGCGACGCGCCGCAGGCGCCCGTCGTACCGGTGGACCTGGGCCCGCGCCATTTTCTGGCCCTCGCCTTTGCCCAAGACCACGACCTCGTTGGCGTATTCGTCGCCCATCGCTTCTGCCTTCGCGCGGGCCACGATGTTCTCGCCCTCGACGAAGCGCAGGTCGTCACGGCGACGGCCCAGGCGGGGGCGGCCCAGCCGGATACGGTGCTCGATCGCTGTGGAGTCCGGGCCGCCCGCCCAGGCGTGCGTCTCCAGCCAGTCGAACGGCGCGGTGCGGGCCAGGTTATCCAGTGCGGTGCCGCAGTCGGGGTTGTCCCACCACAGCAGCCGCCAGGGGTCCGAGCCGTCGGTGGCCCCCAGCTTCTCGCCGAGCTGGTGGGCGTCCAGCACGATGCCGATGTCGCCGTAGGGGCGGGACTGCACGTGGGCCCAGATCCACCGGAAGATGTCGTAGGTGTCGAACCGCGGGCCGGCGATCGGCTTCGGCGGCGGCGGGGTTGGCGTTTTGCCCTTCTCGCCGTCGATCCAGCCGTCGTGGTTTCGGTCCCTGCCCGCGTTGGGATCGGGCAGGCGCAGGAGTTCCCCGGAGCGCAGGATGCCTTCGAACGGGAGCCCGTGCGGGTAGCTGCTGAGCCCCTCAGCGATGATGGTCGCCTTCGGCCCCTCGTAGGTGGTGCGGGTGATGATGCCGCCCCAGCGGAGCATGCCGTCCACCTCCAGGTACAGCTTGGTTCCCCACTCCTGCAGGATCGGGTGCCCGTCCGTGCCGATCAGCCGGGAGTATTCGGGCTCGACGGTGGCAGTCAGGGACCCCGGCCCGGACAGATCCCGTTTCGGGTTGGAGGTCAGGGTGAGCGGTACGTCCCAGTCCAGGATCGTCTCCGGCAGAGCGCGTTGAGCGATGAATCGCCAGCTCTTCATCGCTCACACCTCGCTGGAGTCCGGCGACTCGACGAACTCGACGTCGCAGACGATGGAGGTGGCTGCGTCGACGCCCACGTCGCCGGCCTCGGCCTTGGAGATCAGCGTCTGGAGGTACAGGGACTGCGTGGTGCCGCGGATGGCCGCCGGCAGATACATGTTGTCGGCGATCACGACGGTGTTGCGTCGGGTGCCGCTGCCCTGGTCGTCGTCAATCACGGTGTCCTGGCCCTTGACGCCCGCGAAGACGTGCTGCATGTCGGCGAAGACGTTGGCGAAGGACAGGCGCAGCCCAGCGATGGTCGTCACGATCTTCGCCCTGGTGGCCCATTCGGGGACCGCGATGTCCCACCGGGCTTCCATCGGCCACCGCTTCCAGGTGTTGTCGGAGTACACGAGCCGGCTCAGGGTCGACGGGAATGTGGTGTGCAGCCGGCGGTCTCGGCGCGGCCGCACCATCGACCGCAGGTCCGTGATCATCGCCTGCGTGATGCTGCTGGTGTTCGGCGGCAGGTCGATCCGGGCCAGGGTGATCGCGGAGTCCCCGGAGCGCACCTGCCGCACGTTCGTCGTCGTCTTCGGCACCCCGGACACGACCCGGGTGTAGATGTACGGCCCGACCTTCGGGTCCGTCGGTTGCGGCCATGACTCGCCGTAGCTGTAGGGGTTCTCCACCCGCGCCACGATCAGGTCGCTGCGGGCGCTCGGCCCGGTGGCTGCGATCGGCACCTGCTCGCCCGCGATCAGCCGGCCGGCGTATGCCTGGTAGGGCGCCCCGGCGGCGCGGTTGATGACGGCGCAGGCCCCCGTGGTGACCTGGACGGCCGAGCCGGGCGCCGGCAGCGCCTGCACCTGGAGGTCCCCGACGCCCACCACTCCCTCCGCGCCGCCGAACGCGGCGTAGGCCAGGAGCCGGGCCACTTCGCTGGAGTGCTCAGCCCCGCCTTCCACGAACCAGGGCACGTTGTCCCACATCAGTCCTCCACCTCCACTGGTCGAACGCATCGGTGCGGAGCGTGGTCCAGGCCGGCCCCTTGTGTCTGCCGCCGCGGCGTCAGAGGTAGGAGTAGGCGTCGCGCCAGGCCACCGTGGCGTACGACCTGCCCGTCGCGTCTGTGCCGCGCAGCACGATGTCCTGGCGGGCGCCGGCCGGCAGACGCATGTCCCGCATCAGCGGCGTGGAACGCGTCAGGTAGCCGGCGACGTTGGCGGTCCCGTTGCGCAGCACCGTCATGGCCCAGGGCCGCGGGTCGATGGTGACCCGCTCACCGTCTCGGAGCGTCATGTCCAGCGCCACCGTCCACCGGCCGACCAGGTCGATCGCAGGCTTGGTGATCGGCCCGTAGATCGTCATGACCGGCCACGTGGCCCGGTCCCCGCCGATGTAGACCTCGCCGGGCACCCGCGTGGCGCCTTCGCCCACCATCGTCAGCGGCGTCGTCAGCGGGCCGACCAGCCCGTAGTGCGGCGGCGGTTGCAACCCGACCCGGACCGACTGCTCGACGTCGTCGTAGGCGCTGGTGTCCACCGCGGTAAAGGTGGCGACGACCGGGGTGTAGCCCTGGCGGGTCAGCCGGCTGCCCGAAGCAGCCAGCTTGCGGGGCCGGCCGTACAGGCGCCGGGCCCGGGCGCCCTGGACGGTGCGCAGCACGGCCGGCTGCCCGAAGCGTAGGCGAACCGCTTCGGCATCCCAGACCCCGGCGAGCCGCGAGAGGGCCGCGAGGTTCGCACCATGCCGGCCCAGTTGGTCAACGGCGGCGTCCACGCTGTCGACGCCCAGCTCGAACGTGACGGTGGACTGCCCCCTGAAGTCCTGGCCCAGCCGCACCCCGTCCTGCCCCGGCAGCCGCACATCGCCGGTATCAGCCGCGTCCGAGGTGATCTCGTACGGCTCGATCAGGTAGATGCCCGACCGCATCGAGCCGAAGGTGAGGTCCGCGCCCGGATGCACCCCGTACGCCGGGTAGCTCACGTTCCATTCGCCCTCATGCAACATGCGCTCCTCCCTGGCGGATCCTGCGCAGTTCGAACATCGCGTCGGCCAGCGCGTCGCCCGGCGACACCGCAGCGCGGGTCATCGTCAGGTGCAGGTCTCCGCCGATCAGCGCCGGGCTGACGGCGGGGGCATCGGAACGGGAGCTGCTGGAGGGCGCGGACTGGCCGGCCTGGTGGAGAGCCTGCGGCCCGGTGACGGAGTTCCACAGCAGGGTGCCGCCGAACCGCCGCGTGACCTCTTCCAAGATGGCCTTCGAGCGGCGCCGCTTGGCCGCGGCGAGCGGGATGTACGCCTCCCCACCTGTCTCCGGCTCGGCCCACAGCCTCCACTCGCCGGCCCGCGCGATCTGCGCGATGTGCCGCTCCGCGCCGGCGGCGAACCGCGCGAGGCGCCCGCCAGCCCGATGGATCCCGCCCTGGGCGTACTGCACGATGCCGCCGTCCGCCTTGGTGTCCACGTACGGCTTCCCGATCGGCGTGTACTTGATGAAGACCTCCACGGTCTTCCCCGTCAGCGCGTTGATGCGGGACTGGATCGCATGCACCTGGCTCAGTGGCGTTCCCGTCGGCGCCGTGATCTCGACCTTCTTGCCCTTCAGGCTCGTGATCTTGAAGCCGAGGGACTTCAGCTCCTGCTGCGCGAGTTCGGTCGGCGCCTCCATCACCAACTTCTTGCCGGTCATCTGCCCGATGTAGTTCCGGACGTACTCCAGATCCCCGGTCGCCTGCTTGACGATCGCCTGCACAGTGACCTTCTTGCTGCCCGGCGTCGCCGCGATGTCCGCGGCCAGGGCCTGAAGCTGCGCACGGGCCGTGCTGGTCGGCGCCGACACGGCCACCTGCTTCCCGCCCGGGAGGGCCTGCACCTCGAAGCCGAGCGCTCGCAGGGACGCTGTCGCGCCGGCCGTCGGCGCGCTGATGGTGATGGTCTTTGTCTTCTGACCATCGAGGTTGGCCAGTTGCGAGCTGAGTCCGATGATCTCGGCCTGAGCCTGGGTGATGCCCTGGGCCTGGAGCACCATCGTGAGGTTCTGCGGCACCAGGCCCATCTGCGTGGCGAGCGCGGCCGCCTGGTCCTTGTTCAGGCCCATGGCCATCGCCATGTTGACCGCGGAAGCGCGGGCGTTCTCCATCGCCGCCTGCCCCTTCGCCAAGGCCGCGGGCAGCCCCTCACCCTGGGCGCGAGCCAAGTCGAACGCCTTCGTCGCCGTGTCTGCGGCGTCATCCTTCAGCTTGAACAGGGTCTCTTGGAGCTTCTGGCCGTTGCGGGTCGTCGTCTGGAGGGACCCGTCAATGCTGCTGAGGAGGTCCGTCGCACCCCACCCGTCGTTCTTCTCGAACCCGGCCTTGATGCTGTCCTTGACGTCCAGCAGAGTCGCGTTGAGCCGGGCCTGAGCCTCCTGCGCGGAGCGACTGCCGCCGGTGAGACCGTCGAGCGCGTCCTTGAGGGACTGGACCCGGGAGTCCGCATCCGACGTGCTCTTCGACATCTCGTTGATCGCGGCCGTCAGCTTCGCGTACGCACTACGGCCCCGCGTGCCGGCACTCTCCATCGCCTCCGCGTTCTCACGGTTGACGCCCTGCGCCTCCTTCAACAACCCCTTCTGGCTCTCCAAATCGCGGGCGAACGCCTCCAGCGCCTTCTGCCGATCAGACACGACGATCTGCCCCCAACCGTTGCGCGCCAACGGCTCGTCCTTCGCCAGGGCCCGCATCTTCTGCTGCAGCGCTTCGATGCTGCCGCCCTGCTCCAACGTCGCGTCGGTGAGCGACTTCAGGCTGACCCCGGCCCGCTTGGCGCTCTCAGCCAGCCCGTTGTCCCGCAGCATCTTGATCGTCGTAGCCCGCACGTTGGCGTCGATCGAGCCCGCGGACTCCTTGAGCGCGTCCGCCAACGTCTGGACGTTCTCCTTGTGACGAGCGGCCGCTTCGGCGGCGTCGCGCTGCTTGTTGGCGAACAGGGCCAGAGCAGCACCAGCGACGGTGACCGCGATGCCCAGCGGCCCGCCCATGAAGCCGACCAACCCGCCAAGGACACCGCGTAGCCCGCGGCCGCCGGCGCCAGCAGCGGCGCTGACGCCCCGCATCGCGCCCGAGACGCCATCGGCGTCCTGGACCGCAGCCCGGTAGGCCAGGCCCATCCGCTGCCACGTGCTGATCTGCGGGCCGATCGCCCCGGACACCCCAACGGAAGCGGTGCCGACCGACCGAATCGCCGTGCCGAGCCCGCCGAGTATCCCGGTGACGCTCCGGGCCACCTTCAGCGCCAGCATCGACGCGAGCAGCACCGCCACGGCCGTTGACAAGCCCGGCACCACCCGCAGCAGCTCACCGACCACGTTCACCAGCCCGGAGAAGGCCAAGCCGACCGCGGCCAAGCCACTTGCGGCGCCGGAGAGCTGCTGAATGACCCGAGCAATCCCGGAGAACAGCGAGATGACCAACGGTCCGATCTGCCGGCCGAGCGTGTCCAAGAACCCACCGAGGGCGGGCACCAGCTCGGTCCGGATCTGCGCCACCAGTGTGGCGAGCCCCGGGTCACGGGCGATCTTCGCCATCCCGCGGCCGAGATCGCCCACCAGTCCCACCAGCTCACGGAAGCCCGGCTTCGCCTGCTCGAAGAACGACGCCATGCTCTTCTGCCCGGACGCACTGTTCGCCCACACGTTGAAGCGCGCGAGCTGCGTCTCCATGCCTCCCAGCAAGCTCTCGCCGGCAGCCGTCGATGCCCGCCCCATCCCCATCAGACCCCCGGTCAGGTCGCGGGTCATCCGGCCCAGTTGCGCCGCCTTGTCACCGGCCCGTTCCAGGAACCGGGCCAACGTGCCCGTCTCCCGGCCCACCGAGACGACGGCGCGCAACCACGCGGTGGTGTGCGCGGTTGCCCGAGCGATCCGCTCGGTGAACGGCCCGGCCGCGACGAGGAAATCGACCGTGGCGTGACCGAGATCGCCGATCGCGTTGACGAGGCTGGTGATGACCCGGCTGCTCGCCCCAGCGATCTGCCGGAAGTCCGAGCGAAATGGCCCAGAGCGCATGAACTGGCTGGCCCGTTGCACCAGTCCACCGATCTGATCGGCAGCATCGCCCAGGGACCGGGACAGCATCGGCAACACGGCGCTGGACAGCGGCCGGACCTCATCCGCGAGTTGCCGAAACAGCCTCTCCTGGACGTTGACCCGCAGCTCGCGCCACTTCCCACGAACGCCAGCGACCGCCACGACCGTCTTACCGGCTGAAGCCGACAGGTTGTCCATCGCCGCAGCGAGCTTCTGCTGCTCCCCCTCCGTCAGCTTGGTCCCGTTGGCGAGCTGTTGCTGCGCGGAGAGGGTCTGCTTCAACGCTTCCCCGAACCCCGAGAAGGCGACCCGGGCGCCCATCGCCGCGGTGCCGGCACCGGCGATCAGACCAGGGATCGCGCCGAGCACGCCAACAGCAGGTGCGGCTGCCGATACGATCGACGTCAACCCTGCACCGAGCTGCGTCAACGCCGAGCCGATCGGCTGAGCGAGGGAGATCAGCGCCCCCATAGCCATGGTCCGCAGCGAACCACGCCGTCGGTGAGGCATCTGGAATTGGACCGGAACGCCGATCGGCGTCCGATCGGCCTCGGCCTGGGCGCTGCTGATCAGACCGCGTAGTCGGGACAGCAGACCGCCGCCACGGCGCTGGGATTCACCGTCCGGGCTCACCGGAATGCGCATCTCGGTGCCGGAGATGCGGTGCGCGATCGACTCCAGCTCGGTGCGCAGGCGGGAGTCGTCCACCTTGACCTTGATCTTGGCGCTCACACCGGCTGAAGCCTCTTCAACGGCGGCTTCGACCTTCTCGCGCAGACCCGTCTCGTCGACCTTTAGCTTGATCTTGGCCGAGACCCCTGCGGCCGCTTCCTCCACGCGAGTTCGCAGTTCCCGAGCGAAGCCGGCAAGGTCGGCGACGACCGGCACTTCGAGCCGGCCGGCCTGCATTCCCTCAGCCACGAACCATCCCTCTTCTCATCGCGGCCGCGAGCATCTGCCGATGTCCCGCCGTGGGCGACGCCGACGACTCCTGAGTGCCTTGCCGCGACTCGGGAGCCGAGTCGAACGGCCGCGGGATGGACCGCGGGGACTCGCGCCGTCGATCAGCGGCCAAGATGCTGATCTCCTCGACGACTTGGGCCAGCAGCTCGGTGTGGGTCGTCCAACCCTTCACAGCGCTGGATTTGACCTTGGACTCCTCCGGAAGCCCATCGACCAAAACGATCAATCGCCTTACACCGATGAAGCCGCGTTCGCCGGGCTCACGCCAGATGCCTCGGGCGTCGAGTCGGTGGTACCGGCTGAGGTCGAACTCGACGTCTCCCCACCGTTCTCGGAGGAGCTGCCCAAGCCAAGCAGTTTTCCCAGGTCGACGCCGTACACCCGCGCGAGCCCGGTGGTGAGACGCACGTAGTCCGGAAACGAGGGGTTCAGCGCCTCCAGCCGTTCGTACTCGTCGTCGCCGAGCAGGAGGCGGTGGATCGCGTAGACAGCGTTGATGAACCGGCGCGGCAGGTGCGGACGCTTGAAGATGAGCTCGACGATGGTGGCGGTGGTCGGATTCTCGGTCGCCTCCAAGACATCACGGAGCAGGCCGAGCAGGTCGAGGTCGTCCGAGAGCAGGGGATCCAGGGCCTTGGCCGGCAGTTCTGCGGGGAAGAGGAACTGCTCGCCGCGGAGCCTGACGGGGATTCCGTCCGGGTACTGGACCTCGCGGCGCTGTGCGTCGAGGTCAAGGGCGTAGGTCATCGTCGTTCCTTCCGGTGGTGTGAGCTCCGCCGGAAGGTAGGGAGCCGAGACGGCTTACGTCGCGCGCTCCTGGTGTTGACAAATGGCAACACCGCCACGCCCGCCCGCCCGCGGCGCCGCGGCCGGGGCCGCAGTCGTCAATGGGGCGCCGAATATCGGCCTGATCCAGGTCAGCCTGGACATGTCTCTGGTGTCGGGGCGCCTTCGGGAGAGCGCGTCGCCGCAAGAAGAAGGCACGGAGGAGCAGCACGGGCAGCTCTCTCGGGCAGCCAAGAGGCCCGTACCGATCAAGGAAGGCGACATCTCCCGTGCTCGGTAGGGGCCTTGGCCGACCTTACGCTGCGGCGAAACTCGGGTCGTTGGTGAGCAGATACCAGGCGTCGGCGTCGTCGCCGCCCTGGACCGCGAGCCTGAGGGGGAGGATGGCTTCCTTCGACTTCTGCAGATCGGTGTTCACGCCCTCCATCTGCATGGTGCGGGGCATGACGTACCGGTAGGACTTGGCGCCGTCGATGACCTCAATGATCGCGGCGACTTCGGTGCGGCCGCCGATGCGCGGCGGTGT
Source organism: Streptomyces sp. RGM 3693 (assembly GCF_050471125.1). NCBI lineage: Bacteria > Bacillati > Actinomycetota > Actinomycetes > Kitasatosporales > Streptomycetaceae > Streptomyces > Streptomyces sp. RGM 3693. Next base: position 2,330,933 of record NZ_JBMPPQ010000001.1, read on the forward strand.
GAACTTGTAGTGCTTCGGCGGGCTGGCCCCGCCGCCGGCCGGGGTGATCTCGGTGATGGCGCCGCCGCCGAAGGCGGACCTGAAGTTCTTCCCGGACCACTGCTGGAGGTCCACTTCGATGGTGGCCGCGTCCGAGGTTTGGAACGTCCGGCTGGGGAAGTCGGTCTGCGCAGACTTCACCTGTTCGAACTGGGGCTCTTCCGAGAACTTCAGCGAATCCTCGGTGGTGAGGCCGACGCTGGACCAGCCCTCGGGCATGGTGACCGTGGCATCGGCCGGCGCTTCGGTACCCACCGGAGCGAGCCAGACACGGGTACGGGCTGGAACGACGATCTGCGCGGCGTTTGTGATCTCGCCTGCCATGACGGGGGCTCTCCTTGTGGCCGGGGTTCAGGGCCGGGCCACGATGGAGAGTGGAGCGGGTTAACGTCGCGTGCTCGTCCCGCGCGGGACGATCAGGGTGCTTGGGCAGACGGGTGGACGGTGACGAGCAGGCCGAAGATGTGGCGGGGCTGCCCGTCGGCGAGGGGGGAGTCGATAAGGGCGCCGGAGGGCCGGACGGAGCTGACGACGGGCTGGCCGGGCTTCGCCGGGGCGTCGGGGAGTTCCTTCGCCGCGAGCGCGCCGGTCAGGGCGATGCGGCGGAGTGCGGCCGGGCCGGGCCAGCCGCCGGGGTCGCCGTAGACTTCCAGTGTGACTTCGGGTTCGGTCGCCCACTCCAGGGTGCGCATGTCACCTCCGGGGCCGGTCGTGACGCGCAAGTGCGGCCAAGGGGCCTCGGCGATGCCGGAGACGCGGCCGGGCCCGCCGAGCGCTTCTGCCACCTTGGGGTGCTCGGCGAGCCAGGCCAGGACGACGGCGACCGGGTCGGCGCCGGCGATCGGGTATGGGTCGCTCACGGGTCAGGCTCGGGTGCGGGCGATGTAGCCGCTGCTGCGGAGCTGGCGGGCGTAGTCAGGGGAGACGTGCGCGGAGTCGCCCGGCGTCACCTCCTTCCCGGCCACGCGCAGGTGGTGGGCGAAGGTGACCTTCTCGGGCTTCTGGCCGGGGCGCAGCGGCGGGCCGACGAGGTTGATGGTGTCGGCGGCCGGCACGTCGGTGGTGTTCGCGGCGGTGGTGGTCTTCTTGATGTTCGTGGTCATGGCGCGCAGGGTGGAGAGTGGCGCGCGTTACTGTCGCGGGCTCAGCGGCGGGCGGCGACGATTGCGGCGGCGCGTGCCATGTAGAAGGTGCCGGTCGCTTCGAGGTTGCCGGGGTAGACGGTGCCGACCTCGGCCTCGACGACGAACTCGCCGCTGGCGACGACCTTCGCCGTGACGGTGCTGCCCGTGATGACGGGCGGCAGTGTGCGGATGTTCCGGGAGATGCCGTCGGGGATGGTGCGCGTGGTGCACCGGCAGTTCTTGAGGTTGGCCACGGCCCGGGAGGTCTCGTCGCGCGGGGCCTTCATGTAGGTGAGGGGGCCAACCCCGCGGTGCCGGCGGTCCCAGTCCATGCTGTTGATCGTGAACCGAAGGTTGTCGGGTACGACTTGGCCTTGGGCCCGGTTATGGGTGGGGCGGACCTTGTCGTCGGCGACCGTGACCCACTGCTTCGTGGGCGGCGCCAACCGTTTGGCTTCGATCTCGACCTGATGGGCGATGCGCTGGATGTGCGGGGCGATCATCCACGCGAGCATCGTCTCCAGTGCGGGGTTGGGGGTGAACTTCGCCAACTCAGGGAACCTTGGGTGGATTTCGGGTTCCGGTGGCCTGGACGTAGTCGACTGCCGGGCAGCCGGGCACTTGGTGGAGGCGGGCGGTCGTGATGGTCCACTTCGTGCCCGTCTCGTCGCCGACGACATCACCGGGCTCCACAGGCCAGGCGACCGGGTCCAGGCGTAGCGACCAAGTGTCGTCTGACTGTTCCAGTGCGGAGCCGGGCCAGGTACCGCGCAGCTGCGGCAGTTGGCTCGGGTTCGGCGGCACCGGGACGCCGTTCAGGTCTCGGACCCACGGGTGCTTAAGCGCGTACAACGTCAGCATCCGGTTGGCCAGGACGACAGCCACGGCTCAGCCCTTCCCTGGGGTGACCAGGGCCTGCCAGATCCCCGCGGTCACCTCTGTGACGTACGTCGTGAACGCCGTGGTGGTGTTCTCTCTCTTCGCGCGGCTCATGTCGCCGTTCGCGAAGAACGCCGTCCGCTGGGCATTGGTGAGTTCGAGCGCCAGCTTGGCGTACGACTGGTACAGGTCGCCCATCGCAGCCCGATCTCCTTTCGTCAGCGCCAACGCTGGGTGCGACTGGACGAGTACGGCCAAGGTGCGCGAGGCGGGCGGGACAAAGGCTGGAACACGAGGCGACGCAGCCGGTTGAGGCTGTTGATCGTGGGCGGGGCGCCCGCCTGCCCGGTGGTAGGGGAGGAGTCGTACGAGATGGACTGGCCTTCGGCGCTGACCGAGGAGACACGACGTCCCGGCCCAGTGGTCTGATCGGGGCGCTGCCGTACGGACTCGGCGGCGTGCGCGACGACGTACCGCACTACGGCCTCCTCCTTAGCGCCGTTGAGCCCCACGAGCAGGTCTACGTCGTACGTCCCGTCGCTGTTGCTTCGGTACGAGACGACTTCGGCGATGTCGTTGAGGTCCAGGGACCAGGCGTCGATGTCGTCAAGTGCATCCGCCCAGCGAGGGGTGAGGCCGCGCAGCATTGTCGCGGTTGGCACCAAGGAGCGGTTGAGGTACGCGGCAACATCGGCCTGCGCGTTGCGGACCTCCTGCTCGTAGGTGCTGCGCTGCGCGGACGTGAGGGGCAATGGGACACCGAGTGCGTCACCGACCGCTTCCGGTGACGCAACGAGTCCTTGGCCGGTAGGTAGGTCGAGACGCACCGATGTGTCCATGACGGGCTGTGCCGCCGAGTTCGGGGTGAGGGTCACCGCGCCCCAGTATCTGCCTGGCGCAACGGTCGGCAGATCGAACCGGTACACCCCGGCGCGGAGGCGGACAGAGGGCGCGACTGATGCGACCACCGGTCCGTCAAGCTCGGGAGTGGCGTACAAGTCGAGTCGGGATACCTCGCCGCCGGCCGGGACCGGGTCGCAGTGTGCCCCGGCCCACAGCGGATTGTGGTTGTAGACCGACACCCTGTGTCTCCCTTACTGGTTGCCGGTGCGCGCGGCCTGCGCGTCGAGACGTTCACGGATGAGGGTGGCGATGCGCTCGGAGACCACGGCGCCCTTGGGCTGGAGGAGCCGGGTGATGGGGGTGCGGTGCGGTCCGAGGACCGTGCGCTCGACCAGGCGGACGGTGCACTGCAGGGTCGAGCCGAACGGGGTGAGCGGTACGAACACCTCGTCGAGGTTGGCGGGCGGCTGGTTGGTGGCGTCGTCGAGGATGACGTCGGACAGGTTCTCTTCGTCTGGGATGACCTCGGTCGGTGTGACGTACGGGCTCGGTGCCGGAGGCTCCGGGGCATCGTCGACGTGCGGCGGCTCCAGCGGGGCTGTGTCCGGCGCCGCGGGGGCGGAGTCGGCTGCCTTGGGCTCGGAGGCGGTTGCGTCGGCTGGGGTCTCCTCGGCGGCTACCTTCGCGGCAGTCTTGCGGGTGCGGGTCGTGCTGGCCATGCGTGGCTCCTCAAGAGGTATCTGTCCGATCGCGCGCAGCCTGCGCAAGAAGATCGGCTTGTGTCGCACGGTGCGGGACAATGGCGCGGGGGCACACACACCATGTGGGCGCCGCTGCTCCGGTCAGCCTCCGGCCGGAGCCTCGTAGGTGAAGCCGTTGGACTTGGAGATGCCGCCGCTGTCGTCGGCGAGTTCGACGGTGACGGGCCCGGCCTCGCCCGCGGGCGTCTTCACTGTCAGCTCACCTGCCGAGCGGATGTGGAGGTCGGTGCCGGCGCTCCCGCCGAAGCTGACCGTGGAGATCCCGTCGAGGTTGTCGCCCCTGATTGTGACTGTGATGCCGCCTGCTGCCGGGCCCTTGGTGGGGTTGATGCTGGCGATGGTCGCTGCGGTGAACAGGTGGTCAACGGCGGATCGCAGGACGATCGTCCCGGCCGGGTAGAGCAGAAAGCGCTTGGAGCCTTCCGGCTGCCCATCTCCGCGCCCGTACGGCTCGGAGATGTAGACGTCTTCAGTGACCCGCACGAGCGGGTCGTCAAGCGCGGCAGCGGGGAACGTCGCCTTGGTGATGCGGGAGCTGTCGTGGCGATACAGGCCCATGATGTCCTTCTTCCGGTGCGGTGGTCGAGCGAGGGTGCGCGCCGCGGTCGGCTTGGGTCGCGTGCTGCGAGCGGCATTGGGCTAGGGCCTGTTGTGAAAGTGCTGGTCCAGCCACTCGTTGAGGATCGCGATCAGCAAGATGCCTGCTGGCGCGCAACGTGGTGCACGTCGGCGTCGCGTCGGCGGTGTCGGATCGGCGTGGCGCTCATCCGGAGAATCGTCTCTGCTGGTCATGGCGTGGATAGCGTGTGGTCGTCGGCTACTCCACCCGAAGAACGGGCACCAGCATGACCGCTACCTCCTCTCGCACGCAGTACGGGCCTCCGCGGCATCCCGGGGAGTACTTCCGCGTCGATCCCAACGGCCCCCAGGCGCACACCGACCCGGTGGCCGTGGCCGTTCGGCATCTCGTGCCGTTCATCGGGCTCCGGGCCGTGTTGCCGGTGCCGGGCAACCCCAATCGGCAGTGGGTGTTCCGGTACGAGTCCTACCTGAAGGAGGGGAAGGAGAAGGGGGAGGGCGAGCTGCTCGTCAAGGACCCCGACTACTTCCTGATCGAGGTCGATCCCGGGCTGAACGGCGAGAGCCGCATCGTGCGCAACGCCCGCCCGCTGAGCGAGTGGGCCTCGCTGACAGGACTGGGCCAGCTCCTCGCCTTCCTGGCGATCCCGAACATGCAGGGCAAGGACGGCGCCAGCCACTACTGGGCGTTCCACATCAAGAACGACCAGCTGGTGTACCGGAACATCGAGATCAAGCACGGCGGCGGGTACACCGACTCGATCAAGCGGGACGACCGCCCCGTCGCCGGCGATTGGGTGTCGCTGGACGGCATCGGGCTGATCACCTCATTCATGCCCATGCCCGAGTGGGAGAAGACCGGCGACGTGAACCGGCTCCGGGTCTTCTCCTTCGACCCCGACTGGAATCTCATGGTGCGCACCATCGGCATCAAGGACAGCTCCGGCCACGAGGACAGCCTGATCGCACCCGACACCCCGGTCACCGGTACGACGTGGCCGGCTCTGGACGGGGTCACCCAGCTCGGACCCATCGTGCCGGTAGTGCCGAAGCCCACCGATCCAGCCGACGTCTTCCGGTTCAACGTCCTTCACTTCAAGCCCGACTGGAAGCTGAACCTGCGGACCATCGAGATCAAGAAGGGGGCCCCCGCCTTCAGCGTGGCAGCGCTGGACTTCATCTCGCAGGCCGTCGCCGCCATCGCCGCCCAGTTCCAGGACCTATGGCAGAAGGTCAAGAATTTCTGCCAGGCCATCGAAGCGTGGTGCAAGGGGGCTGTAAACCAGATCACGCGGTGCTTCAAGAGCATGGTCGGCTTGTAGTCGTCCTTGTCGAACTTCGGCGGCCGACAGCCGCGCGACCCGCGCTTGAGCCGGTTACGGACCCGGTCGGTGGAACCGGGATCGTGGCCATGATTCCGCGTCTGCGCAGGTAGGACCGGCTACTGCGCGAGTCGTACGCTTTGTCGGCCCGGACCCGGTCCGGGCGCTTGCGCGGCCTGCCCAGTCCGAGCCGGGGTACCCGGATCGCTTCCAGAACCGGTTCGAGCTGTGGGGAATCCCCCCGCTGACCGGCCGTGATCACGACGGACAGGGGTTTCTGCCCCTGCTCGACGGCAAGGAGGATTTTGCTGGTCAGGCCGCCCCGGGAGCGGTCCGAGTCCGTGATCGGCGGGCTCGACGGTCTCCTCGTCGACCGACGTAAGGACAGAGCCGACGCTGTATGGCGGGCCTTTGCGCACGGCCGGCGCCTCGGTCAGCGCGTCCAATTTGCCGCGAGTCCGACGAGTTGTTTGTCCGTCACCGAGTGCCTCCGTGTCAGATCGTGCAGAAGAGGGCGAAGGGGAGGCGCCTGCCAGGACGATGGGCGGCGCCTCCCCTTCAGCAGGATCAGCTGGTGGGCTGGGTCCAGGTGCCTATCACGAAGGACTCGGGGCGCGGGACCTCCAAGGCGACCCGCTCGTCCGCTCGGAAGGTAATCAGGCCCTTCTCGAAGTTGTCGCTGTTCTCGCTGGAAACCGTGACAGAGACGGACTCACGATCGTGGAGCTGGGCGCCCAACCCAAAGGCGCCGATGAGGAAGTTCTCGTCCGCCATCGCCGTCGTCTCAACCACATCGAGGCGCCAGACCCTCTTGGTCGCGCCGACCGCGATCTGCAAAGCGACCCTGAACGCGCCGGTCTTGTCCTCCTCGACTTCGACGTGCTCCCACATCGTCGGCGACAGGACGATGCCGGTCGGGTCGTACTCGGCGAGCAAAGCCTTGGTGATCGCGCGCCTGATCTGGACGCTGTACTGGTCGGTGTTGATCCCGTGGTACTGCTGAACGCCGGGGGTGTTGAAAATTCCCGTCAAAGACTGTCCGTCGCCGACGGAGTGCAAAAGGTCCCAGTCTTCCTGGTACTTGACGCCTTCGATCATGCGCGAATTGATGAAAGTCTTCAGACGCGGCTCGTCCGACAGGATGTTCTTATGTGCATCGAGCAGGTGGGCGATCTCGCTAACCGGGTACATCACGGGGACAAGGGAGAGCTTAGACCGCGGTGCTCGGCCCCAGGTGTCCGTGTCGGTTCCGGTCGCCGGGCTGGTGCCGTCGGCGCCGTAACGCTCCTTCACCTGCCTGGCGTTGTTGGTCCAGCCGGTCTCACGCGCACCGTAGAGGACCGGCTGCTTCGTGCTGCTCTTGGGGAAGAGATCGCGGATATGGAACTTACGGTATTCGCGCTCGGCGATACCCAAGTTCTGAGCGGAGCCGAGAGTTTGGTGCGTGACATTGCCGGCGCTCAGGCTGAAGATGGACTTCCCTTCAATCTCCGCACGGACGTATGGGCGGTCGCGGAAGCCTGCCTGAGCAGCGTGCTTGTACGCATCAGACGCGACGAACAGGTCGCCGAGGGACTTGGCCTCTACTTCAGGAGTGCCGGAGCCATAGAACTGACCGGCTGCCGATGCCTCCTCCGGCGCGTTGAGGTAGGTGGTCAAGGAGTCGGCGCCCTGCGCAGCATCCACGAGTCCCTTGATTTCCTCGGCTTCGCGGACGACCTTGACGTAGGCGTTGCGCTGATCGGTACTGATGACGAAGGAGCCGTTCTCCTCCTTGAAGGTCCCCGCAATGCGGTCGGCCTCCGCCGACTTCTCGGCGAGCTGGGACTGGAGGTTCTTGAGCAGGCTCTTGTCAGCCATGATGGTGTATCTCCCAGTGCTGGGCGTGGCGATGGACTGCGTCCGCTCGCCCGGCCAGCACCGGGACGACCGCGAAGCGCGCGGGCATTGGAGAACACCGACACCATTAACGTCGCGTGGTCAGCACACCGAGGGCTCAGGTGCGCAGTGCCGCGAGCTGCGCCTTGACCTCGTCGACGTCCAGCACTGCGCGGTTCTTCGGCTTGATCGGCGTGTACGGATCCTCGTCCTGGTCCTCCCCATCTTCGTCGGACGGGTCCCAGCTCTCCGCGCCGTCTTCGTCTGCCCACAGATCGACTGGGGGCGTGGAGGTCGGCTCGTCCACAGCATCCTGCGGCTCTTCGTCGGCGTTCGCGGGGACGTCCTCGTCGGGAAGGAAGTCGTCCTCCTCGTCGGCCTGCGGGAGGTGGCTGTGGTCGCTGTCCTTCGCGGCCGCCGGCATCGGCGCGCCCTTCTTGGCCAGGGCCTCCAAGAGCCGCTCTACGCTTGGCTGAAGGGTGCCGACCTCGTCGGGGGTGGCATCGGAGACGCTGATCAGAGCGGTCGCGTCGTTGATGGCCTGCGCGGATGGCCGCATGAATCGCTCCTCCACCTCTTCGACGTCGTCGGCGTCCCGGCTTTCCCCGTCTACCGGGATGGCGACGGTGGTGAGCTCGACAGGCTGCGGGGAGCCCAGGTCCACGTCGAACTGGTCGACCGTGTACGGGATGGCGTAGGTGTGCGTTTCGCCGCTGCTGCACACGACGACGATGGCCTGGTCGGGGTAGGTCGCCTCCACGCCGGTGAAGGTGTGCTCGTCGTCGTCGAACAGGGACCGGGCGGCTTCGGCGATGCGGGCGCGGAGCTGCTCGTAGGAGTACGGGGTGGGTGCGGGCATGGTGGTCTCCAAGGGGAGGGCTTTGGCTTCGAGCACGGCGGCGCGGGCGCTTTTGCTCTGTGCGGCGTGGGTGGCGGGGTAGATGCCGAGGGCTTCGTGATGGCGGAGGTTGCAGTAGCCGCGGGCGTCCTCGGGGGACATGTGCTGGCTGGCCAGGGCCACGCAGCGGTCGAAGTCGCCTTCGGCGCCCCAGCCGATGCGGGCTGCGCCTCCCTCGCGCGTGTACCAGTGGCGCAGCTGCTCGGCGTTGCCACGGTTGCGGTCGAGCCCACCCGCCTTGGCCTCCAGGCGCACGGCGGCCGCGGTCTTGGCCTCGACGGGGGCCTGCGCCGGTTCATCGGTGTCTGTCGGCGGGCCGGACAGCGGGATGGGGGTGCGCTTGTCGCCCTGCACCACGACCACGTCGTCGAAGCGAACGGGGATGGACGGGAACGGTGATACGTCCGGCAGCCGGTAGCCGAGGGTGATGTGCGGGGTGAATCCGTGGTCCTCGTGGAAGGCGTCTGCGTATGCGCTCAGGCGGAGGGCGTCGGCGATGCGGTTGCGGAGCTCGCTCAGGCCGGGCACATCAACAGGTACCCAGGTCACGTCGCCGTCGCCGGTGTCGGGGAAACGGCCGATGCCGCCAACGGTGCCTTCGAGGGGGTTGGCGTCGGCCAGGGCGTTCCGTACGACGCTGACGAGGTCGTCGGGGTGGGCGCCGAGCGCGGAGGCGTCGCCGAGGTAGGCGAGCGTCACGTGCAGGTGCCGCGGGTCGGTGCCGTCGGGTTGGGCGAGGCGTTCGGCGACGTCCCGCGGCGGATAGACAGCGACCATGGCGCCGCTGCCCACCTGCGGCTCGCCGTCCTTGTGCTCCAACTGGACAGGGGACCAGACGGCTTTGCGCTCGACGGATCCGTCGGCTGGCGCTGCCTTGACTTCCAACGACCGGGTCATGGGGTGGGCGCCGTGCAGGACCGGGCTGACCTCGTACAGGTCCAGAGCGTGGATGATCCGGACACCGTCGTGGCGGCGGGAGGCACCGCCGGCGGGGACCTTGTAGCCGATGGAGAACTGCGCCTCGCTGTACTCGTGCCACTGCTTGACCTGCTCGTACACATCGCGGCCGCGCTGCGTGCGCAGGTTGAACGCGACGGTGGCGACCAGCGCCCCAGCCTCCTTGGGCCAGACGGCACCCCCGGGAACGGAGGCGAAGCGGCGGTCACCGGGCTGCCACTCCTCGATGTCGAGGACGACCCCGATCGGGTCCTTCCACTCGTGGTGGAAGACGGTCTTCACCCGGCGGGTGGCGAGGGTCTTGGTGAAGGCGCCCGGCAGGATGAGGTCGTTGACCTCGTCCGTCACGCCGGTCACGGCGAAGATGGCCCGAACGGTGCCGTGGCGGATCGGCGGCGGCTTTCGGGGTGGGCTCGGCACGGCGGGGACCTCCATGGCGCTGGCGGACAACCCGCGCACCGTGCCCCCGCCGGAGCCTTACCGTCCTGCGCTGCCCCTAGGGGCCTGTGTGGCGGCCTGGTAGCCGCGCTTCCACACGTGAGCCCGGAAGCGGTCCTCCGGGCCCCCGTTGGCGTTGTAGGGGCAGTCGCTGAGGGACTGGCCGGCCGCGGCCGCCCGGTGTCCTTCAGCAGCCACAGTGAGCGCGGTTGTGCGATCGAGCGGCACTACTTCGCTCCCTTCTTCTTGGGCTTCCTCGCGCCAGGGAACGGCACATCAGGGTCGTCGTCCTGGTCATCCTGCGGGTCGTCCGTCGACTCTCCCACGTTCGGATCGGCCGCATCCAAGCCGGTGACGTCTACCGCCTCGTCGGCGGCCGCCGACACATCATCCTCCAGCGCGGGCGCATCGGCCGGCGGCTCGTTCGCCGAGCTGTCACTGCTCGGGTCGGGCACCTCGCCGCTTCCCGGCCTGGCCGTCCCTGGCGTGCCGCTCGGAGCATTGTCACTGTGGGGTGCGCCGACGCGCTGCATCTGCGCCCTGTCCACGTCCAATGCCCAGGCCCTGTCGTCCGAGTAGCGCCACACCTGCCCTGTGCGGTCCCGCACCCAGCCCGTCAACGTGCCGTCCGGCGCCCGGTCCAGCCACGCTTCCTCGCCGTCCGTGCCGTCCGTCCCGGCGAAGCGGGCGAACGCGGCCGCCGGATCGGTTTCGTCACCGCCGTCGTACGCATCACCCGCCCACGGCCGAGCGTCGTCGTGGGCAGGCGGCTGAGGCTCCTCGGGGGGAGAAGCCGTTGGGGCATCCTCAGGCGGCGCGGCGGGCAGCGCCTTGATCGAGTACGCGTAGTGAATCGTCACGCCGGGAGAGTGCGGGCCGCGGCCGCCTTGTGTCCCGGCGAGGGCCGGCCGCCGGCTACGCACGATGCTCCACCACACGGCTGTGGCCCCGTAGCAGCGCGAGTACCGTCTGAGGGTCACCCGGGTCCAGGTCCCGCAGCGGCCCGAGCGGGTGGAGCAGAACCGGCGTGCCGGTGTACTGCTCGACCAACGCGCGGACCCGGGCGGAGCCGACCACCGGCCGGTCGGATCGCCCGGTGATCTGCACCTGGTAGGGGCATCCATCGTCCATGATCCCGGTCACCATCATCGTCTTCTCCTTACCGATCCTTACCGAGTGGCGAGCAGCCCGAGCACGAAGGCCCTGAGGTCATCGTCCTCGTACCAGTCGCCGTCGAACAGGGACTTCACAGCGAGCGGCACGATCAGATCCGCCCGGCCTCCGCCGCTGAACAGGCGAGCGAGCAGCTCGTCGATAGCGCTACGGCGGCGGGCACCGATGCGGCCGGTGTGGGTGCGGGCGAACCGGTATATCTCCTGGGCCGCGAGGAGGTCCGGCTGTGCCTGCTGCAGGTGCATCAGCAGGGCGTACAGTGCGGTGCCGCGGCCGCCGTCGCCCAGGTCGGCGACGGACGCGGTCCGGCCCGCCGCGTCGTACCCTCCGACCTGTGCGTTCCGTGCGGTCAGCAACCGTCGCCCGGCGGGGGCGAGCCAGTCCCGGGGGACCAGCCGCTGCACGTCGGCGACCGCACGGGCCGCGTCACGGTCGCTGTCAGGCGACAGGACCAGAGCCGACGCGCCCTCGGGGCCCATCTCCCGCACCAAAGCCAGTGCTTCGGCAACGACGTCCGGCAACGCGGCCGCGTACGCCGTCCGCATCCGGTCCATCTCCGCACGGGCGTCCGCAGCCTCCGCCCGGGCGGCCGCCAACTCCAGGGGGTAGTCCGGGGCGACGCTGTGCCCCACCGGGTGTGCAGCGAGATCCCGGGCCCGGCGCTCGGTGGTGCTGGCGTACTCGGAGGCGAACCGCAGGTTGGTGTGCGGGTCGTCGCCGAGCTGCGGCAGAGCGTCAGCGAGCCGCTGGTTGATTTCGCTGTCCAGATCGGCGCCGGCCGCGCGGAGCGCGGCCAGATGCCGCATCGCCGTCGCCCCGGGGCCGCGGTCCGCTGCCCGGTCCGGCGCCCAGCGCACCCCGTCTTGGACGGCGGGCAGTTCTCCGGCGGACAGGGCCCGCCGGGCGGTGCGCTGGTACCAGCGGGCCCGCCGTGACGTCTGCCCGAACCGGCCGGGCGCCGGCAGCAGCCGCGCCCAGTGCGCGATGCGCTCACCGAGGCCCGCACCGGCGTTCGGAGAGGGCAGGTCACCGCCCTGCGACAGGCGGTGGAGGCGACGCGACTCCGGCCAGGACTTCACCCGCTCGACCAGGCGCTCTCGGAACCGGCGGAACGACTCGGCGTTCCAGATCCGCCCCGCGGCCTTGAAGTTCGCGCGGACCACGTCCGCGATTCGCCGGGCGATCCGGACGAGGAGCGCGAGGACCTGCGGCAGCAGCCGCTCCCGCTGGGCGGGCTCCAGGTGCCGCAGGATCCGGCGGGCCGTGGCCTGTCGGGTCGCGTCCATCCGCCCCGACAGCAGCCGTCCCAACCGCACGGCATCGGCGTCACTCAGGTTGGCACCCACGGCCGCGCGGACGGCGTTGGCCAGCGCGTCATCGACGTGCCGCGCCACGCTCTGCCCGGTCTCCCCGGTGTCCGCAGACCGGCCCCGGCCCGCGATCTGCTCCGGGATCAGCCGCAACAGGTCCGCGGCACGGTTGGCCGTGTCCTGCTCACTTTCACCGTCGAGCGGCTCCAGGTCGTTGATGGTGCGCAGGACGGCCCGGATGGCGACCGCGCGGGCACGCAGCCGTTCTCGCTTGAGCTGCCGGAAGGCGTCCGCGCGCTCGCTGCCCCGGATCTCGGCGGCGTTGAGCGCGTCGACCGCTTCCTGACGGGCCCGCTGCATCGGGCTCAACAGGGCCTCAGCGGTGACGCGTTCGGCGATCTGCTGCCGCAACTGGTGGATGCTGCCCGGGGCAGCGGTACCGGCGATGGCCAACTCGACGACCGCTCGCGCCACCTGGTCGGGGTGAGCCGCGACGATCTCCCCGACGGCGACCGGGACGTTGGGGTCCCGGCGCGGGGCGTCGATGCCCTCCGCCGCAGGCAGTTCCGGAAGCTGCCACAGCGGCTGATCGCCGGACAGTGTGCGGCTGTGGCGGGCGCCGGCGGCGTCCTCCACGGTGATGCGCCGCACACCACCCAGCAGGTCGTCGATGCCCACGACCGTGTAGGCGGAGACGCTGTCGGGGGCATCGGCGTCGGGCAAGCCGACCGTGTCACCGACCCCCAGGTCATCCACTGTCCCCGGCCTCGGGCGGGTCTCTGCGCCCGTGCCGGCGCGGCCGGCTGCCTCGTCCAGGTGGTCAGCGGCCCGGCGCGCGGCCCGGCCGTCGGCGGTGCTCGGAGACGACGTGGCACGCAGCGTGTCAGCCAGGGCGGCCGCTTGCTCGGGCGTGACGGGCAGGTCGCGACCGATGCGGGCGACGGCCTGCTGCACCTCCTCGTCGTCAGACGGAGCGGCGCCGTGGTCGGCGATAGCGTCCCGCTCCTCGGGCGAGAGCCATGGGTCGACGGTGTCGCCGATGACCGGATCGACGGACGGGACCGGGTCGAGCACCTGCACGTCCTCGTCGGACGGGCCGTCGGAGGCGGGGGGCTGCCCGTACGGATCGACGAGGCGGGTGATGGGGGCGTCCGCCGCTGTCTCGACGTGCTGCACCTCGCCGGTCCGCGGATCGGCGACGTCGAGCTGGACGCGGTCCCCGTTCTCCTGGTGCCCGACCACGGTCACCGGGCTCGGAGCCGAGTCGCCCTCGTGGACGATGACGTCGCCCTCGTGGAGATCACCGGCCGTGGTCGGATCCACCGACACGTGGCCGGCGCCGTGCGAGCCATCGGTGTCACGCACCTCGCCGACGGTCCGCAGGTCTGCCGCCGGCATCGGCTTCATGCCGTCCCGGGTGGCGACGCGCGCGGTGTCACCGTCGACCTCCTCCACCGTGCCCAGGAGGTTGCCAGCGCGGTCGCTGACCGCGTGCCCCTCACGGACCCGCTGGCCCTCCGGCGTCCAGCCGGCCGGGCGGGCGGCCCCACCGTCGATGACCGTCAGCGACGTCGGAGCGAGCCCCGGCTCCTCCTTGCCGTCCGACCAGTGCACCGACGCCGTAGCCGAGTTGGCTCCCGAGACGACGCCTTCGCGGCCTGCGCCGTCCCGGACGAGCGTGCCGGGGAACAGGCCGTGCCCGGCCGGGTCACTGACGACGCGGTCCGAGAGCTGGCCGGTGAGCACGTCGCTCTCCGCCCCCGTGACCAGCGCGCCGTCCGGCCGGTCGAGGTCAGGCTCAGCCGTTGCTCGGGCCGCCGACGCATCGACCGGGGTCCACACCGGCGACCTATCGCCGCTGCTGCCGTCACGGGTCTGCGACACGAGCGTCATGAACATCTCGGTGCTGCGGCCCCGTTGAGTAACCTCACGCCGCTGCGGAGCCTGAATCACGTACCCCGACAGCGTCCGCGGCTTGCCCTTGCGGGTCGTGCCCTCGATCCGGACGACGTCGCCGAGCGAAAGCTGATCGACCCCCACCCATTCGGCCGGGCGGCCGCCGATCGGCTCCGGCACAGGTTGCGCCGCCGCGGCGGATGCTGCCGATGTCGGTGAAGCGACGGCCCGGCGCGGCCGCGCCGTCGGCGTGTCTGCCGCTCCTCGGCGCTGCGCGCCGCCGGGAGCCGACTCGCCCGGACGCGGCCGCCGCATGGCCCGGGGCCGCGCCGGATCGTCGACCAGGTGCACGGGCCCGCCGCGGCCGGGAAGGTCCCCGATCTTCGTGCCATCAAGGTCGTAGACGCCGCGGTCCTCACCCTGCCCGGTGGCAGCGGTGTAGCCGCCGAGCAGGCCCAAGGGCAGACCACGCCCGCCGACCGAGCCCGGGGAGTCGTGGGCGACATGATCCTGCGCGATGGTTCCCCGCTCCGTGGAAAGGGGCGCGGCGCCGTCCCTTCCGACACGCACCGACGCGACCTCGTCACCGGCTTGCACCTGACGCGGATCGTGCACCGCAATGCTGTATCCGGCCTGCTCCTGGGCAGCCCGCCAAGCCGGGTAGTGCTTGCGCAGCGTCTCAGCGTCGTCCAGCACCCGCTGCGCACCGGCCCGGTCGAAGCCGCCGCCGTCCTCGGAACCGAACGTGGCTACCAAGGCACGGGCGACGGACTCCCCGAGAGACTCGCCCTGCGGTCCGCGGAAGGCGCGGGCCCGCTCCAGAACTTCCCGGGCGTCCCAGGGGAACGGGGTGCCCTCACGGTCCCTGATGCCCTCCAGCGCGTCCGCGTACCGGACCGCCTGATCGCGATCGGCCGCGACGGACAGCACTTCCATCGACCCCGGCGCCAGAACCTGCCACGCGCGGCCGTCGCGCCGGTCGGGACGGTCCGGCGCGATGACCAGGCGGCCGCCAGGGCTCATCTCCAGCGCAGGGCTCTGCGCGAACTCGTCCAACTGCTTCCGCGAGGGGACCGTGCCGGACGCGCTCGGCTCGTCCAGGGGCCCCTCGCGCAGATGCGTGCGCAGCGCAGCGGCGTCCGCGAAACGGGGCTGGGACACGTCGTTGGGTGACCCCGCAGCTGGCGCCGGCCGTGCCGCCGGCACACGGCGCTCGGGATCGTCCGCCGGCGCCCGCCGACCACCTTCGCCCGACGCGGCCTCACCGCCGCCAGAAGGGCTCGCCGCCTCTCGAGTGCTGCCTTGCTCTCCTTCGTGCTGATCGCGAGTTGCGTCGTGCTGGTCCCGATCGACGCGCTCCGACCGGCGCATGGTCTCGCGCCACTGGTTGTAGGTGACGCGCCCGCCGTTCGCATCGAACCAGTCGATCAGCTCGTCGGAGGCGTAGCGGCGCCAGTTGTCGTTGGACGACAGGAACCCGCCGTTGAAGACGTCCTCATCGGTGTAGCCGCGGCGCTGGCCCTCGCGGTTGACCATCGAGCCGCCGCGCATCGCTTCCTCGGCCCGATTGAAGCGCTCCTCGTGCCAGAGCTGGTACTCGTCATGCAGCATCTGATCCTTGGACCGGCGCTTCGGCCGTACGATCTCGGACGCCACATCGGTGCTACCGAAGCCCAGGGCCTCATCAATCGCCGCGTTCTCCGCGGCACGCTCCTCCTCGGTCACGGGCGGCTGCGGCGTCAGGACAGCCTGGAGCCGCTCGGCCGGCGGGAAGCGCCGATCCATCTCGCCTGCGAGGCGCTCCCAGTCCTCCGCGGTGAGGTCCTGGCGCGTCAACGACTCCAGCTCGGGGGCCGACAGGTTCGTCAGGTCCTCCGGCAGACCTGACGGCTCCTCACGCACTGCACCGGCCTCGAAGGCATCGCGCTCAGCGCGCATGGCCTGCGGCAAGGTTCGGCCCCGCCCGTCGCGCCAGGAGCGCACCGACGTCGGATCCAGCTCACTGTTCCAGTCGAACGGCGTGCCGTCGGACCCGGCAAGTCGCTCGTACCGGTCGGCGAGTTCACGCGCCTCGGCCTGACTGTGCGTGCTGACGGAGGTGTTCCCGGCGCCACCCATGCTCGCTCCCGTGCGGGCGTGAGCGAAATACCACTGGGCGGGGCGACCGTCGGCGAGCGTGTCGTGGTCGTCGGTCCACGTCACCAGCCCTCCGCCGCTGGACAGGGTGAGCGTCGGATTGTCCGCGAGACGACGCAAGAAGTCCCGGTGCTCGGGGGTAGCCACGTTCTTGGGCAGGGACTCGCCGGAGCGGTAGCTGTCGCGAAGTCCGGTCAGCTCGGGCGACTCGCCGCGGCGCTCCTGTCCGCCGCCGTTGTCCTGACCACCGTTGTCGCCCGGCGTCTGGGGGAGGTGCGGAACGTGGGGGCGCCCAGGGCCGGCGATACCGTCGCCAGGCTGGTTGCGATCCCGCCGGCGACGACGGTTGCGGCGCCCCCGGCCCCTGCCACGCTCGCCGTCGTCACCGGATGCGTCGTCCTGCCGGTGCTCGTCCAGCGGGGTGTGAGGGACGTCGTTGGGAGCATCCGGCGCGTGGCCATCCCTGTCATGGCCGTCCCGGTCGCGACGCCGCCTCGGTGCCTCGTTGTTCCGTCGCTCCGTCGCGCTGTCGTCGCGCTGCTCCTCATCGCCTTGGCGGTCCTCGGGAAGCGGCGGCTCGGGCGAATGACGTTCTTCCTGCTCGGGCGTCTGCTCGTCCGGTGCGCCGGCCGAATCGCGCCGGCGCGGGTCGTCGACGCCGTCGGGGGTGTGCTCGGCCTCGGGGGCGTCAGCGTCCGGACGGTACGGACGGGCCCACGGGTCCGGCTCACCCGGACGCGGAAGCGTACTGAACGCACCCTCCGCGTCGTGCGCCTGACCGCGGATGTTCTCGGCAAGCCGGCGCAGCACGCCCTGCCGGCGGCGCCCCTCCTTCGTCTTCACGTCCGCGTTGTCGGCGACATCGTCAATCGCCTTGGCCAGGAGGCGCATCTGAGCGGTGGACACGCCCCTTGACCACTTCTCAGCCACGGCCCGAAGCTCGGGGTCGTCGGAGTTCTTGAACTCCGCCGCGAGGGCGCGCAGTTCGCGGGTCTGCGCGTCGGTGAGACCGCTGTAGAAGATCGGCGCTTCGACGTCCTCGGGGCGGATGTGCCGGAACGGCTCGCCACCGAGCATGGTCTTGTCCCTGTGGGTGCCCATCGCGACGAAGCCGGCCATGAGCTGGGCAGCTCGAAGCGGCCCGCCCTTCTCGTCCTCTGTCCACCTTGTGGAGCTCCTGATACCGCCTCGGGCGTCCTGCCCGTACCAGGTCGTGCCGCGGCGCCGGATCCAGCCGATCAGGTTGCCGTCATCGTCCAGAACTTCACCGTGCCCCTCCTCCAGATTCAGGTTGGCCAAGCGGGCGTTGTCGTAGCGAAGGGCCAAGCCCTCGGGCGTCATAGCGGCGGCCAGGTCGCGGCGCTGCCTCTCCTGCGCCGCGGTGTCGACCGGCTCGGGGACGCGTTCCTCGCCGAGCCGGGAGAGCTGCTGTTCTTGGTACAGCTTGTATGTGCCGTTCTCGTTGACCAGGACACCGTTGTCGCTGCTCGCGACGACGTAGCCGGTGCCGTTGGGCGTGACGACTTCGTCGCGTGCTTCGTACTTGTGGACCGGCTCCTCGACGGAGGAGCCTTCCGGGGCGTCGTCGGCCGGGGGCGCCGCGTCCTCACCTGCGGTCGGAGCGGCTGGGCGCTGCGGAGCCTCGACGTCTGCGCCTGCCTGCTCGTCGAGCGGGCTGCGGGTGGTGCCGTCCTCGCCCTGGTGCCCGTCGCCGGTGGTGTTCGCTGTCTCGTCGCCGAGCCGGACCTTGTCCTTCGGCCGGAAGAACAACTCCTGGCCGTCCTCCGTGACGACGCGGACGCGACCGCGGCCGGTCTTGTTCGGCGGCTCCGCTACAGCGTGAGCCCGACCGTCGGGGGCAGTGAACCGGTCGCCCTGTCCCAGTTCGTCGGCGCTGCGAATCTCAGCCTCACGCAGACCGGCGGTGTCTCGGCCTTCCGCGTCGGCGAACATGTCCGGGGTGCCGAACGCGTCGTCGGGCTGGTTCAGCGGATTGTTCGGGTCGGCGGCCTGGCTGGGGCCCGTTGCGGCCGGCGTGGCGAACAGCCCGTCGTCCTCGCCGCCGTCACCCTCCACCTCGGCGCGGGTGAGGTCAGCCCAGTTCCCGCCGGGGCCGCTGCGCTGTGGCGTCGGCTTGGGGACGGGCTCGCGCTCCGGGCGCTTCCCGGCGCGGCGGTCCTTCTCGGCCTCCAGCGTGGCCAGGCGCGTCTTCGCGGCGCCTTCGAGGGGCCCGTGGGCCATCTCGTGCTCGATGAGCGCGATGATCTCGCTCTGCAGGTCCTCCGGGGTCATGGTGCGCGGGCTGTCTGAGCCGACGGGCGGCTGCGGGACCCCGTTGTCGTCGTCGCCCTGCTGCGGGACGTCCGGACCGTTCGGAGGCTCCGACGAACCGCCAGAGCCCGCGTTGACGCCGGCGGGCCGGATGGAGCGCAGGTCCTCCTCGACCCGGTCGCGCTCCAGGGTCACCGTGCCGCCCGCGGGGCCAGACTCGCCACGCTCGTTCACCGCCCGCCGGCTGCGGGGGCGAGCCGCCCCTTCGGGCCGGAGGCTGGCGAGTTCCTCCTCGACGTCGTTCGCGTTCAAGGTGACCGCGTCGTCGGCCAGGCGCTGCGCGGCGGCCGCGGCCTCGACATCCAACTCGGCTTCGCGCTGGTCCTCAATCCCCAGCTCGTTCTTCAGGTCCGCAACGCGCTGCTTGGCCTTCTGGTACTCCTTGTCTTCCGGGGCGACCTGCCGTCCCTTGTACGCCTTGAGCGCCTCATTTGCGGTGATCAGGTCGGACAGCAGCGCCACACGCCGCTCCTTGGAGCGCAGCCGCTCGCCGTACGGCGATACGCCCCCAAGGCCCCGCCGAGCGCGGCCGCGCTCGTCCTGGGCGACCTCCAGACTGGTTTCCGCGTCCTCGATTGCCTCGTCCAGGTTGCTCAGGCGCCGCTCCAGAGAGGCGAGGATGCCGCGGCCGGAGGCGTCGTCGAGCTGGCTGGGGGTGTAGACGCCGCGGGTGTCAGGCTCGCTGGGGTGCTCCCAGTCAGGCCAGTCAAAACGGAGCTTGGCGACGCGGTTGCCGAACTGGTCGTGGGCGACCTCGACATGGAACCCGTGCCCGCCCAGGGTGCCGAGCCGCACACGGTCACCGTCCTGCAGCCGCATGTTCCGCGCGGCAGCGCGTACCGCCTGTGCGAGGTGGTCGTAGGCGTCGGCGCGCTGGTCGTACTCCTCGTTGCCGATGCGGATGCGGAAGTTGTCGCCGGAGACGTCCTTACAGGAGGCGAGCGCGTCGCGCCAGGCCGGCAAGACGTCGCTGAGGTCGTGAATGATCTCGTCGGCCACGCGGATCGTGGCCTTTCGCCTATCCTGGTCCCGATGCCAGTTGCGATCGAGCCGCTGCAACTCGACGACGTCGGCGCCGGCCTGGGCGTAGTCCATGACGGTCATGTCGCCGGTGGCGATGGCCTTCATCTGGCCGAAGGAAACGGCGATGTCGCCGATGTCCTCCATCTCGCGGGCGTCGAAGTCCTTGCGGTCCATCTGCGCGATGAAGGCCGCCTTGCGCTCCAACGTCCCCAGCTTGAACGCGTCGAAGGTCTCTTCGGTGACGTAGGAGATGACCCGGACGTCGTCCGCGGTGCCGGGGATCTCCGGCATGTTCAGGTTGCCCTGGCGCTCGATGCGGCCCTCGCGCTGCGCCATGTCGGCCGGCCGCCACGGGAAGTCCATGTGGTGCAGGGCGACGGCCCGGTCCTGAATGTTGGTGCCCGTGCCCATCTTCTCCGTGGATCCGATGAGCACCGAAATCTTGCCGTTGCGGGCGTCCTCGAACAGCTTGGCCTTGGCCTTGTCCGTTTTCGCCTCATGGATGAACTTGATCTGAAGAGGCGGTACGCCGGCCTGGACGAGCTGGTCCTTGAGGTGGTCGTAGGCGTCCCAGGCGTTCTTGGCCTTGGAGCCGGGGGTGCCGGCGTCCATGAACACGATCTGGAGCGCGCTAGGCCGCTTCTGCGGGGTGAGGTCGTCTGCGGAGACCGGGTAGATCCGGTCCTTGTTCTCCTCGTAGATCTCGGCGATCTTGCGGGCGGCGGCGTCGACCTTGCCGCCTTCCTCGCCGTGCCCGCCGACCAGCCGCATGTCGATCGCGGCCCGGGACGCCAGGCCGATCGCCTTGAGCACACCACCCTGCTCGTGGATCCACGGCGCGTTCGGCAGCGCGGTGACGTACGCCTTCTGCTCGGCGGAGATCGGGATGGTGACGACCTCGCCGCGCTTGCCCTCCGCGTTCTTGCGGACCGCGGGGGTCGGCAGGTCGAGATCGTCGGAGGTCTGCACGTCCACGGCGAGCCGGTACATGCGCAGCAGGTCAGCGGCGTTGTGGAAGCGCGCGAACCGGGCCTTCATGCGGAAGCCGGAGCCGTCGGGGGCCAGCTCCAGGTTCTGCACGATCTCGCCGAACGTGGCTGCCCAGGAGTCGAAGTCGGCGACGCCGGCCTCCTCCAGGAGGTCGGGGCGCAGGAAGCGCTGCATGACGTACGACTCGGTCACCGAGTTCGCGATCGGCGTGCCCGTCGCCAGGGTGACCACGCGGCCGCTGTCGTTGCGCTCTCGCAGGTACTCGATCTTCATGTGAAGGTCGGAGGCCCGCGCGGAACCGGCGATACTGGCGCCCTCGATGTGCGAGGCGGTGGCCAGGTTCTTGTAGCCGTGGGCCTCGTCGACCATCAGGTAGTCGATGCCGGTGTCCTCGAAGTGGACCGCGCTCTGGTCCTTCTTCGAGGCCAGCTTCGACTTCAGCTTGGCTTCCTTGCGCTTGAGGGTCTCCTCCAGGCGCTTGAGGGTCAGCGACTTGCCCTCGCGTGCCTTGGCGCGCTTGATCTCGTCTTCGAGCTTGTCGAGCTCCTGCCGCATGTACCGCTCTTGGGCCTCCGCTCGCATCGGGATCCGCTCGAAGGCGCCCTGCGTGAGGATGACGGCGTCCCAGTCACCGGTCGCGGCCTTGGCTATGAACCGGCGACGCTTCTTGCCGGTGAGGTCCGCGGAGGAGGCGGTGAGCAGGTTGGCGTTCGGGTAGAGCTCCAGGTACTCGCGCCGGAACTGCCCCAGCATGTGGTTCGGGACGACGATGGCAGGCTTGCGGGCCAGACCGGTACGCCGCAGCTCCTGGGTGCCGGCGACCATCGTCGCCGTCTTGCCGGCGCCGACGACGTGCGCGAGCAGCACCGACGGCTCGCTGACGATCCGTCGGATCGCCGCGTTCTGGTGCGGCCGCATCTTCCACTCGGCGTTCGCGCCCGGCAGCGCCAACGGGGAGTCGTCGAACTCCCGCAGCACGAGGTTGTTGAACCGGTCGTTGTAGACGCGGGTCAGGCGCTGGGCGCGCTCTGTGTCCTCCCACACCCATGCGGAGAACCGGTCGGCCATCTCCTTGGCCTTGGCCTGCGCCGCGCTGGTGGCCTCGTCATCGCGGACGGACATCTCCCGGCCGCCGACCTTGACGGTCTTGTTCACGACGATCGTGCGCTGCTCCAGCAGCGCCTTCGCGATGTCCGGCGCCGGCCGCGCTGACGTGCCCCAGTCGGACGTCGCGGCGATGCCCTGCGTGGGGCCGCGCACCTCCCACACGGAGCCGCCGCCGTGCTCTGCACGCACGGCCTTGGTGCCGAGAATCTCCTGCAAGAACGCGGTGATGTCGCCCTCGCCGATCCACGGGGCGCCCATCTTGACCTTGATCTCGGACGGTTCGAGATCGCGGGGGATGATGTTCTTCAGCGCGGCGACGTTCGCCGCGAAGCGCGGGTCGGCGGCCGCGGCTTTCTCGGCAAGCGCCAACTTCTCCCGGACGTTGCCGGACAGGTACTCGCCGCGGGGAACGAGCCGGTCGGTGCCGGGCTCGTCAAAGGCAAGCGGGCCTATCTCCTCGCGCAGCACCTGCAGGTCGGAGCGGCCCAGCAGGCGAGCGATCGTCGGCAGATGCAGCTCTCCGCCGTCACGCTCCATCGCCAGGGCGATGGCCTGCTCGGGATTGTCGGCCCGGTCGGCGATCTCGCGGGGCGCGACGACGCGCTGGCGAAAGATGTCGGCCTTCTTCGCCGACTTCGCGCTGTCGTCCCACTTGTCCAGGCCGAACACCACGGCGGAGGCCGGATCGTCCTCGAACAGCTGCAGCGCGGACGGCGACTTCCAGGCGTCCGGGACGTCCTTGAGACCTTCGACCTTCGCCCGCTGCTTCGCCTCCTGAGGGCTGAAGAACCGGGTCTGGCCCGGCCTGTCGATCGGGCCGTGCTGCTTGACGTACGCGTCGTACGCCTCGTTCAACTGCCGGCGTAGGGACCGCATGCCGTCGGTCTCGCCGGTCTCGCGGGTGGCCCCTTCGAGGCGCAGCAGCCGATCGGTGAGGTCGCGCAGGCCGATCAGCTTGCGGAGCTGCTCTTGCTGTGTGGGGTGGACGTCGAGCGGGATGACCGCCCCGTCCTCGACCTGCGTAAAAGAGCCGTCCGACAGGGTGTGCACGGCACCCTCGTGCTTCTCCCCAGCCAGTTCCAGGCTCCGATCGACGGCGTCGATCTCCGGCACGTACCGCAGGCGGTCGTTGCGCTGCGAGTGGAACGAAGCCCTGCGGATGCGCTCCAGCCCGGCCGTCAACGCGGGGCCGGTGTCCTTGTCGCCGACGACGGTCAGGTCGTGGTCGGAGAACTGGCCGCGGCCGGTGGTGAGCTGCCCCAGGACGATCTCTGGGTGCCGCTGGAAGTAGTCGTTGACCGCGATTTGGTGCCCGTTGACGTCCGTCTTCGACGACCGCGTCCACGACATGTCGATGTCGTGCGTGTGCTCGTCGCCGAAGCGGCGCCGAAAGAGCAGCACGTCCGTGACGACCCCAGTGCCGGCCGCCTCCTGGTGCGCGCCGGCCGGCAGCCGCACCGCGCCGACCAAGTCGCCCATGTAGGAGATCTGGCGCCGGGCCGTGTCGTCCTCGTTGTCCATGGTGAAGCGGCTGGTGATGACCGCCACCAGCCCCCCGGGCCGGACCTTGGCGAGGCTCTTGAGGATGAAGGTGTCGTGGATCGAGTGCTTCAGATCCGGGTTGACCTGCTCGTCGTACATCGGGAACCGGCCGAAGGGCACGTTGCCGATGACCAGGTCGAAGGAGGAGTTCGGCATGCGCAGATCGCCGAACGACGCGTTGATGATCTTCGCGTCCGGGTAGAGGAGCTGGGAGATCGCCGCGGTGGTCGGATCCAACTCAACGCCGGTGATGCGCGCGCCCTCAGGGGCGGTACCGATGAAGTTGCCGGAGCCGCTGCCGGGCTCCAGGACGTTGCCACCGTCGAAGCCGAGCTCGCGCACCAGGTCCCAGAGGGGCTGGACCAGCTTGGCGTCCGTGTAGTGGGCGTTGAGGACGTTGGCCTTGGCCGCCGTCCACTCCTCGTCGTTGAGCAGCTCGCGCACCGCGGCCCGCTCGGCGGCGAAGCTCTCCCACTTCTTGAGGGCACGGGCGTACTTGGCCGGGTCCGGGTTGCCATCGGCGTCGAGGAACGCGCCGTCCGTCGGCTGGGGCTTGTCGGCCAGCACGATGGGCAGGGCGCCCCAGCCGGACCAGCGGGCGAGGATCTTCTGCTCCGCGGTAGTCGCCGGCCGGTCCTCGGCCTGGATCTGCCGCAGAGTCTCGACGGCCGCGACGTTCGCGCGGGCGCGGGCCTTCTCACCCGACGGCGCCAGATCCCTCTGGGACGTCGGGCGGAAGGCCGGTGCGGCTACAGCCTGCCGGGATCGGGCAGTTCGGCGTCCTCCATCCCGGGCTCGATCGGCAGGAAGATCTGCTCGTGCATCACGATCTCGCGGGCCTGCGCCATCGCCTGTGTTCTGGCCGCGACCTGGTCCACGTACTTCTCGCTCGTCTGCTGCCGGCTGAGGATCTGGTTCGCCAGTGCCGTGATCGCCTGGCTGGCCTTCATCCCGAGCGTCGCGAAGAACTCTTCCTTCTCCGCCTCCGTCCCGAGTTCCGCGTACGCCGTCGGCCGGTACGTCGCCCAGTGCTTCTGGGCGATCCGCCCGAGCTTGTTCACTGCCACTGCTGTCGTCTCCCGTGGTGGTGTCGGGGGTGGGCTGATTATCCGCCCCGGCCGCGGCCGGCGCGTCGGCGGGCTTGGACGTGCGCTCGTCGTTGTTGTCGCGGCGGTCCTTCAGCGTGGCGTTCAAGCGTAGTTCGTGCCGCTTCGCGCGGTCGCGGATCGCCTCAAGGACGTGCCGGTCCTTGCCGTAGGGGTCCCGGCCGGGCTGATCGTCGATCGAGGCGAGGGCGCTCTCCGCAGCCCGCTGGAGGTCACGGCTGGCCTGCACTCGTTCTCGGATGCCGGTTGAGGCCGTCAGGCGCCGGAACCCGGTGTCCAGATCGGTGGCCAGGCTCCGATCCTGGCCGTTGGCCAGGCCATCGTGCAGGCCGGTGCGGTGCCACTCGTCTGCCAAGGCGGCGAGCTCGTCCCGGGCCTCGACGTAGGGCTTGGTGCCGTCCCGCCCGTACGGGGCGTCCGCAAGGTCGTTGGCGTCGTCCGTGGCCGGCGTCGGCCGTGGGGCTTGCCTGTCACGCTGCTCGTCGACGTGTGTCGTGGCCGGCGCTCCGGGCGCGTTCGGCTTGTCCTTGTGGTCGCGGTCGCGGTCGCGGTCGCGTTCGGCGATGAGGTCGGCGAGGGCCGCTTCCTGGGTGCGGAACGACTTCTCGGAGCTGTAGTGGGTCCCTCGGCCGAGCCGGTTCCACTTCCAAGCGCCGTTGCTGCCCCGCAGGCTGGCGTCGTCGCTGTCGTCACCGTCGATCGTGACCGGGTAGCGCTTGCCGTCGAACGGCTCGACCCGGGCGCGGCGGGCGTTGTTCTCGCCGTACTGCAGGCGGTCTCGGCGCTGTATCTCCTGCATCGCGTTCTTCGCCCGGCTCTGCGCGGCGACCATGCGGTCCCGGTCGTTGAACGCGGTGTCGTGGAACTCCCGGTTCGCCGCGGCGAAGTAGTCCTCAAGCTCCGCGTCGTCCAGGGACTGCAGGTCCGGGGCGACCGCCTCCGGCCGGACGCCGTGCGGCTCCTCGGGGCGCGGCGCATCGGGTGCCGACGGCGCGTCCACGTCCGGCGCGGAGGACGCACGGAGGCGGTCCTCGTCCCGCCGCACGTCGATCTGCCGACCCTCGTCCGCGAAACCGCGCACCAGAGTGTCGACCGCCAGAGCCCGGGTGACCGGGCGCGTGGTGCGGGTCGTGACGTACGCCTTGGCGCCGTCGGACCACACGAAACCCGCGCGACGCATGCGCTGTCGCATGTTGGGGTCGCCCTTTTCGGTGCCGTGCACCACGGCACGGCTGGGCGAATACTGGATCCAGATGGGGTTCTTGTGGTCGTCGGGCTGGCCGGCGAGGACGTGTTGGCGGGCGGCGTTGGCAGCGAAGTCGGATACGGTGCGGCCGCTGACGTGCCGGTCGCCCATGTCCCCGACGTACGCGGAACGGCGGGTGTTGCGGTCGAAGACGGACTCGCCGGTGGCGATGCGCTTGCCGTCAGGCCCATACACGTTGATGCCGTCCTCCCCGCGGGCCATGCGGTAGCCGGGGAAGCTGGCGAGTTCGGTGGCGTCGTCGGGCACGTCGTTCTCATGGCGGCCCGGCTCGTAGCTGACGCGGCCCGATGTGATCTCCCGCATGCGCTTTCCCGCGGGGGAGGACAACCGTTCACCGATGCCGTCGCTGCTCCAGTCGAACGGCTTGCCGTTGTCGTCGTGGTAGTCGCGGTAGGCGTGCGCCCGCGCGATGGCGGCCGGCTTGTCCTTGTCGGAGGGGAGGATGGCGATCGGCACGGAGGTGCCGGCATGGAAGACAGTCCAACGCTCCTTGCCCCGCACGTTCATCTTGCCGATGACGAACCCGTCGATGACCTGAGGGTCGGAGACGAGGTCGGCGCGCTGACGGGCGGCAGACTCGCGCTGTGCCCGCTCGTTGTGGGTCTCGCGGACGCGAGGCACATCCGGGTGGTTGCGCCAGTGGTCGAGGACCTGGGCGACGGTGGTCAGGCGGCCTCCGGCGCCCTGCTGGACGCCGTCGTCGGCGGCCGGCTCGCCCGGCCCGCCCCGCGGCTGCTCCTGACCGGCCTGGCTCTGCTCCTCCTGTCCGTCGTCGCCGAGCATCGGCTGGTCGGCCTGGGGGGTGTGCTTCGCCGGGGCCTGGTCTTCCTGCTCTTGACCACTGCTGTGGTCCTCGTGCTCGCGGCCGCGGGTGAGGGCGGCATCGATGCCGCCCCGCCCTTCGGCCATGTCCAGCCGGTCGCCGACGTACGGGGCTTCCCAGTCGATGGGTCGGCCGCGGTGGTCGCGGGTGTTCTCCAACTCGTTCGCGAAGTGCAGGGCATCCGGCTTGGAGCGGAAGCCGGACTGGTGGGTCATGATCGTGCCAGACCCGACGTGGTACACGTCCCACTTGCCGTTCCCGTGCCGGGTGACCAGGAAGTTCCCGCCGCTGGAGAGCTGCGAGGTCCGCGCGAAGTTCATCCCGCTCGTCGCCGAGTAGGTGTCGATGCGAACCTGGGCCCGCTCCTGCTTTGACGCGCCCCGCAGGTGCACGCCGTTGTGGGTACGCGGGGGCCGCTGCCACCGCGGGTCCTTGGGCCCCGACTCCAGGTGATTACGGGCGGCGGCGACGCTCGTGAACCGCGGCGGCTTCCGAGCTGGCTTCTCGTCGCGCGGCTCGTGCTCGGAGTCCGCCCCGATCGGGTGGCCCTCGTCGTCCTTGCCGTGCGGACTATCGGACGTGTTCGGGTCGCCGTGGTCGTCGATGTCGACGCCGTTGCCGCGCCGCGGGTCGGCATCGCGCCGCGCTTCCTCAGCCTGGATCTTCTCCCTGCTCTTGGTAGGGGCGGTGCCATCCGGGCGGGCGACCATAGTCAGGCGTGATGTCTGGATGGGCCGTCGGTTCTTCCCGTCCAGATCGGATACCTGGACCTGTGTCTGGGATAGAGCCCGGATGATGCGGGCCAAGCCGCCGCCCCAAAGCCTCGCCACGCCACCCGTCTCAATGAAACGGCCCTTCGAGTCACGAGGGTGTAGTTCCTCCCGCCAGGGGCGGCGAGCGCGCTTGGTCTCGAACTCGGAGAAGGCGTTGACGGTGCGGTTCAGCATGCGGCGGACCATGCACACCGCGGGTGGTTAACGTCGCGGCCTCACAGGTGCCGTGCGCTGCTGGTTAAAGTCGTGGCGTGGCGTACAAATTCGGTCCAAACGAGCAGTGCTTCAGACGTGTCCGCGCAGTCATCCCGGTAATCCTTGGTGCGGCGGAAGCGACCGTGCGGCATGGTGTCCAAGTCAATCGCGAGGCCATGCCGATCGCGTCCGCGCTGATGGGCTGGTGGCAATTCAGCAACCGCACTGCGGCGGCCGTGCTCCGACTCTATGGCGAGGGCTTCACGGTCGAGGTGGCGCCGCTGATGCGGAACCTGATCGGTCACGCATACGCGATGAACTGGCTGGCCGACAACGGCTTACCTGCGATGCGAGCCCTGCGGGCGCACGCCGAGCAACACCGTCGGAAACTGGCCGACAATATCAAGGACACATGGAACCTCCCCGAATCCACCCCCGAGGTGCAGGTCACGCCGTTAGAATTCGCGGACGACGAAGACGAGAGACGGCACCGACGCTTGCTCGGCGAGCTTCAGAACTTCGACACCATGGTCAAGGCATACGGCTCCGCGGACGTCTACCCGGTCTACCGCCACCACTCCGCGTTCTCGCACACCACCTTGAGCACTGCGGACGCGTTCCTCGTCGAGAAGGACGAGCAACTTCACTTCACGACGACTCCGAAGGCGGAGATTTCGGCGGAACGCATTTGGATACCGGTGGTGTTGCTCCAAGCAGCGACTGCTGGCGACACCGTGCTCCGGCCGATGAAACCGGTCATCGACAAGGCGATGAATGACCTGGGGCTGCCCGACTCGATCCTGAACCTCCACCGGGCACGACCTATGGTCTGACCGTGAGTTCCTAACCTTGGGCGCCGCTCTCCCTACCTGAGTATCGCTCGGTAGTGCAGGCGGCACCGGCAGTTGGCGATGAGGGAGAGGGGAGCCAGCGGGTCCCCAGGGAATCGCACGGGCCACCCCTCCATCTCGAAGGGCTCGTTCACGGGCAGCGTTTGCCCCTCCGCGGCGGCATGGGCGGGGCGGACCCGGTCGTCGAGTCGTGTCTGCCAGGTGCGCTTGATGCTGGGCTTGGTGGCGGCCGCGACAGCGTCCGCGGCGCCGTTGACCGTGGCGATGGCTGCGGATTCGGCGGTGATGTCGATGGTGCGCGTCGATCCCTCACCCCTCAGCCTCTCTTCGACAATGTCGATCAGTTCGCTCAGGCTGGCGCCTGAGCGCTGGCCATCGTCGAGAGCCACTTCCAGGGCGCGATGGAACGCGCGCATCGCATCCGCGGCGACCGTCGCCGCGGTGAGCACGGCAGCGCCGATGCCAGCCGAGGCCCCGCTGGTGAGGCTGCTCCCGAAGACGTCCATGGCGTCCTTCGCCGTTGCGCGAGCGATGCGCGTGAGGATCGGCGTAAGGGTGGAGATCACCTCGTCCTGCGACTTCTCCGCCCCGACGACCCTGTCCATGTCCATCGGGTCGTTGCCACCCCGGGTATCGGACGGGCCATCAGCAGCCCAGAATCGCGTCCTCTTGCGCGCCTTCGGCGATCGCAGCCGGGCAATGAGGACGCCCTCCTGCCGGGCCAACATGGCGCTTAGGGCGGCCTCGATGGCGGCGTGGGCTCGATCGAAGTCGGTGTCATCGACAGCGAACTCCCTGACTGTAGGGAGCGCTTTGGACTCCAGGCGGTGGGCCTCGTCGACAGCTTCTGCCGCGGGTCCTTCAGCGGGTATCACCGGGTGGTCAGCACGGGCCTCGTCAACGACGGCCGCGGCCGCACCGGCGAGCTGATAGCCGTCGTGCATCTGGCTGCGTGCTTCGGTGACGACATCCTCGACGCTCGTTGCTGGACTGTGGCTGCGCGCCTCGTCAATAGCAGCCGCGGCACTGTCGCTTGAGAGATCGTGCAGAGCGAGGGGGGACGGCTCACCTGCGACCTGTGCACCAGGCATGGCCTCTGCTGGCGAGCCCTGTGCCATTCCGAGAGCTGCGGCGTCCTGGTCGGTTGCGGGAATGGGGGCTTTCTGCGGGCTGATCCACAAAGCCCGAGACTGAGGCGTGTTGAACGGGAGCCGACCGGCGATCTCTCGATACTCATCCACGGTGATCAGCCCGGCGTTCCACTCCGCGCGGGCTTCCTCACGGCGTGTGCGACGCGGATATTCCAGAGCCGCCACCGGAGTGGTGTTGAACCGGAGCGACCAGTCGTCTTCCAAATCCAGGTCGAAGGCGCTGGCGATCAGGGCGAGATGCGGCAGTTCGGTGTGCTGCCAGAAGTTCCACTCTTCGCGATCGGCGTTGGCATAGGTGCGTTCCGAGGCATTGCCGATGACGCTCTCAGGAACACCGAACGCCGCCAGCACCTCGACCTTGGCGGTCTGGGACAGCGTCTCGTAATTCATGTCGCGCGGTCTCGTGCTGGTGTCCACGTAGTTGAGGCCGCCGGGCCCGGAACCGACGACGACGGTTTCACCGGCATGCTGCGCCCCGGGAGCGAGGCGCTGCTGAATCCTGCCGATCTCGCGCTGATCGAGTCCGTCGACGTCGATGCCGATGATTCCCGATGGACGCGCGTCGTTGTCGATGTAGGCGATGTTGTAGGTGCGGGCTTTCACGTCCAGGTCGATGCTGAGGCCCGCGGCCTCAAGTGGCGTGATACCGCAGTAGGGATCGGTCGGGTGGGGGTCCCTGAGCCAGACAATGCGGTTTGGGTCCAGTTCGCGGACCCGGCCGTCGTAGGCGGTGAATTCGAAGTGGGAGAGGTAATCGCCGTGCGGGTCTGGAATGGGGTTTACCCGGGAGGGTGGGAGTAGATCGAGTCGCGTGATGGTGCCCGCGCGTGAACGCGTGACCTCGACGAATGCCCCCCTCTTCGATAGCAGGAGCTGAGCTGAGAGCCGCTTCTTGAAGACCGTTGCGCGTTCCAACGGGTTGGCCTGGACATTCAGGACGTGCAGGAGTGGATGGTCTGTGAGGGTTTCTGCGAACTGTCTCTCGTCGCCCCCACGGCCGATCTCGATTTTGAGGGCACCGGGGTGCTTGGAAATCGTTTCGACCGCTTTGAATGTCCAGATACTGCGTTCGTAGCCCTCTTGGATGACGCGGTCGAGATCCCAACCTGCTGCGCGGTTCTCGGCTCCCCACACTGTTGCGGTGCCCGCGTGTGTCATCGACACGTAGCTGCTCCCCATCGGCCCGGCCGACTTCGCCTCAAGCGGGGTCGATCGGGGCGTGAGGAGACGGCGGAGACCGGGCAGGAACATGCGCGGCATCAGGCCCCCTCACTGGCCAACCACATGCCCGTCGCCGCGATGCCGACACCGACCTCCGCCCAACCCAACGGCGGGTAGTAGAGGAAGGCGTAGCCGACCGTGGCCACTGCCACGATGAGGCTGACGAGGCTCGCAGCGACGTGTGTAGCCCGGCTCGTCGGCGGCGTCACATAGCCGAATGCGACGGCCGTCCCGCCCGCGGCCGCGGCGGTGCTCAACAGCGGATGGATCGCCCCCAGAGCGACGAGCGTGGAGAGGACGCCGGTAGCAACGAGCAGCAGTCCGGCGGCCTCGCGGGCGAGGCTTTGTGGGGAGGGTGACTCGGGCGGTGTACTCACAACGCGCACGATGGGCGAGGCGTGGAACTAGTGTCGAGTCCTCACCCGCGGGCCGGTCAGCGGGGACGGCTAACCCCAGCCATGTAAGCGCTGATGCCGCGTCGCTGGACCGTCTCGCCGGGGATGATCTTTGTGCCTCTCGGAGGCGGAGGCAGCTTGCGCTTCCTCCTTGACGACTGATCACCACCAATGAGGTGCCGATTGTCGACCTTCTCCTCGCAGTCCTGTCCCTTCACCTCGCCGTACGGACGCCGGCAGCCCTTGCAGTACACCTCCAGAGCTTCCACGCGCTGCCCTGCGGCCGCCTTGAAGGAGCCGCGGAAATCCGCGATGGAAGCGACACGCGGCTCCACCTGGATCTCGGCGGCGACGACCCAGGTGTGCGAGAGGTCCGGAGGCGTCTCAGCGGGCGCGGCCGGGGGCTCGGGAGGCGCTGCCTTGGCCTCCGCCTTCACCACCGGCTTCGGGGCAGCCGTCGACCTGGACGGCAACAGAGGCTGCTGCCAGAAGGATCGGCCTGCCGCCGGTGAGAGGGAAGCAGTAGCAGTCGTCACCCAGTCCTCCGCGTTGTTGAGGGGATGGGGGTTGACGCAAGGGCCAACCCCCTTTCTCTACAGCGCGGAACGTCGACGAGGGCAGTTCTGTTACAGCCTCGGCGGCGGGCCGCTACCTGAGCGGAGAGGGTTGGCCGAATCGCCGATGTCTGAGATGCCTGTGATGCAGGAGGTTTTCGGTGCGGTGATTGTGGTGCCGAGCTCAGATGTGGAGGGCCCGGAGCAGGACGTTTTCCGTGCTCTCGACCGCTGCCAACAATCCTGTGAGCAGCGGTGGCGGGATTGATCCGCGGCGGAGGCCGGCCCGGCGGACGAGTGTGTTCAGTGTTTCACTCTCGGTCGGCGTCATCTGCTCGCGAGCGGTGTTGTGACGTAGGGCCTCCCTGGCTGCGAAGGCGTCTTCGGATTCCGTGGCGGCCCGGATCAGCTCGGCGCACAGCGCCTGAGCCGGTGCCGGGCACGCCTCGGTAGCGAGATCAACGGCAGCGAGGCCGAGCCGAAAGTGGAAGTAGACCGTGTCCCGGTCGGGCAATTTCCTGGCGTGCCGAACCGTGGCCAATGCCCGCGCTACGCCTTTGGGCGCCAGCTGATTGGTGCGCAGATCGATGTAGCTGCGCAGACACGCGGCGACCGCCTGCTCCCACGGTTCCGTGGTCACGCTGGCTTCGAGGGTCGCGAGTGCTGAGGCGGTATGCCCGTTATGCAGGTGCCCGATGATCTGTGTTTGTCGGGACTCACGCAGGCGTTCGCTGTCGTCGTCGTACCGTGCGGCGTGCGCTGCGGCTTTCGTCCACTGGCCTGTGGTCGCCAGGAGGCGGGTGCCTTCTTCGAGCATGATCGCCCGCAGCCATGCGGCGGCAACTTGCCGGTCCGCGTGCGTGGCGACGAAGTGGTCGAAGGAGATGGTCATGCCGCGGACCAAGGCGTTCCCGCCGTGGTGCACAGCGTGGTTCATGGCGCACAGGGCCTCGTAGGCGCCGTGAGGATCACCAGCCCGATGGGTGAGGCGCGCGAGGTTGACGAGCGGCTGGAGTGAGGCGATCGCTTCGCGATCGGTCACTGGCCAAGCGGCCTGGAAGATATGAAACTGGCGTTCGCATAGGGATGCGGCGAGGTCGGGCATGCCGCAGTCCGCCGCGATCAGTGCCGCCAGATTCCAGACCACGCAGGCTCGGTGGCGCTGCTCGGCCGGCTTCGTCTGGCGTTCGCATACCTCTGCACCTCCGCGATCCGGGTTTCGAGATCCGGGCAGGTCAGTCGAGGCCGGCACACCAGGGGGAAGTACGAGACCGCGCGGTGTGCGATGGGGCGGCCTGGGAGACGATGTTCTGCCTTCGCGCTCATGTCACGGCCTGCCCGTCGCTGAGCTGGGACACGAGCGGGGATCCGCACTCTGCACGGCCTCTTGGTGTCGCGATTCGTCCAACCGGCACGGGCCACCGGCCGAGCAGCTGTGCCGCACACCGTACGTGCGCCTACTTGACGCGGCGTGGAACCGGGCGCCCCAGTAGATATTCAGCGCGGCGGCGAAGGGGCTCGGCGAGTTCGAGGTTGTCACCATGGGTCGTGCTGTGAAGGAGTTGAGTGATGACGGCGAGTTCGGCATACCGGCCCTCGGGGGTGTTGAGTACGTCCTCCAGTTCGCGGCGGGCGCAGGCGGCGACGGACGGGACGAGCAGGCTGTGGCTGTGGAGCACGGCTGCGTCGTAGCCCGTCGGGGCGAGGCCCCAACCTTCCCAGTCGAATACCCGGAGTTCGGGAGCGCAGAAGTTCGCCCAGTGGAAGTCACCGTGCGCTGTGGACAGCGATGGTGGTGTGGTGTCGATGGGCGAGCCGAGGAACTGGGGCATGGCGCGATCGAGGAAGGGTTGGTGCACGGAGAAGCGATCTGTGGCCACTTGAGCGACGTCGCTGAGCACGGCTCGGATGGCTCTCCACCAGGTGGATGGAAGATCCGGACTGGCCGTGAGCGTGGCGGTTGGCGAGGCCGGCCTCGCAACGATCCGTTCGTACAGCTCTGCGCGGTAGGTCCATCGCTCGTCGCTCCAGTCGTGGACGGTCCGCAGTCGCGGGCGCGGCACCGATACCGGGATGGCCTGCTCGGCTGCGATGGAGCCGTTCCAGAATCGGGCGTCGAGCGTGGCGGACGGGGCAGAGCCGACGCGGAGCCAGGCTGGACCGCTGGGAGTGGATACGGGCAAGCTCAGCGTTCGCCCGTGCCACCCCCACGCCTCGTCCGACCCTGGTTCGGGGCGGATTCCCAATGCGGTGCAGGCTCGGAAATGGGCGCTGCGCATCCGTGCAGTGACGGCGGGGTCGTCGGGCTCCCCATACATCAACTTCCCCCTAAAGAAGGAGCATCGAGCCCCATGGCCCGTGGGTTCATGGCGGTTTCACGCGCCGCGCGCGCGAGGATGCCCTGTGTTCGGCTATCGAGGCCCAGCCGATTCCAGGCGAAGATCACGTGGTGCCCAAGGATCTCCCGAACGCCCCGTGGGAGAGAGCCGATGTGTGCTGCGAGGCTCAGGCGCTGGCCCGCTTTCTCGAATGCGGCGGCCCAGGGCGCGATGAAGGCGAGGGAGCCGCCCTCGTTGAACAAGGGGCTGGTGGGGCTGGTGTCGAGGTGCATCAGGACCTGAAGGGCCGCAGTCATCCCGGCCAGCCGGTCGGCAGGCGTGTCAGAAGGTAGAGGCCGTAGCTGTTCGACGCGGTACCAGACGTCGGCCTGCTCGTGCGGTTCCTGACCAGCGCCGAAAAAGAGAGTGCTGGGCAGCAGGACGGCCAGCTCCCGACGGCCAAGGGTGGTTCCCGACAGTGCGTTGAGGTCATGGCGGCGTACGTAGTCGAGCACGCCCCTGCTGTCGGCGTGAAAGAGATCGTGGGCGATGTCCATGCCGTGGGAACCGCCGAACACCATGGACTCGGGCTCGTAGATGGTCTGCCACCATCGGTCAACCACGCCCTCGGCCATGAGCCTGTCCAGGATGTTGCTCACGGCGTTCTTGGCATCGGTGCGCGTGGCCGCGGGGCCGGGCCGACAGCGCAGCCGCCAGCAGGGGTACTTGCGAAGGAACCACCAGCCGGCGAGCGCCCCTGTGGTCTGTGCCTGCTCCAGCTGTGGACCGAGGACGGTGGTGGCGGTCTGCTCGGCGGTACTCCAGTCCGCAAACTGAATGGAGACTGAGTACCAGCCGGCAGCGTCCTCGGCTTGTGCTTCGAGGGCTTGCTCTCCGGCAGCCTGGTAGACCTCGATGGCGTTGGAGAGGTCATCGGTTGTCGTCCCGGCGCGGGCGGCGGCCTGATGGAGCGGCACGCCGGCCAGAACCTCCAGAACGCTTCTGGCCAGATGGTTCGGCGAGACAGAATCCTCCACCGTTCATCCCTTTCTGGTCCGGGGGCGGCTCAGTTGATCAAAAGGCATGAGTCCCACCCGGAGATTGGCGGTGTGGTGTGTGCGGCAGTGCGGAGGGCGAGGGCGAGTCCCGTGGTGCCTTCGAGTAGCCCGGTATCCTCGCCAAGACGAGCGCGCCGTTGCTGGATGAGACGGTCGGCCAAGGCGGGCACGTGCACGCTGATCTCCAGCGAGCACGCGTCGCGGGCAGAACGCCAGGCGGTCTGGAACAGCCCGGCCCAGCCATGGCAGAGGCTGGTGTCCGTGATCCTGCTGAGCTGGGCTGGGTCGGACAGGCAGCTGGCGAAGGCGTGTTCAGCTGCATGCTGACGGGCGGTATCCATGGTGGCGATGGCTGCGAGCTGCTGGGCGCGGGCCAGGCCGGGGGTGCCGTAGCACCAACTCGGTCGTAGTGGCCCGAGTTGGGCCGGTCTGCCGGTACGTAGCTGGTCTCGATTGATCCACTGCGGCCACCACGGACCCGAGTCGGCGGGCTGCCGCCAGGTGTCCAACCACGTGCTGATCGTGTGGAGGGCTTCGTCATGCCCGTCTACGGTGATCCCTCGGCGCCGGGCCTGGGCGAGGAGCGCGAGCGGTCCGGCGATGCCGTGCGCGATGCCGAAGTTGCCGTGTCCACCGGGGAAGGCATCGGCCTGCTTGCCTCCGGGGTCGTGCAAGACCCACCATCCAGGCAGGGTCTCGTCGTCGATCTGCAGCGGTTGTGTCAGGCGTACGAGATAGGTCAGGACCCGCCCCAAAGCATCGTTGCCAGGAATGTGCTGAAGGAGGTGGGCGCCGATCCCGGTCAAGCCGTGAAGAAGGTCGTACTCGCTGAAGGCGGGAAGCGCGCCGCGGTCGATACGGGCATGTGCGAGGTCGACGCGGCGGTGGGTGAGTGCGGTGACATGTGTGTCCACGCCGGTTCGGGCTGGACCGTATCGGGTGGTCCCGTCAGCCTCGGCCGCGTGGAGAACGAAGGCGAGTGCGGGTGCGCCGAAGAGCAGGTTGGCGTCATCTGCGGCACTGACTCCGTTCCCGGCCGTGGCCGTCACCCAGGTGTGCGCTGTCCGCCAACTGCCCTCTCCGGTAAGAGCGCGCTCGATGTGCAGCAGCGCGACTCCGGCTGCTCCCTTGGACAGGGACTGCGTACGCCAACCCGACTCGGTGGCGAGCGGTTCGGGTGTCGTCAGCCGTCGGGCAATGTCCTGCGCGGCGCCGGATGCGGTGTTGGTCAGCGCGCTCACTGTGTTCCCTTCCGCTCGTGTGCAGTCTGGCGCTGAGCTGAGGCGCGGGCCAGTCGGTGAATGACCCGTTCGCGGTCCGGATCGACGCCGATGGTGCGGACATGATGCATGTGGAGCAGTGACCTCAGCACGCCGTAGGGCTCGCGCTGTTGGGCAAGTTGCGTACGGTAGGCGGAAAGGGCGGCTCGGCGTCGTTGCCAGGCGCGTGTTACGTCTTCGGCGCCTGGCGTGGTACGCAGAGTTGCCCACTTGTCGCCGGGGTCCGCCAGGCGCATCGCGACACCGCGCAGGTTCTGGTCCAACTTGACCTGTTCATATGGAAGATGGTCGGCCAGCCAGTGCATGCCGATGTCGGGAGTTTCTGCGTAGGAGGCTGCAAGGTCGACCAGGCCGGCGGCGGTGAGAGCTTCGGGCGGCAGCCCGGTGTGGGCGGCCAGCGTGATTTGGGCGAGGGCAGCGGCGGAGTCCGCGGCGAACACCTCATGTGCCGCGTCCATTGCCTCGTTGTGTCCGTAGCGTCCCGTTTCAGGTTGGTAGGTGGCGAGCTGAAGGTGCGCAAGAAGACCGCAACCACGCAGATCGGCGGCCCACTCTCCGACCAGGGTGGCGGCCTGTCCGTACTGGTCGGCAGTGGGCAGGCACAGGTGGAGACTCAGGTACTGCTCGGCGTCAGGACGGGTGGTGTCGCGGTGACGCCCAAACCACCAGTGCCGAAGGTCGGTCCAGCCGTGGAGGAGTCGTGGCAGGTGCTCGGCCAGGACTTCGTCCTGGCGGTTGGGGTGTCCATACACCTGCGCGTACAACCATTCAGAACGGCCGGGCAGATGCCCCGGGTCGCGTTCGACGACTTGAAGGGGCGACGACGTCACCGGATTCCGTTCTGCAGCGCGAGGGTGGGCAAGACGCAGCGGAAGGAGGAATTCGTGGGCGCGGCCCGCCCAGGCCAGGTCGGCGGGGAGAGGGGCCTCCTGCAACTCGACCTCGCGGGCCACGGCGAGGCGGTTCCTCAACAGCAGCCGATGGAGGGGCTGCCCAAGGTCGAGTGGCAAGCGCAGGTCGGACTCGCACATCACGACGGCTTGGGGGGCGCGAAGCCGACGACGCCATGCCTCAAGAGCGCCTTCCCATTCGGCCAGCGGGACACCGGGATTGGGAAGGTCTGCTGCCGAAAGGAGCCATCGTGCAGGCGAGAGCACGCTCCGGCCGTGGCGCAGCCGCGGCAGGTACGGCAGACGTACCGCGGCTCCCCAGTCGAACGCCTTGTAGACGGCGCAGCGTGCGGTGGTGATCTCGACTAGGAATCGGGCGAGTGGCGGAGTAAGGGTACCCGCCTCCAGGGCATGCACGACCCGCGGTTCGACGCGCCTGCCGGTCGACAGCTGGACCAGGTGGAGCTGGCGAGCGTCTGCGGTGACCGCGAGGTCGTGTAGTTGGATGAGGTTCGGGTGGGGATCGCGGTGCTCATCCAGGGAGATCGTGTGCGGGAGAAGTTGGGGCGTCCGGACGACGTTCTCGCTGCGCCGCCGGCGTGGGAAGAACGACAGCTGGGCGGCAACGGCGTCCGTGTCCAGGGCGGCGTATGTGTCGGAGAGGTTCTTGCGGTCGGCCTCGGGCAGCAGGTCTGTGAACCGTCCGGCCATGCTGCTGCCGGGGCGTGGGGTTGAGGTGACGAGCAGGCGAAACGAGCCGTTGCCGACGGCCTGTGGCGAGGCGGCATGTATCTGAAAAGCGAGTTCGGCGCGCGGCGGCGGCAGCATCTCGGCGGGGTTGCCGACCGTCAGTTGGCGGACCACGGGCTTGGTCAGCACGATCTCTTCGGCACCGTTGATGACGGCCTGCTGGACGAGGGCAAGGAGGGTTTCGTCGCGTTCGGTCAGAGTGCGTGCGGTGTTCGCCACCGGCGAGCCCAGGTATCCGGCGGGCAGCCCTAGTCCGGTGTCGCCGACCAGCTCAGGTACGGGGACGACGGCCCCCACTCCGTACCGCTGCCGAAATCGGACATGGAAGTTCTTCCAGCGGGGATAGCCGAACGGGTAGGGCGTCAGACGCAGCAGTACCGAGGCAGCGGTCTCGGCCTCCCGGATCACCGCCTCGGAAAGGGACGCGTCGCAGTCCAAGGCCGTATCGACAACCAGCGGCTGTGGTGCGATGTCGCATATCGCGTTCATGCACTCAGCCATCGTCGCCCTCATGGCATGGGCCGTGGTGGGGGAAGCGGCGGTCTCGTTGTGGCACGTCAGGTCTTCGTGAATCATCCGCAGGTGCCGCACCAAGTCGGTGAGATCGGGCAGCTCGTCGGCCTTCGCCGTCTCAAGCTGTGCCAGAAGGTGTCTCAGGGCGTCCGGGACGGTCATCGGCGCCCGGAGATTTGTGAGCAGGAGGTGCTGTGCGACGAGCCCGCCCAACAGGGAACTGATCTGCTTCAACGGTGCGGTCGGGTACTCGGCGGCCAGCAGGGGGACAAGTTCCCCGAAGCGGATGGGCTCGCGAGCAGCCTCCGTCGCGGTGCGTACCGGACGCGTGTGGCCGACGGATATCTCGATCGGCGCGAGCACGCCGGGACGGTCGTCGGGCGGCTCGCCTGGGGCAGCGAGCCGGTCCCCGCGCACGAACGCAACGGGGTTCGTCATCACCGGCAGGCGTTCCAACAGGCGGGGATGCTGCTCCAGGCGGGCGATGACGGCCCCCAACCACTGAGCGTCCGCCCTCGCGACGGTGCGGTGGTTCTCTCCCCAGCGCACGTGAACGTCGGTGCCGACGCGTGCCGTGTTGACTCCGGCGAACAGGCCGAACGGGGTGGCGCGTCCCTGCCAGCGCAACTGGTAGGAGGCCAAAGACGCTACGACGCGGCGCACCCGGCGGGCCTGGGCGGCACGCCCTTCAAGTAGCCCAGAGATCTGCTGGGCCAGCACAGGGCTGGCGGTTTCTACGGCACGCCGGGCCTCCTCGTGCTGCCACGCCTGTTTCAGCCAGGCCAGTCCTTCGGCTACGACGGTCTCAGGCGAACCGGTCATGTTCGGTTCCTCAGCGAGAGGCGCCCCGCCTGGACGTGTCGTCGCGCGCACGAGGGGCACGCCAGCCAGTCGGTACAGCAGCCGTTCCGGTCCTGCTGTCATCAGCTCCTCTTCCCTTTTGGCAGCGTGCAGGGGTAGGTGTTGCCGGTGGCGCCGGCCGGGATGTCCGCCCGGCGCCACCGACAGTGGCCAGCGTCAGGCCGGGTCGCCCACGAACGAGGTGCAGGCCGTGCCCGAGCAGCTGGAGCCGCAGTTGTCGCTGGTGTCGCGCAGCAGGTCACGGACCGGCAGCCCGGCCTCGATGACGCGGACGTCGAGCGTGAAGTCCACATCGACCTGGGTGGTCGCGGCTTCGGGGTTCATCGTCATGCTGTTCGCTCCTTCTGAATGAGATGGTGCGGGTTGCCCTAGCTCGCCGGAGGGCAGTCCTCCGTCGGCCAGGAGATGAGGACGCGGACATGCCGCTTGTTGATGACTCGCCCCTCGGGGAGCCGGTCATCGGGGGTGTTGGCCGGGTACGCCGCGATGCTCGGACCGCGCCCGCCGCGGTGGTCGCGGCTCCAGACTCGGATCTGCTCGGCCATGGTGTCGGCGATCGCGGCGGCGTCCGGCCCGAAGGCGTGTGCTCCGAACTCGAACACGGGGTCTGGTTCCTCGCCCAGCTTCCGCAGGGCGAGATAGGCGAAGCTGCCTCCGTCGACCACGGCCGGGCAGGCCATCTTGTTTTGCGGGGAGACCAGGCCCGTGTCCAGCTTCGGGTCGACTGCGAGGAGACAGAAGCCGTCCAGCGCGGTGGCCAGCCACATCTGCAGTGTGTCGAACTGCTCCTGGCGGGGGATCTTCACCCCCGACCAGACTTCGACTCGCTTGGTGTCGAGCGCACCGTTCAGCGCGTCCGGTTCGGCCGGCCACTCGTCATCGAACCGTAGGCCGATCTCCTTGCCACGCAGGAGCAGCAGTCGTTCCTGGTGCGCTCCAGCCCCCTGCATCGTGACGAAGCCGCAGATCTTCGCCGACTGGCTGATCAGGTGATCTTCTTCCCGGGCGAAGGTGATCGATCGGGTCAGGCCCCGCAGCCGAAGCGGAACGGTGATGGTTCCGCCGTCAGTGAGCTGGTCCACCCAGGCCGGCGGGATGTCCCAGCTGCCGACCGTGACGATCGTCCTGTCGTAGGGGGCGTGCTCGGCGCACCCGTCCTCGCCATCCGTGAGGACGACGTTCACTTGCGGGTACCCGGCCTCCTTCAGACAGGCGCGGGCCCGGTCAGTGACATCCTGGTCGATGTCGATGGTGGTGACCTCACCGTTCGTGCCGACCAGCGTGGCCATCAGCGCGGCGTTGTAGCCACCGGAGCCGACTTCCAGGCAACGGTGACCGGGCCGGAGCCCTGCCTGCTCCAACATGGTGGCCTGGATCTCCGGAGCGGACACCGAGCTGATGGTGATGCCGTTCTCGTCCCGCTTCGTAGTCACATGGGTCTGGGCATACGCCCTCTCCAGAGGGGCCTGGGGGGCGAACAGGTGCCTGGGCACCTCACGGAACGCCGCTTCGACCTCCGTCGTCTGGATCACGTGCTGGGCCACAAGCTCATTCACGAGCTTGTCCCGCAGCTCTGCGGCTGACGGCGAGTTGGCGGTCACTTCGGTCATAGAGGGGCTTCCTTCGCGGTGGAATCGCGCAACTACGCATGGGAACAGGGGCGTTGGGTCAGTACGTTTGTGCAGATCACGCTAGTCAAAACGACGGACCTTGGGGCCGGATACTCGCCGCTGCGAAGAGCGCCTGCGGAGATCGGCTGGAAAGCAGTCTCGAAGATCGTCACTGTTGTTCCTGCTCCTCTCGTTCAGGCAGCCGTGTGGGGAGGGGCCAGGGGGAGGACCCTCCCCACACGATTCGTCCGACACCGGGCCGTAGTTCCAGGTCAGATTGCCGGATGATGCACCCACCCGCCGCTGACGACGGCAGGCAGTTGAACGGGCTGTGACCGATGGCGGAAGCTCATGCAGCGTCGGCGAGGGCCGGTCGGCCTTCCACGAGATTCGCGGTGGGCAGGCTCGGGTCCTCCAACACGGCGACGGCAGCGCGGACACGCCGCTCCGTGTTCGGCGTGACGAACTCGCGCAGCCTGTCGAGCGGAACGAACTCCCACCCGATCAGCTCCGGCTCTTCGCCCGGTGCTGGCTCGGGCAGGACGATCTCCGCGTCGCTCGCGACCGTGCCCCCGTCGAAGACGAAGTTCAGCCCTTCCGCCACACCGGTTTCGTCGTTGCGCGGCATGTAATCCACCGCGAGGAGCCGAAGCGGTCCCGGGGTGCGGTTCAGACCGGTCTCCTCGCGCACTTCACGCCCGCACGCGAGGTGCGGAGCCTCGTTCTCATGCGCACAGCCACCCGGCACTCCAAAGGCGCCGTCCTTGTACCGCTTCTGGACCAGGAGCACCGCACCGGTCTTGTCCCGGATGATGGCGAGCGCCCCGATGCGACGGTGGGGCGGACGCGTGAAGTCGGTGTCTTTGTGCATGCCTCTCCTTGAGTTAGAGATCTCGGAACCTGCCAACGGCTGACTTCCCACAGAGCGCGAATCGGGTCCTCTGCTCACGGGAGTAGGGGTCCTCGTGACCGGGAGCAGACCTCGGCCCTACGCGGCGACAGGCTCTGGCCGTCGACCGCGTTGGTGTACTCGTCGTCGAAGATCGAGTTGAACGTGAGGTCGATACGGTCCATCGCCGCCTCCTCGTGGAAGGCGCAGGATCGGGCCCAGTACGCCCGGTAAGGGGCGTGTTCCATCAAGGCGCGGTCCTACACCCGCAGCGCCGCCTCGTTATGACGCCTTCGGCGGAGCTGACTCAGGCGCCGCGGCCGTTGCCGGCGTCTGTCAGCTGTTCGGGTTCAGCGGGCACGGCTTGTCGCAGTAGTCCCCGCACCTGTGGGTTTTCTCGGAATATCGGGTGCCGAGCACTTCTTGCCGCCGGGCGCTGCCGCGGTTGTTGTTGCCCCGGTCACCAGCGCTCTTCTGCGCCCTGATGGTGTCCTTGCCCTTGCCCACGATGTCCCTTCGGGGTGGTTGTTCCGCAGCACGGTGGAGTCCGTGCGGGCTGTGAATTGGTGGAGTGCGTCGGTGGGGTTCAGACGTCGGCGGGCTTTGCCGCACTGTGGGCGAGGTAGGCGGCCTGCATAGCCGCTGTGAAGCGCTGGGCGCACCGGTTGCCTTCCGCTTCCCGCGCACGATCAGCGCCGAAGTGCCTCCAGTAGCGCCGGCCGCCCTCCCGCTCCATGAGCGTGTCCGCCACGAAGCGCAGTCGGCTGCCCCGGAGCAGGCCGAGTCGGTGCCGGAGCGAGAGCGCGACCAGCTGTTGGTTCTCGCTCAACAGCTTCGCGAACTCCCCACCGTCCATCCCGTTGGGCGCCCAGTCCTGGGCGAGGTCCGGGTTGGCGACCAGATGGGCGATCCGGCTGTGGTGGAGCTGGGTCACCGCCACCCGGTTGCGCTGGTTCTGGTGCCGTTCTCGCTGTGCGACGTGGACGGCCCCGACGGCAGCGAGGACAAGGACAGCATGCGAGGTCTTCATAGAGATTCCTTCCATCACGGTGTGGTCCGGTGCGAGGCAGGACGACCGCCACGAGGCAGGCCGCCCGATGGCTGGAGGCGAGGCGGAGCCCGCGGTCCGGTCGAATCGCAACGACAGGTTGGAGGGAGAAGAACGAGCGTCACGGTGGTGGCCGACCTACCTCCGTCCTCCGTCAGGTGAGCGGGACGGCTTTGAGCTGGTCGGCGAGCTGAAGAGCGCTGGGCCGACTACCGGGCGGCTGCGCCATCACGGCGCTGAGCGGAGCTAGGAACTCCGGCCCGGGATGTCCAGCGGCCTTCGTAAGGGGGATCTTGGTTGTGGCGATGGCGCGACGCAGGGCGAACGCGGTCATGGTGCTGGAGTCGATGCCGGCGTCGGCGTAGGCCAGGGGCCAGGTGGTGGTAGCGGCCCACCACAGGCCGGCGGCCAGGGTGTAGACCTCGTCGTCGGGGTCGAGCACCACACCGACCGTGGTGGACTCCAACGCGGCGGCGAGTTGGGGGGAGAGCAGGTGCACCAGGCCGCCGAGGTAGGTGGCGGAGATGGCGTTGCCGATCCGTGAGGCGGCGGTGCAGGACAGCAGCTGGACGCCTGCGGTGGTGTGGACGGAGTGGTGGGGGCGCAGGTCGCCGTGGACCCAGCCGGCAGCGTGGAGACGACCCACTGTCATGCACAACTCGACCGCGGCGCGGCGGGCTTCGTCTCGACCGCTTTCCGTGGCGTCGCGCAGCTTCTTGTACGCGTCCCACGTGGTGGGGCCGTCAGCCCAGGGGGTGATCAGCCAGGCCCAGGGCGCGGGGCAGTAGACGTCGTCAGCGGTGTGCAGGACGCGGATGCCTCCCGGCGGCATGGCCCGGAGAGCGGCGGCTTCGCGCACCAGGGCGCGGGTGGCGTTCTCGCCGCTGGCGACCTTCACGGCGACGGTCATGCGCGGGCCGCGGACCTGCCAGAGCTGGTGGTCGTGGCGGTCGCGGATGAGGGCCCAGGTCGTAGGGGAGCCGGCGCATTGGGT
Source organism: Streptomyces sp. RGM 3693 (assembly GCF_050471125.1). NCBI lineage: Bacteria > Bacillati > Actinomycetota > Actinomycetes > Kitasatosporales > Streptomycetaceae > Streptomyces > Streptomyces sp. RGM 3693. The sequence continues at coordinate 2,374,706 of NZ_JBMPPQ010000001.1, forward strand.
GGCGTAGGCGCTGGCGGTGTCAGGGCAACGAAGAGGCGGTGTGGCGGCGGTGGTCATGGGGCTCCGTAATGAGAGGAATGAAACACGCCGAAGGGCAGGGGCGGGTACTGGCTGGTCAGAGCGGAATCGCGTTCAGCCAGTCGGCGAGGTGATGGGCCGTGGGCCGGCGGCTTAGCGCGGGAGACATCGCGGCGGCCAGCGGTGCCAGGAACTCCGGCCGGCTGTGCACGGTGGGAACGGCGAGGGGGACGTTCCCGCTGGCGATGATGCGCCGGAGGTGGGAGCGGCTCTTCGCCTGCGGATCGAATCCGACGCCGCGGTAGTCGTGGTAGGCCAGCGGCCACGTACCGGTGGCCGCCCACCACAGCCCGGCGGCCAGGGGGTAGACCTCCGCGGGCCTGTTGAGGAGCACTCCGTTGCCTCGGGACCGCTCGATCGCGCTGGCCAGTTCCGGCGAGAGCAGATGCACCAGGCCCCCGCCGTAGCCGTCGCTGGTGCGCTTCCCGGCGCGGGTCGCCCAGACGCAGGACAGCAGCCGGACGCGGCCTCGCTCGCGGGTGTGGGCGACGTGGTGGGGGTCGAGTGTGCCGTGCAGCCAGCCGGCCGTGTGCAGGCGGCCGACGGCGCGGCACGTCTCGATGGCGACCGCGCGGGCCTGTTCGCGACCTTGCTGGTCGCTTTCGCGTAGGCGGCGGAATGCCTCCCAGGTCGTCAGGCCGAGTGCCCAGGGGGTTATCTGCCAGGCGATCGGATCCGTCGGGCGGAGGTGGGAGCCGGCTCCCAGGGGCCGGAGGTTCCCGGCGGGCATGGCGCGCAGAGTCGCGGATTCCCGCACCAGGGTCAGGGCCGCGCTCTCGCCTCCGGCGACCTTGACCGCCACCGACGACTTGGGGCCGCCGACCTGCCACAGGTGGGTGCTGGGGTCGTTGCGGCACAGTCGCCAGATCGCGGGGGAGCCGGCAAACCGGTTGGCAAGGGTGGTGGCGGCGAACGGAGTTCGCAGGCACAGCTTGAGGCCAGACGCGATGCTGGTGGTCACGTGAAGTCCTCCGCCAAGCACCCTCGGTCCGACGCACACGGGCCTTCGCCGTCTGCCTCCTCGTCGCGGAGCAGGCTGAGGGCGCGGTACAGGGCCTTGATGAGTCGGCCAAGGCCCTGCGCCCGGACAACGGCCTGCGGGAGAGCGAGGGGCGGCGGAAGCGGGAGCCGCCGGCCGGCTTCGCGGAGCGTGGCCTGCGCACGGGCGGCGTCGGACGACCCGGCCGGGCAGCTAGCGAGCATCGCGCCTAGCTCGACGACGAGATCACGTCCGTGCGCGGTGAGTTGGTCCACCACCTTCCGAACCATCTCCCGGTCCGGGACATCAGGTCCCTGGGAGTCCCAGGCGAAGGCCAGCTCGACGAGCGCGTGGACCTCGTCCTTGCTGGGGGCGGGGGGGGTCAGCGCAACCATGCGATCACCTGCTGCTCCGTGAGGAGTTGGAACTGCCACGCGCGTTTCATGGCGTGCGGTCGGTTCCTGGCCCCCAGGCTCACGAAGAGGCCCCGACCGTCGCGGCGGACGATGTTGAGGGGCCGCTGCAACTTGCCGGCCATCTCCTGGGGGCCCAGGCCGCGGGCGATGAGCGGCACCAACTCAGCCTCCTCGCACAGGAGACAGAGGGCGTCGGGGACCAACAGCTTGGGACGGCCGATGGCCCTGGTGGCGTAGCCGACGGCGACCGCCGCGGCGTTCTCACGCACGCCGTGCAGCTTCTTCTTGGCGAGCTTGAGGTAGCTGCCGGCCGTGTTCTCCGTGATGCCGAGGGTGTGGGCGACCACGGAGAGGGTATTGCCGTCGGCCAGGCCCTCAACGACCTCGCGCTCCCGGGGCGCGAGGAGGTACTTCGCGACGGTCGTCGTCACGTGTCTGCTCCTTGTCGAGGTCGTGATCAGCGGATGGGGCCGCGCAGGACGACGCCCTGAACGGAACCGCCCACGGTGATCGGGTAGCGCGTCACGTGCTGCCAGCCGTCGCCGAGTGCGTTGATCTCGGCCAGCGTCAGCCCGACGCGCGCGTGCTCCGGCGGCGCCAGCTCCTGCACGGTCGTAGTGATGTGCAGGGTGCCGGTGCCCGCCCGCAGCCACCGCCGGCAGTCGCCGAGGAACCGGTGGCGGTCGAGGAACGGGAACGTGAGGCGGCAGGTGATCAGGTCCACCGTGCCGGGCCGGAGCATGTGGTGCGTCGAGTCGGCATCGAAGTCGAACTGCTCGAACCGCAGCCTCTCGAACTCCCGGAACATCCCCCGGGCTCCGTCGATGGCGACTTCGGAGAAGTCGAGCGCCAAGACGGTCATGCCCCAGCCGGCCATCGTGGCGGCCAACGAGCCTCGCCCGCACCCGGCATCGACGGCGAACTGACCGGACTTGACCTGGGCGTGAGCGCGCAGCAGCTGCCGCTCCTCAGCCCCGAGCGAGAGGAACGTGTCACCCTTCCAGTAGGCGCGGTCCCAGTAGGCGGGCCTGCGGGGGTCGTCCACCAGCGACGTTGTGGTGGTCATGCGGCCGGCTCCGGCTCCGGCTCGTGCACGGGGTCGGCCAGACGCAGGTAACTGACGCCGGGCTCGACGCCGGCCGGGGGCTCCTTGGGCGGGAGCGAGGCGGCCAAGCCGGCCTGCTCCAGGTCCTCCTCGGGGGGAGCCAAGCCGGGGATGATGCGAAGGAGCGGAATCATGTGGGGCCTTTCGTCAGCGTGAGGTGATTCCGAGGGCCAGCAGGGCCATGAGTGCGACCAGCAGGACGACGTAGACGACTTGGGCGGCGATCTGCCGCCAGCCGGGTTCGTCCCGCCAGACGTGCCACGGCTTCACGGCTGGCCTTCGGGTTCGAGGAGGTACAGGAACGCGTTGCGCTCGCCGAGCCAGCGCATTTCCTGCTCGTAGCGCTCGTAGTCCGCGGTGATGGTCGCCATATCCGGGATGACGAGGCCGTCAGCCCGGCCGCCGTAGATCACCCTGAGGGCTTTGGCGTAGCCCTCCCGCTTGCGCAGGTCGCGCGCGATGGTGTCCGTGGCGTCGTAGATCACGTGACACCCGCGGACCTCTGCCAGTTCGCGGAGTTGGGACTGCACGGCCGAGGCGTCAGCCCCGGGCGGCCGGATCACGTAGCTGACCAACCGCCTGTGCGACGGGCCCGGGAACAAGTCCCGCACGTGATCGTTGTACGACGCGCGAATGTGCTGCAGCCGTGTGGCAGGGTCCACGGAGAAGTGCGGCCGGTCCGACTCGTACCGCAGGTCGTTGTCCTCGTCCATCCACACGGTGCTGCCGGGCACGTGGGTGCGGGCGCAACGCCCCAGGGTCTCGCCGACCATCAGACGCCTCCCAGGCCCAAGTACAGCTCGCACTCGCCGTCCCAGTACGGGGGGTCGCCGCGTCGCTGTCGGGTGTCCCGGCGTTCGGCGGCCTGCATGCGCTGCTCGTCGCGGGCCCTTATGCCCATGGCCCTCCGCCGCGTCGTCTGCGTCGTGCACTCCTTGGGGTTGCTGCTGCTCTGCTGCATCGGTACCTCCAGCCGGTCGTTGATGACGTGGCCGTGCCCCACGTGCCCGGTGGGCACGGTCACGAGATATCGCGACAACCGGGCCTATCCCTATAGCCGGGCGTGCGACGGAAGTTGCGAGACGGCGCGGCCATCGGTGTTCATGGCGTGACTGCGTGTCATCACCGTCGATAGACTGCCGGAATCGACGTCGAGGCTGCAATATCGACGCCTCAACTATCGAGATTGACGGGAGACTTGGTCTCCCGGAACGCAACAGTGTCGTGCCAAACTTCGACCAGGACGAGTGGGAGCGCAACTGTGACGAGTGGACACGCAACACCGACTATGAAGAGGCGACGGATTGGCGACCTGCTCAAGTTGCTTCGCACCGCCGCTCGCATGACCGCCAAGGACGCCGCGCGCCTCGCTGGAGTGGATGCGACGCGACTGGGGCGTATCGAGCAAGGTCGATACAAAGTGACTTCAGCCCAGGTGAAGGCACTGCTCGACGCCTACGGAGTTTCGGACGAGGTCACGCGCGATGCTTTGTGCAAGGCGACCGGGGAGTCACCCCGAGCTGGCTGGTGGCACCAGTACCGGGAAGAGCTAACGGAGCCCTACCTCGATTACACCGCGCTTGAGTCGGAAGCGGTGACGATCCAAGCCCAGCACCCCGTGGTGATACCAGGGCTGGTGCAGTGCGCCTCCTACGTCCGAGGGACGTTGCAGCAGTCCATTCACCCGCCCACACGTGCACGAGCCGATGCGCTGTTCGCTGTTCGAATGACCCGGCAGCAGATCCTCACTCGTCCTGTGAACCCGACGAAGCTGCACGTCGTCATCCCGGAGGCAGCGTTCTTCGCCCAATTCGAGGCCGGCCCGTCCGTCATGCGTGATCAGCTCCGCCATCTCATCACGCTCAGCGAGCAAGGCAACATCACAGTGCAGGTGCTGGCCCTGGAGTCGCCTCCGAACTTCGGGCTCCACCAGGCAGCAAACCTGCTGACCTTCGATGCCCCATGGCCCTCGGTGTTGCACTTCGACAACTGGCGAGGTGGGACCCTCTCTAACGACCAGGAAGAGATCGAAGCGATGAAGCAGCACTTCGATCAGCTGTCGAAGGTCGCGCTTCCCGTGGAGAAGTCACGGGATCTCATGGAAGAACGACTCAGGAAGGGTACGAAGTGAACGAGAAGAGCATGACTGGGCTGAGCTGGTTCAAGTCCAGCTTCAGCGGGGAGCAAGGTGCATGTGTGGAGGTAGCAGACGCGCGGGCGATGTCCAGCGCCGTCTTCATCCGCGACTCTAAGGACCAGGACGGTGAGGTGCTGAGCTTCCGACCAGCGGCATTCGCGGCATTCGTCAACGATGTGCGCGCTGGCGGATACGACAGCTGACACGCGACACAGGCGCCCGCCCCCGGGGCACTGGGGCGGGCGCTTTTGTATGCGAACTCGACCCTACCCACTGTGTCTGATGATGAGGCCGAAAGCCGATGTCCGCTGCTGCTTGTGCCGTGCCCTATCGCACTGCTGCTCGTTTGCGTGGGCATGGCGGTGAATACCATATGAAGGGCGATCGGCATCCGAAGCCCGACGTGGAGTCCGCGCTGAAGCGCGCGGAAAAGGCTGGCCTGAAGGTCACGCGAGATCAAAACGGACACAGGTGGGGTTACGTGCTCTGTTGCCCATGCAGCGCCAGCACGAAGGTCTGGAGCACTCCGGCCAACCCAGGCAACGAGGGAAAGAAGATCGATGAGTTCACCCGCAAGCACCTCAACTGTTCGTGAGTGGGCGTTCGTTCTCCACCCAGAGAAGCGCCCGACCCGGCAGGACTCTGACCGCTTCGACCACGCCCCTGCCCTCTCCGGCGGCGAGATCGGCTGGGAGGAAGACCCCAATACCGTGCGGTTTCCGTGCGTGGTAAGCGCGGAGCACCTGGAGGAGGCCGTCATGTGGGCCATGAGGCATCTCTGCGAGCTGGGCATGCCGATCACGCGTGTCGAGATGTCGCTGCCATTCGCTGAGTAAGAGGCGGAAGTGAACGGGAGGGCTGCCGGGGAAGCCTGCGATTTCCCCGGCCGACCAACGTAAGACGTGGCAGATTCTGACCTCAAAGATGACCACATAGCTCATCGAATTCCAGCACCGGTTCAGGCCGCGTTACGCCCGCTTGCACACTCGGTGCAGTGGGCGACCATGGTGTTGAGGTCGACGCAGCGACGCATTCCTGGTCCCCGTCCCGGGAGGGGGCCGTCTCCTCCAAGTCGACGCCGCACAGGGCACGATCCGGCGCGCAGCAGTAGTAGTAGTTGTGGCTGATCGCGTCGCTCAGCGGAACGACTGTCCCCGCTGACGCGACAGCTGGAAGTTCGCCGCGGACGCGCGCGACGACGGTTCGAGTAGCCTGATCGAGAGCTGCGAGGAACGGGTCCGCCATGGGTGGGAGAGTAGCGCGACGGGAGCCAGCGATGGGCTGGGCCAGCACAAGAGCGCCTTCACCAGCCGCGCAGCTCCAGAGGATCGTCCGTCAGCGAGTGCGGTGCGCCCGGCGGGAACGGCGGCTCAGTCGAGACCCCTTCCGGCCCGCTTGGGGCGGCTACGTGGCCGTCGGCCGAGCAGCCGCACACGTTGCTGTGGTGTGCCCAGCACAGCGGCTCGGCGTCCGGCTCCGGATAGTCAGGAACCCGCTCCGTGTACTGGACACCATCGTCGTCACTGAATACTTCGATTCCCACGGGACGATCCCTCCGGGTGCGCATCTACAGGCTGCCCAGCGTGGCGGAGTTCTCGACCGCTCGGCAAGCCTGGCGAACTGCTCAGCTTTCTCCACGTAGCGAATTGTGAGGCCCTGGCAGCGCGCGCGGCTGGCACCCCAGATGATCGCGGCCAACGCCTGGTCCAACACCGGGTCCAGACGTCTCGGGGGGCGCTCGTACTTCCGAACCTATTCACAGTGGCCCGAATCTTCAGTTCAGGAGGCCACGGCGGCGCGGCTTGTTCAGGGGCTCCGGCTCATACAGCGCCAGGAGCACGGCCTCGGCGCGGTCCGGTGATTTCATACCGCGGGCTCTCATCGCCTTCTTGCTCTCGATCTCTGTGTACCCGTTCGTCTTGGACAGGAGCTTGGGGGTGGAGAGCTGGGTGGCGGCCTTCTTGTCGACGTGGAGCCGCAGCCGCCCGCGTCCGGATGACGGGTCCGGCTGTAGGAGGCTTCTGGTCGCCAACCACATCTCGTCCCGCTTGCGCCACGGCCGCATAACGGCGCCAGGGTCGTCCTGGCTCGGGGACTCCGACACCATCACGCCTACGATCTGGGCACGGTGCCGCCCGGTCTCGGCCCAGCGCTCCAGCATGGACACGACGCCGTGGCCGATGCCGTTCTGGTCGACCTTGACGCGTACCGGGTGCGGTGAGCCCAAGTCGTCGGCGAGGCGCTGCGCGGCGTGTATCTCCTCAAGGACCTTCTCTGCAACGGACACCTGGTTGTCGTTCGCGGCGCCGGCGGAGGCGTGCCGGAACTCGACCGCGTCGCCGACCACCCGATACACGGTGAACTCGTCGCCGCCGTCTGCGGCGACGTCGACGCCGAGACGGACCCAGGCGCCTTGGCGGACGGTGTGCTCGGCGGTCTCGTCTTCGAGGCCGAGGTCGCACAGCCGGTGCCAGCCGTCTCCGGTCGGGTCCTCGTACGCCATGGCGGCCTCGACCCAGCTCGGCGGGACGACGATGCCGCCGCCGCCCTTGGGAAACTTCGCGTATACCTTGGCGATCACGTACGGGTGGTCCTCGCCGTACGAGCGGATGGTGCGGTCGACCCAGTCCTGGTCGGGCATGTGGTCGGCGAGGGAGTGTCGGGCGACGCCTTCGGGACAGTCAGTGCAGAACGGGGCCAACTCGCCAGTGATGGCCGGGGAGTCGAGCGAGGAGATCGGGATGGTGACAGTGGTCGGCTCGTCCACGTCGTCGCCCTCGATGCACAACTCCTCGAACCACGAGGAAGGGTCGTCCATCGCAGGGTTGCCGATCGCCAACATCGCCGAGTGCCCGCCGGTCAGCAGGTTGTTGGTGCCGTGGCCGATCATCGGGGCGATACCGCCCGCCTCGTCGACGATGAGCAGCAGGTGGGGCATGTGGATGCCCTGCATCGCTGCCTCATCGTTTGCCGGGGCGGAGAACCCGTAGGCCGCGACGAAGTCGTTGCCGTACGGGTCGGGCATCTTGTACTGGACGGTGTCGCAGTAGCCCGGCAGGCCGGCGCGCGGCACGACCTTGCGGATGTGCGGCCACAGCTGCCGCTGCACCTGACGGAAGCGCGTCGCGGTCGTGATGCACAGCGCAGTTCCGACGGGGTACACGTTGGTGAACCAGACCGCGGCGCGGGCGGCGAGGTGGGTCTTACCGACGCCGAACCCGGCCGGGACGGCGACCCGCTTGTGATCGACGATCGCGTCGAGCACTGCCCGCTGCTTCGACCACAGCGATTCGCCGAGGACGTCTTCGACGAAGCCTGACGGCGAGTCCCGCCACAAGCCGTACAGGGAACCGCTGGCGCGCTCGACCTCCGTCATGACGACGGCGCGCTCGCGATCGGTCAGATGGTGCTTGAAGGCGTTGCGGCGTTCGGCGACCGGGGCGCGCAAGAGGATGTCGGCGACGTTGGCGGCGTCGCGGGACACGACGCCGGGCCGGGCGCGCTGCAACTCGGACGCCGAAGGCGCTACGGGAGCGCGCGTCGGCTGTTCGGGCTGCGTACGGGACATGATCGCGACGCTGCCGCTGGGGACTCTCTTGTGTCGCGGTCTGGCCGGGGAGCCCATGCCCTGACGCCCCGACCAGACCGCGGATTCCGGCGTGGTGTGTGATTACGAACCCTCGCTGCCTGCTGGGGTGTTCACGCCGGAAGTCCCCGATCAAGGCCCGCGCGACTGGGGGGATGGTCGCGCGGGCCTCGGCACCTAGTAGTACGTCGGATTCCGGATCTTGTTACACCTGGCTCGGCGGGATGCCCACGGGCGCAAGCTGATGGCTGGAGACACCGTCCAGGAGCACGGCGTGTTCCTGGACCGCCCTGCGCACCGCTTCGAGGATGATCCGGGCTTCGGCGACGGCGACGGCGAGTTCATCGGCGGTGAGCCGGTACCAGAGCGTGGTCCGCGCATCGGCGGCGGTCAGGAACTCGCGGCGGGTCTCGTAGTAGTGGCGGGCCAGGGGCAGGAGGCCGGGCATGGTCGTCATGCCGGGGGGAACGTCAGGTCGCTGGGTTTTGTGTCAGCGAGCCACGGCGCCCAGCCGCCGCTTCGTTGGTGGAGGCTCCGCTACCACCGGATGCCGACGGTGCCTGAGCGAAGCGAAGGCCCGTAATTACTTGATGGTGATGCTTGATGTTCTTACTAAAGGGGCCTGACCTGCCGGAACCCGGGCGACCGGAAGCCGGGTTCACCGGCGCCGGATTTTCAGTCCCCGGTCACCGGCGACTGAAAACCCGGCCCCGCTGATGCTTCGGGCCGGGCTGGGGGCGGGTGGTTCAGTGGCCGCGGCGGCGCTTCGCGGCGTTCTTCACGTCGCGGACGTACTTCGGGCTGGTGTTTCCCACCTCGGCGATCAGATCCGTGGACCACGCATAGGGCTCCTCGGTCAGGGCGAGCGCGGCGTCCTGAAGGAACGGCATCGCGGCCTTGCGGCGGGCCGTAGCGACCGACACCGTCGCAGCCAGGGACGGCAGCCGATCCGCAGCGTCCTTGATATGCGGCAGGCCAGCCTTCTTCGCGGCGGCCTGGCGGTCCTCGGCGCTCATGCGCTCGTCGTCCACGGTCAGCGGAGCATTCCGCTCGCCGTACAGGGCGATGCGGCGCATCTGCCGGTAGGCGTTGGGCAGCATCCCCAGGACGCTGCCCAGGCCGCGGACGCCGTCGTAGAACCACAAGGACATGGCGGCCTCGTTGCGCTCCTCAGCATGCGCGGCGATCTCAAGGTCGGCCTGCTGCACGATCTCGCAGGCCCGCTTGAACCGGTCGTCGGGCCGGGGGATCTGGCCCAGCTCATCCTTGACCTGGCGCTCGGCGTCCGCACGCAGCGTCTTGTGGTCGGGGACGGTGAGGTTGTGGTGGCGCGCAGCGGGCATGACTGGCCTCCGTCGGGTTGGGCACCGCGTGGTGCCGGCGAAGGCTGGGGCAACCCCATGCCGAAGAACGCCGAAATAGTACAGCGGGAGGCGCAGGCTTGTCATTGTGGCCGGCGCGCACCCCTTCTGAACAGGGCAAACCCAAGTCGCCCGAGGAAGATCACCCGTCCCTCGACGTCCTCTGCCATGGCTGGATCGCGGGCGTCTGGTGCGTCGGTGAAGGCGATCCTGCCGACGTGCGTGTGCGGCGTAGCCCCAGGGTGAAGCACCCCTACTCCGAACAGGCGCCTCACCGCCACCACGCCAGCCTCGCGAGACCGCGGCGCGGCTGCACCAACGGCTGGAACTCCTCGCTTTCCTTCACCCACGGGTCGACCTTCCGGCCCTTGTACTCGGCACGGGAGCACAAAGCGAACACGGCCCAGGTGCGTCGGCCGAAGGTGATGGCGGGCCCGCCGATGCCGTACGGCCGCTCGTTGCGACTGTAGGTGTACCCGATCGCGAACCAGATGCCGGGCAGCTTCGTCCTCCAAGTGCCGGCCGTCCAGCGGTCGAACTCGACGAACCGGGACGCCTCGCGGTTCACCGAGCTGCTCCCGCGATCGCGGCGCGCACACCATCAGGGGTGAGGCGGTACGCCTGCCCGTCCGCGTACCGCACCTCCACCTCCTCCGGGAGCTGTGGGCGGCGCACCTTCCACCCGGCCTCGTACGACTCCCGCGGGTTGTCCTCGAACCAGCCGTTGCACAGCTCGCAGGCCAGCAGGAGGTTGTGCGCCTGGTTGATCCAGGACTCCCGCGCCCCGCCCATGCCCCGGTTGACTCGGTGGTGGATCGTCAGCCGGTGCAGGGACCCGCAGCGTACGCAGCGCCCGCTGTCGCGCTGGTACACGAGGTCACGGACGGGTTCCGTCGGTCCGGTTCGCCGTCGGGCCACAGCCTTGGTCTCCTCGCCTGCCCCAAGCGCCGGGACGCTTACTCCACGGCCCAGACCTCACGCTCAGGGCGAGGCGAGGAGAGTGAACTGCAACTACCGCTTGCGTCGTGTCCACAACGTCCCGACGGCGTTGCGCTCGCTGTGCCCTAGCTGGCCGTGGCCTCCGCTGTCTCGGTCAGCGCCATCAAGACCGCCGCCGCGTCCGGAACGGTGGCGTTCATGACGTGCACCCGTCCGGATCCCCGCTCGCCGAGGACGAATTCGAACTGGGCATGGCTCAACTCGCATTCGTACACATAGGTGCCCGGCGGCGCCTCCACCAAGGGACCGTCGGCCTGAGCGAGGCGCGGAAGCCGCATCGAGTCGACCGCTTCGGCGATCACCTCGTTGGGGACATCGCGGAACTCCACGTTCGCGCGACCATCGGCATCGATGCACACCCGCCCAGCACCGAGACCCCTCTCTTCGTACTCCAGCCTGAAGGGGTGACAGCCGACATACCGAGACTGTTCGAGTAGCAGAGGGAAAGCCGCCTCCATCACAGTGACGGCCGCCCTCTGCGCCTCATTCCAGTACGTGTCCCAGCCGTCGATGGCATCCATGACATCGGAATTCATTCGGTGCTCCGTTCAACCGCCCAGCAACGATGAGCCGGAGCCGGCCGCGCGCCGGGCACAGGGTCAATGCAACCGACGAAGCATCCAGGCCCTGTGGTCTAACGTCGCGCGGCGTCCTGCTGACTGCGGGCCAGGACCGCCAGGGCGCTGGCTGAGTCCGTGGTGTCAGGCATCCGCCGAAAGCGACCTGGGGCACCGCGCAGGATGTTGGCGATCAGCGCGGCGTCAGTCCGATCGGCTTTGGAAATTGCCGGGGCGAACCGCCCGCGGTGCCGAGCCGTGACCGCGGGCGGGATGACCACAACCGGCTGCCTCAGCCGTCGCAGCTCGGCGACGAGCAAGCGGCTGCCATCCTCGATGCCTACGTGCACCTGCCGACGTGAGAAGCGGTGTGACGTGCGGTTCAGGTCCCGCAGAGCGTCAATGAACTGGGCAACGCCCTCGGCGGTCTCCTCGACTCTCAGGGCGCTTCGAACGGGCACGGGCGGTGAAGGCGCTCACGAACGGGGCCTTCCAGGTGCTGGTCAGCTCGCCGCGCATCCTGGAGCGCCCTGCTGCTTGCGCCGCGGACTGTCACCTCGGCGGGCAGCGCACGCCGTACCTACCAGAACGTCCGGGGCCAGTTATCGGCTAGCTAGCATGCCCACCAACCTGGCCGACGAAGGGACCATCGTGGCTCAGCCCAAGACCGACCCCAGCCCCCAAGCCCTCAAGCCCGCACTCGAATCCATGACTCTCCTGGTTGCAGCCGTCATCGTCCACGACAAGGAGACCGATCGAGTCGTGCTCCTGCAGCGCAGTGAGCAGGCCAAGTTCGCCCAGGGGATGTGGGACCTCCCGGTCGGGAAGAGCGAGCCGGGCGAGCCGATCACCGAGACGGCTGTCCGCGAACTGCACGAAGAGACCGGCCTGATCGTCAAGCCAGAGGCCCTTCGCATCGCCCACGTGATCCACGGAGCTTGGGGAGTCGAGGCACCCAACGGCTTCCTCACCATCGTCTTCGTCGCTCACGAGTGGAGCGGCGAGCCAGAAAACCGCGAACCGAAGAAGCACGCCCAGGTGCGGTGGGTCAGCACAGACGCCATTCCCGAGGAATTCGTCGACACCACCGCCAGCGCCCTTCACCGCTACCTCACCGGCGGTCCAGAGGTCTCGCTGAACGGCTGGGAGCAGCGTTCCTAGAGGTTCCTCTGGGGGAGATGGGTCCAGGCCGCAAGCGCAGCAGCGACGATGTGGCTCGGCCCAGTACGGCGCCGTCAAGTGGCACAGAGAGGCCAACGCCCTCACCGACACCCCCGCAGCGCTGGAGGACCTCTTCGCACGCTCCGACCGTCGAAGGCGATAAGGGCAACGGGCCGCCTCCACGAACGCCCGGTCTCGTGTGGGTTCGGTGGACCGTCGGCCGGAGTACGGTGAACACACCGGGATATTTCGACCGCTCCCCCTTGGCAGTGGTTCCTCTTGGCAGTGGTTCCTCCCGGCGGAAACGAGAGGGACGCAAGCTTCCCACTGCAGCGATGCCTTGCCGGAGCGGGAAGTCCGGCGGTGGGCCGGGACGGATCATCCCGCCGTACGTCGGCAACTCGCCGCGGACAGCACGATGAGGGCGGTGAGGACGCCAACGTTCCATGGCTGGCGGCGGTAGGTGTGAGCCTTCGCCTCACCCCGTGGGCACCTCGCCTGACAGAGAGGCTGGCATGAGACCGACAGAAACGATGCCTTCGGCAGGGATAGCCGAGGTCCGTATCGTCGCCGCATCCCCCGAGGCTGCCCGCCGCGTCGCGGAAGTTCTGCGGCGCTGCTTCCCTGCCGCCGAACAGCGCAGCTACCCTGCCGGCCACGATGGCGGGACCCGGCTCCACATGACCGTGGACACCACTCACACTCCCGAGCCCAATGCGACGGCCCCGCCGTGGCTGGTGGCAAGTAAGTCGGCCGCGCGTGGCCGCCCGCATCCGGACGAGGTCGGAGAAAGCCGGGCCTCAGATACGTAGCTGCGACAGAGTCGGCTCCTCGACCGGGCGTCCCGGCCGCCCCGCCGCGATCAGCACGGCGCATTTTCCCCAGAGGTGGCAGTCATGGCATCACTAGCCGACCGGAAGGCGTACCGCGAGAAGATCATGCAGGCTCTCTACGAGGCCACTGAAGGCAACCGCCTTGTGGGTGTCACCGGGGCGAAGCTGCTCCAGGAACTCGCGATCCCCGAAGAGGATCTGGCGGCCGCCTGCACCTATCTGGTGGGCGAGGACCTGATCACGGTCGACTGGGCCTCGGGCAATACGCCGGCCATGGTCACGCTGACGCACCAAGGCATTCGACGCATGGAGGCTGAAGAAGAAGAGCACGGTTGAGGCAATGCTCAGGCGGCGTCCGGACCGTTCGACCGCCACAGTGCCTGTAACGCCAACGGATGCGTGTGGGGCTGGGCGGGCGAGGGAGTCTGACGGCGGGGATGTCTCGAGGCCGCCAGCGGGGACGAACGATCAAGAGGCCGTTGACAGGAGTCGCGGTCCAGATCTCGCTTGCCGGACTCGGATGCGACGGCACGAGGAATTGTCAGGGACGGGAGCGCGTGCCCTTACCGGCGGAGTTCCGGAGGAACAACCCATCCGGCCGTTAGGACTCGGGCTGTGAGAGGGGTACTGGTGAACCATGGCTGGCACCTTCACCACCCGCACGATCAACATCACAACCGGCTCTACTGAGACCCTGCACGACCTCACGAACGCATGCTCCGCGTTCCTCCGGGAGGCCGCTCACGGGCGAAACGGACTGCTGAACGTCTTCACCGCCCACGCTACGTCCGGCCTGGCGATCATCGAGACGGGCGCGGGCAGTGACGACGACCTGCTGGCGGCCCTCCGCGACATTCTTCCCGCGGACGACCGTTGGCGGGACCGCCACAGTGGTCCAGGCCGCGGCGGCGCCCACATGCTCCCGGCTCTGGTGCCACCACACGCTACGTTGCCCGTAGTCGATGGTGAGCTGGAGCTGGGGACCTCGCAGTCCGTCGTACTGGTGAACACCGACAGGGACAGCCCGGAACGCCAAGTCCGGCTGTCTTTCCTCAGCTGACCACACGACCCACCCGGTCCTGCGGCTGACCGCCCCTGCTGGCAGCCCGTGCCGTACGAGACCGCCCAGATGCCCGCACGGGAGGCTTCGTCCCCGCGATCACAAGCGGAGATGAGGACCACCACCGAGCAGCCGGCCAGGGCCGCTCCGGCCCGAGCCGCTCAACCGCTGGTCTTACCCCTTTAACGAGGCAATTCTCGGGCCGGCTAGCCCAAGGTCTCCTGTGCCGTTCGCCCCGTCGCTCCGCATCGGTCCGGCGGGCCTTAACGGCAGTAAGCTGGAACTACCGAGGGCACTCCGTACACCAGCTCCCATGCTCGTGTCGTTTTCGGCGCTTCACGACACCGGGCCGGTTACGGTCAGCCCGGGGCAGGGCGTGCGTCATGACCACGACCATTCGGTATCCGCCTGCGTTCGAAGACCGGACCGCTTCGCTGCCCCTCCGACTCATGCTGGCGCCGGCCGGCACCGCTCCGGCTCTGCTCGACGGTGCGTGGTGGCCCCGCTCCCGTGACCTCACGGCGGAACTTCCCGCACTGACGGCCGTCCTGGACCCGCTGTGGGGGCGGATCACCCACGTCACGGTGAACCCCACGTTCTGGCCGGCCATCCCACGGAAGGTGCCCGTCGACGGGCATGTGGTGGGTGTCGGCTGGTTCAAGGCCGAGCAAGATCCCCACAAGCTGCTGCTGTTCTCCTACAACGTTGGCCGTTGGGACCTCCTGGTGATCCCTCCGGAGACCAGTCCCGCCACGGCCGCCCGGCTCATGACCGAGGCCGCCGATCCGCTGGGCAGTCTCACCGCGAGCGCCCTGATGTGCGAAGCGGAGCAACGCCGGATCGCGGAGGAGATGGAACTGTCCCTGGTCTCGGTCTGGGACTCCGAAGGCGGCCACGGAGCGAGCCTGCCGACCGATTCGCGAGGGCTTCCGCCGGCTTGACCAGCTGATATGCAAGGGCCCCGAAGCGTCGCCCAACCAGTGAGGGCCGCTACCCGGATCCGGGTAGCGGCCCTCACTGGTCAACCTGACGTCACATCAGAGAACTACTAGATGACCGGAAACGTTCAACGGGTTGGCAGTGGACGTAGGCAAACCAGGTTCCTCTTCTGATCTACCCACGCCCGGACCTGTCTTCAAACGATAGTAACCTCTTGCGCCTGCGGGCCTTTCGGGCCCTGCATGACCTCGAACTCGACCGTTTGACCCGCTTCGAGGGTTTTGAAGCCGTCCGAGTGGACCGCGCTGGCGTGGACGAACACGTCCTGCCCGCCATCTACCGAGATGTACCCGTACCCCTTATCTACGTCGTACGACTTCACTGTGCCTTGAGCCATGGTCGTGTCTCCCTGCTGGCTGGTACCTAAGTGCCCTGATGAGGCCACTGCAACACATACCCGTCGAGACGACGACAGAGCGGAATGCCGCCCGAACGGTGGAAGCCATGCTGATGCCGGCCAGGCCCTCCGCACGGCAGACGAACCCGGTGAACGTTCCCGGTCACCGCACTAGTGCGATGCGCCAGAAATCCCGAGCTTAAGTTTCTTGTTGGTTGTTGGTGTCTGGAGGAGTGATCCTGGTGAGGTAGTCGGCGAGGGATTTGAGGATCTCGTCGGCGGTTTTGGTCCACTTGAAGGATCTGGGGTTCTCGTTCCAGGTGTCGATCCAGGCCCTGATGTCGGCTTCAAGGGCTTTGACGGAGGTGTGGACGCCGCGGCGGATGAGCTTGTCGGTCAGCAGTGCAAACCAGCGCTCAACCTGGTTGATCCAGGAGGAACCGGTCGGGGTGAAGTGGATATGGAAGCGCGGATGCCTTCCCAACCATGCCTTGATCTCGGGGGTGTTGTGGGTTGCGTAGTTGTCACATACGAGGTGCACGTCGAGTCCGGCGGGGACCGCCTTGTCTATCGTGATCAGGAACTTCTTGAACTCAATGGCCCGGTGACGGCGGTGGAGTTCGCCAATGATGGTGCCGTCGGCGATGTTGAACGCGGCGAACAGGCTGGTAATGCCGTGCCGCAGGTAGTCGTGTGTGCGGCGTTCGGGCATCCCAGGCATCATCGGCAGGACCGGCTGGGACCGGTCCAGTGCCTGAATCTGGGCCTTCTCGTCCACGCATAACACCACGGCTTTCTCGGGCGGGTTGTGATACAGGCCGACGACATCGACGACCTTCGCGACGAACTGCGGGTCGGTGGAGAGCTTGAAGGAGTCCTGCAGGTGAGGTTTGAGGTCGAACCTCTTCCAGATCCGACCGATGGTGGACTTTGACAGTCCGGTGTGGGCGGCCATGGAGGCACGTGACCAGTGCGTGTCCTTGCCTGGCGTGGACTCCAGGGTCGCCACGACGACGTCTTCGACCTGGTCGAGCAGGATCGACGGTGGCCGGCCCACCCTGGGCTCATCGACCAGCCCGTCCAGCCGATGGGCGATAAAGCGGGCTCGCCATCGGTTCACCGTCTGGTGGCCGACGCCGAGTTCGGCAGCGACCTGCTTGTTGGTCCCGCCCTCCGCACACCGCAGCACGATCTTCGCCCGCAGAGCCAGGAATTGAGCGGTCTTCGCCCGCCGCGACCAGCGCGTCAGCTGGGCCCGCTCGGCCTCGCTGAGCACCAACTCCGCCTTGCGTCGACCTGGCCGCGACTCATCTGCAAGTCCTGCCATCCGCTGGGCGGCAAACCGTGAACGCCACTTCCTCACGGTGTCTGTGGTGACCTTGAACTTTGCTGCTACGCGCGCATTGGGCATCCCGTCCGCACAGGCAAGGACGATGCGCGCTCGTTCAGCAAGACGCGGCACGACCGCTCCGCCCGCCCAACGCAGCAACTCCGCACGTTCCCTACCGGACAGCGCAACTTCGACAGCACGAGGTCCTCGAGACATAAAAACAGGCTACAGACTTAAGCTCAGGATTTCTGGCGCATCGCACTAGCTAGAGCCGGTCGGCGTGACCGGACGTACCGAGGGTCAGCGGGCGAGAGCTGCGGCGAGGTGGATCACGTGGTCGATGCCGACACCATGCAACTCCGCGACCACAGGAGTGGTGTCGCGGACGCGGGCAATCGGATCGGCGGGCGGGGCCACGTACCCGAACGGGCCGGTGCTCCCACCGAAGCTGAGCCCGCCGTCGTCGAGAGCATCGACCTCGGTGAACTGCACGAGGTGCGCGGCCAGCCGGCGGCCCACACGCGTCTGCATGCCGCGCATCGGGAACCGCGGGGTCCGCGCGGGGGACTCCGGCAGGAAAAGCGGCAGCACCTGCTCAACAGCCAACACCGGCCCGGAGACGGACAGATCGCACGCCGGGTTGGTGCCGACGAGGGTCACCGCGTACCGGACCCCTGCGCTCTCCCACGCCACGACGCGGCTGTTCGGCTGACTGCCGGGCATGTGGCAGGTGGTGGCACCGCGAGCGCGGACCGCTCGACCGACCAGTTCGAGGTGCCGCAGCCGGGACTGGTCGGCCTCGGACGGGCTCTGGCCGAACGCGGTAGCGGCGGCGTCGTCCAGGCGCGGCAGGACGAGCCGCATGATCTCCCGCGCGACGGGCGTCGGATCGATCCGGTCGAGGACGAGGTCCGGGTCATACGGCTCACGGCCGTCGAGCTGCCAGGCGACCTCGGTGCGCCACGGGTGCTCGGCAAGGATCAGAGCACCGGGCCGCCCGGCCTGAGTAAGCCGTGCGGCGGGGCGGGTCGTCCACCACGCCGCGTACGGCGCGACCGTCCACGCGTTGCCGTCGCGGTGCGGCAGGCGCTCGCCGACGCGGTGGGCGATTGCCGGCGCGGCGGTCACGGGGGTGGTGGCAATGGCCATCAGGGGTTTCCTTCGGGTCTACCGGCGTTGCTCTCGCCGGGGAGTGGACCGGCAGGAGACGGCTTGCGTCGCCTCCTGCCGGTTGGGTTTGGCCCGGTTGCTCTCCGGGCCGGGGCCCCGGCCGGGTGGCCGGGGCGAAGGCGGCAGGATCAGTCGGCGTCGCGGACGCTGTGCACGGTCTCGGCGACGAGGGCAGCGAGCGCGGACAAGCCATCGGCGGCGCACGCGACCAGGTACCTGCGGCTCTTGTCACCCAGGTGCGCCGACACGTACAGGTCTCCCTGTTCGCCGACGCCGAGGTGGAAGTTCGTGCCCGGCTCGTCCTCGTGCTCGATGGAAGCAGCGACGCCCCACGGGGCGGACTCGGCCTGCCAGTCGGGGCCAAGGAGCTGCACGGCAGCGCGGCCGATGTCGCTGACGCTGAACGGGTACTCCTCACCGGGCGCGGGGGTGTAGCGGCCGTGGTCGTCGTACGGGAGGGAGACGGCGTGCGCCTTCTCGAAAGCGGTGATCGCTTCGAGGACGATCGCGAGGGCGGCCCGGCGGATGGGGCGCCCGGAGATGAGCGGGGTGTCGAAAGCTTCGGTCACGGCGACCGTGGCGCCGTTGAGCAGCAGCGCCGCGTCTTTCCACGAGCTGCCGTTGGAGATGCGGGCCGCCGCGTGTGCCTGCATCGGGATGAGCCGCAGGACAAGCAGGTCGGCGGCGAACTGGTGGCGGGGGAACGCGGCGAAGATGCCGTACGCGGCGCGGGCATCGGGGGCGAGCGGGGTGGCGTTGTTCATCGGATGGTTCCGTTCGGGTCTTGGCCGGTTGCTCTCCGGCCGGGGCGGGGCGCACCTGGGTGGTGCACCCCAGGAATGGGGGAGTGGTCAGTGCTGGGCGGCGGGGCCCTGGATGGCGGGGCAGTCGTAGCGGCAGTCGCAGACCATGACGTCGGCCCAGGTCTGGTCCTGGCCGCACTCGCAGACAGCCCACTGACGGACGGTGGAGCGGATGGTGGAGCCGCCGCACGCGATGCACTTCAGGTGCAGCTCGGCGACGCGTGCTCGGTTGTACGGACGGGTGTTGTCGACGGTGACTTCGCCTTCGAGGCGCTTCCACTTCGCAAGGGTGGTGAGCACCGCGCGGAACCAGTGCTCGGTGTCGGCGGCGGCCGTGTCGGCGTGGAGCCGGTCGAGGTCGGCGCGGAGCGCGGTCTCCTGCGCCGCGAGTCGTTCGCTGGCCGGAAGGAGGCGGGGCCGCGTGGGCAGCGGGGCCGCGGTGAGCGGCGCGGTGATGTAGTCGATCACGTCGGCCGGGAAGCGGCTGGCGGGGTGCATTGTGATCAGCTCGCGGGCGTCGGCGAGGGCGTGCCACATCTCCATGAAGGGGGCGTTCGTCGTGCCGTCATAAGCGTCGCACGCCGCCGCTGCGGCGTCGAAGTGCGCGGCGATGAAGCGGAGTGCGCGCATCGTGTCCGGGGCGCCGAAGCGGTCACGGGCGACCACAGCGGCGGTGCGGGCGCGGACAGCAACGGCCACTTGGAGCGGGTGTGCAAAGTAGGTCATCGGGGGTTCCGTTCGGGTCTTGGCCGGTTGCTCTCCGGCCGGGGCGGGGCGCACTGGAGGGTGCGCCCCGTGGGGTGGTCAGAGGCGGCAGTCCTCCGAGGAGGGCGCGTTGCAGTCGGGAGGGCAGGTGGAGCGAGGGACGCCGTTGAGCAGGGCGCGGACGCTGTTGGTGCCCTTGGCGCGGCGCGGCGCGGCCGGGCGCCGCCGTTGCCGTGGATCAACTCGGCGCCCAGCACCTTGCCGCTGTGCCGGCCGATGGTGATGGAGCCGAAGGCGCCGTGCGGGCCGACGGCATTGAGGACGATGCGGCGGGTGTTGCCGTGCGGCTGGCCCCATGCGGGGCGCAGTCCCTTCGCTTCGGCGAGTCGGATGATGCCAACGGTGTACGCGGTGATTCCGGTGAGGTCGATCGTGGTCTCGTCGGCGCTGGGGATGGGTTCGGGGGCCGGGGCGCGGGGGGATGGCCGCGCTCCGGCGGTGCAGGGTGGGTCAGGCGGCGATCAGGGCGGCGCGGACGGCCTTGTACTCGGGCTTGCGCGGTGCCCACGACGCGGCGAGTTGGGCGACCTGTTCGCGGGTGAAGCGGGCGGCGACGATGGTGAAGCGGGACTTCCTGAAGAAGGTGCGGCGGATCCGGACGAGACGGCCCTTGATGCCGGTCTTGCGGACCTGGTAGCGCAGGGAGCTGACGGCGCCCTGGATGAGATCGCGGTCGGCACCAGTGGCGATGACGTGTGTGGTGAGGGAGCGGGGAGCCTTACGGATGCGGTGGGCGGCGATCAGGGCGGCACGGCGTGCGCGGGAGATGGCGCGGTTGGCGCGAGCACGGTTGCGGATCGCAGCGGCGGCGCGACGGGAGTTGGCGGACATCGAAGTCCCCTTTCGGTTCGGGTCTGCGTCGGCGGTTGCTCTCCGCCAACATGAAAAATAGTACAGCATGCGTCGCACGGGGTCTAGTTCGGCGCTGGCAGCCGAACTCGAATGGGTCAATTGTGACGGCGAATACGGGGCAATATGCATCCCGCTAGATCTCACCCGCCGACAGGTTCGATGCGTGCTGTACTAGCCACGTGGACTCAGAACAAGGCGTCGGGCTGCGGCTCCGCGCTCGGTGCCCGGCGGGGCGCGGCTCTGCGGACGGGCGGTACCTCGTCCCCGAACAGGGCGGCGGTGCCGTACGCGTCCGGGGTGGCCGGCACTCTGGCCGCGGCACGCGCCGCGCGCTCGTCAACAAGAGTGAGTGGCATCGCCTCGTCGAAGTCGCCGCGCTCCATCTGCCTCCAGTCCTGCGCCATCAGCCCTCCACTTGCCCCAGGTCGAAGGTGACCTTCTTGCGCCCGTCCTCCGCCTCCAGCTCCGGCGCCCGAGCGCCGGCGTCGGCGTAGCTCTTGAGCTGTGCGTACGCGAGACGGATCGCCTCCTGCGGGCTGTCCGCCTCGAAGTCGGCGGTCCAGGTCACGGTGAAGGTGCGCACGGGTGGCACGGCCTTGGCGGCGGCCTCCTTCGCGGCAGACACGACGCCGGCGGGGATCACGGCCATCGGTCGGCTGCGCACCGCGAGAGCGCACGGCTCGTCCTCCTCGGCGGGCGACAGGCAGATGAACCGCCACCCGACATCCGCGACACGGCTGTACTCGGCGAGCGTCCAGGCGTCCACGTCGTCGCACTCCTCGCACCCCTCGCACGGGCAGTCCTCCAAGGCGTGCGGGTCGGCGGCGTACGGGGCGGGGACGTGCCCGGCCCGGCGGACGCCGGACTCGTCGGAGAACTCGGCGAGCACGAGGTCACCGGCCTTCACCTCACGGGCGCGGACGGCCACGGCCTGGTCGAGGGTGAGCCCGTAAGGCAAGGGTGGGTAGTCGGCGCCGGTCGGCCGATCGGTGAGCGAGAGCAGCTCGGGGCTGTCGTCGAGGGTCAAAGTGAGCATCGCTGGGCCTTCCGAGTCAGGCGGGGAGTCGGCGGACGGGGATGACGACAAGGAGTTCGTCGGCGTTGTTGAGCTGGCGCACCGGGTCGAGGTCGTCTCGCGGCCAGACTGTGAGCGCGATGGGGTCGGTGAGGTCAGTGAACGGGTCCGCGCGATGCTGGCTGCACAGCTCGCACGGGCACGCCGGGTCGATGGGGCGCGGCCGGGCGGCGTACGGGATGCAGCCGTACGCCAGGTAGCTGACTCCGGCGGTGTGCGCCGGATCGTGGCCGTAGACCTCGCCGAGCACGACGTCCCGGTGCTGCACGCGGTTGGCGCGCACGATGCGCACAGAGGCCGGGTCGAAGTCGTACGGGTGGGAGTCGGCCGGGCGGGCGGACAGCTGGACGGGGCGCACGGTCGGGTCGAGGTCGAAGAACTGGGGCATCGGAAGTCCTCTCCCGGCGGGGCGCAGTTGTACGGCTGCGCCCCGGCGGCGAGTGGTTGGTGGTGTGCGCACGACGGTGTCGAGGGCGCGCAGTGCGGTCGTGAACACCGGGGTGGTGGGCTTCTCGTCGAGGTGGCGGACCTGGGCGTGCCCGTCGGGGGCGTCGTCGCCCATCGCGTCCGACCGGCGGTCTATGAAGTCGTCGTTGCCCGCGGTGACGATCTCTGTGTTGGTAGCGCCGTGATCGGGGTCGGACGCTTCGGCCCCGTGGTCGGGGGGCGGTGGCAGCGAGCCCCAGGGCGGCAGTGGCCAGCCCGGCAGCAAAGAGTGCTGCGGGGCGGGGCGGCGGGCGAGCAGGCGCAGTCTGCGCATGACGAAGTCCCCTTCGATTCAGGTCAGTTGGCCCGGTTGCTCTCCGGGCCGGCGGTGCGCTCCGCACGGTACACACCCCTCGGGTAAAAGTACAGCCCACGTCGCGCGATCCCCTCTAGGGGTGCGTCCCCGCTTTCGTTAATGCCTTGGCTGCCTAGGATTCATGGTAGTGCGACGAGTGCTGTACTATTCAGGTGTTGGTGGAGAGCAACCGCCAACAGCCCGGAGAGCAACCGGGCGCAGACCCGAACCGAAAGGCACACCCATGCCCGTCACCGTCGACAAGACCCCCCGCGCCTTCACCGTCTTCATGCAGAACGGCACCGTGCGCGGCGTCACCCTCACCCCCGAGGCCGACGAGGACCGCGAACTCCTGAACTTCCACGCCTACTGGGCCGACTGCTTCGACGTCTTCGAGGTCACCGCCATCGACCGCTACGCCGCCACCATCCGGGCCATCGCCGCACACGACCGCGCGACCGCCATCGAGGACTACATGGACCGCGTCGGCGTCACCTACGGAGTTGCCCGCACGGTCTACCAGGACTGCCGCGCATGGGCCCGCGCACTCACCCTCGAAGGTCGCACCTCCTGGCTCACCAACGGTCTCAAGAGCTACGCGCCCCTCAAGCACTTCGCGCTCATCGAGGCAATGAGCGAGCACGGCGAGCCCAGCACCACCTGAGTGGCCCGCACCGCCCGCCCCTCCCGGCAGGGCGGTGCGCCCCGCCCTGCGCACTGGCCACGGGGCCGGTGCCGGGCGCACCGCCCCAACTCACCACCCCAGGAGCACCGACATGCCCCCGCAGCCCTTCACCATCAGCCCCTGCTTCGACTTCCACCACCACCCCGACGGCGAAGGCGACGGATGGGCTGAGTACATGCGCCTCATCAACGGCCGTCTCTACTACTTCGAATACGGCTACACCGCCTCGGGCTACTGGACGTACCGCGCCTACGTCTGAGTGCCCGGCACCGAAGTGCCACTCACCCCCGGCCCCACCGTGAAGTGGCGCCTCGTCCACGAGCTGCACAGCGACTAGACGCCCACCGGCCAGGTGACGGGCGGCGCCCCGCCCGTCACCTCCGCCCCACCAGCCACGAAACGCGAAACAGCGTGAACCAGTGCGCTCTTACGCGTGGGCGCGTAGAGGCCGCTCGAAACCGCTCAAAACCTCGATCGCTCATCCCTGGAGGACCTGTTCCGATGGCCTTTCCGACGACTGGCGTCGATGCGGACGGCGGTGAAGGAGCTGCGGGTCGCCTACATCGCGTTCATGAGGGCGAGTCAGCGGGTGCTCATAGACGGGGTGGTGGTCGACGGGGCCGTGGAAGGCACGGGTGTTGGGGATCTCTGCTGAAAATGGCTCTGACCGCGCTTGCGTGATCGTCATGGCTGGGTGAGGACACGGGTGCGGAGGAGTTTGAAGGAGGCTCGACCGTACATCGCTCGTTTGAGGGTTTTGATCCGGTTCACGTGGCCTTCGACGACGCCGGAACTCCAGGGCAGGGTGAGTCCGGCGGTGACCGCGTCGAGGTCTTGACGGAGGGAGCCGGCGAAGCTCTGCAAGGGCTTCGGGGCGTCCTGTTCGGCTTGGCGGATCCACTGCATCAGCAAGAATCCGCGCTGGTGACGGACGAGTTCGGCGAAGGCCCGGGCCAGGTCGCAGGCTCGGGTGATGTCCGGGCAGGCCAGCCGGACGCCGAGCAGTCGTTCTTCCTGACTGTCGGTGAGTTTGTCGCGCGGCAGCATGATCCATGACGTGATCTTGCGTGGGCTGGGGATGTCGGCCCGGACGGGTTCGGCGGTGCCTGCCCGGAGGGCGGCGAGGTGTTTGCGCACGACCTGGCGGCTCCCGCGGTAGCCGCGTTCGCGGATCTCGTGGAACAGGCGGACGCCGCTGACTTGACCCTGGGTCTCGGTGAAGCGGGCGTTGAGGTATGCCTTGAACGGTTCGAGTACTCCGTTGGGGCGTCGGTCGCGGGCCGAGGCCAGCAACTGGTCGAGGTCGGTGTCGCGGAAGCGGCGGACGGTCTGGCGGTCGAGGTTCAGGCGGCGGGCGATGGCGCTGATGGTCCAGCCTTTGTCGAGGAGCTGATGGATGTCTTGGTAGCGGTGGCGGGTGCGCTCGATGATCTGGGTGCGGGGCAACTCGGGCGGTGGCAGCTCCAGTGTCGGCGGTTCGGGCGGCTTGTCCCCGGCCTCCTCTTCGGCGTTTTTGCGCAGGCAGGCCCGGTGCTGGTGGCACGTCTTCTCCACGGCAGCAGAGAGGTTCTGCAACAAGTGCCAACGGTCCGCAATTTCCTGGGCGTTGGGGGCAGCTTCCTTGATCGCACGAGTGTAGGCCGTGGCGCGGTCGCGGCAGATGATCTCCGCTCCCGGGTGGTCCTTCAGCCAGGCTGCGAGCGTCTCGGCGGTGCGATCGGGCAGCAAGTCCACGACGCGGCCGGCTTCGGCATCCACCAGGACGGTGCCGTAGGTGCGGCCCTTGCGGAAGGCAAAATCATCGACGCCGAGCACGCGCGGCGCCCGCGTCGGCACCGGTGGCGCCTCCAGCAGGCCCAGCAGCCTGGTCCGCCCTGCGGTCAGGCGCAACTGACGGCATAGCCGCTCACCGGCACGTCCGCCCAGTTCCGTGGCGATCGATTGCAGCCACGTCTTCAGCCCCACGCTCGACCTGCGTCGCCGCTCGGTGAGACCGTCGACCTGTTCGGCGAACGTCTTGCGGGCACAGGACCTGCGGTCGCAGAAGTAGCGCCGTACCCGGAGCCGGACCAGCACGCGGCGGGAGCCCAACGGACGCTCAGCGAGGTGTCGTTGATGCGAACTGTGCACGCGCCTCGCACGCTGTCGGCAGTCTGGGCAACGGCCCGGCCCACTGGTGGACATCGCTTCAACCACGAGCTCGCCTACGGACTCGCTGACGCGCTCGACTCGCACATCGGCCCCAGGGAACAGCACATCCTCGATCGCCTTGATCACCACGCAGCGGAACACCAAGCCGAATCGTTCGTGCGTTCCCACCCCTGACCTGGTGATTCACGCAAGCGCGGTCAGAGCCCTGAAAATCCCCAGAAACGCTCAGGCTCCTCGCTTGGTTCAGCCTTGAACGAGTCGCCGGTCCGTCCGGCGTGAGCTTCGGTCCGTCGGCCTGCCGAGTCGGTTTCGCGAGTTGATCCGTGTGGCGGTCAGCTCACCAAGGCTTGGTGGTGAGCCTCGCGGATGACCTGATCGGCGGTTTGGTCAGGAGTGAGGGCTGAGGTGTCGAACCACCAGCCGACATCGCCGAGTTCGCGCTTCATGCCAGCGTCGAGACCTTCATAGCCATCGAAGTCGAACTGCTCGTGTGGGTCCCTGATCGTGTTGCGGTACCGGCACACCTCAATGCCCGGCATGAGGACGACGAACAAGACCTGCCGAGCCGGGAGGAGGCTTACGAAGAAGTCCAACTGCCTGCGGTCGGGGATCACCCAGTCGATCACAGGCGTGAAACCTGCATCGCAGACGTTGTTCGCCAACATGCACAGGTTGCGGTTGCACAGATCCACCTGCCGCGCTGCTTCGTCGGCCGGCGCGCCAAGGGCCCCGACGCGACCGCCGACAATCAGCCTGCTGATCTGGTCACCGTCGAGCCGCGCGGAGCGTGGCAGCTGCTCGGCGACCAGCCGGGTCACCGTCGACTTCCCCGCCCCAGGCATCCCCGTCACGATCAGACAACTCGACCCCTCAGCAGCGATCACGTTCGGAAGCCTGTCAAGGTGCGTGCTGGCTGGCAACTGCATTTCCAGGTGCGGGCGTCGGCAAGTTGGACGGCTCAAGGTGGCCTGAGCCACAGACCGTTCCACCCGTGCCGGAGAGCGATCGGCCCTCGACACATTCCTGCCGCGTGAACGCCGCACGGCAGGCAAAGAAGGGCCCCGGCATCGCGCAGATGCCGGGGCCCCTCACGTGTGGACCCGCCCCGCCCCACCCCCGCGAGGGCTGGACGAGTCCAGTCCATCAGGCCGTCAGGGCAGGAGCCTGCGGCGCGGTAGGCAGCACCTTGGACAGCAGCTTCGCCACGGCGATGACCGTCCGGTCCGACAGGTACGGGCCGATGATCTGGATGGCGAGCGGAAGGCCGTCGCGGGTCTGGCCGGTAGGCATCACCACCGAGGGCAGGCCGACGGGGGAGGCAAGATTGACCCAACTCGTCTGGTCGAAGAAACTCCGTTTCTTGCCGTCCACGGTGATGTACCGGTCCTTGGAGGGGACCGAGGTCTGGTCGAGGACAGCAGCGGTCGGCGCGGCCGGAGTGATCAGCACGTCGTGCGAGGCGAAGTAGTTGGCCCACTTCCTGCGGAGCTTCTGCCTGTCCTCGTCGGCACGCGCCCAGTCGCGGTGCCGCATGGTGCGGGACTTCAGGTAGAGCGCGGAGGGGGAGTCATCGGCCACGGCATCGGCCGCCTTCACCTCGCCGGCGAACGTGGCGTCGTCGGCCGCGGCTGCCGAGGTTGCGTGCATCAGGCGCTCGAACAGGATGTTGGAGGCAGCGAAGTCGACGGGCCGCGTGCTGTCGTCGATGGTGGCGCCGGAGGTGCGCAGCGCGGCAGCGACTTGTTCCATCAGGTTGCGCGTCGCGGTGTCCACGCGGCAGAACTCGTCGTCTGCCCACAGCCCCACCCGGTACTGGTCGAGGTGGGACTTGGTCGGGGCGGGTAGCTCGATCTTCCAGGCGTCGGCGTCAGCTGGGGCCGGGGAGGCGAGGACGTCCAGGAGCAAGTCGAGGTCGTCGGCGTCCCGCGCGATCGGGCCGAGGGTGAGCATGTCGCTGGAGGTGAGCCAGCCTGGCGGCCGGGGAATGTGGCCGCGGGTGGGGACAATCGGGGACGCGCCGCGGGAGGTGCGCAGGGCATAGACGCCGCAGTATGCGGCGGGCAGCCGGAGCGACCCGGCCAGGTCCGACCCGACTTCCAGAGAGCTGAGGCCGGTCGCGATGGCCACGGACGGGCCGCCGGAGGAACCGCCGGCGGTGTGGTCGGATGAGAAGGGGTTGTTCGTCTTCCCGAAGATCGGGTTCGACGTCTGGATGTCCTGGCACATGGTCGGTGTGTTGGTCTTGCCGATGATGATGGCTCCGGCCTGGCGGAGCAGCGCGACCGCGTCGGCGTCGGTGGTGGGCACGTGGTCGCTCAGGTCGGGAGAGCCGCACGTTGTGCGTAGGCCCTTCGTCTCCAGAGCGTCCTTGAGGGTGATGGGCAGGCCGTGGAGCGGGCCCAGGGGACGCCCGGTCTCGGCGAGGTGGGCATCAGCCTTGTCGGCGGCGGCGCGCGCTGCGTCGGCATCGAGGGTCACCACGGCGTTCAGCCCCGGGTTCACCTTGGCGTGGTGGTCGAGAACTTGGTCTAGGAGTTCGCGGGCGGTGATGGTGCCGCGGCGCAGGGCCGCGAGTTGGGCGCGCGCGGTAGAGCGGTAGGGGGCGGTGCTGTTCATGGCGTCCTTGGTTGCTGCTGCGGAGGGTGCCGCGAAGGCCGACTTCGGCAGAGTGGCGACGGCGACCGCGGTGGCGGCTGAGGTGAGGAGGGATCTGCGGTTCACGTGCGGACTCCAGGGGCGCATTCGGCCTCGGGCATGGTCGTGGGCGCCGTGAAGTAGCGGGCGACGCGGACGAGGTGGCGGAGGTCCTTCCGCGGGGTTGAGGTGTTCAGGGCCGCGTCAGCGTAGGTGGCGGGTTCGAGTGCTGGCCCGTGCTGGCGTTGTAGGAGAGCGGCACGGATTTGGTCGGCGGTGACGGCTGCGATGCGATGCCTACGCGGGCGCCACCACGCTGCGCGCTGCCTGCCGGCGAGGGCACGGACGGAGGGGTCGAGGTAGGGCCGCAGTTCGATCTGGGCGTCGCGAATCTCGACGATCCGGCGGTACAGGTCGAAGGACAGATCGCGGGAGTTCTTGTCCGGATCGATGAGGACGATGCTCGGCTCGGCGGCGGACACGGCCTGCCACAGCAACTCCAGCTTCTGGTATTGGTGTTGCTCGCGGCGATGACTGCGGGCTGCCAGAAGGCTCGTTGCCACGATCGGAGTGAAGTAGCCGATCTGGGTGAGGGTGGCCCCGATGTCCCCGCAGATCCAGGCGTAGGGCTCCAACGGCTTCACGCTGAAGTGGAAGAGCGCCCCGAGGATCGCACTGAGGCGGATGCTGCTGTACCCCAAGGTGACGACCGCCCCGACTGCGATCAGGCGTAGCCCGCGACTGATCCACGGGTCACTGATCTCTCTGGCGTACTTCAAGCACACGCGCGTGAGATAGATCTCGGCGGCCGTGTACGTGCACATGTACAGCAGCAGGTACGCCTGGAAGGCCGGGTCGTGCGCGTAGTAGAGCGTGAAGTCGGTAGGCCGCTGGGAGACGGGCGTCAGCATGACGAACAGCAGCGACATCAACAGGATGACCGTGATCGCCGCGGTGAGTAGCCACTGGGCGCGGCGCGCGGCTTCGGCCGCTGGCTTTGTCCAGTAGGAGAGGACGGTGGCCTGGAGGCCGAACACCAAAATCACGCAGCCCTGCGCCAGAGGGACGGCGATGTTGGGCACTCCGAAGACAGCGTCGATGCGAACCCAGATGGGTGTCAGAGAGATCGCATAACTCAGGGCGGAGAAGAGGTAGGTGAACGCGAGGGCCGTCAGGGCAGGGTCGCGCCGGCCCGCGCGCAGGTCCCGCAGGAGCAGCAGGAAGCCGGTGCCCGCGATGGCCAGGCACAGCGGGTGAAGTATGTCTTTCACTGTTCTCGTTTGTTGTCAGTCTTTGCGACGCATCAGCGTGCGCGTGATGCGGTCCGCCGACTAGCTCTGTGGAACGGGGCGGCTGGTGATGACGTGGGCCTGGAGGAAGGAGCCGATCGTCTCGGCTTCCCGCTCGATGGTCTCGGCGTAGTTCGTACGGCCGAGGACCGTCGCCCACAGGCTGGGGTCGAGGTCGCCGAGGACGAGCCCGTCAGTGGATGCGGGGATCATCTCGCTTCCGCGGTGGCCCTTGAGGAGATGGCCGAACTCGTGGGCGATTATGTGGTCTTGATGTGCCGGGCTCGTGTCCGGGTCATAGCCGATGTAGTTGACCCCGCCGCTTCTGATCACCATGCCGCAGGGGGTAGTGCCGTCGGCGCTCTTGCCCGGTGCGATGCGGATCGGTTCGCCGATCAGTTCCTCGATGTAGCCGCGCAGCTCGCGCACGCTCTCAACGCGGGGGAGATCCAGGGAGCGAACGAAGGAGCGGGACTCTTCGAGGACCGGGTCCTCCGGCATCGGCTCGTCACGGTTTGTGCGGCGTGAGCGGCGCCTCATGGATCGCTCCTTGTACTGATGGTTCTGTATCTCCTGCTTAGCTCTCGGATGAGGTTGGTTCGGGAGGCAACCCTTCGAGCCGACGGACCTGGTCGATCATGGCCGCAGCAGCAGTGAGTCCTTCGTCAGACAAGCCCACTGCCCGCATGGCGATCCCTGTGACCCGCGCATCTTGCAGGCGTTTCAACGTAGTTGCCGTCACACCTGCCTCGTGTAGCTGAGCCAGGGTCTCCAACTGCGCGACGAGCGCTTCCGGGGTGGCTCCTTGTCCCATGCGCTTCGTGAAGGATTCGAGCTGCCGGTGCAGTTGCTCGGGGGATGCGCCGGACTCCTTGAACTCGTTGAGGCGGTTGATCATGCTGTTGACGACACTGGCGGTGGCACGGTTGGACCAATAGTCCTGCGGAACGCCGAAGAGCGTGGCCAGCGCATCCATGTGCCTCTTGGTTGGGTTGTCAGCCCGGCCGGTACGCAACTGCCACATGTACGTGGTCGAGAAGCTGGGCAGGCCCCGCTCCTCCAGCATCCGAACGACCTGCGGGTTGCTCAGTGGCCCCCGCGGGTTGTTCCTACACAGATAGTCCAGTCGTTCCGCGAAGCTGCCCTCGGCGGGCTCATCTTGCGGAGTCTGCATGTCGTGTGAATCGGTCACGACGGCGCTTCCCCCTTCAATATCCATTTCAGTTGACCTACATGGACAAGTGGGTCAAGGTTCTGCATAGAATATTAACTCAGGTTGATCCCCATGTTTCCGGTGTGCGGCAGCCTTGCGGGGGATGGCTGATTAGTCCGTTTCTGTGACAGTAGGGTGATCGAACTGATGTTTGAAATTGGTGCTCAAGTAACGGGACGGTTAGACGTGATGCTCTCCTCCACTGAACACGGCCTGCAGAACGCGCCGTCGGCTCCGTGGCGGCACTTGGCGTTGGATAGCAACATCACCTTCTCCGTTGGCCCGGACGCTGCGCCGGCCCAAGCCATGGCACGCGGCACGGCATTTGCGCGTCGAACGCTGCCCGTGCTCATTGGAAGCGCCTCAAACACAGACGCGGTCAGGCAAGACGTCTTGGCCGTGCTCACTGAACTCGTCGACATCACTGCTCGCTATCGAGCCAGTGCCGACGTGATCAGCCGCGTTGCCTTCGACGGCGTTGACGTCACAGTGTCGGTGGGGGAGATGGGGGTCGCGTTGCCCCCGCCGGAGGATGAGCCTGGTCTGTACCTGGTGCACCGAGTCGCCGACGACGTCGGCCAACATGAGGGCTTCGATGGGGGCTACGTGACCTGGGCCGCCATCCGCGTCTAGGTGTACTGGTCGGGGACGTTGATCAATCGTGAGAACGGGGGCTGGTTGCCGCAAGCGGTGTGCGGACGGTGCTGGTTGTACTGGTGCAGCCACGGTGGCAGAGCGTCTCGGCGTTGTTGCTCGCTGGTGTAGCAGCGGGCGTAGGCCCAGCCGTCGGCCATGGTGCGGTGGAAGCGCTCGACCTTGCCGTTGGTCTGCGGACGGTAAGGGCGCGTGAACTTCGGCGTGATCGAGAGGGCGTCGCACGTGTCGCGCCACAAGTAGGACCGGTAGGCGCCGCCGTTGTCCGAGAGCACCCTCTCGATGGTGACGCCGCGCTCGGCGAACCACTCCACCGCGCGATGCAGCACGCTGACTGCGGTTCATGGCCGTCTCGTCATTGTGGACCTCGGTGTAGGCGACGCGAGAGTGGTCGTCGATGACGGTGTGCACAAACGCGTATCCGAGCTTCGGGCCGCCGTAGGCGTTGCGTGACTTGCCCGGAGTCGCGACGCGGTGCTTCTCGCCTTGGCGGCGGCCGACGTAGCGCCAGCCGCCGCCATCGGGAATGTTCCCGAGCTTCTTCACGTCCACGTGCACCAGCGATCCCGGGTGGTCGTGCTCATACCGCCGGACGGGTTCACCAGTCGCGCGATCGACGTAGGCAAGTCGGTTCAGTCGGGCTGATCGCAGGA
Organism: Streptomyces sp. RGM 3693; assembly: GCF_050471125.1. Classification (NCBI taxonomy): domain Bacteria; kingdom Bacillati; phylum Actinomycetota; class Actinomycetes; order Kitasatosporales; family Streptomycetaceae; genus Streptomyces; species Streptomyces sp. RGM 3693. Next base: position 2,406,369 of record NZ_JBMPPQ010000001.1, read on the forward strand.
TTCGGTGCACTGTCGACGGGGCGATGTCGAGTCTCGCGGCGAGCTGGACCGGCCCTTCTCGCAGACGCAGTCGCAGGTTGACGCACCTCTTCGTCACGGTGATGGTTGTCTTGCTCGGCGATATCCGGGGTCGTGAGGATCGGTCCTGCATGGACTCACCTGCAAGGTAGCGGTCGACCCAGCGCTTTACGGTTGGCCAGGACACCTGGAATCGGGCCGCGACTTCGCTGATGGGCCAGCCGTCGTCAACGACGAGTCGCGCGACTTTCAGACGGTGGCGCGGGGTGAGGGCAGCGTTCGGATGTGACATTTCTGAGCTCCTGGACAGACTGAAGGGCCGACCATCGTGTGTGGCCGGCCCTTCGACAACTAGACGTGTGGGTAGGGGGCGTGCAGATCAGTCCACCGGGGAGACTCGGATGAGGTTGCCGTCGGGGTCGGTGATCACAAACGTGCGGCCGAAGACAGCGTCGTGCGGCTCCTCCACGACATGGACTCCCTTCGAGACCCAACTCGTGAAGATCTCGTCAATCGCAGTCGCTGCTCCGGAGACCATCAGCCCGACTTCGCTTGTGCGAGGGGTGCTCGGGACCGCTTGCTCGCTGTAGCCCGTCCACAGCGCGAACAGGACACCGGGGGCAACCTCGAAAGCTACGTAGTGGGGACTGATGAAGGTCGGTTCGATCTCGAACAGGTCGCTGTAGAAGGCGGTAGCGGCCTCGGCGTCGCGGACGCCGATCAGGAACAGGTTGGGTGCGGGCATAGAGCGCTCCTCAGATCGTTGAAGTCTCGGTACCGCTCCAGTTGACCGCCGCATCGCGACAGAACCTGTCACCTTTTCTGCGAACATTAGTCAGCATGAAGGCTTCGAGGCTGTTGCACCTCTTGCTGCTCCTGCAGACCCGTCAGCGCATCACCACCACCGATCTCGCCGAGCATCTGGAAGTGTCTCGGCGGACCGTGCTGCGGGATGTCGAGGCGCTCTCGACAGCAGGTGTGCCTGTCTATGCCGAACGCGGGCGGAACGGCGGGATCGTCTTGCTCCCCAGTGCACGGCTCAACGCATCCCATCTGGAACCACCAGAGCTGGAGGCACTCTCCGTAGCCGGTTTGGACAGCGCGCAACTTGAGCGTATGGGCCTGTCTGCGGTGTGGGAGTCGGCCGCGCGCAAGATCGCCGCCCGGCAGACTGCAGTACCTGGATCGCCGAGCCTGCTGCAACTGGCGGACCTGGTGCTGGTAGACAGCACCGCGTGGTTTGCTGACTCAGAGGCAGCGGTCGACGTATCGGATCTAGCCTCGGCACTGCGACACCGCCGCCGGCTGCGAATCCAATACCGGCGCAGCGCCGAGAATCAAGCCTCAACGCGGGTGGTCGACCCGTACGGGATCGTCGCGAAATCCGGTCGCTGGTATCTCATCGCCGATGACCAGGGGAACGGTCGGCTGTTCGCTCTGGAACGACTCTCGTCCTACGAACAACTCGACGCGCCAGCTGCTCTCCGACCAAGCGAAACCCTCCGCACCAGATGGGCCGCGTTGAAGGAACGCACCGAGGGGCAAGGTCGCGTGAGCGTGACCGTCCGCCTGCCAGAAAATGGACTCGACCTGGCGCGGCGCATCCTCGGCAGCCGCATCCACGACGTCTCCGACGCGGAAAACGGCTGGTGCACCGTCGTCGTCCGCTACCCCGACATCGAGTCAGTGCGTCAGCTCCTCCAGTTCGGCGACCACATCGAGATACTCACCCCAGGGACAGCCCGCGAACGCATCAGACAGCTCGCCAGAGACCTGGCTGAAAGGCACTCAACCCCAGCTTCGTGAGCGCCGAGCGGAACGTCCTGCCCTCAATCAACGTCTCCGGTCAGTACATCTAGGGGCCGCGCCATGGCCAGGGCAAGCCTGCTTCTCTGCGCGGCGAGGGGGGCGGCGAGGGCGACTCGACGCCGGTGGTACCTACGAGGGTGGGGCTGACCTGGCCGCTGTCGTCCAGCCCGACAGACCTCGGACGAACCCGGCGATGAGCGTCGCCACTGCTTCCGGGGCTTCTAGGGTCATGGGGTGGCCGGCGTCGATCTGGGCGACTGTGATCGTCGGCCGGTTGCGGGAGAGCTCGGCCAGTTCTGCACAGAGCCCCCGTGCGAACCGGGCGGAGAGGTCGTCGAACCATTCCATCGAGCGCCTCGGCGGTTCCGGCCGGCCGGCCTGTACCAGCAAGAGCGGAGACTTCACCCCCTCCAGCCAGGCGGTAACACCGAGCGCGCCGAGTCGGTCGAGCTCGTCGTACATCTCCAGCGCCGCCGTCCGTTCCGGCAGTGTCTGCCATCCCCCGCCGGGTATCGGGCGTACGGCCGCGAGGGCTGCCGCCTTCGCACGGTCAGGGGGAATCCCGTACCGAGCGGCGTGGACGACTTGCCCCTCGATGTACCCGGGTGGCACGACGGCTCCGGCCGAGGACCGGAGCAACTTCCCCACCCGCTCGGCACCGGGGTACTCGCCGGGCCGTCCCCACCAAAAACCGTCCAGATTCACGGCGGCACGGGTACTGCCCTCGTACGCCCGCGCGTACTCGACCGCAACCAGCCCGCCGAGGGAGTGGCCCACCACGACAGCAGTCTCCGCCAGGCCGTGGGCGTCCAGTGTGTCCGCGACGTGCCGCACCACGGTGGAGATCGTCCACGGGGCGATATCGGGGGAACGGCCGTGCCCGGGAAGGTCCATGGCGAGGACACGGTGCCCCGCGGTGAGTGCCGCAGCCGAGGCGTCCCAGTCGGCGAGCGACCGCCCCGCCCCGTGCAGCAGAACAAGCGGCGGGCCGTCGCCTCCATGGTCATGCACGTGCAGCAGCATCTGACCTGCTCCCCTCGCGTCGGCCGCTTCCCGCGGTCAGCCGCCACAGGCCCGCCACCCGGTAGTAGACACCGTTGACCAGTTGCAACAGCACCATCGTGACCGGCCAGAGCAAACCGCCCAGTCCGGGCACGACGTTGACCGGCAGCGTGTAGGACATCACGACGCGCGCCGCAGCGTCGATGAGTAGGGCGAGGCCCCAAATGACTGTGGAGACCCGCCAGATGCGCCGGAAGACCGGTTCGTTTCCCCACAGGGTCTCCCATGACGTCCCATCGGAACGGAACCGTCCCTCCAGCAGCGGTCGCGCCCCCAGATAGGCCAGGGGCCGCCTCGCCCGCACCGACCCCAGGAAACACAGACCGGCCACGGCCGTCACCCAACCATCCCTGGCCAGCATGAACCGTGTGCCCCCGCTGATCAGCGAAATCACCATCCCCAGCAGCATCACCCCCGCCATGAAAGCCGCCATCCCCTCCAGCCGGCGGTCCCGCAGCCAGTACACCCCCGCGGTCACCACGGGCAGCACCGCGCCGGCCAACAGCGCGGCGAACGTACTCGTGCCCAGCGCGCGCAGCGCATAGAAGAGCACGATGGGCGCGCCCACGTCCCACACCAGTTGGAGCAGCAGGCGGCGGTTGCCGGGGTGCTCGTCGTCGGCGGTCACGGCTCCTGCCTGGTGGCGAGGCGGGCCAGTGTGGTCAGTTCGCGGACGCACTGCGTCAGGGACAGGCGTGGCGGATGTTTCATGCGTACGATCGCCGCGTCGATCGCGGACTTCAGGGTGAGTGCCATCAGCCCCGTGTCGAACTGGCGGAATTCTCCGCTCTCTTGCCCCGCACGCAAGATCGGCTCCAGCGCTTCGACGTTCGCCCGCGCCGTGGTCTCCACGCCGTAGCGCAACGCGCCCTCCGCGTCCCTTTCGTTCCTGCAGATTTCGTACATCGCCCGTACTGAGGAGGGGTTGTGAGCGGCCCACTCCACCTGTGCCTCGATCCGAGTGGTGAGCGCACCGACCGCCGTTGTCTCGCCCGCGACGCGTTGCGAGATCACACGGTGGGCGCGCAGCCCAACTTCTTCCAGAACGGCGTCCATCAACTCCCCCTTGGTGCCGAAGTGGTAGGAGATCAACCGGGTGCTGGAGATTCCCGCCCGTTGTCTGATCCGTGCGAACGTCGTCTGCCCGTAACCGCTCTCGGCCAGAGTCTCGATGGCCGCCTCCACGATCTGCGCCCGTCGCGCGCTCGCGGCAAGCGACCGATCGGGGGTGCCGGCGGAAGAGGGGCCCGGTTCGTTTTCTCCGTCTGTTACTTGCATGAGTAATTCATTGCTCAGCCGAGTAACGCTCAAACCTGCCGGAAGCAAAGTCGCGGAAACGCGGTGATGTCGTGTCGTGCGGACGGCGATCCGGGCGCCGACGTCCGGGGGTGTGCAGGAGGCCGCGGTGGCCGCCACAGGCATCCAGGTCGAGCGCAGTCCTCCGCCTTGCGCTCCGCGTCGGCTCTCAGGCCAGATGTCGAGCCGCACGGCACCAGACACCGCAGGCTGCTCGCTTGCGGCGCGCGGCTGCCCTTCTGGGCCGGGTGGCCGCAGTCGCGGCTCTCTGGGACGGCGACACCGTCCGCAGCTGGTTCGTCCTCCTGGTCGTAGCCCTGGAGGATCCATCCGGAGAAGGCCACCTGGCGACCATCTACCGTCGCTCTGACGGGCCTCCGTCAGAGACCGTTGCCGACAAGGCTGGACGAGCCATGGCGCGCCGCCTCGGAGTACCGTTCGACTTCACCGCCCCGGCCATCCCTGACGGTCGGGACCCCGCTGCCGGAAGGTGCCGTGAGGGTGAAGCCACGGCTACGCAGCCATGAAGCAAGCCCGGCGGCGAACGTAGCCCTCAAAGTAGCCATGAAAGCGGTCATTCTGCCCGTTCACACAGGTGGCTGCATTGCGAAGATTTTCCGTACTGTTTAATGGCAACCGCACAAATGCGAGCCATTCGCAACAGCAGTCGATCTTCAAAAGGGGTGTGGGCATGACGTCCGGGTCCATACGGCGCGTGGCCGCCACCGCGCTGGCAGCCACGATGGCGCTCACCGCAGCGGCCTGCGCCGCGCCGAACGAGGGCCGGGGCAGCGGAAAGCCCACCGACACCGCGGTCGTCGGGATCGCCTACGAGCCGGAGACGCTCAGCCCCCTGCTGGGCTACGGCAAGGACGGCAACTCCAAGATCTTCGACGGGCTGCTCACCCACGACGCCGACATGCGCCTGAAGCCCGCACTGGCCGCCGCCCTGCCCAAGGTCACCGACGGCGGGAAGACCTACACCTTCACCCTCCGCCCGGGCGTGAAGTTCAGCGACGGCAAGCCCTTCACCGCCGCCGACGTGGTCTTCACCTACGAGACCATCCTCGACGAGAAGACCAACAACGCCTCCAAGGCCGAGCTGGACGCCGTCGACACGGTCGAGAAGAAGGACGACCGGACCGTCGTCTTCCACCTGAAGTACCCCTACGCGCCGTTCGCCGAGCGCACCGTCCTGCCCATCGCCCCCGCACACCTCGCGGGCAAACAGGACGTCAACACCGGGGCGTTCACCACCCACCCCGTCGGCACCGGCCCGTACGTCCTCACCAAGTGGTCCAAGGGCGAGAAGCTCACCTTCACCGCCAACCCCCGCTACTGGGGCGGCGCACCGAAGGTCAAGCACCTCACCATGGCCGTCATCAAGGACGACGACATCCGCGCCACCCGCCTGCGCTCCGGCGACCTCGACGGCGCCATCCTGCCGCCCGAACTCGCCGCCACCTTCAAGACCGACAAGGGCCGCAAGACCGTCGCCGCCCGCACCTTCGACTACCGCAACGTCACCCTGCCCAGCGCCAACCCGGTCACCGGCGACCGGTCCGTACGACAGGCACTGGACCTCGCCGTCGACCGCCAGGCCATGGTCAAGGGCATCCTCAGCGGCGCCGGCAAACCCGCCTACGGACCGGTGCCGACCGACAGCCCCTGGTTCGCCAAGGGCACCGAGCGCCCGCACGACCTCGCCAAGGCCCAGCACCTCCTCGACGAAGCCGGCTGGAAGAAGGGCCCCGACGGCGTCCGCACCAAGGACGGTCGGCGCGCCTCCTTCACCCTCTGGTACCTCTCCGGCGACAAGCTCCGCCAGGAACACGCACTGGCCTTCGCCTCGGACGCCAAGAAGGCCGGCATCGAGGCCAAGGTCGAGTCCGGCACCTGGGAAGCCATCGAGCCCAACATGAAGCAGGACGCGGTCCTCGCCGGCGGCGGCAGCCCCGCCGACCCCGACTTCGACCAGTACCTGCTGCTGCACTCCTCGCTCGCCGGCGACGGCTTCAACAACATGTCCCGGTACGCCAACAAGACCGTCGACGACCAACTCGTCACGGCCCGCCGCACCGACGACCACCAGGCCCGCAAGGCCGCCTACGACACCATCCAGCGCGAACTGGCCAAGGACCCCGCCTACCTCTTCCTCACCCACGTCGACCACCTCTACGTGATCGACGACCGCTGGCGGGACCTGACCACCCAGATCGAACCGCACGACCACGGGCTGGCCTCCGGCCCCTGGTGGAACGTTGAGGACTGGCAGCCCACGAAGTGACCGCGCTGACCTCGCTGCCCTGGGGGCCGATGGCGCGGATGACGGCACGGCGGGCCCTGACCGCCGTGCCGGTGCTGCTCGCCGTCACCCTCGGGGTGTTCGCGATCGCCGCCGCCTCACCCTTCGACCCGGTGCGCGCCTACGCCGGCACCGCCGGGCTCACCGCCTCCCAGGAGAACCTCGACCAACTCCGGCACAACCTCGGCGTCGACCGGCCACTGCTGACCCGCTGGTGGGACTGGCTGACCAGCGCCCTCACCGGCGACCTCGGCGACTCCGCGAGCCTGCGCGCCCCGGTCTCCCAGGTCATCGGCGAACGCCTCGGCTGGTCGGTGCTGCTGTGCGCGCTGGCCTTCGCGCTCGCCGTGGCCGCCGGCACCGTCCTCGGCGTACTGGCCGCCCGGCGCCGCGGCGGCGCCTTCGACCGCGCGGTCACCTCCGCCGCCTACGTCCTGGAAGCCGCCCCGCCGTACTGGCTCGGGCTGCTCGCCGTCTGGCTGGGCGCCCTCAAACTCGGGGTGCTGCCGGCCGGCGGCCTCACCGACACCGGCAGCGACATCGCCACCGCCGACCAGATCGCCCGCCACCTCGCACTGCCCGCACTGGTCCTCGCCGCCTCCCAACTCCCGTGGTTCGTGCTGTACGTCCGGCAGGGCGTCAGCGACGCCCTGGAGGAGGACCCCGTACGCGGCGCCCGGGCCCGCGGCCTACGGGAGCGCACCGTGCTCCTCCAGCACGCGCTGCGCTCCGGCCTGCTGCCCGTACTGACCCTGATCGGCTCCCGGGTGCCCGAACTCATCACCGGCGCCCTGCTGGTGGAGACCGTCTTCAGCTGGCCGGGCATCGCCGCCGCCACCGTCCAGGCCGCCACCAGCGTGGACTTCCCCCTGCTGGCCGCCCTCACCGCCCTCGCCACCGCCGCCGTCCTCGCCGGCAACTTGCTGTCCGACCTGCTCTACGGGTTGGCCGATCCGAGGGTGGGGTTCGATGGCTAGCGTCACCACGTCCACCGGGAAGCCGCGGATCCGGCGCGGCGGCGGTCCGCGGCGGGCCCTGCGTCTGCGGCTCTGCGCCGGCGTCCTGGCCTTCGTCGTCCTCGCCGTCGTGCTCGTGCCGCTGCTGGTCCCCCTGGACCGGCAGGCCGTGGACCTCGCCGCCAAGCTCCAACCACCGTCCGCCGCCCACCCGTTCGGCACCGACGAGGTCGGCCGCGACCTGCTCCTCCGCTGCGTTTACGGACTGCGGGTCTCGCTGCTGGTCGGGGTGGTCGCCGCACTGGCCGCCACGGTCCTCGGCACCGCCGTCGGCGCCCTGGCCGGAGCGCTCGGCGGCTGGGCCGACCGCACCGTGATGCGCCTGGTCGACCTCTTCTCCTCCGTACCGCACCTCCTGCTCGGCATCTTCATCGTCGCCGTGTTCCGGCCCGGCGTCTGGCCGGTGATCGTCTCGGTGGCGCTGACGCACTGGCTGTCCACCGCCCGGATCGTCCGCGCCGAGGTGCTCTCGCTGCGCTCCCGGCCCTACCTCGACGCCGCACTCACCGGCGGCGCCTCCCGCTGGCGGGTGACGGTCCGTCATCTCCTGCCGGCCGTCCTGCCGCAGGCCGGACTCGCCGCCGTCCTGATGGTGCCGCACGCCATCTGGCACGAGTCCGCACTGTCCTTCCTCGGCCTCGGGCTGCCCGCCCACGAGGCGAGCCTGGGCATCATGGCCAACGCCGCCCGCAGCTCCCTGCTGGCCGGCGACTGGTGGCCCACCCTCTTCCCGGGGCTGTTCCTCATCGTTCCCACCCTCGCCGTCGCCGGCCTGGCCGGCGCCTGGCGGGAGCGGCTCAACCCGCGCCGCCGATCGGAGCTGACGCTGTGACCGCCCACGCAACCCCCGACGGGACCGGCGCCACCGCCGACCGGCCCCTCCTCGCGGTCCGCGGGCTGACCGTCCGCTTCCGGATGCCCGGCGGCCGGTCCGTCGCCGCGGTCACCGACGTCACCTTCGACCTGACACCGGGCGAGTGCCTGGTCCTCGTCGGCGAGAGCGGCTGCGGCAAGTCCGTCCTCGCCTCGGCGCTGCTCGGCCTGCTGCCCGGCAACGCCGAGGCCACCGGCGCCGCACTCCTGGCCGATGCCCACGGCGAGACCGAACTGCTCGCCGCCCCCGAGACCGAGCTGGCCCGGTCCGTCCGCGGCCGCCGGATCGGGCTGATCCCGCAGAGCCCGGCCGCCCACCTCACCCCCGTCCGCACCGTTCGCGCCCAACTGGAGGAAACCGTAAGGGAGTTGACCGGCATCCCGCGCGGGTCCACGCTGCGGGCCGCCGCTGAACGGGCCGCCGAACGCGCCGCCTTCCCGCCCGGCCACCTCGACCGCCACCCGCACCAGCTCTCCGGCGGCCTGGCCCAGCGCGCCGCCACCGCCCTCGCCCTGGCCGGCGACGCCCCGCTGCTGCTCGCCGACGAACCGACCACCGGCCTCGACCGCGACCTCGTGGACCGCACCGTCGACGAACTGCGCCGGCACCTCGCCGCCGCACCGGCCGGGCCTGCCGGGAATGACATCGGACCCGCCGGGAATGACACCGGGCTCGCGGGGAACGGCACCGGGCCCGTCGGGAACGGCCCTGGGCCCGTCGGGAACGGCCCTGGGCCAGCGAGGAACGGCACCGGCCGCGCCCTACTGATGATCACCCACGACCTGGCGGCGGCCGAGCGGATCGCGGACCGGGTCGCCGTGATGTACGCCGGGCGGATCGTCGAACTCGCCGACGCCCGGCGGTTCTTCGGCACCCCGGGCCCCCGGCACCCCTACGCCCGCGGCCTGCTGGACGCCCTGCCCGACCGCGCCTTCACCCCCATCCCCGGGATGCCGCCCGAACTCGGCGACCTGCCGGCCGGCTGCGCCTTCGCCGTCCGCTGCGACCACGCCACCGTGACCTGCACGACGCTCCCCGCGCCCCGCGACGGCGTCGCCTGCCACCACCCCGCGCCGACGGAAGGGGAGACCGGCCGTCACCCCGCGCCGCCCGAGGCGGAGTCCGACAGCCACCCCGCGCCGCCGGAGAGGGAGCCCGACCGTGCTCGAACTGCGTGACATCACCGCCGGATACGACCGCCGCGCCCCCGTCGTCCGCGACGTGTCGCTGACCATCGCCCCGGGCGAGGCGGTCGGGCTGCTCGGCCCCAGCGGCTGCGGCAAGTCCACCCTGGCCCGGGTCGCCGCCCTGCTGCACCGACCGGACGCCGGCACCGTGGTCCTGGACGGCGCACCCGCCCGGGGCTGGCGCCACCGCGCGCCGCGCGAGCAGCGCACCGCCTTCGGTGTTCTCTTCCAACAGCCCCGCCTCTCCGCCGACCCCCGCCTGCGGCTCGCCGGCGTGATCGCCGAGCCGCTCCGCGCCACCGGACGGAAAGGCGAAATCCCCGCCCGGCTGGGGGAGTTGGCGCCCCTCGTCGGCCTCGGTGGCGACCTGCTCGGCCGCCGCCCGCACGAGGTCAGTGACGGCCAGCTGCAACGCGCCTGCCTGGCCCGCGCGCTGGTGCTCCGCCCCCGCTGGCTGATCTGCGACGAGATGACCGCGATGCTGGACGCCTCCACCACCGCCGCACTCGTCGCCGTCGTCGAGTCCTACCGCCGGGAGAGCGGCGCCGGACTGCTCGCCGTTGGCCACGACCGCACGCTGCTGGCACGCTGGTGCGACCGCACCGTCAGCTGGGCGGAGCTGGGCGCGACCACCGGAATGCCCGACGCGGCCTGAGCGTTCACCCCTACGATGGTCCGGCGTGACGCACGGGACGTAGAGGACGCGCGGGACGCAAGGGATGTACAGGATGCGCGGGACGTACGGGGATACAGGAGCGATCGTGCCCGAAGTGACGCATGTGACGGCCGAGACGGATGCGGATGCGGATGCGCCCTTCAGCGTGCCGCTCACGGTCCGCGGCTATGAGACCGACACCCAGGGCCACCTCAACCAGAGCGTCTACCTCCAGTACGCCGAGCACGCCCGCTGGTCCGCCCTCCAAGCCGCCGGCATCCCGCAGAGCACGCTGCTGGCCCGCGGCATCGGCCCGGTCACCCTCGAAACCACCATCCGCTACCTGCGGGAACTCCGCGCCGGCGACGAGGTCGAGGTCAGCTGCCGGTTCGTCTGGGGCGAGCGGAAGACGTTCGTGATCGAGCAGACCGTGCGCCGCACCGACGGCACCCCCGCCGCCGAGATCAGCGCCGTCTGCGGGGTCCTGGACCTCACCGCCCGCCGACTCCTGAAGGACCCCCGTACGGCCCTGCGGGAACTGGCCAGCGACGCCGGGGTGCTGGGGCTGGGGTAACCCTTGGGGGGCGGGCGAACGGATCCCCTAGGGGGAGTGGACGCCCCCTCGGGGCCACAACGCGCGGGGCCGCAGCGGATATTCCGGAAGCCCCCGCCCGACTCGGCCCCACCCAACCCCACCGCCCCGGCTCACCCCTCGTGCGCCCCGCGGGCCGGCACGACCGTCACCTCCGTGCCGGCCGCCCGTACCGCCCGGACCTGCTCCGCCGGCAGTCCGTCATCGGTGATCAGCAGGTCGAAGTCGGTCAGCGGCGCCAGCGCGTACAGCCCGTCCTTGCTGAACTTGGTGTGGTCGGCGACCAGCACCCGCCGCGCCGCGCTCTCCATCATCGCCCGCTTGACCTGCACCGTTTCCGGCGAGGTGTGGTAGCAGCGCCCCTTGGCGACGGCCGTGGTCGACAGGAACAGCACGTCCGCCCGGTAGGCCCGGACCGCGTCCGCGGTGTGCAGCCCCATGAAGGCGTCGTACGCCGGGAAGTACGCCCCGCCCAGCGTGATCAGTGAGATCCCCGGCTCCTGGGCGAGCGTGGTGATCGCCGGCAGCGAATTGGTGATCACGGTCAGCGGCGCGTGCTCGGGCGTCTGGTGCGCCAGCATCAAACAGGTGGTGCTGTCGTCCAGCAGCACCGTCTGCCCCGGCACCAGCAGTGCCGCCGCGGCCCGCGCCAACAGCTGTTTGGTCGCCGCCATCGTCGCCATCCGCTCCGCGACCGTGCCGTGGAACTGCGCCGACGGCAGCCCCGTCGCGCCACCCCGCACCTTCCGCAGCCAGCCCTGTGCCTGGAGCGCGTCCAGATCCCGGTGGGTGGTCATCAGGCTGATCTCGAACTCCGCGGCCAGCTCCGAGGTCCGTACGAACCCCCGGGCGATCACCGTCTCCCGGATCCGCCGCCGCCGTTCCTCCTGGGCCTCGACCCGGTCCATCGCCCCGTTCCCTCCGGTTCGCATCGCGGTCACCCACGTGAAGGCGCCGCGTGATGTTCACATGAAGGTAACGCGGCGCACGCGGCACAGGTGCCCGCCGCATGCGGTTCCGTCCCGATGCACCACGGCAGTTCCCCGCCCCGATGGGAAGATTCCGGCCACCCTTGACGCCCCTTTTACGCGAGCGATTGCATCACCGCGTCGTCCACCGGACCCGCGGACCCCGCCACCCCCTCCGCCGGCCCGGACCCACCCGCATCCGTCCCGCCGCACAAAAAGGGGAGCTTCGATGACGAACCCTCCGCTGCTCGCGCCCCGCGCGCTCCTGGCCCGCCTCGGCATCCCACCTACCCTCGCCTGGGGCTACCTCGGGCTGCTCCTCTTCATGATCGGCGACGGCGTCGAGTCCGGATACCTCTCGCCGTACCTCATCGACCGCGGCATCCCGGAATCCCGGGTCGCCCTGCTCTTCACCGTCTACGGCATCGCCGCGGGCATCGCCGCCTGGCTCTCCGGCGTCCTCTCCGACCTGTGGGGCCCCCGCCGCGTGATGTGGGCCGGCCTGGCCATCTGGGCCCTCTTCCAACTGCTCTTCCTCACCGCGGCCCTCCCCCTCACCAGCTACCCCCTGATGCTCCTCGGCTACGGCCTGCGCGGCCTGGGCTACCCGCTCTTCGCCTACGGCTTCCTCGTCTGGATCGCCGGCGTGGCGCCCCGCGCCCGACTCGGCACCGCCATGGGCTGGTTCTGGTTCGCCTTCACCGGCGGGCTGCCCACGCTCGGCTCCCTCGTCGCCAGTGGCCTGATCCCGCGCATCGGCGCCTACGCCACCCTCTGGGCCGCCCTGGCGCTGGTCGCCGCCGGCGGTCTGATCGCGCTGCTGCTGGTCCGCGACGAGCACGGCGCCCGACGGCCCCGGACCGCGGGACAGGGGCCACTGGCCACCCTCGTCGGCAGCATCACCGTCCTGTGGCGCAACCCCCGGGTCGGCGCCGGCTCCCTCGTCCGGGTCATCAACACCGCCTCACAGTTCGGCTTCTTCGTCATCCTGCCGGTGCACTTCACCAAGACGGTGGGATTCACCCTCACCCAATGGCTGCACCTGCTCAGCGCGATGTTCGCCACCAACATCTTCGCCAACCTGCTCTTCGGCGTGGTCGGCGACCGCATCGGCTGGCGCCGCACCATCGCCTGGTTCGGCGGCGCCGGCTGCACCCTGAGCACCCTCCTGCTCTACTACCTCCCCACCACCGCCGGCCCGAACTTCCCGCTCGCCCTCCTGGTCGCCGCGTTCTACGGCGCTACTCTGGCGGGATACGTACCGATATCAGCGTTGATGCCCTCTCTGGAGCCGCGGCACAAGGGACAGGCACTGGCGGCCCTCAACCTCGGCGCCGGCGCCAGCACCTTCGTCGGACCCGCCGTCGTCGCGGCCTTCGTCGGGCCACTCGGCGTCGAAGGGGTGGTCTGGATCTTCGCGGGGATGTACGCGGTGAGCTGCGCCCTCACCCCCTTCCTGAAACTCCCGGACGGGTCGGAACCGGCAGCGGCCGACCAGGACGCCGCCACGCCGCACACCACACCGGCCTCGGCGTGAAAGGAACCCGCTGATGTCCGTACTCACCATCGACGCCGGCACCACCGTCATCAAGTCCGTCGTCTTCGACGACCAGGGCAACGAGATCGCCGTCTCCCGCGTCGCCACCGACGTGCTCCGCCCCCACCCCGGCTGGGCCGAACAGGACATGGACGCCGTCTGGCAGGCCGTCGTCCACACCGTCCGCGACGTCCTCACCGACCTGACCGACCCGGTCTGGCTGGTCTCCTTCACCGCCCAGGGCGACGGCGCCTGGCTGATCGACGACCACGGCCGCCCCACCGGCCCGGCCATCCTGTGGTCCGACGGCCGGGCCGGCGACCTGCTCACCACCTGGCAACGCGACGGCCTCCTCGAAGCCGCCTTCCGCCGCAACGGCTCACTGACCTGCGCCGGCATGCCCAACGCCCTCTTCGCCTGGCTCGCCGCCCACGACCCGGACCGACTCGCCCGCTCCACCACCTCGCTCACCGCCGCCGGCTGGCTCTTCCTCCGCCTCACCGGCGTCCGCGCCACCGACGAATCCGACGCCTCCGCACCCTTCCTCGACCACACCACCGGCGCCTACGACCCCGCCATCCTCGAACTCTTCGGCCTCACCGCCTACGCCCGACTGCTGCCCACCGTCCTCGCCGAGGACCAACGCATCGCCGAACTCACCACCGCCGCCGCCGACCAACTCGGCCTGCCCGCCGGCCTCCCCGTCGTCATGGCTCCCTACGACATCGCCGCCACCGCCCGCGGCGTCGGCGTCGTCAACCCCGGCCAGGCATGCAGCATCCTCGGCACCACCCTGTGCACCGAAATCGTCCGCACCGGCATCGACACCACCGGCGAACCCTCCGGCGTCAACATCGCCTACCGCGGCCGCGAACGCGTCCTCCGTGCCTTCCCCACCCTCAACGGTGCCGAAGTGCTCGGTTGGGCCGCCCGACTCCTCCACGTGCCCGGACCACCCGAACTCTCCCGCCTCGCCTTCGCCTCGGAACCCGGCGCCCGCGGACTGATGTTCCTGCCCTACCTGTCACCGGCCGGCGAACGCGCCCCGTTCCTCGACCCCGGCGCTCGCGGCTCCTTCTGGGGCCTGACCCTCGAACACACCCCCGCCGACCTGGCCCGCGCCGTCTTCGACGGACTCTCCCTCGTCCTGCGCGACTCCCTGGCCGCCGCCCGCACCGACGTCACCGAACTACGACTGTGCGGCGGCGGCGCCAACAGCGACGCCTGGTGCGCCCTGATCGCCGACGCCACCGGCGTGCCCACCGCCCGCTCCGGCGACACCGAGATCGGCGCCAAGGGCGCCTTCCTCACCGGACTGGTCCGCACCGGCGCCATCAGCAGCATGCACCGCGCCGCCGACACCTACGTCCACATGCAACACCGCTGGCAACCCGACCCGGAACGCGCCGCGTTCTACGCCGCCCTCCACCAGGACTTCCTCACCTGGCGCGGCCTCGCCCGGAACGCCGGCTGGCGCACCACCGCCACCTGGCGCCCGAACCCCGCCACCCCCACCACCCGCCGCAGCGACCCCACGCACCACCCCGCCGAGACCCCCGCCCCAGGAGGCATCCGTGTCTGACCCGCACGCCCCCGGATTCACCGGCCCGGGCCCCGGCCCCGACGACATCTGGCTCGGCCTCGACCTCGGCACCCAGAGCGCCCGCTGCCTCGCCGTCGACGGCACCGGAACCCTCCTGGCCACCGCGGCCCGCCCACTCACCAGCCAGCGCACCGGCAACCGCCACGAACAAGACCCCCACGAGTGGTGGACCGCACTCGCCGACGCCTGCCGCGAAGCGCTCGCCGGACTCGACACCGACCGGATCCGGGGACTGGCGATCGACGGCACCTCCGGCACCCTCCTCCTCACCGACACCCACGGCACCCCCCGCACCCCCGGCCTCATGTACGACGACGGCCGCGCCACCGACCAGGCCGAAACGGTCAACACCGCAGGCGGACCCGTCTGGCAGGAACTCGGCTACCGCACCATGCCCCCCTCCTGGGCACTGCCCAAACTCCGCTGGCTACTGGACCACGACCCCGCCCTCCGCACCGGCTCCCGGCTCCTGCACCAAGTCGACCTGATCACCTGGAAACTGGCCGGCCGACAACTCCCCAGCGACGCCAGCCACGCCCTCAAAACCGGCTACCACCTCATCGACGAACGCTGGCCGCACGACGTCATGGACCACCTCGACATCCCCACCGACCTGCTGCCCGACGTCGTCCGCCCCGGCACGGTCCTCGGCACCGTCGCCCCCTCGGCCGCCGACGCCACCGGCATCCCTGCCGGCACCGCCATCGTCGCCGGCATGACCGACGGCTGCGCGGCACAGATCGGCGCCGGCGCCCTCACCCCCGGCGCCTGGAACGCCGTCCTCGGCACCACCCTCGTCCTCAAAGGCAGCAGCGACCACCTGATCCGCGACCCCGCAGGCGTGGTCTACTGCCACCGCGGACCCGGCGACACCTGGTGGCCCGGCGGCGCCTCCAGCAGCGGCGCCGGCGTCATCTCCCAGTACTTCCACGGCGAGAACCTCGACGTCCTCACCGACCAGGCCGCCGCCCTCGACCCCGACGCCGTCGCCTACCCCCTGGTCTCCACCGGCGGCGAACGCTTCCCCTTCCGCGCCCCCGAAGCCGAACCCTTCATCCTCGGCGACGTCCCCACCCGCGCCACCGCCTTCCACGCCTACCTCCTCGGCGTCGCCTGCCTCGAACGCCTCTGCTTCGACTACCTCGACCACCTCGGCGCCGCCACCGACGGCCCCCTCACCTACACCGGCGGCGGCGCCCGCAACACCTACTGGTGCCGCCTACGCGCCGAAGTCCTCGGCCGCACCGTCCACGTCCCCGAACACGCCGAAGGCGCCCTCGGTATGGCCGTCCTCGCCGCCACCTCCGCGGGCACCACCCTCACCGAAGCCGCCACCGCCATGGTCCGCCCCGGCACCGAGATCCGGCCCGCCCCCGACCGCACCGCCCGCTACCTCCCCGTCTACCACCGCTTCGTCGACGCACTCACCCGCCGCGGCTGGCTCGCCCCCACCGTCGCCGACCACGCCCTCAGGAGGGCCGCCCAGTGACCGACTTCCTCCTCGTCCGCCACGGCGAGACCGTCTGGCACGCGGAGAACCGCTACGCCGGCCGCTCCGACGTCCCCCTCACCGACCGCGGCCGCGAACAGGCCCACGCCCTCGCCCACTGGGCCGCCACCGCCGACCTCACCGCCATCTGGACCTCCCCCCTCTCCCGCGCCCGCCTCACCGCCGCCCCCGCCGCCGACGCCTGCGGCCTCACCCCCCACATCGACGAACGCCTCTACGAACTCGACTTCGGCCAAGGCGAGGGCCTGACCCGCGACGAAATGCGGCAACGCTTCCCGCAGGGCGTCACCGCCTTCCTCGCCGACCCCGCCGACCACCACCTCCCCGGCGGCGAACACCCCCGCCACGCCGCGGAACGCGCCGCCGCCTGCCTCGCCGACATCGCCCGCGACCAGCCCCACGGCCGGATCCTCGTGGTCGCCCACTCCACCCTCATCCGGGTCCTGCTCTGCCACCTCCTCGGCATCCCCCTCGCCGAATACCGCCGCACCTTCCCCCAACTCCACAACGGCGCACTCACCGAAATCCGCCTCGAACACGGCCGCACCGCCCTCCTCCGCCTCAACGCCCCCGCCCTCACCCCGACCCCCGCCCTGCACTGACCGGCGACCACCCCACCCGCCCCACCCACCCCAGCAACCCAGGAGAGAAACCCCGCATGACCACGACCGTCCTCGCCGCCGGCAACCACTTCATCCGCCCCGGCCTGTTCAGCGCGGCCGTACGCAAGGCGGTCGGGGACACCCCACTCCAGATACGCGAGCTCCAATTCGGCTGGCCGCACACCCCGTTCGGCCCGGTCGCCGAGGTCAACGAGGCATCCGGCACCGAAGACCAGATGATCCAAGCCCTCCAAGGCATCGAGATCTGCGTCACCGAACACGGCCCGCTCACCGAACGCATCCTCGCCAACTGCCCCGACCTCAAGCTGTTCTGCACCAGTCGCGGCGGCCCGGTCAACGCCAACCTCGAAGCCGCCACCCGCCACGGCGTCGCCGTCTGCAACGCCCCCGGCCGCAACGCCACCGCCACCGCCGAACACACCCTCACCCTGCTGCTGGCCGCCGCCCGCGGCGTCGGCGACACCCACACCGACCTGCGCCGCGGTGTCTGGCGCGGCGACTACTACGACTACGACAACTGCGGCATCGAGATCGACGGCACCACCATCGGCCTCATCGGCTTCGGCGCCATCGGCAGCCGCGTCGCCAAGGTCCTGCACGCCATGGGCGCCCACGTCCTCGTCCACGACCCCTACGTCCACCCCGAAGCCCTCGCCGGCCTCGCCGAACCGGTCCCCCTCGACGAACTCCTCACCCGCTCCCGCATCGTCTCCCTGCACGCCCGGGTCACCCCCGAGACCACCGGCATGATCGGCCGCGCCCAACTCGCCGCGATGCCGCCCGGCTCCGTCCTGGTCAACTGCGCCCGCGGCGCCCTCCTGGACTACGAAGCGGTCTGCGACGCCCTGGAATCCGGCCAGCTCGCCGGCGCCGGCTTCGACGTCTTCCCCGAGGAACCCGTCCCCGCCGACTCCCGACTGCTGACCGCCCCCGGCGTCGTCCTCACCCCCCACATCGCCGGCGGCAGCCAACAGGTCGCCCACAAGGCCGCGGACATCGTCGCCGCCGACGTCGCCCGCTACCTCCGCGGCGAACCCCTCCACCACCAGGCCAACGCCTAGCACACACCCACACAAAAGCGCCGGACGGGCTGGAAGAAGATTCCAGCCCGTCCGGCGCTTGAGGACCGGATGCCGGGGTCCGGGACAGCGCCCCGGACGCTGTCAACCCGGCGCGGTCAGCGCCTCCGCACCAGCGGGAACGGCAGCGTCTCGCGGATCGACAGACCGGTCAGGAACATCACCAGCCGGTCCACGCCGATGCCCAGACCACCGGTCGGCGGCATCGCGTACTCCAGCGCCTGGAGGAAGTCCTCGTCCAGCTCCATCGCCTCCGGGTCACCACCGGCCGCCAACAGCGACTGCGCGGTGAGCCGCCGCCGCTGCTCGACCGGATCGGTCAGCTCCGAGTAGGCGGTACCCAACTCGGTGCCGAACGCCACCAGGTCCCAGCGCTCCGCGAGCCGCGGATCGACCCGGTGCTGACGCGTCAACGGCGAGACATCGGTGGGGAAGTCCTTGTAGAACGTCGGCAGCGTGGTCTTCTCCTCCACCAACCGCTCGTACATCTCCAACACGATGTCGCCCCGGCCCATCTCCGGCTTCACCGGCACCGACGAGGCTTTGCACAGCCGCCGCAGCACCTCCGGGTTGGTGTCCGCGTCGACCTCCTCGCCCAGCGCCTCGGAGATCGCCCCGTACACGGTCTTGACCGGCCAGATGCCCGAGATGTCGTGCTCGACCAGCCGCCCGTTCTTGTCCGCCTTGCGCGCCGTGGCACTGCCGAACGCGGCGACCGCCGCCCCCTGGATCAGCTCCCGGGTCAGGTTCAGCATCACGTCGTAGTCGGCGAACGCCTGGTACGCCTCCAACATCGTGAACTCGGGGTTGTGCTTGTACGAGATGCCCTCGTTGCGGAACGTCCGCCCCATCTCGAAGACCTTCTCCATACCGCCCACACAGAGCCGCTTGAGATACAGCTCCGGCGCGATCCGCAGGTACAGGTCCAGGTCGTAGGCGTTGATGTGGGTGTGGAACGGACGGGCGTTCGCACCACCGTGGATCTGCTGGAGCATCGGCGTCTCGACCTCCAGGTAACCCCGGTCGATCAGCCCCTGCCGCAGCGCCTGCACCGCCGTACTACGGGCCCGCACCGTCTCCCGCGCACCCGGCGAGACGACCAGGTCCACGTACCGCTGCCGGACCCGGGCCTCCGGATCGGACAGACCACGCCGCTTGTCCGGCAACGGACGCAGACACTTGGCGGTCAGCCGCCACTGCGTCACGAACACCGTCAACTCACCGCGCTCGCTGCTGCCGACCTCACCCTCGGCCTCCACGTGGTCACCGAGGTCCACGTCCGCACCGAAGCGCTCCAGCAGCTCGCCACCCGCATCCCGGGTCAACGCGATCTGCAGATCGCCCGACCAGTCCCGCAGGACCGCGAACAGCACACCACCGTGATCGCGGACGAGCAGCACCCGCCCGGCGACCGTCACGGTCTTGCCGGTGCGCTCCCCGGCCGCCAGCTCCCGGTGCTCCTCGCGCACCTGGCCCAGGGTGTGCGTCCGCTGCACGCCGACCGGGTACGGATCGGTACCCGCCTCCCGCAGCCGCTCCAGCTTCTGGTGCCGCACCCGCACCTGCTCGGGCAGCGCGGCCAGCTCCCGCTCCCGCTGCTCCTCCTCGGTGGCCGGCTCGGCCTGCACCAGACCCAGCTCGTCCAACGACGGCAGACCCGCGGTGCTCGCCGGCGCCAACACCCGCTTCTTGTGCCCCTTGCCCCACAGCTTGCCCAGGCTCGGCACCGCCACGAAACCCTCGGCGATGCCCGACGCCATGCCGATCCGGGCGAGCGCACCGGCATCCGCGTAGCACAGGAACCGCGGGTACCACTCCGGGTGGTACTTCGAGTTCGACCGGTACAGCGCCTCCAGCTGCCACCAGCGGGAGAAGAACAGCAGCAGCCGTCGCCACACCTTCAGCACCGGACCGGCGCCGATCCGGGAGCCCTCCTCGAAGGCGGACCGGAACACCGCGAAGTTCAACGAGACCCGGCGCACCCCGAGCGCCCCGGCCTGCGCGCACAGCTGCGCGACCATGAACTCCATCACGCCGTTCGGCGCACTGCGGTCGCGCCGCATCACGTCCAGCGAGATGCCGTCCTTGCCCCAGGGCACGAACGACAGCAGCGCGATCATCTTCCCGTCGCCGTCGAACGCCTCGGCCAGCAGACAGTCGCCGTCCTGCCGATCGCCGAGCCGGTCCAGCGCCATCGAGAAGCCACGCTCGGTCTCGGTGTCCCGCCACGCGTCCGCGCGGTGGATGACCTCTTCCATCTCCGCATCGGTCAACTCGGCGTGCCGCCGGACCCGGAAGGTCGCCCCGGTCCGCGCGACGCGGTTGACGGCCTGGCGGGTGCCCCGCATGTCCCGGCCGTCGAGATCGAAGTCCGCGATGTTGAGGATCGCCTCGTCACCGAGCTGCAGCGCACCCAGCCCGGCGCGGGCGAACGCCTTGGCACCGTCCTCGCTCGCCCCCATGACGGCCGGC
Source organism: Streptomyces sp. RGM 3693 (assembly GCF_050471125.1). Classification (NCBI taxonomy): domain Bacteria; kingdom Bacillati; phylum Actinomycetota; class Actinomycetes; order Kitasatosporales; family Streptomycetaceae; genus Streptomyces; species Streptomyces sp. RGM 3693. The sequence continues at coordinate 2,426,975 of NZ_JBMPPQ010000001.1, forward strand.
TGCCAGCCGTACCGACGGGCGACGTCCAGCCACGCGTCGATCGCCGGACCCCACGCCTCCCGGTCACCGACCGGGTCACCACTGGCCAGACAGACGCCGGTCTCCACGCGGTAGGTGACGGCGGCCTTGCCGCTGGGGGAGAAGACCACGGCCTTGTCCCGGCGGGTGGCGAAGTATCCGAGCGAGTCCTGGCTGCCGTACTTCGACAGCAGCGCCCGGATGCGGTCCTCCTCGTCACCGTGCAGCGCGGCTTCCATCCGCTGCGAACGGAACAGCGCGGCGGCGGCGTTGAGCAGCGCCAGCGCGCCCAGCAGCCCGAGCAGGGTGCCGATCCAGTGCGCCGGGTGCCCCTCCACGATCCGGCCGCCGACCAGCCCACCGCAGACGCGGTTGGCCGCCCACAGCAGCCGGTTGCCGCCACCGGCCTCCAGCGAACCGGGCGCCAGCGACACCAGGCCCCAGCCGATCAGCACCGCGACCACGAGCCCACCGGCGAGCACCAGAGCGGCCCGCAGGAACGCGCCGCGTCGGGTGATCGCGTAGAACTCACGGTGCGAGACGAGCAGCAGCACCAGCGCCCCGACGCACAGCACCAGGGAGAAACTGAATTCCCAGTACCCGGCGGCCAGGAACAGCGCATCGGCGAGGCCGTTCAGCACCATGTACGCGGCCACGAACCACAGGGCCACGCGTTTGCGCGTGGTCATCGCCGCGGCCAGGAGGAAGAGGAACGCGGCGTAGGCGAAGTTCGGCGCCACCGGGATCGTGAGCGTGTCCAGCCAGTAGATCACCGAGTGGAGAGTGCGCCGAAGGGGCCCGATCAGCGCCGTCAGGGCACAGAAAAGCCCCAGCAAGCTGAAGATGATGGCGAAGCCATTGGGGACGCGGCGCCGGAAGCGCAGCCACCCCGTGAGTTGATCCTGGTCCTGCACGGTGCTCATTCCGTCACATTAGGCTCTGAAAGGGGTTGGCAGTCCGACACGAGGCGTGCGCTCCGCCTCCGGCCCACTGCCGCTGCGACCGGCCGACCATCCAGTCTCCGGCCCCGCCCCTTCTGTTGTCTGTCCCTCGCAGGGAGGGTTCGGTGACCGCCACGGGTCACCCACCTGGACCTTGCCATAAAGCCGGCGTAAGTCCGAGTCCGGGTGTGATGTACGCGTCAGAATCGAGGTCCGCCCGGACGGCCGCACTCCGACCCACGGTGAACCGCAGCCCGTAGTCCTTGGTGAAGAACCGCCCGCCACCGGAGTCCACGCCGTTCAGCTCAGCCCGGAGAGTCACCTTGGTGCCCGGCTTCCACTGCTGCTCCGGTCGCCAGACGATCCGGTCCTTGCCGTGGGCCGACTCCCAGGTCCACGCACCCACCGTCCGGTTGTCGGTGGTCACGGTCAGTCGTCGCTCCACCGTCACCCGGTCACGCACCGGAAAAGCGAAGGTCAGGCTGATCGGATCACTGACGCCGACCACCTCGCCGTGCGGCCGGGGACTGAACGTCAGCCGGTTCCGCTTGGCCACCTTCCCGGTGGTCAGCGACTCCTTGGCCTCGTCGGCGGCGCCCTGGGGGTTCTTGGTCCGGGCGAGCACCGAGTACTTGGTGTCCGGGGCGGCCTTGGCCCGCGACGTCCACACCGTCCCGCCGTGGCTGAACCCGCCGACCAGCTGCCGGCCCCGGGGATCGGTCACCGTCACCTCGGTCAGCACCCCGCCGTCCGCACTCACCCGCAGCTGGTCGCCGGCCTGCACCGTCGGGTGCCCACCGGCCGACCCCAGCCCCACCTTCACCGGCTGCTCCGGGGTCGCCGACGCCCGGGCCGCGTCGCAGGCCGCGAGCGTACCGACGCCGAGCACCGGCATCAGCGCGAGGGCGACACACAGCGACCGGGAGGGCCGGAACGGCCGGGCGGGGCTCAGGCTCATGGGCGGACTTTCCGTCGGTAGTGGGAGCGGCGGCAACGTCGGCCGCTAAGACGGTCAATCGCAACACTCCGTTGCGGGGGGTGAGGTGATCCATGCCACTTCTTTACCGACGGGTGGAACTCCCCTCGAATGTGTCGCCCCCGTGGGTGAGTTGAGGGCGAGCGGGGCGCCCGCGCCCCCGTCTCCGCGCCCCGCCGCCCCCTTCGGTAGCCACTCCGTGACCCGCAGTGATCACCCGTTCGGAGCACCCTGCCGCGAACCGGATATACCCCGAAATGCGCCAAACTGGCCACCGCTCGCCGTCCGTTCGGGCGGTCATCGAGGAGGTGTGGTGTCCATGGCTGTCTCTATCTCGGTCGTCCTCTTGCTGGTGATCCTCGTCGTGATCTTTCTGCGCAGCGGAAAACTGAAGATCTCGCACGCCGTCGTGTGCGGACTGCTCGGCTTCTATCTGGCGGGCAGCAGCCTCGCCCCGGACATCCACCACGGCCTCGCCAGCGCCGCCGAGGTCGTCAGCAGCGTCCGCCCCTGACCCGGCCCGCCCTCACGTTGAGTAATCACCCCCGGGGCAATTAGGGCTGCACCCGACCCGGCCCACGGGCCCGGGGCCCCGCATCACTCGTCGGAGAAGACCCCCACCGCATTGGCCACCGGTCGCTCCTTGCCGCCCGTGGGGTGGTTGCGTACCTGCGTTTCGCCGTAGCGGTTCTGGGTGACGAACGTCGTGGAGCCGCCGCCGTCCAGGTCGATCGCCTCGTGTGCTCCCAGTCGCGCCATCACTCCGGCCAGCTCCCGGACCGTGAGGCCGGTCTGGTGGTGGCCCTTCTCGCCGTCCAGGGCCATCAGGAGCAGGGTGCGGCCGCGGTGCGCGATTCCGGCGGAGGTCCGCATGGTGACGGCGACGGTGTCCAGGCCGGCCGTGGGGTGCCCGTGGCGCAGTACCGGGAAGCCGCCGACCGCGCAGCGCAGGCGGCCCGGGAGTCGCCCGACGAGGCGGTGGCTGATCCGGACCCGCTCGCCGAGGTGCAGTGCGCGCAGCCGCCGTGCGCCCGCCTCGCGGCCGACCAGCACCACCGACCCGCGTGCGATCACGCCGGCGCCCGGGCGCTCGGCGGTCTCCACCACCCGGCCGTTGCGGATCGTGACCTCGGCGGTGTCGGTGTCACAGCCCGCCCCGCGGTCGGTGTCGGTGCCGCACACCGCCCGCTCGCGGGACGTCCGGCCCCATCGGGCGGTGTACGCGCCGATGCCGTCCTGCGGCAGGGCGTACTGGTTCAGCCCGCGCAGCGGCCAGGAGCCCGAGGCGCTGCGGACGGCGCCGCGGAGGGCCAGTCGGTCCAGCCGCGCCCGGTGGTTGTACCCGATGCCGAGCACGTCCTGGGTGGTCGCGCCGGGCGGCAGGGTCGGGCCGAAGCGCTGGCCGTCCGGCACCGCACCCTTCAGTTCCCGCCCCGATGACACGGCGGGGCCGACCGAGGAGCCGGTGACTTCCACCCCGGGGTGCTGTGCCTCGCTGATGTTGAAGAAGTCGCCGTTGACCGCCCCGACCGCGTCCCGGTCCTCGGCCAGTTCGGACACCGGGGCCCGGGCGGCGACCGCCGCCGGATGGAGCAGGTCCACCGAGACCGCGGGGCGGGAGAGGTCCACGGTCAGCAGATGACCGTGGACGATGCCGCGCGGCAGGTGCAGCCGGAATTCGGCGTAGATCACTCCGGGCGCCAGCCGCACCGGGGACGTGCGGGTGAAGCCGTCGCCCCGCATGACGCCGCCGTCGACCGTGGCACGGCCTTCGACGGCGGCTGCCCGTGCCGCGCCCGCCGCCGTGCCGCCGACCAGGACGCCCCAGGCGACCACGCCCGCCGCCACCGTCCGCTTCCAGCCCAACCGCTGCTTCACGAAAGCCCCCTGACGTTACGTCAACTGTTTCAGGTGGTGGCAGCGCTCACTATGGCCCGCGGATGGCGGGATTCCGAACATCCGCGGAACGGTGCCGTGTCGCCCGGTGGGGCGGCGTGGTGGCCCGGGGCGTCAGGCCCCGGGCCGGTGGAACACCGCGGGCCGCGCCGTCACAGGTCGGTCAGGCTCTCCCAGAAGGCCACCCCGTTGACCAGTTCCATGTAGTGGGCCCAGTCCCAGTACTGCCCGGGGTCGGTGTGGTCGGTGCCCGGCACCTCCACGTGCCCGATGATGTGCTCGCGGTCCTTGGGGATGCCGTAGCGCTCGCAGATGGCGGCGGTCAGCATGGCGGAGTGGGTGTAGAGCGTCTCCGTGAACCACTTCGGGTCGTCGATCCAGCCCTCGTGCTCGATGCCGATGCTGCGGCTGTTGTAGCTCCAGTTGCCGGCGTGCCAGGCGACGTCGCGTTCGCGGACGCACTGGGCGGTGTAGCCGTCCGAGGACCGGACGACGTAGTGCGCGGCGGCCTTGTGCGCGGGGTCCTGGAAGAGCCGCAGGGTGTCCGGGAAGGTCTCCTGCGTCACGTGGATCACGACGGTGTCGATCGGGTACTGCGTCGGGCGTTTGGCGGCCGTGAAGTTGGCGGAGTCGGCCGGGTGCCAGTGGACGGGCGGGTAGCCGTCGGTCCACGCGGACCGCTTGCGCGGTGTCGTGGCGCTGGCCGTGGTGAGGGGGGTGAGGACGGTGGCCGCGGCGAGTGCGGCGGCGCCGGTGAGCAGTCGACGGCGGGCCGGGAAGTGCTGGTCGGGTTCCATGTGAACTCCTGACAAGGACCGAGGGGTGGTCGCGTACATGTCACGCACATGCCGGTGTGTTCATCATGCGCAACAGCGCGCGCCCTGCCAAGGGAATGGCCGTAGTGTCAATGGCTTGACCAAAGACGGCCCACCGCGGGTCAAAAGCGCTCAACGCCCCCTGATCGGCCGGTACGAACGTCACCCGGGTGCCGCGCCGCGCCAGGACCCTGACGGACGGTCGGCACCGCGACGGCACCCGGGTGACGGTGCGTCCGGTCGGTCGCTCAGTGCCCGATCTCGACGTCCTCCAGGACACCCAGCGCGTCGGGCACCAGCACCGCCGCCGAGTAGTAGGCGCTGACCAGGTATTTGATGACGGCCTGGTCGTTGATGCCCATGAACCGCACCGACAGGCCCGGCCGGTACTCGTCCGGGATGCCGGTCTGGTGGAGCCCGACCACGCCCTGGTTCTCCTCGCCGACCCGCAGGGCGAGGATCGAGCTGGTCTGGTCGGGGTTGATCGGGATCTTGTTGCAGGGCAGCAGCGGGATGCCGCGCCAGGCGCGCACCGGCGTTCCCTCGATCTGAGCGGTCGCCGGGTAGATCCCTCGGGCGTTCCACTCCCGCCCGATGGCGGCGATGGTCCGCGGATGCGCCAGCAGGAACTGCGTCTTGCGGCGCCGGGAGATCAGTTCGTCCAGGTCGTCGGGGGTGGGCGGGCCGCTGTGGGTGTGGATGCGCTGCTTGAGGTCGGCGTTGTGCAGCAGGCCGAACTCGCGGTTGTTGACCATCTCGTGCTCCTGGCGCTCGCGCAGCGCCTCCACCGTGAGCCGCAGCTGCTGGTCCAGCTGGTTCATCGGGTCGTTGTAGAGGTCCGCGACCCGCGAGTGGATCTTCAACACGGTCTGCGCGACGCTCAGTTCGTACTCCCGCGGCGCCCGCTGATAGTCCACGAAGGTGCCGGGCAGCGCCGGCTCGCCGACGTGCCCCGCGGCCAGTTCGATGGCCGCCTCGCCGTGCTTGTTCTGCGCCGGGACCAGCGCCGTGCGGAAGCTCTCGATGTGCTCGCGCAGCGTCGCCGAACGGCCCAGCACCTCTTCGTAGTCGCCGCGGGAGAGGGTGAGGACGGTGCCACGGGTGGCCGCCCGGAGGGTGAACTCCCACAGGGCGTCCGGGGCCAGCAGCGCCGCGTCGCCGGCCGCGTCGCCGCCGGCGAGCACCGCGGTCACCGTCTCGTCGCCGTACTTGCCGGTGCCGACCCGTTCGACCTTGCCGTGTGCGATCAGGATGACCTGGTCGGTGGGCGTGCCCTTCTCGGCGAGGACGTCACCGGGGACGACGTCCCGCTGGGCGAACCGCCCGGCCAGCTCCTGGAGGGTGGGGTCGTCGGCGAAGCCGCGCAGCGGCGCCAGTTCGCGCAGCTCCTGCGGGATGACCCGGACCTCGGCGCCCTCGGTGACGAACTCCACCTGGCCGTCACCCAGGGTGTGGGTCAGGCGCCGGTTGACGCGGTAGGTGCCGCCGGAGACCTGCGTCCAGGGCAGGACCCGCAGCAGCCACCGCGAGGAGATGCCCTGCATCTGCGGCGGGGTCTTGGTCGTGGTCGCCAGATTGCGAGCGGCCGCGGTGTCCAGGCTGGACCGGTGCTGCTCGGAGCCGTCGGTCTGCGGGCCGGACGTGGGATCCACGGATGTGGTCATGGCGGGGGGTCACCTGTTCCGATCGGTGCGTGAAGCTTCGTAGGTAAATCGCGGGGAAAGGCGCGGGAAATCAGCCGAGAAGCGGGTGGAGCGGGCACGCTGCCGGTCCGCGCGGCGCGGCAGTCGCTGTCCGGAGGCTTTCCGCTCAGTGTCCGATTTCCACGTCTTCCAGGATTCCCAGGGCATCGGGGACGAGAACAGCCGCCGAATAGTAGGCGCTGACGAGGTAGTTCATGACGGCCTTGTCGTCGATTCCCATGAAACGCACCGAAAGGCTCGGCTCGTATTCGTCGGGAATTCCGCTGCGGTGCAGCCCCACCACGCCCTGCTTGTCCTCGCCGGTGCGCAGCAACAGCACCGAGCTGGTGCCCTCCTTCGTCACCGGGATCTTGTTGCACGGGAAGATCGGCACCCCGCGCCAGGACGGCAGTGAGTGGCCCATGAAGTCCACCGCGTCCGGGTAGAGCCCGCGGGCGCTGCACTCCCGGCCGATCGCGGCGATCGCCTTGGGGTGGGCCAGCAGGAAGCCCGGGTCCTTCCACACCGTCGCGAGGAGGTCGTCCAGGTCGTCGGGGGTGGGCGGGCCGTTGCGGGTGTGGATGCGCTGCTTGAGGTCGGCGTTGTGCAGCAGGCCGAACTCGCGGTTGTTGACCATCTCGTGCTCCTGGCGCTCGCGCAGCGCCTGCACCGTGAGCTTCAGCTGTTCCTCGACCTGGTTCATCGGGTCGCTGTAGAGGTCGCCGACCCGGGTGTGGGTGCGCAGGACGGTCTGCGCGACGCTGAGTTCGTACTCCCGCGGCGTCCGCTCGTAGTCGACGAACGTGCTGGCCAGGGCCGGTTCGCCGTGGTGGCCGGAGGCGAGGGCGATCGCGGATTCGCCGCTGGCGTTGGTCGGCCGTGCGGAGTGGTGGCCGTCGGACGAGAGGTGGTCGCGCAGGGCCGGCGAGCGGCCGATGACCTCCTGGGCGTCCTGGCGCGCCAGGGCCATCACCGTCACCCGGGTCACCGCCCGGTAGCTGAACTCCCACTGTCCGTCGGCGCTGTTCAGTACGGCGTCGCCGAGGTGGTCGCCGCCGGCGAGCGCTTCGAGGACGGTCTCGTCGCCGTATTTGCCGGTGCCGATCCGGTCGACCCGGCCGTGTGCGATCAGTACCACCCGGTCGTGCGGGGCGCCGACCTGGGCGATCAACTCGCCGGGCGCGTACTCGTGTTGAGTAAACCTTTCGCCGAGTGCGGTGAGCACGTCGACGTCGGTGAACTCCCACAGCGCGGGGAGTTCGCGCAGCTCTTCGGGGATGATCGCGACCGAGGTGCCGTCGATGTCGAAGTCGATCCGCCCGTCGCCGACGGTGTACGCCAGCCGCCGGTTGACACGGTACGTACCGGCCGAGACCTGTACCCAGGGCAGCAGCCGCAGCAGCCAGCGGGACGTGATGCCCTGCATCTGCGGCGCGGTCTTGGTGGTCGTCGCCAGATTCCGCGCAGCGGAGGTACTCAGGCTGGAATTCTGGCTCTCTTCGGCGTTTCCGGTCAGCGTTTCGCCGGCAATCGTCACCATGTCACCTATCTCGTGGAGGCTGCGGCGTGGAACGCCGGGCAGGACTCGACGAGGGCCCCGGCAGCTCGCCGCCGCCTCGAAGATAGTGGCGCTCTTTTTATGCACACAATCGCTCGATTGGGTGGCATGGAATTATCTTTCCATGGAAAGAGTTTAGGTTTTTCGGTACTGGGAAAAGTGTGCCGGGGTGATGATCACGGACGGGAGGTCAGTCGCCCAACAGCGCTGCTCCGTCGGTCAGCGTCGCCGCCAGACGGTCCCAGGCGTCGCCGTCCCGCTCCCGCGCCGGGTACTCCGCGCCGCGGGCCGTCCCCCAACGGCGCGCCACCGCCGCCGGATCCTCGCCCAGCAGCAGCCCGGCCGCTTGTGCCGCCGCCCCGAGCGCGACCAGTTCGTCCGCCTCGGGCACCACCACCGGGCGCCCCGACAGGCGCCGCACGGTCTCCCGCCAGGCGTGGCCCCGGGCCCCGCCGCCGATCAGCAGCAGCGGCGCGCCGGGCGCGGTGTCCACCCCCGGCAGGTGGTCCAGCGCCCGCAGCAGCGCGAACACCGCGCCGTCGTAGGCGGCCTGGAGTAGCTGGCCGGCGGTGGTGTCGTGACGCAGCCCGTGCAGCAGGCCCGTGGCGTGCGGGAGGTTCGGCGTCCGCTCGCCGTCCAGGAACGGCAGTAGTACGGCGCTGCCGCCCGGTTCGACGGCCTCCCGGTCGCGGCCGAGCAGCGCCGCCACCCGGTCCACCGCGAGCGTGCAGTTGAGCGTGCAGGCCAGCGGCAGCCAGTCGCCGCGGGCGTCGGCGAAGCCGGCGACGGTGCCGGTCGGGTCGGCGGGCCGACGGGTGGTCACCGCGTACGCCGTGCCGGAGGTGCCCAGGCTCAGCACCGGCTGCCCGGGGCGCAGGCCGAGCCCGAGCGCCGCCGCCATGTTGTCGCCCGTCCCGGCGGCCACCAACGCGCCGTGGGGGAGAGGGAGTTCATCGGTCCGCACGGTGCCCGCCGCCTCGCCGGGGAGCGCCACCCGCGGCAGCATCGTCGGGGCGAGTCCGACCCGGTCCAGGACTTGCGTGTCGTAGGCGCCGGTGGCCGTCGCCCACCAGCCGGTGCCCGAGGCGTCGCCGCGGTCGGTCACCGCCTGGCCGGTCAAGCGCTGGACGAGGTAGTCGTGCGGCAGCCGGACGGCGGTGGTGGCGGCCGCCGCGGCCGGCTCGTGGGTACGCAGCCAGGCCCACTTGGCGACCGTGAACGCCGGGCCCGGCACGCTTCCGATCCGCTCCGCCCACACCTTTGGGCCGCCGCCCTCCGCGATCAGCCGCGCGCTCTCCCGGGCCGGCCGGACGTCGTTCCACAGCAGCGCCGGACGGACCGGCTCACCGGCCGCGTCCAGGGTCACCAGGCCGTGCTGCTGCCCGGCGACGGAGACCGCGGACGCCTGCCGGGCGGCCGGCCCGCACTGGGCCAGTGCCTCGCCCAGCGCCTGCCACCACTGCCGGGGATCGCTCTCCTTGCCCGCCCCGCCGCTGACCGTGTGCGGTGCCTGACCACGGGCCAGCACCTCGCCGGTCTCGGCGTCCACGACCAGCGTCTTGGTGGACTGCGTCGAGCTGTCCACTCCGACGACCAGGGGTCCGGCCGACTGTGCGCCCATCGAGCACTCTCCCTCGGCGGCCGGTTCGTCCAGGCCCTGACCCCGGGGCTCCCGGCCGCTCAGGGCCCCGGTGCGCTGCCGCATAGTAATCCGCGCGCCGCGGGGCCCGGGCGGCCTGTGGACGACACGCGCGGCGCGCGCCGGCCGGAGCGGTCAGCCGTCGAACAGCTTGCGGAGGAACCGGATCTCCGCGGTCCGCTGCGCGCCCCCGCCGCTCTCATGGGCGTTGAACCGCCACACCTCCAGCTGCTTGTCGCCCGCGTAGTGGTGGTAGGCGGCGAACCCGGTGGACGGCGGGACGATCTCGTCGCGCAGGGCGGTGCCGAAGAGCGCCGGGGCCGTGGCGCGGACCGCGAAGTTCAGACCGTCGAAGTGGTCGAGGGTGTGCAGCGCGGTGTCGATGTGGTCGCGCTGGCCCGCGAAGTAGCGGGCGAGTTCGCCGTACGGTCCCTGGTCGGTGACGTCCAGGGCGCGCCGGATGTGAGTCAGGAACGGCACGTCGATCAGTGCGCCCGCCAGGCCGGGGACCAGGCCCGCCACGGCCAGTGCGAGGGCGCCGCCCTGGCTGCCGCCGGCGACCACGATCCGTTCGGCGTCCACCGCGGGGTGTCCGTGGGCGACTTCGACGGCCCGTACGGCGTCGGTGATCAGCCGCCGGTAGTAGTAGGTGTCGGGGTCGAGCAGGCCCTGGGTCAGCTTGCCCGGTACGCCCGGGTGTGCGACGCCCTCGGGGTCGGGGGTGTCGCCGGGCCGGTTGGGGCCGCTCTGACCGCGGGTGTCCATGACCAGCGTGGCGTAGCCGGCGGACGGCCACAGCAGCCAGTCGTGCGGCAGCATCCGGCCGCCGCCGTACCCGAGGTACTGCACCACGCACGGCAGGGGGGCGGAGGCCGTCCGCGGGCGCAGGAACCAGCCGCGGATCCGGTGCCCGCCGAAACCGGCGAACTCCACGTCGGCGGTGTGCAGTTGGGTCAGACCGGTGTCGGCCGCGGTGAAGCGGGGAGTGAGGGCGTGGGTCCGGGCCTCGTCGAGGGTCCGGCGCCAGAAGGCGTCGAAGCCGGGCGGCTCGGGCAGGGGAGGGCGGTAGCGGCGGAGTTCGTCCAGGGGAAGGTCGGTGAACATGGCGCACCTCCGGGCAGTGAGGCGTACACGTCGGGCACGTTAGGGTCTGTCCGGGCGATCAGGACCGGGAGCCGTCCGTCCGGTGCCGCGGGTCGCCAACGGTGCCCACCGGGGCTGAAGGTCTCGCCCCGGATCGGTCCGGATCGGTCACCGCGTCCTCGACTCCCACCAAAGAAGCGATATTTCCGCCATGAGCTTTCCCCCGCCCCCGCCGTCCAACCAACCGCCGCACCAGCCGCCCCCGGGTACGCCGGGCGGCTTCGGCCCGCCGGGCGGCGGTTACGGGCCCGGCGGGCCGCAGCCGGGGCCGGGCGGCTACGGGCCGTCGGCGCCACCGGCCGGGCAGTCGCCCGCCGGGCCGTACGGTCCGTCCGCCGGCGGCTTCGGGCCGCCCGGGCCCGGCGGTCCGGGCGGCCCGCCCGGCGGTTGGCAGCCGCCGCCCACCCCGCCCTCCGGCGGCGGCAACGGCACCACCATCGCGCTGATCATCGGCGCCGGCGTGCTGGCCGTGGCGCTCGTCATCGGCTGCGTCATATGGGCCAACAGCGGTGACGGCGGCGGCAACCAGGCCCGACCGCCCGCCGGCACCACGGTCAGCCCCACGCCGGCGGCCTCCGACTCCGGCCCGCCGTCCCCGTCCGGCTCGCCCGCCGCGACCCCCACCGGCCCGGAGAGCACCGCGTCCTCGTCCACCGGCCGTACCGTCGCCTTCTACACGCTGAAGACCGGTGACTGCTACGACATCCCGCCGGGCGGGAACGGCGGCAACAACACGTCGGCCTCCTGCACCGGCCCGCACGACGCCGAGGTCGTCTTCGTCTACACCCTGCCGCCCAGCCTGGCCTCCGAGGCCGAGATCAAGGACCGGGCGGCCGCACTGTGCGCCTCCGAACTCCAGTACAAGGCGTCCAAGCAGCCCGCCGGGACGGCCGAGGGCACCTACGTGCAGTTCCCCAGCGCCAGCGGCTACAAGATGGGCATCAAGTCAGCGGTGTGCAGCCTGACCGGCAACCGCAGCGGTACCAAGAAGCTCACCAAGCCGCTGCTCTGAGCCGGACCGGCCACCAGGCAGCGGTGTAGGGGCGGGACGGTGTGGGTCATGTCATGTCAGGTCAGGTCAGCGGCTCGGCGGCTCGGCGGCCGGCCCGGTGCCGTCGGTCCCGCCCGTCCCGTCGGTCCCGCCCGCCCCGTCCACCTCGGTCGCCGCAGGGTCCAGCACGCGCGACAGGAACGCCCGGGTCCGCTCGTGTCGGGGAGCGCCCACCACCTGATCCGGGGCGCCCTCCTCGACGATCAGCCCGCCGTCCATGAAGACCACCCGGTCGGCGACCTCCCTGGCGAAGCCCATCTCGTGTGTGACGACCAACATGGTCATCCCGTCCCGCGCCAGCGACCGCATGACCGCCAGTACATCGCCGACCAGTTCCGGGTCGAGTGCGGAGGTCGGTTCGTCGAAGAGCATCAGCTGCGGATCCATCGCCAGTGCGCGGGCGATGGCCACCCGTTGCTGCTGCCCGCCCGACAGCTGCGCCGGAAAGGCGGCCGCCTTGTCGCCCAGGCCGACCCGGGCCAGCTGGTCGCGGGCGATCCGCTCGGCCACTGCCCGGTCGCGGCGCAGCACCCGGCGCTGAGCGATCGTCAGATTCTCCAGTGCGGTCAGGTGGGGGAAGAGGTTGAAGGACTGGAACACCATGCCGATCCGGCGCCGCACCCGGTCGATGTCCACGTCCGGGTCGGTGACCTCGGTGCCGGCGACCGTGATCCGGCCGGCGGTCGGCTCCTCCAGCAGGTTCACACAGCGCAGCAGCGTCGACTTCCCGGAACCCGACGGCCCGATCACGCACACCACCTCGCCGCGCGCCACCGAGAAGTCGATCCCGCGCAGCACCTCCAGCGCACCGAACGCCTTGTGCAGCCCACGCACCTCGATGGCGTTGTCGTCCCCGCCGTCAGTCATCCCGCCCCCTGCCCGTCGCTCACCCGGTCGTTCCGCCACCCGCCCGCGCGGCCCCTCACCGGGCCCTCGCCGTACGGGCCTCCAGCCGCCGGACCACCTGGCCCAGCGGAAGGGTGATCACCAGGTACAGCAGCCCCGCGACCAGCACCGGGGTGAGGCTCTTGTGTTCGTTCAGCGCGTCCCGCCCGAAGTTGGCCAGCTCGAACTGGGAGAGCGAGAGCCCCAGCAGGTACACCAGCGAGGAGTCCTTCGTCAGCAGGATCAGTTCATTGGTGAGCGGTGGCAGGACGATCCGGAACGCCTGCGGAATGACGATCGAGACCATCGCCCGGCCCTGTGACATGCCCAGTGAACGCGCCGCCTCCGTCTGTCCCTTGGGCACCGCCTGGATGCCGGCCCGGACGGTCTCCGCCATGTAGGCCGCGCCCACCAGTCCCAACGACAGCATCACCGTGACGCCCTGGTCCAGCGCGACCTGGAACGCCAGCGGCACCCCGAAGCCGAGCGCGATGAACACCAGCAGGGCGGGGATCCCGCGGAAGAACTCGATGTAGGTCACCGCGATCCAGCGGTACGGCGGCACCGACGACAGCCGCATCAGCGCGAGCACCAGCCCGAGCGCGAGCCCGAAGCCGAATCCGAGCAGGGTGTACCGCACCGTGTTGACGAGCGCGGTGGTGACGATGTCGGGGAACAGCGCCCGCGCGACGGAGACGTCGAAGAACGCCGACCCCAGCCGGCGCCAGTCCGCGGCCAGGGCGAGGACCCCCACCGCGGCGACCAGCACGCCGTACTGCGCCCCGCGGACCAGCCGTGCCCGGCGTCGCCTCGACGGGTGCCGGGGCATCAGCCGAACCACTTCCGGTGGATCCGGTCGTAACTGCCGTCCTTCTTGGCCCGCGCGATGACCTTATTGATGCGTTCCCGCAGCGCGTCGTTCCCCTTCCGGACGCCGAATCCGTAGTGCTCGCCGGTGTCGAACTCGGCCGCCACCCGGGTGTCCTGGTTGTGCTTCACGTAGTCGAAGAGCACCCCGTTGTCGTTGATCCCGGCGTCGACCTGGCCGGACCTCACGGCCGTCAGCAGCAGTCCGACGTCCTCGAACTCGACCAGTTCGACGCCCTTTCCGTGCGCCTTGGCGTAGAGCGCGCCGGTCGTGGCCTTCTGGTAGCCGAGCTTCTTGCCCCGTAGGTCCTCGATCTTCTTGACCGGGGTGCCGCGCTTCACCAGCAGCGCCTGGGTGGCGTTGAAATACGGGTCGGAGAAGTCCATGACCTTGGCCCGGGCCGGCGTGATGGTCATGCCCGCCGCGGCCACATCGCAGGTGCGGATGGCGAAGTCCTGCCCGGTCTCGATGCCTTCGAAGGGGGTGTTGATGATCTGCTGGGTGACGCCGAGGTCCTTGGCCACCAGGTCCACCAGGTCCACGTCGAACCCGACGACCTTGCCGTCGCGCGTCACCTGGAAGGGGGCGTAGGGGAGGTGGGTGCAGGTCAGGAGCGCTCCGGGGCGGACCAGTTCCGGGCCCTGGCCCGGGCCGGCGGGCGCGGTGCTGGTGCATCCCGCCAGGAGGGCGGTGGCCGCGACGACGGCGGCCAGAGGGGGCAACGCGGAGCGAGCGGTCACAGGGCCTCCAGGAGTGCCGTGACGGTCAACCGGGCCGGGGGTGCCGTGAGTTGGCCTGCATCCTGCCATCGGCCGAGGGTTCTGTCGCCGGTGCGTCCGTTGCGGCTGGGTAACGTCGGCCCGCTGTGTTGCCGGGCGGTCCCGGAGGACGGCGGTCGGCTCAGCGCAGGGCCCAGAGCCAGCCGAGCGGAGTGAGGCCCAAACTCCGGGCAGCGAGGCTGTCCAGGGGCGCCGGCCGCCCGCCGACCGTTTTTCCGCGACCCGGTCAGCGGCCCAGCGTCGCCGCCAGCTCGGCGATGGCGTCCGGGCCCACCCGGCAGCAGCCGCCGATCAGTCGGGCGCCGGCCGCGACCCAGCCGGCCACCCGGTCCGCGCGGAACGCCGGACTGCCGCGCCAGGCCCGGGCCGTGGCGTCCCAGCTCTCCCCGCTGTTGGGATAGACCACCACCGGTTTGCCGGTGACCCGGGCCGCGATCTCCACCGCCCGGTCGGCGTCGTCCGGTGCGCAGCAGTTCACCCCGACCGCGATCACCTCGTCCGCGTCCGCCGCCCCGGCGAACGCCTCGGCCAGCGGCTGCCCGGCGCGGGTCCGGTCGCCGGCGACGCTGTACGACAGGTAGGCCGGGACGCCGAGGCCGCGGACCGCCCGCAGCAGCGCCTGCGCCTCGTCCGCGTCGGGCACCGTCTCCAGGGCCAGCACGTCGGGTCGGGCGGCGGCCAGCGCCTCCAGGCGCGGCCGGTGGAAGCGCTCCAGTGCGTCGACGGACAGGCCGTACCGGCCGCGGTATTCGGAGCCGTCCGCCAGCATCGCCCCGTAGGGCCCCACCGACGCGGCGACGTAGAGCGGCCCGGTGACCCCGCCCGCCTGGGCCCGCGCGGCGGCCTCGCGGGCCAGTGCGACGCTGCGGCGCAGCAGCCCGGCGGCCTCCTCCGGGCCGGTGCCGCGCCGCGCGAAGCCCTCGAACGTGGCCTGGTAGCTGGCGGTGAGGGCAACCTGGGCGCCGGCTTCGTAGTACGCCAGGTGGGCCCGCAGTACGGCGTCGGGTTCCTCGGCGAGCAGCCGGGCCGACCACAGTGCGTCGCTCAGGTCGTGGCCGTCGGCCTCCAGTTGGTTGGACAGCCCGCCGTCGAGGACGACCGGTCCCGCAGCGAGCGCCTCCGCGAGCGGCGGCGACGGTGGCTGGGGCGATGGGCCGGTCATGGGGACAACCTTTCTCAGGGTCGGTCTTCGGGCCGGACCGCCTGGATGTCCAGCTCGACCCGGATGGTAGCGCCGATCGCGGCGATCCCCCTGGCCAGCATCTTGCGCCAGTCCAAGGTGAAGTCCTCGCGGTGCAGTTCGGTGACGGCCTGGCACGCGGTGCGGGTCTCGCCCGCGATACCGGTGCCGATGCCCAGGTAGCGGGTGTCCAGTTGGATGGTGCGGCTGACGCCGTGCAGGTGGAGCACGCCCTGCACCGCCCATCGGCCGCCCCCCTTGTGGACGAACCGTTCGCCGGCGAACTGGAGGTGGGGGAAGCGGGCCACGTCCAGGAATTCCGCCGACCGCAGATGGTCGTCCCGCATCCGTACGCCGGTGTCGATGCTCGCCGCGTCGATGGTGACCTCGACCCGGGAGTCCTCCATCCGTTCGCCGATCCACAGCCCGCCCTCGAAGCGGTTGAACCGGCCGTGGATCTCGGCCAGTCCGATGTGTCGGGCGGTGAAGCGGATGGCGCTGTGGTCGGCGTCGAGCTGCCACTGGCCGGCGTCGGGCAGCGGCAGCGCCGGCGCCAGTTCCAGGGTGACCGGGCGGGGCGCGGTCCGCTCGCCCGCCACCACCTCAGCCTCGAAGCGGGCCGGCCGGAAGCCGTCGGAGGTCACCGCGAGCCGGTAACCGCCGGGCGGCAGCGTCACGGTCAGCCGGCCGTTGGGGTCGGTCCGGCCGGCCGTCGCCTCCCGGCCGGCGGAGTCCCTGACCGAGATCCCCACCCCGGCCATCGGGAGTCCGACGGGATCGTTGACGCACAGGTCCAGCGCACCCGCCCCGCGGGGGAGGAACGGCTGGGTGTGGTGCGGCGTGCGGTCGCGCAGGCGGTGGAGGAAGGCGAGCGGCATGGCAGGACGGGGCCCCATCGGTCGGATCGGTCGAACAGCGGGCAGCCGGCGTGCGGGGACGCAGGCTGTCGCGGGCAGGCGCAAGCGGACGGCGCCGCGGAATGAATCGCACGAAAAGGGTGCGGATTCGGTTCCATCCTGTCATTGGTGGCGACCCGAAACGGCCATCACTGTCAAGGTCTGACCAAAGGTGATGTTTCTCGCACCACGGGGGGATTCCCCCTAGAAGCACCCCTCCGATACGTCCGCCGCGAGGCCGGCCAGCGCCGCCGCGGGATCCTCCGCGGCCGGGCCGGCCGGCGCCCACCGGCCGCCCTCCTTGCTGAACGGCCACCAGCGGCCGTCGCGCCCGAAGCGCAGCTGGATGTCCCCGCCGACGACCGTCCAGCGATTGCCGGCGGCCCGGAACCGCGGCCGGGACGCCTCGTCCTCCCAGGCGGCCGCCAGCCGGTCCCGCACACGGGACAGCACCTCGGGCGCCGGCGTCCACTCCTCCTCCAGAGCCGCCAGCCCGGCCGCACCGCCCACCTGCCAGGCCCGCACGGCCAGCGCCAGGCCCCGCGCATCACGCCCCGAACCGTCCGCCAGCCGCGCCGCGACGGCCGCCCCGGGCCCGGCGGTCGCCAGCCGCACCGCGTCCTGGGAGGGCGTCAGCGCGGGCGCCGGCGGACGGTCGGCGTGCCCCGGGGAGAGCGCCTCCGTCAGCAACCGCTGAGCGCGCGCCGCCGCGTCCTGGACCAGGAACTCCAGTGCGTCCGCCGCCACTCCGGGAGCCGGCGGGGCACCACCGCCGAGCGCCGGCGCCGGGCCGGGGGTGGCGACCGGCGGCGGTGACGGTGGCAGCGGCGGCAGGATGTCCCGCGCCGCGTACGCCTCGGCCGCCGGGACACCCGCCGCGTCCCGGTCCGCTGAACCGGCCGGGCCCGCCGCCTCGGCACGGGACGCGCTGCGCCGCTGGAGCTCGTCCAGCAGCTCCTCCTCGCCCCGCCCGCGCAACAGCAGCAGTACGAACGGGTCCTGGTCCAGCAGCCGCGCCACCTGGTAGCACAGCGCCGCCGAATGCGCGCAGTGGTCCCACGCCTCGCAGGCGCACTCCGGTTCCAGGTCCCCGATGCCCGGCAGGAGTTCGACGCCGGCCGCCGCCGCGTCCTCCACCAGGACCGGCGGCATGTCGCGGTCCAACAGGGCCGCGAGGTGCCCGGCCCGGTCCGCGATGACGTCCAGCAACCGGTCCCAGTCCGCCGCGGTCAACTGCTGGAGCAGGACGTCCGAACGGTGCCGGGTGCGGTCGCGATCCTGAACGACGGCGGTGATCCGGCCGGGGCGCACGGAGACCGCACCGACCGCCCCGGCGCGGGCGTGCCGACGGCCCGACTTCACCTGCGCCCCGTCCAACGCGGTGTCCTCCAGCGCCTTGAGCCACGCCTGTCCCCACCAGGTCTGCGCGAACCCCCGGCCGTGCGCCACCGGCAGCGCGGCGAACGTCCGCTCCGGCCCCGCCCCACCGGTCCCGCGCCCGTACACCGCGTCCCCGCCCGCCATGCCCTCGTCCGCCATATCCCCGCCTGCCATGCCCTCGTCCGTCCTGTCCCCGTATACCGGGCCGTCCGTCCGCCCGCCCGTCCTGCTCACCGCTCGCTCCCGCGCAGCGCGACCAGGTCCGCCAGCTCGGCGTCGGTGAGTTCGGTCAGCGCCGCCTCACCGGAACCCAGCACCGCGTCCGCCAACTGCTGCTTACGGGAGAGCAGCGCGGCGATCCGATCCTCGACCGTGCCCTCCGTGACCATCCGGTGGACCTGCACCGGCTGGGTCTGCCCGATGCGGTAGGCCCGGTCGGTGGCCTGGGCCTCGACCGCCGGGTTCCACCAACGGTCGAAGTGCACGACATGTGCCGCCCTGGTGAGGTTCAGGCCGGTGCCCGCCGCCTTCAAGGACAGCAGGAACACCGGCACCGCCCCGTCCTGGAAGCGCCGCACCATCTCCTCCCGTTGAGCCACCGACGTCCCGCCGTGCAGCAGTTGGGCCGACACCCCGCGCGCCGCCAGGTGCTCCGCCAGCAGCCGCGCCATCTGCACGTACTGGGTGAACACCAGGACGCTCGCACCCTCGGTGAGGATGGTGTCCAGTAGTTCGTCGAGCAGTTCGGCCTTCCCCGACCGGCCGGCGAACCGCGCGGTCCCGGTGTCCGGCCCGCCGGGCGGCTCCTTGAGGTAGTGCGCGGGGTGGTTGCAGATCTGCTTGAGCGAGGTCAGCAGCTTGACCACCAGGCCCCGCCGCGCGAGCCCGTCCGCCCCGGCGATCTCGCCGAGCCCCTCGCGTACCACCGCCTCGTACAGCCCGACCTGTTCCGCGGTGAGCGCCACCGCCCGGTCGGTCTCCGTCTTGGGCGGCAGCTCGGGCGCGATCCCCGGGTCGGACTTGCGCCGGCGCAGCAGGAACGGCCGCACCAACCGGGCCAGTCGCTGCGCCGCCGCGGCCGCCTCGGGGGACCCCGCAGCGTCGCCCTCGATGGCCTGTGCGTGCCGCCGGCGGAACCGGCCCAGCGGTCCCAACAGCCCCGGCGTCGTCCAGTCCAGGATCGCCCACAGCTCGGACAGGTTGTTCTCCACGGGCGTCCCGGTCAGCGCCACCCGGGCCTTGGCCGGGAGGGTGCGCAGCGCCCGGGCGGTGGCCGAGAAGGGATTCTTGACGTGCTGCGCCTCGTCGGCCACGACCAGCCCCCAGCCGGCCTCCGCCAGTCTGCCGGTGTCCAGCCGCATCGTCCCGTAGGTGGTGAGGACGAATTCCCCGTCGGCGAGGTCCGTCAGGCTGCGCCGCCCGGCGTGGAAGCGGCGCACCGGCGTCCCCGGTGCGAACTTCTCGATCTCCCGCTGCCAGTTGCCCATGAGGGAGGTGGGGCAGACGACGAGCGTGGGCCCGGCCGACTCCGGATCGGCCTGCCGGTGCAGGTGCAGGGCGATCAGGGTGATGGTCTTGCCCAGGCCCATGTCGTCGGCCAGACAGCCGCCGAGACCGAGTGAGGTCATCTGGTGGAGCCATCCCAGGCCGCGCACTTGGTAGTCGCGCAGGGTGGCGGCGAGCCCGGGGGGCTGCCCGACGGCCGGGCCCTTCGCGCGTTCCGGGTCCGCCAGCCGGTCGCGCAGGTGGGCGAGCCAGCCGGACGCCTGGACCGCCACCCGGTGGCCGTCCTCGTCCTCGGTGCTGCCGGTCAGCGCGGCGCCCAGTGCGTCGAGCGGGGTGACCGTGCGGTCCTTGCGGTCCCGGGCGGCGCGCACCGCCTCCGGGTCCACCAGGACCCATCGGCCGTGCAGCCGCACCAGCGGGCGCCGGGCCTCGGCGAGCCGGTCCAGCTCCGCCCGGTCGATCTCCTGGTCGCCGAGGGCGAACCGCCAGCTGAACGAGAGCAGCGCGTCCGCGGAGACCAACGACGGCATCCCGCCGGACCCGGGCCCGCTCCCGAACGCGGCGGCGTCCGGCCCGCCCGGCGGGCCCACCACGGCGCGCATGGTCAGCGTCCGGGCCAACTCCTGCGGCCAGTGGACCCGGACCCCGGCGACGGCCAGGGCAGCGGACGCCGGGCCCAGCAGCTCGGCGACCTCCTCGTCCGCCAACTCCAGTGCGTCGGGCACCGCCGCGGACAGCAGCGGCGTCAGCGGCGCCCAGGCGGCGGCCGCCCGGCGCAGCGTCAACAGGGCCTCGGTCCGCGCCCGCGGCCCGAACGTCTGCCCCGCCGGTGCCGTACCCGCCCACACCTCGCCGGCGTCCGCGACGACCGTGGGGTCGGTCGCACTGTGGACCTGGACGACGGCGGTGAACGTGACGGCCGGGGAAGTGGCGGGTCCCGGGTCCGCACCGGCCACGGCCGGCCGCCGCCGGCCCGTCCGTGCGCTTCCCGGCCGCTCCGGGCCCGTCGGCCGTTCAGGGCCCGTCGGCCGTTCCGGATCCGGCTCCGCCGCTTCCGGTCGTGGTGGCCGCGCGTCCGGCGCCGCCGTTGGCGCCAGGTCCGCCCCGTGCACCTCCACCCGCAGTGAGATCCGCACCCCCGCGTCGTGTCCGGCGGCGACCTCCGCGGCCCAGGCACGCTGCTCCGGGACGTGCTGCGGGGCGGACGCGGCGAAGGCCGGTCCGCCGGCCGCCAGTTCAGCCGCGGGCGTACGCGGCAGCCCGTCGGCGACCGCGTCCAGGAACGCCCGTACCTGGCGCTCGGGGTCCGGCAGCCGCACCGGGGCGGTGCCGGGCAGCGGGGTGGCGTGGGCGTACGGCGGCATCGCGGCGGCCAGGTCCCGCAGCCGCGCCATGTCGTCCGGGTCGAGCGGGCCGGCCCGCCAGGCGTCGTGGTCGGTGGGGCTGAGGCCGGGCAGCAGTCGGCCGCGGGCCGCGACCTGGAGTGCCAGGAGAGCGGCCGCGCCCCAGAAGGCCGCCGCCGGATGGGCGTGCCGGCCGGCGCGTAGCCGGGTGAGGACGGGGAGCGCGGCGGCGACCGGCAGGACCAGGGCCGGCACGGCACACACGGCGATGCCGTCGCCACCGTCCGCCGCGTCGTCGTCCTCCGGTCCGGTGGGGACGGCGACGGTCAGTTGCTCCAGTGCCGGCGTGCCGTGGACGGCGGTGTCCAGGACGGGTTGGCCGTCCGGGCGCCAGAAGGCGATCCGCCCGAACCGGGGCGGATCCGACGGCACGAAGAGCGCCGCGCAGCGGGACGGGTCGGCGAGCGGAACGGGCGTGACCGCGGGGAGGGAAGCCACTGGGTCGCGTACTCCTCAAATTTGACTACTGGAGCGTGGAGCGCCCGAGGGTACAGCACGATCCGCCCCGTCAGGGAACCTCCGGAGCCGAACCGGCGTTCAATGGAATACGACAGAGCGCGGCGCGCGCCGCGGAAAGGGCGTGAAGGATGTCCACACAGGCGAAGGTCGCGATCGGCGGCGTCGCGGTGGGAGTGCTCCTGCTGTGGCTGCTGCCCTTCTGGGCGGCCGTCTTGGTCATGGTCGGGATCCCGGCCGTCGCGTATCTGACGCTCGACCCCTCCCAGCGGCGCCGGCTGCGCCGGGCCGGCCGCAAGGAGCTCGGCCGCTGAGCCGGCGGACCCGGCCGGTTGCCTCGCCCCTCAGGAGCGGCCCGGCCGGCCGCGGCCGTCAGACGGGGCGGGCCGCCAGTCCGTCCAACGACGCCAGCAGCCCCGGGAGTTCGGGCCCCCGTCCCACCGGGTGCACCTGCCCAGGCTCGTCGTCCAGCAGGACGAACGCGATGTCGTCGGTGCGGGCCACCATGCTCCACCCGGGCCCGTCGACCCGCAGTGTACGGGCCTCGCCCGCGGCGAACGACGACCGCACCCGGCCGGGCGGCGGCGGATCGACGACATAGCCGCGGGCCTCCGCCAACACCCGCCGTACGCCCTGGTGCCGCTCCTCCCCGGGCTCCGCGAAGGTGACCTCCTCGTCCTCCACCTGGGCCCGCCACGACGCCCACTGGAGCGCTATCTCGTCCGCGCCCAGCCGCCGCTGGGCCGGCCCCCAGTCCCCGGCGTCCGGCGGCGCCAACGGCGCGCGGTCGCCCTCCTGCGGCTCCGGGTCGTGCGGCTGCGGCACCCCGGGAGCCGACACCGCGAGGGCCAGCGGCCACCCGGGCAGCGCCACGACGATGCTGTCCTCACCGGGCGACAGGTCGTACTCCATGCCGCAGTCCCAGGCCGCGATCGCACAGGCCACTAGCGACACGTCCTCGGTGACCACGGTCCAGCGCGCGCCGGTGCCGTCCTGGCCGAGGACCAGCCCGTAGCCCTCCGCATACGGTTCGAGGCCGAGTCCCGCGCACACCTCGGGGTAATCGTCGCCGAGCACGCTCGGGAACTGCGCGGGCGTCAGCAGCACCGCCGTCAACACGAACAGCTGATCGCCCAACTGGTCATGGTCGGCGCTCTCGGTCGTCGGCACGCCGGGCCTCCTTGCATTGCGGTCCGCACTTTCGCCGCGCACCCTAATTGGCCAGGTGCGACCTTGTCACCAGCCGTACGCTGCGGTGATGCGATTGCGCGGGGCGGTGGCGGCTCGCCGGGCCGCGGCCCGTCAGGGCAGCGGCAGCCCGAGGAGGTCGTGGGCGACCTCCCGAGGCGACTGCTCGCGCTCCCGCGCCAGTGCGAGCACCGCCCGGCAGGCGAGTTCATGGATGCCGAAGGCCAGCGCCTCGGGCGACACCCACTCCGCCGCCTGCGCGCCCCGCTCCTCGTCGCCCTCGGCGTCCGCCGCCACGTAGCAGGCCGCCGCCTCGAAGAGATTGTGCGGACGCTCCGCCGCCGGGCGTCCGCCACGGTGGAGCACCGTGCGACGTGCGGCCCCGGTGCGTCTGCCGGGGTGGAGCACCCCGGCCAGGTCGCGTATGAATCCGGTCATTCCGACCTCCGGCCCCTCGTCCGTCACCCTCGTAGGAGTGTGCCCGCAGCCCGTAGTGTGGGAACTTCGGCGAACGAAGGGACGGACAACAGGTGCGGCGCTATGACTGGTTGAAGGAGATCCGGCGGCTCGATCCGGAGCGCGACTTCATACGGATCTACCGCATCACCTACGCCCACGAATTCCCCTGGGACATCACCAGGGCACTGGAACTGGCGCTCTACCGCACCTACGCCGTGCCGAGCATCGGACGGCTGCTCGCCGAGACCGCCGAGCTGACGGATCGTACGCAGAAGCGCTACGACGACACCGCCCTCCTCCTGGACACCGTCCTGGAGCACGGCTTCGACGGCGCCGAAGGGCGGACCGCGATCCGCCGCATCAACCACATGCACCGCAGCTACGACATCAGCAACGACGACATGCGCTACGTCCTGTGCACGTTCGTGGTGCTGCCGATCCGCTGGATCGAACGGTACGGCTGGCGGCGGCTGAGCGAACACGAGAAGCGCGCCATCGCCGCGTACTACCGCACCCTGGGCCGCCACCTGGGGATCAGCGACCTCCCGCGGACCCACCAGGAGTTCACCCGCTGCCTGGACGCCTACGAGGAGGAGCACTTCGGCTGGGACCCCGGCGCCCGGCGGGTGGCCGACGCCTCCCTGGACCTGATGGCGGGCTGGTACGGCCCGCTCGCCCCGGTGGTGCGCGGCGCGAGCCTGGCCCTCCTGGACGACGCACTGCTGGACGCCTTCCGCTACGACCGGCCCCGGCCCGCCGTGCGGACGGCGGTGCACACCGCCCTGAAGCTGCGCGCCAAGGCCGTGCGGCTGCTCCCGCCGCGCCGTGCTCCCCACTACGCCCGGCAGAACCCGGAGATCAAGGGCTACCCCGGCGGCTACCAGGTCGCCGAGCTCGGGACCTTCCCCACGTCCCGGCGACTGGGCAGCTGCCCCGTGCAGGCGGTGGGCAGCGACGCTCCGCCCCAGGAGGACCCGGCGGCCTCTTGACGCGGGGCGGTCCGCCGGGGGGACGCCGAGGGCGCCTCACCCCTGGCGGACCGCCAGCGCCAGGTAGCGGGTGTCCTCGTCGACGTACCGGATGAGCTCCCAGCCGCTGCCGGCCAGGAGGGGACGCAGGTTGGGTTCGGCCCGGAGGTCGCCAGGGGTGAGCGGATGCCCCTTGCGCGCGGCGAGGGCCGCCCGCCCCACGGGGTGGAAGAGCGCGAGCCGGCCGCCGGGGCGCACCACCCTGGCGAGTTCGGCCAGCCCGGCCGCGGAGTCGGCCAAGTGGGAAACGAGCCCGGCGGCGAACACGGCGTCCAGCGCGGCGGACGGGAGCGGGAGCCGGGTCACGTCGGCGAGCAGCAGGCCCGCGCAGGCGTCGCGTCCGGCCCGTACGGCGGCCGCCAGCATCTCCGGGGTGAGGTCGGCACCCAGCACCGTCCCGCGCGCTCCCACGGCCGTTCTGAGGGCCGGGAGGGCACGGCCGGTGCCGCAGCCGGCGTCCAGTACCCACTGGCCCTCCCGCAGGCCCAGCGCGGCCACGCCGGCGGCGTAGGCGGGCCCGTCGTCGGGGAACTTGGCGTCCCAGCCGGCGGCGCGGGCGCCGAAGAACGCGCGGACCTCGTGCGGACGGCTGGTCTGGGGGCCGCTCATCGGTCTCCTTCAGGTGTGGTGGGACGGCGGTCGAGCGAGGCGGTGACGGCATACAGGACGCCCGCGACGAGCAGGGCGGCCACCACCCCGAGGTTCATGGTGCCCAGCGTGCCGTGCGCGGCGGCGTCGGTGAGCAGGAAGCCCACGACCCGGGCGAGGTTGGGGTCGGCGGATGTGATCAGGCCGAGCCCGACGGCGGTGGCCACGGTGAGCGAGAGGACCGCGGGCCACCTGACGGCGGGCACCACGGACGGCCCGGCACCGGAACGGCGGTCGCGCCACCGCGCCACCAGGAAGACCGCGGTCCACCCGGCCATCGCCACTCCGACGACCGACAGGAACGCCTGGAACGTGGCGAAGAAACTGGGCGAGACGAACAGCACGTACCAGCCGCCGACGGCCATCAGCACCCCGTCGACCAGCACCGCGAGGTGCCGGCGGACGGGCATGCCGAGGGCCAGCAGCGCCATCCCCGAGCTGTAGATGTCCATGATCGCCCCGGCGGCGAACCCCCCGATGGCGGTGAGCAGATACGGCACCAGGAACCAGGTCGGCAGCGCCGCCGCCAGCGCGCCCACGGGGTCGGCGGCGGCCATGGCGGCCAACTTCGGGTCGCCGGCGTTCAGCAGCACCCCGAAGACCAGCAGCACCACGGGGGCCAGCACCCCGCCCAGCGTCGTCCAACCGGTGATCGCCCGGCCGCTGCTGTTGCGGGGCAGGTAACGACTGTAGTCCGCCGCGCAGTTGACCCACCCCAGCCCCAGGAGGGTCATCGCGAACACCACGCCCGCGATGGCCGTCCCCAGACCGCCCGGCCGGCCTGCCACGAGGGCGGAGGGATGGATCTGGCCGGCCACCAACACCAGGTAGGCCGCGGTCATCACCGTGATGGCGGCGGTCAGGTACTTCTGCACCTTCATGATCAGCGCGTGCCCGTAGACGCCCACGACCACCACCGACACGGCGGTCACCGCGAAGCACAGGGCCTGCGCCCCGGTGGTCGGCGTCCGCCCGTCGGCCCGGGCGAAGGCCGCCGGCGCGACGCGCGCCAGGATCGCGGCGCCGCCCAGGGAGGAGAGCGCGACCAGCACGGTCTCCCAGCCGACGTTGGAGACGTAACTGAACACGGTGGGCAGCTTGTTGCCCTGCCGCCCGAACGCGGCCCGCCCGATGGCCATCGTGGGTGCCCCGGTCCGCGCCCCGGCCACCGACACCAGGCCGACCAGCACGAACGACAACACGTAGCCGATCGTCCCGGTGACCACCGCCTGCCAGGCATTGAGGCCGAGACCCATGACGTAGATCCCGTAGGCGAGGCACAGCAGTGACAGCCCGGAGCCGGCCCACGGCCAGAACAGGGAGCGGGGCGTGCCGTGCCGCTCGACGTCCGGCACCGGATCGATGCCGTTGCGCTCCACGGCCGTGGCCGAGGGGGACGCCGCAGCGGACGCGGTGCGCCGCTCCGGTGACTGCGCTGCCTGCTGCTGCGTCATGCGCACATGATCCCCCATGGCCGGCGCACTCGGGGAAGCCCCCAGGGGACAGAATCGGCGGCCGGACGTGGCCGGAAAGCACCTCATGTCCCGATGCCGTGGCGGCTTTTCCCAATTCGAGGAAATCCCGATCAGCGGACGGTACGGTCCTCGCCATGGATTTCCGGACGGCACCCGGTGCCGCCGCCGGCCCCATCGTTGTGCCCTGGATCCGCACACCCGCGCCACGCGGGACCTCGCACCCTGGAGGAGACGGCCCATGAACGCCGTACAAGGGACCCCGGAGGACCGAGTCCCCGGCCCTGCCCCCGATGTGGCCCTGAAGATCTTAGTCTCGGGTGGTTTCGGGGTGGGCAAGACGACCCTGGTGGGCGCGGTCAGCGAGATCCGCCCGCTGCGCACCGAGGAGCGGCTCAGTGAGGTGGGCCATGCGGTCGACGACACCGGGAAGGTGGCGGAGAAGACCACCACCACGGTGGCGATGGACTTCGGCCGCATCACCATCCGGTCGGGACTCTCCCTGTACCTCTTCGGCACCCCGGGCCAGGACCGCTTCTGGTTCCTGTGGGACGACCTCTCGGAGGGCGCACTGGGCGCCGTGGTGCTGGCCGACACCCGACGGCTGCCGGACTGCTTTCCGGCCATCGACTACTTCGAGCGCCGCGCCCTCCCGTTCGTGGTGGCGGTCAACTGCTTCCCGGGGGCCGGGTCCTACGGGGCCGACGAGGTCTCCCGCGCCCTGGACCTGGACCGCGGCACGCCCGTAGTGCTCTGTGACGCCCGGGACCGCGACTCGGGCAAGCAGGTGCTGGTCCGGCTGGTCGAGCACGCCGGGCGGAGGCACTCCACCCGGCAGCTGGACTCGGTGGGCTGACCGGCCCGTGGGGGCGGGCGCCCGACGTCCTTCGGCACGGAACGCCGAAGGGGCCGCGCCGCCCGCCCCTCAGTCCGCGAGCGCGGCGACCGCGACCGCCTTGTCGATGCGGACCCGCACCAGCAGCTCGCCGGGCACGCCGTTGCGGGCGCCGTACTCCTCCGCACGGTCCTCGCCCATGTAGCGGGCCGAGATCCTGGTAGCCCAGTGCCGGACGTCCGACAGCTCCTCGCTGAGTTGCGCCGTGCCCTGTACGACCACGAACGAGAACGGCGGCCGCTCGTCGTCGACGCACAGTGCCACCCTGCCGTCGCGGGCCAGATTGCGGCCCTTGACCGTGTCCCTGCCGGTGTTGAACACCAGCTCGTCGCCGTCCATTAGGAACCACACCGGGGCGATGTGCGGGCTGCCGTCGGCCCGCACGGTCGACAATTTTCCGGTTCGGGTGCCGTCGGAAAGGAACGCCGACCACTCGTCCTTCGTCATTGTGTGTGCCATGTCGCCCATCCTCGCCGCCGGCACACACCGGAGGTATGGCTCGCCGGGGTGCGGAGCCGCTTGCCGAGACGGCGGAGGTGGGACAGGCTGGCACGGCGGCTCGCCGACGGGCTGCGAACTACCGTCCGGGCACACCTGCGGACGGGGATACGGGGAGGAAAGGGCATGGCACTGAGCAGCGGACTCGACTGGCTGCTGGACGACCTGACCAAGCGGGTGGAGCAGGTACGGCACGCCTTGGTGCTGTCCAACGACGGACTGGTCACCGGCGCGAGCCAGGGGCTGGAGCGGGAGGACGCCGAACATCTCGCGGCGGTCGCCTCCGGACTGCACAGCCTCGCGAAGGGGTCGGGGCTCCACTTCCGGGTCGGGCGGGTGCGTCAGACCATGGTCGAGTTCGACGACGGGGTGTTGTTCGTGACGGCGGCCGGGGACGGCAGCTGCCTGTGCGTGCTGGCCGGTGCCGACTCCGACATGGGCCAGATCGCTTACGAGATGACGTTGTTGGTCAACCGCGTCGGGGAACACCTGGGCGTCGCGGTCCGCCGGCCGGAGAGTTATCCACAGGTCTGAGGCGAGCGTTGACGCACTGTCACCGCCCGCGGCATGGTCGTAACCATCAGTGATCGACGACCGAGTCGCAGGGGGAAGCACCATGACGACGACAGTGATGTGCGACGGGCGGCAGACGCTCTCGACGGCGCGAGCCGCGCAGGAACTGGAGCTGCGGACCGGCGAGTGCGAACTCGCCACCCAGCTCGGAGAAGTACGGACGGTCCCGGCCGGGCCCGCCGGTCGGCCGGGCAGCGCCGGGCCGCCCGCCCGGCGCCGGGTACCAGCGGAGGAGATCGCCCGGCTCCAGGCCGAGCCGGACTTCCCCGAGGGGCTCCGCGCCCGGCTCCGCACGGTCACCACGAATGAGGCCGCCGCCCTCATGGGCGTCGGCCCCGGCCGGGCCCTGCGGCTCACCCGGGCCGGCTGCGTGGGCCCCGTCCGCTTTTACGTGAACCGCTTCGGCGCGGTGGTCTGGCTCTATCTCGCCTCGGAGATCACCGAGTTCGCCGACCGCGAGCCGGAGCTGTTGCAGGGCAACACCCCCGCTGCGATGCGGGTGATGCTCACCAGTGGGCAGGACTGGCGGGGTCGCCAGTGGCGCAGCCGCCGGGTCGCCCAGCTGATGGGCCGGACCGACGATCCGTGGGAGTCGGCCGCCGTGATCGCCGCCGTTCTCCCACCGGAAGAAGTGGCCTCGGTGGCCGAGGACCCGTTGGAGCGCGCCCTGCTGCGCCGCCTCCGACCCACCCTCGCTTCCGTGATCACGGCGACCCCCGCGGCCCGGGAGTCCTTTGAACGGGCCCTGACGGCCGAGGAGTTCGACGAGGTCCTCTGGTACCGCGTCAATCTCTCCCGCGCCCTGGAATCCGCCCGCCGTGAAGACCCCGGCCGGGTCCGCCCACCGGCCGCGGCCCGAGCTGGCCAACCCGCGGGCCTGCGAAACGGCCCCTCCTGGACGCCGCGGCCCAGAAGTCTCTCCGTGCACGCGTAGTCCCGGCCACACGCAGCGGGCCGGGGCGGTCGGGGGCGAGGTGGGCGCGACGGTGGGTGCCGACCGCGGTCACCACTGAGCTTCCCCGGTGTCCCCGCGGTCCGAGAGTACGGCCCGGGCGATCGTCGAGAGGGTCAGGATCCGCTCCTCGTCGACGACGAGCCAGCCCTTGTCCAGCAGGGACTGCAGCAGCGGGCAGACCTCGTCGCCCAGTGCGTCCGCCACGTCGTCGTCCGTAGGAGGTGTGCCGGCCCGGAGGCGGCTGGCGACATGGCGGACGACGGCCTCCTCCGCCGAGGTGAGGGTGAAGTCCATGAGGTGAGCGTAGGGCGGTGCGGCGGCCGTCGCCCACGCACCCTCAGTCGCCGAGCTTGCGGAGGAGTCCTTCTCGGGATGGTCTTGCCCGTCCTCAGACAGGGCGGAAGAGCCCCTCCTGCACGACGGAGACCAGAAGGCGCCCGGCGCGGTCGTAGATGCGGCCGCGGGCCAGGCCCCGGCCGCCGGTGGCGATCGGGGACTCCTGGTCGTAGAGGAACCACTCGTCCGCGCGGAAGGGGCGGTGGAACCACATCGCATGATCGAGGGAGGCCATGTCGAAGCCACGCGGGCCCCACAGGGGCTCGATCGGAATGCGGACCGCGTCCAGCAGCGTCATATCGCTGGCGTAGGTCAACGCGCAGGTGTGCACCAGCGGGTCGTCGCCGAGCGGTCCGACGGCGCGCATCCAGACCGCGCTGCGCGGTTCCGCGCCCTCGATCTCGTCCGGCGTCCAGCGCAGCCGGTCGACGTACCGGATGTCGAACGGCTGCCGGCGGGCCATCCGCTCCAGCGCCTCGGGCAGACCGCCCAGGTGTGTGCGGACCTCTTCCGCGACGTTCGGCAGCTCTTCCGGGTCGGGAACGGCCCGGCGCATCGGCAGTTGGTGTTCGAAGCCGGGTTCCGGCTTGTGGAAGGAGGCGGTCAGATTGAAGATCGTGCGTCCCTGCTGGACGGCGACGACCCGACGGGTGGTGAAGGACCGCCCGTCGCGGACCCGCTCGACCTGGTACACGATCGGCACCCCCGGCCGGCCCGGCCGGAGGAAGTACGCGTGCAGTGAGTGGACCGGGCGGTCCCCGTCCGTGGTCCGCCCGGCGGCCACCAGCGCCTGCCCGGCGACCTGCCCGCCGAAGACCCGCTGGAGGCTCTCCTGCGGGCTGCGGCCGCGGAAGATGTTCACCTCGATCTGCTCCAGGTCCAGCAGATCGACCAGCTTCTCGGCAGGATTCGTCATGACCGGTGGCCCTCCGTCGTCTCCTTCGACGGCCTCGGTCGAAGCCGTCGTCTCACAGCTGCCCCACCTCGGTGACCCGGACCACCGCGCGCCCCTCCTCGTCGGAGGCGGCCAGGTCCACCTCGGCCGAGATGCCCCAGTCGTGGTCGCCGTTCGGGTCGGCGAAAGTCTGCCGCACCTTCCACAGTCCGTGCGCGTCGTCCTCCTCGATCTGGAGGAGCTTCGGGCCGCGGGCGTCCGGGCCGGTGCCCAGCTCGTCGTACTCGTCCCAGTAGGCGTCCATCGCCTCGCCCCAGGCGTCGGCGTCCCAGCCGGACTCGGCGTCCATCTCGCCGAGCTCCTCGACCTTGTCCAGCGCCGCCAGTTCCACCCGCCGGAACATCGCATTGCGGACCAGCACCCGGAAGGCCCGTGCGTTGGCGGTGACCGGCCGCACCTGATCGGCGCGCTCGGCCGCCTGGTCCGCCGTCTCCACCTCCGGGTTGGCCAGCTGCTCCCACTCGTCCAGCAGGCTGGAGTCGACCTGCCGGACCATCTCGCCGAGCCAGGCGATGATGTCCTGGAAGTCCTCCGACTTCAGGTCGGCCGGCACGGTGTGGTCCAGCGCCTTGAAGGCGCTCGCCAGGTAGCGCAGCACGATGCCCTCGGTGCGCGCCAGCTCGTAGAAGGAGGTGAACTCCGTGAAGGTCATGGCGCGTTCGTACATGTCGCGGATGACCGACTTCGGCGACAGCGGGTGGTCGCCGACCCACGGGTGGCTCTTGCGGTAGAGGCCGTAGGCGTGCGACAGCAGCTCGTCCAGCGGCTTGGGGTACTCGACGTCCATGAGGCGCTCCATGCGCTCCTCGTACTCGACGCCGTCGGCCTTCATCTGCGCGACCGCCTCGCCGCGCGCCTTGTTCTGCTGGGCGGCCAGGATCTGTCGCGGGTCGTCCAGCGTCGACTCCACCACCGACACCATGTCCAGCGCGTACGACGGCGACTCGGGGTCGAGCAGGTCGAACGCGGCCAGCGCGAAAGTGGACAGCGGCTGGTTCAGGGCGAAGTCCTGCTGGAGGTCCACGGTGAGCCGGACGATCCGGCCCTCCGCGTCCGGCTCCGGGAGCCGCTCGACGATCCCGCCGTCCACGAGGGAGCGGTAGATCGCGATCGCCCGCCGGATGTGCCGCAGCTGGTTCCGGCGCGGCTCGTGGTTGTCCTCCAACAGCCGCCGCATCGCCTCGAAGGCATTGCCCGGCCGGGCGATGACCGACAGCAGCATCGCGTGCGTGACGCGGAAACGGGAGGTCAGCGGCTCGGGATCGGAGGCGATGAGCTTCTCGAAGGTGTTCTCGTTCCAGTTGACGAAGCCCTCCGGCGCCTTCTTGCGGACCACCTTGCGGCGCTTCTTCGGATCGTCGCCCGCCTTCGCCAGCGCCTTCTCGTTCTCCACGACGTGCTCGGGGGCCTGCGCGACCACGAAGCCGGCGGTGTCGAAGCCGGCCCGCCCGGCGCGGCCCGCGATCTGGTGGAACTCCCGCGCCCGCAGCGTCCGCACCCGCGTCCCGTCGTACTTCGTCAGCGCGGTGAACAGCACCGTACGAATGGGGACGTTGACGCCCACGCCGAGGGTGTCGGTACCGCAGATCACCTTCAGCAGACCCGCCTGCGCCAGCTTCTCCACGAGCCGCCGGTACTTCGGCAGCATGCCCGCGTGGTGCACCCCGATGCCGTGCCGGACGTACCGGGAGAGGTTCCGCCCGAACTTCGTGGTGAACCGGAAGTTCCCGATCAGCTTGGCGATCTCGTCCTTCTCGGCGCGGGTGCACATGTTGATGCTCATCAGCGCCTGGGCCCGCTCCACGGCGGCGGCCTGGGTGAAGTGCACGATGTAGACCGGCGACTGGCGGGTCTCCAGCAGCTCGGTCAGCGTCTCCGTCATCGCCGTGGTGCGGTACTCGTACGACAGCGGCACGGGCCGGGTCGTGGAGCGGACCACTGCCGTGGGCCGGCCGGTGCGCCGGACCAGGTCCTCCTCGAAGCGCGACATGTCGCCGAGCGTCGCCGACATCAGGACGAACTGCGCCTGCGGCAGCTCCAGCAGTGGGATCTGCCAGGCCCAGCCGCGGTCCGGCTCGGCGTAGAAGTGGAACTCGTCCATCACGACCTGGCCGATGTCGGCGTGCTTGCCGTCACGCAGCGCGATGGAGGCGAGCACCTCGGCGGTGCAGCAGATCACCGGGGCGTCGGAGTTGACCGACGCGTCGCCGGTGAGCATCCCGACGTTCTCGGTGCCGAACAGCTTGCACAGGTCGAAGAACTTCTCCGAGACCAGCGCCTTGATGGGCGCGGTGTAGAAGGTGACCTGGTCATTGGCGAGCGCGGTGAAGTGTGCGCCGGCCGCCACCAGGCTCTTCCCGGAGCCGGTGGGGGTGGACAGGACGACGTTCGCCCCCGAGACCACTTCGATCAGCGCCTCCTCCTGGGCAGGGTAGAGCGCGATGCCCTGCTGTTCGGCCCAGCCCGAAAAGGCTTCGAAGAGGGCGTCGGGGTCGGCGTTGTTCGGCAGATGATCGATGAGGGTCACGCCCCCCATACTGCCTGCCTTCGGGCCGGATCCGGGAACCGGTGCTCCGGATGGAGATCAAGTGGAGACCAACGAGGGCCGATGGGGTCAGCCCCGCACCCCTGCGCGGCGGTGTCGGTACACCCCGCGCACGACCGGGTGCGGGGTGTGTCCGACCCGACCCGTCCTCGGGTCCCGGCCTGCGACCCGCTCCTCGTTCGGAGATCATCTGACGCTACGCTGAGTTGCCGATCGGGCGTCAGAAGCGCAGAACAAGGGGTGGGGAACAACCATGATGGGACCGGCGCACTCGCTGTCGGGAGCCGCGGCCTGGCTGGGGGTGGGAGCGGCGGCCTACGGCGCCGGCCATCCGATGCCCTGGCCGGTGCTGGTCAGCGGCGCTTTGATCTGTGCGGGGGCGGCGCTCGCACCGGACCTCGACCACAAGGCAGCCACCATCTCGCGCGCCTTCGGTCCGTTGTCGCGGTGGCTGTGCGAGGTGGTCGACACCCTCTCGCACGCCGCCTACAAGGCGACCAAGATGCGCGGCGACTCGCACCGCTCGGGCGGGCACCGGACGCTGACCCACACCTGGCTGTGGGCGGTGCTGGTCGGCGGCGGCATGTCGCTGCTGGCGATGGAGGGCGGGCGCTGGGCGGTGCTCGGCATCCTGTTCGTGCACATGGTGCTCGCCATCGAGGGGCTGCTGTGGCGGGCGGCGCGGGTCTCCAGCGACGTGCTGGTGTGGCTGCTCGGCGCCGCGTCGGCCTGGATCCTGGCCCAGATATTGGATCAGCCGGGCAACGGCGCGAGCTGGCTGTTCACCGAGCCGGGGCAGGAGTACCTCTGGCTCGGCCTGCCGATCATGCTGGGTGCGCTGGTGCACGACATCGGCGACGCCCTGACCGTCTCGGGCTGCCCGATCCTGTGGCCCATCCCGATCGGCCGGAAGCGCTGGTACCCGCTGGGCACGCCCAAGCCGATGCGCTTCCGGGCCGGCAGCCGGGTGGAGCTGAAGGTGCTGATGCCGGCGTTCATGCTGCTGGGCGGCATCGGCGCGCTGGGGGCGCTGGGCTACATCTGATCCGTTCGACCGGACCGGGCCGGTGCCCCGGTCCGTGCCCGCTCTCGTGTGGCGCCCCGCGGACCCGCGGGGCGCCACCGTGCGTCTGCGGCGGCTCAGCCGTGCCACGACCGCCACAGTGCCGCGTACGCACCGCCGGCGGTGACCAGTTCCCGGTGGCTGCCCAGTTCGCTGATCCGGCCGTCCTCGACGACCGCGATGACGTCGGCGTCGTGGGCGGTGTGCAGCCGGTGGGCGATGGCGACGACCGTACGCCCGTCCAGGACCTTGCCCAGCGACCGCTCCAAGTGACGTGCGGCGCGCGGGTCCAGGAGCGACGTCGCCTCGTCGAGCACCAACGTGTGCGGGTCGGCGAGGACCAGGCGGGCCAGCGCGATCTGCTGGGCCTGGGCCGGTGTCAGGGCCGTACCGCCGGAGCCGACCTCGGTGTCCAGGCCACCGGGCAGGGACCGGGCCCAGGAGTCCGCGTCCACCGCGCCCAGGGCCGCCCAGAGTGCGGCGTCGGCCGCGTCCGTGCGGGCCAGCAGCAGGTTGTCCCGCAGCGTCCCGACGAAGACGTGGTGTTCCTGGTTGACCAGGGCGACATGCTCCCGGACGCGTTCGGCGGGCATCGCGGAGAGCTCGGCACCGCCCAGCGACACCGAGCCGGACCGCGGTCCGTAGATGCCGGCCAGCAGTCGGCCCAGGGTGGACTTTCCGGCGCCGGACGGGCCGACGAGCGCCACCCGGCTGCCCGGGCGGACGCGCAGTGAGACCTCACGCAGGACGTCGACACCGGCGCGGTAGCCGAAGCTGACGTCCTCGGCCCGTACGTCCCGGCCGCCGGGGACCACCGACGCATCGCCGGCCTCGGGCTCGATTTCGCGGACGCCGACGAGTCGGGCGATCGACACCTGGGCGACCTGGAGCTCGTCGTACCAGCGCAGGACGAGGTTGACGGGTTCGGTGAGCATCTGCGCCAGCAGCGCACCGGTCGTCAGCTGCCCCGGGGTGAGCCAGCCGTGCAGGACGAACACCCCGCCGAGCACCACGACCGCGCCGAGGACCAGCATGTGGGTGACGTTGATGACCGGGAAGAGGACCGAGCGCAGGAAGAGGGTGTAGCGCTCCCACTGGGTCCATGCGCGGATCCGGTGCTCGGACAGGGCGATCCGGCGGACGCCCATGCGGTGTGCCTCGATGGTGCGGCCGGCGTCCACGGACTCGGTGAGGACGGCGGAGACCGCGGCGTAGCCGGCGGCCTCGGAGCGGTAGGCGGCGGGCGCGCGCTTGAAGTACCAGCGGCAGCCGATGAGCAGCACGGGCAGCGCGAGGAGCACGGACAGGGCGAGCGGCGGCGCGGTGACGGTGAGTCCGCCGAGCAGCAGGCCGGCCCAGACGACGCCGATCGACAGCTGCGGCACGGCCTCCCGCATCGCTTCGGCGAGCCGGTCGATGTCGGTGGTGATCCGGGACAGCAGATCGCCGGTGCCGGCCCGCTCCAGGACGCCCGGCGGCAGCGCCACCGACCGGACCAGGAAGTCCTCGCGCAGGTCCGCCAGCATCTGCTCGCCGAGCATCGCCCCGCGCAGCCGCACCATGCGGACGAAGACCGTCTGGATGACCAGCGCGAGGGCGAACAGGCCGATGGTGCGGCCCAGTTGGATCTGCCCGCCGCGGCCCGCGGACAGGTCCTCGACCAGGCCGCCGAGGAGATAGGGCCCGACCATCGAGGCGATGACCGCAACGGCGTTGACGGTGACCAGGAGGGTGAAGTCCCGGCGGTGGCGGCGGATCAGCTCGGCCACGTAGGCGCGCACCGTCGCCGGCGAGCCGACCGGCAGGGTGTCGGCGGTCCGGGGCGTGTGGGGATCGTGCTCCGGCGGGGCCAGGCCGATCATGCGGTCTCCGTAAGTTGTTAGGCGGCCCGGGAGGGCCGGATGTGGCTTATGCGGGCTTGCCTTCAGTGGCTCCCGAGGAGTGGCCGTCCGGCTCTCCGGGGCGCCCTGGCTGCTGATTGAGATGTGCGCGCCTTGCGCGGTCGCTGTTTACGGAGATGACAGCGGGGTGTTCCTCGGGCCGACGGCACGCTGTGCGGAACGAGGAGGGGCGAGTGAGTAAGCGACGGGCCCAGGTCTGGGTCGGCATCGATGCAGGCAAGGGACACCACTGGGCGGCCGTGGTCGACGACACCGGCGCCACCGTATGGTCGAAGAAGATCGACAACGACGAGTCGGCGATCCTGACCGCGCTCGGCGAGATCCTGGACCTGGCGGACGAAGTCCGCTGGGCGGTGGACATCTCCGGCACGGCCTCCGCGCTGCTGCTGGCCCTGCTGGCGGCCCACGGCCAGCAGGCCGTCTACGTGCCCGGCCGCACCGTCAACCGCATGTCCGGCGCCTACCGGGGCGAGGCCAAGACCGACGCCCGCGACGCCTACGTCATCGCCGAAACCGCCCGCCACCGCCGGGACTTCGCCACCATCGAAATGCCCGCCCAGCTCGCCGCCGACCTCGCCTTGCTGACTGCCCACCGCACCGACCTCGTGGCCGACCGGGTACGGATGATCAACCGGCTCCGTGACGTGCTGACCGGCATCTTCCCCGCGCTGGAGCGGGCCTTCGACTACAGCAGCCACAAGGGAGCGCTCGTGCTGCTGACCGGCTACCAGACCCCCGCCGCCATCCGGCGCCGCGGGCGGGCCCGGCTCACGGCGTGGCTGGCCAACCGCAGCGTCCGGGGCGCCGACGCGGTCGCGGCCACGGCCTTGGAGGCGGCTCAGGCACAGCAGACCTCGCTGCCTGGAGAGGATGTCGCCGCGCAGATCGTCGCTGACCTGGCGGCACAGATCCTGGCCCTGGACGACCGCCTGAAGCGGATCGACCGGCAGATCCGCGACACGTTCCACAGTCACCCGCAGGCGGAGATCATCGAGTCCCTGCCCGGCATGGGCCCGATATTGGGAGCGGAATTCGTGGTCGCTGCCGGTGACTTGTCCGCTTACGTGGATGCCGGCCACCTGGCCTCGGCGGCCGGGCTGGTGCCTGTCCCGCGCGACTCTGGCCGGCGGACCGGCAACCTTCACCGGCCCAAGCGCTACAGCCGCCGCCTGCGACGGGTGTTCTACATGTCCGCCCAGACCAGCATCATCCGCGAGGGACCGAACCGGGACTTCTACCTCAAGAAGCGCGGCGAAGGCTGCAAACACGTCCAGGCCGTCATCGCTCTGGCCCGCCGACGAGCGAGCGTGCTCTGGGCTCTTCTGCGCGACAACCGGGAGTTCACCCCCGTCCCGCCGCTCGCGCAGGCGGCTTGACTTCGTCATTGAGACTCCTCGATGGTGTGGTCGGTGCGGGGCGCGGGCGCGCCGCGGACGGGATCCGGTTCGCGGGTGACGACGGCGCGGTATTCGGGGTGGGTGCGCAGCAGTTCGCGGTGCGGGGCCTCGCCGGCGATCTTGCCCTCCTGGAGGAACACCACCTGGTCGGCGCGGTCCAGGAGCAACGGGCTGGAGGTGAGGACCACGGTCGTGCGGCCCGCCCTGATCTCCCGCAGGCCGTCGGCGACCCGGGCCTCGGTGTGGGCGTCGACGGCACTGGTCGGTTCGTCCAGCACCAACACCTCGGGGTCGGCGACCAGCGACCGGGCCAGGGACAGCCGCTGGCGTTGGCCGCCGGAGAGGGACCGGCCGCGTTCGGTGATGTGGGTGTGCATCGGGTCGCCGGAGTCGTCGGCGGACGCCTGGGACAATGCGGCCAGCACATCGGCGCATTGGGCCGCGTCGAGTGCCGCGGTCGCGGTCACCCGGCCGGACGTCGGGACGTCGAGGAGCTCTCCGAGGGTTCCGGAGAGCAGTACCGGGTCCTTGTCCTGGACGAGGACGGCCGTCCGGGCGGTGTCGCGCGGGAGGTCGTCCAGCGGGGTGCTGCCGAGGACGACGGAGAGCGGACGATCCCGGTCCGGAGCAGCTCCATGGACATCTACGCCGGTGGTGTCCAGGGTCCGATCGGTGGTCTCCAGGGTCCGGCCGGTGGTGTCCAGGGTCCGACCGGGTGTCTCCAGGGTTCGACCAGTGGATTTGGAGTTCGGGTCAGCGGTCTCGGGGGCCGGGTCGGGGGCATACGGGGTCGGGTCAGTGGTCTCCGACTTCGGACCGGTGGACTGTGTGGCCGGTCCGGTGCGCTGCGGGTCGGGGGCCGGGGAGGCGTCCGCACGCGGGGCGGCGTTTCGTTGCACGAAGGGGGCGGCGTGCGGGGGATGCCCGCCGAGGCGTTCGGCGAGCCGGCCCGCCGCGTCCGGGTCGCCGCACACCACGGCGGTCAGCCGGCCGGCCCGCGCGGTCAGCCCGCTGGCCGGGTCGTGGAGGTCGCCGGACGGCGGTTCCGGGTCGGTCAGCCGTCCGCCCGTCGGTCGGCTCAGCGCCAGTACGCGTGCCGTGCGCCCCGCCGACGGCAGGGCGAAGGACCAGGCCATCGTCATCTCTTCGAAGTGGCGCAGCGGGTACAGCAGGAAGGCCACCGTGCCGTAGATGGTGACGAGTTCACCGATCGTGATCTTGCCGTCGAGCGTGAGGCGCACCCCGTACCAGACCACCGCGATCAGCAGCAGGCCCGGCAGAGCGACCTGCACGGCCGAGATCAGCGACCACATGCGGGCGCTGCGCACGGCGGCCCGGCGGACCTCCTGGGAGGCGCTGCGGTAGCGGCCGAGGAAGAGGTCCTCGCCGCCGATGCCGCGCAGTACCCGCAGTCCGGCGACGGTGTCGGAGGCGAGTTCGGTGGCCCGGCCGGCCTTCTCGCGCTGGGTGTCCGCCCGGCGGGTGGCCGGCGGCAGCAGCGGGAGGACGGCCAGGGCGAGCAGGGGCACGCCGAGGGCCACCACGACGCCGAGTTGCGGCTGGTAGGCGACGAGCGCCAGGCAGACGCCGATCGAAGCCGCCAGCGCCGCGCCGAACCGCGACAGTGTCTCGACGAACCAGCCGATGCGCTCCAGGTCGCCGGTGCTGACGGCGACGACCTCGCCGGCCGCCACCTGTCGGGTCATCGCCCCGCCCAGCTCCGCGGTCTTGCGGGAGAGGAACTGCTGCATCCGGGCCACCGAGACGATCCAGTTCGTAACGGCCGTGCGGTGCAGCATGACGTCGCTGACCGCGACCAGCGCGCCGAGCAGCACCAACAGGCCGCCCGCCAGCACCAGCCGGGCGCCGCGGCCGTCCACCGCGGCCTGCACGGCGAGGCCCACCGGCAGGGGCAACGCGGCTGTCGAGCCCATGTGCACCAGCCCCCAGAAGAGAGCCTTGGCCTGTCCGCCGAGCTGTTGTCGGCACAGCCACACGAGGAATCTGCCGCCCGTACGGACGTCGGGGACGCCGGGGTCGACGTGGGGGAGGTCGCGAATGCGCATGATGTCCCAGGAGTTGTCGCGGGGGGTGGGGGCGGGCCGCGCGCTGGGCGGGCCGGAGAGGCGGGCCGGGGGAGCGGGGTGGTGGTCGTCGGCGGGAAGCGGTGGCGCGCCGTCCGGGCAGGTCGGTACGGCCCTCGCGCCCCTTGGTGGCAGGCCCCGGCGCGAGCGGAGGCACAGGGAAGGTTCGCCTGCCGGCGGGCCCGGCTTCAAACGGTTTTTCCGTAGAAAGCCGGTCAGTCGACGAGTTTTCCGCGCGG
Organism: Streptomyces sp. RGM 3693; assembly: GCF_050471125.1. Taxonomy (NCBI): domain Bacteria; kingdom Bacillati; phylum Actinomycetota; class Actinomycetes; order Kitasatosporales; family Streptomycetaceae; genus Streptomyces; species Streptomyces sp. RGM 3693. Next base: position 2,466,283 of record NZ_JBMPPQ010000001.1, read on the forward strand.
GACACGTCGGCGGGACACGTCGGCGGGCCGCGACGAACGACCGTCAGGAGGCGGTGGGAGCATGGACGTCATGCGGACAGCGGGTGGTGCGGTACGGGCGGTGGTGGTGGCCGCGGCGACGGCGGTTCTTCTGGCGGGCTGTGGAGCCGGCGGCACGGTGGGCAAGGACGGCGACGGCAACGACGGCAGGGACACCAAGGGGGGCGGAGCCGGGGCGGGGGGACGTCCCGGGGGACCGGCCCGCGGGGGTGCGGCGACCACTCACCGTGACGGCATTCCCGAGGTCGGCGCCGCGCTGCGGTCGCGGATCCCGGCCACCACCCGTCAGGTCGTCGCGGTGTACGGCGCCGGGGTGAACTCCCCCGACGCGACGGTGGTGCTGTATGAAAAGGGCGCCAACGGCTGGGTGAGCAAGGGGAGTTGGGCGGCGCACAACGGACGGCGGGGCTGGACTCCGGACCACCACGAGGGCGACCAGCGCAGCCCGGTCGGCGTCTTCCCGCTGACCGACGCCGGTGGTGTGCTCCCCGATCCGGGGGCCCATCTGCCCTACACCCACTCGGCGGCCTTCACCCCGCCCGCGTACTGGTCGAAGAACACCCGCCACGACTTCGACTACGTGGTGGCGATCGACTACAACCGGGTCGCGGGGACATCTCCGCTGGACCCCACCCGCCCCCAGGGGCAGTCCAAGGGGGGCGGGGTCTGGCTGCACCTGGACCACGGGGGCGGGACCTCGGCCTGCATCAGCGTGGCGAAGTCCGCGATGGCGACGCTGCTGCGCGCGCTCGATCCGGCGCGGCACCCGGTCGTGGTGATGGGGGACCGGGCGCACCTCGCCGACTGATGCGGGCGCTCGGCCGCCAAGCGGGGAGCGGGGGCGAAGCCGGGAGGGCGCCCTCCTTGGATCAAGCTCCAAGATTTTCCGGGAAGTTACACCGCACTCTTTCGGAGGGAATGACAACCGGCCATAGTGACGGACCGCGGAAAACTTTTTCCGTACTCCAAAATCCGTCCATGGAGGAGTGCCCGTGCCGCACGCCACCGGAAGCTTCGCCCGCCGCGCCGGGCGCCTGTTGCGCACCAGTCTGTTCGTCCAAGTGTTGCTCGCCCTGCTGCTCGGTGTCCTGGTCGGACGTCTGTGGCCGCAGGTGGGCACCTCGCTCCAGCCGCTGGGCGACGGCTTCGTCCGCCTCATCAAGGCGGTCATCTCCCCGCTCGTCTTCTGCGTCGTCGTCGCCGGCATCACCAAGGCCGGCGACCTCAAGTCCTTCGGCCGGATCGGCGTCAAGGCCCTGATCTGGTTCGAGGTCGCGACCAGCGTCGCCCTGGTCGTGGGCCTGCTGGCAGGCAACGTCTTCACCCCCGGCGCCGGGATGCACGTCGACCCGGCCTCCCTCGACAAGGGCGCGGTGGACGCCCAGACCGGTGGCGGAAAACTTCCCTCCGCGGCGCAGTTCATCCTGGAGGCGCTGCCGAACAGCGCGGTCGGCGCGTTCGCCGAGAACTCGCTGCTCCAAGTCCTGGTACTGGCCTGTCTGGTGGGCGCGGCGCTGCTGCACCTCGGGCAGCAGCGCGTGCCCCAACTGCTACCGCTGATCGAGCAGGCCCAGGACGTCGTCTTCACCATCGTCGGCTACCTCATGAAGCTCGCCCCGCTCGCGGTCTTCGGAGCCACCGCCCATCTCGTCGGCCAGTACGGGCTGGGCGCCATGTCGACGTACGGCAAGCTGATCGCGGTCTGCTACGGCGTGGCCCTGGTCTTCCTCGTCCTGCTGGGGTTCGCCCTCAAGGCCGTCACCGGCCTTAGCCTCTGGAAGTTCGTCCGCTACACCCGCGAGGAGCTGCTGCTGGCGTTGGGCACCGGCTCCAGCGAGACCGTCATGCCGCGGATGATGCAGAAACTGCGGGCCGCCGGCTGCCGGGACGACGCGGTCGGCCTGGTGCTGCCCACCGGGTACTCCTTCAACCTCGACGGCGCCTCCATCTACCTCTCCATCGGGACGCTCTTCATCGCCCAGGCCATCGGCGTGCACCTGTCCCTGGGCCAGCAGATCACCGTCGTCCTGGTGCTGATGCTGACCAGCAAGGGCATGGCGGGCGTGCCCGGTTCGGCGTTCCTGGCGCTGTCCGCGACCGCCTCGGCGCTGGGCGTCATCCCCGCCACCGCGGTCGCCCTGTTGCTCGGCGTCGACCGGATCATGGACTCCATGCGGGTGGCCACCAACCTGCTCGGCAACTGCGTCGCGGTCTTCGCGGTGTCCCGTTGGGAGGGCGCGCTGGACCGGGTGACGGCCAAGCAGGTGCTGGCCGGCGCAGCCCCGGCCGGACGGCGGCAGCGGACGGCCCCCGCCCCCGCCGGCCAGGAGGAGCCGGACGGCGCCGCCGTCGCCCCCGGCGAGAAGTGACCTGCGGGGCCCGGTGGCGGACGGCCTGCCACCGGGCCCCGGACGTATGCCGGAGGACCGCGCCCCCGCTACTCGGCGGGCTTTGGCGAGTCCATCCCCGGGCGCGCCTTCCGCCACAGCCCCCGGGTGAAGTCCGGGATCTCCTGCGGTACGCCCTTCGCCTTGATCGAACGGTCGCTCAGCGGCACCGGTGCGGACCAGGTCGCCGCGTCATAGACGTCGAAGTCCGGTACCAGGCCGAGCCGCAGACACTGAGTCAGCCGGAAGACCAGCATGTAGTCCATGCCGCCGTGGCCGCCGGGCGGGTTGGCGTGCTCCTTCCACAGCCAGTGGTCCCACTCCGCGTACGTGCCGAAGTCGCCCCACTCGTCATTGCTCTGGCGGGGCTCCAGGTAGATCCGCTCGGGGTAGTCCTCGAAGAGCCCCTTGGTCCCGCCGAGGCTGTTGATCCGGCTGTACGGGTGCGGTGTGGAGACGTCGTGCTCCAGCCGGATCACCCGTCCCTTGGCGGTCTGTACCAGGCTGATCGTCCGGTCGCTCTCGACGTAGGACTCCTTCCAGCTGGGGTCGCCGGGCGGCATCTGCTGCTTGCGGTACGCGGCCAGACCCAGCGCCGGCGTGCCGAAGCTGGTGATCCGGACCGCCCGGTCGCCGCGGTTGACGTCCATGTAGTTGGCGACCGGGCCGAAGCCGTGGTTGGGGTAGAGGTCGCCGCGCAGCCGGGTGTGCCACAGCCGGCGCCAGGGCCCCTCGTAGTACGTCGGATCGAACATCAGGCCGCGCAGGTCGTGGATGTACGCCCCGGCGCCGTGCAGCAGTTCGCCGAAGAGGCCGGCGTGCGCCATCCGCAGCACCCGCATCTCGTTTCTGCCGTAACAGCAGTTCTCCAGTTGGAGGCAGTGTCTGCGGGTGCGTTCGGAGAGGTCGACCAGTTCCCACAGTTGGTCCAGGCGCAGGGCCAGCGGGCACTCCGTGCCGACGTGCTTGCCGTTGAGCATGGCGGTCTTCGCCATCTCGAAGTGCCAGTCCCAGGGGGTCGCCGCGTAGACGAAGTCGATGTCGGTGCGCTTGCAGAGGTTTTCGAAGTCGTGGTCGCCGTTGGTGTAGACGGCGGGTGCGGGCTGTCCGGCCTTGGTGACCTTCGCCGCGGCCTTGGCGACCTTGTCCTTCACGGGGTCGCAGAGCGCCACGACCCGTACGTTCGGCATCGCTAGGAACAGGTCGATCATGCTGCCGCCCCGGTTGCCGAGGCCGATGATGCCGATGCGCACCGTGCTGCGCGGCTCGAACGGCACCCCGATCATGGTCGTGCCGTGGGGCTTGGGGGGCGTGGCGGCGGCCTTGGTCGTGCCGGTCGCCCCGGGTGCGGCCGCGGCCGCCGATCCGGTGCCCAGTCCGGCGATTCCCAGTCCGGCGCCCGCCGCGCCGGCGGTCCACAGGACCGAACGGCGCCTGGGGCCGGCCTCGTTGGGCTCCTGGTTCTGCGGTGTTGCCTCGTGCATCGGTCCTCCAAGGAAGCGGATCGTACGCGGGACAGTCGTGAACCTCGGTGAGGACCTTGACGGTTGGGCGGCCTGGGGCACAAGAGGGCCCATTGGACTCTTGGTGCACGTACTTGGACTCTTCGTGCACCTCGGGTGCCGCCGGACCGTGGCGCCCCGCCCGCCTACGTCAGCGTCTTTCGCAAGAGCCTGAAAACCCTTGCCGAAAACCTTGACGTGTCCACGCACGAAACGGCAGGCTCCGAAGCGGAATCCCCCCATGGCGGCCTGGCGCGTGGCTGCTCTCGTGGGCGCGGTCCCCGTGCCCCATGACGAAGGAGCCGCAACAGTGCAGCGACGAAGGAGCCGCGACAACACAGCGACGAAGAGGCCGCACCAGGGGCCTGGTTCCCGGGTGCGTTCCCGGGCGCGGGCCCGGACGCTGGCCGGGGTACTGGCCGCGGTCGGCCTCGCCGCCTTCGCCCCCTGGCCCTCGCAGGCCACCCCACCCGGCGACCGGACCGTCACCGCCACCCTCTTCGAGTGGAAGTACGCCGACGTTGCCCGGGCCTGCGCCGACCAACTGGGCCCGGCCGGCTACGGCTACGTCGAGGTCTCACCCGCCTCCGAGCACATCCAGGGCGACCAGTGGTGGACCTCGTACCAACCGGTCAGCTACAAGATCGCCGGACGGTTGGGCGACCGGGACGCGTTCGCCGCGATGGTCGGCGCCTGCCACACCGCCGGCGTCAAGGTCATCGCCGACGCCGTCATCAACCACATGGCGGCCGGATCCGGTACCGGCACCGGCGGCACCCAGTACACCAAGTACACCTACCCGGGCTACTACCAGGACTGGGACTTCCACGGCTGCCGCAAGAGCGTCTCCGACTACACCAACCGCGACGACGTCCAGAACTGCGAACTGGTCGGGCTCGCCGACCTCGACACCGGCAGCGACTACGTCCGCACCACCCTCGCCAAGTACCTCGACGACCTGCGGTCGCTGGGCGTGGACGGCTTCCGGATCGACGCCGCCAAGCACATCGCCGCCGCCGACCTCGCCGCCATCAAGGGCAAGATGAAGGACCCGGGGTACTGGGTGCAGGAGGTCATCTACGGCGCCGGCGAGGCCGTCCAGCCCGACGAGTACACCAACACCGGCGACGTCGACGAATTCCGCTACGGCAGCCACCTCAAGAGCGCCTTCCAGGGCGGGAACCTCGCCCAGCTCAAGTCCGTCGCGGACGGCAAGCTCGGCAGCGACAAGGCCCGCACGTTCGTCGACAACTGGGACACCGAACGGAACGGCTCGACCCTGACGTACAAGGACGGCGCGACCTACACCCTCGCCAACGTCTTCATGCTCGCCTCGCCGTACGGCTCCCCGAACGTCTACTCCGGCTACCAGTGGACCGACAAGGACGCCGGCCCGCCGGCCTCCGGCAGTTCCGCCTGGACCAACGAGCACGCCAAGCGCGAGATCACCGGGATGGTGGGCTTCCGCAACGCGGTGGGGTCGGCAGCGCTGACCAACTGGTGGGACAACGGGGGCAATGCGATCGCCTTCGGCCGGGGGTCGGCGGGCTTCGTGGCCCTCAACGCCGGGGACGGGGCGGTGAGTCGGTCGTTCGCCACGTCGTTGCCGGCCGGGACGTACTGCGATGTGGTGGCGGCGGTGCCCGGGTCGTGCGACGGGCACACGGTGACCGTGGGTGGGGACGGGCAGGCGCAGCTCACCGTGCCGGCCCACGGCGCCGTGGCCCTGCACCTCGCCCGCTGACGCCCGCCCGTCCTCAAACGTCGGACGGGCCAGGGGCGTTGCCGGGACGCGTTGCCCATTCCAACGCCAGGAGGGCCGAGCGGTAGCCTCGGCCCTCCGTTGCGTGGTCCATGCCGATCTCGCACATGCGGTTCGCCGAGAGGTGGGCGTCGAAGGGACGGGCGGTGACCTCGGCCGCCTCCTTCGCGGTGGCGGATTCGGTCAGTTCCCGGTGGAGCAGGCCGCGGTCGCCGGCGAAGGCGCAGCAGCCCGCGTCGTCCGGGACCACCACCTCGCGGGCGCACGCCTCGGCGACCCGTCGCAGTCCGTCCTCGTCGCCCAGGTGCTGCATGGAGCAGGTGGGATGGAGGACGGCTGAGCCGAGCGTGCGGCGGATCTCCAGGTGCGGGAGGAGCTCCTCGGCCCAGACCACGGAGTCGACGACGGTCAGCTCGGCGTGCAGCGAGCGGTTCAACGGCGTCAGGTACGGCACCACCTCGCGGGCCAGGCCGAGGGTGCAGGACGAGGCGTCCACGACCAGTGGCAGCGCTCCGCCGGCCGTCCAGCCCCAGGCGGCCTCGACGATGCGGTTGGCCATCAGCCGGTTGCCCCGCTCGTAGCCCTTGGAGTGCCAGATAGTGGCGCAACAGGTGCCGGTGACGTCCGGCGGGATCCACACCGGGCGGTCGGCTCGCCGGGCGAGCGCCACCACCGCCTCGGGGAGGGACGGCCCGCGGTGGCCGGTGGGTTCGCCGAAGATGCGGTTCACGCAGGCCGGGTAGTAGACCGCGGCCGCGCCGGTCCGGCGGGTCGTGGGCAGTCGGCGGGCCGCGGCGCCGGGGATCTGCGGGAGCCACTCCGGCACCAGGTCGGGGCGGACGGCCTTGCGGGCGGCGCCGGTCGCCCTCGTCAGCAGCCGGTCGTCGAGCCGATCCGCGGCGGCCACCGCCAGTCGGGCCGCCCGCTCGACCGCCCCGAAGTGCCGGGCGGTCCGCTCGGCGATCCGCTCCTCGCGCGGGGTGTGCCGGCGGTGCCGGAAGTCCTTCATCAGCGCGCCGGTGTCGATGCCGACCGGGCAGGCCAGCTTGCAGGTGGAGTCCCCGGCGCAGGTGTCCACCGCGTCGTAGCCGTAGGCGTCCAGCAGGGCGTCGTTGACCGCGGAGCGGGGCGGTTGGCGCAGCATCTCGCGGCGTAGCACGATCCGTTGGCGGGGCGTGGTCGTCAGGTCCTCGCTGGGACAGGTCGGTTCGCAGAAGCCGCACTCGATGCACGGGTCGGCGACCGCCTCGACCTGGGGAATCGTCTTCAGCCCGCGCAGGTGCGCCCGCGGGTCGCGGTCGAGCAGGACCCGCGGTGCCAGGATGCCCCGGGGGTCCACGGCCTCCTTGATCCGCCACATCAACTCCGTGGCCCGCGGCCCCCATTCCAGCTCCAGGAACGGCGCGATGTTCCGGCCGGTGGCGTGCTCCGCCTTCAGCGAGCCGTCGAAGCGCTCGACGGTCAGCCGGCAGAAGTCGTCCATGAAGGCGGCATAGCGGGTCACGTCGTCGGGGTCGGCGGCGTCGAAGGCGAGCAGGAAGTGCAGGTTGCCGTGGGCGGCGTGGCCGGCGACCGCCGCGTCGAAGCCGTGCCGGGCCTGGAGTTCCAACAGTGCGGTGCAGGCGTCGGCGAGCCGGGCCGGCGGGACCGCGAAGTCCTCGGTGATCAGGGTCGTTCCGGCCGGCCGGGAGCCGCCGACCGCGGTGACGAACGCCTTGCGGGCCTTCCAGTAGCCGCCGATCACGGCCGGGTCCCGGGTGAGGCCGTTGCTGACCGACGGCACCGGGGCGACCAGCTCCAGCCCCGCCAGCACCCGCGCCGCCGCCTCCTCGTACGCCCGCTGCGCGGCCTCGTCCGGTGCCCGGAACTCCACCAGCAGCGCGGCGGTCTCCCTGGGCAGGTCCGCCCAGTCGGCGGGTACCCCGGGCACGCGCACCGACGCGCGCAGGGTGTTGCCGTCCATCAACTCCACGGCCCGGGCGCCGGCCTCGGTGAAGCGCGGGACGGCGGCGGCCGCGGTCGCGAGGGTGGGGAAGAAGAGGAGCGCGGTGGAGGTGTGCCGGTCCAGCGGCAGGGTCGTGAAGACCGTCTCGGCGATGAAGCCGAGGGTCCCCTCGGAGCCGACCATCAGCCCGCGCAGGATTTCCACCGGCGTCCGCCCGTCGAGGAAGGCGTCCAGGCGGTAACCGTTGGTGTTCTTGATCGCGTGTTTGGCGCGGATCCGGGCGACCAGATCCGGGTCCGCCTCGATCTCCGCCTTGAGGGCCAGCAGTTCGGTGCAGAGCACCGGTTCGGCCCGGGCCAGCCGGGCGTCGGCGGCCGGGTGCGCGGTGTCGACGACGGTGCCGGACGGCAGCACGAAGGTCAGCGAGGCCAGCGTCCGGTAGGAGTTGCAGGTGGTGCCGGCGGTCATCCCGGAGGCGTTGTTGGCGACCACCCCGCCCACGGTGCAGGCGATGGCGCTGGCCGGGTCGGGGCCCAGCAGCCGGCCGTACCGGGCGAGCGTGGCGTTGGCCCGCAGCACGGTGGTGCCGGGCCGGATCCGGGCCCGGGCACCGTCGTCCAGCACCTCGATGCCGGCCCAGTGGCGGCGCACGTCGACGAGGATGTCCTCGCCCTGCGCCTGGCCGTTGAGGGAGGTCCCGGCGGCCCGGAAGACCACGTTGCGGCCGTGCGCGCGGGCGTACGAGAAGACCGCGGAGATGTCGTCGGCGGTCTGGGCGATCACCACTACCTGGGGGAGGAAGCGGTAGGGGCTGGCGTCGGAGGCGTAGCGGACCAGGTCGGAGACGGTGTGCCGCACCTTGTCCGCGCCGAGCAGCGCGATCAGGTCGCCGCGCAGCGGCTCGGGGGTGCCGGCCGCCAGGCGTTCGGGCACCCGGTCCGGCGCGGGGTGGGTGGTGCGGGGCCGCAGGGCTTCGGGCGTGGGCTCCAGCAGGGGCACGGTCACCTCCGGTTGACTGCGCGCCGGGCCCGTGGGTCAGGCCGGTGCGGCAGAGCGGTGCGGTTCCCCCGGTCCGTCGACGAGGGTGGCGAGCAGACCGCCGAGCATCTCGCGCTCTGCGGCGGTCAGAGGGGCCAGGATCTCCTCCGCGGCGGCCCGACGTGCGCCGCGCAACGCCCGGAGCGCGGACCGGCCGGTGTCGGTCAGCTCGATCCGCACCACCCGACGGTTGGTCGGATCGGGCATCCGGCGCACCGTGCCGTTCGCCTCCAGCGCGTCCACCAGCGTGGTCACGGCGCGGGGTACGACCTCCAGCCGTTCGGCGAGGTCGGCCATCCGGGGCGGGGCGTCGCGGCAGTGGCCGACGATCCGCAGCAGGCGGGACTGCGCGGGGGTGAAGGCGATGTCCAGGTGGGCCATGTGGCGCTTCTGGGAGCGCTGCATCCGGCGGGTCAGCCGCACCAGCTGCTCGGCCACGTTGGCTTCGTTCGCGCTGACCGACGGCTCGGGGGAGGGCATGCCCCCACAGTACAGGACAAGATTCATTGTGAGTATAGGTAACAATGAGCTAAGCTCGGCAAAGTTTTCGTTCTCGCAGTCCCCTGGTTCCGGCCCTCCCGCCCTCCTGGTTCCCGCCCTCCCAAGCCTCCTAGTTCCAGCCCTCCGCACCCTCGTAGGAGCCCATGCGTCCCGAAGAACCGAACTGGACCCCGCCCCCCAAGGACCCCGACGCCCCGGTCCAGCTGCGGCGGATCCTCGCGCTGTTCCGCCCCTACCGCGGCCGCCTCGCCCTGGTCGGCCTGCTCGTCGCCGCCTCCTCCCTGGTCTCGGTGGCCTCCCCCTTCCTCCTCCGCGAGATCCTGGACGTCGCCATCCCCGGCCGGCGCACCGGCCTGCTGACCCTCCTCGCCCTCGGCATGATCGCCACCGCGCTCACCACCAGCGTCTTCGGCGTCCTCCAGACCCTGGTCTCCACCACGGTCGGCCAGCGCGTCATGCACGATCTGCGCACCGCCGTCTACGCCAAGCTCCAGCGGATGCCGCTGGCGTTCTTCACCCGCACCCGCACCGGCGAGGTCCAGTCCCGGATCGCCAACGACATCGGCGGCATGCAGGCGACCGTCACCTCCACCGCGACGTCCCTGGTCTCCAACCTGACCTCGGTCGTCGCCACCGTCGTCGCCATGATCGCCCTCGACTGGCGGCTCACCGTCGTCTCGCTGCTGCTGCTCCCGCTGTTCGTCGGCATAAGCCGCCGGGTCGGCAACGAACGCAAGAAGATCACCACCAAGCGGCAGAAGCAGATGGCCACGATGTCCGCGATGGTCACCGAATCCCTCTCGGTCAGCGGCGTGCTGCTCGGCCGGACCATGGGCCGCGCCGACTCGCTCACCAAGAACTTCGCCACCGAGTCCGAGCGCCTGGTCGACCTGGAGGTCCGCGCCAACATGGCCGGCCGCTGGCGGATGGCCACCATCGGCATCGTCATGGCCGCCATGCCCGCGCTCATCTACTGGGCGGCCGGCCTGGTCCTGCAACTCGGCGGCCCGGTCTTCTCCCTCGGCACCCTGGTCGCCTTCGTCTCCCTCCAGCAGGGCCTGCTGCGCCCCACCGTCTCCCTGCTGACCACCGGCGTCCAGATGCAGACCTCGCTCGCGCTCTTCCAGCGCATCTTCGAATACCTCGACCTGCCGGTCGACATCACCGAACCCGCCGCCCCCGTGCAACTCCCCACCCCGCGCGGCGAGATCCGCTTCGAGAAGGTGTCCTTCGGCTACGACCCGGCGGCCGCCCCCACCCTCGACGGCATCGACCTGACCGTCCCGGCCGGCAGCAGCCTCGCCGTCGTCGGCCCGACCGGCAGCGGCAAGACCACCCTGAGCTACCTCGTCCCGCGCCTCTACGACGTCACCGGCGGCCGGGTCACCCTCGACGGCACCGACATTCGCGACCTCGGCTTCGACACCCTCGCCCACGCGGTCGGCGTGGTCTCCCAGGAGACCTACCTCTTCCACGCCTCGGTCGCCGAGAACCTGCGCTTCGCCAAGCCCGACGCCACCGACGAGGAGATCGAGCGCGCCGCCCGGATCGCCCAGATACACGACCACATCGCGGCCCTCCCCGACGGCTACGAGACCGTCGTCGGCGAACGCGGCTACCGCTTCTCCGGCGGCGAGAAGCAGCGCCTGGCCATCGCCCGCACCCTCCTGCGCGACCCGCCGGTCCTCGTCCTCGACGAGGCCACCAGCGCCCTGGACACCCGCACCGAACACGCCGTCCAGCGGGCCGTCGACGCGCTCTCCGCGGGCCGCACCACCCTCACCATCGCGCACCGCCTCTCCACGGTCCGGGACGCCGACCAGATCGTCGTCCTGGACGGCGGCCGGATCGCCGAACGCGGCACCCACGACGAGCTGCTGGCCGCCGACGGCCGCTACGCCGCCCTGGTCCGCCGCGACACGCACCAGGAGGCGCCGGACGACGCGGCCGGTACCGCGGACGACGGTCGCGCCCCCGGGGCCCTGGTGTGACCGGGACCCCGGGGCGCGGACGGCGGGCGGCAGCCGTACGTGACGGTGCGTCAGGATTGCTCACAGTGCGGCCGGATCGACCGCCTGCGCCATCACCCGGTACCCCGCGTCGCCCGGGTGCTTGAAGTCCCCGCTGTCGTAGGCGGACCGCAGCGCGTCCGGGTCGGCCGGATCCGCCAGCACCGCCGCGAAGTCGACCACCGCGTCGAACGCACCCGCCGTCCGAATCCACTCGTTGACCGCCCGGCGCTTCGCCTCCGCGACCGGCGTGTGGTACTCCGACCCCTTGAACGGCGTGATCGTCCCCCCGATGACCCGCACCCCGGCCGCATGCGCCTGCTCGATCAACTCCCGGTAGCCGGCGACGAGTTGTGCCACCGAGTTGTCCGGGTTGGGCTTGTACGTCGGCAGGTCGACCTCGCTGAAGCCGATGTCGTTCAGGCCGACCAGGACGACCACCGAGCGCACGCCCGGCTGCGCCAGCACATCGCGGTCGAACCGTGCCCCGGCCCGCTCGCCGAACCACGGCGAATCGTTGAGCAGCAGGTTCCCGCCGATGCCCAGGTTCAGGACCCGCAGCGGACGGCCCTCGGCGGCCAGCCGCTCGGCCAGCGCGTCCGAGTACCGCCGGTCGGCGTCGTCGGTCGACCCGAAGCCGTCGGTGATCGAGTCACCGAAGAGCACCACGGTGTCCCGCCGCGCCGGGCCGCCGTCCGCCAGCTCGACCGCGGCCAGGTAGTACCACGAGACCGAGGTCTCCCCGAAGACCGCCGGATCCACCTCCCCCAACTGCTCGCCCGCGGCCCGGTACGCGGTGGCCCACGCCTGCGCGTGGAAGGTCGCCGGTCCGGTCGGCGCCGCGAAGTACAGCGACACGGTGAGCGACTCCAGCGCCGCCACGGTCACCTCCGCCGCGTCGCTGTACACCTCGCCACCCGCCGGGATCCGCACCGACGCCGCCCCGTCGAAGGTCAGCGGCCGGACCGAACCGGCCGCCACCGCCGCCCCGGCGCCGGCCCGGGCGAGGCTCGCACCGGACACCTCCAGCGGCGCGGTCCCGTACCGGTTGGAGAGCTTGATCCGGGCCCGGGTCCCGGCCCCGGTGACCCGCACGGTCTGTCGTACCGTCTGGTCCGCGAACCCCTCCTCGGCCCAGTTCTTGTGGAAGCCCACGCTCGGCCGCTGCACCGATGTGGCCCAACCCGCGTTCCAGGCAAGGAAGTTGTCGTAGCTGTTCATGGCTGTCGGCTGCCTCTCGGTCATCTGCTTGGTGGCGATGACCAGGAGTCTGCCGGCCGGCGCGCGGGCCACCCAGACACCTGGCGTTGGTACCCACCGGGTGCGTACCAACGCCAGGGTCACCCTCCGCACCAGCCACCCGCGGGCCCTAGAGCCCGTCCGACCCCGACCCACCGGACACGCCCTGGCCCGCGTCCCCGCGCTCCGTGCCGTCCGCCAGCAACACCACCTCCAGCGTCCGCGGACCATGCACCCCCTCCACCCGGTCCAGCTCGATGTCACTGGTCGCGGACGGCCCGGAGATCCAGGTCAGCGGGCGTTCCGGGGACAGCCGCGGCAACGCCTCCGGGACCGAGCCGACGACCTGATCGGGGACCCGCACCACACAGATGTGGTGGTCGGGGACGAGGGTGATCCGGCGCCGCCCCTGATCCGGGCCGGCGTCCAGGACCAGCGTGCCGGTCTCCGCGACGGCCACCGCACACCCCGTCACCACACTGTCCACCGCGTCCAGTTCCCGCACCGTGTCCGCGGCCCGGTCCGGGCGCTGGGTGACCTCGGCGGCGGACAGCCACCGCGGATCCAGCCCGGGCGGCACCACCACCGTCCGCGCCCCGCGCGCCGCCAGCAGCCGGCCGAGCAGCGCAGGCAGTCCGGCCGGCGTACAGCGGTGCACCACCGCCCGGTAGTCCGCGAGGTTCGCCGCGAGCAACGCGACGGTCTCGTCGGTCGTCCGGGAACCGTGCACCCGGCGGTAGTCGCGGGGGACCGGCGGATCGTGCGGCCCCTCACCGCGCGGCACATCGGCCAGCGCCCGCCGCACCCGCGCCAACACCACATCCCTGCTGCTCACTTGACGCCTCCTTGGTCGGGTCCGCTGGCATCGCCCCGGGTGCGTTGCCACCAGTCGCGGAACGACTCGGCGGGCACCGCCGGCAGCGTCCGGGTGTCGCTCCAGGCGCGCCCCGGCCCCGGCAGTCGCCGCGGATGCAGCCGACGGGTCCGCGCGGCCAGCCGCATCCCGCCGCGCAGTGCGCCCGGATGGTCGAACGCCCAGGCGGCGGCGCGCATCGCGGCCCGCTCCGCGGCGTGCCCCTTGGCGGGTTTGAGCACGACCCGGGACCCGTGCCGGGTGACTGGGCCGCCCTCCACCACCCGCTCCCGCAGGTGCACCAACACCTCGGGGATGTCGATGGCCACCGGACACACCTCGTAGCACGCCCCGCACAGCGACGAGGCGTACGGCAACGACTGCTCCAACGGGCCTGCCATACCGCGCAGTTGCGGGGTGAGGATCGCGCCGATGGGGCCGGGATAAGGAGATCCGTAGGCGTGCCCGCCGGCCCGCTCGTACACCGGGCAGACGTTCAGACAGGCCGAGCAGCGGATGCAGCGCAGCGCCTGCCGCCCCACGGTGTCCGCCAGGGTGTCGGTCCGCCCGTTGTCGAGCAGCACGAGGTGGAAGGTCCGCGGCCCGTCGCCGTCCGTGGTCCCGGTCCAGGTGGTGGTGTACGGGTTCATCCGCTCGGCCGTGGAGGAGCGCGGCAGCAGTTGCAGGAAGACCTCCAGGTCCTGCCAGGACGGCACGGTCTTCTCGATGCCGACGACGGAGATCAGGGTCTCCGGCAGCGTCAGGCACATCCGGCCGTTGCCCTCGGACTCCACGACCACCAGGGTGCCGGTCTCGGCGACCATGAAGTTCGCGCCGGAGATGCCCACCTTCGCGGTGAGGAACTTCTCCCGCAGGTGCTGGCGGGCCGCCTCCGCCAGCTCGGCGGGGGAGTCGGACAGCCCCTCGGGCGCCGGACGCCCCCACTTGCCCATCTCCCGACGGAAGATGTCCCGGATCTCGGTGCGGTTGCGGTGGATCGCCGGCACCAGGATGTGCGACGGGAGGTCGTCGCCGAGCTGCACGATCAGCTCCGCGAGATCCGTCTCGTACGCCCGGATCCCCGCCTCGGCCAGTGCCTCGTTGAGCCCGATCTCCTGGGTGGCCATCGACTTGACCTTGACGACCTCGCGCTCACCGGTCTCCCGGACCAACCGGGTGACGATCCGGTTGGCCTCGTCGGCGTCCGCCGCCCAGTGCACCCGGCCGCCCGCGGCGACCACGGATTCCTCCAACTGCTCCAGGTAGTGGTCGAGGTGACGGAGTGTCCGGTCCTTCACCGCGGCGCCCGCGGCCCGCAGTTGCGCCCAGTCGTCCAGCTCGGCCACCGCCTTGGCCCGCTTGTCGCGGATGGTGTGGGTGGCGTGGGTGAGATTGGCCCGCAGCCGGGCGTCACGGGTGGAGACGGCCGCGGCCTGCGGGAACGCCGGCATCCCGAGGAAACTGCGGCTCATCGCACGCCCCCTTCCGCACCGACGCCCCGGCCCGCTCGCTCGTCCGCCACCGCATCGGCCTCCGTACTGGCCAGGATCTCCGCGAGGTGCACCGGCCGCACCGGCGAACCCTGCCGGGCGAGCATGCCCCCGATGTGCAGCAGACAGGAGTTGTCCACCGTGCAGACCGCCTGTGCGCCGGTCCCGGTCACCGCGCGGACCTTGTCGGCGCCCATCGCCGCAGACACCGCCGGATTCTTCACCGCGAACGTCCCGCCGAACCCGCAGCACTCCTCTGCGCCCGGCAACTCCTTGAGCGTCAGCCCCCTGACCTGCTCCAGCAGCCGCCGCGGCCGGTCGCCGAGCCCCAGCATCCGCAGCCCGTGGCAGGTGGGGTGATAGGTCACGGTGTGCGGATAGTACGCGCCGACGTCGGTCACCTTCAGCACGTCCACCAGGAACTCCGTCAGCTCGTACGTCTTGGGTACGGCCCGCGCCGCGGCCTCGGTCAGCTTCCGGCCGCGCCCCTCCGCCGCGGCCTTCGCCGCGATCCGCGGAAAGTTGTCGCGGACCATCGCCGCACAGGAACCGGACGGGGTCACCACGTACGCGTAGTCCCTGAAGGCCCGGTCGAAGCGGCGCACCAGCGGCTCGGTGGCGTGCCGGTAGCCGGTGTTGAACTGCGGCTGACCGCAGCAGCTCTGCTCCGCCGGGAAGTCGACGTCGACGCCCAGCCGTTCCAGCAGGGTCACCACCGCCCGCCCGGTCCGTGGGTGGAGCGTGTCGTTGATGCAGGTGACGAACAGTGCAACCCGCACGGTGCCTCCTCCTCGCGCTCGCTTCCCGGCGCTCCCGGCTCAGCGGCAGGCCGGAATGTTGCCACCGTGTTGCCGGCGCATGGCCACCGCCTTCCCGCGGTCCTCCGGCCGCGACTTCGTCGCCGTAGACCCTGGCGGTCGGTCGCCTTACCGGTACATGATCGCCTTCCGGATCATCCTGCCCCAGCGGCAGCCCGAGGAGAAGGACCGGGAGCTCAAGGACGATGTCGAGCGCACAGCCCATAGCCGAGGACGGGGCACCCGAGGGTGGCCGTCCGCCGTCGCAACTGCGGCAACTGGCCGCCGCCTCCGTCGGCAACGCCGTCGAGTGGTACGACTGGTACGCCTATTCCTTCCTGGCGGTCTACTTCGCCGACCAGGTCTTTCCCAAGGGCGCCGGCAATTCCCTGGTGCCGCTGCTCTCCACCTTCGCCGTCTTCGCGGTCGGCTTCTTCATGCGCCCGGTCGGCGGGCTGTTGTTGGGCGCGGTCGCCGACCGCCGCGGCCGGCGCGCCGCACTGACCCTCACCATCCTGCTGATGGGCGGCGGCAGCCTGCTGGTCGCGCTCACCCCCACCTACGCGGCCACCGGCGTCCTCGCGCCGATCATGCTGGTCATCGCCCGCCTGGTGCAGGGCCTGTCGGTGGGTGGCGAGTTCGCGGCGTCCACCACGTTCCTGGTCGAGTCCGCCGGACCGGGCCGACGCGGCCTGTTCTCCAGCTTCCAGTACGTCTCCACCACCCTCGGCCAGCTGCTCGCCTCCGGCACCGGGGCGCTGCTCGCCGGGCTGCTCACCGAGCACCAGATGGGACAGTGGGGCTGGCGCATCGCGTTCCTCGTCGGCGCCCTGCTGAGCCTGCTCGGCCTGTGGATCCGGCGCGGCGCCCAGGAGACCCTTCCCCGAGCGCGAGCCGGGGAGGACCCCCTCGCCGCACAGCGGGCCGCCCGCCCCGGCCTCTTCGAGGGCCTGCGCCGCTACCCCCGCCAGTCACTGCTCATCTGCGGCATCACCGCCGGCGGCACCATCGCCTACTACACCTGGACCACCTACCTCCCCACCTACGCCCAGGTCAACGCCGGTTTCGACAAGGGCGACGCGCTCCTCGTCGGCACCCTGTCACTGGTCTTCTTCGCACTGCTCCAGCCGCTCGGCGGCATGCTCTCGGACCGCATCGGACGCAAACCGCTGCTGCTCACCTTCGCGTTGGGCTTCGCCGTGCTGGCCGTACCGCTGCTCCACCTGGTCACCGACGCGTTCTTCTCGCTGCTGCTGGTGCAGTGCGCCGGCATGGTGCTGCTCACCGGCTACACCTCGGTCGCCGCCGCGGTGAACGCCGAGGTCTTCCCGGCCCGGGTGCGGGCCGCCGGCATCGGCTTCCCGTACTCCTTGACCGTCGCGCTCTTCGGCGGCACCGCCCCGTACGTCGGCACGTGGTTCAAGCAGGCCGGCCACCCGGATCTCTTCCCCTGGTACGTCGCGGTGGTCTGCCTGGTGTCCTTCCTCGTCTACCTGGCGCTGCCGGAGACCGCGCGCCGGCCGCTGGACGCGTAGCGACGTAGCCGGCCGCCGCCAACTGGCCGTTGCGCCAAGGCGGTTGCCCGTCCGGGCACACGGAAGGCGCCGCTCCTCCTGGGACATGGGGTAGCGGCGCCTTGTGGTGCTGCAAGTCCGTCAGACGAGCCAACCCTCGAGGTGGACGATGCCGGCAAGCAGGCTGGTGAGGATGTTCACCTGGCTCTGTTCTCCTAGCGAATTGCGTTGTGGGACCAACTCTCCGGCCCAGCAAGGGATGTCAGCCGGAGGCACTGCCGTAACGGTCTGCAGCCCGTCGCTTGCGCCCCGTAAGCATCATCCGTCGCGGGGGCTCGGGGAACCCGTTCCGTGATCGACCATGCTTTCCGGCGAACACTCGATCCGGCGTTCGCTTGTTCCCATGGGGTGGCGGGGGAGCGAGATGCGCTGTTGTCAGACAAGATCAGGTGAGGTCGGGCAAGGTCAGGCACGGTGTGCTGGGCGCGCCGACGTCGCCGGGGCCCGCATCCTCGGCCGAGCGGCCGGGGCGCCCGGTCGCTCGGCCCGGTGCGATGGAAAACTGGCCGCACACACCCGCCCGAGGCGTGGTGCGGGCAGTCGGACCACGGACGCGGGGAGACCGAGATGGCTGACAGACAACAGAACCGGGAGCGCCCTCCGGGTCGGCCCCAGCGGCGGCCGGTCGTCGCCCTGTACGAGCGGATGGTCGAGGCCATCCGCGCCGGCACCTATCCGCCGGGTTCCACCTTGCCGACCGAGCCCCGGCTCGCCGCCGAACTCGGCGTCAGCCGCCCGGCGCTGCGCGAGGCGCTGATCCTGCTCCAGGAGGACGGCGTGATCACCGTACGGCGCGGGGTGGGCCGCACGGTCAGCCACCATCTGCCGCCGCGCGGCTTCGAGTTCCTCAAGCCGGTGGAGGCGCTCCTCGGGGAGGGCCGGCAGGTCGTCACGGTGCCGCTGGCCCGGACCCGCGAGGAGCCCACCGACTTCTCCACCCAGCACCTGGTCCTGCCGGCCCACGGCGAGGTGCGCTTCTGGGAGAGCGTGATCGAGGTCGGCGGCCTCCCGGCCTGCCTGACCCAGGAATGGGCCTCGGACGAGACGTTGGCAGAGCTGCTGCCGGACGCCGCGGCGGTGTTCGACGGGCCGGGCGGGCGGTCGTCGTCGATGCTGGGCCTGCTGTTGGAGGCCGGGCGCGGACTGCCGCTGACCGGCAGCAGCACCATCGTGGCCACCACCCTCGGCCGACAGCGCGGCACCCAGCTCGGGCGCCCCGCCGACACTCCCGGTGTCCTGGTCACCCAGGTCGTCCGGTTGGACCGCACGCCGCTGCTGGCCGCCAAGCACATGCTGCCGCCGGGTGCCCCCGCCCTTCCGGTGTGGCAGGCGCGCTGACCAGCCCGGATGCCCCGCGCCAAAGGCCGCCGCCGGACCGCCCGGTGATACCCGGTCGCCCGGTGGCGCTGCGACGTGTCATACTCCCGCCCCATGATGTTGTCTGACAAGCTTCCGCCGCAGTCCACCCACGCCCTCGACCAGGAACGGATCCGCCGCGCTCCCAAGGTGTTGCTCCACGATCACCTCGACGGTGGTCTGCGTCCGGAGACGATCATCGAGCTGGCGGAGGCGATCGGCTATCGGGACCTGCCGACCACCGATCCGGCCGCGCTGGCCGTCTGGTTCCGTGATGCGGCCGACTCCGGGTCGCTGGAGCGGTATTTGGAGACGTTCGCGCACACCTGCGCCGTGATGCAGACCGGTGAGGCGCTGTTCCGGATCGCCGCGGAGTGCGCCGAGGACCTGGCCGCCGACGGCGTGGTCTACGCCGAGGTGCGCTACGCCCCCGAGCAGCACCTGGCCGGCGGCCTGACCCTCGACGAGGTCGTCGACGTGGTCAATGCCGGTTTCCGCGCGGGCGAGCGCCGGGCCGCGGAGGCCGGCCGCCGGATCCGTATCGGGACGCTGCTGTGCGCCATGCGGCACGCCGACCGCGCGGTGGAGATCGCTGAGCTCGCGGTCGCCCACCGGGACCGGGGCGTGGTCGGCTTCGACATCGCCGGCGGCGAGATCGGCAACCCCGCCGGCCGGCACGCCGAAGCCTTCGACTACCTCCGCAGCCAGGGCGCTCGGGTGACCATCCACGCCGGTGAGGCGGTCGGTGCGGAGTCCATCCACGAGGCGGTGCTCCGCTGCGGCGCCCACCGCATCGGGCACGGTGTCCGCATCACCGACGACATCACGATCGGTGCCGACGGTCAGGTCACCCTCGGCCGGCTCGCCTCCTACGTCCGCGACCAGCGGATCGCGTTGGAGGTCTGTCCGACCTCCAACCTCCAGACGGGCGCCGCGACCGGCTACGCCGAGCACCCCATCGACCTGCTCCGCCGACTGGGCTTCCGGGTCTGCCTCAACACCGACAACCGCCTGGTCAGCGGCACCAGCATGACGCAGGAGTTCCAGCACCTGCGGGACACCTTCGGCTACGGCACCGCCGAACTGGAGGAGTTCACCGTCCACGCGGCCAAGGCCGCCTTCCTCCCCTTCGACGAGCGGACCGCCCTGATCAACGAGGTGATCCGGCCCGGCTACGCCCAACTGCGGGCGTGGGAGCTCAGCCGCGTCCCGGTGGGGGAGACGGCCGCCGCCCCGGCCGCGTAGCCGGCGGCACGTCCCGCGCGGCCGTCGATCGGGCGGGGGTCCGGGACGTCCGCGCCCCGGATCCCGGCGGCCGGCCGCGCGGAGCCGTCCGGCCCGGGCGGCACGGCCGGCGTCTCCGCCGGCAGCTGCCGGATCTCGCGGACCGCGGCGCGTCCCGCCCGGTTGGCGCCGATGGTCCTGGCGGACGGCCCGTAGCCGACGAGGTGCACCCCGGATCGCCCACCGCCCGGGTCCCGGCCGGCCGGATCCCGCCGCCCGGCTCACCCGGCCGCAGCGGCGCGAGGCGATCGACGGCGGCCCGGAAACCGGTCGCGTAGAGCAGGGCATCGGCCCCGACGGTCCGCCCGCGGAAGTCCTCCTGCCCCGGGAACCATGGCCAGAACGGCCGGTGCCGGGTCCCGGTCGCGTTGATCACCGCCCGCGCCGGGTAGCGCCCCAACTCAGGGTGGGGCCGGGATCTTCCCGCCCGGCCCACCCCCGTGCCGAGCGCGTCGCTCAGCGCCCGCTCGCCACCAACAGCGGCGCCCCACCGGGAGCCGAGGCGGGCCGTCCGTTCGCCGCCGGCACCCCGGCCAGCGGCGACGGCCCGGCATCCAGGAGCCCACGCGCGGCGAGCTCCGGCCGGACCCCCTCACCGAACCAGTACGCCTCCTCCAGGTGCGGGTACCCGGACAGCACGAAATGCTCGACCCCCAGCGCGTGGTACTCCTCGATCCGGTCCGCCACCTCCGCGTGACTGCCGACCAGCGCGGTACCCGCACCGCCCCGCACCAGCCCCACCCCCGCCCACAGATTGGGCGAGATCTCCAACTTGTCGCGCGAGCCGCCGTGCAGCGCCAGCATCCGCTGCTGCCCCACCGACTCGCTCCTGCCCAGCGCCTGCTGGGCGGCGGCGACGGTGTCCGGATCGAGGTCGTCCAGCAGGCGGTTCGCGGTGGCCCACGCCTCCTTCGACGTGTCCCGCGAGAGGGTGTGCAGCCGGATCCCGAACCGGACCGTCCGCCCCTCCTGCTCCGCCAGCCCACGAATCCAGTCGATCTTCTGCTTCACCTGCTCCGGCGGCTCGCCCCAGGTCAGATAGACGTCGACGTTCCGTGCGGCCACCGGGCCGGCGGCCGCCGACGACCCGCCGAAGAAGATCTCCGGCAGCGGATCCGGCGGCAGCGCCGTCAGCCCGCCCTCGACCTGGTAGTGCTCCCCCTGGAAGTCGAACGGCCGACCGCCCCACACCCCCCGCACGACCTTCAGGAACTCATCCGTCCGGGCATACCGCTGATCGTGCCCGAGATGATCCCCGAACCGCTTCTGCTCGGTCGAGTCCCCGCCCGTGACCACGTTCAGCAGCAGCCGCCCCCGGGAGACCCGCTGGAACGTGGCCGCCATCTGCGCGGCCAACACCGGCGAGATCACCCCCGGCCGGAACGCGACCAGGAACTTCAGCCGCTCGGTGACCTGCGACAGCGCCATCGTCGTCAGCCAGGCGTCCTCGCACCACGTACCGGTCGGCGTGAGGACCGCCTCGAACCCCAACTGCTCCGCGGCCTTGGCGATCTGCGCCAGATACTCGACGTCCGGGGCGCGCACCCCGCTCACCGGGGTGATCCGGTCCCGCCGGACGCCCCCGTCGGTGTAGGCGTGCCGGTCGACGAGCGTCCGGCCGTCCCCGCCGGTCGGCAGGAACCAATGCAGGTGTACGGACATGTCACTGAGCCTTTCCATAGGTGCGCGGCGCCGTACTCGAAGGCGGCAGACCGCCGTTGAAGCGGGGATCGACCAACTCCCCGAAGTCGAAGGAGCGCGGAATCAGCTTCAACGCCGCGAAGGCATCCACGATCCGCTGCTCGGAGCTGACGGCGCCCTGGTCCACGGCGACCGGCACCGCCGTCCCCCTGGTCCGCTTGACCGCGTTCAACGCCACCTTCTCCGGCAACCCGGTCGCCTTCGCCCACGCCTTCGCCCAGACCTGTGGATGCTTGAACACCCAGTCCTGGGCCCGCCGCAGTCGCGTCGTGTAGTCCTTCAGCGCCGCCGACTTCGCCTTGTCGTCCAGCGCGGCGGGCGCGGCGACCTGGAAACTCAACCCGTTCACCAGACCCTGACCGGTCGTCAGCACCCGGGCATCGGCCTGGTCGAGCGCCTGCGAGGTGTACGGGTCCCACACCGCCCAGGCATCGACCTTCCCCCGGGTGAACGCGGCCAGCGCATCCGCCGGCTGGAGGTAGTTGAGCGTGACGTCCTTCGGGGACAGCCCCGCCGCCTTCAACGACGCGACCAGCTGGTAGTTGGCCGAACTGCCCTGCGCCACCGCGATCGACTTCCCCTTCAGCTCCGCCGGAGACCTCAGTGGCGACCCCTTCTTCACCAGGATCGCCTCGCCGTCCGACCGGCTGTGGGACCCCGCGATCACCTTGATCTTCGAGTGCGCGGCACCCGCGAAGACCGGCGGTGTGTTGCCGACCGACCCGACGTCCACCGCCCCCGCGTTGACCGCCTCCAGCAGTGGCGGCCCCGAGGTGAACGTGGACCACTTGATCCGGTACGGCAGATCGTCCAACTCGCCCGCGGCCCGCAGCATGGCCTCCGAACCGCCCTTCTGGTCCCCGACGTTGAGGGTCAGCGCCCCCTTGCCATCGGTGTGCCCGCCGATGCCGCCCCCGGCACCGTCGGCGCGCGAGGCGCCCCCACAGGAGGCCAGCACCAGGACGAGGGGCAACGCGGCCAGGGCAAGGGCGAGTCGACGGCGCCCCGCCGCCGGGCCGCCGGTGAATGCAGGTCTCATGAGATGTCCGTCCGTTCTGCCGTTCTGCGCTTGGTGGGAGAGGAAGCGGGAGGGGAGAAGCAGCCGCCAGCCTCAGGCGGCCACCGACTCCCGCACCCCGTCCACCACACCTCCCACCACCGCCTCCTGCCTCTCCTGTGCTCCCTCCGCCCCGCCGTCCGGGTCGGTGACCCCCAGCCGGCCGAGCAACTGGGCCCGCAGTGCGGCACACCGCGGATCCGTGACGTCCCGCGGCCGGGGCAGCTCCACCGCCGTCTCGGACGCGATCCGGCCGTCCTCCATCACCAGCACGCGATCGGCCAACAACAACGCCTCCTCCACGTCATGGGTGACCAGCAGCACCGCGCACCCCCGCTCCTGCCACAGCTCGGCCACCAGCCGCTGTGCCTTGATCCGGGTCAGTGCGTCCAGCGCGCCGAACGGCTCGTCGAGCAGCAGCAGATCAGGGTCGCGCACCAGCGCCCGCGCCAGCGACGCGCGCTGCGCCTCGCCCCCGGAGAGCGTCTTGGGCCAGGCATCCGCGCGATGGTCGAGCCCGACCTCCGCCAACGCCCGTTCCGCCACGGCTCGTTCGGGACGGCCGGGCAGCCCCAGCAGCACGTTGCGCCAGACTCGTTTCCACGGCATCAACCGCGGCGCCTGGAACGCCACCGCCCTACGCCGCGGGACCAGCACCTCGCCGTCGATCTCCCGATCGAGCCCCGCCAGCACCCGTAGCAGCGTTGACTTCCCGCACCCACTGCGCCCGAGCAACGCCACGAACTCGCCGGCCTGAATGTCCAGTTGCAGCCCGTCGATGACCCGCCGCCGATCGAATTCCCGCACCAACCCGGCGACCTGCACCACGACCCCGCCACTCCCGGACGACGCACCGGAGGACTGAGGGGACGGGGGTGACGCGCCGGGGGTTGGGGGAGACGGCGATGACGCATGCGCTCCGTCGGAGATGTCCGGTTCGGGGCTCACTGCCCCGTGAACGTCGGTCGCCATTGCAGCAACAGCCTTTCGAGGGTACGGACGAGGAAATCGGCGAGCAGCCCGAGAACCGCGTAGACCACCAGACACACGACGATCACATCGGTGCGGAAGAACTCCCGTGCCTGGTTCATCAGGAAGCCCAGTCCGTCATCGGCATTGACCTGTTCGCCGAAGACCAGTGCCAGCCAGGCAGTCGCCAGCGAGTACCGCAGCCCGGTCATGGCGCCAGGCAGCGCCCCAGGCAGTACCACGTGCCGGATCAACCCCCACCGGCCCAGCCCGAGCGCGGTACCGGCCTCCACCAACTGCGCATCCACGCCCCGGATTCCCGCGTACACATTCAGATACAGGTGGAACGCGACCCCGACCGCGATCAGTGCGATCTTCGGGGCTTCGCCGATCCCCAACCAGATGATGAAGAGCGGGATCACCCCCACCCAGGGAATCGACCGCAACATCTGCACGGTCGCGTCGACCAGATCCTCACCCAGCCGCGAGAGCCCCGAGACCAGTGCCAGTCCGATCCCGACGATCCCGCCCAACAGCAGCCCTACGACGACCCGTTGCAGCGAGACGCCCATCGCCGACGGCAGCGTGCCGTCCGCGACCATGCCGCCGCCCGTACGGGCGATGTCCATCGGGGACGCCAGCATGTCCGCCGGCAGCGCCGCGCTGGCGCTCAACACCTGCCACACCACGGCCAGTCCGACCGGCCCGATGGCCCGCCGCACCCACCGCGGCACCACCCACCGCCGGCCCGACACCGGCACCACCCGGGACAGCTCAACGGCCCCGCCCGGCGCCACCGACACCCCGACCGGAACCCGCCCGCCCACGGCAGCCTGCTCACCGCTCATCAACAACCCCAGACACACAGGCACCGGGCGGGCACACCACGCCGTGTCGCGACGCCGCGTCAGCACGCACGCATCACACAACCGGCACCCAAGGCGCCCGGCACACACAGGAAGGAAAACTCAGCGAAAACCGCAGAACGCGAACGGAAAGAACGTCAGCAACAGCGGCCGCGACGACAACACGCGGCAGACGCCACCCGCAGCAGGTCGATGTGACCGCGCGTGGTGAGCAGGGCTGACGTAGACATGCCGTC
The DNA here is from genome assembly GCF_050471125.1 of Streptomyces sp. RGM 3693. Taxonomy (NCBI): domain Bacteria; kingdom Bacillati; phylum Actinomycetota; class Actinomycetes; order Kitasatosporales; family Streptomycetaceae; genus Streptomyces; species Streptomyces sp. RGM 3693. The sequence continues at coordinate 2,490,888 of NZ_JBMPPQ010000001.1, forward strand.
GAACGTAGCGCCGCCCGCGGAGAGGGGTCAAACCCCCGTCTCGGCTGCTGGACCTTTGTTGCCACAGCATTGACCGGCCGCTGCGGACCGGGGAAGTGGGGCCCGAGCCGATGCGCCCCGCCCGACGCGGCGCCGCCACCCCGCGCATCCGCCGTACACCAACTCCCCTTTGGGAAGATCACCACATGGCTGCAACCTTCACGACACGAGAAATCGACGTACGAACCGGCTCGACGGAGACGGTCCACGACCTCACCCGGGAGTGCCTGGCCTTCCTACGGGACACGGCACAAGGCCGCGACGGTCTGCTCAACGTCTTCACCCCCCACGCAACGACGGGCGTGGCACTCCTGGAAACGGGGGCCGGCAGCGACGACGACCTCCTGGCCGCACTGCACGATCTCCTCCCGGCGGACGACCGCTGGCGCCACCGCCACGGCACCCCCGGCCACGGCCGCGACCACGTCCTCCCCGCCCTCGTACCCCCGCACGCCACCCTGCCGGTCATCGCGGGCGAACTCGCCCTCGGCACCTGGCAGTCGGTCTGCCTGGTCGACACCAATATTGATAATCCCAACCGTCAGGTTCGACTGAGCTTCCTGGGCTGACCAAGATCGTCCTGGGTGTGGCCGCGAAATCTCCGTACCCTGCGTGCTCGAAACGGAGAAGTCTTGCGCGGTACGGACCTGAACATGATCGAAAGCCCCTATGACGGATGCGGAAAGTGCCTGCTCGGCGTGCGGCGGCTGTCCCGCATGAAGCTGGCCACGTCGTCCCCGGAGCGTCAGCGGGAGGACGTTCTGACAGCAGCCGCATCTGTCGACGGCCACATCATCGGCTGGGCCGACGACTGGGAGGTGTCGGGAGCCACGGACCCGATGACCCGGCCCAGGCTAGGCCCGTGGCTGCGTGACGAGAAGGGCCCGTATGACGGCCTGGTGGCCGCGGCCGTGGGCCGCCTCGGTCGCAATGTCGTCGACTGCCTGAACACCGGCTACAAGATGCGTGACGAGGGGAAGCTGCTCGTCACCTACGACCACGAGGGCCCGTGGGACCTCGACGATCAGGTGGACGAGAACCGCTTCACCATGGAGGGGTGGGGCGCGCAGAGGGAACTGCGAGCCATCCGACGCCGGAACCGCAACGCCACGATCAAGACCCGGGCAGCCGGACGCCCCAAAGGCAAGCCCTCATACGGATTCCCATTCATCCGGCGTGTGATGGGTGGCAAGATCGACCATGTCGAACTGCACTCGCACGCCTCGACGGTGATCCGGCTCGTCGCCCGCGGATCCTGGCCGACCCCGAGCGCAACACACCCAGCAGCGAGGCGGCTCGACTGAACCGCGCAGGCGAGTTGGCTCCTGCCGATCACTTGGCCGTGATGTACGGGAAGCCCGCACGCGGCCGGCCATGGCACCCGACGAGCCTGAAGAACATCCTTCTCTCAGAGGCGGCGCTGGGCTACCCGATGCACAACGGCAAGCCCGTCATCGACCAGGAAGGAAACCCGGTACGTCTCTGCGAGGGCCTGTGGGACCGGACGACACACCAGGCGCTGAAGAGGGTTCTCACCCCCCGGCCGACGCCGTGGAAGGGCCGTCGATCGAACCGCAGCTACCTGCTGACGGAGGTGGCGCTGTGCGGCAGTGCCACCACAGGCTGTTCACGCAGACCTCCGCCGGTGCACCGCCGCGATATGCGTGCACAGCGCGGAACAAGGGCTGGCTGAGCGCTGAGGATTGCCGACCCGCGCCTCTGATCCGCGCCCACCTGCTGCGACGTCAACCTCGCTAAGCGCGGCCTGGCGGGACCAACCCCGCAGGGCGCGGGGACCACAACGAGACAGGGATGGTGTGATGCCGCGTCATGACCACCCCCGCAGAAGCTGGGTCCACAGTAAGGCTCAATCCGAGCGAGGCTCCAGGGGCGGCCTCGCGCAGGTGCACCTCGACGCCATCCCGGCTCCCTAGGCACCCCAGACCGCGAACCCCTCCCACGGCCAGGCGAACTCCGGTCTCTTGAGGACGAGTTCACGGACGAGTTGGGCCGGCTCCGGTATGTCCGGGTCGGCGCTTTCGGACGGGCTGCCCACCACGGACTGAAGCTGGCGCGCCATGTTCTGCCTCAACCCGCCTGCCAGGCTTGCCGCTTTCCCGATCCTGCTGCGGGCAGCGCTCCCCGCGCCACTGTGCTGGGAGCGACCTGCCGGGGCAACTGACGGCGGTACCAGCGCTGGCCGTACTGGCCATGGCTGTGATCGAGGGCGGAGCCAACGTCAACCACCTCTCGCCGCGGGCGGTTTCCCGCTTCGGCCCCGGACGGTGGTTGTCGTAGGGCTGCTGATCTACGCGCTGTGCTGCGGCGAGCCGAGCAGAGCCGCTCGCCGTCGACGCCGGGGCACCCGGCTGACTGCTCTGCTCCTGATCCCGCTGGGCATCGGCGGCTCCCCCGCCATGCCGGCGCTGACCTCCCCGAATGCTCGACAGCGTCGCCGTCGAGCGGGAAGCGCAGGCTGTACCCGAACGATCTGCCGGATGGGCGTTGGGGCTGATCCGGCGGTCAAGGCCCCGGCAGCGACGACCGGGCTGGACGTGGCAAGGAGAAGCCTGGGCCGCAGGCGCGGGATCGCCACCGGCGCGGTCGGCCTGCTGATCGCGGTCCGCGTCACGGCCGCGAGTGCGCATGACGACGCCATCGACACCGCGCTCCTGGGGCGGAACCGGCCCCTGCATCACGGTCACAGTTGAGTAACGCGCACTCCGTATCCTGGTATGTGATATTGCACATGTCACATGCTGCTTCCGTGAGAAGAGCCAGAGCCCTGATATGGGCCGTCGCCGCCATCGGCGGAGTCCTCGCGGGTATCACCCCTGCCTCCGCCTCTGTGTCCGCATCGGAAGACACCGGTCAGGGGGAACTCATCTGGAGCTCCTGCCGCGATGCGACCACTCCCGCGCTCCAGTGCGCCATGCTCGACGTGCCGCTGGACTACACGCACCCGAACGGCACCAAGATCAAGATCAAGGTGAACCGGCTCCCGGCCACCGCGCCCAAGAACAAGCAGCAGGGTCCGATCCTGTTGAACCCCGGCGGTCCCGGCGACTCCGGCCTGTGGATGCCCGCCTACATCTCGGGAAAGATCCCCCAGGATGTCGCCTCGACCTACGACTGGATCGGCTTCGACCCGCGCGGCACCAACGCCAGCAACCCGCATGTCACCTGCGACGCGCACTACTTCGACGCCGAGCGGCCGGACTACCAGGTCAGCAAGGGCACTTCGCAGGTGTGGCTTGAGAAGTCGGCCAAGTACGCCGCCGACTGCGCCGCGAACTGGAGCTGGTTCCTGCCGCACATGACCACCGCCGACAACGCGCGCGACATGGACAGCATCCGGCGGGCGCTCGGCGCCCAGAAGATCAACTTCTACGGTGGCTCGTGGGGCACCTCGCTGGGCTCCACCTACGGCCAGCTCTTCCCCTCACACGTGCGCCGGATGGTGCTGGACAGCATCGTCGGCCCCACCATCACCTGGTACGACCACAACATCCTGCAGGACAAGGAGCACCAGCGCCGATTCGACGCCTTCGCGGCATGGACCGCCAAGGCCGACCCGGTCTACCACCTGGGCACCGACGCCGCCACCGTGGAGCGGAAGTACTACCAGGTCGAGGCCGCGCTGCGGACCAACCCCGTGGATGCCGCCCCGGCCCCCGGCAAGATTGGCCCCGCCGAGTTCGAAGACACCTTCTACGGCGGCGGCTACAACTTCCTTCGCTGGCCGCAGATGGCGACAGCGCTGTCGGCCTACCTCACCAAGAACGACGCCCGCCCGCTGCAGACCGCCTACAACCGCTACGCGGCGCCGGGCGCCGACGACGGCACGTTTCCGGCGTACAACGCGGTCCAGTGCACCGAGAACAACTGGCCGCGCGACTGGCAGTTCTGGAAGAAGGACCAGGCCAAGGTCAACGCCGTCGCACCCTTCTACACCTACAACAACATGTGGTACAACGCCGCTTGCATGTTCTGGCCCTACCAGGGCAACCAGGCCGGCCGACTGAGGATCACCGGCAAGGGCCTGCCGCCCGTCCTGCTCTTCCAGGCCACCGAGGACGCCGCCACCCCCTACCCGGGCGCGATCGCCATGCACAAGGCGCTGCCCGGGTCCAAGCTGGTCGTCCAGAACGGCGGCAGCTTCCACGAGATCCTCTTCCACGGCAACGCCTGCCTGGACGACACCTTCACCGCCTACCTGCGAGACGGCCATCTCCCAACCGGCAAGGGCCTCATCGCCAAGACCTGCGCCCCCGAACCCGACCCCACCCCGGTCTACGTGACCCCGTCCCCCGCCACCATCAAGGCCGAGCCCGGCCTCTCGGCCACCGACCCCCAAGCCATACACGGCATCAGGTAACGGGACACAGCGCTTCCGCAGCCTCAGAGGCTTCGTCGGTCTAGTCGAGCGTGTTCCATCGCGTGACCACGAGACGCTGATCACGCGATGGAACGGTCTCGGCGTGGCCCGCGGGGTATCAACCCGCCAGTGCTGCACGAGCGAGGGCTCATCGACGCCGTTCGCGCTCGCGAGCCCTGGCGCTGGCCGCGCATGCCCGTCCCGTGGCATGGGCGGCCGATGCGTCGAGTTCGGCCACGACATCGCTGTACGCGGGGTGGTCGGCAACGTCGTTCCGCTGCCCGGGATCCTTGTCGAGGTGATCCACGCGGGTCGGCCCGAGGCCGTACCGGCTGACCAGCAGGTCGCTCACTTCGCCGGCAGGGACGTGGTCGCGGCGGCGCATGATCAGGGGAGTGTGCGGGCCGCCGTCGTACAGGTGGGACGGAGAGGTGTGGATGGTGTGGCCCGACAGGCCGTGCTGACCATAAAGGATCGTTCCACCCTGACCAAGGCCGCGTGAACTGCCGAACGTGAACGCCGTCAGGGGGTTGGCGTTGCGGGCTCGCGTCCCTAACGTAGAGCGGAACATGAGTCCGGCTCACATTTAAGGACCTACGCGATGGCCATCGTTCAACCTTTGCGCCGCAGACTCAGATCGTTCGCAGTGGTGTCGCTGCTTCTCACCGTGACGGCCCTGGTGCTCGGTCCGGTGCCCAGCTCCGCGGCGGAGTCCAACTGGTGGGATCCCTCCGCGAGACCCGCACCCGACTCGCAGATCAACGTCACGGGCGAGCCCTTCAAGGGAACCGACGCCAAGGGCCGCGTCAGGGGTTTCGTCGACGCCCACGACCACATCATGTCCAACGAGGGCTTCGGCGGCCGGCTGATCTGCGGCAAGCCGTTCTCGGAACAGGGCGTCACCGACGCGCTCAAGGACTGCCCCGAGCACTACCCCGACGGCTCGCTCGCCATCTTCGACATGATCACCAAGGGGGGCGACGGCAAGCACGACCCTGTCGGGTGGCCGACGTTCAAGGACTGGCCCGCCCACGACTCGCTGACCCACCAGCAGAACTACTACGCCTGGATCGAGCGGGCATGGCGCGGCGGCCAGCGGGTGCTGGTCAACGACCTGGTCACCAACGGCGTGATCTGCTCGGTCTACTTCTTCAAGGACCGCGGCTGCGACGAGATGACCGCCATCCGTCTCGAAGCGAAGAAGACGTACGACATGCAGGCCTTCATCGACAAGATGTACGGCGGCCCGGGCAAGGGCTGGTTTCGGATCGTCACGGACAGCACGCAGGCCCGAAAGGTCATCGAGCAGGGCAAGCTGGCCGTCGTCATGGGCGTCGAGACCTCGGAGCCGTTCGGCTGCAAGCAGATCCTGGACATCGCGCAGTGCAGCAGGGCGGACATCGACCGGGGCCTGGACGAGCTGAAGAAGCTGGGCGTCAGCAGCATGTTCCTGTGCCACAAGTTCGACAATGCCCTGTGCGGGGTGCGCTACGACTCCGGCGCGCTTGGTACGGCCATCAACGTGGGCCAGTTCCTGTCGACCGGCACGTTCTGGAAGACGGAGAACTGCCGCGGCCCCCAGCACGACAACCCCATCGGCAACGCGGCGGCACCGGCGGCCGAGAAGCGGCTCCCCAAGGGCGTCGCCGTCCCCTCGTACGCCTCGGGCGCGCAGTGCAACACCCGCGGGTTGACCGACCTGGGCGCGTACGCGGTGCGCGGCATGATGAAGCGCAACATGATGCTCGAGGTCGACCACATGAGCGTCAAGGCCGTGGGACAGGCGCTCGACATCCTCGAATCCGAGTCGTACCCGGGCGTCATCTCCTCGCACAGCTGGATGGACCTGGGCTGGACCGAACGCCTCTACAAGCTCGGCGGGTTCGCCGCCCAGTACATGGGCGGCTCCGAGGGGTTCAGCGCGGAGGCCAGGCGCACGGAAGCGCTGCGCAGGAAGTACAAGGTCGGCTACGGCTACGGCACCGACATGAACGGTGTCGGAGGCTGGCCGGCCCCGCGGGGCGCGGATGCCCCGAACCCGGTGAAGTACCCCTTCCGCAGTGTGGACGGCGGCTCGGTGATCGACAAGCAGACCACCGGCCAACGCACCTGGGACTTCAACACCGACGGCGGCGCGCACTACGGCATGGTCCCGGACTGGATCGAGGACATCCGGAACGTCGGCGGCCAGGGCGTCGTCGACGACCTCTTCGCGGGAGCCGAGTCCTATCTGCGGACCTGGGCGAACACCGAGAAGTACAAGGCCGGGACGAACCTCGCCGCGGGCGCGGCCGCCACGGCGTCCTCGTCGGAGTGGTGGAACCCGTTCGTCAGCTTCAAGCCCGGCAAGGCGGTGGACGGCGACACGGGCACCCGCTGGGCCAGCGAGTGGAAGGACGACCAGTGGCTGCGGATCGACCTCGGATCCGCGAAGCCGGTCGGGCGAGTCACCCTCGACTGGGAGCAGGCGTACGCGAAGTCGTACCGCGTCGAGCTGTCGGAAGACGGCACGAACTGGAGGACGGTGTGGTCCACAGCCTCCGGTGACGGCGGCCTGGACACGGCACGTTTCGCCGGAACCCAGGCGCGCTACGTACGCGTCAAGGGGCTGGAGCGCGGCACCCAGTGGGGCTACTCACTCCGTGAGGTCGGCGTCTACGCCGACTGAGGCACGGGGCCGGCCGGATCGGCTCACCTGATCCGGCCGGCCCCGGTGGATGAGTACGACATGGATGAGTAAGACGTGCGCCCAACTCACATTCGAGGATTCGAGTGATCACTCACGACTCCGAAGCCCGCCTCTGGCTTCTGAGCACTCCCGGCACCTCCTACGCCTTCCGGCTGGACGCCGACGACGTTCCCCGGCACGTGCACTGGGGCCGGCCGCTGACCCTGGAGCAGGCCGCCGTCATCGCGGCCGACCTGCCCGGAGAGGACCCCGGCGCCGACGACCCCGGGGGCGAGGAGTACGTGGTCGAGGGCGGCCTGCGCTTCGGGGCACCGTCGCTGACCGTCCGGTTCGGCGACGGTGTCCGCGGCTTCGAGTGGCGGTTCGTCTCGTACACGGTCGACGACGGCCGGCTCACGCTCTCCTTCACCGACCGTGTCCGCTCCCTCGTACTCGACCTGAACTACCGGATCCGGGAAGGCCATGACCAGATCGAGCGGTGGGCCGTCCTCACCGCGGACGAGCCGGTGGAGGTCCTGCGCTTCGACTCCGCCGCCTGGACGCTGCCGGCCCGCGACGACTACCGGGTCAGTCATGTGGTGGGGGAATGGGGCCGGGAGTTCCAGCTCCAGCGTGACCGGGTGCCCGTCGGGGAGACCGTGTTCACCAGCCGCCTCGGCATCACGGGACAGCACGCCGGACCCTGGCTGATGCTCGACGCGCAGGACGCCGCCGAGGAGCACGGCGAGGTATGGAGCGCGGCCCTGGCCTGGAGCGGCAGCCGCCGGATCACCCTGCGCCGCGACCCCTACGGCCGCGCCTCGTGGACCGGCGGGTTCGGACACGAGGGGCTGGTCTGGAAGCTGGGCGCCGGCGAACGTCTGGAGACCCCCGTCTTCACCGGGCTGTACGCCCCCGACGGCTTCGGCGGCACCAGCCGACGCTGGCACGCCTACGTCGAACGTGAGGTGCTGCCCGCCCGGCCGGCCGAACGCCCTTTGATCTTCAACTCGTGGGAGGCGACCGAGTTCGACATCAGCGAGAGGCAGCAGACGGAACTGGCCGACCTGGCCGCGGGGCTCGGCGTCGAGGTCTTCGTCGTGGACGACGCCTGGTTCGGCACCCGCACCAGCGACATGGCCGGGCTGGGCGACTGGTGGCCCAACCCCGACCGCTTCCCGAACGGTCTGGGCCCGCTCGCCGACCACGTCCGCGCGCTGGGCATGGGCTTCGGCCTGTGGGTCGAGCCCGAGGCGGTCAACCCCGACAGCGACCTCTTCCGTGCGCACCCTGACTGGATCCTCTGCCAGGACGGCCGTACCCGCACGCAGCGTCGCAACCAGCACGTGCTGGACTTCGCCCGCCGCGAAGTCCGCGAATGGGCGGTCGAATGGCTGGTCAGGACCGTCACCGAGCTGGACGTGGTCTTCCTCAAATGGGACATGAACCGGCCCTTCAGCGAGGCAGGGCGGCCTGGGGCCGCCGACTCCGACCGGGTCTGGATCGAGCACACGCGCGGGGTCTACGAGGTGATGGACCGGCTGCGCGCCGCCCGTCCCGGCCTGTACCTGGAGTCGTGCGCGGGCGGTGGCGGCCGGGCCGACCTGGGCGTGCTGGCCCGCGCCGACCAGATCTGGACGTCGGACAACACCGACGCCGCCGACCGGGTCGCGATCCAGCACGGCCACGGCCAGCTGCTGCCCGCCCGGACCATGGGCGCCTGGGTCACCGACAGCCCGCACAGCCTCACCGCCCGCCCGACCTCGATCCGTTACCGCTTCCATGTGTCGATGGCGGGGGCGATGGGCATCGGCGGCAACCTGCGGAACTGGAGCGAGGAGGATCTGGCCTGGGCCCGGATGCTGGTCGGGCAGTACAAGCGGATCCGACCCGTGGTGCACGGCGGTGTCCAGTACCGCCTGGAGCGCGACGCCGTGCAGTACCTCACCGAGGACGAGGTTGTCGTCTTCCAGTTCCAGCCGTCCGCGCTGACCCGCTCGGCCGCCCGCGTCCGGCTGAAGGGCCTCGACCCCGATGCCCGCTACCGGGACGAGGGCACCGGTGCCGTCCACGAGGGCGCCGTCCTGCTCAGCCACGGGCTCCCGCCGCTGCTGTCCTTCGACTGGACGAGCGAGCTGGTCCACCTCAGGAGAGTGCCCCGATGAGCCTCGCCCCCGAGCGCCGCGAGCGCCCTGAGCCGCCCGAGCTGCCCAAGGCCCTCGCCGAGCCTGTCCGCAAGGTCGGCCCGGGCTGGGTCGCCCTGTACGTCCTGGCCAACGTCGGGGTGTTCCTCCCGATGCAGGTGCCGACCACGTTCCTGATGCCCGAGCAGATCGCCCGGATCGACCCGGTGGGAAAGGTCGGCAGTTACGCCTGGGTCAGCATGATGGGCGCGATCTCGGGAATCGTCATCGCACCGCTGGCCGGCGCGCTCAGCGACCGCACCACCAGCCGGTTCGGCCGCCGCCGGCCGTGGCTGGTCGTGGGCTCGCTGGTCTGCATGGCGACGCTGGTCTTCGTCGGCATCCAGACGACGGTCGCCGGGGTCGCGCTCGGCTCCCTCGTGCTGTCCGCCTCGTTCATGATCATCGGCGCCGGACTCTCCCCGGTGGTGCCCGACCAGGTCCCGGTCGCACAGCGCGGTGTGGTGCTGGGCTGGGCCATGGTCCCGCAGGCCGGCGGCTTGATCGCGGGCGGGCTGCTGCTCGGGCTGGTCACGGGCTTCCCCGCGCAGTACATGCTGATGGCCGCATTTCCGCTGCTGATCCTGCTGTTCGCGACCATCTTGAAGGATCCGCCGCTTCCCCGCCGGCACCGCGAGCCGTTCTCGCCGCGTGCCTTCCTGGACGGCTACCGGATCAGCCCGCGCGCGCACCCCGACTTCCTCTGGGCGATGAGTTCCCGTTTCGTCATGGGCCTCGGCTACGGGACGGGCACGCTCTACCTGCCGTACTTCCTGGACGACGTCCTGCACTACGAGCAGTTGTTCCCCGGCCGGTCGACCGAGGACGGCCTGCTCATCGTGATCGGCGTCAACTGCCTGGCTACGATCTCGACCGTCGTCCTCAGCGGCTGGCTCTCCGACAAGCTGGGCAAGCGGCGCATGCTGGTCTTCCTCGGCGGCGTCACGATGGCCGTCGCCGCGGTCCCGCTCGCCCTGTCGCCCACCTGGACCATGACGTTGGTCGCGGCCGTCATCCTGGGCCTGGGCTACGGCGTGTACCTGGCTGTCGACACCGCCCTGGTCACCGAGGTGCTCCCGGCCTCGGCGGATCGCGGCAAGGACATGGCCCTGGCCAACCTGATGACTTCCCTGCCGTATGTCCTGGTTCCCCCGATCGCCTCGGTCGTGCTCGGCGGTCCGGGGGGCTACCACTCGCTGTTCCTCTGCTCCGCGGCCCTGTCCGCGCTCGGTGCGGTACTGGTCTGGAGGGTCAAGACCGTCCGCTAGCGCTCCCGCTGACCGGTCGCCAGGAGCCGGATGCGGTCGTTCAGATAGCTGTTGAGGACGTTTTTGCACTCGGTGATGAGCTGGGGATCGCCCTGCGGATCGGTACGGAAGGCCAGTTGCAGCACGCCGTCCGCGCACTCCAGGGCCACCCGCACGGCGATCTCGAGTTCGGCGTTGTCCGGGACGCCGGTCAGGGAGGCGGTCAGCGCGCGCAGCCGTCCGGCGACCGCGGTGTTGTTGTCCAGTGGCGGCTGCAGGATGTGGTCCTGTCCCACCGCACCGAAGTCGACCACGCCGAATCCGGTGATCGTCCGGCGCATGGCGACGAACTCGTCGACGGTCACCTCCACGACGCCCGAGATACCGTCGGGCGCCTCGCGCTCCAGCCGGTCCGCGACCCGCTCCAGAAAGGACTCCAGATTGCGGGCGGCGAGCGCGCCGATCAGTCCCTCCCTGTCGGAGAAGAACTGGTAAAGGGTGCCGATGGGCACCTCGGCTCGGCGTGCCACCTCCTTGGTGGTCAGCGCGGCATAGCCGACCTCGTCCAGGAGTTCGGCGCAGGCATCCAGCAGCCGTTCGAAGCGTACGACGCTGCGCTTCTGGACCGGCAGCCGGCGCGGCGTCCCTGCAGTGCGGTCTTGAGTCACGCCTTCCATCATCCCATCGGAGCGATTAACGTGAGCCCTACTCATGTTTCAGGGGGGTTGTACGTGACACTGGACCATCTGCCCGCGGACTTCGTCTGGGGCGCGTCGACGGCGTCGTATCAGGTCGAGGGCGCCACCAAGGAGGACGGTCGCGGACCGTCGGTCTGGGACACCTTCACCGCCCGCCCCGGTACGGTCCGGGACGGGCACACCGGTGACGTGGCCTGCGACCACTACCACCGGTACGAGGAGGACCTCGCGCTGATGGCCGAGGCGGGCCTCACCGGCTACCGCTTCTCCATCGCCTGGCCCCGAATCCGGCCGACCGGCAAGGGCGAGGTCAACCTCCGGGGCCTGGACTTCTACGACCGGCTGGTCGACGGCCTGCTGGCACACGGCATCGAACCCGTCCTGACCCTGTTCCACTGGGACCTCCCGCAGGGCCTCGAGGACGACGGCGGCTGGCTGAACCGCGACACCGCGCACCGCTTCGCCGAGTACGCCGCCGTCATGGCCGACAGGCTGGGAGACCGCGTCCAGAAGTGGATCACGCTCAACGAGCCGTTCATCCACATGGTGTGGGGCTACGGCCTCGGCAGCCATGCGCCGGGCCGCACCCTGTTCCTGGACTGCCTGCCGGTCGCCCACCATCAGCTGCTCGGTCATGGCCTGGCGCTGAGGGAGCTGCGGGCACGCGGCCTCCAGGTGATGATCGCCAACAACTGCACCCCGGTCTGGCCCGCCTCAGACTCCCTCGCCGACCGCGCCGCCGCGCGGGCCTATGACAGCCTGCACAACCGCCTGTTCAACGATCCGATCCTCACGGGCACCTACCCCGACCTGTCGGCCTTCGGCGCGGACGCCACTCTCGGCGGCTCCGTCCGGGAGGGCGATCTCGAACTGATCTCGGCCCCCCTGGACGCGCTCGGCATCAACTACTACAACCCGACCCGGATCCAGGCGCCGGCGTCCGAGGGGCTGCCGTTCGAAGAAGCGCCCATCGAGGGCTACCGCCGCACCGCCTTCGACTGGCCCGTCGTCCCCGACGGTCTACGGGAACTGCTCGTCGGCCTCAAGGAGCGCTACCCGGCACTCCCGCCGGTCTACATCACGGAGAACGGCTGCTCGGTCGAGGATGTCGTCGCCGCGGACGGCACCGTCCAGGACCTCGACCGCATCGACTACCTCGACACCCACCTCCGGGCCGTCGACGCCGCCGTGGCCCAGGGCGTGGACGTGCGCGGCTACTTCACCTGGACCCTGATGGACAACTTCGAATGGGCCGAGGGTTTCCACCAGCGCTTCGGACTCGTCCACGTCGACCACGACACCCAGGTGCGCACCCCGAAGGCGTCCTTCGCCTGGTACCGCAACCTCATCCGCGCGCAGCGCGGTTGAGCAGTACTCGCCGGGGTGACCCGGGCTGTGGCGGTGTGGTGGCTGTCCTCCACGCGCCGGAAGACAACCTTCAGGTAGCCGTCCGCATCGGTTCGGATCGGCTCCCGGTCGTCGGTGGTCCAATCCCATGCCGACGGCCGCAGAGCCGCGCCTGGTTCGGCGGGGACCCCGTCGTGCTGTGACTTCGACGCCGTCGCGACCCAGGAACTGGAGGCGGCGAGGGAAGGCGTAGGGGGCATTCGCCGGGTGATTGTGGAGATCGGCAGGCCCGTACCGCACGCGGCTTCGGAGCTGTCGATCCGCAAGTCCCTTGGCTTGACCGTGCTTTGATCCGCAAGAGCCTTGGAGGAACCCTCCCTTCTTGCGGATCGTGGTTCACGTGGTCCGGTGCGGTGTCGCGCGCACGCGCTCGCCGCTCGGTGTGTACGTCCTCGACCGGGCGGCCGGGATCGTCGAGGGTGGTTCCGCGGAGTGGACCGTCTCCTGTTCGAGGGTGTGCCAGCCGTCGTAGCCGTGCGCGGTCGGGTCGGCCGCGATTGCGTCCACGTTGAAGGCGCCCGCGTTCTGCGGTCGGTGCATCCCGGTATGTGCGTCATAGGCGTAACTCAGGTGCTCTGAGCCGGCTTTGGTGGAAACTGGCCGCGTCGGCGCCCTCCGTGCGCCCGCCCAATCCCATGAGAGGGGAAAGAGAAAGAAAAGGAAGGAGGCGTGGCCGGAGCCGGTTGCGCCGTGCGCCGGGCCGGTCCCGCCATTCGACCTCGTCCCTCCCGAGGGCGGCGTCACTCTGCCCAACTGGTTTTCCCTCCAATCACATCTCCCCTGGTCGCACAAGCGAAACCACGGCCAGCGCCACCCCACGGACACCGCTGTCGCCACTGCCGACAAGAGCGCGCCATCTCTACCCTCACCACCTCACATCAACGCACTTGAGATCTTCGGGACATCCGCGTCTTCTGTGCCCCAACTGTGCGCTACTCAAAGGCTTTCGGTGAGATTGACGCGCGGTACTGGAGCCGCATAACTTCCCACCCCAGTCGGCCCGCCGAACAGAAGTTCCACCGGAATTCACCGATGGAACCTCCGGAATTGGCAGCCCGGCGCTTCAGGCTCCTTACCCCCCCACCCATGGGAGCCGCCCGAGCACCATGGCCGTTCCCGGCGGCCGGCAGGCACGGGCTGCTGCCCTATGCAAGGAGACTCCGTTGCGGACCTCGCCTGGATCTCGACCGTGCTGCTCCGGCGCACTCGCCTCCGCACCCCGGCCCCTGACCACGGGCGCCCCTGGTGCAGCCCCAAGGTCCTGCCGCCCCGCGCGATAGCCAGACACCCCTCGGCCCCACCACTCGGTGGTCGCGCTGCGCCACCGACCGGTTCATTTACCTAACTCCCTTGATTTTCAGGCGATTTGTAGCACCTCCGTGCCGTAGGTCAGCAGGCCCAACGGGTCCGCCTCAACCACCACGGCCGGACCCGCCTCGCAACGAATCCGTACGAGCGCCGGCCTCCGTGACTCCGTACTCCCGAGCCCGGCACCACCGGAACCCAGGTGCACCCGCCTCCCCGCCCATCCAAGCTCCGCCGGCCGACCCTGCCGACGGCCCGTGACCCGCACCGGGTCACAGAACCTCCGCTCTCCTGAGGAGACCCCCCACATGAACCCCTCGCACAAAAAGAAGACGAACAAGACAACCCGCACCGTCATCGCCGTGGCTGCTGGCGGCGCCATCGCCGCCGTGTCCGGCGGCTTCGCCTTGGCTTCGGGTGCTCCTGACACCCCCACCGCCGCACACCACCACTTCGCACTCGGCGCCCAGCTGCCGTCCGGCGGCAAGGTGAGCACATTCGCCACGCACACCTCGCTCGTCTCCCGTCTCGCGGCCCTCTCCCCGCACGAGGACGGCGCGCCCAAGAACGTGCCGGACAGCGTGGACCTGAGCCAGTACGCGATCGCCCCAGGCAACCAGGGCCAGGTCGGCTCCTGCGTGTCCTGGGCCATCGACTACTCCGGCTACAGCATCCAGGAGAAGCAGCAGGGCATCACCACCGGCCCACAGGCACCCATGTACACCTACGCCCAGATAGTCAAGGGCAACGACCACGGCAGCACCCCGGACGCGACGTTCAGCATCGCCGAGTCGCAGGGCGTCGACTCGAAGGCGGACTACACCCAGGGCGACTTCGACTTCACCACCCAGCCGACTGACGCCGAGCGCCAGAACGCCGCGCACTGGAAGCTGTCGGGCCACACCCAGCTGCACACCGGCAACCAGATCCAGGCCGACGTGAAGCAGGCCCTCGCCGACGGCGAACCGGTCGCCATCTCCCTTCCGGTCCACCAGAGCTTCCAGGACGTCAACCAGCAGCAGGCGGCCGACTACTCGTACCAGCCCGGCGGTGCCGAGGACCCGGTCCTCGGCGGCCACGAGATCACCATCGTCGGCTACAACGACCAGGGCGTCCGCGTCGAGAACTCCTGGGGCGGCAACTGGGGCGACGGCGGCTACATCAACCTGTCCTGGGCCTTCCTCTCCAGCCAGGTCCAGGAGGCCAACGCCATCGGCAAACTCGCCCAGTAGTACCGGAAGTTCGCGCCGATGCCTGTGTGTACATGGCCGATCCCTCTCGCCACATCACGTACGCACAGCCGGTTGACGACCGCACGCCGGCTATGGGACCGGCGCTGTCTGCGAGTCTCCTACCGTTCTTCCCTCACCACGCCGTATCGCATCGTGTACGCCCGTGATCGATAGTGGGCAGCACAGTAGGGCCCGCACGGAGAAACCGTGCGGGCCTGTGATGTCTCACGGCCCGGCGGTCGGCCGAGGCGGCTCCTCCTCCGTGCACCCGTTGCCTTCGTCGCCCTCGGCTGCAGAACATCACTCGACCGTCCTCGTGAGGTGCGGAGCGGCCTCTGCCCACAGCAATCCCTGGACGAGTCGCGTTCCCCACCGCCCAATCATGATCAACAAGCAGAAGTTCGACATCTCACTCCTTACCGTGCGCGAACTCGTCAGGTCGATACGTCGCCCGCCAGCGGTCCAACGGCGTAGGGAAGTTGGCCTCTGCGCGCGGAGGGCCTGCCCGACATCCTGGAATGACGTGCGGAAATCCGGGAAACCGGCTGCCATGGCCATCCAATCCGCACACGCTATGGTGCTTCCGCAATCTGTTCAGTCGTGCGGGGAAAAGTAGGTCTCACGGTGTCCGATCTGGGACGGCTCATAGCCAACCGATACCGGCTGGCAGAGCGCGTGGGCCGCGGCGGCATGGGCACCGTATGGCGGGCCGAGGACGAACTGCTCGGCCGGCACGTCGCCGTCAAGAAGCTGCACGTCCCCCCGCACCTGCAAGACGACGAGATCCAGCGGCTCTACGAGCGCACCCGCCGCGAGGCCCGCAGCGCCGCCCGGATCACCCACCCCAACGTGATCGTGGTGCACGACGTCGTCGACGACGAGGGCCTGCCGTGCATCGTCATGGAGTACGTCCCCTCGGTCACCCTGGGCGATGTCCTGAAGCGGCAGGGCACGCTCCCTCCGGGCGAGGCGGCTGGCATCGGCCACGTCATGGCAGCCGCGCTGCGCGCCGCGCACGACGTCGGAGTGCTGCACCGGGACGTCAAGCCCGCCAACGTTCTCCTTGGGAACGACGGACGCATCGTCCTCACCGACTTCGGGATCGCGGTGGAGTCCGGATCGCCGTCGCTGACCAAGACCGGCGAGTTGGTCGGGTCGATCCAGTACCTCGCCCCGGAACGCCTCCGGAGCGGGATCGCCGAGCCCGGCCCCGCCTGCGACCTGTGGTCCCTCGGAGCGACGCTCTACCAGGCGGTCGAAGGACAGCCCCCGTTCAGCCGGGACACCGCGATCGAGACGGCGTACGCCATCGCCACCGACGCGTACGAACCGCCACGCGACGCCGGGGACCTGACCCGGGTGATCGAGGGTCTGCTGGTGAAGGACCCCGACCGGCGTATGGACGCCCACGAGGCGGAATGTCTCCTGAGCCGTGCCGCCAGAACGGGGACCGCCCCCCTCGCTCCGTCCACGCGGTCAGAACATCGGGGCGACCCCGTAGCCTCTGCGTCAAGGCGCAAGCGCGGTCGCCGCACGGCACTGTGGATTGTCGCCGCCATGGTGGCCGCCGCCACCGTGACAAGCGGCGTGCTGCTGTGGCCCAAGGGCGATGCCGATGCGGCGAGCGCCCACTCGTCCGGGGCCGACGGCTCCAGCCGCCCTACGGCCCTCAGCTCTTCCCCGCCGCCACCGCTTCCCGCCGGATACCACCTCAAGGAGGCCGGCCAGGGCTTCTCCGTACCGGTACGGGACGGCTGGACCCCCAAGAATGTGCCTGGTGGTGAGGTCGCCTACATCGACCCGTCCAGGTTGGTCGGCCTGAGGGTCGATGTCGTCGAGTTCGCGGGGTCCGATCCGCTCCAGCACTGGCGTGAGACCGAAGAGGCCCAGACCCGTCGCGACAACCCGGGCTACGAACGGGTCAGGATGGCGGCCACGACGTTCCGGGGACGGCCGGCGGCGTACTGGGAGTTCACCTTCCGGGGCCAGCGGCGGGAGTACCGGGCCGTGGAGTTGGCCTTCAGCGGCACCGACGGCACGCAGTACGTGGTCTACCTCTCCGCACCGAACGTGCAGTGGAACCAGTACCGACCGGTCTTCGACACCGCGGTCAAGGGAATCCGCGTCCACGCATAGGCTGTGCTCCCCGCGCCGAGCGGCTACCGCATGATCAGCAGCAGCCATCGCAACCGGACCCCTTGCCGCTTTGGCTGCCGTGACTGGTCGGTGGCATGGCGGACTTGGTGGCGCGGAGGCGCGCGGGACGCGGATCTCGCCTCAAGGTCCTCGTCGATGCCGAGTCGAACGCGGTCCGGCAACGTGGGCGTGATGTCAGGAAGCGAGCAGGTTGGCGAGTTCTGATCGTGAGCTGATGCCCAGCTTGGGAAATGCGCGGTACAGGTGGTGTCCGACGGTGCGTGGGCTCAGGAACAGTTGCGTCGCGATTTCGCGGTTGGTGGCCCCGGTGGCTGCGAGCCGGACGACTTCGCGTTCCTGCGCGCTCAGGCGGCTCATGGGTGAGTCGGGGGCCTCGGCCGGGTCGTGGGTCTCGCCGGTTGCCCGCAGTTCTGTGCGTGCCCGGTGGGCCCATGGCGATGTGCCCAGTTCGTCGAAGAGTTCCATCGCGGTGCGCAGGTGGTCGCGGGCGTCGAGCTTGCGTCGCGAGCGGCGTAGCCACTCGCCGTAGAGCAGTTCGGTGCGGGCCCGGTCGAAGTCGCTGCCGTCGTGGTGCAGGTTCAAGGCGGCCAGATAATGCTGCTCGGCCTGTGTGTCCGGGCTGGTCAGGGCCGCACAGCGGCGGGCTTGCGCCGCGAAGTGGGTCTGCTGGAGGTCGGCCGCCCATGTCGTGAGCTGTTGCGCGGGCTCCTGCGCGCGCTCCGGGTGGCCGGCGCGAACGGCGGCCTCGATCAGGTCTGGCAACAGGGGGCGCGCCAGGAGGGGGTGACCCGCCGCCTGCCGGGCCGCGGTCAAGTGTTCCAGCGCGGCCTGGGCTCGCCCGAGGCCGAGGTCGAGGAGCCCCAGCGCCCTCAGCGCCTCCGCCGTGGCCCGTCCGACGTTGCGGGGACGGGTGTAGTCCAGTGCCTGGTCGGCCAGTTCCCGAGCCGACGCCTCCTCCCCTCGAACGGCGACGAGGAGCGCCAACAGGGCGCGCAGGTGGGCGGCTCGGTGGTCCAGGTCGTAGCCGTCGGCCAGCGTCAGTGCTTCGGTTGCGTGTGCGTGCGCGTCGTCGTGTCGGCCGAGCGCCAGTTCCACTTGGGCGCGCAGATGCAGCATGGTGGGCAGCCATCCGCCGATGCCCTGCTCGCGGCAGTGGGTGACCGCGGCGACGGCCAGTTCGTGTGCGGCCGCGTGGTCGGCGACCAGATGGCAGTAGATCCCGGTCATCAACCGGTCCATGAGTCCACTGTCGGCGAGCCGACCGGCCCGCACCAGATCGTCCAGTGTCCGACGTGCGCCGGGGAGGTTGCCGGCAAGCAGGTGGGCGGGTACGGCCAGCACGGGAAGGAGGGGCGTACGGACGCTGATCTCGGCTATGAGGGCTGGGTCGCCGGCGGCGAAAGCCGCGTGGATCGCGTCGGTCAGCAACGGGGCGATCTTGTCCGGGCGTTCGGTTGCGACCGCGTCCGCGCAGTCGGCCAGGATGCGGGCGGCTTGACCGGGGCTGCCGTAGCCCAGTTCGACCACGGAGCGAACGCGGGCGAAGTCCGCTGCCATGCCCGGGTCTGGAGTGGCAGCGGCACCCGTTCGGTGAGGTCGCGGCACCGTTCGTCCTGGCCGGCCTCGCTCGCCTTTTGCGCGGCGTTGAGCAGCCGGCGGGCGCGTTGCTGTGTATCGGCGGTGAGGTGGGCGGCTCGCTCGTACGCGGCGGAGCCATGAGGCGTTCAGGGTGCACGGAGCGTTCTCCCCGGCGTCGGTGAAGCAGCAGGTCCGCCGGGTGCCCGCCCACCAGTGCGGTCCGCTCCAGGCCGGTGATGCCTTGTCCGGTGCTGACGCCGTCCTGGCGTGACCAGACACAGCGCGCACACGGAGACTTGCTGCGGCCGGCTGGTGTACGGGTGTAGGCGGGACGGAGCGTGACGGCCGGCGCGGGGGCTCATCGGGTGGCCGGTCAACCTTCCGACGGCCGCCGTATCTGGGGCACTTCATCGGCCGGGCCGACGGCTTCCCGGCTCACACGCTAAGGGGAGTAACCGGCGATATATTCAAGGGCGGCGAGATCGTCGCCTATCAGGATCAGAACGGTATTAGGGATTGCGTCAGTTGTCTTGAATGCTGCCGGGTATATCTCTTCCGATTCCTTTCTGGGGTGGCGTGTGCTGTGCTACACTTTCACCCCAACGCACCCTCGATGAGTATCCAGTTGATCTGGAGAGTGGAACGCCGAACGGAGAGAATCCTTTCGTTCAGGAGGCCGCCATGAGTCGAAGAGATTCTCTGGAGCATGACGACTAATAACTTTGGGCAGAAGCTGAGGTCGCTTCGACTCCAGCGGGGTCTCTCTCAAAACGACCTGGCCGAACCAGGGTTGTCCGCTGGTTACATCAGCTTGCTGGAGAATGGAAAGAGACCTCCGACCTCCGAGGTGATATTGAGGATCGCCGCACGGTTGGATGTCTCTCCGGAGGTTCTGTCCAGCGCCCAAGAGGTCTCGGCGCAGCCGCGTGCAACCGATATCGCCGAACCTGATTATGCAACTCAAATCAGCCTGTTGCAGGGCGATTTGGCGTTTGCCGACGGAGATATTTCAGCGGCTTGTGACATCTTCGAGGCGGCGCTGGAGAATGCCGTTCACTCGGTAGCGGACCAGATGGAGGCGATCCATAGACTGGCGCACGCCTGTGAGCATCTCGGTGAGCTGGACAGAGCGGTCGAACTCTATCGACAATGGCTCGATCTCCATCAACGGCAGCGCGGTTCGGGATGGGTTCACAAGTGGCTCGTCTGCGCAACGGCCCTGACGAGGTGCATGCTGGAGCTTGGTCGGCTGGACGAGGCAGTGACATTCGGCGTCGAGTCCCTGGCGCAGGCACGGACTCTGGGAGTTCATGAAACGCCTCCTGCCGTTGAACTGGCGAGCAGCGTGCAGTACACCCATCATTGCCGCGGAGACGACGGCCGGACGGATATCGATTCCGGAGCGGTTGAAGAGGCTGCTACAGCGTTCCTCTCCCGTGACGTTCAGGTGGCGGCGTATTCCGAGGCTGCCCGGGCCGCGGAGGAGAACGGCGATCAGGAGAGCGCCCACGCCCTTCTCGTCGAGGCTCTCCATACGAAGGTCATGGAAAGCCGTGCAGTTGCCGCCGATCGCGTCGCCGTGACCGCCATGGCGCATATCTCGTACCAGGGTGGGCGGATTCCGGCGCAGCTGCAGTTGGATGTGCGCCCGGCCGTGCAACGCCTTCAGGGACACGGCACCGCGGTCGACGCAGCACTGGGCACAGCGGGATTCGCCAACATCCTGCTGAACAGCGGGGAATCAGAGGAGGCTCACCGCACGGCCACCGAGGCGTTGGCCACCATGCCTGCGGCGTACCGGTTGAGCCGGGCGCAGACGGTGTTGACCATCGGCCGGGCGCTTCGCGACCTGAGTCAGTACCAGCAGGCGCAGGACTCCTACGAGAGCGCATCCGCCCTGTTGATCGATATGGGACTCGGCTGGCTGGGAGCGAACGCGCTGTTCGAGCTTGCGGAGATGCTGGAACACGCGGGTGACGCCTCCGGCGCGCTGTCGGTCTACCGCACCGCGTCGAAGACGCTGAGAGTCCCCCGCGGTACCTGAACTTCGGCGCGGTATTCGCATGGGATGGAACCGTTTCGCGCGGTTCTTCTGTTCCGCCGTACTTCGAACCGGGGTATAACGGTGGCTGCCCTGGCCAGGACACTCCCGGACGGAACCATCCCATGCTCGACTTGGCGATCATGGGCTTCCTCGCTGAAGCCCCACTTCATGGCTATGAGCTGCGCACGCGCGTTGCTCAGCTGACCGGCCACGTGCGCCCGGTCAGTGACGGGTCGCTCTATCCGGCGATCAATCGGCTGGAACGTCATGGATTCCTGACGCGTCACCTGGAACATGGAGCTACGGGGAGCGTACGTCAGCGGCATACGTTGTCGTTGACGAGCCGAGGCAAGGATCAGCTGCTCGAGCGATTGCGGAACCCCGGCGAGAAGTTCATCACGGATCGCAATCGGTTCAATGTGGTGCTTGCCTTTCTCGGTCATGTACCGGACGTGCGGGAGCAGGCCGTGGTGCTGCAACGTCGCCGGGATTTCCTCGACCAGCCCGCCAGCTACTTCACCCAGGGCGGCAAGCTGGTCCGCGCAGCGGACACACCTGACAGATACCGGAAGGGCATGCTCCAGGTTTCCAGGGAATCGCGTCGGGCCGAAATCGCCTGGCTGGACACCGTACTTGCCGAACTCTCAAGCGAAGCGAGTAGGGCATGAGCCGCCGCAACCTGTGATTCTCCGCAGTCACCCGTGGCGCATTGCCGCCATCGGGCCATGATTCCCTTGACGTCGACGTCAGTTCGAGCGGTGCCATTCCTGGAGCGCCCGTACTTCGGGTTCCGTTGCGCTGGCCTCTTCGATGCCTCGGACGACTGCCTCGGCAGCCTCGATGGTGGTGACACAGGGGATGCCCCGCGAGACGGCCGCGGAGCGGAGTTCACGTTCGCCGGCGTGCGCGGGTTGTTGGCCATGGGAGGTGTCGATGACGAGCTTGATGTCATTGTCCTGAATGCGCCGGGCGTACTGCTCTTCGCCGTCACCGCCCTTCATTACGGCTACGTCCAGCCCGTTGCGGTACAGGAATGCCGCGGTGCCCTGCGTGGCCAGGATGCGAAAGCCCAGACCGGCGAGGCGCCGGGCCAGGAGGACGCCGAGGCTCTCGTCCCGGTCGCCCAGGGAGAGCATGACGCAACCCTGCACCGGCATCGCCCCGTGAACCGCGATCTGGCTCTTCGCATAGGCCCGTCCGAAAGTGACGTCGATGCCCATGACTTCGCCGGTCGATTTCATTTCCGGGCCGAGCAGGGGATCGATGCCGCGACCTTCGGGGGTGCAGAACCGGTGGAACGGCAGGACGGCTTCCTTGACGGCGATCGGGGCACGGGCGGGCAGGGCCGCGCCGTCTCCGGTGGCCGGTAGGACGCCCTCATCGCGCAGGTCGGCCAGGGTGGCGCCGAGCATGATGCGTGAGGCGGCCTTGGCCAGGGGCACGGCCGTCGCCTTGGACACGAAGGGCACGGTACGGGAAGCGCGCGGGTTGGCCTCCAGGACGTACAGGACGCCGTCCTTGAGGGCGTATTGGACGTTGAGCAGGCCGTGCACGCCGATGCCGCGTGCGAGGGCTTCGGTGGAGCGGCGGACCGCGTCCACCTCCTGCCTGCCGAGGGTGGGGGGAGGCAGGACGCAGGCGGAGTCGCCGGAGTGCACGCCGGCCCGTTCGATGTGCTCCATGATGCCGCCGAGGTAGACCTCGCGGCCGTCACAGAGCGCGTCGACGTCGATCTCGATGGCGTTGTCCAAGAAGCGGTCCACCAGCACCGGGTGTTCGGGGGCGATCTCGGTTGCCCGGTTGATATAGCTCTCCAAGGAGGCTTCGTCATGGACGATCTCCATCCCGCGCCCGCCCAGCACGTAGGAGGGGCGCACGAGCACCGGATAGCCGATGTCGTCGGCGATGCGCTTCGCCTCGGCGAAGCTGGCGGCGGTGCCGTACGGGGGTGCGGGCAGCCCGGCGGCGGCCAGGACCTTCCCGAACGCACCACGGTCCTCGGCGAGGTCGATCGCCGTGGGCGAGGTGCCCAGGACCGGCACTCCGGCGTCGGCGAGCCGGTGCGCCAGACCGAGCGGAGTCTGGCCACCGAGCTGGACGACGACGCCGGCCACGGTGCCCGAGGTCTGTTCGGCGTGCACCACCTCCAACACGTCCTCGAACGTGAGCGGTTCGAAGTACAGGCGGTCGGAGGTGTCGTAGTCGGTGGAGACGGTTTCAGGATTGCAGTTGACCATCACCGTCTCGTAACCGACCTCGTGCAACGCCATGGCGGCATGGACGCAGGAGTAGTCGAACTCTATGCCCTGCCCGATGCGGTTGGGCCCGGAGCCGAGGATGATCACCTTGGGCCGCTGCCGCTGCGCGGCGACTTCGCTCTCGGCGCCGGGGTCGGACTCGTAGGCCGCGTAGTGGTAGGGAGTCCTGGCGGGAAATTCGGCCGCGCAGGTGTCGACGGTTTTGAACACCGGCCGCACGCCCAACTGGTGCCGCAGCGAACGCACTCGGTCCTCGTCGGCCAACTCGGGTCGCAGCAAGGCGATCTGGCGGTCGGAAAGGCCGGCACCCTTGGCGCGACGCAGTAGCGTGGCATCCAGCACCGGCGCGTGGGCCACCTCGGCGCGCAGGTCGACCAGCGCAGCGATCTGGTCGAGGAACCACGGGTCGATGCCCGAGGCTTCGTGCACCTGCCGCACGGTGGCGCCCTGCCGCAGGGCCCGTTCCACGGTGTACAGCCGACCGTCGTGCCCTGTCCGCAGCGCCTTCAGGGTGCTTGCGAGAGAGACGCCCTCGGGGGCGCGCCCGGTCCACACGCCCGCGCCCGGGGTCTCCATCGACCGTAGTGCCTTGCCGAGAGCTTCGGGAAAGCTGCGGCCTATCGCCATGGCCTCGCCGACGCTCTTCATCGTTGTGGTCAGGCCCGCATCCGCGGTGGGAAATTTCTCGAACGCGAACCGGGGTACCTTGACCACCACGTAGTCCAGGGTCGGCTCGAAGGACACGGGGGTCTCGCCGGTGATGTCGTTGCGTATCTCGTCCAGGCTGTAGCCGATCGCCAGCTTCGCGGCGATCTTGGCGATCGGGAATCCGGTGGCCTTCGACGCCAGCGCCGATGACCGCGACACCCGCGGGTTCATCTCGATGACCACCATCCGCCCGGTTTCCGGGTGAACGGCGAACTGGATGTTGCAGCCGCCGGTATCGACGCCGACCGCGCGCAGCACCGCGATGCCCATGTCGCGCATGTGCTGGTATTCGCGGTCGGTCAGCGTCATCGCGGGTGCCACCGTCACGGAGTCGCCGGTGTGCACGCCCATCGGGTCGACGTTCTCGATCGAGCAGACCACCACCACGTTGTCCTGGTGGTCGCGCATGAGCTCGAGCTCGTACTCCTTCCAGCCGAGCACGCTCTCTTCGATCAGCACCTCGTGCACCGGGGACTCAGCGAGCCCCAGAGCCGCCATCCGTCCCAGCTCCTCGGTGGTGTGCGCCATGCCGGAGCCGAGGCCGCCCATGGTGAACGACGGCCGGATCACTACCGGCAGAGCGTGTTCGGACACAAAGGCCCGCACCTCGTCCATCGACCGGCACACCGCGGACTCCGGCACCTGGCCCCCGACGGCGCGCACGATGTCCTTGAACCGCTGCCGGTCCTCCCCCCGGCGAATCGCCTCGATGTCCGCGCCGATCAGTTCCACCCCGTATTTGGCGAGCACCCCGCGCTCGTGCAGCGCCACCGCGGTATTCAGCGCCGTCTGGCCACCCAGGGTGGCGAGGAGCGCGTCCGGGCGTTCCGCCTCGATGACCTTCTCCACGAACTCCGGCGTGATCGGCTCGATATAGGTGGCGTCGGCGAACTCCGGATCGGTCATGATCGTCGCCGGGTTCGAGTTCACCAGCGATACCCGGATGCCCTCGGCGCGTAGAACCCGGCACGCCTGCGTGCCGGAATAGTCGAATTCACATGCCTGTCCGATCACGATCGGGCCTGAGCCGATGACCAGGATGTGCCCGATGTCGGTCCGCTTAGGCATCCATGTCCCCCTCCATGAGCTTTACGAACAGATCGAACAGCGGCGCGGCGTCGTGCGGGCCGGCAGCGGCCTCCGGGTGGTACTGGACGGAGAACGCCGGACGCTCCAGCAGGCGCAGGCCCTCCACCACTCCGTCATTGGCGCAGTGATGCGAGACCTTCGCCCGGCCGAATGCGGTGGTGAATTCCTCGCCCGGTTCCCCTTCCACGGCGAATCCGTGGTTCTGCGACGTGATCGATACCCGGCCCGTGGCAGCGTCGATGACGGGAATGTTGATGCCACGATGTCCGTAGCGCAGTTTGTAGGTACGGCGCCCCAGCGCGCGCCCCAGAATCTGGTTGCCGAAACAGATCCCGAACAGCGGCAGTCCACGGTCGAGGACCTGCTGTACCAACGCCACCTGCGCATCGGCGGTCGCCGGATCGCCCGGCCCATTGGACAGGAACACCCCGTCCGCGCCAAGTGCGAGCACCTCCTGAGGCGTCGCCGTCGTCGGCAGCACGTGAACCTCCACACCGCGGTCCGCCATCATCCGCGAGGTGCTGGTCTTGATCCCCAGATCCAGCGCGGCCACCGTGAAACGCTTCCTGCCCCGGGCAGGCACCACGTAGGGCGCGTCCGTGGTGACCTCTCCCGAGAGATCCGCGCCGGCCATCGCCCGGCCGGCCCGGACTCGCTCGACCATCTCCGTCCGCGGGGCCAGCGCGGCACCGGAAAACACTCCGCCGCGCATCGCGCCGAACTGCCGCACATGCCGCGTCAGTGAGCGGGTGTCGATCCCGGCGATGCCGACCACTCCCTCGCGGGCCAACGCCTCTTCGAGAGGGCAACGTGAGCGCCAGTTCGACGGCGCCCGTGTCGGTTCCCGCACCGCGTAGCCGGCCACCCAGATCCGCTGCGACTCGTTGTCCTCGTCGTTCCACCCCGTATTGCCGATGTGTGGCGCCGTGGCCACCACGATCTGGCGGTGGTACGACGGGTCGGTCAACGTCTCCTGATAACCCGTCATTCCCGTGGTGAACACGACTTCGCCCAGGCACGACCCCTCGCGTCCGAATGCCTCACCGCCGAAGACCCGGCCGTCCTCCAGCACCAGTGCCGCTGCGGCTCTAGCCATTTCCATCCTCTTCACAGACGGGATTCATGGAATCTCCACCAGCCACGTGAGATGAGTTATGAGATGTCAGCGTGAACGACCCTCATGCGGGCCTGCGGCGGTCGCGAAATTACGCCGACAGAACAGTGCCGGAGTGGCCTTCTCGACTCCGCTCCAGAGCGCCGTTCTGTCGGCCGTAACGTCCGGAACTACTTCGGCACCTCGACCGGCCGCCGGCTCGGGTGGCTGTCGGGCAGCGAGCGGCTCGGCTTGCTCAGGAGCGTATTTCCGAGGTACAGATAATCGATCTCCGTGTTGAGGAAGGTCCTGATCGCGTCGGCCGGAGTCTCCACGATCGGCTCGCCGGCGTCGTTGTACGACGTGTTCAGGACCAGAGGGACGCCAGTGATATCGGCGAAGGCGGAAATCAACGCGTGGTACGCGCTGTTGGTTTCCTGGTGCACCGTCTGCACACGGGCCGTTCCATCGACATGGCACACCGCCGGGATGACGTTCTCCTTGCCCTGCCGCACATGCGGGACGAGGAGCATGAACGGGCTCTCCCGATCGCTGTCGAACCAATCGGAGACCCGCTCGGCCAGCACCGACGGCGCAAACGGCCGGAACAATTCCCGGTGCTTCACGACGTGGTTGAGGTAGTCCCGCATCTCCGGGTGCCGCGGATCCGCCACGATGCTTCGGTGTCCCAGCGCCCGGGGGCCGATCTCCGAGCCCGTCTGGAACCAGCCGACCGTGTGGTGCGAGGCGATCAGGCGGGCCACTTCGGACACCTCGGCCTGCCGTGCCTCAACGGCTCCGCCGGCCTCGCGCACCGCCTCGTCGATCGCGTCCCGCCCGTATTCCCGGCCCAGTGACGCGGACTTCACGTGGTGCCGCTTCTCGCCGCCGGCAAGCGCGTAGTACCCGTAGTACGCGGATCCGATGGCGACGCCGTCGTCGCCCGAAGGCCCGAAGAAGTACACCTCGTCGAAGCCGCTCTCATTGGCGATCCGCTCATTGGCGACGGAATTGAGCGCAACGCCACCGGTGAAGCACAGTCGACGTCGGCCCGTGATCTGCCGTGCGTGCCGGGCAAGGTAGAGCAGGGCTTCCTCGGTTTCCTCCTGCACCTTGCGGGCGACGTCCTTCGCGAACGGATGGTCCCAGCTGTCACGCTGGCTGCTGTCAAATCCTTCGCCGTCTTCCTTGAGCCAGCGGCGCCAGGCATCTTCCAAGTCCGCAGTGCGCGCATTCACCTTGCCCGCGTCCAGGTGGAGCAGCTGTGGCCAGTCCGGACGGTGCTGCCCATAGGGCGCAAGGCCCATGGTCTTCCCGGCTTCCGGATAACCGCCACACCCGAAGTCCCCGAAGGTGGGATGGCCGTACCGGGTCACGAAGCTCAGCTTCGACGAGAAGAAGCTGTAGAACAGGCCGATCCCGACCTCGCTGTAGTCCTTGGGGAACGAGTCGCCATACACCCGCTTCATGGAGTGACCCTGCGCGTCGAATATCGTGTGCTTCTCGAATCCCGTGCCGTCTTCGGTGAGGCTGCCGACACCGTCGACGACCAGAACCGCGGCATCGTCGAACGGCGATGCGAAGTACGCCGAGTAGGCGTGCGCGAGGTGGTGGGAGGGCGCGGGCAGGATCCGCAGCTTGCTCTTGTCCTTGATGGGGAACTCAAGCAGCATGCGCTTCAGGGCGTTGTCGTAGATCGACTTGTTTCCGACGACCAGGTCCAGGTCGTCGACGCTCAAGTCCGCCGCCTCGAGGCAGTAGTTGATGGCCTTCATGGGCAGAACGCGGGTGAGGTACTCGGACAGCTCTAGTCGGCCGCCGTAACCGTGCACCAGGAATCCAGGTGAGTGCTTCGACCGGTCGAGACGTTCCTCCTCGACGGCCACCACGATCTCGCCGTCTTTCACGATGCAGGCGGATCGATCGTGACCGAGGTTGAGCCCCATCACGTACATTGAATTCTCCAACTGGGATCAAGGACGACGGGTTTGTTCAGTGAACGGCGGTGAGCGCCGGCACATCCGAGCTTCGACGTGGCTCGCCGATCGCACGCCTGCGGTGCTCACCACTGCGCTGTGCCGGGAGTTCGCGGTTCGACACCGGATAAAGCCGCGGTGCGGAGGGACCGTCGACGAATGCGTCATGGACACTCTGGGCCACGTCGGAAAGGCTGCTCTCGCGGATGAGCACCCTGAGTGCATGGGGAGCGACGACGAGATCGGTGCCGAGCGCATCGACGGAGCGCAGGGCCTGCAACATCGCCGGTACCGAGTCCGCTTCGCGGCCGAGCCCCATACCGACGACTGACAACCGCGCGAGGTTGGACGTCCAGTGCAGTTCGTCGAGCGTGCCACGCAGGGCCACACCGGTGAGGAGGGAACGTGCCTCCTCCGAGTCCGCCGCGGACAAGGTGAACGCAACATCGCTGACGCCCTCGGTGCCAAGATTTCCGTAGCGGCAGAGATCCATCTCGATTCGGTGCTCGGCAAGCGCGGCGAATGCCCGTCTCGCGGAATCCGCACTGATGCGCCGTAACACACAGCGCACCAGGCCGTGTTGACTGGCGACCCCGGTGATCGGCCGACCAGTCGGTGCCGCGATCCACGAGTCGTCGGTGTCGCGGACATTGCACGGCCGGTGGTTGCCGACCCAGGTGCCGGGGTCCGAGACGGACTCGTACGAGCGCACCTTCAGGTCGACACCGTGGGTGCGCGCATACTCCACGGAGCTCGGAGCCAGGACTTTCGCACCGCTTGCGGCGAGCTCCGCCATTTCCTCGTACGAGAGCGCGGTGTGCCGGCGGGCTCCTGTGACCTGGCGGGGGTCGGCTGTATACACACCCGACACATCCGTCACGATCTCGCAGTGATCGGCCGCGATCGCGGCCGCCAGCGCCACGCCCGTGGTGTCCGATCCGCCCCGGCCCAGGGTTGTCCGCGCTCCGCCGACGCCGGCCTCGCCCTGGAAGCCCGCGACCACGGGCACGACGCCACTCGCCAGGGCACTGCGCAGCTGACCCGGTTCGATCTTCTCGATCGAGGCATCGCCGTGCCGCTGATCGGTACGGATACCGGCCTCAGGGCCGCCGAACGAACGGCTGGTGACGCCCTGCTGGTTCAGGGCGAGGGAAAGCAGCGCGGCAGACTTCGCCTCACCCGTGCACAGCAGGGCGTCGAGTTCGCGGAGATCGGGACGCTCCGACACGCTGGACGCCAGTGCGAGCAGCTCGTCGGTGGCGCCTCCCATGGCCGAGACGACGACCACGACATCGTGCCCCGCTTCCCGCGTCGCTCGGACCTGCCGCGCCACTTCCGTGATCTTCCCGGCGGTGGCGACTGATGTGCCACCGTACTTCTGCACGATGCGTGCCACGTTGTGCACTCTCCTTCGCCACCGAAAAACGAGAACGTCGAATGTGCCGCCGACGCGCGGAACTTACTGTTCGTGGAGAAACTCACGGATGGCGTATCCGACATGCCGCTGGTCCGTGAGCGTATGTCCGAGAATCCGGTCTCCCGGCCGGAGTTCGGTGATGTTGTGAACACTTGCGCCCGGCCCGAGTGCACGGACATGCCAGTCGTCCTGTGCCACTACGTCGACGAGCGTTCCGTCGGAGGTGCGGGCCTCGATCTGGAGCATCGGACGGGTTTCCATCTTGATGCGTCCCACGATGACGCGTCGAACGTTTCCGTCCGTGCTCACCGCGAGAACCTCGGAGCCGCATCGAAGCTCCGACAGGTACTGCGTGCGGTTACCGGGCGTGAGCGTGTAGGAATGAAGTGCTGCCGCATTGACCCGGAACGGCCGTGTCGGCATGTACGGGAGCGGATGTGTCTCGCTGCTGATGAGCATCAGGCCGGTTGAGTACGAACCGACGAGGATGCCCTCGTTCTGCCTGAGTCGGGTGCAGGTGTCCACGCAGACCCGATCACCGAGCCCGAGATGTGTCAGCTTGACAATCTCGAATTCCTCCATGGCGAGCGAGGCAGTGTCCTCATGACACACGCGCACCAGCTCGGAGACGTCACCCACCCGGCGCGGCCGCAGCAGAATTCCATCGGATCCGCGTTCGAGGACACCGAGCGTCACTACGGCGTCCTCAAGGTCCTCGACAAAGGTCACGATCGAGCCCTCGGCGCGGTCCGCAGCGGCCAACAGGATCTCCAGCGGAATCTTGCTGGGGTCCTGCTGGAATTCGACGAACGTGAAGTCCGCCTCGTTGGCGACCTTGCAGGCAAGGTTGAGCGTCTCCTCGCCGAGCACCTTCACCAGGACACCGGTCTTCAGGTGGGGACGCAGCCCCTGGAACTTCTCGACGATGCTGTGATCGGCGACCAAGAGGTCGACCACGTCGACGAGTTGGTCGATCAGGCTGGTCGGAGTTTCCGGCGCCACGATGGCGACCTTGCGCAGCGTCGGGGGTACGTTTTTGGCGAGCTCCGGATCGTCGACGACGACGCCCTCGACTCCCAGGTGGGCGCTCTCTTCGATGACGGCATTCGCCAGTTCGCCGGTGCAGTCACGGAGATCGATGTAGGCAGACTTCATGTTCTCCCTCAACTCGTGTCCGATTGCCTGTGGCTCAGGAAAATGTTGTTTCGCAGTCCATCTGTCGTTCCGCCGGCAGGAGGTCCGGCGGTGGAGCGGTGGCGTGTACCCGCTGCGCGATGAGGTGTGCCGTCCGTCCCGGGTCGTCGGCGGCGAAGACGTTGCGTCCGACGGCGACGCCGGCGATGCCGGAGGTCATCGCGTCGGTGATGCCGTCGAGGAGCTTCTCCGTTTCGGCGACCACCCCACCGCCGGCGGTCACGATGGGGATCGGGCTGGCATGGACGACATCGACCATCGTGCTGACCGAACCGGTGTAGGGAAGCTTGACGATGTCGGCCCCGAGGTCGGCCGCGATATTCGCGGCGTGTGCCAGCAGAGCGGGGTCGGCGGGATTCGTCAGATGGGGGCCGCGCGGGTAGACCATGGCCAGTAGCGGTACGCCCCAGCGCGCCGCCTGGTCGGAGACCTTGCCCAGGTCGACGAGTTGTGCGGCTTCGTTGTTGGAACCGATGTTGATGTGCACGCTGACTGCGTCCGCGCCGAGTGCCACGGCTTCTTCCACGGAGCCGACGAGAATCTTCGCGTTGGCGTCCGGCGCATAGCGGGTGCTGCCGTTCAAGTGCACGATCAGGCTCAAGTCCCGGAGCAGCTCCGGACGCAGAAATCGAACCCGTCCTTTGTGGACGACGAGCCCGTCCACTCCGTTGTTGGCCATCGCCTCGACCAGTGAAGCGAATTTCTCGGTATCCGCTACCGGACCATCAGCAAGTGAATGGTCCAGTGGAACCAGGAAGATCGCCCCAGAGCCCGGATGACGAAGGCGCTGTAAACGCCGGTGCTTGCCAGCCCAGCAGTATGCTTCGGCCATCTCTACAACACCTCACCCTGGTAAACGCCTTGACCGGCGTCTTCGTGATGCATTTGCGGCGTCGCACATCCCAGAAGACCAGACACCAACCACCTTGTCAACACGCTTACAGGCAAGGCTTGTTGAGACTTTACAAGCTCCCTATACAACGCCTTGACAGTCCGTCATGTGCG
Source organism: Streptomyces sp. RGM 3693 (assembly GCF_050471125.1). Classification (NCBI taxonomy): domain Bacteria; kingdom Bacillati; phylum Actinomycetota; class Actinomycetes; order Kitasatosporales; family Streptomycetaceae; genus Streptomyces; species Streptomyces sp. RGM 3693. The sequence continues at coordinate 2,522,564 of NZ_JBMPPQ010000001.1, forward strand.
GCGTAGGTTGCTCCATGTTCCGCTCGCACGAGCTGGCCCATCAGAGGGCCGGTGCCGCGCCGACTGGCCCGACCAGCATCGATGGTTGCACTGGGCTCGGGTCAGCAGATGGGCGGCCGCACAGCAGCGTCCTTCATATGCAGCCCTCCGTTCACACGCCGTCGGAAGGTATTCGCACCATGAAATACGGCATCTCTTTCCTGCCGGACTGCCGTTGCAGTCAGCGTTCGGCGACCGAGTATCTCGACGATGCGCTCGCCCTGTCCTGCCTCGCCGAGGAGTTGGGGTTCGACTATGTGAAGATGACAGAGCACTACCTGCAGGAATACGGCGGGTACAGCCCGCACCCCCTCACTTTTCTGGCCGCAGTGGCTGCCCGGACACGGTCGATCCGCCTGATGACCGGTGGTATACAAGCCTCCTTCCACCACCCGGTACAGATCGCGGCTCAAGCGGCTCAGGTCGATGTCCTCAGTCACGGACGACTCGATGTCGGGTTCGCCCGAGCCTTCCTTCCCTACGAATTCGACACCTTCGGCGTGCCCATGGAAGGAAGCCGGCAGCGGTACAAGCAAACAGTCGAGGCCGTCCTTCGGCTGTGGACCGAGAAAGACGTCTCGGAATCCAGTGAGTTCTTCCAGTACTCCGGTGTGAACTCCCTTCCGTCAGTGACTCAGATGCCGCACCCGCCGACCTGGGTCGCCGGGCTGATGTCGCCGGAGACGTTTTCCTGGGCGGGTGACCGCGGGCTGAACCTGCTCATGGCGTCTCCGCCGCGCGCTGAGGAACTGCCCAAGGCCCGGGAGAATGTGGAGCTCTACAAGTCGCGTTTCCAGGTGGCCTCGGAGGTCGGCGGAGGATCGCCGCGGGTCGCGATCAGCATCCCGCTGATGATCGGTGAGACGGACGCGGACGCGGTGGACAGGGCGCTGCCTCGACTCCGGGCGCACTGGCAGGTGTTCGGTGAAGCCGCCGAATCTCTGCTGCACAGTCACTCGTCGGATTACGCGAAGTACCCGCAGGCCGTGAAGAAGATCAAAGAGATGAGCGACGACGATCTCATCGAGACGGCGATCGTCGGCTCACCGGAGACGGTCACGGAACGGATCGTTGAGTTCCGGCGCGCGCTGTCCGTGGACACGTTCTTGTGGCACATCGACTACGGCGGCCAGGCGTTCAACGACATGGCCGGCAACCTCCGGCGCTTCCGCGAGAACGTGCTGCCGCGGCTCCCCAAGTGACGCGGCGGGCCTGTGCGTCGGTAGGCAAGTGAAGTCGGCGTCCGGGGGAGGCGCTCGATGCTCCGCCGCTCCAGCGGGTGGCGAACGGGAGCGGCCTGCCCCGTCGCCACCCGCGCCGCCGGTACCTGCACTTCGTCACACCCTGCGGTCACGCGGTCAGGGTCCCGATCCGGCATCCGCTGGGCAGTACCTCGCTTCGAGGTATAGAGTTCCTGACCTCGCTTCGAGGTATACGCCTCGAAAGTCATTGGTTTCACTCGGTAGTCGACAGTCGGGCTTCGTCGAGCCCGGGCGGTGCTCGACTCGAGACGAGGGCGGGAGATTCGTGACAGCAACTACGGGTGTCGAACCGACGGCGCAAGTTGGCCATCCGCGTCGGCGTGGAGCTCGTCGCATCGCTTCAGGCGCAGCATTTCTGGTCATGGGAATGGTATCGGTGATGAATCTTGCGATACCGACGATCTCTGCCAGTGATCTGCATCCGTCGGCGACCCAGTTATTATGGGTCGTCGACGGGTACACCATTGTCTTCGCCTGCTTATTGGTTCCGGCAGGCGCGCTCGCGGACCGGTATGGGCGTAAAGGTTTTCTGCTCGCGGGCCTCATCGTCTACGTCATCGGCTGCCTGGCTTCCGCGCTGGCCCCGACGATCGCATTGCTTCTTGCCGCGCGATTCTTGACCGGTCTGGGAGCGGCGTTCGTGTTTTCGACGACGTTGTCGATCATCGTCAACATTCATCCGGAACAGGAACGCCTCAAGGCGATCACGGGGTGGACAGTCGCTGTCCAGGCCGCCGGTATGGTGGCTGCCACAGCCGGCGGGGCCCTGGTGCAGTTCGGCGGCTGGCGCATGATGTTCCTGGTGTTCGCCGTCCTGGCGTCGTGCGCCACCATCTGTGTCGCGGCATATGTGCCCCAGACGCGGAATGTGGACACGAAGGTGGATCTCGCCGGATCGGCTCTCCTGGTCGTCGGTCTGACCAGCCTTCTCTACATGATCATCGAGGGCTCCGAACTGGGTTGGACCTCGTTGACGGTTGCTGCCTCGGGAATCACAGGGGTCGCGGTCATCGTCTGCTATGTGGTGCGCAGCTGGGGCAAGAGCCATGCTCTCCTCGACACGGCGCTCTTCCGCATCCCCAAGCTTCGGGCCGGGACGGTCGGAGTAATGGTCGGATTCCTGGCGATGTTCGCGCTCTTCTACGTCAATTCCCAGTATCTACAGTTCGCCAAGGGGTACACGCCGATGGTGGCCGGCATCGCCACGATTCCCATGCCCCTCTGGAATGCCGTGGTCTCGGCGAAGAGCCTGCGGGTTGCCGACCGTATCGGCGCGCGCAGGACGATTGCGTCGGGTATGGCGTTCCTGGTCATCGGCTCGTATCTGCTGTCAACACTGACCGCGGCAACGCCGTATGTGGTTCTCATCGTCTACTTGCTGCTGATGGCAACGGGAATCGGGCTCTCCGCGCCACTGCTGTCCAATGCCATCATCAGCTCCCTGCCCCCGAACCGTGTCGGGGCCGGATCGGGCCTCAACAGCCTTATGCGCGAGCTCGGGGCAGCGATTGGCATCGCCACAATGGGGACGATCATCCAGGCTCATTTCTTTTCCCACCTCGCGGGCGGAGAGGCGCATTCGTCTGTCTTCTCCAGACTGCTGACCGGAGGCAACACGGACATGGTCGACAGGTTCGTCAACTCAGTTGATCTGGGATACCGGACGATCGGCACGGTCCTCCTGGTGGCGTCGTTGTTCGTCATCGCCTGGTTCCGGAACGAGAATCCAGCCGAATCCTCATGAGCGCCGGCCGAGAGCACCGCAGCAGACCGTGCTGCCGAGCGCATGCTTGCGGCCTTCGTCCACGCCAGGGACGAGGCAGGTAGAGATCTTGCCTTCCTCGCCGCTGTTCCGCCCGGCACCCGGCCTGGACCTGCGGCTGCAGCCGGCGCCGGCGGATCTCGTGGACATCGGGGCGCGGTCGGTCCTGGCCTGGAGCTGGGGGCCGTTCGGCTCGACCCGCTCAACGGAGCGGGTCGAGCCTGCCGGCCAGGGGTGGGGAGGACGACGGCGCCCCACTGGCTCCGGGCGCCCGACGCCCCTCGCTCCAGCACGGCAAGGGGCCCGTGCAGGGCCTGGGCAGGTACGACAGAGGCCACGGTCCGACCGTCTCTGCCTGAAGCATCGTGGGTCGCACCGGCGCGCGGCATCAGGACCGCCTTCATCGCTGTTCTCGGGATCGCAGCCCTATCCGAGTGCGGTGAGTTCGGCGAGTTCGCCGGCTTCGAGTCGCACGGTGGCCGCCGCGAGGTTGTCTTCGAGGTGCGCGACCTTGGCCGTGCCAGGGATGGGCAGCATCACCGGGGAAGTGGCCAGCAGCCAGGCAAGCGCCACCTGGGCCGGAGTGGCCCGGTGACGGGTGGCGATCCGATCGAGAGGGCCACCGGGGCCGGCGAGCGCACCCGCGGCGACGGGCGCCCACGGCATGAACCCGATCCCGTTGACCTCGCAGTACTCGAGTACCGCCGCGGAGGAACGGTCCGTGAGGTTGTAGCGGTTCTGCACGGTGGCGATCTCGGTGATGGTCCGTGCCCGTTCGATCTGCTCGACACTGACCTCGGAAAGCCCCACCGCAGCGATCTTGCCCTCGGCCTTGAGGTCGGCGAGCTCGCCTACCTGGTCCTCAAGCGGGATCGCGGGGTCGACCCGGTGCAGCTGAAACAGGTCGATCAGCTCCAGGCGGAGCCGCCGCAGGCTCATTTCCGCCTGCTGGCGCAGGTATTCGGGGCGCCCGACCGGTGGCCAGGCCCTCGATCCGATGTGGACCGGTCCGTGGTCGGTGTCGATGATGTCCGGGCCGTTGCGGGTCACTCCCGCTTTTGTGGCGATCAGCAAGTCCTCGGGGTAGCGGTGGAGGGCCTCGGCGAGGATCTCCTCGCTGACGTGCGGGCCGTAGGAGTCCGCGGTGTCGATCAGCTGCACACCCAGCTCGACCGCCCGCCTCACCACTCGCACGCATTCGGCCCGATCGGCGGGCGGCCCCCACACGCCGCGCCCGGTCAGCCGCATGGCGCCGAAGCCGAGCCTGGCGACCGGCTTACCGGCGATCTCAAATGTCCCCACGGCTTCGGCGATTGATCTGTTCACGAATGAGTATTTCCTTTCCCATGAGGATTTCCGCTTCCGCGAGCCGGGCGGCACCACCGCGTCCGCATGTGGGCCGCCCCCGGCATGGATTCCCGAGGTCAGATCAGGCGCAATTGCCGTAGATCCGTCAGATACTTCTCGATCAGCGGCCGGGACAGGTGGGGAATGTCCTTCGCCGTCCCGATTCCGGTGGCTCGCACTGCCTCTTGGAACCGTACGGCGGGGACGACCGACCCGGTCAACGGTGTCGCCGGTTCGCGGTAGGCGTGCAGCAGGGGGAGCAGAGAGTGTTGTCGTTGCTTCTCCGGCAGCGCCCGTAGGGCGGCCTCGAACAGCCTGTACCACTCCCGGTAGTCCTCGACCCGGCGGATTGCCATGCCGACGTCGCCCAGCCAGTCGACAACAGTGTCCAGTGATATGCCGTCGTCGTGCGGGTTGACCAGGTTGAACGTGCGGTACCCGGCCGCCCCGGTTCCCAGGGTGGCCACTGAGGCGGCGACGAAGTCACCCGGCAACCCGTCGTAGTGCGCCCGGGGCCGCTGGCCCGCGGCGTTGGTGCGGTAGAACGACTGGGGCGCGATTCCAGTGGTGACCAAGCTCAGCACGAGGCGGGTGAACGTGTCCGGCACGTTGAGCTGCCCGGTGTAGCGGCCGTGCGCCAGGATCATGTCCGAACGGAACACGGTCACCGGCAGCCCGCACAGGTCGTGCGCCTCTCGCAGTAGTACCTCGCCGGCCCATTTGCTCATGGCGTAGCCGCCTGCGTGGCTCCCGTCGATCGGGCGCACCGGGCCGGCCACCCTGATGTCGATGTCCTCGTCCACAGTGAGTGCTCCGTGCGACGCGACGGCCACGGAGGACAGGTAGCTGATCGACTTGAGCCGGTCCGTGAGCGCCATGCGGACGAGTTCGGCGGTACCGACGACGTTGGGACCGAACAGTTGCCGGTAGGGCAGTACGTGGTTGACCAGCGCGGCCGGGTGCACGATGAGGTCCACGGTGGCGGCCAATCGTTGCCAGGCATGCGTGGTCAGACCGAGGTTGGTCATGCCGATGTCACCGGCGATCACCTGCAGCGTGCCGTTGGCGGTCAACTCGGCGAAACGCCGTTTGAGTTCGGTGTCCCCGCTGTCCAACGCCTGTTCCAGGCGCTGGGCAGCGGCTGTGTCATCGGTGCCGCGTACCAGGCAGATCAGCTTGCCGCCGATCGGGGCCAGCCGCTCCAACCATTCCAGGCACAGGAAACGGCCGAGATATCCGTTGGCTCCGGTGAGGAGCACCGCGCTGGGCATATCGGTCGGCTGGGGGAGTGCCGTGGCTGCGGTCAGCGTTGCCTGGTCGATGAACTTGTCCAGGGTGAGGTCCTCGGCCCGCGCCACGGTGGCGTCTTCGCCGTGCACGCTGGCGAACGTGGGTCGTTCCGTGGACGGGCTGCGCAGCTGTTCGATGTGATCGGCGATCTGGCGCAGGCTGTTGGCCGGGCCGATGAGCGTCCCGACCGGGACCTCGGTATCGAAGATTTCCCGCAGCAGGTTTGTCAACGACAGCGCCGACAGCGAGTCCCCACCCAGGTCGGTGAAACGCGTCTCCCGGTTCAGTTCGCCCTCGGCCGTGCCGAGCAGTGCCTGCACGGCACGGCCGACCGTCTCCACGACCGGGCGGCTCACGTCATGCCGCAGCCCGCGCAGCTCGTTGGCCTGTCCCTCCGCCAACTCGACGTAGCGTCGCTCCAGTTGCTCGCCATAGTGGTCTTTCAACCGTGGCCGTATGTGCTTGGTCGAGTCGGACAACAGGCCGTTCTCCTGGCTGAACGGCTCGGTCTCGATGAGCAGATCACGTGGCATTTCATACGGGTTGAGCTCGGCCTCCCTTGCGATGCTCCGCAGTGACTCACTGATCGCTAATTTCAATGCCGTCTTGTCGGCGGCCTGCTCGATTGCCGCATGAGTCGGCACCACCACCGCGAGCAGATAAGCGCGGGAACTGTTCCCGTACACGAATATCTGATGCACCAGCGGACTGGCGGCGAAGATCGATTCCAGCTTCGCCAGCGCCACAAATTCGCCCTGCGAAAGCTTGAGCACGTTGTTTCGCCGGTCTATGTAGACCAGCTTGTCCGGCTCGATCTCGGCCATGATGTCGCCGGTTCGGTAAAATCCGTCCTCGTCGAACACCTCGGCGGTGAGGTCGGGGCGTTGGTAATAGCCGGAGGTGATCAGCTGCGTTTTGACAAGAAATTCTCCTCGAGGGTGCGGGGAATCGGTGGTGAAATAACCGAGCTCGGGCACGTCCACGAGCTTGTAATCCGATACGGGTGGCCGTTGCACGCGATGATCCAGCATCAGGAACCCGGTTTCGGTGGTGCCGTATCCGTTGTGGAACGGAACCTCCAGGCAGGATTCGAGGAAATCGACCAGCTCGGGTGCGAGCGGGGCCGAACCGCACAGGATTCGGATGATGCGGCCGCCGAACACCTCGTCCCGAAAGTGCGCAAGTACCTCGGCGTAGTCCGTTTCCCGCAACTCGGCACGCGTGGCCCGCTGGTCGAGCTGACTCCGGTAGCTCTGGAAGAGCATCTCGCAGACGCGTGGTACCACGGTGAGGTCGGTCGGCCGTATGAGTGCGAGATCTTCCAGGAAAGTGGACAGATCGCTGTTGGCCACAAAGTAGGCGGTGCCGCCATGCGCGAGGGTCGTGGCCAGGATCCTCCTCGCCACGAGATGGCTCTGCGGGAGAAAGTTGGCTGTGATTACGGGGAACTGGCAGCGAGTGTCCCAGTTTGGACGCCACATCAGGGAAACGATCGACTCCGCGTACATGACGCCCTTGGGGCTGCCCGTACTGCCGGAGGTGTAGATCAGTGCGGACAAGGTCTTTCCCGTAGGGCTCTCCGCCGGCAGATTCGGAGCGGGGGGCAAGGCGCGCCCGCTGTCGATGACATGGGAGAGGAGGTCCAGCGAAATCGACGATCCGGTCTCGGCCAGCCGCCGGCACGCGACCGCTACGTGTTCACGGTGCTCGTCGAGCTCGGGGTGGTAGTCGAAGACGATCAACCGGCGGACGGAAGTGTCTCCGGCCAGCGCTTCGACCGCCGTCTCCAACCGTTCGGCGCTCGTGGCGAAGACGCGTGGTGCCGCTTCCGCCACCAGAGGGCGAATATGGGCAACCGTGGAGTTGCTGTGCAGCGGTACGGCGACCGCCCCGACCTGGCTGCAAGCCAGGTCCACGGTGGTGTAGTCGATCCCGGCAAAGCCGAGGACGGCCACGAAATCTCCGGCGCGCAGGGGGTGCTGGGGATGGTGATACCAGTCGGCGGCGACCGCGCGTAAGCGCAACCACAACTCGCCGTATGTGATGGTGTCGAAATGGGGCAGCAGTCGTATTTCAGTACGTCCGGCTACGGAGACGAACTCCTTGGCGCGCTCGGCAAGCGCGGGTCGGTCGCCGTATCCCGTCAGTGTTCTCTTGATGATCTCGGACAACCGCAGTCCGCGTTCGGCGGTTGCCTTGAAGACTTCTGGTAGGGCATTACGTTCAACGAGCTCCGGTTCAGTCGTCAACAGCTGAGCGATGCGCCGTTTCCGATTGGCTTCGAGTTGCGTGCGTGTGGCGTTGATCCGCCAAGTCTTCCCCATTGCTGTACCTTTCCGGCCGTGACCGCTTTCCGTTCGTGCGTTCTGCCTCACTGAGCTGGTGGCTACGTTGTCGTCAAGGTGAGCAGCCCGCCGATTGCCCAGCGTGCGCGTCCGCGCGTGCGCACAAATCCCCAGGCAGCCACTAAGGGGTCTTCTGTTCCCGGCGGAGTCGCATGCGGTCAGTCGTCTCCTCATGCTGGTCCCAGCAGAGCTCCAGTGACACGAATCCTCGCGCGATCATGATGCGGTCCCGGAGCCAGGAATCCGGACTCGCCAGTCGTAGGCCGGGAAGGCGTTCGAAGAGGCGTGGGATGGCCGTCTGCAACTGAATTCTTGCGAGCGGGGCGCCGAGGCAGGCGTGGACGCCCCGGCCGAAGGCCAAGTGGTGCCGGGAAGCCCTGCGCTTGACATCGAACCGGTCGGGATCGGAGATGACCCGCTCGTCACGGTTTGCCGCTCCCCAGTGGACCATGACCCGGTCTCCGCGGCGCAGCCGTGCCCCGTTGAGTTCCGTGTCCGTCGTCACGGTGCGGAACAGCCCTTGGACCGGCGATTCAAAGCGAAGGATCTCATCGGCCATCGTCTTCGTGAGCTGCTCGTCCAGCTGAGATTCTCGGACGTCGAGCTGATGGTCCAGCAGTGTCACGATGCCGTTGCCGATCGCCCGGGTGACCGTCACATGTCCTGCGATGATCAGGTTCATCACCAGCTGCATTACCTGCACGGTCTCCATTGAGGCTTCCTGGGCAGACCGCAGAAGCAGTGAAATCAGGTCGTCCTCATCGGCCGCTTTCTTGTCCTGGAACAGATCCATGATGTAGTGCTGCATAGCAACAACACTGTGCGCATACTCAGTGCGATCCGATATCGGATGCGCTGATTCGGACAAACGAAGCCAGTCGTAGCTCCACCGGTGTAGCTGGGGGACGTCATTCTGCGGTATTCCGAGGATCTGTCCCATGGTGATCAGTGGCAGTGGCCACGCATACCGCTCGATGATGTCAATGTGCCCGGCGTCGATGAATCCATCGATCAACTCATCGACGGTCTTCCGAATGAAGGGATCCAGCTGCGCCACCCTGCCGGGCGTGAAGACGCGACCGACCATGGCGCGCAGTCGGCGATGTTGCTCGCCGTCGCTCTCGGTCAGGTTCGGCGTCAGCGACCAACCCTGTTGTAGGACCTCTCTCACCTCATCGGGCTGATCTCCCGCAGAGAGGCGAACGGCATTCTCCGAAGAGTAGGTCTCCGGATCGAGTGCCACGGTCAAGACGTCTTCATGGCGCGTCACCACCCAGACGTTCCTGATCTCGTCAAAGAATATGGGGCACTCGTCGCGCATCCGCTGGTACACCGGATATGGGTTGTCGAGTTGGCTGTCCGACAGGGGATCAAAGCGGAAAGTTGTCATCGTGCAGCCTCCGTGCCGAGAGAACGAACGCGGGGCCCCAGGTTCAGGGCAGGCGCTGGAATGATGAGCGGTAGTACAGCAGAGGGGAATCTGCTTCGGCCTGGTCAAGGTTGGTGACCTGTCCGATGGCTATGACGTGATCTCCGCCGTCGAACTCCCGGGCCAGTGAGCAGTCGATCCAACCGAGGACGCCATGGAGTAAGGGGGATCCGTTGGGCGACTCGGTCCACTTCACGCCGGAGAACTTGTCCCCACCGGATCGAGCGAATTGTTGGCAGATGCCTTCCTGATGGCCCGCCAGGATATTCACGCAGAATCGATTTTCCTGTCGGATGAGCGGCCACGTGAGCGAGTCGCGCCCGATGCACAGTGTGATGTAGGGAGGATCCAGCGATAGCGAACTGAAGGATTGGCAGGTGAGTCCCACCGGCCTGTCCTGGTGCCGTGCCGTCACGACCGTCACCCCACTGCAGAACAGCCCGCAAACGGAGCGCAGCTTGGTCTGATCAACGGAAACCGTGGAACTGTTCAGCTTCATTGCCGTCTCCCAACAACTGCCGGTGAAAATCGGGCGTTTCTACTCTCCCGAGAACTCGCCCACTGGGCAGGGCTGATGGCCGTGCGTCGTGCCGCCCGCTTCCGGGGTGCCGTGGTGTCCGTATGCCGTATGGCGGGCAGCGCCCAACACGTCACGGTCGACGGCAAAACCCCGTGCCACGCGCAGGAGTTCCTGGTTTTCCTCCGGTCGTCCCACCGTGACTCGTACGCCGCGTTGGGAGTACAGTCGGACGTCGATGCCGGCCTCCCGGCAGGCCACCGCGAAGTCCAGGCTGGCCGGCCCGAGCGGGATCCAGAGAAAGTTCGTACCGCTCTTCGGTGAGCGGTACCCATATTTCGCCAGTTCGCGATGCATGGATTCGCGCTGCTCGATGATTATCTTTATGCGCAGGTCGCGCTGCCGTATGTTGTTGAGTGATGCGGTCGCTGCCGCCTGGGCGATCGTATCGACGGTGAACGGCAGCATGTATTCATGGATCTTCTGCACCATCGGTGGTTTGGCTATCACGTATCCGGCCGGCAGACCGGCCAGTCCGTCCGCCGCCGAGAACGACTGCAGGACGATCAGATTCGGATGGCGTTGTTGTAGGCCGGTCACATCGACATCCGGCCGCTCGTCGACGAAGTCCGCGTACGTCTGGTCGATGAGCACAGCGGTCGTCGCCGGTAACTGGTACAGCAGCCTTTCGATGTGCCGGCGCTCAAGCACCACACCGGTCGGTTCATTCGGATTGCAGAGGTACACCAGTCCGGTTCGGTTCGATGCCAGGTCGCCGATGTTTTGCAGATCCAGTGCACATTCGTCGGAGAGCGGTACGGAGATCGGGCTCATACGTGCGATCCGTGCCGATGTGGAGATTCCGTCCAGGGTGGGGGAAAGATAGATGATTTCCGATTCGGATTCTTCGGCGGCTGCGGCCAGGGCGACTCCGGTGGCCAATGCCAGTCGACCGGGTCCGACGACGATGTCGTCCGGCGCGCAGTCATGGTGCCGGGCAATCGTCTGAACCAACTGAGCGCACGTCGGGTCCGGATGGCGGTTGATGTCCGGCAGGACCGAACCAATTTCACGGAGGACGTCGGAAGGGATGCGGTACGGAATCTCGTTCAGGGAGAGGCGCCCGCTCCGGGTGTTGCCCATCGCCGCGCGCAGCGGGGTTGACCCAGGTAACGCCGAAGCATCGTCGTTCGCTAGCGTCGACTGCATGTCTGCTTCCCTATGTCTACTTCCCCCGAGTCTGTCTCAAGGGATTCGCACTCATCTGTGGGCCTGCCGGAGTGCCGGATTCCGACGTGCAGTGCGTATGTGCTGACGCCCTCCGGAATCGAATTCGTTGTCTCGCACGGAAAATCTTCAGCACGAAGCCCAACGGCCGTATGGTGGTGCGAGAATTCACGCCAGGGCGTACCTCGGAAGAAATCTCTGCTCAATGAGACGCCATCCGCGGTTCCTTCACCTCAGGTGGCACCGCGTCCTCTGTGACGACCTGCATCAAAGTCTCCACGCGCGGTTCGAAGCGAACCGGAATGGTGGGTGATTCACGTTTCTGCTATGGCCTGTCGATGCAATCCATGGAAGCGACGACGCGCGAATACGTCAAGGGCTGTTCTCGATCGCGTCCGGCCCGGCCTTTTCTCATGGAACCAATTCCGGCCTTGCGTCGTGGCTGGCGAGCGGGCACCCGCCTGGTGCGGAGAGCCGGCCGTCACCTGCGCGGACGCGACACCGGAGGGCATCGGACCGGGCTCCGTCAGGGGCGATTTTCGGCAACGAAACCGACCGGGTGGAAGGTCGAGGCTGGCAAGAAAGGTACGTAGATCCGTACCTCTAGACGTATGGGCAACCAGAACCCTCTTGACCCTGCGCTGGGCGACGTTTGATGATGTCTGCCATGGATGGGTTAGCAGTTGTTGACGTTGCGTCACGCCATCGGGTGCAGCACCGGCACGGCCGGTACGAAGCACCGGGTCGTCGCTCTCTCCTCTCGGGCAGGTCCGATCGATGTTCCACCTCGCGGTCACGCGCATGGAGGGCGGGGCGCACTGCCTGCTGAAGCCTTCTTGTCCTCGGGCATCCTCCTTCGCGCACTGTGGCGCGCTCCCGCCGGGGTCGGGCGCGGGCTTCGGTGTGCCTCCACCTTGGGAAGGGCATGCGAATTCCGTCCAGAAACCAGCTCGTGGCGTTGTTGCTCGTCTCAGCCGCCGGGCTCATGGCGTGTTCCCGCTCCGGGAGCGCTGCCCAGGACGTGGGAGCCTTGGGCCCTCCGCGTCGGGGCGGCACGTTGACGGTGGCGGCGGACAAGGAACCCGACTGCTACGACCCGCAGGTGAGCCCCGCCGACGTCACTGCTTCCCTCATGCGCAACGTCTACGACTCGCTGATCGCCCAGCGCTCCGATGGATCCTTCGCCCCGTGGCTCGCGACCGGATGGAAGGTCTCCCGTGACGGCACCGCCTACACCTTCCGGTTACGCAGGGGCGTGACCTTCACCGATGGCACCCCGTTCGACGCGACGGCGGTCAAAACGAATCTCGACCGGATCGTCGCTCCCGCCACGCAGTCGGAGTACGCCGCCTCGCTCATCGAGCCCTACCGGTCCACGGCCGTCGTCGACCGGCACACGGTACGCATCCGGCTCAGCAGGCCCTTCGCTCCGTTTCTGAGTGCCCTCAGCACGACCTACCTCGGATTTCATTCGCCACGCTCGCTGCACGCCGCCCCGGGAGCGCTGTGCGCGGGCGGACCTTCCGCCGTGGGGACAGGGCCGTTTCGCTTCGTTTCGCACATCAAGGGACAGCAGGCCGAGTTCGTCCGCAACCCTCGCTACGCCTGGGCGCCACCAGGAGCCGGCCATCAAGGCCCCGCCTACGTGGACAAGTTGGTGTTCCGTTTCCTGCCCGTCGGTTTCGTGCGGATCGGCGCGCTGCTGAGCGGGCAGGCAGATGTGGCGGACGGTGTCCCGCCCCAGCACACCCCGACCGTACGCGCGGATCGACGGATGCGCCTGATGAGCCGGGTGCCGCCGGGTGTCGGGTACACCTACTTCCTCAACACCAGCCGGGCCCCCTTCGCCGATCAGCGGATCCGGTTGGCGGCAGCCTGTGCGCTCGACCGCCACACCCTGCTGGAGTCCGTGTACTTCGGACAGCGGCGGCCGGCGGACAGCGTGCTCAGCCCCTCCACTCCCGGACATCACCCGTCGCCCGGCGCTGAGCGGCCCGATCCCCGCCGCGCGGCACGGCTGCTGGACGCGGCCGGTTGGAACCAGCGCGACGAGGAGGGCTACCGAACCCGGAACGGTCACCGGCTGAGCGTCGACCTACCCTTCGTCGCCGACTTCACAGCTCCGGAACAACGCACGCTGGACGAAGGCGTGCGCGCCGACCTCGGGAAGGTGGGAATCGAGGTACGGCTCACCAGGCTGCCGGCCAATGACTTCCTGCCGCGCCGGAACGCGGGGCGGTACGACATGGTGGCCTTCCACTGGCCGGCTGCCGACCCCGATGTGCTGCGTACCCTCTTCGGCACGGGAGCGACCTTCGCCGATGGTGGCTACAACGCCTCCCGCACTTCGGACCGGGTGCTCGACGCATGGCTGCGGGCGGCATCCACCGTCGGAGACCGGACGCGCCGGGACGCGCTGTACACACGCATCCAACGCCGCATCGCCGATCACGGCTACGCCCTGCCGACCGCCGTGGACCAGCGGGTGGTCGGCGTGCACCGGCGGGTGCGCGGGCTGACGTTCGACGCGCACGCATGGCCGCTGTTCCAGGGCGCTTGGCTTGCGGGGGCGCAGTGAGGTCCGGAGTTTCCCGGTACGCCCTGCGCAGGAGCTTCGCCGCACTGGCCGTGGTGTGGGGTTCCGTCACGGTCGCGTTCGTCGCTCTGCACCTCATCGACGGGTCCCCGGTGGACGTCGTCGTCGGCCCCATGGTGAGCGCCACGCCCGGACTGCGTCAGCAGATCGTTCACGCGTACGGCTTCGACCAGCCGCTGGTGGTGCAGTACGGGGTGTGGCTCGGCAAGCTGCTCACCGGTGACTTGGGCTACTCGTACCAGTTGAACGAGCCCGTACCGCGGGTGCTCGCCGACCAGGTGGGTCCGACATGCCAACTGGCGCTGGCCGCCGTGGGGGTGGCCGTAGTGGTGGCACTGGCCACCGCACTGCTCGCTGCCGGGCGGGGACGGGTCATCAGAGCGCTGGTGTCGGCGGGCGAGATGATCGCGGTGTCCGTACCGCAGTTCTGGTTCGGTCTGCTGGCCCTTTCGGTGGTGTCATTCCGCTGGCGGCTGCTGCCGATAGCGGGTGACCAGGGGGTGGCCTCGCTGGTCTTGCCGGCCGTGACACTCGCCGTTCCGGTGGCCGGGACGCTCTCTCAGGTGTTGCGGGCGGGAATGGCGGAGGCCCTCGCCCAGCCGTTCGCGCTGACCGTGCGGGCACGAGGGGTGCGGGAGCCCGTGCTGCTGGTGCGGCACGCGCTGCGCCATGCGTCGCTGCCCGCGCTGAACTTGGCGGGGTGGCTTGCGGGCAGTCTCCTCAGCGGTGCCGTGCTGGTGGAAACAGTGTTCGCCAGGCCAGGGGTGGGGCGAGTTCTGATCACCGCGGTCACCTCCAAGGACACGCCCGTCGTGATGGCCGTCGTGATGCTGTCCGCCACCACCTTCACGGTGATCAACCTGCTGGTCGACCTGGCGGTGCCCCTTCTTGACCCCCGCCTGCGCGACGGACGGGCGATGCGGGGGGCAAGGGCATGAGGTGCCGCCGCGTGCTCTTTGTCCCCCGTGCGCTGACCGCGGCACGGAAGGGCATCGGGAGCGCGCGCTTGAGGCTTCCTCTCGGCAGCGGACTGTCCACCGTTCCGGCCGCGCTGGTGCTCACCGTGACACTGCTGGCCGCCGTCCGTCCGGAGCTGCTCACCCAGCACGCGCCGGACGCGACATCCGCGCAGGCCCTTCGGCCTCCGGGGAGCGGCCATCTCCTCGGCACCGACGAGCTCGGCCGTGACGTCTTCTCCCGCCTTGTGCACGGCACGCGGTTGTCCCTGCTGATCGGTGCGGGGGCCACGGTCATCGGCGCCACCGTGGGCACGCTGGTCGGCCTCGCCGCGGGCCTGTGCGGGCAAGTCGTGGACGGAGTGCTGATGCGTTGCACCGAAGTCCTGATGGCCTTTCCCGAGCTGTTGCTCGCATTGCTGGTGATCACGGTGACCGGACCGGGGACGGCGAACCTGGTCCTCTCCGTCGGCATTGCCGGCGCACCGGGGTATGCGCGCGTCGCCCGCGCCCGGGTGCTCGCGGTACGCAGCGCGGGATTCGTGGAGGCCGGCACCGTGCTGGGCCTGCGGCGCCGTCACCTGGTGACCCGGCACATACTGCCGAACACGACCGGCCCTCTGCTCGTCCTCGCCACGGTCGGCTTCGGCGGTGCCATGGTCTCCGGTGCTGCGCTCAGCTATCTCGGGCTCGGGCCCCAGCCGCCGTCGACCGATTGGGGCACGCTGCTGGCAGAAGGCCAGGAATACCTCCAACTCGCCTGGTGGCCCACGACGTTCCCCGGCTGTGCGGTGACCGTCCTGGCCATGTCCGTGACCGCCCTCGGCCGTCGGCTCGGCGGCAGCGTCAAGGGGGTGGGCCGGTGACCAGCAGCGCCACGTCGCATGCCCCGTTGGTCGAATGCGACGGGCTGACGGTGGAATTCGCCGGTTCCGGCGGCCGGGTGACGGCCGTCGACGGCGTGACGCTGGCCATCGGACCCGGCGAGTGTCTGGCACTGGTCGGGCAGTCCGGATCGGGGAAGAGCGTCACCGCCCGGGCGCTGGTCGGCCTCGCCGGTCCGGGTGCGCGGGTCACCGCCCGGCGCTGGACGGTCGGGGGGCGCGACGCTTCCCGCTGGGGGCCGGGGGCCTGGCGCCGGGTACGCGGGCGTCAGATCGGATTGGTGCTTCAGGATGCGCTGGTGGCGCTCGACGGGATGCGCAGCGTCGGTGCCGAGGTGGCCGAACCGCTGCGTGCCCACCGGATCGTGCCGCGAGCCGAGACCGCGGACCGGGTGGTGCGGCTGCTGTCCGATGTCGGCGTACCGGATCCCTTGCGGCGTGCTGCGCAGTACCCCCACCAGCTCTCCGGCGGTCTGCGCCAGCGTGCACTGTTGGCCGCCGGGCTCGCCGCCGGTCCCGCCCTTCTCATCGCCGACGAGCCGACGACGGCGCTGGACGTCACGGTGCAGGCACAGGTTCTCGGCCTGCTGGGACGGTTGCGTGACACGGGCATGGGCCTGCTGCTGATCAGCCATGATCTGGCGGCGGTCGCCACGCTGGCGGACCGGGTGGCAGTGCTGCACGACGGTGCCGTCGTGGAACAGGGACCGGCCGAACGGGTGCTGTCCGATCCGTTCCACGACCGCACCAGGGAGCTGCTGGCCGCCGTCCCGACGGTCGCTCTGCGCCGGCCGGCCGGGACAGCCCGGCCGGACGCCGGATGCCGTACCGCGGTGGCGGAATCCGCCGCGGCGCCCCCCGCACGGCAGGCAGCCGCGCGTGAGACCCCGTTCGGCGGAGCTCGTCCCACCGACCGGGTCCTGCTCGATGTCAGGTCCGTGACCAAGTGCTATCCGGGGCCGCACGGGGAGCGCCGAGCGGCGGTACACGAGGTGTCCTTCCAACTGTGCGCCGGCCGCACGCTCGGCATCGTCGGTGAGTCCGGGTCCGGCAAGAGCACCACGGCCCGCCTCGTCCTGGGCCTGGAGACCCCGGACTTCGGCTCGGTGCATTTCGACGACGAGGTCTGGAGCGGCTTGGCAGAGTCACGGCGCCGTCCCCGGCGCAGGCACATCCAGCTCGTCCAGCAGGACCCGCTGAGTTCCCTTGACCCGCGGTGCACCATTGGCCGGCTGCTGGAGGAGGCGCTGGGCGTGCGGGGTGTGCCCAGCGGTGGCACGCGCCGTGCCGAGGCGGTACGGCTGCTGGAACAGGTCGGGCTCGATGCGGCCCACCTGGCACGGCGGCCCGGGCAGCTTTCGGGAGGACAGCGGCAACGGGTCGCCCTCGCCCGATCCCTGGCGCCCCGGCCCCGCCTGCTCGTCTGTGACGAACCGGTCTCCGCGCTGGATGCCACCGTCCAGGCCCAGATCCTCGGCCTGCTCGCCGAACTGCGCCGACGGTACGGGCTCGGCCTGCTCCTCATCTCCCACGATCTGCGGGTCGTCCGCCAACTCTGCGACCACGTGATGGTCATGCGAGGCGGCCAGATCGTGGAACGTGGCAGGACCGAAGAGGTCTTCGACCGACCGCAACACCCCTACACCCGGGACCTGCTCGACGCGCTCCCCTCCTGGGAGCCCCCACTCGCCACACGGGCGGAAGGCACCCGGACGCCCGGTGCGAGGCAGACCGGGCGCTCACCGGGCACGACGAGTCCGCTGAGCTGGTGAACGACCTGACCGGGTGTCGGAAAGCCGTCGGACGGCACTTGGTCCAGCTGACACCGACGGCGGGAGAGGTGGACCGAGATGGCAGCGAGGCAGACGACGACCGAACCTCCGGAGCAGCGTTCCGGGGCGGATTCGCCCGTCGACGACGGGTATGCGGCCGACGACTTCACGATGAGTGACGCCGAGCGGGTCGCTCTGTGGAAGCAACGCCTGTTCGAGGCCGAAGCGGGAATGACGAAGTACCTCGTCGAACAGCAGGCCGGAACGGCGCTGGGGGAGTGGTTCGAGATCCAGGCAGCCATTTTCGAAGACCTCCCGGCCCAGGGCCCGCCCGTCCCCACCGCCTGGCAACGCGTCTTCTTCCGGGCACAGGCCCTCATCGAGCGCTTCCTGATCAGCCGGTTCGGATACGGCGAGCTGACGGCCTGGGCACGCGCCAACGCCGCGGTGCACGGCGCCGTGGAGCGCGCCGACGGCCGTGGCGCGGCCGATGCCATAGGGCGGGTGGCCAGGCAGGCCGAACTGTACGGCTCCGGGATGCGGTTGCTCCAGGCATCCCGCGAGCGGGCGGAACTGCACATCACGCACTGCGGCATCTGGGACTACCGGGAACTCGCCCGCGCCCGCGGCGTACCGCTCACCCTGAAGTCCCCCTGCGAGTTCTGCACCGCGGCCATCTCGGCCAATATCGCCGCACGCGGCTACCGGCCCGCCTTCGAGCTGATCGAGGACGGCGACGACCACGGTTGTCGCTGGCGGGCGAGCGCTCCCCAGAAGGCGGACCGTTGAGCGCGCCGCCGCAGCACAAGCGGCTGCCGCGCCGTCTGAACGGGCCGCACGGGCCGTTGGCGTACGTGGACGAGGGGCTGAGCCGGGCGACGGCCGCTCCGCTCGTCCTCATCCACGGATGGGGCGCGGATCTCCATGACTGGGACGCGACGGTGGAGCGCTTTCGTACCCGACGCCGAGTCATCGCCCTCGATCTTCGCGGTCACGGGAGTTCCGGACCCTCGCCCAGTGACTATCGGCCGGCGACGCTCGCCTCCGATGTCGTGCGGCTGCTGGACGAGCGCGGGGTGGCGGCCCCGGCCGTTCTGGTCGGCCACTCACTCGGCGCCGTGGTCGCCTCCGTCGTCGCCGCGGAGGCCGGCGACCGGGTGGCGGGCCTGCTGGTTCTCGACCCCGCCTATGGGCGTCCGGAGGGCCACCGCGACCGTGTGCAGCCGTGGCTGGACCGGCTGCGTACCGATACCGCCGAGCTCGCCCCCGATCTCGTCGCCGGCTCGGTCGACCGCACGCGTCATCCGGAGCTCCGCGCGTATCTGTACGACCGCGTGAGGCGGACCGACCCGGAAGTGATGCGGCGCACGCTGGCCGATCTCCACATGCCCGCCGAATCCCTTTCCAGCGAGCCGGCCTCGTCCCGGTATCTGGTGCGCCGCACTCAGCCGGTGCTCGCCCTCAACCGTGACCGGACCCGCGCACGATGGGAAGCCGGTGTCCTGGCCGGCCCGCCGTCGCGCAGTCTGGTCTGGGAGGGCTGCGGTCACTTCCTCCACCTGGAGGCCCCGGAACGCTTCCACACCCTCCTCGAACAGTGGTTGGCCCTGTTGGAAGGCGCCGGCGAGGGGACCTTCACCTTCGGATCCGACGTGGTGCGGGCCGGAGGCGGGACATGACGGGCACGGGTGGGCGGAGCGCCTGCGACATCGATGCCGGAACGGCGGACGTCCCGGGCGTGGCGGAGGCGGCGCGGCTGGTACGTGAGGGACACCTCTCCCCCCTCGCGCTGCTGGAGCGGTGCTTGCGTGGCATCGAACGCGAAGATCCCTGGTTACGGGCGTTCGACCGGGTCGATGCGGACGGTGCCAGACAGGCGGCCCGGGAGGCCGAGCGCCAGGTGATGAGTGGCGAACGGCTGGGCCCGCTGCACGGGGTACCGCTGGCGTGCAAAACGTTGCTGGAGACGGGTGTTGAGGGCCGGGCTCCGGCCCGGGCCGTTGCGGCCCTGCGTTCGGCGGGGGCGGTCATCGTCGGCACCACGCGAGCTCCCGCACTGTTCACGTTCGCCTGCGACACCCGCAACCCCCTCGATCCGGCACACACACCGGGCTGGTCCAGCGCCGGGTCCGCGGCGGCGGTCGCGGCCGGTCTGGTGCCCGCGGCGCTGGGGAGCGACACCGTCGGCTCGGCGCGCATTCCCGCAGCCCTGTGCGGCGTGGTCGGGCTGCGTCCCAGCGCCGGCCTGATCGGGCGGCGCGGACTGACCGTCATGTCCGAGACCTTCGACGAAGTCGGTCCCCTCGCGAGGAACGTGACGGACATCCGCCTCATGCTCTCCGCACTTACCGCTGGCGGGCCGAGCACACCGCCGGACGACGACGGGCGGTCGGACGTCCGGGGACTGCGGATCGCCGTCCCGGGCGGCTTCTTCTACGACGGCTGTGTGCCACGCGCCGTACAGGCCGTGGAGGCAGCGGCCGAGAAGCTGTGCTTCCTCGGTGCACAGCGGCGCCATGTCACCGTCGGCGCCGAGTACTTCGACAGGGAACTGACCGCATCTCTCACGCTCTGGGAGACGGCGTGCCGCTTCCCCGGCGCACCCCCTGCCGAGGCGGGGATCGCCGCGGCGGTACGGGACGGCCGGCAGATCGGTGCCGAGCGGGCTGCGCAGCTGCGCCGGCGGATCGGCAGGCTGCGGGAGCGCTGGGCTGCGCTGTTCCGTGAGGCCGAGGTGGACGTGTTGCTCGTTCCCACTGTCCCGGGGCCGGCCGCGGAGCGGGAAGCCACCCACTTCACACGCCCGGACGGTGTACGGGAACCGCTCGCCGCGGCCTACCCACGGCTGTGCCGGCCCGCGACCGTGACCGGAGCGCCCGCCCTCACGGTGCCCGGCGTGGAACCGCCGGGCCAGGGGCTTCCGTTGGGCGTGCAGTTCCTGGGGGCACCCGGCAGCGACCGGCACGTACTCCGGGCCGGGGCCGCGTACGAGGCGGCGGGTACACCGGCGAACGGAGACCATCGATGACCGCGATGGACTCCGGCCGGTACCCGACGCCGGAGAATCATGCCGACCGGCCGGCCCGGTACACCGAAGAACTGCACGCGGACCTCGTCGTCGTGGGCGGCGGACTGGCCGGCCTGTGCATGGCGCTGGCCGCCGCACGCGAAGGCGCCGACACGGTCCTGGTGCACGACCGGCCGGTTCTGGGCGGCAACTCCTCCAGCGAGGTACGTGTGGTGCCCGCAGGGACGGCGCACTTCTCGGCGTGGGCCCGGGAGACCGGCATCGTCGAGGAACTGCTGCTGGAAGACAGGGCCACCAACCATGCGCAGTTCTGGGAGGGCGGGCTGACCAACTCCGGCTGGGACCTGACGCTGTGGAACGCGGCACGGCAGCAGCCTCGGTTGCGCACGGTGCTCAACGCCAGCGTCCGCGCCGTACACGTCGAAGGCGGCGACGCGGACGAGGGACAGCGCACCGGCCGGGGGATCACCATCAGCCGGGTCGATGCCGTCCAGCTGACCACGGAGAAGGAACTACGGCTGTGCGCCCGGCAGTTCGCGGACTGCACGGGAAACGGAACCGTGGGGTATCTCGCGGGCGCCGACTGGGACTACGGACGGGAGGCCCGTCACGAGTACGGGGAGCCGCTGGCCCCCGCCGTCCGGGACTCGTCCACCTCCGGCAGCACCATCACCCTGCGGGCCCGTGACACCGGTCGTCCGGTTCTCTACACGCCTCCCGCGTGGGTCGAACCGTATGACGCACAGCATCCGATCGGCCCGTTCCGTGAACTGCGCAATATCCACCGCAAGGAGTTCGGAGGCTTCTGGTGGCTGGAGATCGGCTACCCGTTCCATCAGGTGACCGGCGCCGAGGAAGTCCGCGACGAACTGCTGCGCCACGCACTGGGCGTATGGAACTACCTCAAGAACCACCACCCCCGGCGAAGAGCGCTGGCCAACCACGCGCTGGAGTGGATCGGGTCGCTGCCCGGGCGTAGGGAGAGCCGACGGCTGCTGGGCGACGTGGTGCTCAGCGAATGGGACTGCCATGAGGACGGGCTCTGGCCCGACCGCATCGCCTCCGTCGGTTGGTACCTGGACCTGCATGCCAAGGGAGGGCTGCTGAACAAGTCCGAGCCCGGAGAACCGTCCAAGGCCGACACCAACTACCGGCACTGGACGCGGGTACCGCCCTTCAGCGTGCCGCTGCGCGCCTGCTACAGCCGCAATGTGACGAACCTCTGGCTGGGCGGCCGATGTCTGAGCGCCACGCATGTGGCACTGGGCGCCCTGCGGGTCCAGCAGATTCTCGGCATGCTCGGGCAGGCGACCGGCATCGCCGCCGCTTACGCCCTGGTCGGCGGTCTGACTCCCCAGCAGACCGCCGACCCCGACGCCAGGCACATTGACCGCGTACAGCAACGCCTGCTCCGTTCGGACGTCCGCATTCACGGGATGCGGGAGCGGCCCGTCACCGGGCCGGAGGCGGTGGTGACCGCCGACAGCCAGGCGCCGCTCGACTTCGGCGCGCCGGACCTCGGACGGACCCGACGCCTGGATGTACCCCACGCCCTGGTCTTCCCGGTGAGTACCGAGCGGCTGCGCACGGCGGCGGTCCGGCTGCGCAACGACAGCCGGGGGACGGCGGAGATCGGGTGGCACCTCGCGGAGGTCCCGACGCTGTGGACCCGTACGGAAGGGGAACCGGTCGCCCACGGCACGGTGGACGTGCCACCCGGCACGGCGGAGATCGTCCTGCCGCTGGAGGCCGTGGTACGCCCCGGTCGTCTCCATCGGCTCTCCCTGAGCCCGCTGGCCGGGAACGCCGCACCAGATGCGCCGGCCGTCCACTGGATCACCGCCACCGACCAGCCCCCCGGCACCACGGCGCAGTACCTGCACACCACGGGCGGCGGCCCCACCCCGGAGGCGCACTCCTACGACGCCCTGGCCGCCGGTGAGATCGCGTTGCCCACCTACCGGCACTGGTGCCAGGACAAGTGGACCGCCCTCACCCTGCGCACCGATCCCGTGCAGTACCCCTACGGCGCGGACAACGCCGTCACGGGACGGCACTGGCCCGAGAGGTGGCCGCAACTGTGGATGTCCGACCCGTATGCACCGTTGCCGCAGGGCCTGGAGCTCAGCTACCCCCGGCCCGTCACCTTCGACGAGGTGCGGCTCCGGTTCGACACCGACCTCAACGCTCGGATCAGCAACGCTCCCGGCCTGTGGCGGCCCCCTCAGTGCGTCTCCGCATACCGTCTGCTGAGCCGTCCGGATCCGGACCGACCGTGGCGGGAACTGCACAGCGCCGAGGACAACTACCGCCGTCTGAACGTCGTCCGCCTGCCCGACCCGGTCCGCGCCCGACAGATTCGCGTCGAGGTCCTGGCCGTCGGGCCGCCCGAACCGCGGCGTTTCACCGAGGAAGAGGCGGCCTGCTGGCGTGAGGACGGACAGCGGGCCGTCCGGTCCACCCTCCCGCCGGGCTGCCGCATCTACAGCGTGGGCCTCTACCACGAGGACGCTCTGCTCTGAGCGCCCACCCACCCCGCGGACCGCGGTGGCGCGCCCTCCCGCGCCACCGTGCCCGCGCCGACTCCGCGATCATGTGAAAGGACCCCCCACCCCATGTGCGGTATCACCGGCTGGACCGACACCGGGCGTGACCTGACCTCACCCGAACACATCGCGACAGCACGGACGATGACCGACACCATGGCCTGCCGGGGCCCGGACGCCTCCGGGCTGTGGCGGTCCAGCCGGGCGGCGCTCGGCCACCGCAGGCTGTCGGTGATCGACCTGGCCGGCGGAGCACAGCCGATGACGGCCGCCCCGGAGCGGGAGGACCTCGTCATCGTCTACAGCGGAGAGATCTACAACTTCCGTGAACTGCGCACCGAACTCCTCGCGCGCGGCCATCGCTTCCGTACCCGCTCGGACACCGAAGTGGTGCTGCGCGGCTGCCTGGAGTGGGGAGTCGAAGGTCTCGCCCCTCGCCTGAACGGCATGTACGCCTTCGCCGTCTGGGACGCGCGAGCCGGCGCACTGTGGCTGGTCCGGGACCGGCTCGGTATCAAACCCCTGTACTTCCACGCCTATACGGGCGGGTTGCTGTTCGGGTCGGAACCCAAGGCACTGCTCGCCAACCCGCTCTTCGAGGCGGCACTCGACGACTCCGGGATCGCCGAACTCTTCGCCGTGCCCAGTGCCCCCACCCCCGGGCACGGTGTGTATCGCGGTCTGCGGCAGGTCCGTGCGGGACATGTCGTCCGGGTCCAGGGCGACACGCTGCGCGAGATCCGCTACTGGACACCCCCGGCCCGTCCGCACACGGACGGGCCCGCCGAGACCACGGCCCGGGTACGAGAACTGCTCGAAGACACCGTGGAGCGGCAGCTCGTATCCGACGTCCCGCTGGGTTCGCTGCTCTCGGGAGGGGTGGATTCCAGCGCGATCTCCTCGCTCGCGGCGCGTTCCCTGGCCCGGACCGGGAAGAAGCTGTCCACGTACTCGGTGGACTTCCCGGAAGCCGAGAGCGCCTTCCGTCGCACCTCCTGGCACGACAGCCGCGACGAGCCTTACGCACGCGCCGCCGCCGCGCACATGGGCACCCGGCACACCACGATCCTCGTGGACTCCGACGAGCAGCGGACCCACGAGGAGACCGCGCTGCGTGCCAGGGACCTGCCCGGCTGGGGTGAGATGGACGTCTCCCTGTACCTGCTCTTCGCCCAGGTCAGCCGGGACTCCACGGTCGTCCTGTCCGGGGAGGCCGCCGACGAGGTCTTCGGCGGATACCCCTATTTCCGGGACGAGGCCGCGCTGGCCGCCGGTACCTTCCCCTGGCTGCAGGGCCGTACCACCCCTGCCGCCCTGCTGCGCGAGGAGGTCCGTGCTCGCGTACGGCCCGAGGAGTACCTGCGTGACCGCTACGCCGATGCCGTCGCCGAAACCCAACGGTTGGAGGGGGAACGGGGGCGTGACGCGCGCATACGCGAGGTCTCCCACCTCGCCCTGACCCGCTGGCTGCCCGCTCTCCTGGATCGCAAGGACCGGATGAGCATGGCCACGGGTCTTGAGGTACGGGTGCCGTTCTGCGACCACCGGTTGGTCGAATACGTCATCAACGTGCCGTGGTCCCTGCGGGAAGCCGGGAGCCAGGAGAAGTACCTGCTGCGCCGGGCCGTCGCCGACCTGCTGCCCTCCTCGGTGGCGAACCGTCGCAAGAGCGCCTTTCCCGCCAACCCCAGCCCGGGGTTCGCGCAGACGCTGCGCACACGCGTGCACGACCTGCTGGCCGACACCCGGGCACCGGTCTTCGACCTCGTCGACCGGGCAGTCGTCCGCCGTCTCGTCGAACGGGGCGAAGCCTTGCCCAGCCCCCGCGCCGCCCGCAGTTCCACGGCGGGCCTGAGCTATCTGCTGAATCTGGACACGTGGCTCCGCACCTATCGCGTCGCCATCCGCTGACCCCGAGCGCCGCTCCGACGCCCCCGGCCACTCGACGCGGCGTTCCCACAACAAGGACGCAGGAAGGAAACGAACCAGCATGTGCGGAATCACGGGATGGGTGGACCACCACCGATACCCGCCCGCCCCGGCGGTCCAGGACACCGGCCGCGACGTCGAGGCGGAGCGGCTGCTGAGCACCATGACCGCGACGATGGCCTGCCGTGGCCCCGACGACTCGGGCATGCTGCTCCATAGCCCGGTGGCCCTGGGGCATCGGCGGCTGGCCGTCATCGACCTGGAAGACAGCACCCAGCCGATGACCAGGGGGAGCGGCGGCCGGGAATTCTCCCTCGTCTACAGCGGAGAGCTGTACAACTACCGTGAGCTGCGCAGCGAACTGGCCACCCGTGGACACCGTTTCCGCACCGCCGGCGACACCGAGGTCGTCCTCGCCGCCTGGCAGGAATGGGGCCCGGCTGCCGCCGAACGCTTCAACGGTATGTACGCCTTCGCCGTCTGGGACGCACGCGCACGCGAACTGTGGCTGGTCCGCGACCGGTTGGGCATCAAGCCGCTCTACTATCTGCCGCTGCCGGGCGGTGTCGCCTTCGGTTCCGAGCCCAAGGCGCTGCTCGCGCACCCGGCGGCCGCGCCCCGCGTGGACGGCGAAGGACTGGCGCAGCTCCTGCTCCCCCTACTGAAGGTACCCGGCCGCACTCCGTACGCCGCGTTACGCGAACTGCCGCCCGGCCACCTGCTGCGCGTCCGGGCGGACGGCAGCCACGGACTGCGGCGCTACTGGGCGGCCCGGCCCGAGGAACACGGCGACGACCCCGGCAAGAGCGCCGCCCATGTGCGGGAACTGCTCGAGGACATCGTGGCCCGACAGCTCGTCGCCGATGTTCCCGTGTGCACCCTGCTGTCCGGCGGGCTGGACTCCTCGGCCCTCACCGCCCTCGCCGCCAGCCGCACCAGTGACCGGATCCGGTCCTTCTCCGTTTCCTTCACGGGCAGTTCGACCCCCACCGAGGACGGGCCGTACGCGCGGCAGGCCGCCAGGCATCTGCACACCGACCACCGGGAGATCGTCCTGTCGGGCGAGCTGCTCGCCGACCCTTGGGTGCGCCGCGACAGCGTCCTCGCGCGCGACCTCCCCAACGGCATCGGCGATCTGGACCTGAGCCTGCACCAGCTCTTCGCCACGGTCGGCGACCATGCCACCGTGGCCCTCTCCGGGGAGTCGGCCGACGAAGTCTTCGGCGGCTACCGCTGGTTCCACCACCCGGACGCCATCGCGGCCGACACCTTCCCGTGGCTGGCCGACACTCCTGCCCACGGACGGCTGCACCAGCGCATCCTCGCTCTGTTCCGCAAGGACCTGCGAGAACGGCTCGCGGTCGAGGAGTACGTCGCCGACCAGTACCGCACCGCCCTCGCAGAAGTGTCGCCCGCCCCGGCCGGCGACCCTCTGGAACGCCGGATGCGCGAGATATCCCATCTCGCCCTCACCCGTTTCCTGCCGACCCTGCTCGATCGCAAGGACCGGCTCAGCATGGCCACCGGCCTGGAAGTGCGCGTGCCGTTCTGCGACCACCGGCTGGTGGAATACGTCCAGGGCATCTCCTGGCGCAACCGGACCCACGACGGCCGGGAGAAGAGCACACTTCGCGCGGCCGTCCGCGACCTGTTGCCGGACTCCGTGCTGCACCGGCCGAAGGTTCCCTATCCCTCGACTCCCGACCCCCGTTATGCCCAGGCGCTCCGCGACCAGTTGGCCGCCCGCCTGGCGGATCCGCACTGCCGGCTCCCCGAGCTCTTCGACGAGGGCGCCCTGCACCAAGCCGTCACTTCATCCGAACAGGGCAGTCTCATCAGCAACCTCGGCGCGGAACTCGCCCTGAACTTCGATGTCTGGCTGCGCACCTACAATCCGGAGCTGCCTTGATGGAAACCCCCCTGTCCACCGATGCCGGCACTGCGCGGGCCCCCGGCACCGGTTCCGCCCCGCCTGGCCTTGCCCGGCTGCTCCTGGGCTACCTACCGCTCTATCTCTTCCTCTTCCTGGTGGGCGCCGAGATGTATCTCGTGGCACCACTTCTGCCCACGGTCGCCGCCGACGTCGGCGTTCCGGTTGCCGGTGCCGCGCATCTGGTCACCGCCTATGTCCTGGTCCAGGCGGTGGCCGGGCCACCGCTCGGCCTGGCCAACTCCCGCTTGGGGCCGCGGACCATGGTCGGCATCGGTGCCTCGTTGTTCATCGTGGGCAATGCGGCCGTCGCGCTGAGCGGTGACTACGGCGTGCTGATCGCTTCCCGTGCCGCCGCCGGATTCGGGGTGGCCATGGCCGGCCCGGCCATCTGGGCCTGGATCGCCACGAGCGCCCCGGAGGCCGTACGGGGTACGGCCATGGGCGCGGGCATGGGTGCCTTCGCGCTCGGCCAGGTGCTCGGCGTGCCCATCGGTGGCTTCGCCGCCGATCTCGCCGGCTGGCACAGTCCGTTCGCGCTGCTGAGCACGGCAGCCCTGCTGGCACTCCCCCTGATGCTCTACGGACTGCGGTTCAGCGGTGAACACCGCCGGAACCAACCGGCACCGGAAACGGGGGCGCGTGTCCTGTTGCGGGTGTGGACCCGCGCACGGTTGCGCCGCGCTCTGATCGTCACCTTCCTCTTCCACGCGGCGAGCCTGGGGGCGTACACCTACTTGCCGGACCTCCTGGGATCCCGGTACGAGCTCTCCACGTCCGCGCTGGGTGCCGTCGGCTTGCTCAGCGGCCTGGGCATGTTCATCGGGGCGTCGCTCGGGGGCCGGTTCGGCGACGTCGTACGGGCCCGCGGCCGAGGTGAATCGGTGCTGCTTCCGCTGTGGACGACCATGCTGCTGGTGACACTCGCGGTCGCGGTCGGTGCCAGGCCGTTGTGGCTCAACCTGGCTGCCGTGCTGGTGTGGTTCATTGCCGCCGGAGCCTTCGACACGAACCAGCAGACACTGATCGCCTCGCATTCGGACGGTTTCACCGCTGTCGCTCTGTCCT
This sequence comes from Streptomyces sp. RGM 3693, assembly GCF_050471125.1. Lineage (NCBI taxonomy): Bacteria > Bacillati > Actinomycetota > Actinomycetes > Kitasatosporales > Streptomycetaceae > Streptomyces > Streptomyces sp. RGM 3693. The sequence continues at coordinate 2,550,491 of NZ_JBMPPQ010000001.1, forward strand.
GGAACCTCGCCCTCCTGTACGCGGCTGCCTCCTGGGGAGTCTGGCTGATGGGCGCCTACGGCGTGAGCGCCACGGCGGTCATCGGGGCGGGGAGCGTGATGGCGGCGTTGGCAGCCGTCATCGCCGTACTGGGAGCTCGGCGTGCAAGGTGAGATACTGCGCCGCACGACTGCGCCCCTCCTTTTTCAGGCCGAGCCCGGATACCGCATGATCACTCATTCCTCCCCGATTCCGCTCTATCACCAGATTGCGAGCGTGCTGCGCCAGCGGATTCTCGACGGCACCTACCCCGCCCACCATCAACTGGCGCCCGAGCAGGACCTGGCGCGTGAATTCGGCGTGAGCCGGGCAACGGTGCGGCAGGCCCTCCTCGACCTGGTCGACAGCGGACTGCTTGCACGGCAGCACGGTCGCGGCACCTTCGTTCTCGACGTCGCCCGGAAGACGATGCGCTATGTCTTCAAGGGCGATATGAACGACCTGCTGACGGCGGCTTCGTCCAACGCCCACGCCGTACGGGAGATCTCCCTCCTGCACCGGAGGCGACTCCCGGAAGAGGTCGCCGCGGAACTCGGACTGCCGGAAGGGCGCGGCACGATCGTCGAGCGCTTGATGTTCGCGGGAGAAGCTCCCTTCGCCTTCCACCGCAACTACCTTTGCGACACATACGGCAAGCTGCTGACCAAGCGGGGCCTGAAGTCGGCCGGTGTATTGCACATCCTCCAACAGGCGGGGGTCCAACTGACGAGCGCGCGCCAGACCATCCTGGCTCGGCCCGCCGATCTGGAGATCGGCGAAAAACTGGGCATCGGCCGAGGCGGTGTAGTCCTGCGAACACAGCGCACGGCACGCTTGGCAACCGGCGCGGCGGCGGAGGTCTCACACTCCTGGTATCCCGCCGACATGTACGGCTACACCGTCGAGTTCAGCGTATGACCGTGGCGCGCACGAGCGGCGTCAGGCCGACCATGCAGCGCGAGTGACTCTCCGGTGCGGGTACCGGTGCGGGCGCGGCCTCAGGGGCCTGCATCCGCACCACCCCGGACCATCAGTGGCCGGCGAAGGTACGGTCCACGACCGGCCGTAAGGCCCTGCGTTCAGGCCGGCGGGTACACGGATATCGGTCCGGCGGAGCCGCTGCGGATCTCTGATTGTCCCGTGCACGGCGTCGGTGCGTATGTCCAGCGCGGGCATGCCGTTCAGACTGCGGGCAGACCGTCGCCCCGCCACCGACGGTAGTCACCGGGGGAGGGGAGCGGCCTGCCGGCCGACCAACCCGGCCCCGGCCACCTGACCCTCACCGACGCCGAGATCGACCGCTACCGTGCCCACATTGCGCACCTGACCGCCGGCAACCGCTGACTGGTCGCCCGCAGCCGGCCACGGCCCGGTCGGCCTGCCGTCCCGAAACCGGAGAGCTGCAGCGTGCCCGAGCGGGCCCGGGCTTCGACCATCAGGGCATACGGCTTCTGGGCCCCCGGGCCGCGGGCGCCCACCCAGGTACGGGCGGGCGTACAGCAGCGGATCGATGTCGGCTTCGTCAACGAATCCGGAGACGTCGAGCACCCGATTCGTGGGCAGCGGCAGTGCCGTGCTGTCTCGGCAGGCCGCACCCTCCACCTGGTGGAGAGCTCGGATGGGACCACCGTGCAGCCACCGGTAGGAGCGCGCAGAGGCGACTACAGCTTTCGGAAGAGCGTCTCGCAGTACCCGAGGGGAACTGTCGCCTGGTACGGATCGCCTTCCGCCGCGTACTCAGCTGCCATACGCAGCATCATCGTGATGCTGTTCAGCGTCTCGCCCTCGCCGCCGGCTGCCGCTAGGCGTTCGGAGAGGACGCGGTGCGCCTGGTCCAGGACCTCGGGCCACCCGCCGGAGCACGTCGCCGGATCCACCCCGGTCACCGACGTGAGCCACAGGTCAGCATGCGACTGGAGGACTTGCTCAGTGGTCCGGTAGTCCAGTACGCCCCCGCACAACAGCGTCAGCGGCACCGGCGCACCTCAGTACGAGTAGAACTCCGACCCGGCCTTGCGGCCGAGTCGCCCCGCGTCCACCATCCGCTGGAGGAGCGGGGGAGCGGCGTACAGGGGCTCCTTGTACTCCTCGTACATGGGGAAGTGCACGCTGTTATTGCCCTGACCTGCGGTTTCCGGCTCTGCCTGGGGACTGCGGGGCACCCAGGGACTTTTCAGGGACATTCGGTTGTGAGGAGCGCGCGCCTCTGCCCCGCGGGCGTCTGGCCTGGCTCACACCCCACGGCCCGCTAGGCGCGCCGCCACTTCTGAGTCAGCGCGCTGCTGGCGAAGACGGAGGTCGAGGTGGGAGTGAACCAACTGCTCGACGGACTGCCGGACATGGAGCTGACAGGCGGCGGAGCCGCGGGAGTTTGGGGTGTTCACGCCGGGAGCAGGCGTTGCGGGTGCGCTTCAGGCCAGTGGCGTAGGAGCGAGGATTGATGGCTAGGGGGCGCGGGCCCCGCCAGGACCTCGGTCCTGACGGGGCCCGCGCCGATGAATCCTTTAGGCGTACCGGCTGAAGGACGGGTTGCAGATGGTCGGTGCAGTAGCGGTTGAAGTCTGGTGGGTGGCGCGGGTGTGTGATGTAAAAGGGACGACGACTGTCGATGGGTGGGTCGTGGAGGGCGCTTGGGCGGCGGCCATCGCCACAGTCGGGGTGAGGGCGAGCAGGCCGATAAAGGCAGCACGCATCATGAGGTTAGCCTTACTTTTTCATGCCCCTGTATCCGTGCGCATATTTGAAGCCACGGTTAATGGAGTCGGAGATTAACTAAATGCGTGAGGGACGTTACACCGGGCTGCACGGCATTGCGAATCCGGGTTTTATAGGTCCTGGAGAGAACCTTTGGATCTCAGTCCGTCGCCCCATTCGAGGTCTGTTGCAGTCGGCCGCTCACGCGTGCGGCCGCTCCCTCGTCGCCTAACTCGCGGAATATGCCAAGGGCATTTTTCCAGAGCGTTTGAGCTGTATCGAGGGCGCCCTCATCGTGCCGGATTTCCGCCAGGGCCTCCAATGCCCGCCCGGTTTCCTCGGGATCCTGGGTGTGGCGGGCCAAGAGGAGTGCGGACTCGAAGTGCTGGGCGGCCGGCCGCAGCTGTCGTATGGCGGCTTCCGCGTTCCCCAGATGGCGCAGGGCGCGGCACTCCTCGTAGCGGGCGCCGATGCTACGTGCGAGGTCAAGCGCCCGGGTGTGGTAGTCGATGGCCTCGGAGAAGCGCCCCAGATTGTGCTGGGCGGTGCCGAGGCCGATGAGTCCGTTAGCCTCGTTCTTCCGGTCACCGAGTCGCTGAAAATCGAGGAGGCAGTCCCGGTAGAGCTTTGACGCTTCCCAGGCGTTTCCGGCGAGAGCTGTAACCTCTGCGAGGTTGAACCGGGCTATCGCTTGGTCATGCGGATTTCTGATTTCCTTGGCGATGTCGAGTGCTTCCTCGATGTACCGTCGAGCGAATGAGATATTTCCCATGCGTACGTGGAGATCGCCCAGGTTATTCTTCGTTTTGCCGATAGTCCTCGTATCGCCGGCCCGCTGGGATTCGTCAATGGCTTCCAGGAAACGCTCCTGCGCCTTTTGGTACTCGCCTAGGTGCAGCAGGACGATGGCGATGTTGTTCACGTACTTGGCGCGGTTCGCGGCGTTTCCGGATTCATTCTGTACGGCCAGTGCCTGCAAATAGAATTCCAGGGCCGTCCGGTACTTTCCGCGATTCCAGTCGAGCACGCCGAGCGCGCGCAGCGCCTCGCTCTCCGCATCCGGGTCGCCCAGGGTGCGGGCCAGTTCCAGTGCGCGGTGGCAGGCTTCCTCGGCCTGCGGGTAGTGGCCGGTCTGTGCGTGCGCGCCGCCTAGGTCCAGCAGGGCGAGGCAGAGCGCGCGCTGGTCATTGGTGCGCTGCCAATGGCTGACGGCGTGTCCGTGCAGCCGGTCGGCGTGCGTCCAGTGGCATTCGGTGTCGAGGAAGCCGGCCAGTACGTGACAGAGCTGGGCGGCGCGCCCGGGGGAGCTGTGAACGCGGTCGTAGTGCTCTGTGGTGAGGAGGTTGGCGCGTTCGAGGCTCAGCCATGACCGCGCGTCATCAACATCCTGGAAGGGAGGCAAGGGCCAAGGTCCTGGATCGAGTTCATGGGCCAAGCGCAGCCGCTGAGGGTAGATCAGAGCGTCGGCCCGTGATGCGTTGCACAGATAAAAATCGGTCAATCGGTTGAGGGCATTACACCGCTCAGTCTCGTCGTCCTGGGAGTTGGCCAGGGCACGCGCGTACTCACCCAGAAGATCATGAAATCGGTACCGGTGAGGGGCGGGTTCCTGCAGCAGGTGGCACTGTAGTAATGCTTCAAGAAGCCGCTCGGTTGCCTCCAGCGACCGGTTCAGCAGGGCGGCAGCCGCGTATGATCCGAACTCCGATCCCAAATGCAGACCGAGCAGGCGGAATGCGGATCGCTGGCCGGGCGTCAGCGTTTGGTACGAGATTTCGAATGCGCGGCCTATCTCGCGGAAGCCGTCCCGGATTTCTCCCAGCCGTCCCGAACCGCGTGTGAGGTGCTCGCGGAGGGTGGCCAGCGTCCATGATGGGTGGGCGCTGAAGCGGTTGGCGACCAGCTCGATCGCCAGCGGCAAATGCCCGCAAAGACGGACGATTTGTGCGACTTCCCTGATGTCCTGGCTGCGGTGCTCCCCGGCGAACTGCAGAAAGAGCGCAATCGCGTCCTGTGGCGGCAGTACGTCCAGAGCCAGTGAGTGGGCGCCGGGCAGGCCGGCCAGGTGCAGTCGGCTCGTGACGATCGCCAGGCTGGGGGAGTCGCTGGGGAGGAGGGGGATGACCTGGGAGGGCGAGGCAGCATCGTCCAGGACGAGGATCACGCGCCGGCGCGCCAGCATGGTGCGCCACAGCGCGGTGCGTTCCTCGATGTCGGCGGGGATAGCGTCGGCGGGAACGCCCAGCAGGCGCAGCAGCATGGCGAGCGCCTGGCCGGCTTCCAGCGGTTCCTGTACGCGCGCGTGGGCGCGGAGATCGAGATAGAGCTGCCCGTCGGGGAACCGGTCGCCCATGTGCCGCGCGGCATTGATCGCCAGCGCCGTCTTGCCGATCCCGGCCATCCCGGAGATCGATTCCAGAGTGACCACCGACCCGTGGTCGGCAACCGCTTGGACGGCCTGGCTCAGCCGCCGTAGCTCCGCCTGCCGTCCGATGAGAGCGGATTGCCGGGGCAGATTGTGCGGTGCAGGCATCGCCACGGGCGGTACGGCGCCAGAGGGGGCCGCGACGGACCTGGTGGTTGCGATGGCGCCGGCGGATGCGAGGGGCATGGCGGGCCCCGTGGACCCGGTGGATCCGGCTGACTCGGCGCTCCCGGGAAGCAGGTCCTGCACCGGCGCGCGCCGGAGGATGCGCTGATGAATGTCCGCCAGTTCCTGCCCCGGCTCCGTGCCCAATTCGGCGCGCAGTCTGCGTAAGGCGACCTGGTAGACGCGGAGGGCGTCGGCGTGCCGTCCGCATCCGTAGTAGGCGACCATGAGGTGGCCGATCAGCGTTTCGTCGTCGGGGTGCTGGTCCACCAGGTCGGCCAGGTCCCCGACGACGTCGGCGAAACGGTGCAGCCGCAGTTCGAGGGCGATCCGGGAGGATGTGACACCAAGGCGCCGCTGGGCGAGCTTCCTTCGTGTGCGCTCGGGCCACAGCCCGGGTAGCCCGGCGAGCGCGTCGCCACGCCAGAGATCGTCGGCCTGGTGCAGGAGGTCGACGGCGGTTTTGGTGTCCCCGCCGTCCGCTGTGAAACGGGCCTCGGAGGTCAGGTGCTGGAAGCGGTGCCAGTCGATCGAGTCTGCGTCAACACGCAGCGCGTAGGTGTGCGCGTGACGTGAGATATGTGGTACGTCGGGTCCGGCGCCATACTCGCGCAGCGCCTTGCGGATTCGCGACACGTAAACGTGCACGTTCTTACGGTCGTTGGCTGGCGGATCGCCCTCCCAGAGGCGGCCGACGAGCACGTCCAGCGAGACCGGACGGCCGGCTTCCAGAGCGAGTGAGGCCAGGATTAGACGTTCTTTGTCCGAACCGAGGCCGAAACGACGACTTTGTGCCACGAGTCCGACCGGGCCAAGCACTTGGATTTCCACCAGCGCCTCCCCCTGGCAGCGCACACCCCGCCGTTAACGACTATGGCAGGGGTCACAAAAGAGGGGCCAGAGGGCCTGGCGCAATGGCCGAATTCCTATGCCATCGCTCTATGTCAGGGTCTCTGTGGCGCACTTGATGGGTAGTTCCCCTCCGGTGAATGTGCGACCGATCACCCATCCGTGATCGATCTGTGAGCGAGGTGATCCACTTTTTGGTGCAGAAGTGATCGGTAGTGGGGTTGGTGGAACAGGGGGGCGGATGAGTCGGGACGGGAACGTGGTCGGCGGCGAGGCGCAGCTCAACGGCCCCGTCATCCAGGCGGGAGAGGTCACCGGCGGCATCCATCTTCATGGCGCCGGGCGACAGCCACCCCTTCCGGTGCCACGCCAACTCCCACCCCTCACTGCCCATTTCATGGGCCGCTCCGACGACCTGGCGGCCCTGGACGATCTGCGCTCCCGGCACGATGGACATTCAGCGCCGCTGATAGTGGTCAGCGGTCCTGCCGGCGTCGGGAAGACGGCGTTGGTGACACGGTGGCTGCGCGACACCGACAAGGCGTATCCGGACGGCCATCTTTACGCCGACCTGCGCGGACACTCCCCCGAGGGGCCCGCCGAGCCCGGAGAGATCCTCGGCCAGTTCTTACGGGCCCTGGGAGTGGGCCCGGTCCCGGCTGGGCTGGCCGAACAAGCCGCGCTCTGGCGCTCGGTCACGGCGAACCTTCGGATCGGCATAGTGATCGACAACGTTCTGTCCGCGGCCCAGGTCCGGCCCATCCTGCCCGGCGGCAGATGCGGCCTCACCGTCGTGACCAGCAGAAACCGGCTGACCGGACTGGGCGTGGATGGCGCTCGGGTGTACCACCTAGGCGTCTTGGACCCGGCAGCGGCCGAGGAACTCCTGTCGCGTGGAGTGGGTCGGGAACGGGTGCAGAACGAGGCCGCGGCGGCTCGCGAAGTGGTTCTGCTGTGCGCCGGCCTCCCCCTGGCCGTATGCCTGGCCGCCGCGCGTCTCGCAGCGCGGCCCAAGCAGCCGCTGCGCGCCCTGGTCGACGCGCTCGCCGAGGACCGCGATCGCCTGGAGGAGCTGACAGTGGAAGGGGAAAAGGCGGTACGTAGCGGACTGGACGGCTCGTATGCGGTTCTGTCGGAGGGCACCGCGCGGCTGTACCGGCGCTGGGGCTTGCTGCCGGTGCGGGTATTCGAAGTACGCAGCGCGGCGGCGGTCTGCGGGGTGTCCATGCGGGTGGCCGAGCGGCTGATCGGCGCGCTGCTCGAGGCCAACCTGATCGAGGAGTCCGGGCCTGACGCCTATCGCTTCCATGATCTGGTGCGGCTCCATGCGCGTGAGCGTGGTTTCCTGGACGAGTCGGAGCGCGCCCGCAGCGAGACCCTGCGCCGGGCGTGCGACTGGTACTTGGCGACCGCCACTGAGGCTCAACGGCTGCTGACGCCCATTCAGCTCACCCTACGGCGGGACTTCGCCTTCTGCCCCGACGGTCTCCCGCTCCCGTTCGACGACGAGACCGGGGCGTTGGAGTGGTTGGCCGCGCACCGGCTGGACCTGCTGGAAGCCGTCCGCACCGCGACCGGACAGGGCTGGTACGACACGGGCTGGCAGATCGTCGACGCGATGTGGCCGCTGTTTCTGCGGTTGAGACACTACGGCCTGTGGATCGAGGCCCACGAACTGGGACTCGCCGCCGCGGAACGCGCCGGTGATCGGGCCGCGGAGCGCCAGATGCTCAACTCCGGCGCCATCGGCTTCACCAGCGCGCGTCGCATCGACGACGCCATCGACTGGTACCGCCGGTCCCTGATCGCCGCGCGCGAGGCCGGCGATGTGCGAGACGAAGGACAGGCGCTGCACGGTCTGGGCACTTGCCATCGCGAGGCGGGTCGCACCGGGCAGGCCGTCTCGTACCTCTCCCAGGCCATCACAGCGTGGGAGAGCTGCGGCTATCAGCGGGGTGCCGCGCTGTCCCGGATCATCGTCGGTGAGATCGCCCTGGAGAGCGACGACATCGACCGCGCCGTCGGCTGTTTCTCCCAGGCGCACACCTTGCTGACCGAGGTACGGGACCCGTACGACGCGGCGCGGGCGCTGGCCTTCCTCGGATACGCGCACTCACTGGCCGCAAGCCCGAGGAAGCGGGCCGCAGACGCCAGGGCCGATGCCTACGAGCGAGGCATCGGCGAACTCCGGGAGGCGCTGGCCGTATTCGAGGCGTCGGGAGCGACTCACTGGCGGGCCAGGGCCTTGGAACTGCTCGGCCGGAGTGCCCAGCACAATGGTGAGAGGGATGCCGCCCGGGAGTTCTACGAGCGTTCCCGGGCGGCTCACCTGCCGCACAGCCCTGATGAAGCGGAGCGGCTGGCGGGGCGGTTGGGCGAGCTGGGCGGACACGCCCCAGGGGCGCTCGAACAAAACCCGTAGGGGGCGAGCACCCCCTACGGGCCCACAACGCGGCGGGCAGCGGCGGTTTTCCCGTTGCTCGGCGCCTGATCGAATCGATAGTGCCTCGGTACGTACCAGGCTCTCAAGCTGTGGACGTAGCGCGCGTCAGTACGACCATCGACGCCAGCTTGCCCCATGGTTGCCCCGCTGCCGCCCAGCCGTACAGGCAAGAGGGGAGCAACGCTCGGTCCGCGGCCGTGGGTGGACTTCCGCACCAGGACGGCGCGGGCACCAGGCACGGTCGCACCTGCCCTCGGCCGCCCTGGCGTTCCGCCACCGCCCAGCCCCCGTCATCCAGGGGCAGCGTGGCGAGCCGGCAGCCGACCCGGTCGGCGAGTACGTCCGCCACCCAGCGCAGGGCGTGGTCACGTGGGCGGGGGAGGCTGCCGTGCAGCAGGTCGGCGCACCCGAGCCAGCGTTCCTCGGCACAGAGGTCGATATCGACCGCGAAGTGGTCATGCAGGCAGAGCAGTCGGCCTGCGTCGACGCGTTCATCGGCGATCTTGGCCGTCCCGTCGCCCTGTGCATTGACGACGTACACGCCTTCCCGCACGGCCTCCACCACATACGCGCCCCCCGGCGTGCCGAGGACCATCCGTAGCGTCGGCGCCCCGGTGCCGGGGAGGGCCCACCGGCCGCCCGCTGCCATGGCCGGTTCGACGCTCACCAGCCGGCCGCCGCGCCGCAGCCATCGGGGCGCATCGGACGTGACCGCCGTCATGCCGGGACCTCCGACTCTCCTGCGTGCCAGGTGTCCCCGTCATCCCTCGCAACCCAAGTCTGCAGCGCCGACGGAAGCGGCAGGCGCCGGGTGAGGGCTGGGAATGCGGGCTGGCCAAGGCCCAGGACGCGGTACATCAGTTGTCGCATATTCCGGCTGAACCGGCCGGGTTCGGAGGTGATACGCGCAGCAATGGCGGCGTAGTCCTGCCGTCGGTATTCGGCTGCCGCGTAGTCCAGTTGCTCCAGCAGCCCATGGGCGGGCGACAGCGTTGGTGCGGTGAGGGCGAGCGCGGCGGCTGGCGAGGCAGGGTTGATCTCCCGTGCCGGTGACGCCGCCAGCAGGATCGGCGCGTGGGTGAGCGTGCCGTAGAGGGTGACCGAGCCGTGGTCCCCGATGATGCCGTCGGCTGCGATCAGGACCGTACGCCAGTCCGCCTCGGGCGGCACCACCGCAATGCCCCGCGTCCGGCATTGCGCCAGCCAGGCGCGTACCTGCCAGGCCCCGTGCCCGGACCACACATTGGGGTGGACGAGGATGGCCACCCGTACTGAGTCGTCGTTCAGCTCGCTCAGGAGCCTGGGCAACAGCGTCTCGAACGCGCCGAAGGTCGAATGCGGACCCCAGGTGGAGACCACGCCGATCAGCCGCTCCCGGGCGCCGATGCCGAGCGCCCTACGGTAGGCATCGCGCTGCGGCAGGCTGATCGCCATCCGGTCATGCGCCGGGTCACCGGCCACGACTGCCACGGGAAGGGCAGCTGGGCAGTGACGTGCCAGTTCGCCCGCATCGTCCTCGTGGGGCAGTACGACGGCGGCCGGCAGCGGCCTGCCGTCCGGGACGATGTCCCGCCGAGACAGTCCCGCCACCCACTGCTTGCCCGAAGGCCCCACCCGCTTAAGGTAGTTGGCGCCATGGGGCAGTGTGATCAGCGGGCCCCGGATTTCCTCCACGCCGCGCGGACCGGCAGCCAGTACGAGATCGAACTCCATCCGCACCGCTTCCTGCCAGGTGAGCTGCACACTGCCCAGCCGGCGGAGCAACTGCGACACCCCGTCGCTGAACTCATGCGGCGGCGCGGTGAACATCACCTGGACGCGGAAGTCCGACTCCAGCAGCGAGAACACCTCCTGCAGCCGCTTCCCGTAGGGCACGGTGTGCACGATGACCAGGATGCGTTTGCGGCCGACCAGCGTCAGCCACTCGCGCTTGTACTCCGATTTCTGACTCTCCCGCCCCAGTCCGTAGGACGTGGTGATTGCCGACATGACATCCCCCAATGTCTGCTGTCCGACGCCGTCGTCGTGACGGCCGCCTCCCGTTGCCCCCTGCCGATCCGCGGGGCTATGGAGGAGGTGCCCGGGTGAGTGTGCGAAAGGCTTGCTGAGTGGTTGCAGAAAGCTTGCGGCGCGGGCGACGCCGACCGGGTCCTGGAGCGTTTGCGCCGGTCAGGGCGTGTTGTTGTCGAAGGTGGCCAGCCAGCGGGGCGGTCCGAACGGGTCGGAGTGCACGCCGCGTTTCAGTGTCACTGACGTGGGCGTGTGGTGCTGCCTTGCCGGAGGTGGGGTGGCGGTCTGCCGGCTCGCTGGAGCCAGTGCTCCGTCAGGGGCCGGTCTGTGACCGTAGTGGGGGTCTGTCAAGCGAGCGGCTCTGTCTCACAACCGGTGGCAACGGAGCGTCGCAGTCTTCGCTGTCCGTATAGTTCTGACCTTGGTGGGTGCTCTGGTCTGGGGTTTCGCTGGCTGGCACTACGGATGTCCGGAGCGGGCGGTCTCTACTCGGTGGGTAACCGACATCCGTGTGCCGACGCCTCGCTTGGATGACGCTCGGCCCCGTCGGCCTGCGAATTTCTCGAATTGCCGCTCCATGAAAGGAACATGACACTCTGTTACCACCGGATGCGAGACAGAGCCGGACGCTACAGTCCCGGCCGAGGACGAGCGCCGCTTCGTCGCCGACCACCAAGTCCAGAGCGGGAACCCATCCGACGCACCGCAGCTGGTGCCATCGGTGGAGCGCGTCACCACGCTGACCGGCCACCCACCAGGCACGGTCGTCGCGGACCGGGGCTTCGGCACCGCGGCCAACGACCAGTCTCTGGCCGAACTCGGCGCCGGCGGATCGCCCTCCAACGTGCTGGAAGACCCGGCAAGGCACGGCGTGAGTACGAACGAAGTCGCACCTTCCGGCGTATGCGCAACCGGAGAGTCGGTATCGAGGCTCGCATTAGCCACCTCAAACGCAGCTTTGGCTTCCGCCGCACAGGCCTCCGTCGCCTGACCGGTGCCCAGACCTGGGCCGGACTTGGAGTCTTCACCCACAACCTCCAGCGGATGACCACCCTCAGCCGTTGAGGCAGGGACAGATGGCTGGCCGTCGGACGGGTGCCCTCCAACAGCTCCGACGGCGTGGACGAGTTGCCTGCGGGGGCAGCGGAGCCACTCGGCCGCCGCGCCACCACTGACGCTGCTCCAAGTGAACTCCCCCTGGATCAACGCCACTTAGCGGCACCGACGCCCCTCAGCACGAGTAGAACTCCGACCCGGTCTTGCGGCCGAGTCGCCCCGCGTCCACCATCCGCTGCAGCAGCGGGGGAGCGGCGTACAGCGGTTCCTTGTAGTCCTCGTACATGGAGGCCGGCGTGCTGGAGCCGGGGATCTGACCAAGTCGCGGGCTATGACGGTTGGCTTAACGGAGTTTGGCGGATACGAACGTCGATATTCCCCGGCGTCATGTCTGGCTGAGCTTCCTGGGCTGAACGAGTACGTCTCGCGCTGGCCCTGCATCCTCGTTTCTGATGTGGACTTCCCTTTGGCTCCTGTGGTGTGCGCCTCGATTTTCGGGATCATTCGCTGTTCGGTATGCGTCTCGGTGGTGCGCATTGCGGCTCGTGGCGAGGGGGCGGCGCATCGCATATGGATCATGATAAGACGCATCCGGGAAAGCCCAGTTGGGGCTTCCTGGTGCCTTACGTTTGATCTTGGTGCAGTTGCTGCACCTCGAACACCGAGGGGGTGGCTCGTATGCCGAACGGGGAGAAGGGGTCGGTGGATCCGGCGACTCTTGAGAGTTCTGGAAAATCCATCGAAGGGGAGGTCGACGCCAATGTCGATACCAAGACCGATGTCGGTGTTGATGTCGATGTTGAATTACCTGGTGAAGTCGGGGTTGAAGGGCGGGGTGCAGGCGAGGCGGAGATGCTGGAATCGGTTAAATGCATTGAGCATCTCACGGAGAGGATTCTTCCGGGGTGTTCGGAGGGAAGGCGCGGGAGTCCTGCCAAATCGGGTGATGCGGCGTCCGCGTATGCCGAAATGACGCACCTCATGGTGGAGTCCCTGGGGGCTCTGCGGGATCTCGCCGAAGACCTGGGCAAGGGTAGGGAAGACGGGGTCGGGGACGGGTGAGGTGGTCGGTCAGCCGTGGTGTAGGTCGCGCAGGTAGCGGGTGCGGCGGTAGCCGCTCAGCGGGAGGCCGGTGACCGGGCCGAGTACGGCGGTCGTGAGGCAGGCGGCCAGGGCCATCGGGTGGCCCGGCCAGAGCCATCAGGTGCCCGTAGCCGACGCTGGCGGCGATGAGGCGGACGGCCAGGACGCCGAGGCCGAAAGCGCACACGCCCGGCTGTGGCGCCGAGGAGGTACCGGCCGTCGTTGAGGGCGAGCAGGGCGGGTTCGGACCAAATCGGCTCCGCGTCGGACGCGGCGCCCAGTACAGCCAGCCCTGCCGGCCGTGCAGTTCCTCGGCGAGCGGTGCCGGGTTGAGGCGGCGATCGACGAACAGGTCCCGTTTGCCGCCGTCCGGTGAACGCAGGCGCAGGGCGGGGGAGTGCACGCGGTCGCGGTGGGTCTTGCCGCGGCGGGCGGAGTCACGGAGGTGCAGGCCGGCGCCGGGGCCTGTGATGCGGATCCGCGGTATGTGGGAGCGGCAGGCGAGGAGGTCGGCGTTGAGGTGGCGGCGGGGGCGTCCCGTAGCGCGAGCGCCGCGATGACAGCCGCGAAGCCACACCGCATCGCCAGCAATACGCGGTGGCTCCGGTGGGCGGAGTGGATCTCCCGGACGGTGACGTGCGAGGGCCGGCCCAGCGCGGAAGATCTCCGCGCTAGGGATGCGGTGATCATGGAGGGGGAGGCCGGTTCGATTCTTGTTGCGCTCTTGGCGGGTCTCTTTTGCGGGTTCGGGTCTGGGTTCGGTCTTCCCTGCGGGATTGGGCGGCGCGGTGAACGGCTGACGTGGCTTGTCAGGTGTTCTGCGGCCGGTGCTCGGTGTTCGGCGCCCGGTCGCGTCCCGCCGGCCGCCTCCGCCGCTTCCCTCCCTCCGCCCCCCCCCGCGAAGTAATGAAAGGGTAAAACCCCTGGTATGGTCGGAAATTCACCAAGTGATCCGGCTGAAGGATTCTGCATGACCACGCCCGTCTCCCCGGACGGCCCTGCGCCCGCGGACCCGCGGTCGCCGGACCGCGACCCGTGGGCCCCGCCGACCACCGAGGGCGCCGCGCAGCCCGCGACGTCGTACCCGCCGCCGGTGTGGGTGCGGCCGCCCAGCAACGGCATGCCCATCGCTGCCCTGGTGCTCGGTCTGGTGGGTATCGGCCTCGGCCTGTTCGTCTTCCTGTTCTGGGTGTCCTGGCTGCCGGCCGCGCTGGCCGTGGTGTTCGGCGGCATCGGACTGAGCCAGGTACGCAAGGGGCGGGCCACCAAGAAGGCGATGGCGCTGAGCGGCGTCATCATGGGCCTCTTCGGTCTGCTCCTGGCGGTGGCCGCCGGGGTGTTCACCGCCGTGCTGGTCAAGGGAGCGGTCGACGACGCCCGCAGGGAGGTCAAGGAGGCCACCGACGACGCCAGTGCGAAGGCCAAGGCGGCCAAGGAAGCGGAGGCTGCCGCCGAGAAGGCCCGGCACCTGTCCTTCGGCCAGTCGTACACCTTCGACAACGGTCTGAAGGTCACGGTCGCCAAGCCGGAGCCGTTCGTCCCGGACGCCTTCGCCCACGGCCATGCCCAGGGCAACAAGGCCGTCCAGGTCACCGTCACCGTGGTCAACACCGGCAGCAAGCGGGTCTCCGTCGAGACCGGGCTGCCCGACGTCAACGACGCGGACGGGGCATCGGCGGAGCTGGTGATCGACGGAAGTGGGCGGCAGAAGGTCCTCACCGGCTACGTCCTCCCCGGCAAGGAGGCCGTCGGTAGGTACGCCTTCTCCCTGCCGCCCGACGCCGCAGACCGGATGGAGGTCGAGTTCAGCCCCGACGCGATGCGGTGGGCGGACGCCTACTGGAGCGGTCCCACCTCCTGAGGGCTGACGGCACGTCGGGCAGCACACGGAATCGACCTCCGTGAACCACGTACGTTGGTTGGGACGCCACGCCCTGACGCATCGTTACCAGGAGTGGCAGGAGTGCCAGGACGGGGCCTAGCCGAGGATGCCCTGGGCGCGGGCGGCGGTGAGCCAGCTGGGGAACTCCCCGAGCAGGCGGTCGTAGAGTTCGGCGTCCGGCAGGGAGCGGGGTTGGGTGCCGGCGGGGAAGAACCCGGCGTTGTCGACGATCCGGCGGCCGGGGACCGGGAGTTCGTCCAGCCGGCGGAGGAAGTCGAACTCCCGGTGTTCGGGGTCGCCGAAGCCGATGAACTGCCAGAACAGCGGCAGTCCGGCCGCCTTGCACAGCCACTTCTCGGCAGCGGTCCGGTTGGTGGGCCCACCGTCGGTCTGGAACACCACCAGCGCCGGGGCGGTCGCCCCGGAAGCGAGGTAGTGGTCGAGTACGGCGTCCATCCCGGCCTCGTAGTGGGTGCGCCCCATGTGCCCCGACTGCTCGTGAAAGGCGGCCACGCGTCCTCGGTAGTGGTCCAGGCTGATCTCGTGCACTCCGTCGACGGCGGTGGAGAAGAACACCAGCGGGACGACCGCGTCATCGTCGAGGTGCGCGGAGACGGCCAGGACCTGTTCGGCCAGGTGCTGCATCGTGCCGTCCTTGTAGTACGGGCGCATCGAACCCGACCGGTCCAGCACCAGGTACACCGCGGCCCGCTGCCCCTCCAGCCCGTGCTTGCGCAGGCTGACACCGGCCTGCTTGTAGAGGTTCACCAGCGGCGGCGCCGTCTGCTCCACCTTCTCCAGACTCAGCGGACTCATCGATCAAGCTCCTTTCCCTCCGGGGAGCCTACGCACCCGGCGA
The DNA here is from genome assembly GCF_050471125.1 of Streptomyces sp. RGM 3693. Lineage (NCBI taxonomy): Bacteria > Bacillati > Actinomycetota > Actinomycetes > Kitasatosporales > Streptomycetaceae > Streptomyces > Streptomyces sp. RGM 3693. The sequence goes on from NZ_JBMPPQ010000001.1 coordinate 2,565,975, forward strand.
AGTCGGAGCCGCCGCGGTACGTCGCGTAGCGCTCCGGCCGCAGCCCCCCGATGCTCGGCCCCCCGATGCGCGGCCGCGACTGCGCCTGCGCCGTCTACCGGCGCGGTAGGGCCGAGAAGGTGAAGCCGTGTTCGTTCGCGGGGAAGGCCAAGTCGTCTTGGAGGGACAAACTGCTCCCGGTTTCCGCCCAGTACGAGTAATTGAGCGACTTCTTCAGCGTCGCCAGGACGCTCGCTTCCTCCGTCATGACCCTTGTGTCACAGGTGCGCTGTGTCGTCAGAACGGGATCGTGGAAGAAGACGTGGATGCCGGCGAACGTGGCTTTGGCGGTGAAGTCGTTGCAGCCGAGTTTGCCGCTCACCTCGCCGTTCTCATGGAAGTCGAAGTACATCTGGTCGCCGGCCGCGAACGGCGCGCCGTGGCTGTCGTAGAAGGTGGCGTCGTCGAGTTGCCACCTGGTCTTGAAGAAGTCCTCGCGCCTGGCCTGGGCGAGGGTGAGGCCGTCGCCTTTCTGGTTCTTGACATGCAGCTTGGTATCGCCGTTGGGACGCCCCGCGGAAAGCGTGACCTCTCCGCTGAAGACTCTCTTCACCTTCTTCTCGAAGTCTGCCAGTGCTGGTGTGCCGGCCACGTCGTCCGGATGGCACGGCCCCGGCCCACCCTCCGGCGCGGCGGGTGACAGGGACGGGGAAGGGAGCGGAGTCACCGCCTCGCCCAGTGTCAGGCTGGTGGCCGTCACCTCGGCCTTCGTGTGGAAGGGGGTGCAGCCGTAACTGCCCGATGCCGTCCCGTCGTCGTGCAGCGCGATCCATCCGCGGGCCTCGGGCGGCAGCGTTTCCTCACGGCCACCGAGCGTGAGGAGTGCCGTCATGGTGGCGGCGACGGATACGAGCGGGAATCGTCGAGACGGGCGCACAGGGGCCGTGACGCAAGACCGACATGCTTGGTTCCGGTTCCCTCGTTCCCCGGCCCCTCGCCCGAACCGCCGCCGCGTCTCACACAGCAGGCCGACTGCCGGTACGTCGGCGCAGGAGCATCTCCTCTACGGCCTGCTCCAGGATGGCGGTCTTCTGCGCCGGGGCGCTCCTCTTGAGCAGGGCACTCACCCGCTGGGCCGTTTCGGTGGTCGGGAGGAGTCCCACCAGGAGGGCGGGCAACAGCAGGCGCCGGGCGAGGACTTCGTCGTCCGAGGAGATCTGCGGCCGACGCACCACCGAGACGTTGACCCGGACGGCGTGTTCATTGCCGGGCGGGACGCCGGTCCGGTCCGTCTCGATCGCGGCATAGCGAAATCCGTGCGCCAGGTCGCAGTCGGAGCAGCCCACCGGACCGCGGCTCAGCCGATCACCGCATGCGGAGCAGACCAGTCTGTCGAGCGCGGCATCCACCACCCGCCAGTCATGGCGGTCCGGTTCCGCCACCACCATCTGGGCGAGCGCCACTTCCTGGTCACCGCGGTCGCCCGGCTCGCTCTCGTCCTCACCACGGAGGTTCCACCGGCGGAGAAAGACGGACCACTCACCTTCCACGATGCCGTCCACCAGCTCGCGGCAGGCCGTACAGTCCGGTGCCCCGCCGTACTCATATCCGCCGCACTCCGCACAGCGCCGCAAGTCCGCCCCGACCGCAGGTCTGGCCATGCGCCCTCCTCCGAAACAGCCGGTGCGGCACGTCGGACGACCGGCGATCCAGCTCCCCATGAGCCCGAACCGAAACGAACCCGAACCGAACCCGAACATGGCGATTTTCCCGCGCCGGGACGGAGCGGGAAAACGCTTTACGGCTCCGCCGGTGCCTACTGAGCTGCTCGGGGAGTGTCGGAGGCGCCGTCCGTCGGTGCGGCCGCGGACGGTACGAGTGCGGCCGGGACGGGCGGGTGCGGCAGGAGGCGGGCGAGCGGCAGGACGATGGCGCCGAGGACGAATCCGTAGCAGGTCACGAGGCCGTGTCCGTTCTCCTGGGCGAGCCACATCGCGAGCCCGGCCGCGGGCACGCTCACCGCCAGCAGGCGCCCCTTGGCCTGGGTGCTGGTCAGCAGCAGGCCCGCCGCGAGAGTGGCGGCCAGGAAGTACGTCGCGCCGGAACTGCCCGCGAAGTTACGCGGGTCGGTGCTGGGGGCCGTCTCACCGAACAGCGCGTCGATCTGCTGGGGCAGCAGAATGCCGCCGGCGAACAGCACCAGCATGAGCGGGCTGCGCCAGAACCACTGCGCCAGCGCGGCGATCACCGCCAGGGTGGCGATGTTCCAGACACCCCCGAACAGCCCGCCGTTCTGCATGAACACCGAGGTCACCACGCGCCACCAGCCGGTCTTGCGCGGATCGCTGTCCAGTGCGTCCATCGCTCCGGACCACGTCAGTTGGAGCACCACCGCGCCGATGGCCACGGCGGTGAGGGCGATCGCCACCCAGGGCACCGGTCTGCGGCGCACCGTGCCTTCGCCGACTAGAAGCAGGCCGGACTTGAACGCCAGCACCATCAGTGCGGCGGTCGTCAGGTTGAAGATTATGGCGCTCACGTAGCTCATCCCCCGTTGAAAAACCCTGGTCACAGGCTTGCGCTCACCATAGTCCAGCGAGCGTTCGCACGGTGAAGATACTGAACGAGGACTTCGGGGCCTTTTCCGGGACCACCCGAGGCGGACCCGGGGGAGTGCGCCGCGACCCAGGGGAAGTGCGCCGCGGCCTGGGAGGGGGGAACCGGGTCACCAGCAGCCGGCGTCCGGATGATGTTCCCAGAGCGTGTGCGTGAAGTACCCGGCCCGGCAAGCAGCCGCTTCGGCCGAAGGTCTCAACTGCCCTGGCGCCCGGCCTTGATGAGCGCGCTCTGCATGCGCTCGGTCGGATTCGGCTCTGCCGTGGCCTTGAGCCCGTCAACCACCAGGCGTAGCGCCATCAAGTCGCCATGATGACCTTGCCGAACTTCCCCGGACCGGCCAGCCGGGCATAGGCGTCGGAGTAACGATCCAGCTGGAAGGTAGCGTCGACAGGCACCCGCAGCCGGCCCTCGGCCAGCAGCGGGACGACACTTGCGCGCACCGCGGCCGCGAGGAGTGCTTTCTCCGAGGGGGAGCGGCCTCGAATGGTGGTGCCGATCAGCTGGGCGCGCGCAAGCATCAGGTCGAACATGCGCAAGGAGGCCACCGCCCCGCCCTGCACCCCCACAACGAGGATCTTCCCCCGGGCGCGCAACAGTTCAACCCGCCGCAAGCAGTCCTCCCCGCCGACCAGTTCGACGACGATGTCGTACGGCGCCGCTCCGCCCTCCTGGCCCGGGACCACCACCTCCACACTGCTGCCGGCGGGTGCAAGTTCCTGGACTCGGTCGTGCAGTTCGGTCCGGCGCACACTTGCCACGACATGGGCGCCGGAAGCGGCCGCCACCTGCACCATGGCCGTACCGACCCCGCCCGCAGCTCCGGTGACCAGAACCCGGTCTCCTGCGCGTACCCCCGCTTGGATGACCAGTGCGTCCCAGGCGGTGCTGAACGCCTCCGGGAATCCTGCTGCCTCCTGCCAGGACAACCCCGCAGGTATCGGAAGCAGCAAGTCAGCGGGCACCACGATCCTCTCGGCGTGGCCACCGCCACCCACGAGGGCCATGACCCGGTCGCCGACGCCCACTCCGGTGACCCCCGCACCGACCTGCTCGACCTCACCGGCGATCTCCAGACCGGGGATGTCGGCCGGCCAGCCTGGTGGCGCCGGGTAGTCACCCCGGGCCTGTTGAAGGTCGGCCGCGTTGAGCCCTGCTGCATGCACCCGCACCGCCACCAGGCCGGGCCCGGCCACCGGATCGGCGCGCTGCTCAAGCCGGAACGCGCCCCCGCCGTCGATCACCACCGCTCGCATGATCGCGAATCTACTCCCCCGCCCCGACAGTTGGGGTGCATGCCCCCGCCGAGCCGTACCAATGCGGCCTTCCCTTCCGGGATCGCGGCTGCGGCAGGCGGTTCTCCCAGCCGAGGGAAGTAACCCCTGACGCCATCAGCGACGGTTCGTGAGTGAACGGGCCGGGCTCGGCGGGGAATCCGGACCCCACGTGCACAAGGTGGTGTCCAGGAGGGACCGCGCATGGTCGGGGGCCTTGGGGGTGGGCGTGGGGTCGGCGGTGACGGCGACCGTGACGGCGCGGCCGTCTGTGGTGACGCCGGTGCGCGTGCCGTAACCATGGATGTCGCCGCCGTGGCCCCACATCAGGCCGCCACAGCTCAGCGGCGTGCTGATCAGCCCGAGCCCGTACCGGGCGCCGGGCCACAGACCGGACTCGGCCGGGACGGTGCGGCGCATCTCGGCGAGCTGCGCGGGGCGCAGGAGCTGGCCGCCGAGCAGGGCGGTGAAGAAGCGATTCAAGTCGCCTGGGGTGGAGATGAGTTGGCCGGCGGCCCAGGCCCAGCCGGGGTCCAGCTCCGTGACGTCGGTCAGTGGCCCGCCGGGCTTCGACGGGTAGTAGCCCTCGGGGTGGGCCTCGCGGATGTGCTCGTCGCCCACGCCGGGGAAGGCGGTGTGGCGCAGCCCGATGCGGTCGATCACGCGTTGGGTGATCTGTTCGGCCAGCGGGCGTCCGGTGACCTTCTCGATGAGCAGGCCGGCCAGGAGGTAGTTGGTGTTGCTGTACGACCAACGCGTCCCGGGGGCGAACAGCGCCTTGTGCGCCAGTGTCAGGTCGAGCAGGGTGCGCGGCGGGACGTAGGTGTGACGGTACGTGGTGAAGTCGCCAAGGAATTCGGTGTAGTTGGGCAATCCGCTGGTGTGCTGGAGCAGTTGGCGTACCGTGATGCGGCGTCCGTCGATGCCCTCGCCCCGCACCAGCTTCGGCAGGTAGCGCTCGATGGGCGCGTCGAGCGCCACCTTGCCTTCGCCGACCAGTTGCAGGACGACCGTGGCGGTGAACGCCTTGGTGTTGCTCCCCGCCCGCACCTGCCCGTCCACCGGCACCTTCGCCCCGGTCGTCAAATCCGCCACGCCTGCGGTGTAGTTGTGGGTGTGCCCGTCCCGGCCGGTGGTGGCGGCCAGCGCGGCGGGGAACCGGTCCTGCTGCACCAGGCGGTGCAGGCCCTGTCGGACGACCTCACCGGAACCACGGGTCTGCGCGGCCGCCGTGGGCAGTGCGCTGCTCACGGCCAGCGCGGCGGCCGTCACCGTCACCATCGCGACCCCCCGCCGCCCGGGCCATGACGAAGCGCGGAACCGCCGAGACTGATGAGCACGATCGGACATGAGACCCCTCCTGGTGCAGCCCGCCGGCCACGTGGGAAATCTGGACCTGCTCAGCCTGCGCTCACACGCCCCGCCGTCCCATCCGGGTAGCGGGCCAGTGCGACGTAGGGATAGCCCCCGGCCCCGGGGCCGCCGAACCGCTGCGCGCGGGCGGGGAACGGTGCCGCGGTCACGAACTGCGGTGGACGAGCCGGAGTCGGGTGGGGTAGCGCTTGGGGACGCGGCCGCCGTGCCGCCGGTCGATGAGGCCGCCGATGCACTCCAGCAGGCCGCCGCGGGCGCCGGAGGGGAGGGGGCAGGGGGCAGGCACGGTGTCCGGAGTAGGTCTGCAGGAGGTGCTGGTGGCGACCTCCTTCGGGCCCGTCAGCGGAGCTTGGCGCCGTACACGTGCTCCACCGTCATCGTCATGAGCACCCTGCGCTCGGACACCATCGCCGCGCGGTACTCGTCCCAGCCCGGGTGCTCGCCGGCGGCGCGCTGGTAGTAGCGGACCAGTGCCTCGACCTCGGGGCCGTACGGGTCGGTGCCCGGGCCGATGAGCGTCGCCGTGCCCTCTGCGGTCGCCCAGGCCCAGCCGTCGGCGCTGGTGACCTCCAGCGCGGCCCGCGGGTCCCGCCGCAGATTGGCCGTCTTGGCCCGCCCTTCACTCATCGAGACGTGGAGGACATCGGCCTCCTGGTCGTAGAAGGGCATGACGGGGGAGAGCTGTGGGCGGCCGTCCGCCTTGAGCGTGGCGAGCACGCCGAGACGGCTCTCCGCGAGGAGGGCGCGCGGGTCGAACGGGGTAGCGGTCATGTCCGGGGAAGGCCCGGCCGCCGCCGACTATTCCCGGGAGCGGCGATGCCACCTTCGGCCGGCCGGTGGACGGGACCGACGCCCTGTGGTGGAGGGGGTCAGGTTGCCGGCAGCGGGCGCCGCGGGGCGGTCAAGAGCCCGGGTTCGGGCGGTTGTTGGCCGGGAGGGCGCAGGCCGGGGTGCCGCCGGGCATGCGGTGGCGGTTGGTGGCGATCAGGCGGTAGGCGGCGTGGGCGAGCCAGCGCACCGGGGGGAGGGTGAGGACGGCGCCGGCGACGGACCAGGGGCCGCCCGCGCTGAGCAGGAGCTTGGCGACGGCCTGGGCGCCGCCGTGGACCGTTCCCGACGGGGTGATCCACAGCACCTCGTGTTCGGCGCGCTCCTGGGTGACCCCGAGTTCGTCCAGGTCCGTGAACTGCCAGGCGGTGATCCGGCAGCGGGGCCGGAGGTACCGCTCGGCGAAGTTCACGGAGGTGGTGCAGAAGCCGCAGTCGCCGTCGTAGACGAGTACGGGCCGGGTCCTCGGGGTCCTCGGGGTGGTCATGTGCCCATCATGGCGGAGTCGGGCGTTGCCGAGCGTGCGGGGGGTTGACGGTCGGTTGCGAGGGCGGTGGGGCGGGTCGCCCGCTGTTGCGGAGTGGTTACGCCTCGTCCTCGGTGCGCTTCTGCTCCTTGAGGCGGGCCGATTCCTTGCGGACCTCGGCCTGGGTGGCGCGCTCCTTCTGGAGCCACTCCGGGTTCTCCGTCTTCAGCGCGTCGATCTGCTCCGTGGTGAGGGCGTCGGTGACGCCGGCACGGGCGAGGCCGGAGATGGAGACGCCCAGCTTCGCCGCGACCACCGGTCGGGGGTGGGGGCCGTTGCGCCGCAGCTCGCGCAGCCACTCGGGCGGGTCCGCCTGGAGTGCGTTGAGCTCGCTGCGGGAGACGGCACCCTCCTGGAACTCTGCGGGGGTGGCCTGGAGGTACACACCCAGCTTCTTCGCCGCGGTGGCGGGCTTCATCGTCTGGGCGGTCTGGTGCGACTTCATGACTCCAGGGTATCGAGCGTGCGCACCACCTCTGACCACGGCCTCACCCCGCGGCGGGTAACCTGGCGGGGTGACAGGCTCGGAAGCATCCCCTTCGTTCCGGCTCGCGTATGTACCCGGAGTGACACCCGCCAAGTGGGTGCGGATCTGGAACGAGCGCCTGCCGGACGTCCCGCTCACCCTCCTCCAGGTGTCCGCCACCGAGGCCGCCGACGCCCTGCGGGACGGCGGCGCCGATGCGGGATTCCTGCGGCTGCCGGTCGACCGGACGGATCTCAGCGCGATCCCGCTGTACACCGAGACGTCGGTGGTCGTGGTGCCCAAGGACCACCTCGTGGCCGCCTTCGAGGAGGTGACCGCGGAGGACCTGGCCGACGAGATCGTGCTGCACCCGCTCGACGACGCCCTGGACTGGGCGCAGCCGCCGGGCCGGCCCGCGATCGAGCGTCCCGCCACGACCCCGGACGCCATCGAGCTGGTGGCGGCCGGCGTGGGGCTGCTGGTCGTCCCGCAGTCGCTCGCGCGGCTCTACCACCGGCGGGACCTCACCTACCGGCCGATCACCGGCACCCCGCAGTCCCGGATCGCGCTGTCGTGGCGCGAGGACCGGACCACTGATCAGGTGGAGGACTTCATCGGGATCGTCCGCGGGCGGACGGTGAACAGCTCCCGGGGCCGCCGCCCGGACGAGGAGACCAAGCAGAAGCCGTCCGGCAAGAAGGAGCAGCCGTCCGGCAAGGGGGGCGGGGCGGCCCGGGGGGAGGCGCCGGCCGGACGGGGCCAGCGGCGCGGCGCCGCTGCGTCCAAGGACGGGGGCCGGCGCGGTCGGCCGCGCCGGCGGTCGTAGCACCCTGCGGATGCCGGGGGCTCAGCGTCCCTGAGCGGCCTTGACGTTGTCGCCGAAGGTCCACCCCTTCGCGCCGTCCCAGTTGAGGGACCAGGTCATCAGGCCCTTCAGACCGTTGTGGTACGTGTTCCACGCCTGGGTCACCAGGTCCGGGGAGAGGTAGCCGCCGCCCGCGCCCGGCTGGGCGGGCAGGCCGGGTACCTGCTTGTCGTAGGGGACCTTGATGGTGGTGCCCTGGACGGTCAGGCCCTTGTCGAGGCAGTCGGTCTGCCGGGTGAAGCCCTCGACCGTGCCGGCCTCGTAGGAGTCGCCGGAACACCCGTACATGCTGCCGTTGTAGTACTGCATGTTCAGCCACCACAGGCGGCCGTTGTCGGCGTACTTCTTGATGATCGGCAGGTAGGCGCCCCAGATCGACCCGTAGGTCACGCTGCCGCCGGTGACGTAGGCGGTCTCGGGGGCCATCGTGAGGCCGAAGCCCGCGGGCATCTGGGCGAGGATGCCGTCGATGATGCGGATGAGGTTGGACTGGGAGGGCGACAGCTGGGTGATGTTGCCGCTGCCGCTGAGGCCGGTCTCGATGTCGATGTCGATGCCGTCGAAGTTGTACTTCTTGAGGAGCGGTACGACGGTCGCGACGAAACGGTCGGCCACCGTGGTGGAGTTGAGGTCGATACCGGCCGTGGCGCCGCCGATGGACATCAGGATCGTGGCGCCGTCGCTCTTGGCCTGGCACATCTCGGCCGGCGTCGGCACCTTCACCGTCGCGTCCATGCCGTCCTCCCAGAGGGCGGTGCCGTCCGAGCGGATGACGGGGAACGCCGCGTTGAGGACGTTGTAGCCGTGGGCGCCGATCCGGGGGTCGGTGATCGGCGTCCAACCGAACGGCGGGTGGACGCCGTTCGCCGCGCCGTCCCAGTTCTCCCAGTACCCCTGGAGGACCTTTCCGGTGGGCTTCGACTTCACGGCGCAGGTGTCGCTCCGGGGCGCGGCGGTGGCGGGTGCCGCGGCGCCCAGCATCGGTAGGAGGCAGGCGGCCGCGAGGCCGGTTTTCAGCAGACGCGCTATCCGACCGGTCACGCTGTGCTCCCTTCGCGCCATGACGGGGGCGTCAGTGGCGGGGAATCGGGGGGTGTGCGCACACCGTAGATTGGTCCATACCATTCGTCAATGGGTAGGGACCGGGCGGGAGTTGGGGCGGGAGGGGATCGTTCGCCGGGGGGCTCAGGGGTCCGTGCGGCGGGTGCGGCGGGCCCGGGAGACGGCGTGGACCAGCAGTGGGAGGTAGGTGCCGGCGAGCTCGTCCGGGGGGAGGCGGTCCGGTTCGACCAGGCTCTGTGCGAGGGAGCCCTCGTGGAGGGCGGTGACCAGGCGGGCGAGGGAGTCGAGGTCGACGGTGGGGCGTCGTCCCAGTCGGTCGAAGAGGGCGGCCAGCAGTCGGGCGATCTCCTCGCGGAGGCGCCGGTCGTGCTCGGCGAGCGTGCGGGCCGTGTCGGGGTGCCGGATGGCGTGGAGCGTGAACTCCGTTGACAGCAGGTACCAGCGGCGCTCGGTCTCGTCCAGCGCGCTGGTCCGGGTGATCAGCGTGCGCAGCGGGTCCTCGGTGTCCTGCATCTCGTCGACCGCCGCGGCCAGTCGCTCGACCACGCGCCGGGCGTGCAGGTCGAAGAGCGCGAAGAACAGCTCTTCCTTGGTCCGGTAGTTGGAGTAGAACGCCCCGCGGGTGAGGCCGGCGCGGTCGCAGATCTCCTCGATGGAGGCGCCGTGGAAGCCGCGGTCGGCGAAGGTCTCCTGTGCCGCGTCGAGCAGCCGCGCGGTGGTCTGCGGTCGGCGCTTGGTCGGTCCCTTGGGCAACGCATCCCTCCACGGGCATTGACACGTCGACGTGACGCCGCTCACGGTACAGCACCGTATGCGATACGAACTCGTATCCGATGCGATGTGTATCGCATGCGGATTCGGGCCCCTGGGCCGCGGTAGGTTGTGGCGTGCCGGGTGTCCCGTGGGGCCCCTCGTCTTCGCGACCGTCGCGATCTTCGCCGCAGTCCTGTGCTACATGCCGATCATGGCCGCTTCCCGTTCCGGGACAACGACGCGACGCTCCGCATCGGCCTCGACCACTGCACCCACGGGCCTATGAACTACCGCCCCCGCCAACTCGCCGACCTGGCCACCGCGTTCACCGCCCAGGGGCTTCCACGTGGCCCGTCACGTCCACGGCGACGTCACCGCTGAGGCGGTCCTCGCCGCGCCGCCGCGTTCCGGGAGGAGGTCCAGGGGGCCGCCACCTACCTGGGCGGGCGCCTCACCTGGACCGGCTGAACCTCGCGGCCCGTAGGGGCGAGGGGCCACGCGTCGTCAGGGCACCGGCCCGAACCGGCACCCTAACGGTGCGTCAGCCAGTCCTCGCGGGTCAACGCGTACTCCACATCGCCGTGTTCGTCGCCCTCCACCCGGTAGGGCCACTCCTCGAAGTAGGTGCGGACGTAGGAGAGTCCGCACTTCTCCATCACGCGGCGGGAGCCCGCGTTGACGTACATGGTGTTCGCCGTGATCCGGTCGTAGCCCAGCTCGCCGAAGCCCTTCCCCAGGAGGGCCAGCGCGCCTTCGGTGGCGAGTCCCCGGCCCCAGGCGGTCTTGCGCAGGCGGTATCCCAGCTCGGCCGAGCGTCCCGGGCCGCCGTCGTACGGTTGGAGGCAGTGCCAGCCGAGGAACTCGCCGGTGGCGCGCAGATGCGTGGCCCAGAAGCCGCCCGGCAGCATCCGGGCGAAGGACTCGGCGCGGATCTCGTCCCGGGTCATCGGGCGGCCGCCGGTGATGTACCGCATCACCTGCGGGTCGCTGTCGAGTTCCACCACCAGATCGAGGTCGGCCTCGGTGTCGGTGAACGGCCGGAGGGCCAGGCGGGCGGTGGTCAGATAGGTCTCCATGGGGCGATGCTCAATGGGACGGACCGCCTCCGCCAGCCAATTACGGGGTGCGGACCTCGCCTTGATGGCTTTCCTGGCGGGCCACCTTCGTGGCGGTGGGGCTGTTGGTTGTGGCTGTGGGACCGTTGGTTGTGGTTGTGGTTGTGGTTGTGGTTGTGGTTGTGGCTGTGGCCGCCGCCGGGCCGGTGCTTGCCTTGGCCCGGCGGGTGCAGTCCGTGGGGCGGTCACCGCGCTGAGCGACGCCGCCGCGTTCGCCGCGTACACCTTGTGCCCCCGTCGCGGCCAGCAGGCCCGCGCCCCGCGGACGTCATACCGGAGAGCTACCGCCATACCAGGGGGCTACCGGCAGGGCCCGGGAAGTACGAACCAGGGGGTGACGTCGGTTACCCGCCGTGCCGGGCACCGTTGAGGCGTGATCGAAGCGACTCGACTGACCAAGCGTTACCGCGGCACCACCGCCGTCGACGCCCTGACCTTCACCGTGGCACCGGGCCGCGTGACGGGGTTCCTCGGCCCGAACGGCGCCGGCAAGTCCACCACCCTACGAATGATCCTCGGGCTGAACGCCCCCACCAGCGGCTCCGTCACCGTCGGCGGCATCCCGTTCGCCGCCCGCCCGCGCGGACTCCGTCACGTCGGTGCCTTGCTGGACGCCCAGGACGTGCACGGCGGCCGCACCGCCCGGGCCCACCTCGCGATTCTCGCCCGCACCCACCGCATCCCGTCCGGCCGGGTGGACGAGGTCCTCGACGAGGTCGGGCTGACCCCGGCCGCCGATCGCCGCATAGGGGGCTTCTCCCTCGGGATGAAACAGCGCCTCGGCATCGCCGCCGCGCTCCTCGGCGACCCGCCCGTCCTCCTCTTCGACGAGCCGCTGAACGGCCTGGATCCCGAAGGGGTGCGCTGGGTGCGCGGCTTCTTCCGCAGCCTGGCTGCCGAGGGCCGCACGGTCCTCGTCTCCAGCCACATGATGGCCGAGATGCAGCACACCGCCGACCACCTCATCGTCATCGGGCAGGGCCGGCTGCTCGCGGACCTGAGCACGGCGGAGTTCGCCGCCCTCGACTCTGCGCCGCGGGTGACCGTGCACACCCCCAGCCTGACCGCGCTGACGGCCGTGCTCACCGCGGACGGCGCCGCGGTGCGGCCTTCGAGCGCCGAGGCGGCCGAGGTCACCGGCCTGACCGCGCCCCGGATCGGCGAACTCGCCCACCGCCACCGCATCGTGCTGCACGCCCTCACCCCGCACACCACGTCCCTGGAATCGGTGTTCCTGTCCCTCACCGCCGGCCACGCCGACCACCTCACCGGAGGGCTCCGATGACCAGCACCCCGCTGACGCCCCGCGCCACCGCCCGCTCCGCGCACCGGGAGGACCCGGCACCGCGGTTCACCGATCTGCTCGCCGCCGAGTGGCTCACGGTGCGCTCGCTGCGTTCGACTCCCTGGTTGCTGGTCCTCAGCGCCCTCGCCGCCCTCGCCGTCAACATCAACGCCGTCCACAGCGACCTCCCCTACATCGACCGGCCGCACCCCGCCGCCCCCGGCTTCCCGCCGTACGTCTACGACCCGCTCTTCCACGGGCTCAACGCGATCGCCGCCGACCTGATGGCGCTGGCCGCGGCCAGCTTCGGCGCCCTGACGGTCTTCGGCGCCTACGCGACGGGGACGATCCGCACCACCTTCGCGGCGGTCCCCGACCGCCGCGCGGTGATCCTGGCCAGGGTGACCGTGGTCACCGCGCTCACGCTCGTCCTCGGCGCGCTGGTCTCCACGGCGTCGTTCTTCACCACCAACGCCATGCTGGCCTCCCGCCACGTCGGCCTCTCGCTCCACGACCCGGGCTGTCTGCGGGCGGTCCTCGCCTACGCACTGGCCGTACCTGTCTGCGCGCTCATAGGCATGGCGTTCGGCGCCGTCCTGCGACACCCCACCGCCTCCCTCGTCGGCGTTGTCGCGCTGCTGTTCCTCCTGCCCCTGCTGTTCGGCGGCGACCACTACCAGCTTCTGAAGGAGATCGGCAACTGCCTGCCGCTCAACGCCCTGGCCCGGCTGACGCACAACCCGAACTCCACGGCCCCACTGGGCGGTTATCCGGCGACGGTCACCGGGTCATGGCTGGCGCTGGCCGCCTGGGCGCTGCTCTCCACCGTCGTCACGGTCACCGTCGTACGGCGGCGCGATGTGTGAGGCACCAGGCGACCGTGACGGCGGCGAACGGCACGGCCCAAGTGGCGAGTTGGGCGGCAGCCTCGACCCGCCGGCGGGCCGCGGTGACCTCGTCCCGTACCTCCTGCGGGAGCACCAGCCACAGCCGGGGCCAGACCGCGGCGAGATCCAGCCCGTACTGGTGCAGCACGCGGGTGTCGGCCCCGGCGACCCGGTCGCCCATCCACGTCGGCCGGGCCGGTCGGGCCGGGGCGATCGCCTCGCGGTCCTCCGCCGCCCGGTCGATCGCTCGCGTCTCGGCTGGCTCCCGAGGCGCCGGCAGGGTGGCCTGGAGCTCCGCCACCTGGCGCTACGCGGCCTCCCAACGGGCCTCCCGGCGGGCCGCCAGTAGGCGGGATGGGCCGCGCAGGGCCCGCGGCCACTGTCCGAGCCAGAGCCGCAGCGTCACCCCGGCCGCCGACTCCACCGCGACCCCGGCTGCCGCTACCGCTAACAACACCGCCCCGGCGAACAGGAGTTGCACCGACGGCGGCCGGGCCGCGAACGACGTGGCGCAGCGGGCGAAGCGGTGCAGCAGGCGGGCATGATCGAACGGATGCCGCTGCCCGAGCGCCGCACCGCCCAGCGCCGTGGCGGCCAGCAGCAGCCCGGGCAGGGCGAGTCGGCCGACCCACCGCTGGGCGAGCTGGCGGCCCAGATCGCCTAGGACCGGCATCACCGGACGTGGTCCATCGGTCAGTCCACCAACAGCCGCATGTCCGAGCCGAGCACCAGGCAGCGCGGCCGCTCACCGCCCGGTTCGCGGATCACCGTGCGCCCGCACCGGCCCGCCGGGCAGGCGTACTGCTCGCCGTGGCTGTGTCCGGAACCCAGCCCCGCGACGGTGGCCGCGCCGCCCCAGGCGTCGCGGTCCTGCCCGGCCGGCGCGATACCCAGCCGTGCCAGCAGCGGCGCGGCGGGCGCTCCCTCGCGCACCGCGGTCAGGCCGTCCGCGAGTTCCGTCGCCAGCGGCGTGCCGTGCACCGCCCGGCCCAACGCGGCGAGTTGGGAGCAGAGGGCGGTCAGATCGGGGTCGTCCCGGCCGTCCGCGAGTGATGTCGATGCCATGGGCTGACCTTCCGGTCGGGCTTATGCTGTCCTGCCTGAAGAGGCCGTCGGGACCGTGCGGGGAAGGTACCCCTACGGGACCGCAGGGGTGAGAATCAGACACCTCATTCTCGGGCCAACGGGGGCGCGATGCGAGAGCTTTCACGGGATCCGGCGCGGGATCCCTCACGGGACGGTTCACGGGACGGGCTCCTCGTCGCGGTACGGCAGGCCATCGCCGCCGTCCGCGACACCGGCGACCCCGCCCCCCTACGGGCGCTGGAACGGCAGGGGGCGGTCTCCCGGCTGGTGATCAGCATGGACGATGCGCGATGGCCGGACCTCGCCGCGTTGCACGCCGTCGGCATGGCCCGCTGGCTCCAGCACGTCGCCGGCCCCGAGGGCGCTCACCAGGCCGAATGGGAGGCGTCCCTGCAACCGCTGGCCTGCGTCTACGCCAGGGAGCCCGACGCGGTGCCGCCGGAGGCCGCCGCCGTGCTGGAGGCGGTGCGCTCCGGGCGCCGGCTGGGCGGCCCCCGAGTGCCGCGGGAGGTGCGCCGCTGGGTGCTCTCCGGACTCCGGCGGCGCGAGGAGCTGTCCGAGGACTTCGTCGCAGTGGTCCGCGGGCTCGATCCGCGCGGCGGCCGGCCACAGCGGGACGCGCGGTCCCTCCGCCCCTTCCTCGACCTGACGCCCCGCCACATCCCTGACCGGGTACGGACCTTGCGCCTCATCGCGGTCACCCTCCAGATGAGCTACCGCGCCACCGGCGACGCCGCCATCCTGGCCGAAGCGGTCCGGCTCGGCCGGGAACTGCTGCTGCTGATCCCGGCCGGCGGGGCACGCTGGGCCGACGCCGTCGCCAACCACGCCCGCGTGGTCGGCGACCACTACCGGCACACCAGCAACCGGCGAGACATCGACGAGGCGGTCGACTACGGCCGCGAAGCGCTGCGGCACACCCCGCCGGACAGCGAGTGGCTGCCGTCACGACTCGACGAGTTCAGCCTGCACCTGGCACTGCGGTACGACGTCAGCGGCGCCCCGGCCGACCTCAACGCGGCGATCGACGCCAGCCGCGGCGCGGTACGGGCCGCCCCCACGGGGGCGCCGGACGCGGTGTCCCACCGGGCCCGACTGGCCGGTCTGCTGGTCAAGCGCCACCGGGTCACCGGGGTCGGGGCCGCGTTGGACGAGGCGGTGCAACTGGTCCGCCGCGAACCGCACCCACTCCCCGCACCCGGCCGCGACGGCGTGCTGGTCGAACACGCGGAGGTGCTGCACGCCCAGTACCGGCGCACCGGGTTGGCGAGCGTGCTCTATGACGCCATCACGCTGTACCGGCAGGCCGCCGACGACCGGCGGGCCCGCGGCGGCAACCCCACCGACCTCGCCATCGCCCTCAGCCACCTGGGCAACGCGCTCTACGACCTCTGCGCCGACTTCCCGGGGGAGGACCGCCCCGCGCCGGGCGGGCAACAACCCCCGGAACCGTCCCCGCTCCACGAGGCGATCGCCGTCCACCGCGAAGCGGTGGCGGTGAGCGCGCCCGACGACCCGCAACGGCCCGGCTACCTCAACAACCTCGCCTGCAGCCTGCGCGAACGGGCCCGCCGGGAAGCTGGCCCGGACGCCCTCGACGAGGCGATCTCCCTGCTGCGGGAGGCCATCGAGACCGCCCGCCCTGGCCACGCCTTCCGCTCGGCCATGCTCTCCCACCTCTCCGCGGCCCTGCTGGAACGCCAACGGCACACCGCGGGCGACGAGCCGGAACCCAAGCTCATCCGGGAGGCGTACGCCTTCGCCGACACCGCCGCCCGGACCGCCGCTGGACCGCCCGGCGAGCTGATCCGCCTGCACCGCGCGCTGGCCGAACTGGCGACCGCCACCGGTCGCCACCGGGAGGCCGCCGCGGCGTACGCCCGCGCCGTCACCCTGCTGCCCCAGGCGGTGCCCCACCAACTGCACGGCAGCGAATCGGAGACCCAACTGGACCGGCACGGCCGGGGACTGGCCGCCGACGCCGCGGCCGCGGTCCTCCGGGCGGGCGGCCCCGACGCCCCCGCGCGGGCCCTGGAACTCCTCGAACAGGGCCGCGGCATCCTGCTCACCCGTAGGCTCGGACTCCACGGCGAGGAGGAGGAACTCCGGGACGCCGCCCCGGCCCTAGCGGACCGACTCGCGGAACTGCGCACCGCCCTCACCACCGCCCCGGCCGGCGCGGACCCGGGCGACCGCCGTCACCAACTGGCCGAACGGTGGGACGCGGTGGTCGCCGAGGCCCGCCTGCTGCCCGGCCTGGACGGCTTCCTCAGGCCACCGCGGCTGGCCGCCCTGCGCCCGGCGGCCACCGGCGGCCCGGTGGTGACCGTCAACACCAGCCCGCTGCGCTGCGACGCGCTGATCCTCACCAGCGGGGGAGTGGCCGCCGTACCGCTGCCCGACCTCTCGTACGCCGAGGCGGAAAGTCGTGCCGCGCGGTTCGCCGAGGCGCTGCGCACCGCCGAGACCGCCGGCACCGCACTCGTGGACCGCCTCACGGCCCAGGCGTACCTCCGCGAAACCCTGGAGTGGCTCTGGGACACCACAGCGGCCCCCGTCCTTACCCACCTCTCCCGCACCACCGCCCTCAACAACACCGCAGCCATCGCCGCAACCTCTCCCCACCCACCCCGCATCTGGCTCTCCGCCACCGGCCCCCTGGCGCAACTCCCGCTGCACGCCGCCGGCCACCACACCGACCCGGACGCCGGCCGCTCCCTCCTCGACCGGGCGGTGCCCTCCTACACCCCGACCGTCGCCGCCCTCGCCGCGGCCGTCCGCACCGCCGCCCGCCGCAGCCCACGACCCCACCGGCCCGCGCCCCTGGTCGTGGCGATGCCCCACACGCCCGGCTTCGCCCCCTTGGCCGGCGCCCTCACCGAGGCCCGCGCAGCCGCCGACCACTACGGACGGGGCACGGTCCTGCTCACCGGTGGGGAGGCCACCCGCGCCCGGCTGTTGGCGGCCCTGCCCGCCAGCACCCACATCCATTTCGCCTGCCACGCGGTCGCCGACCCGACCAGCCCCTACGGCAGCCACCTCATCCTCGACGACCAACCACTGACCGTCTCCGAGATCTCCCGACTCCGCCTCACCCGCGGCGAGTTCTGCTACCTCTCGGCCTGTGCCACCGCCCGCTCCGGCCGCCTCCCCGACGAGTCCGTCCACATCGGCGGCGCCTTCCACCTCGCCGGCTTCGACCAGGTCGTGGCGACCCTCTGGCCCGTCGAGGACACCACCGCCGCCGAGACCGCCCGGCTCTTCCACACCAGCCCCCAACCCACCCCCGCTCACGCCCTCCACCAGGCCGTACGCGCCCTCCGGGCGAACGCACCCCTGCTACCGAGCCGGTGGGCGGGGCATGTCCACATCGGGGCGTAGGGCAGCGGGGAGGCGGGACGCGGCCCTGGGGCCTGCCGGGTGGGTCGGGGCCTGACAGGTCCTGGAGCCGACGGCCGGCGACCCGGCAGCCGAACCGGGCAGCGCCCCGCACCACGGGCAGCGCCCCATCGGCGCGAGGCGCCGCCCGGGTTCTCGGCCCGGCTCAGTGCAGCCGGATCGGCAGCGCGGTCAGCCGCCAGCTGCCCGGCAGCGGCATCCGCTGGAGGGCGTCCGGTTCCACCGCCAGGGACATGTCCGGGTAGTGCTCGAGCAGCTTCCCGAAGGCGACCTCGCCCTCCTGGCGGGCCAGGCTGGCGCCCAGGCAGTAGTGCATGCCGTGGCCGAAACCGACGTGGTTCTCGGCCCGGCCCGCCGGCTGGCGAGTGAGGTCGAGCCGGGCGGGGTCGGCGAAGTGGCGAGGGTCGTGATTCGCCGCGACCAGTATGGCCAGGACCGCTTCGCCCTTCTTGACCTGCACCCCGGCCACCTCGACGTCCTCCGTGGCGTACCGCAACTGCGTCATCTGCACCGGTCCGCACCAGCGCAGCAGCTCGTGCACGGCGCGGGGGAGCAGCTGCGGATCGGATGTCAGCAGGTGCAGCTGGTCGGGGTGGGTGAGGAGTGCGGCACTGCCGTTGCCAATGAGATGGGCGGTGGTCTCATGACCGGCCAAGACGAGGGTCAGGACCATCGTGACCATTTCGACGTCGCTGAGTCGGCTGCCGTCGTCGTCATGGACCCGGATCAGTTCGCTGAGCAGATCGTCGGTGAGCGCCGCGCGCCGTTCGCGAATCAGCTCGTGAATGTGGTCGATCATCGCCGGGAACGCTTCGCTGAGCCGATCCGGTTGCAGGGAGACGAGCGCGGTGCCCCATTCCCGCCACTGCGGCCGGTCCGCCTCCGGAATTCCCACCAGTTCGCAGATGACCGTGATGGGCAGCGGATAGGCGAAGTGCTTGATGAGGTCGACGACGCCGTCCTCGGCATGCTCGGGCAGCCGCCTCAACAGGTCGTCCGCGATGGCCTCCACCCGGGGTCGCAGTTCGGTGATCTTACGGGCGGTGAAGGCCCGGGAGACCAGTCGCCGGATCCGGGTGTGGTCGGGGGCATCCATGGTGAGGATGGTGTCGGCGAGGTACACCCGGTAATGGTCGGGCAGGCCCATCATGTCCATCAGTCGATTGGTGGACGTGTCACCGCTGGCGCTTCCCGTCGCGAAGGCGGGGTTATTGGCGAACCGGTGGTCCCGCAGAACCTCGCGGACGTCCTCGAAGCGGGTGATGAACCACACGGGGGTGTCGTCCGCGAACCGGCCGCGGACCACCGGGCCCTGTTCGCGCAGTTCGCCGTAGCCGGTGAACGGATCGGTGAGCAGGGCCGGTTCCATCACGTTCGGCTCGCCGGGGTGTTTGCCGACGTGCTCGCTGAAGGGGGAGTCCGCTAATTCGGTCATGTCTCTCTCCTGTGAGGTGCGGTGAAATGAGCCTGAGAAGCAGTAGAGATGGCGCCGGTTTGACGCCGAAGTGACGCCGAAACAACGTCGGAACGGAGCCGCGACGGATCGAGATCAGGTACGGGCCGCGGGGGATATCAGTCCCGCAAGTGCCGGCGCAGTTCCCGGGCGCTCTGTTCCTCCACCTGTGCGTACAGCGGGAGGATTTCGAGTGCGGCGGCTGTTAGTGCCTCGTCCATGGTTGTTCCCGGGGGTGGCCCGGAGCGGCCCGGCGGCCCGGCGTCAGGTGCGGGGAACGCCTCCGCAGGCATTTCCAAAGAGCTGCGGATCGTCTCGGCGAGGAGTTCGGCGCGCACGCCCGGAGTGTCCGGCGCACGGTCGCCCAACATCGCCTCGGCCATGAAGAATCCGGTGGTCGTGGAAAGCAGCATGTAGCGCTGGTGCAGTACGTCGACGTCGGTACGCACCAGACCGTGCTCCCGCAGTACTTCGAGGTAGCGCAGCGTCACCTCGTCGCTGAACGCGATCAGCTCGGCGAATTCCTTTTTGGCGGCATCGTTGAGCCGGCCGAGGATATCGACGTCGTCGGTGTAGAGGGCGCGCAGTACCGGCTCCTCCAGGAAGTCTTGGTAGTAGCCGCGCATCGTCCGACTCGGCAGGATTTCCCGCGGATCGGACCGCATCCGCTCCAAATGCCGCCGCTGACTTCGTGATTTGGCCACCAGCACGACGGTCAGCAGCAGGGAGTCCTTGGTCTTCCAGTGCAGATAGACCGTCCCCTTGCCGACCTTGGCCCGGCGGGCGATCTCATCGATCGTCACCCGCCGGTACCCCCAGGCGACCAGGAGCTCCCCGGCGGCCTCCAGGATGCGCTCACCGCGTTCGGCTCGCTCCACTCACCCTCTCCTTCCCCATGCGTGACCAGATTTCAAATCTGGTCACGTGGTCAAAGGTAGGGAGGGCGGGGTCGTCCGATAAGGCGGTTTCCGGCCACTCGCGGGCGGTGGAGCGATAGTGGGCAGGCCGCTTGTCCGGGCCGGAACGGCCGGGGATCATGGCAGCGTTCGTCGCTTCCCCGCGCCGACCGCTCCGAGGCGGTGACGGGACCGAATCGAGGAGAACGCCATGCTCAAGAGCTTCGCCGAGCTGTCCACGCCCCTGGTGGCCGACGCCTGCGTCCGGCTCGGTGTACCGCTGCGCGCCGCCCCGCCCGGTGTCGGTGCGGTGGTTCCCGGCCACCGGGTCGCCGGGCGGGCGCTTCCGGCCCGCCACTACGGGAGCGTCGACATCTTCCTGGAGGCGTTCACCGATGCCGAGCCGGGCGACGTCCTGGTCATCGACAACGGGGGCCGCCAGGACGAGGCGTGCGTCGGCGACCTGCTGACCCTCGAAGCGCAGGCCGCGGCGCTGTCCGGTGTGGTGATCTGGGGGCTCCACCGGGACACCCCGGAACTGGTCGAGATCGGTCTGCCGGTGTTCAGTTACGGACGCCATGCGTCGGGTCCGGTCCGGCTCGACGACCGGGAGCCCGACGCCCTGGTCAGTGCGCGCTTCGGCCCCCATCTCGTCACCGCCGGTGATCTGGTCTTCGGCGACGACGACGGGGTGTTGTTCGTCCCCGCGGACCGCGCCGAGGAGGTACTGGAGACGGCCCGCGCCATCTGGGAGACCGAGCGCGAACAGGCCCGCAGGATCCGCGCGGGCGAGACCCTGCGCCGGCAGACCGCCTTCGACGACTTCCTCGCGCGCCGCGCCACCGATCCGGCGTACACGTTCCGGCAGCACCTCCGGCGGGTCGGCGGAGCCGTGGAGGAGTAGCCGGACCGCAGAGGCACAGAGCCGCACAGCCGCAGCGTCATAGGGCCGCGGAGCTGTGCAGGCACAGAGCTGTGCAGGCATGGAGCCGCGGAGTCGGTCGGCGAGCCGCAGGTACCGAGGTCGGGGGAGTGCAACGCGGCGCCCATCACCCTCAGGTATGCGGCCGGCGCCTCCCGTACGACCTGGGGTTGATGCCGTGTTGCCACCCACGGTTCGATGCCGCCGGGCGGCGGATCGCGGACAGTGGAATACGTCGAGACGCGGCAGATGCCCGCGCCGGACGGACTCATCCACGTGTCAACTGTCTGAAAACGGGGGCCATCATGAGCAGGAGCGGAGCACGCCGGTCGATGCGGCCGGCACCACGGCCACAGGCTGGGACGGGCGGGACACCGCCGCGGCGGCGGGCGGGGCCGCCGGCCGCGCTGACCGACTCGTGGAGCACGCCCCAGGGCATCGACGGATCGGATCAGATACCCGAGAGAGCCGGCGTGCGGGCGCCGGCTGACAGGAGGTGACATGCCGCCGATGGCGTAATCGTCGGGTTGACTGTCCGGGCGCGTCAGGCTGTGGGCCTTGAGCACGGTCGTGACAGGAGTCCGTGGCGGGAGTCCGTGTGAACAGGTCGCGTGAGTGGGTCGTTGAGCGGTGACGCTGAGGACGAGGGTGACGGCGTTGGTGGGTGCGGTCCCGGCGGCACGGCGGGAGCCGCCGCCGTGAGGTCGTCGAGCCAAGGACACCCGGGCCAGCGGCTCTCCGGACTCGTGGACAGCAACGGGTTCGAGGCGCCGACGGTCCCCCCGTGGATGCGCTGGCTGCCCGGACTCTACGTCCTGGTCGTGCTGCTGCTGGAGTTCGTCACGCCCACCCTGTGGGCGGTGAGTTCCCTGCTGATCGCCGTTCCGGTGCTCGCCGCCTTCACCCACGGCCCGATCGGCGTCGCCGTCGTGACCGTCTTCGCCGTCGTCCTGGAGGGCGTGCTCGCGGGCACGCCGTGCTGCACGGGCCACAACATCCATCAGCTATGGGGGAATCACTATGTCGCGACGTATATCTCCACCATCGTCGTAGGGATCATGGGTGTGGCGCTGGCCGGATACCGGCAGCGTCAGCAGCGGCACCTGGTGCGCGTCAACTCGGTGGCCGAGGCGCTGATGCGGACCTTGCTGCGGCCGGTGCCGCACCGGGTCGGCAGGGTACTGGCGGCCGGTCTGTACCGGTCGGGCGAGATCGGCACCATGGTGGGCGGCGATCTGTACGACATCCGTGCCACCCAGGCCGGTGAGCGAGCCATCATCGGCGACGTCCGGGGGAAGGGGTTGCAGGCGGTCCGTACCGTCGCCGACATCCTGGGCAGCTTCCGTGAGGCGGTCTACGATCCCGGGGACCTGCTGGCGGTGGCCTCCCGGATGGAACGGCGGCTGGCCCACGAGGCGGCGGAGATCCCCGACGACGAGCTGTTCGTGACCGCGGCCCTGATCGAGTACGACGCCGAGGCCCACCAGGTGACGATCATCAACCACGGGCACATCGAGCCGGTGCTGATCTCGGACGGAGAGGTGACCGCCCTCACCGGGCCGCCCGCGCTTCCGCTCGGGCTGGGCGGCCTGGCCGCCGACACCCCGGTCTCGTACACGCACCGCTTCGCCCACGGTGATGTGCTGCTGCTCTGCACGGACGGACTGATCGAGGCCCGTGATCACACGGGTGCGTTCTATCCGCTGCTGGAACGGCTCGGCCAACGGTTCGGCGGCCGGCCCGCGCCCGGACCGGCCGACGTCATCGACTTCCTCAACGCCGACCTACCCCGCCACACCCGCGTCCTCCACGACGACGTGGCGATCCTCGTGATCGCACCGTGCGGACGGGCTCCCGAGCCCGTATAGGCCCGGCCGGCACCCTCCCGTCTACGGGGCGACGCTCTCCCGGCTGACGCTGGGCGGCGCCCTCAGGCCCGCACACACCCTCGCGCTGTACTGGGCGACGACGGGAATGCCGACGGGACCGATGACGGGAACGACGACGGGACGATGGGAAGAACGACGGGACCGACGACGCGACCGACGACGGGACCTATGGACCGGACCGACGACGCTACCGACGGCAGGACCGACGAAAGGACTGAAGGGGGGTGGTGCTCCGTCTGGACCGGGTGGGGGTGGGTGGGGGCGCGGCGCGGGGAGGCCGGGGCACTCGGGTCGCTTCGGGGCGCCGGGCGGAGGACCCTGGATACGTAGCGGGGGTCGTGCAGGAAGGTGTGAGGTGTCCGATGAGCACTCTCGAAGAACACATCGACATCAGCGTTCCCCTCGAAAACGCCTGGGATTGCCTCCATCGTGCGGAGACCTATCCCCGGTTCCTGAACGGCGTCCGGGAAGCCCGATCGGCGGGCGAGCGACGGGCGCACCTGGATATCGACGCAGGTGGCAAGGAGCAGGAGTTCCAGGTCGAGATCGTCGACCGGGAGATGGAGAAGGTGATGACGTGGCAGACCACGAGCGGCCCCGATCTGGCGGGGACGTTCTCGCTGCTGCCCATCGACCGTGACCACACCCGGCTCCAGGCCCGGTTCGAGTACGACCCGGGCACGATCAAGGAGACGTTCGGTGGGCCGCAGGGATTCGCGCAGGCGGTCGCGATCGAGCGTGGTGTCCGCAGCGATCTCCAGCAGTTCAAGGAGCTGGTGGAGGCGGAGCGCAAGACCACCAAGTAGGAGCGCACAAGGTGGAGCGCGAGGCCGAGTGAGTACAAGGCCGAGTGAGTACATGAACGAGTAAGTGGGTGAGTGAGGAGGAGGGGTAGGGCCGGGTGCGAGGAGGGAAGCGATGAGCCGGCCTCGCACCTGTCACTAACGAACGGGGCGACGGGCGGCGCCCGGATCGTGACGGCGTCCGGGATGTGGCTGTGCCGCGGCGATGGTGAGGCGGTGGCTCAGGCGAGGTGGCGTTCGGGCATGGGGCGTTCCACCCCGTCCAGTTCCAGCGAGCAGCGGGGCGCGGTGGGGACGAGCCGTGGTTCACGGACACGGACGCGGAAGAGCCGGACGGGGTCGTCGGGAAGTTCGCCGGTGAGGAGGTTCAGGCCGGTGTCGTGTTCCTTCTGGTATGCGACGACCTTGCCGTTGACCAGGAGTTCTATCTCGCCGTCCCGTCCCGGTCCGATGTTCACGGTGATCGAGTGGCCGCCCTGATCGAGGTGGAAGTGGTGGCTGCGTCCCATGGCTCTCGCCTCCCGTGTCCAGGGCGGTGCGCTTTGCCTGCTGGCGTCCGCACCCGATGGGCGTCCGCAGTTCCAGGTTAGTGCGGCAGGCAGGCAGGCGGACGAACCGGCAGCAAGGCAGACGGAGAGGCAGGCGGAGAGGGGCGGGGCAGTGCAGCAGGCAGGCAGGCAGGCAGGTGCAGGGCGGGTCAGTACTGGGGGCGGGTCAGGGCCGGTGCTGGCGGCAGCCGACGGGGACGGGGTGGCGAGTGACAATGAGGGTGGATGCCGTGCCGGGCGGTCCGCGGAGTGCGGGGCGGGAGGCCCCGCCCGGAGGAACCACCGCCCGGGCCGGCGGGAGACGCTGATGAACGGCTCGGTCCGGATCGGACAAGTGGTCGGGGTGCCGCTGCGCATGCACTGGAGCGTGCCGCTGCTGGTGGCGCTGTTCGCGTACGGCCTCGGGCGGCAGACGCTGCCCGTGATCGCCCCGGGGCGTTCCGCCGTCGTCTACGCCCTGGCCGGGGTCGTCGGCGCCGCGCTGCTCACCGGCAGTCTGCTGCTGCACGAGACGGCGCACGCCGCGATCGCGCGGCGGAAGCAGATCTCCGTCGAGGACGTGACCCTGTGGGCGCTGGGCGGGATGACGCGGATGGGGCGGCCGCAAACCGCGGCCGCGGCCTTCGCGGTCGCCGTCAGCGGTCCGCTGACCAGTCTGCTCATCGGGGGTGTCGCGCTGGGAGCCGGGTTCGGGTTGAACGCGCTGTCGTTGTGGGCGGTGCCCTCGATCGTCCTGGTGTGGTTGGGCTGGGCCAATGTGTTCCTGGGCGTGTTCAACCTGCTGCCGGCCGTCCCTCTGGACGGCGGCCGGGTGGTGCAGGCGCTCCTGTGGTGGCGCACAGGGGACCGGGACCGCGCGGATCTGGTGGCGTCCCGGGGTGGGCAGGTGATTGGCGGCCTGCTGCTGGCCATCGGCTGGATCTCCGTACTGCGCGGGGTGCCGAGCGGGTTGTGGCTGGGGTTCATCGGGCTGTTCATCATGGCCGTCGCCGGGGCGGAGCGGCGGCGCGCGACGTTGCAGACGGCGCTGCGGGGGGTGCGGGCGGCCGATGCCATGTCCAGCCCCGTGGTGACCGGCGCGGACTGGCTGACCGTCCAGCGCTTCATCGACGAGGTGGCGGTGCACACCGGGCACTCGGCCGTCCCGCTGCTGGACTTCGAGGGCCGGCCGAGCGGCATCGTGCACCTTCGCAGGCTCGCGGCGATACCGGTCGCCCAGCGGGCGGAACTCCGCGTGCGGGACGTGGCGACGCCGCTGTCCCAGTGCGCGGTGGCGGCGCCGGACGATCTGCTGACCGAGGCATTGGAGAAGCCGTCCCTGCGGACCGGGATGCGGATCCTGGTCGTGGACGCGGGGCATCTGGTGGGGATCATCACCGCCAAGGACGTTTCCCGGCTGATGCAGCGGCACACGTTGAGCGGTCGGGCGGGGGCCGGGTGAGCCCGTGGGCCCGGGGCGAGACGGGAGACGTCGCGGTGGAATCGGCGGGGGAGCGACCGCGAGGGAGCGACGGCCATGGACACGGTGACGCGGTACATCACGGTGACGGCGCTCAGCCACACCGGTCTGATCCGGGAGCACAACGAGGACAGTCTGGTCGTCGGGCCGTGGACGCTGTGCGGCACGGTGACCGAGACCCCGCAGACGCTGGTGTTCCCGTTTGGCAGCCCGTTGGTGGTGGCGGTCGCCGACGGTATCGGCGGACAGCCGGGCGGTGAAGTGGCCAGCGCGCTGACCGTGGCGCACCTGGCGGCGCTGGGGCCGTCGCTGGACAGTGAGGAGGCGGTGCGGGAGGCCCTGACCCGGTGCAACCGGGCGGTGTACGCCGCGGCCGAGCGCGATCGGGCGCTGACCGCGATGGGTACGACGGTGGCCGGCACCGTCGTCCTGCCCGATGCACTGTTGGTCTTCAACGTCGGCGACAGCCGGGTCCTGGAGTCGGACGGGGCGGGGCTGCGCCAGGTGAGCGTGGACGACAGCCCGCCGTTGCAAGCGGGCCAGCGGACCACATCACTGGTGACCCAGGCGATCGGCGGCGCGGCGCGGTTCAGCGCGGTCACCCCGCATGTGCGGAGCGTGCCGCTCGCTCGGGAGCGGCGGTACGTGGTGTGCACGGACGGGCTGACCGATCCGGTCCTGGAGGAGGAGATCGCCGAGGTGCTACGGGCGCACGACGGTGGGCGGGCCGCCTTCGAGCTGTGGAAGGCGGCCATCGAGGCGGGTGCCCCGGACAACATCACGGTGGCGTTGATCGGCGTCGGGGGGTGAGGCGGACCCCCGGGCCGGATCAGACCACACCGGATCACGCCCGATCGGCGCCATGCCAGATCACGCCCGATCAGGCCACGCCCGATCACGCCACGCCAGGCCGCGCCAGGAGCTAGCCGCTGGGTACGGCCCTGCCGGACGTCAGCCCTTGGGTACGGCCCTGCCGGACGCCATCGGACGCCATCGGGCGCGGTCAAGTGTCGTGGATCGTCGCCGAGCACCCTCAGCGTGCTGTTGCGCGGGCCACCGGCGGGTGCCCCCCGACGTTCGCGGCCGGGCCGGTCGAGACCAGCCGCCCGGCCTCCAGGGTGTGCACGGTGTCGGTGTACGCGGCGACGAGTGGCGCGTCATGGCTGACGACGACGAGCGTCAGGCCACGGTCCGCCCTGATCGTGGTCAGCAGGTCCATGACCGCCACGGCGGTGTCCGGGCCGAGTGCCGAGGTGATCTCGTCGCACAGCAGCACGTCCGGTTCGGCGGCCAGGGCACGGGCGATGGCGACCCGTTGGCGTTGGCCGCCGGAGAGTTCGTGCGGATAGCGGCCGGCGCATGCGGCAGACAGCCCGACCTAGCCGAGGAGGTCGGTGACCCGGCCGGTGAACTCGCCTCGGGCGGCCCGGTGGTGCAGCCGCAGCGGACGGGCCAGTGTGGCGCCGATGGTGTGGGCGGGGTTGAGGGCGCCGAGCGGGTTCTGCGGTACCAACTGGATGCGGCGGCGGTCCTCGCGTGGCCGTTTGCGGGCGAGGACCGGCAGCGTTCGCCCGTCGAAGGTGAGGGCCCCCGCATCCGGGCGCTGGAGCCCGGCCAGGACACGCAGCAAGGTCGTCTTGCCGGAGCCGGAGGGACCGCAGACCCCCGCCGAACTTCCGGGCGCGGCCAGGAAGTCGACGTCGGTGAGGGCGTGCTGGGCGGCGCCCCGCCGTCGGTAGGTGACGTGGAGGCGGCGCGCGCCGAGGCCGGTGGCGGCGGGTAGTCGCACCGCGGTGCCAGGGGTCCGCGGTCGGGCGCGGGACGGGTTCCCGGCAGCGGTGACCGGCGCTGCCTCTGCGAGGGGTGGGGGCTCCGGTGTATGCCCCAACTCCTGCTGATCTAGGCACTGTTCGGGTGCCTGGCGGTCCGTGGATGCTAGGTCGGCCTCACAGGTGCTGGCTGCGGGAGCCGGTGTGGTCAGGTTGACGACGTCATCCGCGTACCGGTGGACCAGTTCGGGATCGTGACAGGCGAGGGCGATGGCCAGGTGGTGCTGGTCGGCGAGGTCGCGCAGCAGTGCGCCGATCTCATCGCGGAGGGCGGGGTCGAGGCCCGCGGTCGGCTCGTCCAGGAGCAGGACGTCGGGCTGGCGGGCGAGCGCCCGGGCGAGGGCGACCCGGCGCTGCTGGCCGCCCGAGAGCGCAGCCGGGCGGCGGTCGGGCAGGCCGTCGTCGGTGGGCAGTCGGCAGGCGGCGAGCAGGTCCCGTACGGCGGCGGGGCTGGGGTCGGCGGCGACCTCGGCGACCACCGCCCCCCACCACGTCGCGGACTCCGCCGCACCCCGCCCCCCGCGTCGCGCCCCGCCGCGTCCAGCGTCTGCTCACCGCTCGGCGTCCAGCCGTCGGTGACACCGTGTCCGCGGCCAGGTTCACGCTGATGGCCAGCAGGCCGATGGCGAGGGCCGGGGCGACCACCGCCCAGGGGTTGAGCAGGATGCCGGAGGCGTTCTCGCGGATCATCAACGCCCAGTCCGCGGTGGGTGGTTGGGGTCCGAGCTGGAGGAATCCGGCCATCGAGATGACGTACACCGCCTCGACGAAGCGCAGCCCGAACAGGGCCAGGACGGTGGCCCGCAGATTGGGCAGGATCTCCCGCAGCGCCAGGTGGCACAGGCCCTCGCCACCGGCGGCGGCCGACTCGACGAAGCCGGCGGCGGCGAGCGGCGCGGCGGCGCTGGCGACTGCGCGCAGAACATCGGCGTTGGCCTGCTCCGCGGCCTCGACGACACCAAGAGCGGCTTCCGGATCACCCTCATCGGCTACTGGATGGTCGGCCTGCCCACCGCCTGGGCGCTCGGCTACGCCGCCGGCCTGCACACCCTGGGCATCTGGCTCGGCCTGCTCGCCGGACTCGCCACCACCGCCCTCCTCCTGCTGCGCCGGTACGGCACCGCCCTACGGATGCGGGCCGCCGCCGCCCCACAGGCGTGCGCGTGACGACCGGCCCCAGGGCCTGTCCGACCCCGACCCACCGCGCCGGCCTACCCCCGGTCGCGGGGGAGCGACGGCAGCCCCAGCCGATTCCCGGTGTCATCGTCGAATTCCGCGCAGAACGCACCGAGCGTGTCCTCAAGATGGGAGAAAGAGCGCGCCGCGAATAAAACGGGCTGATAGCTGGAAATGCGGTAGTAGGTACTGGCTGCCGCGGACATGTCCAGTTCGCGGACTTCCCGACCCTCGTGCGCGGCGATCTCCCCGTACGAGGACAGCAGCGCCGCGCCGAACGCCTTGGCGGCCCCGGATTCGGTGATCAGCCCGAATTCGAGGGTGTACCAATACACCCGGCTCAGGATGTCCAGCGCCTCCGCGGTCCGGACCCGGTTCGCGGCCCGGCCGATCACCCGGTACAGCGCGGCGATGCGCGGCGACGACAGGTGGATCCCGTGCCCGAACACGTCGTGCAGCACATCGGGTTCGGGGGTGTACAGCGGCACGGCCGGATGGCGTACGAACTGCACCGCGTGGAAGTAGCCGTGCTCCATCGCCCCCAGGAACCGCTCGTTGGGCACCATCCCGCCGGCCAAGGTGAGCGCGAAACCGGAACGGGCCCGCAGCCCGGGCGTGACGTCCGCGTGCTGCGGGACCCGCTCGGCGGGGATGCCCGTGTCCTCACCGGCCTCCAGCACCGCCCGGCAGGCGTGCGCCCGGTGCGCCGGGGTCAGCGCGTCGTGCACCGTCCGCCAGGTGCGGTGCTCCTCCTCGGTGTACTCCACGCCGGGGTACGGCGCCCCCACCGGGTGGTTGGCGGCGCGGGCCGCCAGGGCGTCGCGGCGCCGCCGGTAGTCCTGGTCGCTGCGCCCGGGGTGTTCGTTCGCGCTGCCCAGCCGCCCCTCGGTGGAGACGGGAGTCTGCTTCCGTACCGTGCTCATGGCTCTGAATCTGCCCCACGGCCGGGGGGAGACCACTTGGCGTAGCGGCCGGTGCGCGGTCCCCCGCGGTCCGCGCCGTGTGCGCCGTCCGCCCGCCGAGCGTCGCGCCCGCGCTGCCTTCGGTCTCTCAACGCATGGGTCGCTTTTGTATCGTTATTGCTTCGTTTCTTGACGATCCGGGCTTCAGTGACGTTCACTCAGCCCTTCATGGGCCGAGTCAGGGCGGCCCCTGTGGAGGTACTTTTCATGAGGCCGATGAAGGCAATGGGCGCTGTGAATGTGATGAATGCAACAATACGTCGCCGCGTCATCGTCAGTGCGCTGACGCTTTCCCTCGCCGCACCCTTGGCGGCTTGTGGAAGTGATCATCAGGCAGCGCCCGAAGGGAAGGACCACATTGGCCTCCTCCTTCCCGAGAGCAAATCCACGCGGTACGAGAAATTCGATCACCGCATCATTTCCCGGAGAATCGCGGCGCTCTGCCTCGAATGCACGCTGGACTACGGAAACGCCGAGTCCAGCGCCGAGACCCAGCGCACCCAGTTCGAGGCCATGGTGAACAAGGGCGTCAAGGTCATCGTCCTCGACCCGGTCGACGCCCAGGCGGCCAAGGGCTGGGTGGACTCCGCCGCACGTCAAGGCGTGCAAGTCATCGCCTACGACCGGCTCGCCGAGGGCGACGTCAAGGCGTACGTCTCCTACGACAACGAGAAGATCGGCCGCCTCCAGGGCGAGGGAATTCTCGCCGCGCTCGGCTCCCGGGCCGCCACCGCGAACGTCGTCATGTTCAACGGTTCCCCGGGCGACCCGAATGCCCCGTCCTTCAAGAAGGGCGCGCATGCCGCCCTCGACGGCAAGGTCCGCAAAATCGTCGACGAGCAGGACATCCCCGAATGGTCCGAGGCAACCGCGAAGAAGGAGATGACCGACGTCATCAACTCCCGTGGCCCACAGGGCTTCGACGCGGTCTACTCGGCGAATGATGGGATGGCCGGCGGTATCGCCGACGCACTGAAGTCGGCCGGTGTGAAGAATGTTCCGGTCGGCGGCCAGGACGCCGAACTTCCCGCATTGCAAAGGTTGTTGAACGGCACTCAGGCGTTCACCATTTACAAGGAGGTGCGGCCGGAGGCGGAGACCGCCGCGGAGATCGCCTTCCGTCTGCTGCGCGGGCAGAGCATCACCTCGCTCACCTCCACCACCGCCGATAGCAAGAGCAAGTCCGGCATCCCCGCCAAGCTCTTCAAGGCCACCATGGTCACCAAGGAGAACCTCAAGGACACCGTCGTCAGCGACGGAGTGGTCCGCACCGACTGGCTGTGCACCCCGGCCCTCGCCGCGGAGTGCGCATCCCTCGGCCTGAAGTGACGGGCCCCGGGGCCGGTCGGCGCACCTCGAACCCGGCCGGCCCCGGGCCCACCGCGGTCACCCCGACCGATCCGCCCACCCGATCCCCGGGCACGCCGTCCGGCGCCAACTCCCGCTGACCGCTCCCGCGTCTTTGGGAACACCGCCGTACCCACCCGCGCCGGCTTCGGAGGGGCGCGGTTGGCCCCGGCCGGCAACTCCTCGACCGGCATGCGCCGCCGCCGTCCCGCCCGGATCCCTCAGCCCCCGGGCCCGGCCGCGCCGCCCACGGCCTCGACCAGCGGCAGCATCCGGTGCGGCACCCGCTCGCGCAGCACCACCTCCGTGCGCGTACGGACCACCCCCGGCAGGCTGATCAGCCGCTGGATCACGTCCTCCAGATGTGCCGGGTCCCGGGCCACCACCCGCGTCAGCAGGTCCCCGCCGCCGGTCGTGGAGAACGCCTCGATGATCTGCGGCACCTCGGCCAGCGCGGCGGCGACCTCCTCCAGGTGCCCCTGCGTCACCTCGATGTGCACGAAGGCCAGTACCGGGTGGTCCAGCGCGGTGGGCGAGAGCCGCGGACCGTAGGCGGTGATCACCCCGTCCCGCTCCAGGCGGTCCAGCCGGGCCTGCACCGTGCCGCGGGCGACCCCCAGCACCCGGGCGTACTCCCGCACGCTCGTCCGCGGCTGCTCCAGCAGCAACCGGAGGATCTTCGCGTCCAGCGCGTCCACGGCCATCGGCTCACGGCCTCCTCACGGTCGGCGGGTTGGTCGGCGGGGTGCCGGGCACGGCCGGAGCGTTCCGAGGACAGATCCATTATCCAGCCGCGGCGCCCCTGCTGTCACCGTACCCAAGCACGATCTTTAGTGCCGATTCGCCCCTTTAGCGTGGAGGCAGCCGACCCGACGCAGGGTCACCACCACGGTCTGGAGCACGGATGACGCACGACGCGCACGAGCGCAGCACCGACCACGGCGACCAGGGCCGCCACGGCGCGGCCGATGACCTCGCCGCGGTGGCGGCCGAACTCGTCGCCATGGCCGCCGCGGACAACCAGGCCGCACCCCGCGCCAACAGCGGTGACTTCGCCGACCAGTTGGCCTGGCGCCGGCTGACCGCCCGGCACGCCGACCGGCTCACCGAGGTCATCGACGCCCACGGCTGGCCCACCGCGGACCGCTTCGGCGCGGACGCCGCCCGCAGCGCCTGGCTGATAGCCCAGCACGCCGACCGCCAACTGGAGGTGCAGCGGCGCGCCCTGCGCCTGATGGAACGCGCCGTCGCGGACGGCCTGGCGAGCCCCCGCGAACTGGCCTTCCTCGCGGACCGCACGCTCGTCAACGACGGGCACGAGCAGATCTACGGCACCCAGATCGCCGGGGTCCGGGACGGCGTGCCCGTGCCGTGGCCGTGCCGGGACCCGGAGCGGATGGACCAGCGGCGGGCCGAGGTGGGCATCCCGCCGTTCGACGAGTACGTCGCCCAGTTCGCCTGAGCACCACCCGGCGCCCGGCCCGGGCTGGCCCTCCGGCCGTCCGGCGGATCATGATGCACGGCATGACCGACCTCCCCGCGCAGTTCACCGCGGTGCGCCTCGACGACTTCACCGGCGCCCACCTGACCGAGATACTCGGCGACGGCCCCGACCCCTTCGGCGTCGCCGCCGCCGGCCTGACCTGGCTGCCCAAGGAAGAACACTTCGGCATCCGGCTCGACGGCCGCCTGGTCGCGCACGCCGGTCTGCGCCGGCTGCCGATCGAGCTGGCCGGGACGGAAACCTCGGTGATCGGCGTCGGCGGGGTGGCCGTGGCCGCGGACGTACGAGGCCAGGGGCTGGCCCGGCGGGTGGTGGCGGCCGCGCTCGACCACGCCCGCACCATGGGACCGCGGCACGGCCTCCTCTTCTGCCGCCCGGTGCTGGTCGCCCTCTACGCACGGCTCGGCTGGCGGGAGGTCCTGGCGGAGGTGCAGGTCGAGCAGCCCGCCGGCCCCGTGGTCATGCCGCTGCGCACCTTGTGGACGCCCCTGCACGACGGCGCCGCCTGGCCGTCCGGCCCGGTGCGGCTGCGCTCCCTTCCCATGTGAGGTTCCCGTGTGAGGTTCCCGTGTGACGTCCCCATGTGAGGGCCCCAGGTGAGGCGTGCCCGACGCGGCCGCGCCGCCCGGGCACCCCGCCCCGGCTGGTCCGTTGGCCCGCTATTGGCGCACCCAACTCCCTCCTCGCTATGCCAATGGCCCAGCCATTTCGGCATCCCTTGAGCCACCTGGTGGCTAGATGGTCTGATGTTCTCGTCAATGGCGCTGCGGAATCCGCGGCGCCTTTTTCATGGGCTGTCGCCCGCCCCGCCCGCACCGACCGGCGCGGGCGAAGGACCACAACGAAGGGGAGGCCGTGCTGAAGAGGATGTTCGTGGCTCCGGACCCCGGCCGGGTGCGACTGCGCAGCGCCGTCCGGGCCGTCCTGGGGATCGGGCTGGCGGTGACGGTGTCGGGACTCGTCGCGCAGTCGGTCCTCGCGGCCGTCGCCGGCGGGCTCGCCGCGCTGCTCGCGCTCTTCACGGTCGGCGACCCCACGGTGCGCGGCCAGGCCGTCACCACCGCCCTGCTGCCCGCCGCCGGCCTCCCCGTACTCGCCGCGGCCACCGCGCTCCACGGCCACCCACTGCTGCGCGACGCCGCGTTCCTCGCCGTAGTGGGCGTCGGGGTGTACGCCCGCCGCTGGGGCCCGCGCGGCCACGCGCTGGGGATCTTCGGGTTCATGATGTTCTTCATGGTGCAGTTCCTGCACGCCACCCCGGACCGGCTGCCGGAACTGTGCGGCGCGGTGGCGCTCGGACTGCTCGCGGCCGCCACCGTCCGCTTCGGCCTCTGGTGCTACGAGCGCCGGCTGCCGCCGCCGGCCGCGGTGGCCCCGCCGGCCGGCCGCGGCCTGGCCCGGATCACCACCCGGCAGGCGGTCCAGGCGACCGCCGCCTGCGGCTTCGCGCTCGCCGCCGGCCAGGTGCTGTCGCACGACCGGTGGTACTGGGCGGTGGTCTCGGCCTGGTGGATCTTCGTCAACACCGCCTCCCGCGGCGACACCCTGATCCGCGGATTCCGGCGGATGCTGGGCACCGTCACCGGCATCGCGGTGGGCCTGCTGATCGCCGTCCCGCTGCACGGCGCCCCGGTCCCCACGGCCGCACTGGTCGCGGTCTGCGTCTTCGGCATCTTCTACACCGCGGCGCCCTCGTACAGCTGGATGATGTTCTTCGTCACCAGCATGGCCGGACTGCTCTACGGCCTGCTTGGCGTCCTGCACCCCGGGCTGCTGGCGATGCGGCTGGAGCAGACCGCGGTCGGTGCGCTGGGGGCCGCACTGGCGGTCGCGCTGGTGCTGCCGGTGACCACCCACGCCGCGACCCACGCCTGGATCCAGCGCGCGGTGCACTGCGTACGGGACTGCACCGCGGTCGCCGCCCGCCGGCTCGCCGGGGACGACCAGGCCGACCCGACACCACACGTCGCCGAGCTGGAGCTCCTGCTGGCCCGCGTGCGGCTGGCGCTGGTACCGCTGCTGCACCCGCTCAACCCGCTGCGACACCGCAAGGCCCGCGCCCGCCAGGTCGTGGCCTACCTGGACGAGTGCGCCGCACAGGTGCGGGGCCTGGCCGCGGTCGCCGCCGATCCGGCGGCCTCGCACGACGCCCGGCTGACCGCCGCCTGCCAGCGTGTGGAGGCCGTGGTCGGCACGTTGTTCGCCACCGGGCCCTCGGCCGTGGCCGCGCTCGACGGCCCGGCACCGGCCCACCACCCGGGCGCCGAACGCGCCCTGGCCCATCTGCACGGCCTGGAGTCCGCGCTCACCGCGCTCGCCCACCCGGTGCGCAGCTCGCCCCGGGCGCCGTTCGCCGCGTCGTCCTGAGCGCCGGCCGGTGGCGCGCCGGCCGTGCCACCGACCAGTCCCGGCTACCACCGGCGCCGCCCCCACCCGCCCTGTTAGCGTCGCCCGGACAACGGGACACCGTCCGGACGGCGGGGCCGCGCCGGGCCGGCCGCCACCCCGGCCGGACGGTCCCCGACGGGCAGGCGGACGAAGGGCGGCGACCAGTGGCGACGACGGGACCAGCGGCCGAGCGGAGCACCGGGGGACCGGCGCAAGGCGAGGGCACACGCGCCTACTTCGGCTCCTTCACCACCGCCGGCGGCCACGGCATCACCACCGCGGCCGTCGACCCGGCATCCGGGGCGCTGACCCCGCTGCACTCCACCGACGCCGTCCCCAACCCGTCCTACCTGGTGCCGGACCCCGGCGGCCGTCACCTCTACGCCGTCAGCGAGACCCCGCGCGGCGCGGCCGCCGCCTTCCGCCTCACCCCCGAAGGCCCCGTCCTGCTCGCCCCCGCCGTCCCGGTGGGCGGCGCCGACCCCACCCACCTCACTCTTACCGCCGGCCACCTGGTCACCGCCAATTACAGCTCCGGCGACGTCAGTACGCTCCCCGTACGGGACGACGGCACCCTCGGCGGCCCGGCGCGGGTCCTCGCCCACCAGGGCGGCGGCCCCCGGACCGACCGCCAGGAGGGCCCGCACGCCCACGCCGTGCGGCCCGACCCAAGCGGCCGGTGGCTGCTCAGCGTCGACCTGGGCACCGACTCGGTCCGGATCTGCACCCTCGACCCCGCGAGCGGCACCCTGACCGTGCGGAACGAGACCCGCCTGCGCCCCGGCAGCGGGCCCCGTCACCTCGCCTTCCACCCGCGCGGCGACCTCGCCTGCGTCATCAACGAACTCGACCCGACCGTGACGCTCTGCCGGTGGGACACCGACCGGGGCACGCTGACGCCGCTGGGGGAGACCCCGCTGCTCCCCGAAGGGGCGGCGGGCACCGGCCCGACGTTCCCCTCCGCACTGGTCATCTCACCGGACGGCCGGTTCGCCTGGGCCGCCCACCGCGGTCACGACAGCATCGCGGTGCTCTCCCTGGACGCCCGGGCCGGGACCGCCGCCCTCGTCACCACCGTGCCGTGCGGCGGCCACTGGCCCCGCGACCTCGCGCTCCACCCCGACGGGCGTCACCTCTACGCCGCCAACGAACGCTCCGGCGACGTCACCTGGTTCACCGTCGGCCCGGAGACCGGCGTCCCCACCCGCGGCGGCTCGGTGCCGGCGCCGGCCGCCTCGTGCGTGGCCTTTGTCTGACGGGGCGGCGCCCGAGGGGCCGGTCGGCGCGGCCGTCACCCCTGAGGGAAGCGCCCGCCGAAGTACACCTGGGTCTCGGTGAGCCGACCGTCCCGCACCGTCATCACCTCGACGTTGCGGTGGCGTTCGCCGGTCATGAGCTCGTACTCGTAGCGGACGAAGACCTGGCCGCCGTCGAACGGGACGGCGTCGAGGACCTTCTGGGAGCGGACCCGGTCCGCGGTCGGGAAGCAGACCTCCAGGAACGCGGCCCGGTCGATGTGGTCGTCCTGCGGACTGGTGAAGACGAACTCCTCTGCGAGCAGCCGCTCCATGGCTGGCCGGTCCTGGGCCAGGTACGCGGCGAAGCAGGCGCGGGCGACGTCCTCGGGGGCGATGGTGTCCGACACAGTGTCCTCCTCCTTAAGGGGTGGGGTGGGCCATGACGGTAGACGAGACGCCGGGGCCCGACTCATCGGCCGCGCGGGGACGAGGACGCGGGACGGCGCACGGCGGGGCGCACGGCGCCCACAGAGCGCCCGCACAGGGCCCGCTGCCACCCCTTCCCGCCCCCGGGGTCCGCGCCGCTCTCCCCGGCCGTCTGACGGGCATCTGCGCCGCTCAGCGGGGGTGTGGGCGGCGCCCGAGGGGAGGCCGGACAGCGCGGAGGGCCGCCCTGCGCGGTCGGCGCGGGACGGCCCTCGGTGAACGGATACGGCCCCGGACGTGCTTCCGATGCCGCGCGACTGCGACGCAGGCTTACCGGACGGGCGCCCCCAGGCCCTGGCCCGGCAGGGTGATCCCCATCTTCGCCGCGTAGTTCGACACCACCAGCCGGCCCACCGCGCCGTACGCGCCGAGCGCCTCGGCCGCCGCGCAGCCCGCCTCCGCCGCGGCCGCCCCCAGAAGGCCGTCGGCGAGCTCGGGGCCGATCAGGTACGGGGCCAGCGCCAGCTGGTGCGAGCCGGAGGTGCGCAGCTGCTCGGCGGTGCGGGCGATGGCGCCCTCCTCGTCCAGACCGGCGGCCAGGACCGGCACGGCCAGCCGGGCGGAGAGCAGCATGCCGGTGATCCCGGCGGCCTGCACCGCCTCCTCACCGCCGACGGTGGCGAGGATGATGCCGTCCGCGGCGGTCGCGACGGTGAACAGCCGGGCCCGGTCGGCGCGGGCCAGACCGGCCTCGGACAGCCGGACGTGCAGCGCCTCGGCGAGCAGCGGGTGCGGGCCCAGGACGTCGGTCAGTTCGGCGCCGGAAGCGCTGTTCATGATGGCCTGGCGTATCCGGCGCAGCAGGGCGCTGTCCGGGCCGGCCAGCAGCGGGACGACGACCGCGCCGGGGCCGGGGTCGGGCTGGCCGGCGGCGGCCGCCCGGGCCTTCTGCTCGGCGGCGGCTTGCGCCAGCACCGCCTCCAGGGACGGGAACTCGTGGTCCCCGCCGTCGACGTAGCCGATCCGCGCGTCGAGGCCGGGCAGTTCGGACCGGGCGATGCTGGAGACCTCCGCCGCCAGGCTGCGCGAGGCGGGGGTGGGGGTGCCGGGCACGGCCAGCACCAGGGCGGGTGCGCCCTCGGGTGCGGCGAGCGGTTCCGGCTTGCGGTGGCGGCCGGACTGCCGCGTGCGCGGCATGCGTACGGGCAGGCCGGAGGCGTCGGCGTCGATACGGGGCGAGCCAGGTGCGGGCCCAGTGGGGGAACTCATGGCGCCGCATGCTAACGCCTCGTAGTGCCCGGCCGCCGAGGGAGGGTTCCGTCCCGAGGTATCCGTCCCGTTTTATCCCGCGCGTCGGGGTGGCGGGTCCGTCACATGCCCTGTGATCTGCAACAACTTCCCGTCGACGGGGAGGGTCAGGCGGTCCGCGGCCAGCGCCGCGGCGATCGCCAGCGCCCCGTCGAGCGGGCTCCCGGCGGCCTCGGTGGGCCGGGCGCCGGGCAGCCGCTCGGCGAGCGCCGTCCGGAGCGGGGACAGCAACGGGTCGCCCAGGGCCAGCAGGCCGCCGGTGAGCGCGACCGCGACACCGGGGCCCGGTGGGCAGACCGCGGCCGCGGAGTCGGCGATGTGGCGCGCGGCGTCGGCCAGGATGCCGGCGGCGAGCGCGTCGCCGGCGGCGCAGCGCGCGACCTCGGGGGCGAACGCGGCCAGCACGGCGGGCCGGTCGGGCCGTGGATAGAGCGCGGCGGGCAGCCCGGTGACCGGCCCGAACATCGCCTCCGCCCGGGCCAGCAGGGCCCGCGAACCGCCGGGGCGACCGTCGTACGCGCGCAGCGCCGCCACCAGCCCGGCCCGTCCGATCCAGGCGCCGCTGCCGCAGTCGCCCAGCAAATGCCCCCAGCCGTCGGCCCGGCGCCAGCCGCCCGACGGGGTCAGGTCGGTGCCCAGGGCGACCAGGCCGGTGCCGGCGGCGACCACGGCACCGGGCCGCTGGCCGAGCGTTCCGGCGTAGGCGGTCACCGCGTCCGCGGCGAGTGCGAGGCGCCGGATTCCGAAAGCGGTGGCCAGCGCCGCGGGCAGCCGCGCGCGCAGGGCGTCGCCGAGGGTGCCCATCCCCGCGGCGCCCACGCACCCCGCGACGAACCGGTCCGCGCCCACCCGTTGCGCCAACTCCGTTGCCGCCGGCAGGAGTTGGTCGAGCAGATGGTCCGCGTCGATACCGGCCGGGCCGGTGCGGACCGGCTCGCGCGAGGTGAACGTGGCCGCCGGCCGGGGCCGTCCGCCGTCGGTGCCGACCAGGGCCACCGCGATCCGCAGGCCCGAGCCGCCCGAGTCCACGCCCAGGACGTGGTCGCCGGCTCTGGTGCCTCCGGGCTCAGCCAAGGCCGCGAGCGTCCTGCTTGAGGGCGGTGTCGACGGTCAGCGCGGTGGCCACCACCAGGCTCAGCAGCGGGTCGGGCAGCTGCCGGTGGATCTGGAGCACGTAGTTGTCCGCGGTGGTGAACATCGTCTTGGCCAGGCCCTCCCAGGTCTTGGTGATCCGGGCGATCTCGGCGTCGGTGTGGTCGACGATGGCGAAGTTCCAGGCGCGCCAGTTCTCCGCCTTGATGGCGCCGACCTGCTGACCGTTGACCATCATCGAGAAGTTGATCTTCCCGATGGCGTTCTGTTGGACGATCTCGCCGACCGGCTGACCGTCCGGACGCGCCACCAGCACCTTGGACTTGATGAGCTTCGCGGGCCGGGTCAGCACCAGCTGCGGCTGGCCGTAGGCGTCCCGGATCTCCAACTTGTGGGTCATGTACTGATCCAGGCTGGAGACCACCCGGAGCACCTTCTTCGCGGTGCTCTGGCCGATCTCGACGACCGAGCCGAGGGCGGCGCCGTTCTGGTCGTAGACCGCGTACTCGTTGCTCACCTCGATGAGCTTGGCCTTCTGGTTGACCACCAGCACGGGCTCGGTGAAGAGCGTGCCGCCGCCCGGCCCGGTGGGGGCCACGCCGGCCTGCTGCTGCACCTGACGCTGGATGCCGCCCTGCTGCTGCGCCTGGTGGTGTGCGCCGGCGGAGTACGGGCCCGGCTGCCCGGATTGCCCTGGCATCTGTTGCGGGTATCCGCCCTGCTGGCCGTACGGGGCCTGGGCCGGCTGCTGCTGTGGCGCGTACTGCTGAGGCATCTGCGCCTGAGGGGTCTGCTGGGGCGCCTGCTGCGGTGTGGGCTGCGGTTGGCTCGGCTGACCGGCCTGTACCGGGGGCTGTGCCTGCTGACCGGGGTGGGTGTGCCCGGTCCACTGGGAGCCGTCCCACCAACGGAGCTGTTGGGGGGTGCCCTGCGGGTCGGCGTACCAACCCGCAGGGATGTTCGTATGCGTCATGCGGGGAACACTATCCCCCGGCCCGGGACGCGGCCCGGGTCAGGGCAGGCGCCAGTCCACCGGCTGGGCGCCCTGCCCGACGAGCAGCTCATTGACCCGGCTGAACGGCCGGGAGCCGAAGAACCCGCGGTCGGCGGACATCGGCGAGGGGTGGGCGGACTCGACGGCCGGCAGATTGCCCAGCAGCGGCCGGAGATTGCGCGCGTCGCGCCCCCACAGCACCGCCACCAGCGGGCCGCCGCGCGCCACCAGGGCCCGGATGGCCTGCTCGGTGACCTGCTCCCAGCCCTTGCCGCGGTGCGCGGCGGGTTTGCGCGGCGCCGTGGTCAGGGCTCTGTTCAGCAGCAGCACACCCTGCTGGGTCCACGGGGTGAGGTCGCCGTTGGACGGCCGGGGCAGACCGAGGTCGGAGTGCATCTCGCGGAAGATGTTCTCCAGGCTCCCGGGCAGCGGACGGACGTCCGGCGCCACGGAGAAGCTCAGCCCGACCGCGTGTCCGGGGGTGGGGTAGGGGTCCTGTCCGACGATGAGCACCCGCACCTCATCGAAGGGTTGTTGGAAGGCGCGCAGCACATTGCTGCCGGCCGGGAGGTAGGTCCGGCCCGCGGCGATCTCCGCCCGCAGGAAGTCGCCCATCGAGGCGATCTGCCCGGCGACCGGCTCAAGTGCCTTGGCCCAGCCTGGTTCGACGATGTCTTGGAGAGGTCGTGCAGCCACGGGATCACCCTACTGGCCGATGCCCGCTCCCCTTCAACTCCCGGCCGTCCGCGACTCAGACCACCGCCGCCCGCACGCAGAGCACGTCCGGCAGGTGGGCGGCGAGCTGCCGCCAGCTGTCGCCGCCGTCGGCGCTGGCGTAGAGCTCGCCGTTGCGGTTGCCGAAATACACCCCTGCGGGGTCGGCGTCGTCGACGGAGAGGGCGTCCCGCAGCACCGTGCCGTAGTGCTCCTCCTCGGGCAGTCCGACGCTCAGCGGCTCCCAACTCGCGCCGGCGTCGGAGGTACGGAAGACCCGGCAGCGGTGCTCGGCCGGCACCCGGTCGATGTCGGCGGTGATCGGGAAGAGATAGGCGACACCGCCGCTGTGGGGGTGTGCGGCGACCGCGAAGCCGAAGTCCGAGGGCAGGCCGGCGCCGATGTCCGTCCAGGTCGCTCCGGCGTCGTCGCTGCGGTAGACGCCCCAGTGGTTCTGGAGGTAGAGCCGGTCGTGGTCGACCGGGTCCGGCGCGATCTTGTGCACGCACTGGCCGAACTCGGGGTGCGGGTCGGGCAGGAAGCCCGCCTTGACGCCCTTGTTGGACGGTTCCCAGCTGGCGCCGCCGTCGTGGGTGCGGAACACCCCGGCCGCGGAGACCGCGACGGTCACCGCGGCGGCGTCGCGAGGATCGGTGACCACGGTGTGCACGGCCAGTCCGCCGCCGCCCGGCACCCACCGCTCCCGGCTGGGGTGCTCCCACAGCGCCCGGACCAGCTCGAAGGTCTCGCCGCGGTCCGTGGACCGGAAGAGGCCGCCGGGCTCGGTACCGGCGTAGACCACGTCGGGAGCGGCCGGGCCCGCGGGATGCAGCTGCCATACCCGTTCCAGCGAAGTCCCGGTGTATTTCGGGTACTTGACGGCCGGGCGGGCCGGCTCGCGCCAGCTCTCGCCCAGGTCGTCGGAGTGGAAGACCGAGGGGCCCCAGTGTGCGCTGTCGGCTCCGGCCAGCAGCCGGGGCTGCGGGCCGCGGGTGTCGATCGCGAGGGAGTACACCGCCTGCGCGGGGAAGTGCGGGCCGCTCAGCTGCCAGCTTCCGCGCCGTCGGCGGCCGATGAACAACCCTTTGCGGGTGCCCACCGCGAGGAGCACTTCTGTCATGCCGGAACACCTCCGGGACGCCGTTGTCTCAGGTAGTCGCCAGTGTGCACCCGGCCACTGACAACGGCGTGCCGCAACGGCGTCCGTGCAGGTCAGACGGCCCGGTGGTACTGCTGCGGGACGTGTACGGCGGCGCCGAGCTCGCGGGCGGCGTGCGGGGCGAAGCACGGCCGAGCGCAGCAGCTCGCGGCCGAGCGGCGCCGCGTCGGCCCGGCCGTCCGCGGCGATCTTCTCGGCCTGCCGGGCCTCGGTGATCAGACCGACGGCGCCCACCGCGAGGCCGCTCTGCTTCTTGATCCGCTCGGCGAACGGCACCTGGTAGCCGGGCGTCGCCGCGACCTTCGCGTCCGGGGGCGCCGTCGGCCGGACCTTCGGGGGCCGCCGAGTATGGGCACCTCTCCACCGGGGGCGACCCCTACCCTGCGGCCCGAGCGCCTCGCACCCGCATCGCCGCAGGTCAAGTGGGCTTTCTTACGGCCGGCTCGGTGTGCAGGTCTGGTCGGCTTCAGCCAGGCCCTTCAGTCAGGTCCACTCGGACGCATGCTGACCCTTTGCCGACTTTCCTGGCGCTTCGTCGCATCAATTGAGGTGGAGCATGGGCGGGGCGCGGGCCGCGGGCCGCGGGGCGCCGAAAGCCGGTTGCCGACCGGCCGGGCTGGCCAGCTTGTACGAAGGGTGTCGTAATTCGATGGCCTTCGTAGTACGGTGGTTGTCGTATCAACAGCGGCCGAGATGGCTGCCCGTGTGAACGGAGTCCTTTGTGAGCGCCCTCTACGAGCCTTTTCGGCTTCGGTCGTTGACCATCCCCAACCGGGTTTGGATGTCCCCGATGTGTCAGTACAGCGCTGAGGCGTCGGGACCGGATGCCGGTGTTCCGGGAGACTGGCACTTCGCCCACTACGGCGCGCGAGCCGCTGGCGGTACTGGACTGATCATGGTCGAGGCCACTGCCGTCTCCCCGGAAGGGCGGATCAGCCCCGGAGACTTGGGTCTCTGGAACGACCGGCAATCAGCCGCGTTCCGGCGGATCACCTCCTTCCTCAAGGAGCAGGGCACGGTGCCTGGTGTGCAGCTTGCTCACGCCGGTCGCAAGGCGTCGACGGACGCGACGTGGCGCGGTGGCGCTCCTGTCGACCTTGACGCACACGGCTGGCGGCCGGTCGCGCCGAGCCCGCTGCCTTTCGATGAGGGCCATCCGGTCCCGGACGAGCTGACGGTCGAGGGGATTCAGCAGGTGGTGCAGGACTTCGCCGCCGCGGCTCGACGGGCTCGGGATGCCGGATTCGAGGCGGTCGAAATCCACGGTGCCCATGGCTACCTGATCGGCGAGTTCCTTTCCCCGCACACCAACCACCGCACCGATGCGTACGGCGGTTCCTTTGGGAACCGGACGCGTTTCGCGCTGGAGGTGGTGGACGCGGTGCGATCCGTCTGGCCCGAGGAACTGCCCGTCTTCTTCCGTATTTCCGCGACCGACTGGCTGACGGAAAACCCGGATGACGAGCGCGAGGGATGGACCGTCGAGGACACCGTGCGGTTCGCCGCCGACTTGAAGGCACACGGGGTCGACCTACTGGACGTGTCCACCGGCGGTAACGCACCCAAGGCCCGTATCCCCACCGGACCTGGTTACCAGGTGCCGTTCGCGGAGCGGGTCAGGACCGAAGTCGGGCTTCCCGTGGGTGCTGTCGGAGAGATCACCGAGGCGCGGCAGGCTGCGAAAATCATCGAGAACCGACAGGCGGATGCCGTACTGATCGGCCGCCAGCTGCTTCGCAATCCGTACTTCGCACGGCATGCCGCACGTGAACTCGGCGGCGAAGTAGCCGCGCCGATCCAGTATCACCGGGCTACCTGATATCGGATTCCCTGATATCGGATTCCTCCATGCGCGCTGAGGAAATCCAGCAGCACGGCCACCGGCGATGAGCGGACCGCCGCTTCGGGGAGGCGGCGGTTGTTGTCGGGGTCAGTTGCTTGGGCGGGTTGACAGGTATGCCATGGGGAGATTCCCGGGATCCGGCGCACCACGGCCCGCTGGCCGCGTCGTTCGACGTCGCCCGCGACACCCGCCACCTGTCCTTCGGCCATCCATGGACCGCACTTCTGCGTGGGCGCTCCGCTGGCCCGGCTGGAGGCACACCTCGCACTGCCGGCCTTCTTCGACCGTTTCGATGCCGAACTCGCCGTCCCGGCGAAGGAGATGGAGCCGCTTCCCTCGCTGGCGCTCAACGGCATCCGTGCACTTCCCGCCGTGATCAGGCCGCGCGCGGGGGCGGCTGCCGGAGCCTGAGAGACGCGCGACAAGGTCATGACCTCCACCGGGGACGCTCCCGGCGGCGGCACCGCCTGAGCACGTTGCCGGACAACTGGTGCGCCGACCGGCACGCACCGGGTGTCCGACACCGCTCCAGCGAGTACCCCGTCACCGGTGGGACGTCGGCAGCACCCGAGAAGAGGAAACGAGACCGTCATGACACCGGACTCTTTGCGCGGCGGTGCGCAGGGAATACTGATGAGCCACTACATTCTCCCGAATTTCTCGGAGAAGACGACGAACGGGACCCGGGATTACAACCCGTACGGCAAGCTCTTCGAAGAGCGGGTCGTTTTCCTGGGGACCGAGGTCGACGACACCACGGCCAACGATGTCATGACGCAGATCATTTACCTGGAGTTCCTGGATCCGGATCGCGACATCTCCCTCTACGTCAACTCGCCCGGTGGATCGTTCAACGCCCTCACCGCCATCTACGACACCATGCAGTTCGTGAAGCCGGATATCCAGACGGTGTGCCTCGGCCAGGCGAACTCTGTCGCGGCGGTCATTCTCGCAGCCGGCACTCCGGGTAAACGAATGGTCCTCCCGCATTCCCGCGTTCTCCTGTGCCAGCCGAGCAGTCCCGTACACCAGGGTCAGATCTCCGATCTGGAAATCCAGGCGAACGAACTGGACCGTGCCAGGAACTGGATCGAAGAAGTCCTGGGCAAACACCGCAACTTGGACGCCAAGAAGGTCCGTCAGGACATCGAGCGGGACCACATCCTG
The DNA here is from genome assembly GCF_050471125.1 of Streptomyces sp. RGM 3693. NCBI lineage: Bacteria > Bacillati > Actinomycetota > Actinomycetes > Kitasatosporales > Streptomycetaceae > Streptomyces > Streptomyces sp. RGM 3693. The sequence goes on from NZ_JBMPPQ010000001.1 coordinate 2,610,607, forward strand.
ACCGCCGACGAGGCGAAGGAGTACGGCTTGGTGGACGAGGTGCTCTCCCCCCGGACCCTCTCGGTGAAGGGTGTTGTCCCGTCGGCGGGCGGCGCGGGAGAATCCTCGGGTTGATCACGGCGGGGAGGAGCTCTGGTGGAGAGCGCGCCGCCGTCGTACAGGGGCCACCGGTAACGGGTCGAGGTGATCTCGCACTGCGTGTGGCCGGCGGGCACCGGGGGAGTGCGGGTTGTTGACTGTGCAGACCTTCGGCCTGCGGTTTTCCGAGCGTCCGTGACCAGCGTCCGATCGCCCCCACGTTCCTGCGGCGGGCACCGTAGTACGGTAGGTGTCAAACTACGATGGTTCTCGTACAATAGGGGCTTCAAGGGCCGCTGCGACCACCGGTGAACACCACGTGCGCGTGCGCCGCAGGTCAATAGAACAGCAGGTCAGGAGCCGTCATGTCGACCGAAACGCCAGCCGCCGGGGCCGTCTCGGGCGCCCGGTCGCTCCCGCACCCGACCCGCGAGGAGATCCGGCTCGCCCAGGTCCTCCACGCCCTCGCCGACCCGATGCGGCTGCGGATCGTCTGTGCGCTGGCCGCCGCTGAGGGTGAGCTGAACTGCGCGGACATCGAGCTCCCGGTCAGCAAGTCGACCTGTACGCACCACTTCCGGGTGCTGCGCGAGCACGGCGTGATCCAGCAGTTCTACCGCGGCACCGCCAAGATGAACGGCCTGCGCCGGGCCGACCTCGACGACCTCTTCCCCGGCCTGATCGACGGTGTACTGCGGGCGGCCGGCCTCCAGGAGCGCCGCCTCGGCGCACTCTGAACGGTCAACCACCCGCCAGCCGCGTTCCCGACCTCACGGGGCAATACGCCTAGCGCCCCACCATCACCGACCGCGCCGCGCGCAGCAGGCCCTCCCAGTCCGCCAGCTTGACCGTGCCGCGCCCCAGGCCGCGCCCCCGCTCCGCCTCCGCCGCCTCGATGGCCAGCCAGCCCCGCCAGGGCACCGGCCGCGCCCCGGCCCGCTCCAGCGCCGCCACCGGATCCGTCGCCACCGGCCGCCGTGCCAGCCCGGCCGCATCCGCCAGCAGGGACGTGGCGGTCTCCTTGGCGCACGGCCGGTTGGTGCCGATCACCCCGGTGGGTCCGCGCTTGATCCACCCCGCCACATAGACCCCGGGGTACGGCTCGCCGTCCCGGAGTACCCGACCGGCCGCGTGCGGCACCGTCCCGGTCGTCTCGTCGAACGGCAGCCCCGGTTGCGGCAGGCCCCGGTAGCCGACCGACCGCAGCACCAACTGCCCCTGGATCTCCTCGTGTTCGCCGGTGTCCGCGACCCCGCCCCGCCCGTCGGGCACGGTCCGCTCGAACCGCACTGCCCGCACCCCGGCGGCCGGGTCCCCGAGGATCTCCACCGGTCGTAGGAAGAACCGCAGGTGGATCCGGCGGGACCGGCCCATCCCCGCCGCCCGCTCCACCGGCCGCTCGGCCCAGTCGCGCAACACTTCGATGTTCCGCCGCACCGGTGCCGGCAGCCCGCCCGGATCGCGGTACGCCGGGTCCAGCGCCAGCTCCTCGGGTCGGACGAGCACCTGCGTACCCGGCAGCGCACCCAGCTCCCGCAGCTCCTTGGTGGTGAACTTCGCCTGCGAGGGGCCGCGTCGCCCCACCATCCAGACGTCTTCGACCCGACTGTCGGCCAGGGCCCCGAGCGCGCCCTGCGGCATGTCGGTGGCGGCGAGTTCGGAGGCGCCCCGGGACAGCATCCGGGCCACGTCCACCGCCACGTTCCCCACCCCGATCACCACCGCCGACCGGGCGGTCAGCGTGAAGCCGTCGGCCGCCGCGTCCGGGTGCGCGCTGTACCAGGCGACGAAATCGGTGGCCGGATGGCTGCCCGGCAGCTTCTCGCCGGGGATGTTCAGATGCCGGTCGGTGGCGGCGCCCACGCAGAACACCACCGCGTGGAACATCTCCCGCAACTCCCGCAGCCCCACCCCGGCGGCGCCCACCGCGACGTTCCCCAGGAAGTGCACCCGCGGGTGTTCCAGTACCGTCCGCAGGTTGTTCTGCAGCGACTTGATCTTCTCGTGGTCGGGTGCCACGCCGTAGCGCACCAGACCGTACGGACAGGGCAGTCGGTCCAGGACATAGACCTCGATGTCCGGGACGGCCTCCTGCCCGACCAGCGTCTGGGCGGTGTAGACACCGCTCGGTCCGGAACCGATCACTGCGACACGAAGCACGGGTGGCCCCTTCCGCGGAGTACCCCCAGCATCGCACCGGCGGGCGTGCGGCGGGAGAGCTGCGCTATCGGGGTTGCTCCCGGTCCGCTGAGCGTGCCGCGCCCCGTGGCCGGGTGAGCTGGAGGCTAGGTTTTGTTTGTGTCGGAAAGTGAGTTTTATACCGATAACCACCGATATAAAGCGCAGCGCGGGGCATTGGAGTGGCCCGACTGGGAGCTTCAGGCGCATGGCTCGGCCGCATCCGAGCTGGGCCCCTGGTTCAGCGCCCGGCTGACCTTCCCCCACGGCGCTCGGATCGACGTCCTGGTGACGGCCACCGGCGACCGCCTCACGGTCGAGGACGTCCGCGCCGACCCGCCCCTGACACTCGACGCCCTCGCCTCCCTCGCCCACTGGATCGACGGCCCGCTCGACGACGCCTGCCGGATGGCCACCGGACGTCCCCCGAAGCCCCGGACCGGCCCCGGAACGCCGCCGGGTCCCGAGCCTGGACCGGCGTCCGTCGGGTCCGAAGAGGGCGGCGGCCCGGCCCGGCCCCAGGAGGCCCGCGCGGGCGGCGCCGCGCTTACGGACCAGGCCGTCCACGGCGAGGGCACGCTCTGCGGTACGGATACCGGACCCGTGGCCGGCGCAGCGACCGGCGCGGGCGGCGCGGCGCCGGCTGACGGGACGCCAGAGCCGACGGCGACCGCCGCGGCCGGCGGGGCCCCCGCTACCGGGCCCACCCCGGTCCCGGACGGTGCACCGGAACCGGACGCCACCCCGCCGCCCGCCGCGGCCCGCTCCGCCGTCCTGGTCCGCTCGCGGGCCGGCGAACGCCGCAAGATCGCCGCGGCGGCCTACCGCGCGGCCCAGCAGGACGGCGAGGACCCGGTCTTGGCCGTCATGAACGCCACCGGCCGCAACCGGCGCCGGGCCCTACGACTGATCGCCGGGGCCCGCGACGCCGGTCTGCTGACCCCGCGGCACAACAAGCGTTAGGGCCGGTCCGACGACGGGCCGGCCCGGTGGATCAGGGGCGGATGGGTCCTGGGTGCCGTCACGCGCCGGGGCGCCCCCGGGGCAGTGCGTTCTCGGGTGGGCGTTCGCCCGGGGGCACGCCCATCTCCCAGTCCAGCCCGTACCGCTGGAACAGTTCGGCGCGCAGCCGGACCCGCGGCATCTGTGCCCCCGGGAGCAGCATCGGCACCACCGACCCCATCAGCAGCGCCCGTAGCAGCGGATAGTCGGTGTCGGGGTCCGCGGACCCGTAGGCCACCACCGTCTCGCGCAGCAGCTGGGCCAGTCGTTGCTGTTCCGGGCACTGGACGAATCCCACGGACGTCAGGATGCCGGCCATGTGCGTCCGCATCAGCAGCGGCTCGTCGTGGGCCAGCCCCAGGATCGCGTCGATGGCCCGGGCCATCAGCTCCCGTCCGGCGTCCGGCCCGGTCGGCCGCGGCTCCCGCTCCAGCGCGGCCTGGAGCGTGCGGTGCATCAGCCGGTGCACCGCGGACTGGAGCAACTGGTGCTTGCTGGGGAAGTAGTACGAGATCAGACCGCGCGCCGCCCCCGCGCGCTGGGCGATGTCGCCGAGCGTTGTGGCCTCGTATCCGCGCTCGCCCACCAGTTCGACCGTCGCCTGCAACAGCCGCTCGCGGGAGCGCCGCCGCAATTCTTCATTGACCGATGCGCTGCGGGGGGACATGCTGTAACTCCTGCGTTGACTGGCTGAGAGCCAATATACTCAGCACAGGTTCCGGATGTCCGCCCGCCAGGGTGGTGAATCCGGTCAGGCCGCCTGATTCGGGCGACGCGGGGGATCGTCCGAATCAGGCCGCGATGGGGCCGGAACGGCCGTTGTGAACTGCCTTTCGGCGGGTTGTGACGGGTGTTCCGGCCCTTGCCGTACTCCGGGCCCGGCAATTGATCTTCATTGGCCGGATTGCCGCGCCCATTCCGGGTGTTCATGCAGGGGAGAGGCACCCGCGGCCGTGCGCCGGGACGGGGCGGTCGCTGCGTTGCGCGGTGTGGTGGCGCGGGTGCGGCTCCGGGCCGGTGTGCGTGGCGGTCCGGAGCGGGAGAGCCTGCCGGGGGTGCCGAGAACCCTCCGCTCAGGGCGTCCGGGTTTCCGGCTTTTCGGGTTCCCGTAGTCCGGTGTTCAGGGATTGCGGGCCATTCCGTCTCCGTTCGTGATCTTCTTCGCTCGCAACGGGCGGCAGGGGAAGGTGCCGGAGTGGGGTGTCGGATGGGGAAGGTGGGGCGTTCCGGAGGGTCCCTGGCAGGTGAAAGCGGCGTGCGCGCAGAATTTTCACGGCTTCTTAACGGAACGTTTCTTCCGGGGTGTTGGGAAAGGTTCGGCCCGGGAAACGACCGGGATCGTGGGATGGGTAAATCCAGCCACCACAATTCTCCCTCTGGTGGCTGGATTTACCGGCTTGGTCAAGCCAGTGCCCGTTGTTCCGGGGCGACTTCGGACTCGTCCAGGTGCCAGTGCAGGTCCCGGACGTCGGGTTCCAGGGAGAGCCGGGCGATGACCTGTTCCAGGGCCTGGGCGAGGTTGCCGGAGACGGTGACCGCGGCGCGGATGCTGGTGGTGTCCTCGGCGTCCCGGCGGGCCCGCAGGCTGATGGGGGTCAGTCCGGACGAGGTCAGCGCCTGGAGCAGGAGGGCGCGGATGTGCGTCTCCGCCCGGCGCTCGCAGACCACGTGCACGGTGGCGTGCACGGCCGCGTCGGGGTCGGACCCGGACGCCGGGGCCCGGTCCAGCAGCCGCCCGGCCGGGCGCAGGACGAGGTGGACGGCGAGCACGGCGAGGGTGCCGAGGACGGCGAATTCGAGCCGTCCGGAGGCGGCCAGTACGCCGACCGCGGCCGAGCACCACAGGGTGGCGGCGGTGTTCAGTCCGCGTACCCCCGCCCCGTCCCGCAGGATCACCCCGCCACCGAGGAAGCCGATACCGGAGACGACGTACGAGGCGACCCGGGTGGGGCTGCCGGAGTCCCCGACGGCGGTGCTGTAGAGGACGAAGAGGGTGGCGCCGGCGGCGACGAGGGCGTTGGTGCGCAGGCCCGCCATCCGGGCGCGCCATTGGCGCTCGACACCGATGAGCGCTCCGCAGGCCACGCCGGTGGCGAGTCGGACCAGGAAGTCGACGACGGTCAGGGTGTGCATGGGAGCACCTCCTCGGAGAGGGCGGGATGGTGGACCGGTACCGGCGGTGGGCCGGAAACCTCAGTGGCCGAGCGCCACTTGGACGAGCTTGACGACGACCAGGACCATGGCGAGCAGCAGATAGGTCCGCAGCGCGGCCAGGCCGACCTTGTGTCCGGTGGAGAAGACCGGTCGGGGCAGCGCCTCCAGGGGCGGCATCCGCCAGTCGTTCCGGCCGGTGCGGTCCACCGGCCGGCCGCCGAACGCCCAGCCCTTGCGGCGGCGCCGCACCTCCGCGTACCCGAGCGCCAGTACCCCGGCCGCGCCGCAGCCGGCCATGAGGGTGAGGATGGTGCTCGCGTCGATGTCCGGGAAGAGGACCGAGGCCGTGAGGATCACCGACAGGGTGACCAGGACGCCGACGACGGCGGCGGTGAAGGCGTTGGTCCGGGGGCCGTTGACCCAGGGGCCGAGCACCGCCCGGTCGTTGCAGAGGAGCAGCAGGAAGACGGAGGCGGAGGGCAGCAGCACCCCGGCCAGGGTCTGTACGCCCTCGGTGAGCAGGCCCAGCGGCGAGCCGGGGATCAGCACGATCGCGGCGGCCGCGGCGACCAGACCCGCGTAGACGGCGTAGAAGCCCTTGGCGCCGCCGACTCCGCGGTGCAGGGAGTGCCGGATGCCAAAGACGTCGCCGATGGCGTAGGCGGTGGACAGGGACACCGCGAAGGCGCCGATGATCGAGGCGTCCAGCAGGGCGATGGCGAACAGCACTCCGGCGAGCTTGCCGGCGTGTGCGGCCAGGCCGTGTGCGATGCCGGCGGTGTCGGTGAAGGCGCCGACGCCCTTGGTGCCGGCGAAGGCGGCGGCGGTGCAGCCCATCAGGGCGGCGGCGCCGAGCACCACGATGGCGATGCCGATCCACAGGTCGGCCTTCTCGTAGGACATGTAGCGCGGGGTGATGCGCTTGTCGATGACGTAGGACTGCTGGAAGAAGAGCTGCCACGGGGCGACGGTGGTACCGACGATGCCGATGATCAGCAGCATCACCGCCGACGGTCCACCGGGTCCGTCGGGGAGGTGCGGGACGACGAAGTCGTGGGCCATCTGTCCGGTGGACGGGTGGACCAGGAAGTAGAGCGGGACGAGCAGCAGCGACGCCGCGCACAGGGCGATGGCGATCCGCTCGAACCGCCGGAACGACCCGGTGAAGGCGGAGGCGATGATCACGGCGGCGGCCAGCAGCACCGCGCCGACCTTGGGCAGCCCGAGGTATCCGGCGGCGAGGGTGATGCCGATGAACTCCGTCACCAGCGTCAGCGCGTTGAGCAGGAACAGGTCGATGACCGAGAACGCGCCCCAGAACTTCCCGAACCGTTCCAGGATGAGCCGGGCGTGCCCCACGCCGGTGACGGCGCCGAGCCGGAGCACCATCTCCTGGTTGACGTAGAGGACCGGGACGAGCAGGAGCAGGGTCCACAGCAGGTGGGTGCCGTAGTTCTGGCCGGCCTGGCCGTAGGTGGTGAAGGCGCCGGCGTCGTTGTCGCCGACCATCACGATCAGGCCGGGGCCGACGACGGCCAGCAGGGTCTTGAGCTTGGCGGACAGGCCCCGGCGCGGGGCGGTGTCGTCGTGCTTGATGGTGCCGAGCGCGCCGCGGATGTCACCGGTGTGCGCGTCGTCGAGCACGGCGGTGGGGTGCGGGGCGGGGACCGTGGAGCGGACGGTGGTCTCGGTCATGGCGACCTTCCAAGTCCCCCGGGCGGGGGAGGTGTTGGGGGCGCGAGGCAGCCATCTTCCCTGCGCGGGCGCGCAGCACGGCGACCCGTGTCGGCGGTGGGCCGTACGGGGGCGTGGTGCGGCGGGGAGGCCGCGCAGGGAAGGTGGCTACCGCGTGCCGGAAGAATGCGAGGGCAGGCGGAAGGGGGGCCGATGATGGCCCGGACTACTGCAATCCATGTCTCTCGCCTCCTTCCGGTCGGGGCGCGTAGGGTGCGCCGTCGTCGATCCGGCAAGGAGCGGACCAGTCCCCATCGACTGGTTCACCCCCACTCGTCAGAGCTTTGGCACGTCACGGCGTAGCCCCGTGCGGGGCAGCCACTTGGGGTCACCCCTTGGGCCGGGGAGACCTGTCCTGATCCGGAGCGTCTCTCGACGGGTGGGATCAGTGGCCTGTGTCCATGACGACGCCTCACCGAACGAGGTGACCGCTGTCGTAAACCTCTAGAAGTGTAGACCCCGCCAGGAGACACTTGCGCAAGTCTGCAAGTTTTTGACCGACTCTTAACCCCGCGACGGGTCCGTCCCGCCGTCCGGGCCGAGCTGCTGGACACCGCACCGACCTCGGGTGAGCATGAGCCGCATGTCCCAGGACCCCGAGCCCGGCAAGGCGGGCGAAGCCGGTACCGAAGCCGAGCGGTTGGACCGCATCGAGGCGTTGTTGGCGCCCGCCGTCGCGGGGGTGGAGGAGGCGGGGCGGCGGCTGCGGCCGGCCTGGCGGCGGGTCACCCGCGGTGAGCCCCGCTGGCCCTCGACGCTCGCGGTGTCGGTGGCGGTGGCCTTGCAGTGGCGGCTGCCGGAGCGGTTGGCGATCCATCCGGAGTGGCTGCTGCCGGGGTTGGAGACCGCGCTGTTGCTCGTGCTGGTGGTGGTCGACCCGTTCCGCATCGAGCGGGTCTCCCGGCTCTACCGGTGGGCGGGGCTGGCGCTGATCGCGATGATCAGCGCGGCGAACGGCTGGTCCGCGGTGCATCTGGTGATCGGTCTGGTGCGCGGTACCGAGGGCGGGGACGCCGGGCCGCTGCTGGCGACCGGCGGCAGCATCTGGGCCACCAACGTCATCGTCTTCGCGCTGTGGTACTGGGAGTGGGACCGCGGCGGCCCGGTCGCCCGGGTCCATGCGGTGCGCCGCTACCCCGACTTCCTCTTCCCACAGATGGCGACGCCAGAGCTGGCCCCGGAGCACTGGGAGCCGCAGTTCGCCGACTATCTGTACCTGTCCTTCACCAACGCCACCGCCTTCAGCCCGACCGACGTGATGCCGTTGACTCGTTGGGCGAAGCTGTTGATGCTGCTCCAGTCGGCGGTGTCGCTGCTGACGGTCGTCCTGGTGGTGGCCCGGGCGGTGAACATTCTCAAGTAGTCCGCGCCGGCTTCCTGTTGGTGGACATCGTGGGGATGTTCCGGGGTGTGACGGGCGCGTTGCGAGGGTATGGCGGTGTCATGACAGCGCGATGAGGGCGCTATGAGAACTCGATGAATAATTGCTCATGTGCGCAATTATTTGGCCAAGGCTTGACCGGTTGGTCCGTAACCGATCCGCATTGTGGCTCTGACCTGCGGTTTTGTGGTTCCGGGGGAGCGGTGCCGAAAACAATCCCCGGCCGGAGTCAATTCTTTCCCACGTCGCGGTCAGGCGTCCGAGCCGCATTCCCAGTGCCACCTGCCCAAGCGGCCGACCGGCACTTTCACAGCATGTTCGATTAGCGGATCTGACAGCCCGGCAGGCGAACCCGTGCCTGGTCAGCGGCATCTCTAGGGGCGAACGTCCGAGGGTCTTCACACCCACCGGCACCGAACAGAGGCATATCGATGTCGTCGCCCCTTCTCGAATCGTCCTTCGAGCCGTCCGAGCCAGTGCCCGAACGGGCCGTATACCGCACCGCCGGCACCCCGGCCCCGCGGACGCTGCTCGACGTGCTCGATGCCACCGCCGTCGCACATCCCCAGGCGATCGCCCTGGACACGGGTTCCGAGGTGATCACCTACCGCGATCTGTGTGCCGAGATCGAACGCCGCGCACGGCAGCTCAGGGACCGTGGGATCGGTCCCGGCGACCGGGTCGGAGTCCGCGTGCCCTCCGGAACCGCCGAGCTGTACCTGTCGATCCTCGCCGTCCTGCGCAGCGGAGCGGCGTACGTACCGGTCGACGCCGACGACCCCGACGAGCGGGCCGCCACCGTCTTCCGGGAGGCCGCCGTCTGCGCCGTCCTCGGCCCGGACGGCCTGCTGCCCGGCCTGTCCCGGCCCGCCGGGGACCCGCGTGGCCCCGGCCTCCAGGACGACGCCTGGATCATCTTCACTTCGGGTTCGACCGGCGCGCCCAAGGGCGTGGCGGTCAGCCACCGTTCCGCCGCCGCCTTCGTCGACGCCGAGGCCGGCCTGTTCTGCCAGGACCGGCCGCTGGGCCCCGGCGACCGGGTGCTGGCCGGGCTGTCCGTCGCCTTCGACGCCTCCTGCGAGGAGATGTGGCTCGCCTGGCGGCACGGCGCCTGCCTGGTGCCCGCCCCCCGCTCGCTGGTCCGGGCCGGCCACGAACTCGGCCCGTGGCTGGTCGAGCGCGGCATCACCGTGGTCTCCACCGTCCCCACCCTCGCCGCACTCTGGCCGGACGAGGCGATGCGCCGGGTCCGACTGCTGATCGTCGGCGGCGAGTCCTGCCCCGCCGGGCTCGTCGACCGCTTCGCCGGGCCCGGCCGCGAGATGTGGAACACCTACGGCCCGACCGAGACCACCGTCGTCGCCTGCGCCGCCCGCCTCCGGCCCGGCCAGCCGGTCCGCATCGGCCTGCCGCTGGAGGGCTGGCAGCTCGCCGTCGTCGACCGGACCGGGCAGCCGGTGCCGTACGGCGCGGAGGGCGAGCTGCTGATCGGCGGCGTCGGCACCGCCCGCTACCTCGACCCCGCCAAGGACGCCGAGCGCTTCCGGCCCGACGACGTCCTGCGCACCGCCCGCGCCTACCGCACCGGCGACCTGGTCCGCGCCGAACCCGAGGGCCTGCTCTTCGTCGGCCGCGCCGACGACCAGATCAAACTCGGCGGCCGCCGGATCGAGCTGGGCGAGATCGACGCCGCCCTGGCCGACCTGCCCGGCGTCCTCGGCGCCGCCGCGGCCGTCCAGACCACCCCGGCCGGCACCCAGGTACTGGTCGGCTACGTCGTCCCCGAACAGCGCTCCGCCGACGGCTCCAGCTTCCAGCAGGACAAGGCCCGCGCGCTGCTCCAGGAACGGCTGCCGGCGCAGCTGGTGCCCGTCCTGGCCGAGATCGAGAGCCTGCCCACCCGGACGTCCGGCAAGGTCGACCGCAAGGCGCTGCCCTGGCCGCTGCCGTCCGCCCCGGTCGACGCCGGCACCGGCGACCCGGCCGCGGCCCTGCGCGGTACCGCCGCCCGCCTCGCCGGCATCTGGGAGGAACTCCTCGGCGTCCGGCCCGGTCCGGACAGCGACTTCGTCTCCCTCGGCGGCACCAGCCTGGTCGCCGCCCGCATGGCGTCCCAGCTCCGCGCCCACCACCCGGGCGTCTCGGTCGCGGACCTCTACCGCAACCCGGTGCTGCGCGACATGGCCGAACACCTCGACTCGCTCGGCGGCCCGGTGGACGAGGTCCGCCCGGTCCGCCCGGTCCCGCGGCGCACCGCCGTCGTCCAATTCCTCGTCCAGACCGGCCTGTACGGCATCGCCGGCCTGCGCGGGCTCGTCGGGCTCGCGCTCGCCGACAACATCCTCGGCTGGCTCGCCCCGCAGGTCTGGGCACCGCACACCGCGTGGTGGCTGATCATCGTCGGCTGGGTGGTCCTCTACAGCGCCCCGATGCGCTGCGCCCTCGGCGCCCTCGGCGCCCGGCTGCTCGCCGGCTCCATCAAGCCCGGTGCCTACCCGCGCGGCGGCGCCACCCACCTTCGCCTGTGGACCGCCGAACGCGTCGTCGCCGCCTTCGGCATCCCCTCGCTGCTCGGTACGCCCTGGGCACGGCTGTACGCCCGGACCCTGGGCTGCACCACCGGGCGCAACGTGTCGCTGCACACCATGCCGCCGGTCACCGGCCTCGCCGAACTCGGCGACGGCTGCAGCGTCGAACCCGAGGCCGACATCTCCGGCTGGTGGCTCGACGGCGACACCCTGCACATCGGTGCGGTCCGCATCGGGGCCGGCGCCCGGGTCGCCCACCGCAGCATGCTGATGCCCGGTGCCGTCGTCGGCCAGGGCGCGGAACTCGCCGCCGGCGGCTGCCTGGACGGCGAGGTCCCCGAGGGCGCCTGCTGGACCGGCTCCCCGGCCCGACCGGCCGGCGCCGCCGAGCGGATCTCCGGCGCCGCGTGGCCCGCCCCGCGCTGGCGGCGTTCGCTCGGCTGGAGCGCCGCCTACGGGCTCTCCCTGCTGGGCCTGCCGCTGCTGGCGCTGCCGTCCACCGCCCCGGCCCTGGTCGGCGCGTACTTCCTGCTCCGCGACAGCGGCACCCTCGCCACCGCGGCGGTCCGCCTGCTGCTGGCCGCACCGGTCTTCGCGATCGTCACCACCGGATGCTCGATGCTGGTGACGGCCGCCGTGGTGCGGATCCTCGGCCGCGGCATCACGCCGGGGCTGCACCCCGCGAGCGGTGGCGTCGCCTGGCGCGCCTGGCTGGTCACCCGCCTCCTGGACGGCGCCCGCGGCAGCCTCTTCCCGCTCTACGCCAGCCTCGCCACCCCGCACTGGCTGCGGCTGCTCGGCGCCAAGGTCGGCAAGCACGCGGAGATCTCCACCGTGCTGCCGCTGCCCTCCCTGCTGCACGTCGAGGACGGCGCCTTCCTCGCCGACGACACCCTGGTCGCCCCCTTCGAAATCCGCGGCGGATGGCTGCGGTTGGGCACCGTCCGGATCGGCCGCCGGGCCTTCGTCGGCAACTCCGGCATCGTCGACCCCGGTCACGACGTTCCCGACCACAGCCTGATCGGCGTGCTCTCCAACGCCCCCGCGAACAACGAGCCCGGGATGTCCTGGCTGGGCCGGCCCGCCATGCCGCTGCCCCGGGTGGCGACCCAGGCCGACCCGGCGCGCACCTTCGCCCCGCCGCGCAAACTGGTGCTGGCCCGCGCCGCCGTCGAAATGTGCCGGGTGCTGCCGCTGATGTGCGGTGTGGCGCTCGCCGAAGGCGTGTTCCTCACCGAACAGGACGCCTTCACCAACGGCGGCCTCGGCCTCGCCGCGCTGGTCGGCGCCCCGCTACTGCTGGCCTCGGGCCTCGTGGCGCTGCTCATCACGACCGTGGCGAAGTGGCTGCTGGTCGGCCGCTTCACCGTGAGCGAGCATCCGCTGTGGTCGTCGTTCGTCTGGCGCAACGAGCTCTTCGACACCTTCGTCGAGTCGCTCGCCGTACCGTCGATGGCCGGGGCGTTCACCGGCACCCCGGTCCTCAACTGGTGGCTGCGCACCCTCGGCGCCAAGATCGGCCGCGGGGTCTGGCTGGAGAGCTACTGGCTGCCGGAGACCGACCTGATCACCCTCGCCGACGGCGTCAGCGTCAACCGCGGCTGCGTCCTGCAGACCCACCTCTTCCACGACCGGATCATGCGGCTGGACACCGTCCGCCTCGCCGAGGGCTCCTCGCTGGGCCCGCACGGCATCGTGCTCCCCGGCACCGACGTCGGGGCGCGCGTCTCCATCGCACCGTCGTCCCTGGTCATGCGCGGTGAGAGCGTCCCCGCCCACACCCGGTGGGCCGGCAACCCGATCGCCGGCGAACGCCCGACCCGCTCCGTCGCGGCCCGCGCGGAAGGGGGGGCGGCCGCGTGACCCGATGCAGTCGGCGCGCCCTCATCCGGGGCGCCGCCCTGCTCCCGTTCGCGGCGACGGTCGCGGACGGCCCCGCCGGTCCGCTCCCGGACCGCTACTTCCCGCGGCACGGCACCTACGCCCACGACACCGTCTCCTACGACCTGCACCTGTCCTACCGCCCGGCCGACGGCGGCCTCGACGGGCGGGCCCGCATCGAGGCGGTGGCCAACCGGCCCCTGGACCGCGTGGAGTTGGACCTCTCCCGACTCACCGCGCACACCGCCCGGATCGACGGGACCCGGGTCCGTACCCGTCAGCAGAACGGGAAGCTGTACCTGTTCACCCCCGGCCCGCTCGCCACCGGCGCGCGGTTCACCGTGGACATCGGCTACCGCGGCCGGCCCCGGCCGGTCCGCTCCCCGTTCGGCCCGATCGGCTGGGACCGCACCGGCGACCCGCACAACGGGACCATGGTCGCCTCCCAGCCGCTCGGCGCCCCCTCGTGGTTCCCCTGCAACGACCGCCCCGACGACAAGGCGGCCTTCACCTTCCGGATCGACGTCCCGCACGGCCAGCACGCCCTCGCCAACGGCACCCTGCTCGAACGCCGCCGCAGCGGGCACCGTGAGTGCTGGACCTACCACCACCCGGGCCCGATGGCCCCGTACCTCGCCGCGCTCTACACCGGCCGGTTCCGGCACGACAGCGGCACCGCCCAGATCGGCCCGGACCACCCGCCGATCGCGCTGCACAACTCCTACCCGACATGGATGGCCGAGGAGGCGGCGCACGACCTGGCCCGCCAGCCGGAGATGCTCCGGGTTTTCAGCGGCCACTTCGGCCGCTATCCGTTCGAGGCGTACGGAGCGGTGGTCGTGGACGCCGAACTCGCCGCCCCGGTCGAGAACCAGACCCGGTCGGTGTTCGGCAGCAACCACATCGACGGGGCGCGCGGCGCCGAGACCCTGGTGGCGCACGAGATCGCCCACCAGTGGTACGGCAACAGCGTCAGCCTGCGCGACTGGCGCGACATCTGGCTCAACGAGGGCTTCGCCACCTACGCGGAGTGGCTGTGGTCCGAGCACATCGGCGAGGACACCGCCGACGAGATCGCCCGCCGGGAATGGCGCTCGCTGTGCGGCCGCCCCCAGGACCTGCGGATCGCCGACCCCGGCCAGCGCCGGATCTTCGACGACCGGATCTACGTCCGGGGCGCCTGCGCCCTGCACGCGCTGCGCCGGGCCGTCGGCGACGACCGGTTCTTCGCCGTGCTGCGCGGCTGGCACGGCGAGCACCGCGGCGCCAGCGCCGACACCGGGGTGTTCCTCGCCCATGCCGAACGCTGCGCCGGACGCTCGGTCCGCCCGCTGCTGCACACCTGGCTGTACGAGAAGCCGCTGCCCGCTCTGGCGGCCTGAGCACTCCGCGTCCCCGGTGGCGGACGGATTTCGCGTCCGCCACCGGGGACCGCGCCGGTTCAGCCCCGGCGCCGCACCTTCAGCGCCGCGTCGATCCGCTCGACCGGCTGTCCGTCGGGGCCGTTGTGCACCCGCGCGAACTCCTCGCTGAGCTGCACCTCCCATTCCTCCGGGGGCAGCGCGAGGGCCGTCAGCACCTCCTGGGTCGTCGGGAACTGCTCCACCGGGTGCGCGTCGTCATGGTCGTGCTCGTGGTCGTGCTCCCACGGCGGCACCCCGGCATGCCCGACGATCAGCAGCACCCCGCCGGGCGCCACCGCCGCCACCGCGGTCCGCAGGATGCCCTCCCGGAAGATCTCGCCGGGTTGGTGCAGGAACTGCGCGGAGACCAGGTCGAAGCTGCCCTCGGGGAAGGAGACCGCCAGGTCGCGCCGCTGCCAGTCGATGCGGTCGGCGACCCCGACCGCGGCCGCCTGCTCGGCGGCCCGGCCCAGTGCCACCCCCGACACGTCGACCGCGGTGACCCGCCAGCCCTGAGTGGCCAGCCAGATGGCGTCCGCCCCCTCGCCGCATCCCAGCTCCAGCGCCGAGCCGGGGGCCCGGTCGTGGACCTCGCGGACCAGTACCGCATTGGGGTTCCCGCTCCAGATGCGGTCGCGCTCCGCGTACCGGGCGTCCCAGAACTCCTCGTCGGGGACCGTGGCGCTGCCGTTGCCGTGGTTCATGTAGGGCACTCCTTCTCCGTCCGGTTACGGCGAAGCCTCGGCCGTACCCCGGCCGTCCGGCAAAGTCCGTTGCTGATTCCGCAACGAAACGGAGGGAGCCCCCGCTAAATCTCGCCCTCGACCGCCCCGCCCACGTCATGGGCGATGTGCACCGCGGCCTCCTCGGCGGACGCCGCGCCCCCGTCGACGCCCACGTCGCGGGCGATGATGTCGTTGCTGCCGCCGCCGCGCCAGAAGCCGTCGTCGGAGCTGACGATCCGCCCGGCGCGCTCGTCGCCGACCTGGTCGTCGTAGGGTTCACCGGCACCGTCCGGCAGGTCGCCGATGCCGTCGCCGTCCGGCGCGCAGACGTCCGGCAGCTCGATGGAGAGCCGGTGGGCCAGCGACTCGCGGTCGTGCTGCTCCTGCGCGGTGGTCCCCTCGTGGTTCACCACGAACGGGCGCTCCGGCGGCGAGTAGCCGGTGTCCAACGCCTCGTCGAGCCCCGGTTCGTCCAGGGCGTCCTCCATGTCGAGGTCGTTGGGATTGTCCTGCGGATCGGATCTGGGCGGCTGGTAGACCTCGTCGCCCATGGCGTCGTCGGACATTGCCGCCCTCCTCTTCGCCTCCACGCGGGGTGGTATTTACCCTTCCGTGGCCATTGTCCGCCACCGGGCGCTCCTCGGCCTCAGGAGCGCCGGTCCTCGGTCCCCAGCCCCAGCGACTCGGCGATGCCCTGCACATTGCCGTACCGGTGGTGGGTGGGGAGTTGCTCGGCCATCGAGACCAGGCGGTCCGGGGCGTGGTTGCGGCGCAGGGTACGGAGGATGTCGTTGCGCTCGGCCGGGTAGACACTGCGGCCGAGGTACTGCGCCAGTTCGGAGCGGAGCCCCACGTCGCGCTCGGACATGCCGTGCGGGGTGCCGCCGCGGTAGACGCTCTCCGGTGACGGCGCCGCCACCGGCTGGTCCTCGCCGGGCGGTTCCAGCTCGCGGTTCTCGTCCGCGCGCAGCGATCGGTCCATCGTCAGTTGGCTCCGAAGCTGCTTCTTCATCATGTCGTCCCGGGCGGGACCGGTCTTGTCCATACCGTGTTCCATGACCATTGCTGCCTCCGTTGCCTCCGGTTCCAGTCTCCCTTTTCCCCCCGTCCTGACAACACGACGGAGGACCGGACGCGGCGCCCGCCGGTCGTCCCGGGCCCGGATACCGGACCGCCCGCCGCTCCCGGGGGTCCGGGAGCGGCGGGCGGTCGGTGCGCGGCCCGCGCCGTCAGCTCGTGGCCTCGGCGGTGGTCGGCTTCGGAATCAGGAACGACGTCGCGATGGCGAGCGCCAGGATGACCACACCGGCGATCATGCCGGCGGTGTAGCCGCCGGACGAGGTCGGGTCGGTGGGCGTCAGCGCGGTCTTCACCGCGTACAGCGCCGCGAAGCTCAGCCCCGCGCCGAGGTTGAAGGCGCCGGCGTTCAGACCGGGCAGGAAGCCGGGGTTCTCACCGGGGGAGAGGACGATGCCCAGCCCGTTGAGGACGATGTTGGCCACGCCCGCGTAGGTGATGCCCACCAGCAGCGAGGTCACCAGCAGCAGCACGTGCGACTGGCTGTGCATGGTCAGCAGCATCAGCACCACCGAACCCACGGCCCCGACGAGGCCCAGCCGCAGGATCCGGCCGTAGCCGAAGGTCGCGGCCAGCCGGCCGGCCAGCGGACCCATCGCCAACCCGGCGAGCGCGTACGGCGACAGCGTCCACCAGGCGGACTGTTCTGCGGACATCCCCAGTCCGGCCTGGGCGTCCTGGGCGAAGGCCGGGATCAGACCGTTCATCACCGCGAACACGCCGGTCATGGTCAGCACCGTGGTCAGCAGCAGCGACCAGGTGGCCCGCTGCTTGAGGTGCCGGGTGGCGACCAACGGGTGCCCGCTGCGGTTCTCGGTCCGCCAGAACAGGGCGAACGCGGCGGCGGCCAGGACCACCAGTACGGCGATCATCGCCCAGTTGGCGGCGGCCAGCTTGCCTGCCTCGTTCAGCGCGATCAGCAGCGCGCCGACCGAGACGACCAGCAGTGCGACGCCGGGCCAGTCCATGCGGGACGCGGTGGGCGCCTTGGACTCCGGGGTCAGGGTGGCGACCAGGGCCGTGGCCAGTGCCGCGACGACCCCCATCGTCCAGAAGACGGACTGGAAGCCGTGGTGGTCGGCGAGGTAGCCGCCGGCCAGCGAGTCGACCCCGGCGATACCGCCGTTGACGGCGGTGATCACGCCCAGCAGGGTGCCGTACTTCTTGGGCTCCTGGACCTCGACCCGCAGCATGATCAGGCACAGCGGGACGACCGGCCCGCTCACGCCCTGGATGATCCGCCCGGCGAACAGCATCGGGATGCTCGTCGCCAGCGCGGCGACCACACAGCCGACGGCCATCAGGGCGAGCATGCCGGCCAGCACGCGGCGCCGGCCCAGGACATCGCCCAACCGGGGCAGGAACAGCGAGAACAGCGCCGCGGACGTGAAGAACGCGGTCTGGGTCATGCCCACTTCGGCGGAGCTGGCACCGAGCGAGTCCTCGATGCTCTTGAGCGCCGGGCTGAGCATGCTGGCATTGAGCTGGAAGGCGAAACAGGCCACCAGCAGCGCGGTGACCAGCACGCCGATCCGCACGCCGGAGCCGCCGCCGGAAACCTCTGTGGAGCGTGGTGCAGTGGAGACGTTCATGCGCGGCCTTCGCCGATCCGCTCAAGGGCGTCCACCACGAGGTTCCAGAAGCGCTCGTGGTCGAGCTTGACCGCGACCTGGGTGTGGCAGTCGGCCGGCGCCGGCGCCCGGAAGTCGGTGACGGTCATGCCCAGGGTCAGCGCGCCGCGCAGCTCGATGTCGACCGGCGCCTTGCGGACGGTCATCACGTCCGGGTCGATGACGTACGCCACCGCGCACGGGTCATGGACCGGCGGGAACTCGAAGCCCTGGTTCTCGCGGTACGCCTCGCGGAAGAAGTCCAGCAGCTCCAGCACGAACCGGGCCGGCGCGGTGCCGACCGCGGCGATCTTCGCCTCGACCTCGGGGGTGGCCAGTGCCTGGTGGGTGAGGTCCAGGCCGACCATGGTGACCGGCCACTTCTCGTTGAAGACGATGTGCGCGGCCTCGGGGTCGATGATGATGTTGAACTCGGCGACCGCGCTCCAGTTGCCCTCGTGGTAGCCGCCGCCCATCAGGACGACCTCGCGGACCCGCTCGGCGATCCGCGGCTCCTTGCGCACGGCCATGGCGATGTTGGTCAGCCCGGCCGTGGGGACGATGGTGATCTCGCCCGGTTCGTGGGACATCACGGTGTCGATGATCAGGTCGACGGCGTGCCGGCGGTCCAGCTCGAAGGCGGGCTCGGGCAGCTCGGGCCCGTCGAGGCCGGTCTCGCCGTGGATGTCGGGGGCGGTCTCGATGGACCGGACCAGCGGACGCGGGTTGCCCGCGGCGAACGGCACGCCGGTGATCCCGGCGATCGTCGCCACCGACAGCGCGTTGCGGGTCACCTTCTCCAGCGTCTGGTTCCCGACCACGGTCGTCACGGCGACCAGTTCGATGTCGGGATTGCCGTGGGCCAGGAGCATGGCGATCGCGTCGTCATGCCCCGGGTCGCAGTCGAGGATGATCTTTCTGGCCAACGGGAGAGCCCCTTTGCTCTGCGGAACGGTGAAGCGGGGTGAACTCGATCTCTGGGGCGCGCGAGCCAGGGGGCGCGGCGTCAGCCGCTCCAGTGGAGCCGGTGCTTGCACCGGGCGCTACCTCGGGAAAACGTTCTCCGGAAATTTCGCTCATGTTGCGCGGAGATGTCAATGAAACGTCAACGAAGTGTGAGGCAGGCGACCCGTCTACCCGCTGGTACGGAGGGGAACGGAGCTGGTACGCCTGTGTACGTGCGGTGATAACGTTTGCCGCCATCGTCCGGGGCAGTGCGGTGCGCAGGGCTGCCGTCCCGTAGTGGAAGGGCACGCCGTCGTGGCCGAAGTGACCTTGCGGGACGTCGCGCGGGCGGCGGGCTGCTCCGTCGCCACCGTCTCCCGCGTCCTGGCCGGCACCCGCCCGGTCGGCGCCGAGACGGCGCGCGCCGTGCGGGCGGCGGCCGACCGCCTGGGCTACCGCCCCAACGAGGTCGCCCGCGCGCTGCGCAGCCGCTCCACCGGCACCGTCGGCCTGGTCCTCCCGCAGATCACCAACCCCTTCTTCCCCTCCCTCGTCCGGGAGTTGGAGCACGCCCTGCACGCCGAGGGCCGGGCCGTCCTGCTCGCCGACTGCGATGACGACCCGGAGACCGAGGCCGCCCGGATCACCGCGCTGTTGGGCCGCCGGGTCGATGCCCTGCTGCTCATCCCGGTCGACGAGCGCCGCAGCCGGGACGCGGTGGCGGCCGCCGCGGCGCAGGTGCCGCTGGTGCTGCTGGACCGCGGCTGCGGCCCCGGCGTCGCCGATTCGGTCGCCGTCGACAACGCGGCCGGGATGGCCCTGGTCCTTGCGCACCTGGCCGCCACCGGCCGCCGCCGCCCCTGCTTCATCGGTGCCGCCGGAACCGCCTCCGCCGCGGTCGAACGGCACGCGGCGTACGCGGCGGGCGTGGCCGCCCTCGACCCGACCGCCCCGGAACGCACGGTGCTCGGCGACTTCTCCGTGGAGTGGGGCCGGGCCGCCGTCGATCGGATCTGGCCCGCCCGGCCGGACGCCGTGGTCTGCGCCAACGACCTGATCGCGGCCGGTGCCCTCCAGCGCCTGCGGCAACTCGGCGCCGACGTACCCGGCGAGGTCGCGGTCACCGGCTTCGACGACGTCCCGCTGGCCGGCCTCGCCGACCCGGCCCTCACCACCGTCCGCCAGCCGGTGGCCGAACTGGCCGCCGAGGCGGCCCGGTTGCTCACCCGCACCCCCGCCGCGGTCCCGGTCCCCGGGCCCCGCCGACCGGTCCGTACCGTCCGGCTCGCCCCGGAATTGGTGGTACGGGCGTCCAGCGCACCGGGCGGAGCAGGCACTGAGGCGCTCCCGGCCTCTTGACCGTACGCGGTCACAGCGTTAAGTCTAGACCAATTGCTCGGCACGCCCTCGCGTCAACCACCCCCCTACGCGAAAGGGTTGACATGAACAAGAAGAGAAGGCTGGCCCTCGCCATAGGCGCCGGCATCGCCCCCCTCCTCGTCGTCAGTCTGCCGGTCAGCCCGGCCAGTGCCCACGGCTACGTCTCCTCACCGCCCAGCCGACAGGCCCAGTGCGCCGCCGGCACCATCGACTGCGGCCCCATCAAATGGGAACCGCAGAGCGTCGAAGGGCCCAAGGGGCTGACGAGTTGTAGCGGCGGCAACAGTCAGTTCGCCGATCTGGACGACGACTCCAAGCCGTGGAAGGTCACCCCGATCAGCAGCAGCCAGACCTTCACCTGGCGCTTCACGGCCCGGCACGCCACCAGCAACTGGCAGTACTTCGCCAACGGCCAGAAGGTCGCCGAGATCAACGGCAACGGAGCCCAGCCCCCGGCCGAGGTCTCCCACACCGTCGACTTCGGCAACATCAAGGGCCAGCAGAAGATCCTCGCGGTGTGGAACATCGCCGACACGGCGAACGCCTTCTACGCCTGCATCGACGTCAACATCGGCTAGGGCCTGTCCGCCCCTGACCCACCGGACAGTCCCTGGTCCCGACCCCGCACCTTCCGCCCCACCCCGGCCCCCTTCTCCGCTCACCCTCCCCACTGTCGCCCCGCGCCCCGTCCCAGGACGCGGGGCGACGCCGCTGTCAGGGGCACCCGTTACGATCGGCGCATTCAAGGGCCGATGTGGGTGGCCGCGGATGGCCGCAGCCGGGAGGACGAGATGGGTCTGTTCCGCCGAGGACCGAAGCGGGATTCCCGCGACCTCGCACGCGACGAGGAGTTCAGCTTCTTCTCCGAGCGGGAAGGCCGCGCCTTCAGATCCCAGGTCCGGCAGGCGTTCGCCGAGCGTGGCCTGGAGGTCACCGCGTACGCCGGAGTGGTCACCGACTCCGCCGGCCGGCAGTTCGGCCTCGGCAATCTGGCCGCCGTCTGCCACCGCGACCGCCGCGGCGAGCGCACCTGGCCGACGCTCATCCGCGACCACGTCGGCAAGGTGCTGCGCACCATGGACGGCCCGCAGCCGCTGGAGATCCTCTCCCACGACGAGATCCGGGCCTGTCTCTACCCCCGGATCGTCGCCCAGGAGACCCTGCCCGCCTCCGACTCCTTCCACTACGGCCACGAACCGGCCCCGGGACTGTGCGAGGTGCTCGCCCTCGACCTGCCCGAGGCCGTCCAAATGCTCAGCGAGGACTCCCTCGCCGACCTCGGGGACGTGGCCGAGCTGCGGATCCGCGCCATGAACAACCTGCGCGCCCTGCCGGTAGAGGGGCACGAGACGGTGCGCCGCGGCGACGGCTCGGCGTTCGAGGTGCTGCTCGGCGACTCCTTCTTCACCGCGAGCCGGGTCCTCGTCCTCGACGACGTGGTCGAGCGCCTCATGGGCACCGCCCTCACCCGGGACGGCGCCCTGGTCGCCCTGCCCTTCCGCCACCAGCTGGCGTTCCACCGCATCCACGACGCCCAGGTCATCCCGGCCCTCCAGGCCATGGCGCAGTTCGCCGCGGCCGGCCACGAGGACGCGGCGGGCGCGATCAGCCCCCGGGTGTACTGGTGGCGCCGCGGGATGATGACACCGCTGAGCGAACCGGACGGCGACGGCCTGCGCGTGGTGGTCGACATGGAGTTCCAGGACATGTTGGAGCGCCTGGTGCAGGACGAGCCGTAACGACGTCCGGCGCCCGGTCGGAAGTCCGCGACCGGGCCCGTCCAAAATTTTTCCGCGAAATCTTCGCCGAGTGGGAACCCCGCCCGCCCGTAGCCCGTTTGTCAGTGTGAGGCCCCGCGTTCTCCCCCGTGCGCGGGGCCTCGCCATGTCCGCGGGTGCCTCCGCGCCGCACCGGGTCCCACCGCGCAGAGCCCCACCGCGCCGGACCTCACCCGTCGAGCTGCGCCCGCTCCTCGTCCGTGAAGAGCCGCGAGCGGATCAGGAAGCGCACGCCCTCCGGCGCCTCCAGCGAGAAGCCGCTGCCCCGCCCCGGTACGACGTCCACCGTCAGATGGGTGTGCCGCCAGCGGGCGAACTGGTCCGCGGACATCCAGAAGCCCACCGGCTCGGGCACCCCGTCCACCGCCAGCTTCTCCAGCAGCACGTCCGACGCGCCGGTACGGAACTCCCCGGCCGGATAGCACATCGGCGCGCTCCCGTCGCAGCAACCGCCGGACTGGTGGAACATCAGCGGCCCGTGCTGTGCGTGCAGCGACCGCAGCAGCGCGGCGGCGGTGTCGGTGAGCGCGATCCGTGCGGCGCCTTCCGGGAGGCCGGTTCCCTGGTCGTCCATGTGTCGCCCCTTCGTCGGCCGGTCACAGTGGGCGCGCTCCCCCTGCCGGGCGGGGGAGTGCCCCGCCCGGCAGCATGGCAGAGGTCCGCCGCGCCACGGAATACACCGGATCACGCCGGACCGGGACGACTACGACACCTCACCCCCGACGGTGGCGGTTCGCCGCGGCCGGCATCCGGTGGTCCAGCAGCGCGCCGGCGATGGCCACTTGGGACGGCTCCAGGGCGGGGCTGCCGTCCTCGACGTCCCACAGGGCGTTCTGCAGGACCCGGCCGAGCGTCCAGCCCGCGGCCCGTTCCCGGTCCAGGCCGACCACCTCGGTCAGCAGGTCGAAACGGCGCAGCACCGCCCGCCGCACGTCACCGGTGGCCACCACGTCGTCCCACCGGTTGTTCAGGGCGGGCAGCAGCTCGAACCCGGGGTCGCCGGCCAGTGGTTCCGGGTCGATGGCCAGCCAGGGTTCACGCTCCCCGGCCAGCACGTTGTCGTAGTGAAGGTCCCAGTGCAGCAGACGGTCCCCGGCCTCGCCGAGCAGGTCGGCCACGGCGGCCGCGCAGGTGCGCACCAGCGTCCGCTCGGCCGGGTGGCGGAGCGCGGGGACGGCCTGCGGGGTGTGGTCGAGCATGGCGGCGGCGACGTCCGAGAGCCGGCGCAGCCCCGCTGGGGCGGGCACCGCTACCAGCCGCCTCATCAGCTCGGCCAGGATCCGCAGCGCCTCGGTGTCGTCGCGTACCGCCGACAGCGGTCGACCGGCGTCCAGCCGCTCCAGCAACTGGGTGGCGGTCTCCGCGTCGTGGTCGAGCAGCCGCACGATGCCGTTGCCCCGCCAGGCCCGTAGGCCCGCCGTGGCGCCGACGGTCTCCTCCCGCAACCGCTGGAGCTTGAGTGCGGCCGGCGTCCCGTCCGCCCGCCGCACCGGCAGGACGAGCGAGGCCATGCCGTACCGGGTGGGGCCGTCCGGCCGCAGCGTCCAGCGGTCGAGGAACTCCGCGCCCAGCGCGGGCAGCGCGGCGAGCCAGGCCCGTTCCGCGGCGCCGTGCGCACCGTAGGACGTCGCGAACGCTTCGGGTACGTCGATCAGGGCCGACGTGGTCATCAGGGAATCTCCTTCGTGGATCCGGATCCGGGATGCGGTGCGGGAACGAAGGAGTCGGCGGGGGTGCCCGGGCCGCGGGCAGGCGTCAAAGCATGCGTTCACCCTAACCCGGCCGGTCGCGGGGTCGGTCGCCCGGTCGGGTCCGCCGCCGCGGCCCTCGTGCGGCGCGGCGGCGGAACGCACCCGCGCCGGGCGGGAGTTACGGTCTGCCGTTCCCGGTGGCGCCGGGCCCGGAGCCCTGGGCGGGGATACGGGCCCCCGCCCAGCCCTGCACCGCCGGTTCCTCCAGGGAGTGCACCCACCAGTCGGCCATCTCGGTCTCCGGCGCGGCGGGCCGGGGGCCAACGCCGATCACCCGCAGTCCCGCC
This sequence comes from Streptomyces sp. RGM 3693, assembly GCF_050471125.1. Taxonomy (NCBI): domain Bacteria; kingdom Bacillati; phylum Actinomycetota; class Actinomycetes; order Kitasatosporales; family Streptomycetaceae; genus Streptomyces; species Streptomyces sp. RGM 3693. The sequence goes on from NZ_JBMPPQ010000001.1 coordinate 2,634,499, forward strand.
GCCGCGGCGGCCCGGACGCCGCAGGGCGAGTCCTCGACGGCCAGTGCCCTGGCCGGTTCGACCCCGCAGAGCCGGGCCGCGGTGAGGTACACGTCCGGATGGGGCTTGGGTCTGGTGGTGGCGTCGGGCACCACGATGTGGTCGAAGAACCGCCGCAGCCCCGCCACGTCGAGGCAGGACTCGACGACTTCCAGCGGGCAGTTGCTGGCCACCGCCAGCGGGGCGAACTGCGCGGCCGAGCGGACCAGTTCGGGGGCGCCGGGCATGGTCGTCGGATGCGCTGCGACGAGCCGACGGAAGCGGTCGAGGAGCGACGTGGTGAGCTCGTCGGCGAGTTCGGGGCGGCCGAGGGAATCGGCCATCAGCCGTCCGCACGCGGTGTAGTGCAGCCCCCGGGCCTGTTCCGAGAAGCCCGGCGCGGGGGCGTGGCCGTATTCGCGCAGCACCGCGTCACGGGCGTCCACCCAGTGGCGTTCGGTGTCCATCAACGTGCCGTCGCAGTCGAAGACCACGGCGGCGGGGGTCCAAGAAAGGATGCGATGTGCTGTCATCCGAGGTTCCGTTCCGATGGGCCCGGAGGGCGGCGACGTGACCGGTCGGCCCAGAAGGGGTGACGGTGTCGGTGCGCGGCCGCGGCAGCGGGCTGAGGGGTTCCCGGCGGAGGGCGGCTCCCGGACAGGGGAGACCTGGGCGCGCTCGGCGTCGGAAAATAACGATCGTTACGTTACGGACGGCGATGCGACAGGGTCAATAGATCGATAAATGTCCATATTTTATGCTCTATGGGTAACTGAAGGTTCCGTAGGCCGTTGGTGTGCCGCCCTGGACGACGCGGAACACGCACGTCGAGTGGTGCCGGGTGCACAGCACGCGCGCGGCCGGCGCGAGTTCGGTGAACCGCACCGCCCGCAGCCGCCCGGCGCACGGCCGGGCCAGCGCGCCCCCGGTGCGGTACGCGACGGCCTGCCGCGCGGCCTCCAGGAGCACCATTCCGGGCACGTGGTCGGTGGGGTGGTCGAAGAGGAACGGGTGCAGCGGGTCGGCCGGCGCCACCATTAGCCCGTCGCCGTCCTCGGCCAGAACTGCGTCCTGGGGGTGGTTCACCGTCAGCGCGCCGGCGTCCGGCCGGTGTGCCGCCGTCCGGGGTGCGGCCGTCGACGCACCGGCCGCACCCCGGGTCCGCAGCGCGGTGTAACCCGCCTCGTCCACGAACCGCACCCCGCCGCCGCCCTGCCCGAACACCGTCCCGCGGGCGGCGAACGAAGCGTCCAGCCGCAGGCCGCTGACGGTCCGGTCCGGCGCCCGCCGGATACCGCTCACCCGGGCGCGGCAGGTGACCTCGGTCGCGCCGGGCTCGGCCGGCGGCTCGCTCTGCGGGGTCAGGCGGAAATACAGGTCGGTGATGATCGCGTGGCGCGTCGCCGGAACCCCGAGGAACCGCAGCGGGACGTACAACCCGAGCTGGCGCAGGGTCTCCACCAGGACCAGCGGACTGTGCCGGTGCGATCCGTCGCGGGGGAACGTCGTATGGGCCCGTGGCCAGGACGCCGCCGCCTCGAAGGCGTCCGGCGCGGTCGTCCGCCGGACGTCCGTGAGCAGGACCTCGGCCACGGAGTTCCGGTGCACCAACTCCCGCTCGACGGTACGGGACCAGCTGAGCGGCCCACTCTTTTCGACTGCGGCGACAGATGACGTATTCATATGACCAGGGAATATCGAAATTCGAACACGCGCACCCGTGAATTGGAAGCGCCCGGGCGCGGTAGATTCCTTCCAGATGGCACGAGAACGACATCTGAGGTGCACGTGCAGATCCGGGCGAAGACCACGCGCAGGTTCCTTCTGGAAGCAGCCGCAACCTTGTTCGATGAACGGGGCTATGCCGGCACGAGCATCAGCGATATCAGCGCGCATTCCGGCCGCACCAGCGGCGCGATCTATTTCCATTACGCCAGTAAGGAGAAGCTTGCCCTCGCCATCGTCGAGGAGCACTTCGACACCTGGCCGCAATTGATCAGTCGTTACCGACAGCCCGGTGTGCCCGCACTGGAGAAACTCGTCGGGTTGAGCTTCGAGGTGGCGCGGGCGTTCCGCGACGACATCGTGGTCCGGGCCGGGGCCCGCCTCTGGGCGGAGCGCAAGGCCATCGAGACCCAACTCCCGACACCGTTCCTGGGGTGGATCGAAGCCGTCACCCAACTCCTCGAAGAGGCCGCGCGCAACGGCGAATTGGCCGTCGGCGTACCGCCCGCCGCCACCGCGCACAGCGTGGTCTGCGCCTTCTTCGGCCTGCACACCGTCTCCGAGGCACTGGAGGGGCGACGGAACATCGAGGAGCACCTGGGCGACCTGTGGCTGCTGCTGCTCCGCGGCCTCCAGGCCGAGCCGGACCCGGCGGCACTACTTGACCGGGCGCACCAACTCGCCCGCGCCGCCCGGCCGGCGCCCGAATCCGCCTGACCGGGCGCGGCGGAGCCGGCCGGTTGCTACGACCGGCGGCCGCCGCGCAGGAAGCGTCGCAACGCGGTCAGCGACCAGGTGTTGATGACGTCGTCCTTGGTGAGCCAACCGCGCTGGGCCGTGCCCACCCCGTAGCGCATATACGGCAGATGTGTGGTGGCGTGGGCATCGGAATTCACCGCGAATTTCACACCGTGGCGCTTGGCGCGGAGGATGTCCTCGTCGCACAGGTCCAACCGCTCGGGGTGGGCATTGATTTCCAGCGCGGTACCCGTCCGCGCACAGGCTTCGAAGACCGCGTCGAAGTCGGCGTCGATTCCCGGGCGTTTGCCGATCAATCGCGTGGTGGGGTGCCCGATGATCGCGACGTACGGATTCTCGCAGGCGCGGATGAGACGACGGGTGAGGGCCTGCCGGCTCTGCTGGAAGTGCGAATGCACCGAGGCCACGCAGAGGTCGAATTCCGCCAGGAACGCGTCGGGCCAGTCGACGTCCCCGTCCGGCCCGATGTTGAGTTCGGTGCCGTGCAGCAGCCGCATACCGCGGTGCTTCCGGTCCAGCGCGCGCACCGCGTCCCGCTGCGCGAGCATCTTCTCGTCGGTCATCCGCTGCATGGCGAGGTGCGGCGCGTGGTCGGTGACGGCGAAGTACGCGTACCCGCGGGCGGCGGCCGCGGTGACCATGTCCGCCAACGAGGACAGCCCGTCGGTGAGATCGGTGTGGGTGTGGAGATCGCCCCTGATGTCGTCCTCCGCCACCAGATCGGGCAGTTCGCCGCGGAGTCCGGCGGCGACCTCGCCCCGGTCCTCCCGCAGCGGCGGCGCGATCCACGGCAGACCGAGTCGGGCGTAGATCTCCTCCTCCGTCTCCGACGCGACCAACTCCCCGCTCTCACTGTCGAACAGCCCGTACTCGGAGAGCTTGAGGCCGTTCCGCACGGCGATCGCCCGGGTGCGGATGTTGTGCCCCTTGGACCCCGTGAAGTACTGGAGCCCGGCGCCCCAGGAGGCCGGCGGCAGCACCCGCAGATCCACCTGGAGGCCCTTGGTGGTGCGGATCGAGGTCTTCTTCTGGCCGTGCGCGATGACCTCGGCGGTGTACGGGAGCTCCGCCAACGCCGCCATGAAGGGCGCCGACCGCTCCGCCGCCACCAGGACGTCGATGTCCCCGATCGTCTCCCGCATCCGGCGCAGCGACCCCGCATACGTGCACCGCTCACACCCGGTGATCCCCGACAACTCCCCGGTGATCTGCTCCGCGACGTCCATCGCGGCACTGATCAGGATCCGCCCGCCGCCCGCCTGCTGCAGCAGCGAGATCCCGTGCAGGATGTTCTCCTCGGTCTTCTCGCCGAACCCCTTCAGATCCCGCAACCGCTCCTCGTGCACGGCGTCCAGCAACTGATCCACCGACGTGATGCCCAGATCCTCGTAGAGCACCATGGCCTTCTTCGGCCCCAGCGTGGGGATGGCGATCAGCTCCCGCACCCCCGCGGGGATCTCCGCCCTGGTCTCCTCGATGACCGCCACCCGGCCGGAGCGCAGGTACTCCACCACCTTCTCCGCGATCGACGCCCCCACGTGCGGAATCTCCCGCAGCCCCGTCACATCGAGCTTCGAGACATCGGCGGGATGCCCCCCGATCGCCCGGGCGGCCTTCTCGTACGCCCGGGCCTTGAAGGCGTCCCCACCACTGATCGCCAGGAGGTCGGCGTACTCCTGGAGCAACGCCTCGACCTCCTCGTTGGCGCGGACCATGTCTCCAGGGTGCGCCCGGTGGGGTGGGGCGGCATGTGAAGGGGGCGGCGGTGGGGCACCGTCCGCCGCTCAGCGCAGTGAGCCGAGCAGCACGCCGAGTGACGTCAGGACCAGGAAGAACGCGCTCGCGACCATTCCGCGCCGGATCCAGCGGTACTTGGTGGCGACCACGCGGGACAGCTCGGCGAACTGGCTGACGTCCCGCTCCACGAGATCGGTCCGGCGGACGGCGGAGCTCAGCCGGGCGGAGGTGGCGCCGACGGCATCGCCGAAGTAGTGCACGCGGTGCCGCCTGGCCGTTGCCGTACGGGGCACGATGACCAGGCCCAGCAGGCACAACGAGGGCGGTAGCGCCGCACAACCGGACCAGAAGCACACCTGGGCGACCACCCCGAAGCGCAGCGGAGCGACGGCACCCGCGCTCACGGCTCCCAGGAGGGCGGTCACGGCGAGCCCGAGGACGGACAACAGGAAGCCGGCCTTCTGATCCGCCTTGACCATCTCCTCGCGGGTCTCGGTCACCAGTAATCGGGCCAGGGCGTCACTCCTGGGATCACCGCCGTCGCGGTGTGGACCACCGGCCCGGCTCGAAACGGACAACGGGACTCCTCTCTGGCGCAACGGGGCTCCCCGGTTGATGGCCGGGGAGCCCCGCCGGTCGGCAGCGGCCGGATCAGACGGACGACTTGCGGCGCAACTCGTCCTCCAGGGCGTTGACCGCCTGGCTGACGCGAATGTTCATCTCCGCCACGTGCTCGCGGCGGGCCGCGTCGAATTCGGCCTTGCGGCGCCGCACATACTGTTCGCACTCCTCCTGGGCGATCTCCAGCTCCGCCAGCGACTTCCGCTCCGCGGCGCGTACGGCGGCGTCGTGCACCTTGACCGCACTGTTGCTGCGCGACGACAGCAACCGGTCGTAACTGCTCTCCTGGCCGAGGAACTTGACCAGCACGGGCAGCACGTCGATGAGCACGAAGAGCAGCCGGACCAGCCAGACACCCGTGAACAGCGTCGGGTCGTCCCCGGTGAGCTGCTCCAGGGCCGCCATGCGCTCCAGCACGCCGATGCCCTTCTGCTTCGCCCGTTCCTGGGCCACCCGGCGGGCGATCTCGTTGTCCCGGGCGGTCAGGAAGGCGCTACGGGAGTGCGTCAGCCGGCTGCCGTCCTGGCCGATCCGGTCGTTCATCTGGGCCAGCCGGCGCTCGTTGGCCGCGGTGTGGTGCGTGGCGCGGTAGTCGGCCGCCTTCGCCCGCAGCCGCTGGCACTCCGAGGTCCGTTCCAGCAGCCCGGTGCCGGCATTGCGGATCAGCTGACGGCACTCGTTCCGGACGTCCGCATCCAGGGATTCCAGCAGTTTGGTGTCCTGGTCGACCCGCTTCTGCAGCTCGGCGGCGTCCTGGCGCAGTGCGTCCAACTCGGCCGACTGCCCTCCCGGCGTCGCGTTGAACGACAGCAGGTAGCTGTCGCAGCCACCCGGCCGCCCCCGGTCACCGGAACCTTGTGAGGGGTCGGGGTTGCAGCGCAGGAGGTTGCTCCGCAGCCGGTCCACGTCGCCGTGCCGTTCGTCCTGGATCCGCTCCTCGACCGCGGTCTGGAATATCCGCAACACCAGCGGCTCGGCGATGACCGTGCCCAGCAGCACGGCCACCAGGAGGCGCGTCAGCAGCGGGGTCACCCGCCGCTTGGCGTTCGGTTGCGGGGCGATCAGCCAGCGGTCGAGATTGAGCACGAACAGCATCCAGACCACGGCGGGGACCAACGCCAGGACGGACGTGCCACCGACGGCCTCGTTCGCGAAGTTCCACATGGAGAACGCCGCGATGACGGAGGTACCGAGTACCACGCCGCCCAGTGCGGTGTACTTGCTGCGCTCGTACCAGACCCAGGCGAGCAGGTTCTCGTCCACGCCGGTGAGGGACCGCAGCCGGCGGGCCGGGTCGAAACCCGTGGGAGGGGCCTGTTCCCGTGGCCTGCCGTACCCCTCCGGCAGCTTGAGGTAGTCAGTCAAGGAGGTCGTCCTCGTCCTTGAGGTAACGGGGGCCGGGCCCCTGGCCGTTTCGGCCGGTCAGCTTTGCGGGGGAGCCGTTGGCGCGGTCCGCCGGCGCGGACTCCACGGCCGGGGCCGCCGGACCGGCGGCCGGCACGGTGCCCTGCTCCATCAACTGCTGCAACACCTGCTGGTAGTCCACGAAGTGCTCGGCCCGGCCCATGTGCGTCACCAGGGTGCGCAGCAGATCGGCGTGGAGTGCGCGCTGTTCCCGCTCGCGCTCGTGCGTCCGGGCGCTGGCCTGGGCGGCCGCCTGCTGCCGGTGTGCCCGGTCGTCGTCCTCCCGGCGGTGCGCGCGCTCGGCGATCGCGGCGACGTCGATGACGTTGCGGGTCACCCCGAGCGCGTCCACGTACTCGCCGCCCTGCTGGAGCAGCTCCGCCAGCCGCTGCACCGACTGGGACTCGAACTCGTGCTGTCCGCGGAGGAGTTCCTGGTCGCGACGCTCGTCCCGGAGCTTCTGCTCCCACTTGCGCAGGTCCTCCGGCGTGAGCACCTCGATGCCGACGAACTCCACGTTCATCCCGGCGATCCGCGGTGTGACGATCGTGGTGTACGCGGTCATCCGGCGGGTCGCCTCGTCGCGGACCGCGTTGACCTCCTCGATGCGGTGGGCGGCGCTGACCCGGGACAGCTCACTGTCGCCCGCAAGGTACGTGCGGAGGGGAACCGTCACATCGTCGATGCCCTGGCGGGCGACGGTGGCGGCGTCCGTGACCTGACAGGTGAAGGACGCCCGGATCGTGAAGGTGTCGGCTTCGCTCACCGAGGGCACCACCCGCTCCGCCTCGACCAGCCGGGCCCGGGTGTCTACCAGGCTCACCGACGAGGCGTCCACCACGTCGGGGTGCGACGGGTCGAAGGTCATCCCCTCCGGGTATTCGCGGTACTGACCGCCGACCCGGAAGACGTAGACGGCACCGGGCGGCAGGGCCGGCAGGTCGGCGCGCTGCCGGCGGCGTGACCACCAGCCGCGCTGCACGGTCTGCAGCATCTGCTCCGCCACGATCGGATAGTTCTCGTGCACTGCTGTCATCCTCCTTGGAGGGAAAGGGAATTGCTGGTGGATCCGTGGCGTCGCAGGTTTCCGAGGAGGACCTGTACGAGGTGCTGGGTACCAGGTATTGCGTAGTCCGGATGGCGAACCGCCACCGACACGTTGGCCTGCAAGCCCTGCCACTGCCGGCGGTCCAGAGCGCCACGCATCGCCTCGCCCAGTTCGCGTACCGAGCCGGTGGCGGACCGGACGTCCTGGAGTGCGGCCAGGGTGCGGACCAGCGCGGTCACGGCACGTGCGCGGCCCATGCTGAGCAGCACGGTGCTCCAGAGAGAGCCCAGGTGCCGGGCGGTCGGAGGGTGCCGCTGGAGCAGTTCCGCGGTCAGCGGTACCCCTGGGGTGAGCCCTTCGGCTTCGAGGACCTGAAGGACGGATTCGAGGGCCAGGGTCCGATCCCTGGGGTCCCGGGCGTGGGCCAGCTGGGTCCGGAAGTAACGGAGGGAGAACTCCGCGCGCTCGGCCTCCGCTTCGGCCGCGGCCGTCGCAAGCAGGAGCACCAGCGAACGGCGTGCCGCGGCCGCCACCCGCTGTCCGCGGACGGTCATCCCCCACAGGCAGTTGAGCGCGTCCAGCCGGTAGAGGGCCCCGGCCTCGCCGGCGAAGGCCATCGCCGCCGTGATGGCGCGCAACTGCCTGTTGCCCCGCTTCGACCAGCTGAGGGCGGTGGCGAGTGCCTGCGGTGCCAGGCGCTCGTCACCGCACATGAACTGCAGGACGAAGGCCGCGGTCAGTCGCTGGCTGCTGAGCCCGTCCGACCAGGACGGGAGGAGGTTCTCCTCGACCTCCGGCAGGGCGTGCCGGGCCAGCAGCGCCACGCCCCGCGCCACCTCTTCCCGGACCCGGGGGCCGCCCTCCAGGGCCAGCTGGTTGAGCCAGCGCCGCAGCGGATACCAGAGCTCGTAGCCGTACAGTGCGTGCAGTTCGCCGATCACCAGCCCCCGGACCCTCGGAGAGGCGAAGACGATCGTCCGCTCGCTGCGGCACCGGTCGCCCCGGTGCACCGGAGCGGCGATCCCGGACGCGCGGGTGCTCCACGCGGCCCGGCTCTGCCGCAGGGGCGGCCGGGTGACCGGGACGGCGTCCTCGTCGGACACCGGCTCGCCGGCGGGCCGGTCCCCGTTGCGCACGTAGTCATCGAGGAGCACCACCAGCTCCTCGAAGGTGCGCTCAGGAAGCCCCTCGGCGAAGGCCAGGGCCGCGATCGGGAGCAGATCCTCGCGCCCGGGACTCTTCTGGAACCACTCCCGGACGGTCTGCTTGGCACTGTCCCGCAGGTCCTCCAGCGCGGCCTGCGTGCCGTTGGCGAGTTGCCGGGCGGCCCGGACGATGTCCCTGGGCCGCCACAATTCCGCCACGAGCGCCCGGAGTTCGTCCAGGGTCGCGGCGGGCAGCTGGCTGAGGAAGGCGGCTCCGTACATCTGGTCCGCGCAGTGCTCGAAAAGCGGCAGCGGGCCCGGTGGGGTCCAGGGCACGCAGTGGGCCTTCAGCGCCAACCGCCGTCGGTCGGCCGGAGAAGCGGTGAGCACCAGATAGGAGCCGCGGCGGCGCAACTCGTCCTGGAGCTTCTTGAGGTTGTAGTCCTGTACCGCGTCGGATTCCGTCTCGCCGGCGTAGTCGAGGATGACGTACCCGCTCGCGGGCTTGACGGTCCCCTTCGCCGCGAGGTGGGTCAACGAGTTCGCGGGGGACAGGCTCCGGAGCGCGGCATCCTCGCCCAGCAGGTCCCGCAGCATCGCGAACGCCCCGGCCCGCCGCCCGCTGCCCTCCTCCCCGGCCAGCACCACCAGGTGGTCGGACTGCAGCCGGCCGGCGGTTTCGTCATACGCGTCCGGGTGTAGGTAGTGCGCCAGTACCCGGCCGATCTCGGCGGGTTCGACCAGGCCGGGTGCCAGTCCCGGGGAGGTGGCGGCACCGAAGCCGAACACCGATTCCGCTGCGTCGACCCGGCCGTAGAAGGTGTTGTAGACCTGCTGGACCCGATGGTTCAGAGCGCCGGTCAGCTCGTGGTAGTCCTGTTGGTCGGCCTCCAGGTCTCGGGCTTCGAGGTCTTGGGCGGCCGGGTCCGGGTGGCCCGGCGCGGGGTGCGTGCTCCCGTCTCCGGCAGGGTCCGAAGCGGGACCCGCCGGTCCCGGTACGCCGTCGTCCGGTGCCTGGCGAGGCGGTACTTCCCCCGTTCCGGAGCCTGCCGGCGCCGTTGCGTCGTCGGGCTCGTGGTCAGCCATCGGTGGATCCGAATCCGACGACCCCACCGCGCAGGTCCACGGGCGCGTGGAAGTTGTTGACGTTGAGGTTCCGGCTCTTGTAGGTGCTACGGATCCCCGGGCCCGGATGGCCGGCCGTGGGGTGTTCCGCGCTGTTCGCCGCGCCGGTCCGGGCCGCGGCGGCCGGGTCCCTGGAGCCGTCGGCCTCCGGAGCGGCGACCACCGGGTCCAGAGCGTCCGGATCGTGGCCCGGTACCCACAGCCAGGCCGTCGACTCGCATTCCTTCTCCCGGATGTCCACCCGCCGGAAGGCGGACCGGGGAAGCGTGGTGTGCCCGCCGGCCACGGTGTTCAGGAAGACCGTGTCGGACAGGGCGAGCACCAGATCGGCGTCGTCCGCGGCGGCCAACGCGGCGCGGAGTGGGCCGGAGTTGAGCAGTCGGCAGGTGGTGACCACGGTCCGGCCGGCGAAGCCGTTGTCGGCGACCTCCACCGGCCCGTGGTGGATGGCGGCCCGCACCCTCATCCGCGCGCTGCGCACCCGGTCCTCGTTGTAGGCGAACAGCACCGCCGTGATGTGGCGGATGTAGTCGTCCACGATCCGGGGTTCGGAGCCGTCCATGGGGGCGACGGCCAACTGCTCGTCGCCCTTGGCCTGGATGTGCCATCGGGTCCGGTCCAACGCCGCATTGTGGGCGGCCCGGGAAAGGAGCCGGGGGAGATCGTGCTGGATTTCGGATTGCCGGCGGTCGTTGTTCCCTCCGTACGACTGGACGTCCAGGGCAATGCACGTGCAGGGGTAGTACCCGGCCTGATCGGCCACTTGTTCATTCCTCCCTCACATCTCACGGACTTTCCGCGAGGTGTGAGGGAGAGGCTAGGAGTGCCGGCGAGAAACGAACCCGTATTAATACGGGTTCTCGGCTTCGATTTTCGCGAATTCCAACAGCTGCGGAATGTCACTGATCGATATCTGACGGTAGCTGCGCTCGATCAGGCCGCGTTGGGACAGTGCGGCGAGCGCCTTCTCCGCGGTGGGGAGGGCCAGTCCGGCGAGTGATGCCAATTCCGACTGGGTGAGGGTGACGCCGAGCGCGCAGCGCCGCCCGTTGGCGCCGCTGGCCGCCTGTCCGTAGGTCTGGGCCAATTCGGCGATCACCCGGGCCAGTCGGGTCGACGCGTCGTAGGCGCGGAAGTCCAGCCGACGGCGGTTCGCCCAGCGCAGCCGGGCGCTCATCATGCGGTACAGCGCGGCCATGGCGTCCACATGCCCGCTGAGGAAGGTTTCCAACGTGCGCCGTTGGATGATCCGCGCGGTGACCTCACCGCAGGCGATGACGGTGCCGGAGCGCGGTTCGTCCTCGAACGCCGCCATTTCCCCGACCAGATCGCCGGCCAGACGAATCGCCAGGAGCATGTCGAAGCCGTCCGCCGAGCTCGTCACCACTTTGACCACACCGTGGGTGATCAATAGGACATGACTGCTCTCATCGCCCTGATGTAACAAAGTGCGATGTGCCGGGTATTTGGCCAGGGTGCCCAATTCCAGGGCGGCGGCGAGCGATGTGGGCTTCAGTCGGCCGAGGAAAGTGGCGAGCGGCCACTCGCGCCTCATCGGGTCGACTCGCCGGCCCGGGGCCTGCGCGAACTGGTGCGTAACTTCAGCATGTTCTTTTGCCCCCATTGCGATGTCGTTCGCGCACGCACAGCGGTACTCGGCGCACGTCCCCCTATATTGCCGCCGGTGGGTGAATCGTGAAGCAAAAGAACGGCTTTGGCTGAATTCCGTGCCGGCCCGCGTCCGGGCACCCGCCCGGCGGTGGCGGACTCGTCATGGAAGATCCGGAAACGGCCGCCGCAGCCGCAGAAGGAGGGTCGTGGCGGCGCATGCGGCAACTGTCGCCACGGGACGCTCGAACGCGATGGCGAGCATTATGCGCCGTCACCGTTCCGGACGGGGCGCCGCGTCACGGCGCTCCCGGTTGCCCTGCCGGATGCGAAGGGGCCGGTGCGAGCTCCCGGCGCGGGCTCCCGCACCCGAAGCGCGACGTCGAGACGATCCGCCAGTGACGACGTAAGTCCCTCGAACGATGCGTCGAGTCAGGCACCGCCGTTGTCACGTCTATGGCGGGCCAGGCGGCGGGCCAGTCAGCGCACCGGACCGTGGACAGCGTCGCGGGCGCGGCTGGCTCCGCCACCGGCAAGTGAGGGACAGCGATCCCAGCAGGCGGGTGCGCCCGACAGCGGTGCGAGCCGAATCTCCCGCTAGGCGGTCATCGTCTCGACGAGCCAGGCCAAGTGCCCCTCGGCCCGGTCGTGCAAGTCCAGCACGCCGACCACCGGAACGGCAAAGAAGAGCAGGAGGTTCAGCAGACCGGCCACGGCGTTGGCCGTGGCCGACATGCGCAGCTCGCCCCGCGCGGTACCGTCTGTCTGTAATTGCGCTATCGCCTTCCGTAGTCGCGCTGGCAGGATCGAGCCTCGCGGCGCGGGTGCCGCGTAGCGCGACCCAGTGGGCGAGGGGATCAGGCCGATATGGGCACACGCGAGGTTGTGTTGATGACCGATCACGGCTCGACGGAGGGCAGTCGTCCCGCTCTGGCCGCTGCGGTCGAGTTGCTCACCGGACGACCACCCGTACTGATCGATGCGCGGCACTTCATGACGGGTGGGGTCGGTCGGACGCATCTCGTCGACTCGGGAGTCCGGTTCGAGGTGCCGGCCGAGGGGCTGATGGTGACGCCTTCGGCTGTACTCATCTACGAGGTTCAGCCTCCCGAACGCCGCAGTTTCGCCCCGTTCCAGCGACTGCTGAGCCGGCACGGGGTGGCGTCGCTCGGAACGGACGCCAGTGCCTGGCGGGCGGCCACCGAAAAGAACCTCATGGTGGAACGGTTCGCCCAGCACGGTATCCGGCATATGGAAACCATCAGCCTGTCCCGGCCCAGCGCACAGGAAGCCGTCGCGGCATTCGAGAGGCTGGGCCGCAATGTCTGGGCCCGGCCGGTGCTGGGCACCTGCGGAAATGACGTTTTCCACGTCACCACTCCTGAGCAACTGCACGCCGCGGTCGGCTACTACGCCCGTTCCGAGCAGGACTGGTTGATCTCCCGGGATGCCGACAACTTCAACTCCGACGGGCTGCGCCATCAGTTCCGTGTGTCCGTGCTGGACGGGCGCCCGGTACAGGCATGTGAACATGTCCAGGCCGATCCGGATGCTCCCTGCAACGAGGCCCAGGGAGCGGGCTGCGCCCCCTTGCCGATCGGTGATCTGCCCGCAGAACTCGGCAAGTTGGCCGTCTCGGCCACCGAGTCCATGGGGCTTCCCTTCGCCGGCGTCGACCTCGCCGTCGAGAACGGTGGCGTGGTGTTCGAAGTCAACGTGCACCCGATGCTCGGCTCGGTGCACCCCGCGGAGTCGGTTGCGGTCCCGTACGTGGAAGCGCACCTGGCCATGCTGTGATCAGGCAAGCGGACCCCTGGTCCCCACCGAGCGGGCGAGACGACTGGCGTCGGCAAGCTGCTACGGCCGTCTCTGACGCTGTGGGCGTGCGGGGCCGTTGGCGGTAACGCGGAGCCAGCCCGTCGCGCGGCGGTGGCGGCCGCAAGGTAGGCCAGGTGATAGCCCCCAGCCGGTTGTCGCCCGTCGCCGCGATCAGGACCAGGGCCGCGACTCCGGCGCTGGAACCGATCTGCTGCGCAACGACGTTCACCGCTCCGGCGACCGCGTGCTGGTGCGGCGGAACGCCGGTGCCGGCCGGATGCTGGCCGTCACCGACGGGCACCGGCACCACGAGTTGCGCGCGATGCACATCCCGGACGGGGTGGACCTCATTGTCGCCGCGCATTCGCACGCCTTCATCGGCTGCCAGACACGAGCCAGGGCCGCCGTCGCGACCATCGGTTATCGCCCCAGTCTGCTGCCGTTGCACCGCGGCCGGGACGCGATCCGATGGACGGTTCGCGACGGCGACAAGGTGACGAGTGGGAGTGTCTACCACCTCACCGAGCGCACCGACGGCGGCCCGATCGCCGCACAGGAGCACCTGTTCGTGCCCCCGGGCTCGACCGCACAGAGCCTGTGGCGCGAGCACCTGGCCCCACTCGGTGTGCGGTTGCTGGTGCGGGTGGTCACCGACCTCGCCGAGGCCGGCGGATCGAGGTCCCGCAGGACGAGAAGATGGCGACCTGGGAGCCGGCAATGGACACGCCACCCCTCTTCAAACCCGAACTCATCGCACTGCCCGGAACGGCGTTCGTCGATGGCAGCAAGTGGGCACTCCACGCGCGGTGAAAACCTAACCAACTGGGCTGCAAACGCGAGGACGGCTGCGCACCGGCTGCGCACCGGCTGCGCACCGGCTGCGCACCGGCTGAGCACCGGCTGCGCACCGGCTGCGCACCGGCTGAGCACCGGCTACGTACCGACTTCCGCTGCCGCCCCTCCTCGTCCCCCCAGCCTGCACTCTGGCGTGGCCCCGGCCGGCGCGGGCCGAACGAAAGGCGCCTGACCGGCGATAGTCCAGGTCAGGCGCCTTTCGTTCGAGCCCCCAGAAGAACCCGAGCTGCTTCGGCGAGTAGCTCACCAACAGGTTCTTGGTCTCTTGGCGGTACGCGACCTTCTCCCTTCTCTGACCTGTAGCAACGGGTGGAAATGCGCGAGGCGAAGCCGAGTTGGTCCGCGCCTGGCCCGGATCTTGGTACGGGGTGCCAGCGGGGGAGCTTCCCGCGGTACTCCATGGCAATGTTGCAGCCGCCGTCCAGCCACCCGGGTCAGCCCGACTTCGGCGGCTTCTGCGCGTCGAAAGCGAAGAGAGTGTTCTTGGCCGCGGCCACGATCACCGCACGCCCCGCAAGAGTCACCCGCGGGCTTGCGCCCGACCCGCCCGTCAAACCATCGGCCTGCGGATCTGTTGTCCACAGGGTTTTGCCATCGTGCGGCGACAGCGCGACCACCCGGCCGGTGGCCGAGCTGAAATACAGTGCGTCGGCTCCCGCAACAGGACCCGACGCACCCTCCACACCAGTCTGCCGCGACCACTTCTCCCGGCCGGTCGCGGGGTCGAGTGCTGTGACGAGACCGGTCTGCCCGCTCACGTAGACGGTGCTGTCCGCCATGCCTGGCGTCCCCGCGTATGTCTTGGCCAGTCGGGAGTACGTGACCTTCCGCGACGCCGGGTCCACCCGCGCCACCCCGTCGTAGCCGGCCGACTCCGTTCCCTGCATGTGTACTTGCAGGAGTACGAGCCTGCCGTTGGCGACGCCCATCGGCACGGCGGGGCCGTTGACCGCGATGGGCCTGCCCAGTGTCCCCGAGGCGCGGTCGACCGGGTACAGGGTGGGGTGGCGCACCGCCAAGGCATCCACTTCCGCATTCGTCGCGCACATCGCGACGAGCTGTGGGCCCACCGGGACGGGAGCGCACTGCGTACCCGCTGGGAATGGCGACGTCCATGTGACGTGACCGCTGTGCGCGTTGCGGGCCTCGAAGCGGGAGTTGGAAGCATCGACCGTCACGACGTCGGAGCCGACCACGATGGCGTCCTGAGTCCGACCCGTGACGGCCGCCGACTGGGCGCCGGACGGCACGGACCACAGCTCTCGGCCGTTGTTCGCGTCGATGGCCACCACCTCGCTGGGAGGGTCCTGCGGGGCGTCCTGGGCGGCGAAGCGGTAACCGAGCACCGTGTCTTCGGTGGCGCCCACCAGGTGCATGCCGTTGACGGGGACGCCGGGGCTCTTCGCCGTCCACACCCGCGAGCCGTCCCTGGCCCTGATACGGGTCGCGACAACACTGCCGCCCCCGCAGAACAGCGCGTCGCCGTGCGCGACGCAACGCAGCTCGTCGGGGATGTCCGGGCGACCGCCCGGCACGGCCTTGTGCCACGGCTCGAAGCCGTCCGGGAGCGCGGCACCCGCCGCCGCAAGGCTGTTGCCCTTGTCGCCGCCGCTGTTCCCCCCGAAGCCGCCCGCCTTCCATGTGGCGACTCCCCCGCCGATCGCTGCCACCGCGACCGCGGCCGCGAGCACGGGACGCCATCGGCGACGTAGTCGGCGGCCGATGGGGGTGCCAGTGCTCCCCGTTTCGGGACCGGCCGGGGTGGTGGTCGGGGGTGCCGGCGCCGGGGCGGCCGGCGCCGCGAAGTGATGCTGGGTGATCATGTCGCGGGTGCGGCCCGCGCCAACTTCCCTCGCGTCGGTCTGGCCGAGGTCGGCCGGCAGGTCCCGTAGCAGCACGAGGAGTTCGTCCGCCGAGGGGCGCCCGTCGGGTTCCTTGGCCAGGCACGACTCGACGACCGTGCGCAAGGCCACCGGCACGTCATCGAGCGACGGCTCCTCGTGCACCACCTGATACGCAGCGATGTAGGGGCTGTCCGCGTCGAAGGGCCCGTGGCCCGTCGCTGCGTACGCCAGCAGCGTCCCCAGCGAGAAGACATCGGACCGCGGCCCCACATCACGCGGCGCCTGCAACTGCTCGGGCGACATGAAGGGCGGCGTACCGATGACCCGCCCTGTGATCGTCAGCGTCTGCTGGTCCACGGCGCGCGAAATGCCGAAGTCGATGACGCGTGGGCCCTCGGGCGAGAGCACGACGTTCGAGGGCTTCAGGTCACGGTGGACGACCCCCACCCGGTGGATGTCCCGCAGCGCCTCCGCCAGCCCGATGGCGAGCCTCCTCAGCTCCGCTCCGCTCAGCGGACCCTTCGTGGCGATGCGCCGGGCGAGCGTGTGCCCCTGGATATAGGTCGTCGCCATCCACGGCTGCTCGGCCTCAGGGGCAGCGTCGACCACGGCGGCGGTGAACGCGCCGCTCACCCGCCTCGCCGCCGCCACCTCCTGCCGGAAGCGGATGCGGAACTCGTCGTCCGCCGCGAACTGGGGGTGGATCAGTTTGATCGCGACAGGTCGCCCCGAACTCGTACGGGCCAGAAAGACCGTGCCCATGCCACCCGAGCCGAGCCGCGCCTCCAGCGGATAACCGCCGATCTCGGCTGGATCACCTGCGCGCAGCGACACTCTTCCCGACCTCCCGTCCCCCGTGCACCTCTGCCACCACGGGCCTGCGTACCTGTCCTGCACACAAATTAGCCGCAGGGCAGTACAGCAGAGCACAGCGGGTGACGAACAGGGGCCCCAGGGCTGTTCCCGTGCCGCACTTGACGAAGCCCCGCCAAGAGGAGGGCGGATTCCAGGGGTTGTCGCAACACCACGGTCGGTTGATCACGCCGCGAGCAGTTCAGACAGGAGCTCGGCCGGGGTTTCCCAGCCGGGGGAGCTGACTGCGTACCTGGCTTTGATCCACGATGTCGGTAAGGGGACGTGTGTGTGGCAGGACCGTCTTCGGCCGTCGAACGTGAGGGCGGCGGCCGGGAGGGGGTGGAGCACAGCTCGCGGGCACGTTTCTCGCCGACCAGTACCCGAAGTTGCCCTTCGGGGCGGTGGTCTTCGAACACCACGGTGGCATGCCGGCTAGGGAACGGCTCAAGAACGAGCTACTGCGCGCGATGGCAGGCGGCGACGAAGCACAGCGGGTGGCGGAGGCGATCCGTGCTGTGGAGGCAGTGGTGTGGACGGACGACGGCGGGGTGCACGAGGTGCACTTGCTCAAGCGCCGTGCCCAGACCACCACCCGGCCTGTTCCCATCCCCCCGCAGTGTGTACGCATGCTCCGTGCGCACATCGAACGCTTCGGTGTGGCGCCGGACGGACGGCTGTTTCGGAACCAGGCGGGGCAATTATGTGGACTTCGCGGCGTACGGCACTACGTGGAAGCGGGCAAGGGAGTACGTCCTGACCCGCACGGAGCGCGCCTGCGGCCTGGCCCAGCGGCCCTACGACCTCCGGCACGCAGGGATCTCCTTCTGGCTGTACTCCGGCGTGGACCCCGCCGAATGCGCTCGCCGGGCGGGCCAGAGCATCGAGGTCCTCTTCCGCCACTACGCCAAGTTCCTGGATGGCGTGCGGGAACAGGCCAACCGGCTCATCGAGCAGTCCATGCAGGAGTGGGAGCGCATCAGCCAGGGTGCGGTGACTGATGGCTGAGCCGGGGCTTTGGTCCGTGACTGGTCCGGAAGCGCTGGTCAGACGCGGGAGGAACTGGGAGTTACCACGTAAACCTGGCCCGACTGTTAGCGGGCCGAGGGAGAGGCGCCTGATGGGCAAAAGCCCAGGTCAGGCGCCTTTTCTTGTGCGCTTAGAAGAACCCGAGCTTCTTCGGCGAGTAGCTCACCAACAGGTTCTTGGTCTGTTGGTAGTGGTCCAGCATCATCTTGTGGGTTTCGCGGCCGATGCCGGACTGCTTGTAGCCGCCGAAGGCGGCGTGGGCGGGGTAGGCGTGGTAGCAGTTGGTCCATACCCGGCCGGCCTGGATGGCGCGGCCCGCGCGGTAGGCGGTGGAGCCGTCGCGGGTCCAGACGCCGGCGCCGAGGCCGTAGAGGGTGTCGTTGGCGAGGGCGATCGCCTCGTCGAAGTCGCCGAATGGGGCCACCGCCACGACCGGGCCGAAGATCTCTTCCTGGAAGATCCGCATGTCGTTGTTGCCCTCGAAGATGGTCGGGCGGACGTAGTAGCCGCCCTCCAGTTCGCCGCCCAGCTCGGCCCGGGTGCCGCCGGTCAGGACCTTGGCGCCTTCTTTCTGGCCGATGTCGAAGTAGGAGAGGATCTTCTCCAGCTGGTCGTTGGACGCCTGGGCGCCGATCATGGTGTCGGTGTCGAGGGGGTGGCCCTGGACGATCTTCTCGGTGCGGGACACGCCGGCCGCCAGGAAGTCCGCGTAGTGACCGCGTTGGATCAGTGCACGGGACGGGCAGGTGCACACCTCGCCCTGGTTGAGGGCGAACATGGTGAAGCCTTCGAGGGCCTTGTCCTGGAAGTCGTCCGCGGCGTGGGAGACGTCGTCGAAGAAGATGTTGGGGCTCTTGCCGCCCAACTCCAGGGTCACCGGCCGCAGGTGCTCGGACGCGTACTGCATGATCAGCCGGCCGGTGGTGGTCTCACCGGTGAAGGCGATCTTGGCGACCCGGGGACTGGACGCCAGGGGTTTGCCCGCCTCGACGCCGAAGCCGTTGACGATGTTGACGACGCCCGGCGGCAGCAGATCGGCGATCAGGCTCATCAGGAAGTGAATCGAGGCGGGTGTCTGTTCGGCGGGCTTGAGGACCACCGTGTTGCCGGCGGCCAGCGCCGGGGCCAGCTTCCAGGTCGCCATCAGGATCGGGAAGTTCCAGGGGATGATCTGGCCGACCACCCCGAGCGGCTCGTGGAAGTGGTAGGCGACGGTGTCCTCGTCGATCTCCGAGAGGGTGCCCTCCTGGGCGCGGACCGCGCCCGCGAAGTAGCGGAAGTGGTCGATGGCTAGTGGGATATCGGCGGCCAGCGTCTCCCGCACGGGCTTGCCGTTCTCCCAGCTCTCGGCGACCGCCAGCGCCTCCAGGTGGTGTTCCATCCGGTCTGCGATCTTGTTGAGCACGGCGGCGCGGTCCGCCGCGGAGGTGCGGGCCCATCCGGGGGCGGCGGCGTGCGCCGCGTCCAGGGCCCGTTCGACGTCCTCGGCCGTACCGCGGGCGACCTCGGTGAACGGCTGTCCATTGATCGGTGTCGGATTCTCGAAGTACCGGCCCTGAGCGGGCGCGACGAACTCACCGCCGATCCAGTGGTCGTAGCGGGGCTGATAGCTCATCACGGCATCGGCGGAACCGGGGTTCGCATAACGTGCCATGGGGCGGCCTCCCAATTGATCGCGCGGCGCGGCCCGCCGCTGCCGTGCGGCGGGCGGTGGGGGGAGGCTAGGGCGGCGAAGGTTGCGCGAACGTTGCGCGGGGGAGTGGGGGCGCGCGGCCGGTGTCCGGACCGTGGCATCAGCGCGTGGCGACCCCCGTGCGGAAGTGGCTGCTGGCGGTCAGGCCGTACTCGGTGCGCAGCCGCCCGGCCGCCGCGTCGGACGCGGTGCGGGCCGGGGAACGCTCCGGCAGGGCGTCCACCAGGGCCTCCCGGATCTCCAAGTCGTGCTCGCCCCAAGGGGTGAGCGACCAGGCGCGTAGCTGGTCCGGGTCGGCGGCGGTGAGCAGCGCCCGGCGCATCCGGTCCTCCAGCGCGGTGCGCAGTCGGCGGATGCCGGGGGCCTCGGACGAGGGCAGGAGCGGGCCGCGGTAGGTGTCGAGCGCCAGGGCGAGGTGATGGTTCGTCAAGTCGCTTTGTACGGAGGCGAGATCGGTCTCCAGAGGGGTGCTCAGGCGGTAGGGGCGGGAGTGCAGCAGCGAGCCGACCAGTTGCCGCAGTCGGGACAGCTCGGCGCGCAGGGTGACCGGGCGCATCTCCCGCTCGCCGTAGAGCAGTACCGCGAGCTGATCGCCCGTCAGCCCGGCTGGGTGATGGGCCAGCAACACCATGATCTCGCTGTGTCGGCGGCCCAGGCGCAGCCGCTCGCCGTTGCGCACCAGCAGTGCCTCGTCGCGGCCGAGCGCCGTCAGGAAGTTTCCCCACTGCCTGGTGGAATCGGTCAGATGCGACTCGGCGGCACGTGCGGTGGCCTGCACCAGGGCGAGGCTGTGCGGGCTGGCGAGATGGTCGCCTCCGGTGATGTCCACGGCGCCCAGCAGGCGCCCGGTCCGCAGGTCGTGCAGGGGGGCGGCGGCGCACGTCCAGGGCTGCACCCGGCGGTTGTAGTGCTCGGTGGCGAAGATCTGGACGGCGTGGTCGGCGGCGAGCGCGGTGCCCGGTGCGTTGGTGCCGGCGTGGGGTTCGTCCCAGCGGGCGCCGACCACGAAGTTCATCTGTTCGGCGCGGCGCAGCACCCCGCGGTGCCCCTCCACCCACAGCAGTCGCCCCTGCGGATCGCAGACCGCCAGCAGATGCGCCCCGTCCTGGGCGATGCTGCCCAGCAGTTCCCGGAAGACCGGCATCGCCCGGGCCAGCGGATGCGCCTCGCGGTAGCTGTGCAGTGCGGCCTCGTCGAGTTCGACGGGGACCTCACCGTCCGGTGCGGCGCAGGCCCGGGCCGAGCGGCGCCAGGAGTCGGCGACCACCTGTCGGACCGGCGGCGCCACCGTTCCGTCGGTGAGGAACGCCTCGTGCGCCCGGCGTACCGTGCGGATGCGTTCGCCCGGGTCGGCGCCCGCTTCCATCGCCAGCCAAGGGTTGACCACGCGTCACCTCTCCGTTGCGGCTCCTGCCTTGTACGCCGATGGTGCTCGTACCGGCCGGGGGCGTAAACCCCGCAACGGGCGTGTTGGCTCAACCGCCGCCGGCGGTGCCGTTGGCGGTGTCGCCCGCCTGGAGCCGTAGGCCGTCCGCCACGATCAGGTCCGAGGTCACCAGGGCCTGCTCGGCGGTCACCCGCGTCATGTAGACGAACGGCGGGACGACCGGCGGAACGGGGAGGGTGTCCGGGGTGAAGGTGAGGCAGAGCACCCCCTCGATGCAGCCGCTGAACTTGGTGAGGTAGAGGGTCACCGCGCCCTTGAGGTCCAACGCATCGGCATTCAGGCGGAGTTGGGGGCCCTGGTGGTCGTGGGTGGTGAGGCGGTAGTCGGTCAGGGACGCCGCCTTCATGCGCAGCACCATCACCTTCAGCGGTCCGGCGGTGGTGGGGACGGTCGTGACGCCGGCCAGGGTGAATCCCTGGGGGGCGAAGCGGGTGGTGGTCACGGTTGGTGCGACGGGGGGTGCCGGGGTGCTGGTCGCGTCGGCTCGCTGTGCCGGGCCGGCAAGCGCGGTGAGCAGGGCGATCGGCAGGCCGATGGCGAGCGCCTTGCTGCCGGTGCCGCGATGGGACGGCGTACGGTCCGCGGGGTCCGCTCCGGGAGGTCCGGTCGGTCCGGTGCCGTCGGGGTCGGGGTCGGGGTCGGGGTCCGGCGCCGTCCCGGCGGGCTCCGTGGCGTTCGCGCTCGCCCGGCCCGCGTCCGCCGCGTCCCGCACCGGCGTCCACCCGAATCCCCACGCGCTGCCTGCGATCCCCAGTCCCATCCCCACCAGGAACCCACCGAGATTGGTCGCGGCGAACGAGAGCACCGACAGGATCAGCGCATTGATGCTCACGTAGTGGTGTGCGGCCGGCGTGCACCACAGGAACACCCCGGCCACCATCAACGCCAGTCCGATGCCGAGCGCGGCCAGTCCGCCCAGTCCCAGGCTGACCAGGACGGTCAGCGGCGACAGCGGTACCAGCAGCAGTTCGGCGCCGCCCAGCAGAAGCAGCAGCCCGGCCCAGAACGGCCGGGTCCGCCGCCACCGCCGGAACGCCGCCCGCCGCTCCGGCCAGGGCAGCGTCCGCTCCAGTCGGGCGCCCCACCGTGCCCGGCGCGCGCTCAGAAACACGTCGTGCCGTCCAGGCTGACGCTCACCCGTAGCCCCTTGAGGCGGAAGTTGCCGCCGGTGGCGGACCAGGCGTTCGACTTGACGCCGGCCACCTCGATGTTGCCGGCCTGGAGTCCGAACTTCCCCCGTGGGCCCTTGACCCCCGGCACCGTGTCGAGCGTGCCGGCGTCCCGGCCGATCTGGGCGGTGCCGAACCGGGCGTCGCCGACCAGGTCCTCCCCGTCGATGATGAGGTTGTCGGCGCGCACCGGCCCGGCCCGGCCGCCCGCGGTCAGCTTGAACACCACCGTTCCCACCGGCGTCTTGACCTGCGCGGCCTGGCAGATGTCGGTCAGGTCGGCCTTGCCGATGCCCAGGAGGGCGACCGGGTGGCCGCGGTCGTCGGTGTCGCGGTCGGTGTGCACGTACGAGGCGAGACCGGAGCTGGTCAGCTTGCCGGACGAGACCTGGAAGTTGGTGCCGGACACCGCGAACGAGGCGGCCAGGGCGCCCTGGGCCATGGCGGTGGCCAGTGCGCCCACGGCGATGACGGCCGGCACCGCCACCGCCGCGGTCTTCTTCCAGGAGGTCCGCCCTTCGGGCGCCCTGCCGTTCGGTGTGCTCACTGCGTCCTCCCCGGGGCAGCGGTCGAATGCGCGAGGGAAGTGCTTCATGGAGCTGTCCGCGGGGGTCCGCCGCGGACCGGAGAGCGCAGGTGACGTTCTGTCATACTGCGCAAAACTCTTGGCAGTTGAAGACTAGGGCGGATTTTGAATAAGAGTCAACAGCACGGACACGCGGCCTCGCGGAGCGATCGCGGCACCGCGCGGTACCAGGCACGTCGCGCCGAACTGATAGCCACCGGAAAGAAGCTGTTCGCCGACACCTCGTACGACGCGCTGTCGATGGACGACATAGCGCGCCAGGCCGGGGTCGCCAAGGGCCTGATCTACTACTACTTCACCAACAAGCGCGGCTACTACTTAGCGATCATCGAGGACGCGGTGGCCGAACTCGTCGAACGCGCCGGCAGCAACCACGACCTACCGCCCGTCGAACGCGTCCGGCGCACCGTCGACGGCTATCTGCGCTACGCCCAACACCACCAGGCCGCCTACCGCACGATCGTCACCGGCGGGGTCGGCTTCGACGCCGAGGTGTTGGCCATCCGCGCCGGCGTCCGGGCCCGGCTGCTCGGCACCATCGCGCGGGGTGCCTGGGACCGGGACGAGATCCCGCCGCTCGCCCGTACGGCGTTGACCGGCTGGCTCTCCAGTGTCGAGGGCGTCACCCTCGACTGGATCGAGGAGCAGGAGTTGCCGCGCGAGACCGTGGTGTCGCTGCTGGTCCGCGGGCTGGGCGACACCCTCCGACTGATCGAGGAGTGCGAGCCGGACTGTCCGGCGCCGCCCCGACCACCGGCTTGACGAAGTGTCAATTACGGTCCGTGCGGCGGCCGGACGCTGCCGAGCGGGCGGAAGACTGTCGTCTCCCGCCCGCTCGGGTTCCCCGTTTTACAGTGCGGCCCTTCGACGGGGTGGTGCCCCGTGGTCGCGGCTACTTGATGGCGTTGATCAGCTCGCCGTCCGGGGTGTCCCCGCTCAGCTCCCAGAAGAACGTCCCGGCCAGTCCCTGGGCGTCCTTGTAGGCCATCTTGGTGCCGATGGTCTGCGGGGTGTCGTAACTCCACCACTGGTCACCGCACTTGGCGTACGCGGTGCCGCCCACGGTGCCGGTGGCCGGGCAGCGGCTCTTGATCACCTTGTAGTCGTCGATGCCCGCCTCGTACTTGCCGGGCGCCGCGCCGGTCGCGGTGCCGCCCGGCGCGTCCTGGGTGACGCCCGACCAGCCGCGGCCGTAGAAGCCGATGCCCAGCAGCATCTTGTCCGCCGGCACGCCGAGCTTCTTGAGCTTGGCGATGGTGTCGGTGGTGTTGAAGCCGGCCTTCGGTATGCCGTCGTACGACGTCAGCGGGGAGTGCGGGGCGGTCGGTCCCTTGGCGTCCCACGCGCCGAAGTAGTCGTAGGTCATCGGGTCGTACCAGTCGACGTACTGTGCCGCGGCCCCGTAGTCGGTGGCGTCCATCTTGCCGCCGTCCGAGGCGTCCGCGGTGATCGCCGCGGTCACCAGGCTGCTCTGGCCGAACTTCTCCCGGAGCGCCTTGAGGACCCCCGTGAAGGCGTCCTTGCCGCTGGTGTCGCAGGACAGGCCGCAGGCGTTGGGGTACTCCCAGTCGACGTCGATGCCGTCGAAGACGTCGGCCCAGCGCTTGTCCTTGACCAGGTCGTAGCAGGACTGGGCGAACGCCGCGGGGTTCTTGGCGGCCTCGCCGAACCCGCCCGACCAGGTCCAACCGCCGAACGACCACAGCACCTTGAGGTTGGGGTGCAGCTTCTTGAGCTTGCGCAGCTGGTTGAAGTTGCCGCGCAGGCCGTTCGGGTCGTCCCAGGTGTCGGCCTTGCCGTCGACGCTCTGGTCGGCGGTGAACGCCTTGTCGTAGTCGGCGTAGGAGTCGCCGATGGCGCACTTGCCGCCCTGGACGTTGCCGAACGCGTAGTTGATGTGTGTCAGCTTGGCCGCGGAGCCGGAGGTCTCGATGTTCTTGACCTGGTAATTGCGGTCGTAGATGCCCCAGTTGGTGAAGTACCCGACGACCTTGTTGCCGGCCGCGGTGGTCCGGGCCGCGGTGACCGGGTGGGCGGCGGTGGGGGTGGCGGGCGACGGGTGGGCGGAGGCGGAGCCGGCGAACAGGGTGCCGGCCAGGGCCGCGGTACACAGGGCGGTCGCGGCGGCGATCAGCTGCCGTGGCGCTCGCATCCGGTGGGGTCTGAGCATGTCGTCTCCTCGGAGGGGGCGAGGGTGGAGCATGGCGGCGTTCCGGCTCACATGCCTGCCGAATTGGCATGAACGCGCGGAACGTTGGGGGAGAAGTTAGAAGGACTAGACCACTGCGTCAATGGTTCGGACCAATTTCCCGGTGGTGCTGCCGGCCCGCCCCATGGTCCGGATCCGCACGGCGATTGATGATCAACCCGTGACGCCGGGCCGCCGATCGGGCATACTCCTAGCGCCACAGCCGCAGGTCATCGCCTTCCGAGACCCGGAACGCGATCATCGGCGAGGCACGACGGAATCCGGCGCCGCCGCCCACCCCATGCGTGCGTCGCCGCAGCGCCCGAAAGGGAGGAGAGCGCCGCCATGACCGAGTACGTCCCCCCGCCGGTGGACCGCAGGCTGCCCACCGAGGAGGCCCGCGATCTGATGGCCCTGGTACGGGAACTCGCCGAGCGCGAGATCCGGCCAACCGCCGCCGAAGAAGAGGAAGCCGGCCGCTTCCCCCGCGCCCTGTTCACCCTGCTCTCCGAATCCGGCCTGCTGTCGCTCCCGTACGCCGAGGAATTCGGCGGCGGTGACCAGCCCTACGAGGTCTACCTCCAGGTCCTGGAGGAGCTCGCGGCCGCCCGGCTCACCGTCGGCCTCGGCGTCAGCGTGCACACCCTGGCCTGTCACGCGCTCGCCGGATTCGGCACCAAGGAGCAGCGCGCCGAGCACCTCCCGGCCATGCTCGGCGGCGGTCTGCTCGGCGCCTACTGCCTGTCCGAGCCCGCCGCCGGCTCCGACGCCGCCTCCCTGACCACCCGCGCCACCCGGAGCGGTGACATGTGGACCTTGGAGGGCACCAAGGCATGGACCACCCACGGCGGGGTGGCCGACTTCTACACCGTCCTGGCCCGTACCGGCGACAGCGGCGCCCACGGCATCACCGCCTTCCTCGTGCCCGGTGACGCCGAGGGGCTCAACCCGGCCAAACCCGAGCTCAAGATGGGCATGAAGGGCTCCCCGACCGCGCAGCTGCACTTCGACGGGGTCCAGGTGCCCGACTCCCGCCGTATCGGCGAGGAGGGCCAGGGCTTCACGATCGCCCTCTCCGCCCTGGACTCCGGCCGCCTCGGCATCGCCGCCTGCGCCATCGGCATCGCCCAGGCGGCGCTGGACGAGGCCCTCGCCTACACTGCCGGGCGCCGCCAGTTCGGCCGACCGGTCGCCGACTTCCAGGGCCTGCGGTTCATGCTCGCGGACATGGCGACCCAGGTGGAGGCGGGCCGGGCGCTGTACCTCAGCGCCGCCCGGCTGCGCGACGCCGGCCTGCCGTTCTCCAAGGAAGCGGCGATGGCCAAGCTGTTCTGCACCGACTCCGCGATGCGGGTCACCACCGACGCCGTCCAGCTGCTCGGCGGCTACGGCTACACCCTCGACTTCCCGGCCGAACGCTACATGCGCGAGGCCAAGGTGCTGCAGATCGTCGAGGGCACCAACCAGATCCAGCGGATGGTGATCGCCCGGCACCTCGCGGGTCCCGAGTCACACTGAGTCACCGGGGGCGGGGCCGGCCGGTGCCCCGCTCCGCCGGCCGTTCCGTACGACCGCCGACCGTTCCGTACCGCCGCCGGCCGTTCCGTGCGACCGCCGACCGTTCCGTACCGCCGCCGGCCGTTCCGTGCGACCGCCGACCGCCGATGATCGACGCCCGCTCCCGGACCGCGCGCCGCCCGTGCCCTCAGCGGTCGTCCCCTCCGGTCGCCGCCCCGAGCTCCTTCATCCCGGTGGCCGTCCCGATCGCCACCACCACGGCGCCCGGCGCGGTCACCAGGTCGCGAGCCACCGCCACCGCGACCGCGGACGACGGTTCCAGCAACAGCCCCTCCGCGGCCAGCCGCCGGTATTCGGCCATGGTCACCTCGTCGTCCACCGCCACTGCGGTGCCGCCGGTGCGCCACAGGGCGTCGAGCCCCTGCCAGCACGGCCGCTGCTCACCCAGCGAGAACGCCACCGACGGGCCCGCGTCCACCTGGGTCCGCTCCTGCTCGGCCCGGTCGGAGCGGCGCAGCGCGGCGGTGAACGGCGCCGCCGGCGCGGCCTCCGCGGCCACCAGTCGGGGCACCTCGGCGATCAGCCCGGCACCCGCCAACTCCCGGAAACCGCGGGCGATTCCGGCCAGCAGATCGGCCCGGCTGGTGGGCACCACCACCGCATCGATCCGCCGCCCCGCGAAGTCCCGCGCCAGCTCGTGGGCGACCGACTTGTAGCCCTCGTTGGCGTACGGGTTCCCGCCCGGCGACGGCGCCGAGAAGCTGGTCAGCGGGTACCACCCGTGCTCCGCGACGGCCTCGGCCATCGCCGCGTTGCGCTCCGCCGTGCCGCCGCGGTGCACCACCCGCTCGGCCCCCAGCGCGTCGATCTGCGCCCGGAGCCCGGCCGGTACCGCGTCGGTGGTGAACACCACGCAGCGCAGTCCGGCCCGGGCGGCGTAGGCCGCGGCCGCCGCCCCCGCATTGCCCGAGGACGCCGCGACCACGGTGTCCGCACCGGCCGCCAGCGCCGCCGCCACCCCCACGGACATCGCCCGGTCCTTGTGCGATCCGGTCGGATTGCCGCCCTCGTATTTCAGCCACAACTCGCCTGCGCCGATGGGTGGTTCAGGCGCCTCCGGCGGTGCGGTGCGCAGTCGCACGACGGGGGTGTTCCCCTCGCCGAGGGTGACCGGCGGGCCGGACACCGGCAGCGCCGTCGGCCAGCCCCACGGGCCGCCCGGGTACGCCGCGAGGTCCAGGCCGGTCAGATCCGCCAGCGGGGGTGGGGTGTTGACGCCGACGCCGTCACGGGCGCAGGACGAGCAGCCGGTGAAACCGTCCGCGGCGCGGCCGCAACGCGGGCATTGCAAGGGGGCAGGGGGCATCGTCGTCGCTCCTGGGGTCGGGGCCGGGCCACGGTGGACGAGCGTGACGGTAACAGGCGTAATGCCACTGCGCCACCTACATCTCTCGGAGGTGTGGCCGCCCACCGCTATCTGACGTACCGTCAATTCCTCGTTTCCCGGTGATCCCCGTGCGACCGCGCCCAGGAGGGACCGTGTCCGACCGCCCGATCCCGCTCGACGAATACCCGATCCACCAGGCCCCGCTCTCCATGCGGCAGGTGGCCACCAGCGACCGCAACGCCTACGACCGCTGCATCTTCCACGTCCTGGACCACACCGGACGCGCCCTGCTCATCGCCGGCCTCGGCGTCTACCCCAACACCGGTGTCATCGACGCCTACGCCACCCTCCGCCTCGGCGACCGGCTGTACGCCGTCCGCGCCTCCGACGCGCTCACCGACGACCGCCTGGCGCTCACCGTCGGCCCGCTCACGATCACCGTCGAGGAACCCCTGCACCGTCTCCGGCTCACCTGTGACCCCGACCCCTCCGATCTGGACGGCCTCTCCTTCGACCTGACCTGGACGGCGTCCTTCCCCGCCACCTGGGAACCGCACCACACCCAGCACCGCGGCGGCCGGCTGATCCTGGAGGGCCGCCGCTTCGTCCAGGCCGGCACCTGCACCGGCACCATCCGCGCGGCCGGCGAACAGCTCACCGTCACCCCGGGGGAGTGGACCGGCACCCGGGACCGTAGTTGGGGCGTGCGCCCGATACCCGGCGAGGACGGCGGCCGGGCCGCCGCCGAGTCGCCGACCGAGGGGTTCCACTGGATCTGGTGCCCGGTCCGCTTCGACGACCGGTTCGTCATGGTCATCGTCCAGGAGGACGCCGACGGCCACCGCACCCTCAACGAGGCGCTGTTGGTCCGCGACGGCGCCCCCGACCGACAACTGGGCTGGCCGTACGCCGACATCAGCTACCGCCCCGGCACCCGCCACCCCGAACGCGCCGTCCTCCACCTCACCGACCCCGGCCGCAAACCCCTCGAACTCACCGCCGAGATCCTCACCTCCTCGCCGCTCGCCCTCGGCGCGGGCTACCCACCCGCCGACGACTGGCAGCACGGCACCTGGCAGGGCCGCGGCTGGACCGACCGACGCGTCTACGACCTCTCCGACCCGACCGCCCACCGGCTCGCCGCCTACGGCGTCACCGACCACGCCGCCCGCTTCACCCTCGACGGCCGCACCGGCTACGGCATCTTCGAACACGGCAGCTTCGGCCGCCACGACCCCAGCGGCTTCACCGGCTACGACTCCGTCGCCCCGGACCGCACCCGCCGCCCCGGAGAGGCCGCCCGATGAGTGCCGCGCCGCGCCCCCGCACCACCACCCGCGACCCCGAAGAGCTCACCCGGCGGCTCTCCACCTGGCTCGCCACCCGCCTCCCCGGCGCCCGCGCCACCGCGGCCACCGTGCCGGCCTCCAACGGCATGTCCAGCGAGACCCTGCTCTTCACCATCGACCACCCGGACCCACTGTCCCCCGAGTTCTCGGCTGCGCTCAAGCAGAGCAGGGCCCCCACCTCCTGCGCCCTCCGGCTCGCCGCCGACCCCGCGGCGTACACGATCTTCCCGCGCTACGACATGCCCCGGCAGTACCGCACCATGGAACTGGTCGCCGACCGCACCGACCTACCGGTGCCCCGCACCCTCTGGCTGGAAGAGGACCCCGCACACCTCGGCGCCCCGTTCTTCGTCATGGCCCGCGCCACCGGCCGGGTACCACCCGACGTCATGCCCTATACCTACGAGGGGAGTTGGCTGCACGACGCGACCGACGCCGACCGCGACCGGCTGGAGGCGGCGAGCGTCTCCGTGCTCGCCCGCCTGCACGACCAACTCCCGGCCACATCAGCGGAGTTCCTCGCACTGCCCGGCACCGGCACCCCCTTGCGCCGCCACGTCGACGCCCAACACGCCTACTACACCTGGGTGGTTGACGGCCTCCCGCGCTCCCCGCTCATCGAGCGCGGCTTCGCCTGGCTCGCCGACCACTGGCCCGAGGACCCCGGCGACACGGTACTCACCTGGGGCGACGCCCGGATCGGCAACATCGTCTACGACGGCTTCGAACCGGCCGCGGTCCTCGACTGGGAGATGGCTGCCCTCGGCCCCCGCGAACTGGACCTGGGTTGGATGATCTACCTCCACCGCTTCTTCCAGGACCTCACGGAGTCCAGCGGCCAGCCCGGACTGCCCGACCTCCTGCGCCGCGACCGCGTCGAGAGCCGCTACGCCCACCTGACCGGGCACCAACCCCGCGCGATGGAGTTCCACACCCTCTACGCGGCCCTGCGGCACGCCATCGTGATGCTCAGGGTGGCCTACCGCCAGGTCCACTTCGGTGTGGGGGTACCCCCAGCGTTAGCTGGGGGAGTGCCGGTCCCGGCCGACGCCGACGGGCTGATCCTGCACCGGGACACGTTGGAGGCGATGCTCGCCGGCCGCTACTGGTGAACCGCCGCGGCCGGCGTCCGGAACGTCAGCTCCGGCGGCGCGCGCGCGGCACCCGGGCCGACCGCTCACCCGGCCCGCCGGGGTGCGAGAACGGCTGGCGACGCCAGTCCAGGCCCTCCGGGAGCGTCAGCAAGATGGCCGCGTCCTGCTCCTGGGCGTCCATCATGTCGTCGGTGTCCGGGGCGTCGGCCGCCGGCCGGCCGGAGCCCTGGCACACGGTCAGCGCGAACGGGTTCCACGGCGACGGGCACAGCGCGTGCTCCGGGAGCGTGTCCTCGTCCACCAGCAGCGCGATCGGCTGCCCGCAGTCCGGGCAGCTCACGCGGTAGATCTCGTAGGTGTCGAAGGGATCGTCCGCAACCTCCTCGACCGGGAAGCCGAAACTGTCGCCCTCCTGGGCGTCGACCTGGGCTGCGGCGGATTCCTGCTTCAGGCGTCGCATGATGTCCATCCCCCTCGGGTGGGCCACTCGGACCGCTGAATTCGTTCGTGTGACCGGCGGTCTCGGCCAACAGCAGCAATGCCCTTCATGCCGGGCGCATAATCGCCGACGCCCCCCGGACCCCGCGTCACCGGTGTGGCATTCCTCACACGACCCGGTGCTCAGGCGTCCACGATCCGGCGCGCGCTGCGCACACGCGCCCGCGCACAGTAGGTTGAGCGGGTGGAGGAGTTGGACCGACAAATCGTGGATCTGCTCGTCAAGGACGGGCGGATGAGCTACACCGACCTGGGCAAGGCCACCGGCCTGTCCACCTCGGCGGTGCACCAACGGGTGCGCCGCCTGGAACAGCGCGGGGTGATCCGCGGCTACGCCGCCATCGTCGACCCCGAGGCCGTGGGCCTGCCGCTCACCGCCTTCATCTCGGTCAAACCCTTCGACCCCAGCGCCCCCGACGACATCGCCGACCGGCTGGCCGAGGTCCCCGAGCTGGAGGCGTGTCACAGCGTCGCCGGCGACGAGAACTACATCCTCAAGGTCCGGGTCGCCGCCCCACTGGAGCTGGAGCACCTGCTCACCCGCATCCGCAGCCTGGCCGGCGTCTCCACCCGCACCACGGTGGTGCTCTCCACCCCCTACGAGGCCCGCCCGCCGCGGATCTGACCGCCCGGGGAGTGACCCCCCTGCGCCGGGCCCCCCCGCGCAGGGGCGAGACTGTCCGTTATGAGCGAGCGCAACCCGGACAGTTCCGAGCAGCACCCCTCCCGCACCGTTCTCCTGCGGGGCGGTGAGGTGCACAGCCCCGCCGATCCCTTCGCCACCGCGATGGTCGTCGAGGGCGACCGGATCGCCTGGGTCGGCGAGGAGGGCGCCGCCGACTCCTTCGCCGACGGCGTCGACGAGATCGTCCATCTCGACGGCGCGCTGGTCACCCCCGCGTTCACGGACGCACATGTGCACACCACGGCGACCGGGCTGGCCCTCACCGGCCTGGACCTCGCCGGCGCCGCCACCCTGACCGACGCCCTGGACCGGATCCGCGGGTACGCCGCCGGCCGCCCCGCCGGCGGCGTGCTGCTCGGCCACGGCTGGGACGCCAGCGCCTGGCCCGAGGGCCGCCCGCCGTCCCGCGCCGAGCTGGACGCCGCCGCCGGCGGCCGTCCCCTCTACCTCACCCGCGTCGACGTGCACTCCGCGGTCGTCACCACCGCCCTGCTCGACCTGGTCCCCGGCATCCGCGAACGCGCCGGCTTCCACCCCGACGCACCGCTCACCGGCGATGCCCACCACGCGGTCCGGGCCGCCGCGTACGCCACCGTCACCCCCGCCCAGCGCGCCGAGGCGCAGGCCGCCGCACTGGCCCGGGCCGCCTCGCTCGGCATCGGCACCGTTCACGAGTGCGCCGGTCCGGAGATCTCCAGCGAGGACGACTTCACCGCGCTGCTGGCCCTGGCCGCCGAGGGCACCGGCCCGCGCGTCATCGGCTACTGGGCCGAACTCATCGCATCCGCAAAGGACGCCGACCGGATCAGGGAACTCGGCGCGCACGGCGCCGCCGGCGACCTCTTCGCCGACGGCTCGCTCGGCTCGCATACCGCCCACCTGCACGCCCCCTACGCCGACGCTCCCCCCGGCTGCGGCGGGGGCACCCACACCGGCACCGCGCACCTCGACCGTGACGACGTCGCCGCCCACGTCGCCGCCTGCACCGAGGCCGGTCTCCAGGCCGGTTTCCACGCCATCGGCGACGCCGCCCTGACCACCGTCACCGACGGCGTCCGGGCCGCCGCCGAGCGGGTCGGCCTGGCCCACGTCCGGGCCGCCCGGCACCGGGTCGAGCACGCCGAGATGCTCACCGACGCCACCATCACCGCCTTCGCCGAGCTGGCCCTCACCGCCTCCGTGCAGCCCGCCTTCGACGCGGCCTGGGGCGGCCCCGACGGGATGTACGCCACCCGCCTCGGCGCCGACCGGGCCGCCGGCCTCAACCCCTACGCCGCCCTGCTCAAGGCCGGCGTCCCGCTCGCCCTCGGCTCCGACAGCCCGGTCACCCCGCTCGACCCCTGGGGCACCGTGCGCGCCGCCGTCTTCCACCGCACCCGCGCCCACGGCATCTCCGCCCGCGCCGCGTTCACCGCCCACACCCGCGGCGGCTGGCGCGCCATCGGCCGCGACGACGCCGGCGTCCTGGTGCCCGGCGCCCCCGCCGACTACGCGGTCTGGCGGACCGGCGACCTGATCGTCCAGGCCCCCGACGCACGCGTCGAGCGCTGGTCCACCGACCCCCGCTCCGGCACCCCGGGCCTGCCCGATCTCACCCCCGGCAACGACCTCCCGCGCTGCCTGCGCACGGTCGTCGGCGGCCGGCCGGTCTTCGACCGGCCGATCGAGTGACATCGCAGGTGCCGGTGGTGCCGGACCCCGTGCCCGAACCTGCCTGCCCTACCTGGGAAGGCTCGGCACTGACCTGGGACGACGCGAAAACGACGCAGGCGGAGGGACTGTTGACAGCAGGCGCCGGTCGGCCGGTAGGTTCGGCCGAGTCCACCACAGGACGTCCGACCGGGAGACCTCCGCGCAGCCGTCGAACGCAGCTGGGCCATGGGGCGGCGAGCCATCCGGCACACCGCCACTGGGAGCCAGGTCCAGCGCCAGGGCGATGGCGAGGTTGGTCGGCAGGTGCGACCCGGGTGGGGCCCGGCGCTCAGTAGACAACGGCTCTCGGTCGACCCGCAGCCAGCGGATCCCAGGCCGGCCCGAAGGGCGCCGGGCCCCGATCCGCACCCCGCGCGGCCCCCGTCCACCCCCAGGAAGCCGGTGCCACGCACCGCCCGGCCCTCCCGCAGCCCGGCCCGCGCGATCCGCGTACGGTCCGCGCACCCCACCCCCGCACCCCCGGCCCTGCGATGTACGGTCAGCTGACAACCGGACGACCTGCAGGAAGGCCCGCGACCGTGCCATCGGGTTCCGACACCACCGCCGCAGCCGTGCGCGGCACCGCACCCGACGGCCCGGCGCCGTCCACCGCGACCGGCGCCGCCCGCCCCGGACGGGCCCGCCGGCTGGCCGCCCTGGCCCGCCGCGAGGCGCTGCGCACCGCCCTCGCGGTCGCCGCCGGCCTCGCCCTCGGCTTCGCCTTCCCGCCGTACGGTCTGTGGCCGTTGTCCCTGGTCGCGGTGGCCGCGCTGGCGCTGCTGACCCACGGCCGCCGGGCCCGCCAGGGCGCCTGGACCGGCTTCGCGTTCGGGCTGCCGTTCTTCCTGCTCCTGCTGAAGTGGTTGCACGTGGTCGGCTGGGACGCGGTGGTGGGCCTGTCCGTCGCCGAGTCGCTGTTCGTCATGCTGCTGGGTGCGGGGCTGGCGCTCACCTCCCGGCTGCCCGGCTGGCCGCTGTGGGGCGCGTGCCTGTGGGTCGCCCAGGAATGGGCCCGGGACCGGTTGCCGTTCGGGGGCTTCCCCTGGGGCCGGCTGGCCTTCGCCAACACCGGTTCGCCGTTCACCCCGCTCGCCGCGCTCGGCGGTGCCCCGCTGGTGACCTTCGCCGTCGCTCTGTCCGGTGCGCTGCTGGCCGCCTCCGCTGCCGCCCTGTGGGGCATGCGTCGGGGCGGCGGCGCGCGCGCACTGGTGCGGACGCTGGAGGCGTTCGGACTGGCCGCCGCGGTCACCGTGGCGGGCCTGGCGGTCCCGATCCCGACCAAGGCCGACGACACCGTCCGGATCGCGGTGGTGCAGGGCAACGTCCAGCAGCCCGGCATGGACTTCCTGGGCCGCCCGATGAAGATCCTGGACAACCACGCCGCCGCCACCGAGAAGCTCGCCGACGACGTCCGCAACCACCGCGTGCCCAAGCCGGACCTGGTCATCTGGCCGGAGAACTCCTCCGACCTGGACCCCTTCCAGTTCCCGCAGGCGTACGACCGGATCGACGAGGCGGTGAAGGCGATCGGCGTGCCGGTCCTCGTCGGTGCCCTGGTCGACCACCCGACCAAGCCCGGCTACGTCTTCAACGAGGGCATCGTCTGGGACCCCAAGACCGGTCCGGGCGCCTCGTACACCAAGCAGCACCCGGTGCCGTTCGGCGAGTACGTGCCGTTCCGGGACCAGCTCAGCAAGATCATCACGCGGTTCAAGCGGGTGCCCCGCAACTTCTACCCGGGCGACCACACCGGCCTGCTGAAGGTCGGACCGGCCAAGCTCGGCGACGTCATCTGCTTCGAGGTCGCCTACGACGAGATCGTCCACGACACCGTCGGCGCGGGCGTCCGCGCCCTGGTCATCCAGACCAACAACGCCACCTACGGGCACACCGGCCAGCCAGAGCAGCAGCTCGCGATGTCCAAGTTGCGGGCCGTCGAGCACGGCCGGGCCGTGGTCACCGCGGCCACCAGCGGGATCAGCGCGGTGGTCGCTCCGGACGGGACCGTTACGCACCAGATTCCCGAATTCACCCAGGGCGTGGTCTCGGCCCGCATCCCGCTGCGAGACGAAACGACGCTCGCTGACCGCGTTGGAGCGGCTCCCGAGTGGGCGCTCGCTATCGTGGGCCTCCTGTCCTGCGGGGCCGCCGTCATCGCCGGCCGGCGCAGGCGAACGAAGGACGAGAAGGGACAGCAGTGACAGACGGTCAGCGGCAGTACGGACCGCTCGGCAGCACGTTGGTGATCATTCCGACGTACAACGAGGCGGAGAACATCAAGCCGATCGTCTCGCGGGTGCGGTCTGCCGTCCCCGAGGCGCACGTCCTGATCGCGGACGACAACAGTCCGGACGGCACCGGCAAACTCGCCGACGCACTTGCCGCCGAGGACGACAAGGTCCACGTCCTGCACCGCAAGGGCAAGGAGGGGCTGGGCGCCGCCTACCTCGCCGGCTTCCGCTGGGGCATCGACAACGGCCACGGCGTACTGGTCGAGATGGACGCCGACGGCTCCCACCAGCCCGAGGAGCTGCCCCGGCTGCTCACCGCGCTCAAGGGCGCCGACCTGGTCCTCGGCTCCCGCTGGGTGCCCGGCGGCCGGGTGGTGAACTGGCCCAAGTACCGCGAGATCCTCTCCCGCGGCGGCAGCACCTACTCCCGCGTGATGCTGGACGTCCCGATTCGCGACGTCACCGGTGGCTTCCGCGCCTTCCGGGTGGAGACACTGAACGGCCTGGGCCTGGACGAGGTGGCCTCCCAGGGCTACTGCTTCCAGGTCGACCTGGCCCGGCGGGCCGTCCAGGCCGGCTACCACGTCGTCGAGGTCCCCATCACCTTCGTCGACCGGGAGCTGGGCGACAGCAAGATGAACCGCGACATCGTCGTGGAGGCGCTCTGGCGGATCACGGCCTGGGGTGTCGGTTCCAAGGTGAGCAAGATCCGCGGCCGCTGATCCCCGGGCGGGCCGGGCCAGGCACACTAGTGGCATGACGTTCGGAGCCACGCCACCGCCGAGTCCCCGCCCGCCCCGTTCGCGCGCCCGCCGGTTCGTCCCGTTGGGCGTCGCCGCCTGGATGGTGCTGGAGATCTGGCTGCTGACGGTGGTCGCCGGCGCCACCAATGGCCTGACGGTCTTCCTAATGCTGCTCGCCGGGGTGGTCGTGGGCGGCGCGGTGATCAAGCGAGCCGGCCGCCGCGCCTGGCGCAACCTCACCGGCGCCCTGCAGACCGGCGGCACCCCCGACGCCCCCCGCGAGACCGGCTCCGGAGGCACCGGCAACACCCTCCCGATGATCGGCGGGCTGCTGCTGATGCTGCCGGGCCTGCTCTCGGACGTGCTCGGGTTGCTCTGCCTCCTCCCGCCGACCGGCCGGCTGATCCTGCGCGGTGCCGACAAGCTGCTGACCCGGCCGGGCTTCACCCCCGGGTCCTTCAGCGACGCCTACCAACAGGCGCGGATGCACCGCCCGGACGGCAAGGTCGTCAAGGGCCAGGTGATCCACCCCGACGACCCGCCGGCCGCCCGCCGCCAGGATCCGCCGCTCACCCGCTGACACCGCGCCGCACCTGGCCGGGCGCCGAGCACGCCCGGCCTCGGTGCGGCGGCCACGCACGGCAAGGGCCGGTGCCACCGCTAATGCGGTGGCACCGGCCCTTGCCGTGCCGCTCGGTTCGGTCCGCCCGTCAGGCGGACTTGCGGTTGGTGTCGCGCGGATGCACGGCGATGTTCATGGTGCCGGAGCGCAGGACGGCCAGCCGCTCGGCCAGCACCTCCTCCAACTCCTCGCGGGTCCGCCGCTCCATGAGCATGTCCCAGTGCGTACGCGCGGGCTTGCCCTTCTTCTCCTCAGGACCATCCCCATCCACCAGAAGCGAGGGTGCACCACAAACCTTGCACTCCCACTCCGGCGGAATCTCGGCCTCAACCGAGAACGGCATCTCAAAGCGATGTCCGTTCTCGCATGCGTACTCCACCGCCTGGCGCGGGGCCAGGTCGATGCCGCGGTCGGTCTCGTAGCTGGTCACCACGAGGCGCGTGCCGCGGAGAGCTCGCTCACTCATGAATCGTGCCTCCCGGGCTTGTCGCCCACAGGACAGGTGTCGCTGTCGTCGTCATCCGGTCAACGTCCGGTCGGCGGTGAAGATTCCCGTCATCGGGACATACGTCGCCTGCGTCGCCCGTCGTGCCGCCCCTTGTTGTACCCACCAACGCCCGGTTTGTCACATCTGGCAGCAGATGTCACCCAACGCCTCAAGGAGTTGAGCACGCAGTAACGGTCCGCCTGGTGAGCCAAAGGCGTACACTACCGCCCCGCGCCCTCAAGGGCTAAATCCGGTCAGGTACCGGATTGCCGGCCGCCGCGATTGCCCGCCGCACCGGCACCCGCGCCGGCAGTACGAACCCGAGCGCGAAGATCGCCACCAGGGACACGATCGCGTCCCGGTAGCTCCCGGTCAGCTGGTACGCCATCCCGAACACCAGCGGTCCCAACCAGCTCACCCCCCGGTCGCTCACCTCGTACGCGGAAAAGTACTCCGCCTCCTTGCCGCGCGGGATCAGATGGGAGAAGAGGGAACGGGACAGCCGCTACGGATCCAGCGGACACCCGACGTGGGTCTGGCCCTTGCTTGGTCAGTTGGTGTTGGGTGCTTTGGGTTGTCGGTAGCCGATCAACACGCGAACCAAGATCGTTGATATGGCGGCGCCGACCATGGTGAAGGCGCTCCGTCCAGGGGCCCCGCGAGGCGCGACTGTGCAGGAACGGCTCAGACGACCATGATCCGGCGCCCGCGCGTGTGACCGGCATGGCTGTCTATGTGCGCCGCCGCGGCCTCGGCGAGCGGGTACGTCTTCTCGACCGGGATGTGGAGCTTTCCCCGAGAGATGAGGTCGACGGCCTCGACGAGCGCTTCCGGCACGCTCCCGGCCACGCCGGAAAAGCGGACGCCGAACTCCGGCGCGGCGCGATCGGCGATGGAGATCACCCTCTGCGGATCCCCGGTCAGCTCGACGAGTTCGCGGATCACGCCCGAGCCGGCCAGATCGAGAGCCGCGTCGACGCGGCCGAACCGCCGTACCCGCTCGACCCAGCCCTCGCCGTACGTCGTGGCGAGGGCACCCAGGCTGCGTAGATAGTCCTGGTTCGCGGCCCCAGCCGTGCCGATCACGGTGATGCCGCGGTCGCGGGCGATCTGCATCACCGTCGATCCGACTCCCCCGGACGCACCGCTGACCAGCAGCGTCTGCCCGGACTGCACACCGACCTGGCGGATGATGCGCAGCGCGGTCTCCACCGCGGAGGGGTACCCGGCCGCCTCTTCGAACGTCAAACCCTCGGGCATCTTGGCCCAGGCCGACAGGACGGCGAACTCGGCATAGGTGCTCGCGCCCTCGCCGAACACGTGGTCGCCGACCTCGACCCCTTCGACGCCCTCGCCGACCTCGTCCACCGCCCCGGAGGCGTCCTGCCCGACTCCGGCGGGCAACTCGATCGGATGGATCTTCTGGAACTGGCCTTCACGGATCCTCCAGTCGACGGCGTTCACGCCCGCCGCCCGCACGGTGACGCGTATCTGACCGGGGCCCGCGTGGGGCTCCTCGGCGGCTACGAGTTGCAGAACGTCCGGACCGCCGAACTCGGCGAAGCTCACTCTCTTCATGCGATGGACCGTAACACTAACGGTTAGTGTTTGAGAACGGTTGTGGTTTTGGACCTGATAGTGTTAGGGCATGACCGTGACGCCCGGGCGCCGTGAGCGCAAGAAGGCCGCGACCCGCCAGAAGATCGCCGACACCGCCCTGCGACTCTTCCTGGAGCGCGGGTACGACGCGGTGGGCATCCGCGACGTGGCCGCCGAGGCCGACGTGGCCGTCACCACGCTCTTCTCCCACTTCGCCTCGAAAGAGGCCCTGGTGTTCGAGCAGGACGAAGACTTCGAGCAACGCCTCGCGCAGGCGGTCACCGGCCGGGCGCCGCACGAGCCGCTCATCCCTGCGCTGCGCCGCGAGATCCAGGCGCTGGTGCGCCATTGCACAGCGGACAGTGCCGCCCCGATCTGGCGCATGATCGACGCATCACCTGCCCTGCGGGAGTACGAGGAGTTGATGAGGCTGCGCCACGCGGAGTCGCTGGCAACCGCCCTCGCCGCCGATCTCGACCAGCCGCAGACCACCACGGCCTGCCGGACGCTCGCGAGGTTCGTGATCGACGCCTATTCGCTGGCCCGTGAGGCGCCCGATCCGGACGCCGCGGTGGACGAGATCTTCCGGATGATCGAGGCGGCCTGGGAGGTCGCCTGCCCTCCTCGACCCGCGTGAGGAACTGTTCCCCCAGGTAGGGCCGGGGCCGGTCGGCAGACATCGCACTGAGCTTGGACGAGTCTGGCCGCCACGCATCGTGGCACGCGTAGCTGTTCAGCGTGGCGGCGAGGACGGTACGGAGCTATTGGTCGGTGGTGGACGTCGGCGCCGGTCGTGTGCTGCCGTGCCGGCGATGACGGTGGCTGTATTCGATGACGGCTCGCCACAGGTCGCGTCGGTCGACGTCCGGCCAGTAGTCGGACGTGAAGTGCAGTTCGGCGTATGTGGCGTGCCAGGGGAGGAAGTTGGAGGTGCGGCGCTCGCCTCCGGTGCGCCACAGGAGGTCGACGTCGGGCAGGTCGGCGAGGGCCAGGTGCCGGGCGAAGTCGTCCTCGCCGATGAAGTCGGGGTCCAGGTCACCGGCCTTCACCGCTCGGGCGAGGGCCGTGGCGGCGCGGGTGATTTCGTCCCGACCGCCGTAGTTGAAGCAGAGGGTGCAGGTCAGGCCGGTGCGGGTGCGGGTGGTGGTCTCCTTGTGCCGCAGGGACTCGACGAGGTCCGTTGGCAGTTTCTCCGGGCGGCCGGACCAGCGCAGGTGTACGTACAGGTCGCGGAAGGGGTCGTCGTCCAGTGCCTTGCGCAGGGTGCTCATGATGCCCTCGACCTCCTCCGTGTCGCGCCTCCAGTTCTCGGTCGAGAACCCGTACACGGTCAGGTGGGGCAGGCTGATCTCCAAGGCGCCGTGGACCATCTCGTGCAGGGCGGCGACGCCGGCGCGATGGCCCTCGGAGCGGGACAGGCCGCGCTGTTCGGCCCAGCGGCCGTTGCCGTCCATGACGATGGCCACGTGGGTCGGCATGGCTTCGGGGGCGATCTGCGGGGGCCGGCAGCCGCTGGGGTGGCGGGGCGGCGGGTTGAACGTCGTCGTGCCAGGAGCCGGGCGCGCCGTTGACCTGGGTTCGGTTGCCGTGGGCCGTCGTCGGGTGGGTGGCACGGTCACCGGGGTCAGGCTCCATGCCAGGGCTGACCGGATGCGGGCGGGGACGAAGATCCGCGCACGCGTCGCCCGTGAGGGCCGTGCCTCGGAGTGGAGCAGGGCCGAGCCGGCCGCTTCGACGGCGTCGAGCTGGGCGAGCAGCAGATCGGCGGCCGCGTCGACCGCGATGGCGATTCCCGGGTGCATGCCGTCGGTCAGGCCGGGCTGGGCCACCCATCGGCGGGCGATGCCGGTCAGCTCGGCGACCAGCGCCGCCGTGGCTGTGCTCCACCGGCGTTGCCGCAGGTCGTCCCAGGCGCCCGGGAACTGTTCCAGGATCTCGCGCGGCAGCAGGAGCCGGTGCCCGTCGTCCAGGTCGGCCGCCAGGTCGGTGAGGCTCTCGACGAGCCGGGTACCGTCGAGGAACCGCTCGTAGCTCGCCTGCCGGTCCAGCCGGACCACCACCGGCACGCCCGCCCGGCCGAGCAGACTCCGCAACAAGTCGAAGGTGGGTACGACGTGGCCGCGGCTCCAGACCCGCCACTGGGCCCAGTCGTCGAAGGAGCGCTGCACGTCGTCGCGCATCACCAGCATCCCGTCCCGGAGTGCGGACAGATCCACGTGCCACTGTGCGGCGGTGTCCACCAGGGCATGACGGATCGGGTCGGTGCTCGTCCCGGACGCCAGGTCGGCTTCCAGCGCGGCGATCCAGCTCTCGGCCCGGGCGGTCCGCTCGGCTGCCGCCGCGTCCCGGTCGTCGACCAGATCATCGAGAGCGTTCACCGCGGCCCAGACAGCCCAGCACGCCGGGTGCAGCACCGGGGGCAGCAGGCGGATGAGAGCGTACGTTTCGGGATACTGCGTGCGTGTCGTGCGGCGGCACACGCGATAGGCGGCCCGCAGGGTGGTGTCAGTACGGCCTTCGGACACGGTTTCACGGATTCGGGGCATGTGTGCGACTCCAGCTGAAGACACGTACCGGTGCACGGGGCCGGGTGCGGCGAAGGTTCAACCCGCCGCCGTAGTACCGGCGTTGGCTGTCTCGTCTGTCTGGTCCGTCTCGTCGCTGCTCGTACGGTGAGGTCTTGGTACGAGGGGCCGGGCGGCCGGGGGCAGGGCGTTGCGGGTGCGGCGGTGGAAGGCGAGGAGAGCGATGAGCCCGGCTCCGGCGAACCAGCAGAGCTGCATGGCGATCTGGCCGGGCACGTCGGCGGTGGAGAAGCCGGCGGCGGTGCTGGTCTGCATGGCGCCGTAGGAGGGCAGGAAGCGGGTGACGGGGCTCTCGCTTCCGGAGCTGGTGATGGGGTTCTGCAGGCCCAGGTCGATGATGCTCGTCATCAGGATGGCGAACATGCCCTCGACCTCCCGGCGCATCACGGCGCCGAAGCCGACGCCGAGGACGCCGTAGGTCAGGGCCGCGCTGAACAGTGCGACGGCGAGCAGGAAGGGCTGGCGCGGTGTCCAGATCAGCCAGGTGATGACGGTGGCGTAGGCGGACACGGCGGCGGAGGCCAGGGCGAGAGCGGCGACTTTCGCCAGGACGAGATGGGCGCGGGGATAGCCGGCCATGGCTAGGCGGCGGTCGAAGTCGTGACCGGCGAACGTCGCCGCGAACATCATGAACCCGGTGATCAGGGTGACGGCGTTGAGCGCACCGCTGAGCTCGGTGATCTCGTTGCCGCGCGGGGCCAGCACCTCGCCGGTGGCCCGCAGCCGCATCCGGGCCGGGGAGTCGGGCATGACCAGGTACGCCAGCATCGTCCACAGCGGGATGAACACGGCGACCAGCACCATCGCGAACCGGTTGCGCAGATGCTCGGTCAGCGTGTACCGCGTCGCGGTGGTGAACAGCGCCAGGTGCCTGCGCAGGTACCCAAGCCTTCTCATGGCGCGCTCCCGGCGGGCTGGAGCGTCCCGTCCTTCAGCCGCCACAAGGCGTCCAGCCGCTCCTCGTCGTAGGCGAGGTGCGAGACGACCAGGACCGAGCGCCCGGCATCGCGCAGCCGGGCGGCGAGTTCCCAGAAGCGCTGGTAGGTGTCCCAGTCGAAGCCCTGGTAGGGCTCGTCCAGCAGCAGCACCTGCGGATCGTGCATGAGGGCCAGAGTCAGGTTCAGCTTCTGCCGCGTCCCACCGCTGAGCACCCCGGCGCGTACGTCGGTGTACTCGGCGAAGCCCAGGACGTCCATCGCCTCCTCGGCGTGGCGCAGGTCGGCCAGGTCGAAGGCGGTCCGGAAGAACTCCAGGTGCTGCCGGACGGTGAAGGCGTCGTTGAGGACGGCGTGCTGCGGGCAGTACCCGAACCGGCCGCTGTGCCGGACGGTGCCGCGACAGGGACGCAGCTCCCCGGAGAGGATCTTGAGCAGAGTGGACTTGCCCGCACCGTTCTCACCGACGATTCCGGCCAACGCGCCGGGACGCAGATCGAGGTCGATGCCGCGCAGCACCGTGCGCCGACGGTAGGAGTGATGTACGTCCCTGACCTTCACGCGGTCGCTCCGCCGTTGCTGCCCAGCACCCTCAGTGCCATCAGCGCGACGATCGCGACCGGGACAGCCCGGCCTCCAGGAATCCTCACAGCCCCTCCAGCAGGTCGGTCGTGGGCGCCCCGGCACCATCCCGACAGCACGAACAAGGAGGTGTGGGTGCACGAGTTGCTACCGCC
This sequence comes from Streptomyces sp. RGM 3693, assembly GCF_050471125.1. Lineage (NCBI taxonomy): Bacteria > Bacillati > Actinomycetota > Actinomycetes > Kitasatosporales > Streptomycetaceae > Streptomyces > Streptomyces sp. RGM 3693. Next base: position 2,677,332 of record NZ_JBMPPQ010000001.1, read on the forward strand.
CCCCTCGGGCGACGCATAGACCGTACAGTCGGCTAAATGGCTTTCGCGGTGATAGCGGGCTAGTCCCCTCCATCAGGTGACAGCCGTGTTCGACTCTCTCGGCCGGTGCGGGTACGCGTGAAACCATCCCGCGGCCCCGCCGATGACCCGGGAACGCCCAGTGTTCATCGGTGGGCGGTTGCCGCGCGGGAAAGCGGATCACCTTGACGTTCGGAGTCGAGAAGAACCTCCGCAGTTCCTAGACCCAGCATCCCCGCTCGATCAGCACCGTGCGCAGCGTCTCGATGTGATCGGTCATGATGCCGTCCACGCCGAGATCCAGCAGCGCTCTCATCCGATCCGCGTCATTGATCGTCCAGACGTGGACCTGCATGCCCAGTGCGTGTGCGGCGCGCAGGAACAGCGGATCGACGACGCGGAGTCCGGACTGCCGCTCGGGGACCTGGACGCAGACCGCACTGCGCCGCACCGCCGCGCCCAGCAGCCGGTCCAGCGGCAGCGCCCCGCGCCCGTACGAGCGGAGCCGCAGGCCGGCCACTCCGCGGGTGCCGAGCGAGCTGGCCATCCGGCCGCCGGCCAGGCGTTGTGCCCGGGCCACCCGGCCCTCGGAGAACGAGCCGACGCACACCCGGTCCCAGGCGCCGGTGCGGCGCAGCAGGGCCAGTAGCGGCTCCAGCGCGTTCTCCGCCTTCAGGTCGACGTTCCAGCGGGCCCCGGGGAACTCCTCCAGCAGCTCCTCGAACAGCGGCAGCGGCTCCCGGCCGGCGACCCGGGCCCGGCGGACCGCCCGCCAGGGGAGGGTGGCGATGGTGCCCTGGGAATCGGTGACCCGGTCCAGGGTCGCGTCGTGGAAGGCGACCAGTGCGCCGTCCGACGTGGCGTGGACGTCGGTCTCCAGATAGCGGTAGCCGAGGTCCACCGCGCGGCGGAAGGCGGTGGCGGTGTTCTCCAGGCCGTCCGCGGCTCCGCCCCGGTGGGCGAAGGGGAGCGGGCCGGGATGGTCGAGGTAGGGGTGGCGGAGGCGTATCGCAGGGGTCACTCCGGCAGTATCGCGCGCTCCGGTGACCGCTCGGGGGAGCGGGCCACCACGGTGGACGGCCGCTCCGGCAGTCCCTTGATCGCGAACAGGCGGAGGAAGAACTGCGCCAGCGGCCCGATGGCCAGGGCGTAGACCACCGTGCCGACGCCGAGGGAGCCGCCGAGCGCGAAGCCCACGGCGAGGACGGTCACCTCGATGCAGGTCCGCACCAGCCGGACTGGGCGACCGGTGCGTCGCTGCAACCCGGTCATCAGCCCGTCGCGCGGCCCCGCGCCGAACCGTGCCGTGAGGTACAGGCCGGTCGCGGCGCCATTGAGGATGACCGCGGCCACCAGCAGCGGGATGCGGACCGCCAGCGGGTCCACCGTGGGGACCAGGGCCAGCGTCGCGTCCATGACGAGCCCCAGGATCACCACGTTCGAGACCGTGCCCAGGCCCGGGCGCTGCCGCAGTGGGATCCACAGCAGCAGGATCAGCGCCCCGGCGACGATCGTGACGGTGCCGATCGACAGTCCGGTGTGCCGCGCTATGCCCTGGTTGAGGACGCTCCACGGCTCCAGGCCCAGTCCGGCGCGGACCATCAGGCCCATGCTCAGGCCGTACAGCACCAGCCCCGAGTAGAGCTGCACGAGCCGGCGTGGCAGGTGCGACCGCACGGGGCCGGACCCCTGGGTGATGGACATGACTCTTTCCCCTCCTGGCAAGATTGGACTGGCGCATGTCACCATGTGGCATGTCCGGTCTCCGGATGTAGAGCCAATTTGCGGAAGGTGGACTGATCTTCATGGCGCAGTGGACTTCTGCGGTGGGTGCGCCCCAACTCGCCCGGCTGCTCCGGTCGCAGGACCCGCGGGCCGCCGAACTCACCGCCGGCGGGCGGAAGTTGCCCGCCTACCGCAACCTCGCCGACGGCGTCCGACGGCTCGTCCTCGAAGGCCGGGTACCGGTCGCCGCCCGGCTCCCCGCCGAACGCGAGCTGGCCGCCGCGTTCGGCGTCAGCCGCACCACCGTCGCGGCGGCCTACGAGGCGCTGCGCGCCGAAGGGTTCCTGGAGTCCCGGCGCGGCTCGGGCAGCTGGACCGCCGTACCGGCGGGCAACCCGCTGCCCACCCGCGGCCTGGAACCGCTCCCGCCGGAGGCCGCCGGCTCGATGATCGACCTCGGCTGCGCCGCCCTGCCGGCCCCCGAGCCGTGGCTCACCCGCGCCGTCCAGGGCGCCATGGCCGACCTGCCGCTCTACGCCCACACCCACGGCGACTACCCGGCCGGCCTGCCCACGCTGCGCCAGGCCCTCGCCGACCGCTACACCGCCCGCGGCATCCCCACCATGCCCGAACAGATCATGGTCACCACCGGCGCGATGGGCGCCGTCGCCGCGATCTGCCGGCTGTGTACCAGCCCCGGCGAACGGGTGGCCGTCGACTCGCCCTCGTACGCCAACATCCTCCAGCTGATGCGCGACGCCGGCGCCCGACTCGTCCCGGTCGCCCTCGGTGAGCGGCTGGCGGGTTGGGACGTCCCGGTCTGGCGCCAGGTCATGCGCGACGCCGCACCGCGGATGGCCTACGTCGTCGCCGACTTCCACAACCCCACCGGCAGCCTCGCCACCGAGGACCAGCGCCGCCGGCTCGTGGACGCCGCGCGCTCGGCCGGCACCCTGCTCGTCGTCGACGAGACCATGACCGAGATCGTCCTCGACCCGGACACCGAACTGCCCCGCCCGGTCTGTGCGTTCGACCCCGCCGGCAGCGCCGTGATCACCGTCGGCTCGGCCAGCAAGGCGTTCTGGGCCGGGATGCGGATCGGCTGGGTGCGGGCCGCGCCCGACATCATCCGCAGCCTGGTCGCCGCCCGCGCCTACTCGGACCTCGGCTCGCCCGTCCTCGAACAGCTCGCCATCGCCTCCCTCCTGGAGAGCGGCGGTTGGGAGGAGGCCGTCCGGATCCGCCGTGCGCAGGCCCGGGAGAACCGCGACGCGATCGTCGAGGCCCTCCACCGCCACCTGCCCGACTGGGAGTTCAGCGTCCCGCGCGGCGGCCTGACGCTCTGGGCCCGGACCGGCGGGCTGTCCGGCTCGCGGATCGCGGAGGCGGGGGAGCGGCTGGGGGTTCGGGTGCCGTCGGGACCGCGGTTCGGCGTGGACGGTGCCTTCGAGGGTTTCGTGCGGTTGCCGTTCACGGTCAGCGGTGCGGTCGCCGACGAGGCCGCGGTGCGGCTGGCGAGGGCGGCGCGGCTGGTGGCTACCGGAGTGTCGGTGGAGGCGGAGCCGCCGCAGGCGTTCGTCGCCTGAGGCGGCGTCAGACGGCTGTCCGGCCGGCCCGGTTCGTGGTGGGGGAAGTGCGTCTGCGAGGTGACGTGGCGTCAGGTTTGCTCGGGGGCGTCGGGGTTCCGGCCGCCCACCGGCGCCGCGGCGTCGCGCTTCGCGAAGGACACCGGCCCGGGTGCGGTGGCGGCGGCTTCCGCCGGGTCTCCCGGAACGGTCCGTTCCGGGAGCAGCGCCAGGACAGCCCGCCGGTGCGTCTCACCGGTCGCCTCGTCGTACGGGTCGGGGGTGGCCGGCACCTGGAGCCGGAGGACGGGGCCGGTGCCGAGCCGGGCGTAGCCGCGGCCCGGTGGTACCTGCGCGAGCGGCGTGGTGTGCGCCGGCACCCCCAGCACCGCCTGCACCTCCTCGGCGGTGGCCGGCCCGAGCACGATCCGCGCCTTGGCGTGGCTCCGTACCGGGTCGCTCAGCAGCTCGGCGGTCTCGAACTGGTCGGCCACCACCACCGTCACCTGAGCCGCCCGGCCGTGCCGCAGCGGGACCTGGAGCAGCCGCTGCGGGTCGTCCCGGCCCTCCACCGCCGCCAGATGGGACAGCGCCGTCAGGCGGTCCGCGATGATCCACAGCCCGCTGCGGGTGTCCGCCGGCGCGGGCTGCCCGGCCTGCTGCGCCCGGTTGGCGGCGACCAGCCGCCGCTCGGTCTCGTGCGTCGCCCACTCCAGCGCCGCCAACGCGCCGGTCAGCCCGCTCTCCACGGCCAACACCCCGCGCCGCCCCGCCAGGCACCCGAACTCACCGGTGCCGCCACCGTCGATCACCAGCACGTCGCCGTGCTGTAGTGCCTGGAGCGCGATCGAGCGCAGCAGCGTCGTCACGCCGGCGCCCGGCTGCCCCAGTGCCAGCAGATGCGGTTCGGTGGACCGTCGGCCGGTGCGCCACACCACCGGGGGCACGTCCCTAGTCGCGCCCCCGCAGAGCACCGGCAGCGTCCGCTGCACGGAATCGGTGTCGGTGAAGCCGAGCACCGTCTCCCCCGGGGAGGTCACGAAGCGCTGCGCCGCGACGTCCGCCGGCAGCGGCCCGAGCGCCGTCATCACCAGCTGGTTGGCCTCCTCTTCCCAGTCGAAGCGGCACTCCCGGCCGCGGCCGGACTTGGCGTGCAACAGCTGCTCGATGCCGACCCGGGACCGGTCGTCACCGTCGGGGAAATACGCCGGGTACTTCAGATGCAGCCGCGCCGGCCGACCGTCCTCGTCGAAGGCGTACTCGGTGAACGCCCGCTGCCAGTCGCCGTCATGGGCGTAGAGAGGGCTGGGGTCGCCCTCGGCGGAGAAGTGCGGCACCAGCGCCTCGTAGAGGGCCTGGAGCCGCTCGGTCTCCGCCTCGCTCGGGCCGGTGTCCTCCGCCACCGGCGTCCGGTCCCGGCCCACCCAGGCCGCCACCGCCGTCACCGTGATCACCGCGAGCAGGGGACCGTACGGCACCAGCGCCACGATCAGTACCGCCCCCGCGGCCACGAAACACAGCGGCCCCCGCTGCTCCTTGGGGGTGGCGTTCCAGCGTCCCCGTCCGGCCACCGTCAGCCGGCGCAGGCCCCGACTGACGGTGATCAGCGGGTGGAGCACATCGGTCGCGCCGTCGGCCGCGGTCCGCGCCAGTTCGCGGCCGCGGACGATCGGGGCACTGCTGGTCAGGGCGTTGCCGGTGAGGATGCGGGGCAAGGGGCGCCGGGCCACAGCTTCTCTCCTGGTGCTCGTACGGACGGCGGGCCGGCTCGGCGTGGGCGGCGAGCCGGGGCGGGTCTCACGCGCCGCCGCCCGGACGGGACGGACGGGCCCGAACGGGCGGTGGGAGCGGCGCCGCGCTGCTGGGGGGCAGGCCCTAGAGCTTGATCCCGCCGAGGAGGCTGGCCAGGCTCGCCCCGCCGGCCTTGATGCTGGGCGCGATGGCCGAGCCGGCGAGGTAGAACCCGAAGAGTGCGCAGATCAGGGCGTGGGACAACTTGAGGCCGTCCTTGCGGAAGAAGAGGAAGACGATGACACCGAGCAGGACGACGCCGGAAATGGACAGAATCATGAGGGTTCTCTCCTGGGTGTGGGGACGGTCACCGTGAGTTCTTCCAGCCTCACGGCCGGTATCAAGCCAAGAAAAGATGCAAATGGCGGATTTATCGGGGAAATCCCTCAAACGGTCCAACCCCCGTGAGATCCTGCCCGGCCCACACCCCGCCCGCCGCGGATCCACCCCGCCCGACCCGGCACAATCATGGCGTGTCAAAGCCCAGGAAGTCGTCGAAACCCTCGAAGCAGCGGACCCGGCAGCAGCCGCCCGCACCCGTCGCGATCACCGAGAACTCGCCCTGCCCGTGCGGCCGCGAGGCGTCCTACGGGGAGTGCTGCGCCCCCTTCCACCAGGGGCGCACGGCCGCCCCGACGGCCGAGCGGCTGATGCGCTCCCGCTACAGCGCCTTCGCCGTCGGCGACACCGCCTATCTGCTGCGCAGTTGGCATTCGACGACCCGCCCGACCACCCTCGAACTCGACCCCGTGCAGCGCTGGACCGGCCTGGAGATCCTCGCCACGACCGGCGGCAGCGCCTTCCACACCGAGGGCACGGTCGCCTTCCGCGCGCACTACACGGTGCGCGGCCAGGCCGGCAGCCAGGACGAGCACAGCCGCTTCGTCCGTGAGGACGGCCACTGGGTCTACGTGGACGCACTGCCCGACGACGGGGCCTAGGGCTGGTGGTCGGACTCCGGGCCGGCGCCGAGTCGGCCGCGCAGGTGGTCCATTTCGCGGCGGTCGCGTTTGGTGGGCCGGCCCGCGCCGCGGTCCCGGACGGCGATGATCGGGACCTCCTCGCGCGGTGGCACCGGCGGGCTGTTGTCGACGTAGCACTCGACGGCGACCGGGGCGCCCACCCGCTTGCGCACCAGCCGGGTCACCACCACGATGCGCTCCCGGCCGGCCTGCCGCAGCCGCACCTCGTCGCCGGACCGCACGCCGTGGGCAGGCTTCACCCGCTCACCGTTGACCCGCACATGTCCGGCCCGGCAGGCCGCCGCGGCCATCGAGCGCGTCTTGGTGAGCCGCACCGACCAGATCCAACTGTCGACCCGGGTGGTGGTCATCCCCTCGTCTGAAGCCATGCTGCGACTCTAGAGGAACGGCCCACCCGGCCGGGCGGGGGAGCGACGGCCCGCGTCGAGGGGCGCCAGGGCCGGTCCGGTCGAGCAGGGTCGGATCGGTCCTAGGACGCGGTGGACTTCGTCGCGCGCTTGGTCCGGGACTGCTTCTTGGCCGTGGTCGTCCCGGTCGTGGTCTGCCCGGTCGTGCTCCGGGCAGCCGCGGTCTTCCCGGCGGTGGACGCACCCGTATCCGCCCCGCTGGTACCCGACTTGCCGCCGCTGGTCTTGCCGGTGGTGGCTTTGCCGGCACCGGTCTTCTTCGCGGCGGTTCGGCTGCCCGCGGTCGTGTCGGTGCTGCTCTTACCGGGGGCCGCCGTCCGCGCGGGGGACTTCTTCGCGGCGGACTTCTTGCCGGTCGGGCCGCGGCCCCGGATCGGGGTGACCGAGGCGTCCTGTGCGCCCTCCTCGCTGGTGTCCGGCAAGCCGCCGCGGGCGGCCCGTACGCTCTTCTCCAGTGCCGCCGTCAGGTCGATGACCCGGGCGCCGGAGGTGGCGGAGGTGTCGGGGGTGACCGGGGCTCCGCCCTCCAGTTTGGCGGCGACGAGTTCCTCCACCGCCTCGCGGTAGTCGTCGTGGAGCTCGGCCGGGTCCAGCGCGCCCAGCGAGTCCATCAGCATCTCGGCCAGCGTCATCTCGTTCTCGCGGACCTTGACGGCCTCCGGTGCGATGCCCTCAGCGGAGCGGATCTGGTCCGGCCAGAGCAGGGTGTGCATCAGCAGCGCCCCGTCGTACGCCCGCAACATGGCCAGGGTCTCCCGGCCGCGCATCGCCACCTTGCCGATCGCGACCTTCCGGTGGTGCTCCAGGGCCTCCCGCAGCAGGGCGTACGGCTTGGCGGCGGAGGTCCCGTTCGGGCCGAGGTAGTACGCCTTGTCCAACTGGAGCGGGTCGATCTCGGTGGGGTCCACGAAGGAGAGGATCGACAGCGTCTTGGCGGTCGGCATCGGCAGCCGGGACAGGTCCTCGTCGGTGATCGGTACGACCGTGTCGTCGCCGGGCGGCTGATACCCCTTGCCCACCTCCTCGTTCGGCACCTCCTGGCCGTCCAGTTCGCAGATCTTGCGGTACTGGATCGGGGCGCCGTCCTTGTCGTGGATGCGGACGAAGGAGACCGACGAGGTGCGGTCGGTGGCGCTGTAGGTCTTCACCGGGATGGTGACCAGGCCGAACGATATGGACCCGTTCCAGATAGATCGCATGATCTGCACCTCATGTGGGATTCTCCATGGTATGTCGCCGATCACCGTCGTGGAGGGGCGGCGCCTCTCGCTGACGAACCTGGACAAGGTCCTCTATCCCGAGACCGGCACCACCAAGGGTGAGGTGCTGCACTACTGCACCACCACCGCGGACGCGCTGCTCCCGCACCTCCACGACCGCCCGGTGTCCTTCCTCCGCTACCCCGACGGGCCGGACGGCCAGTGCTTCTTCACTAAGAACGTGCCGCCCGGCGCCCCCTCCTGGGTGAAGAGCTGCGAGGTCCCCCATTCGAGGTCGGGGCCGGCCCGGCAGGTGCTCCTCCAGGACCTCGCCTCACTGGTCTGGGCCGCCAACCTCGTCGTCGAACTGCACACCCCGCAATGGACCTGCGACGCGCCGGGCGTGGCCGACCGGCTGGTCTTCGACCTGGATCCGGGCGCACCCGCCACCATCGTGGAGTGCTGCACCGCCGCCCGGTGGCTGCGCGACCGGCTGGCCGCCGACGGACTCGACGCCTACGCCAAGACCAGCGGCTCCAAGGGCTTGCACCTCCTCGTGCCCATCGAGCCGACCCCCGCCGACCGCACCACCGCCTACGCCCGGACGCTGGCCGTCGAGGCCGGTGCCGCGCTCGGGGACCTCGTCACGCACAAGATGACCCGGGCGCTGCGGCCGGGCAAGGTCTTCCTCGACTTCTCGCAGAACGCCGCCGCCAAGACCACCGCGACCGCCTACACCCTGCGGGCCCGCCCCCTTCCGACCGTCTCCACCCCGGTCACCTGGGACGAGGTCGCCGCCTGCGCCGAACCGGGTCAACTCACCTTCCTCTTCGACGAGATCGCCGGCCGCCGCGAGCGCTACGGCGACCTGCACGCACCGCTGCTCGGTCCCGAACGAGCCCGCCCGGTGCCGCGCGGCGACCGGCGCCCCGCTTAGGAGGAGGTGGGGGAGCGGCGCGCGGGCCCGGGACGGAGGGGCCGGCCCGCCCGCGTCCGTCGCGGCCGGGAACCGTATGGAGTAGGCCAACCGGCGCGCGGCCCGCGGCGTTCTTAGCGTGGCCACATGTCGACAGCGACCTGGTCCCCCGTCAGAGCCCTGACCGCAGCGGCCGTCTGTACCGCGAGCCTGCTGGCCCTGTGCGGCCCGGCGGTCGCCGACGGCCCCAACGGCGTCGACGACCTGCGCGGCGCCCCGCCGGCCCCGGCCGAGAACCTGCTGGACGAGCACGGAGTGCAGTTCTTGCCGAGGCTCGGAGTCCCCGAGCCACCCCGGGTGTCGGCCCTGTCCTGGGTCGTCACGGACCTGGACAGTCACCGGATCCTCGCGGCCAAGGACGCCCACCGGCCGCTGCCGCCGGCCAGCACCCTCAAGACGCTGTTCGCGCTGACGGTGCTACCGAGGTTCGCCCAGGGGACGGTGCGTACGGTCTCCTCCGCGGACCTGGCTGGCATCGAGGCCGGCAGTTCGCTCGCCGGCGTCAAGGAGGACGTGCCGTACCGCGTCGCCGACCTGTGGCACGGCGTCTTCCTCAGCTCCGGCAGCGACGCGGTGCACGCGCTGGCCGCCATGAACGGCGGCTGGGGCCGGACCATCGACGACATGCAGGCGACCGCGGAGCGGCTGGGTGCCCGCGACACCACCGTCGAATCCGCCGACGGCTTCGACACGCCGGGCCAGTTCTCCTCCGCCTACGACCTCTCCCTGTTCGGTCAGGCCGGGCTGACCAACCGGGACTTCGCCCACTTCGCCGCCACGAAGACCGTCCGCTTCCCGGAGGACGGCGGCCCCGACGCGTCCGGTATCCAGAACACCAACCGGCTCCTGGTCGGCTCGCACGGGGTGGCCCCCTACAACGGCCTGATCGGGGTGAAGAACGGCTACACCACCCATGCCGGGAACACCCTCATCGCCGCCGCCCGGCGTGGCCACCGGACGCTGCTGGTGACCGTGATGAACCCGCAGTCCGGCGCCGAGAACGCGGTCTACGAGGAGGCCCGCGCCCTGCTGGACTGGGGGTTCGCCGCGGCGCCCCGGGCCGCAGCGGTCGGCACACTGCCCGCCCCGGCCCCCGACCCGAAGGACCCCGGGACGGCGCAGGCCGCCCACCGGGCGCCGGTCACCGCGCTGCACCAGGCATCGACGGCCAGAGCGGGCGGCCGCACGGACGACCTGGTCCTGTGGTCCTTCTCCGCCGCCGGGGTGATCGCACTGGCCGGACTCGGCACCGCGCTGTGGTGGCGCCGGCGGCAGCCGGTCGGCCCGGAGGACGGCGGACCGGCCTCCTGACGGCCCCCTCTCGGCCTCGCACATTCGTTCGATAAGCCGGAGATACGGAGGAAGTGGTGTGGCCTTGCCCGGTGAAGGATGACGCGTTTGCCATGATTTGTGGTGACTGGTGGGCCCGGTCGGTGTAGCGTCCTGATCAGCTGTCGTGGTTCCGAAGTGCCGGGCGCCCGTGTCGCATTCACGGGCGTTCTTGCTGTCCGGTACGTCTCCGGGCCAGGGCGATCACCTCCGGATTCCGCGCGGTGCGGGAGCCGATTCGAGCCCATAGAGCGAAGGAGACGCAACATGGCTTCGGGCACGGTGAAGTGGTTCAACTCGGAAAAGGGCTTCGGCTTCATCGCGCAGGACGACGGCGGCGCCGACGTCTTCGCGCACTACTCCAACATCGACGCCACCGGCTACCGCGAGTTGCTGGAGGGCCAGAAGGTCAGCTTCGAGGTCACCCAGGGCCAGAAGGGCCCGCAGGCGGAGAAGATCCGGGTGCTGACCTCCTCGTGAGCGCGGCCCCGGCCGCATCGGACGGCGCCCGCCCCGCGCAGGGGGCGGGCGCCGCCGTACGACACGACGCACCTACGGGTGCTACGGGTGCTACGGGTGGCGATCGTTGAGGATCTTCTGGAACAGCCGGTGGTCCCGCCAGGCGCCGTTGATGTGCAGGTACTTCTCCGCGGTGCCGTACGGGGTGAAGCCGCAGCCGGTCAGGACCCGCTGTGAGGCGATGTTGTCCACCAGCGTCCCGGCCTCCACCCGGTGCAGCCCCAGCTCCCGGTCGGCCGCCTCGCACACCGCCCGCAGCGCGGCGGCGGCCAGCCCGCGGCGCAGGTGGCCGGCGTCGATCCAGTAGCCGACGCTGGCGCTGCGCAGCGGGCCGTAGGTGATCTGGGACAGGGTGATCGCGCCGACCACGTCCGGCTCCCCGGACTCCCCGGACCCGCCGTCCGCCTCGCGGACCAGGACCCAGGGCATCACCCGCCCGGCGTCCCGCTCCGCCAACTGCCCCCGGAGTCGCTCCGCCTGACCGGCCGGGGTGTAGAACCCGTCCGCGCGGTGCGGTTCGGTGTGCCGGAGGTGGTCGAGGCTACGCAGGTAGGCCCGGGAGTATCCGGCGGCGTCCGCCAGCTCGGTGGGGCGCATCAGGACGTCGGGGGCGAGCCGGGCGGACGTGGTGATCATCCGTTCAGCCTAATCCCGGGCGCCGTCCCCGTCCCGGGGCGAGCGCGGAATTACTGCGGCGGCTGGTCCGTGTCCCGGTCCGTCCCGCCGAGTTGCTCCTTGAGCTTGTCCTGCGCGGTGTCGACCTGGCTCTGGTACTTCCCCTGGGTCCGTTCGTCGACGTAGTCACCGGCCTTGTCGACGCCCTTACCCGCCTGCTCTTCGTGGCCCTTGAGCAGTTCCTTGAGCTTGTCCAGCACAGACATGGATCGCCCTCCTCAGCATGGCCCCCCTCGACACCAGCATCTCCCCCGAACGGACGATCTGCATCAGGAGCCGCTGGGAATCGGAGCCTTCAGCTGGTCGCTGATGAATTTCATGGAGCTCGCCGCCATGCCCTTCTGGTAATCCCAGGCATTGTGCCGGCCGTCGGGAATCATCTGGAGCGCGGTGTGGATCGGACCCTTGCTGTACTTCTCCCGGAACCGGCGGATGGGATTGACCACCGCGGCGCCTTCCTTGCTGCCGGCCTGGAATGCGAGATAGACGTCAGGTCCGCCCTTCTTCAGCAGTCCCGCCGCGAGCTTTTCCGGGTTGTTGGCGTCCTTCTCCTTCTGGTGGCCGGCCCACATCGGGGAATCCGGCACGATGTCCGGGCCGCTGGCTATCGCCGCCTTGAACTTCTCCGGATGCTTCAGCACCGACTTCAGGCCCACGAAACCGCCCGAGGACGACCCCATGAAAGCCCAGCCGTCCCGGGACGCAAAGGTACGGAAATTGGCCTTGACCAGATCGACGACGTCATCGGTCAGCCAGGTCCCCATCTTCTGCTGGCCCGGTATGTCGCTGCCGTCGTGATAGCGGGTGTCCGGATTGAGCATCGGCATCACCACGACGAATGGCAGGCTCTTGCCCTCCGCGGTCCACTGCGCGAGGTTCTCCTGGAGCTTGATGTCGCCGCCGACCCAGTAATTGGTCACCCCGTCCTTGTCCTTCGGGCTGCCCAGACCACCCGGCAGGGCTATCAGCACCGGAAAACCGCTCTTGGCGTATTTGGGATCCTGGTATTCCTTCGGGGCCCACACCCAGACGCTGCCGGTGACCCCGGACTTCGCGCCCTTCAGCGTGGTCCGGGCTATGTGCGTGCCGTCGTCCAGGGTGCGGGTGATCCGGAACTCGCTCTTCGGGCCGGTGGGCATGCGGGTGTCCTGGTCCACCGGCTTGACCGGGGTGGACGCGCTCCCCGGCGCGCCCGCGTTGAAGTCGACCGGCTTGCCGTTCTCCGAGCAGCCGGCGAGCAGAGCGCAGGACGCGACGAGGACGGCCGTGAGCGCGCGGGCGTAAGGGTGTTTCAACGGTGACTCCGCTACTGGTCGATCACATGCGAGTGACCATGACGATCAAGTGCAAGTGACCATAAAGAGGGAATTCGACCGGGAACGGTTCCGTCGTGCGCCCATCGGCCCGTTCGACGGGCAGTCCGACCCGGTCCGGCCGAGAATGCAGCGGTGACCGATGAACAGCGCAGTGCCGATGACCCCGCCTCCCGTGCCGTGCCCGGTGCGCACGAGCGACGGCTCGCCAGGAGGGCGCTGGCCGGCCGTGCTCGGGACGCGCAGGACCTGTCGTTGCTGATGGACATGCTCGGGCTGGATCCCCGCCGGGATCCCGGCGGGGAGGCCACGCCCGGACCCGGTCCGCGGCGCGGGGGCCGCGGGCGCGGCGCCGGCCGGGACCGGCGGCAGGCGGACCGTCGGGACACCTGCCGGGACGCCCGCACACCGTCCGCCGACCCCGGCTGAGCCGCTCCGCCCCGGCCTCGGGCCGCCCGGTCAGCCGGCCGGTTGCGCTTCCGCCGCCCGGCGTAGCCGCAACGTCACGATCTGGAACGGCCGTAGCGCCATCCGCACCGTGTCGCCCTGCCGCTCCAGGGTCGGACCGTCCTCGGCGGGGCGCTCCAGCAGGTCGGTGATGACCGCCCCGGCCAGAGCGAAACCGCAGGTCAGGGCGGCCTGGGCGCGTCCGCCCCGGGCCTCGTGCAGCCGTATCACCACATCGCCGCTGCGGTCGTCGGCCAGCTTGACCGCGGTGACCACCACCGCGTCGTCGTCCACCGTGACCAGCGGCGGCACCGCACCGGACCCGGTCACCGCCCGCTCCGGCAGATTGATCCGGTGTCCCTCGCGCACCGAGTCCCCGAGGGTCGCGCCCGGGACCAGCGCGTACCGGAAGCGGTGGTTGCCCTGGTCCGTCTCCGGGTCGGGGAAGCGCGGGGCGCGCAGCAGGGACAGGCGGACGGTCGTGGTGGTGCCCCGCTCGTCCTCGGGCCCGCCCTCCCGCACGGTACGGGTGACGTCGTGCCCGTACGTCGCGTCGTTGACCAGCGCCACGCCCCAGTCCGGCTCCCCGGCGTGCACGAACCGGTGCGCACACGCCTCGAACTTCGCCGCCTCCCAACTGGTGTTGGTGTGCGTCGGCCGGTACAGGTGCCCGAACTGGGTCTCCGCCGCGTACCGCTCGGCGTGCAGGTCCAGCGGGAACGCGGCCTTGAGGAACTTCTCGGTCTCGTGCCAGTCCACCTCGGTGTCGATGTCCAGCCGCCGCTGCCCGCGCGCCAGCGTCAGGCGCTGGACCACCCGTGACCCGCCGAAACGCCGCACCACGCGGACCGTCGCGGCCTGCGGTGCCGCCTCGGCGAGCACGACCTCGTCCGCGTCGGTCAGATCGGTGACCACCTCGCGGTAGAAGGCGTCCACGTCCCAGGCGTCCCACATGTTGGGGAAGTCCGGATGGATCTGGAGCAGGTTCGCCGCCGCGCCCGGGGCCACGGTCTCCCGCTCGGCGGTGGTGTCGTACGCGGAGACGACCAGGCCGCGGTCGTCGATCTCGATCCGGAGCAGGTCGTGCTGGAGGACGAACCCGCCGCCGGGGCGCGGCCCGGCGGTCACCGGGTCGCCTTCCGCCAGCGGTGGGGCCACCGCGCCCGCCGCCACCCCGGCCCGGGCGTGTGGTGCGGAGTTCGCCACCAGTTGCCGGTCGCCGCCGCCGGCCAGGGCCGCCAGCGCGGCGCCGATCAACTCCTCCAACTCGGCGGCGACCGCGGCGTAGGTCCGCTCCGCCTCGCGGTGCACCCAGGCGATGGAGGAGCCGGGCAGGATGTCGTGGAACTGGTGCAGCAGGACCGTCTTCCAGATCCGGTCCAACGCCGCGTAGGGGTAGGGGAATCCGGTGGAGACGGCGGCGGTCGCCGACCACAGTTCGGCCTCCCGCAGCAGGTGTTCGCTGCGGCGGTTGCCGCGTTTGGTGCGGGCCTGACTGGTGAGCGTCCCGCGGTGCAGTTCGAGGTACAGCTCGCCCACCCACACCGGGGCGTCGGGATACTCGGCCTGTGCCCGGGCGAAGAAGTCGGCGGGCTTCTCCCACCGCACCACCGGCGAGCCGTCCAGGTTCCGCAGCCGGCGGGCCTTGGCGATCATCTCGCGGGTGGTGCCCCCGCCGCCGTCGCCCCAGCCGGTCGGCGCCAGGGAGTGCCGGGCGGTGCCCTTCTCCTTGAAGTTCCGTGCGGCGTGGGCGAGTTCGGCGCCCGACAGCTGGCAGTTGTAGGTGTCCACCGGCGGGAAGTGGGTGAAGATCCGGGTGCCGTCGATGCCCTCCCAACGGAAGGTGTGGTGCGGGAAGGAGTTCACCTGGCTCCAGGAGATCTTCTGCGTCAGCAGCCACTTCGCCCCGGCCGCCTTGATGATCTGCGGCAGTCCCGCCGCGAAGCCGAAGGTGTCCGGCAGCCACGCCTCGTCGTTCTCGACCCCGAACTCCTCCAGGAAGAACCGCTTGCCGTACACGAACTGACGGGCCATCGCCTCCGAGCCGGGCATGTTGGTGTCCGACTCCACCCACATCCCGCCCGCCGGGACGAACCGGCCCGCCGCGACCGCCTCCTTGACCTTCGCGTAGACCTCGGGCCGGTGCTCCTTGATCCAGGCGTACTGCTGCGCCTGCGACATCGTGTAGACGAACTCCGGCTCGTCGGCCAACAGCGCCGTCATGTTCGCCGTCGTCCGGGCCACCTTGCGGACCGTCTCGCGCAGCGGCCACAGCCATGCCGAGTCGATGTGCGCGTGCCCCACCGCACTGATCCGGTGCGCGGACGCCGCAGCCGGCGCCGCCAGCACCCCGCTCAGATGCCGCCGCGCCGCCGCGGCCGTCCCGTTCACCGCCTGGAGGTCGACCGCGTCCAGCGCCCGCCCCACCGCCCGCAGCACCTCCCAGCGCCGCGGGCTGTCCACCGGCAGCTCCACCATCAGCTCACCCAGCACCTCCAGGTCCAAGATCAGCTCCCACACCTCGGTGTCGAACACCGCCAGGTCCATCCGAGCCAGCCGGTACTGCGGCTCACTGCCCGCGGTCTCCCGGTCGCCCAACGCCGTCGGTTGGAACGGGGGGACGTCGAGGATGACCGGGTTGGACGCGGCCTCCAGGTGCCACTCCACCCGCTCACCGCCCCGCACCGGCGCCCCCACCCGCACCCACTGGTTCCGCGGGTTGAGGCCCTTCACCGGCGTCCCGTCCGGCAGGTACACCAGCGCCTCGCACTGGAACCCCGGCATCCGCTCGTCGAACCCCAGGTCCAGCACCGCCTCCACGGTGCGCCCCGCCCACGCCTCCGGCACCGTGCCGCGCACCCGGAACCACGTCGTCGCCCACGGCGCGCCCCAGGCATCCCCCACCGCCACTGGGGTTCGCACGGCGGCCAGCCCCTCGGTCACCGGCACTGGCTCACCCGGCGCGACCCAGGCCGCCACCTCCAGCGGCACCGACTCCGGGTACAGGGCGGGCCGGATGCGTTCGTTGAGGACCCGCTTGAGACGGGCTTCGACCAGCGCGCGATCGTCATGCATGGCTTACGGCTCCAGAGGTCGGGGAGACAGGGTGCGGGGACGGGGGAGGGGGCCGGGAAGCGCGGTCATCGCCGCACCGCCTCCTGGGGCGTGCACACCTCAGTGATCCCACGGGACGTCAAATATGCTTTATCGGAGGCGAGTTGGGACAAGACCACGGTCGGGCGGGCGCCCTGTCCGGCCAGTTCCGCCCAGGCTTCGAAGACCGGGCCGCCAGGCGCGCACACCGACCGGTGCGGCGCCTCCTCGGCGTCGCCGACGTCGACGACCAGCGCGGTGGACCGCACCGGCGGCCGGTACGGACGGTCCCGCCAGTGCGCCGCCAGCTCGGCGAAGGCCCGCCCCACCGGCTTGACCGTACGGTCCTCGGTGAGCAGGCCCAGCCCGTACTCCAACTCCGGGAAGTCCGCGAGCGACCGCGGGACGTCGTGCGCACACCACCAGGTGACGCCCCAGACGTCCGGACAGTCCGCGGCGTTGGTGACGGTCGCCGTGGTGAAGCGGGCCGCGCGGTCCGCGGGGATGTGCGGGGCGGGGGCGCCGACCTCCTGGAGCCACACCGGACGGTGCGGGTCCGGTGCCCACGCCTTGGACAGCTCGATGAGGTACGCGGCGTGCTGCTCGGTGGCGACGCCGGTCGGCCCGTGCCGCTGCGCGGTTCCGTTGAACACCCAGGAGTGCACCGCCGTCATCGCGCCGAACCGGGCGGCGTGCGCGGGGGTGAAGGGATGTCCGTCCTGGTACCAGGCGGCGTCGTACCCGGCGTGCAGATGCGCCCGGCCCGGCGCGCCCTGCTCGCAGGCGGCCAGCATCCGCGTGAGCCAGGCCGCCGCCTGCGCGCCGGTGATGCGGTCCGGATCGGGGTGCGGGTCGTCCGAGAACTGGTTGACCTCGTTGCCGAGGGTCATCCCCAGGAAGCCGGGCCGGTCGGCGAGCGCGGCGGCCAGCGTCCGCAGGTACTCCTCCTGGCCGGCGAGCACTTCCGGGTCGGTGAAGAGGTTGCGGCGGTGCCACGTCTGCGTCCAGGCGGGCAGGAAGTCGAAGCTGGACAGATGGCCCTGGAGGCCGTCCACCGCCACGTCCAGATCGCGCTCGGCCGCCGCGTCGGCCAGCTGCACCAGGTGCTCGACGGCGCGCGGTCGGATCAGGGTGCGGTTGGGCTGGAACAGCGGCCACAGGGGGAAGACCCGGACGTGGTCCAGGCCGAGCGCGGCCAGCGCGTCCAGGTCCGCGCGCACCGCGTCCAGGTCGAAGTCCAACCAGTGGTGGAACCACCCCTGACTGGGTGTGTAGTTGGCGCCGAAGCGGATCCGGCGCGGCTCGTGGGGTACCGGCATGAGTGGTCCCGTCCCTCCGGGTGTGTGGGATCAGCCCTTGACGGCGCCCTCACCGACGCCGCGGAAGAAGTAACGCTGGAGACAGGCGAACATCACGATCAGCGGGAGGACGGCGATCACCGAGCCGGCCGCCACCAGTCGTTGGTTGTCCGCGAAGGTGCCGTGCAGGTAGTTCAGGCCGACGGTCAGGGTGAACTTCGACTGGTCGCTCAGCACGATCAGCGGCCACAGGAAGTCGTCCCAGGCACCCATGAACGCGAAGACCGCGACCACCGCCAGGGTGCCCTTGACCGACGGCAGCGCGATCCGGACGAACCGCTGCCAGGCGTTGGCGCCGTCCACGAACGCCGCCTCCTCGACCTCGTACGGCAGCGCGGCGAAGGCGTTCCGCATCAGCAGCACGTTCATCGCGCCGATGCAGGCGGGCAGCACCACCCCGAGCAGGGTGTTGTTCAGCTGAAGCTGACGCATCGTCAAAAACTGGGCGATCATGATGCTTTCGACCGGCACCAGCATCGCCATGATGAAGACCACCACGACGACCCGCCGACCGCGGAACCGCAGCCGGGCCAGTGCGTACCCGGCCAGCGCCGCGCCCGCACAGTTGGTCAGCACGTTGGCGACGGCGACCTTGACGGAGTTCAGTGCGAAGTCCCAGACCGGGACCACCTGCGCCACCGCGGCGTAGTTGGCGAGGGTCGGATGGTGCGGCACCAGGCTCGGCGGATAACGGTAGATGTCCTCGCCCGGGCCCTTGAGGGACGTCGAGAGCTGCCACAGGAACGGCCCGACGGTCAGCGCCAGCACCGCGAACAGCAGCAGATAACGGACCAGCAGCGGCCCGCCGGCCCACCGTCGCCCGCGCCGGTCCGGCCCCGTCATCGGTCCTCCCCGCGATTGGCGCGCAACACCAGCAACATCAGCCCGAGCGTCAGCACGAACACCACCACCGACAGCGCCGAGGCGTAGCCGACCCGACCGCTGAGACCGGTGCCGGCCTGTTGGACGAGCATCACCAGCGTGGTGTCCTCCCCGCCCGGGCCGCCGGTCGCCCCGGCCATCAGATAGACCTCGGAGAACACCTTGAAGGCGTTGACCGCGGAGAGCGCGGCCACCAGCACCATCGTGGAGCGCACCGCCGGCACCGTGACGGTCCAGAAGCGCCGCACCGGGCCGGCCCCGTCGACCGCGCACGCCTCGTGCAGTTCCCGGGGCACCTGCGCCAGCGCCGCCAAATAAATGATCATGTAGTAGCCGAGGCCCTTCCAGACCGTCACCGCCATCGCGCTGAGCAGCAACAGCCACGGATCGCTGAGGAAGCCGGCCCGCCCGAACCCCAGGACCTCCAGCAGCGCGTTGATCAGCCCCCGGTCGTCCAGTAGCCACACCCAGATCAACCCGACCACCACCACCGAGGCGACCACCGGGAGGTAGAAAGCGGCCCGGAAGAAGGCGATCCCGGGGACGCTCCGCCGGACCAGCAGCGCCAGCAGCAGCGGCAGCACCACCAGCGGCGGCACGACGCCCAGGACGTACAGCAGGCTGTTGCGCAGCCCCGTCCAGAACATCGGATCGTGCAGCATCTCCTGGTAATTGGCGCCGCCGGTGAACCGCCCGACCGTCAACGTCCGGGCATCGGTGAAGGAATGCGCCACCGTGCTCAGAAACGGATAGAGGCTGAATCCGCCGACGATCAGCAGCCCGGGCGCGAGGAACAGCCAGGGGCTGGCCGGCAGCTGCGTACGGATTCCCCGAACACGGCCCGGGCCCCGTACCGCACCGGCCGACCCGGACCTCCGCATTCCCATCCCGACCTCAGCTGGTCTTCAGCAGACGATTGCACTCCGCCACCGCGGAATCCAGCGCCGCCTTCGGCGTCTGCTTACCCTGAAGGGCCCGGGCGACGGCATTGCGCAGCGCCGTCTTCATCTGATCACTGAGCAGCACCGGGGTGTAATTCACCGCGGTCTTCAGGGATTTCGCCGCCGCCACCCGCACCCGCGTGGCGTCCGTACCGTCCTCCTTGGTGAAATACGGATCGTCCAGCGCACCCTTCGTGCTGGGGAAGACCGTGACCTGTTTCGCGAACGCCATTTGATTCTGCTGGTCCGTCACGAAGTGCGCGAAGGCCACCGCCGCCGGTTTGACCTTGCTCTGTGCGTTCACCATCAGGCCCTGCACGTACATGTTGGCCTTACCGGTGTTGTTGACCGCGTCGGTGATGCCGATGTTCTGGTACAGGCCCGGCGCGTCCCGTTTGAAGTTCTCCAGATCCAGCGCACTGCCCGGATTCATCGCCACCGACTGCTGCTCGAACTTCCGCCCCGCCGACTCGGCCACGGCGGTGAGCGCCTGCGCATCCAGCGCCCCGGCCGCGTACAGCTGCTGGTAGTGCGTGAGCAACTGCACGCCCTTGGGCTCGTTGAACGTGAACGCGGTGCCTCGGGCGTCCATCAGCCGCACGCCGTAGCGGCCGAAGTCCTCGATCGACGGCGTACTGGCCAGCATCGCGATCTTCCGGTCGCTGTGCCGCGCCATGGTGAGCGCATCGGCGAACAGCCGGTCGTAAGTGGTCGGTGGCTTCGCCGGGTCCAGCCCGGCCTTGCGGAACAAGTCCTTGTTGTAGAACATCGGGCCGGTGTTGAGGTACCACGGAAAGGCATAGACACCCGACAGCCCCGGCATCTCATGGCTCTTCCAGGCCCCGTCCAGATACTCGGCCCGGTATTTCCCGGCCGCCTTACCGATGTTGAGCGCCATCCCGGCCTTCGCCAACGGATAGGCGAGGTCCGGCGACACATTGACCACATCGGGCAGGGTGCCGGCCGCCGCATCCGCACTCAGCTTCTGCGGATACCCCTCGGCCGGTTGGTCGATCCACTTCACCTTCGTGCCCGGGTACTTCTTCTCGAATTCCGCGATGACCCCGTCGAAATACTTCTGGAAACGCGCCTTCAGATTCCAGGTCTGGAAGGTGACCTGTCCCTCCACCTTCCCCGCGGCACTGTCGGAATCCCCGCCACCGTCCGGCGCACCGCAGCCGGACAGTAAAAGCGCCGAGGTGGCGAGGACCGCGAGAGCGGCAGGTGTCCGACGGGAATGACGATGCATGGCCGGCTCCTTGGCTGAAGTGCTATGAAGTGCTCGGACCAGAAATCTGTCGAAGGCCGTCGCGACGCGGGAATACGGTTCCGTCCCACGGTTTCCAGGCTCCCGGATCGCGACGCGGCAGACGCTACTAATGCGATTTAGTAGGTGTCAACACCCCGGTACCACACGATTGTTGAGGCGAACCGACCGAGCCGCCCCGGCATTGTTTGACACGCCCGGCCGCCCTGATCAGACTGTCGGCACTCATGCGGTACGGCCCTGAGGAGCCCGCGATGACAGCGCCCGGTGAGGCCGCCCGCCGCAAGCCGGTGCGCCGCCCGACCATCAAGGACATCGCCCGGCGCGCCGGAGTCTCCGAGAGCGCGGTGTCCTTCGCCCTCAACGACCGGCCCGGCGTCTCCGCGGACACCCGCGCCCGGATCCGCCGGGTGGCCGACGAGTTGGGCTGGCAGGCCAACAGCGCCGCCCGCGCCCTCTCCGGCGAACACTCCGACTGCCTGGGCCTGGTGCTGGCCCGCCCGGCCCGCACCCTGGGCGTGGAGTCCTTCTTCCTCCAACTCGTCTCCGGCATCCAGGAGGTGCTCTCCGCCCGGCGCACCGCCCTGCTCTTCCAGGTCGTCGAGGACCTCGACACCGAGTGCGCCCTCTACCGCCGCTGGTGGGCCGAACGCCGGGTGGACGGCGTCCTCGTCGTCGACCCCCGCACCGACGACCCCCGGCCCGCACTCCTGGCCACCCTCGGCCTCCCCGCCGTCGCCATCGGCGGCCCCGCCGCCCCGGATCCCCCCGGACCGCCCCCGCCGCCCACCGCGCCGCTCCTGACCACCGTCTGGGCCGACGACGCCAAGGCCATGGCCCGGGTCCTCGACCACCTGCACGGCCTCGGCCACCGCCGCATCGTGCACGTCGCCGGCCTGCCCGGCCTCGCCCACACCGCCCGCCGGATCCACTCGCTGCGCACCGAAGCCATCCGGCGCGGCCTCGACGCGCGGCAGGTCCGCTCGGTCACCACCGACTACTCCGACACCGAGGGCGCCGAGGCCACCCGCCGCCTCCTCGACGCGGCCGAACCGCCCACCGCGATCATCTACGACAACGACGTGATGGCGGTCGCTGGCGCCTCGGTCGCCGCCGGCCGCGGCATCCCCGTACCGGGCCGGCTCTCCGTCGTCGCCTGGGACGACTCCCCGCTGTGCCGCGTCGCCCACCCCCCGCTCACCGCACTGGTCCGCGACACCGCCGACTTCGGCCGGCTCGCCGCCACCGAACTCCTCGCCCTCCTCGACGGCGGCCCGCCCCGCACCGTCGAGGGCGAACTCCCGCACCTGGAACCCCGGGAGAGCACCGGCCCACCACCCCACAACGGCTGACGGACCGCCACCACCGCCGCAGCGCCCCACCGTTGCCGGTCCACCAGCGGACCCCGCCCCGTACCCGTAGTACCTGAGGACTACCCGCGAGATGCGCTCCCTGGCGGGACGCCGATCACGCCTCGCGCTCCATAACTTCGGTGCCGGAACCACCCCAGAACCCCGGTACGGAAGGACCACCCACCATGGCGCCCCGCCTGCGCAGAAGCCGCCTGACCCGCACCCTGCTCGCCGTGCTGGTCACCGCCTCGGTGGCCGTCCCGGTGTCGGGCGCGGCCCGCCCCGCCGCGGTCCCCGCACCGGCCCCCACCACCCTCGGCCCGCTGCGCGACACCACCCCCGCCACCCTGGCCCACCGGTACGCCACCACCCGCGCCGACATCCGGGCGGCCGAGCGCACCGCCGACGCCCACGGCGACCACCGGCGGGCCACCGCCCTGCACGCCATGGCCGCCCCCGCCCGGCAGTTCCTCACCTTCGACGGCTGCGACGGCGGCCGCAGCACCGAGGTCTACGGTGACCTCGCCCACGCCGACCGGATCGCCGTCCTGGTCCCCGGCTCGGACACCAGCCTCGACACCTACCAGCGCTTCCGTAACGGCGCCCAAGCCCTCCAACAGCAACTCGGCCGGCAACCAGGCATCCACCCCGCCGTCATCGCCTGGCTCGGCTACCCCACCCCCGCCACCGTCAGCCCCGCCGCGCTCACCACCACCCGCGCCGACGACGCCGCACCCCAACTACGTACCTTCATACGGGAGTTGAGGAAATCCAGGCCCGCCGCCCGGATCACACTGCTCTGCCACTCCTACGGGTCCGTGGTCTGCGGCCGGGCCGCCCCCGGCCTCCCCGCCACCGACCTCGTCCTCTACGGCAGCCCCGGCGTCGGCGCCGACACCGCCGCGGACCTGCACACCCGGGCCACCGTCTGGGCCGGCCGCGGCGCCGACGACTGGATCGCCGACGTCCCACACACCCAACTCCCCCTCCCCACCACCACCCTCGGCTTCGGCACCGACCCGGTCTCCCCCCAGTTCGGCGCCCGGAACTTCCCCGCCGGCGACGGCGGCCACAGCGACTACCTCAAGCCCGGCACGCGCTCCCTCACAAACCTCGCCCGGATCGCCGCCGGCCGCCCCCCGACCGCAACCCCCGACACAGCCACCGCCCCCCACGCGACCGCCGCCCCGCAGCGCACCACCGGCGAGGCCCACCGTGCCTAACACCCCACGCGCCGCCGCGGCCGCCCTCGTCCACCGCATCCAGGCCGCCACCCCGCCCGACCGGGACCGCGCCACCGACGCACTGCGCGCCTTCGCCATCCTCGGCGTGGTCCTCGGCCACTGGCTGGTCACCGCCCTGATCACCGACAGCGGCACCCTGCACGGCGCCAGCCCGCTCCAACGCATGCCCCAACTCGCCCCCATATCCTGGCTGTTCCAGACCCTGGCGGTGTTCTTCCTGGTCGGCGGCGAGGTCGCCGCCCGCAGCCACACCACGGCCCGCGCCCGCGGCACCACCTACTGGCACTGGCTGCACGCCCGGCTCGGCCGACTGTTCCGCCCGGTCGCCGCGGTCCTCGTGGTCTGGACCGTCGCCACCGCCGTCATGCTCGCCGCCGGCGTCGGGATGGACACCGTCCACACCCTGGTCAAACTGGTGCTGTCGCCGTTGTGGTTCCTGCTGGTCTTCGCCGCCCTGACCGCCGCCATCCCGCTGACCGCCCGCCTGCACCCCCTCTGGCCGTGCGCCGTCGTCGTCCTCGTCGACGTCCTCCGCTTCGGCCTCGACGCCCCCGGCTGGCTCGGCTGGCTCAACCTCCCCGCCGGCTGGCTCGTCCCGTACTGCCTCGGCGCGGCCCGCGCCCGCGGCGCCGCCAGCCGCCGTTCGACCGGGTGGGCGCTGCTGCTGGGCGGCGCCACGGCCACCGCCGGACTGGTCCTGTTCGCCGGCTACCCCGCGTCCATGGTCGGCGTCCCCGGCGCCGCGATCTCCAACCTCAACCCGCCCACCCTGGCCGCCGTCACCTTCGGCCTCGCCCAGTGCGGAGCCGCCCTGCTGCTCCGCGACCCGCTCAACCGGGCACTGCGCCGCCCCGCCGCCTGGGCCGCGGTGGCCCTGCTGAACCTCTCCGCGATGACCGTCTTCCTCTGGCACCAGACGGCGATGCTGGCCGTCACCGCCACCGGCTGGTTCCTCGCCGGCCCGCTGCCCGGCCTGCACACCCTCCCCGACCGCCCCGCCTGGATCCTCGCCCGGCTCGCCTGGCTGCCGGTCTTCGCGGCCGCGCTGCTGCTGTGCTGGGCCGCGTTCGCCGCGTACGAGCACCGCCGGCCGGGCACCCGCCGCCGGGGCGGACCGGATGCAGGAGGACCGGAGTCGGCCGGACCGGATGCGGGCGAACCCGACCGGGGCGTCCGCGAAGGGAGCCCCGCCCGCCGGGCGGCGGTGCCCCGTGCCTAAGGTGCATCCCGTGAAGAGGGGGATCATGGCCGGTCGGCTGACGACGGCCCTACGAGCGGTGCCGCGCCACCTGCGCGAAGACCTGTTGACCGGCGCGACCGAGGAACCGCTGCCGGTCGGCGGCCGACGGCCCGGCTGGCTCGATTGGCGGCCGGCGATCATCGTCCCGCTGGTGATCTTCGGGGTCGTCGTGCTCGCCGGCAACGCCAACGCCTACGCGTTCCAGTACCGGATGAGCCTGCCGCTCGCCATCCTCACCGCCGGGATCCAGGCCGGGGCGCCGATCCTCGCGCTCTACCGCCCGGTCCTGGCCTGGTGGGCGACGACCGGGGTGCTGCTGCTGGTCGGGTACCAGGCCGGGAGCTGGTTCAACCCGTTCGCCGACCTGCCCTGGCAGCGCACCGGGCTGCTGTGCCAGGCCATCGTGCTGTTCCTCGTGGCGCTGCGGGTCCGGCCCCGGGCCACCGCCGAGATGCTGGTACTCGGCATCCTGGCCGGGGCCTTCGCCAACGCGCTGGTCTCCGACAGCTTCCGCGACGACCACGTGCCGGTCATCGTGCTCGCGGTCTGCGCCCTGGTCGGCGCCCTGCTCCGAGGCCGCCAGAAGGCCCGCACCGAACTGGTCGTCCAGGAAAAGCTCACCGCGGAGGAACGCGCCCGCCGCACGCTCCTGGAGGAGCGCAACCGGATCGCCCGCGAACTCCACGACGTGGTCGCCCACCACATGTCGGTGATCTCCATCCAGGCCCAGGTCGCCCCCCACCTGGCCGAGAACCCCTCCGACGAACTCAAGGAGAACCTCCGCGGCATCCGCCAGAACGCCGTCGAGGCCCTCACCGAACTCCGCCGGGTCCTCGGCGTCCTGCGCTCCGAGGACACCCGACCGGAGAGCGCCCCGCACGCCCCACAACCCACCCTCGACCGGCTCGACGAACTCGTCGACAACGTGCGCGGCGCCGGCGTCGAGGTCACCGTCGACACCACCGGCAGCCCGCGCCCCCTCTCGCCCGGCACCGAACTGTCGGCCTTCCGGATCGTCCAGGAGGCGCTCAGCAACGCGATGCGCCACGCACCCGGCGCCGCCGTCCACGTCGCGCTCGGCTACCTCCCGGACCGGGTCACCCTCCGTGTCACCAACACCGCCCCCGACCGGCCCGCCCAGCCCTCCCCGGGCACCGGCCACGGCCTGCTCGGCATGCACGAACGCACCACGATGCTCGGCGGCGAACTGGCCACCGGCCCCACCCCCGACGGCGGCTACGAGGTCACCGCGATCCTCCCCGCCCCCACCACCCCCGAAGCCCCCTCCGACGACGCCGAGGACACCCCATGACGACCGCCACCACCCGAGCCATCCGCGTCCTGATCGCGGACGACCAGATGATGGTCCGGCAGGGTTTCACGGTGTTGCTCAACGCCGAACCGGGCATCGAGGTCGTCGGTCAGGCGGTGGACGGCTACGACGCCATCACCAAGACCGCCGAACTCGCCCCGGACGTCGTCCTGATGGACATCAGGATGCCCGGACTCGGCGGCATCGACGCCACCCGCCGGATCACCGAACCGGCCGACGCCACCGTCAAGGTCCTCGTCCTGACCACCTTCGACCTCGACGAATACGTCTACGAGGCACTGCGCGCCGGCGCCTCCGGCTTCCTCCTCAAGGACGCCTCGGCCGGTGAACTCGCCCAGGCGGTACGGGTGGTGGCGGCCGGCGACGCCCTGCTGGCGCCCAGTATCACCAGGCGGCTGATCGCCGAGTTCTCCCGGATGTCCGGCGCCCCGCGCACCCCGCTCAAGGACCGGGTGGCGGGGCTGACCGAACGCGAGACCGAGGTGCTGTCGCTGATCGCCCAGGGCATGTCGAACGCGGAGATCGCCGTGCGCTTGGTGGTGGCCGAGCAGACCGTGAAGACCCATGTGGGCCGCATCCTGGTCAAGCTGGGACTGCGTGACCGGACCCAGGCCGCCGTCTTCGCCTACGAGACGGGGCTGGTGCGGCCCACCGGGTACTGACCCTTCCTGCTACGGAACTCCCTTACCGGGAAGGACCGTTCAGTGCCGGACCACGACCCCGGGCGCCAGCCGCCCGCAGTTGGAGCCGGTGACGCTGACCTTCACCGATTCGATGGCCCCGCCCCAGTCCACGCACCGCCCTTTCGCCGCGAGATAGACCGGGCCGGCATAGGTGGTGTATTTCCCGCTGTCGAATACCGGGGCGGAGCTGTGGTCGGACGGCCCGAGTTCGGCGTGTACGAATACCGCCTTCCCCGGGCTGTTCCGGACCGTCACCACACAGTTCTTTCCGGTCTTTGCGCTGTACGTGAGATAGACGGTGCCCTTTCCGCCGACCGGTACGGAATTCACGACTCCGTACCCGCTGCCGCAGGCCCCGTTGTACGCCGCACTGCGGACCGGCGCGGCCGATGCGGTGGTGGCCAGGCTCAGTGTGGCGATGCTCGCCACGGCCAGTGTCGCCGAACCGGCCAGGAGAGAGGAACGCTTCATGGAAAACCCCCGTCAGGTGGTGTCCGTCGCGTGGTCATGCACCGAATTGGTGCTGCACCGTGTTGGACACCAGCCGGACGGGGATGGTTGTACGTGAAATTCCGCCAGTACGCGTGTTCCTTTTAGCCCCGGCCTTCGCGTTCGCCTTCGCCTTCGCGTTCGCCTTGACCTTCGCTTCGTCTTCGCTTCTTCTTCCCCTCAGTCGTCGTCGTCCGCGCCGTAGGCCAGCACCTTCAGCCTGCTGTAGGGGCCGTTGAACCGGTTGTGGTCACCGACGGTGTGCCCCGAGGAGGTGTGCTGCCAGATGCTGTGGAACCGCCAACCGCCCGGCAGGGAACCTACGGAGGAGCCGTAGCGGGGGATCCACAGCGGGTTGCTCCGCCCGAACCGGCTGGAGTTGCCGGTGCACCGCTTCCACCAGCTGGTCGAGGTGTAGATCACCGCGTCCCGCCCGGTCTCCTCCCGGTAGGCCCGCACGAAGTCGGCGATCCAACTGACCATGCTGTCGTGGCTCTTCCCGTAGCAGGTCGCGCCGTAGGGGTTGTACTCCATGTCGAGCGCGCCCGGCAGCGTCCGGCCGTCCCGCGACCAGCCCCCGCCGTGCTGTGCGAAGTACCGCGCCTGTGTGGCGCCGCTGGAGTGGTCCGGCAGCGCGAAGTGGTACGCGCCGTGGATCATGCCGGCGTGGAACGAGCCCCGGTACTGCTGGTTGAAGAACGGGTTCTTGTAGTTGGTCCCCTCGGTGGCCTTGACGTACGCGAACCGCACCCCCATGTGCCGCAGCTTCTCCCAGCCGACCTTGCCGTTGTGGCTGGAGACGTCGACCCCGGCCACGGACTTCCGGGTCCAGGCGCCGCGCGGTTCCGAGCCGCTGGCCTGCTCGATGCCCTCGTGCGCGGCGATGGTCGAGCCCATCCAGTCCTGCTCGGGGTGGGCGGGTGTCTTCGCGACGTCCGGCGTCGCGAGGGCGGTGCCGGGCAGTGTGAGGGGCAGTGCAAGCACGGTGAGGAGTGAGACGAGGGAGCCGGCCGCAAGGGGGACCGTACGCCGGGCCGGTGCGGATCTGCGCAAGGGCATCGCGTGCCTCCGAAGGACTTCAGTTGAGTCAGTTTCGGCAGCATTTGAGCAGAATCCTGCCGATGAAAAGACTTATACGCTGAAATGCTCGGTTCTATGGCTCGATGAGCCGGGGGTCCGCCGTCCGGCCGGGCCATCTCACCCGTCTGGCGGCGCCCGCGTTCCCTCCGCCCGGCGGTCGTGGCACGAGAGGAGCGGGCCCCGGCAGTGCCGGGACCCGCTCTCCGCTCAGCGGCGAACGCGCCATGTCACCGCTTCGCCAGTTCTCTCTGTCGACCCTGCCGGGCCGGATGTCCCATCCGTCGTCGACGGTGGCTCAGTACGCCGAGTTGACGTTGTCGATCGAGCCGTAGCGATGGGCCGCGTAGTTGGCGGCGGCGGTGATGTTGGCTACCGGGTCGGTGAGGTGATCGGCGGTGCCGGCGACGTGGTACGTCTCGAAGGTGGGCTGGATCACCTGGAGCAGGCCCTTGGAGGGTATGCCGTTCTGAGCGTTGACGTCCCAGTCGTTCACGGCGTTGGGGTTGCCGCTGGACTCCCGCATGATGTTGCGGTGCAGGCCCTCGTAGCTGCCGGGGATGCCCTTGGACTTCATGATGTCCAGGGCCTGGTGGATCCAGCCGTCGAGGTTGTCGGTGTACTTCTTCGGCGCGGCCGGGCGGTCGGCGGAGCGGCTGGCGGCCTGCTCGGCGACGTGGCCCTGCTTCGCGACCGCGGTGACCTTGATGTGGTCCGCGACGGAGGCGCTCACCGGGCGCTCGACCTTGGCACCGTCGGCCTTGGCGGGCATCCCGTTGGCGCTCACCGGCTTGACCGCGGCGGGGGCGTGCGCGGCCGTGCTCACGGCGTTGCTCGGGGCCGCGGTGACGGCCAGGCCCGTGGTGGCGCCGGCGGCGGCCAGAACGGCCACGGCAACCTTGTGGGTACGGGTGATACGGGCGATCCGGGCAGCGCGGGGCAGGGTGAAACTGGGCATACGGGGGTGACCTCTTCCAGGTGCTGGGGACGGGGAGGTGGCCATCGTTGGCGCGTTCGGACCGGAGACTCTTGGCCGCGTTCGCCCTTGGGGGCGGGAGGTGCGGCGCGCTCTCGGTGCGACTGGATCCATAGTTAGCGGCCGACCCCACGGGTGGCAATGCCCCCCTGTACTACCCTTCTTCGTGAGATGGCGGGCGATGTCCGAAATGGACCGGTTTTAACCCCGTGTTCATGGGTCCGACCTGCTCCCGCATCGACTAGGTGGGCTCGTACGTGACGTACGTCGCGTGCCCGGCGTCACCTGCCGGGGCCCTCGAAGACCCCCGGGAAACCCCTTGCGAGTTACCTGGGTCACACCCCGAATTCGCCATCGCCACCCCGCACTTCACGCCCTCGGGGCGCACCGGAAGCGGGTCGCACCCCCTGGACCCGTCGATGCGGCGGTGCCGCTGGTCCGTTCGTAGCAGCGCCCGGACTGTCGCGAGGCGGCGGGACCGCGGGTCCCTGAGAGTGGGATCACGTACCACCACCACTCACCGTAGGGATGTGCTCATGTTCCGTCGCACCGCCGTTGTGCTCAGCGGCCTGCTCGCCGCCGGAATCCTCGCCACCGGGGTCGCCGCCGCCGCCCCCGCCGACCGTGACCAAGGCCGCCATCAGGGCCGCCACTCGAACCACCTCACCCCCAAAGAGCGCGCCGGCCTCCGCTTCGCCGGGCACCTCCTGGACGTGCTCTTCGGCGGTCCGTCACGCCACGCCCACAGCTACTGACGAAAACGCCAACGGCAATGGCCCTGCCCGCGAGTTGCGGGCAGGGCCATTGCCGTACCGTCCTGGGCGCCTCAAGGGCGCGGGGTCCCGGCCGGGCGCTCCCTCATGGAGTCCCGGCGCGGAAGGCCGCCTCAGTAAGCGGAGTTGACGTTGTCGATCGAGCCGTAGCGGTGCGCCGCGTAGTTGGCAGCGGCGGTGATGTTGGCCACCGGGTCGTAGAGGTTATGGGGCGTACCCGACACATGGAACGTGTTGAACGTGGGCTGGATCACCTGGAGCAGGCCCTTGGAGGGTATGCCGTTGCGGGCGTTGATGTCCCAGTCATTGATGGCCTGCGGGTTGCCGCTGGACTCCCGCATGATGTTGCGGTGCAGGCCCTCGTAGCTGCCAGGGATGCCCTTGGACTTCATGATGTCCAGGGACTCGCGGATCCAGCCGTCGAGGTTGTTGCTGTACTTCTTCGGCGCGGCCGCCTTGGGGGCGGCCTTCGGCGCCTCCTTGACGATCTCGGCACGCTCCGCGGAACGGTCGGCGGCCTGCTGGGCGGCATGGCCCTGCTTGTCGACCGCGGTGACCTTCAGGTGGTCCGCCACCGAGGCGGTGACCACGTGGTCCTGCTCCGTGGCCGCCTTGTCCTTCGCCGTGACCGGCAGGCCGTTGGCGCTGACCGGCTTCACCGTGGCGGACGCGTGCGCGGCCGGGGCCGCGGCGTTGCTCGGCGCCGCGGTCATCGCCAGGGCGGCTGCGCAGCTCGCGGAGGCCACCAGCGCCGCGGAGACCTTGTGCGTGCGGGTGAGGTGGGCGGTTCGGGGCAGGGAGAAGCGGGGCATGGGCATGCGGAGGTGACCTCTTCCAGGGCTTGGTGGCGGGGAGATGGCCATCGGTGGCGTCTCGGGGACCGAGGGTCGGTGCCGCGCTCGCCGCTCTGGCGGAGTCCGCAGGCTCGTTCTCGGTGTTACCGGAAACATGGTTAGCGCCAGCCCGGGATGGTGGCAATGATGCCGTGTACTACCCATCTTCGTGCGTTCGGGCGAGATGTCCGTAATGGGGCCGGAAATCCCCGGCCCGCGCCGCGCCCGGACTCGACTAGTCCGGGTCGTACGTGACGTACGTCGCGTGCCCCGCATCACCGCCCGGGACCCTCAAGAGCCCCTCCCGGCACGACAGTTTGTTACCTGGCTCACAGCTCGACGGGGCCGGTTCGCCGTCCCCGGCGACCCCGGCCCCGCCACTGTGCGGTCACCCGGCTACGATCCGTGGCCGCCGGGCCCGCTCCTCACGCCCGCACCGGATCGGCGGTCGCGCCCGCACTCGCCGCGGTCGAGCGCCCCACCACCCCCAGCGGCCGGTCCGTGAAGAACCGGACCGCCAATTCCGCAACCTCCTCAGGACGTTCCAACACCACCCAGTGATCCGTGTCGGGAATCGCCAGGAAGTGGCTCCCCGCGATGGTCGCCGCGAAGTCCCGCTGCCGGGACGGCGCGGTCACCGTGTCGTGCTCACCGCTGAAGACCAGCGTGGGAATGCCGGACAGGCCCCCCGAGAAGTCCGGCCGGTCGGTCAGCGCCCGGCTCAGCGAATCCACCGCATGCGGGGAGTGCAACGCCGCCTGCAGCATCGCCCGCCGCACATAGCGGTACGCCAGCTCCCGCCGGACGACCGGCCGGCTCTCGTCCCGACACAGCAGCCCCTCGGCCACCATCGTGGCGAAGGTGTCGGTGTCCCCCTCCGCCAGGTGCCCCGCCGCCCGCCGCCAGTGCGCCACCTGCGCCTCGCTGATGTGCGCCGGCACCCCACCCAGCACCAGCCGCGCGATCCGCCCGGGGAACCGCCGGGCGCACCCGAAGGCCAGGCCCGCCCCGTAGGAGAAGCCGAAGAGATTGATCCGCGGGGCACCGAGATCGTCGATGATCCCCAGGATCGCCGCGCACAGCACCTCGATGCTCGGCCCCGGCGGCAGCGGCTCCGCACCGCCCATCCCGGGCAGATCCGCGGTCACCACCTCCGCCACCGGCCCCAACCGGTCCTCCATCTGCGGCCAGCCGAACATCCCCTGCAACGCACCGCCCAGCACCAGGACGGGCTCGGTGCA
Organism: Streptomyces sp. RGM 3693; assembly: GCF_050471125.1. Classification (NCBI taxonomy): domain Bacteria; kingdom Bacillati; phylum Actinomycetota; class Actinomycetes; order Kitasatosporales; family Streptomycetaceae; genus Streptomyces; species Streptomyces sp. RGM 3693. The sequence continues at coordinate 2,709,061 of NZ_JBMPPQ010000001.1, forward strand.
CCGCTCCGGCTGCCGCAGCACCCGGTACGCGTACGACACCCCGCACACGGACAGGGAGCGGATCACTTCCTCGGACATGGCTGCTTCCTTCTGGGAGAGGCTCGATGAGGCCCGGAGCGCCCGGAGCGCGCCCGGACCCCGACAGGACCGGCTGGTTAGCCGCGGGTCAGGACGAGCGCCGCATTGTGGCCCCCGAACCCGAGCGACGTTTTGACCGCGCAGTCGAACGCCGCCGGCCGGGCCGCGGCGCGCACCACGTCGATCGGGATCCGCGGGTCGGGCACCGTGAGGTTGGCGGTCGGTGGCACCAACTGCTGTTCCAGCGCCAGGACGGTCAGCGCGGTCTCGATCCCGCCCGCGGCGCCCAGCGTGTGCCCGGTCATCGCCTTCGTCGACGTCACCAACGGATGCTCGCCGAGCACTCTCCGCAACATCACCGCCTCGATGCGGTCGTTCAGCACCGTCGAGGTGCCGTGCGCGTTCACATGCCCCACGTCACCGGGCTGGACGTCGGCGTCCGCCAGCGCGGTGCGCAACGCCCGCTCGATGCCGTGTCCCTCAGGATCCGGTGCCACCGCCGCGTACGCATCGCTGGACGCCCCGTAACCGGCGATCTGTGCACGGATCGGCGCCCGCCGGGCCTGGGCGTGTTCGGGCCGCTCCAGCACCAGCAGCCCCGAGCCCTCGCCGACGACGAAACCGTCCCGCTCCGCGTCGAAGGGGCGGCAGGCCGCGGTCGGGTCCTCCCGCCGGGTGGAGACCGCCTTCATCTGGCAGGCGCTGGCGATCAGTAGGCGCGAGAGCACCGACTCCGCACCGCCCGCGATGGCGATATCGCAGGCCCCGGCGCGCAGCAGCTGGTGCGCGGTGCCCACCGCGACGGTCCCGGAGGAGCACGCCGTCGCCACCCCCAGGCTGGGGCCGTGCGCCCCGAGGTCCATGCAGACGCTGCTGGCCGCACTGTTGATCACGGTCAGCGGGGCCAGCTTGGGGGAGACCCGTCGGGCGCCGTACCCGGCCATCGCCGCGCTCTGCTGGTCGTAGAACGGCAGCCCGCCGTGGGCGGATCCGATCACCACCGCGACCCGGCCGCCGTCCCAGCTGCCCGGGTCCAGCCCCGCGTCGTCGACCGCCTCCCGGGCGGCGATCACCGCGAGCTGCGAGAAGCGGTCCATCAGCCGCTGGGTGGCCACCCCGAGCAGTGCGGTGGGGTCCAGATCGGCCGCCGTGTACATGAAGTCGCAGGGCAGATCGGCGAGTTCGGCCTGCTGGGACACGTTGCCGGGCACCACGTCGTGGGTGATGGAGTGCCAGGTGGCCTTCGTCCCCACGCCCGCCGCGGTCACCAGGCCCAGTCCGGTCACGGCCGCGATGAACGGCTTCTGGCGGGCCGTCACGCCGCGACTTTGCCGTCGATGGCCGCCACCAGCTGGCCCACGGTGTCGCGCGAGGTGAGCGACACCTCTTCGAGATCGATGTCCAACCGCTCCTCGATGAGCACCCGCAGCTCTTCCAGGGCCAGGGAGTCCAGCCGCAGGCTGCGCAGCGGGGTATCCGCCGTCACCTCACCGCGTGCGACCCCGAACCGCTCCTCCAGCAAGGTGTTGACAACTTCTGCCGCATTCACGTGGCGCTCCTCCGCTGTTCGTAGGCGATGCTGCCAACCGTGTCCTGGGCGGATATTTCGCCGGTGGCTCCGGCTGGTTTGGCCACCCTTTATACGCCTTTGTCCGGGGCGCTCCCCAACCTTGGTAGCTCAATGGGGTGATGGGCGCACTGCGGTGGGGGAGAGGCATCCGTCCAGCCGGCGCGCGCCACGAGGAACGGCTTGGTGTCTAACGCCGGAACGGGCTGCGGGGTACGGGTCGTACGCCGGCCGGTGTGGGGCGAGCCCCGCGGGGCGCGCACTGGCGGCGGTGCCCCCTCAGGACTCGTCGAGCGCGCTGGTGACCCGACCCAACAGGCCGCGCAGCGTCCGGAGTTCATCGACGGTGAGTCCGGTGGCGGCCAGCATCCGACGTGGGACCGGCAGCGCCCGCTCCCGCAGCGTCTCGCCGGCCCCGGTGAGCCGGATGATCACTGACCGCTCGTCCTCATGGCTGCGCTCCCGGTGCACCAGGCCCGCCGCCTCCAGGCGCTTGAGCAGCGGCGAGAGCGTGCCGGAGTCCAGCCGCAACCGCTCGCCGATGCGCTTAACCGGCTCCGGGCCGTGCTCCCACAGCACCAGCATGACCAGGTACTGGGGGTAGGTCAGCCCCAATTCCTTCAGGGCCTCCCGGTAGACGCTCCCGAACGCCCGCGAGGCGGCGTGCAGCGAGAAGCAGACCTGGTGGTCGAGGCGGAGCAGTTCGGCGTCGGAAACCGGGGGCGTGGTCATGGAGCCAGGTTAACGCGCGGAGGTCTATTGAGTTGTGCACAACCAACTTGCGCGCAACTCAATCACGTGCGACTGTTGTTTTCGGCCGGGACGCACGGCCGGCCCGCCGCGGATCGTCGGGTCGAGCGCGACCCGCCCCCGTCCACTACACGAAGGGACCCCTCATGGACGCCCTGTACACCGCCGCCGCCACCGCCAACGGTCGCGAGGGCCGGGCCGTCAGCTCCGACGGCCAGCTCGACCTCGCCCTGGCCATGCCCCCGGCCCTCGGCGGCGACGGCGCCGGCACCAACCCCGAGCAGCTCTTCGCCGCCGGGTACGCCGCCTGCTTCGCCAGCGCCATGGCCAACGTCGGCCGCCAGATGAAGCTGGAAACCAAGGACGTCTCGGTCACCGCCGAGGTCTCGATCGGCAAGGACGCCACCGGCTTCGGCCTCGCCGTCGTCATGCGGGTCGAGCTCCCCGACGCGCTCGCGGGCGAGACCGGACGGCAGCTCGTCGAGGCGACGCACCAGTTCTGCCCCTACTCGAAGGCCACGCGCGGGAACATCGACGTCGAGCTCGTCATCGAGTAACGGCGTCGGGGCGGAGGCTGCCGGGGCGCCGTCAACCGCCCCGGCGGGACGGGGGCGGCGGCATCGAGCGGGAGCGGCGGAAGAGCCGGGAGCAACCCGACGATCCAGACATTTCCCTCATCCGAGTGCAACCATGATGCATGCCCTTCCGACGGCTGACGCGGCTGAGCCAACGACCGGACCCGAGCCATGCCCTTCTGCTGATCCCGATCGGGATGATCGTCGCGGTCTGCACGGTCGACGCCCTCGCTCCGCCGGACATCCACCTGGGCCCGCTGCTGGTCGCCGCCCCCGCCCTCACCGCCGCCTTCGCCGGACCCGGCCCGACCGCGGTGATCGGCACGCTGGCGGTCGCCGCCCAGGTGAGCATCGGCCTCGCCCGCGGCGCCCTGTTCACCGAGAACCTCTACGCGCAGATCAGCTCCCTGATCGTGGTCTCGGCGCTGGTCTTCCTCTTCACCGTCGTGCGGGAGCGCAACGAGCGGCGACTCTCCCGCAGCCGCTCGGTGGCGGCCGTGGCCCAGCAGGTCCTGCTCCGGCCGCTGCCGGCGCGCAGCGGCGATCTGGAGATCGCCTCGCTGTACCTCCCGGCGGAGGAGGAGGCGGAGATGGGCGGCGACCTGTTCGCCGCCGCCCGCACCGCCGCCAGTACCCGGCTGATCATCGGGGACGTCCGCGGCAAGGGCCTGCCCGCGTACAGTCACGCCGCCCTCATCCTCGGCGCCTTCCGGGCGGCCGCGCACCGCCAGGCCACCCTGCCCCGCCTCGCCCGCCACCTGGACGGCGCGGTCCGTTGGGACACCAGCCAGTGGCGCGCCCCGGCCGCGCGGTCGGCCGCCGACCCCGCCGACCCCGCCGGCAGCGTCCCGGCCACCGCCGAGCGGGCCGCACCCCACCCCACCCCCGGTCCTGACCTCGGCGAAACGTTCGCCACCGTCGCACTCTTCGACATCCCCGACCGGCGCCCCGAACTGAGCATCATCAGCTGCGGCCATCCGCCCGCCCTCCTGCTGCGCGACGGCCACGCCCGCACCCTCGACCCCCAATGCCCCGCCCTCCCCATCGGCCTCGGCTCCCTCGACGGCCCGCAGAACTACGACGTCGACACCTTCCCCTTCCACCCCGGTGACCTGCTGCTCCTCTACACGGACGGGGTGAGCGAGGCGCGCAACGCCGACGGCGACTTCTACCCGCTGACCGAACGGGCCGGCGCCTGGAGCCGCAGCAGCCCCCAGTCCGTGCTCCGCCGGCTGCGCGAGGACCTCTTCGCCCACACCGGCGGCCGCCTGGCGGACGACGCCGCGGCGGTCGCCCTCCGCCGCCTGCCGCCCCGCCCCGCGCACCGCCCGGACGCGGCGGAGGGCGCGCCGTAGCCGACTACGGCCCGTGCGCGCAGCACCCGCGCGCACGAGGACGGCGGATGCGGATCATCCGACGGGCCCCCGCACCCGCGCGCACGAGGACGGCGGTCGGGGCCCGGCGGCCAACACCCCGGTCGAGGGGCGCCCGCGGGCATGACATCCATCACGCCCGGCCGGTCGGCGTTCCGCCCCGACCCCGATATTTGGCCTTTCCGCCGTCGTTCTCGGCACCCTTCCGGAGAATGCCTCCGGCTGACGCTTCCTCAAGCCCGTCCCACTTGCTAAACACGTCCGATCGGCGGTACTCGTCCGAATCGTCCGCGAGTGGTACAGGAAGCGCAGCATGACCGACCCCACCAGCCCCTCCAGCCCCGGAGCTGACATATCCCGCGTCACCGGGATCTCCGACGACGGCACCCGCGGGACCTTCGAGCTCGACCTCGCCGGCCACGAAGCCCGGCGCCGAGCCGAAGTCCTCGCCGCGCTCGGCGACACCTGGGACCCCGTCGCGGTGATGAACGACGAGGCGGAGGCCCAGCGGCTCCTCTACTCCGGCCTCGACGCCGACCAGCAGGCCACCTACGCCATGCTGGTCGCCGCCGGAGTGCTACCGGCCGCCGGGCAGGGCTGAGCATGCTGCCCATCGACCCCACCGCCGACATCGGCCGCCGCGCCTGGGTGCCCTGCCCCCGCTGCCAGGACCACCAGGACTGCGACACCTGCCACGCCGGCCGCACCTGCGACGACCACTGGCGCTACCTGCTGTCCAATAAGGGCAGCCTGCTGCACCTCCAGTGCCCCGCCTGCACCCACCTCTGGTCCTGGGACTCCGGCTTCGGCGCCGGCGGCCGCCCCTGACACAGCGGCCCACCCGCCACCGCAGCGCCCCGACCCCGCCCTCACCCACCGGACAGCCCCCAGGCGTCGCCCCGCCGCACCTCCTCGTACGCCCCTCCGGCACCCGCTCCGCCGGAACGGCACGATCCGGCCGGCCGCCCACACCCGCCCGGCCCGCCCCGCCACCGCGTGCACGCTCCGCGCGGTCGACACCGCGACCGTGATGCGCCCGCTCACTGGATGCCGTGCGGCGCGGCGCGCACCGCCCCGGGGCGGCGCGCCGACGACCACCGCCCGCCCATGCACCTGGAGCGACTACGCCACGTCGCCATGCCCTCCCCACCGGAGAACGCGGTGGCGCTGGTCACCACGTACACCGGCCGGTCGGGGTAGCGGGCCGTGGGGACAGCGGCGACGCGGTCCAGTGACTGGCCGGTGGAATCGGTAGCCCGCTCGTAGCTGTCGTTGAGGTGCACCTGCTCGTCGGGGGAGACGCCACTGCACCCCATGGCCGCGCCCCCGGTCGAGCCGCCACGGTGCTCCCGCAGGCCGAGCAGGAGCGCCCGAGTCGCACGCGGGCGGCTGCATCGCTGGGCCTCTCGCCGGGCCGGTCGGCGGGCCGCCGACCGGCGTCGGCGATCCGCCGGACGTCGATCCGGCCACGTTCCCGTCGAGCCGCTCCACGGCGCGGACGTCCTGGTCCGCGGCCCACAGCACGGCGACGAAGGCCGCCCGCCCCACCCTGCCCTCCGCGCTTTCCCTGCGCCCCCGCCCGGACGGCGATAGCGTGCGAGGCGCGGAGCCACCGAGGAACCGCCCCCGGGGCCGGGCACCCGGGCGGCCCCGCACTCACCACACTCCCAACAGTCGTCCGAGGAGCAGACCATGGAGCCGCCCACGGCACAGCGGGCCCGATCGCTCTGGCTGATGACCGAGCCCCTGCACGCGGTCTGCTACTTCGACGACGACTGCCGGGCCCTGGGCAAGGCCCTCGGCCTCAAAGGCTTCTGGATGGGCTACTTCGCCGCCCGCACCGCGCCCCTGGGCGCCGTCGAACCCGCGACCGCCACCGCCGTCCTCGGAGTCTTCGCCCCGGGCATGGTGGCCCGCGCACTGCCCGCCGCCTGGAGCACCGTCAGCCCGGCCCACGTCCTCGACGAACGCGGCACCCGCGCCGCCCGCGCCCTCCGCACCGTCGCCCCGGACCTCGACCGATCCGCCACCGCACTGCTGCCCCGACTCCAGGCACTCGTCGACGCCGCCCCCGACACCGCGCGCCCACTCTTCGCCGCCAACCGCGCACTGTGCGACCACGCCGACCCCGTGGAACGACTCTGGCAACTCACCACCACACTGCGGGAGTTCCGCGGTGAAGCCCACCTCGCCGTGCTCGCCGACCGGGAACTGGACGGCTGCGAAGCGCTGGTCCTCACCGCCGCCACCGGCCGGGTGCCCGAGGACACCATGCGGGAGGACCGCGGCTGGACCGAGCAGGAATGGGCCGCCGCCGCGGACCGCCTGCGCTCCCGCAACCTCCTCGACGCCCACGGCAACGCAACCGCGCCGGGCCGGCACGAACGCGCCCACATCGAGGCGGAAACCGACCGCCTCGCAGCCCGACTCCTCCGCCCGCTCTCCCCGGCGGACACCGACCACCTGCTGGACCTGCTCCACCCCGTCGTCCGCCGCATCCTGGCCGCGGACGTCCTCCCCTTCCCCAACCCCATCGGCCTGCCCCACCCGGACACGCCCTAGCCGCACCAGCACCCGCACCGCACCACCAGCCGCGCGCTGCCACCCGCCACCCGAGCATCCCGTACCACCCCGCTCCGCCGAGAACGTCTGGTACGAGCCGCCGCAGCCCGGCACGTCCAGCTGATTTAGAAGGTAACGCGCCGCACTGACAATCGACTTCGCCCCGACGGGGGGACCTCCCGGGCTACGACGTGATTGTCAGCTGCGCTACGACGTGATTGTCATTTCGTGGTTCGATGGGTGCTTTGGGGTGCTTTGCAGCGACAGATCGGATCACCTCCGACGGAAGCGGCGTTGTCTGAGTATGGATCCGAGAGAATTGTGGGACCGCAACGCCGTACTGGCAGAAGCCTTTTGTCTGGGTGACGAACGTGTCCGGGAAGCACAGGCCAGACTTGACGAGGCGCAGGCCGATCGCTCCCGCATGCTCGCGGCGTTCGCCCTGACGGTGGGAAGTACGGGCGCGGTGGCCGGACTGTTCGGACTCAATGAACGGGAAGTGCGGGTCGCCCGGCGCACGGTGGGCAAGGACGATGCCCGCGCCGTCGCCGAGGAGCTGCTGTCCAATGCCGCCCGCACCCCACCCGAAGAACCGGAAGACCCGGTGCCGGACCACGCTTCCGACTCTTCCTTCTCGGCCTACACCGCCACCGCCGCCCAGCCGCCGGCCGCCAGCCGCCAGGCCGGTACGGCGGCCACCGGCGGCCCACCGGACCAGAACTGGTCACCCGCCATGGACGCGGTCCTGATCGGCAGCTGGCAGACCGGCGTGGACCTCAGGGAACTGGCCGCCGAATTCGGCCTCGACCTCAGCCGCCTGATGGCGCGCGCCCAGCAACTCTCGGCCCAGGGGCGCTTCTATCCCGGCTCCGCCGAGACCTACGCCGGCCGCCACCGGCGCGGCCCCGGCGACGTCCACGAGTCCGAATACACCATCCCCGCCCAGCAGTCGACGACCTGGAACGGCGCCGCCACCGCCCACCCCATGACGTCCGCCTCCTGGTACACGGGCGCGATGCCCCCCACGGAACCCGTTACCGATGTCACCGCCCTCGCTTCCGAATGGGACAGCGCCCTCGCCCCCTGGGGCACCCTCGCCCCCGCCCACGAGGAACCCGCCCCGGCCCACCAGCCATGGGCCCAATATCACCTCAGCTCCTGATGACCCCGAACAGCACCGGATACCACGCGTAGCGCGAAATCAGTTGCCAAGCGAGCTGTCAGCAACGAATTCCGTGAAATACCTGGCTTGAATATTATGAAGTCGTTACTCTGACGGGCAGGCCCACTGGGCTGCCCGCTCGCGTACGCAGCCCGCCTCCCGGCCCGTGGCACGGCGACGCGCCCGTAGCGCGGCAGCCCAGAGCAGACAGGTAGACAGGCAGACAGCCATGACCGAGTCCATACCCACCCCGGGCCGCACCCTGACCGAAACCGACCGCACCCGACACCGCCGGCTCCGCGAGCAAGGCAGCCTCGACCGCACCGAACTCGACGCCGTACTGGCGGCCGGCTTCGTCTGCCACCTCGGCGTGACCGTCGACGGCACCGTACGCGTGGTACCCACCGTCTACGGTTCGGACGGCACCACCCTCTACTTCCACGGCTCGGTCGCCAGCCGCAGCCTCGTCTCCTCCCCGGGCGCGGACGTCTGCGTGACCGTCACCCACGTCGACGGACTGGTCCTGGCCCGCTCGGTCTTCGAGCACGGCATCAACTACCGCAGCGCGATGATCTACGGAGTACCGCGCCCGGTCACCGACGACGAAGAGAAACTGGCGGGCCTGCGCTGCCTCACCGAGCAGTGCGCACCCGGCCAATGGGACTACGCCCGCCGCCCCCACCGCAAGGAACTGGCCGCCACGGCACTCCTCGCCCTCTCCCTCGACGAGGCATCGGTGAAGATCAGGACCGGCGCCCCCGACGACGGCGACGGCCCGGACGCCGCACTGGGCCTGTGGGCCGGCGTCCTTCCGCTCCGCACGACATGGGGAGCCCCGACACCGGACCCCGCACTGGGCACGGACCTGCCGGTGCCGCCGCACATCGCCGCACGCACGGACACGCCCGCGTCATGACAGGCCGGAGTCGGCGGACCCGAGGACCGGAGTCAATGGGCTGGCCGCCCCCGGCGGACCGGCCGCACCCGGCCAGGACATGACCGCCAAGCCGTCCCGGACCAGGCCCCTGGCAGTCAACCCCCGCGCAACGCCTTGCGCTTGCACCATGCGACGACCACCGCCGCCAGCCCACTGACCGCGATGAAACCCATGGACAGCAGGAACGCCGGCGACGTCGGCGTCGCCGCCCGCGCGCCCGCCACCGCATAGGCCGCGGTGTTGGGGATGCTCCCCAACGCCGTGGCCAGCAGATACGGACACCAGCGCATACGGGAGACCGCCGCGCAGTAGTTCATGGCCGCGAACGGCAGCCCCGGGAACAACCGGATCGCCAGCATGGAGCGGAAGCCGTGCTCGCTCAACTGCCGGTCCGCGGCGGTCAGCCAGCGGGCCCGCAGCAACGGCCGTAGCGCCTCCTGCCCGAGCAGCCGCCCGAGCCCGAACGCCAACCCGGCGCCCAGCACCGTACCGGCCAGCGCGGCGACCAGCCCCGACTGGCTGCCGAACAACGCACCCGCGGCGAGATTGAGCACCGGCCGCGGGACGAACGCCGTGGTGCACACCCCGTACGCCAACGCGAAGCCCACCAGTGCGGTCGGCCCCGACCACTGCGTCGGCCAGCCCCCGGCCAGCAGCCGCTGGGGATGCCACCACACCATCGCGGTCGCGGCGGAGACCAACAGGACCAACAGCAGGACCAGTCGCGACCAGGGAGAGAACACCACGCGCGTGCAGCGCGTGGCGAGGCCGTCGGGCGTGGCGGCGGGGGCGGGCATCCCGGGAGCGTAACCGACGCGCGCGCCGCACGGCCGGAATCCGGGCCGTACGACCACGAACCGGGGTGCACGGCGCACAACGGGCGGCCGCCGTCCGGACGGCGGGAAGGGGCGGGGCGCACACCGCGGTGGCGGCGGGCCCGTAAATCATTCGACGCCGGACCGGCGCCCCGGCACCATATGACCCATGTTCCGGCACGCCTTCCTCCCGATGCTGTCCGCGGTCGCAGTGACCGCCGCGGACGCGCCGAAGGCTGCCGTCGGATTCCTCGCCGCAGCCACGGCGATCGACGTTGCTGCCCCCGCCACCGTCGTGGCCGGCACGGCACCCGTCACCCTCGCCGCCGCCGCAGCACACGGCACCCGAAGCTGACCCTCTCCGGATCGTCCGGCGGACCCCGCAGGGGGAGGGTCGGAGCGGACCAGGGGTCCCCACGGCGCCACATCGCCGTCATCACCGCATTCCCGCGAGGAAGAACACCATGCCCAAGACGGCATACGTCCGCACCAAGCCGCACCTGAACATCGGCACGATGGGCCACGTCGACCACGGCAAAACCACGCTCACCGCAGCCCTCACCAAAGTCCTCAGCGACCGGGGCACCGGCACGTTCGTCCCGTTCGACCGCATCGACCGGGCCCCGGAGGAGGCCGCCCGCGGCATCACCATCAACATCTCGCACGTCGAGTACGAGACCGACACCCGGCACTACGCCCACGTCGACATGCCCGGCCACGCCGACTTCATCAAGAACATGGTCACCGGCGCGACCCAGCTCGACGGCGCCATCCTCGTCGTCTCCGCGCTCGACGGGATCATGCCGCAGACCGCCGAACACGTCCTGCTCCCCAAGCAAGTGGGCGTACGGCACGTCGTCGTCGCACTCAACAAGGCCGACGCGGGCGACCCCGAGCTCACCGACCTGGTCGAGCTGGAAGTCCGCGAACTGCTCACCGCACACGGCTACGACGGGGAGCACCTCCCCGTCGTACGGGTCTCCGGGCTCCGCGCCCTGGAGGGCGACCCGCGCTGGACGAGCGCGATCGGCGCACTGCTGGACGCCATCGACACCTACGTACCGGTGCCCGAACGGTATGTGGACGCGCCATTCCTGCTCTCCGTGGAGAATGTGCTGACCATCACCGGACGCGGCACCGTCGTCACCGGGGCCGTCGAGCGCGGCATGGTGCGCTGCGGCGACCAGGTGGCCGTACTGGGTGCGGAGACGCTGCACACGGTCGTCACCGGGGTGGAGACCTTCGGCAAGCCCATGGAATCCGCCGAGGCCGGGGACAACGTCGCGCTGCTGCTGCGCGGCCTGCACCGTGAGCACGTACGCCGCGGAGACGTGGTCGCGGCGCCCGGCAGCGTCACCCCGCGACGCCGCTTCACCGCCGAGGCGTACATCCTCTCCACCGAGGAGGGCGGCCGCCGCACGCCACTGGCCACCGGCTACCGCCCACAGTTCTACATCCGCACCGCGGACGTGGTCGGCGCCATCGACCTCGGCGAGCGCGCCGTCGCCCGCCCCGGCGAGACGGTGACCGCAACCGTTGAACTGGGCCGCGCGGTACCACTGGAGCCCGGCCTCGGCTTCGCCATCCGCGAGGGCGGCCGCACCGTCGGCGCGGGGACGGTCCGCACCGTGGAGGAGTGAGCACATGGGGAAGGGGAGGCACCACTGCCGAGACGTGCGATTGCCGAGGCGCGCCACTGCCACTGCCCAGGCGACCTACCGCGTAGGAGAGCCACGGCCCGGTAGCGCTACGGCCGCGCAGTCGCTGAACAGCAGCAGATGATCAGGGGCTGACGTCGTCCTCGTCCCGCCTCGACCAGGGCCTGCCCGGCCGATCATGCCCGGGCAGGCCCTGCCCCGTGCGCAACTCCCGTGCCCCGTGCGCAACTCCCGTGTCCCGCTGTTGCTCCCGTGTCCCTCCTGCACGTCACGTCGTCTGCTCACCCCCCCACTTCCGCTGCTCACGCCCCGCCGGTGTGCCGGCATCGGGCTCGTGCTCACCTCCGCGCGGCTGCCTGCCCTCGTGCCACTGTTCCCCTGTTCCCCTTCATGTTCCGCGCCTACGATCCCGCCAGGAAGCCGCCGCCGGCGCGGCCGCCGGCACCGACGACCGCGTGCGAAGAGGTTGCGGCCGTCGGACGGGGTTCGAGTCCTCGCATACGCCGAAAGCCGAAAGCCGAAAGCCGAAGAACGCCGAAAGCTGAACGCAGAGGAATCCAAGCACCGCATACCGGTCTATAACGCACACAGCGACGCGCGAGGAGTCAAGGTCGAGCGGCTCTGGCGTGGAAGGGACATCGCATGCCCGTATCGAGAACGGCGCTGGTCCTCGGCGGCGGGGGACTGACCGGCATCGGCTGGGAGGTCGGCATGCTGGCGGGCCTCGCGGAGGCGGGTACCGACCTCGCCGACGCCGATGTCGTCATCGGCACCTCCGCCGGCTCGATCGTCGGAGCCCAACTGACCTCCCGTCTGCACACCCTGGAAGAGCTGTACGAGCGCCAATTGGCCGCGCCGGACGGACGACCGGCCGCCCGCCTGGGCCCGGCGGTGTTCGCACGCTTCGCGGCCGTCGCCCTGCGTTCCCGGGACGCGGTGTCGTTCGGTGCGCGGATGGGACGGCTCGCGCTGGCGGCGCGTACGGCACCGGAAGCCGAACACCGCGTGGCGATCGCCCGGACCCTGGGCATGGACGACTGGCCCGCGCGGCGGCTCCTGGTCACCGCGGTGGACTCGGCGACGGGGGAGCGCACCGCCTTCGACGGCACCAGCGGCGTACCACTCCTCGACGCGGTGAGCGCCAGCTGCGCGGTACCGGCCGTCTACCCACCGGTCACGATCGACGGGAAGCGGTGGGTGGACGGCGGCGTGCACTCCAGCGCCAACGCGGACCTGGCCGCGGGCTACGACCGGGTGGTGGTCATCGCCCCCATCGCGGCTGGCGGCGGACCGATCGTCGCGCCACGCACCCAGGGCGCGCGGCTGGCAGGGAAGGGCGCCCGGGTATGCGTGATCACCCCGGACCGCGCATCCAGGTCGGCATTCGGCCGGAACGTCCTGGACCCCGCCAAACGCGCCGACGCCGCCCGCGCGGGCCGACGCCAGTCCGCCACCCACGCCCCAGAAATCCGCGCCCTCTGGAACATCTGACCCGCTCCGGGCCTGAGCCGTTCTGGGCCTGAGCCTGTTCCGGCTCGGGTCCGTTCCGAGCCTGACCCGTTCCGGCCTTGGCCTGTTTCGGCACAACCGGCAAGGCCCCTGATCCGACGAGGCCCCTGCCCAAGGGGTCCCCCCACCCCGCCCGTGACAGGGGACCCACCCCAGCGCGACAGGAGACCCACCCCACCCGCCACAATGGCACGGTGCACAACGAATCACCGGCGACGAACACATCGACGGACACCTCACCGGCGGCTGACGAGCCCCGGGCGGCCGACCAGGACCCCGCGGAGCGGGAAGCCTCCCGGACCGCCGAGGACCCGGTTCCCGTGACCCGCACGGTCGACCACGGCACGGCCAAACTCCTCCCGGACATCGACCGCCCCCGCGCTTGGCTTCTCACGGTGGACGGCGCGCCACAGTCGTACGTCGACCTCGACGAACCCACGCACCTGGAGTTCGAGTACGTCCGCCGGCTCGCGCACGTCCTGGACGAGGCCGCGCCCCCCGGGCAGCCATTGGACGTGCTGCACCTGGGCGGCGGCGCGCTGACCCTGCCGCGTTACCTCGCCGCGACCCGTCCACACTCCCGGCAGGACGTGATCGACGTCGATCACGGTCTGCTCGCCCTCGTGACGGAGCATCTCCCGCTGCCCGGCAACTCCGGGATCGCGCTGCACCCGCAGGACGCCCGAGCGGCACTGGAGGCGGCACCGGAGGCCGGCGTCGATGTGATCGTGGCGGACGTCTTCACTGGCTCTCGGGTGCCCGCTCAACTGACCTCGGTCGAGTACGCGCGCGCCGCCGCCCGTGCGCTGCGCCCCCACGGCTGTTACGCCGCGAACCTGGCAGACAGTGCCCCCTTCGACTTCCTGCGCCGTCAACTCGCCAATTTCGCCGCGGTGTTCGCCCATCTCGCCCTGATCGCGGAACCGTCGGTACTGCGCGGCCGCCGCTTCGGCAACGCCGTGCTGCTCGCTTCGCACACGGAGCTCCCGATCGCCGCCCTGGCCCGCCGCACCGCCGCCGACGTCTTCCCCGCCCGCGTCGAACACGGCTCCCCCCTGCGCCGCCTGATCGCCGACGCCAGCCCCGTGCCCGATACCCAAGCCCTCCCGTCCCCCATCCCCCCGGACGGCACCTTCAGCGTCGCTTGATCCCCACGGGCAATGCCTCCTCCACGAGCAAGCAACCGAGCAACTGAGCAGCCGAGCAATGAGTCGACGGGCCCAGCTCTGCGTTCCCTACCGTGTGCCCTCCGGTCCCTACCTCGTGTCCTCCGTTCCCTAACTCATCGTGACCTCGCCAGCTCGTCATGATCTTGTCGTGAGCCTCTGCAGACGAGCCTCCGCGGCGTGACCGAGCCTCCGTGACCGAGCCTCTGTGTCGACGGGGCCTCCTTTCTCCTGTTTCGGCAACGGTTACGGAGAGTGATTAATTCCCTTCGTTGCGTTGGTCGCGGTGAGTGGTGTGGGTATCGCCGGGGTGCGTGCGGCGCGGGAGGTGACGGGCGGGCGGCAGCGGTGACGAGGGGGAGGAGGCGGAAGGGGGCGAGGGGCAGGACGGGGAAGTGGACGGGGAAGTGGAAGAGGAAGCAGCAGGGGAAGGGGAAGGCGGTGCGGGGGAGGGCGCGAAGGGAGGGTGGCGCCGGGTGAGGTCGCGGACGTCGGGGATGCAGAGGGTGGCGGCCGTCAGGAGCACGATCAGGGCGGCGCAGGCCCACAGTGCGGCGGTGCGGCCGATGAGGTCCTGGGTGGGGCCGGGCCAGCGCGGTGGCCACCGGGACCACGGCCAGTGAGCCGAGCCAGTCGTAGGAGGAGACCCGGGAGAACTTCTCCTCAGGGATCTCCTGATGGAGCGTCACCATCCAGGTCACCGAGAAGACCTCGACCGAGATCCCGGTGCCGAACATGATCGCGGCGAGCCAGCCGGCCGGCACCGGTACGGCGAGCGCGGCGGACGGGAGGGCCAACGGGAAGACGCAGAGGGTGCCCGTGAACAGGAGGCGGCGCGGTGTGAGGCGGGTCATCAGGAGGGCGCCGATCGCGGTGCCGGCGCCGAAGGCGGCCAGCGCCAGGCCCCAGGGTCCTGCGCCGCCCAGGTGTTCCTCGGCGACCAGCGGCCCGTAGACCGACTGCACCGCGGTGACCAGCGCGTTGACGAGGGAGAACTGCGCCACGATCGCCCACAACCACGGCCGGGACGCGACTTCCCGCCAGCCGTCCCGCAGGTCGCTGCGGATCCCGCCGCTCGGGGTGCGCTCCGGCATTCCGCTCACGTCGAGGAAAGCGCGCAGCGCGCCGGCGACGGCGAAGGCGGCGGAGTCGACCGCCAGCACCCAGCCCGGGCCGACGACCGCCACCAGTGCGCCCCCGAGTGCCGCGCCGCCGATGTTCGCCCCGTTCATACCGACGCGGAACAGTGCGAAGGCGCGGCCGGACTGCTCGCCGGAGACGCTGGCGAGCACCATGCCCTCCGAGGCCGGAGCGAAGAACGCCTGCCCGGTGCCGCCGATCGCCGCCAGGAGCGCCATCTGCCACAGGTGCGCCGTGCCGGACAGGACGAGCAGTGCGAACAGGCCCTGGGAGAGGCAGTTGACGCTGTTCGCCGCGACCATCACGCGGTGCCGGGGGAGCCGGTCGGCGATTGCGCCCCCGATCAGGAGGAAGAGGACGAGCGGCACCATGCGGGCGGCGGAGACCAGTCCGACGTCGGTCGCGGAGCCCCCCGCGCCGAGCACGGCGAACGAGGTCGCGATCATCGCTCCGCTGCTGCCGAGGCCGGCGATCATGGTGGCGGCGCTGAGCAGGACGAAGTTCCGCCCGGCCCAGGTGGGGCGGGCCGCCATCAGGCACCGTCCCGTCGGCTCGGAGTTCCCGAGGAGTGCGGTCCTCCCGAGGAGTTCGGAGTCCCCGAGGAGGGGCGCGCCAGGAGTGCCGGAAGGACCGGCGGGATCGGAAGGACCGGCCGGACGAGAAGGAATGGCCGCGTCGGGCGGGCCGCCAATGTCGGGTGGGTTGGCCGCGTCGAGAGGGATGTTCGCGTCGAGAGGGGCGGCCATGTCGAGTGGGGTGGGGAAGGCCGATGAGGTGGACGGGAGTGATCGCGGCCCGTTGTCGGCCGGGTTCGGCGTGCTGCCTGGGGCAGTGGCCGTAAGAGTGCGTACTCGGTTCGCTGGGTGTGTCCCCGTTGTGTCATGGGCGTTCACGCTATGGGGTTCGGGGGTGGCGGCACCCGGTTTTCGGCGAGGGGGTCGGTGTTATGGGGTGGTCGGGGAGGGAGGGGCGGATGACCTCTTCACAGCTAAGCTACTGCTAGGTAACATGGCGCTATGTCCTCTGAGTCCCTGCCGTCGATCGGCGACATGATGGCGGCATCCGTGCCGATGGTCCGCACCCTGAACCTTGAGTTCACCGAGACCACCGCCGAGCGCGCCGTGGTCCGCATGGCCGACCAGCCCGACTTCCACAACCACGTCGGTGGCCCGCACGCCGGCGCGATGTTCACGCTCGCGGAGTCGGCGAGCGGCGCGATCGTGATGACCGCCTTCGGCGATCAGCTGGGCCGTGCGGTGCCGCTGGCGGTGGGCGCCGAGATCGGATACCGAAAGCTCGCCATGGGAGCGGTCACCGCCACCGCCGAGCTGGGCCGGCCGGTGTCCGAGGTGATCGCCCAACTGGACGCCGGGGAGCGCCCGGAGTTCCCGGTGAAGGTCGAGATCACCCGCGACAAGGACGGCGCCGTCACCGGTGAGATGACGATCGTGTGGACGCTGCGCCCCAACAAGTGACCGCGGTGGGGCCGGACGACGTCCGCGGGATGTAACCGTGGTTGGCGAATGACCAGCCGTGGGTGTAGCCGTGGGTGAGTAGGCGGTGGTGGGCCGATGCACCCGCCCATAACCGGAATCGTCGTCGGTACCACCCGATCGAGTACGCTTCCCTGACGCGCTGGCACAGCGCGTCAGGGAATGACCGATCGGTGCCGGGGGCACCGGGCAACGGCCCACGGGGGCCCTACACCAGCGGAGGAAGCAGCCTTGCACATCCAGGAATGGCTGGCGACGGTACCCGCCTTGAGCGTCTACCTCCTCGTGGGGCTGGTGATCGGGGTGGAGAGCCTGGGCATTCCGTTGCCCGGCGAGATCGTCCTCGTCAGCGCGTCGATCCTGGCCGCGACCCAAGACCACATCGACCCGTTCGTGCTGGGTGCCTGCGCCTCCGTCGGCGCGATCATCGGTGACTCCATCGGCTACGCGATCGGTCGCAAGGGCGGTAAGCCGCTGCTGACCTGGGCCGGCCGGAAGTTCCCCAAGCACTTCGGGCCCGACCATGTCGCCATGGCCGAGTCGAAGTTCGAAAAGTGGGGAATGTGGGCGGTCTTCTTCGGCCGCTTCATCGCGCTGCTGCGCATCTTCGCCGGCCCGCTCGCGGGTGTGCTGAAGATGCCGTACTGGAAGTTCCTGATTGCCAACGTCCTCGGCGGCGTCATCTGGGCCGGCGGTACGACCGCGCTGATCTACACCGTCGGTATCGTCGCCGAGCCCTGGCTCAAGCGCTTCCAGACGTGGGGCCTGGTCGCCGCGGTGCTGTTCGGCATCGGGTCGTTCCTGCTCATGAAGCACCGGGCCAAGAAGGCCGCGGCGGCGCGTGAGGCGGCGGAGGCCGTTCAGTCCCCGGTCGCCGCGACGACGGGCGACTGAGCCGGCAGTCGGCGAACGCACACCCGCGACGCCCCGGACGTCCTCACCAGGACGTCCGGGGCGTCGCGCGTTTCACGTCGTCCGTGGGGTGTCGTGGCAGCCGGACGTCAGGGCATCTGCCAGATGTCCGGTCCGCCGTCGCGCCATTCGATGATGCCGGTGTCGTCCCAGACGAAGCGCGCGGTGGAGAACCCGGCCCGGCGCAGGATCGCGGCCACGTCGCCGGGGCGCAGCGCCCGTCCCAGGTCCTGCCCATGGAGCGTGACGCGGCGCCCGCCGGTGGACGGCGGATGCACGATGACGGGGGCACGCTTCATGCCTCCAGCATGCGACGGCCCCGGCGCCCCCGCATTCCGACCGCAGTCGACGTGTCACGTACGGTGCCGGGCCCGGCGGCGGTTCCCCCGCTCCGGCGCTGCTCCGCCCCGCGCCCGGCCGGACGCCGTCCGCTCGGCCGGGCCCGCGCACACCCGGGCGGATCTCACGGGCCCGCGCGCAGGCGTGAGAAGAACGGTTGGCGGTCGGGGCCGGAGGCGCGGCGGCGCCACCAGCGCACCTCGCCGGCGCCGGGTACGCGTACGGGGGTGTCGGAGCGGACGCCGCGGCGCAGGCCGGCCAGCATCGTGCGGGCGCCGGTGACGAACAGCGGGTCGCCGATCAGCTTCTTCGCGACCAGGGCCTTGCGGCAGGCCCGGAGGGCGGTGGCCGGGTCGCCGTGGGCGCGTTCGATGAGCGCATGGGCGTAGAGGATCGTCGAGTGGAGCCAGAAGTCGCTGTCGGCGTGGCGGGACTCCCAGGCGCGGTGGGCCGCGGTCCGGGCCCGGACCGCGTCGAGCGGGGCGAGGGCGATGGCGAGCAGGGCCCGGCTGTGGGCGGGGCCGGGGCCGAACCACGGGTCGCGGGAGGTGTGCCGGACGGCCTCTTCCAGGCAGGCCACGGCGGCCGTGGTGTCCTCGCGGTACAGCGCCAGGACCGCGTGCGCATGGGCGATACGGGCCAGGCCGTCGGCGTCCGCGTGCATCACGGCCGCCGTCCATGCCTGGGTGAGGAGGGGTTCGGCGGTGGTGGGGGCGTTCTCCTGGGCCGCGAGGTAGCCGGCCAGCCACAGGGCGCGGGCCCGTAGCGCGGTGTCCTCCTGGGACAGTCGCAGCAGCCGGTCCAGGTGGGCGCGGCCTTCGTGGCGGAAGCCGCAGGCCGCCCACTGGAACCACAGTGAGACCGCGATCTCCAGGGCGCTCAGGGCGTCCTCGGCATCCAGTGGGGGGCGGGTCAGCGCCGCGTCGAGGTGGTGTTGCTCGTCCTCGACGAGGCGGACCGCGAGTTGCTGGCCGGTGCCCTGCCAGGTGATCTGCGCCTCCGCCGCGAGGGCCGCGCACGCCTGGCGGAACCGGCGCAGCGCCCCCACCTCGTCGCCCGTCTCGCGCAGCCGGACGCGTCCGAACTCCCGGGCGCCGCGCGGGAGCCGGTAGCGGGGCGGCAGTCCGGCCCCGGCGCCGGTGGCGCTCTCGGCGTCCCGTACGCAGGTGAGGACGGAGGCGGTGCGGAGGCGTTCCAGCGCTCCGTCGACGGCGGCTGCAGGAACGTCACTGCTGCTACAGACGCACCCCGCCAGCCAGGGGTCGAAATCCCCGGGGAGAACCGAGAGGCGGGCCCAGACCTGGCGATCGACAGGAGAACAGAGGGCGTAGCCGGCGGCGTGCGCGGCGTACAGCGAGGCGTGGCGGGTGGTGGGGGAGGGGCCGGAGTAGTGCAACGGGTCTTCCCCGTCCAGCCGGGCGGCGAGTTGGGCCAGCGTCATCCGGTCCAACTGCCGGGCGGCCAGGCCGATCGCGAGCGGGCACCCCTCCAGCGCCCGGCACACCGCGACCAGGAGTTCCGGGGCGGCGGGGCCGGTGCGCGCCGCCAGGAGTTCGACCGCCGGCCCGGCGATGCCCTCGCCGAGGGTCACCGGCAGTGGGGCGAGGGCGATCACGCGTTCCCCGGGCAGCCCCAGGGGCCGGCGGGCGGTCGCTACGATCCGCAGTGCCGGTTCGGTCCGCAGGAGCCGCCGGACCAGGGCCGCGCAGGCGTCGCGCAGCGGGTCGCAGTCGTCGAGGAGGAGGATCGCGCGGTGCGTGCGGCAGTGCGCGGCGAGGTCCTCGGCGGTGCTCCGCGGGGGGAGGCCGGCCGCGCGGAGGAGGGCGCCGGTCAGTTCGTCCGCGGTCAGCCCGTCCCAGCAGGCGATCCGGATGACGGTGTCCGGGCCGGTCGCGGTGCGCTCTTCGAGGACGGCGCGGGCCAGCAGGCTCTTGCCCACCCCGGCCGGTCCGGTGAGTGTGACCGGGGCGGTCCGGCCCAGCAGTCCGGCCACCTGCTCGTGTTCAACTGCCCGCCCCACTACGCCGGGCAGCGGCCCGTGATCGGCCCACGCGGTCATCGGTCATCCCCAAACACGGCACATCGCCGCGCACTTCCCTAGGAGCGAACCACGATGCCAGAACCGACCGCCGGGTAAACAGCGGACGGGGTTCACCGTTAGGGGGAAACGTGCGCGGTGCGCTTGACGCGGCGGTTCGTCTTGATGGTGAAACGGAACGGTAAACCCCAGGTCACGAAGGGCGGGGTCGGCGTCCGGCTGCTGACGGGCCGATCTTAGAGTGGTGCCTTTCGACCGGTTTCGCGATGGCACCGTGGTGCCCCGGCCGGCCCCAAGTGCCTGAGGAGATCGTCCCGATGAAGTCCCTGCGCGTCAGAGCTGCGGTGAGTGTGCTGGCCCTGGGGCTGCTGGCCGGATGCGGTGGGCCGGGGCAGGACGTCGTCGACGCGTCGAAGGTGCCGCGGCTGCGGGCCCACGCCGCGGACGCGCTGAACGGCCGGCCGCGGACGGTGCTGCCGCAGGGCCCCCGCTCGGTGTTCACCACCTACCGGCCGACCGGGGACGACGGAACCAAGGTGCTGCACACCAGGTGGCACGGGCGCGCGTCCGGTTACACCGGCGACGTCTGGGCCTGGGTGCCGCCGCAGTACAACCAGCCCCGGTACGCCCGGAGCGGCTTCCCGGTGCTGATCGCGTTGCCCGGTGCCTGGGGGTACCCGGCCAATTACTGGACGGATGCGCCGTTCGCGCTGGAAGAGCGGCTCGGGGAGTGGGCGAAGGAGGGCAAGACGCTGCCGTTCATCCTGGTGATGCCGGTCCTCAACCCCCGCAAGACGTATTACGACGGCAGCGACATCCCCGGTCAGCCCAAGATGGGGAGCTGGCTGACCAAGGACGTGCCGGAGTTCGCCCGGGCCAACTTCCGTACGTACGGGACGCGGGACGGCTGGGCCTATATGGGGTCCTCGTCGGGTGGGTTCGCGGCGCTGAAGGCGGTGCTCAAGGAGCCGCAGCGGTTCAAGGCGGCGATCGTCAACGGTCCGGACACGGCGCCGGACTCGCCGCTGTGGAAGGGGCACCCGGCCGAGAAGCTGGCCAACGACCCCCGGCACCTGGCGCGGCAGCTGGCCGCACGCGGCGGGCCGCAGGTCTACCTGGCCTTCGAGCTCGGCAGCAAGGAGGACGCGGTGCCCGACGTGAAGCGCTTCATCGGCGGTTACACCAACGGCGCCCGCGGACCGATCCACTCCACGCTCTTCGAAATACCGGACGGCGTGCACAGCGGACACACCTACATCAAGCGGATGGCCGAGTCGCTGCACTGGATCAGCGAGCAGATGCAGGGGCCGGTGGCGGCGCCGTCGGTCTGACGGCCCGTCGGCGGCGTGCCCGGGCGGCCGTGGCCGGTCGGTCGGTCTTCGGCCGACTGCCGCGTCCGCTGATTCCCAGCGGACCGCGGTCGGTTGACTGCGTCCGGGATCCGCGCGGGTGCGCTGCACCGCCTACCGCCTCCTGGGCACCCAGCGGCGGATGACCGTAAGGGGCCTGCGGTGCGCGGTGGTGAGATCACCTGCGTCCACGATGCTCCGCGCCGCTGATCTGCCGCGATTCGCGCTGCGTTGCGTTCGCTACGGTGCGGTTCCGGGTGCTAGCGGGCCGTCAGGAAGCGCCCCAACGGGTTGCGTGGTGGCGTCGTATCGGGAGCCAATGGCCCTAAAGGGGGCCTTTGTTGAATCTCCGTCAGGTGCCAGAACGTTACGGATCGCTGTTGGACTTCAGCCGATGGCGTGATGCTAAGATCATCGCACTTGCCAACCGGGTGGTCACCTGCTATGGCAAAAGGAAATTCCGCGCATTGACCTGAGAAAATCGCCACCCCGGGGAGAGCTATGCCGTTATCCGGGCCTTCAGAGGCTTTCTGGCAGGCGACTGTGCGCGGCCGTTCGTCTATTGTCTGGGGCCGCGCGTGAGTATCCACACGGCAGCCGGGCATTCGGCACCTGGTGGCTTCGTCATCCGAAGAGAGACCTATGACGCAATATCTCCAGGATCCAGCGCTGTGGGCATTGGTCGCTGGTACACCTGTCGCTGCTACCGCGATTATTCGTGGCCGGAAAAATATTTCGGAGCTAAGAAAAGAAAAAATTGAGCTGAAACAGCATTACGCGCAGCTGGAAGAGCACTACGCGGAGGCCGTGGAGGAGGCCAAGGACCGCGCCGAAGAAGCCACCAAGAATACCCTGAAGGCCGCCATGCGGACCCTCCAGGGACTGGCGAGCGAGCAGCAGCTGACGATCTCCAAGCTCCAGGAAGCGTACGGCGAGCATAAGATCCTCCAGGACCTGCTCGATATCGACCACATGAACTCGCAGTTCGCGCGACGGGCTCAGTCCATCGCGGTGCTCTGTGACGGTTGGCTCGGCCGGCGTCGTAATGACGCCTCGCTCTACGATGTGGTCCGCAGTGCAAAGGGACGCATTCGTCACTTCACTCGCGTCGAGATCCGTTCGCAGAGTAACTTCGCCATCGTGAGCCGCGCCGTCGAACCGGTAGCGCTGGTGCTGGCTGAATTGCTGGACAACGCCACCAGCTATTCCGCACCGGAAACGGTGATCGAGCTCAACATCCGCCCGGTGCCCAAGGGCGTGTGCATCGTCGTGGACGACGCCGGTGTCGGTATGAACGAGGAAGAGAAGGCGCGGGCCGGCCAGTTGCTTGCCGGCGGTAATACGGCGAGCGTTTCCAGCCTCGGCAACCCGCCGCAGTTCGGTTTCACCGTCATCGGTGTGCTCGCCGCCCGCTACGGCTTCACGGTCTCGGTCGACTCCACTTCGCCGTACGGCGGTGTGCGCGCGGTCGTCCTGCTCCCCGACGAGTTGCTCACGTCCCTGCACGAGCCCGAGGAGGGTCCTGCCGTGGCCGCATCCACCCCGTTGCCGCCCGAGAATCCTCCTGGTCAGCAGAGTGCCGCGGTCCAGGGGCGCCACCGCGCGCCGGCAGTTCCTCCCTTCGGCGGCCCGGACACCGAGGCCCCGGCGGTGAACGAGACGACCGCCGGCGGACTGCCGAAGCGGCGCCGCCGCGGGGCCATATCCATCGTGCCGCCGGCGACCGAGGGCACCCCCACTCCGGTCCGCGACAGCGCCCGGACCGCGTCCGCCATGGGCGCGTTCCAGCGCGGTACGCAGTCGGGCCGTCGGTCCACCCAAGCAAGCAGTGAAGGGCATGAGGTTCCGTGAACTACGATCTGTCGTGGATGCTTGACAGTGCTCTGGAATTGCCTGAAGCACAGCATGCCATTCTCGTCTCCGCCGACGGTCTCCTTATGGCCCGTTCCAGAGAAGTCGGCCGGGACCATGCCGATACCGTGGCCGCCGCGATGAGCGGTATGCAGTCGCTGAGCCGCACGGTTTCCGACTTCTGCAACAACAACGGTTCGGCCAGGCGCCCGCAGTGGCGGCAGACGCTAGTGGAATTCGACCACGGCTGGGTCTTCCTCATCTCAGCCGGTGAAGGTGCATATCTCGCGGTTTCGGCGTCGCCCGATGTCGACATGGCGGAGATCTCGTTCCGGATGCAACAACTGGTCGGCCAGCTCGGCAAGGCTCTGACCAGTCCTCCGCGTGAGAGGGCCGATATCCAACCATGACGACCGATGACGAGCCGGAGCTGGTACAGGAAGCAGCGGAATTAGTACGGCCGTACGTCATCACCAACGGCCGGGACCTCGTCGATGACAGCTCTTTCTCGCTGCTGACACTGGTCACCGTCGCTCAGGAACCGCCCCGGACCAAACCCCTCGACCCGGAGAAGCAGCGTCTGTTGGAGCTGTGTTCCGGGGGTTTTCTGTCGATCGCCGAGATAGCTGGGCACACCGGGCTGCCGGTGGGCGTCGTCAAAATTCTGGTGTTCGATCTCACGGAGGAGGGCCATCTCTATGTGCGCGCGCCCATCCCCAGCGCTCAGCTTGTCGAACGGCAAATCCTTGAGGAGGTGCTGAATGGGCTCCAGGCTCGCTTTGGATGACGGTGTGTACCTGCGGAATTCTGTGCAGACCGCGGCGAAGATCCTGGTCGTCGGGCACTTCGCCGTGGGCAAGACCACGTTCATCGGCACCATGTCGGAGATTCCGCCGTTGCGCACCGAAGAGGTGATGACGCAGGCCAGCGCGGGAATCGACGACCTGCGGGCGGTGCCGGGGAAGACCACGACGACGGTCGCCATGGACTTCGGGCGGTTGACGCTGAGCGAACAGCTGGTCCTGTATCTGTTCGGAACTCCCGGACAGCAGCGATTCGTTCAGGTGTGGGAGGACATGACGCGTGGGGCGCTCGGGGCGTTGATCCTGGTCGATCCGCAGCGTCTTCAGGAGTCCTTCCCTGTCATGGACCTGGTGGAGCACTACGGCATCCCGTACGCGATCGCCGTGAACCGCTTCGACGGGACGCCGGCGCATTCGCTCGACGAGATCCGGGAGGCGCTCGATCTCCTCCCCGAAACGCCGGTCATCAATTGCGATGCGCGTGACCAGAAGTCGTCGGCGGATTCTCTGATCACGCTGGTCCGCTATCTGCAGTCCCGCCTCAACTAGGAGTGCCTCCATGCAATCTCATCCGGAATTCCAGACTCCGCCGCCGGGTTGCCCGGCACATGCCGACGGCATGACGACTTCCCTGCACGGCCCGGAATTCGCCGCCGCGCCGCACGCGGTGTACGAGCAGCTGCGGCAGCACGGTCCGACCGCCCCGGTCGAACTCTCCCCCGGCGTCGAGGCGGAGCTCGTCACGGACTACGCGACGGCGCTGCAGATCCTGCAGAACCCCGACTCCTTCGCCCGCGACCCGCGGCGCTGGCGTGCACTCAACGAGGGCCGGGTGCCCCTGGACAGCCCCGTGCTGCCGATGTTGATGTACCGGCCGAACAGCATGTTCTCCGACGGGGCCGACCACCTGCGGCTGCGTCAGGCGGTGACGGACAGCCTCGCGCGGCTGGACATGCACCGGGTGGGACGGCATGTGGACCGGGTGGCCAAGTACCTGATCGAGCAGTTCAGCGGGCACGGGAAGGCCGACCTGGTCGCCGACTACGCCCGCTGGCTGCCGCTGCTGGTCTTCAACGACCTGTTCGGCTGCCCGGCCGAGATCGGTGACCGGCTGGTGTTCGGCTTCTCCGGCATCTTCGACGGCATCGACGCGGAGAAGGCCAACGAGACCCTGACGGAGTCGCTGCTGGAACTGGTCGCCCTCAAGCGTGCCAACCCGGCCGAAGACGTCACCTCGTGGCTGATGCAGCATCCCTCCCAGCTCTCCGACGAGGAGATGATCCACCAGCTGGTGATGCTGATAGGCGCCGGCGCGGAGCCGATGCAGAACCTCATCTCCAGCGCGCTGCGGCTGATGCTGTGCGACGAGCGGTACGCGGGCGGTCAGCACTCGGCCGGTCTGCCGGTCGACGACGCCATCCACGACGTGCTGTGGAACAGCCCGCCGATCGCCAACTACGCGACGCACTACCCGGTCCAGGACGTGGAGGTGTCCGGCAGCAGGCTCCCGGCCGGGAGTCCCGTCCTCATCAGCTTCGCGTCGGCCAACACCGATCCCGGTCTCTCGGTCGGGCGGCAGACGCTGAGCAAGCGGGCGCACCTGGCCTGGGGCGCCGGCCCGCACGCCTGCCCGGCGAAGGACCCGGCACTGCTGATCTCGGTGCTGGCCATCGAGAAGCTGCTGAACGCGCTGCCCGACATCGAACTCGGCGTGCCCGAGGAGAGTTTGACCTGGCGGCCGGGTCCCTTCCACCGGGCCCTCAACTCGTTGCCGGCGCGCTTCACGCCGGTGCGGGCCGAGCGTCGTTCCGCCGGGCCGATGCCGGCTCCGGTGGGTGCCGGTGCGATTGCCGCACAGGAGCAGGCTTCCGGTAAATCTCGAAAGAGTAGCTGGTGGAGCGGGTTTCTGTCGTGGTGGAAGGTGTGACGTTCGCAACGAAGTCGATCATGAGTGCGTCGTATGAATGTTCAATGGCAAGGGTAGGTAGGGGTGTCGCGTCTTACATGATCTTCTGAAAGGGAGTTGTCGTGGAGCCCGCCCTGGCCTCTCGGTCCGTTGACCGGCGTGCGGTGGTTTCGCTCTTCTCGCGTTTGCGGAAGGGGAGCGGACAAGCGAATCCCTTGCCCATTTACTCCGAACTCAGGGCAATGGGAGATGTCGTTCCGGCCCCCTGGGGCGGGTACCTGATCAACTCCTACGGTTTGTGTGACCGCATCCTCCGGGACCGGACGTGGCGGGTCCCCGACAGTGCCTGGCGGGCACGTCAGGGTGGCGGTACCCGTTGGGGTGCGCCGTCTTCGACCGAAATGGGCCGGACTCTGCCGGCGCTCAATCCGCCGCATCACACCCGGGTGCGGCGGTCGTTGGGCAATTTGTTCGACCGGAAATGCGTAGCCGGTATCACGAGTGCCGTCGAGACGCATACCGAGCGCCTTCTCGACCGGCTCGCCGAGGAACTGCGGGGCGGTGCCGCGGATTTCAGTTCACTGGTGAGCGAGGAACTCCCGATGTGTTCCATCGGGGAGTGGCTCCAATTGCCCGTGGCGGACCACGGATTGCTCCGGTCGCTGGCCCACGACCAGGTATTCACCCAGGAATTGCTGCCCTCCGCGAGTCAACTCGCACTCTCCGATGCCGCCACCATGCAATTGGAGTCCTATTTCCGGGAGTTGGTGCAGGAACGCCGTAGGTCCCCGGGCGACGACCCGGTCTCGAACTGGCTGCGTACCTGGGACGAACTCGAACGCGACCGGGAGGCGGCCGACGAGGCGGTGTACCTGCTGGCGCTCCTGGTGTTCCTGGCCGCCCCGGAGACCACGGCGACCCTGCTGTCCAGCATGGTGTGGCTCCTCCTGGAGCACCCGCGGCAGCTCGGATGGCTCCGCGCGCACCAGGAGCACATACCCGATGCCATCGAGGAAGTCCTGCGCTACGACTCGCCGAACCACATCATCAGCCGGGTCGCCCCCGAGGACTGCACGATCGGCGACGTGCGCATCGAGCAGGACCGGATGGTGCACCTGATGGTGGGCGCCGCCAATCACGACCCCGCGCACTTCGCCGATCCGGAGATCTTCGACATCCGCCGCAAGGCGAGCCACCTCAGCTTCAGCGGCGGCATCCACTATTGCCTCGGTGCGCCCCTGGCCCGCCTGGAGGCCAGCACGCTGCTGACCGCGCTGCTCCGTCGGATGCCCGGACTGCGGGTCAGTGCCCCGCCGGTCTATGCACCGCGGGTGGGGTTCCGGCGGATCACGGAGCTACAGGTAGTTGAATCCTGACAAATCGTCGGACCGTAGTAGGCATGTGGGAAGCAGAGGAAGACAGCGCATCGTGATGGAAGACTTCAAGACCCTCCGGATAAGAACCGAGGGGCCGGTCGCGCACGTGGAATTGCACAGTCCGGAGACCGGGAACGCGGTTTCCGGACTCCTCCTGGACGAACTCCTCGCCGTACTGGGCGCCTTGCACGACGACCCCCGCGTCCGCGTCATGGTGCTCTCCGGCGCAGGTGACGACTTCTGTCTGGGCGGCGACCGCCGGGAGTTCGGCGAACTCCTCGCCGCCGACCCGGACGGTGCGGACCTCCGGAGCCTGGCGGGCAAGGCGCGCCGGGTCTGCGACGCCCTGGCCACCGCCCCCACCGTCACCATCGCCCGACTGCACGGCGGGGTCATCGGGGCGGGGCTGGCGCTCGCGCTCTTCTGTGACCTGCGGGCCGGTGCCGACAACTGCCGCTTCCGGATGCCGGAGCTCGCGCTCGGCCTGCCGCCGGCCTGGGGCGGTTCCCTGCCGCGGCTGCTGCACGAAGCCGGCGCCGCCAAGGTCCGTGAACTCATGCTCACCGGCGCCAACTTCGGCGCCGAGAAGGCCGCGGACCTGTCCATCCTGCACACCGTCGTCCCCGAGGACGAGCTGGACGCCGCCGTCACGCGCTGGACCAAGCCGCTGGTCCGCCGGTCGCCCACGGCGCTGCGCACCGCCAAGCTCATGATGAACGCCTACGGGAACGCCAACCGCCTCGCGGATGCCACGCTCTTCGACGCGGAGCTGCTCTCCTCCGCGCTGAGCGCCGCCCACCAGGCCCGACGGGGCTGAGCCCCGTCCGCACGGGGGACGCAGACCCGTCGGTGCGGCCCTGACCAGGCCGCACCGACGTCGCATCCGGGGCCGTCAGCCCGCGGACTCCCCGGCATCCGCACCGCCGGTGGCGACCGGGACCGCCGCGCGGTGCAGGGCCGCCAGCTCCAGGTAGTTCGCCGCGTTCAGCCTGATGGACTCCCGTTCCTCCGCGGTCAGTTCGCGCTTGACCTTGGCCGGAACCCCGGCGACCAGCGAGCCCGGCGGCACCCGCATCCCCTGCGGGACCAGAGCCTGGGCCGCGATCAGCGAACCCGCGCCGATGTGCGCGCCGTTCAGCACCGTGGCGCCCATGCCGACCAGGACGTCGTCCTCGACGGTGCAGCCGTGCAGCACGGCGTTGTGGCCGACCGAGACCCGCGCGCCGACGGTCACCGGGAAGCCCGGATCCACATGCACCGTGCAGTTGTCCTGGATGTTGCTGTCGGCCCCCAGGACGATGGGGCCGCTGTCGGCGCGCAGCACGGTGTGGTACCAGACGCTCGTACCGGCGGCCAGGGTGACGTCGCCGACGACGACGGAGGTGGGCGCGGTGTACGCCCCGGGGTCGATGTTCGGCGCCTGGCCGCCCACCGCCACGATCACTGACCGTTCTGTCATCTGCGCATCTCCTCGCCGGTTGAGTGCCGCGCCACCAGCACCGTAGACGACGCGGGCGCGAGGTGGCCGGGGCGGCCGCGGGTGGGGTGAAGATCACAGGCCGAGGCGCGGTCGGTGCCCGGGCCCGCTGAGTACGGTGTGCGGGTGCCGATAAACCAGAACGTGTTCTCGTCCCTGACGGCCTGGCGGCGCCGGGCGGTGTCCCGCGCCGTCCACCGCGGGGCGCGCTGGGTGCGGGAGACCGCGGCCGTCACAGCCGAGCGCCCCGGCCCGTACCGCTTCCGCCGGATCGGCACCGGCACCCGGCTGGCGTTCCCCCAGGGCACGGTCTTCGGCGATCCCTGGATCGAGCTGGGCGCGCACTGCATCATCGGCCAGGACGTCACGCTCACCGCGGGCATGATGCCGGACCTCGACCTGGGCCCCGACCCGATCCTGACGTTGGGCAACGGTGTGGTGCTGGGGCGCGGCAGCCATGTGATCGCGGACGTACGCCTGACGATCGGCGACGACTGCTTCTTCGGCCCCGGCGTGTACGTCACCACCACCAACCACAGTTACGACGACCCCGAGACGCCGGTCGGCAAGCAGTGGCCGCGCACCGAACCGGTCGCCATCGGGCCGGGCGGCTGGATCGGCACCGGGGCGGTCATCCTCCCCGGCGCACGGCTGGGGCGGAACGTGGTGGTCGCGGCCGGCGCGGTGGTCCGCGGCGAGGTCCCCGACCACGCGGTGGTGGCCGGGGCACCCGCCAGGATCGTCCGCCGCTGGGAACCGGGCGAGGGCTGGCAGCCGCCGCTGCGGACACCGGCACCGGTCCCGATCCCAGAGGGCGTCACACCGGAGCAGCTGCTGGCGCTGGGGGAGTGGGAGACGGCGGAGGGGTAGGGCCCGTCCGTTGGATCAGGGTCGGACCGCGCGCAGCCGGTGGGGACGGCGATGCCGGTGATCATTCCGGCGGGCCGCTGGGCCTGCTGCGCCTGCTAATTTGGCGGTATGCCCGTGCCGATGGATGCCTTCGACGAAGTCCGGCCCGCCGCCGAGTGCCTGGACCTCCTGCCCGCCCCCGTGGCCGCCGCGCTGCGTGGCTGGCGCGGCTCCGTCCCCGTGGAGGAGTTCCGGTACGTCGACACGGACCCGGCCATCGCGGACACCGAACTCCTCGTCGCCCACTACGGCGACTGGCTGCTGGAGCAGTCGGCGAACTGCGTGGTGGTGGCCGGCAAGCGCGGCGGCGAGGTCACGCTGGCCGCCTGCGTCGTCCTCTCCACCACCCGCGTCGACGTCAACGGCGTGGTCCGCCGCCATCTGGGCGCCCGCAAGGCATCGTTCGCCCCGATGGACACCGCCGTCGGCGACAGCGGTATGGAGTACGGCGGGATCACCCCGATCGGCCTGCCCGCGGCCTGGCCGCTGCTGGTGGACGCCGCGGTCGCCGACGCCCCCTACGCGCTGGTCGGCAGCGGCAGCCGCCGGGGCAAGCTCATCGTGCCCGGCAAGGCGCTGGCCGAACTTCCGGGCGCCACGGTCCTGGAGGGGCTGGGCGTCGCCTGACCGGGCACTCGGCCACCGGGCACCCGGCCACCGGGCCGGGCCTTGAGGGCCGCGGTCAGCCGACCTCGGCGCTCGGTCGTCGACGCAGGTCCAGGGAGAGCGGCGTGCTGTGCTCGGTGAAGCCGAGGCTGCGGTAGAGCGGTACCGCGGCGTCCGTGGCGTGCAGATCGACCCGGCCTATGCCCTGCTGCGCGAACCGCCCGAGCAGGGCCTCGGTGGTCGCCCGGGCATAGCCCCGGCCCCGGTACCGGGGATCCGTACAGACGTTGAAGACGAAGCCCATCCGACCGGTCGGGTTCACCGGGGACGGCAGCCGCTCGTCGATCCAGCCGAGCGCACCCGCCGCAAGATGCGGCGCGCCCGCCCCGGCCGCGGCCTCGTCCGCCTCCCCGTCCACCACGAAACCGATCAGGTGGGGGTCCGGTCCGGCCAGCTCTCGACGTGTGATCTCCTCCGCGTTCCGCTCCCAACTGCCGGGATCGGCACGGCCGTTCATGGCCAGGAACATCAGCCGGCGCAGCCGGACCAGCTCGGCGGCGTCCTCGGGACGGGCGGCACGTGGCGTGATCATGCCAGCACGCTAGCGCACCTCAGATGACGGCCCGGCGGTAGATCTGCCGGGCACCGCCTTCCGGACCCGGATCCGTGGCCTCGGCCGGGGCGAAGCCGAGACGCTCGTAGAAGACGCGTGCACCGCTGGCAACGGCGCCCGGGTGGTCGGCCCCGAACGTGACCACCTCGATGCTGCCCGGTCCCCGCACGAACCTCCGTAGCGCGTCCGCCACCAGCGCGCGACCCACGCCCGTCCCGCGTGCCTCCGCCGAGACGACGAGCCAGTGGACGTGGTAGGTCGGGGGCTCCGCACCGAACAACAGGCCGCCGACGAGCGCCGATTCCGCGGAGACAGCGACCAGCGCCGTGGACCGGCGGAGGTGCCCGTCCAGGGCGCGATGGAATCCGGGCTCCGCGACCATGGCGCCGAACCAGTGCTCGACCTGGGCTGCCAGGCCGAGCAGACCGGGGACGTCCGGCTCCTGCGCGGGTCGGATGATCACCCGGGCATTCTTGCAGCCTCAGGTCAGCCGAGCCGGGGGATTTCGATGGCCGGGCAGCGGTCCATGACCATGTCGAGGCCGGCGGTGCGGGTGCGGTGGTAGGCGTCGTCGTCGGTGACACCGAGTTGGAACCAGACCGCCTTGGCGCCGATGGTGACGGCCTCGTCGGCGACGGCTCCGGCGAGGTCGCTGCGCACGAAGACGTCGACGACGTCTACCGTGAACGGGACGGCCGCCAGGGACGGGTAGCCCACTTCGCCGTGCACGGCCTCGGCCTTGGGGTGCACGGGGATGATCCGCTTGCCGTAGCTCTGCAGCACCTCGGCGACGCGGTAGGCGGCGCGCTGGCGGTTGGCCGAGAGCCCTACGACGGCCCAGGTGTCGCCGAGCTCGGTGAGGATCCTGCGGATGGTTGCCTGGTCGCCGTGCACGGGGGCTCCTGTCGTTCGTGGTTCCGCTACGGCACAACGGGCGATCGGCCCGCCTGATTCCCGTGATTGCTCTGAATCCCCGGAATCCCCTGAATTCCCTGAACCCTCTGGAGCCGTTGGGCTTTCTGGAGCGGCGTCGGTCAGACGGACTCGAAGGTGCGGGCGGACGGCGACGTCCGGTCGCCTTCGGCCTGGCGGGGCACGGTGGGCGTGGGGGGTGTGGTGGGGCGGGCGTGTCTGCGGCGCGGTGTGACGTGCTGACGGACGTCGTCGATGCCGCGTCGCATGCGGGTGCGGAGCCAGCTGCCGAGGGGGCGTTCGACGAGGCGGTGGACGAGCCAGGCGGCCACCAGCATGAGCGCGGTGACGGAGGCGACCAGGACCGGGGCGAGGGCGGCGGCCGC
This sequence comes from Streptomyces sp. RGM 3693, assembly GCF_050471125.1. NCBI lineage: Bacteria > Bacillati > Actinomycetota > Actinomycetes > Kitasatosporales > Streptomycetaceae > Streptomyces > Streptomyces sp. RGM 3693. The sequence goes on from NZ_JBMPPQ010000001.1 coordinate 2,741,323, forward strand.
GGTCCATATGCCGCACAGGAGCAGGCAGTTGCGGTAGGTGACGCCGAACAGCATGACCACGACCACGATCAGGTAGAACTTCAGCTCCACGAAGAGCGTCCAGTACACCGGGTCCACGTTGGGCGTGTTGTTGCCGGCCTGGAGCATGGTCAAGTTGGTGATCACCGTGTCCCAGCCGTGCAGGGAGGTGACCTCCGGCCACCTCTTCACCACCACGGCGGTGAGCAGGATGCTGGCCCAGTAGGCGGGGAACAGCCGGGAGACGCGGGCGACCGCGAACTGGCCCACCGTGCGGCCCCACACGCTCATACAGATGACGAAGCCGCTGATCAGGAAGAAGACCTCGACGCCCAACCATCCGTACTGGGCCGCCTTGTGGGCCGTCGGGAAGATGGTGCCGGTGGCGTGGCCCCACGGTACGGCGAGGGCGACGTAGTGGTAGAAGACCACCATCAAGGCGGCGGCTCATCGCAGGCCGTCGAGTGCGGCCAGTCGGTTCCCCGAGCGTTTCTCAGCCATTGCGCAAACCCCCTGGAGCTCCCCCTGGCGGGAGCAAACTCTGCCTGGTGAGGCGGACAGACCGTAGGCAGAGTTCTACGAGGTTTCGATTACGGGCAGGTCACGGGTAGGCGGGGGGCGTGTGGAGGCCACCCACAGTGACGACGACGCCGGGCACAGCAAGACGCCCCGCCCGAAGGGGAAGACGGGCGGGGCGGGTTCAGGGGGCGGGCGGTCAGCCGGTGCGGCGGCCCAGTCCGGCGCCGACGACGCGGCTGCCCGCCGCGGAGCGGGCCGGTTTGCCGATCGCCGGGCCACCGCCCACCGGTTCGGGCGCCCCGGCGCCGGTGCCCGGTCGCAGCGCCGTGCCGGTGGCCGGCTCCCGGGTGCGCTGTTTGGCGCCGGTGCCGCCCGCTGCGGCCAGTGCCGCACGCAGCTGCTCGGACTCCACGACCATGCTCACCGGCCCGGACGGGTTGAGGTAGAGGGCGTGCCCCGGTGGCAGCTGCTCGACCAGTTCGGCCGCCGGCCGCCGGTCGTAGAGCAGCCGGCCCGCCGATTCCAGCTGGGCGGCAGAGGTGTAGACGGGGACCACCGGGGCGCCCTCGGGGGAGGCCGCGGCCAGCGGTGCGCCGGCGGCGGTGACCAGGACGGACACCTCCGCCTGCGCCAGCTCCTCGCAGACCGCCCGGTCCGGGCCGTAGCCGGTGGCGGACAGTTGGACCGCGCGGTCCACCGGGTCGGTCGGGTCCGCCCAGTCCAACATCTGCGGTGACGGGCGGTACTCCGGGTTGTCCCGCCACTCGGCGATCTCGCCGTCCGGGCCCGACCGCCACTGCCCGATCACCGCCCACAGCGGGGGCGCGCCCTCGCCCGCCCAGGTCAGGTCCACCATGGCCAGCCAGTGGTCCGGTGCCTCGCGGGCCGCCTCGACGACCTCCGCGGGAGGCACCGGCATCTCCTCGCCGGTCACCGGAACGCCGGCTGTCATCGCCGCCTGTGTGCTGTCGTCCATCAAGCCCTCCGCCGAGCCGCCGTTCCGGTCCCGCGGGGCCACCGGGCCGTCCTGCGGCCGCGGGGTCCCGCTGGGGCCACAGTGCCCACGGGGGCGGCGGACGTCTCCCCGACGCACCGTGCGGACGGCCCGGGTACGCCGCCCGGCGGTGCGGACTGCGCCGTACGGCGGACACCGCAGCGCGGCGCGGGGCGTCGGGTGCCGCGATCGGCCCGGTCGGACCGGCCCGTAGGCTGGTCGGATGCAGGAGCAGTACCGGACGCTGGCCCGCGAGGGTGTCCACGAGATCGAGATCAACAAGTCCCGCTTCCTCTGTGCGCTCGCGCCGGTCGCGACGGAGGAGGAGGCCCAGGACTTCATCGCGCGCATCCGCAAGGAGCACCCGACCGCCCGGCACCACTGCTTCGCCTACGTCCTCGGGGCCGACGGCGGCATCCAGAAGGCCAGCGACGACGGCGAACCGGGCGGCACGGCCGGGGTACCGATGTTGCAGATGCTGGTGCGGCGCGAGATGCGCTACGTGGTCGCCGTCGTCACGCGGTACTTCGGCGGCATCAAGCTCGGGGCGGGCGGCCTGATCCGCGCCTACGGGGGTGTGGTCGGCGAGGCGCTGGACGTGCTGGGCACGGTCGTCCGGCAGCGGTTCCGGCTGGTGACGGTCACCGTGGACCACCAGCGCGCGGGCCGGCTGGAGAACGACCTGCGCACCACGGGGCGGGCGGTGCGCGAGGTGACCTACGGGGCCGAGGTCAGCATCGAGGTGGGGCTGCCGGAGGCCGACCTGGAAGGGTTCCGTGCCTGGCTTGCGGACACCACGGCCGGTACGGCCCGGCTGGAGCTCGGCGGGGAGGCGTACGGGGAGGTGTAGGCGGCGACCGCCGGCCGTCTCGGGGCGGGCGTGAGTTCGGTCCCGACCGGTGCGCGGTGGTGCCGGACGTGTCAGCCTGGGCCGGCGGAACGGGCCGCGGACCGGCGTGCGCGCCGGCACGGGAAGGGGCTGCAGGCATGTCGGACCTCCTCGGGGAACGGGTGGGATTCGTCCGCCGGATCGGGTTGTTCCAGGCCACCGCGATCAACATGAGCCAGATGTGCGGCATCGGGCCGTTCGTGACGATCCCGTTGATGGTGACCGCGTTCGGCGGGCCGCAGGCGGTGATCGGGTTCGTGGCGGGCGCGGTGTTGGCGCTGGCGGACGGGCTGATCTGGGCGGAGTTGGGTGCGTCGCTGCCGGGGGCGGGCGGCAGTTATGTGTATCTGCGGGAGGCGTTCCAGTACCGCACCGGGAAGTTGATGCCGTTTCTGTTCGTGTGGACGGCGATGCTGTTCATCCCGCTCGGGATGGCCACTGGCGTCATCGGCTTCGTGCAGTACCTGGGCTATCTGTGGCCGGGGATGAGCCAGGGGCAGGGGGACGCGGTCGGCCTGGCCGTCACCGCCGGCATCGTGGTGCTGCTGTGGCGGCGGGTGGAGCGGATCGCCCGGCTCACCGTCGTGCTGTGGACGGTGATGATCGCCGCCGTCGGCCTGGTCATCGTCGCGGCGTTCACCCACTTCAGCCCGGAGCGGGCCTTCACCTACCCCGCCCACGCGGTTGATCTGACGGCCGGTCACTTCTGGGTCGGCTTCGCCGGCGGACTCACCATCGGCATCTACGACTACCTCGGCTACAACACCACCGCCTACATGGGCGCCGAGATCAAACGCCCCGGCCGCACCCTGCCGCGCGCCATCCTCTTCTCCATCCTCGGCATCATGGTGATCTACCTGCTGCTCCAGATCGGCACCCTGGGCGTCGTCGACTGGCGCGACATGCTCGATCCGCACAGCACGGCCGGCTCCTCGGTCGCCTCCGCCGTCCTGGAACGCACCTGGGGCCGCACCGCCGCCGACGCCGTCACCGTGCTCATCCTGATCACCGCCGTCACCTCCGTCTTCACCGGGCTTCTCGGCGGCTCCCGGGTCCCCTACGACGCCGCCCGCGACCGGGTGTTCTTCCGCCCGTACGGGACGCTGCACCCCCGCCACCGCTTCCCGGTCCTGGGGCTGCTGACGATGGGCGGCATCATGGCCGCGGGCTTCCTGTTGGGGCGGCACACCGACCTGACGACCGTCATCCAACTGCTGACCACGGTGATGGTGTTGGTGCAGGCGCTGGCCCAGATCGCGGCGGTCACCGTGCTGCGGCGCCGGCAGCCGGCGCTGCGCCGCCCGTACCGCATCTGGCTGCACCCGCTGCCGAGCCTGGTCGCGCTGCTCGGCTGGCTGGTGATCTACGGCTACGCGGACCGCAGCGCCCCCGGTCGGCACCCCATCGAATGGTCGCTGGCCTGGGTCGCGGCGGGGCTGGTGGCGTTCCTGGCGTGGGCCCGCGTCGAGCGGGAGTGGCCGTTCGGGCCGAAGCGGATCAGTGAGGAGTATCTGCACGGGGCGGATCTGGATGCGGCGGCGGAGTCGGTGGAACCGCTGCCCCGGGCCGGCTGATGCCACGTCAATCTGCCTTATTGGTGGGCGAGTTCAGTCGTCGGGGAGGTCGATGCGGCGGGACGTCCCCGGGGCGACGGTGAACGGGCGGCCGCGCAGCCGGACCCGGACCGCGGCGTGCTCCGAGTCCGGCACGGTGATCCGCACCCGGTCGGCGTGGATCCGCAGGTCGATGTCCCGGTGGCGGCGGTAGCGGAACCGCACGCCGAACTTGGAGAGCTGGGGGAGCGGCGCCGGATCCAGCCACAGGGCGCGGTCCCGGGTCTCCAGACCGGTCATCCCGCGCTGCACGAAGTCCAGGGTGCCGGCCATCGCGCCCAGGTGGATGCCCTCCCCGGTGGTGCCGCCCTGGACGTCCGCGACGTCGCCGGTGAGGGCCTCCTCGCAGTACGCCCAGGCGTCGTCGCGGCGCACCCGCGCCAGCACCCAGGCGTGGACCACGGCGCTGAGCGTCGAACCGTGGCAGGTGCGGTGCAGGTAGTGGTCGACGGTCGCCCGCCAGATGTCGTCGTCCAGGCGGTAGCCCAACTGGTCGAAGACACCGGCCAGTTCCGACGGCGAGAAGAGGTAGCCCAACATCAGTACGTCGGCCTGTTTGGACGCCTGGTAGCGGTTGACGGTGTCGCCCTCCGCCTCCAGGATCCGGTCCAGCCGCCGGATGTCGCCGTAGCGGGCCCGGTAGTCCGCCCAGTCGAGTTCGGCCAGCTGCCCGTAGCCCGCGAACTGGCTGATCACGCCCCGGTGGTAGGGGACGTGCAGCCGGTGCGCGACGTCGTCCCAGTGCTGCCGCTCGTCGTGGGAGAGCGCCAGCCGCTCGAACAGCGGCCGTCGGCGCGCCTCGGGCAGCGTCCGGCACAGCTCCAGCGCCCGCGTCAGCACCCAGGCCGCGGTGACGTTGGTGTAGGCGTTGTCGTCCAGCCCGGGCCGGTCGGCGCCCGGATAGCCGTCGTGGTACTCGTCGGGGCCGACCACCCCGCGGATGCGGTAGCGGCCCAGCGCCGGGTCCCAGCCCGCGCTCGCCGCCCAGAAGCGGGCGATCTCCAGCAGCATCTCCGCGCCCTTGGTGTGCAGGTACGCGGTGTCGCCGCTGGCCTGCCAGTACTGCCACACGTTGTAGGCGATCGCCGAGCCGACGTGGTGCTGGAGGTGCGAGTGATCCGGCAGCCAGCGGCCCGAGCGCGGGTTGAGGTGCAGCCGCTGGGTCTCCTCGCGGCCGTCGCTACCGCTCTGCCACGGGTACATCGCGCCCGCCCGGCCCGCCTCGCGCGCCGTCCGCCGGGCCGCCGGCAGCCGCCGGTGACGGTAGTCCAGCAGCGCCCGGGACACCTCCGGGAAGTGCAGGTTCAAGAACGGCAGCACGAACAGCTCGTCCCAGAAGACGTGCCCCCGGTACGCCTCGCCGTGCAGACCGCGCGCCGGCACCCCCACGTCCAGCCGCGCGGTGTGCGGGGAGACGGTCTGCAGCACGTGGAAGACGTGCAGCCGCAGGATCCGGCCCGCCGGGCCGGGCACGTCCAGCCGCACCTGCCGCCACAGGTGCTGCCAGGCGCGGTGGTGCGAGGCCAGCAGCCGCGGCACGGCCGGGGCCCGGCGGACCGCGTCCAGGGCGGCCGGCAGCGGTGCGGCGCGGGCCCGGTCCTGCGAGGTGTGCAGCGCCACCGTTTTGTCCACGGTCGCCGGGGCGCCGGGCCGGACCGGGACGGTCAGCACCCGCCAGGTCCGGCGCGGCGCCAGATCGGTGCGGGCGGTGCCGCCGCGCGGTGCGGCGTGGAAGCGGGCGGCCAACGCGACGGTGATGCCGGAGGTGCGGGTGTGGCAGCGCAGCCAGCACGCCCCGTCGTCCTCGGCGCCGGTCTCCCAGCCGGTCAGATGGGTGTCGGCGAGCGCGCGGTAGCGGGCCACCCCGCTGTTGCGGACGTCGCCGTCGAGCCCCGCCGCGACCTCCACCGTCCCGGACCAGCCCTCGGCGGTGAACACCGTGCGCTGGACGGCGAGATCGGGTTCGGCCATGTGGACCAGGCGGCGTTCGGTGACGGTCAGCCGCCGCCCGGCCTCGTCCTCGTAGGACGACCAGCGGGTCAGGGTGCCGCGGCGCAGGTCCAGGGTCCGGCGGTGCCCGGTCAGCTGCGGGTGGTCGGGGGAGAGCCACGGGCCGGGCTCCGGGGCGCCCTGGGGGCGGATGCGGTAGCGCAGCGGCAGCCAGTCCGGCAGGTTGACCAGGTCCTCGTTCTCCACCCGGCGGTCGGCGACGGTGGAGGTCAGCCGGTTGTAGAGACCGGCCGCGTAAGTGCCCGGGTAGTGCACGGGGCCGCGCGGCGACTCCGACGCGGCGCCGCGGGTGGCGAACCGGCCGTTGCCGAGCGTGCACAGCGCCTCCCGCAGCCGCTCGTCCTCCGGGTCGTACCCCTCGTACGTCCAGGTCCAGCCCGGCGCCGTCACGGGGCCGCCCCGGGCAGCAGCAGCTCGCCGGGGTCGCTGACCACCACATCGGCGCCGCGGCGGCGCAGTGCGGCCGCGTGCCCCGGGGCGCCGCTCCGGTCGACGCCCACGACCAGGCCGAAGCCGCCGCGGCGGCCCGCCTCGACGCCGGCCGTGGCGTCCTCCACCACGGCCGCCTCCCGGGGCGGGACGGCCAGCCGCCGGGCCGCCTCCGCGAACAGCGCCGGGTCCGGTTTGCCCGGCAGGCCCAGCCGGGCCGCCTCGTTGCCGTCCACCACCGCCTCGAACAGCCCCAGCAGCCCCGCCCGGGACAGCAGCTCGGTGGCATGGCGGGACGCGGACACCGCGGCGCACGGGACACCCGCCCCGCGCAGCGCGTGCACCAGGCGCACACTGCCCGGCCAGACGGCCGCCCCGCGGTCCCGCAGCAGTGCGGTGAACACCTCCTCCTTGCGGGCCGCGACCGCCGCCACCGTGCCGATGCCCGGCGGGTCGTCGGGGGCGCCGGGCGGCAGCGCCAGCCCCCGGGAGGCCAGGAACGCGGCGGCGCCGTCCAGCCGGGACCGGCCGTCCACATGGCGGAGGTAGTCGTCCACCGGGTCGAAGGGCCGCCCGCCGCCCGTGGCCGCCTGGCAGGCGTCGAACGCCTCCTGCCAGGCCGCGGCGTGCATCCCCGCCGAGTCGGTGAGCACACCGTCGGTGTCGAAGACCACGGCCCGCACCCAGCGCAGACACGCGGCCAGCGGCGACGCGGCGGACATGGCGGGTCCCTCCAGCCTTCCTTCGTCAGATGCGTCCCTCCATGGCACCACGACATCCCGGCCCGGGCCGCTCGTGGCCCCGCCGGCCCTGGCGTGCCGCGGGGACCGGGGCACACGATGGAAGGGAGCCGAGGGGCGCCACCGGACGCGCCGCGGTCCGGGCCCGTACCGCCGGCCGCGCGGGCCCCGCCCCGGTGCCGCCCCGGCACGGCCGCGGCCCGAGCGACGGAAGGCGGTGGGGACGATGGAACTCCCCCTGGTCGTAGGCGTGGACGGATCGGACGCCGGGCTGCGCGCCCTGGACTGGGCGGTGGACGAGGCGGCGCTCCACGGACTGCCGCTGCGCCTGGTCTACGCGTCCAGATGGGAGCGCTACGAAGGGGTGGCCCCACAGGAGAGCGCCCCCGCCGAGCAGGCGATGGCCGACCGGGTCGTCGCGTCCGCCGCCGACCGCGTCACCCGCCGCAACCCCGAGGTCGAGGTCTCGGTCCAGGTCCTGGCCGACGACGCGGTCACCGCGCTGCTCCGCGAGGCGCCCTACGCCACGGCGGTGGTCCTCGGCTCCAAGGGGCGTGGGGAGTTCGCCGACCTGCTGCTGGGCTCGGTCAGCCTGTCGGTGGCGGCCCGCGCCCGGCACCCCGTGGTGGTGGTCCGCGGTGACCGGGCGGGCCTGGCGAGCAGCCACGACCGGGTGCTGCTCGGCGTCGGGGACACCGCGAAGGGCTCCCCGGCCGTCCGGTTCGCCTTCCGGGAGGCGGAGGCCCGCGGCTGCGCCCTCGACGCGATCCGCGCCTGGCGCTGCCCCGCCTACGAGACCGCCGACCGCACCCGGCGCGCCGCCGGACCGGAGCACCAGGCCGAGCAGCAGGCGTCGGCGCTGGTCGACGCGGCGGTGGCGGCGGAGGCCGCGGCGCACCCGACGGTGCCCGTCCGCTGCACCACCGTCGAGGGGCCGGCGCACAAGGTGCTGGTCCGGCGGTCCGCCGCGGCGGACCTGCTGGTCCTCGGGGCCCGCCACCGGCACGGCCACTTCGGGCTGCAACTCGGCCGGGTCGGGCATGCCGCGCTGCACCACGCCGCCTGCCCGGTCGTGGTGGTCCCGCGGGGCTGAGTCCCGGGCCGGGCCCCGCCGGGGACGTCAGGCGAAGTGGTCGTACGGGGCCAGTACCGCGCGTTCGATCCGCCGCCGCACGTGCTGGGTGAGGGTGGCCAGCGGTGCGGAGACCGACGGCCGCACCGGGACCGGCGCCCGGATGGCCCGGGCCGTCGTCGGCAGCTCCGCGAGGTCCGCCACCAGCCGGGACCGGGCGTCCGCCAGCGGGGTCCGCGGCGCACAGCGCATCCCGTCGCGCATCAGCGTCTCCAGCAACGGCACGCTGCCGGCCGGCGCCGGCTCCTCGGCCAGCCCGATCACATCGCGGCAGCCCGGGTGGCGGAAGACTTGCTTCCGGCCCGGTGCGGTGGCCTTTGCCGTCGACAGCTTCATCACCGGCCGCCCGTCGTACGCGACGAGCTTGTACGCCGAGTCGAGGTACGGCGCATCGGCGCTGACCCCGACCCGGGTGCCCACCGCGAACACGTCGACCGGTGCCCCGGCCCGCACCAGGTCGTCCACCGCGAACTCGTCCAGCCCGCCGCTGGCCACGATCCGCACCCCGGGCAGCTCCGCACGGTCCAGCATCGCCCGGGCCCGGACCGCCAGCGCCGCCAGATCGCCGCTGTCCAGCCGGATCGCCGCCCCCTCGGTACGGTTCAGGGCGTGCAGCACCCGGGCCGCTGCGGCCACCCCGGAATCGACGTCGTAGGTGTCCACCAGGAACGTCACCGGCCCCGGATGGGCCCGCGCGAAGGCGCTGAACGCGGCCTCCTCGTCCTCGAACGCCTCGACGTAGGAATGCGCCATGGTGCCGATCGCCGGCAGGCGCTCGGCGTGCGCCGCCGCCACATTGCTGGTCCCCGCGAAACCGGCCATCGCCGCCAGCCGCGCGGTCCGCAGGCCCGCCTCCACCCCGTGCGTGCGGCGCAGCGAGAAGTCCACCACCGGTCGGCCGCGGGCCGCCAGGACGCACCGCGCGCACTTGGCGGCGATCGCGGTCTGGTGGCTGAGCTGGTTCAGTACGAACGTCTCCACCAGCTGTGCCTGCGGCAGCGGCGCGGTGATCTCCAGCAGGGGTTCGCCGGCCAGCACCACCCGGCCCTCCGGCACGGCCCGGACCTCCCCGGCGAAGCGCAGCCCCAGCAGCGGCGCCAGGTCCATGGTGGGCCGGTGCAGCGCCTCCGCGAACACCTCCACGTCGTCGGGCCCGATCCGGAACCGGGAGAGGAAGTCGAGCACCGCCTCCGCCCCGGCGGCCACCAGGAAGCCCCGGTCGGTGGGGAGCTCCCGGACGAAGCAACTGAAGGTGGCCGGCCGGGTCATCCCTTCGCGGAGGAACGACAGGGCCATGGTCACTTCGTACAGGTCGGTCGTGGTCGGACCGGCCGTCGTCCCATCCGGCATCGCCGGCTCCTTCCCGGGCCGTGCCGGCCGCCCGCGGGTCGGCCGCGCGCGGGCGGCCCGGCGGTCGACCCGCGGGCGGTCTTTAGGCCAGCTCGCTCGGCCAGCCGTAGACGGTGCGCCGCTCGTGCCCCGGCGGTGCGGCGCCGACGCCCGCCAGGTCGTGGTCCGCCAGCCGGATCAGCTGCCCGGCGAGGTCCTTCATGGCCCGGCCGGCGGCCAGTTCGTCGCCGATCACCGGAACGTCCGGGTCCTCGGGGTTGCACCGGGCCCGGCCGTGCCCGGTGAGGGCCTGGGTGCCGGTGTCCAGCTCCACCCGCGCCCGGGTCGTCCCGTCCTCCTCGGTGAGAATCAACCGGACCGGCCACTCGGTGGTCTTCGCCATGGCTTACCTCCGCGGTGTCCTCCGGGGCCGCACCGGACCGCACCCCGGTGCGCAGGGTCCCGCACGCCGTCCGTAGCCCCTGCCACCCATTGTTGGGAGAAACCGCTCGGGGCGCCTGTCCGTGCGGGACGCAGTGCACCTCGCCGAGCGCGCCCGGCGCGCGTCCGTGCGGCACCGCGGCAGCGGCGGTGCGCTCACTCGTGCGGCACGATCGCGACCGGGCACGGCGCGTGGTGCACCACGGCCTGGACCACATGGCCGATCTTCGGCGCCGGGAAGTGCAGTTTGTGCCGGCGGCCGACGACCAGCAGCGCGGCGTCCGAGGTGTCCCGTAGCACCGCCCGCGTCGGGCTCTCCTGCTCTACCCGGGCGTCCAGCTGGACGTCGGGGAACTTCTCCTGCCAGGGGCGGAGCGCGGCCGTCAGCTCCTGCCGGGCGTCCGCGGCCGCTTGCTGCGCGGCGACCGGCTCGACCCCGCCGCCGCGGTTGTACGCGTACGAGGGCAGGTGCCGGCCGTGCACGACCCGTAGCGGGACGCCCCGCCGGGCGGCGCTCTCGAAGGCGAACGCCAGGAGGGCCTCGCACGGTTCGTGCAGGCTCAGTCCGGCCGTTACCGGGGCGCCCGGCGCCGGTGACGGGGCGCCCGGCCGGGCCCGGACCAGCACCGTGGGGGTGTGGGTGTGCGCCACCACCTGGAGGCCGATCTCGCCCATCACGTACCGCGCCAGCGGGCCCAGGTCACGCGAGCCCAGGACCAGCAGCGACGACTGGTCGGCCGCCTCCTTCAGGGCGGCGAGCGGGTCCTTGGCCACCAGGGCCTCGTCCACCGGGAGGTCCGGGTGGCGGTCCCGGACGATTTCCCGGGCGTCGCCGATGATCCGGTGCGGCCAGTAGTTCTGGTCGTTCTCGCCGGTCGGCCCGGGCTCTGGTTCGGGTGCCAGCAGCACCCAGGCGTGCAGCAGCCGCAGCCGGGCCCGCCGCAGCTCCGCCTCGTGCGCCGCCCACCGCACGGCGGCCGTCGCCTCGGGGGTCCCGTCGACGCCCACGGTGATCACGTCCTGCATGACCTCACCTCGCTCCCGGTCCGCTCACCGCTGACCCACGCAGCGGTATGCCGCACTTCCAGTCTCCGTCGGACCGGCGGCCGGCACCGGGTGGGCGGCCCGGTGCCGGCCGTGGGGTCCGGATCAGCTGTGCAGCGGCCCCTCGCAGTGGAAGTCGGAGGTGCCCGTGCGCCCGTCGGACGCCACGGCCACCTCGTCGAAGGAGCAGTTCATGTCGGTGAGGTTGTTGTCGCCGTGCGCGGCCCGGGCCAGCAGGGAGCCGTCGACGGTCCCGGACATGTCCTTGAAGACCGTGTCGGCGTTGCCGGCGTCGCTGAGGTTCGCCGTGATGCGTCCGGTGCAGGTGAACCGCGGCCGGTCCGCCGAACCGCCGGCACCGCAGGCGTCAGGTGCGATGCCGGTGGAGTTGCTGAACGAGGAGCGGATCTGGTCGGGGGTGCTGTCGCGCAGCTCACCGAGCGGGACGTACTGCGTGTCGGGGACGAACAGATCGTCGACGTGCGCGATCTGGGTGTCGAGGAACGCGTTGTACGCCTGCTGGAGCCCGGTGTCCCTGCCGAGGCGGTCGCGCCAGGCGTCGAACGCGGCCGGGTCGTTGGCCCGCAGGTCCTTGTACATCTCCTTGAGCAGCGAGGGGTGTTCGGCCCACAGGAACTCGAAGAAGGTGCCCGCGTAGTTGTAGAAGCGGAAGCCGTCCCCGGCGTACGTGGCGTGCAGCAACTGGTACACGGACATCCGCGGGCCGCCGTTCGCGGTGTCGGCGATGATGCCCTTGACCAGGGACTTGCGGACCTTGATGCCGCCGTCGCGGGTGCCGCCGTCGAAGAACTCCGCGGTGCCCTCGTCCATGGCGGTGGTCCGGTCGCCCTCGTACCAGGGGCCCTCGCCGAACATTCCGGGTACCGCCCAGCGGCCGTTGAGGTAGTGCGTGTACTCGTGGCGGAAGAGCTCCTCCAGGGTGAGTGTGGAGTCCTGCGGGACGCGGCGCTGGTAGGTGTAGAAGGTTGCGCCGTTCTCGATGTAGATGCCGCCATTGTCGGTGCTCAGCCCGGTCAGCAGCGGTTGGAAGTTCTCGTAGTCGGCGCGGGAGGCGTACAGCACGATGTGGAGGGTGGTGTTGGGGTCCCCCGCCAGCGGCTGTTCGGTGCCCAGGACCCGGTGGAACTGGGTTTTGACCTGTTTGCCGGCGTAGTAGAGCTGGTCGACGGTATCGCGGTCGAGGGCGGTGCGGACGGTGATGCCGTCCGTGCCTTCCTTGCCGTAGGTGTAGGTCTGCGGGAAGAGGTGCTTTTCGATGTCCGCGCGGCAGACCTGGTGGGGTGCGCAGGCGTTGAACTCGTTCAGCCAGGTGGCGACCTTGGCCCAAGGGGCGCTGTAGGCACCGAAGTTGCGGGAGGTCTCGTCCAGGAGCGGGCCGAGGCCGGCGACGATCTCGTCCCGCAGTGCGTCGATCTGTCCGGTGCGGCCGTATTCGCTGACCGCGTCGCGCACCACCCAGGCGTTGCCGGTGTCCTTGAGGTGGGTGTAGCCGGCGAACGCCTTGAAGACGGCGCGGTAGGAGGGGTCGGCCACCACCGCGTTGCGGAAGTCGATGTCCTGGTTGCCCGGGTAGACGCCGAGGTAGTTCAGGGAGAGCGCGGCGAGTGCGGCCCCGCCCCAGGAGGTGTCCTTGGCGGTGTCCGGATGGTTCGGGTCCATGGTCGCCAGGACCCGTTTGACCAGCGGGAGTTGGTACTGGCGCAGGCCCTTGGCGCTGCCCGCGTCGAGGGCTTCGCGCAGGGTCTCGGCGTTGCTGCGGGTGGCGTCGAAGGTGTGGGCGGCCGAGCCGAAGGCGTCCACGGCCTGGCGTGCGGCGCCCAGGGTCGCGGGATCGGTGAAGTCGATCTCGTGGTGGGAGAATGCCTGGTACGCGATCGCGTGGAGGTAGGTGAACATCTCCAGCAGGTGGGTGCCGTTCTGGCCGTCGTGCGCGGCGGCGAGTTGGGTGATGCGATGTGCGACGGCCTGGATGTGCTCCTTGGACATGACGGGCGCGAGCCGCTGGTCCCAGGTCCAGAGCACGGTGCGCAGGCAGCCGTCGGCGGTGACGTTCGGGTCGGCGAGGAAGTCGGCGAACCCTTCCGGGGACAGGCCGGTGATGCCGTCGAGGGTGCAGGGGACGGTGGTCTGGCCGACCCGGGCGTGCGGTGCGGGCGTTCCGGCCTGCGGCTTCGGTGCGTGCGGGCCGGGGATCCGGGTGCCGCCGGTGTTGCCGGGGCGGGGTATCGCGCGGGTCGAGGGCTTGGGTGCGGTCGCCCGGTGGTCGACCCGGTCGTGGCGGGTGGGGGTGGGCGTCGGTGCGGTGGGCCGGGCCGCCGGGTGCCGGGCCGCGGTGGCGGCGGTCGGGGCGGGGGAGAAGGGAGCGGCGCCGCTGGTCCCGGCCGCCGTGACGCAGAGCACCACCGCGGTCGCGGCCGTGAGCAGGGATCTGCGCAGGGTTCTCGAAGGGAACACGGAAGGTCTCCTGTGGGGGGCAGGTGAAACGTGCGCCGGGGCGGTGGTGCCAAGTGCCCCTAAATGTCTTGGTGTTGATGCCTAGTCAGCGGCATGCGCACGTCATGTCATGCGTAACGTAGTAATGTGAAATTGCACTGACAACCCCTCTGCGGGACTGTTTCCGGAGAAGTCCTGTCCCGTGCTGGTTGGTTCGGACCAGTGGCCGCGCGGGGTCCGGGTCGGGTGGCCCGTGGGGCTGGCAGGCAGGCCGTAACACAGTAATGTGAAATTGCACTGACGAGGTGTCGCCTGCTCCGTCGCGCAGCCGTGTCCCGGGCGGGCTGCTCACGGGAGGCGGGCGAGCCGCTCGGCGACCGAGGAGGAGAACCCGTGAAGGAAACCATCCCCACCGCCCCGCGCACGGTCAGCCATGACCTGCCCGTCTCACCGGAGTTGGCGCGGTTCCTGGCGCGCGACTGGGCGGCCACGCCGTTGCCCGACGACATCCGGCTGCCCGCCGCCGATGTCACCCCCGCCCGCCGGGCACGCCTCTCCGCCCGCTTCCCCGGCGAACGGCTGATCGTCCCCGCCGGGGAACTCGCCGTCCGCTCCAACGACTGCGACCACCGGTTCCGGCCGCACAGCGCCTATGCCTGGCTCACCGGCCTGACCGGCGAGGACCAGGCCGGACACGTCCTGGTCCTGGAGCCGGACGGACCGCACCGGCACGAAGCGGTCCTGTACCTCCGCCCCCGCTCCCCGCGCACCGACGGCGGCTTCTACCGGGACCGCCGCTACGGCGAGTTCTGGGTCGGCCGCCGTCCCGACCTCGCCGAGGCCGCGCGCATGACCGGCGTCCACTGCGTCCACCTGGCCGACCTCGGCGCACTGCCGCCGGGCCGCAACGCCGCCACCGACGCGGAACTCGCCTCCGTTCTCAGCGAGTTGAGGCTCATCAAGGACGCCTGGGAAGTCGCGCAGCTACAGCTCGCCGTCGACCACACCACCGCCGGCTTCGAGGACGTCGTCCGCGGTCTGCCGCGCGCCCTGGCCCATCCGCGCGGTGAGCGGTGGATCGAGGGCGTCTTCGGCCTGCGTGCCCGCGCCGAGGGCAACGGCACCGGCTACGAGACCATCGCGGCCAGCGGTGCTCACGCCTGTGTCCTGCACTGGATACGCAACGACGGCCCCCTGGACGCCCGGCAGTTGCTGCTCTTGGACGCCGGCGTGGAGACCGACACCCTCTACACCGCCGACCTCACCCGCACCCTGCCGCTGTCCGGGCGGTTCTCCCCGGTGCAGCGGCAGGTGTACGACCTGGTGCTCGCGGCCCAGGAGGCGGGCATCGCGGCCCTGAAGCCGGGCGCGCGCTTCCGTGACTTCCACCGCGCGGCGATGCGGGTGCTCGCGGAGGGGCTCACCGAATGGGGCGTCCTGAAGAACGCGGAAGGGGACTTCCATCGCCGGTACACCCTGTGCAGCAGTGGGCACATGCTCGGGCTCGACGTGCACGACTGCGCCCGGGCGCGGGCGACGGCCTACCTGGACGGGGTGCTGGCGGAGGGGCAGGTCCTGACGGTCGAGCCCGGTCTCTACCTCCAGCCGGACGATGAGACGCTCCCGCCCGAACTGCGCGGCATCGGCGTACGGATCGAGGACGACCTGGTGATCACGGGGGAGGGGGCGCGGCTGATGTCGAGCGCCCTGCCGCGGACGCCGGAGGCGGTGGAGGTCTGGATGGGTGAGTTGACGGAGGGCTGAGGCCGTTCGCCGTACGGAGTGGACTCCGGCCGGGTGCAAGGGAATTGACGCAGGTGCGGGAAGGTCTCTTGGCAGCGGTGGTGCAATGTGAAATATTACTGACGTGCCCACGAGAAACTCTTCTCCGGATCTCCTCGTCATCGGGGCGGGCGTAGTAGGCGCCGCGTGCGCCTACTACGCGGCCCGGTGCGGACTGAGCGTCACCGTGATCGACCGTGGCCCGGTCGCCGGCGGGACCACGGGCGGCGGCGAAGGCAACCTCCTGGTCTCCGACAAGGAACCCGGTCCCGAGCTCCAACTAGCCCTGTACTCCACCCAGTTGTGGCGCGAACTCGCCGAAGTCCTCCCCGCGCGGATCGAGTACGAGCCCAAGGGCGGCCTGGTGGTCGCCTCCGAGCAGGAGGGCATGACCGCGCTGCGGGACTTCGCGGCGCGGCAGGCGAAGGCCGGGGTCACGGCGGAAGCGGTGCCGGCCGACCGGCTCCGCGACCTGGAACCCCACCTCGCCCCCGGCCTGGCGGGCGGCATCCACTACCCGCAGGACGCGCAGGTGCAGCCCGCGCTCGCCGCCGCCCAACTGCTGCGCGCCGGCGGTGACCGGGTGCGCCTGCGCCTGGGTGCGGAGGTCACCGACCTCCTCATCGGCGCCCGGGGGGAGGTGCGGGGAGTGCGCACGTCCTCCGGTGACCTGCACGCCCCCTATGTCGTGAACGCGGCGGGGACCTGGGGAGGTGAACTGGCCCGGCGCGCGGGCGTGCGGCTGCCGGTGCGGCCCCGGCGCGGCTTCGTCCTCGTCACCGAGCCGCTGCCGCGCGTGGTGCGGCGCAAGGTGTACGCCGCCGACTACGTCGCCGACGTCGCCAGCGACTCCGCCGCCCTCCAGACCTCCGCCGTCATCGAAGGCACCCCGGCCGGACCCGTCCTGATCGGCGCGAGCCGCGAGCGCGTCGGCTTCGACCGCTCGCTCTCCGTGGAGGCGCTGAGCCGCCTCGCCGCACAGGCGGTACGGCTCTTCCCGGTCCTCGCCACGGTGCGGGCCCTGCGGACCTACGCCGGCTTCCGCCCCTACCTGCCCGACCACCTCCCCGCGATCGGGCCCGACCCGCGCCGACCGGGGCTGCTGCACGCCTGCGGCCACGAAGGAGCGGGCATCGGACTCGCCCCGGCGACCGGCCGGATCATCGCGGAGACCCTGGCCGGCGGTGCCGTCCCGCTGGACATCACGCCGTTCAGACCCGACCGGTTCGACGGGGGAGGGACGCCGTGACCGCGGTCCGCACCCGCCCTCGACCCCGTCCCGCCTCCCTACGAAAGGAGCCCCGCCGTGGCGCGTGACCGCAGCCCCGCCGAGCTCGTCGGCGCGCTGCCCGACACCGCGTTCGAGATCACCTTCGACGGGCGCCCGATCCCCGCCCTGCCCGGCCAGTCCCTGGCCGCCGCGTTGTGGGCCGCGGGCATCCTCGCCTGGCGCACCACCCGCGTCGGCGGCCGGCCGCGCGGCGCCTTCTGCGGTATCGGGCACTGCTACGACTGCCTCGCCACCGTCAACGGGGAACCCAACCGCCGGGCCTGCCTGGTCCCGGCGCGGCCCGGCGACACCGTCACCACCCAGGAGGGAAACGGCCGTGCCGAGCTCGCCGTCTGAGGGCCGGGAGTACGACCTCGCGGTGATCGGGGCGGGCGCCGCCGGCCTCGCCGGTGCCGTCGCCGCGGCCGAACGCGGCCTCACTGTCGCCCTGTTGGACACCGCCGCACGGCCGGGCGGACAGTTCTACCGGCACCCCGCCCCCGCCCTCGGCGCCACCCGCCCCGAAGCCCTGCACCACGACTGGTCCGCCTTCACCGCCCTGCGCAGCCGCCTGGCCGACAGCGGCGTGACCCCGCTCGCCGGACACCACGTCTGGACGGTCGTCCCCGCGGAACCGACGGGCCAGTGGGACGTACACGCTCTCACCGGAGCGGACGGCGACGGAGAGCGCCCCGTCCGCGTGCGCGCCCACGCGGTCCTGCTCGCTACCGGCGCGTACGAGCGTCAACTCCCCTTCCCTGGCTGGACGTTGCCGGGGGTGGTGGGTGCCGGGGGAGCGCAGGCCATGCTGAAGTCCGGTCTGGTGCTGCCCGGGAATGGGGTCTCCCCTGCTCGACCGAAGTCGAGAGCTGGGGGAAGGGTGGTGGTGGCGGGCAGCGGCCCGCTGCTGCTGGCCGTCGCCGCGTCGCTCGCCACGGCGGGGGCCCGCGTCCCGGCCGTTATCGAGGCGTCCGGCTACCTCGGCTACGCCCGCCACCCCGGTGTCCTCGCCGCCAACGCGCACAAAATGGCGGAGGCGGCGGTGCACGGCGCGGCGTTGCTACGGCACGGGGTGCGGCTGCGCACCCGCAGCGCGGTGACCCAGGTGCACGGGTCCGACCGGGTGGTGGCCGTCACCGTTTCCCGGCTCGATCGCGACTGGCGGCCCGTACGGGGGTCCGGCCGCCGGATCGCCTGCGACGCCCTGGCGGTGGGCCACGGCCTGGTCCCACAACTCGAACTCGCCACCGGCCTGGGCTGCGCCACGCGGCGCACCGAGGACGGCACGTACGCCCTCGATCTCGACGCGCACCAGGAGACCTCCGTACCCGGCATCTGGGCGGCGGGCGAGACCGGCGGCATCGGCGGTGTGCAACTCGCCTTTATCGAGGGTGAGTTGGCGGGAGTGGCGATCGCGGCCCGGCTGCGTGAGCGGACTTCCGGCGCCGACCGCGGCCGAGTCCGTGCGCTGCGCCGCCGCCGCGACCGGATGCGCTCCTTCGCCTCCCTCATGGCCGCCGCGCACGCACCCGGCCCCGGATGGACTCGGTGGCTCGACGGGGCGACGGAGGTGTGCCGTTGTGAGGAGGTCGCCGCGGGCCGGATCCGGGCGGCGGTCGCCGACGACGGCGCTCGGGACGCCCGCACCGTCAAGCTCCTCACCCGCGCCGGCATGGGCTGGTGCCAGGGGCGGATCTGCGGGGCGGCCGTGGCCTGCCTGGCGGCCGAGGCGCAGGGCGCGCGGCTGCCGCCGTCCCCGGAGCGTCGGCCGCTGGCCGTCCCGGTCCCGTTGGAGGTGCTCGGCGCCCTCCGCGCCACGGCCGCACCGGAAGCCGCCGGATCGGAAGCCGCCGGTCCGGAAGTCGCCGGTCCGGAAGAGAGCGGTCCGGAGGAGGGCGCCAGCGGCTGACGGAGACCCCGCAGTCACCACCACCATCCACCGTCCGCCATCCCTCACCCGCACGGTGCCAGGCGGGCGCCAGGCACCACCTCATGCCATGTCACACACCACAGAAAGCTCACTCACCACAGCATCACCAAACGTCACGGAAGGGCCCCCTTCATGACCACCACCTCCGTCACTCCCTCCCCCGCCGCCTCCCCCGCCACCTCCCCCGCCACCTCTGCCGCCGCCTCCTGGAGCGCCGAACGCCCCTGGCGCGGCATCATGGTCGCCACCGCCCTGCCCCTGCGCGACGACCTGTCCGTCGACCACGACGCGTACGCCGCCCACGTCCGCTGGCTCCTCGACAACGGCTGCGACGGCATCGTGCCCAACGGCTCCCTGGGCGAGTACCAGACCCTCACCGACGAGGAACGCGCCCGGGTGGTGCGCACCGCCGTCGAGGCGGCCGGCGACGGCGCCCGCGTGATGCCGGGAGTGTCCGCGTACGGCAGCGCCGCGGCGCGTCGGTGGGCCGAGCAGGCCGCCGAGGAGGGCTGCGGCAGCGTCCTGCTGTTGCCGCCCAACGCCTTCCGCGCCGACGAGTCCGCCGTGCGGGCCCACTACACCGAGGTCGCCCATGCGGGGCTGCCGATCGTGGCCTACAACAACCCCATCGACACCAAGGTCGACCTGACCCCCGCGCTCCTCGCCCGCCTCCACGGCGAGGGCGGCATCGTGGCGGTCAAGGAGTTCACCGGCGAGGTGCGCCGCGCCTACGAGATCGCCGAACTCGCCCCCGACCTGGACCTGTTGATCGGCGCGGACGATGTGCTCCTGGAGCTGGCGCTGGCTGGTGCCGTCGGCTGGATCGCCGGCTACCCCAACGCCTTCCCCGGTGCCTGCGCCGCGCTCTACCGCGCCGCCGTGGCCCAGGACCTGGACACCGCCTTGCCGCTGTACAAGTCCCTGCACGCCCTGCTCCGTTGGGACTCCAGGACCGAGTTCGTGCAGGCCATCAAGTCCTCCATGGACATCGTCGGCCGCCGCGGCGGTCCCACCCGGCCGCCGCGCCCGGCGCTGTCCGGCGCGGTCGCGGCCGCGGTACGGGCCGCCACCGAGAAGGCCGTCGCCGCCGGCCACCGCTGACCGAGGAGAACCATGCGCACCCGCCACGTCTTCCACGCCGTCGACTCCCACACCGAGGGCATGCCCACCCGCGTGATCACCGGAGGCGTCGGGGTGATCCCCGGCGCCACCATGGCCGAGCGCAGGCTGCACTTCATCGAGCACCTGGACCACCTGCGCACCCTGCTCATGTACGAGCCGCGGGGCCACGCCTCGATGAGCGGCGCCATCCTCCAGCCCCCGACCCGCCCCGACGCCGACTACGGTGTCCTGTTCATCGAGGTCTCCGGCCTCCTGCCGATGTGCGGACACGGCACCCTCGGGGTCGCCACCGTCCTCGTCGAGACCGGCATGGTCCAGGTCACCGAGCCCGTCACCACCGTCCGCCTCGACGCACCCGCGGGCCTGATCAGCGTCGACGTCGCGGTCGAGGACGGACGGGCCACGGCGGCCACCCTCACCAACGTGCCCGCCTTCTGCGTCGGCCTCGACCTCACGACGGACGTGCCGGGCTACGGCACGGTCACCTACGACCTCGCCTACGGCGGGAACTTCTACGCCTTCGTCGAACTCGACGCGCTGGGGCTGCCGTTCGACCGCGCCCGCAAGAACGACCTGCTCACCGCCGGCCTCGCCGTCATGGACGCGATCAACGCCTCGTCCGACCGGCCCGTCCACCCGACCCGGCCGGAGATCGCCGGCGTCAAACACGTCTACCTCGCCGCCCCCGGTTCCGACGCGCACCGCTCCCGGCACGCCATGGCCATCCACCCGGGATGGTTCGACCGCTCGCCGTGCGGCACCGGCACCAGCGCGCGGATGGCCCAGCTCCACGCCCGCGGCGCCCTGCCCCTGCACCGCGACTTCCGCAACGAGTCCTTCATCGGTACGCGGTTCACCGGGCGCCTCATCGAAGAGACGGAGGTCGGCGGGGTGCCGGCCGTCGTCCCCCGCATCACCGGGCGCGCCTGGATCACCGGCACCGCCCAGTACTTCCTCGACCCCGACGACCCCTTCCCCGGAGGATTCCTGCTGTGAGCGCCGCCCTGGCCCCGGTCGTCTCCCGCAACCCGGCCGACCCCTCCGACATTCTCGTGGAGACCGCAGCGCCCGGCGCCTTCGCCGCCGCCGACGCCGTCGAACGCGCCCGCACCGCACAGCCCGGCTGGCTGCGCGGCGGCGCGGCGGCCCGCTCGGCGGCCCTCGGCGCGATCGCCGCCGCCGTCGAAGCCGCCGCGGACGAACTGACCGCGCTCGCCGTGCGCGAGGTGGGCAAGCCCGTCACCGAAGCCCGCGCCGAGGTGGCCCGTACCGCCGCGATCTGGCGCTACTACGCCCAGGCCCCCTACGACGCCACCGGCGCCGTCCACGAGACGGCCACCGGCGCCGGACTGCTGCTCACCCGCCGCCGTCCGCACGGCGTCGCCGGCCTGATCACCCCGTGGAACTTCCCCTTCGCGATCCCCAGTTGGAAGGCGGCCCCCGCGCTCGCGACCGGCAACACCGTCGTCCTCAAACCCGCACCCGAGGCCACCGCCTGCGCGCAGCGCCTGGCCGTGATCGTCCAACAGGCCGTACCGGACGGGGTGTTGACGGTGCTGCCCGGCGGTGCCACCGAGGGGGACGCCGTCGCCTCCGCCGCCGACGTCGTCTCCTTCACCGGTTCCACCGCCGTCGGCCAGGCCGTCGCGCGCACCGTCGCCGACCGCGGCGTCCCCGTACAAGCCGAGCTGGGCGGGCTGAACGCGGCGATCGTCCTGCCGGACGCCGACCTGGACACCGCGGCCGCGCACCTCGCCGCCGCGATCGCCGGTTACGCGGGCCAGAAGTGCACCGCCACCAGCCGCGTGATCGCGGTGGGCGCGGCCCTGGACCCCCTGCGCGAGGCGCTGATCGCGCACCTCCGGGCGCTCCCGGTGGGCGACCCCGCGGACCCCACCACCGTCTGCGGCCCCCTCATTGACGAGCGGGCCCGCAGCCGGGTGACCGAGGCCCGCCGGGGTCTGTCCGAACTCGCCGGCGTCCCGGCACCCGCCCGCAACGACGGCTGGTACGCGGCCCCGGCCCTGGTGGAGAACGTGCCCCCCGGCCACCCGCTCCTGCACCAGGAGGTCTTCGGCCCGCTCGCCGTACTGCTCTGCGCCGACGACCTGGACCACGCGGTGCGGATCGCCAACTCCGTCCCGTACGGCCTGGTCACCTCGGTGCACACGGCCTCGCTCGATACGGCCCTGCACGGACTCGACCGGCTCGACACCGGCATGATCCGGGTCAACGCCCCTTCTACCGGCGTCGACTTCCACCTGCCGTTCGGCGGCACCAAGGCGTCCAGCCGGGGCCCGCGCGAACAGGGCGGCGCGGCCCTGGACTTCTACACCTCGACCCGCACCTACGGCCTCGCCCCCGCACACCCGTAGGCAGGTGTCGAAACAACGTGACATTGTACCCTGGTGATCCGCTCGGGCACGAGGGACAGGGCACGAAGGGAAACACCACGACATGGGCCACCTCACGCAGCGCAACCTCAACACCACCAGGGAGCGGCTGCGCGACCAGGTCGCCCACCACCTACGGGCCGCCCTGATCTCCGGTGAACTCCGCCCCGGCGAGGTCTACTCGGCCCCCGGCCTCGCGGAGGACTTCGGGATCTCCGCGACGCCGGTGCGCGAGGCGATGCTCGACCTGGCCCGCGAAGGTCTGGTCGAGCCCGTCCGCAACAAGGGCTTCCGGGTCACCGAGGTCAACGAGCGCGACCTCGACCAGTACACCGAGATCCGCACCCTCATTGAGGTCCCGATGATCGGGCGCATCACGCGCAGCGCCTCCCGCGAGGAGTTGGCGGCACTGCGCCCGGTCGCCGAGGAGATCGTGCGGGCCGCCCGCGCGCACGACCTCATCGGCTACCTGGACGCCGACCGCCAATTCCACCTCTCCCTCCTCGCGTTGGCCGGAAACGACCGGCTCGTGGAGACCGTCGGCGACCTGCGCAAGCGCTCCCGCCTGTACGGCCTGACCGCCCTGGACGCACGCGACCAGCTGCTGCCCTCGGCCGAGGAGCACATCGAACTCCTCGACCTGATGGTGGCCGGGGACGCCAAGGCCGCCGAGAAGTGCATGGCCCGCCACCTGGGCCATGTGCGCTCTCTGTGGGCCGAGAGCGCACAGGCGCAGCAGCCTGCCCGGCGCGGCCTCAACGTCCGCCTGAATTCCCGGTAACACGCCGCGCGGCACACGCCGCGCCTCCCGCACCGCACCACATCGCGCCTCTCACCTCATACGCCGCACGCCACCGCCCACATGCGAACCCCTCGCACCCGAGGGCGCCGACCGCCCCGCCCGGGAAGAGCCCATGAACCCCTCGTACGCCACCGTCGACCACTCCTTCACGGTCCCGCTCGACCACGCGGCCCCCGACGGCCCCACCCTCGACGTCTTCGCCCGCGAGATCGCCGACCCGTCCCGCGCCGGCGAGGACCTGCCCTGGCTGCTGTACCTCCAGGGCGGCCCGGGCGGCAAGTCGCCCCGCCCGGTGGGCACATCGCCCGGCTGGTTGGCCCGGGCCGTCCAGACGCACCGCGTCCTGCTCCTCGACCAGCGCGGCACCGGCCGCTCCACCCCGCTCACCGCACGAGCCGCCGCCCGCTTCCCGGACCCGGCCCAACTCGCCGCCCACCTCGCACACTTCAGGGCCGACTCGATCGTCGCGGACGCCGAACTCATCCGCCGCGCACTGTGCGGCGACCGCCCCTGGGAGACCCTGGGACAGAGCTACGGCGGCTTCCTCACCCTCACCTACCTCTCCCGGGCCCCGGAAGGACTCAGGGCCTGCTACGTCGCCGGCGGCCTGCCGGGCCTGGCCGCCACCGCCGACGACGTCTACGCCCGCACCTTCGCGCGCGTACGAGACCGGGTCCACGCCTTCTACGCCCGCTATCCGGACGACGCCCACCGCCTGCGCCGGGTCGCCGACCACCTCGCGGCCCGGGACGTCCGGCTGCCCGACGGGGACCGGCTCACCGTCCGCCGGCTGCGCACCCTCGGCCTCGTCCTCGGCATGGGCGACGGCTTCGAGCGCCTGCACGCGCTCCTGGACGAGGCCGAGGACGGCGACGGCAGCCTCACCGACACCTTCCTGCACCAGGTCATGGCCCTGACCGGCTTCATCGACAACCCGCTCTACGCCGTCCTCCAGGAAACCCTGTACGGACAGGGTGCCGGCCCCACCGGCTGGGCGGCCGCCCGCACCCACGCCGCCCACCCGGGATTCACCGAGGACGCCGACCCCCTGCTGCTCACCGGCGAGATGATCTACCCCTGGATGTTCGAGGAGATCCGCGGCCTGCAGCCCTTCGCGGACGCCGCCGACCTGCTCGCCGAGCGCACCGACTGGCCACCGCTCTACGACCCGGCCCGCCTCGCCGCCAACACCGTCCCGCTCGCCGCGGTCGTCTACCACGACGACATGTACGTGGACGCCGGCCTGTCCCTGGACACCGCCCGGAAGATCGGCGCCGCCCGGGTCTGGGTCACCAACGAGTGGGAGCACGACGGGCTCGCCGCCTCCGGCGACCGGGTCCTGGCCCGCCTGATGGACCTCGCCGCGGGCCGCGCCTGACCCCACCGGCCACCGACCCGCCCGCCGCGCCACCGGCCCGGCTCCTCGCGCCGCCGGCGCGCGGCACGGGGAGCCGTCCCGGGCCGGTGGCGGCGGCAGGGCGCGCAGCGGCTAGCGTGGTCGCTGCGGACAGCGACGCCCGGGCCCGGACCCGGACCGGTCACAGTGCAGAAGGAGCGGAGAACATGCAGGTCGGAGCGTGGCTGTGAGATTCCTGCACACGTCCGACTGGCACCTGGGCCGGTCCTTCCACCGTGTGAACCTGCTCTCCGCCCAGCGCGCGTTCCTCGACCACCTCGTCGAGACCGTCCGCACCCGGGACGTCGACGCGGTGCTGGTCGCCGGCGACGTCTACGACCGGGCGGTGCCCCCGCTGGCCGCCGTCGAGCTCTTCGACGACGCCCTGCACCGGCTGGCCGCGCTGGACGTGCCCACCGTCATGATCTCCGGGAACCACGACTCCGCCCGCCGGCTCGGCGTCGGCTCCGGACTGATGCGGCGGGCCGGCATCCACCTGCACACCGACCCGGCCGACTGCGGCACCCCGGTCCTCCTCGCGGACGCGCACGGCCCGGTCGCCTGCTACGGCCTGCCGTACCTCGAACCGGCCATGGTCCGCGACACCCTCGGTGCCCCGCGCGCCGACCACACAGCGGTGCTCGGTGCGGCCATGGACCGGGTCCGCGCCGACCTCGCCACCCGGCCCGCCGGCACCCGCTCGGTGGTGCTGGCGCACGCCTTCGTCACCGGCGGCACCGTCAGCGACAGCGAGCGGGACATCACCGTCGGCGGCGTCGCCTCGGTGCCCGCCGCGGTCTTCGCCGGCGTCGACTACGCGGCCCTCGGCCACCTGCATGGCTGCCAGACCCTCACCGAGAGGGTCCGCTACTCCGGCTCGCCGCTCGCCTACTCCTTCTCCGAGGCCGCCCACCGCAAGTCGTCCTGGCTGATCGACCTCGACGCGGACGGCGCCGTGCGGGCCGAGCGGGTGGACTGTCCGGTGCCCCGCCCGCTGGCCCGTATCCGGGGCCCGCTGGAGCGGCTGCTGGCCGACCCCGAGCTGGCCCGGCATGAGGACTCCTGGGTCGAGGCCACCCTCACCGACAGCTCCCGCCCGGCCGAGCCGATGGCCCGGCTCGCCAAGCGCTTCCCGCACACCCTCAGCCTGGTCTTCGACCCCGACGAGGCCCCGACCCGGCCCTCGGCCTCGTACGCCCAGCGGCTGCGCGGCCGCAGCGACCAGGAGATCGCCGAGGACTTCGTCGCCCACGTCCGCGCCGGCCGCGGCCCCGACGACGGCGAACGGGCCGAACTCCGGTCCGCCCTCGACGAGGTACGGGCCGCCGACGCGGCCGCGGAGGTGGCGCGATGAGGCTGCACCGGCTGACCCTGACCGCGTTCGGCCCGTTCGCCGGCAGCCATACCGTCGACTTCGACCGGCTGACCCGGGACGGCCTGTTCCTGCTGCACGGCCCGACCGGGGCCGGCAAGACCTCGGTCCTGGACGCGGTCTGCTTCGCGCTCTACGGATCGGTGCCCGGGGCGCGACAGAGCGGCCAGGCGCTCCGCAGCGACCTGGCGGACCCGTCCCTCCCCACCGAGGTCGTCCTCGAACTCACCGTCGCCGGACGCCGGTTGGAGATCACCCGGCTGCCCGAGCAGCCCCGCCCCAAGAAGCGCGGCACCGGGACGACGAAGGAGAAGGCGCAGAGCCGGCTACGGGAGTTCGCCGCCGCCCCGGACGGCGCCCCGACCGCCGGCGAGTGGCGCGCGCTCAGCCGCTCCCACCAGGAGATCGGCGAGGAGATCGGGCAACTGCTCGGGATGAGCAAGGAGCAGTTCTGCCAGGTCGTGCTGTTGCCCCAGGGCGACTTCGCACGCTTCCTGCGGGCTGACGCGGAGGCCCGGGCCCGGCTGCTCGGCCGGCTCTTCGACACCCGGCGGTTCGCCGCGCTGGAAGATCAGCTCACCACCCGCCGCAAGGCCGCCGCCGACCGGGTCGCGGCCGGCGACGAGCGCCTCCTCGCCCTGGCCCACCGGATCGCGCAGGCCGCCGGCGACACCCCGGACCTGGCCGACCCGTCCGTCCCGGCGCCGTTCCCCCAGCTCTCGACTTCGCTTGAGCAGGGAAGGCCCCACTCCAGGGTCGCCGTACCCGCCCAGGCCGGGCCCGCCGGGCGCGGCGGCCGGACCGCCCGGGGCACGGCACCGGCCCGCGCCGCCGACGGGGACGCCGGCACCGCCCCCGGCGAGCCCGGGTTCGCCGACGCGGTGCTGACCCGGGCCGCCGTCGCCCGGGTCGGCGCCCGCGAACGCCTGGAGAACGCCCTGGCCGCGGTGGCCACCGCCGAGGCGGCCGAGCTCACGGCGGCCGGGCGGCTGGAGGAGGCCCGCGAGCGGGACCGGCTCCAGCGCCGCCACGCCGACGCCCGGCACCGCGCCGACCGGCTCGCCACCGCCGCCGACGAACGCGACCGGATCCGGACCCGACTGGCCCGGGCCGGCACCGCCGCCGAGGTCGCCCCCGCCCTCGCCCTCCGGGACGCCGCCTGGCACGAACTGACCGCCGCCCAGGACGCCGAACGGCGCCACCGCGCCCCCCTGCCGCCCGCCCTCGCCGACGCCGGCGGCGACCAACTCGCCGCCGAAGAGCGGGAGTTGCGGGCCACGCTCGGCTCCCTCACGGCGGCCCGACGGGCCGAACGGCGGGCCGCCGACCTCACCCGGGAACGCGCCGACCTCGACCGCGAGGCCCGCGCCGACGAGCAGACGCTGCTGGACGCCACGGAGTGGCTGGCCGACTGGGACGCCGCCCGCCGCGCCCACCAGCGCCGCATCGACGAGGCGCAGGAAGCCGCCCAGCGCGCCGAACACCTCGCCGCGCAGCGCGAACCGGCCGCCGAACGGCTCGCCGCGGCCCGCCACCGCGACCGCCGTACCGGCGAACTCGCCGAAGCCGAGCGGCAGGTGCTGGCCGCCCGGGAGCGCGCGGCGACCGCCCGCGAGCACTGGCTGGACCTCAAGGACCGGCGACTGCGCGGTATCGCCGCGGAACTCGCCGCCAACCTGACGGACGGTCAGGCGTGCGCGGTGTGCGGGTCCACCCGCCACCCGGACCCGGCGCGGGCCGGCGCCGGCCACGTCGACCGGGCGGCCGAGGAGGCCGCGCAGGCCGACCACCGCAGCGCCGAGGACGCCCGCCAGCACACCGAGGACCGCCGCCAGGCCGTCAAGGAGGCACTGGCCGCCGCCACCGCCGCGGCCGGCGACACCCCCACCGCCGAACTCGCCGAGCAGGTCGAGCGGTTGGCGCAGGAGGCGGCCCGCGCCCACGCCGCCGGCGCCCAGCTGCACGCCGCCCGCGAGGCACTGGCCCGCGCCGAGCGGGAGTACGAGCGCCGCCGCGACGACCAGCAGCAGGCCGAACGCCGGGCCGCCGCCCGCACCTCCCACCGCGAGGCCCTGGACCGCGAACGGGCCGCACTCGACGCCGAACTGACCGAGGCCCGCGCCGACTGCGCCAGCGTTGCCGACCGGGCGGCTCGGCTGGAACGGCAGGCGACCCTGCTCGCCGCCGCGGCCGAAGCGGCCCGCACCGCCGCGGCCTGCGCCGAACGCCTCAAAGAGACCGACGCGCGACTCTCCGACGCCGCCTACCGCGCCGGCTTCACCACCCCCCAGGACGCCGCCGACGCGCTGCTCCCGGACACCGAGCGGCAGGCGCTCCAACAGCGCCACGACGACTGGCAGGCCGAGGCCGCCGCCGTCGCCGCCGAACTCGACCGGCCCGAACTCCGCGCCGCCGCGGCCCTGCCCGCCGCCGACCCGGACACCGCCCGCACTGCCCACCAGGCCGCCGCCACCCGGCTGCGCACCGCCACCGCGACCCTCGCCGCCGCCCGGGAACGCTGCGCCGCCCTCGACCGGCTCTCCGCCGACGCCGCCGCCGACGCCCGCGAACTGGCCCCGCTGCGCGCCGCGTACGACCGGATCGCCCGCCTCGCCACGCTCACCGCCGGCACCTCCGCCGAGAACGAGCGCCGGATGCGGTTGGAGTCCTACGTCCTGGCCGCCCGCCTCGAACAGGTCGCGGCCGCCGCCAGCGCCCGCCTGCACCGGATGTCCGCCGGCCGCTACACCCTGGTCCACTCCGACGAACGTGCCGGCAGCGCCCGCCGCTCCGGCCTCGGCCTGCACGTCATCGACGCCTGGACGGGCCAGGAACGGGACACCGCCAGCCTCTCCGGCGGCGAGACCTTCTTCGCCTCGCTCGCCCTGGCGCTCGGCCTCGCCGACGTCGTCACCGACGAGGCGGGCGGCACCCGGCTGGACACCCTCTTCATCGACGAGGGCTTCGGCAGCCTCGACGAACAGACCCTCGACGAGGTCCTCGACGTCCTCGACGGCCTGCGCGAACGCGACCGCAGCGTCGGCCTCGTCAGCCACGTCGCCGACCTCAAGACCCGGATCCCCGCCCAACTGGAGATCGTCAAGGCCCGCACGGGCTCCAGCGTCCGACACCGGGTACCGGCCGGGGCCTGATGGGGCGTCGGAGGCTCAGGTACTGACCGGCCGCCAGGGCGGACGGAACGATTCTTGCCTACTCTTGCCGGGTCTTTCCTCAGTTGTCATTGGCGTTCTGTCCCCCGCCTGTCCCCCGGAGAGCCCTGCGCCGCCAGCGATTCCCCTTGCTGCGGCTCTTGTTCATGCTTCGCTGCACGTGGAGGCCGGTCGCCCGACCTGCTGACTACCGCTCCGCGTTCGCGGTTTGCTAACCCTGCGTGTGACGGTCGCGGTCTCTCTGGAGCATCCGGTCTTTCCGTACCTTCTCTCTCATACGGGCCTGCGCGACCGCTGCCATATCCACGGGCGCGTCGACCCCGAGTTCGGCATGGACGCGCTGATAAATGCCGTCCTCGACCAGGCTGAGATCGTCGATGCTGCGCCACGGGATTGGGTCGACGAGCTTCGTGAGCTTCTTAATGCGCTCTACGAGGAAGTCGCATTCCATCGACCATTGACCGCGGAGGGCGCGGTTGCGGGCGTGGCTCAAGTCGGTCCAGAGGCTGTCCAGCTCGTCGTGGATGGCTGCGCGCAGCGTTTCGATTTCACTCATGGGGTGGGGTCCGTTTCTGTCGTTCACCGATGTTGTCATGGCTGCCGCGTGGCGCTGGGCTGGGTGGTGTGTTCGACGATGAGGCAGGTGGCGCCGCCGGCGGTGTGACGGCGTACGGTCGATCCGGAGTGGAGTGCTTTGACGGCGAGCTGGTGGCCGTCGGACCCGTCGTCGCAGGAGGCGAATCCCTGGTGGGTGCGGAAGACGACGGGTTCGCTTTGACCTGCGATGGTGTAGCCGCGTCGGCGGTACCAGCGCATGGTGGGGAAGGCCCCAGTGCGGATCTTGGCGAGGGCCAGGTGGGTGCCGGCGTTGCGGGCTGTGTGTTCCGCTGTTTCGAGGAGAGCTGTTCCGATGCCGCGGTTGCGGTAGGGCTCGAAGACGGCGAGAAGTTCGATTTCGATCAGGGCCTGGGTGAGGCGAGCGCGCTGGTCGGCGGATTGCCCTTGAAGCCAGCGGATAGGGGGTGTGGTGTAGAGCATGCCGGTGATGGTGCTGCCGTTGCGGGCGGTCAGGCAGTGACCTTTTCCGTAGGGCAGTGCTACGCGGCCACCGTGCTCGTCGATGGCGTCGGCGAGCGATGAGAGGGGTGCTTGCGGACTTTGGGTGTGGTCGCTGAGTGCGAGGGCCCCGAGGGCGGCTGCTGTTTGTCCGTCGCCCTTGGCCGCGAGGGTGATCGTGATGGCGTCGCTGCCTGGATGGTCGGTCATGGGCGCACCTTGGGGTTTGTTTGCGTGGGGTTGGGGAGGTCCGGCTGAAGGAACATGCGCTGCGCTGTGGGGTCCCAGCGGCACTGGCGGTAGAGCCGGTTGAAGTCGTAAGTGGCGTTGGGGTCGTCGGCGTTGCAGGGTTCGTATCCGTCGGGGGCGGGTCGGCAGTAGAAGCCGTATTCAGTGCACTCGGCTTCTCCGGGGAACTGCCCGGTCCAGATAGTGCTGCAGTTGATGTTGGGGTGGCAGCTGCTGCGTTGAAGTCCGGTGCGGGCGCATCGGGCGATGTCGCATCGGTCGGTGTGGAGTGCGCCGGGTGGGGTGGAGCAGTCGGGGCACGGGTTGTTGTCTGTGGGGTTGAGGGGGATTCGTGGGTGGGTGTTGGTGGGGGTGGTGAGGCGGCCGAGCCAGAGGGTGCGAAGGGCGCGGTCGAGGTCGTGGTTGTTGGCGATGGTGTGGAGGTCGAGGGTGCGGTGGATGAGTTCGCGGAGGAGCGTGGGATGGAGCTGGGCTATGGCCCAGTGCAGGGTGAGTCCGCGGTGTGGGTGGTGGTGGGCCCAGGTGGTGCGCATGCGGGTCGAGAAGGTGATGTCTAGGTCCCTGTTTGGGGTGTATGCGGCAATCTGTGGTTGGTTGATTCTCAGCCATTCACGGCCGGTTTCGGCGTAGAATTTGATGAGAGTTCGTCGCGCTTCGTCCGGATTGAGTGTTGTGCTGCGTCGTATGTGGAGCCAGCCGCCGGTCGAGGTGCTCCGCAGCTGGCGCAGTGGCTCGTTCTGGTCGTTGTCAGGGACGATCCGGAGGCGGTGCGGACGGCCAAGAACATCGAATCCTGCCCAGGGGACGAGTTCCTTGAGGGGGTCGTCGGGCGTGGTTTTGCCGAGGTTGGCACGCTGTCGGTAGATCCAGGTGCGGTGTCGTTTCACCAGTGTGTTGGCGTCCGCGTCGGTGGTGGTGTGGGGGCCGCGGACGATGATTGCGCCGTGCTTGGTGACGGTGAGGCCAAGGGTGGTCCTGTTGCTGGTGCGAATGGTGACGTCGACGGTGCCGACTCGTATGGTGCGGTCGTTAGCGGGCATGGTGGTGCTCCTTGGTCTGGCTGACGTGCGGTGGGGTCAGTGGTGGCTGCACACCCAGGTCTGAGGGATGCCGTGTACGGGGAGGTCCAGGACATGCCGGGCGGTGCACCCGCAGAGCTGACAGTCCAGGTCGAACGCCCGCAGCATCTGTAGGGGGCGTATCTGCTCGTCGTCGCGCAGGGTGATCGGGGTGTCCTGGCCTTCGAGGGCGAGCAGCCACAGTGGCTGGAGGTGGCGGTGCCTGGCGAGGATGGTCAGAGGGCGGTTGTTGCCGAGGAGGGCGAAGCTGTCGCCTTCGCGTAAGGCGGTGGCCTGGATGGTCGGGGGCTGTTCGATGGTGACGATGAAGCCTTTGTCTTCACGCGGGTAGGGGGCGGGAGGGTTCGGGGTGCTGGTCATGGCATGTCCTTCGCGGGCGGCGTGGTGCGTTCGATGGTGTGGATGGCTGTGATCTCGGCTGTGAGTCGTTCGTGGGCCTGATGGAGTTCGGCCTGGTGTTTGCGAAGGGCGGCCTGGGTCCTTTTCAGTGCCGTTGCTTGACGGGCTTCGAGTTCGGAGAGTCGGTCGATCTGTCGTTGGTGGTGGGCGAGTTGGTCTGAGAGGAGGGCGACGGCGGGCCGTCGAGGGCCGGGCCGTCTGCCGCCTCGCTTCTTGGCGAGTTGGGCCTGGGCCCATATGAGGAACTCGTCCCTGGGCACGTACTTGTTGGGCCGCTTGCCGATGCCTGTCAGCAGAGCGACTTTCGGGAAGTCGGGGTGGCGTTTGGCCCAGTTGCTGACGGTGGAGCGGGTGACGCTGACGAGGTCTGCTGCGGTGGCGAGGTTGATCAGTTCGGCTTCGCGGCCTTTGTATTGAGGGCGGAGCCAGGTGACGGAATCCAAGAGGTGTGTCCTTGGTCGACCGTCCTGCCGTTGGTGGGCGGGACGGTGTACTGCAGGCGGGGTGGCTGATTACGGGGACGGGCGGAGCTGCTCGGTGTGTGCTTCTACCGGGGGCGTGACACCAGTTCGTTTTTTCGCATGCGCCAGCCAGCGGTCTGGGCCCAGCTCTTGGGTGATCGTTCCGGTGTATCCGTAGGCCAGGCTGCGGACCTGGGTGCCCACGTGAATCTTTGGCTCAGGGGCGGGGCGCTCCGGCCATCCAGCGCGACGAAGTCTTGCCACAGGTCGTTCCAGTTCGCGTTTCGGAGGTCCCGAGTGGATACCTCGGTTAGATCTCCAAGGAGCCGTGTGGCATCGTTTGGAAGGTTTCTGGATCGTCCAGGCGACAGGATTCCCAGAGTTCGTGTCTCATGGCGATCTCTGTCCGCAACAGCTCCGCCACGGTGTTGGTTGCGCTCATAACTGTGTGCCTTTGGTGCAAAAGTGGGGGTGAATCAGCCAGTGGGGGAGGCCCGTTGCGAGGCGGGCCTCCCACGGGCCACGGTTAGGCTGCGGCCGGCACCGGCTCCTGGTGGTGTTTGGTCTCCTCGGAGTCCTCGGTGCTGCCGCCGGGTGCCGGGTCGGACGGTTCGGCTTTCTGGTTCTGCTTGGCCTGCTCGTCCTGCTGGGCGCGGCCCTTGGCGGCCGTCTCTGATTCGATGGCGCTCAGTGCGTAGCCCTCGGCTTCGAGGAAGGTGAGCCAGGCGACAGTCTCCGGATTGATGTTGCGCCAGGCCATGTCGTGCATGTGCTCGGACTCGTGGGCGGCGGCGACGTGGGCGAGGAGGATGCGCCAGGCGCGTGCGGGGCTGGTGCGGGCGATCACCTTGCCGAACGGATCGCTGACGCGGTTCCACTGCGTGCGGTCCTTGTTGGGGTCCTCGACGCCGAGGAAGTGTGCCGTCAGATCGGTGCGCTTGCGACTGATGAAGATGTTGTACGCGTAGCTGGTGCCGGTGATCATTGAAAGGACCAGTGGCCACACTCGGGTGCTGGCCTCGGGCTGCTGGCACAGGTCCTTGATGAAGTCGAGGCGCACGGTGCGGGCCTGCCGCCATGCTTTGTTGTTCTCGATCACCAGCCGCCGTTCGGCCTTGGCTGCTTCCTTGTCCGGGCCTGCCTGCTGCTTGTCCTTCTTGGCTGCCTGAGGGGTGAGGGGGTGGCCGTGCCGGTGCCAGGCGGTGCACAGCCAGATCACTTCGGCGTCGCGTGTGTCGATGCAGGCCGCATGCCCGGGGCAGTCCTGGTGAGTGTCGGGAGTGTGGGGCTGGCCGTCGTCGGTAAGGAGATCGGTGAGCGGGCGGGTGCTGGTACCCGACCAGCTCCAGCGCCAGTCCACGACCGTGACTTCCTGGGCGGTCAGCTCCTGGACGAGCTTGGCGCACTTGTCGGCGAGTTCCTTCTCGGCGCGCAGTTCGGCCAGGGCGTGCTGCCAGATACCGCGCTTGTTGTTGCCCTCCCGTATGTCGCGGGTCTTGGCGCATTGCAGGGTCTCCAAGGCGTCGTCGATGGTTTCGACTTCCTGGAACTCGGCCAGCTCGATCAGGTTGAAGCCTTCGTCGACCGCTTCGGTGAGGCTTTCGTCGGACAGCTGGGATGCCTTGGTGGCGGCGGCCAGTTCCGCGGGCTTGAAGCCCATCGCGCGGGCATGGCGATTCTTGCGGGTCTTCGGGATGCTCATGAGGGAGAGCTGCTTGGCGGCGTCGATGTCGTCGCGGATCGTGGCCTGGCGGCGGTGCTTGTTCTCGATGAACGACACCGTCAGCGCCGCGTCATCCACGCCGGTCAGATCGTCGCGGATGATCGCCGGGATGAGCCGGTAGGGCTTCTTCTTCGCCTTGGCCTTCTTTGCCGCGGCCAGGGCGGCGTTGTTGCGGCGCTGCCCGAAGATGATGCCGAGCTTGCCTTCGTGCTCGCCTGTCTGGGGGCGTAGCACGAGCGGGGTGAGGACGCCGAGTTCGTCGACGCTGGCCTGGAGTTCCGGATCCGGCTGTGTGGTGTCCTCCGTATCCCCGCTGCCGCGGTGCTTGCGGTGGTTGTAGGGGTCGACGATCAGGTCATGGGGGTCGAGCCAGCCGAAGCGGCCGGCGAACCCTTCAACGGGGGCTGGGGTGTTGGTGGTTGCGCTCATGAACGTGATCTTTCGTGGGTGGGGCGGGCGCCTGGCAAGGGGCGGCGCCCGCCCGGGGAAGGGGTGGCGAGGTCAGGCGGCTGCGGAGGCGGTGGTGCGCCGCTTGTTCGTACGCTTCGCCGTCGTGGCGCGGCGCCCGGTGCTCTTCACCTTCGCCTTGGGCTGAGGCTTCACCTTCTTCTTGGACTGAGGCTTCGCGTTCGTCTTGGCCGCCGAGGAGGCGGTGCTGGCCTCCTGGACGGGCTGTGCTGTGTTGGCCTTCGGGGCCTCGCTCTGCTCGGCGGGGGGCTCGACGAGAGCCGTGATCCGGGTGCCGTCGGCGCGCAGGCGGGGCCGGTAGCCGTCGAAGGCGGGCAGCAGGACGGTGCGGATGGCGGTGAGGATCTCTTCCAGCGGGGAGGCGGAGGTGAAGTGGACTCCGGTGCTGTAGCGCACGCCCTTGGGCAACCGGTTCTCGCTCGCCTGGTCGGTGCCGGCCGACTTCTTGGGGGCGGGGCCGCCGATGGCGAAGGTCGAGACGGCTTCGCCTTGCCACAGGTGGCGTATGCCAATCGCGCGGCCGTCGGGGTGGATGAGGCGGATGACCTTGTCTACGAAGCCGGCGGGATTGTCGTCAGGGTCCTCGCTCCAGCCGTCGCCGAGGGCTTCGGCGATGGGCTTGGCCAGCAGGTAGAGGTCGATCTCGCTGAGGATTGCCGCCTCGGCCGGTTCGGTGTCTTCGGTCTCGGGTGCGGCGGTGTCAGGCTCGATGGTGTGGATGTTGGTCATGGTGTGCTCCTGTTCCAAGAGGTGCGTGGCTGAGGGCGGGCGGTTGACCGGGGTCTGGGTGAGCCCCCCTCAACTTCTAGGTTAATTCTACTATGGATAGAGGGTGGGTCAACTTCGTTTATGCAGGTCAGGAGGGGGTTAGGGTCTACGCTGCGGGGGAGGGGACTTGCTCCATCATCTGTTGAGTCCGGCGGATGGTGGCGACGATCTGCGCCTTGCCGAGCACTTCGTCGCGGTGCTCGAAAACGGCGCGCGCCTCCTTCATCGCGTCCTCGACAGCGTTCGGGTTCGCCAGCGAATCGGCGCACGCGACAGTCACCCTCGGGCCGAGCTGCCAGATGATCGCATTCACCGAGGCGCAGGCGGCAGCTATCTGATCGATGTCGACCATCGACCACTGGAAATCCGCAGGTTCATGGCCGCGTTCGCGCAGATGCTGCGCGGCTGCCCGCAGTAGACCTCCACTGCCGGCGGTCGGGTCGTGAATGTGCGCTCCGGCCTTCGGCTCGTTCACCAAAAGGTTGATCTCCATGACCTGCCCTGCAGCGAGCATGTTGGCCATGGCGTCCGCGACCGGCGCCGGGGTGTGGTACTCGCCCAGCCCCTGCCGGGCTCCGTGCGAACGCAGGCACATCATCACCGGCGACAGGGCATCCGTCGCCGAGCGCAAGAAGGGGTCCTCGTGCGCGGTCAGATCGAACAGGCCGCGCTTGAGGGCGGTTTCGGCGACAGCGCGCACCGCGTGCATGCGGTACTCGTCGACGTCGTCGTTCAGCCACTCGTGAAGGATCCGAGCGCGGTCGATCAGGTCGGGACGGTGCATCCAATGCATCGACCAGATCTCGCGGAGCATCGCGATCATCTGCGGACCGTCCTGGGCGAGGATTTGCCCTTTAAGGTCCGGACCGTTCGGGTCCTTTTCCCTGATGAGGGCGAGCGCGGCGACCACACCGATCGGCACCTCGATAGCCGTGCCGCCGTGCCGGTTGTGCCACCGCTCGGCCACCGCTTCGCCGATCTCCAGGGCGCGCTGGTGCGGATCGCTCACGGGGCGTGGTC
Source organism: Streptomyces sp. RGM 3693 (assembly GCF_050471125.1). NCBI lineage: Bacteria > Bacillati > Actinomycetota > Actinomycetes > Kitasatosporales > Streptomycetaceae > Streptomyces > Streptomyces sp. RGM 3693. The sequence goes on from NZ_JBMPPQ010000001.1 coordinate 2,777,395, forward strand.
GCCCGGAGCGCCGAGCCTGCGACTGTACGGGCGCTGTCCGCTGCGCTCGCTGTGGCCGAGGTGCGGCCGGCGGGGGTGACTGGGCTTCAGGTGCTCCGGTGAAAGTGGCCGGGATGGGCTCGGGGTCGAGGTCCGCGAACAGGTCGAGCTGACTCACGGCGGGTTCGCCTTTCGTAGGGGAGTTGGGCATAGAGGGGCCCGCGCCGCCTGTCGGGGCGGCGCGGGTCACGGAAAACAGGGAGGGCGCGGATCGGGGATGCGGTCGAGATGGGGGCACTCAGGGGAGCGGCCGCCGTCGGTGTTGACGGCGGCCGCGCTTGGGCTAGTTGGCTCCGCCCATGGCCCAGTGAATGCCGCGCCTTTCGAGGGCTTTCTCGCGGCGGAGCTGCGCCAGGCGCGCGTCGCGCTCCTTGGCGGTCTCCTGCCACATTCGGATATCGGCGATGTCCTGGTGACTGGATCGCTGAGCGGCGAGCGCCGCAGCAGCCTCCGCGCCCAGAGCCTTCTCGCCGTTGTTGAGGAAGATCCCCAGCTCAAGGCTGTGACGGCCGGGGATCTTGGTCCAGTAGCGGCGGGGCTTGCAGGTGCAGGCGTGGGTGTAGCTGACCTTCCAGCGGCGGCCGCTCAGCAGCTCCTCGCGATTCACGAAAATCCTTCTCCTGTGTATTGGACGGGCACGAGGGTCGGAGCCCTTCCTTCCCTTCGTTGTGTTAATTCTACTATGGATGTGGAGAGGGGCAACTACGAAAGCCCGGCTCGCGCCGGCTTGAAACGGGTCGCCCAGTCCCGCAAGCCACGCGGGTCGACGATGCGCAAGTACTCGATGTAGTGCGCTGCCAGGCGGGCGTGCAGTGCGCGGGCTCCTTCGGTAAACGGAACACGCATCGGGAGGTGCCGTCGACCCGAAGGCCACACCAGGTTGGCGGAGTTGGGCGCTGCCGCTTCGATGTGCCAGGTCAGGTTGGCGATGAGCTTTCCTGGCGTCTGCTCTTCGATCTCCTCGTCCTCCATGGGCGAGATGCCCTCGTCATCGTCGGCGAAGAAGCTCAGCGGGCTGCCGAGCACGGCATCGTCTGGCATGTTGACCCATACGCGCTGCCCGTGCTCTTCATGCGCTTCAACGTCGATGACGCTGCGGTTATAGGCCAGGCACGTGCCGTTCCGCTTGGACAGGTACAGGACGGCAACACGATCGCCGCGGTCGTACTCGGTCATGTATGTGCTGATGCCCTGATGGGTCAGGTGAGGTGCGTGGGAGGTCATGTCGTCCTTGATTCCGTAGGTGCTGGTCATGCCGCGTAGGTGCGCAGTACGGCGTAGGCCGTGGCGATCGTGGCCTTGGGGAGGAACAGAGCCATTGGCGCGGCCGGGTCGGCGGCATTGGCGTCATGGCGCACCGTGACGTGTGCGTCAGGGCGGCGCAGGATGGTGAACCGGGGGCCGGCCAGTGACGGTGCCGCGCGTAGGTCCGGGATCGCGTCGAGCACGGCCTGTACGGCGCCGGCAAAGGGCTCCTGCTCCGCAGTGGTGGCTGGAGCTTCGAGCAGGGCCGCCTGGGCGCAGCGGATGGCTCGCCCGACAGAGAGGTGGTCCAAGAGGAGCGCCACGTGGCCGTCGTAGGGGGTAAGGACGTGGACGCTGATGACGGGTTCGCCGTCGTTGTTCTTGCGCAGCGCGATGCCGACGGAGTCCCGTTGCCATTGAGCGATCGCGGGTATGCCCGCGCTGCGCAGCGGCAGGCTCAGGAGACGCAGTGCCGCGTGGGCATCGCGATGACCGAGGTGCGGCAGCACCTGGCTGTGGATGAGTTCGGCTGCGCTGCCGCTGTCCACCTGCGTGGCCGGTGCCGTCACCGTGATCTCGGCGGGCCTGCCCGGGGCGCTGCTCATGGCTGCCTGGGCGCTGATGTGCAGTGCGTCTGCGTGCAGGTGGAGTTGGACGCGCAGCCCGAGGGGGTGGGCGAGGGTCGCGGCGCTCAGTAGTCCGGTCGCGGACCACTCGGGGCCGAGTGCGGAGGCGGTATTGCTGGCGAGCGTTAGTAGACGTGCAGGGGTGAGGTGGGCGCCGTACGGCATGGGATCGCTTCCTGGAGAAGGGCAGCGCGGTGCGCTGCGGGGACCGCGAGGGGTGCCGGGGGATCTCGACACCCCCGTAGGTTCGATGACAGGGGAAGGGATGAGGGACAGGCCGGTGTGCCAGCCGCCGAAGATTTCCTGCGCCACCGGATGCGGAGTGTGCAGGTGGTACCAAGTACCGCGACCAGGCAGGTGGTCGGCGTCGGTGATGCGGAAGGTGATCGGGTCACCGTGGACGTCACGCAGGTGCTGGTCGTGGCCGCCGCGCAGCCACACGCAGTCGCCCGGATCCACTACGCCTCCGGCTGTGCGGAGCGGGAGACCAGCAGCAGCACCGTCTCCAACGAGGCATTCAACTCGTCGTGATCGAAGGCCAGGGAGGAGGCGGCCAGCCGCGCCGAATGCTGCTCGGTACAGAAGCCTTCCACGCCACCTTCCGGGTGCTGCTCGGCCCACGACGAGGCGTAGTGGGCGAATGCCCGGGCGTACTGGTCTGCGGTGGACAGGGTGTCCTTGTTCGTGGTGCTTGCTGTGGACTCGCGGGCGCCCCAGGAGACGAACAGAAGCAGCTGACGTCGGGACTCTGGACTGGCGGCGGCCCACAGGGCACGCAGGCCCTGGTGGTGTCGTGCCAGAGTCACGTCGTCATTGCGGGAGGCGAGTTGACCGGCAAACAGTTGGGCAAGGACGGGTATCTCGCCCTCGAAGTCGAGTCCGTAGCTGGACATGCGGGCTTTTCCTTTCTGACGTACGGGAGTTGTGGCATAGGGCGGCCACCGCACTTTTTTTGGGGACCGAGGGGAATGGCGGGGCCGGGCCGGCGCGAGGAGTCACGAGCGGCGCGGACCAGGCACTCCCGTGAGCCGCCCGGCCCGTGGAGTTGGCGATCGAGCACGGTGGCCGTGCAGTCCGGCAGGCAGTGACCCACTGCGGGGTGATGCCGGTGACTCATGTGCCACCCGGCAGGATGGTCAGGAGTTCACTGACCCACGGGCGCAGTCACTGTGTACGGCCCGAAGGTGGCAGGCCGCGGAGATCAACGCGCACGCTTCGTCACCGCGCCCCAGGTGGCTGAGGGCGCACACCTCGAACATCAGCGCCCAGTCGCGCGGGGGAACGTTGTCGGCGAACTCGTCATAGGTTTGCGGTCGGCGTGCTGCGGGGAGCCGGTTCCAGGCATTGCGGACGATGCGTTGCATGGTCTGGTTGATGCGGCTGATCTGGCCGCCCTTCAAGCTGAGTTCGCCGATGATGTCAGCGGCGGCATCCAGCGGCAGGTGCTTGTCGAGCACGATGGGATCGTCTTTCGGAATTCAGAGGTACAGAGAGATGCCGGCCGGGGCCGCGCAGCGGCCGACAGCAGGTGATCAGCGCGTGACCTGGCCGAAGAACGGTCAGTTGCGGCACGGGGCGGCCCGCCTCGCGGTGAGGCGGGCCGGGTGTGGTGTCCTCGTCAGCGGATGTGCACGCGACGCCGGTTGGTGCGCATGATGCGTGCGCGACGCCCCTGCTTGATGTCGTGCTCGCGGTAGACCTCTGCGAGGACGTTGTCGGCGCCGACGACTGCGGTGACCGCGTCGTCGAGTACGGCGGTCTGGGCGTTCAGGGCGAGGGAGCGGAACCACGCCTCCATCGCATCGCCATCACCCTTCTCCAAGCCGAGGGCGTAGGCGTGTGTCTCCCAGGCATGGACGGTCATGCGGGCGGCCCACTCAAGGGCGGTGGCTGCCTGCTCCTCGGAGATGTTGTGGTCGATGGCGACCTGCAGAACGGCAAGCGGGTCCGGCGTCGTGTGCATGGGTGGTTCCTTACGTTGCATTCCAAGAGGTGATTGGGAGGGTTTCCCTCTCTCAACTAGTAATAATTCTACTACTGACGGAGGGGGTGTCAACTACGTTTCCGCAGGTCAGAGGCCCGATAGGTGCTGCTTTAGATGCGCCTCACGAAGCGATGCGGGCCTGACGGTCACCGCGCGAGGACCGCTTGCGGATACTGGCCGGGCCGGCCCGACGTGCCCCAGCTCGCTGCGCGGTCACCCGGCACGCCCCACACAACGGCTCCCCGAGCCTGCGATGCGCCTTGACTCCGCTACTTGTCCCGCACGTGCCCGCCTGCGACGCGAGTTTCGACAGCACCGGGGCGCCCTGGGCGGCCGCCACCGGCCTTCCGTTGATCCACGTGCGGGCCGCACACACCCCATCAAAGTGCCCCGCCTCTGGCCGGACCCGCTCATAACACTGCGCCGCAAATGGGCACTTGACACAGCCTTCCATCAGCGGCTCGCACTTTTCGATGACCTCGCGAGCATCGCGGCGAACCATGTCATCGCCCAGCACGTACCCCTCGACCCCGGCGCACGGAGCGGACGAGGTCCAGGCTGCGGAAGAGGTGGAGGTGATCACAAGTCGCGTTTCCTCGTGGTCGTGTGAGATCAGAACAGTGCGGGCTGCGCCTTGACGGGCGGGCAGATGGCTTCCAGCGCAGCGGCGGCCTCGCGGGCGAGCTCACAGGCACGCCGAACCCATTGCACCCCCCATGCCTCAAGCGTCCGGAACGGGATCGGGCACGTCAGGTTCGCAGCGTCGTGCGCCACCACGGACTCGACAGCTGCGCGCAGTGCGCCGTAACGCACCGGCGTGAGCCCGGCGTTCACCCTCCGGTGGAGCTCGTACCAGGCCATGAATCCGGATCGGGTGCCGCCAGGGGCCTCGATGCGGTAGCGGAATCCGCCGGGCGCGGCCGACCAGTGCGTCAAGCAGCCCGCATTCAGCTCGTCGTCCAGGCGCCGGACGCTGTGCGCGCCGCCGCCTTCATCGAACTGCCTCTCGCCCCACTTGATGCGGGCGACGAGATCCGGCAGGTCGATGAACTCCAGCAGTAGCGCAGGAGTGAAGAAGTCGTGGACGGCCATCTGAACGTCATCGTCGGTGAGGTTCATCACCTCTCGCCCCCTGTGGTGCGGGGGCACGCTGCAAGGTGAGCGGCGGCAGCCTCGATGAGCGGGGACAGGCTCAACTCCCCGCGAGGGTCGCAGCACAGGTCTGTCGGCACGGTGTCGTAGACCTCGCACCGCCAAGCGACACCCGGCTCATCTTCGGGAACGTGGGTCAGATGCCAGCCCATCAGCATGCCGCGGTCCAGCGGAAGAAAGTCCTCGGAGGCGACGACGAGCAGCGTGCCGTTCCGGGCGTAAGCGCAGACCGCCAGTCCGCCGCGGGTCTCTATGTACGGGTGCAGTCCGGCTTCTTCGAGGGCCTCGTGGACGTCGCCGTATGCGGCGAGTGCGCGGTGTTCCTCGGGCCCATAGGTTGCGCGGATGTCGGCCACCTTCGCGGCGGTGTCAATCATAGGTATGCAGTCCATGTGCAGCTGTGTGCACTTGCCTATTTCTGGTGAGTGCCAACTCGATGCGGTGGTCATAGGGTCTCCAAGAGGTGGCGAGCAGGTCCCTCCTGCTCGCAGGGGATGATTCCGCTACGTGCGGCGCAGAGTGAAGGTCGGCCCGCCGGTAGCTCCGTCGCACAGTTTTACATCAGCCTATTTCTGGCGGTTACTCTACCTCCCGCTCGCTGGTGGCGGTCTCCCGCCTCATCTCACGCATGTGAGCAAGCTGCTGCCGCGCCATCTCTGACAATCCCTCGCCTCCCGGCTTACGCCGTACCTCCGCCAGCAGCCGCTCGTTTGCCTCTCGCTCGCGGGTCTTGAACTGCTCCTTCTCTGCCCGTTGCTGCTGCTCCCGCAACTGCCTGGGACTCGTACCGCAGCTACGGCACGAACGCCCCGGCCCATCTGGATGCGTCGGGCATGACGGCGGGGCCTCGGCCTGTGCGAGCGGAGCGTTGCTGGGCTTCCCCGCAGCGTCAGCTGTGGGGGTAGGGGGGTTCTTCTCTGTGTATTGGTTCTGGTTACTAACTAGAAAGCCTGAAGAACCGGCGGCTGGTTCACCGACGCCTGGTTCACCGACGCCTGAAAACCCGTCCCCGGTCGGCTCGCCTGCTCCGTCGACGTGGCCGGGAGTGTCCTCCAACTTGCGCTCCAGTCTGCGCGCGACCCGTCGGCCCACCTGTCGGCTGTACTCCTCGCACGCCCACTCCTGCGCGGTGTCGTGAACCTCCGTGACCCTCACCAGCGTCCCGTCGTCCAGCCGCTCGGTCACCACCCGGTAGTAGCCATACGTCCGCAGCTCCCGCAGCGCCTTGCGCACCGCATCCCGCCCCTCCTGTCCCGCCGCCGCGATCGACTCCGAGCGCACCTTCCAGTTGTCCGGCTTCGCGAGCAGAAAAGCGAGGATGCCCCGTGCGCGAAACGAAAGCCGTGAGTCTTCGATGGTGGCCGTCGGCAGCACAGTGAAACCGGTGCTGAGGTGGCGGCGCAGGATCGTCACGGGAAGGGCCTCCAGGGCGGTACAGAAGAGTCAGTAATCAACAGCAGGGCCGAGACGCCGCGCGTGGGCGCGGGGCTGTCACGGGGCCGTCAGGGGGTTGGGCGGGCGGGGCTGATCTTGATGGTGCGGGGTGTCTTCTGCCCGGCGGCCGTGCGCACTGGCACCGTCATGCCGGCGCGGCGCAGAATGTCGACCATGGCCTGCGTATCGGGCAGCATCGGCACGACGAGGTCGGCGTCCTCGAACTTCTCGACCATCGCGGGGACGTCCACCTCCTGCTTCGGATTGCCTCCGCTCCAGCCCAACTCGTTGTCGCCGTAGCGGCCCTCCGGAGAGTCGGCGAGCATCGCCCGCGCCTTCTCCTTCAGCCGCTTGCCCTTCCGATACAGCTCGTGGCCGCGCACATAGTCCGCGAGAGCCTGGGCACGGTCGGCGTCGTCGCGGATGAGGATCGTTTGTGCGGGCAGTCCCGGCGGCACACCAGGCCAGCAGGCATCGCGGAAAGAGCAGTTGTCGCAGATGACGGACAGGCCAGGCCCGTCGTGATCGCGAGGCAGTTCCTCCGGACTGGAGGCTTCCAGGACCCGCTCGACCCACCAGCGGGCCTCAGAGGCCAGCCACGGGTCGAAGTCGAACTCCTGCAGGTGCTCCTCGCCGGTGTCGCGGCACACGAACCGGAACCGGATGCGTTGTACGTCGATTGGCCCGAGCCGGTGCAGATACCGCTGCCCGGGCACATCAGCGAACCCCACGGTGCGCAACAGGTCGGTGTACAACAGGACTTGTCGCATCTCCGCAGCGGTGGGGCCGTAGCGTACGACGCGGTCCCAGATCCGCCCGGACTTCGTCTTCACGTCCTCAACCGTCACGACGTCGGCGGGCTGGGTGGGGCGGTGACGCTTGGGAAGCCGCGCTGCGGTCGCCTCATCAAGCTGTACGACATCGATGTGGCCGCGCAGCACCTCGTCGGTGACGGTGCGCTCGACGAGCCACCCGTACTCGCGGCGCGCATCCTCCAGCAGGCCCTGGTGGATGTAGGTGCCGAGGATCGCCGTCCGCATGTCTGGACTGTGCGTGCGCTCGGCGTTGTGGAGGATGTATGCGGCTCGGCGGGAGCAGATGGTGTCCGAAGCGCCCAGCTGCCGCTGGCGGGAGCGGGGCCGGCGTGCATCGGCGGCGTGCGCGGCGTCCCAGATCGACACGGACGCGGGTGGGGTGAAGGCTTGCGTGCTCACACGGAACTCCAAGAAGGCATGCCGGGGCCCGGCCACGCGGACGGCGGGCCCCGGCAAGAGACAGGAAGAGGTCAGAGGAGGCTGTTCAGGCGGCAGTGAACTCGCCGGCAGGCGCCTCGTCTGCTGTGTCCTCGGCGGCCGAGTCCTGCTCAGCGGCGGCCGCCGCAGCGCGCAGCTTCGCCGCGTCGCTGGTCGGGTCGGTGAACTGTTCGGGGTTCTTCAACTCCGCGGCCTGCCGCTCGATCGCGGCCCTGACGACCCGGATCTCCTCGCGGGAGAGGTCCCCGTCCGAACTCGCCTCGGTCCACAGCTTCTTCAGCTCATCCAGACCTTCCTTGGCAGCCTTCTTGACCTTCGGCATCCACTGCTGCGCGAGATCCCCAGTCAGTTCCGGGGTGACCCTGGGCTGGGTGTGGACGGAGCAGCCCATCAGATCGAACACGAGGCGCTCGATGGTGAAGTCCGGCAGTGTCTTGGGCTGTCCGCTGCGCGGCACCTCGAACTTCAGCGACCGCGCCCCGATGACCTGCGGTTCGCTGTCCCGCTGCAGGCGCACCCACACCGTCGCGTCGTAGGCGAGGGACTTGTGCCCCTCGACGCGCCAGTCCTTCGTGTTCGGGATCGGGTCCCCGTTGCCGTCCACGGCGGCGATCTCCTTGCCTCGGGCGAGCAGGATGACGATGCCCGGCATGGTGCGCACGCGGTACATGACGGCAGCCCACCGCTCGTAGGTGTCATTCCACAGGTTCATCGTGGGCTTGACCTCGGCGTCCGGGTCCTGCCGCAGCTTCCTCTGACCGTTGGGGGATCGCCGGGCACGCTCGTTGGTCCAGTTGACGAGCATCCGCCACAGCAAAGAGATCGAGTCGATGACCAGGACGACGGGCGGTTCCTCGGCGGCCGCCGCGCGCTTGGCCTCGGCGTGGACGGCTTCGATCTGGCCGAGGATGTCGCGGTAGGTGCCGTTGTGGTCGATCAGCAGATAGTCCGCGCCTGGAACCTGGGCGTACTCGTCGGCGGTGTCCTCGCCGAGTTCCAGCCAGTACGCCTGGCCGGTCTTCTCAGAACCGGTGAACTGTGCGGCGACATACGACTTCCCGGCCTTCTCGTGACCCTCGATGAGGATCTTCGGCCACGGCACGATGCCGGTGGGCTTGCGTGTGCGTAGGGGCTGCACGGTCATGGTGGACACAAACATCTCCAAGAGATACGCGGAAGATAGGCACTCGCCTATTTCTAGGCGGTATGGATCTTCCTGGTTTCGAACAGGGGGGACCACTCGGGGTGCAGCTCGATAAGGCGCCGCACGTAGCGGGAGCGGAAGTCGTTGTTGAGCTTCCAGGGTTCCCCGCGAGTGGCGATGCCGTACTGCCAGCGCAGGACCTCGAACAGCATCCCGATGCCGATGCGCCTGAGTCCGCGCTCGACGCATTCGGTGGTGAGGTTCTCTAGGTGCTTGAGGATCCAGGGGTTGAGCTGGTGGAACAGCTCGAACCGCTCCTGAATGGTCAGCTTGCCACCCGTGTTCTCGGGTTGACGGATGGCTGCGATAGGCAACTCAAGCTGCACGGTCACGACTACCCCTCCCATGTGCGATGTATCGCAGCCTATTCTGCACGCAAGAAAGTGGGCTCGGTGCTCGCCCCTCATCTTGTGCCATTAATTCTACTACTGACGGGGTGGGGGTCAACTCCGTAATTCGGCACACCAAAGCGAGCGCGGCCCTGCGGGCGCGTCGACGTCAGGACGCGGCTGCGGCAGCCTTGCCGCGCTTCGCGATCACCGACCCCGGCCCGTCGTATCGGCCTTCCCGTAGCGCGTCCACCACGTCCTGCTGCAACTGCCACACACCACCACGGCTCTTCTCCATCGTCGACTCCGCAGCCTCAAGAACGGTGTCCAGTAGCCACAACGGGGAACCCGACAGGAAATAGTCCTCAGCCGGCAGCATCCCACCGCCCCGGTTACGCGCATTGGCTGCCATGTACTGGCTGACAATGAACAGGGCTCCGTACTCCTGCAGCCCCACCAGCGGAGGCAGTTCGCCCTTCTTCATCGGGCGGACCGTCGCTTCCTGCTCCTTCTCCAGCTCGGCGAGACGCTTCTCATCCAACTGCCGGCCCCGGCTGCCCGGGGGCAGGGCGAAGTCCACAGCCAGGCCACCCGGCCAGAACGGCTTACCGCTCACAACCACAGCGTCCTCGTAGGAGAGGATCCCGGCCGGCACCCACCGGTCACTGACCGCGGTCGGCGCAACGTTGTAGATCTTCGCGAACTCCTTGCGGCCCACGATCAGCGGCTTGCCCACGACGGCCTCCTTCCTGCTGCTCTCCGGACTGGACATAGCAGAATAGCTGCCCAGCGTTCTCGGAGCCTCAAGGGGGTGCACTGACGGGCTGGTAGCCTTCAAGGGCACATTCCAAGAGGTGCACCAGACCCCCAGGTCGCGTCAAGCCGATGCTCTGGGGGTCTTGGATTTTCCGTTTCAGGGCTGGTGTCCGTGTGTGCCCTGACCGCAGGCAGCTTCGATCCCCCGTCGCCGGGATGCGCGCCCTCACTGCCGCGAATGACCAGCCATCAAGCTGTGTGGCGCCTGAACCCACGGCAATGGATCGGATTGGGTAATGGAATTCCCTATTCCGTTGCGCGTGAACGCGCACTCGTCAAGTTGGGGCCGCTTCATGGCGTGTCGGCCAGACAGGGTGATTCGGGCCGGTGAACAGAAAATCACTCGACCGGGTCGGGGCGCGGCTGCTACAAAAGGTCGCGCAGCATCAAAGAGAAGAGGGGGAAAAGTGAAGGGTCGAATATTCAACAGAAATTCCACGCGCCGAAACAGTAGTCGCAGGGTCGCCGCGGTCATGCCGCAGCCCTCGCCGCATCGGTGCTAGTGATCCCCGCAGCCAGCCCCGCAAGCGCCCGGAGCGGCAGCCCCATTGGCGTCGCGATCGACAGCGTCGACGCTACGTGCAAGCACAACGGCCGCAACTACATCGTGAGGCAGTACTTCCGCGGAGTCCAGAGGTACACGCTGCGCTGCGGAACGGCGACGTGGGGGTGGAAGCACATCAAGTTGGGTCACGGCTGGAACGCTGGGATGGATGGCAAGATAAACAATGCCATCGCCAATGGAGCGCCCAACGGTCGAGGTGGATTTTCCATCTACACAAATCAGTGCCCGCCGGTAGAAAGATTCCGCACCATTATCGGCACCCCTGCCGGCCTGAATGACGTTCTCACTGCGTACAATGTCACGAACCTGGCCAGCGCCAGTAAGTGCTAGCAGGGGAGCCGCGCGTCACCAAATGAGGCGAAGGGTGGATGGGTCGCATGGTGAAGCAGACGCCAGCGGAGCAAGCCCTGGCTTGCTCCTACACCACTGGCGACGGGCAGGTCACATTCAACATCCTCAACTTGTCGGTACTTCATCATGCCGACCGCAGCGTGACCTTTACCTACGAGATCGCCGTAGTGCGTCAAGGGCACCAGGACGAACGCTGGGAGTTCACGCTGCCGTGGGATGACAAGTCCTTCGTCGACGTGCTCACCTCACCTCACCCCGATCCTGATCGGCTCCGTCAACTCGTGCACTTGGTCCGCACGTTGTTGGAAGAGTGGTGGGAGACCAAGGGGCGGAGTAGGCGGGCGGCGAAGATGGGGCGTCAACTGCACTGAATTGCAAACCAGTAGGTCCCATCCGCTCTCTTGGGTCGGATGGGGCCTACTGCGTGCCAGCCGAAGCCCGTCGGACCCGCATCCCGGGCGGGGTGAGGGGGCGGGAGCTGGTGTGCAAAGTTCTCCGAGACGTGCACACTTCCTGTCCTGGCTGCCGATCACGGCCTCGGCAGCAGATGCGCCGTGGGCTGTAGGCAAATCTGTGACTGTCCAGACCCGCCGCCGGGTACGTACGGAGCCGTGGACGGATTGATAGTGGACTGGGCAATGCATGTTGGCGAAGCGGAACTCAAGAACGTACTTCCCCGACGGTGGGCTCACTCCCTGGGGGTTGCCAGCCGTGCAGCTGGCCTTGGGCGGATCCTCGGCAGGGAAGCTGACGTGATGGTGGCTGCCGCGACGCTTCATGACGTGGGCTACGCGCCCCGCCTGGCGACGACGGGCTTCCATCCGCTTGACGGTGCTCGGTTCCTCTGTGATGAGCATGGTGCCGATGAGCGATTGGTGCGGTTGGTGGCCAACCACTCGTTCGCGTTGCTGGAAGCTGAAGAGCGCGGGCTGCGCGAGGAGTTGGAGGCGGAGTTTCCGCTGTTGGAGGAGCAGATTCTGGTGGACACGCTGGTCTACTGCGACATGACGACAACGCCCTTTGGGGAACCTACAACTGCCCAGGAGCGGGTGGTGGAGATCGTGGGCCGCTATGGGGCGGACAGCGTCGTCGGCCGGTTCATCCGTCGGGCGTCGCCGGAGATCTTCGCCGCTGTGGAGCGGGTGGATGCGGCGCTGGCGGCTCAGCCAAGGTAGGGGTACGTGCCGGCGAGGTAGTCGCCGATCTGCTGGCGCATGCTGGGGTGGATGTCGAACCGGTCGAGGTCCGCGGGAAGAACGAAGCGAACGCCGTCGGCCTCGTCGTTGATGGTCGGCTCACCGCCGACCGGGCGGCCGATGTAGGTGTTCTCGTACTGCTGGCGGATCTCGCCATCGGTGTAGGCGACGATGTGGTGGGGGTTGGTGTAGACGCCGAGGAAGCCGGTGATCTCGGCGACGATGCCGGTCTCCTCCAGGCATTCGCGCACCGCGCACTGTGCCGCGGTCTCCCCGATGTCCTGGGCACCGCCGGGCAGGGCCCATTGGCCCGTGTCGCGGCGTCGCTGAAGCAGGATCGCGCCGTTGTCGTCGACGACGAGCAGATTGCTGGCGGGGATGAGGGTGTTCGCCTTGGGGGCGGTGGGGTCGTTGTAGTACTCAGTCCTGCCCATGGGTGGCGGTGCCCTCCTGGTCGGGAGTCCAGGGCCGTGCGGCGGCCCAGACTGCTTCGAAGCTTTGAGCGTAGTTGTCGAACCACCCTGTGGCGTCAGCCCTCTTGAGGTGGAGGAGTGGGTTGGCGCTGGCCGGTTGGCCCCAGACGTGCGGGTTGACCAGCAGATCGTCGTCGTAGCGGAACAAAGAGGCGTACAGCGTGGTGTCGTGCAACCGCACGTCGCACCCTGCCTCCGCAAGTAGGGGGCGGTAGTAGGTCAGGGAGGCCCGGATCTTGGCGGCGAGGGCGTCGCCGATGCCTTCCTCGCGGCCCCGGACGGCGACCGCCTGGCCGTCGGAGTCACCGAAGCACAGGCGTACCCGTATGCCGGCAGCTGCGCGCTCGGCGAGCATCTTGGCGACGTGGGGATTGGACTGGGCGAAGAAGGTCCCGGAGAAGACGAGTACGCAGATCTGCTCCCGGGCCTCCGCCAGCAGCTGGAGCCACATCTCTCGCGGAACACTGGCCCGGTTCTGGTAGGTGCCGACAAGCTCGGTGCCTAATCCGGCGTCAGATCGGCTGCCGTGTGGTGGCGGGGTGGGCCACAGGAACGTCTCCTCCACACGCAGGTGCTGCGCGACGCTGAAGCGGTGCCGGCGGTGAGGGACACGCCCGCCGAGCCAACGGCCGACGGTCTTGGGATCCACCTCGCAGACCTCGGCGAGCGACTCGGGTGAGACGCCGCGCTGTGCAAGTACGGAGTGCAGTCGCTCGTTCACGGATGCCATGGAATCCGAGCCGGCCATGACGAGGCAAGGACGTTTTGGGACGTTCCCTGGAGCCCCGGCGTTCGTCGATCCTTACTCTGGAGGCATGGAGCTCATCGTCCTGTGGGACATCGACCACACGCTCATCGAGAACGCAGGGGTGAGCAAGGAAATCTACGCCGCAGCGTTCTCTGCCTTGACGGGAATCTCGCCAACCGAGCCGGCGCGGACGGAGGGGCGAACGGACCGTCTGATCATGCGGGAACTGTTCGTGCGCCACGGCCTGTCCGAGCCGGGCTGGGCTGTCATCGAGGCCGCCCTCACCTGTGCCGGTGAAGGGCGCGTTGAGGTTCTCGGCGAGCGCGGGACCGTGCTGCGGGGAGTGCGCGAGGCCCTCAAGGCGGCATCGGCACAGGACGGCTGGGTCTCTTCGGTCCTGACGGGCAACATCGCGGCCAACGCACGCGTAAAGCTGTCAGCCTTCCACCTTGATCCCTTACTTGACTTGCCTGTTGGGGCCTACGGGGCTGATGCGGAGCAGCGTCCCGATCTCGTAGGTGTCGCCCGGGAACGAGCTCAACGTCTCCGTGGAACAAGGGATGACGTGCCAGTGGTGCTTGTGGGGGACACGCCCCGGGACGTCGAGGCCGCTCTTGTCACGGGCTCCGGAATCGTCGCGGTTGCCTCAGGGGTTCACAGCCCCGAAGAACTGACTGCGGCCGGCGCGGATGTAGTGCTACCTGACCTGTCAGATACGGCGCAGCTGTTGCGAATTCTGGAGAGCTTTACGGCGCGCTGAAACGTCCCAGGACGTCTTCGAAGGCGTCCGCAGAAGGGGTGATGCGGTCCCCGCCCACGCGGCCACTATCGAGCCTCCAACCAGGGAACTGGCCAAAGGGGGCTTAGAAGCTGTTGTCTTTTCGCGCTTGAGGGCGGCGTTTTCGCTGGTCGGGCATAGCAGTGGCGGTCCGGTGGGAGTGGTGGTGTGTCGTGTCATTGCTCCTTGGGAGGTTGTGGATGCCGTCGGTCGTCGGACTGCTGGAACAGCAAGAGGCCGCCGCTCGCCGTCGAGTCGACGGGCTGCGTGAGGAGGCCGACCGCATCCAGGCCGAACTCGCCGCGGCCGAGGTGGAATGGCAGGAGTGGGTGATCGCTCGCAGGCGGGTCGATACGGTGCTGGCTCCGGATGGCGGCAGCATCGCCGGCATGGAGGTCACCCCGGATCCACAGAATGCGGACGCGCCGCCGACGCCCCGGGATGCGGCGAAGGCAAAGTCGCAGGTGCCGGTGTGGCACCAGGGGCTGGCCTGGTCGGCGCTGTCCGTGGACTACCAGCGCATCCTGCAGACTCTCACGGACCGGCACCGGCTCGGCCAAGGGCCGCTGACCTGCCAGGAGATGACCCAAGCGTTCGGCATGGACGTGGTGCCGGCGCGGGTGGAGGCACTACGGTCGAAGGCGAAACGCCTGGTCGCGCGCGGCTGGCTGGCCGAGCCGGCGCCGGGCCGTTTCACCCTCGCGCAGGGCGTGGCCTCGCCAGGCGACGGGTCATGAGCAGGATCATCGACCAGTAGACCATCGCCTCGGCGCTGGTGGTGCGCCGCTCGAAGTCGCGCACCAGGCGGCGGGTGCGCATCAGGTGGGCGAAGAGGCGCTCGACGATCCACCGCTTGGGCAACACCACGAAGCTACGCATGTCATCGCTGCGCTTGACGATCGCCAGCACCAGGGCCAGCGCGGCCAGGCAGTACTCGACGAGGCTGCCGGTGTAGCCGCCGTCAGCCCAGACCAGGGCCAGCCGGTGGTGCGCGGCGGTCACCTGCTCAAGCAGCACCTGGGCGGCGGCGCGGTCGCCGGTGTCCGCGGCGGTGACCATCACGCCGAGCACAAGCCCGAGCGTGTCGACCACGACGTGCCGCTTGCGCCCGTTGATCAGCTTCCCGCCGTCAAAGCCGCGACTGTCCGAGCCGACGACAGCGTCCGCCTTGACCGACTGCGAGTCGATCACCCCGGCGGTCGGCTCGGCATCCCGGCCCAATGTCTCGCGCAGGCGATCCCGCAGCCGGTCGTGGAACTCCGTGACCAGCACGTGGTCGCGCCAGCGACGGAAGAACGCATACACACGGTCCCACGGCGGGAAGCCGGCCGGCATCGCGCGCCACTTGATGCCGTTGTCCACGAGATAGCGAACCGCGTCCAGCATCGTCCTATGACAGTACGCCTCTGGCCGACCGCCCCGGCCACGCATCCAGCCCGGCACCGGCAGCAGTGGCCGGATGGCCGCCCACTCCGCGTCCGTCATGTCCGTCGGATACCGGCGCCGCCGCTCGGATCGGTCAGCCGCGTTGCCGTACACGTGCGCGAGGCAATCACACGACAGAGCAGCCGAGTTGGACTGCCCGGCCAACGACACGGAAGACTGCGGCACCGGGGCCTCCTGATGCTCTATGGATTCGACACCCACGAGCTGTTCAGGAGGCCCTACCTTCATGCTCTCGCCACGGCAGGATCACCCAACCGGGAACCCGAGTTCGACCAGCACTGCTCAAGATCGAAAAGACAACAGCTACTTACCCGTGATCGGGGAAGACGCTGCGACACGCAAGATCCGGATGCTGTGCGTAGAACTGCTGCACCGCTGCAACGTTGGGTGCTGGTACTGGTTCTACGGCATGCGGCTCCGCCACGACGTGGACCAGAGCGGGCTCGCCTCCGTGGCCGCCCTTACCAACTGATCTTGGGGGCGCGTCGTGCTTCTGGAACTGGCCATGCCGTGCAGGGTGGTCCCTGGCATCGGAGACTTCGCCCGTGGCGGCCTGCCTGCCGCGGCGTCCACCGATGACGGCAACCGGTGGGTCGATGGCTACTGCTGGCTCTACTGCGGCCAGCAGTGGACCCGCGTCTTGTGGATCGGCCCCGTGAGCGTGGCCGGCGCCCAGGCGCCGATGTACGCCTGCGGACCGTGCATCCGGATACTTCAGGACCAGGTCTGGCAATCCATCCTTCTCAGCGACGAGACGGCCGGGTCCGAGCAAGACGAAGTTTCGCCTGAACTGGAACCATCCGGCGGACACCGCGGAGGCAGGCACCGGGCGCGAGGCGGATTCCTGCGCCGTCACTGAGCACTGTCCGCGCTACGACGCCCGGCCCTCAGCATCACTCCCTGCGTGACACCTCACGCCCACGGGCGAGTCCCCACCCCTCGCCACCAGCGCCTCCGCACGCCACAAACGTCCCGCCGGAACCGGCGGGAGACCGGTAGAGGAAGGAGCACGAAGTGGAAGACAAGAAGCCCTCCGTCGAGGCGGGCCTCCTGGTGGTCAACCGACACAATCCGCTGACCTGAAGAGGCGTTCACACAACAGGGTGACCGTTCCCGCAACTTTGAAGATCCTTTCCCAGCGCGCTGGTCAGGATCCCTTCCGGGCCGCCTTCGGCCGCTGCCCGTGCGACGATACGTTCGGTCGGGTTCGAGCCCCGTACTACCTCCGTTCTGCGGAGGTGATCTTGGCTCTGATTCGATGAGGTGCTCCGCCACCGTCGTCTCTGGAGGAGGTGCGGTGGTGCGCCCGTGGGGGTGGTCGGCGGCGGTCTTTGCCGTCCCGGCCGCCGACGTGGCAGGCGCCATTGGGGCGGTGTCGCTGGACCGCGCGGGTAGAGGCGGAGCGGCTGAGGACTGTGATCGGCTTGCTGACGGCAGTGCTCATCTTGGCCCAGCTGTGTGACGACGAGGGGCTCTTCCAAGCGTGCGGGGCGGGGCTGGCCCGCTTCGCGGCCGGGCGGCCGAGGGCAGATACCTATGGCGGGCTTGTGCTCGTCAGATCGGCGGAAGATCCCCAGAGAGCGGGCCGTCGTTTCGCTGGCGTGCTCGCCACTCTGCGGCCCGCCCTGATCGCGGCCCGGTTTCTTTTCATAGCTCTCAGCCTCAAGATGGGCACACGGGGCTGGGGGACTGACCTGGCAGGTACACCGACCGCTCCTCCGGGGTGAGGTCCCGGTGAATGGTTTGACAGATCTTGCTGATCGCTCCGTCCTGGTCGGGTAGGGCAATATCCCACAGCCAGGTGCCGTCGGCGCTGCCGGTGGCCAGGGTGTGGCCGTCCGGGCTGAACGCCACCGACCTCACCTCGCTCGTGTGGCCGGTGCGGGTGGTTCGGGCCTGGCCGGTGGCCACATCCCACAGCCGCGCCGGGGCGTCCTCGTTGTTGTCGACGCTGCTGCCACCGGTGGCCAGGGTGCGGCCATCCGGACTGAACGCCACCGTGAGTACGTCATAGGTGCGGCCAGTCTGGTCGGTGAGGGTGGTTCGGGTCTTGCCGGTGGCCACATCCCACAACCGCGCCGTGGCACCGCGGCCGGTGGCCAGGGTGTGGCCGTCCGGGCTGAACGCCACCGATGAGCCCGTGAGGGTGGCTCGGGTCTTGCCAGTGGCCACGTCCCACAGCCGCGCCCTGCCGTAGGAGCTGCCGGTGGCCAGGGTGTGGCCGTCCGGGCTGAACGCCACCGACCACACCCCATCGCTCGTGTGGCCGGTGAGAGTGACCCTGGTCTTGCCGGTGGCCACGTCCCACAATCGCGCCGTGCCATCGTTGCTGCCGGTGGCCAGGGTGTGGCCGTCCGGGCTGAACGCCACCGACCTCACCGTGCTCGTGTGGCCGGTGAGGGTGGTTCGGGTCTTGCCGGTGGCCACGTCCCACAATCGCGCCGTGCCGTCGAGGCTGCCGGTGGCCAGGGTGTGGCCGTCCGGGCTGAACGCCACCGATGAGCCCGTGAGGGTGGTTCGGGTCTTGCCGGTGGCCACCTCCCACAGCCGTGCCACGCCGTCTTTGCTGCTGGTGGCCAGGGTGTGGCCGTCCGGGCTGAACGCCACCGACTCCGCGGGGCCGGGGAGGGTGGTTCGGGGCTGTCCGGTGGCTGCTACATCCCACAATCGCGCCGTGCCATCGTTGCTGCTGGTGGCCAGGGTGTGGCCGTCGGGGCTGAACGCCAGCGACCTCACCTCGCTCGTGTGGCTGGTGGGGGTGGTTCGGGCCTGGCCGGTGGCCACCTCCCACAACTGCACTGTGCCATCCAGGCTCCCGGTGGCCAGCGTGTGGCCGTCCGGGCTGAACGCCAGCGTGTATACGGAGCCGTTGTGGCCGGTGAGGGTGGTTCGGGTCTTGCCGGTGGCCACATCCCACAACTGCGCCGTGCCATCGAGGCTGCCGGTGGCCAGGGTGCCGTCCCGGCTGAACGCCACCTGCGTCGCGGTACCGGTGAGGATGGTCCGGGTCTTGCCGGTGGCCACCTCCCACAATCGCGCCGTGCCGTTGTCGCTGCTGGTGGCCAGGGTGCGGCCGTCCGGGCTGAACGCCACCGACAATACGGGGCTGTCGTGGCCGGTGAGGGTGGTTCGGGTCTTGCCGGTGGCCACGTCCCACAATCGCGCCGTGCCATCGTCGCTGCCGGTGGCCAGGGTGCGGCCGTCCGGGCTGAACGCCACCGAAAATACGGGGCTGTCGTGGCCGGTGAGGGTGGTTCGGGTCTTGCCGGTGGCCACGTCCCACAATCGCGCCGGGCCGTCGTCGCTGCCGGTGGCCAGGGTGTGGCCATCCGGGCTGAACGCCACCGACTCCGCAGGGCCGTCGCCGGTGAGAGTGACCCGGGTCTTGAGGGTGGCCACATCCAACAGCTGCGCCGTGCCGTTGTCGCTGCTGGTGGCCAGGGTGCGGCCGTCCGGGCTGAACGCCAGCGTGTATACGGGGTGGTAGTGGAAAAGCACGTGCTGGAGGGGGAGGGCGGCGGCGGCGTAGAGGCTGGTGGTGGCTTCGGTGGTGTGGCTGGTCCGGTAGGCCTGGATGGCCAGCAATGAGGCCAGGTCGGGATTGCCGCTGATGAGAGCGGTGGACTGTGCGGCGAGCTGCCGGGACTCGGCCACCCGCTGCGCCGTGATAGCGGTCTGCCACTGCCAGAGGGACACCCCAGCGGCGATGACGGCCACGACGAGCGCGCTGGCCAGGAAGGCGTTCAGGCGCCGGGTGCGCCGGATGGCGGCCTGCTGGCGTTGGTGGCTGGCGGTGAGGAACGCGGCGACGTCGCGGGGCAGGCTGCGTTGCTTGGACCAGCCGAGTCCCTCGGCCAGGTCGGTTCCGTGGAGGAGATCGCCGGGGTTCTCGCGCTCGGCCCAGCGGTCACGCTGCTCGCCGGCGCGGCGCAGCCAGTCGTGGAATTGGTGGTCTTGGGCTACCCAGTGGCGTAGTTCGGTCCAGTCGCGGATGAGGGCGTCGTGGATGAGCTCGGCCACTGGCTGACCTGGGGTGGTGTGGGGTTGCCCTGCGGTGTGTTCGGTGTGGGTGGTGATGATCCGGTGGCGGGTCAGTGCGGCGATGACTTCGTCGATCGTCTGGCTGGCCGGCTGATCGCTGGGGGTGTCGGTTGCCAGGTCGCGGAGTGTGGTCAGGGGCAGCTGTTGGCGTACGGCGGGGATGAGGTGGGTGTCGTCGGCGGGTCGCACCAGTGCGGTGAGGATGCGCTGTGCGGTGGGTCGTTGGGTGGCGGGTAGGTGGTCGAGGGCGGTGTTGCACCAGGTGGCGAGGCTACCGGTGACTTCGCCGATGTCGTGGTAGGCCTGGTGGGTGAGGTAGCCGTCTTGGCGGCGTTCCCACAGCTGGCTCAGTGCCAGTTCCAGTGGTGGCAGCAGGGTGACGGGGGTCCGCCGGGCTGCGGGGCCGGTGTGGCCGTTGGCCAGAAGGTTCGCGATGATCCGTTCGGGCAGGCCTTCCTCGAAGTGGGCCCCTGCCGCATGGGCGGGCAGGGTGATGATGGCCTGCAGGTCCTGCGGGCTCAGGGTGGCGGGCACGTTGAGCAGGCCGGGCGCCGCGGCGTCCAGCAGGTCCGGGGCCAAGGCGGCCAGCCGAGGGTAGAAGTCGTCACGCATGACGAGGATCACGCTGAGTGCGGTGTGGGAGCTGATCACCGCCGTGATCTGTTCCAAGGCGTTGAGGAGGCCGTCCGGTGGCTGCGGGCCGCTGCTGGGTTGGGTGAGCAGTTCCTCGAACTGGTCGATGACCAGCAGCATGCGCTGGTAGGCGGGTTCGGCGGCCAGCCTGCGTTCGGCGGCCGCTACGATGCCGTCGGTACCGGCTCTGGGCAGATCGGCGCGTTCCAGCTCGGCCCACAGGTCCTGTCCCGGGCGGGTGAGGACGGGCAGCCACCGGTCGCTGCCCGGTAGCCCTCCGGCGGCCAGTGCCGGCAGCACGCCAGCCTGGATCAGCGAGGACTTGCCCGACCCTGAGGGTCCCAGCAGCAGTGCGTGCCGGTGCTCGGCCAGGCCCGCCAGCACCCGCTCGATCGCGGCGTCACGGCCGTGGAACCACTCGGCGTGCTCCCCGGTGAACGGCTCCAGACCGCGGTAGGGGCACACCTCCTGCTCGACCAGGTCGGGCCAGACCTCCCGCAGGACCTGCGTGGGCGTGGCGTAGGCGATGCCCAGGCCCTTGAGGTGCGCGTCGGGAGAGGTGATGGCGGTGACCATGCCGATCACCAGGCCGGTGACCTCATCCACGACCGGCCCGCCGCTGAACCCTGTGGTCAGATCGTTGGCGTCGGTCAGCTGCAGCACCGCGCCCGCACCGGCACCGGCCGGCAGCGGGTCACCGGCCACGCCATAGCCGAAGTGGCCGCCGGGCGGAGCCTGCGCGGGGAACCCGAACGAGCGAACCCGGTGCCCCTGACAACCCGCCGCCGAGCCCAACGCCAACGCCCGCACACCGCCCGGAGCCTCCTCCAGACGCACGACGGCAACGTCCTGGTCCTCAGGGGCCCGCCACGCCTCGGCAAGGACCTGCCCCTGGACCTGCGGCGCGCCGGGCGCGTGGGGGAATGTAAGCCGCAGTCTGTCGCCGGGCCCGTATCCGCCGGCGGTCACGACGTGGGCGCAGGTGACGAGCACGCCTTCAGCGACCAGGAAGCCCGCCCCCGCCACGTCACCCTCGGCGCCCAGGATCTGGGCGACTGCCGCGGGCAGCCCCGGCCCCGACCCGCCGCGCAGTGGTACGCCGACAACGTCCACGGCGTCAGCCTCCGTGCCTGTCCTGGTCGCGCTGACCGCTCCTCCAGGTCACCCGCACCTTGAGGTGACCGCTGGCCCCGGTCTTGGTGATCACCGCCCCGGCCTCGACGGCCAGGTCGACGCCGAACTCCACCTGGACCTCTGCGGGGCTGGCCTTGCGCAGTTGGTTCGCCACGGTTTGGGCCATCTCCGCGACCGGCTCCAGGGCCGCTTGCAGCGTCACCGGCAGCTCGTGGATGGCCTCGCTGACCCGGCCGGCCTTGACCGGCCCCTCCAGCCCAGGCGGGGCCTCGATCAGGATCGATCCCCCGCCCTCCAAAGGAAGCCGAACAAGGCCTGTCACGAGCCACCCCCTTCCCCGGCCCTGGCCCCGGCCAGGGGGAAGACCCCACCGGCCAGCAGGTGGATACCGAAGAGGACTCCGAC
Source organism: Streptomyces sp. RGM 3693 (assembly GCF_050471125.1). Taxonomy (NCBI): domain Bacteria; kingdom Bacillati; phylum Actinomycetota; class Actinomycetes; order Kitasatosporales; family Streptomycetaceae; genus Streptomyces; species Streptomyces sp. RGM 3693. The sequence goes on from NZ_JBMPPQ010000001.1 coordinate 2,799,247, forward strand.
CAGTATCAGGGGCGCCCCCGGCCACTCCAGTTCGAAGACACCCCATGCGAAAGCAGCCACGCCTGAAGTCAGGAGGACCTGCCAGGCGGCGTCGGCCAAGGCACCGCCGTACGGGCTATCGCCCTGCGGTTCGGTGCCACTCGGGTTGTCGGAGGAGAAGCTCACGGGCGCCTGCCTTCCTTGATGGAACAGGACGGTCAGATCCGGACTGAATCATCTTCACCTGCCGGGTCTCTCTCCGCCTGATGGATAGTTGGCAGCACCAGCCAAGACCTCACGCGCGGATCCGCATCTGACCCGGTGCCGACACGGTGGTGTGTGAAGGCCACGGGGCCACCGGCCTTGGCTTCCTGTCAAGTGTGTCCACGTCGCGGGGGCTACCTCACCCCTGCTCCACCCCATTCCCCCTACCCCACCTGACCAGCCAAAACAAATCTGGTCCCCTGCGGTTTCGCCAGGGACCAGATCAACTTTTGCAATGCAATCAGGCTGGTCATCTCGATATTTCGTCGGATTGACCAGCCTCATTCGGTCGGTTGACCCTGGTAGCCGTGGAAGTCCTCACGAGCGTCCATGACCGGCACGACAGCAACGCCTCCGACCCTGGGCAGGGCTCGTCGGGTGACGGCCCCTGGCCTGGCGGAGACGGGCTGAACCACGCGGCGTAGCCGCCAGTCCTCTGGCGGAGGGGCCGCGTTCGCGGCCCCTCCGCCTCCCACGTCCCGTATCTGACGTAAGGAGGGAGAAGCGACTCATGAGGCACCGTTTGGTCCGCGCTGTCGAAGAGGCACTTGGGTGGGATGGCCCCGCCCCTCTCGGAAGGGAGTTCGCCCGCGGAAGCATCAGCGACCGCGAAGTCGTGGCGAGGCTGCTCACGCCATCGCGGCTACTCGATATGGTCATGCGCCGGAGCTTGGCCAACCCGCAGTTCCGGCTCTTCAAGGGTGGTGAGGAGCTGCACCCCGACGCGCATCTGAACCGGCAGGTCACGCCGCGGGGGCAGGCGATACCGATGGCGGACATGCGCCGTGTGGGGAGCCTGCTGGGCGAGGGCGCGACGCTGGTGCTGGATCAGTCGAATGTCTTCGACCCCACGATGGAAGTGGCGTGCCGGGCGTTGCAGTGGTGGTCCCGGGAGCACGTGCAGGCGAACGTCTACCTGACCACGAACGACGCGTCCGGCTTCGATCTGCACTGGGACGATCACGATGTCCTCATCGTGCAGCTGGCCGGCGAGAAGCAGTGGGAGGTACGCGGCGCCTCCCGGCCAGTGCCCATGTTCCGGGACGCTGGGCGGAACAACACCCCCAGCGAGGATGTCGTGTGGACCGGCACCATGAAGGCCGTAGACGTGATGCACATCCCGCGCGGCTACTGGCACGCCGCCACCCGCGTAGGCCGAGGCGGTGGCCACAGCACCCACGTGACGTTCGGCTTCGCCAAGCGCACCGCTGTGAGCTGGTTGACCTGGCTTGCCGACTGGTCCCGGCAGGAGGAGATCTTCCGCCACGACCTTGATCGCTGGGGCAGCCCCGATGAGCAGCAGGCCCAGCGGTTGGCGCTGACCGCCGCGGCCTCCCGACTCATCGACGCCCGCGACCCGGCAGAGTTCCTTCGGCTTCGTGAGCAGGAAGCTCCTCCCGGACGCCATGTCCCGTTCCTGGACATCTTCGGCCCGCTTGAAGCCGTAGCGTGCGTCACTGAGTTCCCGCCCGTGATCAAGGAGGACGGGGAGACGGTCGTCGTGGTGGCCGCGGGCAAGAAGCTCACCTTCGCGGCCAAGGCCCTGCCGGGGCTCCGCTTGCTCCTGAGCGGCCACCCCGTGCGGCTGGACGAGGTTGCTCGACTGGTGGGTGCCGAGGTGGAGGCGCTGGCGAAGATCCTGGTGGAGGAGGAGCTGTGCGCGAGTGTGACCCCCGAATTGTTCTCGGGCTACACCGGTCTCGCTACGAGCGCCGGATCCTGACAAGCGCCCTGGATCACGGCGTCGACGCGATCGACACCAGCTTCAACTACCACGGCTTCTCGGCCCACACCGCCTTGGCGGCCGCCGGACGCGACTTCCTTTCCCGCTTCCGGCTCACCACGAAGGTCGGATTCTTCCCGGCCGCCGGCCAGGCCGAGCACTCCCTCGACCCCGATCGCCTCCAGGAAGCCGTGGAGCAGAGCAACCGCGACCTGGGCCGCGCCCCGGATCTGGTGTTCCTCCACAATCCGGAACGGTCGCTGACCAGCTCCTCGACAGCCGCCCAGGACAGGCTGGGTGCGGCGTGCGCTGCCATGGAGAGGGCAACGACAAAAGGGCTGTGTGGAGGCTGGGGCATCTCCTCGTGGGACCCCCGCCCATTGCCCGGTCTCGTGGACGGCACCCTGCCCAGACCCGACGCGGTCATGGTCCGTGCCGGCCTTCTCGCTGGAATTGATGTCCTGGAAGCTGCCGAAGCGTTGACGGCCCGCTGGGGCCTTAAGCCGAGCCAGCTCTGGGGCATGAGCCCCTTCGGAGGCAGTGCGACAGATCCGCTGTGGGGCAAGCTCGACCCACGGGTGTTCATCCAGGACCCGCACGATGGCCTGTCCGTCGTACAGGCCACGTTCCGCGTTGCCTACTCGCTGCCACAGGTGGGAAGGATCACCGTCGGTACGGACAACCCCTCGCACCTCGGGGAACTCGTCGACGCCCTGCGGTATGAAGCCAACACGGAACAGCTTGGCACCTACCGGCGACTCCTTCGCGAACAGCGAGATCGTCAGTCGCTCTGAAGCTCCTCCGCGACCTGCGCGGCCATCACGTGTGCGGGTTCAAGGCGAGGGTCCTCGGGGTGGGCGTCCGGGGCCAGGATCTTCGCGCAGACGAACAAGGTCATCAGCTTGCCGTCCCGGCTCTCCAGATCGCGGCGCCGCTTGCAGCGGACGCGCTCGGCCAGAGCCGGGACGGCGAGGGAGTTGCCCCACAACGACGCGGCATCCAGCCCTTGAGGAGCCGTGCCCCAGTCCTCCCAGTCGAACAGGCAGAACTCCGGCCCGGTCATGTTCGCCCAGTTGAGATCCGCGTGTGCCGGCAGCCACCGTCTCACCGTCGTGTCGACATCGCCGCGGAGAAAGCGGTGGATCGCTTCGGCGACGCCGTTCTGCGTGATCATTACAGTGTCCGGGGTGGCAACGCGCCGAGTCTGCTGCTCGGCCAGGGCATCCAGCGTCTGGTTGAACGCCTGCCACCACGCCTCCGGCAACGCCGGATCGGTCGCCAGTACGCTGCTGCCGATGGGGGCGCCGGGCAGGAGGTCTGTTTCGTCGGCCCGCCACATGACAGCGGTCTCAGGACGCCACCAGGCAGTGCTGCGGTGCCACTGCGGCTTGGCGACCCCCTCCAGGAGGGCAGCGCATTCGGTGCCGTTCCAGCCTTGGCTGCCAATCTTGTCGAGCCGGCGCCGCTCGATCCGCACCCAGGTCCCACGGTCCGTACGCGCCCCCAGAGACCTTCGCTTGCGTACTAGCGTCCCTCTATCGAGCCGAGCTTGGAGGGTACGCTCGACCTCGTCGAGCACACCCTCGACCAGCTCAACTCGCAGATCGGCTGGGGCGCTGCCAGACAGGGAAGACGACATTGAGCCTCCTCGACGAGAGTCCGAAACTATCAAGAAGCCGGGCCGTCTCACTGCCGAACGCGTTCGAGACGCCCACGGGAAAGCCTCCTGTGGGTTGAGCCGATCACGACTCGTCCCGCAGGAGGCTGACGGCATCTAAGAGATGCCAGGTTCTGGTTGTGACGCCGCGCAACGGCCAACGTCACGTAACTGCAGGCGGTTCCTGATGCAGAGCCTTGGTGGTCTTCCGGTCCTCGACGCGCTGGACGGCCTCACCCGTACCGAGAACCGCGGCGACGAGCGCGAGGATCAGGCCGGTCGGCAGGTCCTGAACGTAGTGGGCGACCAGCGCCAGCGCCGCAGCGGCGATGGCGTACAGGCGGGTGCTGTGGTCATGGATGAAGTCGATCAACGTGTCAGTTTCCATAGGCGAGTCGGTGCAGGAGGTCCCAGCCGCGGCGACCGATCGCAGGGTCGTCGGGCTGTCCTGTGGTGAACAGGTTGTGCTTGCGGTTGAAGCCGGCCACGGCCTTCTGCGTCTGTGGGCCGTAGGTGTCTGAGAGCGGCACCGAGGGGTCCAGCCAGCCCGTGTCCTTCAGCGCCTGCTGAAGACCCTTCGCAGACGGAGACGAGCGGCCCGGAGCAAGACCGTCCGGAATCGGGGGCGGAGTGTAGGAGCCTCCGCTGGTCTTCGCTGGGATGGTGAGCGTCTGCCCGGGCTTGATGATGTACGGGGCTGTGATGTGGTTGGCCTGAGCGATCCGCTCCCAGCTGATGCCGAGCGACTTCCCGATACCGGAGAGCGTGTCACCGCTCTTGACGACGTAGGTCGAGTTGCCGCCATCGCTGGAGCCCCCGCCTGACGGCTGCGCCTTCAGCCGCGTGGCGACCCGCTCACGCAGCCAACCCATGCTGAAGCCCTGGGGATCGATCTTCCCCGGCTGCCACTCCCGGTGCCCGATCACACTGGCCGCACTCCAGCCGTGCACGCGGCACAGCGCCGTAGCCGCGCGGTCGATAGCGTCCAACTGGGCAGACGGCCACGGATCCTCGCCGTCACCGAGGTTCTCGCACTCGAAGCCGTAAAAGTGCGTGTTGCCATCCGTATCGGCTTCGTCTGCCTTCGGCAGCGCCCGCTCCGCGATCACGGCACGAAGCACATCCCCGTCGCCGCGGCCGGCATGATTGGCACGGCCGTACCCGACCAGGTGAACACTGCCGTCCTTGGCGATCACCCCATGGCACAGCGGACCGGGCAGGCCCTCGTAGCCGCGCTCGCAGATGCCCACGGTGTTGGCCGTACCGGACGTCACCGTGTGATGGATCATGATCCCGTTGACCGGGCCCCACGGCCCCTTATGGTTCCGGTTGTGCGTACGCCAACCGGGACGCTCGACAACACGGACGCCTTCGGATCGCAGCGCCGCCACCATACGGTCGGCGCTGATAGGTGTAGCCAAGATCGGTACTCAATCTCCCCGCGCCCCAACTCCCATGTACGAAACGCCCCCTGGCGCTATGAGGCGGAACCACCCGAGAGCAGCCACAGCTGCACGACCATGATCAGCAGCGGACTCACGAACGACGACAGCACCAAACGACGCATCGCGTCGGCCTGCCGCTGATCCTCACGCCGCTGCTGCTCCCAACGGCCGGCCGCCTGCTCCTGCTCACCACGAAGATCTGCGACGGATGATTCCAACTGCCCGATGCGCTGTTCCGTCGCCCGCTGATCTGCCCGATAGACGTCCTGAGTGACGACCTGGTCGAGACGGGCAGCGAGCTGGGCGAGGTCACCACGAAGATCCTCGCGCAGCTGCGAGACGGCACGGTGCAGCTCCCACAGCGTGGGCTCCGCGCTCGGCGATACGGACACCGCGATCCTCCCGGCGGCCCCGCACCCACTTCGATCGTACGGGTGCGGAGGCTCGCGCTACCGGTTGAGCAGTTTGGAGCGGGCAGCGTCGACAGACGAAGCCGACTGATGCCAGCAGACGCTCGTGTGGCTTTGGCCGTTCTTCGGGGTCGAGTCGTCTCGCGGCGCATCCGGACGACGACATTCCTTTTGAATTTTGCTGCGCTAATACGCAGCATATGCGAGGTAAAGCAGGGTGGCGGACTATGGCGCTTTATGCGGAAGCGGCGAGAGCGCATATGCGAGGGGAGGGGGCCCGGCAGACTTCCTGTGCAGACGGATCGCGGCCGCAGCCGTCCAATGTCACCTTGCCCGGAGTGCATGACGTCGCCAATTGGGCTTCGTGTATGCCGATCCGGCGTGGCGCATCTCCGCATCAGCAATCTTCACAAGGAGCAAGGCGCACTGGGCTAACGTGCGCCGACACCACGATGTTCATTCCCCTCATCCATGACGTGGCCGCCCAGTACATAGCGTCAGCAATGTTCGCTCTCACCGTGCTCACCGCAGGCGCGGCGCGGGCGGCGTGGAGGCGAAGGGCCCGAAGCCGCCTGGCGTCCAAGGCTCAGCTCACAGACTCGGCTGGCCCCGACGTTCGCCTCCCCGCTACCGGACCGACGCGGGAGCCGGGAACGTCGTCCGACGGACGACGAAAGGAGTCGTCATGAGGACGACATCGAAACCGCATGGCGGGCAACGTCCGGACAAACGGCACAACCGTGCGCAGGCATGGGAATTGCTCACGGAGCACACTCCAGGTGCTCGCAGGCTCCCTCGCTTCGACAGCGACTCGCCGGGCCGCTTGATGGACATCGCCCGCAACTATGACCGCATCTGCCTGCGGGCCGAGGGCGTCCTACAGCCCGACGCCACGGAACCCGAGATCCTCGCTGCGCTGCTGACCATCCGGATGCTCCGGGAGAAAATGGATCACGACGAACTGAAGCTCACCACCCTGGCGCACGAGAAGCGCATCACCTGGGCACGTATTGCCCAATGGCAGGAGCTGAGCGGCCGGCAGGCGGCCGAGCGACGCCACCTTCAGCTCGGACGCGCTCACACTCTTCCCGATGGCACCGTTGCCCGCACGCAGAACGAACGCGTCGAGTATGCCCGTGAGTTGCGCGCCCGTCGCGCCGAGCGACAGTGGGCCTTGGACCATGCTGCGCGGATCCGGCGTGTTGCCGCACAGCTGGCGGCCGTTGACGACCTCCAGCAGCGCGTGGACAGTTCGCACGAGGCCCGGCTCATGCACGCCCTCAGCCGTTCTCCTGCCGAGGAGCAACCGGCGCAGGCACTGCTTGCGTGGCCCAGAGTCCTCCGGGAGTGCGTCACACGGGACGAGCATTTCCGCGGCACCTCATCGGCTGCGCCTGCCGATGAGGGCTCCGGCGACTCCGATTGGCATCGCCGACAGATGGAGGCCGATATCGTTCACCGACTCCTCGGCTTGATCGCCTACGCTACTAGCCCTTGGAACATCGACCTGTCTGATCTCCCGGATCTGGCTGACGCCATCTTCGACCTCCATAACGACTCGCAGCAGGCAGCCAAGGCCCGCCGCTGAGCAAGAGGCCGCACCGGGTGCTTCGTCCGGCATCAAGGAGCCCCGGCCCGTTACTTGCGGGCCAGGGCTGCGTGCTTGCCGGCGAAGGCATGATGTCGGCCCGCTGCTACTTCGAGACTGCCAATTGGAGAACAAGGTGGGCGGGTCGGTAGAGGCGGTACGGAGTGCGGTACGCGGTCAGTCGGCCCGGCAGCTCACCCCGTCGAACCCCACCCAGGTACTGCGGTTCCCCAGCATCGGGTACAGCTGCAGCGAGCCGTCGACGCCGATGTCGATCCGCAGGATCGTGCCGTTCGCCGTGGACGGGACCAGTACGTGTCTGCGAACGGCGGGGCGGTACCCCTGTGGCAGAAGCCCGAGTTGGCGCCCGGGTAGGATCTGGGGATCTTTGAGGGTGACGTAGCCGCACAGTTCGATGGTGCGGTTTGCGGTGACCCGGACCATCGCGGGGCTCGTGGCGTCTGAGGAGACACCAGGACCGAGCCCGGTGATGTGGGTCCAGTCCGTTCCCGCGTGAGTGATCCAGCCGCCGGTGGAGATGCCGGCTGGGGTGAAGACGGTTTGAGTATCCCCGGCAGTCGAAGCAGTGCGAACGGTGACTTTCGCGCCCCCCACGGTCACGAAGGCGCGTGCCCCTAGGTCGCCGGAGCCTCCGCCGGCGTCTCTGCCGTCTTCGACGTAGATCTCGCAACTACTCGTGCCAGTCGGCCCGTTGGCGCTGACGCCGTAGAGCTGAGACTGGCCGTGGTCCTTGTTGAGCCCAGATGTTGCTGTGAGGTCGAACGAGCCACCACGCACTCCGAGTTGGGGGGACAGGAGGGACAGGCTTGACGCGTCGGGGAGGTTCCAGCGGTCGATCTGTACGGCCGGCGCGGTCAGCGCGGCGTAGGGGAGAGCGGTGCCATCGGCGTTGACGCTGGCCTTCAGTGTTCCCGGGACCTTCTCCAGGACGGAGTCCGAGTACAGGAGGACCGACGGGATCGACTCCAGGGGAGCGGGCGGTGCGGGTGTGACGACCACGCGGTTTCCGGATGCGGCGGTCCGTACGGTGGAGCCGGTGACGATCGCTCCGTCGATGGTGCCACCGGTGATGTGCTTGCCGGAGATGGCGTCCGCGGCGAGGGTGTCCGCGGTGACGGCTCCTGCCTGTAGGTCCGCGGCTGCTGCCTGGCGTGGCGTCCCGGCTACGGCGGTAGTGGGGCGGCCCGCGGCGCCGGACAAGCTGCGTCCGCGCAACAGGACCCACCACTGGGTGTAGGGCAGTGGCACGGTGCAGGATCCGCCCTGCGGGGTCTCGACGGTGTCGCGCAAGGTGCCCTGCGTCGGCTCGAAGTCCGGCGACGGCCCGACATGGACCTCCACACGGGCGAAATCGAGTGGGGCCACTGGCGCGTCGGTGAAGGTGCCGTCCCAGGTCACCGTCAGGGCGCCGAGGGCCGTCTCGACGGTGGGAGCGGCGGGTGTGGGTGGGGGAGGGCCGTTGACGACGCTGACGCCGCTGGTGCCGTCCGGCTGCTGGCCAACGAGCGCGCGCAGCGACCCTTGAGCGTCGTACACCTCCAAGGTGCCGTCTTCGAGGGAGGCGTTGGCGAGCTTCGGGGCCCGGGTCAGGGCCTGGACTTGCTTTTCCAGGCGCGCGAGTCGAGTGCCGATGTCGGCAGGCAAGACAGTGTCCTCCGGTTAGGCGGTTGTGCCGTAGTGGTAGGCGTCGGCGCGGGCCAGGGTGACGGTGGCGGTCTCGCCGGCGGGGGTTTCTGGCCGGATGGTCCAGCCGGTGATGCGGCACCAGCCGGACCAATTCGCCCACTGCGAGCGGACGGTTACGCGGACGTCGTCCCCGACCTGCCAGGAGCCGATCGGCGCCTGGGGATGGTCGCGGACGGTAATCTCCTCGACGTGCCCGAGAGACTGCCGCCACGCCCGCTCGGCCTTCGCGCGCTGGGCCAGGGTGTCTTTGCCTCGTACCTCTGGCAATTCCAGGACGTGTTCCAGACGCAGACGGTGGTTGCGGACGGCGTCGATGGCTCGTTGCTGGGCGCGGCCTTCACCGGCGCCGGTGGCGATGACGACCTGCGCGTAGTCGTCGGCGCTGTAGGTGACCGGGGGACTGTCGATGATGTTGATGCCGCTGGTGAACGACACGTCGGTGCGACGGGCGCCCAGGAGTGGATAGCCCAGCTGGATCCTGCGGACCGGCTGGCGGTGGTGCCCCCACCAGGTGGTGCAGGTGTAGTCGGGGGAGTCCGGGCCCTTGACGAGGTCATCGAGCTGGTCCCCGAGGACAGGGGTTTCCCACCAGCGTGAGTGCCACGGTTCGGCGGCTGTGCCCACGGTCGCCGTTGACGCGGTGGCGTCGACGGTGAGGCCCAGGTCGCCGTCCGGGAGGGACTGGGCGTAGTCGACGATGTCCCGCGCAATCTTGCACGGGTCGGTGTTGACGTAGGGGCCACGGCCGTTCAGTTCACCGTCGACGTCGTGCCGGCGTTGGAGGTAGGAGGACCAGCCCGCGGCCTCCACCTTCAACTCGCCACCTTCCGGTTCGACCTGCCAGATCAGACCGCCCCAGCGCAGCAGCCCGTCGCGCTCGACGTACAGCAGTGTGTTGCCGGGGTCGGCCAGTTCGGGGTGCAGCCACGCCAGCCGCGGGGTGAGGGTGCCGCGCAGGTGCCCGGGCCCGTTGAGTTCCGGCCCGAACTCCACGTCCGCCAACGGCAGGTGTGGGGAGAGCCATTCGCCGGTCAGGGCGTGCTGGGTGAGGTATCGGTAGGTCATACCGGTCCCTCGGTGAACTCGACATCGGCCACGATGGACGTGCCCTCATCGACAGAGAGGTCACCCTTTTCGCTCTTGTTCATCCGGGCCCTCAGGAACAGCGGCTGGCTCGTGCCGCGGTAGCCGGCCGGGAGCGTGAGGGTGTCGGCGATCACGGCAGTGGTGCGACGGACCCCGTTGCCCTGGTCGTCGTCGATGACGGTGCTCTCGCTCTCGGCGGTGCCCAAGACGATCTGCATGGTGCCGAAAACGTCGGCGAAGTCCATCCGCAGCCCCGCCAGGGTCACCACGATGATCACCTTCGTGGCCCACTCGGGAACAGGGATCATCCAGCGGGCCTCGGCCGGCCACACATACCACTTGTCATCGTCCCGCCACGCCTTGCTGAGTGTGCGCGGATAAGCGGTGTAGAGGGCGCGCTCGCGACGGGGGTTGGCGACCTTCCGCAGATCCTTGATCATGCCCGCCGCTACGGTCCCGGTGTTGGCGGGCAGATCCAGGCGGGCTACAGGGATGCCGGTGACGCCCGGCGGTGCGGAGGTCGCGGTCTTCTCGACGTTGGGGATGATCTCGAACGCGTTGATGGCGTCGGCTGCCGGATCCAGACCGCCCTCGTACTCGGGGTCCGTGACGCGCAGGACCACCAGGTCGGAGCGGGGTGTGGCGCCTGTGGGGGCGACCGGGACGGTGGCGGTGCCGATGTTGTAGGCGGTGTAAGACCCCTGCCACGCATTCGCCTTCCCCCGGATCACCGCCGAGCCGTCAGCCACCTGCACACCGGCCCCCGGCACCGGCAGCGGGGTCACCTTCAGGTCCGGGGCCGCGGTGATGCCCTCCTGGCCACGGGAGAGGTCTTTGATCATCTGCCGGAAGGTCTGCGCGGAGTGTGTGGCGCCGTCGACGAGCAGCGGGGCTTGAGCAAGAGTCATCAGGATTGCGTCCTTCGGTTGTGCAGGGAGATGTAGGTGTCGCGCCACGTCGCGGTCAGGCGCGCGGTGGCGGTCGGGTCGGATGCGGTCCAGCGCAGTTCGCTTCGCCCAGGCGGCAGCACGAACGTGTCCAACCGCGAAGTGCAGGGGGCACTGCCGCCGTTGTCCCGAACGATGTGGATCTGCCCGGGGCGGGTATCGACGCGAACCCACTGGCCGGTGGTCAGCGTGACAGGCACACTGATGGTCCGCCCGGTCTCGACGTGCGTGATCTCAGGGTTCGCGCACGGGCCGTGGACGGTCAGGACCGGATGGGCATTCACGTCGCCGTTGTTGGTCACCCAGCCACGCCGCGACTGGCCGGACGGATCCGCGCTGGTGACACGGATCGGGGCCTGTACCGGAGCCTTGAATCCGCCCCCGGACAACCAGCCCAGCCGCAGACGCGCCTGCTGCTCGACGTCAGAGTGGAAGCGTGCCCCGGGTGCCACGAACTCCATGTCGAGCGGCACCCAGCCCAACGCCGCCTTCTCCAACGTTGGTTCGACCTTCCGAAGCCGGCCGTACAGCACCCGCACCGGGGCGCCGGGCCACTTGATCCGCAACGGCATGACTGCCCCGCCCACCGTCCGCACCGGCACTTCGTCCGCGACAGCTTCGAGGTCCGCGAGGATCTGCATGGCCGCGACCGCATCGCCGGGAGTCTTGATCGCACAGTCGATGCGCACCGCCCGCGCCTCGTACCAGTCTGGCCCCAACCACGCCCCATCGGAGTCCGGCTGCGGCACCACCTCACCGCGCACTCCGGCACGGCCCAGGCCTTGGATCTCCGCGATCGGCACACTCGTGCCGTGCCCGATCACGACCCCGCCGACATCGAGTTGGAAGTCCTTCAGCTCCACCGTCATCGCAGGACACCGCCCCGCTTGGCGCGGCGCATCTGGTACGACACAGCCGAGGCGATGTCGGTGGCCGTGGAGTTGGACCGCGTGACGTTGATGGTCTGGCTGCCGATCGCCGGGGCCTGGTGTACGACCACGATTTGAGTGCGGCCCTCGGTGGCGTCGACCAGCCGTCGCGGTGCGAGTGAGTACCCGAACCGGTCCGCGGTCTGTGCCAGAACGCCGGTAGCTCGCTGGCGCTTTGCTGTCGCATGCGGGATGTACGACTCCCCATGGGTCTCCGGCTCCGCGAACTTGATCAAGCCCTTGCCGGAGGAGTAGACGCCCGGCTCCCAGATACCGCCGTTCGCATACGCCTTGCCGGCGTTGGCCTTCGCCAGGTCGGCCAGGAACCGGTCCGCCTTGCCGCCCGCCTTCTTGATCTGGCTCTGGGAGGCGTTGGCGACCTCGATCAGCCGGTCCTCCTCGATCCCGGTCAGGTCGGCCACCGTGTGGATACCTCGGTCCTTTGCCAGAGCACCGATGATCTTCACCAGGTCGGTGAGCTGATCACCGTCGAGGAGCCGGCCGGCGGCCTGCGCGGCGGTGTTGGCCTGCCGGGCCGTCTTGGATTCCCGTACCGCCTGCGCCGCGAGGGCTTCGGCGCTGTCGTCGTTCTGCTCTGCCAGACGCTGAGCCAGCGCCCCATAGCCGTCCGTCGCCAACTTCGCCAGGTTGTCCTGGAAGGCGGTGGTGTCCTTCACGGCGTTGTTCAACTGGCCTGTGTAGTCGGCCAGTGTCGTCTTCGCGGTGCCGGCGAGCTTGGTCAGCTGCGCAGCCATGTCCTTGACGTACCGGATGGAACCTTGGGCCATCTTCCGGGTCAGGGCCACACCGTCCTCACCCATCTCTTCAAGGGCCTTGGCAACGTCGGTTCCCGCGCGCCGGGACACCGTCGCAAGGTCGTTGCGCCAGGCCGCGGCGGTGCGCAGCGACGTCCGCAGGTTCCGCTCGAACATGCCGAGGTCGAAAGCCTCGGTGCCGTCCTTGCCCTTACGCTGCGACTTGGAGACGACATCGGAGATGGAGAACCCGGAGGAGCCCAGAGGTTGGTAGGACCAGTTCGACAGGCCACCGTCGGCGTACCACGCGATCCCGGACGGGTCGCCGCCCAGGCGCCGCACGATCTCCTCAGTGATCCGCCGCGAGCGAGGACGCTTCGACGGCGCAAGCGGCACATACCCCTCGCCCTGCGTCTCCGGTTCCGCCCACACCCGCATGGCGCCAGCGGGCGCGATCTGCGCGACGTGGTTCTCGTGGAGCCCGCCGTCCGCGTAGGCGTAGGTGAGGATGCCGCCGTCCTTCTTCATCAACGGCACCCCGTTGACCTCCGCGCGGGGCACGTTGACAGTCTGGACGTAGTTGGTGATCGTCCGGCCGCGCAGCGAGTTGATCGCGGACTGGATCGCCGCCACACCACTTTGCGCGGGCCCTGCCGGCACGGTCACGGAAACGTTCTTGCTGCCCGGAATCCCCGCGATCTGGAAGCCGAGAGCCTGTAGTTGCGCGCGGGCCCCCTCGGTCGGGGCACTGACCGCGACCGTCCTTCCGCCCGGCAGACCCCTGATCTTCTGCTGAACTTCTTCGAGGCTGTTGATGGTCCCCGCGGTCGCCGAGGTGACCGTGACGTTCTTGGCGCCCGGGGTCTTGGCGATCTTCGCGATCAAGGCGTCCAGGTCGTCGCGCGCCGCGTCCGTGGGGGCAGTGATCTGCACCCGCCGGTCCTTGAGGTCCTTGATACTGAAGCCGAGCTTCGTCAGGTCCTCGCGGGCGTCGTTGCTCAGCGTGGCGATGGTGACCGTCTTGCGGTCCGGCCACGCTTTAAGCTCCTGCTGCACAGCGATCAGGTTGGCCATGGACTCGTCCATGCCGGCGGTCTGAAGAAGGATGGAGACCTGCTCAGGAACCAGGCCGGCCGCATCGGCGAGCTTCGCGGCCTGCTCGGCTCCCAGACCGAAGCCCTGCGCCGTGGAGAGCGCCGACGCCCGGGCCGTAGCCATCTCCTTCTGCGCGGCCTGCAACGCCTCCGGGACGCTCTTACCGTTGGCCTCGGCGTACTGGTAGGCAGCCAGCGACGCCTCGGCCGCGTTCGTCGACAGCCCCTGCAACAGGTCATACAGCTTCTGCCCGTTGCGGGTGACGGTCGACAGCGAACCGTCCATGTTCAACAGCGCCTTGCCGAACCCCTCGGCGTGGTCAACGCCGCCCTTCAACGCCTCAGCGGCATCGGACACGGACCGGTTCAGGCGCGCCTCGGCCGCCGACAGGTTCACCGAGCCGCCCGCGAGAACATCCAGCGCATCGTGCAGGGCCCGCGCACGCGAGTCAGCATCGGCTGTGGTGTCGGACAGGCGACGCATGGCGTCGGAGAACTTCCCGAACGGTCCGACTGCGTCGGAAGCCGACCGCCCACCACTGCCGGTGGCGTCAGCGAGGTCCCTGGCGTCCTTCACCGCCTGGGACATCTCATCCTTGACCGACCCCAACGCGTCAGCCGCCCGGGCCGCAGCAAGACCCTCATCGTCGTACGCCTTCGCGGCACCAGCGGAGGTGGGGATCCACTTCAGGTGAGCCTGCGCGGTGTCGTTCAAGCGCCGCTGAAGAGCATCCAGCCCCCCGTCCTGACTCATGTAGGCGTCGGTGAGCTGCCGGACACCGACCCCCGCTTTCGACATGACATCGACAAGCCGACTCTTACCGTCGAAGACCTTCGTATCCATGACCGTCTGCGCTGCGGCCGCCCGGACACTGTCGTTGACCGCACCGTTGGACTCCCGCAACGCCTGTGTGAGGGTGCTGATGCGCGACTGGTGCTCGGCCGCCGCCTGCGCGGCCTTTTGCTGATGGTCGGCGAGCATCGACAGCCCCACCCCGGCCGCCGCGATCGCCACGCCCCACGGGCCGCCCAGCGCGCCCATCAGCCCGCGGGCTGCACCACCGACACCGGCGCCGATCGCCCGGGCCACCCCACTGATCGGGCCGCTGGCGTTGCGGAACGCGGCGGTCATCTGCCCCACCACCGGGATGCGGGACTGCACCACGGCCAGGGCCTGACCGATCCGGCCAATGGACTGCCCCTGAGCAGCGGCAAGCCGTTCCTGGAACCGCATCTGATCGCCAAGCGACCGGTACGCGCCAACGACCGGCCCCGCCACCGTCTGACCCAGCCGCGACATCACCGGCGTGACACGACGGGCCAGCAGCATCGCGATGATCGCCGTCTGGACCGGACCCGGCAGCGCCCCGAAACCACGCACCAAGCCGGCCACGATGTGCCCGACCGGAATGAGCACTGTTGAGACCGAGCCAGCGGCCGAAGAAGCCAAGTTCAGGGCGGTGACGATGATGTCGAGCGCGGTACCGCCCGCACCGGCTTCCTTCGCGACCTCGCCGATAGCATCGGCCACCGGGGAGGCCGCCGACAGCATGCTGCGCAGCACCTCCAGAAGGGCACGGCCACCGTTGACCAGGACGTTCACCCCCGCAGCGGCGGTATCGAGCGCCAGGTCACCCAGCGGCCCACCCAAGCCCCCGAGCGCATCACCGACCTCGTCCAGCCCGGACGACACCGCCTTCGACACCGACGGCCCGGCCAAGGTGTACAGGTCGTGCAGGTAGTCCAAGGCCCCACCGATGCGAGGAGTGGCGGCCGCCATGCCCGCGGACAGCAACCGCGTCAACTTCTCCAACCCCGGTGCCGCGGCGGTGAACAGCACCTGCCCGGTATTCGACGCCTGTGTCTTGAGCTGGGTGACCGCACCGGCCAGCCCCTTCGTCTGAGACACGGCGATGTCCCCGGCGGCACCGGTGCGGGCGATCGCGGTATGCATCTGGTCGAAGGATTCAGCGCCCTGATGCGCCAGCGCGGAGGCGCCCGCCAGTGCCGGCTTGCCCACCACATCGGCCAGCGCACCAACGAAGTCCTTCTGAGACATCCGGTGCTGGGCCTTCTCGAAGCCCTCGATCACCGTCCGCAGACCACGGAAGTTGCCCTGCGCGTCCCACGCCTCGACGCCCAGCTCCGCCAGGCCCTCCTTCATTCGTTTGGTGGGCCGCGCGAGGTTGGTGAGCATCCCCCGCAGGGACGTTCCGGCCTTCGAGCCGAGGATGCCGGAGCGGGCCAGCATCGCCACCGCCGCCGCGGTGTCTTCGATGGAGATGCCGAGTTGCGCGGCGACCGGGCCGGTGTAGGACATGGCGTAGTAGATGTCCTGCAACCCACCCGACGCCGCGTTCGCCCCCGCGGCCAGCACATCTGCTGCCCGGCCCGCGTTGTTGGACGACAGACCGAACTGGTCCATCACATCACCCAGATACCGCGCAGCATCAGCGGCAGAGAGGTTGTCGGCGGCCGCGAGCTGCATCGCAGCCCGCGCGTTCGCGATCGACGAGGTCGAGGTCTGCCCCGCCTTCGCCAGCTCCAACATCGCGTCCGCGGCCTTCACCGCCGATGTACCGGGAATCTTCAGATCGGCGCCGAGCTCGCGGGCCTTCGCCGCAGCCTGCACCATCTCCACACCAGAAGCACCGGTAACCGCGCCCCACTTGTTGATGGCGCGTTGGTACTCGTTGCCCTCCTTCGCGATCTCCGCCAGCCCGGCGACGATGCCGCCACCGACCACCAGCTGACGAAGATGATGCAGCTCCTGACGGGAGGAGATCACGCCGTGGCGCAGCTGCCGCATCGAGGCATGCCCGTCCGCCCCAACACGGCGCAGACCAGCCCCCGCCCGCTCCGCCTCGCGGCCGATTCTGCGAAGACCGGAAGCGGAGCTGCGGGAGCCGGATCCGATCTGGGCAAGGCGCCGGTTCAGGGCATCGGTGTCGCGACCGAGCCCGCGCATCGCGCGGGAAGCCCGGCGGATCTCCGACAGGAGGTTCGCGAAGTCCGCCCGCGCCTGAACGCTGAGCGTGTAGGACGACACCTAACGGCGCCCTTACTCCCCACGCCCTTTCAACAATCCCCTCCCGAACCCGCGCGGCTACGGACGAGGTACCAGGCCGATGCGCACCCCATAGCCGTCCGGGCCCTCGGGCACCTGGTCCTGCTCGTGCGCGATCAGCTCACAGCCAGGGCACCGCACCGTCGTTGTGACGTACGCGAACCGGTCTCCGCCTTGCTCGTCATCCCACTCCGCAGACCGTGTCCCGCACTGCTCACACACCGCGCGCTGGTAGGCCGCGAACGCCAACGCCTTGGCCCGGTCGGTCTGCGACCACCGGCCATCACCGGCCCCCAGGAACTGGGAATGCGGAATGCCCCACCGGTCGCACAGCTCCAACTCCATGCGGAGCCGCGCGTCCGAGATCAGCCTTTTCCCAACTCCACCGTCGAGGTCCGCACGATCTGCTGCGCCTGCCACGCCGCAGCGAACAGTGCATTCGACTCCGCCACCGGCCACGAGTCCAGAAGCTCCTGCGCCTCCTCCTCACTCATGCCCTCGACCGTGTTGCCCTGATTGTCGCGTTCGACGTGGGCGGCCGCGGCCAGCGCCGCGGGGAAACGCTCCGGGTCCCACGCATCGCCGTCCTCGGCTTGCGTCTCGCTCGGAGGGAACCGCTTGATCAACCCATCCAGGATCGGTCGCGGCAGCGCACGAAACGTCAACTCCACCGCGACGGAGTCAAAGTGCGCTTGCGCGTGCTGGAGCTCCTGCTCGGCGCGGCGCGTCTCCTCACTCGACTCGCGACCGGCCTCGGCGTCCAGCAAGCGGCACCGCGACAGCTCCAGCGCCGCCGCGTCCACACGTGCCTTAGCCTCCTGATCATCACAGATCACCAGCGTGTGCTCCGGCAGCTGGCGAGCGCGCAGCCGCGCCATCTTCGTGGACCAGTGCGCGTCTCGACCCATAGCCTTGGCCGGGGGAGCGGACACAGCTTTCGTTTCCGCAGACACAGGCGTCACTTCTCCTGCTTCGGGACAACGGCGGCCGGCACCGCAGCATCCTGAGCGGGCTTCTCCGTGATCGAGAAATTCACGGTGAACTTCGCGGCCTCGTTGTCCGTGGAGTAGTTCGGCGACCGCGAACCCACCCGGACCGGGAAGACATCCATCGACCGGGAACTGGGCACGTCGCCCTTGCGGAGAAAGACGACCCACCCGGTCGCGTCCTTCTTCAGCAGCTGCTCCAGGTCATCCGACGCCCGGTCCTCGTAGAAGCCGAGAGAGGAGTCGTCGGCCTGGTCCGTGCCAGGGATCTTCGACTCGAACGTGCTCCCAAGGTCCGGCGTCTCGATCGGCTGGTTCGACAGCGTCCAGCCATCGATCGACGCGATCGCATCAGTCAGATCCGTACCGGCAGTCAGCTCGGAACGGGTAGGAACGTGGCCGGCATCGGCAACACTCTGGAGCCACAGCACGCGGGTCACCCCGCGCCGGGAGAACTTCTTAACCTGCAAGGTCTGCTGTCCGAATCCGGGACGGCAACCCCACACCTAGGGAGGCCCCGCCCCTCGACGATGAGTCGGGGAACCGGCCCAAACCACTGGATGGTTGGGCGTCCGCGAGAGGGCCTCCGCGGTGAGGATGCAAGCGCGATCAGCCTGTCACGGAGACCTCGAACAGCTGCACAGAGAACACGATACTGTCGTCAGCGGTCAACTGGGCATGTCACGTGGCGTGATCCGGGACGTAGTGCCGTTCGACGCCGGGGCTTGAGGATGAGGACGCGAGCAAGGTTCGAGATGTGGGTGCACCTCGCGGTTCTTTGCGCCAACGAGGGCCGGTGCGTCTACTGCAACGAGGCACGGTCCGAGGTCATGGACCACGTCGTCCCTTTCGCGCACGGCGGGCCTGACTCCTTGGAGAACCTCGTGCCGGCTTGCGATTCATGCAATGAAAGCAAAGGCGACAAGACGCCTCCCGAATGGGTGATGACCACCCACCTACGTCATCCCTGGAATTCAACAGACGCCACACCTTCCGACCCTTTACCTGACCTCCGACGCCTCTACGAGCACGCACACCGCGCGTGCGAGGAGACCCTGGGCCGCATCGAGGCCACGATCGAGGAGACATCCGACAAGAAACGCCGAAAGTGGATCTTGGTAAGGTCCTTGCAGTTCGGGATTCCCCGCAGTCGGTCACACATAGCGTTCTGCCGCGCGACGTTCGAAGAGGAGCTGAAGTTCGCCAAGGCCGTGGGATTCCCTGATCCACGGAGCACAGGCACCTCCGCCTTGGAGTTGCTCTCGCGGCAGAGTCCCGACGAAACCTCGGGCACGGACAGCACCGACGGGCTCTGACGGCATCTAACGCTTCCGGGCGCACACCGATGAGCCGGGCGTGAGCGCAGGCGGGCAGTCCTTGCAGCCTGGTGGCGAATAAATTCCCCCAGTAACGGACAGCCCATACCGCTGTGTGCCCGTCACGACGCCGCTGTCGGCCTCGCCGGGATCCACGCCGTCATCGATGAGCAACTCCCGCGCCCACATGTCCATGCCTGCACGCGGATGGGGCTCACCCACTCGCCCGAAGATGTCCGGCCGAGCACGGCCTGCCGCACCCGGTCTGCGAGCCACTCCGCCTGATCCGTACGTGCCGCCATGACCGTCACCTGGTACACGAGGTGAGCATCCTCCGCCTTGTCTGCCAGCGGCGCCCCATCCGTCAGCCTACCCTGTGGGTAGAGCACCGAGTGCGGCAACGACGCTGGCCGCCCGTCAACGAGCGGCAGACGGCCACGACCACACGGCTTGCCCGTCGCGGCGGCCGCTCCAACGTGGCGGGGTCGGAGTTGGGGCGGGAAGTCCACGCCGTACAGTCGACGAGGGGTGTCGCAGCTGGCTCCAACGGCATCCAACGTGGCCTCAGCAGCGCATCGATGACTCTGCGGATGTGCTTTGCGGTGGTTCGAGAAGGCTCTGCTCGGCGGCGGCAGTGGTCCGGAGCAGGTAGTCGACGACGTCGATGAGGTTTTGCCTGCGGCGATAGGCCGTTCTTTGACGGTCGGCGCCGTTCCCGTCGGCGTTCAATTTTTTGACCGCCGACATCAGGAGAACATCACGCGGTAGTTCTGGTAGCCGTAGCCGACGTTCCGCTTCGGTTCAAAGGGGGCGGCTGCGTTTCCGGTGCCCTTGTAGAAGTAGAGGTCGCCGTCGGGCTGGCGGGCGATGAGGTCGGCTTTCCCGTCGAGGTCGATGTCGCCTGTGGCGACCAGGGTGTTGTAGGCGTTCCAGCCGCTCCCGATCTTCGTACGTGCCGCGAAGGGGGCATCGGGGTCTCCGGTGCCCTGGTAGAGCCATAGCACTCCGGAAGTGTCGCGGGCGACGATGTCGGGCCAATTGTCTCCCGTGAGATCGCCCTTGCCGACTATCTGTGTGTACGCGTCCCAGCCGCCGCCGACCTGGCGGCGAGTGGTGAGGGTGCCGTCGCCATAACCCAAGTACAGCCATAGGACGCCGGATGAGTCTCGGCCGAGCACGTCGTAGCCGGCGGTGCCGCCCAGGTTTCCCGGTGAGAAGACGGTGTCGTAGATGTTCCAGCCACCTCCGACGTATCCGTAGCTGCTGGACATGCCGCCGTCAGCCGTCCAGACCCAGGTGTCGTCGGCGACACCGTCCCCGTCGTCGTCGGCGCTGCTGGCTGTTCGTACGTTGCCGTAGTCGGTGGCGAGGAGCTCGCGGGGAGCGAGAATCTGGGAATTGTCGGCCGCGTAGGAGTAGAGGTTGCCCTGGGTGTCGATGGCGAACATGCCGAAGACCGCAGCCCGTGATGCGGACGCCTGGGGCGATCGGGGCCGCGCCGGGGCTGCGTCGCGGGCTGCCTTCGTGATCCGGGAGGCGTCGGGTGCCTGGGGCGATGTGCCGGTGTCTGCTGATGCGGCACTGCCTGTGGTAGTGATCAGGGCTGCGGCCATGAGCGCGACTGTAAGCCGTGAGAGCAGCCTGTCATGGCGGTAGTTGGTGAGGCCAGGCATGGGATCTCCTGTGAACTGGATCGACATCGCAAGTGGCGGTCGGCGTTGGCGGGCTGCCGCAGATCGTGGTTGCCCGAATTTTCCGGTTCATTGCGAATGGGCAGTGCAACCAATGCACATGACCGTGAGTCACACCAGGAAGACCGTGTGATCACTGTGGAGATTGGCCGCCTCGCGGATCTTGCCATATGTGCATACTGTGCGCCTAGTGTGTGCATCCTGTGATGTATCAGTGAAGACCAAGTCTGTTGATGCGGCCTGATGTCCGCCTCGTGTCGGTTCGCCCTGCCGCCAACTCGGCGCCATTGCTGCGAACTGAGGGGATTCATGTCAGGCCCATGCTCATTCGTGCTGCCCGTAGCGGCACGCGGAAGGAGTCGAGTTGCCCCGCAGGGCTTCGTCAAGTGGGCGAAGAAAACGAAGACTTATACGCCTCGCTCCGGCGCTGACGCCGGTCACCGCGCTGGTTCTGTTAGCAGGACCGGCCCTTCAGCCGGGAGCTCTGACATCGAAACAGGGCGACCGCACCAGCAAGGTCGGTGACTCCTACGACTGGTACGAGGACACCGCGGCCGAGCGGCTGCGACAAGACCAGTGCCTGATGAACGACGTGCTGCGACTGGGCGGAACGTCGATGGCGGCCACGGCCCAGGACGGCCTCAACCAACCCCCGGACAAGCTGCACATATTGGCCAACCGTGAGCACTGGGGGGACACCCCAGTCGGCCATGCCTACGGCAGCGACAAGGACACTGCCCTCAAGGCCATAGAGGACCTCAGCGCCTTGGCCAAGGGATGGCAGACACCCCTGGAGGGCCTGGACACGCCAGGCGGCTTCACGGACGCCGACTTCCACTGGCCGCCCGGTTCCCCGGGCGACGGGAAGAAGGATTTCTACGATCAGACCGGCCTCGGGCAGTGGTACGCCGGCCTCTTCTGGCAGCAAGAGGACACGTTCTACGAAGACCCCACCACCTCGGCCGACAAGGCCACGAGGAATGCGGTGGCGGCCCAGGGCGGCCCGCTGTACGCCAACGACCCGGACCCGAGCCTGCCACGCGACGAGTGGAACCGTGCCCTGGCCGAGCACGACGCGTACGACTACCTCTTGAACCAGACGGTAGAGCCGATGGGCGCCGACAACGCCCGGATCTTCCTGGAATCGGGAGGCTTTCCCAAGTCGGCGCCGGAGCCGGACAGTGCCGAGTTCCGGATCGCAGTCGAGAACCTCAAGAGTCGCTTCGCAGCATGCACATGGCGCGACCCGATCGACCCCGACAAGGTCCTCGGCAACGAAGTGAGCACTGCGGCCGAGGAGTGGCAGCAGGAGATCACCTCGCAGGCGGCGCAGCGCAACCAGATTCTGGACGTAAACACCAACGCGACCAAGGCCCTTGCTTCCGGAGCGAAGATCCTCGGCAACATGTTGGGCAATTCCTGGGTGGCCGACCATGTTGCCCGGTGGCAGTCCTACTGGTCACCCGGCGGGGCCGGCAGCAGCAAGCTCACCAAGCCTGATGCGGCACAGTTCGACAAGGCCAAGAAGAGCCTCGCCAATGCCCAGTCAGTGACGAAGTCTCAGCTGATCCTGCTGAAGCAGCAGGCAGCCGCAGCAAAGCGGGCCGTCACCACCACCGACACCGCCGAACAGGCCGCCTACACCATCGCCGACACCAACGGGGCACCGCGCGGACGTGGGTTGCTGGTCGCCCAGCAAAAGGCACAGGTCACCCATGGCGCGGCAGCCGCACTGGACGCAATGGTCGTCGCCGCGCAGACCGCCGAGGCGGCCACGCACGCCTCGGCCTCCGACAGCGCGACGATCGCGCAGCGCGCACTGGCACAGGCCGCCCAGTCGAAGGCAGAGTTCCGCAAAGAGGCGGCACAGTTCGCCGAGCAGCAGGCCAAAGCCTCCGCCGCCTCCGCGAAAGAGCACCGCGACAACGCGAAAAAGGACAAAGAGACTGCCGAAAGCAAGCTCCAGGAGGCCCTTAAGGCCGAGGCCGACGCCAAGGCCGCAGCGGCCGACGCGCACGCCAAGCGGCTGACAGCGGAGGCCGAGGAAAAGACGGCCAAGGCACAGAAGGAGATAGCGGACGCCAAGAAGGCCGAGGCTGCCGAGCACAAGCGCAACGCCCAGAGCTACCAGTCCACGGCGGAGGAAGCCAAGAAGAAGGCCGACGCTGCGGCCACCACCGCCTCCCAGAAGCGTGAAGCGGCGGAGGCAGCCCGCGACAACGCCAAGGCCAAGCGGGATGACGCCTGGGACGCCGAACAGAAGGCAGACACGGCACGCGCCAAGGCCGACGCGAAGGACGCGTACGCCAACGCTCACGACGCCGACGACAATGCCACCGAGGCCCGCGCCGCAGCCGACGCCGCAGACCACGCAGCCGACACCGCCGAATCAGCGGCCAAGTCGGCACGCAGTGAAGCCAACGCGGCTACGCAGGCCGCAGCGGACGCGGATGCCGCAGCCACTCGTGCCGAAGCCGCCGCAACCAGGGCCCGAGCCGCGTCCGACGCAGCCCAGGCCGACAAGCTCAAGGCCGACGCCGCCGTAAGGACGGCCACCAGCGCCGCCGCGGACGCCATCGCCGCATCCCAACATGCCGCCGCCGAGGCCAACGCTGCCGTCAAGGACGCCGACGAGGCCGAACAGCACGCCAAAGACGCCAAGTCCCATGCCGACGAAGCCCAGAAGGAGACCAGCAAAGCCCGGGCAGCAGCGGCCAAGGCTGCAGGCTTCGCCTATGCCACCGCCCAGGCAGCCGCCGACGCCCGCCAAGCGGCAGCGCAGGTCGCCAAGCCAGCCAACGACGCCATCCAACTGGGCTCGCCCTACATCACCACCGACTCCGCGGCACCCCTCGTCGTACTCTCCGGCCAGGGATCGAAGACCATCGCCGAGCAACAGGCCGCTGTGGCCGAGGCGCATGCCAAGAACGCCAAGAAAGAAGCGGCACTCGCCCAGAGCCTCGCCGACAAGGCCGCCGCGGACACCAAGGCCGCCTACCAAAGCGCCGCCAACGCCGCCAACTACGCATCAGAAGCCCGCGGTTACGCCAACGAAGCACTCGGCTACTCGGCCGATGCCGCTGAAGCCGCCTCCAAGGCCGCGCAATCACTGACACGCACGATCGAATACGACCGGCAGGCCACCGAGGACGCCGCAGCGGCCGACGCGGCCGCCGGCCGGGCCGAGGGCTACGCCAAGGACGCCCGCGCCTCCGCCGACCAGGCGGCCCTCGATGCCGAAGCGGCCCGCCAGGCCGCCGATGCAGCGCAACAGGCCGCCAACGACGCCCGCGCGGCAGCCAACCGAGCCGACGCGGACGCCACCGCCGCCGAAGAAGCGGCCAAGGAAGCACAGAAGCACGCGGAATCCGCACAGCAGGCAGCCGAACAGACCGAGCGCGGAGACGCGAACAAGCAGGTCTCGACGGGCGCCGGAACCGGCGTCGACCGTGTCTTCTACGTCGTCGACAAGGTCACAGAGGCGGGACCGGCCAAGCAGCTCAACCTGTGTGACTACGGGCCTCAGGGCTGCACGGTGACGTACGAGCTGCATCTCGATGTCACGGTCAGCTACTACTACTGCCTCAATCCCGACGTCCCCGCTACTGAGGCCGGCTGCCCGCAGCAGGACACGTTGTTCCTCGGCACGGAGACGCTCAAGAACCAGACGAACAACTGGACCCACCACTTCAGCTTCGGTGACATCACCCGGATCGGCTGGCAGAACCTCTTCGGGGACAAGGTCGGCGCCGTCCTGTACGAGATCGTGCTGGGTGACGCCGCCCGCTGCTACCACGGCGACAAGTCCAGCTGCGCCTGGGCCGCCGCGGCGCTCGTACCGCCCTCAATGGTCGAGAAACTCGCCGAAGCGGCCAAGCTCGCCATACGGGCTGAACAGGCCATCAAGACCGGCGAGGACGCCGCGCAGGTTCTCGCAGATCTCAAGAAGATCTACGGGGAGAAGGGCGCCGCGCAGGTCGGCGACGCCACGAGTGCGGCGGGCCTTGGGCTGCGTATCGCGGCCGGGGTAGCGGAACGGGCCAAGATCCACCGTCCCGCTCTCGACCCGAAGCTGCTCCAGAGGCTCACGGACGCCGGGGTGAAGTTCGACAAGACGAACACGATCTGGATCGCCGAGTTCGCCAAGCCCGGTGTGCCCCTCGCCTGGCTGGAGAAGGGCGACGTCCACTCGGGTCTGATCCACATCATGTTCCGGCATGCGGGAGAGTTCGCGACCGCGGGAGTCGCAGTGGAGAACATCCCGGCCCTCGTGAAGACGGCACTGACCGAGGGCACACGGATCGGCACCCAGGGTGCCAGCAGGGCGATCTACGAGGTCACCTTCCAGGGTAAGACCCAGCGTCTGGCCATTAGCGTGGGCGACAACGGATATGTGATCGGAGCCAATCCCGTATGACAGCCGAAGAACCGCGCCCCGTGCTCATGCAGGCCCGGGGCGAGCCGTCCCCGCTGCACGAGCCCGAGGACCCCGCGGCTTACGACGACCTCAGCGCCTACACCCGCACCGTCCCGCTGGACGACGAGCGGCTGGCCCTCCCGGCCGACCTGGCGGACGCACTGCGCGCCTGGTCGCTGTCCCGCCCGGCGGGAGGTTTCACCTCTCGCCCGGACCTGCGCAAACACGTCAAGCATGGGCTGGCGACCGCCCAGCGACTAGCCCGGCGGCTCGGGCCGTCCTGGTCCGTGCGCTACTGGGACGAGCGCCATCGGACGGCGAAGTGGCTGTGTTGGGGCTGCGACCGACTGCACTGGGAGCGCGACGACCACGACACGCCCCTGCATCCGGTCGACGTCACGGTTGAGGGCGAGTACGCGTGCGGTCCGCTGCGCGCCGAAGGGTTCGGGGACTTCTTCCCGGACGATCCCGCTGCCGCGCTGGACCTGTCCGACAACCTCATCGCCGACCTGTACACGTGGGCGAAGAGCATCGACACCACGCTGAACCTGCACCTGCGGGACCGAGAGGAGGGCAAGTACGACGCCGAGTGGGAGCGGCTGTTCCAGGACGGGATGGACCTGGCGAAACGGGTCGCACACGAGCTGGGTCCCGCCCGGACGGTGACCTACAAGGGCCTGGCCAATGGGGGCCTGGCCGCGCTCACATCCATCACCTGGCAGGGGGACCGGCAGTTGTAACGCTCGCACCCCATGCACCACCGGGCCCGCACTCACCCGAGTGCGGGCCCAGCGAGCTTGACGGGCGGTCCTGAGATAGCGCCAACGAGGACGAGCACGGCCAGGACGGCTGCGGGCTTCGGGGCACCGTGGCCGGCCGCCAGGTCCGCCGCGATGCCGTACGAACCCCGAACTCGCACGATGCTGACCTGAACACGCAGCTCAGGCCCCGGAGCCCGAGCTTGAGACCAGCAGCCCAAATCGCGCTGCTGCTGTCACCACGCCCTGGCCAGCCCCACCCGGATCGACACCATCATCCGCAAGCATCTCCCGCGCCCACACGCGCACCCCCGACACCTCGATCGCGTTCGCCCACTGGCCAGCGTCAGTGCGGCCCAGTAGTGCTTCCCGTACACGATCTGAGAGCCACTCGGCCTGATCGGCACGCGCCGCCACAACCGTCACCTGGTAGACGAGGCGGGCGTCCTCCGACCTGTCCGCCAACGGCGCCCCGCAGACCGATCCACCCTGTGGGTAAAGCACCGTGTACGGCAGTGGTGAAGGCTTCCCGCTGACGACCGGCAGCCGGCCAAAACCGCACGGCTTGCCCGTCGCGGCAGTCAGCATCACCTGCAGGGCCTCGGTTACGAGCGCCCGCTCAATCACAGGTCGCCTCCCGCAAAGTAGGCAGCAGCCGGGCCTTCGATGCTGAGCACCCCGTACCGGCACAGCCCCAGCGCATCCCACTCCATCACCCCCGGCGTGGTGAGGATCGACAAACTGCGCTCCCCGTCCTCGTCGAACACCTCGGCCACGACAACGGCACGCGCAAGCAGACCACGCTCATGCTCGGCCAGCACACCGGCCAAGGCCACCTCGACGTCGCTGGTCACGTCGCTCACAACGCCTCCACCACCAGGTGGCCAAGCTCCCGCACCAGCACGGGCCCGAACCCCTCCACAGCAGGCCCCAGGTGCGGAAACGGCGGCTGAGCATAATGACGCCCCAGACTGTCAACCCCGACAAACCCGAACTCCAACCGGCGACCCTGCGGCGCACTCGTACCGACCTCGGCAACAACCACAGGCCCGGCACGGTGCACGTCGGACTGCCACGACGCCCGATACCGGCCCGTGACCGCCCGCGGCCCAGGACGGCCGGACGCACGACGCTGCACCTCCACCACCAGAGCCTTCGCACTGTGCCGCATCGCCACATCGGCCGCGGCCAGCACCGCCCTCCCCCCGCGCTCCAGAGCGGCAGCCAGCTCAGCCGGATGCTGGAACACACCTCCGCTCACCGCGCCACCGGCTTCCGGTTGTGCTCCTCCAGCCACACCGTGCGCAGCACCGGCACCGACGACACCTCACCCTGGGCCGCAACTCGGTACGTGCGGCCCACAGCCTGCTCATCGCGGGCCTTGACGAACAGCACCGTGTCGTTCTCCCACACCTCCGGAGCATCAAGGGGCAGCAGCAGCCGGTAGCCGGCCCGGACCTCCTCAACCCACGCACCATCCTGCCCCGAACCCCTACTCCGGATCCGCTCCTGATGCGGGTACAAGCCCCCCTTATCCGCGTACACGATCACCGGCGGCACCGGCACCAGATCTCCGGTCACCGGATCCAACATGTCCTCACCACTACCGCGGCTGACCTGCACCCTGTCCGGCATCAGATGACGCTCCGCGAACCGGGCTACCGCCTGCTGATCAAGCACCCGCAGCCCACTCCCTCAACTGCGCGACGATCCCACGCGTCAGTTCCCCCCGCTCACCGTCCAAGTCGCCCCGCTCCAGGACGGCCTCGTCGAGCTTCCGCCAGTCCACAGCATCCAAGAACCCGACCACCACATGCCGCACATCGGCCGGCTCCACAAACACCTCAGCCAAGCCCTCGAACTCCATGCCACGCCAGCCCCGCCGCACGTACAGCGTGACCTCGGGACCCCCGTCGACGGTCTGCGTGATCCGGTACGCCTCAACCGCGGAAGCGACATCGCGCCCATCGATCTCAATGACCGCGTCCCTCTCGGGACACGCGGCGATTCGAACCCGGCGCACGTCTGGATGCATGGTGCTCATGCCCACGACCCTAGGTGCGTGAAGAGCGCCCGAGCGGCCCGAAGAGCTCCGCAGAACGGTCCCCGGAACAGTGCACTTGGCTGCCGTAACGTGAGCAGAGTTCTATCCATCCGAGCTGCTGGCTGCATACTCGGACAGGCTCCGCCCCGACACGTACGGGGCGGAGCACATCCCCTACCCCTGTGCTCGCCGAGCAGGCGTATCAACGAGGAGCCAGAGCGTGGTCTCCGAAAGCAGTCCCGGCTCCGGGGGCCATACCACAGGCAGTTTGCGCCCCGTAAACGCCCCGACGTCCAGCAACTCGGCACCAGGGGCACCGATAGCGGACAGAAGACCAGCGAACAGCCCAACCGCATAGGCGTGTTCGGCATACGCCGATGCGTCGGGACGCGGTGGCTGCTCGCCGCCGTTCTGGGCGACTGCGACGTCGTAGTACGCCTGGGTGATCGTTCCGGCGTCGAGGAGCGCCGCGAAACACTTGCCGGTTGTCTTCTGTGCCCAATACTGAGGCTCGAGGGAGGAAGTATCGGAGAGGCTGCAACTTGTGGACCTTCGGCACCTACCTTGGCTCAACCCCCCCGCAGCGGCGCCCTCGTCCGACTGAAGCCCAGCACACCTAGTGCCACCCGATGCCCTGCGCCACGATCCACATGAGGCCGAGCCAACCACCGCCGAAGGCCAGGAGAACCAGGAGCAGGAGCATCACCGTGGCTGTGCGTATTGGTGGGTCAGGTTCAGGCGGCTCCGGCGGAAGATGGCCGTGAACATGCTCTGCGCGTATGCAATCAGGGCAGTGAGGATCACGTGCCATCGCAGAGCCACCTCCCCGCTCCGTGGATGGTCAACTGGATCCTCCGAGTGGTCTGTTCGGCGCTGTCGTCGCTGAGGGAAATCGGTTCCGGCGATGACGAGGGCAGGCGTGTCCTTCTGGCGGAGCTTCACCGTGGGGCCGGGCTACCGCAGCGCGGTCGGCGTACCGCGCATGCACGCGGGCCCGTCCTCGGATCATGGCTCGGTGAGGACACCGAACTCCCAGGCACGCGTGATCAGATGGGGATCGTTCTTCGCCTGCCACTTCTCCCGGAGGGCTTTGATGCGAACCTTGACGCCGTGCTGTGACAGCTCGTGGGTGTTGTGCTGCGCGATTGCGGGATAGGTGGCTCCCTCGGCTATGAGGCGGATGATTTCGACCTCGGCGTCGTCGAGCCTCTCCGGCGATTCGGTGCGCGCGGGGCGGGGCAGCTGCATGCGCGTGTAGCAGAGGTGGATGAGGCAGGCCCGGTTGGTGACGCCCATCTTGTGCTGCGCGTGGCGGAGTTGGCCGTCGACCGTGCCTTTGGCGAGGCGCAGCTTCAGGGCGATTTCGCCGCTGGTCAAGCCGAGCGCCGCGTGCCCGGTGACTCGGATCTCGGACGGCGAGAGGCTGTCGATGGGGGCGATATTTCTAGGCATTTGGAATCTTTCGGATGGCGTGTGGGGCTACTGAGCAGCGTGGACGGGCCGGTGCCCGCGCGTTGCGCTGAGTTGCTCGTTAGGCGTGGAGGAGCCAGCGAGCTCGTTCGGTATCCGGGACAAGGGCGCGCTGGTGGTCGAGGTCGACCTGCGCGAGCCGGGTGTAGTGCTGCACGACCTCGCGTCCCAACCGTGCTTCGGCGATTGTGCTTTCGGAGAACCAGGTCAAGGCTTCCTCCAACGTGTGAGCCAGCGGCGGCGCAGTCCTGTCTTGGTAGGCGTTGCCGGACTGCTCGGGGGGAAGCGGTGGGGTGCGGTCAAGGCCGTAGGTGATCGCGGCGACGACGGCGGCCGTAGCAAGGTAGGGGTTGGCGTCCGCACCGGGCACCCGCACTTCCAGGTGCAGGCCCTCGTCGTGGCCGACGACGCGCACGGCGCAGGTCCGGTTGTCATAACCCCAGGCCATGGAGGTCGGGGCGAACGAAGCTGGTGCATAGCGGCGGTAGGAGTTGGTGCTCGGCGCGTACAACGGCGCCAGCTCGGGCAGCGCCTCGACAAGGCCGGCGACGGCACGATCACAGGTAGGCGAGAGGCGGCCATCGCCGGTCCCGAGCGCCGGCTTCCCGTCGCGCCACAACGAGAGGTGCAGGTGGAGGCCGCTGGCCACACCGGCGTGCGGGGCGGCCATGAACGTCGCCGTCATCCCCGCGCGGGCGGCCAGCGCCCGGGCAGCATGCTTGAGAAGCAGGTGCACGTCGCACGCCTCCAGCACGGGCCCGTACGGAAAGGTGATCTCGATCTGACCGGGGCTGGCCTCGGTCTTGACAGCTTCGACGGGCGCCCCGGCCCCGGCCAACGCCGATTGCAAGCGTCGCAGGAAGCGGTCAAGGGCGGGAGGGTGATCGAGCGCGTAGTCCAGGTTCGTCGAGCTCACTGGAGCCAGGGGATGCCCGGCCAGGGACCCGGTGGCAGGGCGGCCTTCGTAGAGGACGAATTCACTCTCCAGCCCCACCTGCACCTGAAATCCATGCACCGCCCGCAGACGTTCGAGCTGGGCGCGCAGGATCTGCCGCGGAGCCACCTCCACAGGCTGCTCGTCGCAGGCGAACGCGTCGCCGAGGACAAGCACGGTCCGCGCCATCCACGGCACCGGCCGCAGCGTGCTCAGATCTGGGACGACTTTCAGGTCGGCGTAGCCGTCCTCCCAGGAGGTCAGGGCGAAGCCGCCGACCGGCTGCATGCCGACGTCGGTGGCCAGCAGGTAGGCGCACATATCGGCGTGCGTGCTGGCGACGCGGTCCAGGAAGTGCCGAGCGTCGTACCTCTTGCCTTTCAATCGCCCTTGCAGGTCAGGCAGGGCCAGCAGCACCGTGTCGATGCGACCACGTTCGACCGCCGCCCGCACCTCTTCCAGACGGACCGGCCCCGAGTGCCGAAGACGCCCCAGGTCTCCGGCCGGCTTTCGCGGAGAGGACACAGCCAGGCCAGGGGACGTGTTGAGGGAGGGCATCAGATGACCTCCCTCTCCAGGTCCGCCAGATCACGGTCCGTCCTGCCGGTGGGAACGGCATAGGTGCGCTTGGCCAGCCACCACCACACCGTCGCCACGGCCAGCACCACTACGAGGGCGATCGGCGCGTAGTTGAAGGTGTCGATGCTGATCGGGTCGTGTTGCGGCAGGCAGAACAGCACCGTCACGAACGCCACCCACATCACCGCCACAACGCCCACCGGTACACCCCAGCGGCCCAGGTTCCACGGGCCGGCTTTGAAGCGGCGCTGGTTCTTGATCCGCAGGAAGATGGGGATGGCGTAGGCGGGGGTGACACCGATGACGTTGATCGCGGTCACCGCACCGTAGGCAGTTGCGCTGTACAAAGAGGGCAGGACCAGCACCGCGGCCACCGCCACTGACAGCCACACAGCTGCCCTCGGGGTGCCGCGGCTCACGCGCTGCCAGTGCTGCCAGCCGGGCAGCGCCCGGTCGCGGGAGAACGCGAAGATCATGCGGGAGCAGGCGGCGGTCCCCGCGTTCCCGCAGAACAGCTGCGCGGCGATCACGAGCAGCAGCAGGGCCTTCGCTGCCTCCGGGCCGAGTGCATCGTGGAAGATCTGTGCCGGCGGTACGTCGGCGTGCTGGATGGTGGTGTAGTCCTGAATGGCGAAGGTGAGCCCGGCCAACAGCACGAACCCTGCTCCCCATGACCACACGATGGCCCGCATGATGCCCCTGGGGGCGGCGACCTGCGCGTTGGTGGTCTCCTCCGACAGGTGCGCCGAGGCGTCGTAGCCGGAGAACGTGTACTGCGCCACGAGCAGCCCGACGAGCGCGACGTACCAGGTGGAGGAAAACCCGGTGTCGTTGACGAACGTGGTGAACACGAACGACGGGGACTGGTGATGGGAGGGGACCAGGAGCAGGGCGCCGACGATGACGGCGACGCCGGCCAGGTGCCACCAGACGCTGACCACGTTCAGGAGGCTGACCAGCTGCACGCCCTGGAGATTGAGCACGGCGTGCAGGAGGAGGATCACAAGGAAGATCACGAAGGTGGTGCCCGGGCTCGCAACCAGGCCGAACTGCAGGTTGAGGAAGGCCGCGGTGAACTGCGCGCACCCATAGTCGATCCCGGCGATGGCACCCAACAGTCCGAGGAGGTTGAGCCAGCCGGTGTACCAGCCCCACTTTTTCCCGCCCAGCTTGTGGGCCATGAAGTACAGGGCGCCGCTGGTGGGGTACGCGGAGGTGACCTCGGCCAGGCCGGCGCCGACGAACAACACCATGAAGCCGACCGCCACCCAGCCCCACATCATGACCGCGGGTCCGCCGGTCGCCATGCCGAAGCCGTACATCGTCATGCATCCCGACAGGATGCTGATGACGGTGAAGCTGGCCCCCGCGTTCCCGAACGCGGTCATCCGGCGGGTCAGCTGCTGTTTGTAGCCCAGCTCCCGCAGCACCAGGTCATCCGGCCTGGCGTCCGGAGAGCGAGAGGATCGGTGAGACAAGAGACGACCTCCAGACAGAGAAACGGACAGAACCCCCGTGTGGGGGTGAAAGTCAGGCAGTGGGGTGCGGAGAGTGCGACCTCGTCGCGTACGACTCGGCCTGGGCCCGCAGAAACAGGGTCTTGGCGGCGTCCTGCTGGTCTCCGTAGTCCTGCACCGAGGACCACGGCTCCCATGCCGTGTACGGGCTCATGGCGTCGAATACCTCGGCCGCCTGCGCCAGCTTGTGCCCTGCCCACAATGCACAGGCCAGATGATTGAGGTCGGACACCGACCTCAAACGCGGATCCGCCCGCCGAAACCACCCCTCGTAAGCCCGCAGGGTGTAGCCGATGGTGGGCTCCTCGGCCCACTGAAGCCGCCACGTCGCAAGCTGCCACCGTCTGCCTCGGCGCCGGAACTGCTCGGCCAGTGCGTACAGCGGCAACAACAACAGCGGCGACCTCTCCGCCGCCCAGGACGCCGCCCACCGGCTGAAGTCCATTACCTCCGCCAGGGCTCCCGCCTCCGCCACCCGCCGGGCCAGAAGAAACTGGACCATCCGGTGGTACGCCTCCCGACTGAACGGATCACGCCGGTGAACCTCATACAGCAGCCCCCACGGGCCTGCCGGCAGCATCGGCTCTGCCGCCCGCTCACGATGCTCCCGCCACACCTGCCCCGTATCGAGCTGCGCCAACGTCAGCAGACACAACCACGGCACCGGATCTCGCCAATCACGACGAGAGACTGACACCGCGAGGACTCGCGCTCGCTGCTCCAACCTCCCAGCGGAGGGGTGCCGCTGACGATGTGCCCGCAGGGCCCGCTCCACCGACACCCGAGCCTGCATCACCTGGGCGTCGTAGCTGTCCGGCTCCTCGGCCAACCATGCCTCCACCACATCGGAGCCGGCCGCCATGATGCCAAGAACCTGCGTTCGGAAACTCCGCAACGGCCAGTTCGATCCGGTCTCGGCAAGGAGACTGCGCATCGACATCCACCGGCCGACGGCCAACTCGGTCATCGCGGCACGTAGCGCATCGTCCGCGCCCCCAGGGTGATAGATCGGGTCCATCAGCTCGTCCCGCCACTGCCGGACGGATGGAAGACGTCGAGTCGGGAGCAGATCACGGTTCTTCGGCCTGCTGAGTTCGACCAGAGCAGTTGCGATGTCATCGTGTTCCTTAGAAGTCATCAGAAGGGCCGGGCCGTTGGCGGTAGCAGATAGGGCATCAGAACTTCACGCCGCCAAGCAGGGTGGCGAGACTTGCGGTGGTACGGCTGATGGCGGCGGCCATCGGAGAACTTGCCAGGTAGAACCCGAGCAGCACACACGACCGCGTGCCCCGCCTTCAACTCGTACTTCTTGATCAGCACGAGGGCAACGATGGCGAGCAGGACGACGGCGGAGACGTTAACGATCATCCAGTACCGCCCGCGTACGGCTGTCTGCGCAGCGGGCTACCGCGAGCCGGTGATGAAACACCACCCCGTCTGTACACAGATACGCCCCGGCCGGAGGCATCATCCAGATGCGGACACATCGGCGATATGCCGACTCATATGCCGCCATGGTGCACGTGAATACATGCGGTCGGCATTGAGTCAGGGGACAGCTCCAGCGAGAGGCCATGCCCCGCTCGACCGGAATGTGGATCAAGGAATGGGTCAGGCAACAGAGAACAGAACCTATGGGCAGCCGGGACACTCGCATCTGCTCCACTGCCCGTAGCCCGGCCCGCAGTCCGGCCTGCACGACGTCCACGTCGCCATCGAGTATCGGCCCGGAATGCTGAACAATCTGAACCTCCCAGGGCAGATCCGTCTGCATACCGCACGACCACTCATGAGGCGGGTGAGAACTGGGGGAAGGCCAGGAATCGTGGTGGAGACTAGGCCGTCGGCCTTCCTGCTGTGGTGTCTCCAGCTCAGGCGAGAGCCCGACTCGGTGTGCCAGGGTGATCATCGGGATCTCCTGTACGTCTGCACCGCTCTGGACAACCCCTGCCATCAGTAAGGCGACTGGGGCGAGGACTGTCCACTGATTCGCGAATCCGCACATCCCTTGGGTGGTATCTCCGCGGGGCCCCGTCGTTCCTGGCGCGTCTTGCGAAGCGCGCTGCGCAGTGCGTCAGGGCGAGTGAGGGAGCGTGGGTTGGCAGGGAAGACATTCCAATGAAGTCCGGGAGGCGCTGTAGCGGAGGCCGGCGGGACCACAACATGGCACCGCTCCCCAAGCGGCACTGTCTCAGGCTCCTCCCACCGGGCGGCAGTCCCCACGGGCACGAGGAAATACAGCCGAGGTTCCGGCCCTCCACTATCGAGAATTACGGGGCCAATCTGCTTACGGCCTTCTTTGAGGATCTCGATCGCGCGTCGACCAACGACCTCGGCGGCGCGTATGGCATCCCACCACTCGCCCGCTGAGCAGAGTTCAGGCTCGCGGCCGATGGGCATCCACCGTGGCGGGAGACTGCGGGCTGCCGGGGTGGTATCAGACATGGGAATGGTCTCCTCACAACAACGTGTGAGGAGACCATGTCACTGTGCAAGCGCCCTGCGCGGACAGATTGTACGCGGGAATCTACACCAGACCCCTTGATGAGATGTCAAGTTGTGGTAAGGCCAGCCCAACTCCCAAAAGATGAAAGCTCGTTGGACGGATGAGTCTCCATCCGCAACAAGGCGGCAGTCGTCTCTCTCACTGACGGGTGGAAGCGTGTGTGATTCGGTGCGATCGTGCGGGCGCGGCGAAGGTCGTTGAAGGCGCCAGTCCGATCGCTGACCGCAAGCTTCGCCGAGGCGACGTCGATGAAGTGGTGGCTTGATCGCTCTCCAACCGTGCTCGCAGGCGGAGCCCACTCTCCTCCCGATACGGGTGTCCACTCGGCGAGCCGGGCCAGGGCTTGCTCCGTGTCTCCCATATCGATCATCGCGTGCACGTCGTGAATGCGGATGTTCGTCGGGCCGAACGACGTCTCGTAGGCAAGCGAGTCACGGTTCCCGGCCATCCTGGCCACGTCCTCGGCCTCCCGAAGGTACTCGTTCGCGCGGTCCGGTTGATTCTCGCGAGCCTCCAGCACCGCGAGCTTCAGCAAGAGCGCGCCATCTACGGCGAGTGCGTCCTTGGTGTACGAGAGTTCCGGCTGAAGCCTCTCAAGCTCTTCTCGCAGACCCAGGAGCTTGCGGCGGGCCGAGGTGTATGCCCCCTGGCGCAGCATGGCCCCGGCCACCAAGTATCCGGAGGTGACCTGCATCAGTGGGTCACCGGACTGCCTTGCAGCCCAACTTACGCACGCCAAAGCGGTGTTCGAAAAGTCATGGTGCCCCAACTTATGGGCCAGCGAATTCACTGCCCGGTACGCGCGAGCAAGGTGCCAGAAGGCCCTGCTTTGATCTTCGATGAGCCCTCCCAATGCCACGTGGGTCAACTCTGTGATGATCGCTGGCAGGAGGGGGCCCATTGGCGCGTAGCGAGCATCTCTCCGCAGGGCCGAGACCTGATCTACCTCGGAGATGAGCACGGGGAGTGGCCTGGGGCTGATCTCCATATCGTCGGGGCTGTCGTAGCAGAGTAGGACGCGGCGCAGTTCGGGAACTACTGCGTGTACACGATCTTCAGCCTCAGGTTCGCCGTAGTACGGCTGGCCGGTCAGAACCTCGGGGCCGAAGTGCAGAGCCTTGGCGAGCGCCAGCACTAGCGACGGAGAGGCTTTCCGCTTGCCGGACTCAAGTTTCTGTACGTAGCTCGGAGAAATTGCGACCTTCTGTGCCAGTTGCCCGGCAGACAGCTTCCGTGTCCTGCGGGCTACACGGAGACGGTCTCCTAGTGTCACGGGTTCAGTCATCGGCGGATCGGTCCCTTCACGATGAAACACTTGGTTCAGAGTACGGACTTGTTCTTGCCCTGCGAACGGGAGCGTCACGTGTTGATGCAGCGGCTACCCCCAGCACTCCCGGGTGATTGGCATTGCATGCTGTGAAGCTCAGACCCCAGGACGCTCGGACTCCGGCGTCCAGTGCGCGGCCGATCAGGCTGGCGGCGAGTGCGGGACTCGTGACGAAGGAGACGGTGTTGGGTATCCCGGCGGATCAGCAGGGCAACCGGCTGCGAAGGGGCAGTCGAGACGGCAGGCCACCGGCCTTCGATCGTGATGCCTCCAAGCAGCGCAATACCGTCGAGCGGTGCATCAACCGCTTGAAGCAGTGGCAGGGCATCGCCACTCGATACGAGAAGACCGCCACCGTCTACCTGGCCGGGCTCCACGTCGCAGGCATCTTCCTCTGGTCCGCCCGTTGATCCAATGGGGACTACGATCTGGCGATCTCTTGCCGGAGCTGGTGGGTGAAGCGACGCAGGAGGTCCAACGTCTCTCGGAACTCGGCACGGCGGTCGTCCCTGCCGTCGGTGGGCCGGGTGCTCCGGACCCGACGCGCGAGAGCATCGGCGGGATCGAAGGTGTCGCTGGCGCAGAGCAGGTAGAGGGCTGAGCGTGCTTCCTGCATCCGGTTCGCCAACTCGTTGGCTCCGGGACCGTCGTCACTCAGCTGTGTTTTCTTCAGGTAGTCCAGTAGCTGAAGTACGGCCGTGTTGAAGCCGATCCCGGCTTTGAGCTTCTGTTCGCGGAGCCACAGGCGGTCCTATCGGCGCGCGGTGAACCACGAACCGAACATCACCCCTATGAGGCCGATAGCGGCCCCGATGGCCACGGACAGGATGTTCTCCACGGTCAGCTCGCCCCGACGTACAGCGACGCCAGGCTACAGAGACTCTCGGAGGCACCGCATTCGATGAGCGCGCTCACATGCCAAGGATTCAGTGATTCGAACGAAACGGCCTAGACCTCGACTGTATGCGGGCCCTTCTTCGGATCACCGGACTCGTCGACGACCAGCACCGCTTCATCATCGCCCAGTTGCTCGACGTTGTTGATGGTTGTTGAGCGACGCTGGAGATGTGCATGAGGGCGACGTGCTGGTTGTCGACGGGACAAGGCGAAACGATCCCGGTGGCCGTCACTTCCGGTGGTGTTCTGGGGACCGCCTTGCGCGGTTCGGTGACCAGTGCGGCGAATCTGCCGCTGCGGTAGTCCCGCATCCACCGGTCGATTGTGCCCCGGGACACCTTCACCTGCCGACCGAACGGATCCGTGTGTTCCTTCTGCGCCAACTCCCGTGCAGGACGACCACGTTCAGGTGTGGTCAGACCGCCATCCAGCAGGTCCTGGATCAGGGAATAGCGGAACAGACCGACCTGCCGGGCTTTCTCCGCCCGCCGGCGGTCCTCATCCTCGCTCGATGCCGTGCTCGGCCTCTCCTCGCATCTCGATCAGCGTTCGCCCCGTCGCGAACGGACACGATTAAGCTTTCCGGCGCCTCCGATCGCCGCCCAGGGGGCGGCCCGTGTTGATCAACTAGTGCCGCATCAGGCAACGTTCGCCCCGCTCACGGCCTGACGTAAGCATTCACCGGTGGCGTGAATGTTCCGCCAGATGCGGGGGCTGAAGGCGCCCGCCCGGACTTGGCCCGCGATGAACGCCGCCGGAGATTTTCGCCGGTTCATGCACAAACGGTCGGCGGCCCGACTCGCGTTGTGGCCGAGCGTGAGTATCGCGGCATGCGGGTGGCTGAGTCGGTGCGATGCCCGTCGTCAATCGCCCTTGCTCTGGCGGGCTAGAGCGGTCCGGTGCTAGGTTTTTACCGTGCGGTCAAAAAATCGATCTAGCGGTAAGCAAGAGCGAACGTTCATCGAACAGGCACGGCGGTCGCAACTGGTGGACTGTGCAATCGCGGCCATCGTGGATGTGGGGTTGCCCCGGGCGTCACTGGCGGAGATCGCGCGACGGGCGGGGATCACCAAGCAGGCGATCTTCTACCACTTCTCCAGCCGCGAGGAGTTGATCCATGAGGTTGTCGCCACGGTGACGAACCGAGGTGCGGAGTTCATGGCTGCGCGGTGGCGCCATCAACCCAGTCCCGTAGACGAGTTGACTGCGTACATCGAGGCCAATGTCGAGTACATCGCCACCTATCGTGACCAGGTCAGGGCACTGGTGGTGATCGCGATGAACTTCACTGACGAGGACGGACGCTCCCGGCTGGCACTCGATGCCTCGGTCTACGGCGACAGTCTCGCGCCGTTGCAGGACATCCTGCGACGCGGTCAGGAGCAGGGGCACTTCGACGAGTTCAACACGCGGACCGCGGCGGTGACGATCCGCGCGGCCATCGACGCCATCGGACCGCAGTTGAGCGTGATTCCCGACCTGGACCTGGGCGACTACGCTCGCGATCTGGTGGCGCTGTTCCACCGCGCGACCGCCGGGAACCGGACGTGAATCTCCGGTCACGTAGCAATAGTTCACATAGGGGGAAATTGACGGTGAATGGGTCTGACGAAGTGAACATCGGGCGTGGGCCCGCGGACGGAAGGGGCTTAGACGTCATCTCATTTGGCTGCATCGGTAGACTGCTGGCTGTGGTGGGGATTGTTGAGCGGCTGGTGCCGGACGAGTTGTGGGAGTTGTTCCAGCGGGTGGTGCCGGAGGCGCCGATGCGTCCTCAGGGCGGCGGACGGCGTCGGCACGGCGACCGGGAGGTGTTGGCCGCGATCGTGTTCGTGGCAACGTCCGGCTGTACCTGGCAGCAGTTGCCGTCCGCGTCCTTCGGGCCGTCGGGAGCGACGACCCATCGGCGGTTTTCCGAGTGGAGCAGAGCCCGGGTGTGGGCGAAGCTGCACCGTCTGGTCCTCGATGAACTCGGCTCCCGTGGGGAGTTGGACTGGTCGAGGTGCGCGATCGACTCGGTGAACATGCGGGCGTTGAAAAGGGGGACCTGACGGGTCCGAATCCTGTGGACCGGGGCAAGTACGGCTCGAAAATCCACTTGATCACAGAGCGGACCGGTCTGCCCCTGTCCGTTGGGATCTCGGGGGCGAACCTGCACGACAGTCAGGCCCTCGAACCCCTGGTGCGGGGTATCCCGCCCATCCGCTCGCGCCGCGGCCCCAGGCGACGTCGGCCCGGAAAGCTGCATGCCGACAAGGGCTACGACTACGACCACCTGCGCCGATGGTTACGCGGCCGGGGCATCACCCATCGCATCGCCCGCAGGGGAATCGAGAGCTCCACCCGCCTGGGGCGGCACCGTTGGACTGTGGAGCGGACCATGTCGTGGCTGGCCGGCTGCCGCCGGCTCCACCGCCGCTATGAGCGCAAGGCCGACCACTTCCTCGCCTTCACCAGCATCGCCTGCACCCTCATCTGCTACCGGAGATTAGCCAAATGAGATGACGTCTTAGCCGAGGCATCGGGTCGATACGCGTGGACGGCACTCGCGCTCGATGTTGTGGTCCCCCTCGCGGTGTTTTACGGAAGCCGGGCGGCCGGGACCGATCAATGGCTGGCGCTGGTCCTGGCGGGTGTCGCGCCGGCCGCCGGTATCGTCCTGACCTGGGTGCGGCAGCGGCGCGTCGACGCGACCGCGCTGTTTGTGCTCGCTGCGATGGCGCTGTCGCTGCTGGTGGCGATGGTCACCGGCGATCCTCGGGCTCTGCTGGCGCGGGAGAGTTGGGTCACCGGGGCACTGGGCCTTTGGATCCTCGGGTCGCTGGCACTGGCCCGGCCGTTCCTCCTGGACGTCGCCATCAAGGTCAGCCCACCGGGTGCCGCGCGACGCTTCGACGAGCTGTGGCGGCGCAATCCCGTGTTCCACCGGTGGCTGCAGCTGGCCAGCGTTGGCTGGGGAACCGCGTTCCTCCTCGATGCCGCCGCCCGCGTCGTCATGGCCTACACGCTGCCCCTTGACAGCGTTCCGTTGCTCGGGGTGCTGGTACTGGTCGTCATGCTGGTTGCCGCGCAGGCCATCGTGATGGTGCACGGCCGCCGCAGCGGAGCTCTGGCCCTGGCGCGCGGCCGTGGCTGACCAGGGCAGGCGCCTTCGCACCGTTCTGGTCACCGGAGGTGCACATCGCATCAGGCAACGTTTGCCCTGTCGACGACCTTGCGTAGGCGTTTGTCGGCGGCGTGCTTGTTCCGCCAGATGATGTAGCGGCGGATCATGCTGCCCTGTTCCTTGTGGCTGGGGTGGTCGGTGCCGTCGAGGGTGAAGTAGCGCAGGGCGGTGAACTGGGCCTCGATGCGGTTCAACCAGGAGCTGTTGGTCGGGGTGTAGGCGAGCTCGACGTTGTTGGCTGCGGCCCATTCGCCGACCCGGGTGTCCTTCTTCGTGGTCAGGTGCGGGGAGAAGTTGTCGAGCAGGATCGCGATGCGGACCTTGGGTGGGTAGAGGCTGCGAACGTAGCGGCAGAACTCCAGGAACTTCGCCCAGTGCATCCTCGGCTTGATGTGGCCGTAGAGCTTGTCCCTACCCAGCTCGTAGGCGGCGAACAGATGCCTGACCCCGTGCGGGCGGGTGTAGGTCGCCCGCCGTCGGGGCCTGGGCTCCGGTCGGGGTCCTTGCGCTTCCCGCCGCGCTCGGCCCACTGCCGGCCCGGGTGGGGCTGGAGGTTGAGCGGCCCGAACTCGTCCATGCAGAAGATGACTTCGGGCTCGCCTTCCTCGGGTATGACCTCACCGTCGGCGATCGCGTAGAGATGCTCGACGCGGGCCTTGTTGGCCTCATAGTTGAGGTCGCGGGAGGTCTTCCACGTCTTTATCCGTTGAAACGACACGCCCTCCTCACGGAGCAGGACCCGCAGGCCCTCATGGCTGAGGTCGTCGACCACCCCCTCAGCGACCAGGAAGTCGGCCAGCTTGGCCAGGCTCCGTGCCGAGAACGGCAGGCCGTGCTCGGCCGGCTTGGACTTGGCGATCTTCTTGATCTCACGCCGCTCAGGCAGCGTGAGTGTCCGCGGTCGACCGCCTCTGTACTTTGGATAGAGCGAACCGAAGCCGTCGGCGTTGAAGTTGTGGATCACGTCCCGAACCCGGTCCGCGCTGGTGAACGTCACCCCAGCGATCATCGCCACAGACATGCCCTGGGCGGGCAGCAGCACCATCTGAGCCCTCCGCCAGGTCACTACCGACCCGGTACCTCTACGGATGATCCTTAATAGACGCTGTCCCTCATCATCATCGATCTCGCGGACGCGTACTCGTTCTGCCATCCGGACAGCCTGGCGACACCGCTCCGTGCAGACCAGCATCCGTACAGGGCGTCACGTCAACTACGGGGCAAAGGTTCTCCGATACGGCACTAGCCGAAGAGGTGCAGGTCAGCACCCGGCCGTCTATCGCCCGTCCGGCGAAGGCCCATCGCGACAGTGTTCATCTCCGGCCACCTCGTGGCCGCCGCCCGGTGGGCAGCCACGATCACCGAGACTGCGTCCGACAGCGGCGAGGCCGCCAGCTCCGGCATCACCGGATCGTCCGCGAGCGCGACCAGGGCGACGGTGAAGTGCCGCCGCACGTCCTCCGACCTGCGGCGGAAATGGCGAATCCAGCCGCGAACCGTGCCGTCCGCTAGCCCCAGCCGGGCGGCGACCTGGCGGTGCCCCATGCCCAGGGCCGCTATCTCCAGCCCGGCCCCGATCACCTCGGCCGCATCCATCCGCCGCGGCCAGACCGTCTCTGGCAGCAGCACGTGTGTGATCCCGCAGCCCGAGCAGCGTGACCGTCGAGGACGTACGAACCTGCGAGCTTCGAGATCGCCGCGAACTTCCCGTGGTCGGCCGTGGCCCAGGGCGCGAGGGGCTCCCCGCACTACGGGCAGGACAACTCACCCGCCCTCAGCTGGCGTTCCACCCGCACCAGACGCTCAGCACGAGGCTGCCGCAGTTGTCTCAGCGCCTGGACAAGTAGAGGTCGAGGGCCTTGTGCAGGACCTTGTTGAGCGGGTAGTCCCACTCGCCGAGGTATTCCACCGCCTGGCCGCCGGTGCCGACCTTGAACCGGAGTAGTCCCAGCAGGTAGTTGTCCTCCTCCAGGGTGTCGGTGATGCCGCGGAAGTCGTAGGTGCTCGCCCCGAGTTCGTAGGCGTCGGACATCATCCGCCACTGGATGGCATTGTTCGGCTGGACCTCGCGCTTGTGGCTGGTCGAGGCACCGTAGGAGTACCAGACGTGTTCGCCGACGGTCAGCATCGTGGCAGCGGCGAGCACCTCGCCCTCGTGACAGGCGAGGTAGAGGCGCATCCGGTCGTCGCCCTCGGCCCGCAGCGTGGTCCACATGCGCTGGAAGTAAGCCAGAGGGCGCGGGATGAACCGGTCCCGCTCGGCAGTCTCAACATAGATCTGGTGAAAGGCGGGCAGGTCGTCATAGCCGCCCTGCACCACTTTGACGCCGGCCTTCTCCGCCTTCTTGATGTTGCGCCGCCACTGCTGGTTGAGATCCCGATGGACCCCCTCCAGGGTCCGCCCGGCGAAGGGAACCTGGAACACGTAGCGCGGCTGGCCCGCGCCGAAGCCGTCCTCGCCACCGGGCTCGGTCTGCTGCCAGCCCATCCGGCGCAGCCGGTCGGCGAGGTCGAAGGCCCGCGGCTCGTGCGCGGTGGCCTCCACATCGCGCAGCTTCCTGGCCTGCGGATCGGCGATCGCGGCCTTGACCGCCTCGGCGCTCCAGCGGCGGGCGACCACGGGCGGTCCCATCTTCACCGAGAAGACGCCTTGCTTCTTCAAGTACGCGAGCATCGGCTGAAGCCACCGCTCCACGTCGGGAGCAGCCCAGTCGATGACGGGGCCCTCGGGCAGGTAGGCGAGGTACCGCTTCAGCCTCGGCAACGGCCGCATCAGCACCAGCCCGGCCCCGACGAGCCGGTCATCCTCGTCGAACCAGCCCAGGCCCTCCGCCCGCCAGTCCGGCTTCACATCCCCCCATGCGGGAACCTGCATGTGACTCACCGAGGGCTGGGCCGAGACGAAGGCCAGATGCTCCTCGCGGGTGATCGCCTTCAGGTGAAAGCTCATGCGCAGTGCTCCTTTGCTCGACGCACAAGCCTACTGAGGCGTACGGCACGTCCAGGTCCTTCATGCACACGGTGTCGTCGCACATGAAGCAGAAACAGACCGTCCAGCAAGATCACGGATCATGCTCATCGCGAGTGTCGCCAACCCCCGCCTTCGTACTCATACAGAGAGTCGTCCAACAATGGTCAGCTTGGGGGAGATGACGACGGTCAGGTCGGTGGCGATCTCGGTGAGCTGGGCGTCGGCGAGCTCCAGTCCGGTCTCTTCGCAGATC
The DNA here is from genome assembly GCF_050471125.1 of Streptomyces sp. RGM 3693. Lineage (NCBI taxonomy): Bacteria > Bacillati > Actinomycetota > Actinomycetes > Kitasatosporales > Streptomycetaceae > Streptomyces > Streptomyces sp. RGM 3693. Next base: position 2,842,730 of record NZ_JBMPPQ010000001.1, read on the forward strand.
TCGCGGAGGGCAGCCTGGAGCGGGGGCTTGCCATCCTCGACGCCGCCGGTGATCGGCTGCCAGAATGCTTCGTGCTTGCCCGGCCGAGAAGTACGTCCTGGCCACGGCCTGTGATACAGCACTCGATACTGCATTTGGCTGTCACAGAGTCCAACCTGAATCGTGTGGGAGCTGGGGGCAGGGGCTGTTGGGGGATTCGGCGCCGCGGGCGTCGCTGTCGTCTCGTTTCATCCAAGCCTCGATACCGGTCAAGGTTTGTGCGATGACATCGGTGGGCGCGCCGGACGATTGGATTGATGTGCTCGCCATCTTGGCCAGTTGTTGGTCCGTCATTGACAGTTGGGTTCGGGCGATCTGGTACTCCGTGAGCACGCTGGTATTCAGCAGCAGCGGGTCATCGGAGCCGAGGGAACATGGCACCCCACTTTCCAGGAGGTGCAGTAGGGGATGTTCTTCGATGTGATTGACGACTCCCAGAACACGGTTGGACGTCAGGCACACGTCTAAGGTGATCCGTTCGGCGGCAAGCCGTTCTATGAGTGCCGGGTGCTCGACAGCGCGGATGCCATGGGCGATCCGGTCGGGAGACAATACGTCGAGTGTGCTGCGGATGCTCGGTCCGCCCATGAGCTCTCCTGCATGCGGTGCGGTGATCAGTCCTGCATCCCGGGCGATGGCGAAGGCTTCACTGAACGCCTCCGGAGGAGTGGCGACCTCATCACCGGTAAGGCCGAAGGCCACAACGCCGCGGCCGGCATAGTCGGCGGCGAGTCTCGCGAGGACAGCGGCATCTCGCGGATCACGGTTGCGGCTTGCGCTGAGTGTGATTCCGAAACCGACGCCGACGGGCCGGCCTGCCGAATTTCCGGTGTCCAAGACGAGGTTAAGCACGTCTTCGGCCGAGCCGAGTGCGGGAGCGTAGGACGTCGGATTGAAATGTGGTTCGATCCAAACGGCGCCTGAGGCTGCCGCGTCCTCGACGACCTCTCGTACCAGGCGCCGCATGTCACTTCGTGTTTGAATCAGCTTAACGACGGCACGGTAACAGTGCTGGAACGCATCAAACGAGTGATAGCAACCGACCTGCGGCGTCGGCTCGGTATAGGTGCTTGCCAGATCCGCGAGGGTTCCGGGCCGCATGGCGCCTTCGAGATGGAGGTGCAGGTCTGCTTTCGGCAGGTTCGCGAGGGTGCGGTCACTCAAGGCGATATCCCTCGTTGTTGAGAGTGTGGGGTATGGCCATGTCCTCGGGGTAAGAACAGGTCAGACAACAGGTCACAGGCGTTCAACGTTTGCGCCGCTCAGGCGTGCTCGGCAGTCCAAGACGTACGGCGCGTGTTCCTCGATGAGCCGGAGATTGAACGCATCGTGGTCTGTCAGCAGTACGACCGCGTCGGAGGCCGCCGCATTGTTCGCGGTGAGCTGGGAATAGTGCACTCGGGTATCGAGGTCGAACGGTTCGTCGACGTGAGGGTCGACGATCTCTACGTCCGCTCCGTGTTCGGCGAGGAAGCGGGCGATGGTAATCGTCGGCGAGTTCCGGATGTCGCCGGTGTTGGGCTTGTAGGCCATGCCGAGCAGGAGGATGCGTGAGCCGTTGACCGACAGGCCCTTCCGGTTGAGAGCATCGGTCAGGCGTTGCACGACATAGGCGGGCATCGCGGAGTTGACCTCGTTGGCCGCCTCGACCAACCGCAGTGCCCGGCCTGTCTGCCTCCGGACTTGCCAGGACAAGTAGGTGGGGTCGACCGGAAGGCAGTGTCCGCCAACGCCGGGGCCGGGTGTGAAGCGCATGAACCCGAATGGTTTGGTGGAGGCGGCATCGAGTGCCGCCCAGATGTCGGTGCCAAGGTGTTGAGCGTGGACGGCGAGTTCGTTGACCAAGGCGATGTTGACTTGACGGAAGGTGTTCTCCAGGAGTTTAGCCAGTTCGGCGTCGCGCACCGCAGTGACCTCGACGACAGTATCGACGAGGCTCCGGTAGAAGTCACCCACGGCTTTCAGCGACGCATCGTCTATCCCGGAGACGATCTTCGGCGTGTTCTGGAGGGTCCATATTCGGTTGCCGGGGTCGATCCGTTCGGGGCTGTAGCCGAGGTGGAAATCCTCGCCCGCCCGCAGCCCGGAGGTGGCTTCCAACAATGGTTTGAGAACGTCGTCAGTCGTTCCCGGATATGTGGTGGATTCCAGGATGATGACGCAGCCCGGCTGAAGGTGTGGCGCGAGTGCCAGGCCGGCATGCTTGATCGCGGAAAGATCTGGTGCACCGTCGCGTAGCGGCGTCGGTACCGCGATGACTGCGACATCGAACCCGGCCAAGTCTTCTGGGCGCGTGGTTGGCGTGTAAAGCCCGTTCGCCAGAACCGTCGCGATCTGCTCCGCCGGCACATCGGGGTTCAATGACTCCGCGGCCTGCAGCCGTTTCACGCGGTCTGCGTCGGTGTCGAATCCCACGGCCTGGTAGCCGACTTGTGCTGCCCGGATGGCCAGCGGCAGGCCGACGTAGCCTTGGCCGAGTATCACTGTGCGCAGCGGTTCGGAGGATGCGTCGACCACTGTCACTCGACCGGTCGGGGCAGGTCGGCGGCCAGCAGACGCTCGTGAAGCTCGCCCAGAGCTGTGCGGTTGCTGTCGAATCGCAGCAGGTCGTTCGCCGCCTTGTAGTCCAGCCACTGGACGGCGGTGTGTTCATCAGAGAGCTTGATCACGATGTCAGTCAGGTCCGCGGCGAACGAGTACTCAGGCACAACGTAGGTTCCCGCCGGCCAGCTGTCTCGATCAGCGAAGAATCGTGCTGGGATGCTGGCGGTGGTCTGCAGCGGGTAGAGCGCGACCGCCCGATCGAGGCCGAGCTCTTCACACGCCTCGCGGACGGCGGCCTGCTGTGGACTCTCGCCTGACTCACCGCCGCCGGCGACTGCCTGCCAGACATTCATGTCCTGGCGGCGCAGAACAGCGAATTCGATCTGCTCGCCGACCCGGCGGAACGGTACGACGAGGATTTGGAATGGCGCTCGGGGCATTTGACTCTCCTTGGCTAGGAATCGGATGGAACACGGGTCGTGGCGCGCTGATGCTCCGCTTCGGGGAGTTGGCCGCAGTTGTCGTGGATCTTCTTCACTGCACGTACGACATCAGCGAGTTCCGATGGGTCGTCGAGCAGCATGCCCGACCCGGCTGCTTGTCCGAACAGCACCAGCCTGGTGCAGGCAGCACGGGCCCGCGTACACGACACGGTCCGTGAGGGCGCGTAGTCCTGGGCTGCGGCGTCGGCGTAGATCGGCTCGTCGGGACAGGCGATAAGGTCGCGGAGACCGACAGGGACGCCTTCCGCTCTCAGCGCATCGCGGAAGGAACTGGTTGAGATGTTGCCGAATGCTTCGGGATCGAGGGCGAACGCGAGGGAGAACCGGCCATGTCTGGTTACCCGTGGGTCGAGATCGGCGGGCACAGGCCGCAGCCCTGGCACGCTGGACAGCGCGCTGGTGAGGAAGGCTGCGCCCTTCGTTTTCGCTGTGAGCTGGTGGTCCAGGCGTCCGAGCTGGACACCCAGTACGGCCGACTGAAACTCGCTGAGCCGCAGGTTCCAGCCCAGTTCGGGGTGGTGACCGGTGACGCCGAGGGGGCGGCCGTGATCGCGTAGCGATGCGATACGTGCTGCGAGCTCACCATCTCGTGTAACGACCGCTCCGCCCTCTCCGGCGGAAATGTTCTTGGTACTGGCGAAGCTGAACACGCCGACGCTGCCCAGCGATCCGGTGTGAGCGCCGCTCCAGGTCGCGCCGAGAGACTGGGCGCAGTCCTCAACGATCGGGACACCGTGTTCGGCGGCGATGCGCCCGAGGCGGTCCATGTCGGCCGGGTGCCCGCCCAGGTGAACGGCGATGATCGCCTTCGTCTTCTCGCTGATCGCAGCTTCCGCGGACGAGGGGTCGATCGTGTGGGTGTCAGGGTCGATGTCCGCGAACACCGGCACACCGCCGAGCACGGACACGGCGGTGGCAGTCGCCACATAAGTCATGGCGGGGACGACGACCTCGTCACCGGCCCGGACGCCCAGTGCTCTGAGAGCGATCATCAGTCCAGCAGTGCCGTTCGAGACCACCGCCACGTGCGGCACGTCGAGGTACTTGCCGAGCGCCCTTTCGAACGCCTCACCCTGTGATCCGCTGTGGATCCCGCCCCAGCGGCGGCTGGTGAGGACACCGGCAAGCGCACCGAGCTCGGTCTGGTCGAACTGCGGCCAGGGCTGGAAGGCGCGGGTCCGTATGGGCGGCCCACCGTAGAGGGCGAGGGTGGTCACGGCTGAGCCTCCTCTGCGAACCTGCGCAGAAGGCCGCTGTGCTCGATGATCCAGGTCAACTGCTGATGGCGGGCCCGCGCGAAGGCTGGCATGCCGCGGATCTCGCCTTCGGGCGTGGTGAAGGTGCGTGTCTCCGCCGCCTGAACGGTGAGATACAGGTCGATCATGATGGCACGGTCGCTTGCGGGGATAGGCGCGACGGCGTGGTACGCGTTGAGGTAGCGCCGGAACGTCGAGCCCAGCAGGCGCGCGGGCAACTCTGGGCTGATGCAGGCCATGAAGGCTCGGACGATCTCATAGGGCCGCGGAAAGCGGGAGACTTGATCAAAGTCGATGAACAGGCGACGGTCCGGGCTGTGCGTGATGAGCAGGTTGTCGGGGCATGCGTCGCCGTGCACCCAGCTTCGGGGCACGGCAGCCAGCGACTGCGCGTCGAGCCCGAACTCCGCGAGGATCTGGATTCGCCAATCGATCGCTTCCCGGCTGGCTGCATCGTCAGTATGCCGCCGGATCCGCTCTAGGTCTGCTGTGGGGGTATCGGGCAGCTGAAGGAAGTCCGCGCAACGGCCCTGCGGGCTGAAGCTTTCGAAGTGGCTGTGCAGAGCGGCGAGCGCGGAGGCAAAGACAGGCGGTCCAGCACGCACTGCGTGATCGGCGTATTCGGCCACGGTGTACGTGGCATCGCCGACGTGGGCGGTGCGGTGGCCATCGCGTGTGAGCCGCAGGGGTGGGGCGAGGCCGGCCCGGGCCGCGTGCTGATGTGCCTGAGCAGCGAGTTGAACGCGTGCCGGGTCGAACCGCCGATTGAACCGCTTGACGACGAGCAGCCCCTGGGCCGTGGGAACCACTGCGGACTGTCCGACGTGCCCGCCGGGAAGCAGCCGCGCAGGTCCGCTCGCCTGTAATCCGTACTGGCGCAGGCACGTGGACAGCTCCGTCGTGCCCATCGTCGTAGTCACTTGGTCAGCACCCGATTCCCCATGACGAGCAAGTCCAGCCCCGAAGAGTAGAAGGTGCGGATCGCGTCCTGGGGGCTGCACACGATCGGTTCCTCCGCGAGGTTGAACGAGGTGTTGAGGACCGCGCCGACGCCGGTCCGGTCACGGAATCTCGTGATCAGCCGGTGGAAGAGTGGATTGGTGCGCATGATCACGGTCTGCGGTCTGGCGGTGCCGTCGATGTGGACCGCGGCCGGGATGAGGTTCCGCGCCTCGTCCCGCACCGGCAGCGTGCGCTCCATGAAGTACACCGCCGGTTCCGGGCCGAAGAAGGTGGCGAAATCCTCGGCGAGGACGGCCGGGGCGAAGGGCCGCCATGGCTCACGGAACTTCACCGCGCTATTCACCTGGTCGCGCATGCGCACGTTGCGGGGATCAGCGAGGATGGAGCGGTTCCCCAGCGCCCGCTGCCCGAGTTCCATGCTTCCCTGGAACCAGCCGACGATTTTCCCCTCGGCCAGCGCGTGTGCGGCGGCATCGGCCGGATCGTCCACAGCCGGCGCGCGCAGCTTGGCCAGGGACAGCGCCTCGTTGATCGCGGTCTGCTCAAAGGAGGGGCCGTAGTAGTTGTGCGTCATAGCCGGACCGCGCTCGGCCTCAAGCAGGACGCAGTGCGCGTACAGGGCCGCGCCGATGGAGGTGCCGCTGTCATCGGGGCAGCTTGAGATGAAGACCTCGTCGAACGGCGTCGAGGACATGATCTTCCCATTGAAGACGGAGTTCATGAATGTTCCTCCGCCCAACGCAACCTTTCTCAGCCCCGTTTGCTGGTGCAGGTCGGCGAGAAGGTAGTGGAGGGCGTCCTCCAGCACATGCTGGACGGCTGCGGCGATGTCATGGTGCCGGGCGGTGATGCGTTCATCCGGTCGGCGTGGCGGCCCGAACCGGTGGACGAACTCCTCGCTCACTGCACCGCGAGAGGGGCGAAGGTAGTAGCCGAAGTAGTTGAGGTCGAGGCGGATCGTGCCGTCCTTGAAGTCGATGAGGTCCCTGAGCAGCTTGTAGGCGGCGCTGTTGGGGTCTCCGTAGGCGGCCAGCCCCATGACCTTCCACTCGTCCCGGTCGATCCGGAAGCCCAGGTAATGGGTGACTGCGCCGTACAGCAGTCCTACCGAGTGGGGGTAGAGGATAGTGTCCATCGTGGCGAAAGTGTTGCGGTTCCCGACGGCGCGCAGCGCGGTGCAGTCCTCGCCTCGGCCATCGACGGTCAGGACGGCGGCCGACTCGAAGGGGGAGAGGAAGAAGGCGTTCGCCGCGTGCGCATCATGGTGGTAGACGTAGTCGATGGTCAGCGGCTCACTAGCGGTCTGCAGGATCTGCGTGGCGCACCCTTGATACGGCGCGTCCAGCAGAGCGGCGAGGTTGTTCGGGATCGAGTAGAGCCCTTCGGGATGCCAGCGGGCGCGTCCGGCATAGCGGCCGTCGGGCACGCTCAAGTCGATCGTCGGGTTCGTGCTCACCGCGATCCGGTCCACACCGCGGAGACCGTCTGGGACAGTGGACAGGCAGTACTCGATCGCGCGGGCGGGGAAGTCGCGCGCGTGCTTGCGCCGGGTGAAGCGTTCTTCCGCCGCTGCCGCCACGACGTGTCCGTCCTCGATCAGCGCGGCCGAGGAGATGTGCAGATCGCTGGCGATCCCGAGAATGCGCATATTCCTCATCCATCCACCGACACGCGGCACATTAGGTCTTCGATCACTCGGCTCGTCAGCGCGAGCGCAGCCGGCGGCTGGATCAACCGATACGCGGGAACCTTCGGGATCCGCAGCTCGGTCTCGTTCGCCGGTCCGGCCAAGGCGGCCTGCTGGGGGAAGACTTCGGCTGGACGGCGCAGCAGGTTGTGCGTCCACAGCGTCCGGCGTTCGTCCTCGTTGAGCCTCTCCAGACGCGGTGTGACCGCGTCTGGATCAAGGCACGGTTCGATGGCCACGCCGAGACGGCATTGAGGCATCACCGTGCTGTCTGCTGCTGCGGCCAACTCCTGCGGACGTATCCCGAGACGAGTCTCCAGGTCATCACGGTGGGCTCCGACGTCACTGAACCGCTGCGACCATCGGCGCATGAGAGAGGCCCGCAGTGGGCCGTCGCCCAGAGCCAGCACGCTGCCCGCACGGATCCCGATCTGGATGGGGAAGCCGAGAGTGTCCACGGCGTCAGAGCCAGTGTCTTGGACGAGGGCAAACTTGTCGTTGCTCACAAGTAGCGCCCTGAGGCTGTCCAGGCAGTGCAGCAGCAGCGTCGTCTTGCCGGCCATCCGCCTCCCGATCAAAGCCACGCCCACTCCCCGCAGCGTGAAACAAGCAGCGTGGAAGAACGGACAACCGTCCCCAAGGAGTGCGCGGAGTACGAGCGCGCGCAGTATCCGGACCGCCACCAGCATGGGCTCGTCCCTGGTGGCTGCCGCCAGGAACAGATGGACCGTCGAGTGCGTGTCATCCACGAAGCAGACCGTGTCCGGCGAGGTGGGCAGAACCGCTCGGCGCAAGGGCGGTGTGAGCCGGGCGTCCTTGACCGAGCCGATCAGTTCTGGGTTCACGTCATGAATGAAAAGCCGTGCTCTGACCGGGGAATCTCCTCGTGCGAAGAAGCCCTCGGTGTACCACGCCACGTAGTCGACGACCGGTGACGACGCGATGATCTCAACCCCAGCCATCACGAGGCCGAAACGGTCTCGGCGAAGGGACGTAGAGGGGCGACGTGCCCAGGCGTCCAGATCGTTGACCGACAGGCTGTCCTGCACGGAGATCACCTCTCGATCAGGTAGGCACCGCCGTTGACCAAGTCGGCCACGTGCCCCTCCAGACGATCGATGCCGCTGGTCACCGCGACCTGCTTGGCTTCTGCCAGGAGCCGGTTCGACCGGTTCTTGAACGGGTCGCACACTTTGGGGCAGATCGCCGGGAGCTGGCTGCGCAACTGTCGGCGTAGCTCACCTTCCCAGACCGTCGCGAAGGACTCATCCAACGCGCTGCCATAGCCGAAGCCGCCGGGCCGAGGGTGGTAGTTGCACGGGTACAGGCACCCGTCCGAGCCCACCGCGGCCATAAGGTCGGTGATCGAGCACGTAGAGCATGTCCGCGCCATCTCGGCGGTCTGGCCGATCTTGTGGATCTCAAGCAGCCGGAAAGTATCGGTCGTCAGGTCACCGCGGATCTGCTCGATCAGTCGGGAGGCATGGCGCGCCTGGTCGGGAGTCAGCGGACGTTCGCCGGAGTTGTCCTGCTTCAAGCGCAAGCTGTCGGCGCCTGCTTGGCGGATCAGGCGGGCAGCCGTGTACACCTCGTGGTAGTTCTCGGGATACATGACGAAGGAAGTGTTGATCTCTACTTCCGATCCGGTTTCGGCTCGGCGCTGCACGAGTCGCGTCAGGTTGGCCATCGCGCGCTCGAACATGACCTTGCCGGCCTTGCGGCCGCCGTACTTCAGGTCGGCGTAGGTCTCTGGTGTGCCGGCGTCGATGCTGATATGCACGTATCCCGCTGGGAGCAGAGCTTCTATGCAGGCGTCGTCCATCAGTACGGCGTTGGTGAAGATCCCATAGCGGATTTCGCGCTCGGCCAGCAGGGCGAATGCCGGGATCAGTGCCTTGCGGGCGACGAGCGGTTCGCCGATCAGTCCGGAGAACGACACAGCTTCCACTTTGAAGACATCGGAGCGGTCTTCGCCGCCCTGCCGGTAGGGAGCCTCGACCTCGTAGTCGACGATGTCGCCGATCAGCTTGAGCATGTTCTCCGGGCTTGCCAGATGGTCCGGGAGCCGGTCCAACGCGTCCTTGGCCGCGTCCAGCATCACCAACTGCTCGCGCTGCTCGTCCCACAGCTCAACGGGGACGTGGTCTCCGATGCACCAGGCGCAGCGCAGATTGCATCCGCTCGACGGATGAATCAAGACCTCGTACGGAGGAACAACCGCACCCTGGGACACAGCAGCAAACCGCGCCCAGTGCCGTCTGAGCACGTCGAGTTCATTGAAGCGGCCGGGCAGGTCGCCGCGGACGTACGGAGCGAGCGGATTTGTCTCCACCACATTGGACATGCGAGAACTCCCAGGCATTGTCGGTAGTCGCTACGTTCTGCGGTGATTGTCATTTCATGACAATTCTGTGATCAGGTGTGCGGGCCAAGTGCGAGACAGTGACAATCTGGCGCGCGGGCGGTGCAGACTGTGTGCATGTCGTGGCGCGTAGCCAACGATGGCTCCTTCTCGTCGTGGCCCATCACTCAAGCTCGTCCCCGCCTCTAGTGGAAGTGGCGGCGCCTGCTAGATGACCTGGCCCAGGCATCGCGCGGCAAACGGGCAGGGCTTGGGCAGCTGCGGCGCTTGGCGTCTCTACGGCCACCTGCGGTGGCGCAGTAGTCGGGTGGTCAGGATCGTGGCCGCCACAGGAAAGGCCCCCTCGCGACTTGGCGTGCGAGGACCATCCCATTCTCAGGGATGGTGTTCGCGGACAGATTGTCCGCACCCTAATCGCGCCAACTACTCCTGCACTTAAAGGAGTTGTGCTACGCGACGCCTGCCCAAGTGCCGAACGCGGACAGTTCGGCGGACGGGTGTGCATCCATACGCAGCAGTGAGCCGACCGTTTCACGTACGGATGGGTGGAATCGCGTGTGGTTCGTGGCGATCTTCCTTGCCCGCTTCAGCTCGGCGAAGGCGCCTCCGCGGTCACCGTCCGCCACGCGTGCCGAGGCGATATCGATGTGGTGGTGGCTGGATCGCTCGCCGACGGTGGAGGCCGGCGGTGCCCACTCCGATCCCCCCTGCCCCCATTCGGCGAGCAAGTTCCAGCGCATCCAGATGAGAAGTCCCACTTCTGTGGCGCGAGCGTGGATCGCCCACCGAACGTGATGGCCTGAACGCCCATCACCTCTTGCTTTGCGCCACCTATGCCTGGCTGCTGTCCTGCCCCGCCACTTCTGATGCCCGCGGGGACGGCTGTCCCTTCATACCCGCGCCGCGCACGAGAAGTTGTACACCGCGAAATCGGTGACCGTGCCGTACCCGATCCGCTGGTAGAGGCCGTTGCTGGTGGGGTTGGCCAGATTCGCGAACAGCAGGACCTCGGGCGCACCTGCGGCCAGCGCGGCCCGGCTCGCCTCGGCCGTCGCTGCGCCTGCGTAACCGCGTCCGCGCAGATGTGCCGGGGTAAAGGCGGGGGCTACCCGGATCTGGCCGGCGACCATCGGGGTTACGCCCGCCATGGAGACGGGGGTGCCGTCCGGTGTCTCCCAGAACGTGATGCGTCCGTAGGCGATGCGCGTGTCGACCCAGGAGCCGGGGTCCGTGGGGGCTACCGCTCCGATGGCTTCGACGAACTCGGGGTGCCAGAGCAGGAGTTGATCGCGATCGTGCTCGCCCGCGACTCGGCTCCGGCCCTCCGGGAGCGGCTCCGGTGGAGTGAGGGTGCCGAGGCGGTACAGGCGCTGGCGCTCGTGGAGTGTCGGTGTCGCGCCTGTGCGCCGTTGCCATGCCTTGGCGAAGGTGGTGGCGGTGTCGTGGTCCGCGGTGATGCCGGGGCGGGGGTGGCCGAGGTCGGCCAGGTGGGCGGCGAGGGAATCGGCCTCGTCGAGGGTGATGGGGGTGAGGCTCAGGCGGCGGGGCAGGGCGGGGTGCGGAAGAACGTCGCGCTCACCTCGCCCGCCCGCTCCAGCCACCCGAAGATGGGGGCTTCGACGCCGTACGCGTCAGGTCCACGCATACGCAGTGCCTCGGTCACCGTCAGCGGGACGGTGTGCAGGGCAGGGCGTGAGCGCAAGAAATCTCCGGCTCGGGCAAGAAAGTCGTCGACGTCTACGGTGAGGTGTCAGTCATCCGGGCGCATGTCTCATAGTCCTGCGTGCTGCTGGTGCGCGCCCGCAGTTTTCCGCTGGGGCGGACGCCCGCTCCCAGATCCACGGCTCGGAATAGGTGTGCCCTCACGAGCCCACAAAGGCGTTGAAGCGGGAGGCAACGCGGCTCAGGATAGAGACGTGATTCAGGTCCGCACTGCATCCACAGAAGATGTTGCGTTACTCGCGACCCTCAACACCATCGTTCATGACCTGCACGTTCGGCACCGACCCGATCTGTTCGTGGACTCTCCGGAGCAAGAAGAGTTCTTCGAAGGGCAGATAGCCGATCCGTCAGTTACCGTCCTCGTCGCAGACGGGACAGACGGCAAGGCCCTCGGGTACGCCCTCGCCCGAGTCATCAGCCGGCGCGGCAACGCTCTCATGAGGCCAGACCTGATCATCTCCCTGGACCAGATCGCTGTCCTCCCTGATGCTACTCGTACTGGAGTTGGCTCAGCACTACTGGAAGCCGTACGTGAAGTGGGACGCAGCGCAGGCTGCCGGCGCCTCGTAACGGACGTCTGGGACGTCAACGAGGAGGCTCGTGCGTTCTACAAATCTGCCGGCTTCAGACCAATGAATCACCTCCTGGATCAGCAGCTCTGACCACAACGTGGAAAGACAGCTCCCCGTCCCTCCAGCGGGCAGCAGTGTTCAGTCCCCTCCGCGCCGGTACCCGACCCACAACCGACCGCCGCATCGACCCAGCACACCGTCGACCACACTGACCAGTTCAGCCTCGCGGCCCGCCAGAGCATCACGAACCGACTCGTTGAGCCGGCCACTGAAGCCAGGCTCGATGGCATCAACGTGCCGCGCCAACCACTTACCGCCCCCAAGCCAGCACCCGTTCACCGTCAACATCAACTCCGCTGCCCTCCGGGCAAGTTCACTGACAATGAAGAGCCGCTCTCCACGGTCATCACATCCCGCAAGGTCGTCCAGAAGGCCGGTGATCGCGTATCGCCGATCCTCAAGTTCCACCGATGTCGCCTTCGGGGCTCCCGCGGCTACGAGGGCCTGGGCCTCCGCGGCGATCTCCTCACCGACTCCGTCCCGGTCGAAGAGGAGTACGCCGGCTACGCACATCCACAGCAGCAGTGAGCGGCGTTTGCTGATCTCTCGCTCAACAAACACGCGCCAGGACTCCCCGGTGTGAACAAACAGCTCTACCGGCCACTGGCCGTGCAGGAGGCTCTCCCGTTACGGAGCCGGCTCCCCTCTCAGCAGCACCACGATGTCCAGGTCGGACATCGCCGTACGGCATTCAGTGATGGCGCTGCCTCCCAGAAAGGCAGCTCGGGCAGCGGGAAGATGTTCATCGACAACAGCGCATGCCACGGCAACTGGATCCATGCAGCCACTATCCGGACCATTTGACGACTGCGCATCCGTTTTCCACCGGCACGATCACTGAGTATCACTCGAAGAGAGACATTGGGAAGATGGCCTTGGCATCCACAGGGAGAGTGGACGCGGAGTAGTGGTTGGGGCATGTTGCCCGTAATCTTCTGTGATCGTTTTCGCCCTCGCGGCTTCGACGCGTTGACCAGAACTAATCAGACACGGCGAGCTGAAACCACGACTGCCATCTCGGCGAAGAAGAAGAGCCCCTCCGCACTGGCCTCTTGGACAGCCGTGAACCACTCCTCAACCTCGACGGTGTCCACTCGCCCGCAACCCCGGAGCGCGGTGGAACGCAATAGGCCCCGGATGTCGCCGACCCGACGTGCCGCATGGCCTGTGAACTCGGTCGAGTGCGTCACCAGTACTTCTACGCTCGTCCGGACAAGTGGTGACGCCTCCACCAGCCCAGGCAGCTTTCGGCCGATCCGTCCATCTGAACTGTCCATCCACGGTGGCGCATCGTCGGCGAAGGCGTGCAGGATTTTCCTGTCCAGCTCAGCAGGTGCACCGGAGATCACGAACGAGTCGAAGTCAGAGTGGGAGAGTTGCGCATCGCGGGGACACCTCCCGCTTCGGCGGGGAGGACGCGTCCTGGACGGTGACTGCCGCGGCGGCCTGCGGAACACCCCCGCGTCGGCGGGGAGAACGCGTTGGAGTACAGCACGTAGTGCGCGGGCACCGGAACACCCCCGCGTCGGCGGGGAGAACTCCCGCACCCGCTGACGGCCGGCCAACTGGAGCGGAACACCCCCGCGTCGGCGGGGAGAACGAGCACCGCGACGGCGCGGAGTACGAGTTCAACGGAACACCCCCGCGTCGGCGGGGAGAACCCTATGGAGTCGTGTTCGCCGCATCGACTGTCCGGAACACCCCCGCGTCGGCGGGGAGAACGAAGGGCGGAGGAGTTCGCCCAACTACACCTACGGAACACCCCCGCGTCGGCGGGGAGAACTCCTCGTCGTATCGTGGCCGGACCTCGATGGCCGGAACACCCCCGCGTCGGCGGGGAGAACGGGAGTCGGCGGCGGCGTCGGAGTCTTGTTGTCGGAACACCCCCGCGTCGGCGGGGAGAACGCCCTGACGATGGCCTCCCCTGCCGATCTGGACGGAACACCCCCGCGTCGGCGGGGAGAACAGACCCTTTCGACGCTTGAGGAGATAGCTGATCGGAACACCCCCGCGTCGGCGGGGAGAACGCCAAGTGTCCCGCGCGGGACACTTCCGCGAGCGGAACACCCCCGCGTCGGCGGGGAGAACGCGGCACTGCGGACCTCGCCGGCGGCCGTCTGCGGAACACCCCCGCGTCGGCGGGGAGAACCTGGCCGGCGAACCGTGCGCCTCCGCCATCGCCGGAACACCCCCGCGTCGGCGGGGAGAACCGGAAGCGGCGGACCCCGAGGCCGCCCAGAAGCGGAACACCCCCGCGTCGGCGGGGAGAACCGTCAGCGCCCGGAGTTCATCCAGCGCCGCCGCGGAACACCCCCGCGTCGGCGGGGAGAACGGATTTCGTCTCGCACCAAAGAGACGCAGTCGCGGAACACCCCCGCGTCGGCGGGGAGAACCTCGGTGCCGGAATCGTCGGATTCTGGATGAGCGGAACACCCCCGCGTCGGCGGGGAGAACGACGACACCACCGACGAACGCGCGCAGATCGACGGAACACCCCCGCGTCGGCGGGGAGAACGCGCTGCGCGAGGACGTGGACGGCGAGGGCGACGGAACACCCCCGCGTCGGCGGGGAGAACAGTCTCGTCGCGGCGGTGATCTCCAATTCGACCGGAACACCCCCGCGTCGGCGGGGAGAACGCACCTCGTTCCCGCACCCGGTGCACACATGGCGGAACACCCCCGCGTCGGCGGGGAGAACCCGCCCTGTGGTTGTTTCGCTGTTCGGGGATGCGGAACACCCCCGCGTCGGCGGGGAGAACTCGTAGACGACCGCGAAGTCGTCACTGACCGACGGAACACCCCCGCGTCGGCGGGGAGAACCGCAGCGCACTGAACGCTTCACTGCGGGCGATCGGAACACCCCCGCGTCGGCGGGGAGAACGGTGATTTCTGCGGTGGCCTTGTCCTGGATGCCGGAACACCCCCGCGTCGGCGGGGAGAACCCCCGCCCCGTGCTGCGGCGCAGTGCGCTTGCCGGAACACCCCCGCGTCGGCGGGGAGAACACCATCCAGTCCGAGGCGTCGTATCCGATCTCCGGAACACCCCCGCGTCGGCGGGGAGAACGACCAGGCCGTGAGCGTCGCGCTTAAGGAGATCGGAACACCCCCGCGTCGGCGGGGAGAACGTGCTGGGGGCGGCCTGGCCGGAGGGCTAAGCCGGAACACCCCCGCGTCGGCGGGGAGAACGCCGTCCTTGCCCCGGACCGGGAGAGGGCTGTCGGAACACCCCCGCGTCGGCGGGGAGAACACTTCCTGACCTGGTCTTCAGCGGCCGCTTTGCTCTTTCTTTGCTGATCTCGGCCGAGCTTCGGTTGTCGGAGGTTTTGCCGCGGCAGGACTGTAGCGGGTTGGGCTCTTGGGCACTGTCATTGGCCCGTGGTTGGGTCGTCAAAGATGCTCGGTGTTTGAATGCGGGAGGGCTCGAAGTGATGCGCAGGCCGTCTGTGGAAGTGGATGAGTCGGCATGGGGTAAGGCGCGTGGTCTGGACTGGGCGCTCCCGCCGTATCCGTTGGTGAGACATCTGCTGGACGCGGCCGCCATAGCGTTGTTCTTGTGGGATCGGTACCTCTCGGAGAGCCAGCGGCGTTGTATCGCCGCCGGGATGGGAATGGTAGGCGAACTCGGTCGGGCGCGTGCGATGACCGCGTTGTGCGCTGGACTGCACGACGTGGGGAAGCTTTCGGGCTTCCAGTTGTGTGACGTGCGTGCCCGTGAGCGGTTGAGTGACGCACTTCGCCGGGATCAGGGGCGCATCGGAGTAGAACGAATGCCGCATGAGGTGGCGGGGATGCATGCCGCTGCCGCGGTCCTGGCCACCTTGGGTTTCCGGGATGGCGACGGTTCGGTGAACGGTGCGGTGCGCCGCGTGGCGGAGGTTATCGGTGGGCACCATGGCCGGTTTCACGAGTTCGTTGACCTTCATCCGGGAAATGTGGATCTGCTGGGTGGTGTGACCTGGGCGAGGCAGCGGGAGGCGCACGCCGGGGTGGTGTTTGAGGCGCTGGGTGCGCCGGTGCCTCCGGATCGGGTGGATGCGCCGGCGGCTGTATTGGTGACCGGCGTGGTGATTCTGGCGGACTGGCTGGTCAGCCAGGAGGACTACCTGCGGTTGCGACAGCGGGAGTTGGATCCATCCTTGACCGCGCATTTCGAGCGATCCCGCGCGGATGCCGAGGGGCTGGTACGTGAGGCGGGCCTGCTGCCGGTGGAGCTGGAGCGCAAGCGTTTTGCTGAGGCGTACGGGATCGCGGGGGAACCTAATCCGTTGCAGCGGTCGGTGGCGGAGGAACTCGCCGCCGCGGTCGGCACTGGAGGTCCGGGTGGTAGCGGGCTTCGGGGCGGCATCCTGCTGGTGACGGCGGCGCCTGGGGATGGCAAGAGCGAGACTGCTCTGGAGGCTGAGCGGGTGCTGGCTGACCGGTTCGGCACGCGTGGGTTTGCGTTTTTGCTGCCGACGATGGCGACCAGTGACCAGATGTACCTGCGGGTGGCGGGCGTGGTGGCCCGGCAGGCGGGGGAACAGGCCGGGCTCACCCTCACGCACAGTATGGCCTGGCTGAACAGCGCCTACGCGGTGGACGAGTCAGGCGGGCTGCGGGTGGTGACGTGTGAGGGAGAGGAAGACGGCGCGGACGGCGGAGCGCGGCGTGAGGTGGACATGCGTCCGCGGCGCTGGCTGCGCGGTGCCAAGAGGCCATTGCTGGCCCAGTTCGCGGTAGGCACGGTGGACCAGGCGCTGATGGCGGTGCTCCCGGTACGGCATAACGCGCTGCGGCTACTGGCGTTGTCCGGAAAGACGTTCATCCTGGACGAGGCGCATGCGTATGACCCCTACATGCAGGTGTTGTTGGGCCGGTTGCTGAACTGGCTGGGCTGGTACGGGGTGCCGGTGGTGTTGCTGTCGGCGACGCTGCCCGCGTCGGTGAGCGACCGGTTGATCAAGGAGTACCTGAAGGGGGCCGGGCACTCGAAGCGGGAGCTGAAGGATCGCACCTTTAAGGCCCCGTATCCGGGCTGGCTGTATGTGGACGCGGCGGACGGGGCGTGCACCCGGATCTCGGACGTACGGCAGAAGGAGCAGGCCGCGGCGCGCCGTATGAAGCTTGCCGTGCAGGTGGAGCCGGTCGTCCACGGGGCGGCGGGCGGCGAGCGGAATCGGCTGGCGGTGATCGAGCGGTTGCTGGAGCCGGTGGCCGGGGACGCCGGCGGTTGTGCGCTGGTGGTGTGCAACACCGTGGCGGACGCGCAGCAGACCTACCAGCGCCTGCGCACATTCCTGGAAGCCCGCGGGCACCTCGCTGGTGAGGTGCAGTTGCTGCATGCCCGCTTTCCTGGCGACGACCGCGAGCAGCGCACCCAGACCGTCACGGCCGGGCTGGGACGCTCCGGGCCCCGGCCCGAGCGTCGGATCGTGGTGGCGACCCAGGTCGTCGAACAGTCCCTCGACCTGGATGCGGATGTGGTCATCAGCGATCTGGCTCCCTTGGCGCTGTTGCTGCAGCGGGCGGGGCGCTGTTGGCGGCACGAGACCTGGTGGGCTCAGCGCGGGCGCCCGCACGGCCGGGGCCGGCCCACCTGGGCGGCGGGCCCGCGGCTGGTCGTGCTGGACCCGTTGGCCGCTGGCCGGGGTGTGCCGGGTCAGTGGGGCGAGGTGTATGCGGAGTTCCTGCTCCACGCCACCTCTGAGGCCCTGGCGCGGCGGGGAGCGGAGCCCATCGCGATTCCGGAGGATGTGCAGGGTCTAGTCGAAGAGGTGCACGGCGATCGGGCGGAGCGGTTCGCTTGGGACGACCCAGCGAAATCCGCGGCCTACACTGCCTACCGGGGCAAGGAGTTGGCGGAGAGGAGTGTCGGGGACATTCTCGCCATTCCCCGCGCGCGGAGTGTGCCGGGGCTGCACAAGCTGCACCATCTGCGAGGTGCTGAGGAAGAGTGGGAAGCGGCGACCCGGCTCGGCGCTGACGCCGTGCGCCTGGTGTGCGTCTACGCGCACGCCGACGGCACGACCACTTTGGATCCGGAGGGGACCCGGCCATTGCCGGGATGGGGAAGCGCCCTCACCCCCGCGGATGTGCGGTCCGTGATGGGCCGCACTATTCCGGCCAACGCGGACTGGTTCCGGGGGGAACTGACGACCCATCGTGTCCCGGACGAATGGGCTGAGCACCCGCTGCTCGGCGACTTGGTGATGCTGCGGCAGTCCTTCGTCGACGGTCAGGTGCAGCCCGTCCGCGTGGGCAGTAAGAGTCTGTATCTGGATGCGGATTTGGGGCTGGTCAGGCAGTGACATGTTGAGCCCGGGGTGGCGATGCCCGTCCGCCTCCGGCCCAGACGTCCCAGAGGCGCCCCGTACCCCAACCCCATGAGTTCGCAAGGGAGTTCGACTGTTCTGTTCTGGCCCGCCAGTGTCAGTGGTGCCTGCTTCACTGTGCCCAGTGCCTCGCTCTTCACCACGAGCGTGAAGCACGCGGCTTTGTCGTGCCGTCGTGCAGCGAGGCGACCAGGACAGACTGAGGGAGGGCGCATGGCCGATGGGTTCGACCTGCGCGACGAGCAGTGGATCCCGGTCCGGTTAGCGGCGGGGGACGCCACTCGGGTAGGGCTGCGGGAGCTGTTCCATCGGGCGCACGAGATCGTGGACGTGGAGCTACCCGTGCCGCCGGCGGCGTCTGGGCTGCAGCGCATCCTCGCGGCGATGACCGCGCGGATCGCCCGGGACGAGGAGGGGGTGCGCCTGGACGACGAGGATGCGGCGGAAGAGATTGTCACGTGGCTGGAGGTGCGTGACGGGGTCCTGGCCCGGGGCCGGTTCGATCCTCGGGCAGTGGATGCGTATTTCGATGACGAGGTGCCGTCGGGCCGCTTCGACTTGTTTGATCCGGTGCGGCCCTTCTTGCAGGATCCGCGCCTGGTAGCGGAGTGCGTGGACGGGCGCGGCAACCCCAATCCGTCGGGCGTGAACAAGCTGGTCTTCGGGCGTCCCACCGGGGTCAACGGAGCGGTGTTGTTCGGGCACTTCACGGACGGTGAGCCGGTGGCGGTTCCGGCGGCCGAGGCTGCGTGGCACCTGATCGCCCAGCTGTACTACGGGCCGGCCGGGCAGTGCACCCCGCGCCGGATCACCCAGGTGAAGCCCGGCAACGGCGACGCGGGCCCGCTGCGCAAAGCGGTGTCGTATCACGCGTGGGGGCCGGACCTGTTCACCAGCCTCGTGCTGGGCGTCCCGGTGCCGGACGATGCCGCGGCCTCGGACGAGGGGGACGTGTGCCCCTGGGAGGCGGCGGATCTGCCGGATCCGCTCGGGCCGCCTTCTGAGCTGACCTGGCCGGGCGGAGTGCTGACCGGCCGGTTTCGGCACGCTGTGCTGCTGGTGCCGTCCACGGACCGCAATGAGGTCATCGACGCCTACATCACATGGTGCACCCACGAGCCCAAGCAGAAGGCGCGCGACCCGTACGTGATCCTCGACCGGGATAGAGAAGGCCGGCTGGAGGCGCGCGAGGCAAATGGCACACGAGCATTGTGGCGGGACGTGGACGCGCTGCTGCTGAAGGACACCGGTCACCAGTCGCTGCGGCCGCACAGCCTCGACGGCCTCCCACCGCAGCTGCGCCCTCGCCTCTCCGTACGTGCGTACGGGTTCCACCAGGATGGCAAGCAAACGGACACAATCTGGTTCGAGGCGACCACTCCGCCCATCCTGCAGTGGCAGGAGGAGGCCGACGCGCGGATGGCCCGCCATATGGCCCGCTGCCACCAGGCCGCTGAAGACGTCGGCTCCCGTCTGGACTATGCCGCACGCCTCGCCTGGAAACTCGCCAACGACACCAGCGCCGCCTCCGCGGCCAAGATCAAGCTCGATGCGCGGAAGCCCGGCCCGTGGGCCGCGGCAGCGATGAGCCGCTATTGGCCCGCGGCCGAGCGGGAGTTCTGGCGGCTTGCCGACCCTGCGTGGTGCGATACCCCGCCACTGCCGTCGTTGGTGAAGGCCGCACTGACGGCGTTGGATGACGCCATCGGCCAGGCTAGCCGGGCCGACATCCGCGTCGCCCGTGCCCGCACGCGCGCTCGCGCGGCCGTGCGGGCTCTCCTGCGCGCCGCTGCGTAGCCCACCACCCACCGCTTTCAGGGATGTGCCATGACTTCCACCTCCGTGCCACCACCGACGACACCTACTCGACCGCAGCACTCCGACAAATTCGTTGCCTACGTGCTGTCGCTGTGCGAGAACAAGCGCGTCCAGTCCGACCTGCGCACCGGTCTGGGGCTGCCCGTCGAACGCTGCAACTACCTTCACCGCTATCTCGTACGGCGCCTGCCGGAGCGCCTGCACCGCGATGCCAAGCGTGCCCACTACGCGGTGGCCGCGCTCATCGCAGCCCGGCCCCGAGCCGCCCGCGACGCTGACGCGGAGCGTGCCGATCAGACGGATCCCGTGTCCGACTGGCCAAAGCGCCCGAACCTGGGCGCCAGCCTGGCTGAGGCCACAAACGCCGGGGTCATCAAGCCCGACTCGGCCGAAGGCGACCTGCACCTGTTCAGCCGCCAAAGCAGCGACGCCCTCCACGCGCGGCTGCCTGCGCTGACCCGGCACCTGCAGTCCAGGGGCATCGCCCTGGACTGGGCGGTGCTGCTGGAGGACCTCACCTGGTGGGACCGTGACCGCGACCGCATCGCGACCCGCTGGCTGGAGAACTACTTCCGCACCGTCAACCACGGCGACGGCGCCGACGACACGGACGCCAACACCCCTGTCACCGACACAACCGACCTGCACGAGGAGAACATCTGATGGCCCTGTTCATGGACCTGAGCGCCACCCAGTCGGTGCCGGCCGCCAACCTCAACCGGGATGACCTCGGATCGCCCAAGACCGTCCGCTACGGCAACGCGCCCCGCATCCGGGTCTCCAGCCAGTCCTGGAAGCGGGTGATCCGCCACGGTGTCGAGCAGGACCTCGGTGAGAAGGCCGCCCGCACCCGGCTGGTGCCCGTCAAGGTCCGCGAGGCCCTCAAGAGCGCCGGATGGCCTGCCGACCTCGCCGAGTTCGCCGGCGTCCAGGTCGCCGCGAGCGCCGGCAAGAAGGGCATCGGCACGGAGAAGGACGGCCACACCTCGGTCCTGCTGTTCCTGCCGGAAAGCGGTCTGGAGGAACTCGTCGCGGTCTGTGTCGAGCACCGCGAAAGCCTGGAGCAGAACGCCGCTAAGAAGAAGCCGGGGCAAGTGCTGCCGGCCGACCGCATCGAGGAGATCCTCAAGCGCCGCACCGCCTCGATCAGCTTGCTGGGCCGCATGCTCGCCGAACTGCCCGGCGCCAACGTCGACGGCGCTGCCCAGGTCGCCCACGCCTTCACCACCCACGCCTCCGAGCCGCAGCGCGACTACTTCACCGCCGTCGACGACTGGCTCGGCGAGGCCGACACCGGCAGCGGCCACCTGGACACCAGCGAATTCAGCGCCGGAGTCTTCTACCGCTACGCCACCGTCAACATCACCGACCTGCTCACCAACCTCGACGGCGACCACAAGGCGGCCCGCACGGTGCTGGGTTCCTTCGCCGAGCACTTCCTGCTGTCCCTGCCTCAGGCGAAGAAGAACAGCACTGCCCCGCACACCGTCCCCGACCTCGCCCACCTCGCCGTCCGCACCCAGCGCCCCCTTTCCCTGGCCGCAGCCTTCGAGACACCGGTCAAGCACAGCGACGGCGGCTTCGCCCGCGCCTCCCGCGCAGCCCTGGCGGCGTACGCGCACAACCTCAATCGCCTCACCGGTAGCCGCCACCGGTCTTTCCACGGCCATGCCGCCATCACCGACGACACCGTGGACCTGACTCCCCTCGGCCCGGCCCACGACTCCTTCTACGACCTGATCGACGCCGCCGTGGACGCGGCCCTGCCCGTCTCCGGGGAGCAGGTGTGACCGGGCTGGTACTGCGACTGGCCGGCCCCCTGCAGTCCTGGGGCGAACGCTCGGCGTTCACCCCGGAGCGGGACACCGCGCCGTTCCCCACCCGCTCCGCGCTCATCGGCATGTTCGCGGCCGCGGAGGGCATCGCCCGCCACGACACAGCAGCCCTGCAACGCTATGCCGCACTGGAGTTCACCGTCCGCATCGACCGACCCGGCGCCCGGCTCGTCGACTACCACACCGTCGGCGGCGGCCAGCCCAAAGAGAAGACTGCCGCCACCAGCGGCGGCAACCACAAGGGCGCTGCCGTGGTGACCCGCCGCCACTACCTGGCCGACGCGGTGTTCGTCGTCGCCGTCTCCGGCCCGGATGGGGACATTGCGCGCCTCGCCGCCGCCCTGCACCAGCCACACTGGGCGCCGTACCTGGGCCGACGCTCCTGCGTCCCGGACGAGCCCCTCCTGCTGCGTACCGACACGACCGACCCCATCGACGAACTGCTCCACCGCGTGCCGCTCAGCCCCGACCCGGAACGGTCCACGCCCCAGGACGGCGCCATCCCGGTCACCTTCCTGTGGGAGCGTGCGCCAGCCCCACCCGCGCGGGATATCGACATCCTCACTGTCCACGACGTTCCACACAGCTTCGCCCCACACGGCCGCAGTCACGGCAAGCGCCGCCTGTACCGCACGGTGGAAAGACTCCCCACCTCCCTGGCAGTCGGCTCCCACAGCCTGCACCGACGACTGATCGACTACGCCATGAAGGAGGTCCCCGCATGAGTCCTCGCGTGGCACTCGCCCGCATCCGCCTCAATCCCCACAGTCGCTCCGTTCAGCGTGACCTGCGCGACCCCACCCAGATGCACCGCACCCTCATGCGGATGGTCCCCGACGGTCTCGGAGATGGCTCGCGTCAGGCCGCTGGACTGCTCTACCGCCTCGACGAATCCGCCACCACCAGCACACTTCTCGTGCAAGCCACCACCCTTGACCCCACCCGTCTCCCCGACGAATACGGTCACACCGACATCAAGGACCTGACCCCGCTGTTCAACGCCCTCAAAAAGGGACTCGCTGTCCGCTACCGCATCGTCCTCAACCCGGTCAAACGCGAACGCCTCCCCCTGGAACAGAAGGACAAGCGCGGCAAGATCGTCCCGCTCTTCGGGCCGGACGCCGACCAGTGGTGGACGCGCCGCGCCGACGATGCCGGGCTACAACTCCAGTCCCTGCTGCCCACCCCGGTCACAGCCGTACGATCCCGAGCCAAAGATGCTCCATCTATGCGGCACAACCTGCTGCGCTACGACGGCACCGCCACAGTCACCGACCCCGATGCCCTCACACATGCCCTGCTGACAGGCATCGGACGAGCCAAGCCCTACGGCGCCGGCCTGCTCAGCCTCGCCCCGGCGGCCGCAGCGTGAACGCACTCCCCGGCGGCGGGGAGGCCCGCAGGCGCCTCGCCGCCCCCACCCTCGCCATGCTCCCGCGCATCGCGGACTCCCTGTCCTTCCTCTACCTCGACAAGGTCCGCGTCGTACAGGACGACACCGGCGTCTGCGCCCAGATCCAAGCCGACGACAACCGCACCGACACCGTCTACATCCCCACCGCCGCACTCACCTGCCTGCTCCTGGGACCGGGCGTATCCATCACCACCCGCGCCCTGTCCACCCTCGCTCGCCACGGCACCAGCGTGGTGTGCACGGGCGCCGGCGGCGTCCGCGCCTATGCCAGCATCCTGCCGGACTCCCTCACCACCCACTGGCTCGAACAACAGGTGACCGCCTGGTCCGACCCACAACAACGGCTTGCCACCTCCACCCGCATGTACGAGATGCGCTTCGGTGACGACACCGTCCCCGACGGCACCACCCTCGACCAACTGCGCGGCATGGAAGGCCAGCGCATGAAGGCCCTCTACAAAATCCTCGCCCAGCAGCACGGAATCGGCCGCTTCCGTCGCAACTACCACCCCGACCAGTGGCACCAGCAAGACCCGGTCAACCTCGCACTGTCCGCCGCCAACACCTGCCTGTACGGCATCATCCACGCCGCTCTGCTGGCCCTGGGCTGCTCACCGGCCCTCGGCTTCGTCCACACGGGCAAGCAACACGCTTTCGTCTACGACATCGCCGACCTCTACAAAGCCGAAACCACCCTCCCCGTCGCCTTCTCCCTCCACCAATCGACCAACCCCGAACAGGAAGCCCGCAGAAAATTCCGCGAAGAACTCCGCCTCATCCGGCTGCTACCTCGCGTCATCCGGGACATCCAGACCCTCCTCACTCCCGGTGCCGACACCGACGATGACCACCCCGAGCGCCATGACGTCCGACTGGTCCATCTCTGGGATCCGAAGACGGGAGTCCTTCCTGCTGGGGTGAACTACGCACCGGACGGAGGCTGAGATGCCCTCCATGCTCGTCATCGCCACCACCGCCGTCCCTGACCACCTACGTGGCGCCCTGAGCCGGTGGACCACCGAAGTGGTCCCCGGCATCTTCGTCGGCACCGTCTCCGCCCGCGTTCGCGACCAGCTGTGGGACGCAGTCGCGGAAGTCGTAGGTGACGGTGCTGCCGTCCTCGTACACCCAGCTCCAACAGAACAGGGCTACGCCATCCGCACCGCAGGCACCCGCCGCCGCGTCCCCGTGGACTTCGACGGACTCACCCTCATGCGGATGACTGGGACTCCGCAGCGACCAGGAATGGCAAAGGAAGAGAAAAGCCGGGGATAATCTGCAGGTCACGAAGTGTGCTCCCCGCCGACGCGGGGGTGAACCGCCGGCCACAGCATCGATGCAGCCGATGAGTTGGTGCTCCCCGCCGACGCGGGGGTGAACCGTCGCATGTGGCGAGTGATGAGTCAGAGATCTGGTGCTCCCCGCCGACGCGGGGGTGAACCGTTCTTCATGCCGAGGCGGGCGGACTCGGCGACGTGCTCCCCGCCGACGCGGGGGTGAACCGCCATCTCACCGTGAGATTACCGGTTGGGTATCGTGCTCCCCGCCGACGCGGGGGTGAACCGGCTGCTTCCCTTTACCCCCAAGGGCTGTAGGGGTGCTCCCCGCCGACGCGGGGGTGAACCGCCCACACCCTCGAAGTCTGCCTCCAACAAGCCGTGCTCCCCGCCGACGCGGGGGTGAACCGGGCTCAGGGTCGGCCTCGTCGGTGTGGGCCGGGTGCTCCCCGCCGACGCGGGGGTGAACCGATTTGGCCGATCGTGTTTCCGGACGTCCTGATGTGCTCCCCGCCGACGCGGGGGTGAACCGCACTCCTCCGCGAGACCGACCGGCGTCTTTCGGTGCTCCCCGCCGACGCGGGGGTGAACCGGCACAAACCGGCACGGAAAAGGCCCGCCAGGCGTGCTCCCCGCCGACGCGGGGGTGAACCGCCCTCCCGGTAGCCGTGATACCACGTCGTGACGTGCTCCCCGCCGACGCGGGGGTGAACCGGTTGGCCATCTCGGCGCGGACGGTCTCCTGGAGGTGCTCCCCGCCGACGCGGGGGTGAACCGAAGACCGCCGCCCACCGCCAGCTCCTCACCCTGTGCTCCCCGCCGACGCGGGGGTGAACCAGTAGTTCGGGGTGGCGGGTGAGCGTGCCGACGGCGGTCAGTGTGCTCCCCGCCGACGCGGGGGTGAACCGATGTCGGCAATCTCCTTCTCCGCCCGCTGGCCGTGCTCCCCGCCGACGCGGGGGTGAACCGTTCGACGGGTCCTGGAGGACAGGGGCTTTGAGGTGCTCCCCGCCGACGCGGGGGTGAACCGGCGTTGGCGGACGTACGGACGCCGATCCGGGTGTGCTCCCCGCCGACGCGGGGGTGAACCGTTGACCAGGACGATCCTGCGCGACGAGGACGGGTGCTCCCCGCCGACGCGGGGGTGAACCGTTGCTCGTCCATGCGGCGCGACTGCAAGAGGGGTGCTCCCCACCGACGCGGGGGTGAACCAGACGGCGAGTTCCTGCCGCGAGGGGCGAAAGCGTGCTCCCCGCCGACGCGGGGGTGAACCGTCGTCCAGGCGGGCGACCCGTTCGGGGGCGGCGTGCTCCCCGCCGACGCGGGGGTGAACCTCCTTCCACCCCGTTTAGTGAACTAACCTCGCGCTTTCATGAGCGTGCTCGTCCATGCCTTGATCAAATAAGCGGAGAGTGCTCCTGACCTGCAACGATGGGACTTGTCTAGGGTCCTGTTGGCTGCACGGAAAGAAGCACTCTCCAGGTGAGCAAGCGTATCGGGTTGTACCCGCGTGTCCGTGTCGAGGGCGGTGGCAGCGGGGCGGTCTCGCAGGCCGGGGCGGTGCTGCTGGTCGAGACGGTCGGCAAGGTGGGCCTGGACACCGCGATATCGGTGGCATTGGCACCGTGGCGCAAGCCGCGGGCAGTGCACGACCCGGGCAAGGTTCTGCTGGATGTCGCGCTCGGAGTCGCTCTGGGCGGGGACTGCCTCGCCGATGTCGCCATGCTGCGGGCCGAGCCCGACGTGTTCGGCCCGGTGGCGTCCGACCCCACGGTCTCACGACTCATCGACGCCCTCGCCGCAGCCGGACCGAAGGCGCTCACCGCGATCCGGTCGGCGCGGGCCGAAGTACGGTCGCGGGTCTGGGAACTGGCCGGGGCGAACGGTCCGGCCGCCGACGCTCACGTGATCGTGGACATCGACGGCGTGCTGGTCCTTGCGCACTCCGAGAAGCAGGACGCCACCGCGACCTGGAAGAAGACCTTCGGCCATCATCCGCTCGTCGCGTTCGTCGACCACGGCCAAGCCGGTTCCGGAGAGCCGGTGGCCGCGCTGCTGCGGCCCGGCAACGCAGGCTCCAACACCGCGAGCGATCACATCACCACCACCCAACTCGCCCTGGCCCAACTCCCCAAACACCTGCGGCGGGGCCGGCAGACACTGATCCGCACGGACTCTGCCGGCGGCACCCACGCCTTCCTCGACTGGCTCTCCCGCCGGGGCGGTGGCTGTCGTATTCCGTCGGCATGACCATCACCGACGCCATCCACCAGGCCGTCCTGAAGATCCCGAAGAAGGCGTGGACACCGGCTTACGACGCGGGCGGCACAGAGCGGCCCGGCGCCTGGGTCGCGGAGATCACCGACATGCCCGACCTGAGCACGTGGCCCAAGGGGATGCGGCTGATCGTCCGCAAGGAACGGTCGCACCCCGGCGCCCAGTTGCGCTTCACCGACGTCGACGGACTGCGACTGACCTGCTTCGCGACCAACACCCAAGGCGGCCAGCTCGCCGACCTTGAACTGCGCCACCGCAGGCGGGCCCGCTGCGAGGACCGCATCCGAAACGCCCGCGACACCGGCCTGCGCAACCTGCCCCTGCATGACACGGCACAGAACCGGATCTGGCTGGAGATCGTCTCCCTCGCACTCGACCTCCTCGCCTGGATGCCGATGCTCGCCCTGACCGCAGAAATGCGCCGCTGGGAACCCAAGAAGCTCCGCCTGCGACTGTTCTCCGCCGCCGCCCAGCTGGTCACCACCGGCCGCCGCCGCTGGCTCCGCTTCACCACGCGATGGCCCTGGACCGACGAAGTCACCCGGGCAATCGACCGGCTCAATGCCTTGCCGAGCCCCGGCTGACCAGCCACACCGACCGCCCCAACGATCCGCACCACCACACCGGGAAAGTGGAACCCGGCGCCCATCCGACGCGACAACCGGGCCCTCAACGTGCCCCAGCCCCGAAAAGACCGCACCTCGCAAACACAGAGTCCCCGTCAGCACACCGACGAGGACTCATGAACGATCGAGGCTAAGCGTCGAATAATGCCAGGTCAGAGAGGTTGCGGCGTGTCTGCGCGGGAAGGGATGGGAATGTTGCTCAACTTCTTGCTCATGAACGAAAGAATGCTTGTCCGCGACGTCGGACGCCTTCGCTTGGCCCAGGTTGGTCGAGTCGCCCCATGCAGCGGTGACGTGCCGTTCCTGGTGCTCGACCCACACGACGACCCCGTAGTACCGGTACTCGAATACCTCCGCACCTGTCAGGCATGTAGCTTCGAGCCGTTGAGCATCGAGGCGTACGCCCGTGCGCTTCTGCGCTGGTTCCGATTCCTCTGGGCCGTCGAGATTCCTTGGGACCGTGCGACGAGCGTGGAAGCACGGGACCTCACGCTCTGGCTTCAGCAGAACAAGTTCCACCGGCACAGGCCCCGTCCCGGCCGGGCAGGAACTGTGAACACGACAACCGGTAAACGACGTCCGGGGAATGGCACCGCGCCTACCACGATCAATCAAACGTTGTCCGTGGTCAGTGAGTTCTACCAGCATCACCTGAGCACAGGGGCCGGTCCGCTGCTCAACCCGGTGCCTGCCCGACGGCCGGGGCCTGGTGGAGAGAGGTACGCGGCACATCACAATCCGCTGCAGTCATTTCCGAGCAGTCGTAGGGCCGCGTTCCGGCAGAAGGTGCCCAAGCGGGCGCCGCGATCCCTGCCCGACGAGGCGTTCGACGAGCTATTCGCGTCAATAAGGTACGACCGCGACCGCGCACTACTCGCCTTCTACGTCAGCAGCGCGTCGCGCCCGAGCGAACTCCTAGGTGTCACAAACAAGTTGGTCGATCCGGGGAACCAGACGATCGGCGTTATCCGCAAGGGCACGAAAGCACTTCAGCATGTGCCGGCCTCACCAGACGCGTTCGTATGGCTGCGGCTGTATCAGCGGGATCTGCCTGCGTCGTGCCTTCGTGCGTCCGCACCGGTGTTCTGGACGCTGCGACGTCCCTGGCGACCCCTTGGATACGACGCCGCGCGGGCTGTCTTACTGCGGGCGCAGAAGGCGCTGGGCACGGACTGGACCTTGCATGACCTGCGCCACACAGCACTCATGCGGATGGCCCAGGAGCTGAACCTGCTGGAAGTTCGGGACATCGCCGGCCACGGATCGCTGAGGTCGACCGAGCCGTACCTGAACCCTCGGGAATTGCATCTAACGGGCGAGAAACCGCAGGTCGCCAGTTCACAGCAAGAGGCTGAGGAACTCCAACGCTACTACCAACTAACAGCCTGATCAGGGAAGTTGCCCACACCATCCCGTCTGATGCATGATCTGCCCTCCAGAAGGGAGGGTCTGGAGTGGTGCATCAGCGCAAGCTGGCCCTGGCTGGGGCAGCTCATCTGGAGCTTGTTTCCGGGGTCGTCCAGTTGCGTCCCGAGGACGCGATGTTCGAGGCGATGCTGCGAGGTTGGCGGGCCCAGCAGAAGTCGCGGGGGCTGCAGGACGAGACGGTTGACGACCGGGAACGGCTGGTCCGCCGGTTCTTCGAGACCACGAACGAGTACCCGTGGCAGTGGACACCGGGTCACATGGATGAGTGGTCGGCCTCGTTGACGGGCGAGAAGCATCTGGCGCCGTCCACGATCCGCAGCTACCAGGGCGATGTTCGCCTGTTCACCGAGTTCCTCATCGACGCCCGCTACGGATGGGGGCCAGCCTGCGAGGAAGCCTTCGGCACCGGGCCGGTGGCGATCGCTCACGAGTGGAACACCCTCCCGCACCTGCAGGACTATGAGGGTGACCCGGAGGCGAGGCCGTTCACCCGCGAAGAGCTGCAGCATTTCCTCGACTACGCCGACGACCAGGTCGATCGTGCCGTGAAGTCCAAGCGCAAGGGAGCCCTCGCTGCCTACCGCGACGCCACCCTCTTCAAAGTCATCTACGGCTGGGGACTTCGGCGGACCGAGACGTCCAAGCTGAATGTGGTCGACTTCGGGCGAAACCCGAAGGCTCCGCAGTTCGGCCGGTACGGCACGCTCAACGTCCGCTACGGCAAAGCGAAGAAGGGCCAGCCGCCGCGGCGCCGGAACGTGCTGTCGGTAATGGACTGGGCCGTCGACGCGGTCGCCGACTACGTCGAGAACGTCCGGCCGCGATTCGGGTTCCCCGATCATCCGGCTCTCTGGATCACCGAACGCGGGGGACGCCTCCAGCCCGGTTCCATCAACGACCGCTTCGAGGCATACAGGGATGCCCTAAAGCTCCCAAAAGATCTAGTTCCGCATTCAATCAGACATTCTTACGTCACGCATCTGACTGAGGACGGGGTCGACCGGCGCTTCATCCAGCAGCAAGTCGGTCACGAGTGTGACAGCTCCACGGCCATCTACACGCACGTCAGCGACGACTTCATGAACACGGCCCTGAGCAAGGCCCTGGCCCCGGCGTTCGCCGGCGTCTGACGAGGAAGGACCGACATGAACGAAGCAGTCAAAACCGAGGTTCTGGCGGAACTCGACGCGCTGCGGCGCGCGTGCGGTCTCGCCGCCGACCACGCCGACCTGGTGCGCGAGTACTCGGCGGATGGCTCGGAGTGCCGGATCGTCTTCGCCGATCTGGCGGACGGCGAGGTCGTGGAACTGGTCCGCGGAGAGCAGGAGCTCGCCCGGTCCGGCGGCTACACCCTGGAGTGGAAAGTCTACGGCCACGACAGGCAGCAGGGCCTGGCTGCCGCGCTCGAAGCAGCGGGCTTCGAGCCCGACGAGGAGGAGCAGGTGCTGATGCTCCCAGTCGCCGAGGCATCATCGGCCCTCTTCGACACCTCGGGCTACGAGGTGCGGCAGGTGACCGATGGCGCCGAGCTTGACGACTACGCCGAGATCTCCCGCCAGATCGGTCAGCGTAACGCGGACGAGGAGCGTCGGCAGCTGGCTCGGCTGCTCGAAGAGCAGCCTGACGCGATGAGCGTGCACATCGCCTATGCCCAGGGCGAGCCGGTCTCCTGCGGACGGGTCTACTTCCAGGCTGGCAGCCCGTTCGCCGAGCTGGCGGGCGCCCGGACCAAGACGACCCACCGTCGGCAAGGCTTCTTCACCGCAGTGGTCGGCTCCCGGCTGCGGCAGGCCAGGGAGCGCGGCTGCGGGCTGCTGGTCACCGATGCGCTGCCCACCTCCGAACCAATCCTGCGCAAGCGCGGCTTCGAGGTGGTCACCTTCACCCGGCCGTACATCTTCGAGCCGGACAACTGAGCGCCTTGGTGCGCCATCCGGAAGACGCGGACCCGGCGGAAGTCGGCCCGGAGGAACCGGGCCCGGGACTCGCGGGCCGACGAGAGGGAGGAACCCGATCATGGTCGCCAAGCTCGACCACCGCTGGCACCTACGCAAGGTGATGGCGGACCGCGGGATGTTCTCCACCACCGACCTCATCCCGCCACTGAAGGAACGCGGCATCTCGCTGTCGTCAAGTCAGGTCTACCGGCTCGTGGTCGAGCGGCCCGAACGGTTGAGCTTGAAGATCCTCATGGCCCTGCTCGACATTCTGGATTGCACGATGGACGACCTCATCGAGCCGATCGCCGCGGCCGGCACCGTGAGGAAGCCGAAGAAGGCCGCCGCGGGCGGCAGCGGGACACCCGCAGAGGGGCTCGGCGGCCTGCGCCCAAAGCGAGCCAGGATCCGGGGCGTTGACCACCCATGACTGCCCCAGACCATGACAGCCGCGCTGTCCCCGACCCAATCGGCCTGGCCACTGACCTGATCACGCGAGTTGAGAAGGAACTTGGCCCCGAGACGATCCGGGCCGTGGTCACCGCAGTCGCCGGCGGACGGGCCAAGTCCCGCATGCTCGCCGCCGCGCTGGCCCGCCGCCCAGCGGTCTTGAACGACGGCCGATCCCCGGCCCCCCGGGCCGTCGGCGACCTGCTCATCGCCCTACGCAAGGCCGGGGCCCAGGCGACCTCGCCACCGGTCTGCACCGAGTGCGGCAAACACCTGCGCACGCTCCAACGTCGCGGCCAGGACTGGTACTGCGGAGTCTGCGGGCCCACTACGTTCGAACCCTGCACCGGTTGCGGAAAGACCCGACGCATCTCCACACGAGACCGGGCCGGCAGACCACGCTGCGTGAGGTGTCGCGACATCGACGGACGGGACCCCCTTGCAGTGATTCACGGCGTGATCGCCGGGCTGGATCCGCATGCCGACCCGGACGTGGTCGCCGACGTGGTCCGCCACTCTGCACTGCGGCCCGCCAACCAGCAGAAGATCGCCTGGGTCCTGGAGGCCGACCCCTCGCTGCTGACCGGCAACGGACACCTCGCGCCGTTCCCCGTGATCCTGCGGCTGATCGATCGGCTCATCGACGCCGGAGTCGCCGGGATCGTCCGGCCTACCTGTCCCCGCTGTCACAGAGCCGTACGCATCAGCAAGCCTCTCGACGGCCAGCGGGTCTGCCGGAACTGCATCGCCAAGTCCCGCGTCGAGGAATGCGCACGCTGCGGCACCCGCCGTGACCCGGCCACGCGAGACGACCGGGGGCGACCGCTGTGTCCGAACTGCCTGATCACAGACCCGGCCAACCTGGAAACCTGCATCGTCTGCGGCCGTCGGCGCCTGGTGAACACGCGGACTCCCGACGGGCCGATCTGCCCTAACTGCCGCCCGCTGCCGACGCTGGTCTGCTCGATCTGCGGCCGCACCGCCCCCTGCACCCTTTCCCGCCTGACCGGCCAACCCCGTTGCGGCGCCTGCGATCAACGTGAAGCCCGCTGCACCGCCTGCGGCTCCTTCCGCCGCGTCCACTCCGGCACCCCTCAGGAACCCGTCTGCGGCCCGTGCACGAAACCGGACGCCGAGCTCTGGCGCCCCTGTCCTGTCTGTGGTCAAGCAGAACGACTACGTGCCCCAGGCCCTTGCCGCCGTTGTGTCCTCAAGCATCGGCTCGACGAACTCCTCGTCGGCCCGTCCGGCGCCGTCGCCCCGAAGCTACGAGCCTTGCACGAGGCCCTGGCCGGCACCGAACGGGCGGCAACAGCGATCCACTGGCTGTCCGGCGGCATCGTCTCCACCGTCCTTTCCGACCTGGGCTCCGGCCGCCGGCCGCTGACCCACGAGGCCCTGGATGAGCTTCCGGACGGCAAGGTCGTCGAACACATCCGCAGCGTCCTCGTGGCCACCGGCGCCCTGCCCTCGCGAGACGAGCAGATGATCCGGCTCGAACGCGTGGTGAGCAATCTCATCACCTCCCACTCCACCGCCGAAGGGCGCCAGCTCCTCCACCGATACGCGACCTGGCATCTGGTGCGGCGTCTTCGCCACCGCGCCCGCGGCGAAGACGTCACTCATGAACAGCTCGTCGTCGTCCGCCAGCACCTCCGGGCAGCTGTCATCCTCCTGGACTGGCTCGCCGAGCAGGGCCTGACCATCGCCACCTGCCGCCAGGCTGACCTCGAACGGTGGTTGACCAGCGATGACGCCCGCCTTCGCCAGGAGGCTGGGCACTTCGTACGCTGGGCCCTCGCACGGAAGATCGCCAGCGACCTCAGCTTCCCCGCCGTGAAATGGACCGGCCCCTCCCGACCCATGGACGACGAAGCCCGCTGGGCCACCGCCCGCCGCCTGCTGCACGACGACACCATCCGCACCGAAGACCGCCTGGCCGGGCTGCTGTTGCTCCTCTATGCCCAGTGGCCCTCGGCCATCTCCTGGCTGACCGTCGACCACATCGTGGAGACAGGCGGAGCGGTCCGCATCCGCCTCGGCGACGTTCCCATCGACCTGCCCGAACCTGTCGCTGACCTGGCCCTTCAGCAGGTCGCAGTTCGCCGCAGCCATGCCGTTCTCGCCCGCACAGCCTCGCCCTGGCTCTTCCCCGGCGGCCAGCCCGGCCGTCCGATCAGTGCCTGGGCGATGGGAGAACGACTCCGCAAGCTCGGCATCCGTCTCGCCCAGACCCGCTCGACTGCCCTGTTCCAGCTCGCCACCGAGCTGCCCGCTGCGATCCTCGCCCGCACCCTCGGCATCCACATCACCGTCGCCGTCAAGTGGCAGCGGGCCGCCGCCGGAGACTGGGGCGCCTACGCAGCCGAGATCAGCCGCAGGAACGGCTCATGAGGCAGGCATTCCGAGAGTTCCAATACCCGAGTGCACCATTAGCCGTATATCCAGAAGACATGCTGCGCCATTACCGCGCATTCCTCTCCAAGCGCCGCAGCGTGCGGCCTAGCGAGGAGTACCGGGACCCCACCACCGAAGAGTGGGAAGAATTCCACCAGCACTTCACCAAGCGGAAGGTCGAACTCGGTACCTGTGGCCGCGGATACGGCACTCCTTGCGCCCACGAACACGCCTGCCTGCGATGCCCCCTCCTACAGCCGGACCCTGCCCAGAGGCGCCGACTCGACGAGATCCTCGCCAACCTCCGCGAGCGTCTGAAGGAGGCCCACGAACGCGGTTGGCTCGGCGAGGTCGAAGGGCTCGAGATCACCATCGCCGCCGCCGAGCGCAAACTCGCCGGCATGACCCGCCAGACCAACCTCGGAATTCCCACCATCCCGCCCCGCCGACAGGCAGACCAACCTTGAATGGAGATCTGGTGCGCTACGTCCCCACGGATTGGTCGCCTCGCCCCCTGCCACGCCAAGTACTGCCGGGCACTCGCCCGAACTATTTCAGTCGACCAAGAGTGGGGTACTCATAGTCTTAGAGAGGTGAGTCAACACCTAGAATCTTAGCGATTTTGCGCACCAATGATACCCCTAGAGGGGATTGCTTGGAGGCAAAATATACACTATGGAAAACGGCGGACAGGGATCCTTCGCGTATCGCGGAACCACCTGACAGCGATTGCGAATGTCGAGCCAAAGTTGTAGCCAATTCGCTTGAATTTAGGTAAACCATCCCCCTCAGTAGATCCGCTTCGATTGAAAACTGCAGGATCCAGGGAACCCAGCTGGGGTCTATGGCTTGCGTTCCACGCAATGTGCCCAGACGCTTGACTGCAGGAGGTGCGATCTCGTCGAACAGTTGATGAAAGTGGTGTCGGTCGTCAGTGTAGATGCACGCAGGGAGGATGAATAGTTCGGGGTGGTTGATTCTGACGCTGGCAGATTTCCCCCAGAGAGGGGCTAACCACTGGATGGAATTAGGGAAAGTATTGGGCTGGCCTTCCAGATTTCCACCTCCAAGGGGCTCGTTCATCTTGAAGGGAGTCAGGTGGCCGAAGAGGCTTGAGGTTGCCGAGGCGGCATGTTTCCAGTCAATACTGGTTCGGCCCTCCAGGTGGCGATAGATCGCATGGATGAGTTCACCTACGGTAGATGGAACATTCACCACAACAGGACGCCGGAAGTCGAAGCCCTTCATTTCTCCAGAAAGTTGAGTAAACAAAAGCCCCGGAGATTGAAAAAGTGCAGGGCCGATGGGAAAATGGTACCCGTTTAGCGATATGTCGCAAATCGTCGCGGCGGTGATAAGTGTCGTCATGCTCCGCTCAGCGGTGCCGCAGTTCTTCAAAAAGACATCGTAGGCTACGGTGTAGATTCCGGCCAGGAGAGACGAAATGTCCAGCTTTCCGTCTCCCAGCAGGGTAGCGTCGACAGCCAATTTGGAAATTTCGCTGATACGCGCCGAGAACTCCATGAGATGCCTGATGCCAAGCACCCAACCGCGATATTGCGGTACTACGTACCCCCCGCCACCTTGAAATACTTCATCTGGACATCGAGGAAGCGAGAGCGGGAGACCTGACGGCCCCGGAACATGCCTTTGAATCTGATTGGCCAAGGCGTCAGTTAGGGTTCGAGTAGGCAGTGCGATTCCGGTGTCCAGCTCTCGAAAGTCGCCGATCCTGCAGCCGAAGAATGATCTGCGAACTTGTTCGCAGATTTCCCAAACGTCCAGAGTCTTCCGGTGCTCGGATTGTTCGGATCGAAGGAGCGGGATGTCCTCCTCTTTGAGAGTTTCAAGCCCAGGCGTGCTATTGATCAGCCCCATTTCGAACTGCAGGAGTAGGGAGTTGTAAATCCCCCCAGTGGTACCCACGTGCTGAAGCCAATGATGTCGCTCGTGAAGCAGGATGGAGTTAATTCGGCGAGCTTCATCCTCGCTAGTGCTTTCTTGTGACTCCTGGGACTGGCCCCCCAACTCGATGAGAACTGCTGTGGGATCGAAACTTCCATGGTTAGAACGCAGAGAGAGCGAGTCTGCATCATTCTTGTAGCTCTGGAGTCTGGGATGGATTGACAATTTCAAGAACCTTTCTGCCGTCTCGTACGGGCCCCTCGTACGTAACGGTGTTCTCTGCCTTGGTCTGCCGTACGGTGATCTTCACGCGGCGACTTTTGATGAAATTGATCAGCACTGCGCTTGTGGCCGACGCGAAGCCCGCACTGGACACTCCGATGATGATCGTATGGATTAGTTCGGATCGAAGCCCTGGGGAATGTACGTTTGGCTCTCGAAGGCTAATCCCTGGGTCGTCAGCGATCTCCTCCTCAAGTTGCTGGAGGGCCTCCGGCTCGGCGCATTCAATCTCAATCTCGCGTACCCATTCCGTGGTGCGGCTGTTCGCTCTCATGTGGTCTCCGCGTTCGATAGAGTGGCCGGTTAGAGGGACCCAAGGCGGGATGATATCGCTGGAACGTTAGCTGTGAGGGGGTTTCTGGAAGATTGCTCAACCCAACCCTCGTGCTGAGGTGAACGCATCAACCTCGCTGCCCCCTGGTACGCCATCCAGGGCTCCGGGAGACGTTCCGTAGGTCCCGGTTCTGGCCGGATGATCACCGATAGCCGGGCATAAGATAAGCACGGCTCTTGCGGATCGTGGAGTCCTATACGCTCCCAGATCAGCAAAAATGCCGTGCTCGTCGCTCCATCCTCGCGCATATCTGTATCCAACGGCACGGCACCCTCCTTCTCCGGCGTCCCGGGGCAGGAAGGTGCCTTCCCGCCCTCCTGTTACAGGCGCTGGCCAGGGTGCCCGACCCTCTGGATCCACGTGGAGTGCGCTCCGGCTGTCCAGCTGCTGGCGATCGGGATGTGCGCGATGACGGCGAGGTGGTGTCCGTGGACGGCTCAAGTAGCACCGCGTCCGTCGACACACGGGGTGGGGAGGCTGCCCTTCGCCCTCTCCACCCACATAATCGGAGGAAGAATCGCTAGTTCAGAGAAACTGGATGAACCGCGACCAGGTGCTCGTGCTCCCCGCCGACGCGGGGGTGAACCGCCGAGCCCTTGCAGGTTCCTGACGTTTGGCTGGTGCTCCCCGCCGACGCGGGGGTGAACCGGCATCAGACAAGGCCAGTGACAGCTTCGGGGAGTGCTCCCCGCCGACGCGGGGGTGAACCGCTGCGGAGTAGCGGGCGTGGAGGTCAGCGACCGTGCTCCCCGCCGACGCGGGGGTGAACCGTCGGGGTTGCGGGGCTAACCCCCCGCTCCCCGGTGCTCCCCGCCGACGCGGGGGTGAACCGTATGGCGGGCTCTTGCGCAACGGCGGGGAGAAGTGCTCCCCGCCGACGCGGGGGTGAACCGTAGCAACGTCCTCGCAGGGGGTGCCCGGGTGGGTGCTCCCCGCCGACGCGGGGGTGAACCGTTTTCACCTCCTCAAGGGAAAATCGGTGACCAGTGCTCCCCGCCGACGCGGGGGTGAACCGCGCGAGGGCGCCATCGTCGGACTGGTGGGGCAGTGCTCCCCGCCGACGCGGGGGTGAACCGTCTTTCGGAGTCGTCTTGGGGCTATGAGGTCTGTGCTCCCCGCCGACGCGGGGGTGAACCGAGGTCGTGGGCGACGGTGGGCATGGGGGCTCCGTGCTCCCCGCCGACGCGGGGGTGAACCGCCACCGAACCGATGACGAGGTAGGTTCCAGCGGTGCTCCCCGCCGACGCGGGGGTGAACCGCTCACGACGGATGCCGCGAAGGGCAACAGGAGGTCCTCTCCACCCTCGCGGGGATGATCCGGAGCACCTTGACTTGGGGGAATGCGATCCTGGCGAACTCACGTGGCCTACCGGCGTGGGCGGGTCCGCATCGGAATGGCCGTAAGGAGATCTGAGGGGTCTGCGGGTGCTTCGTCCGGTGCCGATGCGGCGTTGAGCTGGGCGAGTTGGCGTTCGAGGGCGGCGACGTTGGCGGAGTTGTCGATTGTGGCCACGCCGTTAACGGTGACCTTCAGCGGTTCGGCGACGAGCGCCGCGACCCGTTCGTGCAGCACTTCGAGCGCGACGGCTTTGGCTGACCGGAGCCGCTCGTAGCGGGTGGCGAGGTCTTCGGCGTCGATGCCGGGACCGAGCTGGGCTTGGAGCCAGCGCAATACATCGCTGTTCACACGATTCCTGATCAAGAGGGCGGCGGGGAGAAGTGAGGGATCCGCTTCTCCCCGCCGCGCGGGCTGGCCCTAGGCGGGCTTCGCCTTCCGGACGGACTTACCTGGTGGCGTCTGCTGGGCGGGTGACTGGCCGAGCTCCCAGCACCGCGGATGCGTGATCTGCTCGGCGACTGCCGGATCCGTGATGTGCTCACCTGGAAGCAGCACCACAGGGATGCGCTCCACCGGATCGAGGATGTGGACGGCAGCGGCCAGGACGCCGAGAGATTGCACGGTGGCGCTCACAGGACGGTCGCGGTGATGTGGCAGTCCGGCGAGTACAGGACCGGCATCGCCATCGCCGCGCCCTTGGTCCAGATCTGAACGGGGTCGTCCTCGACATCGCGGGTGATGACGATGCCGGGTGCGTCTTCCCGTTCGATCTGCGGGTTTGTGCCGCGGGCCAGGGCGAGGGACTCGGTGGTGGTGCCGTATTGGGTCTGGCCCCACTTCGCGCGGTCGGGCGGCAGCATGATCCACCGGTCTTCCGGCAGCACGCGCTTGGACACGTCGTCCTGCCACACTTGGGCCTTGTAGAAGGTGACAGGCGGCAGACTGTAGGTGGCGCGCACGGAGTTGACCTGCTGCGGGTTCAGCGTCGCCGTCGGCGTCTGACCACCGGCCGAGGTGCCGTAATAGGCCGCCCGGTAGGCGCCGTTGGACGCCAGGTGGGACCACGCCTTACGGGACGTCAGCACCATCTCGGGAGCCGGGGCACCGATGGAGTCCAGGTAGTCGATCCACCGCAGCTCATCCGCGATCGGATCTGCCTGCGGGTCTGACCACGGCTTCGGCGCGGTCGGCATGTTCGCCGCAGGCACCCCGTAATCGGCCTCAACGGTCAGGCCGTTCTCCCCGGCCAAGGTGAACTTGCCGTCCAGCAGGACGTCGCCGGCGGCGAGTTCGAGGCGGGAGCGGATGGATTCGACATGTCGTTCCACGTCGTCGTAGAGGAGCTCGACAAGTCGATCCTCGTCCGCACCGCGAGAAGCGTCCAGCAGCAGTTGCTCCATCTCGCCGACCAGCAGCTTCTGCCCGAGGGCGGGGAGGGTGCCTTCGGTCTGGACCGTTTCGGCCTGCCGCTTGGCGAACGGAACACTCGTGTCGTAGGCCCGGTAACTCGCGGCGTTCACACGGCGCTTGTTCTGCCGGATGCGCCACTTCACATCCTGCACCCGGGTCTCGGCGAAGACCGTCCGGGTCAGCAGGAAGTCGTCCGGGCTGGGGATGGCGCGGGCATAGACGGTCAGGTCAGCAACCGAG
Source organism: Streptomyces sp. RGM 3693 (assembly GCF_050471125.1). NCBI lineage: Bacteria > Bacillati > Actinomycetota > Actinomycetes > Kitasatosporales > Streptomycetaceae > Streptomyces > Streptomyces sp. RGM 3693. Next base: position 2,881,718 of record NZ_JBMPPQ010000001.1, read on the forward strand.
ACATTCTTCAGCAGATCGGCGACACTCACACGCTCACCTCCCCCAGGAAGCGGATCTGCGCTCCAGCCGGGTTGGGCGCGATCTTCGCAGGGTCGATGCCGCCGGGGATCTTCGCGGTGTGCACGGTTCCGTGCCACAGCAGCGCCGCCGGCACCAGGGTGGCGCCGGGGGTGAGCGGGGCCTCGGCGTACACGACGCCGGCGAAAATCTGCCGGCCGTCCTCGGCCGTCGGGTCGTAGGCGCCATACAGGCCAGAGGCGGTCACGCGGCCGATGGGGACACCGGAGCGGACGTAGCCGTGCGGTTGAACATGGGGGGACTCGACGTAGTGGGTGTTCTTGGTGAGCTTGGCCAGGTCGAGGGTGATCGTTTCTGTGGAGTCGGTGCCGTGCCGGGAGGCGAGCCAGTCCCGGTTCGCGGTCACCGTCACAGAGGTGGTGAACGGCTGAAGACTCACGCCGCATCCTCCAGGGGTGCCAGTGGCGGTCGCGCACTCACCGGACGATGGCGCGGTCCACGAAGGGGAAAAGGGGCGTGGTCCCCAGGAGCTGGTGTGGTGCGCGAGTTATTCGGCATGGGGCAGCAGACCGCGACGGCGGGCCATCTCCAGACCCGCGGCACCCGGACGTCGGCCAGGGGCCCCTGTGGGCCGTGGTGGCGGTACCGACGCCGGAGCACCACCCGGAGCAGCAGGCACCCCACCCTTTTGACCGGACGCGGCGAACAGCTCAGGACGGCGACCCTTCAACTCCCGGACAGCAGCGTCGAGAACGTCCTCGTCCGCGTCGTCAGCAGTACCCAGGAGAGCCACAGCGTCATCGAGATCGCGGCCGGAGGCACCCGCTCCTGCCAGCACCGCACGTCGCACCGCATCACGCTCCCGCGCGAGCGCGGTGTTCTCACGGACAACAGCGGCCTGCTCCCGCTCGACCAGTACCTGCTCACGGCGCTCGACCTCGGTCAGCTGCTCATGCTTGGCCTGCCGGGCCCGGGAGATGAACTCCTCCAGGGAAGAGGCGCTGGAGAACCCGAGCTTGTCGACGAGCCCTCGCACCGCCGCTCGGCCGCCCTGGTCCTTCTCCCTGGCCATCAGAGTGCTCAGGTGCTTTTGACTGAGACTGACGGTCGCCTCGTCACGATTGGAATCGTCCTCCGGCGACGCCCCGAGCACCGGGTGGATCGGGCGGCCATCGCGACGGTAGCCGAGCACGGCAGACGGTGCGGGCAAGCGGCGGGTCCTCAAGAGTGCTACTCCCAGATGGCCCCGCGCCGTGACCGAGTCTACGCACCCCAAGGCCCAGCACAGGCGCTCACGCCGAATGGGCCGCCTCGCACAGTTGTCGGGCACTCGCCTGACCATCTATGGGTGGCAGTCCTGCTTGAACTGGCTAGAGCCTTCCTTGGGGTTGGGCGCATCAGTGAACTGCATGGTCGTTGCGTAATTTTATCGGAAAGTCGGAATCAAACTGCCACTCTTTCGGGGGTCTGTTTGCGAGGGGTGGGATGCCTATCCTTTTGCATGGGTGGCGCAGTCATTTCCCATATGGGAATGACGTGCACCGCGTTCGGCTAGTTACGAGCAGAAGGATGAGGGTGACGATGACGATTGTGAACGGAGTCCCGGCGGGCGAGATCAAGGGCGCTACCTGGTTGAAGGCGCAAGCAAGCGTGGGTGCGGGGGAGTGTGTGGAAGTGGCTGGCCTGCCAAATGGCGAGGTCGCTGTCCGGAACTCGCGGCACCCCGAGGGGCCGGCCCTGGTCTTTACGAGGACGGAGATGCGGGCCTTCCTCGATGGTGCGAAGAGCGCCGAGTTCGACAACCTGGCCGTCTAACGATGGAACTCTGAGCCACGCTTTGGCCATAGTTTGTGGTGGCGGGCATATGCAGGGCATTCTGGGCCCAATTTGTGTGCCCTAAATCTCTTCGGAGTGCGTATGCCCGCCGTCCACAAGGCCCGACCTGAACCACACGCGTCCGTCGTCCGCATGGACCTTCCGGACGAGCAGCGTCCCGCAGGCCGGCTGCTGGGTGATGAACTGCGGTTCCACCGCGAGCGACTGGGGTACACCCTTGCCGATGCGGCGCACGTGATCCGCGCCTCCACCTCGAAGGTAAGTCGCCTGGAGCGGGGCGAGAGTCCGGCCAAGCCTCGTGACGTCCACGACCTCGCGTTGTTCTACGGGCTTACCCGCGAGCAGCGATGCCAGCTTGAGCAGCTTCTGGCGCAGGCCGGGAACGCTGACCTCTACGCACGCTTCGCCGATGTGACACCCAACTTCCTCAAACGCCTCATCCGCATGGAGAGAAGCGCAAACAGGATCTGCGTGTTCGATCCGCGCGTGGTGCCGGGGTTGCTGCAGACAGAGGCGTACGCACGGGCCATCGTGAGATATATGGAGGTCGGTCTTCCGGACGCTGACATCGAGCGCATCGTCGCCCTCCGGATGCAGCGGCAGGTCATGATCGACCAGGGCAGCCCCGCCCTGGCCGCGCTCATCGGCGAGGACGTCCTGTACCGGATCTGCGGCGACGCCGACGTGATGGCTGAGCAGATCGAGTTTCTCCTCAAGGCCACCTTGACGAAGGGGATCAACGTCCGCATCGTCCGCAAGGAGGTCATGATGCCTCCGTACCCGATCTTTCACCTGACGTTCCCTGACGGAGACTGGGACGAGTTGGCCTATGTGGAGCACCTGGATGGGGCGAACTACATCACGCAAAAGCGTCAACTCGACAAGTACCGCCGGCTCCTGCTCAACGTGCGCGCCAACGCCTACGAGCGCAAGGACAGCGCAGCGGCGCTAGAGCGTGCACTCCAGTGCTGGAAGCAGGAGACCGCCGCAGTATCGTCGAACTGAGGGGCTTGGGGACCGTACCCCTCAGTTCGCCGCGGCTTCGTCACTTGGGCGTCACTTTCGGACGCGGCCAACTCCGCCCCATTCGACCCAGTCCGTGGGGCGCAGATGGGCGGGAGGTGGCGGAGAGTCAGGCCGCCAGTCGATCACGTCAACCAGTCCTGGGTCTTGGATCTCCAGTGGGTCGAAGTATCGGCGTACCTCGTGGGGTTCCCGGACTCTTCCCCAGTTGCCGCCTGTGACAGTGTCCATGAGTTGTGTGACGCCTTGGCGGACTTCAGGATCGTCGCTGACGAGCTGGCAGATGACGATGTAGCTGCCTGCCGGGAGCTGGTCTGCGAGGTTTCTGATGAGGACTGCCGGGTCCCGTTCGTCGTCGGTGTCGGGCAGGCAGTGGAGTACGGACACGAACAGGGCCGCGATGGGCTGGTCCCAGTTGAGGAAACCCTTGGTGGCTTCCTCAATGTCGTGGGTGCGCCGCATGTCGTAGTCGACGACCATGGTGTCCTCGTTGTCGTCCAGGGACGTACGAGCGTGGGCAAGTACCATGGGGTCGTTGTCGACGTAGACGACTTTGGCGCCAGGGCGAGCCCGCTGCGCTACCTCGTGCACATTGTCCTGCGTGGGCAGACCGGAACCGTGGTCGAGAAACTGGCTGATCCCGTTCTTAGCCAGAATACGTACCACACGCCTGAGGAAGTCTCGGTTGGTGCGGGCAAGTTGCTGGGTGCTGGGCGCGATAGCCAACAGCTCACCACATGCCTCGCGGTCGACCTCGTAGTTCTCCGTCCCACCTAAAAGCCAGTCGTACATACGCGCGGCACTGGCTTTGCTGGTGTCGATCAGGTGAGTTTGGGGTTTCTCCCCGAAAGCCATGCGCACTCCTGTGGGGCCTGGTGCTGGCTGAGTCCTGGGTATGAGGGCTCATCCTAGGAGTGCGTGTGAGTAGTCGGCTAGTCGCTCAAATGAGCTTTAGCCAAGGGGAGTTACACCACTAATGAGGGTGAAGTGCAAGCTGGTGCACGCCCGGTTGCCCGAGCATGCACCAGCTACTTCAGCTGCACTAACGAGGCATCAGGTGACCCAGATCCCGCTTGGCTCCGCGCAACAAGGCCCGGGCGCCGTGGTCTGAAAGGCCCATGAGGCTGGCTGCATGGTCGAGAGGCAATCTGAGGTGATGATGGAGGAGCATGATGTCAGCTTGGTCGTCCCGAAGGACGGCGTGAAACCGTCCGGAACGTCCCAGCGCGCTGAGCGTCCGGTGGGCGGCCTCGGTACGCAGACTGTTCCAGGCCCAGGCGGCGGGGCATTCACTGGCCAGCACTGCGACCCAGCTTGCCTCCAAGTTGCCCAGGACAGACTCGACGCAGCGCCTTGCTTCCACTCGGTCCGCCAGGCGCACCATGGCGTAGCGATGGTAGGAAGCCTGGTTCGCTTCGCAGAAGGCTGCGTACTCCAGTTGGAACCCGCGGAGCTGGCAGACCGGGTGGCGGCCTTCATCCACGTCCATCGCTCGCCTTCCCCGGAGTAGTGGCGTTCTGCGCGATATCGCGGTCCCGCGGCAGTGGGGGTTGCAGGGCGAATTCGATGCGGGCGGCCGGAAGCAGTGGGGCTTGAGGTGCTGTCCGGCCTGTGGACACAGGAGTGCGTGCGGAGACCAGGCGCACGACGCGGACTCCACCCCACCGTGCTCGAGCGGATGCTTCACTCAGGTCGGCGGCCGACGCGACCTCTCTCCAGGCCCACCCCTCATGGCGCACGGAGTCCACCGCGACAGCGGCGAGGCATTCGGCATCCTCACGAAGGCGGTCTGTCACCTCCAGCACCATTCCCAGAGGTAGTTGGCTGGAACTGGCAACGTGCAACTGCTGAGCACGACAGGACAGGTCGTACGTGATCTCCCTCCATAAGGTTTCTGATGGCCGCGAGGCTCGCCGCTCACGGTCGCGGCGGCGCTGCGCCCGCTGCCGGCAGGTGACGTCGCAGTATTCCCTTGGCCGCCCGCCGCATGTTGATTGCTCGATGCCCTTCCCACAGAAGGCACATCGCTTAGGTGATGGCACTGCCATCGACGATTCCCTTCGCTGCCCCGGGCGAGAGTCATCTGCTCCGGGGTCCCAGCAGTCGGTCCTGGGTGGGCGCCGCATGTGGGCGCCCACCCAGGAGGTGGGGCTCAGCCCCGGCGGGCGCGGACGATACGGAGGTAGCTGCGGCAGGACATACCTGCCAGGCTCACCACCGCGGACATAGCGAATGGCCAGACCCCGGGTACGCCGGCTACGGCAGGCCACATACTGGGCAGCAGGACGACGGCGGCCACCACGATGATGACGACGATCGCCAGACTCGCGCACAGGTGCAGATCGACCAGTGCGACGCTCGGGGTTTCACCGCCACTCAGGGCAGGGATAATCACGGAAGGGAATCCCGGGGGGAGCAACGGCAGCTCCCGGTTCTCTTCAACGGTCACGTTCGGCCTCTCTCTTCGGTCGTTGATGGCGTGACAGGTGGCCTCGGGCTTCCTCCCGAGGCCACCGCCATTACAGCCTGCCACTGGGCGGCTGCATGCGGTCGCACCAGATTATCGTCCGATCGAGGAATTCGCTGCGCGAACAGCAACTTTCCCGCCTTGCAATCTCCTCCGTCCCGCAAGTCCGTCAGATTGCGATAATTGTGCGGTGTATTCATTGCATCAATGAGCTAATGCTTTGGGTTGTGCATCGATTTTGATCGATGTCGATCACTCAAATGTGAGCCCAGAGATCGAACTTGGGTTAATCAATGGTGGCACGGCTCGGATGAATATTCGATGCGCTCGCGGCGGTGTCATGCAAGGGGAAGCATCACTTCCGGCGCCAGAAGCTCGTGCAGATGGGAAAAAAGCAAAGATGCAACAGTAAATTCACGGCCGGCGGCGCATGGGTCTGGCTCACGCTTCCTCGAAGAATGCGCTGTTCGGCGCCTGGTATTCGTCCGAGTGTGCGCCGATGGCGAGTTCGCTCGGCGAAGACTCGCAATCGCAGTGTGGAAAAAGGATGTTTGCGCCTCGCTGGTGACATGCAGGCCAAACCGCTCAAATGATCGACCGGTGCTCTATCGATGCTCGGCGCCAGTGGGCGCACGTCGTCGGTACCGGGTGCTCATGGATGGTTCGAGCCATGCGCGCCTGTGCGCGAAGGGGTCCCGGCGCGAGAAGCCCGTTCGCCTCCCGAGCTTTCGTACACCAGCTCGACGCGATCGGGTTGTAGGTGCAACGGCGAATGGCTCAATGTCGACCCTGGCGAGAGCGCGCATACGGAACCTAACAGGCAAATTACTCAACGGCTGAACTACTCTCGGCGCCAATCACCGTCTCGTAGTTGGGTGGGATTGCTACCAGCCTGAATGCGTTGGACTTCTTGCTGTGCATCCCCGATGGGGTAGCCGGCGTCTTGGAGCATGCGGATGCCGGTCTCCAGCGAGAACACTCCGGCCCCCACCCCCTTGACCACCTCATCCAGGATGGCCTGCCGGTCGGTCGGCATGTGCGGGCCGAACACCAGCCGGGCAGGCAGGGTCTCGCCCAGTGGCCACCCGTGAGCGCGTCCGGCCTGGTGAAGCCGCTGCACCATCTTCAGCAGCAGCGCGTACTTGTGGGCACGGGCCAGCCGCATCGAATCGACCAGCGAGTCCAGCGGACCAAGGCTGATCTGGAGGGCATAGCCGCTGGGCACGTCGGTGGGATCGACGGTGCCGAGACTGACGGCGGGCAGCCGGGCATTGACTGCTGCCCGGTCCCGGATCTCCTCGACCCGCGCTCGCAGCTCTGCCAGCTGACCGGAGGTGTCCAGCACATCCATGCGCCCACCGTCGGCAAGCTGGAAGATCGTGCCGGGCTGCACTGCCAGCGGCTTCGGCCGCCCAGTCACCCGGTCGAGCTCCGCCCGTGCCCCCGCAAGACCGATGATCGGCGCGCCAGTCGTGGCCGAGGCGCGGGCCGAGTCGGTGTCCGTCTCCGCCAGCTCATCCAGGGCCTGCATCACCTTCGCCAGCACCGACTGCCCGAAGTGCTCACCGTCATCCACCGTGTTGCTGACATGGATCACGGGGATGAAGTCGATCAACAAGTCCAGCCGGTCAAGGACCTGTCCGTCCCGGCGGGTACGGAACTTAGCTTTATCCAGGGGGAGTTCATCGAGCCTCTGGCCGTGGCGCAGGTCATCAATGGACCATTCGGCGTCCGAGAGGTAGCAGGTGAGATGCGAAGGACGATCCGGCGCCCATGGATAGCGGCGCGTGGTCTCGCGGTCGCCGGGGGCAGTGGTGATGGGGCCGAGCTCGAACGTGATCCGCCGGACCCGGGCTTTGACCCCCTTGCGGGGGTCCTCCGGTATCTCCCATGCCAGGTGAACTCTGGTGGGGTAGTCGCCCGGGTCGGCGTCGTCGTCCATCACCGGGAAGTAGAAGCCGGGATCGTATGTCCGCAGCGATACCCGGCCCTTGGCCGGATCCCACGCCAGCAGATACACCGCATCGCCCAGCAGGACCGCCTTGCGCTCCGCGGCTTGCATCCGCAGCGGCAGCAGCTCGAGCTCCGCCCAGTCGCGCAGCCGCTGTTGGACCTCCGCTGCCGCCACGGCCTTCGGGGAAGCGTCCTCGTCGCCGGCATGCTCGGCACCGGGCACGATGATCTGCTGGGACTTCCCCAGCAGATGCGCGAGCGCCGTATCCACGAACGCGGACGGATCGCCGAACTCCCGCCGTTCCGCGGCTGCCTCGTTCCCGGTCAGTGCGGCCAGTTCCCCGGCCTGGTTCGAGTCGTAGGTGGCCAGCAGCTTGTAGGCGGCCAGACGGCGGATCGAATCTTCAGGCAGCCAGCTGGCCTGGATCTCCGGGGCCAGCGCCCGGTGCGGGCGACCGTCGACGGTGGAGGCCATGACGGGCTTGTAGTTCAGCCACGACCAGGCATCGGTCAGCAGAGCACGCACACCCACAGCAGCAGGAGCCAATCGTCGGCCCCGCGCCGCAATTCAGCGTAGTGCCGTGAAACTCCCATCCGCGCGGCGGAGCGATCACTGCGCCAAAAATCCCATCCGCTGGGTCTGGCTGTTGCGATGTGGGAAACCCCGAGCCCACCCTCGCCGTTCCGGATCTGCACGTGGTGATGTGCCGTGCTATGTGCACCATTACCTGTACGCGGTGCTGAGCTGCATTGTTAAAGGGGAATCGAACCCCTTGCGTTGCTCTTCACGCGCCAGGAGTGGGCTGGAAAACCGCCAGCCCTCGGTTTGTGCACGCCTCCGAAACGGCTACCTGCTCCACATCGCCTCGTCTGCTGAGACGCTCAGTCCAGCAGATCGACCTCCCAGTTCGTCCGCTGGATCCGCACATCGATCTCACGGATCTCCCGGGCGAGTTCATCTGCCTGTCGGCGCAATTCCGCGACCGGAAGCGCGGAGAGCATCATCAGCTCGGAACGAAGCTGCCGCCCGTATCCTCGCTCGCCCGTACCCGCTGCCGCATCAGCCGCCGCGGTGACCACCGAGTGGCGCATCCGCAGAACATCCCGGCGCGCGAGTGCGTCGGTGAGCGTGCCGTCCGGGCCCATCTGCACCGTGGCATTGGTCCGGTTGATCCGCCGGATCAGCGTTTCCAGGATGTCCAGCACCTCACCGGCCTCGGCCAGCAACTGGGCCGCATCCTCGGCAGGCGTCTCCCCTTCCTGATACCGCGCACTGCCGACGACGCGCGCACGCAACTGCTCCACACGACGCGTCGCCTCCGCGCGTTCTGCCAGTGCCTCAGCAAGCTTCATCGTCTGCACATCCTGTCCTCCATAAGTCCGGACGAGTATACGGATGTAAACCGGTAGATATGCACCTGGATTTTCGATCCGCGCAGGTCGAGGCAGGCACGGAAACCTTCAAGCCCCAAGGCGAGGCCGCGCCTCGGCCTCGCCGGGCATGAGACAGGAGCCGTCCCCCAGCAGCGCATCGGACAACCCGGAAAGCTCCCGTGATCGGAGCCTATCGACGGCCCTGAAGCCGTCCATCTGAATACGACGCAGAAGACAGCCCCGCGCCGTGGACGGGATCGGCGAGCTGGGTGAGCGCGTGCACGGCGGCGTCCATCCGGTCCGGAGAGTCCATGCCGGCGACCCAGGTCACCATCTGCTGCTCCAGGGCCGGCCATTCCCCGATGTGGTGAACTCTTCCCTGTTCATAGAGCTGGGCGATGGGCTCGGCCCTCAGTCTCTTGCCGTGCTTGGCGGTCACGGGCAGTACGGCGGGCATGAGCATGTTCTCGGTGCGCTGCTCGCGCTGGAGTTCCTGCCATGCCTGCTGGAGGATCTGGCGGGACATGTCGCCGCCGTAGTTGCTCTCCACCACGATCGCGTCCGCGCGCAGATCGATCGCCAGCAGGCACGCTTCTCGCCCCCACGCATCGGCGCCGCGCTTGCCGGAGCGGTCGTCGAGGACGTACAGGTGACCGTTGCGATCGGAGGCCGCGGCCACGATGCCGGTCTCGTCACCGACTGCGGACTCGCCGCCCGCCGGGTCGACGGCGACCACGATGCGGGCGAGATCGATGCCCCGCAACTGGGCAGCACTGATGCGGTTATTGGTGATCCACGGCCACTGCCACACGCCGCCGTCCTGCGGGCGCGGCTGCTGCATGTACAGGCTCCACCAGACACGTTCACCGACGGAGCGGCGGATCTCGGCGAGCGCAGCGGCGTCGTACCGCTCCGGCCACAGGGCTGCGCCCACCGGCCGGCCCAGAGCGTCGTCCTCGGACAGTGCGAGGGCGGGCAGGTCGATGACGGTCCAGCGGTCGCCTTCGTCGGACAGGACGCGTCCGGCAAGGTCGTCCTCGTCCCAGCGGGTTTGAATCAAGATGACCGAGCCGCCGGGCTCGATGCGAGTGAGGAGGACGGCCTGCCACCACTCCCACAGACGCTTGCGCATGGTGGGCGACGAGGCTTCGGCCGCGTCCTTGATCGGGTCGTCGACGACCGCGAGGTGCGCGCCCTTGCCGGTGAGGCCGCCACCGACACCAGCCATGACCGCGCCGCCCTCCGTGCCGACGAGATCGAAGCGGTTCGCGGCGCTGGAGCCGGGACGGAGGCTGATGCCGAGCTGCGGGCCGTAGGTGAGGATCGCGTCGCGGATCCACCGACCGTGATCGTCGGCCAGATCGGAGGAGTAGGAGGCGATCATCACCCGGTGCTCCGGGCGGCGGCGCAGATACCACAAGGGCGCCCACCTGGCGGCTCGCCGGCTCTTGCCGTGCCGCGGCGGCATAGTCAGCAGCAGCCTGGTCGGCTTCCCGGCAGCGACCTGCTCGAAGGCAGCATCGATCAAGCCCAGGTGCGGGGCCTGCATCTCCCGGCCATCGGTGAGCACGGCCGCCATCGCGCCCGGCGAGCGGTCCATCGCCAGCTCGCGCTCGATACGCACGAGGCGGGCGCGAAGTTCAGGGCTGGAGGCGGCTGCTATCTCACGACGACGCTGGGCGGAAAGCGTCCGGTACAGATCGAGGACAGCCGCCTCGTCAGCCCCGCTCACCCTCGCCACCAGCGAGGGTGATCAAACGCTCCAACTCATCCAGGCCCGCGGTCTCCACCTGGACGGCACCGCCGTCCGGCCCGGACAGTTCCGTGCGAGCAGGCCGGTCCAGACCGAGAAGACGGCTGCTGCGCTCAATGATCCGCACGGCGCGGTCGACGGCCTGATAGTCGCCGTTGCGGATCGCGGCCCGGTAGACACCGAAGAACAGTCGCTCCAGTCGCTCCACCATGAGCTGCCGCAGCTCATCGGCACTCTCGTCAAGAGCAGTGGTGCGCTCAGCGAGGGCCTTGGAGACGTCCTTGCAAGCGAGCTCGATGAGCCGTTTGTCGGTTGGGGGTTCCTGGCTGCGCTTGTACTTGTCGATGCCGTACCCCTGCGGGTAGGCAATGCCGTCGGAGTTGATCGAGGGGTCCGCGGCGAGCTTCCGGCCGATCGTCAGCCAGTCCACCCCGGCCAGCTTCAGGTCGATGGCGTCGGCGCGGCGCTGGGTAATGGCTGCCCGAGTGGCCCGGTTGGGGCGGCCCATGACTCAACTCCCTGGCCCCGCGCCCACCATCCATGATCCCTGACCGGGCTACGCAGTCGGACGGCGCCCCGCCCCACTGGCTGTTCGGTACCTGGTCGGGCAGTCATTCGGGGCCCTGGATAGGGTGATGAGTCCAGAATCATTGCGGAAGGCGATGGTGATGCTGTTTTCAATACCTGAGTACGGGTGGTGGCTGATTGCGGTTGCTTCGACCGTTTTCCTCATGCTCGGGCTGTGGCTGGTGGCCATCGGAACGAAACTCCCTGAGGATCTGCGTAGTACCGGCAAACAGTCGCCACGAAGATCCAAGTGGGCGGCGGCCTTGCTGGCCCCGGTAGTGTTCGGCGCCATCTTGGGAATGAACCTTCTACGGCCCGAACCGGCGCCAGAGATCCTCTTCCTGTACAGCGTCGTGTGCACCTCGATGCCGATTGCCTTGGTGCCGGTCCGTGGCCGAATGCTCAGGGAGTACGTCGAGCAGAAGCGGAGGAATCCCGACGGTGAAGTCCAGCCTGACGGACTTACGATGGCCTGGATCCTCAGCGTCCTCTCCGTGATGTGCCTGGCTGCCGTGATCGCCCTGATGACAGTGCCGTAGGGGATGCGTCGGTAGTCAACACCCGTCTCTGCGGACCGGCAGATGCTGATGGGGGCACCGGATGAGTGGCACGGCTGCGAGTCGAAGATCTGGAGCGTCAGCCAGTGCTGCTGTCGGGCTGCGGGTGCCGAACGACACGCTTCAACTCCATCTCGACGTCGAGACGAGATTCCCCGGACTTGGCAGCGAACGCCGAGATCGCCTGGTGCACCTCGTGTGCAGTCTCGACGGTCAGCACGCCCGCCTGGATCTGACTCCAGGCGGCGTGCTCCTTCTCGATCAAGTCAGCGGGGAGTTCGATAGCCACGAAGTGGGATTGTAAGCCGTCCCTCTCGGCCCTCCTCCGGGCCTGCCCGCCACTGGCGTCGGTAGAGCGGGGTGCCTTTGTACTTGCCGGCGGTCTTGGTGGCCGACGGCCAGCGTGAAGGCACTCCCTACGTCAGCATCAGCTGTTCTGGCCCACCTTCATTCTCCGTAGGTGTGGGTGAAGGCGGAGGGGCATCGGGAACGTTGCGATTTATTCGCAGCCACCATGCAAACTGCCAATTTCTGCACGTGCGATACCGCAGTGAGTTTCTCTTGGGGGCATCGAGCGGGATGGAATGCTCGCCCCAGTCTGCAATGAGGCGAGCATTGGTCAGGCAAACGTGAAGGCCGCGGACCAGTGCATCGCCCTCCCATGTCTCTCCCGGCGCGTACTCGAACGCGAGGTGTGCATTGCGGGACCAGTCCCATGGTATGGGCAGCGCGCACAAGTACCAGGCCGCAGGAGGATTACTGCCCGGCAAGCGGAGAATCTGTCGTCTGCGTTTGGCATTGACGTGGTGGCGGTCGCACTCTGCGAACGTTTTCAGGCAGTGCTGCGTCAGGTCCAACTGTCGTATGCCGGCTAACCACATGACGCGATACGTGTCGAGTGAGTCTACCTCGACGTAAACGTGCTCTGGTGGAGATCCCGGATTCATCTCTCACTCCTTCGAAGCTGAATTCCTCTCCTTGGTCAATTTTATCAATATTTCCGATATTCCGTGGTGCTTGCTGTGACGGAAATCGTTGGGGTAGGGCATGTTGAATTCTTCGGAGAATGCCCGCTCGTATTCTTCTGTCGGGAGAGGTCGAGGCTTGCGACATACGGCCTTCACGGTGGCTCTGGTGGTGTCGCTGAGTTGTACGTCCTCGAAGTAGCGGGACAGTAGCCCGCGGAGCGACTCGGGCGTGTGGTAGCGAATTCGTTGCCACTTGCCACGCACGAACCGCATATCGACGTTGTGATCGTCGAGGAACGCCAGTCGGGTCGAGTCCCGGCTGATGGAGTGCTCGGAGTTCTCGTACGCCACCTCGCGTTCCAGGTTGCGGGTTCCGACGCACACCTGCCCGTCGGCGGCGCACAACGCGTTCACGGTGACCAGCACCCAATGCTGGTACTCCAGGGACGTGGTGGCGTTGATGACGGAGTCCAAAACGACGACCTCGTACAGGCCGTTCTCCCGCAGTTCCCGCTCGATGCCGCGGAGTTGGCCGACAACCGTGCGGATGTCGATCGAATACTTCCCCTTCAACGTCCGGTACGGCTCATAGTCCTGCACCCGGTAGCCCTTCGCGCGTAGGTGCCGGGCGTAGTCACCGTGGCCAGCACCGAAGTCCACCACCCGGTCAGAGGTCGTCAGCCACGGCAGCACCAGCCGCTCCCACACCTCGGACTTGTAGCGGACCTTGTCCGCCTTCGCCTTCGAGGAGTGTTCACGCAGCCGGTTCGGCTGCACGATGTGCTGATTCCATACCGGGGCCTGATCCTCCAGACCGGACCAGTCGTACACGCCGTACTCCCCAGTGAGGTCCTGTACGAGCTGGCCGGCGTCGAAGGACGCCACGGTCCAGGCCAGGACATCGAACCGCTGGGACTGGGCGACGGCCGCGTATTCAGCGTTCAGGACGATGCGGCCCTGGTCGTCGATGACCACTGAGCCCCACGGGCCGTGGGCGGCAGTCATGAACCCGATGGCCTGCTGGAACGGGAGGTTCTTCGACTCCTCAACCTCGATGGTCTGCCACGGAATCCAGCACCACTGACCGATCGGCCCCGGCTCCGCGTACACGACGGATGACTCGGTCTCGACCCGGTTGTGGAGAAGGTTGAACTTGATCTCGTCCTGCAGCCGCACCTTCTGCGGCAGGATCATCGCCGGCGTCGTGTCCTGCCCGATCGCCTTCAACCCCTTGGTCCTCTGGTGACCCGCGACCAGCGTCCCATCCGCATTGAGGATCACCGGCTTGACGACCCCATGGCGGCGCAGAGACTGCTGAAGGCGCTCGAACGCGTCGTCCGAGAGGCGTCGCGGGTTGTAGTCGGCCGGCCGCAGCTTCGCCAGCGGATAGGCCGGATCGAAGTGGACGTTGAGGCTCTTCACTCCGCAGCACCCGCTCCGGTCTCGGCGCGGTGCTCGTCGTTGAGCACGTGCCAGCCGAACCCCATGTCGGAGTCGTTGTCGGCAACGAACCGCTTGTACAGCGCGTCCAGCAACTCGACCTCGGCCTGCGTGATCCGCACCCTGGTGGACGACCACTGCAGGTAGCCCCACTGGAGGTAGTCCACCGTGGCCGCGGCGCCCGTGCCGACGCCGTCGCTGGGAAGCTCGATCGGAGCCGGCAGATCAGTCTCGTCCAGGAGCTGATCGAGCTGTTCCTGGTCGTAGCCGGTGCCCTGCAGATCCGGCAGGTCCTGGAGGATGTCCGCGAGGAGGACGGTGTCGTACCCGGCGAGATCGCTGGTGCGGTTGTCGACGATGACGATCTTCGCCGCGGCGTCGTCATCGACGTCCAGCCACGTCACGGCGATCTCGACCCACCCGAGCTGCTTGGCTGCCTTGTACGTGTGGTTGCCGGCGAGGATCTCGTTCGGACGCCCAGTGAGCGTGCCACGGTTGACGACGATCGGACGGTACTGACCATTCGTGGACAACGACTCTGCGATCGAGTCGAGATCGCCAGTCCGCGGATTGCGGTGGTACGGCGCCAGCTCATCGACGGGGACGGCCAGGCCCGCGAGCGAGGCCGGAATGCGAGACGCGGTGGACATAGGGCTCCAGCCCCACGCCCAACGTCGAGCCTAGGTGAGTGAAGCGAGTGCCTCGGGCCCTGGCCTCACCCCGCCTTAGCGATGGCCAGAAGTCTTGCCATGCCCACCTCGGCGGGCGGGGCTCTGGCCGGGGCGACACACTCATTCGTTCGCGCAGGGAAAAGCGGCTCATTCCTCAGAGGGCCTTTGTCAGTGGCGGCTGCTACACCTCCGACACGGCCACATGGCGCGGTCTCGACACGGAAGGGGAGTTGGGTGCCGCCGAAGAACCTCTCACTCCGCGGCAACGAGTCCTGCCAGCTTCGCAACCGCCCGGAGGTCAACAGGCCTGTCCTATCCGGCAGTCCTAAGGCGCCACAGGGCCGCTTTGATTCCGCCAATTCCGGAACCACGTGCAGCGACTCCGGTGATCACCCGACACCACCCTGCAAGTCATGTCACCGTGCGCATGCGTACGGTCCCCACACGATTGAGGAGCACGATGCCCGCCCCCACCACTGAGCAGAGCGTTGCCGTCGACACCTTCCAAAGCGGCGACCACCTGGTCCTCCAAGCCGGCGCTGGGACAGGAAAGACCACGACACTCGCCATGCTCGCGGCGAGCACCAAGAAGCGCGGGAAGTACGTCGCCTTCAACAAGTCCATCGCGGTGGAAGCCTCCACCAAGTTCCCGGCCAATGTGCAGTGCAAGACAGCCCATTCCCTCGCCTACGCGGAAGTGGGACGCAGGTTCACCGGCCGCATGGACGCCCCGCGTGTGCCGGGCTGGAAGACCGGGGCCTCTCTGGGAATCGGCCTCAACATGAGCATCAGGATCGGCGAGCGAAACGTCACTAACAAGGCCCTCTCCTACACGGTGCTGCGTACCGTCACACGCTTCTGCCAGTCCGCTGACACCACGATCCAGCGATACCACGTCCCCCGCCTCCGCGGCATCGAAGCCGAGGACCTGCATGCCCAACTCGTCGACGTAGTCCTGCCCTACGCGCACAAGGCGTGGGAGGACCTCCAGAACCCTGATCACGGCGTTGTTCGCTTCGACCACGATCACTACCTGAAGATCTGGGCCCTCACCGAACCTCGCATCGAAGCGGACTTCCTACTCCTGGACGAGGCACAGGACACTAATCCGGTCGTGGAGAAGGTCTTCAACGCTCAGAAGCCGTATCTCAACCGATCTTGGAACGGGCAGGTCGAACGGAGTTCCTGGTCGGGTGATCTTCCGCCGGTACGCGCATGAAGGCAGGGCCTCCTGGTAGCTCGGGGGTGCGATCCCATTCCGAGCGGTTCCCGGAGGCCCTGTTGTCGTTGTTGTACGCGTCCGAGCCCGTTGACTTCAACTCGCCCGTCGTGTCGTGCGATTGTCTCGCGCACCTGTACGGCAACGCGGCCGATCACCCCGATCGGGTGCGCCGGTATCCGTCGGACATGACGGACGCGGAGTGGGCGGCCGTGCGGCCATTGTTGCCGGTGCCGGCCTGGCTTCAGGGGCGAGGCGGACGGCCCGAGGGCTACTGTCATCGGCAACTGCTGGACGCGATCCGTTACCTGGTCGCAGGCGGGATCCCGTGGCGGGCGCTGCCTGCGGACTTCCCCGGCTGGGGCCGGGTTTACGCCTTCTTCCGGCGCTGGCGCGAGCACAGGCTGATCGCCGAGTTCCACGACCGGCTGCGCGGGAAAGTCCGTGAACACGAGGGCCGCGAGGCCGAGCCCACGGCGGGGATCATCGACGCACAGTCGGTGCGGGCCGCCGCGACGGTGCCGGCCTCCTCACGCGGCTACGACGGCGGGAAGAAGGTGCCGGGCCGCAAACGGCACATCGTGACCGACACCCTCGGTCTGCTCCTGGTCGTCGCGGTCACCGCTGCGAACATCGGCGACCGCGACGCCGCGGCGGGCCTGCTGACCCGGCTGCGCCGCCTGCACCGCGACATCACCCTCGTCTGGGCCGACGGCGGCTACACCGGCGGCCTCGTCGACTGGTGCCGGGACAAACTCGCCCTGACCCTGGAGATCGTCAAGCGCACCGACGACATGACAGGGTTCGTGGTGCTGCCCAGGCGTTGGGTGGCAGAGCGCACGTTCGCGTGGCTGATGCACTCCCGCCGCCTGGCCCGGGACTACGAGACCCTGCCCGCCACCAGCGAAGCGATGATCCAGTGGTCGATGGTCACGCGGATGAGCCGACGCCTGGCACGGCCACGGGCCGCTGACCGGCACTGAATGCCCCCGACGCCTCCAGCAGGAGCCACCCGCGCTCCGCCAGGCGTCGGGCTTTCGACCGCAGCCCCTCGACCTTCGCCGGAGTCGCCCCAAGGCCCAGCTCCACAGCGATCTCCTTGGCTCGAAGCGGCCCGTGACCCGTGGACCGCTGCTGTTCCAGCACGCCCACAATCCGCTGATAGTCCGGCGCCAGAACCGTCACCGGCAGCCCTTCCCGCCAGGGCGGCACCATCGAGCCCGGCACCGGCGCGAGCGACGACGCCGCTTCCTCCTCCGCCTCGGTCATGGTCACGGCAGTGGACCCGGCCGCAGAGACTGCCAGGGCCTCGACCAGTTCCTCCCGCGCGATCACCCGCCGGTCCAGCTCGATCTCCGCGGCCTCCAACACCTCAGCCAGCCGCGCGACTTCCTCCCGCAAGCCCTCCACCCGCACGCGGGCAGCCGCCTCCCGCTCCTCCAGCATTCCCAGCACCGACGCCACCACGCACCCCTCGACCATGAAGCGGACACAAGACATCGGCATGCCTCCCTCAACCCGAGCGAAAACATGCCTGACCAGCAGAAATCAAGGGACCACGTTCGGTTGGGATACGGCTTCTGAGCCTGCCACCGCCTGAATCCACATCGCCCGGGGTGCGGGCGAAGTCCGTCCGCACCCCGCCCTGCCCGTGCTGCCTCAAAGCTCTTGGGGGAGACGGCCAACAGACCCGAACCGAAAGAGCCTTCCCATGCGTATGCCGCGCCTTGTCACCCGACGGCCCCGTCGCGCTGCGGTCCTCGTCGCCGGACTCGTCACCGCCGCACTCTGCGCCCTCAACGCCTTCGCAAACGTCTACGACGGCCAGCACGCTGGAGTCACCTTTGGCGCGCCCGGATGCTCCGTGAGCATCGAATGGCGCGGGGACCCCGGCCTCATCGGATCCTGCACGGGCACCGACCCGGACGCCAAGGTCGTGACGGCGTACAACGACGGATGGATCGACGGGCAGACCGACCTGCGCGGCGAGCACCACTGACCACTCACCGGGGCGCCGCCGAACGCCGCGCCCCAACCCCAACTCCCCGGACGTATCCCTCCCAGGGACATGCCGGTTCACCGACCCGCCAATCCTGCCGCCATTAAAACGTCCTCATTTCGAAAGGACGCCCCTTGCGCATCCTCACTCTTACCGGCTCCTCCACGCCCCTCACCCTCACCGATCGGCCGACCGCAGGCTCCCGCCTCTGCCTTACGGCCTCAGCCTGGCCGACGCCGTGGCCGTCCGCGCCCATCAGGTGAAGCCTGATGACCTCGTGGTCGCCTACCTTGCCAACGGGACCGGCGTCCGCCCGGCTAAGCACGTCCCCGAACCGTTCCCGGCCGCCCCGCACACTTTCGCCGACTGCCCGTGCAATGGGTGCGATGAGTGTGACGACATGGACGCCTGGACGCTCGCTGACCACGCCCGCGTCGCGGACGTCGGATGGCGGTTCGTATGCCTGGCGCCGAGTGAAGACGACGAGCCGTGTGTCGTTGTCCTGCGCAACCAGCCTGTAGCCGTGGTCCCCGCAGACGTCGCGGCACGGGCCAGGGCGGCGGCTGCGCCGCCTGTGCGTACCTACGGCGTGGTATGGACCGACGACTTCGAGGCAGCCAGCCCGCAGGAGGCCGCGCGGCTTGCGTACGAACAGCTCAAGGCTTTCGCGGCAGACGGGCCGCCAGTGTTGGAAGTGGATGACGGGCACGGCGTCCGCACCATCATCGACCTGAACGTCGAGGCTGGGGTTCGTATGGCCACCGACCCGAACGCTGGAATGGAAGCGAACGGCTGATGGGCCACAACTGGACGGCCATGCAGCGCGCTGAGTTCGACTACGACGCGCCCAACGAACTGCCTATCTCCACCGGCCGGGTGCGCATTCCCGCAGTCCCGGACCAGGTGGGTACCGAGGCTCTCTTTGGTGATCCGGTGCCCGCCCCGAAGCCGCGACGTGAACGGCTCCTCCGCCCGGGCGACGCCGATGGCCAAGACGCACTGTTTTGACCCGCGACGATCACACGCCCGGCCGCCCTCACTCTCCTCGTTCCTCTCTCCTCCAGGAGGCTTCGTGCCTATCTACCTCCCTGAACCCGAACCGGGCCGCCCCTCGGACGGCAAGGGCTACAACCGATTAACTCTCAACGCCCACATGGGTCTGGGCGGCCCGCAGTGCGCCCTGCAACCGAAGTCGTACACGACGCTGCTGGAGAGCTTCGATACCCGCCGGGCCCGCTGGGGCGGCTTCGGCTCCTGCATACGGCAGCAGCGGGACTGCACGAACTGTCCGGTGATGGCCGCTACGCTCGACTCGCCTGGGGAACAGGTGCCGTTCAACCCGCCCCTGGTACTGATCCGCATCGAGTCCGTGATCCCCGACGATGCGATGTTCGATGCGGAGCCGACCACCTCCTTGTGGATGACCGACCGGCCCACCGACCCCGACTACCGCCTCCACGCCCAGCAGTGGAGCTGGTTCAGGCTCCAACGCTTGAAGGGATGGGAGCTCGGCCGGCGGCACCGTGACGAGATCAGCGACGCCTTCTGGATGCACCGCACCCCCTACGCCCCGGCCCCGCACGTCACCGTGCGCACCCGCAGGTTCAAGACCTTCGCCCGGCATGCCTTCGTGGTGAAAGGCACTCGTGCCGCCTTGCTGACGTGCCACGGAGACTGCCGGCACGACAGCGGCACGCTCCTGAACGTCATAGGCCACCACGCGCCACAGGAAGTGGACGACGAGAACGTCAAGGTCCGTGGGTGGCAGCTCTCTGGTCTGCCAACCGGCAGCAAGAACGGACGTCGTCTTGCGCTGACAGCGCGAACCGGCTCCGTCAGCGTCACCCTCATCGAGGGCACTCAACGACTCACACAGCTGACCTTCGACGGCTCGCAGTGGTCCGTCGGCCAGATCCACGGGGCCGCCACGGCACTCTTGGACCACACGGGCCGGTGAGCGCATGGACGACTGGAGGCCCCCGCGGCTCTACCTACCGGACGAGCATCTTCCCAGTGCGGGCACGGATCCGTGGACATGTCGTTCCTGCGCGGTTCCCTGGCCGTGCCAGATCGCTGACCCGTATCTCACGGTCAGTCGCTGCCAGTGTGGAGCACCGTCCTACTGGGAGGTGCGTGGGCGGCGTCGCTGGCACGTCGGGCCGATCTGCTACACGCGGGCCGATGTTCTGGCCGCGTACGCGAAGGAGCGGCACGAGTACCACCAGGCCCATCCGCACTATCCGCCGCGGCGACCACCACAGCCACGCCGCAGGAGGCGCCAGCGGCCCCCATACAAGCACACCCCAAGTGGGCCGGGCGACGTCCTGCCCGGCACGTGGCTGTGGGTGAAGCCGGGGGGCCTGCATCCAGCGTGGGGCGACCTGCACCGCCTAGCCATGCTCACCTGTGCGGGCAGGCCGTACTGCGAGGTGTGGCTGGACGACACCACAGTCCACCGGGTCAGGGGCGAGCTGTTTATCCTTGAGCGCAGGTCGACGGCGGCCAACGTTCCCGAAGCCGGCGGGGCGCCCGTGGTTGTCGGGCGTGGGCCGCGGCCACGGCCACTTCTGCCGGAGTGGCAGTGGTTGAAGTGGACTGTTGCCGAGCACCTGGCGTTCCTGGAGGACGATTGTGTGCCTGCGGGCCCGGCCTCGGTGCAGGAGGAGCTTTTCCCCGCGCGCCAGACATGAGGGGTTCCAACCCTGCTTCATGGGTGGGGACTTGTGGGTGCGAGGTCGCTTTCGCGGAGTGGACACCCCCCTAAACCATAGTAGAATAGATGCAAGAGGTGAGGGTGGGAGCCCACACCCAGGCCCCCGAAAGGTCAATCCCGCCATGATCAACGCTGACGACTTACGGATCGATGCGACCGCCCACTATGGCATTGAGTACTACATCTTCGACGACGCGGGCGAAATTACCGCCAGCAACACCGACATCATCGCGGGCGCCGACCTGCGCGAAGAGGTGAAGTCACGCCTCTTCGCCTACGAAATACTGGAGCAGGACGGCGACCGCATCGAACTGGCCGGCAGCCGGGGCGCACTGAGGGGACGCCGCATCGTCACCTACACCAAGATCGACTAGCCCGGCCGCACGACAGGAGCAAGCAGCCAAGGAGTCGCCGATGCCTTCCACCCTCACCACGCCTGACGCCCTCGCAACCCTCGGAGTCTCAGCACCCGAGTGCGACAACTGCGAGGGCACAGGCACCATCGTCTACCTGCACGGCCCTTACGAGCACACCCGTGAGTGCGACACCTGCTACGGAGCCGGCCGATCCCTCCCCTGCCCTACATGCACCGACGGCACGAACCGCAGCACGGGCGACACCTGCGCCACCTGCGCCACCTGCGCCACCTGCGCCACCTGCGAAGGGTTCGCCGTCCTCACCTGACCAGAAATAGGCTAGTACCTAACAGGAGTATCCGATGGACCTCGGCGACGCACTCACCCAAGAAGCGTTGGCCACCGGCAGCAAGGCTGCCGCGAGTACCGACCCCTGCGGCGTGATCCGCCTGGCTGTCACTCTCCCTGATGGGGCGGTCCAGCACTTCGAACGCCCACCCGCCGGCACCTGCGCCGACTGGCGCGCCACCGACCTCGAAGCCTCCGGATCGGGCTTCGCCTTCAACGAGCCCGTCACCGAACAGTGGGGGCACGCACTCACCATCGTCGCCCACAACTCCCTTACCTGACACGCGAGGAGAACAGCATGGAAGGCTTCGAGAAGCGCACCGGAGTAACCCTGATCCGACTTCCCGAGGGCATGCGCCGCCTGTTCGGCGAAGTCCACGGCCACGCCACCGACCCCCTCACCGGTAAGGAACTGGTGATGGTGTTGTGGATTGGCGCACCCAAACCCCTGCCGTACGACCCGGACGAACTCGCCTACATCGACTGACCTCAAATAGGCCAGTGCACATCGACGTGCTAGGTTTTGAGTGATGTCAGGACCTGGCACGGCCCGACACCACCCATGCCTCCGGACGGGCAGCGACCCCCCGCGCCCCGCCCGCCCGGAACGGCCCGTCCGATACGGGCCACCCCTCAGGCCGGGACCCGCAGCCCCCGCGGGTCCCGGCCATCCCATGGAGAAACCCGACATGCCTGCCATCACCAACGACGCCCACGACACCCAGCACACGGCCCACGACAACGACCTCTACGAGGCCCTCGTCATCGAGCGATACGGCCGCCCCCTCCACGAGATCCTCTGGGAAGAAACCCGACACCCGCTTCCCGAACTCCTCAAGGAACGCCAACGCCGCCCCCGCCTCCCCGCCGCACCCCGGCACCGGCCGCATCCCGATCCGGACGCAGCCGCACACCGCGCCGCCCTCCTCGAAGCCATCACCCCCCACCGGCGGAGAGCGGCGTGACCGAGGAACAGTTCCGCCGGCACGTCCGCAAACTCGCCGCCCTCCGCGGCTGGACCCTCGCCTACCACACCCACAACTCGCAGCGCAGCGACGCCGGATGGCCCGACGAGGTCTACGGACATCCCAAGGCCAAACGTGTCCTGTTCGTCGAGCTGAAGTCCGACACCGGCCGTATCCGCCCCGCACAACGCACATGGCTTAAGCACCTCGCCGCCTGCGGACTCGAAACAGCCCTGTGGCGCCCCAAGGACCTCGACCACATCGTCAACGTCCTCGCCCCAGACGGGTCCCGCGCCCAACTCCCCCATCACTTCTAGAAAGAGAGCCAACGTGATACGCGAAGACACCAACAACCACCCCTGCCAGAATCCGCCGGTGCCCGGAGCCATCTGGTGCAAGTCCTGCGACAGCTGGTTCAACCCCATCACCAACACCTGCCGCTGCAACAACCGCTAAACGCACCGAGGCCCGCACCATGAACACCCCTGCTCGCACCACCCCCTCGACACCAGCGCCCACTTCACCAGTAGCCACGATCCGCGAGCAGACCACCCCCACATCGGGCAGCAGCCTCGAACAGGCCCTCGCCACCATCGCGGTCCTCGCCGACGGCCTGTGCAAGCACCTCGCCGACAGCCAGTGGCGTGCTGCCGCCCGCATCAGAGAACTCGCCGAGACCACCATGCCAACCGTCCGAGGCCGCTGAATGCACGCACTCTTCGAACCCCTGCCCGTCCCTACCCGTCGTCAGGCCGCCTACGACACTGCAGAAGCCCTCCGAGACCGCCCAGGCGAGTGGGCGCGCATCGAAACCCTCGGCAACCTGAACCGGGCCCACAACCTCGCCTACCGCATTCGCGCCGGCAGGCACGGGGCCTTCCAACCCGCCGGCGCGTTCGAAGCCACTGCGCGGCGCTCCGACGACGGCACCGCCTCCGTCTACGCCCGGTACAACGCAGCCGCCGAACACACGGGCGTGCCCCGCTAGGCCAGCACCGATTCACCCGCAGTCCGGGCCGGCGATCACCGAAGGCGCTTCGTTGGCCCGGACTTCAATGTTGCTCAAGGCGCCTGCAGCGGAGCCCAGTTACTCCGCCGCAGCGCGAGCGGGAGCAGCCCCCACATACGGCGCAGCTTCCTCGCTGGCAACGAACTTGACGGGCCGGCTGATCAAGGGGCTCCGCTACCCGGTCGCCCCACCGGCGCACACGGAATACACAAAAGGTATGTTTATCCGTCGCACACATAGATGTGCGTTTATGCAACATATTTGGAGTTCGCAGTGTCGCACCACCCCGTCGGCGCCCAGCCCGACGGCCCCGTTCTGCGTTCCACCAAGGGTCTGGCAACGGCCATCACCGTCTTGCTGCTCGCCTTCATCGCCATCGATCTCTTCTCGCTGTACGCGGGCCTCAACATGCACTCGCTCATGGGCAAGGTCATATCCGACGGCTTCGAGAACGTGTACTTCAGCGAGATCACCTGGGCGGACACCCTCTACGGGACGGCCGGAGTCCTCCAGGTCCTCGGAATGATCGCCACCGGCACCTGCTTCCTCATCTGGTTCTACCGAGCACGCGTCAACGCCGACGTCCTCGCACCAGGCGCGTGCACCACGGGCAAGGGGTGGGCCATCGGCTCCTGGTTCATACCGATCGGCAACTACTGGCTGCCCCTCCGCGTCGCGCGTCAAGTCTGGGACGCCAGCTTCCAAGACGCTCCCGAGGGTTCCCGGCGCGCGGTGTCACGCACCACCCTCTTCGCCTGGTGGATCACCTGGGCCGCGTCGGACGCGCTGGGCATAGCCGGAGCGCGGCTGAACGCCAAAGTCGAGGGCCCCCAGTCCCTTCAGTACGCGACGCGGGTGGAGATGGTCTCCGACGCGATCAACATCGCGGCAGCCGTCCTCGCCATCCTGGTCGTGCGGAAGCTGACACGCAGGCAGCGAACACATCCTCAGCCCGAGCCCGTCGCTCTCACGCACGGATACGCATAGCGGCACGCCCCAACCGACCATCACGCCCCGCAAAGCCGGACGGCCAGCCACTGAAGGAACGGCCGTCCGGCCGTGCGGGGCCAGCCAACAACTCACGGAGATTCCCAATGCGTCGCCGCATCGTGCTAGCCGCCACCACTGCTGCTCTCTGCGCGGCGTGCTCCCCCACCGACTCTCCTCAGTCGGCCAACACCCCGACACCGACCGACGTTGTCCAGAGCGCCGTAACTGCTACCACACACACCAGCGCCCGCATCAACGCAACACTGGAACTCACCGCGGACGGAACCACCAGCTACCACATCCAGACGCAAGGCAGCCTCGACATGGCGGCCGACCGAGGCCGGCTCGACGTCCGGCTCATCGAAGGCAGCAACCGGGCCGAGGAACTGCTCGTCGGCGACAAAATCTACGTCCGCAACGTCGAACCGGAAGGCGTCGACCACACCTGGGCCGTCGCCACCCGCCACGCCGCCGAAGCCCACTACCTACTGCGCGCTCCGCTCAACGACCCCGAACACACCCTTGTGCAGATCGCGAGGATGCGGAACGCACGCAACATGGGCAAGGACACAGTGAACGGCACCCAGGCCACGCGCTACAGCGGCAACCTCGACCACAAGACGCTTACCTTGCGCATGGCCAAGAAGACACGCCAGAAGCTCGACGACCTCCGCGACAGCTACGGCCGCGACCTGCCCGTCGCCGCAGAGGCATGGGTGGACGCCCAGGGACGCCTCGTTCAGGCCCGCCTCGCGCTCAAGGACAAGCAGCAGGCCCTGGCCACCCTCACACTGGCCCTTTCCGACCTGGGCAAACCCGTCCGCGTAACCCAACCCACGCATGCATCGACCCTCGACACCACGACCGGCAACCTCATGAGCGGCTGACCCAACATGGACCGTACGCACCGCCGCTCAGCGGCACGCCAGCTCACCACCGAGGTCATCACAGGCGGAGTCGGCTGACGGAACCATGTTCTTTGGGATGAAGAAGAAACCAGATGCCGGGGCAAGGCCAGCAGGTCCCGACGAGTGGCACAAGTGCCTCGGATGGGCATACGGACTGGTAGCAAGCGATCCTGCGGCACGCGCAGCCGCGCTCTCCCATCTTGCCGAAGCGCAGCGCAATACCCAGACTGCTATCGACCTCCTCAACGAGTCTTGGCAACGAATGTGGCCGTCGCGAGCCTGGACGAAGGCCGCCTGGAAATACTGCGTGGTCCGGCAACACTCGCTGCCCGACGCGTTGTGGGACCGCCCCACCGATGCCGACATCACCAAGTGGCCTGGACTGCCGTTTGCGCTGCTGTTCCTGGAGTGGGAGGCCAAGTGCCCACAGGAGTGGACGCGCCATGCCAAGGCATGGGGCACGAAACAATCTCTCCTACGGGACTTGGCTGTCGACAACCACTCCGAGCCAGTCAAGGCCAAGCTCTCGGAGCTGCTCGATCTCGTGGTCCAACGTCCCTATCGCTGCAAGGACCGCGAGTACGTACGCATCTGCCGGGTCATGGACGGCAATGACCTACGTGCCAGGCTCACCAGCGCCGCCGAGTCCGACAACCCATGGCCACAGCGCCACGCCGGCTACATTCTCTGGCTCCTCGACCGCCCTGAGGTACCCAACACGCGGCATGTCTGGCGCACTTGGCTTGCGGAGCACCACGACGGTGATGTCCGGGCAAGATGAGTGCCCGGTGACCGGCCCGCGGTCCGCAATCACTCGCCAGCAAAACTACGCAGGGCCTGAAGCACCTACCCCAAGGGGGATCGCCTCGCGCAGGCCCACCGTGACGAGATGGAGACCAACTCGTTGAACCGGCCGGTATCCACCAAGTCGGGCCCGTAACCCAGTCACCCGGGCCCGACGCACCACCTCGCAGGCCACCACCTGGCCGAAGTCTGGTAGCTGCGGCGCCCGTACATGGTCGAGCCAGCCCCTCCGCGTCGCCCGGCGGCCTGCCTGCTGTGGAAGGTAACGAGAGCGGGGCGACTGCTCCGTCGCTGCGCCGGATCCCAAGCCCAGCCAGCCGCCCCAGCACCGCTCACCTTGCCACCTCCACCCCGGACTTCGGCCGTCGGGAGTGATCCCTGGTGCAGAAGGCCGCTGCGGGTCGCCAATTCGTCTGGAATACGAGACGTCAGCGAGGGATCCCCAGCATCGCCACGGTGGTCATATGTTTCCCACATGGGGATCGTTCTCGCGCTGGCGTACATAGCCATTGGTGTCGTTCTGCTCGTCGACTGCGGTGGCTTCATCCGGCGCTGGTGTGCGCGAGTACAGCGCAAGGCAGCTGAGCGACACCGAAACATGCTGTGGCGAAACGGCCACATGGAGACGCCGTACGTACCGACGCTCAACGCGCGTCCGGGCTGCCTGCGCGCTTTGGGAGCCCCTCTCGTGATTCTGGGCGGCCTGCTACTCGTGTTGAAACTGGCATAGGCGGGCGAGCCACGCGCCAGCAGCTCGCTTCGAAGCGATCGCTGTGGACATGACGGCCGTGAGGTAGTTCGGACAAGGCACGCTCGCGGCCTCTGGCGTCGGCTGCCTCACGTGGGGAACTCGCCGAGCCAACTGTGCTGCAGGAGGTGCTTGGGCAGGTACTCCGACTCCACCTCGATCGGGAGCTTTCCGTCGTAGGCGAGGCAGGCGATCGCGAGAGGGCCCAGGGCGATGCTGCCGTCGATGTCCGTCCGCCGCTCTTCGGTCAGCGTCCAGTACATCTGGTGCAGCTTCAGTGCCTCTTCCAAGGCGGGGCTAAAGCCAGCTTCGTCTTTGAGCACGAAGTGGTAGAAGAGGTTGATCGGCGGATAGAGCACCCCCTGAAGCAGGTCCCGCGGGGCGACCTGCGCCACGTCGGGATGCGACATCTGGAGTGCAGCGGTGAGCTTCTCCACTAGCCCCGGCCGCCGCATCCAGTACGTCTGCAGGGCGTCCACCCATTGGTAGATGTACTCGTCGTACTGCCCCTCCGGCGCGCGCAGGCGCTCAAGGGGAATCTCGCACAGCTCCGTCATCCGCTGCTGTTCACGGCAAATGACCGCCAACCAGAACGCCGTCAGCCAAGTCCCCGCGTCTGCAGAAGAAAGAGGACCAATGGCCTGAAGGGTCCGCGTCTTCCGGTCGATGCGGCAATGGATAGTTCCCTCGCCTGCACCTGTCACGGCGAACAGCGCCGAGCCGAGCTGCATTGCGTTGACGGTCGCCTCCCAGGTCTCCACCTTCGCCGCGCGTGGATCGATGACGCAGCGAGCGTGTAGCGCCATGACAGAGGTACTGAAGGCGAAGTCAATCGAGTTGGCCGACTCCTGAAGGCGGCCGATACGCCTAGCTACTCGTTCATTCAGCCGCTCCGCGAACCGCTCGGCGTCGGGTCCTACCGAGAGTTCATGCCGGGCAACAGTGACGGTCACGGAAGGGTCCCCTTGCTGATGTCGAATCGCCGGTACTGGTAGCCAGTATACGTTCCCGAATTTTTCTCGCCCTTGACGACGACGTACTCCAGTTTCCCCTCATCGAGGGCCTTTTCCAAAGCGTCGACGAGATCGTCCTCGCCTCGCTTTTCCATAGCTTTGAGGATGTCGAAGAAGTACTCTCTACTTCCCTGGGACACTTTCCTACCGTTTGGAAGTTCACGTCTTCCCAGTTCGGTACCAGGGCTACTTTTGGCCTCGACGACGGCCACTCGACCATCATCATGCTTCCACACCTGGTCGAACTGGTCGTTGCCATTCTTTGGGCCGAGGAGAGTCTGCTTCTCGAAGTCCGGGTAGTTCTCGGCGATGTAGTGGTATTCGGCCGCCTTCTCGCCGAATGCCTCAGTGGCATCACCCATTGCAGTGTGGGACTCCTTGTATGTCCCCTTAGCTTCCCCCCACTGCGCGGCCGATTCGCCGGTGCCATGGGCTTCGTGAGCTGCTCCGGCCTCCGCCTTCCAGTCCTTCACGATGTTGTCGTATTGGACGGCGAAGTGGCGCTCCCTCGCAGCCTCTTCCAGTATGTGACGCCTGGCCGGGCTGTTGACCGTGTCCGCCCCCACTTTGATGTAATTCTTGTCGTAGAAATGGGGTTTGGGGGGCTCAGGGGCGTGCTTGGCAGGGATCCACGGGGAGTTTTCCGAAAGCCGTGCGAGCTGAGGCGGAGTGTGGCCACTCTCGTCGTACAGGTCCAGGTCCTTGCGCGTTCCGTCCTTTCTGTAGTAGTGCTCGCGGTAACCCGGCTCGTGATTGGCGCGGTAGACCTGAATTTCTTGGATCTGCTCATGAGTGAGCCGACCAGGAGGGCCATAGGGATTGGCGCCTTCGTGCATGAAGCTGGGACGAGGCGCAGGGTCGCGCTGTGGCGGGGCGCTGTCGCCCGCTGGGGTGTGCGTGTCGCTACCTGCGCCCGGAGGTTCAGCATGGGCAGAACTGCTGCCGACCACATCGTGTCCAGCGCCGATGCCTACTGGGCCGTCGCCCTGATGCGGGATGGACGGGCCGGGGCCGTGGCCGCCACTGCGCGTGCCACTCGTTTCGACGGTGTGACCTGCGCTGCTCGTGGAGTTGTCCAGTCCGCCGGTGCCCGACGTGTGAGGGGTGGTCCCACCGCCGTCCGGGGTGTGGCTGTTCGTAGGCATGTGGTCGCCTGCGCTGCCGCCCGGGGTGCCGTGGTCGCTGGCACGGCCCATGGGGTCGGTGTGCGCAGGGCCGGTGCCAACGTGGCCTGCATTGTCGCCGGTACGCATCGGGTCGGAGATGTCCGAGCCGACGCGTGTGATGTCGTCGCCGCGTCCGCCGACGCCGGCCAGGACCGGCTGCTCCTGGCGAACCGGGGTCTCGGTCCGCGGGTTGTCCGCTCCGGTGGCCGGTGTGGTGGTCTGTTCCTTGTGGGCGTCTTCGGCTTTCTGGAAGAGGCTGCCGTCCTCGTTGTAGAGGTCGCCTCTGCCGCTCATGTACTTCCCGGTGGCCGGGTCCTTCACCGTATTTGGCGGGAGGGTGACGGTGTCCTCGGGCAGCTTGATTCTGTCGTGAGGGAGCTTGGTTGCCCCGTCCGGGACTGCGGTGCCCTTGGGGAGCTGCACCGTGCCGTCCGTGAGCTTGGCGGCGCCCTCGGGGAGGCTGTAGGCGCCTTCGGAGATCTTCGGGACCTGGAGGTGGCCCGCGTTCTTGAGGTGGGCCATGACGTCGCCGATCTTGGAGATGCCGGCGCCTGCGCCCTTGAAGACGTAGGTCATCGGGTCGATGACCTCGCCCACTTTCCCGGCCACCGACACGGCTCTGACCGCCACGCCAGCCTTGCTCGCACTCTCCACGGCGGCGCCGCCGCCACGGGTGAGGATCGCGGTCACGACGTTGAAGGAGACCGCGCCGGCGGCTCGGGAGCCGTTGGATTCCCATTGGTCCCAGGCCACGAATGCCTTGCCGGTCTCCAGCATCGCGGTACGTGAGTCCCGCAGCCAGGAGGGGAGCATGTGCCCCGGTGTCATCAAGTACATGGGGGCCAGGAACGGCATGGTGGTGAGGATCGTAGTTCCGGTGGTGAGCTTGGCCAGGCCCGTCCATGCCTGTCCGGCGGCCTCCGAGCCTTCGAGGCCGATCAGGGCGCCCAGGCCCTTGATGGAGCCCCACACGCCGTCGATGACGACGCCCTTGCCGAAGTCGTAGGCGTGGTCCCAGACCTTCCACCAGGGAACGGATTCCTCCACCGCGTCACCCCAGGGCAGGCTCTTGGATTGTGTGAGGGTTTCGGCGTCGTAGCCGTAGCCGTTCTTGTGGGAGGCGTCGATGGCGTGGAGTGCCGGGCCACCAACCAGGCCGACGATCTTGGCGTGGCAGTCGCGTTCGGCTGCCTGGAACGCGGCCCAGACCTCAGCGATCTTGTTGCGGCGGGCCAGGTTCTCGTCAGTCAGGTCGCTGTCTTCACGCCAGTCGTCGTCGCTGGAGTCGACCTTGTGGCGGAAATTGGCTGCGTCCTGCTTGAGCTGCTGCAGCTGGTGGACAAGGGGCCTTACTTCACGGGCGTAAGTGCCCAGGGCCCCGGCGATGACACGGGCGTCATGGCCGACATCGTGGGCCTTGTCTGCCACGGGTTTGGTGACGCCGAACAGTTGCTCCGCCTCGGGCGCCTTGTAGAAGGCGGACAGGCCGCCGAAGGACTTGTGGACGTCCGAGCCGGCGGTCTCGACCTTGGGGCCACCATGGGATAGCGACTTCACCTTCGTTTCGAGAAGGTCCAGATCACCGGTGAAGACCGGTACCTCGGACGGGTCGACCGGCGCGTCGCTGCTCATCTCTGCTTCCCCCCGAAGTCCTTGAGCGCATCCACCTGCACGTTCCGGGCGGCGTTTTGGGCGTACTTCGCCGCCTCCAGGTCACCTTGGACGTACTCGTTGGTGGCTTTGGCTGCGCCCAGGACGGCGGCCTGGCAACGATCGGCCATCGCCGTGAAGTCCTTGTTGCGGTGCGCTGCGTACTGAACCAGTGCCGCGGCGACCGGCCCTGTCGACGTCTGCGACAACACGGGCTTGCCCATCGGTCCCTTCAGCGTGGGTCCGTCCATCACGGGCCCATGCGGCAGCGTGGCTGCCTGCGAGCCCAGCACAGCCGTGCCCGCCGCCCCGGCTGCCTCCCGCAGGTCCGCGAGCAGCGTGGTGAGGGCGTCGCCCAGATCTTCGGCATGTGTGCCGACGACCTTCAACTGGCCCTGCACTCCCTGCGGCTGAATGTCCCACGACGCCATGAACGCCCGCATTCCTCTCTCTACTGCACCATCACCGCCACCCCACCCCGCGCTGCACCACCGCTTCCCGCGGTCGGCTGCAAGTTGGCGCACTCCGGAGAAACGCTCCTCCCGCTAATGCGCCGGGCGGTTCAGCCGATGTTGTCGACCGCGGACTTCGCGCGCGCGAGCGTCTGGTGCGCGGTGGCGTCGTTCTTCTCCAGCGTCGTCTTTAGCAGGTGGACGATGTTCTTGACCTCCTGCGACGCGCGGTTCCAGCGCATTTCCTTGCCGTGGTACTCCTCGGCGACACCATCGGCCGTGAAGTCCGCCATCGCCTGCTTCACCTGCGCGTCACGCGCTGCGATCACCTGCTCCAGGCGCGCGATCACCGCCTGGATGTTGCCCTGTGCCTCCGCCGATGCGCCCGAGTCATACGAGCGGCGGTCCATGCCAGCAGCCATCACAATCACTCCCCCTGGGGTCTCAAGTACTTCTTCCGCAACCGGGCTGTCAGCGGCCCGAGAAGCGGGCCGCGTCGAAGTTCGCCGCCGACATCTGCGACCGGGCGTTGTCGGCCTGCTCCTGGACACCGGTGCTGAAGGCCGACTCCATGCCCGACTGGCCACCCACGATCGCGGCTAGCGCACTGTTCAGTTCCGCGCTGATCTCGTCCGCGTGCGACTTGAAGGAGTCGAAGGCTGCTTTGCCCGCGCCGTTGAACTTGCCCTCAAGCGGCTGGGCTGCCTGGACGAGCTGGTGGATCAACGTCCCCAGTTCCGTGCTCGATCCCTGCGATTGCGACCTCAAGGTCGAGAGCGTCTGCGCTCCCATGTCGAACTTCATCGGGCTCCCCCCGCGGGCTTGACGATCGTGTGTGCGGACATGCCTATCAACCGGGTTGTCATTGCTGCAATCCGTAAACACCATGCTATGGCGAAGGTGTGACAACAGCTCAGCGCCGAGAGGCGACGCCCCCGCACCAGGGGCCTCATTCGCCCTTGAGATGCCGCATCAGGCGCTCGAAGTCCTGCCAGCCCGACAGGTCCGACGGGTCTCCCGGCAACGGGTAGTACATCGCAGGGCGGGACTTCGGACCGAGGGAGACGGGCGGCTGGGACAGCGGGGTACGCCGGGCACGGTCATCGGGCATCTGGCGAATCTCCTCCGCACCAAGCACGAAAGCAACCGGGACGCCCGGGCCCTCGAAGCGGGGCGGCACCGCCAGGTCGCGGCGGGCTTTGCGGAGCTGGACGAGCATCGACTGCAGGCGGTGCCGGGTGGCCAGCAGCTCCGCCACCTTGGGCAGAGCGCCCACCGGAGGCTCCTCGTCTGGGCCGTAGCCGAACATCAGCGTGACGTCTTCCTCCACACCCGCCTTCGTACGACTGATCCGCACCGTGGCAAGGCCCGGCCGGCCCGCGCTGCCGACCACCACGACCCAGGTCGGCTCGGGCACCCTCTCACGCGCAAGGTCGGTGATCTGGCGCGGCGACCAAGGGAGATTGGCCGGTTCCGCGGTTCCCCACCCGGCCGGAGGCGCGCCGGTCAGTTCGCGCCATATCAACTCCAGCGCGCCACCGAGCACCAAGTCCTCGTTGGCGGGGTGGACAGTGCGGAACGTCACGGCCAGCTGACGCTCACCGGTAACCGTGACCTCCTGGTAGGAGGCAGCCACCGGAGTACGCGGATCGTCAGCGGGCGCCTCAGCCGACGGTATGGGGGCGAACATGCCGTCCTGCCAGCGCAGTACGGCTCCTGTCAACCCGTCGTAGTAGCCGTCGCGTTCATCGCGCACGACCCAGCGGGAGGGCCAGTTGCTGAGGCTGTCACGCGCGGCCGCGGAGAGCGTGGTTCCCGGCGGGGTGACGACTTGGAGGCCGAGTTCGGCGGTGGCGGCGGTCCGGAAGGCATCGGAGAGCCAGGCGGTCATGGCGAGCACCGGGCGGTCCTGGATGACCACGGCGACCTTGTCGGTGAGGACGTCGACGGCAGGCTGCGCGGCGGCCGGGGTGGGCGCGACACTCATACCGTCGGTTGCGACCACGGCCAGGGAACGGGCGGCCTCGGGGGGCCAGGCGGAGCCGTCGGCCAAAGCGGCCAGCCGGGCTGCGAAGGTGCCCGCGAGTTGCTCGGCCTCTTCGACGCCGGTGGTGGCGCGGGCTTCGGTCCACCAGTACGGCACCGGCGGTGGGGTGGCCCCCAGTAGCCGCTCGGCCTCACCCGGGACCTGCACGAGCAGTGGTGCCTCGACGGAGACCAGGGGCCGGCCCTCACCGTCGCACAGGCGCACGACAGCGCCCTCCCCCGTCGTGTCCACCAGCTTGTCCGGGCCCCCGGAGAACAGGCTGGCGAACATGGCCCCCGGGTCGGGCATCCGTGGAGTGAGGGCGATGACGTCCTTGGTCATGGGTCGTCTGGTCCTTCATCATTTGTGGCATCGATGCCGGTGTCTCGTGGGTCACGTGCGCGGGACGGCTCCCGGTGCGTTACGAGGGGGAATACACGGTTTGGATCAGGCGGTTGGAGTGGCTCCTTCGGATGAGGACACCGCGGCCTGGGGGCTGTTGGGAGGCGTAGACGCCGGGGAACAGCTGGCCCTCGCTGCGATCCCCCGCCATGACGAGGGCAGAGGATCCCGATTCGCGCAGGCCCTGTACGAGAGGTTCGTACAGGCCGCGGGAGGCGCCTGCGACGCGGCGGGTCAGGATGAAGTGGAGGCCGATGTCCACCGCGGAGGGGATGTAGGACAGGAACGGGGCCAGTGGGTCCTGGCCGGCGGTGGTCAGGACGTCGTAGTCGTCGACGAGGACCACGATGCGCGGGCCGCCGCCCCAGCTGCCAGGCTCCAGGTCCTGAAGGGATGCGCTGTCATCGGGCAGTCGCTTTTCCAGTACGCCAGCGACACCGTTGGCCAGTCCCGCGCACATCTTGGCGTTGTACGCGTAGCCCCCGTTGAACTCCTCAGGGATCGCGCCTCGCAAGCTACGCCGCGGGTCCATGACGGCGAAGACCAGCTCGTCCTCGCTGTACCGCTCGATAAGACCGCTCGCGATGGTCTTGAGCAGGTTCGTCTTGCCGCACTCACTGTCGCCCATGATCAACAGGTGCTGGTCATGCTGGAACAGATCGAGCAGAACAGGCTGGAGCGCCGTCTGGTCCAGGCCGATGGGCACGCGCTGGGGTTCGGCGACCGGACCCGGCAGGAGGTGGGGCTCCAGAATGTGCGGCAGCACCCGCACCGGCTGGGCGACCTCACCGCTCCATGTGGCCCGGATCGTCCGAGCCGATCGCTCCACAACGGTGCCCACGTCCGCGGCATCGGTGAGTCCGTCGGTACGGGGAAGTGCGACCTGTGCGAAGAGTTTGCCGTCGGTCAGGACGCGGCCGGGCTCGTCGGGGGAAAGCGTCGCGGCGAGCTTGTGGTCGATGCAGGATTCGCTGGGGTCGTTCAGCCGCAGTTCGATGCGGGTGCCGAAGTTGGACTGGACGGCGATGCGTGCATCGTTCCAGCGCAGCATGCCCGCCACCACATGGATGCCGTAACCGCCGCCGCGTTTGAGGATGTCGGCGACGTCGTCGTCCAGCTCCTCGAAGTCGTCGCGCAACGCGCCGAAGCCGTCGATGACGAGCACGATCTCGGCGGAGGCCAGCTGGGGCAGCCGGCCTGCCATGTGCAGGTCGCGCAGCTGGGCGAGGGAGTCGATGCCATGCTCCCGGAAGAGGTCCTCCCGGGCCGCGAGCATGGACCGTACTTCCTCGACCGTGCGTGCGGCGCGCTCGCGATCGGCGCGGCCCGCGATGCCGCCCACGTGTGGAAGGCCCGCCAGGGCGTGGAGACCGCCGCCGACGAGGTCGAGGCCGTAGATGCCAACCTCGCGTGGGGTGTGGGTCAGCGCGAGGGAGAGAACGACGGTTCGCAGGAGGGTGGTCTTGCCGGACTGCGGGCCGCCGATGACGGCGGCGTGGCCACCGGCCACGGTGAGGTCCAGGTACCACTGGCCCTGCCACTGTCGGGTGGGGTCGTCAAGGAGGCCGAGCGGGACTTCGAGCGGGCCGCGGCGCGCGGCCAGCTGCGTGCCGCGGGCGCCGACGTCCAGGGGGCCTGCGACCTTGTCCAAGGTGAGCGCGTCGGGCAGCGGGGGCAGCCAGATGCGGCGCGCAGCGCCGGAGGCGTTGGCCAGTTGCTCGACTATGACGCCCAGTTCGGTCGGCCCCATCTCCCGGCGCCGCACCACCTGCTCCTGCTCACCCGAATCCTCGGCAGTGGTAAGGGTGTTGAAGGTGTCGTAGGGGAGGGCGAGGGGCCCGGTGTCCTCGTCCTCCTCGCGTTGCACGGGGCCGCGGTAGGCGCCCGAGACGTAGCTTGCCTTGAAACGGTCGTAGTGGCTGGTGTCGACCTTGAGATAGCCGAAGCCAGGCAGCGGCGGAAGGTGGAAGGCGTCCGTGGTGTCCAGGACCGTGCGGGACTCATCCGCAGAGAACGTCCGCAGGCCGAGCCGGTAGGAGAGGTAGGTGTCCAGACCCTTGAGCTGGCCGCCCTCGATGCGTTGGCTGGACAGCAGCAGGTGGACGCCGATGGAGCGGCCGATGCGGCCGATGGACAGGAACAGGTCGATGAAGTCCGGTTTGGCAGTGAGCAGTTCACCGAACTCGTCGATGACCACGAACAGGTGCGGCAGCGCCTCCAGGTCGGGCCGCCCGTGGGTGCGCAGTGCGGTGTAGTGGCCGATGTCGGCGATGTTGCCTGCGTCCTTGAGAACCTGCTGGCGGCGCTTGACCTCGCCGGCGAGGGAGGCGTGGACGCGCTCGACCAGGCCCGCCTGGTTCTCCAGGTTGGTGATGACGCCAGCCACGTGCGGCAGGTTGGCGAACGGCGCGAAGGTCGCACCACCCTTGTAGTCGACTAGGACCAGGGCCAGGTCTTCGGGTGGGTGCGTGGCGACCAGGGCGAGGACGATGGTGCGCAGGAGCTCGGACTTGCCCGAGCCGGTCGCACCGACGCACAGGCCGTGCGGGCCCATGCCCAGCTCGGAAGACTCCTTCAGGTCCAGCAGCACCGGTTCGTGGGCGTCGTTGATGCCGATGGGCACGCGGAGGAAAGCGCGCTCGCTCCGGGGCGCCCACAGCTGAGTGAGGTCGAGCCTGGCCACGTCGTCGAGGCCGAGCAGGTCGGCGAAATCGACTGGCCCGGTCAGGGGGGCGTCGGCGAGCGACTCTGCGGACAGGCGCAGCGGCGCCAGCATTCGGGCCAGGCCCTCGGCGAACGGGATGCTCACCTCATCCGCGGTGCCGTGGGCGCCGATCGGCTCGGGCCCGCGCAGATCCTCGATGATCACCTGGTTGCCGTCGACGGTGATCCGGACGCCGACATGCCCCGGCTCCTGCACCCGCTGTTCCAGCAGATGCAGAACGGTGACCCCCATGTCCCGCAGGCCGACCGCCTCGTCGGGCCGCGGCAGGTCGACGGCGTCCTCGCCGTGACCATCGGCGACGACAAGCAGCCTGGAGGTCATCGACAGGGCGTCGTTGCCGGACAGACCGCGGCGTACCTCGGCTGCGTAGGAGGCGCGGCGGCGCAGTTCCGGGCCGAGCTGCCGGGCGAGCTGAGGAGTGGAGGGCGCAATGCGGCGGGCAGCGACCGGGCCATCGAGCTGCTCGGCGTCGAGGAGGTGCGGCAGCCACTTGGCCCACTCCCAATCGGAGAGCCGATCCCCAGGCGCCGCGAGCGCCATTGCCGCATCATCCGGGGCGTGCATCGCGGCGGCCTGGACCAGCAGGGCACGTGCGACGCGCAGGCAGTCCTCGCGCGGTCCGATGACGCTGACGTTGCCCACGCGGTCGAGCGGAACGGTCAGCGGCAGATCGGTGCCGGTGCGGAAGCGGCCCATCAGCGCCGACGCCTCATTGAGCATGAACCGATCAGGCGGGGTGAGGACCGACGAACCCTGCTGGGCAATCTGCATGTCGCGCACCGGCATCTCGCCGGTGCCCACCCGCACCCGCAGGAAGTCGCCGTCGGTGCGCCGACGCTCCCACAGCCGCGCCGGGTCGCGCACGATGTCATAGAGGGCGGGCGGCGGCGGGTTGAGGACCTCGGCGCGCTCGCGCCGCCCCCGCTCGTCAGCGGAAAGCTCCTCGCGCAGATCCTCCAGGTAGGCGAGGTATGCCTCGCGCTGGGTGCGGCGGGTGCGCTGGGCCTTGCCACGCTGTGAGAAGACCAGCGCGACGGATCCGATGACGGTGACGACGAGGATGATCGCGCCGAGCCCGGCGAACTGGCTGTTGCGCACGACCGTCATCATCACCACCGACGACATGACGCCGGCGACGGGCAGCAGCGACATCGCGATGTTGCCCGCCTTCCCCTCTGGGAGGTTGGGCGGGGCCTCGATGATGCGCGCCTCGGAGGCGGCTGGGGGCCTAGTGGTCCTGGCCGGGCGGTGGATCATTCGGGTACTCATCGTCGTCCGTCATTCACGATCGGGCACGGCATCGGGTCAGTAACGCTTCTGGGAGAGCTGGAAGACATCCGCGGCAATGCGCGCGGCGGCTTGCCTGGTCGGTGGAGCGAGGAACTCGGTGTGGACCGGGCCGCCGGCCGCCAGGTGCCGGTCGTACGGCAGGACCTGGACACTTGCCCCGGTGGACTTGAGTTGCTGGGCGGCCCCGTCGAGGTCAACTCCTTGGTGAGGCACCAATTCGGTGAGCACGACGACGGTGCCGGCGATCACGTGCCGGGGCAACCCCTGCATCCACTGCAGCACGGAGTACGTGCTGGTGATGCCTTCCGGCGTGGCCGGGGTGGTCAGAACGCGGCCATGGGCGGAGGCGAGAGCGACCCGGGCGACTTCGGCGGGCAGCGTCTCGCAGTCGATGACCATCACACCGAAGTAGCGCCGCAGCGCCACCACGGCCTGCTCGTACGCTGCGCTGTCCAGCATCGCACCGATCTGGCCCAGGCTCGCGGGCAGCAGCCAGGCGTTGTTGGGGAGCTGGACGAGATAGCCGGTGACGTCGAGCAGCGACATGTCCGGCTTGACGATCTCGGCGACATCGCTGGTGGTCCAGCGCAGCGTCTGGGCACCCAACCGCTGCGGCAGCGAGCCCAGCGCAGGATCGGCTTCCAGGAAGAGGACCGGGTCCTGGCGGTAGTGCGCGAACGTGGTGCCGAGCAGCGCGGCGACGGTGGACTTCCCGGCGCCGCCCCGGATGGAGGTGACGGCGATCTGTCGACCTGTCGTCACAGGCTGCTGGAGCACCCCGGCGATCTGGGTGACCACGGCTACTTCACGCGCGGCCGAGGAAGAAAGCGCACCGCGGACAGCACGTACGGCACGCGCAGCGAACGACTCACCGTGCTGCGGCTTGCGGCGCACCACGCCGACCAGCCTGTCGTCCACAACCGGCTGGGATCCGGGGAGGTTGTGCGGCCGGGGTTGTTGAGGGGAGGCGGCCGGAGTCGGCTGCTCCTGGCGCCCAGCGTGCTGCGGCCAGCCGCTTGGATAGCCCGCCTGCTGCTCCCCGTACTGGTGCTCCTGGTACGAGACACCTTCGCGCTGAGGCGCACCACCCCCATAGGGACTGTCCGGCGCCGCGGAACTCTGTGTCGGCAGACCTGGACTCTGCGCGGAACTGCGATAGGCCTGCTCGCTGGGCCTGTGCGTACCCGGCTGGGCGCCGCCTGTCAGGTCTCGCAGTACATCGCCCTGCCAGTCGTTTCCGTTCGGCATGCCTGCCTTTCATCCCTACCCTGCTGCCCCGCCCGGGAGCGCCTGCACATTGGCTCAGAACTGGTTGAGGAGCTGCCCGTAGACACCGAACACACCGAAGGTGAGCGGGAAGAGTCCCACCATGCCCACGGATTCGACCAGATCGGCCACGCGCCGCAGCCGCACCTGCACATGCTCGGGCAGCTCCACGGCCAAGACCAGCAGCGGCAGCACCGCTGCCACGCACAGCACGACGAGCGGCCCAGCGCCTCCTGCATGCTCCATCCACAACACCACCAGGCGCACGACGAGACACGACGCCGCGGCGAGGAGCCCCACGACCTCGGCGACCAGCGGGAAAGCCCGCGCCCTCGACACCAGCACGACGATCACGAGCGATGCCAAGGCCACGGTCCACACGGTCGGCTTCTCGGCCCCGGTGAGCAGCCAGCCGGCGAAGGTCGCCGAGAGCGCGGTGACGATCGTCGATAGGGCAAGACCGCGGTGCGTCGCCGCCAGCGCGGTGCCCACCTGGTATCGGCTGACAGAGACCCCACCCGCACGGCCATCGTCGAGCGCGGTGAGCCCTGACGCCATCAGAGCAAGCCGCGGCAGCACGCCCAGCAGCACCAGCGAGACGACTGCCATCACCGCGCCGAGCCGGGACGGATCACTCTGAACGGCGGCAACGACCTCCCATGCGAGGGCGAGCACGCCGGTCGTCGCAGCGCCGACGAGCCCGCCCTTACCGAGCGGCGAAAAGAATCCGAGGAACGTAAGCGTCACCACCAGGGCACCCGCAACCGCAGCGAGTCGCGCCGCTCCCGGCCAGCCGTACGCATCAGCGACCGTCCACGCGGACAGAATCCCAAGCCCACCGGAGGCAAGCAGGAGCGCCGTTGCCAGGCCCCGGTTACCGCGCCCGATCTTGGCGACGAGCGCACCAGCAACCACAAGCACGACCGTGACAGCTGCCAGAACACCGGCCAGGGCACCGAGCTCGAACTCACTGCGAGCGAGCAGCGCAGCGACCACCATGAAGGCGATGGACGCTACGCCCGCGCTGGCCCGGCGCGCAGCAGGACGCCAGCGCCAAGCCCGCACATCAAGATCGTCAGCCACCTGGTCAGTGACATCGTGCACCACCGGGGCGGGCGGCGCAGAGTGCATCCTGACGAGCCGGAGTACAGCGCCGTCGGTGATCCCGGCCGACGCCAGCGTGCTGTCGTGCGGCAGGACGGACCCGTCGGACGTCATCAACTGCCGGGTCATCGGCTGCGACGCAGGCCGGTCGTCCAGCAGTTGAAGGACGTCCGGGAGTAGCTGCCCAATCGGGGTGTCGGAGAGCAGGACGATGTCGGCCCGGCGTCGCTCGCCGACCAAGGTCACTCGGCTTAGTTGCGCCTGGGAAGACGTTGCTCTGCTCACCACTTACGGGAACCTATCGGTGTTGAGGACTCTTGGGTCAATCGGACGTACCTATCCTGCCAGCCCCCGCCTGCCCCGTTTCAGGGAACTCTGCTTCCGTTACGGGAAGTCATCGCACATTTCGCGATGAATACGGCAAACGTTCTGGATCTGCGAGATTCTACGATTTCGCCGACTTTGTCGGTTGCTCGTACTGCTGCACCTGACGTTGCTGCTTCTCCTGCTCGGCCTTCTGCTTGGCCAGCGTGTGCTGGAGGAACGACCATCCCACGCATCCCGCGCACAGGACAGCCGTGATGGCGATCCCGGCGAACACCTTCCCGAGTCGCTCGTCGGCCGTGCGTCGGCCCCGCTGCACGCCGAACAACAGGGCGTCCCGCATCCTGCGTCGGCGGACCGCGACTGACTCCAGCAGCTGGCTGTCGTAATCCCGTGCCATTTCCCGTCCGTCGTTTCAGTCGTCCGCTGTCTCAGTCTCGGTCGATGCTTTCTCGGCCACCGACGCCACACGCCGGCCATTACCCCGAGGCCCTCCCGCATGATGGCGCACTTTCGCCTCTGCCCGCCGCACAGTCGGCTCGTCGCGCATCGCTATATGCCGTGCGTACGCGTTTGGTTCCGTACCAGCGCGCCTACCCAGCACCTAAATGCCCCTTGTAACCGCTGTATGCACGCGCTTCGTCGGTCTCTTGCTCCCTAGACATCCAGGACCGAGGAAGAAGCCCTGAAGCCCACAGTAACCACCCACCTCAGGCAGGGCGGAGGGCGGCCGAGTCCGGGGCCAAGGTGTTCAAGCTCGGCTACTTCGACCGCTACGCCGATCTGACACCGACTCCGCAGTTCTTCAAGCAGACGGCGATTTCGCCGGCGTCGACAAGGTCTTCGAGAGCCCGCCTCATGGAGGACTCCGCATGGGCCCGGGGCCTTCCCCTCGCACATCGGAAGAGGGACTGCAAGTTTCGGTGCCTGCCGCGGTCGAATCCGGTGGATCCCTGGGACAGCCGTGCCGATGGGGTGCGTAAGGTGGCGGCAAGCGGCCGTGTGAGTTGGGGGCATTGTGGTAGCTGAGCGGCAGCGGCGGGCTCGGATCGTAGGCTACTGGCGTGCGGTGGAGCTGTTCAGTCCGCAGCGGATTCCTGCCGTGTCGGCACGCGAGCGGGTGTACGCCGCGGCAGAGGACAGGCCGCTGCCATGGGAGGACGGCCACCCCCTGCGGTCGGTGCCACTGGATCCGGGATTTGTGTGGCAGCACGTGGTGTACGGCGGTGCGTACACGCTGCGGGCGGTGCGCGATGTGCTTCTGGAAGTCTTCGGGGAGAACGAAGAAGACCACGACGGTCGGATGGATGGCGAGAGCGCCCTGTTCGCCTTGACCGTCAACGACGAGGGCCGACTGCTCCTCGACTCTCCGGTCCTGTCTACATGTGCTTGGGCCACAGGCCGTGCCGTGTGGCCGGGGCCCGCCCGCACAGGATGGCTGGACGGGTTCGACGAGGAGGAAACGGCGTGGCTCGCCCGCACAGCCGACCTGGGCGAGGAACTGGTTGAAGAGCTCCCCAGCTTCGAGGCGAGCGATCCCCCCGGCGCCGATGACGACGGCGAGGAGGACAAAGTCGGCCTGTGGC
Organism: Streptomyces sp. RGM 3693; assembly: GCF_050471125.1. NCBI lineage: Bacteria > Bacillati > Actinomycetota > Actinomycetes > Kitasatosporales > Streptomycetaceae > Streptomyces > Streptomyces sp. RGM 3693. Next base: position 2,923,408 of record NZ_JBMPPQ010000001.1, read on the forward strand.
GCCTGACCACCAAGGACCTGCTGGGCTTCGTGCAGGACCTCAGCCAAGCCTGGGGCGTGACGGATGCTCTGCGCCCGGGTGAGATCCGGGTGCGGAGCGTGGCGGTACGGCAGAAGCAGGCCGATGACGCCGATCAGCAAGACTTCCTCAACAGCTTCTTCGCGGCCGACCTAGACCTGGTCTCGCGCGCTTTGCAGACGCAGGAGCCCGGGGCGGGGCTGGCTGCCTATCTGACGCCGGGGGCACAGGTGAATTCCGCGTGGCGGGCCGACCTGCGGGAGCAGCCGCAGATCGCTCTGGACGCGGTAGCACCCAAGCGCACCCCGATGGGTCGTTGGCCAGCGAACCCGAAGCATCCGCTCGCTCTCAGCCAGCAGTTCGCGGTGAACACCATCATGGCTCAACTGTCGGACTCCAGCGGCCTGTTCGCGGTGAACGGCCCGCCCGGCACTGGCAAGACGACGATGCTGCGCGACTGCTTCGCCGCTGTGATCGTCGAGCGCGCCCGTCGTCTGGCCAAGCTGCGGATGCCCTCCATGGCGTTCGCCGACGGGGAGCCGTACCGGTGGCAAAGCGGCGATTACACTCGCACGGTCACCGCGCTGAAGCCGGAGTTCACCGGTTTCGAGATGGTGGTCGCCTCGGCCAACAACGGAGCAGTGGAGAACATTTCCACCGAGATCCCCGCTCGCGCGGCGCTCGGCGACCTGTGGTGCGACGACGCCGACTACTTCGCCGAGCAGGCCACCCGGCTCCTCAAAGGCGCCCCGGCCTGGGGCGCGATCGCGGCCCGGTTGGGCAACAAGAAAAACCGGATGGAGTTCATCAACCGGTTCTGGCACGGCAAATACAAGATCACTGACGAAAAAGCGCCACCCCCACCGAACGGCCGGCCTCCACGCAACCGGGATGCCTGGGTCGACAGCGAGCAGGGCATCGCGCACCTGCTGCGTGAATGGGGCCGGCAGCCACACAGCGGGGTGTGGCGGGAAGCAAAGGAACGGTTCCGCCAGGCTCAGACCCAGGTGGAGCAGTTGCAGGCCGAGCGTGTGGCCGCGGCAACAGCTCTCGGGCAGGTGACCGCCGCGAGTGCCGACCTTCGGGCAGCCGAGCAAGCCCTCGCGGACAGCAAGGTTCGCGTGAGCCAAGCCCAGGGACAGGTGGCCGGTGCGGCAACAGCTCTGCAAAGCGCCGAGGCTGTGCTCCAAGAGGCACAGCAGATGCTGGATGGCCATGCTCGACGGCGTCCCGGATTCGTCGTGAGCCTGAGCACGCTGGGGCGGGCGGCGCGGGACTGGCACCGTCGCGACCAAGACCTCGCCGGTCATGTGGACACGGCCCGAGGCGTCCGTGACGCGGCGGCTGCCGCCCTGTTCGGCGCCGAGCAAGCCGTCGCTGAGGCGGAGCACAACCTTGCATCTTGTCGGCACCGGCAGACTGCGGCGAAATCCTCCTTGGAGGCGCTGGAGCAGACCGTCGCACAGGCGCACTCCAACTGGGCCGGTCATGTTCCGCAGGAAGGATGGCTCCACAACGACACCACGCGTGAACTCGCCGCTCCCTGGGGCGATGAGGAGATCTCCCGGGCCCGGGCCGAGCTGTTCCTCGCCGCGATGGAACTCCATGAGGCGTTCCTGCGGTGCACCGCCCGCACCATGTACGCCAACCTCATGGCAGCCATGGACGCCGTGGCCGGCGCGGTCCCGAAGACCGTATTCCCGGAGCATGTGAAGGCCGCGTGGCAGAGCCTGTTCCTCCTCGTCCCCGTCGTCTCGACCACGTTCGCCTCCCTGGACCGGGTCTTCGGCCGACTGGGGCCGGAGGCGCTGGGCTGGCTGTTCATCGACGAGGCCGGACAAGCCACCGGGCAGATGGCCGTTGGCGGCATGTGGCGCGCCGCCCGCACTGTAGTGGTGGGTGACCCGCTGCAGCTCGAACCAGTCGTGGTCTTGCCCTGGACCGCACAGCGGACTCTGGGCGACGAGATGGGCGTCGACGAGGAATGGACCCCCAGCCGCACCTCAGTCCAGCAGCTTGCCGACCGCACCAACCGCTACGGCACTCTGCTGCCCGCTGAACTACCCGACGGGGCCCAGGAGGTCTGGGTGGGCAGCCCACTACGCGTCCACCGACGCTGCGACAACCCCATGTTCGGCATCAGCAACGCCATCGCCTACGACAACCTCATGGTCTACGGGACCCCTGACCGCGGCGACTACCGCTACGGGCCCCGCAGCTGCTGGGTGAACGTAGAAGCCACCGAAGCAGACGGGCACTGGATTCCTGAAGAAGGCCGCGCACTACGCCGGGTCTTGGAGAAGCTGCGTGACGACGGCGGTGTCGACCTCGCCCAAGACGTCTACGTCATCAGCCCGTTCCGGGCTGTTGTGCGAGGCACGCAGCGTGCCTGCCGTGGCCTGCTGCCAGATTCACGAATCGGAACAATTCATACGACCCAGGGCAAAGAGGCCGACGTGGTGGTTCTGGTGCTCGGCAGCGATCCGCGACGCCCCGGCGCTCGTTCTTGGGCTGCCTCACGACCCAACCTCCTGAATGTCGCCGTCAGCAGGGCCAAACGCCGACTGTTCGTCATCGGGAACCTGGGCGCGTGGCGTGACCAGCGGTTCTTCTCAACGCTCGCTGACGAGCTGCCCGCTCATACCTGGCAGCCGTAAAGCTCGCTCCCCTGGTGGAGGATCGAGGTGAGAGGCGCCCACTTGGGCTGCGCGTGCCCCGCAGCCTGGTGATCGTGTCGCAGAAGCTACTCCAACTTGATGATGCGGACTCCGTTCGGGGCAGCAGCGGCGATGTGCTTGAGCTCATCCCGGCTGGTAACGAATAGCACCCAGTTCCTGCGTCCGGGCCATCGGTGCCAGTCGACTTGATCAGGGTCCGGCCGGATGACCCCGTATACGGCATTGCCAAGGTAGACGGGCGTGCCCCCGGCCAGATATTCGTCGGCGCGTACGGTCGCCTGACCACCGGTCTCCTCTGTCACCCAGGTCTCCACTGCCGCGTGAACGCTCGGGATGCCAGCAGCACCAGTAGCCTCTGGGGACGATGGCGCAGCCAAGTTCCGCTGAGCTCCCGAGTGAACACGGCGACTACGCTGGGGAGGTAGGGCGCCGGTTATCCGCAGTGCGACCTCGCGGGCGATGGCATCTGGGCCCATGCCATCCAGGCTCGTGACGTGAACTGTGCCAGATGTTGCTCTCTTCCTTCGTGCCCGCCGCTTGGCCTTAGAAGCTGTTGTCTTTTCGCGCTTGAGGACGGCGTTTTCGCTGGTCGGGCATAGCAGTGGCGGTCCGGTGGGAGTGGTGGCGTGTCGTGTCATTGCTCCTTGGGAGGTTGTGGATGCCGTCGGTCGTCGGACTGCTGGAACAGCAAGAGGCCGCCGCTCGCCGTCGAGTCGACGGGCTGCGTGAGGAGGCCGACCGCATCCAGGCCGAACTCGCCGCGGCCGAGGTGGAATGGCAGGAGTGGGTGATCGCTCGCAGGCGGGTCGATACGGTGCTGGCTCCGGATGGCGGCAGCATCGCCGGCATGGAGGTCACCCCGGATCCACAGAATGCGGACGCGCCGCCGACGCCCCGGGATGCGGCGAAGGCAAAGTCGCAGGTGCCGGTGTGGCATCAGGGGCTGGCCTGGTCGGCGCTGTCCGTGGACTACCAGCGCATCCTGCAGACTCTCACGGACCGGCACCGGCTCGGCCAAGGGCCGCTGACCTGCCAGGAGATGACCCAAGCGTTCGGCATGGACGTGGTGCCGGCGCGGGTGGAGGCACTACGGTCGAAGGCGAAACGCCTGGTCGCGCGCGGCTGGCTGGCCGAGCCGGCGCCGGGCCGTTTCACCCTCGCGCAGGGCGTGGCCTCGCCAGGCGACGGGTCATGAGCAGGATCATCGACCAGTAGACCATCGCCTCGGCGCTGGTGGTGCGCCGCTCGAAGTCGCGCACCAGGCGGCGGGTGCGCATCAGGTGGGCGAAGAGGCGCTCGACGATCCACCGCTTGGGCAACACCACGAAGCCACGCATGTCATCGCTGCGCTTGACGATCGCCAGCACCAGGGCCAGCGCGGCCAGGCAGTACTCGACGAGGCTGCCGGTGTAGCCGCCGTCAGCCCAGACCAGGGCCAGCCGGTGGTGCGCGGCGGTCACCTGCTCAAGCAGCACCTGGGCGGCGGCGCGGTCGCCGGTGTCCGCGGCGGTGACCATCACGCCGAGCACAAGCCCGAGCGTGTCGAGCACGACGTGCCGCTTGCGCCCGTTGATCAGCTTCCCGCCGTCAAAGCCGCGACTGTCCGAGCCGACGACAGCGTCCGCCTTGACCGACTGCGAGTCGATCACCCCGGCGGTCGGCTCGGCATCCCGGCCCAATGTCTCGCGCAGGCGATCCCGCAGCCGGTCGTGGAACTCCGTGACCAGCACGTGGTCGCGCCAGCGACGGAAGAACGCATACACACGGTCCCACGGCGGGAAGTCGGCCGGCATCGCGCGCCACTTGATGCCGTTGTCCACGAGATAGCGAACCGCGTCCAGCATCGTCCTATGACAGTACGCCTCTGGCCGACCGCCCCGGCCACGCATCCAGCCCGGCACCGGCAGCAGTGGCCGGATGGCCGCCCACTCCGCGTCCGTCATGTCCGTCGGATACCGGCGCCGCCGCTCGGATCGGTCAGCCGCGTTGCCGTACACGTGCGCGAGGCAATCACACGACAGAGCAGCCGAGTTGGACTGCCCGGCCAACGACACGGAAGACTGCGGCACCGGGGCCTCCTGATGCTCTATGGATTCGACACCCACGAGCTGTTCAGGAGGCCCTACCTTCATGCTCTCGCCACGGCAGGATCACCCAACCGGGAACCCGAGTTCGACCAGCACTGCTCAAGATCGAAAAGACAACAGCTACTCAGGCTGCGCCTCGGGCTGACTGATGGCCTCCGGGTTGACGGAGACCAGCTCGCGGGCCTCGGCGTGCGCCTTGGCCTGCTTGAGCTGGAAGCGGGCCTTCGTCAGCGACTCCGCGATGCGGTCCAACTGCGCAAGGCGCGCCCCGACCTGGGTCTCCAGGTTCTCGGCGAGCTTCATCGGCTCGGTTCGGGTGATCTCGTCGAGGAGTTCCCGGACCTGCTCGATCTTGTCGAGCGTGGTGCGGGTCTTCTTCTGCGCGCTCGCCTTCTCACGGCGCTGCTCCTCGGTCATCTCCTCGACGACCATGAGGACGGCCTGGTCCTGCTGCTGCTTCATCGCGTAGGCGAAGTGCACGATCTCGTTGTCGGAGGCGAACTCGCCGCGCACGAACTTCGAGAACACAGAACCCTGGTTGGCCAGGTTGAGCGCGGCGATCTGCACGGCCGCCTGCGTGCCGATCTTGCCGTCCTGAACGAGCTGCTGGACCTCTACGCGCAGGTCGAGCAGCGCCAGGCGCAGCTTGACGTAGGTGGTGGTCTTGCCGAAGTCAGCTGCCACGGACTCGATGGTTGCGCCTTTCTCCTCGTCGAGGATGCGCTGGTAGCCGTGGGCCTCCTCGAAGGGGGTCATGTCCTCGCGGTTGACGTTCTCGGACATGGACCGCTTGAACCGCTGCAGTTCGTTCTTCTCGGAAGTGATGTTGACGCGGATCTTGGTGCGGCCGAGGATCTGGTGGGCGCGCCAGCGGCGCTCGCCGGAGACGATCTCGTAGCCGCTCTTCTCGTTGTCGGGGCGGACCTCGATGGCCTGCATGAGGCCGTACTTGTCGATCGAGTTGGCCAGTTCCTTGAGCGCGTCCTCGTTGAAGTACTCGCGCGGCTGGCGCGGGTTGCGGTGGATCTGGCTCATCTTGAGGACGCGCTGCACTTCGGGCTCCAGGAGGTGGTGGTGAGGGCTTCTTTCTCCCTCACTTCATGCATTAATTCTACTATGGAAGAGGGGGGTGTCCACTCCCCGCAACCCCCGCCAAAGTGACCTCGACCACGGCCCTATAGGGGGTTGACGCGCGGAAACGCCGGTGGGCGCCGAGATATCCTCGGCGCCCACCGGCGTCCCTCTCCTACTCCCCGCCTCTGCGCTCCCGCCAGGCGCGCACGACAACCGGGGCGCTGCCCTCCGGTACGGAGAAGCAGTCAGGTTGGATCGGGCACGTGGCGCACACCCGCGCCGCACCCTCCTCGTCCTGGTCTTCCGTGGCGCGGTGCGCCCCCTCCGCGCACCGCGCCGCCGACCAGGCCACCAGGGCAAGAGGGGTGCTCTCGACCCCGGCCAACGCAGCCATGCGAGCCGCGTCGCGTTCAGGGCTGGGGCTCACCCGGGCCGGCTGCTGCGCCAGCGCCAAGATCCGTTCAACGTCGATCACTCCCGCCCCCTTGTACTCGAAGAACGTGAGTCGATCGCCGCCCGTCGCGTACAGGTGGACCGCCCTCGCAGGTGGTGGTGTGCCAGCAATCCCCCGTATTCCCCAAGAAAGTCGCGTAGTTGAAGTCCACCCGCTAATGCCCCATCCCCGCACCGCCGTCCACCGGAATGACCGCACCGGTCACGTACGAGCCCTCATCAATGAGGAACCGCACCGCACGCGCAACCTCCTCAGGCTGCCCCAGGCGCCCCAGCGGGATCTGGTCGGCCATGGCCTTGATGCGCTCCTCAGACAGAGCTGCGGCCATGTCGGTGGCAGTCAGCCCAGGCGCGACGACGTTGGCGGTGATGCCCCGAGACCCGTACTCGCGAGCGATGGAGCGCGCCAGGCCGACCAAACCGGCCTTCGAGGCCGCGTAGTTGACCTGGCCGGCCTCCCCCCGCATAGCGACCGCGGACGAAATGAACACCATGCGCCCGGTCTTGGCCCGCATCATGCTGCGCAGGGCGCGCTTGGCGACGCGGTAGGAGGCGACCAGGTTCGTGTCCAACACCGTGGTGAAGTCGTCCTCGCTCATGCGGGCCAGCAGCCCATCGCGGGTAATCCCCGCATTCGAGACGACGCCAGTGACGGGGCCGAGCTCCGTCTCCACCTGGCGGAACGCTGCATCGATTTGCTCGGCGTCGGTCACGTCGCACTGCACAGCAAGGAACCGATTGTCGCAGCGTTCTTCACCCGGCCGGTAGGAGTGCAGCGGCGGCACCCCGGAGCGGTAGGTGATGGCCACATCGTGCCCGGCTTCTGCAAGCTCGGTGGCTATGGCGTTCCCGATGCCTCGATTGCCGCCGGTGACGATGATGCTCATCCCTGGATCCCCTTGCGTGGTCGATGATGCACCCGCAGCCGTGAGCCTGATGAGGCGAGGTTGCGGGATGTGTCGGCCGCCGGGTGGCGTCCCTCGGCGACTGTTGCCTACGTTGCCCGAAATTCGCCTTGTTAGGTCGGAAGTGGGTGTTCCGATAGCCGTGGAACCGGTACTGGCAGTGCGCGTTACTGCGAGCACGAGGGAGTGATTTAGGAATTTACATGCGCATATGTCTGCTTTGAGCGACAGGTGACTTCAAGTCAGACAGGTGTGCAAAGTGCGTTAGGGTCTCCTAGTACTTTTCCTTCTTTTTACCCAGGAGGGTCCTGGTTTTCCATGGCGAGTAACCTGCCGCCCATCACCCGCATGCTCAAGACCTGGCGCGAACAGCGCGACCCACGCGCCATGCCCGGCTTCACCGCCCGCTACGGCTCACGCCAACGCAAGGGGCTGACCCAAAGAGACATGGCGGACCTGACCGGAGTCACTGAGGGCTACTACGGCAAGCTCGAACGCGGTCAACTCGACAACGTTGGCACCGACTTCCTGAAAAGCGTCTCCCGTGTCCTGGACTTGGACGAGGCGCAACAGACCCACCTGTGGTTGGAGGTCTACGGCTTCGCGCCTCCGCCGCGTCGCCACCCTGACCTCAGCACCATCGATCCCGTCGTCGCTGCGATCGTCCACGAACTCCCTTGGCCCGCTTACACCTTCGACCACCGGTGGGACATACGCGCCTTCAACGAACAGGCGGCTCGCGACTACCCGTGGATGCTTCACGGCGTCAACGTCATGATCTGGGCCCTGACATACCGCGAAGCTCGGCTGCAACTCAAAGACTGGTTGGAGAAATGGGCCAAGCCCATGGCGTCCCAACTACGGCTCTCCGCCAAGGCTCATCCTGATGATGCCCGACTCAAGGAAGTCTGCGCTGAAATCAGGAAGGACGAGGTCGCCCGCCGCATCCTCGACGATGACGTCACCAGCGTCACCCACCCCGATGGGGACCGCCGGCGCCTCTACCTGCCGCACCAGGAGGAAGAGGTAGAGGTCGAGTTCGTTGCCCTAGGCAGGCTGAGCAACAACACCCGCCTGATGGTGGTCATGCCGGCCAGCATCCGTCAGGACGTCAAGGACGCCATCCCTTCGACCATCGCCCAGGTCCCTGAGGGAACCCCGTCGACGCCCGCTTCTGTATAAGCGGCCGCCGTCTGCGTGAACAACCGCTCGGGGTGAGCCCAAGTGTCGGCGTGGGCCGCCTTGATCAGGCGGGCCGCGTCGGCCAGCGGCACCCCGCGCTGCGCGTACGAGGTCGCAGCGTCAGCCACCGCTCGCAGCTGGTCCCGAATAGCAGCAACACCGGCACGGTCGAGCAGCGTTCCATGCCCTGGCACGAACACCTCAGCCCCGGTGTCCAGCAATATCTGGCAGGCCCGGATGCAGCCGCTGATTGATCCCGACCACACGATCGTGTGGCCACCGGAGAACAGCGCATCCCCGGCGCACACCACCCGGTGGCCCGGCACATGCACGGCGACATCTCCCGCACTGTGACCGGCGCCCAGGTCGATCAACTCCACTACGACGCTGCCGACTTTGATCTCCTCGCGCCCCTCGAACGTGCGCGTCGGGGGGATCGCCGTCACGCCGGCGAAGTCGAAGTGCCCGAAGTGCTCCACCACGTAGCCCAACGCCTTACCTTCAGCAGGCGACTGGCACAGCTGCGTGAGCTGATCTGGACTCATCTCGTGGCAGCCACCAGCGGCGCTCGCCGCAGAGGTGATGATCTCTGCCTGGGGTAGAAGCTGGTTCCCCCACGTGTGGTCGCCGTTTTGGTGTGTGGAGACGACCGTGCCCACGGCATCGAGCGGGCATACCTCCTCGACCGCGGTGAGAAGTTGACGCGTGGCACCCAAGGTGAACTGCGTATCCACCAACAACGCCTGGCCCTGGGAGGCGATCAGCCCAGCGTTGCTGTAACCCCAGGCGCTGCTGTCATGCATCCACGCCCACGTCACGTCGGACAACCGGCGAAGGGCGGGGGAGGGTGAGGTGCTTCGGGCGTTGGGTGTGTTCATGGTGTTCCTCAGGAGGTCGGCTGCCGCCAGTCGATCAGCACGCGCTTCTCCGGGACCTGGCTGCCCCGGGCGCGTCCGACCCGTACGTGCTCGATCTCCAGTAGTACCAGGCCCCTTTTCGAAGCATGCGGGGCCGTGCGCCACCAAGCAACGAGATCATGAACGTCGCCGATCGGCAGATCCGTCATCTGCTCCAACTGCTTCAGGCGGAGCTTGGAGAGCCGCAGGTCTTCCTTGCTCGCCTTCTGCGCTGCAAGGAACGCAGCCTTTACCATCAGCCCCCGTCCGTACAACTCACCGATGCTGGCGTCCCGCTGGGCGGCATCCTCGATATGCCTCTTCAGCCGGGCGATCTCCGCCTCGATGTCACATTCCAACTTCTCAAGCCGCTCACGAGCCCCAGGCTTCAACAACTCGGCCAGGACGTACTCGACCACGAAGTCTTCGAGCCGGTCAGCGTTGATACGGGTTCCGCAGTCATCGCACTTGTAGGACGGCGGGGCCTCGGCGTGAACCCGACTGCCGATCATGGCCGGTCCGCACTCGTCACACAGCGCACACCCACCAGTGAGCAAGTAGTCATACGCTTCACGAGACTTGCCTCGCTTCTCGCTCCGCTCTTCGTACAGCTTCTGCAGGCGGTGAAAGACCTCAGGCTCCAGAACCCGCTCGTCCCAACCTTCGAGCGGCTCGCCGTTCTCGTCCAGCCCCGCCAGCCGCGGATTGGTGAGGAGCCGGTGTAGCACCTCCCGGCGAAACGCGTTGCCGCGGGGCGTCAGCATCCCCTGCCCCGTCAGCCACCGCGTCGCCTCGGCCTCCGTTTCGCCACCGAACAGTAGCGAGACCGCCTCCCGGAGCAAGGGAGCCTCCTGCGGATGCGTCACCCCCGCGCGCTCGTAGCCCGACAACCGTCCCACGCAGCTGACTCCGATCAGTGGTTTGCACCAGCGACCACTGACGATGACGTCACCTTAGGAGCCGCTGAGATCTGGCGTAGGCCAATGTATATCCCTACCTCAAACGAAACATACTAAGCACGTGCTTGGTTTGTTAGCTGTGCCACGAAAGCCGCTGGTCACAGCTTCAGGTCAGCGCATTTGTGTGGGGTGGCTCACCGAAGCCGCCGCCCCAAAGTCGATCGCTCCGCCCGAAACAGACCGTATGGTCTGCGGATACGCGGCGCTCGGGCGCCTGGGCCGGGTGCCAGTCGAAGGCCCTATAGGCGGATGCAGATCGCTCAGCCGATACCCAATGCCTTCCAGAGGCTTGCCGTTGAAACCTTCTGGGTCTGCCCCAGCGGGATGACCTGCACCGGGAACTCGCCAGCCTTGATCAACTCGTACGCCTTGTCCGAGCCGATCCCCAGCGCCCGGGCCGCAGTCACCACGCTCACGGCAGCCGGCAACGACCTCACTTCCTCCACCGACATCCCGCCACGAGATCGACTCGAACGAGACTGCCGAGCATCCATCACAGATGCAGACAAAGGTGGTCACATCCTTCTTCCCCGCGCCACCTGGCAGGAAGCATACGGCGCCCAAGGGAGCATCACCTTCGCTACAGCATGATCAGGAAACGTAAGGAAAGATCCCGCACATACAGGGAGGTTCTTCGCGTGTTTGAGGGCAGCACCTACAAACGATGCAAGTGCACCGAACCCAAGCTCGCCAACAACGGCCAGCCGCTCCTCGACGCGCGCGGCAAACCCAAGACGCGTGAACTTGGCTCCTCCTGCCCTCTCCTGAAAAAGCGCGATCACGGCACCTGGTACTACTACGTCAAACTCCCCGACGGCCCCGGAGGCAAGCGCCGACGCCCCCGAAAGGGTGGCTTCGTCACGCAGACGCAGGCCAAGGAGGAGGCACAGAAGCTCTGGGACGAAGCCCAAGGCGGCATCGACGTAGATACCAAAGAAACGGTTGCCCAGTACCTCGACCGCTGGCACGACAAGCGTGTCGACCTCAAGCGCCGAACTCGCACTGACTACCGTGACTTCATCGACCGCATCTTCAAGCCGGCCCTCGGCCATCTGGCGATACGCGAGCTCCGCGACCGACACATCCAGGAGATGTATCAACAGATATGGGCTTTCAACGCAGTCAAGAAAGCTAACCGGGAGGCTGCAGAACTGGCCGCCGCCGAATGCGAAGCCGCCTACCACACATGGAAGCAGGCCCCCCGTCCCCGTCCCCAGGAACTGCGCCAGGCATGGCACCAGGCCCGCGAACCCTTGAAAGCAGCCCGCGCAAAGCCCCGCCAGCACACGGGCCCGGGCTCACAGAAGAAATACCTCGATTGCCTCTCCGCCGCACTTGCGGATGCCGTAACCGAGAAGCTCATCACCCAGAACTGGGCCAAGCTCGTCGTCCTCCCCAAATACCAGAGGCCCGAGGCGCTCGTATGGACTGACGAGCGTGTGTCCCGCTGGCGCGAGTCAGGTGAGAAACCCGGCCCCGTCATGGTGTGGACCCCTGAACAGACCGGGCAGTTCCTCGACGCAGCCGTCGATCACCCCCTCTACATCATGTGGCATCTGATGGTCTACCGAGCACTGCGTCGAGGCGAAGCCGCCGGCCTTCCCTGGGCCGAACTCGATATGGCCAAGGGTGTCGCGCACGTCACCGAACAGCTCGTCACCGACTCCTCTCACACCGTGTGGGAAGACTCTCCCAAGAGCCGCAGTGGCCGCCGCGCCATCACCCTTGACCACGCCACCTTCTCCCTGCTCACGGCCTGGCGCGACATCCAAAAGACACAGCGCATCGAATGGGAGAACAATCACCGCAACGCCCCCGACAAATATGGGCCCTATGTGAACTCCGGCTACGTCTTCACCCAACCCGACGGCCGCCCACACCACCCCAAGCACGTCTCCCAAGCATTCGACCGATTCATCAAGCGCACCGGCCTACCACCGATCCGCCTGCACGACCTGCGCCACTGCGCAGCATCCCTCAGCTTGGCCGCCGGCCTTTCCATGAAGGCCATTCAGGCGCTGCTCGGCCACAGCAGCTACCAGCTGACCGCCGACACCTACACCAGTCTTCTGCCGCAGTTCGAACAAGCCGAGGCCAACGCCCCCGTTGACCTCGTACCGCGCCGCAAAGACGCCAACAAGCCCGTTGCGCATCAAGAACAATCCGTCGAGGCGAGTGCACCGTCCACAGGAACGACTCACGCCAGCGTCACCACCTCCGTTGGTGCACGTGTGCACGCCGTTCGCGTGGAGGAAGCTGTGCCCGACCGCGCAGGAGAACAGCAGCTGCAACTCCCTGCCCTCATGGCCCACCCATCCGCGAAGAATGAGCGTCACTTGCGGCTGCTTAGTTCCGTCTCTTAGGGCGGCGCGCCGGACGCCGCGAAGCCGCCTTGTCCCCCCTCTGTCCCCCGGAAACGTCGAACGCCCCCTCGGAGATCGCTCCGAGGGGGCGTTCGTGCCTCTTTCTGCCTGATCAGACCTGGTTCCCTCGGCAAGCTTTGATGGTGCAACACCCTCTTCATCGACGAGGGCTTCGGCAGCCTCGACGAGCAGACCCTCGACGAGGTCCTCGACGTCCTCGACGGCCTGCGCGAACGCGACCGCAGCGTCGGCCTCGTCAGCCACGTCGCCGACCTCAAGACCCGGATCCCCGCCCAACTGGAGATCCTCAAGGACCGCGCGGGCTCCAGCGTCCGACACCGGGTACCGGCCGGGGCCTGACCGGCCGCCGGCCTGCCGGGGGCAGGTACCTCCGCTGCTGGACCCGCCGAAGCATCTCCCTGTCTCAGGTCACCAAGCGGGTGTTCCGCGCGGTCCACACATGAACCACCTTCTTTCCCCCGAGGAAAGAAGGTGGTACTTTCCTTACAGGAAAGCACTCGACGAACGACCAATGGGGGACGCTCGTGACCTCTTACGATGCCCAGACCGCGCTCGACGCCATACGCCACCGCCAAGAGCAGACCCGTGACGAGTACGTGCGCCACACCTCGTCCTCCTACGGGCTCATCGCGGCACTGGCCGTGTTCGCCGTGGGATCGGCCAACGATCTGTCGAGTCCCTGGAGTCTCATCGCCAGGCTGGCGGGGGGCGTCCTGCTCGCGGCCGGACTGGTCGTGCGGTGCCGCCGGACCCGTGTGTACAGGAAGCCCTCCCCCGCGGGAATGCTCTTCGGTGCGTGGGTGACGGCAGTCGCTCTCACGGTCTTCATCGTGGCATCGACGGTCGCCCGTGTGATCGATCTGCCGATTCCGTCCGTGCCCGCCGCGGCCGTCGCCGCTCTGGCGACGCTGGTGGCCACGTATGCGACCCGTCCGATCGTCAGGAAGATCGCCAAGAGGGACAACCAGAGCTGATGGACCCGGACTTCGACGAATTCCTGCACGTTCCGGCCCGGCTGTCGGTCGTCGCGCTGCTGGCTCCGGCCGACTGGGTGGAGTTCGGCTTCGTGCGGGACGCCGTCGGCACCAGCGACTCGGCCCTGTCCAAACAAGTCGCGTCGTTGGCGGACGCCGGCTATGTGCAGGTACGCAAAACCCGGAACCACACCGGACGCCACACCCACCTCCTGCTCACCCCGCACGGGCGGCAGGCGCTTCAGCGGCACGCCGCGGCCCTGGAGAGGATCGTGGCGGCGGCGCGGGCCGCAGGAGCGAGCAGCTGAGCTTCCAGGCCCGTCCGCTCCTGACCCGCCGTCGTGCATCGTGTCGGTGGGGGAGAGCCGGCCGGCCGCGTGATGCCCGCCGCTGGGAGGAAGCGGCGGGCATCACGTCGGCCCCGGTGCCGGTCGCGGTCATCCAGAGACGGCCTGGCCCCAGCTCTGGGAGATGGCGAACTTGGCACTGCTCTGCTGGGACTCGGTCGGGAAGCTCGGCGTGCCGGAGACCTTCGGCAGCTTCGCCGCCGCGGCCTTGTCGAGCGTGCCGGCCTTCTCCATGGCGGTCATCAGAGCCGGGCGGGCGTATCCCTTGAGCCTGAGGTTCTGACCCTCGGCGCTGTAGAGGTACTCCTGCCACAGGCGCGCGGCCGCGGGGTGCGGCGCGTACTTGTTGATGGCCTGCGAGTAGTACTGGGAGAACTGGCCGTCCGAGGGGACCGTGACCGTCCAGTCGAGGCCCTTGGACTTGAGCTCGTCGGTGTACCCGGCATTGAGGTAGTCCCAGTCGATGCTGATCGGCGTCTGGCCCTTTTTGATGGCGGTCGGGGTGGATGCGACGGTCGTGTAGTTGCCGTTCTTCTTCAACTTGGCGAAGAAGTCTATGCCGGGCTGGATGTCGTCGAAGGAGCCGCCGCTGGCGAGGGCGGCCGCGTACACGGCGCCGAAGGCCGAACCCGACTTGCCGGGGTTGCCGTTGAGCGCGACCTGCCCCTTGTACTGCGGCTTGAGCAGGTCCTTGAAACTGGTCGGGCAGGTCTGCACACGCTTGGCATCGCAGCCGAAGGAGATGTAGCCGCCGTAGTCGTTGGACCACCGGCCGATCGAGTCCTTCTGGTCATCGGGGATGTCATTGATACCGGCGGCCATGTACGGCGCGAGCAGCCCCTGCTGGGCGGCGCTCTGCGCGAAGGAACTGCCGAGGTCGAGGACGTCGGGCGCGGTGTCCTGGCCCTTGCGCGAGGTGACCGCGCTGATCTCGTCCTGGCTGGTACCGCTCGGGTCCTCGTCCTCGACCTTGACGCCGTACTTCTTCTCGAAGCCGTCGATCACGGCGCCGTAGTTGGCCCAGTCGCGGGGCAGCGCGAACGCATGCAGCGTGCCCTCCTTCTTGGCCTCGTTGGCCAGGGCGTCGATGCTGCCGAAGTCGTTGACCGTGGTTGCGGTGGCCGCGCTCTTTCCGCCGGCGGTGGTCGACGTGTCGGAGGCCGCGCCGCAGGCGGTGAGGGCGAGTGCGGCGGTGGTGGCGAGGACGCCGGTGAGGACGGCTGTTCTCGGCAGGGGCACGGTCACGGTCACTCCAGGGGTACGCACAGCGGATTGAGGGGTTTCCTGTGGGCCACACAGGGGATGCACGTGGGGGGTGAGCACCTGTCCGACGCCTTGGCTGAACAAGCTGGCGCCTTAGTAGGCCCAACTATGGTGTCCGTCAGGTAAACATTGGGGAAACGGATAGCTGCATTTCCCTCGCGATCGCAGCTCACAGGAGTCATCGCTGCACCTCGTCCAGGCTGGCCGCGCCGCACACTTTGCGCACAACTCTGCGCGAGCGACGAAGAGTGCCGGCACGCGGCGAGGAGATCGCCGAGAAGCCGAGGCGGACGACCGACCGCGAGACTGCACACTGTGGGCACGCTGCTCCGCGCCGGGCCCGGATTCGCGGCCCGCGTGCCCGGGGTTCCCTGTCCGGCCGTGTGGTGTTCCAGGGCCTGTCCGGAGTCGTGATCACGTGGCGGGAAAACGGTTGAAGCGGTGATGATCAGGCTGTTAGCTTGCGGTTGCCCGTGACGCCGCCCGAGGAGGTGAGACCCATGAACGCTGTATCGATGTGGGTGCTCCCCCTTACCGTCACGGTCGGGCGATTGACGTAGGTGTCGCCGGGAGCGCCTCGACAACAAGGCACTTCCGAAAGGCAACACCCATGCACTCTCTGCAGTTCACCGCCGAGTCGTCGTCGAACGGCATGATCGAACGCGACTTCACCGTGGCCGGCGTCCCCGGCGTCCTGTGGTCCCCGGCCTCCGGCGCCGATCGTGCGCCCCTGGTCTTGATGGGGCACGGCGGCGGCAACCACAAGAAGCATCCGGCGATGGCGGGCCGGGCGCGCCTCCTCGTGACCGGCTGCGGCTTCCACGTCGCCGTCATCGACGCGCCCGGTCACGGCGACCGGCCGCGCACGGCACACGACGAGGAAGAAATCGCCGAGCTGTACCGGGCGAGGGCGGCTGGCGAGCCGGAAGGCCCGATCGTCGTCCGTTACAACGCCCACCTGGCGGAGCTCGCCGTACGCGAGTGGCAGGCGACCCTGGATGCCCTCCAGGAACTTCCGGAGATCGGCGTCGACGGGCCGGTCGGCTACTTCGGCATCAACATGGGCACCGCGATCGGAGTGCCGCTGGTGGCGATCGAACCCAGGATCACAGCCGCGGTCCTCGGCCAGCACTGGCCCGATGTCCTGGCCGAGAAGGCGAAGCAGATCACCATCCCGATCGAGTTCGACATGCAGTGGGACGACGAGCACATCCCGCGCGAGGCCGGCCTCGCGCTGTTCGACGCCTTCGCCTCGCAGGAGAAGACCCTGCACGCCAACGCGGGCAAGCACAAGGAACTGCCCAGGTTCGAGGCCGACAGCGCGGTCCGGTTCTTCGCCCGGCACCTCGGCCGAGCGGCCACCGCGTCGGCCTGACGTGCGCGGTCGTGGCGTCCGGTTTGCCAGCCGGGCGCCGCGACCGCGGCCCCGGATTGAAGCTGCACGTGTAGAAGACGGGTCCGCCCGGACCGGCCGCCGGCCCGCCGGGCGGGGCAGGCGCTCAGGTACTGACCGGTCGCCGGGGGAGCGGGGAGGAGTAGACCACGCTCGTGGTCACCTCGCCCAGCGCGCCGATCCGGCCCGACACCTCCTCCAGGTGCTTCATCGACCGCGCCGCGACCTTGAGGAACAGCGAGTTCTCGCCCGTGACGTGGTGTGCCTCCAAGATCTCCGGCGTCGCCGCCAGCAGGTCCCGGAACGGCTGGCCGGTCGCCCCCGGCTGCCGCAGCCGGACGAACGCCAGCACCGGCAGTCCGACCCGCTCCGGATCGATCACCGCCGCGTACCCGGAGATCACCCCGGACTCCTCCAGGCGCCGCACCCGCGCGGTGACCGCGCTCGGCGACATGTTCACCGACCGTGCCAGCTCGGCGTGGCCCACGCGCCCGTCGTGCTGGAGGACGTCGAGGATGCGCCGGTCGGCGTCATCAGGGGAGTATCCGGTCATCCCCGCTGTCTAGCAGGGGAATCGCCGGCAGAGCAAGGGTCCAGGGGTACCGGTTGTGACGGCCGCCGGGGCCGGGGCGGGGGCAGGTGCGCGGAGCCCACGACCGTCGCGGCCGGCCACCACGTGATCACACCGGTGGCTGGCCGTCCGGGAGCCGCCGCCGGAACGGGCCGGCGGCGGGTCCCGGACCTCCCGGTCAGAGCGCCGAGAGTTCGGTCAGCAGATCGTCCAGGCCGAGCGAGCCCTGCGACAGCGCCGCCATGTGCCACGCCTTCAGGTCGAAGTCCGCGCCGTGCCGGGCCCGGGCGGCCTCCCGGCCCTGCAGCCAGACGCGTTCGCCGAGCTTGTAGCCGATCGCCTGGCCGGGGATGCCCTGGTAGCGGATGATCTCGCTCTCGACGAAGTCGGCCGGGCGGCTGCTGTGCTGCGCGAAGAACGCGTGCGCCAGCTGCGGCGTCCAGCGCTCACCCGGGTGGAACGGGGAGTCGGCCGGGATCTCCAGCTCCAGGTGGATGCCGATGTCGATGATGACGCGGACCGCGCGCATCATCTGCGCGTCGAGGTAGCCCAGCCGCCGCTCCGCGTTGGACAGGAAGCCCAGCTCGTCCATCAGACGCTCGGCGTACAGCGCCCAGCCCTCGGCGTTGGCGCTCACCATGCCGACGGTCGTCTGGTAGCGCGAGAGCCGGTCGGCGACGTGCACCCACTGCGCCAGCTGGAGGTGGTGACCTGGTACCCCCTCGTGGTACCAGGTGGAGACCAGGTCGTACGCCGGGAAGCGGGTCTGGCCCATGGTCGGCAGCCAGGTGCGGCCGGGCCGGGAGAAGTCCAGCGACGGCTGGGTGTAGTACGGCGCCGCGGCGCTGCCCGGCGGGGCGATCCGGGACTCCACGCGGCGGACCCGCTCGGCGAGGTCGAAGTGGGTGCCGTCCAGCGTGTCGATGGCCTCGTCCATCAGCGACTGGAGCCACTGCCGGGTCTCCTCGACGCCCTCGATCGCCTCACCGTGCTCGTCGCACCAGGCCAGCGCCTCCCACGGCGTCTTGGCGCCGGGCAGCACCTTCTCGGCCTCGGCCTCCATCTCGCCCAGCAGACGGTGGAATTCGGACCAGCCGTACGCGTACGCCTCTTCGGGGTCGAGGTCGGAGCCGTTGTAGTAGCGGGCGAGCCGGGCGTACCGCTCGCGGCCCACCACGTCCGACGCGCCCTCGACCGCCGGCGCGTAGCCGTCCCGGAACCAGTCGCGCAGCTCCACCAGGGCGCCGGTGGCGACCGCGGCGGCCTCGTCCAGCTCGGTGCGCAGCGCCGTCGGGCCGGGCGCGGTGAACTCGGCGAACCAGCTGCGGTCGGTGCCGATCCACTCGCCCAGCTGGCCGATGACGGTGGCGACCTGGAGCGGCCCGCCCGGGAGCTGCTTGTCCAGGCCGGCCTGGAGGGCGGCGCGGTAGCCGGCCAGCGTGGCCGGTACCGCGCGCAGACGCTGGGCGATCGCCGCCCAGTCGTCCTCGGTGTCGGCGGGGGTGAGGGTGAAGGCTTCCCGTACGGCGTGCAGCGGCGAACCGATGTTGCTGACCGCGCGCAGACCCTCGCCGGCGTCGTGCACCGCGAGTTCCGCGGTGAGCCGTTCGCGCAGCAGCCGGGCGCAGACCTGCTCGGCCGCGCTGTCCGCGCCCGGCCGGGCCTCGGCCTCGGCGAGCCTGTCCAGGGTGGTGCGGGCGAGCTGTGCCACCGCTTCCTGGCCTGTGGGGGAGAGGTCGGGGAGCTTGCCGGAACTGTCGGCGACGCCAAGGAAGGTGCCGATGATCGGGTCCAGTTCGACGAGGGCGTCGACGTAGGCGTCGGCGACCTGGCGGGGCAGCGGACCGCCCGCGGGAGTAGTGGTGTTGGACATGCGGGCCATCCTCGTACGGATGGGCCCGCCGCGTCACCATCATTCCGGCGAACGATCCTGTCGCGTCCTGGGGCCAGGGCGCTCCGGTGCCGGCGCCGGGGGCCTCAGCCGTGGCGGGAGCCGTCCCGCAGGCGGAGCGCCATGCGGTCCTCCCGGTGAGCCGGGGTGCCCGTCGGGCGCGCCGTGATCACCAGCGTGCCCTCCTCGATCTGGTAGTCGAGCGGCAGACCCAGGCCGCGCATCGCCGCCACCATGCCGGTGTTGGACGCCTGGGTGATGGCGTAGACGCTCTCGCAGCCGGTCTCGGCGGCCATCGTGACCAGCCGTCGCAGCAGCTCCGCGCCGATGCCGCGCTGTTGCCAGGAGTCCTCGACCAGCAGTGCCACCTCGGTCTCGTCGCCGTCCCACAGCAGGTGGCCCAGGGCCACCAGCCGCCCGGAGGCGGTCTCCGCGGCCAGTGTGCGGCCGAACCGCGGGCTGAGCAGGTGCCCGAGGTAGCGGTCGGTGTCCCCGACCGGACCGTGGTAGCGCTGCGCCAACGTCCGGTCCGAGCACCGCTCGTGCATCGCGCGGGCGGCGGCCAGATCGCCGGTGCCGGCGCGGCGGACCGTGATCTCGTTGCCCTCGGGCAGCGTGAGCACGTCACGCCGCGGCGGCACGCGCTGGCCGAGCCGGGTGTCCAGCTCGACCAGCGCGCGGACCCGGGCGAACTCGGTGGGGGTGAACGGCACCTGCGGCCTTTCGATGGTGAGCGAGCCCCCGGAAGGGTCGCGGAACTTCATGGTGTGCTCCTCCAGCACGCCCTCGGCGGGCACCTCTTCGGCCAGCGGCTGGCCGGTCAGTGACCGTGCGGGCACCGAGTGGATGGTGCAGCGCCCCAGCAACTGCCGCAGCGCCAGCGGGAGTTCGGCGGAGTCCAGGGCGGTGCGGGTGGCCATGCCCAGCATCCGGGTCGGCGCGTCGACCAGGTCGTGCGCGTCGGCCCGCTCCAGCCAGCTGTGCGTGCCGCCCGCGCCGGCGACCGTACGGGTCAGCTCCGCGGGCGCCAGCCCGGCCGGCGCGCGGAGCAGGAACTCGTCGACCGTCCCCTTGGACAGCGGGTGGGTCTGGAGGCTGAGGATGTCCACGCTCAGGGTGGCCAGTGCCGTGCACAGGGCGGCGAGGCTGCCCGGCTCGTCCTGGACCGTGGTCCGCATCCGCCACAGCACCGTCTCCCGGGCGCCGGCCGCGGGGGCCGGTGGTGCGGCGCCGGTGGCCGTGGTGTCCGTCGGTGGTGGGGCGTGTTCATGACGGCGTGCCCACCAGACGTGGAAGCCCGCCGTGGCGAGCAGGGCGACCGCGCCGGCGCACAGCAGCGCCGGGCCCGAGGGACCGTGGGCGATCGTGTTGGCGACTATGTCGGCCACCGCCACGGCGGTGAACAGGGCGGCGAGCTCGACGACGTCCCGGCGCCAGTGGTGGCGCCGGGCGGAACGGGCGGAGGTGGCTTCAGTCATGCAGACAGCCTCGCCGACGGGTGTTGCCTGGTCGCCAACACCTTGTGTCGGACGGGTAAAAGGCGCAATCGACGCATTGGCCTCTACTGCCCTACCCGTCCCGGTTGCAGCGTCTTCGTGAACAAGACCTCTCCGCCCTCCTGGCGCAGCCGCACCGTCAGCTCCCCGCTTCCCCCGTCGATCTCGACCTCGCCGAAGTACTGCGGACTTTCCGCCGGGGAGACGTTCGCACGGTCCGGCGCCTTGAGGAACGGCTGCTCGGGCCCGAAGGTTCCGTCCAGTTTCACCGCCGGGAAACCCCCCGCGCTCAGCGGCCCGGACACGAACTCCCAGAACGGCTCGAAGTCCTTGAACGCCGCCCGCTCGGGCGCGTAGTGCTGCGCCGAGGTGTAGTGGACGTCCGCGGTCAGCCAGAGGGTGCCGGTGATCCGCTGGTGCTTGATGTGCCGCAGCAGCTCGGCGATCTGCAACTCCCGCCCCAGCGGCGCGCCCGGATCCCCCTGGGCCACGGCCTCGAAGTTCGCCGGACCGTCCGTGACGACCAGCCCCAGCGGCATGTCCGAGGCGATCACCTTCCACACCGCCTGCGAGCGCGACAGCTCCCGCTTGAGCCACCGCAGCTGCTCGGCGCCCAGGATGCCCTGCGGGTCGTCGGTCTGCCGGTCGGGGGAGTTGGCGTTGCGGTAGCGGCGCATGTCCAGCACGAAGACGTCGAGCAGCGGGCCGTGCCGCAGGACGCGGTACACCCGGCCGCGCGCGTCCGGGCGGAGCGTGCGGATCGGGAAGTACTCGGAGAAGGCGCGCATCGCCCGCGCGGAGAGCACGTCGACGTCCTTGACGCGATACCGGTCGTCGTCCAGCAGCTGGCCCGGGTACCAGTTGTTGTGCACCTCGTGGTCGTCCCACTGGGTGATCGTCGGAACCTGGGCGTTGAACCGGCGCAGGTTCTCGTCCAGGAGGTTGTAGCGGAACGCGCCCCGGAACTCCGCCAGCGTCTCGGCGACCTTGGACTTCTCCGCCGTCGTCACGTTCCGCCAGATCCGGCCGTCCGGCAGGGTCACCCGCTCCGGGATCGGGTTGTCGGCGTAGATGTTGTCGCCGCTGCACACGAAGAAGTCCGGATTCCGGCGCCGCATGTCCTCGAAGACCCGGTAGCCGCCGCGCTCGGGATTGATGCCCCAGCCCTGCCCGGCCAGATCCCCCGACCACAGGAAACGGATGTCCTCGCGTCGGTCGGGTGCCGTGCGGAACGTGCCGGTCACCGGCTCGCCGGCGCGCTCCGGGTGGTCGGGGTCGGCCAGCAGCACCCGGTAGTGGATCTGCTCCCCGGCCGGCAGTCCGTGCAGCGCGGTCACTCCGGTGAAGTCCGTACCGGGCCCGAGCAGTGGCCCGTGCCAGGTGCGGGCGTTGCGGAACGACTCGGTGGCGGCGGTCTGCACCACCATCCGGGCCGGCCGGTCGGACCGCGTCCACACCAGGCCGGACGACGCGGTCACGTCACCGGCCTGCACCCCCCAGTCGGCGCTCGGCCGCCCGCCGTGCACCAGGGCCGGGGCGGCCGCCGCCGGCGCGGCCCCGGCCACCGCGGGCAGCGCCAACGCCGCGGACCCCGCCGCCGCGCCCTGAAGGAGCGCCCGCCGTCCCACGCCGCCGCCGGAACCCTGCGCCATATCGCACCTCCGTGCTGCGTTCGATCTCGTCACGCCCCGTTCGTATCGCCGCCCGATGCCGGGCAGGCGAACTCCCGGTGAACAACGGCCGGATGGGTCGTGGACCGGGACCAGGGTCGCAGGACCGAGGACCGATCGCCAGGAACCGGCCCGGACGTCTACGGTCCGGTAACGCGCCGCCGCCCGGCGGCCCCACGGAGGGCGACATCCATGCCGGCCCTCGGCTCCGCACACCTCCGTCTCGCCCGCCCGTCCCGCGACCTGGCCGCCGCCGGCCACTTCTGGCGGGACGGGCTCGGCCTGCGCGAACTCCACCGCCACAGCTCGGAGGCGGGCGAGCACTCCCTCCTGATGCTGGGATGGCCGGACGCCACCTGGCACCTGGAACTGACCCACGACCCGTCGGGCGCGCTCCGCCCGGCCCCCACACCCGACGACCTCCTCGTCGTCTACCTGGGCGAGCCGGTCCCGGACGACCTCGTCGCCCGGCTGGAGCGCTGCGGCGGCTCCCGCGTCCCGGCTCACAACCCCTACTGGGACGAGTGGGGCGTCACCATCGAGGACCCTGATGGCTACCGGCTGGTTCTGTGCACCCGCGACTGGAACAACGCGCGAGCCCTGGGAAGTTCCTGAACTCCCGCTCCACAGTGGCACGTTGAGGGACGCCGGAATGGAGGAGGCGGCGGGGGGCGGGGGCGCTAATCGTCGGCCGGCCGCCCCAACAGCACCACCCCGCGGGTGATCTCCGCCGGCGTCAGATGCGCATAGCCCAGCACCAGGCGCACCCGCCCGTCCGCCGCGGCACCCTGCCCCCCGGCCCAGGCGTACGCGGACAGCGGCCGCATCGCCAGCCCCGCCCGCCGCGCCCGCACCAGGAACGCCGCCTCGGGCCCGTAGCGCGCCGGCAGCGCCACGATGGCGTGCAGCCCGGCGGCGATCCCGGTGACCACCGCACCGGGGCAGTGCACGGCCAGCGCCCCGGTCAGCGCGTCCCGCCGCTCCCGGTAGGCGCGCTGACAGCGGCGCAACTGACGGTCGTACTCGCCGCGGGCGAGGAGATCCGCCAACAGCGCCTGGTCCAGCACCGGATTGCCCAGGTCCAGCAGCCGCTTGCGGGCCACCACCGCGTCGAGCAACCGCTCCGGCACCACCAGCCACCCGAGCCGCAGCCCCGGCGCCAGGGACTTGCTCACCGATCCGGTGTACGCCACCCGGTCCGGGTCCAGCCCCTGGAGCGCACCGACCGGCGCCCGGTCGTACCGGAAGTCCCCGTCGTAATCGTCCTCCACGATCAGCCCGTCCACCGCCCGCGCCCAGCGCAGCAGTTCCGCCCGGCGCGCCGCCGGCACCGCCGTCCCGGTGGGGAACTGGTGCGACGGGGTCAGCACCGCGGCCCGCGCGCCGGAAGCCACCAGCGCCGCCGGATCGGGGCCCGACCCGTCCAACGGGAGCGGGACGGCCGCCAGTCCGGCCGCCGCGAGCAGTTCCCGGTGCTCCGGGCTCCCCGGCTCCTCCAGGGCCACCGTGCGCTGCCCGGCCCCGTACAGCACGCCCCCCAGCAGCGTCATCGCCTGCGCCACCCCCGAACACACCACCACCCGCCCCGGATCGGCCACCACACCGCGGCGCCGGACCAGCAACCGGGCCAGCTCGATGCGGAGTTCCGGCAGGCCGCGCGGATCGGGGTAGCCCAGCGCCCGGTGCGGCAGCCGCGCCACGGCCCGGCGGTGCGCGGCCGACCAGGCGGCCCGTGGGAAGAGTGACAGGTCCGGGGTCCCTGGGGTGAAGTCGACGTCCGGGACGCTCACCGGGCGCGCGGGCTCCACCACCGTCGGCACGGCGGCCCGCACCGACCCGCTCACCCAGGTCCCCGCCCCGCGCCGGCTGCGCAGATACCCCTCGGCCGTCAACTGCTCGTACGCCTCGGTGATCAGGCCCCGCGACACCCCGAGGTCGGCGGCGAGCGCCCGTCCCGAGGGCAGCCGCGTCCCCGCCGCCAGCCGCCCCGAGCGCACCGCGTCCCGCAGCGCCTCCTGGAGCACCCGGCCGCGTTGCCGGGGCGGTGCGGACGCCGTCGGGAGCAGGAGTTCCCAGGCGGCGGCCCACACGGTGGCCCCGGACGTCCCACGGTGCGCGTTCCCTGCTGCCAAGCGATCCTCCCCGACTGCCCGTTGGCGTGGCCGTCCCCGGCCCGTCCGCCCAGTGGTCCTCTACGGCGCCACAGAAGTGGACCTTAAAGGGGACCACCCGGATGCCTAGCGTCCGTCTCATGTACCGAACGTCCTTCCACGGCGCGCTGCTCGCCGCCGTCGCCTGCCTCCTCGTCGGTGGCTCGTTCACCGCCAACAGCCTGCTCGGCCACTACCCCCAGGCCGGCGGCCAGGCCCTGCGCTACGGCCTCGCCGCCGTCCTCCTGTTCGCCGTCCTCGGCCGCGGCGGCGCCGCCCCGCTGCGTTCCCTGACCTCCCGTCAATGGCTCCGGCTGGCGCTGCTCGCCGCCATCGGGATGCTCGGCTTCAACCTCGCCATCCTCGCCGCCGAGCGCACCGCGGAACCGGCGGTGCCTGGCGTGGTGGTCGGCTGCGCACCGGTCGTCGTCGCCGTCCTCGCCCCCGCGCTGGCCGGCCGCCGGCCGCGCCCCGCGGTGGTCCACGGGGCCCTCCTGGTCGCCGTCGGCGCCTGCGCCGTCCAGGGCTGGGGCCGTACCGACGGTCCGGGGTTGATCTGGTCGGCGGCGGCACTCTGCGGCGAGGTCGGCTTCGGGCTGCTGGCCGTCCCGCTGCTGCCGCCGCTCGGCCCGCGCCTGCTGTCGGCCGCGGCGTGCGCACTGGCCGCCGTCGAAGCCGCGCTGATCGGGCCGGTCGTCGACGGGCCGGGCTGGCTGCGGCTGCCGGACCCCGTCGAGGCCGCGGCCCTCGGCTGGCAGGCCGTGGTGGTCACGGTCGTCGGGTTCGTCTGCTGGTACGCCGGCATCCAGCGGATCGGCGCCGAACGCGCCGCCCTCTTCTCCGGCCTGATCCCGGTCTCCGCCGCGCTCACCGCCCCGTTGGCCGGCACCGGCGACTACGGGGTCGCGCAGTGGGGCGGCAGCCTGCTGGTCGGCGCCGGGGTGGCCCTCGGGTCGGGCGTGCTCCGCCGGGGCACCGGACGAGCCCCGACCACAGGCGCCGAACGCCCCGCAGTCGAGGAACCCCGCCAGCCGGCCGCACCGCAGGGCTAGGCGGTTCCCTGCACAGTGTCGGATCGGTGGTGCGACCGTGTCGCCGCGGCCTCCCCGGCTCGTGCCCGGGGCTGCCCCTCGTCGCCAGCCCGGTCGCCGGCACCGGTGACGAGGTGACTTAGGCCAGTGCCGGGCGGCACGACGGCACTACCGGGACGGGGCCCTCTCTGCCACCGCAGACAGCCGACCGACCCGCGGCGCGGGAGACGGACGTCGGGCGGCCGGCCGGCAGGCCGCACCGGACGACACGAGACGACACGACACACGACGCGAGACGAAGGCAACACCCCGGGAACGTCCCGCCGTGCCGTTTCCGCTGGACAACGCACCATGCGCCCGCTGGGATGGGACGGTGCTGACCGATCCCGCCACCGAGGTCTTCGAGGCCCACCGTCCGCTGCTCCACGGCGTCGCCTACCGGATGCTGGGCCGGGCGGCCGACGCCGAGGACGTGGTCCAGGACGCCTGGCTGCGCTGGTCGGCCACCGACCGGGCCGAGGTCCGCGAACCGCGCGCCTATCTCGTCCGGATCACCACCCGGCTCGCCATCGACCGGCTCCGGCAGATCCAGTCGCGCCGCGAGTCCTACGTCGGGCCCTGGCTGCCGGAACCGCTCGCCACCGACGTCCTGGCACCCGGCCAGGGCGCCCCGGACACCGCCGAACGGGCCGTGTTCGCAGAGACCGTCACCCTCGCCGTCCTCGTCGTCATGGAGGCACTGTCCCCCTTGGAGCGCGCCGTGTTCGTGCTGCGCGAGGCGTTCGGCTACCCGTACGCGGAGATCGCCGCCGGGCTGGAGCGCAGCGAGGCCGCGGTGCGCCAACTGGCGGGCCGGGCCCGGCGCCACGTGGAGGAGGGCCGACCCCGGTTCGACGTCGGTCCGGACCAGCAGCGCGAGTTGACCGAGCGTTTCCTGTCCGCCGCCGCCGGGGGCGACCTGGACGGGCTGCTGAACCTCCTCGCGGCGGACGCCCGGCTGGTCGGGGACAGCGGCGGCAAGGCCAAGGCCCCGCTGCGGATCATCGAGTCCGCCGACAAGATCGCCCGGTTCCTCATCGGCGTCGTCCGGACCGTCCCGGCCGACACGGAGCTCCGCTTCGTCGAACTCAACGGCGGTATCGCGCTGCTGGTCCTCGTGGGCGGCGCCCCGGACTCGGTCTTCCAACTCGGTATCCGGGAGGGCCGGATCCAGACGGTCTACATCGTCCGCAACCCCGACAAGCTGGCGTCACTGGCCCACTAGGACCGATCCGGTCGATCAGCCGCGGACCGGCCCGAGCCGGACCGCGGCCCGCAGGCCGCTCCGCGGGCTCGCCAGCACCGGCACCGCCGCGGCGGTGCCGAGCAGCCCGTGGTCAGTGAACCGTTCCGCGGCGGGTGCCATGGACGCCTGGGCCAGCACCAGGGCGTCCGCCCCGCCGGCGTCCCGCTCCCGCCGCACCGCGTCGATGACCGCCGCCAGACTGCCCTCCTGGTCACCGGCCTCGAACCGCTCCCAGGCGTCGGGAACGAGCACGGTACGCACCTGAACGGCACGCCCGGCCCGGCGGGCCTCGTCGGCGATCAGCTCCGTGGTGGGCGCCAGGGTGCTCTCCACCGTGGCGAGGACCGTGATCCGGGGGCCGGCGGCGACGGCCTCCGCGGCCATCGGCCGGTCCACCCGCAGCACCGGCACACCCAGCGCCGTCCCGGCCGCCTCGGCCACATTGCCCAGTGTCGAGCAGGTGCACAGCACCGCCCGCGCCCCGGCGTGCACCAACGCGCCGAGCGCCCCGGCGACCTCCTCCGCGATCCCGTCGGGCCCGGTCTCCCGCGCGGCGGCCAGGAGTTCCGGCCGTACCAGATGCCGCAGCGGCAGCCCGGGGGCCTCCGTGTCGCGGAGCGCATCGAAGACGGGGACGTGGACCGGGGAAGTGTGCAGCAGAGCGAGCATGACTGGGAGCGTAACGGCCGCCCTACGGGTGGCGGTGGCCGGGTGACGCCGTGGTGGGCGGGCGAAACGGGTGCGGGATTGGTCTTGACCAAGGGTGGGGGTGGTCATATCGTCGGGATACTGCAACAACCTTTAATAAAGAAGCGCTCATTATGAGGGTCCGCTTGCGGGCCCGCGGCTTTGGGGGGTGGGGACCACGCAGCTCGAAACGGCTCCGGAGCCCAAGTACTGGCATCTCAAGACGGTGCTCAGCGACGCGCTGGACACCGAGTTCAGAGTCGGCGAGATCCTGCCCAACGAGCGGGACCTGGCCGCGCGGTTCGGCGTCGCCCGGGCCACGCTCCGGCAGGCGCTCGAACAGCTCGAACTGGAGGGCAGGCTCCAGCGCCGCCGCGGTGTCGGCACCACCGTCGCCCCGCCCCGGGTCGGCGTCGCCGTCGACCCCGCGCGCCACACCTGGCCCGGCGCCGCCGGCGACGACTGGCAGCCGGTCGCCGCCAGTGAGACCGACACGGTCCCCGCCGCGGTGGCCCGCCTGCTGGAGTCCGCCCCCGGCGAGGCCGTCCACGTCGTGCGCCGCAGCCGGGTCTCGGCGGGCCAGCCGGTCGCCGCCGAACTCCTCTACGTCCGGGCCGACACGCTCCCCGACTGCGTCGACGAGGACACCGTCGACCCGGGCGTCCGTGCCCGGGCCGTGCTCCGTGCCCTCCAGGCGCTCGACCTGGACGGCCAGGACCGCACCGTCGAGTTGGGTTCGGCTCGCGCCGAGGACGCCAGGCAACTGGACCGACTGCCGGGCTCGCCCGTGCTCGTCGTCACCACCCGTTACGTCTCCCAGGGCCGGGCCGCGGCCGTCGCGGTCTCCACCTACCGCGCCGACACCTGCCGGCTCACCTTCGGGGAGCGCGCGGCGGAGCCGGTGCTCGCCGGCTGACGAACGGGCCACCACGAACGGGCCCGCACCGGGGAACTCCCGGTGCGGGCCCGTCGCCGTCGTGCTGCCAGGACCGGGGCGCGCGGTTCACCGCCGCCCCGTCACCGTCCCCTCCACCGCGAAGAGTTCGCCCTCCACATGGTCCAGGGCCAGCCGCAGCGCGCCGGTGGTGATCGCGGCCGGGCCCAGCTGCGACAGCACGACCTCCGGCGGGCGCAGGCAGTAACGCGCCAGTTCCCGGCGCAGCGGTGGCAGGACACCCGCCAGGCCCGACGCCCAGCCGCCGATCACCACCAGCTCCGGGTCGAGGGCCAGTACCAGCGCGGCGACGTCGTGCACCAGCCGCCGGATGAAGCGGTCCATCGCCTCCCGCGCCTGCGCGTCCCCGTCCCTGGCCGCCGCGAACACTGCCGCCACCTGCGCCTCGTCCAGCGGGTGCAGCGGCTCCCCGGTCGTCGACAGCAGCGTCTCCGGCGTCGCCTCCCGGCCCAACAGGTGCAGGGCGCCGATCTCCCCGGCCGCACCCCCGAATCCGCGGTGCAGCCGCCCGCCGATCAGCGACCCGGCGCCCGGGCTCAGCCCCGCCAGGACGAACACCACATCACCAGAACCGGTCGCCGCGCCCTGCCAGTGCTCGGCCACCGCCGCCGCGTTGGCGTCGTTCTCCACCAGCACCGGGCAGCGGAACGACCGTCGCAGCCGCTCCCCGAGCGGCAGTCCGGTCCAGCCGGGCAGTGCGGTGCACAGCCGTACGGTGCCGTCCGCCTCCACGATGCCCGGACCGGCCGCCCCGACCGCCCGCAGCGAACTGCGGGCCACGCCCGCCCGGCGCAAGAGGTCGGCCACCAACGCCCGGACCCGCTCCAGCCGTTCGTCGGCCGGCGCGGTCTTGGTCACGTCGCGCTGCGCCGAGTCCAGTACCCGCCCGCTGAGGTCGGACAGCAGCGCCGCGACCCGGTGCGGCCCGATCTCGATGCCCAGCAGGTGGCCGGCCTCGGCACGGAAGCGGAACCGGCGGGCCGGCCGCCCCTGACGCCGGGTCTCGCCCTCCTCGGCGGGTGCCTCGGCCACCAACCCGGTCTCGACGAGCCCCTCGATCACGCCCTCGACGGTCGGCCGGGACAGGCCGGTCACCTGGACGAGATCGGTGAGCGTGGGGGAGTCCGCGGCGCGCAGCGCGTGCAGCACCACCGCGGAGTTGATCCGTCGCAGCAGGGAGGGGTCCCCGCCGGTGAGCCGACCCAAGGTCCGTCTCCTCGCCTCGCCTGTCTGGCGGATCGTAGCCGGTCAGCGGGTGTGCGGCGAGTCCCGAGGACCGCGCGGACGCCGGACCCCGGCGGCCTCGCGGCGGTGGCGCGGACCGCGCGGACGGCCAATTGTCAGACCCCGGCGGTTTACTGACGGTATGACGACAGAACCGAGCCACAGCACGCGGAAACCGCCGATGACCCCGCCGACCCCGATGCTCCCGCCGACCCGGACGAACCCGATCACGCCAGCGGCTCCCGCGCCGCAGGGGCCCGCGCCGCCCGGCGGACCGCCCGCCGCGCTCGCCCTGCTCGACGCCTTACGCGCCCGCCCCTTCCCGGAGCGCAGGGAGCACACCGCGGTCGGCAGCAGCGGGCCGGGTTTCCACGTGGCGCGGCTGTGGGCGAGCGGCCCGCTCTGGGACGCGGATCCGGCGGACGCCGCGGCGGCCCGCGAGCAGTGCGTGGACGAACTCGCCGCGCTGGTCGAGGTGGCGTTCTTACGGTGGGGCGAACCCGTCGTCCACGATCTGGCGGACGCGCTGGACCGGAGCGCACGGGGGCTGCCCGTCCCGCCGCCGCTGGACCTGCTCTGCGGGCTGGTGCCGCGGGTGTACGCCTGGTCGGACGGCGCCCGCTGGGTCGCGGTCGGCGCCGGGCCGCTGGACCCCGGGCAGCCGTGCCAGGTGCTGGCGGCCATAGCGCAGGGCCGGCTGCCGAGGGCCGAATAGCCGTGCCGTCGGTAGCCGGCCGCCGGTGGGCTCGGGCGCGTCGCGGTCCGCCGCGCTGCGCCGCCCGCGGTCCGTCAGGACTCGGTGGAGGCCGCGGTGCGCAGCCGCCCGTATTCCTCCGCCATGGTCTCCAGTGTCCAATGGGCGTTCAGGCCGCTGGGGTTGGGCAGCGCCCAGATACGGGTGGTGCCCAGGGTGCGTTCCTGCGGGCCGATCGCGGCGTGCTTGTCGTCGAAGGCGACGCGGTAGGCGGTGACGCCGGCGACCGCGAGCCAGCGGGGCCGCAGCCGGGCCACCTTCTCGGCCAGCAGCCGGCCGCCCTCGCGGTACTCCTCCGCGGTGAGCTCGTCGGCCCGGGCGGTCGGCCGGGCCACGACGTTGGTGATGCCCAGCCCGTGGTCCAGCAGTGCGCTCTGCTCGGCGGGGCGGAACTGCCGGGGGGTGAAGCCGGCGGCGTGCAGGACGGGCCAGAAGCGGTTGCCGGGCCGGGCGAAGTGGTGCCCGGTGGCCGCCGTCATCAGTCCGGGGTTGATGCCACAGAACAGCACCCGCAGCCCGCCCGTGACCACGTCCGGGACGACGCGGTCACGAGCGGCCTCCAGTTCCTCGGGGGTGAAGCGCACGTCAGCCCCGGGTCAGAGGATCGCGCCGGGGGCGTAGGCGGCGGCCTCGGGGTGCTGCTTGGCGATCTCCTCGATCCGGGCGACCACCGCCGCCACCTGGTCGCCGGCCGCACCGGTGAAGGACAGCTTGTCCGCCATCAGGGCCTCCAGCTGGGCCTTGTCCAGCGGGATGCGGTGGTCGGCGGCCAGCTTGTCCAGCAGTTCGTTGCGCTCCGCGCCCTGCTCGCGCATGGCCAGGGCCGAGGCGACCGCGTTCTCCTTGATCGCCTCGTGCGCCTCCTCGCGGCCCACCCCGGCCCGCACCGCGCCCATCAGGACCTTGGTCGTGGCGAGGAAGGGCAGGTAGCGGTCGAGCTCGCGGGCGACCACGGCGGGGAAGGCGCCGAACTCGTCGAGCACCGTCAGGAAGGTCTCCAGCAGGCCGTCCAGCGCGAAGAACGCGTCCGGCAGCGCGACCCGGCGGACCACCGAGCACGAGACGTCGCCCTCGTTCCACTGGTCGCCGGCCAGCTCGCCGGTCATCGAGGCGTAGCCGCGCAGGATCACCATCAGGCCGTTGACGCGCTCGCAGGAGCGGGTGTTCATCTTGTGCGGCATCGCCGACGAGCCGACCTGGCCGGGCTTGAAGCCCTCGGTGACCAGCTCGTGCCCGGCCATCAGCCGGATCGTCTTGGCCAGCGACGAGGGCGCGGCGGCCAGCTGCACCAGCGAGGTCACCACCTCGTAGTCCAGCGACCGCGGGTAGACCTGGCCGACGGAGGTGAACGCCTGCCCGAAGCCGAGGTGGGTGGCGATCCGCTGCTCCAGCTCGGCGAGCTTCCCGGCGTCCCCGCCGAGCAGGTCGAGCATGTCCTGGGCGGTGCCGACTGGGCCCTTGATGCCGCGCAGCGGGTAGCGGGAGAGCAGTTCCTCGGCCCGCGCGAAGGCGACCAGCAGCTCGTCGGCGGCGGTCGCGAAGCGCTTGCCGAGGGTGGTGGCCTGCGCGGCGACGTTGTGCGAGCGGCCGGCCATGACCAGCTCGGTGTGCTGGGCGGCCAGCGAGGCCAGGCGGGCCAGTACGGCGACCGCGCGGTCCCGCACCAGTTCCAGCGACAGTCGGACCTGGAGTTGCTCGACGTTCTCGGTCAGATCGCGGGAGGTCATGCCCTTGTGGATCTGCTCGTGCCCGGCCAGGGCGTTGAACTCCTCGATCCGGGCCTTGACGTCGTGCCGGGTGACCTTCTCCCGCTCGGCGATCGAGGCCAGGTCGACGGTGTCCAGCACCCGCTCGTAGTCGGCCAGTGCCTGCTCGGGGACGGCCACGCCCAGGTCCTTCTGGGCGCGCAGCACGGCCAGCCACAGCTTCCGCTCCAGCTTGACCTTGTACTCGGGGGACCACAGCACGGCCAGCTCCGCGGAGGCGTAGCGGCCGGCAAGGACATTGGGGATGCGAGGCTTCGCAGACACAGCAGTCACGTGGTCAGAGTCTACTGGCGATTTGCGCAGGCCAGCGCCCCGGTCCCGGCTGTGCTTTCCTACAGGCGCCGCGTCCGGTGTGGGCGCGCGCCGCCGGGCCGCGCCTCGGCCCGCGCCGTCAGTCCTCGTCGTCCTCCGCCCGGCGCTCGCCCTCCGCCTGGGACGGCTGGGTGCGCATCGTCTCGGGGTGCCGCGGCTCGGCCGGATCCCTGTCCTCGTCCAGTCGCTCGCCCTCGGCCTGCGACGGAGTCGTGTACTCGTCGTACTGGCTCATGGTCGCCTCCGTGCGAATCGGAACGTATACCGACAAAACGAGCGTAACGCCTGGATCGATCGGCAGCCCGGGCCGTGCCCACCCCACCGCGCTACCCCCGGTACGCCCCCGCCCGCCGCGTGCCCTAGCCTGCAACGCCGTGCACGGGGCGCGGGGCCCGTCATGCTGTCAACCAGGGGGCTGCCTCATGCGTTTGGCAACCACGCTTCTCCTCCTGCTCGGTGCCCTGTGCGGGGTCGCGCTGACCGCGGTCGCCCATGCGGCGCCCTCGGACCGCCCGGTCTCGTACGCGGAGTCCGGGCGGAGCGGGGGCAGCGGCAGTCACGGCAGTTTCGGCGGCGGCGTCAGCAGGGGAGGGTCCTCCCGCGGTCGCGCGAGCTCCAGCTGGCACCGTCACACCGGCACGAACAGCGGCTCCCGCCACTGGATGAAGCCGTGGGAGGTGATCCTCGTGCTGATCGTCTTCGTCGGCTTCTTCGGTTACCTCGGCTACCTCGGTGTCAAGAAGGTGCACAGGCTCCTCGGGTAGGGCACCCGGCGGCCCGACCTTCCCGGCGCGGGGGACCGCAGCCGGGGCGGGCCGAGGATCACACCCCCACCGCTCGCCAGTCGGTCACCAGGCCGGGTTCGGCGGGGTCCGCAGGGCTTATCCAGAAGGCTTTGCCCAGGTCGGCGCTGAACTGGGCGCCCGTCCGGCCGTCCCCCGAGGAGCGTCCGGTGAGCCGGCGGCCGATCCACGGCACCAGGTGCTCGCGGGCGAACCGCAGGTCGGCGGTGCGCCGGGCCGCCCAGCCGGGCGGGGCCGCGGGCGGCAGCGGTGCGTCCCAGTCCGAGGCGGCGGGCAGCCCCAGGGCCTGCCAGACCGCCTCGGCGACCCGGCGGTGCCCCTCGGCGTTCAGGTGCAGCCGGTCCTCGGCCCACATCCGCGGGTCGGCCAGCGCCTGGGAGGCGTAGAGGTCCACGACCAAGGCGCCGTGCCGGGCGGCCAGTTCGTCGATCCGCGCGAAGAGCTGCTCCATCCGCGGCCGGAACCGCTCCAGCACCGGCCCGCGGCGGCCCGGGCTGCGCATCAGCACCAACTGTCCGCCGCCGCGCGCCAGGAGTTCCGCGCAGTCCGTGAGGCGTGCGCACACCTGCGCCACATCGCACTTGGGGCGCAGTACGTCGTTGAGCCCGCCGACCAGCGTCACCAGGTCCGCGCCCATGGAGGCGGCCGGGCCGCACTGCTCGTCGGCGATCTGGTCGATGAGCTTGCCGCGCACGGCGAGGTTGGCGTACCGGAAGCCGGGCGGGTCCGCCGTGGTCGGGTGCTCCCCGGCCGACTGCTGCGCGAGGGCCGCGAGCCGGGCGGCGAGCAGGTCCGCCCAGCCCCGGTAGGAGCCGTCCGGGAGGCCGTCCGACATGCCTTCGGTGAAGCTGTCGCCGACCGCGACGAAACTGGTGTAGGGCACATTCGTCTCCATGGCGCGGTGATCCTATCCCGCGGTGTACGGTCGACAGCGGCCGGAGTGCGGGCCACCCAGAGGTACGGAAAGACAGAGGTGGGCGTGGGATGAGTCCTCGGCGGAGCGCGGATCCCGAGGCGGCGACGTTCACCGAACGGGCTCGTCGGCAGCAGCTGATCGACTGCACCATCGACCTGATCTCCACCCGCGGCTACCCGGCCACCTCGCTGTCCGCGATCGCCGAGCGGGCCGGGGTCTCCAAGGCCGCGGTGCTCTACCACTTCTCCTCGAAGGACAACCTCACCCGCGCCGCGCTGGCCCAGGTGATGGAGCAGTTCGGCGGCTACGTCCGGGAACGGGTGGAGCGGGCCCCGGACCTGTTGGCCGCCGTCGTCGCCTATGTCCACGCGATGATCGGCTACCAGGGGGACAATCGCCGCCAGGTCCGGGTGATCACCGAAATGCTGCTCGACGACGACGGCGGCACCCGCCTGAAGGCGCCCGGGTCGCACGACACCTACGACCGCTGGCAGGCCCTCGCCGGTCTCTTGGCGGAGGGTCAGCAGGCGGGTGTGCTGCGGGAGTTCGACCCGCGTACGGTGGCGCTGGCGATCGGCGGCGCGATCGACGGGGTGATCGGGCACTGGCTGGCCCACCCGGACCTCGATCTGGACGCCGCCGCCGCCGAGTTGGAGACCTTCACCCTCAACGCCGTGGCGCGCCGGGACTGACCTTGGCGAAGTCCGGGGTCGGCTCGGGCCGGATGCCGATGCCGCCGAGGTAGCCGGTGACGGTCCGTAGCGCCGGCACCCGCCGCAGCAGCCTCATCGGCACCGGCAGTCGGTCCCCGCGCAGCGTGCCGTCGAGTGCGGACCGGATCATGGCGTGCTCGCCCTCCTGCGACTTCTGGACCACCGCCATCGGCCACTCCCGCCGCCGCTGCACCCGGGCCAGGTCATCGCTGCCGACGGTGCCGCGGCGCAGGGGGGCGGCCAGGAGCCGGGCGGCGGCCACCGCGTCCTGGAGGGCGAGATTGACGCCGACCCCGCCGACCGGCGACATGGTGTGCGCGGCGTCGCCCAGGCACAGCAGGCCGGGCCGGTGCCAGCGCCGCAGCCGCCCGAACGTGACCTCCAGCAGTTTGACGTCGTCCCAGGAGCCGATGGTGCCGGTGACCTCGTCGTCCCAGCCGAACAGCGCGCCCAGCCGGTCCCGCAGCCACTGGATGTCGTGGCGGCGCATGGCGGCGTCCTGGCCCTTGCCGATCAGGTAGGAGGTCTGGAAGTACGTGCCGCGGTCCATGGTGACCGCGGCCTGGCCGCCGCCGAACCGTCCGAAGACCCGGCCGCCCTTGAGGGCGTCGGACGGTGCGTCCACCCGGATCTGCCAGACGTCCATCGGGACGTCGAAGTACCGCTGCCGCATCCCGGCCGCCGCGCGGATCGCGGAGTCCCGGCCGTCGCAGGCGACGGTCAGGTCAGCGGCCAGTTCCCCGGGCTCGCCGTGCTCGTCGACGTAGCGCACTCCGGTCACCCGGCCGCCCTCGGTGCGCAGCCCGGTGGCCCGGGTGCGCATGCGCAGGGTGAACGAGGGCTCCTCGGCGGCCGCGCGGGCGATCAGGTTGAGGAAGTCCCACTGCGGGACCATGGCGAAGTACTTGTGCCGGCCGGGGATGCGCCGCATGTCGGCCAGCACCACGGTGGTGCCGTCGATCTGCGTGCGCATCTCCTCCAGCTTCGGGAACGGCAGCCGGGCGAACTCCTCGCCGAGGCCGAGGTCGTCCAGCAGGTTCAGGGTGGACGGGTGGACGGTGTCGCCGCGGAAGTCGCGCAGGAAGTCCCCGTGCTTCTCCAGGACGGTCACCTCGACGCCGGCCCTGGCCAGCAGGAGCCCGAGCATCATGCCGGCCGGGCCGCCGCCCACCACGCAGCATGTCGTGCGGTCCATGGTGTTGCCCCCTCATTGCGTGCGCGTACGGATGCGTGACCGGGTCGCCGCGGTGTTGCACACACGCGACTGACCGATCGGTTAGCAATCTAACCGATCGGTCAGTGAGGGGTTTGCGTGGGGTGCCACCGGGGGCCGGCGACACGAGGTCGCCACTGGCCCCCGGCGGGCGCGAAGATCAGGCCGTGGGCTGTTGCAGCACCAGCTCCCGCAGGACGTCCTCCATCGTCACCAGTCCGGCCAGCCGGCCGTCGTCACCGATCACCGCGGCCAGGTGCGTACGCGAGCCGCGCATCGCGGTCAGCACGTCGTCCATCGGGGTCGCCGCCCGGACCCGGGCGATCGGGCGCAGCGCCGACACCGGGAACGGCGCGGTCCGCGGGGCGGCGTCCAACGCGTCCTTGACGTGCAGGTAGCCGAGGATGCGCCGGGTGTCGTCGACGACCGGGAACCGTGAGAACCCGGACTCGGCGGCCAGGTGCTCCAGCTCCTCCGGGGTGGTCCCCATCCGCGCCGAGACCACCTCGCCCACCGGGAGCACCACATCGCGCACCGGGCGGCGGCCCAGCTCCAGGGCGTCCCGGAGCCGCTCCTGGGCCCGCTCGTCGAGCAGCCCGGCGGCCCGCGAGTCCTCGACCAGTTGGGCCAGCTGGGCATCCGAGAAGGTGGCCGCCACCTCGTCCCGGGTCTCCACCCGCAGCAACGCGAGCAGGCCGTTGGCCAGCGTGTTGATGGCGAAGATCACCGGGCGCAGCGCCCGGGTCAGCGCCACCAGCGGCGGGCCGAGCAGCAGCGCGGTGCGGACCGGCTCGGCCAGCGCCACGTTCTTCGGGACCATCTCGCCGAAGAGCATGTGCAGATAGGTCGCCACGGCCAGCGCGATCACGAACGAGATCGGGTGGATCAGCGCGGCCGGGATCGACACCGCGTCGAACACCGGCTCAAGGAGGTGCGCGATGGCAGGTTCGGCGACCGCACCCAGCACCAGCGTGCACAACGTGATGCCCAGCTGCGCCGCGGCCAGCAGCGCCGAAACGTGCTGCAGACCCCACAGTACGCTGCTCGCCCGGCGGTTCCCGGCCTCCACGTGCGGTTCGATCTGGCTGCGGCGCACCGAGATCAGCGCGAACTCGGCGCCCACGAAGAAGGCGTTGACGACCAGTGTCAGCAGACCCACGAACAGCTGGAGCGCGGTCATCGGCCGACCTCCTGGGCGTCCGGGGTGCCGGCCGGCGGGGCGTGCAGCAGCACCCGCGCCGCACGGTGGCCGGAGGCGTCGAGCACGTCCATCGTCCAGCCCGCCACCTCCACGCTGTCGCCGCCCTCCGGGATCCGCCCCAGTTCGGTGGCGATCAGCCCGGCCAGGGTCTCGTACGGGCCGTCCGGCAGCCGCAGTCCGATCCGCGCCAGCTGATCGGCGCGGGCCGCGCCGTCGGCCTGGTAGACCGCCCGCCCGGCCGCGTCGGTGCCGGCCGGGGCCAGGTCCGGGATCTCCAGCGGGTCGTGTTCGTCGCGGACCTCGCCGACCACCTCCTCGACGATGTCCTCCAGCGTGGCGACCCCGGCCGTGCCGCCGTACTCGTCGATGACCACGGCCATCGTCCGCCGGCCGGACAGGCGGTCCAGCAGCCGGTCCACGGTCAGCGTCTCGGGAACCAGCAGCGGTTCGCGCAGCAGCTCGGAGACCGGACGACGGGGCCGCAGATGGGCCGGAACGGCCAGCACGTCCTTGATGTGCGCCACACCGACGACGCTGTCGAGGTTGCCGCGGTAGACCGGGAAGCGGGACAGTCCGGTGGCCCGGGTCGCGTTGGCGACGTCCTCGGCGGTGGACTGCACCTCCAGGGCCACCACCTGCACCCGCGGGGTCATCACGTTCTCCGCGGTCAGATCGGCGAGGTTGAGCGTCCGAACGAACAGCTCGGCGGTATCGGCCTCCAGAGCGCCCTCCTTCGCGGAGTGCCGGGCCAGCGCCACCAACTCCTGCGGGCCGCGGGCCGACGCCAGCTCCTCGGCCGGCTCCAGGCCCAGCCGGCGCACGGTCCGGTTGGCGGTGTTGTTCAGATGGGTGATCAGCGGTTTGAAGGCGGCGCTGAATCCGCGCTGGGCGGTGGCGACGCGCTTGGCGACGGCCAGCGGGCTGGAGATCGCCCAGTTCTTGGGGACCAGCTCGCCGATGACCATCAGGACGACGGTGGAGATCGCGGTCCCCAGGACCAGCGCCACCGAGTCCGCGGCGGACCGTGGCAGCCCGATCGCGGTCAGCGGACCGTCCAGCAGGGTCGCGATGGCCGGCTTGGAGAGCATGCCGATGATCAGGCCCGTCACGGTGATGCCGAGTTGGGCGCCGGACAGCTGGAAGGTCAGGCCGCGGACCGCCTTGAGGGCGCTGTCCGCGCCGCGCTCGCCGCGGGCGGCGGCGCGCTCCAGGTCGCCGCGCTCGACCGTCGTCAGCGAGAACTCTGCCGCGACGAAGACGCCGCAGGCCAGGGTCAGCAGGAGCGCCACGGCCAGTAGGAGCAGGTCGGTCATCGGTTCACCTCCGTCCCATGGTCGGACACGTTCGGGAGGTTCGCGCCCCGTCGACGGGGCGCACGACAACGACAACTAGGAGGCTCGTCCATGGCTGGACGCTCACACACCTTTCGTAGGGGAAGGAGTTCCGGGAGTCGGCACTCCCGGACGTCCATGGTAAAGGGTCGGCAAAGTTCGTGGGCCGGGGAGTGGCGTGGCAGGGGGAGGGGAAGCGGCGGAGCCCGCCCCCTGGTGCGGGGACGGGCTCCTCGTGGCCGCTGCGGCACTCAGGCGTCCAGCGGTTTGACCCAGCGGCTCCACTGCGGCTCCGGCGCGTACCCGGCCGCCCGCCACGCATGGTGCGCCGAGGCGTTGCGGTCCAGCACCATCGCGTCGCCCCGCCGCCCGCCGAGCGCGCGGAACCGCTCCTCGGCCGCCGCCAGCAGGGCACCGCCGATCCCGCGCCGGCGGTGGTCGGGATGGACCGCCAGCCGGTACAGATGGCACCGCCAGCCGTCGAACCCGGCGATTACCGTGCCCACCAGCTCCCCGTCGTGCTCGGCCAGCAGCAGTGCCTGCGGGTCGCGGGCCACCAGGCGCGCCACGCCGTCGGCGTCGTCGCTGATGCTGGTGCCCTCCGCGGCCATCTTCCAGAAGCCCAGGACGGCGTCGAGATCGGCCGGGCCCCCGGCCCGGATGTGGAGATCAGTCATGGTCGGATCCCATCACCGGGCCCGGAGCCCTGTCGATCCCGTTTCGCGCTGCGGACCGGCGGCCAGCCTTGCGGTCAGCTGCCCTTGAGCTCCTCGACGACCGGTGCGAACGCCTCCAGGAACGGATCCAGGACGGTGACGTACGAGAAGCCGTACCGCTCCCGGCGTTCCCGTAGCTGTTCGGCCATCTGCGCCGGCGTACCGATCAGCACCGTCGGCACCTCCAGCGCCTGGTCCTCGTCCACCCCGACGCCGCGCGCGGCGAACTCCCGGGCGGCGGCCCGCCGGTCGTCGGTCACCAACACCTGCTGGACGAGGATGTTCAGCTCGGCCGGCTCCGCGCGGTCCGCGGCGTAGTCCTGGTACGCGGCCACCGACGCGGCCACCTTCTCGGCCGGCAGCAGCTCCAGCGTGCCCTCCGGCTTGCCCGGTGCCTGCCGCGCGCCGGTGAACGCCGCGATGTCCGCGTGCCGCGCCGCCAGCCGCAGCATCCGCGGGCCGTTGCCGCCGATCAGCAGCGGCGGGCGGGGCCGCTGCACGGCCTTCGGCAGGTGCTCGGGGTCGCCGAGCAGCCGGTCCAGCTCCGTGATCGTGCGCTCCAGGTGGTCCACCCGCCGACCGGGGGTCCCGAAGGGGAGCCCGGCCGCGTCGTGTTCGGCCTGGACGTACCCGGTGCCCAGGCCCAGCTCCAGTCGTCCGCCGGTGAGGGCGTCGGTGGTGGCCACCTCGCGGGCCAGCAGGGCAGGGTTCCAGAAGCCGGCGTTCAGGACGAAGGTGCCCACCCGTGGGCGCTCGGTCGCCTCCGCCGCGGCCACCAGCGCGGGGAACGGCGACGGCCACCCCAGGTGGTCCGGGACGAGTACGACGTCATAGCCCAACTCCTCGGCGCGGCGGCACTTCTCGCGCCAGGCCGTACCGGTGTCGAGGGTGAGCATGGTGACGCCGAAGCGGAACGGACGTGGCATGAGGCCCCCTGGAGACGTGGTCACCGCGGACGTGGATGACCGGCAACGGGTATGCAACCACGATCGGTTCGACGGTGTACGCGAGGGAGTCCCGGCCCGCGGCGGGCGGCACCGGGACTCCCGGGTCGGGAGCCGGCGGCCCGGTCAGGCCGAGACGGTCAGTTCCTCGTACGCCAGGGTCACCGATTCCTCGGCGGTTTCGTCGCCCGTCCCGTCCGCCGGGGTCTCCCATGCGGTCGGGAGGGCGCCGGCGAGGTGGTAGCGGCGCAGCGGGGTGCGGTCGGCGGCGTAGTGGACCACCGTCACCGCCTGCCGGGACCGGTCGGAGCCCCGCTCGGCCAGGCATCTGATGAGCCAGTCGGTGAAGGCGGCGCTCTGGTCGGGGCCGCGCACGATGGTGACCTCGCCGGGCCGCCCCACCCCGTCGGGGAGCGGGTCCCCGCCGGGCGGTGCGGTGTCGAACGCCGGGCCGGACACCGAGCGGACCGTTTCCACCTGGAACGTACCGAGTTCGACCGTGACGGCCGCCGGGTGCCAGGCGTCGGGAGTCTCTTCGATGGGCATGGGCCTCCTCCGTGCACAAGGACGGGGCCGGCCGGCCCCGTACCGGTAGCCCGACCGCTGCCCGAGCCGGTCCGGGCCCATTCCGGGGCTCGCTCGAACGGCGGCAGGAAGAACGATTCGGCTCGCTCGAACGGCGCTGTGCCCCGCCGGCGCCCCGATAGGAACCGGCTATCGGCCGCATTCGCAAGCCGTGGATGGTGCCCGGCCGCGCCCTGGGCCAGCCTGGCGGCAACCAGACGTGCGACGAAGGGGCAGGACATGACGGACGTTCCGCAGCGGCAACCCGTGTCAGCGCACCATCTGCTGAACTTCAACGACGGCCGCTGGGCCCCATCCGGCGGGCCGCCCACCTCACCGCTCTCGGCCGCCAACTCGCCTACCGGGAGGAGGAGTTCACCGCCGCCATCACCCGCGAACAGGGCAAGCTGCGGGCCGAGGCGCGGGCCGAGGTGGCGCGCGCCCGCGCGGTGCTGGAGTTCACCGCCGGCCAGGCCCGGCTCCTCGGCGGGGTCACCGCGCCCGCCGAGGAGGACCGCACCTTCGCCTACACCTTCCGCCGCCCCCTGGGCGTCGTCGGACTCGTCTCGCCCTGGAACTTCCCGCTCGCCATCCCGGTCTGGAAGGTCGCCCCGGCCCTGCTCTCCGGCTGCACCGCCGTACTGAAACCCTCCCAGCTGACCCCGCTGACCGCCGCACTGTTGACCGACGCGGCACAGCGGGCCGGGGGCCCCGACTGCGTGCTCAACCTCGTCCAGGGGGACGCGGCAGCCGGCGCGGCCCTGGTCGCGGACCCCCGGGTCGCCGGCATCAGCTTCACCGTCTCGCTCGCCGTGGGCACCGCCATCCACACCGCCGGCGCGCCCCAGCACCTCCTCCGCCAGCCCGAACGACAGCGTTATCCCGGCGCCCCCCACGCCGTTGACCACCGTTACCCCGGGCTCCGGCTCGGCCACCAACTCGGTGCGGCCGTCCCGCAGCGACGGGTAACAGCCGGTCCAGCGCTCGGTGATCCGAGGGTCCGGGATCCGCGCGAACTCCCGCAGCGAGCCGAGGATCGCCTGGTTGATCTCCTCACTGGCGAACGGGTCGTGGGTGGCCGCGTACGCATGGCTGTCGCCGATCGTCAGCCGGCCGTCCGCGGTCTGGGACAGCAGCACGTGGATGCCGTGCTCCCGGTGGAACGGCAGCTCCGCGCGCATCCGGGCGTCCAGCGCCGCGCGGGTCGTGCAGTCCTCGAACGCTGCAAAGTGCAGCAGGGTCAGCCCGCCGCACAGCATCGGCCCGAGCTGCCAGCCGTCCGGCTGCGTCCCCGTCCGCAGCATCTGGAGCTTGCAGCGCACCAGCCCGCTCTCCCGGAACACCTCCGGATAGCGGGTGGCGAAGTCGTTGCCGCTGCACACCACGATCCGGTCGGCCCGCCATTCGCCGTCGGTGGTGGACAGCCGCGGCGCCGCGATCCCGTGGTCGGCGGTGACCACCAGCACCGCGCCGAGCGCGTCCAGCCGCGCGAAGTAGCCGTCGAGCATGGCGTAGAAGTCGTTTGCGACCGGCGCACCGGGGGCGTGCTTGTGCTGGACGTAGTCGCTCAGCGACAGGTACATCAGGTCCGGCCGCTCCCGTTCCAGTACGTCCACGCCCGCGGCCAGCACTAGTTCGCTCAGCTCGGCGCTGTAGACCGGCGGCAGTTCCCGGTCGGTGCGCTCCAGCACCTTGTCGATGCCGTGTTCCGCCTCGGTGGCGCGGTCGGCCTGCTCGGCGGACAAGCGGATGCCGTTGACCAGACCGTGGCCCAGCAGGCGGCGCAACTTGTCCTTGGCGGTGATCACCGCGACCCGCGCGCCGCGCGCCATAGCCCCGCGCACCGCGCCGCCGGTCACCGCCGGGCGGTCCCGGCCCGCGCCCCGTCCTGCCCGGCGCCCGCGCCCGCCGCCTCCTCCTCGGCGGCGGCCTCCGCGTCGAGACCGCCCCAGATCTCGCCGGACAGCGTCACCGCGGTCCCGGTGTCGCCGGCCGCGCAGGCGTCGATCAGGGCGTCGTGGCGGGCGGCGGAGGCGCGCGCCGCGGTGCTGGAGAAGCGACGGCGCTCCAGCCGCCGCAGCAACGGGGTGTACCGGCGCACGGTCTCGGCCAGCGCCTCGTTGCCGCACGCCTCGATCGGCACGGCGTGTAGGGCGTCGTCGGCGGCGACCGCGGCGGCGGGGTCCTCGGCGTCCAGGGCCCGGACGAAGGCGGCGTTGGCCGCCCGCATCCGCGCCAGGTCCTCCCCGGTCAGGCGGGGGACCGCGGTGCGGACCGCGAGTGCGTGCATGGCTTGTACGACGGCGAGCGCGTCCCGGATCTCCTGGGCCACGACCGGGGCGACCCGGGTGTAGCTCTGCGGTTTGGACACCACCAGCCGCTCGGCGGTGAGGCGGGCCAGCGCCTGCCGTACGGGGGCGCGGGAGAGGCCCAACCGCTCGGCCAGTTCGCCGTCGTGGAGCTTCTGTCCGGGCGGCAGTTCGCCGGAGACGATCGCTTCCAACAACGCGTCGTACGCCTTGTCGCGCAGCAGCCTTCTCGGCACCGGTTCCAGTGCGGTCACCCCCCGATCCTAAGCGTCCGGACCCGGCCTCCGGCACCGGACTCCAGCCCACTAACATTTCAGATATCAATCCCCGGATCCGATCCCCTCGAATCGGGAAACCGCAGGTCAGCTCGCTCGAACGATGTCCTGTAACGCTGTTACGGAAGGGAGAACCGTGCCGATATCCGCCCGCGGCGCACGGAGCGGCGTCGTCCTCCCCATGGGCCTCGGCGTCCTCGCCGCCGCCTGCTT
Organism: Streptomyces sp. RGM 3693; assembly: GCF_050471125.1. Lineage (NCBI taxonomy): Bacteria > Bacillati > Actinomycetota > Actinomycetes > Kitasatosporales > Streptomycetaceae > Streptomyces > Streptomyces sp. RGM 3693. The sequence goes on from NZ_JBMPPQ010000001.1 coordinate 2,967,011, forward strand.
CGCCACCACCTTCGTGCTCAACCGCATGATGAGCGTGGCCGGCGGCTCCTGGATGTGGAGCGCGAGCCTGCGCTACCTGCTCATGACCGTCCCGCTGCTCGCCCTGGTCGCGGTGCGCGGCGGGCTCCCCGCCGTGCTGCGCAGCCTGCGCACCCGACCGGCAGTCTGGCTGCTCTGGTCGACGATCGGCTTCGGGCTCTTCTACGCGCCGCTGACCTGGGCCGGGGAGCACGGCGCCGGGTGGCTGGTGGCCGCCACCTGGCAGCTGGTGATCGTCGCCGGCATCGCCCTCGGCGCGGCGGGCGGCGGCCGGGTCCCGCTGCGCACCCTCGGCGTCTCCGTGCTCATCGTGGTGGGCGTCGTCCTCACCCAGTTCGGGCACGCCGGCGGCGTCACGGCCGCGGACGCGCTGCGGGTGGTGCTGCCGGTCCTCGTCGCCGCCGTCGCCTACCCCCTCGGCAACCGCCGGCTGCTCGGCCTCGACGGTCTGGACGGGGTGCAGCGGACGCTCGCCATGACGCTGGGGTCGCTCCCACTCTGGCTGGTGCTGGCCGGCACCGCCGCGGCCACCCAAGGCCCGCCGTCCGGCGGCCAGTTGACGCAGTCGCTGATCGTCGCGCTGCTCTCCGGCGTGGTGGCCACCACCCTCTTCTTCCGCGCCACCGACCGGGTGCGGCACCACCCCGCCGCACTCGGCGCGGTCGAGGCGACCCAGGCCGCCGAGGTGCCGTTCACCCTGCTCGGCGAGGCGCTGCTGACCGGCGTCGCGGCGCCCGCGCTATCAGGTTGGACCGGCTTGGCGCTGATCGTCGCCGGGCTGTGCGCGCATGCGCTGGGTCACGTACCCCGCGACCGAGACCGCCAGCAGGAGCCCGACGGTGCCCAGGGTGAACGTCTCGAAGGTGAGCCGGGAGACGCCCCACTCCGCCCGGAAGCGGTACGGGATCCCGACCGCCGCTTCCAGGGTGCCGGGGAACAGCGCCACCCATGAGCCGAGCAGGATCCAGGCGTAGACCAGCAGCGCTGCCACCGTGAAGCCCCGGGTGCCGAACGGGACCTCGTAGGGCCGGGGCACCTCGCGGTGCCGCAGCCGGAGCGCCAACAGCGCGGGGATCACCGCGAGGTATGACAGCAGCAGGGTGGTGATCGCCACGGACAGCACCGCGCCGAAGGCGGCCGCGGCGTCACCGTGCACCAGGTGCATGGCGGCGACCATGAAGGCGGTGGCGGTCACACCGGAGAGCAGGTTCATCCGTACCGGGGTGCCCAGCCGCGGATGGAAGGCCCCCAACGCCCGGGTGAAGAAACCACCGTCGGCCGCCGCCATCGCCTGCATCCGGTCGGCGACGATCATCCAGGCGCTGCCCTGGGTCAGCAGCGCCACCGCGAACAGCACCGCCACGCCGGTCAACAGCGGCTCGCGCCAACTCCCGTAGACCCCGAAGACCAGTTCCGCGGCGTCCATGAAGCCGCCGATCCCGGTGACCCGGCCCGGCGGCGCGGCCGACAGGATCGCCGCCACCGGCAGCAGGTAGCAGCCGGCGGCGATGGCGCCGGACACCCCGATCGCCACCGGCACGTCGTGCTGCGGATCGAGCATCTCGTCCCCCGCCGCATTGGGCGCCTCGAAGCCGACGTAGGCGAAGAGCAGCACCGGCACCAACGCCAGGAACCCGGCGGCGGTGGGCGCGAAGTGCGCCTCCGCCAGCCCGCGGAAGCCGTGCTGGACGCCGTAGGCCACCGCCGTGGCGGTGAAGAAGGCCAGCGCCAGGACCTTGACCGCGGCACCCGCCGTGGTGATCCACTTGCCGCGGCGCAGCGAGATCACCGCGGTGAGGATGGCGGCCCAGATGAAGACCAGCTTGAAGGCGTAGTCGGCGACGGTCCCGGAACCGAGCGGGAAGACGAAGCCGTTCCACGCCTGGGCGGCCAGGAACGCCAGCGAACCGCCGAGCCACACCGGATTGGTGACCCAGTAGAACATCGTCGTCAGCACGGCCGGCAGCCGCCCGAACGCCACCTCCACCCACACGTACGGGCCGCCCTCCTGCGGGAAGGCGGCGCCGGTCTCGGCGAACAGCAGGGCGTACGGCAGCAGGAACACCACCGCGAGCACCGCGATCCACACGACCGCCTGCCCGCCGCCCGCCGCGATCTGCCCGATCACGTCGAACGAGACCACCGCGGCGACGCCCATCGCCATGATGTCGAACCGGCGCAGACTGCGCCGCAGATGCGGGACGGGGGCGGGGACGGACACGGCGGCGCTCCTCCTGGGGCGGGACGGCCGGCCGGTCCGGCCGGCCCGGCGGATCACATCGTGCGGTACGTGCGCCGGCCGCCCGGCGGCGGCGCGGCGGGTGGACCGCGCCGGTCGCCCCGATGGCCCGGGCCCGGCGCCTTTGGCCCGGCCGGTGCCCGGCGCCCCTGTCCACGGCGGGCTTCCCCCGCTAGGGTCGGCTGAGTATTCGATCATGGCGCTTCCCCACGGCGCCCGACGCGCCGTGCGCGGAGGACCGAGGGAGGGCCGTGGAACTCAACCTCCACCGACTGTGGATCTTCATGCAGGTGGTCGAGCACCAGGGCTTCTCCGCCGCGGCCCAGAAGCTCTACATGAGCCAGCCCTCGGTCTCCAACCAGGTGCGCCGGCTCGAACAGTCCCTCCGGGTCACCCTCATCGACCGCTCCGGCACCCGCGCCCGACCCACCGCCGAGGGCGAGGTGCTCACCGCGTACGGCAAGCGGGTCTTCCTGCTCGCCGAGGAGGCGGTGGCCGCCGTCCAGCAGGTCAGCGGCCTGGTCACCGGGCGCCTCCTGGTCGGCGGCTCGACGACCGTCGGCACCTACCTGCTGCCCGCCCTCCTCGCCCGCTACCAGCAGCGCCACCCCGCCATCGACTGCGACGTCTTCGTCGGCAACTACGAGGCCGTCCAGGAACGGCTGCTCGGCGGCGACATCGGCATCGCGGTGGTGGCCGGCACCCCGCTCGGCGACCGCCTGGTCGTGGAGTCCGTCCTCGACGAACGCCTCGTCCTGATCGCCGCCCCCGACCACCCGCTGACCGACCGCGCCACCGTCACCCCGGACGACCTGGCCGCCACCAGCACCCGCTTCCTGCTCCGCGAACCGGGCTCGCAGACCCGCGCGCTCCAGGAACGCGTGCTGGCCGACTGGGGGTTGGGCGCCACCGCGCGCGCCGACATCTGGGGCCCCGAGGCGGTCAAGCAGCGCGTCGCGGCCGGCATGGGCCTGGCCCTGATCTCCGAACACGCCGTCGTCGACGAACTGCGCGCCGGCACCCTCGTCGCGCTGCCCGTCACCCCGGCCCCGCAGCCCCGCCCGATCAGCCTCGTGCGTCGCCGGGACCGGCTGCTGTCCCCCGCGGAACGGGCGTTCCTGGAGGTGCTGCGCGGGGTGCGGCACTGGCCGGGGGAGTCCGCCGCAGCCCCGGACGGCACCGCCCGGCACACCGACGACGACCCTTGCCGGTGCTAGCGGATCCGCGCTAGCGTGGAGGGGTGGCGAAAACCCAGTTGAACGTCCGGGTGGACGAAGCCACCGCCGAAGCGGCGCGGGAGCGCGCCCTCCAGCGGGGAGTCAGCGTGAACCGCTACATCGAGGAACTCGTCCTCAAGGACGCCGGCGAAGTCGGCCAGACCTTCGTCGAGGCCGCCGCGGACTTCATGAAGCAGTACGAGCGGGTCTTCGCCGAGGAGTTCGGCCTCGACCCGGGCCCGGACCGCCTCCGCCCCGCCCCCGACCAGGGGGACGCCCACCACCGGGAAGGACAGCCGGGCACAACGTGACACTGCGCATCGATCTCGCCTGGCTCCTGCTGATCGCCGAACAACACACGCCCGGAGACCCACAGGTCACCGACTGGGGCGCCCTGATGGCCGCGGTCGGCCGCCACGAAGCGGAGATATTCGGCGTCCCCGTCTACCCCGAGCCCCAGGACCGCGCCGCCGCCCTGCTCCAACTGCTGCTCCACGTGCCGGCGTTGGAGCGCTCAAACGCCATGTTCGCGACCGCCGTCGCCTACGGCTTCCTCGTCGCCAGCGGCCTGAAGGTCGCCACCTCACCGGAGCAGGTCCGCGATCTGGCCCGCATGGTCAAGGACGGCACCACCGACGTCCGCGCCATCGCCGACGAACTCCGCACCTGGACGGTCTGACCCGGCCGCCCCTCCCTCCTCCCCCCTCCGGCCACGCGCCACGCAACGGTGGTGACCTCGGGAGCGTCCGGAGCTTGCGCAGCGTCCGGAGCGCACGGCCGCCGGTCCCCGTCTCCGTACGGCGCCGCGATCGTCAGCCCGGCCCGCGTCGGCCGCTCCCCAAACGCCGCACCGCCGACGCCACCCCGTCCAGGAACCGCAGGGCGGCCCGGCGCACGCTCGCCGGGGACGGGTCGAGCCCGCAGAGCCGGCCGCGGTGGCGCGCCTCCCGGGCCCGGTGCAGCGGGGCGCCGGTGCCGCAGCCGGCATGGAGGGTGACGGTGAGGACGGCGTCCGCGGCCAGCACGAGATCCAGGGAGGAGACGTTGTCGGGGCCGCGAGGGGTGAGCACGTCCTACCGCGCGGCGACGTCGTCGTCCGGGCGGTAGGACGTGCTCACCCCTCGCGCCGGTATCGGCCCGGTGCGCCGCTCCGGCGAGGGAATTACGAGGCGGCGGTGGCCGGTTCGCGAGCGGCGTCGTGGGGGGCGAAGGTGCCCGAGCCGCCCAGTTCCGGTGCCAGCCAGCCGGGGGCGGCGGCGCGGAAGGCGAGCGGCGGCAGGGCACCGGAGCCCTCCGGGACCAGGCCGAGGAGCGGGGCGCCCGCGGCCTCCGGCAGGTCATCGAGGTTGCAGCGGGCGGCGAGGTCGGGTTCGGCCGGCCAGCTGCCGACGACGACGCCGGGGCAGGCGAGGCCGTGCGAGCGCAGCGCCAGCGCGGTCAGCGCCGTGGTGTTGAGGGTGCCGAGGCCGGCCTGGACGACGACCAGGACCGGGGCACCGGCCATCCGGGCGGCGTCGGCGAGGGTGTTCCCGTCACCGTCGAAGCGGACCAGCAGCCCGCCGGCGCCCTCCACCAGCACCAGGTCGTGCGAGGCGGCCAGCTTCGCCGCGGCCTCGGCGATCTCCTGCGGGCGCACCGGCGGCAGACCGGCCCGCCGGGCCGCCGTCTCGGGCGCCAACGGCTCGGGGAACCGGGCGAGTTCGGAGACGGTGACCGCACCGGCCAGCCGCCCGACCTCCGCCGCGTCGCCCGGTTCGTCCGCGGTGAGGCCGGTCTGGGCGGCCTTGAGGACGGCCACCGAGCGGCCCTGGCGGAGCGTCGCCGCGGCGATCGCGGCCGTGGTCACGGTCTTGCCGATCTCGGTACCGGTACCGGTCACGAACAGCACCGACATGTGGTGTGCCTCCGAACTCTTCGCTGATGGTGGTGGGGCGGGGGCGGACCGGAGCACCGGCCGACCGCCCCCGCCCGAGGCAGGTGGTCAGCCCTCGCGGGCGGCGGCGCGCACCGCGGCGCAGATCCGCGCCACGTCCTCGTCGCCGGTGATGTACGGCGGCATGGTGTAGATCAGGTCCCGGAACGGACGCAGCCAGACGCCCTCCCGGACGGCGGCCCGGGTCGCGGCCGCCATGTCCACCGGATGGTCGAGCTGGACCACGCCGATCGCGCCCAGGACGCGCACCTCGCGCACCCCGGGGAGCTCCGCGGCGGGCGCCAACCCCTCCCGGAGCCCGGCTTCGATCCGTTTGACCTCCTGCGCCCAGTCCTGGGACAGCAGCAGCTCGATGGACGCCTCGGCGACGGCGGCGGCCAGCGGATTGCCCATGAAGGTGGGGCCGTGCGCCAGCACCGGCAGGTCGCCGCGGGAGATCCCCTCGGCCACCTCTGCGGTGCACAGCGTCGCCGCGAGGGTGAGGTAACCGCCGGTCAGGGCCTTGCCCACGCACATCACGTCCGGTGCGACACCGGCGTGCCCGGCCGCGAAGAGGGTGCCGGTACGGCCGAACCCGGTGGCGATCTCGTCGAAGACCAGCAGCACGCCGTGGGCGTCGCAGGCTTCCCGGAGCACCCGCAGATAGCCGGGGGAGTGGAAGGACATCCCGCCCGCACCCTGCACCACCGGCTCCACGATCACCGCCGCCAGCTCGTCGGCGTGCCGGCCGATCAACTCCCGCAGCTGCGCCGCGTAGGCGGCGTCCGGCGGGGCGTCGAAGCCGGCCGGCGGGGCGTCGGCGAAGATCTGCCGGGGCAGCACGCCCTGCCAGAAGTGGTGCATCCCGCCGTCCGGATCGCAGACCGACATCGGCTGCCAGGTGTCGCCGTGGTAGCCGCCGCGCCAGGTCAGCAGCCGCTGTTTGCCGGGCTTGCCCCGCGAACGCCAGTACTGGAGGCACATCTTGACCGCCACCTCGACCGACACCGAACCGGAGTCGGCGAGGAAGACGTGCTGGAGCGGCTCGGGGGTGATGTCCACCAGCCGCTTGGCGAGCCGTACCGCGGGCTCGTGGGTGAGCCCGCCGAACATCACGTGGCTCATCCGTTCCAACTGGCCGCGGGCCGCGTCGTTGAGCACCGGGTGGTTGTAGCCGTGCACCGCCGACCACCAGGACGACATCCCGTCCACCAGCTCGGAGCGCCCCTCGGCCGGCCGGCCCAACCGCAGCCGGACGCCGCTGGCCGACTCGACCAGCAGCGGCTCGCTCCGGCCGGGCATCGGCCCGTACGGGTGCCAGACGTGCTGCCGGTCGAGCGCCAGCAGGTCATCGGGGGTGAGCGGCTCAGGCATTGGGCGGCAGGTCGGTGCCGGTGCCGCGGCGGCGCACCGCGACCAGATCGCGTCGGGCGTCCTCGGTGGGGGCCGGAACGACGGCCTCCGAGGACGCACCGGGCTCGGTGTCCGTGGCGGCTGCCGCGTCCCTGCGGTGCGCCGGCAGCGTGGTGGTGTCCGTGCCCTCCACCTCGAACCCGGCGTCCGCGATCATCGCCAGGTCGTCCTTGCCGGCCTGGCCCTCGCTGGTCAGGTAGTCGCCCAGGAAGATGGAGTTGACCAGGTGCAGGGCGAGCGGCTGCAGGCTGCGCAGATGCACCTCGCGGCCGCCGGCCAGCCGGACCTCCACGTCCGGGCAGACGAACCGGACCATCGCCAGGATGCGCAGGCAGCGCTGCGGGGTGAGGTTCCACTCCTTGGCCAGCGGAGTGCCCTCGAACGGGATCAGGAAGTTGACCGGCACCGAGTCCGGGTCCAGCTCGCGCAGCGCGAAGACCACGTCGACCAGGTCGGCGTCGCTCTCGCCCATGCCGGCGATCAGCCCGGAGCAGGCGGACATCCCCGCCGCCTGGGCCTGCTGGACTGTGTCCACCCGGTCGGAGAAGTCGTGCGTGGTGCAGATGTCGCCGTAGGTGGCTTCCGAGGTGTTGAGGTTGTGGTTGTAGGCGTCGGCACCCGCCGCGCGCAGTCGCTCCGCCTGGCCGTCGTTCAGCAGTCCCAGGCAGGCGCAGACCTCGATGCCCTCGTTCTGCTCCTTGATGGTGGAGATGGTCTCCGAGACCCGATCCACGTCCTTGTCGGTGGGGCCCCGGCCGCTGGCGACCAGGCAGACCCGCTTGGCGCCGCCGGCCACCCCGGCCGCGGCCGCCTTGGAGGCGTCATCGGGCTTGATCCAGGTGTACTTGAGGATCTCCGCCTTCGAGCCCAGCCGCTGCGAGCAGTACGAGCAGTCCTCCGGGCACAGGCCCGACTTGAGGTTGACGAGGTAGTTGAGCTTGACCCGCCGCCCGAACCATGCGCGGCGCACCTTCCCCGCCGCGGCCACCACATCGAGCAGTTCGTCGTCGGACGTCGCCAGTACGGCGAGCGCCTCGTCACGGGTCGGCACCTCGCGCCGCAGTCCCTTGTCCACCAGTGTGTTCAGCAGGTCCATGGCGATGATCCTGACGTACGGCCCGGCCCCCGGCCAAGGAGGATTCCCACAATGCCCGGCGATCGGGGTGTGTGCATCACCACACCGTCTCCGTGCGGAACGACCGCTAACGTCTATCGACAGCCCACAATCGAGGCCCCGCAGCCCCGTTGCCGGGACCCGTTCGTCGGGCCCGCGGCCGGGCTCGTTCCCGACGCCCACCGACGAAGGACGCCGATGCTGCCGGACCACGCCCCACCGCTGCTGTGCGACGCCCCGGCCGGGCCGCCCGCCGCGGCCCCCCGGCCGGCGTCCGGCGCCGCGTTCGACTGGATCGACGCCGCCCGCGCCGAACGCCACCGCGCCGGCCTGGTCCGCACCCTGCGGCCCCGGCCCGCCGACTCCCCCCTGCTCGACCTGGCCGGCAACGACTATCTCGGCCTGGCCCGGCACCCCGAGGTGACGCGGGGCGCGGCCGAGGCCGCCGACCGCTGGGGCGCCGGCGCGACCGGCTCGCGGCTGGTCACCGGCAGCACCGAACTCCACGCCCAACTGGAGCGCGAACTCGCCGAGTTCTGCGGCTTCGAGGCGGCCCTGGTGCTCTCCTCCGGGTACACCGCCAACCTCGCCGCGGTCACCGCGCTCACCGCCCCCGGCACCCTGGTCGTCTCCGACGCCGGCAACCACGCCTCCCTCATCGACGGCTGCCGGCTCTCCCGGGCCCGCACCGAGGTGGTTCCGCACGCCGATCCGGCGGCCGTCCGCGCCGCGCTGGCCGGGCACCGCGGCCGGGCGCTGGCGCTCACCGACTCGGTCTTCTCGGTCGACGGTGACGCCGCGCCGCTGCCCGCGCTCGCCGACGCCTGCCGGAGCCGGGACGCCGCGCTGCTGGTCGACGACGCGCACGGGCTGGGCGTGCTGGGTGACGGGGGCCGCGGTGCGCTGCGGGCCGCCGGGCTGGCCGGGGACGCCGACGTGGTGGCGACCGTGACGCTCTCCAAGTCCCTGGGCGCACAGGGCGGTGCGGTACTCGGCCCGGCCCGGGTCATCGAGCACCTGGTCAACACCGCCCGCTCGTTCATCTTCGACACCGGGCTGGCCCCGGCGGCGACCGGCGGTGCGCTCGCCGCCCTGCGGCTGCTGCGCCGGGAGCCGCACCGTCCCGAACGGGTCCGGCGGGTGGCGCGGGAACTGCACGCCCGGCTGACCGCGGCGGGTCTGACGGCGGTCCGCCCGGACGCCGCGGTGGTCTCCGTGCGCGCCCCCTCACCGGAGGCGGCGGTCCGCTGGGCCGCGGACTGCCGGGCGGCCGGGCTCGCGGTCGGCTGCTTCCGTCCGCCGTCCGTGCCCGACGGGATCTCTCGGCTGCGGCTCACCGCCCGAGCAGACCTGACGGATGCTCAGATTGACACCGCGGCCGGCATCATCGTGGCGACCGCCCCGGTGGCCTGAAGTCGTCGCCCGGCACCGGCGGCGTCGCGGACATGAGGGCCGCGGCGCCGCATCGCGCGCCCCATACACCCCAAACGCCGTCTGCCGCAGCACTGTTCACCGCATCGAGCGAGAGAATCGCGACAGAACTCCGTATATGTTGGGCGATTGCTCACCACACCGGCAGCATGGGTGGCAGTCTGGCGCACGGTACACAACCGAGGCCGTCGGCACCCCGGCCGGCATCCCGGCTGTCCGGCGGGCCGGAGCCGCGCCTCGGTGGGAAAGGGACGGCGTCGTCATGGCAGACCACCAGGAATCCACCCGCACTCTGCCGAGCCTCCCCGACTCGGTCGCCGCCGCCCGCGGACACGTCCGGGACGTCCTCGCCCAATGGGGCCTGCCGCCCGGGTCGGCCGATACCGACGACCTCCTGCTGATCGTCTCCGAACTCGCCACCAACGCCGTCCAGCACACCCGCGGCCGTTCCCCGGCCTTCACCATCGAGCTCCGCCTGGAGTGCGAGGAACAGCTGTGCCTGGGCATCACCGACGGCCATCCGCGCCCGCCGCGCCGACTGCCCGCCGCGGTGCAACAGGACAACGGCCGGGGGCTGGTCATCATCCGCTCCCTGGCCGCCGAACACGGTGGCCGGCTCTGGGTCGAGCCCGTCGCGGCCGGCGGCAAGACGGTCTGGGTCACGGTGCCGTGGCCCCCGTCCGCCCCGTGCCGGGCGGCCATCCCCTCGGGCCTGTCCGGCGGATCGGGCTCGGACCGGGCCTAGGGACTGCCCGGCGGGTCATGGCCGGGTCCGCGGTGTCCGGCACGGCCCGCTTCCAGCTGACGCTGGGAGGTGCCCCACGCCGCGTTGCCGAAACGCCCTGGTAGCTCCCGCTCTCAGGCCGCTCCGGCGCCTTGCACTACACCGCGCCAGACGCCGCGGCCTATCCGCGCCTGACCTACCCGACCGGCCCTAGCCGCGCTCCCCGGGTGGTACCAGCAGCGCCTCCGCCCCGACCGGCCGGAAACCGGCCGCCAGCAGAGCCCGGACGCTGCGCGCATTGCCCGGGGCCACCTGGGCCCACAGCAGCTCACCCGCCGGGACCAGATGCCGCGCGGCCCGCGCTAGCTCCCGTCCCAGACCGCGCCCCTGGGCGGCGCCGTCGACCTCCACGGCGAGCTCCCAACGGCCGGCCACCCCGCGGCCGACCACGACCGTCCCGCCGCCGGCGGTCGTCCAGGCCCGCACCGTGTCGCGGTGCCGGCGGGCCCGGGCGGTGCGGGGGTGATCGCGGTCCGCGGCCCGGGCCAGCTCCAGGGACGGCGGACCGGGGAGCGCCTCGGCGACCGTCAGCAGGTCGATGGTGTGGACCTCGCGGCCGAGCCGGGCGCCGAGCGCGCCCAGGAACGGTGGGTTGAGCGGCGCCGCGAGGTCACCGGGCGGTATGCGCTCGTGCACCCACGCCGCCGGCACATCGGCGAACACCACGGCATGGGCGGTGAAAGACACCACCCCGGCATCGCGCGGGGACGGCGCGGGCAGCACCGTCACCGAGCCGTCGGCGGGCGGAAAGCTCCCGCGCGCCGCGGCCGTCAGCAGCTCGCTCAGCTCCGAGGTCACACCGTCAAGTTACCCAAGGCCACTGACAATTGAGCGGGGACCGCGGAGCCGCAGGTCAGCGCACCCGCCCGTACCAGACGGCGCGGCTCCAGATCCGTTCCAGCCGCACCACCGCACCGGCCTTGGGCGCATGCCAGATCCGGTCGTCGCCGGCGTAGATGCCGACGTGGTAAATCCCGCTGCCGGAATGGAAGAAGACCAGATCGCCGTCCCTTCGGGAGGAGCGCGCGACATGCTCGGTGCGGCGGTACTGCTGTGCCGCGGTGCGCGGCAGGGCCCGGCCGGCGCGCCGGTACGAGTAGAGCGTCAGTCCCGAGCAGTCGAAGCTGTCCGGCCCCTTGGCCCCCCACTTGTACGGGGCGCCTTGCTTGGAGGCGGCGATCCGCAGGGCCTTGACGGGGATGGACGCTAATTCGGCCTCCGCGGCCGCGCCTGGGGCGGGTGTGGGGCCGCCCAGGGCGACCAGGGTGAGGGCGGAGACGGTGCCGGCACGCACCAGGCGGTGCGGCATCTGCATGCGCAGGGTCATGCGCAACCCTTCGTCAGCCGGTGATCCGGACGACGGCGGGAGCAGCTGCCCGTCCGGACCGCCCCGTCGCTGTGGCGGGGGCTTGTCGTCGAAGGGATCGTCACGCACCGCCCACCCGATTTCCGAGCTGAAAATGCAGTGTGTGATATTGGTCACGTTTAGGCTTAATGAGTGGTTTTGCTCAGTACGTCGCGGTATCGGCCGTAACGGCGAGGCCGGGACCAGCGCCGAAACCCAAGGGGGGCGGGAAACTCCGCTGACCCGCGCAATTCCTCGCCCCCTTACCGCAGCCGCGCACATTACGCCGTATGCGCACTCCGAAGCCGTACGTGTCCCGGGTGTGCGGCGCGCCCACCCGCGCAACGCGCCCCGCGCCGGGGGCCGTACGGCTCCGTGGGCACCTCTGGGGAGCCGGGTCAGACGCTCTCCTGCGGCGGTACGGTCACCCGGCGCGCCCGGCGCTCCCCGTCCAGGACCCGTAGTGCCCGCACAAGGGTCTCGGTGTGCAGTTCGCTCTCCCCGCGGTTGTGCATCAAAGTCAGCGCGTCCCGCAGGTCAGCGGACTTGCGGACCAGGGCCTGGGCCGCGCGCAGTCCGCTGTACGTCGCGGTGCCGTGGGCCGGGTTGATCCGGCCCAACAGGTCCAGGACCTCCAGATAGCTGTCGATCAGCTGCCCCTCGGCCCGGGTCAGGGCGGGCAGCGGCGGCAGTTCGGGCGGCAGCACCTCGCCTCACCGCCCGAGGGGCTGCGGGGAGGTCCGCTTGCGGCCGCGGGTGAGCCCGTCGATCAGGCCGTACTGCTGGGCGGCGGGCGCGTCGAAGAAGGTGTCCCGCTCGATGTCCGCGGCGATCCGCTCGGCGGGCTGCCCGGTGTGCTCGGCCAGCATCTCCGCCAGTTTGTTGCGGGTGCGCAGCATTTCGTCCGCCTGGATCTGCAGGTCGTCGGCCTGGCCCTGGGTCGGTTCGTCGAGCGACGGCTGATGGATCACCATCCGTGCGTGCGGGAGCGCCAGCCGCTTTCCCGGGGCGCCGGCGGCCAGCAGGGCCGCGGCCTCCGAGGCCGCCTGGCCCAGGCAGACGGTCTCCACGTCGCACGAGACGTAGCGCATCGTGTCGTAGATCGCGCACATCGCGGTGAACGAGCCGCCGGGCGAGTTGATGTAGAGCGAGATGTCCTGGTCCGGCGCGGCGTGTTCGAGATGGACGAGTTGCGCCATCACGTCGTTGGCGGAGGCGTCGTCGATGGCCGTTCCCAGGAAGACGATCCGCTCGCTGAGCAGTTTGGAGTAGGGGTCCATCGTCCGGGTCCCGTAGCTGGTGCGCTCGGTGAACTCCGGCAGGACATAGCGCGCCGTCGGCGACAGCATGGCTGCTCCCTCCCTCTGTAAAAAATGTACAGGACGTACATCCCGTGAGAATGGGAGCAGTTCTAGTGATCATTTACAAGTCCCAGGCCATTGGCTGTGTTTGTTCCTCGCTACCGGCCGCCTCCCCCGGCCCCGGCGGCTGCCGCTCCACCGTGCGTAGCAGCAGCCCGTCGGCCTGGACGACCTCGCTGGTACCGGCGAGTGCGGTGGCGGACGGCGCGGGCGCGGCGGGGTCCGGGTCGCACAGCGCGGTCGTGGACGCATCGGACTCGGAGCCGTCCCCGGCCCCACCACCGGTCGTCAACGCGGCGGCTTGGTCCAGGATTTCCTCGACGTGCTGCCCCAACCGCCGGTTGTCGAGCCTGAGGGCGAGCCGCAACCGGGGATTGAGCCGACGGGCGGTGAGCGCGGCACGGATGTTGGTCTCGTCGTCGTACACGAGCGTCAGCGCGGTTGCCCGCTCCACCCCCGCGTCGGCGAGCACGGCCTCGGTCAGCTCCGCGACCTCCAACACCCTTGCATTTTCGGCAGGTTCACCGCTCCCGGCGTCGTCGACTGCAAACTGAGGTTTCCGCAGGGTATCTCTCGCCCGGCGCTCGGGGTGGGGCTGCTGTGCGTGATGCCGCCTCACGACATCGCATCGAACCTCCGGCCGCAGATGCCTCCTTGGGCTGCGTCCAAGGAGGAACGAGCCCGCATCGAGGGGCGCGGCGCTCGGCCCACCAGGCGGTCCTCGGGCGCGTCCGCGTGGCCCGGCCAAAGGGCGGACGCTCCCGCACGCGGCCCGCCCGCGTGCTCGGCGGCAAGGCGTACGGCTCTCGCGTCAATCGCGCCCAACTGCGAAGGCGCGGTATCCGCTGCACCGTCCCGGAGCGGACTGACCAGGTCCGCAACCGCAAGAACCGCGGCTCCGCTGGTGGCCGCCCGCCGGCCTGCGGCAAGACGGTCTACAGGCAGAGGCACTCCGTCGAGTGCGGTGTCAACCGCCTCAAAAGGCACCGTGCGGTCGACGCGAGGTGCCACCCGGCCCGGCCCCGACGTCACGCCACCCACAGCAAGATCATTACGTGTCTGGCCAGGTCATGCGGGATATCGTCCGGAGAGAATGCTGGCCCAGAATAGGGGATTTGGCGACTTTCGGCATGCAGTATTCATCTCGGGCGTCCTGCACCGATGGGGCGTCGTGTGCACCGAGGTGGAGGAGTGTGGGTATGGGCAGTGTGCTTCTCGAACGCGAGGAAGCGCTGGCGGCCGCGGCGAGGGCCGGCGAGTCCGCGCGGTCCGGTGCGGGCCGTTGGCTGGTGTTCGGTGCGGCGGCGGGGATAGGCCGCACCGCCCTGTTGCGGGGGGTGGTGGGGCGGGAGGCGGCGGGCGGGGCGATGCGTGTGCTGCGCGCGGACTGTTCGCCGGAGGAGTCGGGGTTCCCCTTCGCTCTCGTGCGCCAGCTCTTTCCCGAGGGCGGGGAGGTGCCCTTCGCGGACCTACCGGCGGCCGAGGAGCAGATGGTCTTCCACCGCCTTGTGACCCGCTTGGCGCGGACCGCCGACCGTCGGCCCGTACTTCTGGCCGTCGACGACCTGCACGATGCCGACATGGCGTCCCGCCGTTGGCTCGGCTACCTGGCCCGTCGGCTGGCGGACCTGCCCGTGCTGCTGGTCCTGACCGAGTGCCGGGAGAAGGGCACCGCCGTGCTGCCCAGTGCGACGGGCACGTCCGTGGTGCTCCGCCCGCTGGGCCCGGAGGCCGTGGCCCGTCTGGTGTCCGCCCGCGGACACGGCGCCGACCGGGCCGAGTTGTGTATCCGGGCGTGCGCCGGCAATCCGGTGCTGGTGCACGCCCTCCTCGCCGACCTCCGTGAGGGGCCGCTGCCCCGCAGCCTGTCCGAGCTGGGCGGAAACCGCTACCGTGACGCGATCGTCCATTGGATACGGGCCCGGGCGACCCCGTGGTCGCGCTGCCTCTCCCTGGCGCTTGCCGTGGCCGGGGGCGGCGCCGCGCCGCTCGGCGGGGCCCTGCTCCACGAGGCCGCCGGCCTCCGCCCGGACCACCGCGCCGCGTCCGCGGGCGCGTCCGCCCTCCGCCGCCTCTTCTCCCACCCGCTGGCACGCGAGGCCGCCCTCGAGGCGGTCGATCCGGCCGAACTGGGCGCGCTGCGCGGCCGTATCGCCCGCCTGCTCGACGAGCGCGGCGCGCCCACGGCGGACGTCGCCGCCCAGCTGCTCCACCTCGACCGGCCCGGCGAGGAGTGGATGACGCAGTCCCTGGAGGACGCGGCCGAGGACGCCGTACGCGGCGGCCGGGTCGACGAGGCCACCGCTTTCCTCCGCCACGCCCTCACCGCTCCGCTCGCCCCCGGCCGTCGCGCCGGGCTCACCCTGCGCCTCGGCGCCCTGGAGCTGCCCCACAGCGCGGATGCCGGCATCCGCAGGCTGCGCGCGGCGCTGGAGCTGCACGCCGACCGTCATGAACGCGCCGCTGTCGCACCCGCCCTCGGCGCGGCGCTCGTCGCCCGGGGCCGCACGGACACCGCCATGCGCGTCATGAGCCAAGTGGGCAGCGCCGTGGACGACGGCGAGCTCGTCCGTGTGCTGCAGACCACCGCCGCCGTCATGGCCTCCCACGACGCGGTCGCGTGGCGCAACGCCGTCGCCCGCATGCGGGAACTGACGGCGACGGCCCCCGCCGCCGTCGAGCCGCTCGCCTGCGGCCTGGTCACCGAGTACGAGGTCGGGACCGGCCGGCTGTCGGCGGCCGAGGCCCTCGACCGTGTGCTGCCGCGGCTGGCCGCACCGGTGGACCCCCGGCTCCGCGACGGCTGGCTGGGAACCGCGGCCACCTTACTGCAGTGGGCCGACCGGCTGGACGAGGCACGCGCCCTCGCCGAAGAGGCCCTCCCCGCCCCGCCCGCGCTCCCGGATCTGACGGACATCGGCCGACAGTGCCTGATCAGCGTACGGGCCGAAGCGGCCCTGTGGGCTGGTGACTTCCGGCGCGTGATCGCCGAGAACGCCCCGCTCCTCGACGCGTGCGCCGGGCAGGGGATCCGCATGCCCCACCTGGCGTCCATGGTGGCACTCGCCCACTGCGAACTCGGCCACCGTGCCCACGCCCGGCGGCTGCTGGCCGGCCTCGACGAGGAGAGCGCCGACAGCTCCTGGGAATGGAACGAACTGCACTACGCCAGAGCCTTTCTGCACATGGCCGAGGGCAACTGGCAGGCCGCCCTCGACGACTACCTGTCCTGCGGCCGCGGTCAGAGCGCCCGCGACTTCCTCAGCCCTGTGGCCACCCCCTGGCGCTCCGGCGCCGCCCTTGCCCTGGTCGGACTCGGACAGCCGGCGAGAGCCCTGGACCTCGCCGAGGAGGAACTGCGCTACGCGCGGACCTGGGGGACACCCCGCACGGTGAGCCGGGCCCTGCGGGCCCACGCCGCGGTCGTGGGCGGCCGCCGGGGGCGCGAGTCGCTGAGCGAGGCCGCGGCCGTGCTGAGGACCGCACCGGCCCCCGTCGAACTCGTCGAGACCCTCCTCGACCTGGGCCACGCGCGGATCGACGCCGGGAACAGCCGCAAGGGCCGCGAGGACCTGCACGAGGCCCACGCCCTGGCACTGCGCCTGCTGGCCCCCGACCCCACCGGACACCCGGACGCCCCGGACGCGCCCGCCACCGGACGCCTGCTCCGCGCCACCGGTAACGCCCTGCGGGCCAGCGGCGCCCGCGGGACCCGCCGGGACGCGACGGGCAGCGCCGCACTCACCAGGGCCGAGCGGCGCATCGTCGAGCTGGCGGCCCAGGGCCAGACGAACGCCCAGATCGGCGAGGTGCTCCACCTGGCCCGCCGCACCGTGGAGACCCACCTCACCCACGCCTACCGCAAACTTGGCGTGACCCGCCGCACCCAGCTCGCCTCCCGGCTGACCGGGACGGGCACGGCGGCCTCCTCCAGCGCGCGGAGCCTCACCACATCCGGCTGACCAGGGCCGTCGCCCACGCCGGGCGACCACCGGGATCGTGGATCTCCACGATGGCCGTCAAGATCCCCCGCACGGCAGGCTGACCTGAGAACACCAGCCGGACCAGGAGCGCCTCCTGATCCCGGCCCGGCCGTAACAAGTCCGTTCTCACGAGGAATGCACGCCTGGCGTGGGTGGATATATGTCGGTATCTGATGTTACTTCGCGTCGCACCGTCCCCGGCGGGGGAGTGGGGGATCCTCATCCGCCGGGCCCGTGCGAAGTGCTGGAGGGGCCGCTCGGCGTCGGTGACCTGCTGGCGGCCGTGCGCGCGGTCCTCGACGGCCACGGCGGGGCGCCGGCGCGACCGGAGCTGACCGTGCACGGGTCCGGCCAGTACACGGTGCGGGTGGGCGGCGACCGGCTGGACATCCGCAGCCGGCCGCTGTCCGACCAGCCGCCCGGCACCCTGGACCCCGTCCTCGACGGGCCGGGGGCCCGCCGGATCGTGCTCACCGCCTCCGGCGCCCCCTCGGAGCGAGCCCGTGACCTGTTCACGGCGCTGACCGAGGCGATCGGCCGGCGGGCCCGGTGCTACACAGAGGCCGAGGCCGCCGCCATCGCGGCCGGCATGCCGCTGACGGACCGTTATGCCCAGCCCGAACCGGCGCTCGCCGGATGGGCGTTGATCTTCCGGGACCACTATGTGGAGAACAGCGTCGGCTTCCTGCTGGCCATGGAGCGCGCCGGACTCGACCCCGAGTGGATCTTCGCGCTGTCCAAGGGCGACCGGACGCAGCACCGCGAGCGGGTGCACTCCTGGTTCCTGCGCCGCGGCTATGCCAGCGACACCCTGGACAACTCCGTCATCAACGGCACGGCCGGAGCGGCGGAAGCGGCCCGCGCACGGGCGGTGGACGCCCAGGTGGCCAACTTCATCCGCCGGGCGCACGTCGCCGGCCGCAAGGTCCTGGTCATCGACGACGGCGGCCTGCTCGCCCAGGGCTACGGCGCCGACGGGCCGGGACCGCGGGTGGACGCCGCCATCGAGCTGACGGTCAGCGGGCTCAAGCGCATCACGGCTGCCCCCGGCGAACTGGCCGTCCCCGTGCTGAACATGGCCCGCTCCCAGCTGAAGTCACGGCTGGGCTACAACGAGATCGCCGACTCCTGCGTGCGCCGGCTGCGGGCGATCGTGCCCGGCCAGAAATTCATCGGCCGGCACGTCCTGCTGCTGGGCTACGGCACCCTGGGCGCACGGGCGGCCCGCTCGCTGCGTGCGCTGGGCTGCCGGGTCGCCGTGGTGGACACCGACATCCTGGCGCTGATCACCGCCGCCGAGGACGGCTTCGAGACCCACCGCAGCATCGCCGAGGCCCTCGACCGGCAGCGGCCGTTCCTCATCCTCGGCAGCAGCGGCGGCACCGCCGTCACCGCCGAGGACGTGCCGCTGCTGCCCGACGGCGTGCTGCTGGCCGGCTTCGCCACCAAGGACTTCAGCGTGCTGACCGACGGCTACCCCGGTGCCACCGCGCAGCGCATCCCGCACGTCGGCGTGCGCTACGACCTGCCTCACGCCACCACCGCCACCGTGCTGGGCGACGGCCGCTCGCTGAACCTCTTCGAGTACGAGGGCATCGCCAACCGCGGCTACGACGCCTACCGCGCCGGCACCCTGCTCGCCGCGCTCGCCCTCTGCCGCGATCCGGAGCGGTTCCCGCCCGGCCTCCACCTGGAGCCGGTGGACCGGATCATCGACGACGCCGGGCTGTTCGACGCGTACTACACCCAGTACCTGTGCGCGCGGTCCGCCCCGCTGGGCACCGGAGCGTTTTCCGGCACCGCTGAGACCTCCGGTGAGGACGCCCATGCCCGGTAGGCCGCATGTGTGCGTCGTCGGCCACGGCGTGGCCGGCCGGCTGCACCACCAACTGCTCGACGGCATGGGCATGTCCGTGTCCGTCGTCGACCCCACCGCCCCCGGATGCGGCACCCCCTTCCCCACCGCCGCCACCGTGGGGGAACTGTCCACGGACAGGCCGGTGGACGTCTGGTCGGTCTGCACCCCGACCGCCGGCCACGTACAGGCCGTGGCCGCCGTCCTCGCCCGCGACCCCGAGGCCCGCATCCTGCTGGAGAAGCCGGCCTGCCGGTCCTGGGAGGGCCCCGAACTCACCGCGCTGCTCGGCACGTACGACCGGGCCCGGCTGGTGGTGATGAACCAGTACGCGCATGCCAAGGCTCCCGCCATACTCGAGGCCGTACGCGCCGAGTTCGCCCACCGGCACCCGGTGGCGGCCATCCGCATCGCCTTCTGCAAGGACCGCCGCGAGGACATCGCGGCCGGCCGCTTCGTCGACCTCGACTACGGCGTCTTCGGCTACGAGTGGCTGCACATGCTCGCCGTCCTCGGCGGCTTCCTGCCCGCCCGGGCCTTCCACCACTATCTGCTGGCCGGGCCCGAGCCACAGGCCGTACGGATCGCCCGTGACCCCCACCTGGTCAGCACCGCGGCCCACGACACCACGACACTGAGCGCGGGTGCCGGCCCCGCGGGCGAGGTCGAGGTCGAGCTGTACTCCACCATCGTCGGCCACGACGCCCCGCACGCGGCCCCCGCGCCCTCCTGGGCCCGGCGCACCGCACCCGCCGCCGACAGCCGGCTGAGGCTGGCCCGGATCGAGGCCGGACCGGTCCTCCTCACCCTGGAACTCGACCCGGTCTTCCTGCCCAACGGCACCCGGCTGCCCCGCAACACCCACCGGCTGACCATGGACGGGCCGCACGGCCACCGCGAGTGGCTGATCCCCGACTCCCCGATGGACAACGCGCTGCGGCACGGCATCGCGGCCCTGCTCGGCCCCGGCCCGCGCCCCGCGCTGGACCTGCGGTCCCTCGACCGCATCGGCCGGCTGGCCGAACTGGCCCGTGCCGAACGCCCCGCGCCCTCCGGCCCCCCGACCCCCGCCGCCCTGCCGACCCGACTGTGAGAGTGAACCGCCCATGAGCCGGATCTGCCTCGTCATCCCCAGCAACAAGTTCGACCAGTACTTCATCCAGCTCCCCCTGGACGCCGCCACCGCCGCCGGCCAACTGAGAGCGGAGGGCCACACCGTCACCGTGTGGGACCAGCGACTCCAGGAGGCGCCCGACGGCGAGAAGTTCGACCTGCTGGTCGTCTTCTCCGCGATCGCCGACCGCGCCCAGTGCTACCCGCTGGAGCTGGACTCCGTACGGGCCGCCGTCGAGCGCGCCGCGTCCCGCTACCCCACGGCCCGCACCGTCGCGGTCGGCCCGCACGGCACCCACCTGCCCGCCTCCACCCGCGCCGAGCTGGGCGTCGACCACATCGCCTGCGGCGAGACCGATTCGGCCACCGTCGGCGCGGTCCGCGCCCTGCTGGCCGGCGCCGACGCACCCGTGCTCCCGGGCGCCGCCACCCCGCACAACCTGCTGGACTCACCCGAGCCCCGCCCCCGTCCCTTCCCCAACCTCCCCCTGGAGGAACTCGCCTTCCCCGCCTACGACCTGGTGCCCACCGCCGACTACACGGCCGAGGTCATCTCCGGTGGGCTGCCGCTGCCCGGCCCCTGCGGCATGGTGCTCGCCGCCCGCGGCTGCACCTACGGCTGCACCTTCTGCCACCTGCCGTTCGGCACCAAGATGCGCAACCAGCCGCTGGACCGGGTGGTGCGCGAGATCGAGGCCCAGCAGGCCGCGGGCCTGGAGTTCGTGTTCTTCCTCGACTACGTCTTCGGCATCAACCGCGCCTTCTACAGCGAGCTGTGCGCCCGGCTGGAGGGCCGCGGGGTGGGCTGGGTCGGCCAGACCCGCGCCGAGGTCGTCCTGAAGAACGACGTCACCGCCTGGGCGCGGGCCGGCTGCCGGGGCATGTGGCTGGGCGCCGAATCGCCCGCCATCGCCGACACCGGCGTCCACAAGCGGGTCAGCGAGGCACAGATCGAGGAGGCCGTCCTCAAGCTGCGGGACGCCGGCATCACCCCCTTCGCCTTCGTCCTGCTGGGGCTGCCGCAGGACCAGGCGTGCATCTCCGGTCGCCTGGTCGACTGGGCGGCGAAGCTGCCCGCCTGGTTCGGCATCAACCAGCTCTACCTGCGGCCCGGCACCACCCTCTACGACCAGCTCGCCCCCCGGTACAACGGCGGGGTGCTGCCCGCCACCTGGCACGAGGTCCAGGAGGTCACCCGCCGCTACCGCGCCGCCTACCCCACCGACCTGGACCACCAGCAGCAGCGGCTCACCGAACTCCCCAACTACCTGGGCAACGCCATTGCCCCGGTGGCGGGCTGAGGAGGCGGCAGTGCTGCGCTTCGGCATCCTCGGCTGCGGCTCGATCGGTGGCTTCCTCGGCCGCTTGCTGGCCCGGCCCGACGGCCCGCTGCGTGAGCGGGCCCGTCTGGTGGCGGTCGCCGGACGGGATCCGGTACGGGCACACCGGCTCGCCGCCGAACTGGGCTGCGAGGCACTCGCCGTCCCCGAGCTGCTGGCCCGCACGGACATCGACGCCGTCGCCGTGTGCACTCCCTCCGGCACCCACGCCGAACTGGGCACCGCAGCCCTGCGCGCGGGCAAGCACGTCCTGGTCGAAAAGCCCGTCGACGTCACCCCGGAGGCCGCCGACCGGCTGATCGCCGCCGCCCGGCACACCGGCCGCACCCTCGGCGTCATCTCCCAGCACCGCTTCGACCCCGCCGCCGAAGTGGCCAGGGCTGCCATCGAGGACGGCACCCTGGGCCGGATCACCTCGGTCCTCATCGAGGTCCCCCTGTGGCGGGCGCGGTCCTACTACGCGTCGGGGCAGTGGCGCGGCACTCGCGCCCTGGACGGCGGCGGCGCCCTGATGAACCAGGCCGTGCACGCCGTCGACCTCGCCCAGTGGCTGGCCGGCCCCGTGGTGGAGGCCGCCGCCCACACCGGCCTGCTCGCCCATGACGGCATCGAGGTCGAGGACGTGGCCACCGCCAGCCTGAAGTTCGCCGACGGCGCGCTCGGCGCGCTGCTGGCCACCACCGCCGCCTACCCGGGGCGTACCACCCGGGTCGCGGTCAACGGCGAGCGCGGATCGGTCGTCATCGACAACGACGAGCTGGCCTACTTCCACACCGCCCGCGAGGGCGAGCGGCCCACCGCCTACGGCGCGTACGGCGACGGCAACCAGGCCGCCGACCGGTGCCCGCCGCCGCGGAAGCCCCCGCTGCGCGACCGCATCGGCCTGCTCCACCAGCCCCACCGCGACCAGCTCGCCGACTTCTGCGACGCGGTCCGCACCGGCCGACCACCCCTGGTCGACGGCGCCGCGGGACGGCGGGCGGTGGCGGTGGTGCACGCCGTGTACACCTCCGCCCGCACCGGGCGCACCGTACGGCTCGACGAGAGCGGCAACCTCACACAGGACAAGGGGAGGACCCCATGAGCGGGACCCTTCGGCACCCAGCGCCGGACGAGCACAAGGAGGCCCTGGCCCGGCTCTTCGACCGCAGCGCCCCGACGTACGAAAAGGTCGGTGTCTCGCACTTCGACGCCCTCGGCCGCCAGTTGGTGGAGGAGGCCCGCGTCCGGGAGGGCGAGCGGGTCCTGGACGTGGGGTGCGGCACCGGCGCCGTGCTCGTTCCCGCGGCGCGGGCCGTCGGGCCGAGCGGCTCGGTGACCGGAATCGACCTGTCCGCGGGCATGGTGGAGCGGTCCCGCGCGGCCATCGCGGAGGAAGGGCTGGGCAACGCCCGCGCCCTCGTCGCCGACGCCGAGACCGCCCACTGGCAGCCCGGACCGCCCGTCGACGGCACCTTCGACGCGGTACTCGCCGGGATCTCGATGTTCTTCTTCCCCCATCCCAGGGCCGCGGCCGCCCGCTACCGCCGACTCCTCGCCGACGGTGGCCGGTTCGCCATCTCCTGGTGGGGCCGCCAGGACGAGCGCTGGAACCCGGTCTTCGCCGCCAGTGCCCCCTACGGCGGCGCCTCCTCCCACCGGCTCCCGCCGGACAGCCCGTTCCGCTCCGTCGAGGACCTGCACGCCATGCTGTCCGAGGAGGGCTTCAGCTCCGTCGACACCGTGGAGCGGACCTGTGTCACCCGCTTCCGCGGCCCCCACCAGTGGTGGCAGTGGGTGTGGTCCACCGCGGGCCGGCAGTTCTGGGAGAGCGTGCCCGAGGACGCGATGGCCGACGCGGTCAAGGCGGTCGAGGCCGAGCTGGCCGAACTGCGCGCCCCCGACGGGAGCCTGACCAGTCGGAACATCGTCCGCTTCACCGTCGCCGAGGTCGCTCGGTGAGCGCCGCCTGCACAGCGCCGCACGGGTCCCGTACGGCGGCACCCGCCGCCCACCCGCTGTTCTCCCGGGAGTGGCTGCGGCACGCCGAGGCCACGGCCGGGCAGCGGCCCGAGGAAGGCGAGGCCCTCCGGCTCGGCCTGCGCCTGACCGATCCGCCTGTCGGGGTGGCCGGGCAGATCCTCGTCCTGACGGATCTGGTCACCGGCGCCCTGTGGTTCCGCGCCGGCGAGTGGGACGAACGGCCCACACTCGTCCTGACACTCCGACACGAGGAGGCCGCCGTCCTGCTGTTCGGGGACGGCGAGCGGCGGGTGCGGCTCTTCGAGCACGGACGGCTGGTCCTGGAAGGGGTGTTCCTCTTCATCTTCTTCCTGGACCGGCTGCTGCAACAGGACCCGTCCGGGGCGCTGGCCCGGCTGCGGGGGTTCACCGCCGACGCGCCGCAGGCGGCGGGCCCGTGGCCGGGCGCCGCCGCGGCGGTCACCGCGCCGGACGCCGAGGCCGACGCGGTCCGCGCTGCCACCGAGGCGCTGCCCCGTACGGTGGCCGCCCTGCGCGCCGAACTCGGCCGAACCACCCCCGGCGCCCAGCTCCACGTCAGCCACGCCCCGAGCGGCACCACCGTCTCCGCCGCCCTGGGCAGCTGCCGCCCCGGAGTGCCCTTCACCCGCGCCTCCCTGCCCATCTGGTACTGCTGCTCCAAGACGCTGGGCGCGGTGGCGATCGGCCAGTTGTGGGAGCGGGGCCTGCTGGACCCGGCGGCGCCGGTCGCACGCTACCTCCCCTGGTACGACGGCGACGGGCGCGAACGGGTCACCCTCTACCAGCTGCTCACCCACACCTCGGCCGTCCCCATGGGCCTGGACCCGCTGCACGGGGCCATGGCCGCCCCGGTCGCGCTCCGCCGTGAGCAGCTGCGGAACATGAAGGTCCCGGCGGGGACGCCCCCCGGCGCGCGGATCAACTACGGACCGTGGTGGGCGTGGTTCCTGATCGCCGAGGTCGTCCGCGCCGTGGACGGACGCGACTACGAGCGCTATCTCGCCGAGGAGATCCTGGCGCCCTGCGGGATGACCGACACCCGCGTGGTGCTCACCCCGCAGGAGTACCGCGCCGAGGCGGACCGGTTGCCACTCATCCACATCACCGGCGGCGGCCTCCCGGCCCAGCCCACCCACTGGTACGCCACCGAGGACTCCTGCACCCGGCCCATCCCCGGCTTGAACATCCGCGGGCCGATGTCCGACCTGGCGCAGTTCTTCGCCGCGCTGGCGGACGGCGGCCGGGGGCGCCACGGGCGCATCCTGCTGCCGCAGACCGTCATGGCGCTCACCGCGCACCACCGGGTCGGCCTGGTGGACCCGTTCGGCAACGCCGACTGGGGGCTGGGCTTCCGCGTCGAGTCCCGCCACCTCGGCGACGAGTGCACGGCCTTCAGCCGCCACGCCTCGCCGCGCACCTTCGGCCACTACGGGCTGTGGACCTCGGCGGCCTTCGCCGACCCGGACGCCGGCCTGGTGGTCGCGCTGCACCTCAACGGCAAGACCTGGCAGGAAGAGCACCAGGAACGAATGATCACCATCGGTGACGCCGTTTACCAGGACCTCCGGCTGACCTGATGCCCGGGCCCCTTGAAGCGCCCGCACACACCCGCACCGCAGGAACGGAGAACCGAGCATGACCACCCCGCAACCCGAGGACGCCTTCCCGGCCGACTCACCGCATGCCATCATCGACGTCGCGGTCGCCTTCTGGAAGTCCAAGGCGCTGCTGAGCGCGGTCGAACTGGGCGTGTTCGAGGAGCTTGCCGTACGTCCCGCCACCCGCGCCGAACTCACCGGGAGGCTGGGGATCGCCGGCCGCGGCGCCGCCGACTTCCTCGACGCCCTGGTGTCCCTGGGACTGCTGGAGCGCGACGGCGGCGTCTACCGCAACTCCCCGGTCGCCGACCGCTATCTGGACCCTCGCAAGCCCGCCACCGACATCTCCGGCTACCTCTCCTTCCTCAACGCGGGCTTCGGCTG
Source organism: Streptomyces sp. RGM 3693 (assembly GCF_050471125.1). Classification (NCBI taxonomy): domain Bacteria; kingdom Bacillati; phylum Actinomycetota; class Actinomycetes; order Kitasatosporales; family Streptomycetaceae; genus Streptomyces; species Streptomyces sp. RGM 3693. The sequence goes on from NZ_JBMPPQ010000001.1 coordinate 2,992,122, forward strand.
CTGGGCGGGGCTGACCGACGCGCTGCGCAGCGGCGGCCGACTGGACTTCTCCGCGGCGCTGGCCGCCTCGCAGTCCGCGGACCAGGGCGGGCCCGGCGGCCCGAAGCTGGTGGGCGCCGACGCCACGGACGACACCTTTGGCGAGGCGTACGCCGCCCCGGACCAGGTGACCGGATTCCTGCGGGCGATGACCGGCTACAGCATGGGCGCCAACCAGGCCATCGCGGAGCGGTGCGACTGGTCGCGGTCGCGGACGGTCGCCGATGTGGGCTGCGCCGAGGGCTCGCTGCTGGCTCAGGTGCTGTCCCGGAACCCACACCTCCAGGGCATCGGCTTCGACCTGCCCGTGGTCGGCCCCGGCTTCGACGCCCACCTCGAACGGGTCGGCCTCACCGACCGGGCGCGCTTCGCCGGCGGCGACTTCTTCACCGACCCGCTGCCGACCGCCGACGCGATCGTGATGGGACACGTCCTGCACGACTGGGACCTGGACACCAAGAAGACCCTCATCGGCAAGGCGTACAAGGCGCTGCCGGAGGACGGCCGGCTGCTGATCTACGAGTCGCTGATCGACGACGACCGCCGCGAACGCACCACGGGCCTGCTGATCAGCCTCAACGTCTCCACGGTCTCGGCCGGCGGACTGGGCTACACAGGTGCCGAGTGCGGCGACTGGATGCGCGCGGCGGGCTTCCGGGACATCGCCGTGAGCCACCTGGACGGCCCGGAGTACCTCGTCGTCGGCGTCAAGTAGCACCGCGTACGCCTCCCGTCACGCCCCCGCGGCGTCCAGCGGCCGGGGGACCGACTCGACGGCTTCATTCGTTCTGGATGTCAAGGAGCGGGGTCACGGACTCCAGCGGCATGCCGGTACGAATCCGCCAGTCGGCCACGGTGGTCCAGAAACCGGTCAGGGTCTCCCAGCAGATCGCGCTTCGGGCCCGAGCAGCAGGCGTACCTCGTCGGCGGACCAAAACGTGCCGAGGCCGTGGGACAGGAGATTCTGAAGGTTCTCCAGGACGGTGACGACGAACTCGGACTCGGTTTCGTCCTTCAGCAGTTCCTCGACAACCGCCAGAAGCGCCATGGTCGCGCAGGGCCGCCACTCATCCACGATGCGGACCTGCGCGACGACCTTCTCTGGTGGCAGGCGTGGGCGGAACCCGTCCTAGGGGCTCCGTACCTGTGGTGCGCCAGCTTCAGCGCGAGCGTGCCCCACGACCTGGTCGTCGCGTTCGCCTCCTCACTCGCCTCACCGGTCCCGGTGCCACGGCGCACGCTGCCGAAGAGTGCACAAGAACGGCTCATCATCGTCCGCCGCAGTTGACAGCGGGCGTTCCACGCCAGCTACCGACCTCGTACCGTAGGACGGTCCGTCCGCTACCGCTGCCAGCCCGACCCGGCCGACCGCGACGACCCTGCCCGCTGGACCTACGCCAGCCCGACCAACCCGGGCAGTCGGACATTCGGGCTGCACTGGGCCGCCATCTGGCTGGAGGGGCGCATCCTCGGCGCGGATCGCGGCGACCTGTTCGACTCTGTCCGGACTTGGTGCAGGGCCGGTCGAGTGAGGCGTTCCCCGTGCCGGAGACCCGCCAGGGTTCACGGCGACCAGGAAGCTCTTCGTCTCACCTCGTCTCACACATCTCTCACAGACGAGAGCGCACGGCAGCACGCGAGAACCTCTGACCTGGACATTCGCTGTCGCCCCGGACTACGGCGGACCAGGTGGACGTTGCATAGGCTGGGAGCATGGCCTACGAAATTCCGGTGACGCAAGCCCGGGCCGAGCTCGCGGATCTGATCAACCGCGTTGTCTACGGCGGCGAGAGGGTGGTCGTGACCCGCCACGGGAAGCCCCTCGTGGCGCTGGTGTCCGCCGCTGACCTGGAGCGACTCGAAGAACTGGGGCGGCAGGCGGCGGCCGTCGAGCAGGAGCGGGTGATCAGTACGGTCTCCTCCGAGCGGCCTCTTACGTCCGCTCCGGGCGAACGGCAGCGCTTCGGCATCGCGGCGGAACACCGCGACCCGGCCGCCGGGGGCCGGCGACCGGGTCGGGAGAAGTGACCGCGAGAAGGCTGACGGCCGCGCGGTGCGGCGGCCGTCAGCGCTCTCGCATCGTCAGGAGCTGAGCTGCCACACGGCGTTGGCGATAGCGTCGGTGTGGTTGTGCAGTGCGGTGTCGTCGATGTTCTTGGACGTGTCGCAGGAGCGGTGGTAGCAGGCGTCGAACGCCTTGCCCGCGGTGCCGCCCCACTCCTTCGCCTGGGCGGCGGTCTTGATGTAGTCGGCGCCGGAGAAGAGTCCGCCGACCGGGATGCCGGCGTCCTTGAAGGGGGCGTGGTCGGAGCGGCCGTCGCCCTCGGTCTCCGGCTCGGTGGCGATGTTCTTCGCGGCGAACCAGTCCTTGAAGACCTTCTCCAGCTTGGCGTCGTCGTCGTAGACGAAGTAGCCGGGGTTGGGCGAACCGATCATGTCGAAGTTGAGGTACGCGGAGATCTTCGACCGGTCGGCGCCGAGGGCGTCGATGTAGTGCCGGGAGCCGACCATGCCGTCCTCCTCGTCGCCCCACCAGGCGAACCGCAGGTGCTTGGTGGGCTTGAGGTGTTCCCGGGAGACGGCCAGGGCGACCTCCAGGATGCCGGCCGAGCCGGAGCCGTTGTCGTTGATGCCCGGGCCCGCGTCGACCGAGTCCAGGTGCGAGCCGGCCATCACGGTCGAGTCCTCGGCGCCGCCGGGCCAGTCGGCGATCAGGTTGTAGCCCTTCGCGCCGCCGCTGCTGAACTCCTGGACGGCGGTGGTGAAGCCCGCCGCGTCCAGCTTGCCCTTGATGTAGTCGACCGAGGCCCGGTAGCCGGCCTGTCCGTGGGCGCGGTTGCCGCCGTTGGCGTTGGCTATGGACTGGAGTTGGTCCAGGTGCGCCTTGATGGCGGCGACCGGGATGTCCGGTGCGGCCTGCGTCGTGGGGGAGGTGGCCTGGGCGGCCGCCGCGGTGCCCAGCAGGGCGGCGACGGCGGTGCAGGCGCCGGCGGCGAGTGCCGCGCGGCGGATACGGGTCGTACGGGTCACGGAGTTCTCCGATGCTGTTGTGGGGGGTTGAAGTGCAGCGGAATGCTTGACGCGAGCATGAGGATTACGAGCTCGTTTGAAATCCGTCAAGAGCGGATACCGGACACCTGCGTTCGCACATCGGAAGGGGTGTCGGGTTTGCCGAGATAATGCCGTTTGATTACCTGGCACCCGCTCTTTTTTCCGCATTCCGGAAGGGGGTTGGGGGTGTGGAATTCGCCACCACGATTCCGTGCAACCTTCGGGTCGTGACGCGGAAGGCTCCGCCCTCGAATCCGGTCGCCGGCCTGTGAGCAGCGGTGATTTCCGTGGTGTTACGTCAGGTGCGACAAGGGTTGCGAAATGCGCCGCCCGCCGTAACGGCGTCGAAATCTCGCCTAACTATCCTTCCGCGATGGGGAAGTTGATGGTCAAGTGCTGGATGTCGGTTTGCTTCGCCTTTAAACACTGTGTGGTACATCTATCTTCACAGGTGTGTCCATGCCTGTGACCTGGGTAAATGCGCCCGGGCGAAAACCTGTGAGGTGGAACGTATGCAACTGACCCCGCATGAGCAGGAACGGTTGTTGATTCATGTGGCGGCAGACGTGGCTGAAAAGCGGCGGGCACGGGGACTGAAGCTCAACCACCCCGAAGCCATCGCCCTGCTGACGGTGCACATCCTTGAAGGAGCGCGCGACGGCCGTACCGTCGCCGAGCTCATGTCCTCCGGGCGCAAGGTGCTTGCGCGCGACGACGTCATGGAAGGCGTCCCGGAGATGATCCACGACGTCCAGGTCGAGGCCACCTTCCCCGACGGCACCAAGCTCGTCACCGTTCACGAACCCATCAACTGACCACGGGAGAGCAGACGATGATCCCGGGACAGATCCTCTACGCCGACGAGCCGGTGCGCCTCAACGAAGGCCTCCCCCTCACGCGCATGACCGTCCTCAACTCCGCCGACCGGCCCGTCCAGGTCGGCTCCCACTACCACTTCGCCGAGGCCAATCCCGGCCTCGACTTCGACCGCGCCGCCGCGCACGGCAAGCGGCTGAACGTCGCGGCCGGCTCCGCCGTGCGCTTCGAGCCCGGCATCCCCACCGAAGTCGAGCTGGTCCCCCTCGCGGGCAAGCGGATCGTCGTGGGTCTGCGCGGTGAGACCGGAGGTCCCCTCGATGGCTGAACTGACCCGCCAGGAATACGCCGACCTGTTCGGCCCGACGGCCGGCGACCGGATCCGGCTCGCCGACACCGACCTGGTCATCGAGATCACCGAGGACCGCTCCGGCGGCCCCGGCCGCGCCGGCGACGAAGCGGTCTTCGGTGGCGGCAAGGTGATCCGCGAGTCGATGGGCCAGTCCCGCGTCACCCGCGCCGAGGGCGCCCCCGACACCGTGATCACCGGTGCCGTGGTGCTCGACCACTGGGGCATCGTCAAGGCCGACGTCGGCATCCGCGACGGCCGGATCACCGCCCTGGGCAAGGCCGGCAACCCGGACACCATGGACGGCGTCCACCCCGACCTGGTCATCGGTCCGGAGACCGAGGTCATCGCCGGCAACGGCAAGATCCTCACCGCCGGTGGCATCGACACCCACGTCCACTTCATCTGCCCCCAGCAGGTGGACGAGGCGCTGGCCGCGGGCATCACCACCATGATCGGTGGCGGCACCGGCCCCGCCGAGGGCAGCAAGGCCACCACCATCACTCCCGGTGCCTGGCACATCGCCCGGCTCTTCGAGTCGATGGACAACCTGCCGGTCAACGTCGGCCTGCTCGGCAAGGGCAACACCATGTCCCTGCCGTCGATGCGCGACCAGCTGCGCGCCGGCATCCTCGGTTTCAAGATCCATGAGGACTGGGGCGCCACCCCCGCCGTCCTCGATGCCTGTCTGACGGTGTGTGAGGAGAGCGGCGCCCAGCTCGCGATCCACACCGACACCCTCAACGAGGCCGGGTTCCTCGGCGACACCATCGCCGCCATCGCGGGCCGCTCCATCCACGCGTTCCACGTCGAGGGTGCCGGCGGCGGTCACGCCCCCGACATGATCGCGATGGTCTCCGAGCCCAACGTGCTCCCCGCGTCCACCAACCCCACGCGGCCGCACACCGTCAACACCGTCGAGGAACACCTCGACATGCTGATGGTCTGCCACCACCTCAACCCCGCGGTCCCGGAGGACCTGGCCTTCGCCGAGTCCCGGATCCGGCCCTCCACCATCGCCGCCGAGGACATCCTGCACGACCTCGGCGCCATCTCGATCATGTCCTCCGACGCCCAGGCCATGGGCCGGATCGGCGAGGTCGTGATGCGGACCTGGCAGACCGCGCACGTCATGAAGCGTCGCCGGGGCGCCCTGCCCGGCGACGGCCGGGCGGACAACCACCGCGCCCAGCGCTACGTCGCGAAGTACACGATCAACGCGGCCCTCGCCCAGGGCATCGACCACGTCGTCGGCTCGGTCGAGGCCGGCAAGCTCGCCGACCTCGTCCTGTGGGACCCGGCGTTCTTCGGCGTCAAGCCGCAGCTGGTCATCAAGGGCGGACAGATCGCCTACGCGCAGATGGGTGACGCCAACGCGTCCATCCCCACCCCGCAGCCGGTCCTGCCCCGCCCGATGTTCGGCGCTTTCGGCAAGGCCCCGGGGAGCAACTCGCTCAACTTCGTCTCCCAGCAGGCCCTTGAGGACAAGCTCCCCGAGCGCCTCCCGCTGGGGAAGTCCTTCGAGGCCATCCGCTCCACGCGCGGCGTGAAGAAGGCCGACATGCGCAACAACGACGCCCTGCCGCGCGTCCACGTGGACCCCGACACCTTCACGGTGACCATCGACGGCGAGGTGGTCGAACCCGCCCCCGCCGCCGAACTCCCCATGGCTCAGCGGTACTTCCTCTTCTGACATACCGTCAATGAAAGATCCGGAGCACCATCGATGAGCCGCGCTGCGCTGCTCGTCCTCGCCGACGGTCGGTTCCCCGCCGGAGGGCACGCCCACTCGGGCGGCGCCGAACCGGCCGTCACCGCGGGGCACATCAAGGACGCCGCCACCCTGGAGAGCTTCTGCCGGGGCCGGCTGCACACCACGGGGCTGGTCGCCGCGGGCCTCGCTGCCGCGGCCGCGGCCGGCCTGGACCCGCTCGTGCTGGACGACGCCGCGGACGCCCGTACGCCGGTCCCGGCGCTGCGCCAGGTCGCCCGCCGGCTCGGCCGGCAGATGATGCGGGCCGCCCGGGCCACCTGGCCGAGCCCCGAACTCGACGCGCTCGCCGCGGCCCGCCCACGCGGCGCCCACCAGCCCGTCGTCCTCGGCCTGGCCGCCCGGTCCGCCGGCCTGACACCGCTGGACGCCGCCCATGCGGTCGCCTACGAGAACATCAGCGGCCCGGCCACCGCCGTGGTCCGCCTGCTGAGCCTGGACCCGTTCGACGCCACCGCCGTCCTCGCCCGCCTGGCCGCCGACCTCGAACAGGTCGCGGAACAGGGCGCGGCCGCGGCGCACCGCGCCGTCACCGAAGGACCGGGCGCCCTGCCTGCCGCCTCCGCGCCGTTGCTCGACATCGCCGCCGAAGCACACGCCGCCTGGCCGGTCCGGCTCTTCGCGTCCTGACCTTCCGTCCGCCCACCGCGCCGCGTACCCCGCGGCCGTACGAACCACCGGAGTCACCATGCACCTCGACCACCAGGACGGCTTCCCCGAGCGCCACACCTACAGCGCCGCCGACCCGGTACGCCACGACGGCACCCGCCGCGCCCTACGGATCGGCCTGGGCGGCCCGGTCGGCACCGGCAAGACCGCCACCGTCGCCGCCCTGTGCCGCGAGCTCCGCGACGAACTCTCCATCGCCGTCGTCACCAACGACATCTACACCCGCGAGGACGCCGAGTTCCTGCGCCGCGAGGCGGTGCTGCCCACCGAGCGGATCACCGCCGTGGAGACCGGCGCCTGCCCGCACACCGCCATCCGCGACGACATCTCCGCCAACCTCGAGGCCGTCGAGGACCTGGAGGAGACCGTCGGCCCGCTCGACCTGGTCCTGGTCGAGTCCGGCGGCGACAACCTCACCGCGACCTTCTCCAAGGGCCTGGTCGACGCCCAGGTCTTCGTCATCGACGTGGCCGGCGGCGACGACATCCCGCGCAAGGGCGGCCCCGGCGTCACCACCGCCGACCTGCTGGTGATCAACAAGACCGACCTCGCCCCCTACGTCGGCGTCGACCTCGACGGCATGGCCCGCGACGCCAAGGCCCAGCGCGGCGAACTCCCGGTCGCCTTCACCGCCCTCAAGCAGCCCGACGGCGTCAAGCCGGTGGCCGAGTGGGTCCGGGCGCAGCTGGCGAACTGGACCGCGGCCCAGGCATGACCCGTACCCTTCCGCACCCCGCGGCTCCGCAGACCGCCGCCCTCCCGGCGGGCGGTCTGCGGGCCACCGCCCGCATCGTGGCCCGGGCCGACGCGCACGGAGCCAGTCGACTGCCGGTCCTGGACGGCGGCGGCCCGTTCGCGCTCCGCCGCGTCCAGTCACACGCCGACCAGGCCCGGGTCTGCCTGGTCGGCGCCATGAGCGCCCCGCTGGGCGGCGACCGGCTGCGCATCGAGGCCACCGCCGAGGCAGGCACGTCGCTGAGGATCACCGCGGCCGCGGCAACCGTCGCCCTGCCCGGCCGGACCGGTGACCTCGCCACCTACGACGTCCACCTGACGGTCGGCGACGGTGCCCGGCTCGAATGGCTGCCGGAACCGCTGATCTCCGCGGAAGGCAGCGATCTGCGGATGACCACGACCGTGGACCTCGCGCCCACCGCCCGGCTGGTCTTCCGCGAGGAGCAGGTGCTGGGCCGCAGCGGCGAGCACCCGGGCGCGCTGCGCAGCCGCCTGACGATCCGTCAGGCCGGCCGCACGCTGCTCGACCAGGAGACCGCCTACGGACCCGGCGCCCCTGGTTGGGACACCTCCGCGGTCCTCGGCGGCCACCGTGCCATCGGGCAACTCCTGCTCGCCGGACCGGAGTTCGTCGACAAGCCGGCCGAGGTCCGGCTGCTCGGCGGCGCGCACGGCGACGGCCCGGCCCGGGGCCAGGCCGTCCTGGCGCCGCTCGCCGGCCCCGCCGCGCTGGCCACCGCGGTCGCCCCGGACGGCCTGTCGCTGCGGCGGCTGCTGGACGAGGCCGCGGCCGGCTGAGGAGGCTCACACCTCCAGTTCGGCCTCCAGACGGGCAAGGCGGTGGCGCGCCAGCGCGAGATTGGCGCGCTTGCGGTCCAACACCAGGTAGAGGAAGAGACCGCTGCCGTTCTTGCCCGTCACCGGCCGGATGATGTGGTACTGCGACGTCAGGGTGATCAGCATGTCCTCGATGGCGCCCTGGAGTTCCAACATCTCCATCGTGCGCAACTTGGCGCGCACCACATCGGTGTTCCCGGCCGCCGCCACGTTGAGGTCGAACGTCTGCGGATCGCCCAAAGTCGCCAGCGCCATTCCGCTGGTGTGATCGACCAGGGCGACACCTATCGCCCCCTCGATCGTCGACATCGCTTCGCTGAGAGCGGTTTCCATCTGTGCCATGAGGGGTCGGGCCTTTCCGTGGGTTTCGCTGGATTTCCGTACGGGAGGGTGGGACTTCTCGCCGGTGGCCGACGGCCGTTGGTACGTGACCGTCGACCGGCGAGGAGGAACAGCCGGGCGGCATCGACGGCCGCCGGACCGCGATCGCGGTCCGGCGACCATGCGGTCAGTGGCCCGGCGGCGCGTCGAGCAGGGTCGCGATGCGCGCGGCGGTGCGTCGGGCCTGGAGGTGGAGCCGCCCCACATTCGTGTCCGGGCCCGCCACGGCGGTGAGCACGGCACGGTTCCCGGCCGCGTACGCCGCGACGTAGCCGCGGCTGCCGCGGGTCAGGGACTCCTCGAATCCGCCCTGCCCGGTGGCGTCGGTCAGTCGGGTGGCGACGCCGATGGCGGCGGCGGTCAGCGCGGCCAGACCGTCGGGTTCGATGTCCGGCAGGTCATGGGCGATCACCATGCCGTCCGCGCTCGCCACCATGCCGCCGTGTAGATGCCGGATGTGCGCACGCAGCGCGCGCAACTCCTCCCGGATCCCGGATGCGATCGCCTCGGTCTCGCTCGTCATCGGTCTTCTGACGCTCCTTCTCCTGACACGCTTTCCGAATACGGGCCTCATGACCGCGGGTCACAGGGGTTCACAGGTTCTCCTCCAGTGCGGTGCGCAGGCGGACGAGGAGGGCGACGTCCGGATCGGCGGTCTCCAGCACGCCCGGGTCCGGCAGGTGCCAGACCGGGGCGCCCGCCACGGCGTCCGGCCCGCGCCGCTCGGGCCGGAAGGCCCCGGGGCGCCGCCTCGGCAACGCCCCGGGCGGAGGCAGCCGCACCCGCCCGGCCGCGGCCAGCCGCCGTATCTCCAACAGGGTCAGATACGCCGACTGCCCCAGGGCGTGGGCGAGTTCGCCGGGGGTGCGGACGCCGTCGGCGTGCGCGAGCAGCCGTCGCTGCCGGCCGGTGAGGGGTGGACGGTCCGGGAGTTCCGGCCGGATCGGGACGACCGGCGCGCCGTCGGCCGCCGCCCAGGCCCCCAGCCGGTCCAACTGCGCCCGCCGGCGGGCCACCGCGGCCAGCAGGACCGCGGTGCCGACCGGGCGCACCACGCCCAGCCAGTGCGCTTCACCGGGGGCGAAGGAGGTGGCGGCGGGCTCCGGCGGGAGGACGAAGCACGCCGCGTCGAGCAGCGCGGTGAGCTGGCACACCTCCAGCTCGCCGCGGGTCAACCAGCCTTGCCGGAGGAGGAACTGCCCGCCCAGGTGGTCCGCTCCCGCGGCGTCCGCCGCGTGCCGCCAGCACTCCGCGGGCAGCCGTCCGGCGGTGGCGAGCCGGGCCCCGACGTCGGGCGCCGCCGGGCACTCGACGCAGTAGACCGCGCCCTCGTGGAGGTAGACACAGCCGTTCGGGCCGCGCAGGGCGCCGGTGGCGCGTTCGGCGGCGTACCGGTCGAGCGGGCCGGGCCGGCCGTCGCCGCCGGTGGGGCCAGAACGGAAGGAGGGCGTGGTCACCATGAGGGAACGTCAGCCCGCTGCCAGCTCCGCTGCCAGTTCGCGCAGCCGCAACCGGGCGATGGCGAGATTGGCCTGCGCCCGGTCCAGCCAGAGGTGGAGGCAGGTCTGACTGTCGAAGGCGGTGGGCACCAGGCGGATCAGGTGGTAGCTGTTCCCCGTGGTGATGATCAGGTCCTCCAGCGCCTCCCCGTCGCCGCCCGTGGTGTCGAACGTGGCGTTCCGGGTCACCGCCTGCACCACCTCGGCGGTGTCCGCGGCCGCCGCGTCACGGTCGCCGTGCGGGGCCCGGCCGGCCGTCCCCAGTGTCAGCCCGCTGGTCCAGTCGGTCAGCCCGGCCCCCAGGACTCCGGGTATCCCCATCGCGCGGGCCAACACCTGGTCGATTCCGGGCACTTGACGTCTCCTTCCGGCGAGCACGCTGCACGGCGCAGCACACGGGCACAACGCGGAGGCTCCCCCACGTGGCGGTGTGTGGGAGAGCCTGCACGGAAGGTTACTGAAGGCGGCGCGGCCCGTACCGGCATATGCAGTCGGGCAGTGGCAATTGACCTGTTCTCGTCACTCCTCGGCCCGTTGTCGGCGCTCTGTTGACCGCGGCCCTGCACCCGGGCCGCTGCTCACCCCACCAGGTCCCCGGCCGTCAGGGTCCGGCCGCTGAGCAGCCCCGCCTGCCGGTACGCCGCCTGCTGCGCCATCAACTGCCCTCCGTTCGGCCGGAGTTCGGGGTCCCACTGGTACGGCGGGGAGTGGCGCAGCACGCTCGGCCGCTGCCCGGTGGCCTTGGCCAGGATGGCCACGTTCTCGTCCGACGTCCGGCCCGCCCCCTGGAGGTCGGCGGCGGCCCTGCGCAGTGCGGCCAGGAACTTCCGGGCGGCGGGCTGCCCCGCGAACCGCGCGCCGAGGACCACCCCGGACGCGACGGTGCCCTTCGGCGGTACGGCCAGCGGCCGGGCGGTACCGGCCTCCTCCATCAGCGTGCTGAAGGGCGCCGGCGGCAGGGCCGCGTCCGCACCGCCGTTGGCCAGCGCGGTGCGCATGTCGGGGATGGCGACGTTGACCACCGTGACGTCCTTGAGGGTCAGCCCCGAACCGCGCAGTATGGCGGCGAGCTGGTAGCCGCCGGCCGCGCCCGGCCCACCCGAGACGGCGATCTTCCGGCCGCGCAGATCGGCCGGCGTCCGTACCGTCCCGGCGTCCAGCAAGCGGCTGGCCACCTCCAGAGAGGAGGGCGAGGGGTGCGCCCCGGTGGCGGCGCCCATGGACGCGGCGACCTTCACCCCCAGGCCCTTGGCCACGCCGTTGAACAGCCCGGCGGAGAACCCTGCCACCACCGCCTCGACCTGCCCGGTGGCGGCGAGCGGCACCGCGTCCTGGCCGTTCTTCACCGTCTGCAACGTGACCGTGAGCCCCGCCGCCTTGAAGTAGCCCTTGGCGTCCGCGAGATAGAGCGGGGCGAAGAGTGTGGACGGGACATGGGCGACCCGGATCGTGGACCCGCCGGGCCCACCCGGGCCGGCCCCGCTGCTCTGGCAGGCGGCGACGAGCAGGCCGAGGACGGCCACCAGGAGGAGCGGCAGGCGGAGACGGCGCATCGCGGAGCGAACCTTCCGGTTGACGGGTCAGGTGGGTCAGGTGGGTCAGGTGGGTCAGATGGGTAGCGGGTGCCGGGCAGGTCGGGCGGGTCAGAGGAGGCCGGACAGGGCCGGACAGGGGCGGACCGGGCCGGACGGGATCGGGAGGGGACCGCAGGGACGGGACGCGGCCGCACCCCGGCCGTGGCGCGCCGACCGGATTGCGGGACGCACGGCTACCGGGACCGCTGCCAGGGCATCGCCCACCGCCCCAGCAGCGCCACCAGCCCGGAGAACAGCGCGCCGAGCACGGCGACCGCCACCAGCCCCACGTACATCCGGTCGGGCTGGAAGAGCGTCCAGGCGTTCCAGATCAGATAGCCCAGACCGCTCTCGGACGCCACGAACTCCACGGCCACCACGACCACCACGCCCAGCCCCGCGGCCGTCCGCAGCCCCGTCAGCACCCCGGGCAGGGCGCCCGGCAGCAGCACGAAGCGCAGCAGCCGCAGGCCGGACGCGCCGTACGAGCGGGCCGACTCCAGCAGCCGGGGATCGATCTGGCGGACCCCCGCGGCGGTGTTGATCTGGAGGACGAAGAAGACCGTGATGGCGACGGAGAGGATCTTCGGGGTCTCGGACAGGCCGAAGAGGAGCAGCAGCAGCGGCAGCACGGCGATCTTCGGGACGGAGTACAGCGCGGAGAACAGCGGGCCCAGGGCGGCCTCTGCGGTCCGCGAGACGCCCATCACGAACCCGGCCAGCGCACCGGCCACCGCGCCCAGCGCGTACCCGGGCAGCAGCCGGCCGACGGTGGCCGCGGTGTCCCGGCCCAACTCGCCGGAGGCCGCCAGCGCGACGCACCGTGCCGCGATCCGGGTGGGCGGCGGGAAGAGCAGGGTGTCGATGACCCCGGCCATCGCCGCAAGCTGCCAGCCCAGCAGCAGCACCCCGGGCACCGCGAGCCCCAGTGCGGCGTGCCACCAGGCGGTCCGCCGGGCCCGTACGGCGACCGCGCGGGCTGCCACCGCGGCGTCCGGGGCGGCGGTCTCCACGGGGCGGGTCGGGGCGGTCACCGGGCACCGACCGACAACTCGCCGCGCAGCCGGTCCCAGAGCCGGGCGCGCAACCGGCCGAACTCCGGGCCGTCCTGGATACCGGGATCGCGGGGCCGCGGGAACGGCACCGTGAGCTCCTCGGTGATCCGGCCCGGCCGCGCCGACATCACCAGCACCCGGTCGCCCAGCAACAGCGCCTCGTCCAGGGAGTGGGTCACCAGCACCACGGTCTTGCGCTCCTCCTGCCACAGGGCGAGCAGTTGCTCCTGCATCAGCCGGCGGGTCTGCGGGTCCAGCGACCCCAGCGGTTCGTCCATCAGCAGCACCGGACTGCCGGTGGTGAACGCCCGGGCGAGCGCGAGGCGTTGGCGCATCCCGCCGGAGAGTTGTTCCGGATAGCCGTCGGCGAACTCGGCCAGTTCCATGCGCCGCAGCCAGGCGTCCGCGGCCCGTTCGGCGTCCCGGCGGCGCACCCCGGCCATCCGCAGGCCGAAGGCGGCGTTGGCGCGGACCGTCAGCCAGGGGAGTACGGCGAAGTCCTGGAAGACGAACGCCGTCGCGGGGACCGGTGGTTGGCCCGGATGCCGCGCCACGCTGCCCGCCGACGGCTCGATCAGCCCGCCGAGTATCCGCAGCAGGGTGGACTTCCCGCATCCCGACGGGCCGACGACGCAGGCGAACTCGCCTTCGTGCACGGTCAGCGAGACGCCGTCGAGGGCCGGTACGACACGGCCGTCGGCGGACCGGAAGAACTTGCCGATGTCCCGGCCGGACACCATGGGGGGCGGCGTGGTCATACCCGGAGAATTACCCGCTGCCGCGCCCCACGATCCACGCGGTACGCAACCGTGCGATTCCTACAGCTTGGTAAAGAAATTGTGGCCAAATCTGTTCAAGTGTGGCCCGTACACGACAGGATTCCCCCATAGCTCTGTGAACTCCGCCGCCACAAACGGCGCACCATGCTGGGGGAACAACCACGTGAAACGAACAGTAGCGCTCGGCGCTGCCGGCACCTTGGTGACCGGCGCGCTCCTCGCCGGCGCGATAGCCACACCGGCCACCGCCGGCGAGCGGCGCCCTGGAGGCACGACCGAGGCGCGCGGAGAAGCGCTCGCCGCCGCCCGGGCCGCCAAGGCAGGCATCAAGTGGCAGGACTGCCCCGCCGATTGGGGACTGAAGGCCCCGGTCCAGTGCGGCTACGTCACCGTCCCGGTCGACTACGCCAAGCCCAACGGCCGGACCATCAAAATCGCCGTCGACCGCGCCGTCGCCACCGGCGGCCCGCAGCAGCGGCAGGGCGCCCTCCTGTACAACCCCGGCGGCCCCGGCGGCTCGGGCATGCGCTTCCCGACCCGCATCACCAACAAGAGTGCGCTGTGGGCCAAGACCGCCCAGGCGTACGACTTCGTGGGCTTCGACCCCCGGGGCGTGGGCCACTCCGCGCCGATCTCCTGCCAGGACCCGCAGAAGTTCGTCAAGGCCCCCAAGGCCGACCCGGTGCCGGACAGCGAGGCGGACAAGCGCGCCCAGCGCAAGCTCGCCAAGGAGTACGCGCAAGGCTGCCTGGAGCGCAGCGGCGACCTCCTGCCGTACATGACGACGCCGAACACCGCCCGTGACCTGGACGTGATCCGCGCCGCGCTGGGCGAGAAGAAGCTCAACTACCTCGGCGTCTCCTACGGCACCTATCTCGGCGCCGTCTACGCCACGCTCTTCCCGGACCACGTCCGCCGGATGCTCGTCGACAGCGTCGTCAACCCCTCCCGCAAGAAGGTCTGGTACCAGGCCAACCTCGACCAGGACATCGCCTTCGAGACCCGCTGGGGCGACTGGAAGAAGTGGGTCGCCAAGAACGACGCCGCCTACCACATCGGTGACACGCCGGCGAAGGTCCAGGCTGCCTGGGAGAAGCTGCGCGCCACCGCCAAGCAGCACCCCATCGGCGGCGTGGTCGGCCCCGCCGAGCTCATCGGCTTCTTCCAGAACGCGCCGTACTACGACGACTCGTGGGCCGAGGTCGCCGGGGTCTGGAGCGCGTACCTGGCCGGAAACACCAAGCCGCTGATCGACAAAGCCGGTCCGCACCCCGACGACAAGGCCGGCAACATCAAGGCCGAGAACGGCAACGCCGTCTACACCGCCGTCGAGTGCACCGACACCAAGTGGCCCACCAGCTGGCAGAAGTGGGACCGCGACAACACCCGCATCCACCAGCAGGCACCGTTCATGACCTGGGCCAACGCCTGGATGAACCTGCCCTGCGCCACCTGGCCGGTCAAGCAGCAGACCTCGGTCGAGGTCAAGACCGGCAAGGGCCTGCCGCCGGTCCTGATCGTGCAGGGCACCCGTGACGCGGCGACCCCGTACGACGGCGCCGTCGAGCTGCACAAGCGGTTCGCCGGCTCCCGCCTGATCACCGAGCGGGACGCCGGTTCGCACGGCGTCACCGGTCTGGTCAACCCCTGCATCAACGGCCGCGTCGACGCGTACTTCCTGAAGGGCACCACGGACCCGAAGGACGTCACGTGCGCCCCGCACGCCACGCCCGTCCCGGAGAAGCAGACGGCCAAGGCCGCCGGCTGATCCATCGCCGGGGGCGGTCGGGAGGATCCCTCCCGACCGCCCCCGGTCCTCCGCCGCCCCCGCGCCGCCCGCGGAACCTCGTCGTCAGGCCGGGAACACCGCGGCGAACGCCGCCCTGTTGGGGGAGTCCACCCGGCGGTCCGGCACGGCGAACACGACACGGGTGAACCACCCCGCGAAGCGGCCGCCGGGCAGCAGGAGCCCCGCGAACGCCTCGGCCACCTGGGCCGGTTCATTGCGGAACACCCCGCACCCCCAGGCCCCGAGCACCAGTTGGCGGTACCCGCCCGCCGGTGGCCCGACCACCGCCCCGGTCGGCGGCGCGGCGCACCGCACCCCCTGGGCCGCGGCCTCCAACACCCGTTCGGCGCGCGCCGCCAACGCCGCCGGCAACCGCCCCACCTCGTCCGGCCGCTGCCGGGCGATCACCCCCGCGTTGGGCGCCGCCGCCGTCAGGAACCCCGCCTCGTAGGGCACCTCGCGCAGCCGGCCGCGGTCGTCGCGGAACACCGGCACACCGGGGGAGAGGATCACCCGGTCGCTGTAGAACGGACTCGGGTCGGCCCGGTGCGCCGCGTAGAACTCCGGCGCCGCGCGGACACAGGTGTACAGCGCCGAGCCGCGGCACAGCGCCTCCTCCTGCGCCTGTGCGCCCTTGAGGTACCCGCCACCGGGATTGCGGGCCGACGCGAAGTTCAACACCGCGACCGGACCGAACTCACCGGCCGCCGCGGCCAGTCGCCCGCCGGCTGTCAGACTGCCCTCCGCCGTCACCTCGAACACCGTCCGCAGGCCCGGCGCCGCCCCGGTCACCGCCACCGGCCCCGGCCCGTACAGCCGGGTCCCGGCCCGGGCCCGGGCCAGTGCCGCAGCGAGCTCCACCGTCCGTCCGCCCGGCGTGCGGTAGCTTCCCGCCGCGACGATCCGCTCCGTCTCCTGCGCCATCCCGCGCAGCCGGGCGCTCACCGGCGCCGCCCCCGTATCCGTACCTTCACGCAGCTCACCGTAGGGGCGGCCACCGCGCTCCGCGAACGGTTATCCGGCCCGCCCCTAACCGCCCGCCCCTAACCGCCCGCCCCGTTGCCGCCGCCGGGCCCCCGCCACCCGCGGCCCCGCGCCGCCGCCTGCGCCGCGGCCTTGGCGTCCGTGGCGTACTCGTCCACGTACTCCTGCCCGGACAGCATGAGGATGGCGTACATGATCTCGTCGGTGACGGCCCGCAGCGCGATGCGCTCGTCCACCAGACCCGCGTACCGCGAGAAGTCCAGCGGCGGCCCGAAGCGGACCGTGACCCGCATCGCCCGCGGCAGCCGCCGCCCGGTCGGCTGCGCCTCGAACGTCCCGATCATCGCGCATGGCACCACCGGCCCCCCCGCCTTGAGAGCCAACGCCGCCACCCCGGTGCGCCCCTTGTACAGCCGCCCGTCGTGCGAACGGGTGCCCTCCGGATAGATCCCCAGCAGCCGCCCCCTGCGCAGCACCGACAGCCCCGAGGAGAGCGCCGCCTCCGAGGCCCGGCCCCCGGAGCGGTCCACCGGAATCTGCCCGACCCCGCGGAAGAACGCCGCGGTCAGCCGCCCCTTGAGCCCGGGCCCGGTGAAGTACTCGGACTTCGCCAGGAACGTCACCCGGCGCGGCACGAGCGCCGGCATCACGAAGTGGTCCGCGAACGACAGGTGGTTGCCCGCGATGATCGCCGGCCCCTCGTCGGGCACCTGCGCCAGCCCCTCCACCCGCGGCCGGAAGATCAGCCGCAGCAGCGGGCCCAGCAGGACGTACTTCAACACCTGGTACAGCACGGCGGCCCCCTCTTCCGTCCCTCCGGACCACCTGCGAGTCCGGATCATGCCAGGTCACAGGGGCGTCCAGGGCCGTCAGTGTAGGCGCGCGAGCCGCCGTCCGTAACTGCCCCGGCACGGTCCGGAACCGCCGGGCCCGCGAAACCGCGGACCCGTCCGGGCGACCGCACGGCGTGGCCGCTTGTGCGCCGGGTCGCGGCGGGATGGCCTGGAGCCGCCGGGCGCCGTCCGCCGTCCCCGCCGGGCGCCGGCCCCCGGCCCACCGCGTGACCCCACCGGGCCACCGCCCCGAGCGTTCCAGGAGACCCCGATGTCCGTGAGCCGCCGACGCCGAACCTCCCGTGCCGCTCTGGCGGCGGGCGTGACCGTGGCGCTGTGCACCGCACTCGGCGGGGCGTCGGCCCGCGCCGCCGCTCCGGGCGCCGCCGACGGCCTCTTCCTGACCGTGTCCGGCGCGGGCGACACCTGGATCCACGGGGTACGGCTCAGCTGCCCGGACACCCGCGGCACCCATCCGCACGGCGCCGCCGCCTGCCACGCGCTGGCCTCGGCCCACGGCGATCTGAACGCCCTGCGGGGCGAACCGCACGTCTGCACCCGGGAGTACGACCCCGTGACCGTCACCGCCTCCGGCACCTGGCGGGGCGCGCCCGTCAACTGGCACCGGGAGTACCCCAACGCCTGCACCATGGACGCCGCCACCGGCCCGCTGTTCCGCTTCTGACGCCCGCCGACGGCGCCGGGCGCCAGCGTCCGGCGCCGGACGCTCAGATCCGCCGCGCCGTCACCACCCCGACCGTGAGCAGCGCCAGGACCACCCACAGGAACCAGACCCAACCGTTGCCACCCAACGCCACGGTGTAGGCGGTCGCCGCCACCAATCCGCACACCGTGCACACAGCCATCGTCCTGGCGGATCCGGGCATACCCGCAACCTCCTCACGGCGGCCGTGGGCACAACGCCGCGGGCCGCGGCCAGGAGACCATCGTCCCCGGCCGCGGCCCGTGCCGCCAGATGACCGAACGCGCCGCGGCGACCGCTGCCGGTCCGCCGCGCCCCGCCGGCGCCCCGCTACTGCCCCCGCGCGTTGAGCGACGCCAGGTAGGCGTTGTACTCCGCCAGGTCCTTGTCCCCGTTGCGGTCCGCGGCCCGGTCGGCGCGCTGCGAGGTGCGCGCCTCGGACTTGTACCACTGGAAGACCAGCGCGATCAGCACCACCACCGACGGGATCTCGCTGAACGCCCAGGCGATCCCGCCGGCCGCCTGCTGGTCGCCCAGCGCGTCGATGCCCAGCGAGGCCGGCGGGTGCAGGAAGGTGTCCACCATCGGCTCGGACGCCATCATCAGCGCGATCCCGAAGAACGCGTGGAACGGCATCCCGGCGAACAGCTCCAGCATCCGCATCACGTACCCCGGCCGGTGCGGGCCCGGGTCCACGCCCATGATCGGCCAGAAGAAGACCAGCCCCACCGCCAGGAAGTGCACCATCATCGCGATGTGCCCGGCCCGGGACTGCATCAGGAGGTCGAACAGCGGCGAGAAGTACAGCGCGTAGAGGCTCGCGATGAACAGCGGGATGGTGAACGCCGGGTGCGTGATGATCCGCATGTACCGGCTGTGCAGCAGCGCCACCAGCAACTCGCGCGGCCCCTTGCGGCCCCGCCCGGCAGTCGGCAGGGCGCGCAGCGCCAGCGTCACCGGCGCCCCGAGCAGCAGCAGGATCGGCGAGAGCATGCTGACGATCATGTGCTGGACCATGTGGACGCTGAACATCGCCATGCCGTAGTCGTTGAGCTTGGTGCACATCGACAGTGCCACCGTCAGCACGCCCAGGACCCAGGCGACGACCCGGCCCATCGGCCACCCGTCCCCGCGCCGCCGCAGCCGGATCACGGCCCAGCCGTAGAGCGCCAACCCCAGCAGGCAGCCGACGAGAAAGAACGGATCACCACCGAACTCCAGGCCCCGCCCCAGCGTGAACGGCGGCAGATCCATGTTCATGCCGTCCATGCCGTGCCCGCTGTGATGCATCCGCTCGCTCCTGATTCGTACCAATGCTCCGGCGACAAGCGTAGAGGCGCCCCCGGCCGGCGCAACGGCCGGGGGCGCCCCGAACGACCCGAACCCCGCGGGTGGGCTACGGACGGATCACAGCACGCACTCGGCCTCGTCGTAGCGCTCGGCGGGCACCGTCTTCAGGCTCGCCACCGCCTCCGCGAGCGGCACCAACGTGATGTCCGTACCACGCAGCGCGGTCATCATCCCGAACTCCCCGCGGTGCGCGGCCTCCACCGCGTGCCAACCGAAGCGGGTGGCCAGCACCCGGTCGTACGCGGTCGGCGTCCCGCCGCGCTGGACATGGCCGAGGATGACCGGACGGGCCTCCTTGCCGAGCCGGCTCTCCAGCTCCAGCGACAACTGCCGGGCCACACCGGCGAACCGCTCATGGCCGTACACGTCCGTGCCGCCCACGTCGAACGACATGGTGCCCTCGCGCGGCTTCGCGCCCTCCGCGACCACCACGATCGCGAACTTCTTGCCGGCCTCGAACCGTTCCGCGACCCGGGCGGTCAGCTCCTCGATGTCGAACGGCCGCTCCGGCACCACGATCGCGTGCGCACCGGCCGCCATCCCCGAGTGCAGCGCGATCCAGCCGGTGTGCCGCCCCATCACCTCGACGATCATCACCCGCTGGTGCGACTCGGCGGTGGTCTTGAGCCGGTCCAGCGCCTCGGTCGCCACGCCCACCGCGGTGTCGAAGCCGAACGTGACGTCGGTGACGGCGATGTCGTTGTCGATGGTCTTCGGCACGCCGACGATCGGCAGCCCGGCGTCCGACAGCAGTCGGGCCGCCTTCAGCGTGCCCTCACCGCCGATCGGGATGATCGCGTCCAGGCCCAGCTCCGCGACGTGGCCGCGGGCCCGCTCCACGCCGTCCCGCAGGTGGGCGGGTTGTACCCGCGAGGAGCCGAGGATGGTCCCGCCGCGCGCCAGGATGCCGCCGACAGCGTCCAGGTCGAGCTTGCGGTAATCGCACTCCAGCAGGCCCTTCCAGCCGTCCTTGAAGCCGATCACCTCATCCCCGTGGTCGGCGGTGGCACGGTGGACGACGGACCGGATGACGGCGTTCAGGCCGGGGCAGTCGCCGCCGGACGTGAGGACACCAATTCGCATTGTTCGTAGTAACCCATCGCAACTCAACCGGACGCCCGGACCCCGTCGTCCGGTTGGATTCCGCTCAGCCTACAAGCGCGCGGCGCCCCGGGGCACGGGCGCCCGGAGTGCGGACACCGGCGCACGGAAAACGGCCGGACCCGGGTCAGCTGACCCGAATCCGGCCGTCGCGGTGACCGGACCGTCAGGCGGTCTGGCTCGCCGCCGCGATCCGCTCCTGGCGCAGCGCCTCGTACCACCGGTCGTCGGCCGGCGGCAGCGCGTTGACGTCCAGCGCCAGCTTGATCAGCAGGTCCGCGATATGCGGGTTGCGGGCCATCACCGGGCCGTGCATGTACGTCCCGAAGACGGTGTCGTTCCACGCGCCCTCGTAGCCGTCGCCGACACCGTTGCCATTGCCGAACCGGACCGTGGCGAACGGCCGCGCGGTCTGCCCCAGGTGCGTCACGCCCTGGTGGTTCTCGAATCCGGTCAGCGGCGGCAGCCCCAACTGCGGGTCGATGTCGGCGAGTACGTCACCGACGCACCGTTCGCCCTCGCCGCGGGTGCTCACCACGTCCAGCAGCCCCAGTCCCTGCTGCCGCTCGCCGAGGTCGTTGATGAACTCGTGGCCCAGGATCTGGTAGCCGGCGCACACCGAGAAGACGATCGCGCCGTTGGAGACCGCGCGTTCCAGGCCGCCGTCGCGGATCAGCCGCTCGGCCGCCAGCCGCTGCGGCCGGTCCTCGCCGCCGCCGATCAGGTAGATGTCTCCCGAAGTGGGAATCTGCTGGTCGGACCGGACGTCAACGCGCTGGACGTCCAGGCCGCGCTGCCGCGCCCGCCGCTCCACCACCAGGACGTTGCCCTGGTCGCCGTAGGTGCTGAGCAGGTCCGGATAGATCCACACCACGCGCAGGCTGTTGTCACTCATGCTCGCTCGTCCTTGTCCGTGTTGTCGGTGGACCGCACTCAGTTGCCCACGCGGCGGCGCAGGTCCTGGAAGGCCGTGTAGTTGGCGATAACCTCGATCCGCCCGGGCGGCGCCATCTGGACCGCCTCGTCGAGGGTCTCGCACACCTCGAAGTCGAGCCCGGCGACCTCCAGGCGCACCGCCAGGTCCAGCCTGCGGTCGCCCAGCACGAAGATCGGGTGCCCGGCCAGCCGGGTGTAGTCCACATCCCACAGCCAGGAGGTGTCGGTGCCGTCCGCCCCGCGGGCGTTCACCGACATGATCACCGGCGTCGGCGGCCCGTCGATCAGCGAGAAGGTCTCCAGCCAGCCGGCCGGGTTCTTCGCCAGCAGCAGCCGCAGTTCCCGCTCCGCGAAGGTGACCACGTCGTAGCGGCCGGCGACGGCCTGCACCGCGAACATCCGCTCCAGGGCGACCTGCGGCGGCACCCCGAAGGCGGCCGCGACGGCGGCGGAGGTGGTGGCGTTCGCCTTGTTGGCGCGGCCCGGCAGCTGGAGCTTGATCGGCCAGGCGCTGCCGTGCGGGTCGAGGACGTGGTCGCCGGAGAGCGCCCAGGTGGGCGTCGGGCGGCGGAAACCGCACTCGGCGCAGAACCAGTCGTCGCCCGGCCGCTGCATCACGCCGCCGCACGAGGGGCAGGACCAGGCGTCGTCCTTCCACTCCTGCCCGGCGGCGACCCACACCACGTTCGCGGACGACGAGGCCGCCCAGACGATCAACGGGTCGTCGGCGTTGGCGATGATCAGCGCCTTGGAGCCGGACAGGCCCTCGCGCCAGCGCTCGGCCAGCATCCGGGTCTCGGCGGCCCGGTCGAGCTGGTCCCGGGAGAGGTTCAGTAGCGCTATGGCCTTCGGCGTGACGTCCCGGGCCACCGTGGCCAGGTACTTCTCGTCCACCTCGATGACGCCGTACTTGGCGTCCGAGCCGCCCGCCAGCGCCGAGGTGATGCCCGCGGGCATGTTGGCGCCCAGCGCGTTGGAGACCACCGGGCCACTGGCCCGCAGCGCCTCGGCGATCAGCCGGGTGGTGGTCGTCTTGCCGTTGGTGGCGGACACCAGGATCACGTCCAGGTGCCTGGCCAGCGAAGCCAGCAGGTCGGGGTCGAGCTTGAGCGCCACCCGGCCGCCGATCACCGATCCGCTGCCGCGGCCTGCCGCGCGCGACACCGCTGCCGCGGCCTTGCCGGCCGTCACGGCCAGCTTGGCCCGCGGCGACAGCGGCTCCGTGTTGCCTGCCATCGTCTCAGATCCTCCTTGCATCCGGCGCACTCCTGCCCTGAGGCTGCCGGAAGAGTGCGCCTCCTCCGTGACCATCGACCGTCCGGAGGCTGTCGGTCGGGGATCAGCCTATCGAGATCCGGCGGCCGGCCCGAACTCCGCCACCTGTGTGACGCCATCCGGAATGCCCGGCCCGTACCCTGGGCCCATGCGCCACCGCACCATCCCCGGCAGTTCCGGCCGCCCTCGTCCACTGCGCCTGTACGGCGATCCCGTCCTCACCCGCCCCTGTGCGGACGTCACCGTTTTCGACGGTGAGCTGGCCGCCCTGGTCGAGGACATGTACGCGACAATGTACGCCGCGAACGGGGTGGGCCTGGCCGCCAACCAGGTCGGTGTTCCCCTACGGGTGTTCGTCTACGACTGCCCCGACGACGAGGACCGCCGGCACCTGGGGCACGTCGTCAACCCCCACTTGGTCGAAGCGGACGGGCCGGTGTTCCGCGGGCCCGAGGGCTGTCTGTCGCTGCCCGGTATCGAGGCCGGCACCCCGCGTCACGACCACGCCGTCGTGACCGGGTTCGACCTCACCGGCGCGCCGGTGACGGTGACCGGCACCGGTTTCTTCGCCCGCTGCCTCCAGCACGAGTGCGACCACCTCGGGGGCGGCCTCTACGTCGACCGGCTCACCGGCCTGCGGCGGCGCCGGGCGCTGCGTGCGGTGGCCCGGGCCCCGTGGGCGGCGGCGACGGACGACCGGGCGGCGGCACCGGCCTGACGCCGCCCGCCCGGAATGTCAGAATCCGGGACCGTTGGCGAGATCCTTGGCGGTGGCCAGCTGGCCCCACAGCAGATCGGTGAGGTGGCGTACCAACTGCTCGCGGGAGCAGGGGCGTTCACGCAGCCACCAGTCGCCGGCCGCGTGCATCATGCCGACGATGCCGTGCCCCCACACCCGGGCCCGTTCCGCACCGTCCGGCCCCAGGTCGAGCCGTTCGGAGATGACCTTGGCCAGTTCCTCGCCGAGCCGGCGCAGCAGGGGAGCGGAGTGCCGGCCCACGTCGAAGCCTGACTCCGAGGGGTTGTCCTCGTCGGCCGGGTGCATGAGGAAGCGGTAGACCTGCGGCCGGGTCTCGATGGCGACCAGGTAGGCGTCGAGGGTGGCCTCGACCCGTTCCCGGCGTAGCGCCTGGGCGTCCAGTGCGGCCCGGAGGTTGGCCAGCAGGGCGTCGGTGTGCCGGACGGCGAGGGCGCGGTAGAGGCCGCCCTTGTCGCCGAAGTGCCGGTAGAGGATCGGCTTGGTGATCCCGGCCTCGGCGGCGATGGCGTTCATCGAAGCGCCTGGGCCGTCGCGCAACACGATGCGCTCGGCGGCCTCCAAGAGTTCCCGCCGTCTGCGCTCGGTCGCGGTCTGTTGCCGGTTGTCGCCTGCCGTGCCGGCCTGTGCCGGACCTGTCTGTCCGGTGCTGTCGATGCTGTCCATGGTCGTGCTCCCCACCCTTGTGAATCCGTGGCGCTCGCGCAACGTAACACCCTGACTCGGCGTCTCCCGAACTCCGCGGGCCAAATCGGCGCCCACGAGGAGTTGACATCCATTACTGACCGGTAACACACTTCGGTTACCGCAAGTAACGGCTGGCTGTACGCACCACTGGAGGGGACATGGCCGAGTTCACCATGGAACTCAACGACGAGCAGAAGGAAGTCCGTGACTGGATTCACGGCTTCGCCGCGGACGTCATGCGCCCCGCCGCCGCCGAGTGGGACGAGCGCGAGGAGACCCCCTGGCCGGTGATCCAGGAGGCCGCCAAGATCGGCCTGTACTCCCTCGACTTCTACGCCCAGCAGTTCTTCGACCCCACCGGCCTCGGCATCCCGATGGCGATGGAGGAGCTGTTCTGGGGCGACGCCGGCATCGCACTGTCCATCGTGGGCACCGGCCTCGCCGCCGTCGGCGTCCTGGCCAACGGCACCGAGGAGCAGATCGGCACCTGGATCCCGCAGATGTACGGCGACGCCGACGACATCAAGGTCGCCGCCTTCTGCTCCTCCGAGCCGGACGCCGGCTCCGACGTCGCCTCGATGCGCACCCGGGCCGTCTACGACGAGGCCAAGGACGAGTGGGTGCTCAACGGCACCAAGACCTGGGCCACCAACGGCGGCATCGCCAACGTCCACGTCGTGGTCGCCGTCGTCGACCCGGATCTGGGCTCCAAGGGGCACGCCTCGTTCATCGTCCCGCCGAACACCCCCGGCCTCTCCCAGGGCCAGAAGTTCAAGAAGCACGGCATCCGCGCCTCGCACACCGCCGAGGTCGTGCTGGAGGACGTCCGGATCCCCGGTCACTGCCTGCTCGGCGGCAAGGAGAAGCTCGACGAGCGACTGGCCCGCGCCCGCGAGCGCGCCAAGGGCGGCAGCGGAGGCTGGGGGAGTGTGAAGAACGCCGCGATGGCCACCTTCGAGGCGTCCCGCCCGGCCGTCGGCGCGATGGCCGTCGGCACCGCCCGCGCGGCGTACGAGGAGGCCCTGGAGTACGCCAAGACCCGCGAGCAGTTCGGCCGCCCGATCATCGACAACCAGGGCGTGGCCTTCCAGCTGGCCGACATGCGGACCCAGATCGACGCCGCCCGCCTCCTGGTCTGGCGGGCGTCCTGGATGGCCACCACCGGCAAGAAGTTCGAGAGCGCCGAGGGCTCGATGTCCAAGCTCTTCGCCAGCGAGACCGCCAAGAAGGTCACCGCCCAGGCGATCCAGATCCTCGGCGGCAACGGCTTCACCCGCGAATACCCGGTCGAGCGGATGCACCGCGACGCCGCGATCTACACCATCTTCGAGGGCACCAGTGAAATCCAGCGACTGGTCATCGCCCGGACGCTGTCGGGAATGCCGATCCGTTAAGCATCGACGCAGTGAGACACGCATAGACCGCTCTCATGTTGTAGGCCCCGCTCCCGGCTGGGACGGGGCCTACGCCCACCCCGAGCTCACGCCACGACCGCGTCCTCCTGCGGAAACACGGCCGGACACCGCCGGCAGATCAACGACCGTTCCCACGCCGCCCGCGCATCCTCCGCAGCCGACGCCCGCCGCGACAACCAGAAGCCCAACCCGATGCCGCCCAGCACCAGCACCATCCCCGCGGCCAGCGAGCCCAACACCAACGCCACCACACCCACGACGCCGACCCCCACCGGCAGCAGCCACTGCATCGCACACTCCGGCGGCGGTGCGTGCTTTTCCTTCGCCTCCGCATCCTGTGGCAACGAGCGCCAATACTCCGGCAGGTGCAACACCTGACTCGATTCCTTGCACCGCGGACACACAAACGCCATAAGCCCCCCTCAGGTCAGAAAGCGAAAGCCTTCCATGGGTAGACGGCGATCGACAGGGTGCGAAGTCGCCAACAAGGGGCACGCAGAAGCGAGTTACCCCACCCCAGTAAGGCGGGGTAAGGCGTCCCGGACGGTCATACGAGCTGCGACCGGAAAGCATCGCGCGGAAGCTTCTCCCGCGTCCGAGGTCGAGCCGGCGCAATCCGGCGGCGCAGACCGAACTCTGCTCACGAAGGTCGAGGAACCCCGCTGGTAGATCCAGGCGGAAGGACTCTGGAGGCAGCGCACACACGGGTGTGCACGCACCTGTAATCGGCGACACGCGCTGACGGGGAGCCGAAGGTGAGAAGGCGCCGGCCTCTTCTCCCCTCCGACTCCCCGCGTGTTCGAGGTACTCGGCAGGGCTACCTGGCGCGAATCTTGAACGGCAACGTCTGGTAGGAGAGCGACGTGTCGCCGGCACCCACCGACACACCCGCTTCGACGTTGGCCAAGGGAGCGTCTCCCGCGACCGCCAGGCGCATCCGGTAAACGGTGGTGGCGCCGGGTGCCAGCGGCGTCTTGGCGGTCGGGATCAGCTCGGCGCTCATGCCTGGGTCGCAGCCGCCGGGCACCAACGACACGCGCTGCCACCCGTGGCCGGGCACGTACTGCTGCAGCACCAGGTCCTTGGGGGCCACGGTACGGTCGCCGCTCTGACCGTAGGCGGAGTAGCCGGCGTTGAGCGCCGGGTAGGCCCGCTTGGTGGTGTTCTTGACCGTGAGCTCGAACTCCTTCGCCGCGCCGCCACGCACCAGGCCGGCACCACGCGGCCAGCCGGTGACGGTGGTGGTGGGCCGGTCGACGACGGCGCTACGCGTAGGCGCGCGGTAGGTATGGCCGTGGCCGTCGTCGACCGAAGCGGCCACGGCCAGCCGACCGGGACGGTCGATGGCCTGGACCCGGAGAGCGACCGTGGCGGGGCGGCCGGGACTCGCCGCCACCGAGA
Organism: Streptomyces sp. RGM 3693; assembly: GCF_050471125.1. Classification (NCBI taxonomy): domain Bacteria; kingdom Bacillati; phylum Actinomycetota; class Actinomycetes; order Kitasatosporales; family Streptomycetaceae; genus Streptomyces; species Streptomyces sp. RGM 3693. Next base: position 3,018,908 of record NZ_JBMPPQ010000001.1, read on the forward strand.
CGGGGAAGGAGAGCCTCCCCTTGTTCGGGTTTTCGCTGCCGACCGATCGGACATCCAGGTCGACCCAGCGGTGACTCTTCTCGTCGTAACGCTGCATCAGGAGAGAATCGGCGATGAAGCCCTGTGTGGTGACGTCCAGGCGGACGGTGCCCTTGGAGACCGGGGTGCGCAGGGTGACGTTCGAGGACGACCAGAGGCCGATCGGCGCCTCCGGGGCGAGGCTGTAGGACAGCTTCTGCGCCGCATTTCCGGTGACGGCCGGGGCCGGGGCCGATTCCGTCGCCGCCGCGGTGTTTGTCCGCGTCGCCGCAGCCATGGGCGCCGTCGCAGCAGCACCGCAGTTCAGCATGGGCCGTGCCCCCGCAGTCGCCGCTACGGGGACCGCCTGCCCAGGGGCCGCCGCCCCGATCACCAGGGTCAGCCCGGCGACCACCGCCGCCGCGGAGCCGGCGGTCACCCTCCGTGCTCCTACGGGCCGTTGCGCCATACGTGACATATTGCCCCCACTTCGTATCGGACACACCGATGTGCATCTCTGCGAGTGAGGAGTCGACTTTCCCGTACCGGGTTCCTGCATGCCCCTGAAATGGCGCATTTTTACAGGAAAGCTACGGTCCTGGAGCAGGACGGAAAGCGAAAGCCTGCCAGAGGACGGCAATAGTCGACGGAACGCGAAGTCACCAACTAGGAGCGCACAGAAGCAAAGGGCTTACTCGGGGCTTCCCCACAACCCTAAGTGCGCCAACACGCCCCAATGGTCATCGCGACCGAAACTCGCCGCGTCACCTCCACGACCAACGGGGAGCCTCCCGCTGCAACACCAGCCGCCAACACCAGGGGGGAACGTGGCATTCGGCGCCGATCGCGTCATCAGAGAGCTCGGCACGGCAATCAGTAACACGCAAAAGGCAATCACCGAAGCACTCGACCGCAGCCTCGCCTGCCTCCGCGCCACCGTTGAAACCACACTGACCGCAGCCCAAAACGCCCGCGACGCAGCAGTTCTCGCCCACGCCAGAACCGATGTCATCCACAGTGAACTCCAGGGCCTCCGCAACGACATCCAACGCCTACAACCCGCCACACCGCCACGCGACGACCAGCAGATCCTCAGTCAACTCGCCCAACTCCACAGCATCGTCGAAGCCCTCCGCGCCGACTTCGCAGTCACCGCAACACCCGAGCCACCCACACCGCCCGCGCCACCCGCACCACCCGCACCACCCACGAAGGCCGCCACGAAGAAGACCGACGAACCCGCCGTCGCCCCGGACGATTTCGACGAACTCCTCACCCTCGCCGCCGGTATCGCCTACGCGCAGATCATCTGCCACCGCGACCACTGGGACTTCCGCGTCACCCAATCCAGCCGCGGCCAACACTTCCGACTCCCCGCAGGTGTCAAAGAAGCCAACGGCCTCATCCAGGCCGAGATCTCCGGCCGCACCCTCATCGCCACACTCGACGCACTACGCGCCACCAGGCAGGACCCCGCCGCCGCCCCGACAACCCAAAACCTCGCCGGCGAGATCTACAAACGCATCGGCATCGCCCTACACAAAGTCGACACCGACGACCCCGACGCCCACCACCAACCCGGCAACGACTGCCCACCCGTAACCCGCATCGTCATCGACGACCGGCCAGCAGCCAGCAGCAGCTGACGCGCCTCAGCTTGATCTTTGACCTGCTGCCGGGGGTCTGCAGCCCCCCGGCAGCGTGAGCCGTCGGTCAGCTCAGCCGTGCGTCGGCGTAGACGGCCATCGCGTCACGCTGGTAGACGGCCAGTCCGTCGGCGATCCGGTCGAAGTTGGTACGGAACTGAGGGTCGTCGGCGTAGGTCTGACCCAGTCCCTTGTACGCGGCCGCGCACGGGGTCCAGAACCGGCACACACCCTGGTAGTGGGCGTCCACCTCGGCCTGCACCACAGGATCGGCGACGGGTGTGCCGGCCACCATGAACTCCGCCATGCGGATCATCTGCGCCGTCGCCTCACGCTGCCACTGCTCCATACCCTCGGCGGTCATCCCCTCGAAGGCCCGCCGGGACTGCTCCCACTGCTCCGGCCACCGCTCGCGCGCCTCCGCCTCGTGGCGGCCGGGCTCGAAGCCCTCGAACAGGTTCTCCGGCCTGTTGATCTTCGCCATGTCGTTGTCCTTGCCTTCCTCCAGTTCGGCGATGGTGCGGCCGACCGTGCGGGCGAGCGTATCCAGCCGGTCCCGTTCCGCCAGCAGTCGTTGATGGTGCTCGCGGAGCACGGCCACCTGATCGACCTGGCTGTCCAGGACCGCCTGGATCTCGCGCAGCCCCAGGTCCAGCTCCCGCATCAGCAGGATCTGCTGCAGCCGCAGCAGATCGGCCTCCTCGTAGTAGCGGTGCCCGTTGCTCCCGATCCACGCCGGCGGCAGCAGGCCGATCTCGTCGTAATGCCGCAGCGTCCGGGACGTCACACCGGACATCCGGGCCACATCCGCGATCGACCAGGCCATTGCCCCGCCTCCCATCGCCGGGCCGGTCTCTCCGGCCACACCGAAGACGGTAGAAGTTGACGCAGCGGAAACCGCAAGCCGGAACCGGCACCGGATTGCGGTGTGCGGAGTTGACGGGTTTCCGTGCCGGACCGTAAGGATGTCTGCGCCGTCGTGCGGACGCCTTGTTCGAACTGGCGGATGCCGTGCTGACGGCTCGTGGCCGGGCCGAATCGCTGGCGGCATCGTGTGAGGAGAGCGCCTTCCGGCGTGGGCACGGAGGCTCCCCGAGGACTGGTGGTGGACGCTCATCGTGATCAAGCTGCTCGCCGCCGCGGGACTCATCACCGGAATCTGTGTGGCGGGCATCGGCGCGGCTGCGAACGCCGGCGTCGTCTGCTACTTCCTCGCGGCGTCCGTCGCGCACATTCGGGCCCGCTTCCTCACGTCCGAGTTCTGGGTCAACTGTCTTGGCCTGCTCGCGCTCTCGACGTTCGCTCTCATAACGTCCTACGTCCCTGGCCTCTGAGTGCCAGCGCGGTACGCCCGGCGGTGCACCTGCTCAGAAAGAGTGCCCAGCGGCATGCCCGTCGCGCGAGGGTGAGTGGGATGGAGCTCCGACCATTTCCCCTGGTCAGCGCCGCTTATTGGGTTTTCTGCTGAGGGAATTGAGCGTCCATGGTGGGGAAAGCGCATTGCGTCTAAGGGGGTTGGCGGATCGGATCGCCAAGGTCGGGGTCGAGGCCGAGGCCGAGGCCGAGGTCAAGGTGGTGGGGTTGCTCCCCGGTTTGGAGACGGGGGCGATGGCGGAGGCGCTGGGGCCGCGGTCGTCGAGATCGCTACTGACCCGGCCCGGTCACGGCGACACTCGACCCGCACGGCTTCCGGTTTGGAAACCGGTACAGAAGGAAGCGCATGGCATCCATGCTCGACGGTTGTACGCCCTGGCCCGAGGAGTTCGTCGACCGCTACTGGGCGGCCGGGCACTGGCGTGGCAACACGCTGGACAACCTGTTGCGCGGCTGGGCCCTGGAGTACGGACCGCGGACCGCGCTCGTGCACGGCGGCACCCGCCTCACGTACGCGAACCTGAACCGGCGCGTGGACCGTACGGCCGCCGGATTCCGGCTCCCACCGGCGCGCGCGCAGACCGCCGACCAGGTGGCGGTCTTCCTGCTCTCCGGCGGTACGACCGCGGCGCCCAGGCTCATTCCGCGCACCCACAACGACTACGCCTACCAGGCGCGGGCCGCCGCCGAGTCGGTCTCGCTCACCGAGAACGACGTGTATATCGCCGCGCTGCCCGCCGGGTTCCACTTCACCTTCGGCTGCCCCGGCATCGTCGGCACTCGCTCCGTCGATGGCACCGTCGTCCTGGTCGAGAACCCGGGACCCGCCGCATGCCTTCCGGCCATCGACCGAGAGCGGGTCACCATCACGTCGGTGGCGTCCGCCGACGCCGAGCTCTGGCTCGACGTACTTCCCACGGTCCAGGCCGACTTGAGCAGTCTGCGTCTCGTGCAGATCGGCGGCGCGCCCCTGCCCCGGGCGACCGCCGAACGGATGGGCCCGCAGGGGACTGTCGCCTGCGGCAGGTCTTCGGCACGGCCGAGGGGCCGCTCACTTTCACCCGGCCCACCGATCCGGGCGAGACCGCGCTCACCGTGCAGGGCCGCCCGCTCTCGCCCGACGACGAGATCCGCATAGTCGACGCCGACGGCAAGGACGTGCCCGACGGGGAGCCCGGCGAACTCCTCGCCCGCGGTCCGTACACCCTGCACGGCTACTACCGGGCGCCCGACCACAACGCACGCGCCTTCACCGCCGATGGCTACTTCCGCACCGGCGACCTCGCGCGGCGCACCCTGGACGGCAACCTGGTGGTGACCGGCGGACTCAAGGATGTCCGGCAAGCGGGCTGACCAGGAAGACCCGTCTGGCCCGTGACGGGCAGGGCGGAGCGCTGCGGGACGACCCGAGCGCGAGTCGTCAGCGACTCCGGCGGGAGTTGAGCCGGGCGGCCTGGCGCGTCAGGTGGTCGCGCTCGGCGAGGTTGGGTGCCATGTGGGCCGCCTCGGCGTAGAGCCGTGCCGCCGTCGCCAGGTCGCCGTCGCGCTCGTGGAGGTACGCGGCCACCGCGGTGTACCGGGGGAGTGCGGCGTCCAGCGCCGCGAGCGCAGCCAGGCCGGCGCCCGGACCGTCGGCCTCGCCGACGGCCACCGCGCGGTTGAGCCGGACGACCGGGCTGTCGGTCAGGCGCGCGAGCTCGTCGTACCACTCGACGATCTGCACCCAGTCGGTCTCCTCGGCGGTGGGCGCGTCGGCGTGGAGTGCCGCGATGGCGGCCTGGGCCTGGAACTCGCCCAGCCGGTCGCGGGCGAGCGCCGCCTGCAGGATCTCCACGCCCTCGGCGATCGACTCGGTGTCCCACCGGCCGCGGTCCTGCTCGGCGAGCGGTACCAGACTGCCGTCGGGCGCGGTCCGGGCGGCGCGCCGGGCGTGGTGGAGCAGCATGAGGGCGAGCAGCCCCGCCACCTCGGGGTGGTCGACCTGGGCCGTGAGCTGCCGGGTGAGCCGGATGGCTTCGGCGGCGAGGTCGACATCGCCGGAGTAGCCCTCGTTGAAGACCAGATAGAGGACGCGCAGCACGGTGGCGACATCGCCGGGCTGGTCGAACTTTCCCCGAGCTCTCGGCTTCGCTCCGACAGGGGACACCCCAATTCCGGAGACGGTGCGCTTGGCCCGGCTGATGCGCTGCGCCATGGTCGCCTCGGGCACCAGGTAGGCCCGGGCGATCTGGCGGGTGGTGAGTCCGCCGACGGCGCGCAGTGTGAGCGCGACCGCGGACGCCGGCGTCAGCGACGGGTGGGCGCACAGGAAGTAGAGCTGGAGTGTGTCGTCCACCGCGGGTGCGGGCCCGGGCGCCGGCTCCTCGTCGACGAGGTCCTCACGCCGGCGGCGGGCGGTGTCCGCCCGGGTCGCGTCGAGGAACTTGCGCCAGGCCACCGTGACCAGCCAGCCCTTCGCATCGCGTGGTGGGTCGGCCGGCCAGACGCGGACGGCCTCGACCAGCGCGTCCTGCACGGCGTCCTCGGCCGCCGCGAAGTCGGCTCCGCGGCGGACGAGGATGGCGAGCACGCGTGGCGTGAGGCTCCGGAGCAGGGCCTCGTCCATCTGAGTCACCGCGAGGTCACTCCGTGATGGTGGGCGGCGCGGCCAGGAACGGGCGCACTTCGAGCCACTCGTGGATCGGCTTGCCGCCCGCCCCGGGGGCGGCCGACAGTTCCCCGGCCAGCTCGACGGCACGCTCGTAGCTGTCGACGTCGATCACCATCCAGCCGGCGATGAGGTCCTTGGTCTCGGCGAACGGGCCGTCGGTGACCGGCGGGCGCCCCTCACCGTCGTACCGGACCCACGCCCCCTCGGGGGCGAGCGCCTGGCCGTCGACGAACTCGCCGGTCTTCTCAAGCCGGGCCGCGAAGTCCTGCATGTACTGCACGTGCGCCGAGATCTCCTCCGGCGTCCACTGGTCCATGCAGACGTCGTTGACCGGAGCCGGGGCGCCGCGGTAGTGCTTGAGCAGCAAGTACTTGGCCATGGTGGTTCTCCTCGGTGCGGGTGCGACCCATTGTGGTCGCGTTCACCACGGGGACGGAGCCAGCCACGGGTTCTCGACATCGCCGTCCGATTTTTTTGGGCTCTTTATGGATCAGACTGGATGGGCCGTCTCGCGGTGTCCCGAGCGGAGCCGGAGCAGGATCGCTGCAACGGTGACCGTGCTTGCTCCGCCGCCTGCTCGTGGACCTCGACGTGGCGCTCACCGGCCTGTGGGTCCGGCCGTGGCAGGATGCCCGCGCACCGACCGCCGCGGCACCCCATCGGACGGGCTGCGGAGACCGCCCCGCACCTCAGGCGGTGTCTGGGGTGAGACGCACGAGGAACCAGCATGATCAGTGGATCGCACGTCATCCTCTACAGCCAGGACGCGGATGCTGACCGCGCCTTCATCCGCGACGTCCTCGGCTTTCCCGGCGTCGACGCGGGAGGGGGCTGGCTGGTCTTCAAACTGCCCCCGGCCGAGGTCGCCGTACACCCCACCGACGACGCACCACGGCACGAGCTCTACCTGATGTGTGACGACCTCCACGCCCAGTTGGATCAGCTCCGCGCGCAGGGCGTCGAGGTCACCCGCCCGGTTAGCGAGCAGCGCTGGGGCCTCCTGACCGCTGTCCGCCTCCCCAGCGGCGCCGAACTCCCCCTCTATCAGCCGCTCCACCCGGTCGCCCCCAGTCTGTGACGACGGGCGTGTGGACGCTCTCCGCAGCGGGAGGCCGGAGACCGGACACCGGACACCGGAAACCGGCGCTGGATGAGGCATTCGAGGCCACCGAGTGGGGAACCGATGGATCCGATACGGTCCCGGTCATCCCCGATCGGCCCGGCCGCTGCGCTCACGAGGAGTACCGCCATGCCCAAGATCCTGCTCATCGCCGGCGATGCCACGGAGGACCTGGAGTTCTTCTACCCGTACCAGCGGCTGCTGGAGGAGGGCTACGAGCTTCGGATCGCCGCCCCGTCCTGCAAGAAGTTGCAGTTCGTCGTGCATGACTTTGTCGACGATTTCGACACCTACGTCGAGCGCCAGGGCCACTCCTGGCCGGCCGATCTCGCGCTGTCCGAGGTCGACCCGGCGGAGTACGCGGCGCTGGTTCTCCCCGGCGGCCGGGCGCCCGAATACCTCCGGCACGACGCCGACTTCCGGCGCGTCGTCACGCACTTCTTCGACGCGGACAAGCCGGTCGCGCACATCTGCCACGCGGCCATCGCGCTGGCCCCGCTCGGCGTGCTGAAGGGCCGCCGGACCTCCGCCTACCCCGCCTGTGCGCCGGAGGTGGAACTGGGCGGCGGGGTTTTCGTGGACGGCCCGGCGGTGGTGGACGGCAAGGTCGTCTCGGCCCGTGCCTGGCCGGACCAGCCGGAGTGGATGCGGGCGTTCGTCGAGATCCTGCGGGAGCACGCACCGGTGGGAAAGCCCGCACAGGGCTGAGCGCCGCGCGGGTGGCTGCCGACAACGGCAGGAAACCGTCGCATCGTGGCGAAGTGGCGAAGTGGCGAAGTGGCGAAGTGGCGATGTCAGCGGTAACTCGGTAGGGCGTCGGGTGTGCGCAATGTCGGGAACGCAGGCAGAAGGCTGACCTGTCGATTTTTAGGTCACCAGGGAAAGGAATGAAAAGGTTCCCTGTTATGGGGCGATGGGGGTGACGAATTCCGTGGAGGGTGGGGGCGGTGCGGGGCCGGGGGCGCCGCTGCTGAGGAATGGATGGCTTCCTCGGGTCGTCATGTCCTGGAGGTTCCCGTGGGCCACGCTCTTCATTTGACAGTGTCGCCGGTGCTGCTGTTGTGGCGTTAATGCAGTCAATGCGGCCGTTGCTGCGAAGTTCCGTAGCCTCCGGGGTTTGTGGCGAATAGGCCGAGAGGGTGCGGCGTCGAACCTCCGAGCGGGTGAAACGTGGACTGATGGCCTGGGATCGGTGGCATGAATTCCACGTCCTAGCGACCCCAACGATATATCGGAGCTCACCATGCGCATGCGCACTGCTCTCACCGCCGCAATCCTGTGTTCGGGCGCCTTCCTCGGGTCCGTCGGCACCGCCGTCGCCGACGAACACACGGGAGACGTGATGAGCGTCGGCAACCAGGTCATGCAAGACGTGAACACCGACGATTCACTTGGCTGGGTCTTCGGCGATGACGGCTCGGAGCACGGCAAGGAAGGCAAGGACGGAAATCACGGCAAGGACGGCAAGGGGGGCAAGGAAGGAAAGGAGGGCAAGGAGGGCAAGGAGGGCAAGGAGGGCAAGGAGGGAAAGAAGGACGGCTCGGAGACCAGTCCTGACGAGGACAGGTAAAGCCCTTACGACCCTGCCCCTGCCCCTGCTTCAGCGCTGGCGCCGAAGGAGGGGCAGGCCCTTTTCCCGCCCGGCTCATGCCGCGTATGCCTGCGCGGCAGAGCGATCCGGGAATCTCACTTCGGGGCCGAGTGGGGGCGCGGCAGCCGGCAGCGATTTCCGCGGTGTCCCAGTAGAAGGGCCGAATTTCGGCGAGTATGCCGCCCCTGATGGTGAGTGTTCGAAGAATGGGGAAGGCGAGTTCTCGACCGTTGGCGCGGGCGCGGCCGCGGAAGTGGTGAGGGCGATCGCGGTCGGGCCGGTGGCGAGGAACCCCTGCGTCACCATTTTGAACGACTCCCACGTCCGGCGTCCGGCTCATCGCGAGGAAGAACCATTCCCTGTCCGGGTGCCCGCGCCACGTGCCGTCGTAGGGCAGTGCGTCGGCCTGGTGCAGTACGACGTCGGGGGCGAAGAGCGGGGCCAGGAAGTCGAACGGGCTCCCGCACTAAAGGTCGCCGACCCCCCCCCGGAATTCCGCCTCGGCGTGCGGCCCCGGCGAGGTGGCCGTGGCGGGCAGTTCAGCGGCCGCGGGCGGGGCGGGTTGCGGAGGAGAGCGGCAAGTCCGGTGATGTGCCGGGGTGTTGGTCCGGCAGGCCGGAGGGCGGGGCTGGGGGAGTGCCCCGGTCCCGCCCTCCGGTGTGGCGTCAGTCCCGGCCGTCGCGCGGGGCGAAGTGCAACAGCCGGTCGGCCTCCTGCTGGGTCTCCTGCGCTACGCGGCGGCTCTCGGCGACCACATCGCCGTGTTTCGATACGAGGCTCTCGTAGATCGGTGAACCGCTCGCGGGGGCGGGCGCGGTGGCTGGCAGGGGGGCGGGCATGCGTTACTCCTGAAATCGATCGGGCGGACGGCGGCAGCCGGGTACGGTGCACGCCGCCGGCGCCCGACTACCCAATCATGCCGAGCCCACTCCTCGCCGCCTATGTGATCAGTTACACGTCCGGATGGTGAGACGCGATGCCTGAGGGGTGGTCATGACTCCCGGGCCACCGGGCCGTCCATCACCGGTTCCGCGTTGCGCCGGGTCTTCGCCCAGCCGTTGCGGCCCCGCAGCATCCGTACGAAGCCCCGGGCCGACACCACGAACAGGTGATAGGCGTACAGCCACAGCGCAAGGCCCCACAGGACGGCCGTCAGTCGGGACGCCTCCGGCGCGTGGTCGCGACGGTAGACCGGACCCCACAGCAGGAAGGGGCCGATGGCCAGCACCGCCAGGATCGGCGCCAACGGCCACAGGACCAGCGAACCGAAACCGGCGAGCACCAACAGCACCGCCGTCAGTCCCAGCGTCACCAGGTGCGCCACCGGCTGGCAGAAGGTGTAGAGCGTCTCCAGCACGCCCCGGCCGCTGTAATGGCGGGAAGAGATGATGCGCGGGGCGTAGCGCACGCACTGGAGGTTGCCCTGGGCCCAGCGGGTGCGCTGGGTCAGCAGCCGGCGGAGGTGCGGCAGGCCCTCCTGGGAGACCCGGGTGCCGGCGACGTGGGTGACCCGGAAACCCGCCAGGATCATGTGCAGGCCCAGCTCGTAGTCCTCCAGCAGCGCACCCCGCTTCCAGGGGCGGCGCTCGGTGGCGGCGATCCGGTCGAGGGCGGACAGCCGGGTGAACTGGCCGTTGCCGCCCAGTCCGACCGAGCCGGTGCGGACCCGCAGCAGTTGCATCCCCGCGTTGGACACCGCGAACTCCATGTCCTGGACCCGGACCAGCAGTCGGGCCAGGGCGTTGACGAACCGGCCCCGGTCGGGCAGTGGGCGCTGCTCGTCGACGTTGCGCATCCGCACGCCCACCTGTACCCCGCCGACCTCCGGATCGCCGAAGCCGGCCGGACCCGACACCGCGGCGAGCGCCCCCGAATCCAGCCGCCCGTCGGCGTCAACGACGCACACCACGACCTCGGCGCGGTCGCTGCCCGCCGGCAGGAACTCGCCGAGCTGGTCGTACGCGGCGTTCAGGGCGTCACCCTTGCCGGTGCGGGCCTCGGGGCGTACCCGGCGGACGAGGTGGATCCGGCGGTCCTCCTCGGCGAGCGCGGCGACGATGTGCCCGGTCCGGTCGTCACTGTCGTCGTCGATCACCCACACGTGGGCGGCCGGGAAGTCGCCGCGCAGCTGCGCGACGGTGGCGCCGACCACCGCCTCCTCGTCCCGGCACGGGACGAAGAAGTGCCAGTCCAGTGCGGTCGGTTCGCCGGCCTCGGGCTGTGGGCGGTGGTGGTAGGCATGGCGGGCCCCGGCCCAGTAGAGCAGGAAGCAGGCCAGCAGCACGAAGGGGAACAGGAAGATCAGCAGGCTGTCGAACACGGGGTCCTCCGGTGGGGCGGCGTGGTCGGGGCGGGCGCGGTCAGGCGGCCGCGGCGTACGGCGCGGTCCGCTCGGTCACCAGGCCGGCCAGCAGCCCGGCGATCCGGTGCGAGGCGCGGCCGTCGCCGAACGGGCTGGGCAGCGCGGCGAGCCGGGCGCGGTCGGCCGCCCCCAGCGCCAGGCGCTCCCGCGCGGCCCGGCCGAGCGCGGGCCCCGGGGCGACCAGCGTGGCGAAGTCGGCCATCGCCTCGGGGCGTTCGGTGGAGTTGCGCACCACGACCAGCGGCCGGCCGAGCACGGTGACCTCCTCCTGGACGCCTCCGGAGTCGGAGACCAGCAGTGCCGCGTGCCGGGCCAGCGCCAGGAAGTCCCGGTAGCCGAGCGGGCGGGTCACCCGCAGTGGGGCGAGCAGGCCGGCCAGCCCGGCGGCCTCGGCGCGGGCCCGGGTACGCGGGTGGAGCGGCAGGACGACGGGCATCTCGGCGGCGAGCGCGGCCAGCTCGCCGAGGACGGCCCGCAGCGCGGCCGGGTCGTCGGTGTTCTCGGGCCGGTGGACGGTGGCCAGCACGAAGTCGTCGGGGATCAGCCCGAGTTGTGCCAGTTGCGCCAACCGGTCGTTCTCGGCCCCGCGTGCGGTGAGCAGCAGCACCGGCAGGTCGGTCAGGTCGCGGGTGCGTTCCAGCACCTGCCAGCCGTCCAGGCTGGGCAGTCCGATGTCGAGCACCATGAGATCGGGGCCGTCGGCGAAGAGCCGGCGCAGCCCCGTGCGGCCGTCCGCGGCGGCCAGCACCTGGTAGCCGGCCCGGGTGAGCAGGGTGCGCAGCGCGGTTGCCACGTCGGGGTCGTCCTCGACGACCGGGCCCAGGGGCGCGCCGGGGGAGTGGTCCACCCCGTCGAGCCCGAACATCTCGATGAAGCGGCGGTTGACGGCGACCACGTGTGCGTCCCCGCCTTGCACGATCGCCGCCCGTGGCAGGGCCTCCAGGACGGCCTGAGGTCGGTCGCACGCACGGTCCACCCGCTCGCGGTACGCGCGCGCGGGGCCGGGCCCAGGGAACTCGGAGGCCAGGTGGCCCGCCGCGCCGCGGGAGTGCCCGCGTGCCGGGGCGCCGCTACGCGGCGCTTTCTCGGCCTGACCGGCACGTCTTGTTCAGGCCGTCCCCCGAACGCCCCTTGACGCGTTGAACGTCTCGCTCTACGTTCTCCTTCCATAAAGCAAAACATTAATTCCATGATGCGGAATTAAGCCTCCCGGCCTCTTCGGCCGGGCTTGCCCGTGACAGGTCGACGCAGGAGTACTCGATGCCTCGAATGACAGCCGCCCGCGCTGCGGTGGAGATCCTCAAGCGCGAGGGCGTGACCAACGCCTTCGGAGTGCCGGGCGCGGCGATCAACCCCTTCTACGCGGCGCTCAAGGCCGCGGGCGGGATCGACCACACGCTGGCGCGCCACGTCGAGGGCGCCTCGCACATGGCCGAGGGCTACACCCGGACCCACCCGGGCAACATCGGCGTCTGCATCGGCACGTCGGGCCCGGCCGGCACCGACATGATCACCGGTCTCTACTCCGCGACCGGCGACTCCATCCCGATCCTCTGCATCACCGGCCAGGCCCCCACCGCGGTGATCCAGAAGGAGGACTTCCAGGCCGTCGACATCGCCGCGATCGCCAAGCCGGTCGCCAAGGCCGCGACCACGGTCATGGAGGCCGCCCAGGTCCCGGGCGTCTTCCAGCAGGCGTTCCACCTGATGCGCTCCGGCCGTCCCGGCCCTGTCCTGATCGACCTGCCGATCGACGTCCAGCTCACGGAGATCGACTTCGACCCGGACACGTACGAGCCGCTGCCCGCCTTCAAGCCGGCCGCGACCCGCGCCCAGGTCGAGAAGGCGATCACCCTCCTCAACGAGTCCGAGCGCCCGCTGATCGTCGCCGGCGGTGGCATCATCAACGCCGACGCGTCCGACCTGCTGGTCGAGTTCGCCGAGCTGACCGGCATCCCGGTCATCCCGACCCTGATGGGCTGGGGCATCGTCCCCGACGACCACGAGCTGAACGCCGGCATGGTCGGCCTGCAGACCTCGCACCGCTACGGCAACGCGAATTTCCTGGAGTCCGACTTCGTCCTCGGCATCGGCAACCGCTGGGCCAACCGCCACACCGGCAAGCTGGACCTGTACACCAAGGGCCGCAAGTTCGTCCACGTCGACATCGAGCCGACCCAGATCGGCAAGATCTTCGCCCCGGACTACGGCATCGCCTCCGACGCCAAGGCCGCCCTGGAGCTGTTCGTCGAGGTGGCGAAGGAGCTCAAGGCCGCCGGCAAGCTGCCCGACCGCAGCGACTGGGCCGCCTCCACCCAGGAGCGCAAGGCCCAGCTCCAGCGCCGTACGCACTTCGACAACATCCCGATGAAGCCGCAGCGCGTCTACGAGGAGATGAACAAGGCGTTCGGCCCGGAGACCCGCTACGTCACCACCATCGGCCTCTCCCAGATCGCCGGCGCGCAGATGCTGCACGTCTACAAGCCGCGCCACTGGATCAACTGCGGCCAGGCCGGCCCGCTGGGCTGGACCATCCCGGCCGCGCTGGGCGTCGCCAAGGCCGACCCGGAGACCCCGGTCGTCGCACTCTCCGGTGACTACGACTTCCAGTTCATGATCGAGGAGCTGGCGGTCGGCGCCCAGCACCGGATTCCCTACGTCCACGTCCTGGTGAACAACGCGTACCTGGGCCTGATCCGCCAGGCACAGCGCAACCTCGACATCAACTTCCAGGTCAACCTGGAGTTCGAGAACATCAACTCGCCGGAGCTGGGCGTCTACGGCGTCGACCACGTCAAGGTCGTCGAGGGCCTGGGCTGCAAGGCGATCCGGGTCACCGACCCCGGCGAGCTGGGTGCCGCCTTCGAGGAGGCCAAGAAGCTGGCCGCCGAGCACCGCGTCCCGGTCGTCGTCGAGGCGATCCTGGAGCGGATCACCAACATCTCGATGGCCGCCGCGGAGATCGACAAGGTCAACGAGTGGGAAGAGGTCGCGACCGAGCCCGGTCACGCCCCCACCGCGATCAAGCCGCTCAAGGTCTGACGGGCAGGGTCGGTTTCCGGACCCGTTCCGGACGATGTGCCGGGTGCGGCTTGACGGTCGCGCCCGGCGCCCCTCAGCATCCCGTAAAGCAGAAATAGAAATCCGCTATCCGGAAGGAGCGCCGGGCCCTATGGGTTTCACGGACACGCGCTTCAACGTCAATCTGTCGATCCTGTTCACCGAGCTTCCGTTGTGGGAGCGGCCGGCTGCCGCGCGGGCGGCGGGCTTCACGGCGGTGGAGTTGTGGTGGCCGTGGGTGGATGCCCCGACCCCGGAGCGGTCCGAGCTGGACGCGTTGCGCGATGCCCTGCGGGATGCGGGTACGCAGCTGACGGGGTTGAACTTCTATGCCGGTCAGTTGCCGGGTCCCGACCGTGGTGCGCTCTCGGTTCCGGGGGCGGAGTCGGAGAAGTTCCGGGCGAACGTGCCGGTGGCGATCGAGTTCGCCACCTCGCTGGGCTGCACCACCTTCAACGCTCTCTATGGCAACCGCGTCGAGGGTGTCAGTGCGGCTGAGCAGGACGCGCTGGCGTTGGAGAACCTCGTCTGGGCCGCGCGGGCGGTCGGTGAGGTGGGCGGCACGCTGCTGATCGAGGCGCTCAACGCGCCGGAGTCGCCCCGGTGCCCGATCGTCTCGGCGCCCAAGGCGATCGAGGTGGTCGACGCGGTCAACGCCGCCACCGGCCTGGACAACGCACGGTTCCTGATGGACCTCTACCACCTGTCGATGAACGGCGAAGACCTCGATGAGGTCATCGACCGCTACACCGCCAAGACCGCGCACGTGCAGATCGCCGACAACCCCGGCCGCGGCGCGCCCGGCACCGGCGCCCTGGACTTCGTGGCGCTGCTGGGCCGGCTCAAGAAGAACGGCTACGACGGCTACGTCGGCCTGGAGTACAAGCCCGGCCAGGCGCCCAGCGCCTCCTCCTTCGCCTGGCTGCCCGCGCCGCTACGCGCCGCCCGGTAACCCGGCATCCGCCGGCATCACCTGGCGCCGTCGCCGTTCCCCTTTTGTTTGAGTGTGAAAGAGGCTTTTCAATGAGCAACCTGCCGAAGATTGCGTGGGTCGGGCTGGGCATCATGGGTTCGCCCATGGCCGAGAACCTGATCAAGGCCGGCTACGCGGTGACCGGTTACACCCTGGAGGCCGACAAGCTCCAGCGGCTGGCTGACGCCGGGGGCACCGCGGCCACCAGCATCGCCGAGGCGGTGGCCGACGCCGACGTCATCATCACCATGGTCCCCGCCTCCCCCCACGTCGAGGCCATCGCCTATGGCCCCGACGGGATTCTGGCCAACGCCAAGCGTGGCGCGCTGCTGATCGACATGTCCTCGATCACCCCGCAGACCTCCATCGACCTGGCCAAGAACGCCGCCGAGAAGGGCATCCGGGTCCTGGACGCCCCGGTCTCCGGTGGTGAGGCCGGCGCCATCGAGGCCGTCCTGTCGATCATGGTCGGTGGTCAGCAGGCCGACTTCGACACCGCCAAGCCGCTCTTCGACGCGCTGGGCAAGACCATCGTGCTGTGCGGTCCGCACGGCTCCGGCCAGACGGTCAAGGCCGCCAATCAGCTGATCGTCGCGGTCAACATCCAGGCCTGCGCCGAGGCCGTAGTCTTCCTGGAGAAGTCCGGCGTCGACCTGCCCGCCGCCCTGGACGTCCTGGGGGGCGGCCTGGCCGGCTCCACCGTCCTGGCCCGCAAGGCCGACAACTTTATCAACCGGGACTTCAAGCCCGGCTTCCGCATCGACCTGCACCACAAGGACATGGGCATCGTCACCGACGCCGCCCGCACCGTCGGCGCCGCCCTGCCCGTCGGCTCCGTCGTCGCCTCCCTGGTCGCCTCCCTCCGCGCCCAGGGCGACGGCGGCCTGGACCACTCCGCCCTCCTCCGCGGCGTCGAACGCCTCTCCGGATACGACCTCAAGGACTGAGACCCGGGTAGCGGCTCCACACCGCGAACCGGCACCGGACAACCGGCGCCGTGGCTGCCGCACTGCGGCCGCGGCGCCGGTGCGTTGTTTCCGGCCACGCCCCGCACGCGGCCAGCACACGTCCCGGACACGTCCGTTACCTGTCCCGCACGCATCCCGTACGCGTCCCGCACGCATCCCCTGAAGGGGCGGTGAGCCGCTCGGCGCCGCCGGCCAGACCGGTCGGTTCGCTCATGCTGCACGCGAATTCGGGGGGGGAGGGGGGAGGGGGGAGGGGCACGTTACGTCCGCACCACCGGTGCCGCCCGCAGCGGCCCCAGGACGACGGGGAGTTGGGCCGGTCCGCGCATCAGCCGCGTCCGTCGCCACGTGACACCGTCGGGGCTGTCGGGACCGTCGGGGCTTTCGGACCCCTCGGAGCCGGCGGCGTCCTGGCGACCGTCCGCCGCCAGCCGCAGTCCGGGGAAGCGGGCGAGCAGCACCTCGAACGCGATCCGGGCCTCGGTGCGGGCAAGCGCCGCACCCAAGCAGTGGTGCGGACCGTGCCCGAACGACAGGTGCCCGCCCGGTGCCGCCCGCTCCAGCCGCACCGTGTCCGGCTCGTCGAACCGCGCCGGATCGCGGTTGGCGCCACCGGGGGAGACGAGGACCACGTCCCCCGCCCCGATGCGGACCCCGCCGAGGTCGAACTCCTCGGTGGCGTAACGGAAGGTCGCCAGCGTCACCGGCGCCTCGTACCGCAGGAACTCCTCCACCGCGGCGGGCAGCAGTCCCGGATCGTCCCGTAGGCGGGCGCGCAGCGCGTCGTCGCGGAGCAGGGCCAGCAGACCGTTGCCGATCAGATTGGCCGTGGTCTCGTGCCCGGCGACCACCAACAGCACGGCCAGCGAGACGAGTTCGGGTTCGGTCAGCCGGTCGCCGGCATCCCGGGCGGCGATCAGAGCGCTCAGCACGTCGTCCCCGGGCGCCGCGCGCCGCGCCGCGATCAGCTCCGTCACGTACCCGGCCAGCGCGTGCGAGGCCCGGTCGGCGGTGTCCGGATCCGCCGCCGCGAACAGCGCGTCGGACCACTGGCGCACCGCAGCCCGGTCCGCCTCCGGCACCGCCAGCAGCTCGCAGATCACCGCGATCGGCAGCGGTGCCGCGAAGCCCCCGACCAGATCGACCGGCCCGTCACCGGCCGCCTCCCCGGCTCGGCCCAGCGCCGCGGCCAGCTCCTCCGCGATCTCCCGGACCCGGGGCGCCAGTCGGCCCACCGCCGCCGGCGTGAACGCCGTCATGGCCAGTTTCCGCAGCCGGCCGTGGTCCGGCGGGTCGGTGGCCAGCATGCTCCGACTGACGGCGGGCGCCAGATCGCGCCCGGACGGCCGGTCCGCGAAATACCGCGCGGTGTCCTTCGACAGCCGCCCGTCGGCCAACGCCGCCCGCGCCTCCGCCCAGCCGGTCACCACCCAGGTCGTACGGTCCTTGCCGGTCCGCACCCGCTGCACCGGGCCGCGCGCCCGGAGCGCGGCTAGCAGCGGATACGGGTCCCGGGAGAACTCGGCGGACTCCATGGGGTTGTTCACTGGCACCCTCGTGCTCTCGCTCTCGATTTCGATCCGCGCCCGCCCTTCCGTCCGGGTGAGATCCCACCGCCGAGGTGCGAGCGTGCGGAGCCCGGCGCACGCTGGAGGCATGTCCGAGCATCCGCCTGTCATCGTGCACCCACCGACGTCCTCCGGAGGACGCCGGGTGACCGTGCACGGGCAGATCGTCGGCTTGGCCCACGGCCGCGGCGACGTGGCCGAGTTCCTCCGCCGCGCGGGCGTCGCCAACCCGGCCGAGGACATCGCCCTGGACGACCCCCGCCTGGTCGAGTGGCGCGGCGGCTCCCTGAACGACTGGCCGATGCCGTCGGCGTGAGGGGCGCCAGCCCCCGCCCGGTACCTGAGCGATACCGTTCCGCCGTTCGGCGACGGCCGGGCCGTCGTCATGGGCAAGGACCACGATCTGCCCGGGGACCTCTACGACGACCTGCCACGGGCTCTCGCCACCGGCCCTGACTGGCTCCGCGACGCCTGGGAGGGCACGCCCGACGGCCGGCTGCGGTCCGCCGTCCTGAAGCAGGCACCCATCGGCTTCTTCTCCTGGGTGGACCCGGATAGCGGCTGGCACACCGTCCCCACCGACGGCTCCCACGACGACGGCAGCCACCTCGTCAGCGCCCCGTACAGCGACTTCGACTGCCCGCTCTTCGACGCGTACCACGGTGTCGGTGACCTCGACAGGGCGCAGGCCCACGCCGACGCGCTCCTTGCCGCCGCACGCCGCGCCGCCCTCGACGCCGAGCTGCTCCGCCCCGTCCTGCACTGCGCGGACCCCGGCCGCGCGCACCCGTTCGCCCTCGACGCGGCCCTCCGGACGGCCGCCCTGGCCGGTCTCACGCCGGGCACCCGGCCACCGGAGCTGCCCACGCGCTGACGGCACCGCCGAACGCCGTGTCCGATTTCCGCCAGAGCGCGGGTGCGGGATGGCGCACAGTGGGGGTGTGATGAGTGAGGACAGCAGGTACGAGGCGGTGCGGAGCCGGGACGCCAGGTTCGACGGGGCCTTCTTCTTCGCGGTGTCGACGACCGGGATCTACTGCCGGCCGAGCTGCCCCGCCACGACCCCGCGGCGGCGCAACGTCACCTTCTTCCCGACCGCCGCGGCCGCCCAGGGCTCCGGTTACCGCGCCTGCCGGCGGTGCCGCCCCGACGCGGTGCCCGGCTCGGCCGAGTGGAACGCCCGGGCAGACGTCGTGGGACGGGCGGTGCGGCTGATCGGCGACGGCGTGGTGGACCGGGAGGGCGTGGCCGGACTGGCGTCCCGGCTCGGCTACAGCGCCCGGCAGGTGCAACGACAGCTGACCGCCGAACTCGGCGCCGGGCCCACCGCACTGGCCCGGGCGCAGCGCGCGCACACCGCGCGGGTGCTGCTCCAGACCACCGGCCTGCCGGTCGCCGAGATTGCCTTCGCCGCCGGGTTCGCCAGCGTCCGGCAGTTCAACGACACCATCAAGGAGATCTACGCCCTCACCCCGAGCGGGCTGCGAGCGGTCCGCCCCGGCGCCCGCTCCGGCCCGGCGACCCCGTCCGGCACGCCCGGTGTGCTGCCGCTGCGGCTGGCGTTCCGCGGCCCGTACGCGGCGCGGCAGGTCTTCGACTACCTGGAACAGCGGGCGTACGACGGGATCGAGGAGGTCACCGGGGCACCCGGCCGCCGCACGTACCGGCGGACCCTGCGGCTGCCCCACGGCACCGGCATCGCGGAGGTCGACGAGGCCGTCGGCGACGGCTGGCTGGACTGCCGGCTGCACCTCACCGAACTGCGCGACCTCACCACCGCGACCCAACGCATCCGCCGCCTGTTCGACCTCGACGCCGACCCCTGCGCGGTCGGTGAACGACTCGGCACGGACCCCGTGCTGGCCCCGCTGGTCGCCCGGTGCCCGGGACTGCGGTCCCCGGGCACGGTGGACCCGGACGAGCTCGCGGTGCGCGCCGTCCTCGGCCGGCGGACCGGGACCGCCGCCGGCCGGGTCCTGGGCGCACGCCTGGTCGCCGTGCACGGGGAGCCGCTGCCGCGGCCCGCCGGCACCCTCACCCACCTCTTCCCGCGGGCCGCGGAGCTGGCCCGGGCGCCGCTCACCGGGCTCGACCTGCCCCCGTCGCGGGCCGCCGCGCTGCGCGCCCTCGCCGCCGCGCTCACCGCCCGGGACGTCATCCTGGACGCCGGGACCGACCGCGACCGGGCCGAACGCGCGCTGCGCGCACTCCCCGGCATCGGCCCATGGACCGCCGGCTACCTCCGGATGCGGGCCCTGGGCGACCCCGACGTCCTCCTGGGCGAACCGCCCTCGGGCACCGCCCCGGCGCTCTGGAGCCCGTGGCGCTCCTACGCGACCCATCACCTCTGGGCCGCCGACTTCACCGACTCCACCGCCCCCGCCGACTTCACCGCCCCCGCCGACTTCACCGACCCCAGCGACTCCGCCGCACGGCACCGGAACCCGACAGAACGGATCGACGCATGACCCTGTACGCCACCCTCGACAGCCCCCTGGGCGAACTCCTGCTGGTGGGCGAGCGATCGGCCACCGCGCCCGGCGGCACCGCACTGGCCTCGCTCTCCGTACCGGGCCAGAAGCGCGGGGCGGTCGTCCAGGAGGGTTGGACGCACGATCCGGCCGCGTTCGCCGAGATCGCCCGCCAGCTCCGCGGGTACTTCGACGGCGTGCCGGCCCCGTTCACCTTCACGGCCGTCCCTCGCGGCACCGACTTCCAACAACGCGTCTGGGCGGCGCTGGAGGCCATCCCGTACGGCACGACCACCACCTACGGGGCGATCGCCGCCGCCATCGGCGCACCGCGCGGCGCCGTCCGCGCCATCGGGACGGCGATCGGTGCCAACCCCCTCCTGGTCGTCCGGCCCTGTCACCGCGTCATCGGCGCCGACGGCTCGCTCACCGGCTACGCGGGCGGCCTGGAGCGGAAGCGGCTGCTGTTGGGGCTGGAAGGGGCGCCGTCGGGCGCCGCCTGAGACGGCGGGGCGCGGCCCGGGCGCTCCGGACGGGGGTCGGAGCGCCCGGACGCGACCGTCAGAGCATCGACCCGCCGGTGACGTCGATGCGCTGGCCGGTGACCCAGCGGGAGTCGTCCGAGGCCAGGAAGGCGACCACGTCGGCCACGTCGGCGGGACGGCCGAGCCGGTTGAACACCGAGATGGCCGCAAGTGCCGTGTGTGCCTCGGGAGTTGCCCGCATGGCGGCGTTCATGTCGGTTTCTATGAAGCCGGGCGCCACGGTGTTCACCGTGATCCCGCGCCCACCGACGTCCTTGGCGAGCGTGCGGGTGAGCGTGTCGATCGCACCCTTGGAGACCCCGTAGGCGATCGTCGAGGGGAAGGCCGTGGTCGTCACCGCGGACGAGATGTTGACGATCCGCCCGCCGTCCCGCATCCGCCGCAGACCGTGCTGGATGAGGAAGAACGGGGCCTTGGTGTTGACCGCGATGGTCCGGTCGAACTCCTCCGGCGTCACCTCGTCGATGTGCCCCGGCAGGCTGATCGCGGCGTTGTTGACGAGGATGTCCAGGCCCGGTTCGGCGCCGGCCGCGGCCAGTTCGGCGTCGAAGGCGGTGAACAGCGCCTCGGCGTCGCCCGGGACGCCCAGCTCCGCGGCGACCGGGAACGCCCGGCCGCCGGCGTCCCGGATGCTCTCGACGGTCTCCTTGGCCGCGCTGTCGTTGCTCCCGTAGTGGACGGCGACCAGCGCACCGTCCTGGGCGAGGCGCTGCGCGATGCCCCGGCCGATTCCTCGGCTCGATCCCGTTACCAGCGCGGTCTTTCCGTTGAGGTCACCCATGGTGGTTTTCGGCCTTCCGTAGTGCTGAGCGTGGTTCGTTGTCACCGTGACTGGTGGCTGCGCGGGCGCGTCGGGCCGTCCGGCGAGTCGGTCGGCATCGTGCGGCCGCCCGGTCCTCCGGCTCGTCGCTCACCCGCACACGGCACGAGCCCCTGCGGCTCGTGAGATCGGATATGAGCCGTGCGGACTCAGAGAGGGGACCGGCACATGTCCAGTGCGGTCAGGGTGGAGACGAAGACCGGTTCGCCGTGTTGGAAGCCGGTGACTTCCACCGTGGCGGTGCCGGGAATCGCGCACGGTACCCGGCGCGCTTCGATCAGACAGGGGATGCCGTGCTCCGCGTAACGGCGGAACTCCGTGCCGAAGGCGTACGGGACGAAGGGCGCAGGCGCGGTCAGTGCGCGGGCGGCTTGCTGCGCCGCGTCGAGGAGCGACAGCCCGGGGACGTGATCGTTCTCGGGGTTGACGACCGTGGCGTGTCCCGGCGCGATCCGCAACAGCCACGTGCCGAACTGGCCGGTGGGAGCGAGCAGCACGTCGTGCTCGGTGACGCTGCCGGTCAACTCCGGGGTCAGTGCGGGGCTGATCGGGCCCGCGGCGCGGCGGGCGGCGAGGCGTTGGCCCCGGAGCCGACGGTAGACGGCGGGCGGGGTGACGTTCACGCTGGAGTGCCCCGTGGCGACGATTCGCCCCCCGGCCCGGATCGTCATGTCGAACCGGCTGCTGGCCAGTACGCCCGCCCGCATGCGGGTCTTCCGGCAGAGGACGTCGATGGTCAGCCGGGTCGGTGCGTCCCCGAGGACGTGGTGTTCGGGATCCGTCGTGTAGACGAGGTCGTCGAGGATGAAGTGATGGCCGAGTGGCACGCCGAGCTCGGCGTGCGACAGCAGCAGACCTGCCTGGCGGATGGTTTCGCCGGCGAGCATGACGTGGTGCCGGCCGTGGCTCGGGACGAAGTACGGGTGATCGTGGGGCCACCGTGCCTGGACGGTGAAATGGCTGTCGTCGACCCGCCGCCACGAGGTGATGAGGATGTCCTCGGGGTGCGGGCGGTGCACGAACGTGCCGGGCACGGCGAGGTTCCCATCGTGCTCCGGGCGGACCGCGGCGGGGCGATTCCACACCGGCTGCGTGTGACGTCGGGTCGTGGGTCGATCTGTGGCGCTGACCTGCAACGTGTCGCTCATGACCGCCCCTAGGCATCAATACAGCGGACTTCCGGACAACGGTTAAGATACGTACCATCCGGTTTTCTTTTCAATGCCGATGCCGAGGTGCGGAGCAGCTGTGAATCTGGAGGAGACTTAGGCGGTAGCGAATTGCTGAGAGGCTCAAGCCTTTGAGGGACGGGAGGCGTTCTGTGGCACGTCAGGACCGCGCGATCAGGACTCGGCGAGTGATCTTGGAAGCCGCTGCGTCGGTCTTCGACGAGTTCGGCTTCGACCGCGCGACGATCGCGGAGATCCTCACGCGCGCGGGCGTGACCAAGGGCGCCCTGTATTTCCACTTCCCCTCCAAAGAGGATCTTGCGCTCGCGGTACTTCACGAACAGGTGCTGGACATCGCGGTGCGGCCACAGGCGATCAAACTGCAGGAGTTCGTGGACGCCGGGCAGATCCTGGCGTACCGGCTTCGCCATGACGCGATCCAGCGTGGCGCTGCCCGTCTCGCCATCGAGCAGAGCTCGAACCACCTTGACCGCAGGCAGTCGATGTCGGCGTGGTCGTCCTTCGTCGAAGGGCTCCTGAAGGAAGCCAAGGCGCGGGGCGAGGTGATGGACAGCGTCAACGTACGGGACACCGCCGAGTTGTTCGTCGGCGCCTTCGCCGGACTCCAGATGATGTCGAAGGCGTTCACCAACCAGAACGACCTGAGTCAACGGCTCACCGTCTTCTTCGAGCACACCCTGCCCACCATCGCCGTGCCCGCCATACTCGCCAAGCTCCGACTCGATCCGGAGCGTGGGGCGCAACTCGACGCGGAACTCCAGCAGCATGCCGATCCGGAGGACGAGGAGCCGGGGCCGGACCTGTTGGACGTGGCGCCGTAGCGGGAGCGACGGCTCGTCCTCGCGAAACCGTTCCGGGGGCGGAAGTTCCGCTGCTGGGCAGGAAAGTCGGTTCTGTCCCGGCGTGACGTCGATCGGTGCGCTCCATCCTTGACCCGCTCCTGATCCCCCGGCCGGATGAATGTCAGTGGCGTGCGGTTCACTGGATCCAGTGTCAGTGACAAGGGCGGGGGAGAGCCAATGGGTGGGGTGGCGAGCGGAGGCGGCGCGGATCGAGGGGCGCGAGCCGGGACGGCTCAGGAGCCGGAGGGCGCGATCGGCCGTGCAGCGTACGTCAGTTGGCGTGGACCGGAGCGGTGGCCGATGGGCGTGAGAGAGATCACCGTCCGCGGTCTGAGATCGATCGGCATGGCTCGGAATAGCTCTCTGGACTGAAACGTTCGCCATGCACGTATCAGGGGGTGCAACCCCCTGCCCGCGCACCGCGCACCGCAGCGCACGGCGCACCTTCCGCTCACTCCTGCCGCCCTGGAGGCCGCCCGCATGACCCGGACGACGACGGACCAGCACCCCGCGAGGACGGCGGACTCCGCCACCGCGCTGCCGCTGCCCCCGCCCCCAGAGGGTGGACACCGCAGAGCGCGCGCCGGCATCGTCCCCGTCCTCGCCTTCGCCGGCATCGTCGTCGCGGTGATGCAGACGCTGCTCGTGCCGGTCATCAAGGACCTGCCGACGCTGCTCGGCACCGCGCCCAGCAATGCCACCTGGGTCATGACGGCCACCCTCCTCGCCGGGGCCGTCGCCACCCCCATCATGGGCCGCCTCGGCGATCTCTACGGCAAGCGGCGGATGCTGCTGGCGAGCCTCGCGGTCATGGTCGTCGGCTCGCTGATCTGCGGATTCACCAACCAGTTGATCATCATGATCGTCGGTCGGGCGCTCCAGGGCTTCGCGATGGGCGCGATACCTCTCGGCATCGGCCTGATGCGCGACGAACTGCCCCGGGAACGGCTCGGCTCGGCCATGGCCCTGATGAGCTCCTCGATCGGCGTCGGCGGCGGGCTCGCGCTGCCCGCAGCGGCCTTGGTGGCCCAGCACGCCGACTGGCACACGCTGTTCTTCGCCGCCGCCGGACTCGGTGTGCTCTCGATGCTGCTCACCCTGTTCGCCGTCCCGGAGAGCTCGGTGCGGGCGCCCGGCCGCTTCGACGTCGCCGGCGCCCTCGGTCTGTCCGTCGGCCTCGTCACCCTGCTGCTGCCGATCACCAAGGGCAGCGACTGGGGTTGGGGATCGCCCACCACCCTCGGCCTGTTCGGGGCCGCGGTGCTGATCCTGACGCTGTGGGGCGTGATGGAGCTGCGGATCTCCGACCCACTGGTCGATCTGCGTACCAGCGCCCGGCGCGAGGTGCTGCTCACCAACCTCGCCTCCATCACGGTCGGGGTGGCGTTCTACGCCATCTCGCTGGTGCTGCCGCAGCTGCTCCAACTCCCCAAGTCGACCGGCTACGGCCTCGGCCAGTCGATGGTGGTCGCCGGGCTGTGCGTGGCGCCGCTGGGGCTGACGATGATGTTCGTGGCGCCGGTGTACGCCCGGATCGCCGCCCGGCGCGGCCCCAAGATCTCGCTGCTGCTCGGCATGCTGATCATCGGCATCGGCTACGGCAGTGGGATCGGCCTGATGCAGGCCCCCTGGCAGACGATCATCATCGCGGTGGTGGTCGGCGCCGGCATCGGCCTGGCGTACTCCTCCCTCCCGGCGCTGATCGTCGGGGCCGTCGACCCGTCCGAGACCGGCGCGGCCAACGGCCTGAACACCCTGATGCGTTCGATCGGCACCTCGGTGTCCAGCGCCGTGATCGGCATGGTGCTGGCCCACATGTCCGAGCCGCTGGGACCGGTCGCGGTGCCCACGATGGCCGGGTTCCGGGTCTCGTTCCTGATCGCCACCGCCGCGGTCGCCCTCGGCGTGCTGGTGGCGGCCTTCCTGCCGTCCCAGCGGAAGGCGGCCGGGGCGCGGGAGACGTTGGTGGCGCAGAGTGCGGAGGAGCGGGGTGTAGCGGCGGACGGCTCGCTTGAGGACGGGGGCTCGCCCCTGGTCAGGAAGCCGACCGAGTCCGGGACTTCGGTCGGTACGCCCGTTGCGGCCGGTTCGGTTGGTCTTGCCGATTCCGCCGATTCTTCCGATTCTGCCAATTCCGTTGATTTCGTCGATGTGGTGGGTGTGGTCGACGGCGGTGCTGCCGGGTTCCGGGGGCGGGTCGTCGACACCGCCGGCGGGCCGGTTCCGGGTGCCACCGTCACGTTGATCGACCGGCACGGGCAGCAGGCCGGGGTCACCGCGGCCGCGCCCGACGGGAGTTACGCGCTCGCCGCCCCGGCCGCGGGCACCTACGTCCTCACCGGCGCGGCCCCGGGCCACACCCCGCAGGCCGCCTCGGCCACGTACTACGGCGAGGGCACGGTGGCCGAGGTGGAGCTGGTCCTGGCATCCACCGGCAGCCGGCTCCACGGCATCCTGCGCGGCGGTCCGGACGGGACCGCGCTGGCCGGTGCGAGCGTGGTGATCACCGACGGCCGGGGCGATGTGGTGACCCGCACGTCGAGCGGTGCCGACGGGCGCTGGGAGGTCGGCCAGCTGCCGGACGGTGACTACACGCTCGTCCTCAGTGCCGCGGACCACCAACCGGAGGCGCGTGCCGTGCAGTTGACCGGTGGCGCCGGGGCGGACGCGGGAGGTGAGCCGGTTGGCCAGGACGTTCGGTTGCGGATCACCGCCACGGTGCGCGGCACTGTCCGTGGGCCGGCCGGGCAGCCGTTGGCCGATGCCGCCGTGACCCTGCTGGAGGACGGGACGGTGGCCGGTCACACGGTCACCGGGCCGGACGGTGCCTATGCGTTCACGGATCTGAAGGGCCGTCACTACACGCTGTCGGCGGCCGGATATCCGCCGCACGCGGCGCCGATATCCCTGGCGGGGGGTACGGACGAGCGGCTGGATCTCGACCTGGTGCAGCCGGGCGGAGCGGGGGAGCGCTGAGGGCGCGCCCCGAGTCGTCGGCTTCCCGCCGCCCGTACGCCACCTCCGCCGCCCCGCCGACGACTGCCCGCCCGGCGGGGCGAGAGTCGCTAACTGCGGTGCGATGGTTGCTGGTTGCTGGTTGGGCTGGACCTGTCCAAGGGGCTGTGGTCGGGCCTTTCCCACACCGTGCAGCGCGCGACCGACGACAGCGGGCGGGAGGCCAGGCCGAAGGACCGTGGGAACTGTTCCGCCGTGCTTGTCTCGACCCGGGTGTGAACGGTCCGCTGACCCGCGGTGCCTGGCGCGCCACCGAACCCTCGCCGGAGGAACACCTCGTCCGCCACGAACGGGGCACCGGCCAGGGCCTACGGGCGTACGGGGGGCGTAGCAACGGGCCGCCGGCCGCATTCGCCCGGGCACCGGCCGCGGCCGGCCACCGAGCGGACCCCACCGCGTACGCCGAACGCACCACCGCCGCAGGGCCGGACGCCACCGCCGCCGGCCGGACGCCACCGCCGTCGCCCACCTCTGCCGTCGGACCGGGCGGGGCGTCCACAGGGGCGCGGGCCAGGACCGCTCCGTACTGACCGCGTCGGTGCGGGCCGTGCTGGCGGCCGTCAATCGGGCGGCGCGGACGTAGCGCCACCGGACCCGCGAGGCCGCCCGGAAGCACCGCCGGGCGGCCGGTGGCCGGTGGCCGGAAAGCGCCGTCCCCGTGCAACCTCAGCGTCAAGGGAAGCGTCTCGTCCACACCCTATGGTGGGATTTCGGTCGAGTGCGGACCCCGGTCCGCCCCGGGCGCACAGCGACTCCACCAGCGCTGACGCCCGGGGCCCGGCCCTGCGCACTTACCAGGGGCACGGGCCTGTGGCACGGGACGCCCGGGGCACAAGGAGTCTTCCGGGGCCGGTGGGCGGGAAGGCTGAAACGGCCGAACCTCGTAGTGCCGCGCCCGCAACCGCGGATATTTCTGCGAGCCTGGGCGGCGCACCGGTGTTCCGGCTGGTCACACCGGTCGCCGGAGCAGCGTCGAACCGGGCGCGCGGCCTCGTTAGCGGGGTGTTAGTGCCGCGTTAGCGGACTGGCAGTGCCCGGGAGCACGCTGGAAGAGCAACGGACGGACCGTACGCACCCACCTTTACGAGGGTACCCACCTACCAGACGAGGGGGACTCATGTCGCTCACCATCAAGACCCTCGGCCGCGGCCGCCGTGTCGCCGCCGGATCGCTGATCGCCGTCACCGCGCTGACGCTCTCTGCCTGCCAGAACGGCACGGACAGCGCGTCCCGGTCCTCGTCGGCCGCCGCGCCCGCCACCTCCAGCGCGAACGGCGCGCCGTCGACCGGTGGCAGTGCGCAGTCCGCGCGGAACTCGGCCCGGCCATCCAACGTGGCCAAGCCCTCCGCCGGCACCGCCGGCGTTCCCAACGCCAGCCAGGCCAACCCCTCGGCCATGACGGCCTCGGACCGCTGCACCGCGACGGACATGTCGCTGCACGTGGGCCGCACCGACATCGGCGCGGGCAACATCCGGGTGCCGCTGGTCTTCACCAACAAGGGCAAGAAGGCGTGCTCGCTGCGCGGCTTCCCGGGCGTTTCGCTGATCCAGCGCGACGGCTCGGCGGTCGGTACGCCCGCCTCCCGCGAGGGCGGCGCCGGTGGCAGCGTGCGGCTCCAGCCCGGACAGAGCGCACACGCCGTGCTGCACACGGTCAACGAGGGCGTCTCGGACATCCCTTGCTGGAAGAACTCGCAGATCGTGTTCGTCTACCCGCCCGGCTCCAAGGAGTCCATGACCACCGGCAGCGGCGGGCTGCGGGTGTGCGGCGGCACCTTCACCGTGTCCACGGTGGAGTCCGGGGTGCCGTCCTGACGGCAGTCCCTCCTCGGGCCGTGGGGCCGTTCCGGTGCTGGTGCGTCACCGGAACGGCCCTTGTCGGCTCTCCTTGCCTCCCCGGCGGTGTTACCAAGGTGGACGGAAGCCGTGCCGAGCGCTTCCGTTGCCCACCTCCCCGAGGAGGCACATCGCCATGGATGCCGCACCTGCCCCCGCGACCGCCCCGTCCGCACGGAAGGGCGAGGACGAGTCCCCGATCCACATCCTCTGGATCAACGCCGGCCTGAGCTGCGACGGTGACTCGGTCGCGCTGACCGCCGCGACCCAGCCCAGCATCGAAGAGATCGCACTCAGCGTGTTGCCGGGCCTGCCCAAGATCCAGGTCCACTGGCCGTTGATCGACTTCGAGAGCGGGCCCACCCAGGGCGCGGACACCTTCATCGAGTGGTTCTTCAAGGGCGAACGCGGTGAGATCGACCCGTTCGTGCTGGTCGTCGAGGGGTCCATCCCCAACGAGGCCATCAAGCCGGAGGGCTACTGGTGCGGCTTCGGCGACGACCCCGAGACCGGGCAGCCGATCACCACCAGTGAGTGGATCGACCGGCTGGCCCCCAAGGCGCTCGCCGTCGTCGCCATCGGCACCTGTGCCACCTACGGCGGTATCCACGCCATGGCTGGCAACCCGACCGGCGCCATGGGCGTGCCCGACTACCTGGGCTGGGACTGGAAGTCCAAGGCCGGTATCCCGATCGTGTGCGTACCGGGCTGTCCCATCAAGCCGGACAACTTCTCCGAGACCCTGGTCTACCTGCTCTACCAGGCGGCCGGCGCGGCCCCGATGATCCCGCTGGACGAGCAACTGCGGCCCACCTGGCTCTTCGGCGAGACCGTGCACGAGGGCTGCGACCGGGCCGGGTACTACGAGCAGGGCCAGTTCGCCACGACCTACGACTCGCCCAAGTGTCTGGTGAAGATCGGTTGCTGGGGTCCCGTGGTCAAATGCAATGTGCCCAAGCGGGGCTGGATGGACGGCATCGGCGGCTGCCCCAACGTCGGCGGGGTCTGCATCGCCTGCACCATGCCCGGCTTCCCCGACAAGTTCATGCCGTTCATGGACGAGCCGCCCGGCGCCAAGCTCTCCAGCACCGCCAGTTCCGCCTACGGCAACGTCGTCCGCCGACTGCGCGGCATCACGGCCCGGACCGTGGACCACGAGCCCAAGTGGCGGCACCGGGGCGAGAAGCTGACCACCGGCTACCGCCGCCCCTGGTGACCACACCCCCATCCGACGCTCCGTCAGACCCCCACCCCGGCACGCGAAGAAGGGCATGGCACAGACAATGGCACCGAAGACCAAGACGGCCGGTGACGGCAGCGGTCTGACGGAGATGTCCTGGGACCCGATCACCCGGATCGTGGGCAGCCTGGGCATCCACACCAAGATTGACTTCAAGCAGAAGCGGGTCGCCGAGTGCTACAGCACCTCGTCCGTCTTCCGCGGCTACAGCGTCTTCATGCGCGGCAAGGACCCGCGCGACGCGCACTTCATCACCAGCCGGATCTGCGGGATCTGCGGCGACAACCACGCCACCTGTTCGGTCTACGCCCAGAACATGGCCTACGGGGTCAAGCCCCCGCACCTCGGCGAGTGGATCATCAACCTCGGCGAGTCCGCGGAGTACATGTTCGACCACAACATCTTCCAGGAGAACCTGGTCGGGGTCGACTACTGCGAGAAGATGGTCCGGGAGACCAACCCGGGCGTCTGGGAGCTCGCCCAGCGCACCGAGGCCCCGCACGCCGGCGACCACGGCTACCGCACCATCGCCGACATCATGACCTCCCTCAACCCCATCGAGGGCGAGTTCTACCGCGAGGCGCTCCAGGTCAGCCGGTACACCCGGGAGATGTTCTGCCTCATGGAGGGCCGCCATGTGCACCCCTCCACGCTCTACCCGGGCGGCGTCGGCACCGTGGCCAGCGTCCAGCTCTTCACCGACTACCTCAGCCGGCTGATGCGCTACGTCGAATTCATGAAGCGCGTGGTGCCGCTCCACGACGACCTCTTCGACTTCTTCTACGAGGCGCTGCCCGGCTACGAGGAGGTCGGCCGGCGGCGGGTGCTGCTCGGCTGCTGGGGCGCGCTCAACGACCCCGAGCACTGCGACTTCACCTACCGCAACATGACGGACTGGGGCCGCAAGATGTTCGTCACCCCGGGCATCATCGTCGACGGGAAGCTGGTCACCAACGACCTCACCGAGATCAACCTCGGCATCCGCATCCTGCTCGGCAGCTCCTACTACCAGGACTGGGAGGGCCAGGAGCAGTTCGTCACCCACGACCCGCTCGGCAACCCCATCGACCCGCGCCACCCCTGGAACCAGCACACCATCCCCGCCCCGCAGAAGCGGGACTTCAACGACAAGTACAGCTGGGTGATGTCGCCGCGCTGGTTCGACGGCAAGGAGCACCTGGCGCTGGACACCGGCGGCGGTCCGATCGCCCGCCTGTGGTCCACCGCGCTGTCCGGGCTCGTCGACACCCCGTACGTCAAGGCCACCGGCAACAGCGTCGTCATCGACCTGCCGCGCAGCATGACCCGGCCCGAGACCCGCTTCGAGTGGAAGATCCCGAAGTGGAGCAACGCGCTGGAGCGCAACCGCGCCCGCACCTACTTCCAGGCGTACGCGGCGGCCATGGCGCTGCACTTCGCCGAACAGGGGCTTCAGGAGGTGCGCGCCGGACGCACCCAGACCTGGGAGAAGTTCGAGGTCCCCGACGAGTCCATCGGCTGCGGTTTCACCGAGGCGGTGCGCGGCGTCCTCTCGCACCACATGGTCATCCGCGACGGCAAGATCGCCAACTACCACCCCTACCCGCCGACCCCGTGGAACGCCAGCACCCGCGACTCCTACGGCACCCCGGGCCCCTACGAGGACGCGGTGCAGAACACCCCGATCTTCGAGGAGAACTCCCCGGAGAACTTCAAGGGCATCGACATCATGCGGACGGTGCGCAGCTTCGACCCGTGCCTGCCCTGTGGCGTCCACATGTACGTCGGCGGCCGGACCGTCCAGACCATGCACGTCCCCACCGGGCTGAGCGGGCTCGCCGGATGACCGCGCCCGTCGCCGCCCCCGACGCCGAACTGACCGGCCGTCGGGTCGAGGAACTGCTGGACCGGCTCACCGAGCACGGTGACGCCGCGACGGCCGCGACCGCCGAGGAACTCGTCCGCGTCCTGATGGACTTCTACGGCGCCGGACTGACCCGCATCATGCACCTGGTCGAGCGGCGCACCGGCGCGGACGGGCCACGGACCGCCCTGCTGGGGGACGCCCTGGTCAGCAGCCTGCTGGTGCTGCACGACCTGCACCCGGAGGACGCCGCCACCCGCATCGACCGGGCACTGGCCAGCGCCCGGAGCCAGGAAGCGGTCGAGGTCGCGGAGTTCGTCCCGGAGACCGGGGCGCTGCGGCTGGCGGAGAGCGCCGCCGGCGGCTGCGGGTGCGGCGGCGCGGCCGACCGGCCGGCGGTCGAGGGCGCGCTGTCCTGCTTCGCGCCGGAGGTCACCTCGGTCGCGTGGGAGACCCTGACCGCGGCTCCGGAGCTGCCCCTGCTTCAGATCTCCCGCCGTCCGCCGACCGCCGCCCCGGCATCGTGAGCGCCCCGTCGACCGCCGCCCACCGCGGCCTGCGGCGCTTCCGGGCCCCCGCGCCCCCGCCGCCCGAACGCTGCGAACTGTGCGGCACCGAACTCGCCGGCCGCCACCGCCACCTGGTCGACACCCGGAACCGCGCACTGGCCTGCGCCTGCCCGCACTGCGCGCTGCTCTTCGAGCGGCCCGGGGCCGGCGGCGGGCAGTTCCGCACCGTCCCGGACCGCTTCCTGACCGACCCCGGCCACCACCTCGACGACGCGGTCTGGGACCGGCTCCGGATCCCCGTCGGCGTCGCCTTCCTCCTGGACAACGCCGCCCTGGGCCGGGTGGTGGCGCTCTACCCCAGCCCGGCCGGCGCCACCGAGAGCGAACTCGACCCGGCCGCCTGGCAGGCCGTCCGCGACGCCACCCGACTGGCCGACCTCCTCACCCCCGACGTCGAGGCCCTGCTGCTGCACCGCGGCGACGGCCGCACCGACTGCCACCTGATCCCGGTCGACCTGGCCTACGAACTCACCGGCCGGCTGCGGCTGTTGTGGCGCGGCTTCGACGGCGGCGCCGAGGCCCGCGCCGCCCTGGCGGACTTCTTCGCCGACATCGCCCGCCGGGCCCGGGAACCGCGCGAGGAGGCCCAGCGGCCGTGACCGAGCTGTCCTTCGTCTGCACCGGCGTCCGCGCCGACCGCTACGCCGCCGCCCCGACCCTCCTCTTCCGGCTGCGGATCACCGCCGCCGGAGCGGCGCGGGTGCACGCCCTGGCACTGCGCTGCCAGTTGCGCATCGAACCGGCCCGGCGCGACTACGACCCCGAGGAGGCCGCCGCGCTGGCCGATCTCTTCGGGGTGCGGTCCCGTTGGGGCAGCACCCTCAAGCCCCTCCAGTTCGCCCAGGTCTCCCAGATCGTCCCCGGCTTCACCGACGAGACCGAGGTGGACCTGCCGGTCCCGTGCAGCTACGACCTGGAAGTCGCCGCCGGCCGCTACGTCAACGCCCTGCGCGACGGCGAGGTGCCGCTGCTGCTGCTCTTCTCCGGCACCGTCTTCGCCGGCCCGGGCGGCTTCCAGGTCACTCCGGTGCCCTGGCACAAGGAAGCCGAGTGCCGGCTCCCGACCGCCGTGTGGCGCGAGATGACCGACACCCACTTCCCCGGCTGCGGCTGGCTGCGGTTGCCGCGCGAGAGCCTGGACGGGCTGCTGGCGTTCCGGTCCCGGCACGCCCTGCCGTCCTGGGAGGCCACCGTCGCGGCGCTGCTGGCCGCCGCGGACGGCGCCGGACCGGGATCCCCCGGCTTCCCCACCGCCGTCGCCCGCCCCGTCACCGAGAGGACCGCACCGTGACCACCCCCGCGCCCACGGACCCCCTGGCGGAACGGTTCGCCGCCGCCCGGCACGTCGCGGACGCCGTGCTCTTCGAGGGCTACGTGCTCTACCCCTACCGGGCGTCCGCCGCGAAGAACCGGCTGCGCTGGCAGTTCGGCGTCCTCGTACCTCCCGGATGGGGCGCCGACCGGGCCGAAACCTCCCACCAGCGCACCGAATGCCTCATGGAGCCCCGCGCCGGCGCCCGGCTCCGCGTCGAGCTCAGGTTTCTGCGCGCCCAGCGGCGTACCGTCCAACGCCGGTGCCCCGACGGGGAGTTCGTGACCGTACCGGAACTGGAACTGCCCGACCGGGTGCTGGTCCCGTGGGACGAGGGCACCGAGGAGCGCTGCCCGCTCGACGTGGCGGTCGCCGACCTCGCCGGGGACGGTGTCACCGTCCCGTTGACCTGGCCCCCGGGCGAGGACACCGAGCCGGTGCACGACGCCGACGGTCAGCTCGTCGGCCGGCTGGTGCGCCGTAGAGAAGAGATCAACGGGGTGCTGCGGCTGACCGCGGAGGAGATCGCCGGCCCGTACGCGGTGCTCAAGCTGACCGCGACGGTGCAGAACACCAGCGACTGGGTCCCGGACCCGGCGGCGGACGACCGGGACGCGGCGCTGCCCCGCTCACTGGTCGCCGCGCACCTCCTCCTCGGACTGAGCGCCGGCCGGTTCCACTCCCAGACCGACCCGCCCGAATGGGCCCGGGGCGCGGTCTCCGACTGCCGCAACGAACACACCTGGCCGGTGCTGGCCGGCCCGCCCGGGAGCACCCAGGTGATGCTGTCCGCCCCGATCATCCTGGAGGACCACCCGGCCATTGCCCCCGAGAGCCCCGGCGCGCTCTACGACGCCCTGGAGATCGACGAGATCCTCGCCCTCCGCACGGCGGCCCTCACCGACCAGGAGAAACGCGAGGCCCGCGGCACCGACCCCCGGGCCGCCGAGGTGATCGACCTGGCCGACGGGATGCCGCCCGAGGTGCTGGAGCGGCTGCACGGTGCCGTACGCGCGCTGCGCGAGGTCACCGGACCCGCCCCGGCCCCGCAACCGGCCCGTCCCGACACGCCCTGGTGGGACCCGGCCGGTGACCGCGATGTGGATCCGCTGACCGACCGGATCACCGTCGACGGCCGTTCGGTCGGCGCCGGCAGCCGGGTGGCGCTGCGCCCCGGCCGACGCCGCACCGACGCCCAGGACCTCTTCCTGCACGGCCGCGCCGCGCAGATCGAGGCCGTCCTGCACGACGTGGACGGCGGGGTGCACCTCGCGGTGACCGTCGAGGGCGACCCGGGCGCCGACATCCGGCGCGAACAGGGCCGGTTCCTCTACTTCCAACCCGACGAACTCGCGCTCCTGGAGGAAGAGTGAGCGGCGACCCGCCCCCCATCCTGCCGCCCGGCCGCACCCTGATCGCCGGCGTCGGCAACATCTTCCTCGGCGACGACGGCTTCGGCGTCGAAGCGGTCCGCGCACTAGGGGCGCACGCCCTCCCCGACGGCGTGGAACTGGTCGACGCCGGTGTCCGCGGCGTACACCTCGCCTACCGGATGCTGGACGGCTACGCGACGGTGCTGTTGGTGGACGCCGCGGCGCGCGGCGGCGAGCCCGGCGCGCTCTACCTCCTCGACGCCACCGACCCCGCCGACGCCGCCGCCCGCCCCGGAAACACCCCGATCGACGCCCACCACATGACCCCGGACGCCGTCCTGGCGCTGCTCGACACGCTCAGCGCGGGCACCGGCGCCCGCCGCCCGGAACGCGTCCTGGTCGTCGGCTGCGAACCCGCCGACACCACCGAAGGGATCGGCCTGAGCGCGCCGGTCGCCGCCGCCGTCGACGAGGCCGTCCGGCTCGTACTGCGGCTGGTCGGCGCCGACGAACCGGAGCCGGCTACCACCGGTGCCCCGGCTGCCACCAGTGAGAGGAACACGTCACCATGCTGAAGCTCGTCCTCGGCGGCGCCCTGGCCGCCGCCCTCGCCCTCGCCCTGCGCAACCTGCCCGACGTCAAGCGCTATCTGCGGATGCGCGCCATGTGAGGCCGGGCCGGTCCCACGGGTGGCGGGCGCGCTGCACCGAACGGTGTATGCCGCCGCGCCACCCCGGCGAGGCACCCCGGACGCCCCGGGACCGCACCGTCTAATGAAGCCAGCGGCAACCGGTCGTCACACCAGAGAGAGACGGACCGATGCACGAGATGTCCATCGCGCTGGCGGTCATCGACCAGGTGGAAAGCGCGCTACGACCGGCCGGCGCGACCGGGGTCAGCAGGGTCCGGCTCCAGGTCGGCGAACTGGCCGGCGTGGTCCCCGACGCCCTGGCCTTCTCCTTCCAACTCGCGTGCGAGGGCACGGTGCTGGCCGGCGCCGAGCTGATCACCGAACCGGTCGCGGCCCGCGCCCGCTGCGGTTCCTGCGACCGGACCTGGCCGGCGGGCATGCCGCCGCGCCTGAGCTGCCCCGGGTGCGGCGGGGCGTCCGTGGAACTGCTCTCCGGCCGCGAACTGCGGATCGCCGACGTCAGCTGGCAGGACACCCCGGTACCCCCTCCGACGCACGAGGAGCGCTGATCCCATGTGCCGTGTCCTTGAACTGCAACAGGCCGTGCTCGCCAAGAACGACGCCTGCGCCCACACCCTGCGCGAGGAGCTGGCGGGCCGCGGCACCGCGGTCGTCAACCTGCTCTCCAGCCCGGGCAGCGGCAAGACCGCCCTGCTGGAACGGGAACTGACCCTCGCCCGGGAACGCGGGGTGCCGGTCGCGGCGCTCACCGCCGACCTCGCCACCGAGAACGACGCGGTCCGGCTGGCCCGCTCCGGGGTCCCCGTCAAACAGGTGCTCACCGACGGGCTGTGCCACCTGGAGGCCGAGATGCTCGGTGGGCACCTGGACGGCTGGCTGCCCACCGAGACCCGGCTGCTGTTCGTCGAGAACGTCGGGAACCTGGTCTGCCCCGCCTCGTACGACCTGGGGGAGACGCTGCGGGTGGTGCTCGCCTCGGTGACCGAGGGCGAGGACAAACCCCTCAAGTACCCCACCGCGTTCGGCCTGGCCCACCTGGTCCTGGTCACCAAGACCGACATCGCCGCGGCGGTGGACTTCGACGAGGCGGCCTTCCGCGACAACGTGGAACGGGTCAACCCCGGTGCCGAGGTCGTCCGCACCTCGGTCCGCGGCGGCGAGGGCCTCGGGACGCTGCTGGACCGGGCCCTGGCGGCCCGGGACCGCGGGCCGGCACACATTCCGGTGATGACCCGTCAGTCGCACCACGTGCACGACGGCCCGGCGGACCGGGTCGGCGACCGCGGCGCGGTGGGGTCGAGCCGCTCATGACCGTCGGGCAGCCCGGTGCCGGCACCGTTCCCCCCGTTCTCGCATCGGGTGGAGCAGACGAGGCCCGCACCACTGGAGCGCCGTGCACCGCGCGCCCCGCCGAGCCTTCCGCAACGGCCGCCGCCCGCCGCCGGATCACCGTGCGCGGCGTCGTCCAGGGCGTCGGATTCCGCCCGTTCGTCCACGGCCTCGCCACGGAACTGGGCCTGACCGGCCACGTCAGCAACACCGGCGAGGGCGTGGTCGCCGAGATCGAGGGGCCGCCCGGCGCCCTGTACCGCTTCGGAGCACGGCTGCGCGCCGAGGCGCCCCCGCTCGCGTTCGTGGAAGCGGTGGACGGCGAGGACATCGCGGTCACCGGCGGCACCGGCTTCACCATCCTCGCCTCGCACACCCGCGGCCCCGCCCGCACCCTGGTCGCCCCGGACGCCGCCACCTGCGACGCCTGCCTGGCCGAGCTGACCGACCCGGCCGACCGCCGCTACCGGCACCCCTTCGTCACCTGCACGCACTGCGGCCCCCGCTTCACCATCGTTCGCGCGCTGCCCTACGACCGGGCCCAGACCACCATGGCCGGCTTCCCGATGTGCCCGCGCTGCGCGGCCGAGTACGCCGATCCGGCCGACCGGCGGTTCCACACCCAGCCCCTGGCCTGCCACGACTGCGGCCCCCGGCTGCGGCTGCTGGCCGCCGGCCCGGACGACCCCGGCGGCGCGCCGCGCCCGGTGTCCGGTGACCCGGTGGCCGGCGCCCGACGGCTGCTCGCCGACGGCGCGATCGTCGCCGTCAAGGGGCTCGGCGGCTACCACCTGGTGTGCGACGCCGGGAACGACCGCGCGGTGGCCGAGCTGCGGCGCCGTAAGGCCCGCGGCGACAAACCGTTCGCCCTGATGGCGCGTCACCTGGACGACGTGGCCGAGCTGGTGGAGATCGGCACGGAGGAGCGGGCGCTGCTCACCGGGCCGGTGCGGCCGATCGTGCTGCTGCGCCGGCGCCCCGGCGGGCCCACGCCCGGCGCGCCCGTGGTCGCCGCGGCCGTCGCCCCCGGCTGCCCCGACCTCGGGCTGATGCTGCCCTACACCCCGCTGCACCACCTGTTGTTCGGCCTGCCGGGCGACCTTCCGGGACCCCGGCTGCTGGTGATGACCAGCGGCAACGTGGCCGGCGCCCCCCTCGTCACCGACGACGCGGACGCCCTGGTCCGGCTGGCGCACCTGGCGGACGCCTGGCTCGGCCACGACCGGGCGATCCAGGTCCCGTGCGACGACTCGGTGGTCCGGATCAGCGACGGCGAGCCGCTGTACGTCCGGCGCTCGCGCGGCTGCGCCCCGTACCCCGTGCCGCTCCCGGTGCCGGTCCGGCCCGCGCTGGCCACCGGCGGGGACCTCAAGACCGTGCTGTGCCTGGGGGAGGGGCGCCGGGCCTGGCTGTCCGCGCACATCGGCGACATGGACGACCTGGCCACCCAGCTGGCGTTCGAGCGGGCCGGCGCGCACCTGGAGACCATCACCGGGGTCCGGCCGCGGCTGCTCGCCACCGACCGGCACCCCGGCTACCGCACCGGCCAGTGGGCCCGCCGGCACACCCGCGGCAGACCTCTGGTCCGGGTCCAGCACCACCACGCCCACATCGCCGCGGCCATGGCCGAACACGGGCTGGACGGCCGGCAGCCGGTGATCGGCGTGGCCTTCGACGGCACCGGCTACGGCGATGACGGCGCGATCTGGGGCGGCGAGATCCTCCTCGCCGACTACGCCGGGTACCGCCGCTTCGCCCAACTCGGCTACGTCCTGCAGCCCGGCGGCGACACCGCCGTCCGCCGCCCCTACCGGATGGCCCTCGCCCACCTCCGCGCCGCGGGCCTCCCCTGGACCGCCGACCTGCCCCCTGTGGCCGCCTGCCCGCCCGACGAACTACGGCTGCTGGAACGCCAGTTGGACCGCAACCTCAACTGTGCGCCGACCTCCAGCATGGGTCGGCTCTTCGACGCGGTCTCCTCGCTCGCCGGGATCTGCCACCACGCCGGTTACGAGGCCCAGGCCGCCGTCGCGCTGGAGGCCGCCGCCCGCTCCGCCGGCGACGACCGCGGCCCCGGCTACACCTTCGCGCTGCGCACCGGCGCCGCGGCCGGCGGTGGCGCCGCGCTGGTCGCCGACCCGGCCCCGGTCCTCGCCGCGGTCACCGAGGACGTGTCCGCCGGCGCCGGCCCGGCGCTGGTCGCGGCCCGCTTCCACACCGCGGTCGCCGGGTTGGTCCGGCGCTGCTGCGGCCTGGCCCGGGAGCGCACCGGCCTGGCGACCGTGGCACTGACCGGTGGGGTCTTCGTCAACACCCTGCTGGCCGAGGCCGTCGCCCGGATGCTGCGGCAGGACGGCTTCACGGTGCTGCGGCACCGCCTCGTCCCGCCCAACGACGGCGGACTGGCCCTCGGTCAGCTGCTGGTCGCGGCCCGCAGGCGCGACGCCTAGCCCGTATGTACCCGCATCCGCACCCGTACGACGAGGAGGACCCATGTGCCTGGCGGTGCCCGGCAAGGTGATGGAGATCGAGGAACGGGACGGCACCCGGATGGCCACCGTCGACTTCGGCGGGGTGGTCAAGGAGGTGTGCCTGGAATACGTCCCGGACCTCGCGGTCGGTGAGTACGCGATCGTCCACGTGGGCTTCGCGTTGCAGCGGCTCGACGAGGAGTCGGCCCGCCGGACCCTGGCCCTCTTCGAGGAACTCGGGCTGCTCCAGGAGGAGTTCGGAGATCCCTGGGAAGCGGCCGCCGGCCAGGACGAACCACAGGCGCAGGAGGCGCGGAAGTGAAGTACCTCGACGAGTTCCAGAATCCGGAGCTGGCCCGGCGACTGCTGGACGACATCCGCGCCACGGCGACCCGGCCGTGGGCGCTAATGGAGGTCTGTGGCGGCCAGACGCACACCATCATCCGGCACGGCATCGACCAACTCCTGCCGGATGAGGTCGAGTTGATCCACGGGCCGGGCTGCCCGGTGTGCGTCACCCCGCTCTCGGTCATCGACAAGGCGCTGGAGATCGCCGCCCGCCCCGGGGTGATCTTCTGTTCGTTCGGCGACATGCTCCGGGTCCCCGGCACCGACCGCGACCTGTTCCGGGTGCGCAGCGAGGGCGGCGACGTCCGCGTGGTCTACTCCCCGCTGGACGCGCTGAAGATCGCTCAGCAGAACCCGCACCACGAGGTGGTGTTCTTCGGCATCGGCTTCGAAACCACCGCCCCACCCAACGCCATGACGGTCTATCAGGCCCGCAAGCTGGGCATCCGCAACTTCAGCATGCTGGTCTCGCACGTCCGGGTACCGCCCGCGATCGAGGCGATCATGACCTCGCCGAGCTGCCGGGTCCAGGCGTTCCTGGCCGCCGGACACGTGTGCAGCGTGATGGGCACCGACGAGTACCCCGCACTGGCCGACCGCTTCCGGGTGCCGATCGTCGTCACCGGCTTCGAACCGCTGGACATCCTGGAGGGCATCCGCCGCACCGTCCGGCAACTGGAACGCGGTGAGCACACCGTCGACAACGCCTATCCGCGCGCCGTCCGCCCCGACGGCAATCCGGCCGCCCGGGCCATGCTGGCCGACGTCTTCGAGGTCACCGACCGCGCCTGGCGCGGCATCGGCACCATCCCCGCCAGCGGTTGGCGACTCTCCGAGCGCTACCGCGACTACGACGCGGAACACCGCTTCTCGGTCGAGGGCATCGCCACCCGCGAGCCCGCCGCCTGCCGCAGCGGCGAGGTCCTGCAAGGGCTGATCAAACCCCACGAGTGCCAGGCGTTCGGCACCACCTGCACCCCACGCAATCCGCTCGGCGCCACCATGGTCTCCAGCGAGGGCGCCTGCGCCGCGTACTACCTGTACCGCCGGCTCGGCAGCATGCCGACCCCCTTGGAGGCGACCCCCGTTGTCTGACACCACCTCGCGGACCCCCGCCACCGGGCAGGGCCCCCGCGACCTGCCCACCGTCGACATCACCGACTGGACCTGTCCCACCCCGCTGCGCGAGACCCCGCGGGTCGTCATGGGCCACGGCGGGGGCGGGGCGCTCTCCGCCGAACTCGTCCAGCAGATCTTCGTGCCGGCCTTCGGCGGTGAACTCCTCGCCCAGCTGGGCGACTCCGCGGTCTTCGCGCTCGGCGGGCAGCGGCTGGCCTTCTCCACCGACTCCTACGTCGTCCGGCCGCTGTTCTTCCCCGGCGGCTGCATCGGCGACCTCGCGGTCAACGGCACCGTCAACGACCTCGCCATGAGCGGCGCCCGAGCCGCCTACCTCTCCTGCGGCTTCATCCTGGAGGAGGGCGTGGAGATGCCGGTGGTCGCCGGGGTAGCCGACGCGATGGGCGCCGCGGCCCGGGTCGCCGGTGTGGAGGTGGCCACCGGCGACACCAAGGTCGTCGAGGCCGGCCGCGGCGACGGGGTCTACCTCAACACCGCCGGCATCGGGGTGATCCCGCCCGGCGTCGACCTGCGGCCGCAGCGGGTGGTGCCCGGCGACGTGGTGATCGTCAGCGGTGACATCGGCGTGCACGGCGTGGCCATCATGAGCGTGCGCGAGGGCCTGGAGTTCGGCGTCGAGATCGAGAGCGACTGCGCGGCCCTCGGCGGACTCGTCCAGACCATGCTCGCGGTCACCCCCGACCTGCACGTGCTGCGCGACCCCACCCGCGGCGGACTGGCCGCCGCGCTCAACGAGATCGCCACCGCCTCCGCCACCGGCGTGGTCATCGACGAGCGCGCCGTCCCCGTACCGCCGACCGTCGCCAACGCCTGCGCCATCCTCGGCCTCGACCCGATGTACGTCGCCAACGAGGGCAAGCTGGTGGCGTTCGTCCCCCGCGAGCACGCCGACGCCGTCCTGGACGCGATGCGCGCCCACCCGCTGGGCGCCGGGGCCGCGGTGATCGGCGAGGCGGTCGCCGCCCACCCCGGGATGGTGGTGGCCCGCACCCCGCTCGGCGGCACGCGGGTGGTCGACCTGCCGCTGGGGGAGCAGCTGCCCCGGATCTGCTGAGCCGGCCGGGCAGTTCGCCACCGGTCGGCCGGGCGCGCCGGCCCCGGCCGACCGGTGCTGTCGCAGCCGCTGACCTCTTCGCCGCACGCCGCTACGGTGTCGGGCCATGGGCGAACGGAGCACGGGAGCCCTCCCGGCAGGCGGCCGGGGGATCCCGGTATGAGTCGGTTGACGATCGCGGTGCACCACGTGCGGGCGGCGCTGGGCGGGGCGCGGCGGCTCGGCATCGACACCGCACCGCTGCTCCAGGGCGCCGGGATCCCGCCGCTGCTGCTCGCCGACGACCGGGCCCGGGTCACCGCGGAGCAGTTCACCCGCCTGGTCCGGGCCCTGCACCAGGCCACCGACGACGAGTTCCTGGGCCTGGGCCCGGTCCCCAGCCGCCGCGGCACCTTCGCCATGATGTGCCACACCTGCCTGAGCTGCCCGGACCTCGGCTCCGCCCTGGAGCGGGCCACCCGCTTCTACGGGCTCTTCCCCGGCGGCCCCGACCTGGCCGTCGAGACCCACCCGGACGACGGACTCGCCGTCTTCGCCGTCCGTAGCGA
Source organism: Streptomyces sp. RGM 3693 (assembly GCF_050471125.1). NCBI lineage: Bacteria > Bacillati > Actinomycetota > Actinomycetes > Kitasatosporales > Streptomycetaceae > Streptomyces > Streptomyces sp. RGM 3693. The sequence goes on from NZ_JBMPPQ010000001.1 coordinate 3,060,837, forward strand.
TCTGCACCACCACGACGAGGCCGCCTTCGTCGCCGCCTGTCTGCTGCTCATCTGGCACCGGCTCGCCGGCTGGCTGATCGGGCGTCGGATCCCGCTGCGCTGGGCCCGGTTCGCGCACCCGGCGCCCGCGTACGCCGACGAGTACCGCGAGCTGTTCGGCTGCCCGGTCCGCTTCGGCGCGCAGCACACCGCGGCCGGCTGGGACGCCCGCTGGCTCACCGCGCCGGTCGTCCGGGACCAGCCCGCCCTGGCCGCCCTGCTGTACCGGGCCCCGGCCGACCTGTTGGGCCGCCGCGACTACGGCACCACCGTCGCCGAGCAGGTGCGTCGCTCCCTCGTCCAGGCGCTGCGGTCCCCGGCGCCGGCGCGGCTGCCGGATGCCGTCGAGGTCGCGGCCCGGCTCGCGGTCAGCCCGGCGACGCTGCGGCGCCGGCTGCGTGCCGAGGGCACCTCGTACCAGCGGCTCAAGGACGCGGTGCGCCGGGATGTCGCGCTCGCCGCGCTGGCCGCCGGGCCGGAGCCGATCGCCGCACTCGCCGCCCGGATCGGCTTCTCCGAGGACGCCGCCTTCCACCGCGCCTTCCGCCGCTGGACCGGCACCACCCCCGGCGCCTACCGGCTGACCGGCACCACGCCACGGCCCGGCGGGCGGCCGCCGGCTGTGACCCGCGGCCAGCAAAGCTGAGCGTTCCGGTCAGCTCCTACCTCACCCGCAACTCACTACGGTCGGCCCAACCACCAAGGCACACAAGCCAGTTGGGAGATCCGTATGCACCTGCGCACCATCGCACCGAGCGTCGCCGCCGCGCTGGCCCTGACCCTCGGCACCGTCGGCGCCGCCGTCGCGGACCCGTCGCGGACCGCGGCCGGCCGCCCCGGCGACATCGTGACCTCCGCCCCCACGTCGTTCCACCCGCTGCCTGGCCAGCCGACCCGCACCCGCGCCTGGCACCTCACCTACCGCTCCACCACCGCCAAGGGCACCCCCACCACCGTCTCCGGCACCGTCCTCGTGCCCGACGACGGCCGCACCGGCCCCCGCCCACTGGTCACCTACGCCGTGGGCACCGTCGGTCTCGGCGACTCCTGCGCGCCCTCGGCCGGCTTCCCCAAGGGCACCACCATGGAGGCCAACCTCATCCAGCAGCTCACCGCCCGCGGCTGGGCGGTCGCGGTCACCGACTACGAGGGCCTGGGCACCCCGGGCGACCACACCTACACCGTCGGACGCGCCGAGGGGCAGGCCGTCCTGGACGCCGCCCGGGCCGCCGAGCGGCTCCCCGAAGCGGTCGCCGCCGGCGTCACCGAGGACTCCCCGGTCGGCGTCATGGGCTACTCCCAGGGCGGCCAGGCCAGCAGTTGGGCCGCCGAACTGCACCGGACCTACGCGCCCGACCTCAAGGTGAAGGGCACCGCGACCGGTGGCGTCCCGGCCGACCTCCTGAAGGTGGCGGACGCCAACGACGGGAACGTCGGCGCCGGACTGATCCTGATGGCCGCCATCGGCCAGAACGCCGCCTTCCCCGAACTGCACTTGGAGAAGTACCTCAACGACCGGGGTCGGCGTGACGTCGCCTTCCTGCGCACCCACTGCGTCGCCGCCGACGTCGCCGCTGGGCTCTTCGAGAGGATCTCCGACGTGACCGTCAGCAATCCGCTGTACCAACCGGACTGGCAGACCCGGTTGCGGGAATCCGCGCTCGGCACCCGGACCCCGGACGCGCCGGTGTACCTCTACCACGGGACCGCCGACGAGTTGATCCCGTACGCCGTCGGCAAGCAGTTGCGCGCCGACTGGTGCGCCCGGGGCGCCCGTGTCCAGTGGACCCCGATACCGCTCGGCGAGCACGTGCTCGGCGCGATCGTGGGCGCGGCACCGGCCGCGGACTGGCTCGCCGGCCGTTTCGCCGACCGGCCGGCCCCCGACAACTGCGCCTGACCGCCACTGTGGCCGCCGCCGCTTCGGGGCGGTCATGCCGGTTCGCCGGGGCGCCGCCCGGGACCTGTAGGGGTATGGACATGCGCACTCGGCCGCCCGTAGGGTGACCTGGTCTAGACCGCAGACCCTCGTTGGTCGCCGCAGCGCGCCCTGTCTGATTACGCGTCAAAAAGTATGTCTCGTACGGCACTTCCCCCCACCGCGGCCGCCCTCCCGGTCCCCCGGAGCCCGGCCGCACGAAGGAGTCACCGCCATGAGATCCCGCCTCGCCGCCCTGTTGAGCGCCACCACCATGGCCGTGGGCCTCGCCCTCGCCGTACCGGCATCGCCCGCGGCGGCCACGGCGGCCTGCCCCTCCTGTACGGCCCCGGCCGGCGCCGCGACCCGGGCGGAGGGATTCGTCGTCAGCGAGGCGCAGTTCAACCAGATGTTCCCGAACCGGAATCCGTTCTACACCTACAGCGGACTGACCGCCGCGCTCAGCGCCTACCCGGAGTTCGCGAACACCGGGAGTGACACCGTCAAGCGCCAGGAGGCGGCGGCCTTCCTGGCGAACGTCGGCCACGAGACCGGCGGTCTGGTCTACGTGGTGGAGCAGAACACCGGCAACTACCCGCACTACTGCGACGCCACCCAGCCGTACGGGTGCCCGGCCGGTCAGGCCGCCTACTACGGACGCGGACCGATCCAGCTCAGCTGGAACTTCAACTACAAGGCCGCCGGCGACGCGTTGGGGATCGATCTGCTGAACAACCCGTACCTGGTGGAGCAGGACGCCGCCGTCGCCTGGAAGACCGCGCTCTGGTACTGGAACACCCAGACCGGTCCGGGCACCATGACCCCGCACAACGCCATGGTCACCGGCGCCGGCTTCGGCGAGACCATCCGCAGCATCAACGGCTCCCTCGAATGCAACGGCGGCAACCCCGGCCAGGTGCAGAACCGGATCGACAACTACACGCGCTTCGTGCAGATCCTCGGCACCACGCCCGGAGACAACCTGAGCTGCTGACCCGAAGGCCGTCGGCGCCGGTCAACGGTCCCCCTTGGCGGACGGCACCGTCACCCGACCTCCGGGGCACGGGTCCGCCGGCGCAGACGCACCGTCGCCGCGCCGAGGAGGACCACGGCCGCCGCGCTGAAGACCACGTTGCCCACAAGTGCCATGCCGTACGGGACGTCCATCTCCCGCGCGTGCGTGAAACCCAGCCAGACATAGGTCAGCAAGGCGCCGGAGGCCAGGGCCAGCCGGTGGTGCGGGCCCCATCCGGGACTGCGTGACCAGCGGGCGCACAGCCCCCCGACGCCGGCCGCATCTGGTCGATCGGCCCCTCCTCCAGCAGCGCGTACGCCGCGGCGAGCAGCAGCATCGTCGGCCAGCCGCAACCGGCCCGCCGCGCCCCCCCTCTGATCAGCAGCGCGCCGCATCCGTACATCGGCGCCAGCATCAACACCGCGGGCAGCGCGGTGATCGGCTGGTTGCCCAGGAGGTACTCACCTACCAGTGGCGCCAGCACGACCAAGGCGAACGCTAGCGGCAACCGGTGGCGAGGGCGGGGTGCAGTGGTGTGGGAGGGCATGCCACCCACCGTAGAGACGGCGGCGTTCCCGGAGTGGGGCAGGCAATGAGGGAGAACGGGGGCTGGCAAACCCGATCTGTCACTCATGACGTTTGATGGAGGGGACACCTCGGCTCAACTGCTCGTCCCGAACACACGGTTCGGAAGAAGCAATACAGGTACGGAGCACTCTCTTTGACTGTCGGAACTCTCACCAAACGCGCAGTCGCCCTCGCGGGTGGCACCCTGCTCGCCCTCTCCCCGCTGACCGCTCAGGCCGCGGCCCCCACCCAGCCCGAACCGCAGCCGACGCTCGCCGCCAAGGGTGCCGCCTTGGCGGACGACACCAGCGGCGACACGCTGTTCGCCAAGGACGCGGACACGGCCCGTCCCATAGCCAGCACCGCGAAGATCATGGCCGCATCCGTGGTGCTCGACACCACGGGAGTCGACCTGGAGCGCCAGGTCCCGGTGCGCCAGGAGTACCGGGACTACGTCACCCAGCACGGCTCCAGCACTGCGGATCTGCAGACCGGCGACCAGGTGACCGTGCGTCAGCTGCTGTACGCAACCCTCCTCCCCTCCGGCGCGGACGCCGCCTACGCTCTCGCCGACACCTTCGGCACCGGCGCCACCAGCGCCGAGCGCACCACGTCGTTCATCGCGAAGATGAACACCAAGGCCGATGATCTCCACCTGCCGCACACGGAGTTCAACTCCTTCGACGGCGCGGGCTCGGACTCCAGCACTCCGACCGAGCTGGCCAAGCTGGCCCAGCACGCCATGAAGAACGACACCTTCCGCACGATCGTCAAGACCAAGCAGTACAAGGGCGAAGCCCCGGCCGCCAACGGCCACACCCGCTACTACACCTGGACCAACACCAACCAGCTGCTCGGCTCGTACGACGGGGTCATCGGGATCAAGACCGGTACGACCACTCCGGCAGGAGACTGCCTGGTCTTCGCGGCCATCCGTGGCGGCAAGACCCTCGTCGGGACCGTGCTGAACAGCGCCGACCGGTACGCCGACGCGGCGAAAATGCTGGACTACGGATTCGGTTCGAGCGCCGCGAGGAGCATGCAGCTGCGCGCGCTCCCGATGGGCGCACAGCGCGACTGATCCGGTCCCAACAGCCCCCGCGCTCTGCCGTCGCGTGGCCTGTGGGCCAGGAAGCCGCGGTGCCCGAGGGAGTCTCGTGCGGGCCCCGCCCCAGTTCGGGCGGGGCCAAGGGTCGGACACGACATCCGCGAACCGTGCGCCTTGTCCTTTCGACCGGGTGAACCGTGTCTAATATGCCGAGCTGTCAGAATTGATCCAGAAATGGACCGATTTGCATCGGTTCGGCGAACCACTTCACGCACTTTGCACATCGAGAAGGGTTACGAGCTCCATGAAGACCTCCCGCACCTTCCCCGCCTCGCGCACCTCCCTGCGTGCCATCTGCGCCGCCGCTGCGCTCGCCGGGGCCGTGGCCGTACCGGCCACCGCGTTCGCCGCGGGCACGCCGGGGCAGCAGGACCGGCCCGCATCCGCCGGCGCCGCGCGCACCGCACCCCAGGCAACGGCCAAGGACAAGGTCAGGGCCGTCTACATCGGCGGCGCCATGGAGGCCGTGATCCACAACGGGGTCTGCGATCTCCAGACGATCGGCAGCGGCAAGCCGTTCGCGACCCTGAAGAAGGGCCAGTTCTACACCAAGGGCCTCTACGTCTACTTCGACGGCACGCGCGTCCATGCCATGCCGCACGGCGTGAGCAACCACGGCAGGATCAAGCCGGGCCCGGTCCGTACGGTCACGCTGACCAACGGCGCGCGGGCCACCGTGCAGAAGGTCAACGGCAGCTACACGGCGAAGATCCACGTCAAGAACAAGCAGATCGCCACCCTCAACTCGACCCACCGGACCGTCACGCACGAGGGCGTGCGCTACACGGTGAACCCGACGGACGGGAAGGTGGCGGTCCAGAGCCTGAAGAAGCGTCAGGGGATGCACGGGACGAAGCGCCGGGTGATCCACGCGAAGGCGCAGATGAACAGCGTCCCGCAGCGCCAGGTGCAGACCCCGGTGACGAGCCAGGTGCAGACTCCGGTGACGAGCCAGCAGGCACAGACTCCGGTGACGAGCCAGGCACAGAACCCGATCTACGACGGCGGGTGGTCGCACCGGACGCGCCACTCGGCGAGTGGTGGACGGGCGAGCGCGGTCGCGATGTCGTTCTCGGCCGCGAGCGCCGGCGGAGGCCGCTGAGAGTGCAGGAGATGCCCGGGTCGAGGCCGGTGCCCGCATCGTCGGCCCGTGCTCATCTGCTCCGGCTGCTCCGGCCCGTCATCTCCGCCGGCGCTCTGGTGCGGGACCACACGATCATCGGCCTGAACTGCCACGTCGGCTTCGCTTCGGAGATCACCCGTACGTCCTGGCCGGCGGCTGCTTCGTGAACCAGCCGCCGTTCGTGGGGATTCTGATCGCGGCGGCAACGTGAACGTCGGGGCGTTCGTCACCACGACGGCGCTGTGCGGCGATGGCGGGACGGTGACCGAACCGGCTACCGTCCCGCCATCGCCGTGCCCCTCGGCGGCCGCCGGAGCAGCACCGGCCGGACGACGTTCGGCGCGGTGACCGGGGCGGGCGTGGCACTCCGCGCCGGTACGGCCCCGGCGCCGGGCACGCTGATCGGCCCGGGGGCCGTGATCTCCCCGCCCCTCCGCGTGCGTGCGGAGGGGCGACGCACGACTCACACGGGGCTGACCGGACGAAGATCCGTATCTTGGCCGCATGCCACATGAGGGGAAAGCGAGACGCTTCCTGAACCGGTGGGGCGGCCCGTCCGGTCCGGCGCCCGGGGGCGCGGTTCCTCCCGGCCGGCGGGCCGAGGTAGCGGCCGACGACGTCACGGACCTTGTCGATGAACGGTGGGTCGGTGGGCAGCTTGAAAGTCTGTGCGCGGTGTGGGGCCAGGGCCTGAGGGGTGGGTGCGGCGACGCACCCACCCCTCAAGCGCACGCCGTTGGGCATCGGTTACCGACCACGGCGGGATCTTCGGTCGTCCAGGACGACTCATACCCAACGCACGGCGGACCGCCGACTCAGGGCCCTACGGGGTGTCCTGCATCAGCCGTGAACCGAACCAGTCTTCCTCGTGCCGCACGCCGGGCAGGACGAAGAAGTAGCCGCCGCCCTCCGGGGTGATGAAGGGGGCCAGCGGCTCGTGCCGCAGTCGGCGCTGCACGGTGGCGAACTGGCGCTGCACGTTCTGCTGGTAGCCGCAGAAGACCAGCCCGAGGTTCATTTGGCCGCGCTGGTCGTAGCCCTGGTCGTAGTTGTAACTCCGGCGCAGGAAACGGGACTTGTCGGAGTGTGGGGTGCGCGGGTTGGCGAGCCGGATGTGCGCGTCGAGCGGGATGGTCCGGCCGTCGGGGTCATCGCGGTAGTCCGGCGGGGAGTCCTCCTTCTCGTGGCCCAGGGGCGCGCCGCTCGCCTTGTGCCGCCCGAAGATCTTCTCCTGGCGGGATACCGCCACGTGGTCCCAGGACTCGGAGTGGAAACGGATCAGCCGCAGCACCTGGTAGCTGCCGCCCTCCGCCCAGTCCGGCTCCCCGCACGACGGCGTCACCCAGATCAGCTGGTCCATCTCCCTCGCCGACTCGGTGTCGGGATTGACGATCCCGTCCTTGAAACCGAGGAAGTTCCGCGGCGACCCCGAGGGCCGCGACGGGTTCATGAACGCGTCCATCCGCCACCGCGGCCGCATCATCCCGTGGGTCTCCCGGCCCAGGTCGCGCAGGACGTGCACGATCGCGTCCGGGTGCTCCGCGCAGACTTGGAGCGACAGATCGCCGTGACAGCGCGCCGGGTCCAGCCGGTCGTTGGGGAACGCCGGCATCGCCTTGAGGTGCCGCGGTTTGTGCCCGGCGAGCCCGAACCGGTCGTCGAAGAGGGACGCCCCGAGGCCCACCGTGACGGTCAGCGAGTCCGGGGTCCGCGGCTCCTCCGCCGTCTTCTCGTCCCACGGCTTCACCCCGGCGGTCAGCACCCGGATCCGCTCGGTGAGCTTCTTCAGCAGCCGGGTCAGGTCCGCCCGGTCCTGCACCAGTACGTCGAACGCCGCGAAACCGGAGAACAACTGTTGCGCGGTGAGGACGCCGGCTTGGTTGTGCCCGTGGAACGGCACCTGGTCCGGTGGCAGCAGCCGGCCGTCCACGGCCCGCTCCGGCGTGGGACCGGTCGCCGACCGGCCCGCCGGCACGGCTGCCGCCGCGCCGCCGCCCAGCCCGGCGCCGGCCGCCACGCCCGCGACCCCCGCCGCGTACTTGAGGAACCCCCGGCGCCCGTCGCCCTGCGCCACTCCCCGGTCGTCGCCGGTCCGCTCACGTCTCATCGCCCAGCCATCCCCACTGCGGCATCCGCCGCCGGTGTGCGTGCCCGTATTTGCGCGCGATCCTCGCCGCCGGCCCGGCGCCGCCTGGGAACAACACGGTCGGGCCCACCGAAATCACGCTTGGGGAGGCCGCCCGGCCGCCGAACGGCGCAGGCCGCCGCGCCGCCACCGGCACCCGCTCCTAGCGTCGGCCGTGTGACCCGCCCGACCGAGGACCCCGCCGAGGTGCCGCTGCGCATCGTCCGGGGCCGTGCCGAGCCCGAAGAGCTGGCGGCGCTCACCGTCATCGTGTGCGGCCGGCTCGCCCAGGCCCGTGCGCTCGCGGACGACCCCCACGAGGAGGCCCGCAACGACGGGCTCACCGAGCTCCAGCTGCGCCACCACCGAGTCCGCTCCGCCTGCTGGGCGGGCTGCTGGACCTGTGGGTGACCGCCGGCCCCCGCCCCGCGGGTGTGCCGGTGCGGACCACGGGCATGCGGAAGGGGGGAACGACCGTGAGGAGCAGCCCTATGACGTTGCCGTGGCGGGAGGACGAGAGCTGGCGCCGCCGCTATCCGCAGCCGGGCCCGGACTGGACCAGCGGGATGCCGCAGGGGACCACCGAGCCGCTGACCCCAATGGGACGGATCGAGCAGTACGGGCGGATGGGCGGCGCTCTGGGAGGCGGCTGGCTCGCCCCCTGGCAGCGGAAGGTGATCACCGCGTGTGGGGTCGGGGCGGTGGTGGTCGTGCTGGTGGCGGCCGGGCTGATCGCCTTCGGCTGAGCCGCGGGCGGTGGCGCGGGCGGGCGGCGCGGGCGGCCCACCCCTCTGGCTAACCGGCCGGATCCGGCCGCCGCGCCGCGCCCGGCACCCAGCGCGCCGCGAGCAGGGCCGCGGCCAGGAACCCGGCGGCCGCGGCCAGCGCCGCGCCGTGCAGCCCCGCCACCAGCCCGCCGGCGGTCAGCGTGCCGAAGACCGCCACGCCGAGGACGCTGCCCACCTGTCGGGCGGCGTTGAAGACCGCGGCCGCCGCGCCGCCGCGGTCACCGGGGGCGGACTCCATCACCGCCGTGGTGGCGGCCGGCATGGTCAGCGCGGTGCCGAAACCGGCGGCGGCCATCGGACCGACCAGCGCGACATAGGGCGTACCGGGCCCCGCGCACAGCCAGCCGGCCAGCCCCGCCGCCCCGATGACCAGGCCCGCCACCATCGGTGGCCGGGGCCCCGTCCGGGCCGTCAGGCGCCCGGCCAGCGCCGAGCCGGCCGCCACCAGGCCGACGGCCGGCAGGAGCGCGAAGCCGGTGCGCAGCGCGCTGTAGTGGTGGACCTGCTGGAAGTAGAGCGGGGCGAGGAACAACAGCCCGTAGAAACCGGTGTTGAGCAGGATGCCGACGGCCGTGGAGGCGGTGAAGGCCCGGTTGCGGAAGAGGGCGAGCGGCAGCATCGGGGCGGGCGCGCGGTGTTCCAGGAGCAGGAACGCGGCCAGGCCGAGCAGCGCGACGGCGAACGCGCCGAGGACGACGGCGCGGGGCCGGCCCGGGGCACCGGCCTCGATGCAGCCGGCCGCCAGGGCCGCCACGCTGATCGCCGCGGCCGTCTGGGCCGGCACGTCCAGGCCACGGCGCGTCGGAGCGGCGGGGGAGCGCGGCACCTGACGGATCGTCAATACCAGGGCGGCCAGACTGGCCGGCAGGTTCACCAGGAACACCGCGCGCCAGCCGAACGAGGCGACCAGCACCCCGCCGAGCACCGGCCCGGCCCCGGCGGCCAGCCCGGCGACCGCGCCCCAGACGCCGAACGCACGGGCGCGGGCGGCCGGTTCCGGGTACGCGGCCCGTAGCAGCGCCAGCGAAGCGGGCACCAGTAGCGCCGCGCCGACGCCTTGGACCAGCCGGGCCAGGACCAGCACCGCGACCGACGGGGCCAGCGCACACCCGGCCGAGGCCGTCGTGAACACCGCCAGTCCGGCCAGGAACACCGTCCGCCCGCCGAACCGGTCGGCCAGTCCGCCGCAGAACAGCAGCAGTCCGGCGAAGACCAGGGTGTAGCCGTCCACCGTCCACTGAAGGCCGGTCACCCCGGCGCCCAGCGCACGGCCCAGGTCCGGTAGCGCCACGGTGACCACGGTGACGTCCAGGATGACCAGGAAGTAGCCCAGGCACACGGCCACCAGGGGGAGCGGTGAGGCGCGTCCGGTGCGTGGCGTGGCGGGTGCGGAGGTGCTGAGTGTCGACATGCGGTCAGTGTCGGGCCGGATCGCTACGGTCCCGGGCGAAACGTTCTCGCCATGGGGCGGCCCGGGGCGGGGCGGGAGCGTGCGGCCGTCGGACCGCCCTCCACAGCGCGCGAGCGCGAGAACGTTTCGTTGGCCGACGAACCGTGCGCGCCGTACGGTCGCGGTATGGACGCCCGGACGGAGCCCGCAACCCGCACCGAGACCGACGTGGCCGAGGTCGCCGCGGCGATCGGCGACCCCTCCCGCGCCAAGGTGCTGCTCGCCCTGGCCGGGGGCGGCGCGCTGCCCGCGAGTGCCCTGGCCGCCGAGGCCGGAGTGAGCAACTCCACCATCAGCGCCCACCTGGCCAGGCTCCGCGAGGCGCGGCTGCTCACCGTCGAACTCGACGGCCGGCACCGCTACTACCGGCTCGCCACCCCCGACGTTGCCCGCGCCCTGGAACAGCTCGCCCTGATCGCCCGGCCGCTGCCGGTGCGCTCCCTCAACGCCGACACCCGCGCCAAGGCCCTGCTGCGCGCCCGCCTCTGCTACGACCACCTGGCGGGCCGCCTCGGCGTCGCCCTGCTGGACGCCCTGCTGGCCGACGGCACCCTCCAAGAGGAGCGCACCGGGCCCGCCCAGGTCTCCTACCTCCTCACCCCGCACGGCCGCCGCGAACTGGCCGCCCTCGGCGTCGACCTGGAACGACTGCCACGCCGCCGCTCCGCGGTGCGCTACTGCATCGACTGGGCCGAGCACCGCCACCACCTCGCCGGTGCGCTCGGCGGCGCGGTCACCGCCCGGCTGTTCGCCCTGGACTGGCTGCGCAACGGCCGGTACCGGAGGGTCGTCCGACCCACCGACGCCGGACGCCGGGGACTCACCGAAACCTTCGGCCTCACCCCCGAGCAACTCGCCTAGGGCCCATCCGACCCTGACCCACCGGACCGGCCCCAGCGCGCCCCTCCTCCTGAACGCCGGCGACCCGCCCTGTGGCGCGAACATGTCGAGTAGGGTCCTGACCAGCGCAGACAGCGAGTCGAGGAGGCCGTTCCGTGGCGGAACGTCAGGTATCGGGTGAACCGGCCGGGGGCGCCGCACCCGAAGTGCAGGCGCAGGAGCGCCGGTTGCGGCGGGACCTGGGGTTCTGGGGACTGACCGGGATCGGCTTCTCCAACATCGTCGGTTCCGGCTGGCTGTTCGCCGCCATGTACGCCGCGCAGACCGCCGGCCCGGCCGCGCTGTTGTCCTGGGTGGGCGCGGGCGTGCTGTGCGGGCTGGTCGCGTTGGTCATGATCGAGCTGGGCGCGTCCCGACCGGAGGGCGGCGGCACCGTCCGCTGGCCGCTGTTCGCCAACGGCCGGCTGGTCGGCACGATCATCGGTTGGTCGGTACTGCTGTCGGTCGGCGGCACCGCCGCCGAGATCAGCGCCATCATGCAGTACACCGCGCACTACCTCCCCGGCCTCTACAACGGCCACACCCTCACCCTCGCCGGGCTGGCCCTAGCCGGCGGCCTGAGCGTGCTGCTGACCGCGCTGAACTGGTTCGCGGTCCGGCTGTTCGCCCGCCTCAACACCCTGGTCTCGATCTTCAAGATCGCGGTACCGGTCGCCACCGTGCTCGCCCTGATCGCCTCCGGCTGGCACGCCGGACGCCTCACCGACCACGGCGGATTCGCCCCCTACGGCTACGTCGCCTGCCTGACCGCGCTGGCCGGCGGCGGCATCGTCTACTCCGTCAACGGCTTCCAGGCCCCACTGGACTTCTCCGGCGAGACCCGCAACCCCCGCCGCACCCTCCCGTGGGCCGTCCTGGCCGGTATCGGCCTGGCGCTCCTGATGTACCTGGCGCTCCAGGTGGCCTACCTGTTCACCGTCCCCGAGCACCTGCTCGGCGGCGGCTGGAAGGGCGTCTCCTTCGACTCCCCCTTCGGGCAACTGGCCCTGATCCTCAACCTGCACTGGCTCTCCACCCTGCTCTACGCCGACGCGGTGCTCTCGCCCGGCGGTTCGGCCTACGTAGGCGTGGCGATCGACGCCCGGCACACCTACGCGCTGGCCAAGAACGGCACCATCCCCCGCTACTTCATGAAGGTCGACGAGGGCTCCGGCATGCCGCGCCGGGCGCTGGCGGTCAACCTCATCGTGATCGTGCTGTTCCTGCTGCCGTTCGGCGGCTGGCAGGACATCGTCAGCGTGATGGGCGACATGTACCTGCTGATCTACGCGGCCTCCGCGGTCGCCGTGGCGGTCTTCCGCACCGAGGCCGGCGGCGGCACCGCCGGATGGGTCCCCGGACTGCGCTGGATCGCCCCGCTGAGCTTCGTGGTGGCCAGCGAGTTCGTCTACTGGTCGGGCTGGCAGCACCTGCGGCTGGCGCTGCCGCTGGTCCTGGCCGGACTGCTGCTCTTCCTGGGGATGCGGCGGCCCGGCGCCCGGGCCGCGCAGGACGACGGCGCCGGGCCACGCCGCCCGCTGGCGGCCGAACTCCGCACCGGCGCCTGGCTGGTGGTCTACCTCCTCGCGCTCACCGCGCTGTCCTGGCTGGGCACCTTCAAGGGCTCCGGTCACCTGCCCGCCCCGTACGACTCGGTCACCGTCGCCGCCGTCGCGCTGGCGGTGTTCTTCTGGGCGGTGCGGTCCGGCGTCGGCCAGCTGACCACGGCCCGGCAGCCCGCAGCCTGAGCCCACGGACCCGGCCGTGGTCCACCGGACCGGCCGCACGGCCGTCAAGCGGATACCGGACCCCCGAAATATGATGGGCCCATGCTTCGGCGTCGTCCCCCGCGGTCGGCGAGCGCCGACGATCTGCTCACCACGCTCGGGCGGCTGACCGCCCAGGCGCGGGAAGGCGCCGAGTTCCAGCGGGCCAGAGTGGAACTGGCCGAGGTCCTGCAGCGCGAGATGCTGCCGGGCGCCCTCCCGGAGCTGCCCGGTCTGCGCACCGCCGCCACCTACGCCCCCGCCCGGCACGGCCTCGCCATCGGGGGCGACTGGTACGACGGGTTCCCGCTGCCGGACGGGTCGCTGGCCTTCTCCGTCGGTGACGTGCAGGGCCATGACGTCGAGGCCGCCGCGTTCATGGGGCAGATCCGGATCGGGCTGCGCGCCGTCGCCGCGTACGCCGCCGACCCCGGCGAGGTCCTCAGCCGGGCCAACGACCTGCTCCTCTCCATCGACTGCGAACTCTTCGCGACCTGCACCTTCGTCCGCTTCGACCCGATGACCTGGGAACTGACCAGCGCCCGGGCCGGGCACGTCCCCGGCATCTGGGCCACCACCGACCGGCGCTGGGGCCTGGTCGAGGACCCCGGGGGCATCCCGCTGGGCGTGTTGCCCGGACAGCGGTATCCGGTCACCCGCCGGCGGCTCACCACGGCGGGTGCGTTCGTGCTGTTCACCGACGGGGTGATCGAGGGGCCGTCGTTCCCCATCGAGGCCGGGCTGGCGCAGGTGGCCCGGCTGGTCCGGGCCAAGGCCGGGGAGGACCCGGCCGAGGTCGCCGGCGCGGTGATGTGCGTGGCCGAACTGACCGGTCACACCGACGACGCCGCGGTGATCGTGCTGCGCCACGACGCGGCGCGGCGCGGGGCCGGGTGAAGCACGGACCGGCAGCGCGTGTCGCGTCCGGCGCCCGGCCACCGGCGTTGTCTGATGGCAGATGTGGTGCGCACCGGGGAAATCCGTCGGATGGCCCCGGCAGCTCTGGGGAACCTCGCGCTCGCCGCCTTCTACTTCGGCGCCGCGAAGGTCGGTCTGCTGGAGCAGGTGGTGGTCGCGGGTGCCGTGGTCACCCCCTTGTGGCCGCCCACCGGCATCGCGCTGAGCTTCCTGCTCCTGCTGGGCCTGCGGATGTGGCCGGGCATCGCCGTCGGCACCCTCCTGGTCCTCTCCACGCTCACCAGCCTGGACCTCGCCGGCTTCGGTGTGGTGGCGGGCAACACCGCCGCCCCGGTGTGCGCCGCTCTGATGCTGCGGCGGGTCGGCTTCCGCATCGAACTCGACCGGCTGCGCGACGGGGTGGCGCTGGTCTCCCTCGGCGCCTTCGCCGCGATGGTGATCAGCGCGACGCTGGGCAGTGGCACCCAGGTGCTCACCGGGGCGCTGCCCGCCGGGGACTTCTGGCGCACCTGGGCCTCCTGGTGGGCCGGCGACGCGATGGGCGTCCTGGTGATCACCCCGCTGGTGCTCGCCTGCCGGATGCTCCGGCCGCCCCGGCACATCCCCCTCTACCGGTGGGTCGAGGCGGCCGCGCTGCTGGCGGCCACGGTGCTGGTCTCATTGGTGATCACCCGTACACCGCTGTCTCTGCTCTTCCTGGTCTTCCCGCTGATCGTGTGGGCGGCGCTGCGGTTCCAGCTGATCGGTGCGGCACCCTGCGTCCTGGTGATCTCGGTCTTCGCGATCAGCGCGGCGAACGGCGGGTACGGCCCGTTCACCGGTCTGAGCCTGCTGGAGACCATGGTCAACCTCCAGGCCCTCAACGCCTCCGCCGCGCTCACCGCGCTGCTGCTGTCGGCGATCGTCACCGAGCAGAGCACCATCCGCCGACGGATCGAGCAGGTGTGTCGGGAGCTCGCCGAGGTGGTGGACCGGCTGGCGCCGGGGGAGAGCCGGCGCCGCTGGCCACCGGAGGGCTGACCGGCCGCCCCGCGTCAGTCACCCAGCAGCTCGCCCAGGTCGTAGCCGACCGGCTCTTCCAACTGCGCGTAGGTGCAGCTCTCCGGTGTGCGGTCGGGCCGCCAGCGGCGGAACTGCGCGGTGTGCCGGAACCGGCTGCCCTCCATGTGGTCGTAGCCCACCTCGCACACCAGCTCCGGGCGCAGCGGCACCCACGACAGGTCCTTGCCGCCGCTCCAGCGGCTCGGTCCGCCCGGCATCCGGCGGGCATCGTGCGCCGCCTCGTCGGCCCAGTCGCCCCAAGGGTGGCCGGTGGTCTCGTCGTCGGCCATCCGCAGCGGCGCCAACTCCTCGACCAGGGCGCGCCGCCGGGCCATGGGGAACGAGGCGCACACCCCGACGTGCTGGAGGTGCCCCGCGTCGTCGTGCAGCCCGAGCAGCAGCGAGCCGACCACCGGCCCGCTCTTGTGCAGCCGGTAGCCGGCGACCACGCAGTCGGCGGTCCGGGCGTGCTTGATCTTGTACATCACGCGGTCGCCCGGCCGGTACGGCAGGTCCAGCGGCTTGGCGATCACCCCGTCCAGCCCCGCTCCCTCGAACTGCGCGAACCACCGCTGTGCCAGCTCCCGGTCGGTGGTGGCGGGCGCGGTGTGCACCGGCGCCCGGGCCGGCCGCAGCGCCTCGACCAGGGCTTCCCGGCGGGCCGTCTGCGGTTCGTCCAGCAGTGACGCGGAGTCCAGCGCGAGCAGGTCGAAGGCGATGAGCGAGGCGGGCGTGCGGGCGGCCAGCGTCCGTACCCGGGAGTCGGCCGGGTGGATGCGCTCCAGGAGTTCCTCGAAGTGCAGCCGGCCGTCGTGTGCGATCACCACCTCGCCGTCGAGCACACAGCGCGGCGGTAGTTCGGCCCGCGCCGCCGCAAGCACCTCGGGGAAGTAGCGGCTGAGGGACTTGGTGGTGCGGCTGGCGATCTCGACCTCGTCGCCGTCCCGGAAGACGAGGACGCGGAAGCCGTCCCATTTGGCCTCGTACTGCATGCCGGCGGGGATCTTCGCCACCGGCTTGGCGAGCATGGGGGAGACCGGGGGCATCACGGGCAGGTCCATGGTCCCGATCCTGCGGGCCGCCGCCCGTTCCTGCCCGCCGGGACGGACCGGCCGGTCCCGGCGGGCGGGGGCTCCCGGCGGAACCTAGCGTGGAGGCATGGCCAGATCCCGAGCTGTGGAGCTGGAAGTCGCGGGTCGCGCGGTGCGCGTGTCGAACCCGGACAAGACGTACTACCCGGAGCGTGGGTTCACCAAGCTGGACGTCGCCCAGTACTACCTGGCCGTCGCGGACGGGGTACTGCGGGGCCTGCGGGACCGGCCGACCACCATGCAGCGGTTCCCGGACGGCGTAGCGGGCGAGTTCTTCTACCAGAAGCGGGCCCCCAAGGGGCTGCCGGACTGGCTGCCCACCGCCCGGATCACCTTCCCCAGCGGACGGTTCGCGGACGAGATGTGCCCCACCGAACCCGCCGCCGTGGTCTGGGCGGCCAACCTGGGGTGTCTGACCTTCCACCCCTGGCCGGTCCGGCGCGCGGACACCGAGCACCCCGACGAACTGCGGATCGACCTCGACCCGCAGCCCGGCACCGGCTTCGCCGACGCCGTCACGGTCGCGCACGAACTGCGCGCGCTGTTGGCCGAGCACGGGCTGCGCGGCTGGCCGAAGACCTCCGGCGGCCGCGGCGTGCACGTCTATGTGCCGATCCGCCCGCACTGGACGTTCACCGAGGTCAGACGGGCCGCCATCGCCGTGGCACGGAGTCTGGAGCGGCGGCTGCCGCAGCTGGTGACCGCCGCCTGGTGGAAAGAGGAACGCGGCGCGAAGGTGTTCGTCGACTACAACCAGATGGCCCGTGACCGCACCATCGCCTCGCCGTACTCGCTGCGCGCCCGCCCCCGGGCGACGGTCTCCACCCCGCTGCGCTGGGAGGAACTGTCCGACGCCGCGCCCGAGGACTTCGACCTGCGGACCGTGCCGCCCCGGTTCGCCGAACTCGGCGATGTCCACGCGGACATGGCGGACCATGCCTTCGGCCTGGAGTCGCTGTTGGAACTGGCCGACCGGCACACCGCCGACGAGGGCCTGGGAGACCTGCCGTACCCGCCGGACCACCCGAAGATGCCCGGCGAACCGTCCCGGGTCCAGCCCAGCCGGGCCCGCAAACACTGACCGGTCACGGGAGTGCGCTCGGCCCGCCGCCCCGGCGGCGGTGCCTCGATCGGCCCAATTCCGGCGGCCGTTGGAGTGGTCGCGCGCCGCGCCTGCGAGGAACGCATCGGCACGAGGTACCCATCACGTGTCCGATTTCCTGCCAATCAGGAGTAACGCAATGCGCAAGTACATAGGGCGTTCCCTGGCCGCCGCGGCGCTCGCCGCCGCGACCGTCGTCCCGGTCGCCGGTATGGCCCAGGCGGCCCCTCAGGGCCAGACCGTCGCGGTGAGCGGCGACCACGGACGTGGTGACCACGGCCGCAACTTCCGTCACCACCGGCACGACGACGAGTGCGGCGGCTTCTTCGGCTTCGGTCGGTTCGGCAACGAGGGCCGGGAAGGCCATCACGGTCGCGAAGGCCACCGCGGTCGTGAGCACCGGGAGGGCTGCGAGGGCCGCGAGGGCCGCAATTTCGGGCTGCTCGGGCTTATCCTCCACGGCCTGTTCGGTTGGTGGTTCTGACCGTAGGCAGCCCGGCGGGCCGCCGCAGTTGCGTACTGTGGCGGCCCGCCATCGTCGGCCCGGCGCCGGTGTTCCGGACCGGCCGGCCGGATCAGACCGCGGCGCCCGACTCCTCGGCGCGGCGCCGGAGTTCCTTCTTGTCCGGCTTGCCCGCGTCGGTCAGCGGCAGCGCGTCGACGAAGGTGATCCGGGCCGGTTCGTACATCGCGCCACGGACCTCGCGCACCATCGCGCGCAGCTGCTCCGCGTCGACGTCACCGCCGGGGGTCCGCACCACCGTCGCGTGCACCCGTTCCATCCGGTCCGCGTCGCGGACGCCGTAGACGGCGCTCTGGAGTACCTGCTGGTGCGAGTTCAGCAGGTCCTCCAGCTCGGTGGTGTACACATGGCCGCCGACCACGACGATCATGTCCTTGAGCCGGTCGACGATGGTCAAGTAGCCCTCGTCGTCCAGGAATCCGACGTCCCCGGTGTGCAGCCAACCGTCCCGCAGTACCTCCGCGGTGAGCTCCGGCTGCTTCCAGTACCCCTGCATGATCATGGCGGAGCGGACGCAGACCTCGCCGTGCTCGCCGGCCGGCAGATCACGCCCGGACTCGTCACGGATCGCCACCTCGACGTCGGGCAGCACCTTGCCGGCCGAGCGCAGCCGGTCGGGGCGGTCCGGGTCGTGGTCCTCGGGCAGCAGCACGCTGATGCCGCCGGCCTCGTTCTGGCCGTAGCCCTGCAAGAGCACCGGCCCGAACGCCCGGACCGCGTCGGCCAGTCGGGCCGGCGATGCCTGGCAGCCGCCGTAGGTGACCATCCGCAGGCTGGAGGTGTCGGTGTGCGGGCGGTCGGGGTGGTCCATCAGCTGGTACAGCAGCGGCGGCAGCAGGAACAGCGCGGTGATCCGCTCGCGCTCGATGGCGGCGAGGACCTCCTTGGCGTCGAAGTCGTCGAGGAGGACGACGGTGCCGCCGGACTGCAACATGGTGTCGGCCATGTAGCCGGCCGCGTGGGCGAGGGTGGTGCAGACCAGCTGCCGGTGCTCTACGTCCTCGTATTCCGGGAGCACGCCCTGGAACCACCGCACCTGCTCGAAGGTGGTGCAGATGCCCTTGGGGTGGCCGGTGGTGCCGCCGGTGTGGCGGATGGTGCAGATGTCCTCGGGCCGGGCGTCGGCGGTGAACGGCTCGTCGCTCTGGCCGGCCGCCAGCTCCAGCAGGTCGGTGCCCAGCTTGGCCGGACCGAGTACCAGGACGTCCGGCACGGGCGCCAACTCGACCAGTTCCGCGGCCCGTTCGGCCAGCCGCGGGTCGACGATCAGGGCGCGGGTCTCGACGTCGCGGACGATCGCGGCCTGGGAGTCGACGGAGAGCTTGTTGTACAGGTGGTTCACCCGGGCGCCGACGAGGTTGGCGGCGTAGCGGGCGGCGACGGTCTCGGGGAGGTTGCCGCTCAGCAGGGTGATGGTGGTGCCGCGGGTGACTCCTCGGTCGCGCAGCGCGCGGGCCATCCGCAGGACCAGGGTGCGGAACTCGCCGCCGGTGACCCGGCGGCCCTGGTGGACCAGGACCTCGCGGGCCGGGTCGCGGTTAAGTGCATCGAGGTTCTCCTCCACGTATGTGCGGAACGGCTGGTCGGATATGGGCATTGAGGGTGTCCTCCTGACCCCGGCGGCGTACGGGGGTACGTCGGTGGTGCGACAATGATTATTGGTTGCCTCCAGCAACTAAAGTCAGAGTAGTCCCAAGAGATCGACATCTCCAAGTCGAGTGTCCGCGCGCGGGCGTTGTTCCGGCCATCGTCGAGTGGATCAATATCGTCAACCCGGTCGCCGGGGCGGGCGAGGGCGGCCCATAATGCTCCATCCGGTACGGTCCCCGCCTCTGGTGGGCCCCGCTCTGCCTGCGGGTCCGTCCGGTGTCGAGGGATGATGGAGGGCAGCGGCAGCACGGCACGACCCGGCCGTGCACGGAGCGCCACGGCTGTCGGTCAGGAGACCGGCGGAAGGAGTGCCTGGATGGGTGCGACCGACGCGTTCCCGGACAGTGCTGCCCAGTCCGGGGCCGGGCCCGCGCAGCCCGGCGGTCTGCTCGACGTGCTGGGCGTGGCCGCCGTCATGCTCGACGCCAGGGGCCGGATCACGCTCTGGAGCCCCCAAGCCGAGGCGCTCTTCGGGTGGACCGCCGAGGAGGCGCTCGGCCGGTCCGCCGCCCAGCTGCTGGTCCACCCCGAGCACATCGACCTCGTCCTGCGCCTCTTCGCGGAGGTGATGTCCGCCGGTGAGAGCTGGGCCGGGGTCTTCCCCGTCCGGCACAAGGACGGCAGCACCCGGCTGGTCGAATTCCGCAACATGCGGCTCCAGGACGAGCACGGTGCCTCCTACGCCCTGGGCATCGCCACCGACCAGGCCGTGCTGCGCGAGGTGGAGCGGGACCTGGCGCTGTCGGTGCGGCTGGTGGCCCAGTCGCCGATCGGGCTGGCGGTGCTCGATGCCGAACTGCGGTTCGTGATGGTCAACCCGGCACTGGAGCGGATCAACGACCTGCCCGCCGAGCAGCACATCGGCCGGCACGTCCAGGACGCCCTGTCGTTCCTGGAGACCGACGTCATCGAGGAGCGGATGCGCGAGGTGCTGGCCACCGGCCGGCCGTTGCTGGACCAGTTCTCCGTCGGCCGCACCGCCGCCCACCCCGACGTCGACCAGGCGTGGTCGGTCTCGTACTACCGGCTGGAGGACGCCAACGGCCGGGTGCTGGGCCTGGCCACCTCCGTCGTGGACGTCACCGAGCAGCACCGGGCCGCGACCGAGGCGGCCCGCGCCCGCCGGCGGCTGGCGATCATCGCGGACGCCTCGGCGACCGTCGGCACCACCCTGGACGTCGGCCAGACCGCCCAGGAACTGGCCGACGTCATCGTGCCCGAACTCGCCGACCTGGCCGCCGTCGACGTCCTCGACGCCGTACTGGACGGCCGCCGGCCCGGCGTACCTGGCCGCGGCGGCCCGGCCCGCTTCCGGGCCCTGGCGGTCGCGGCGGCCGGTGAGACGCCCGCGGTCCGCGCCGCCGACCCCACCGGACACCTCGCCGCCTACGAGACCGAGCGGCTGATCACCCGCTGCGTCACCACGGCCCGCCCGGTGCTGGTCACCGAGGTGGGCCCGGAGGACCGTCGGCACATCGCCGCCGACCCGCAGGGCGCCGAGCTGCTGCGGGAGGCCGGGCTGCACTCCTATCTGGCGGTGCCGCTGATCGCCCGCGGCGAGGTGTTGGGCGCG
The DNA here is from genome assembly GCF_050471125.1 of Streptomyces sp. RGM 3693. Lineage (NCBI taxonomy): Bacteria > Bacillati > Actinomycetota > Actinomycetes > Kitasatosporales > Streptomycetaceae > Streptomyces > Streptomyces sp. RGM 3693. Next base: position 3,081,513 of record NZ_JBMPPQ010000001.1, read on the forward strand.
CTCTCGCTCTACCGCTCGGACAACCCCGTGCCCTTCGACGAGGACGACGCGGTGCTCGCCGTCGAACTGGCCGCCCGGGCCGCGGTCTGCATCGACAACGCCCGCTCCTACCAGAGCGAACGACGCACCGCGCTCACCCTCCAGCGGCATCTGATGAACCACCGCCCTGCACAGCCCGCCACGATGGACATCGCCTACCGCTACCAGCCCGCGCAGGCGGCCAGTGAAGTGGGCGGCGACTGGTACGACGTCATCCCGGTCGCCGGTGACAAGACCGCGCTGGTCGTCGGCGACGTGATGGGCAGCGGCATCAACGCGGCCGCCACCATGGGACAGTTGCGCACCACCACGCGCGCGCTGGCCGACCTCGACCTCGCGCCGGCCGACGTGCTCCACCACCTCGACCACATCGCCGGCGGCCTCGACCCGGCCTTCGCCACCTGTCTCTACGCCGTCCACGACCCGCACCGCGAGGAGTGCCGGATCGCCGTCGCCGGCCACCTGCCGCCCGTGGTGGTGCGCCCCGGCCAGCCGCCGGAACTCCTCGACCTGCCCACCGGCGCCCCGCTCGGCGTGGGCGGCGTCGGCGACGTGGTCTTCGAGCAGACCGCCGTGCCGCTGCGCGCCGGCGACCAGCTGGTGCTCTACACCGACGGGTTGATCGAGACCCGCGATCAGGCCATCGACGCCCGCCTGGACCGCCTCCTGGGGCTGCTCGGCGAGCCCGAGCAGCCGCTGGAGGAACTCTGCGACCGCCTCCTGAGCGAATTGCGGCACGGCAACGACCACGACGACGTGGCGCTGCTGATCGCCCGCATCCGGGGCCACGAGGGCTGAATCCCGCCGGTGCCGGCACCGCACGGCGAAAGTCGCCGGACCGCGCGGCCGAAGAATCCGCAGCCCGGCAAAGTCCCGCGAAATCCGCGTGGATGGGGCCTGGGTGACATGGAAAACCGCGTTTGGTGTGGCAACTGCTACGGATTCCGTTGCCATATGGGCTTAACGAACTCTTGACGGGAGGGTCCGACGGAGGTTGTATTCCGGTCACCGAAGCGGCCCCGCAGTGCCTCTGGTGCGACCGCTCACCGGCACTTCTCCCTACAGTGCCGCCCCTTCTTGCCCTCCAGCACCGATGGGATCCGGATGACCGATATGCCCACCACGCCAGTTGTCACCGCCGCCGCAGCGCCGGAAGCCCGGACCGCGAAACCGGCGGACAGTCCCAAACTCACCCGGTCCATCGGTGTGGTCGGCGGCACCCTGCTCACCCTGTCCTGCCTGACCCCGGCGTCCTCGCTCTTCGTGATCGTGCCGGACTCGTTCGCCACCCTCGGCACCGGCACGGCACTGACCATCGCCATCGCGGCGGTGCTCTGCGTGGGCGTGGCCTTCACCTACTCCGAGCTGGGCACTCTCATCCCCAGCTCCGGCGGCGAGTACGCCATGGTCGGCACCCTGATGGGCCGGCTCGCGGGCTGGCTGGTCTTCGTGCTCTCCCTGATCGTCGTCATGATCGTGCCGCCCATCATCGCGCTGGGCACCGCCGACTACCTGGCTCCGATCGTGCACCTGGACAAGCAGGCGACCGCCGCCGCGGTGATGCTGCTGGCGACCGCCATGGGCCTGCTCGACCTGCGCGCCAACGCCTGGATCACCGGCATCTTCCTGGTCCTGGAGGTGGTGGCCGCCGCGGTCGTGGCGTTCCTCGGCTTCAGCCACACCAGCCGGTCCGCGAGCACCCTCATCCACCCCGTCATGGACGCCGGGCACGGCACCAGCGCCGCGGTCACCGGCGGGCTGATCGTGACCGGGCTCGCCACCGCGCTCTTCATCCTCCAGGGCTTCTCCACCGCGGTGTACCTCGCCGAGGAAATGGAGAACCCGCGGCGCAACGTCTCCCGGACCGTCCTGTGGACGCTGGCCATCGGCGCCGCCGTGGTCCTCGTCCCGGTCGTCGCCATCACCCTCGGCGCCCCCGACCTCAAGACGCTCGGCGCCGGCGACGTCGCCGGCATGGTGCAGGGCTGGAGCAACTCCGCCGTCGGCACGTTCGTCAGCCTGTGCATCGCCCTGGCGATCATCAACGCGGCGATCGTCATGGTGATCCAGAACTCCCGGGTGGTCTTCTCCTCGGCCCGCGACGCCGCCTGGCCGACCCCGGTCAACCGGATCTTCTCGCACGTCGGCAAGCGCTTCGGCTCACCCTGGGCGGCCACCCTCGCGGTCGGCGTCCCCGGTGCCGCACTGTGCTTCGTCACCCTCGACACCCTGAACGAGGTCACCGGTGTGGCCGTCGCCGCGATGTACGTCTTCGTCGCGCTGGGTGCCCTGGTCTCCCGCCGCGGCGAGCACAAGAACCGGCTCGCCTGGCGGATGCCGCTGTGGCCGGTGGTCCCGGCGCTGATCGTCCTGGTCCTGGCCTGGGTGCTCTGCCAACAGAGCGCCAAGAGCCTGCTGATCACCGGCGGGGTGATCGCGGTGGCCACCGCCTACTGGGCCCTCTACCTCCGCCCGCGGCAGGACAGCCACTGGGTCATCTCGGTCCCCGAGGACGAACTGGCCACGGCCGCCGAGCCGGCCCGGTCCTGACCGGGCCGCGCCTTCACCGGCCGTCCGGCCGGGACAGCGCCAGCGCGTCCAACAGCAGACACACGTGGTCGACGGCATCCCGCCCGGCGGGGCCGTCGGCCACGTCCGCGTCGTCCAGCAGACCTGCGGTGGCCCGCAGCAGCGCCAGCAGCCCGGCGGTCGCCCGCCCCGCGGGCTCCGGGTGCGCGACGGCGGCGCGGACCTGCTCGCCGGTGAGCGGCAGTCCCGTCTCCAGCCAGCGGAACAACGCGACGGCGGCCCGGCGGTCCGCGTCGTTCGGCTGCCACGCCCCGCGCGCATGGTCGTCGATGAGCACCGCCGCTTCGGCCCGGATCTCCTCTGCTGCAACATGCATGCCCACGAACGTCTCATACGCGCCCGGCGGCCCCGGGGCCGGCTCCGACCGCCCGGCGACCGCCCCCGGGCCCCGCCCGACTCCCGAGTAAGCGCCGCTGACCAGGAACGTTGCGCGCGGCGCCGGCGCCTCCCGGCAGATCAGCGGCCGCTCCGCAACCGCCGCGGCCTGTGGGAAGAGTTACATGGAGGGAGCCGGTGAGCGCACACCCGTAGCCGGGAAACCTACCGACAGGTTTTACTGACGCTGCTGTGCCGCAGTCTTTCCGGGGCCGCTGCGCTGCGCAGTGCGCGGCTCGCCCACCGTATGCGGGAGGTGTAGAAAGAGGACATGGCCGGACGCTACGGCCGCCCGCGTTCGGTTCTGAGGATGCGAACTGTCGCTGGTCAGGTCTTTCTCCTGCAAGTGGCGATCGTGGTCTTGCTCGTCGCCGCCGCCATCGCGGCCCTGGTGCTGCAGTCCGGGACCGACTCCGAACGGGAGGCCCAACACCGCTCGGTCGCCGTGGCCCAGACCTTCGCGAACGCGCCCGGTCTCGAAGCGGCCCTCAAGAGCCCCCACCCCACCGCCGTGCTCCAGCCCGAGGCGGAAGCCGCCCGCAAGGGCTCCGGGGTCGACTTCCTCGTTGTCATGAACACCGACGGCATCCGCTACACCCACCCGCTCACCGACCGCATCGGCAAGAAGTTCGTCGGCGACATCGGGCCCGCCCTGGCCGGACGGGTGGTCACCGAGAAGATCACCGGCACCATCGGGCCGCTCGTGCAGGCCGTGGTGCCGGTCGTCGGCGACGGCGGCCAGGTCGTCGGCCTGGTCTCCGCGGGCATCACCATCAGCAAGGTGAGCGGCGTCGTCAACGACCAGTTCCCGCTGCTGTTCGGTGCCGCGGCCGGGGTGCTGCTGCTCACCACCGGCGGTACCGCCCTGGTCAGCCGCCGGCTCCGGCGCCAGACCCACGGGCTGGGACCGGAAGAGATGACGCGGATGTACGAGCACCACGACGCGGTGCTGCACGCGGTCCGGGAAGGAGTGATCATCGTCCGCGGCGACGGGCGGCTGGTGCTCGCCAACGACGAGGCCCGGCGGCTGCTCGACCTGCCGCCCGACGTCGAGGGCCGCCAGGTCGCCGAGCTGGGGCTGGACCCGGCCACCACGGTGCTGCTGGAGTCCGGCCGGGTCGTCACCGACGAGGTGCACCCGGTCGGGGAACGACTGCTCGCGGTCAACCAGCGCTCCACCGAACGCGCCGGCGGCCCGCCCGGCAGCGTCACCACCCTCCGTGACACCACCGAACTCCGGGCCCTGACCGGCCGCGCCGACCTCGCCCGAGGGCGGCTGAAACTGCTCTACGACGCCGGCGCCGAGATCGGCACCACCCTCGACGTGGTGCGCACCTGCGAGGAACTGGCCCGGTTCGCCGCCGAGCGGTTCAGCGACATCGCCACCATCGACCTGGCCGAGTCGGTGCTGAACGGCGAGGAGCCCGAGACCGCCGGCCCGGCCGTCGCGATGCGCCGCACGGCCATCGGCGGCGAGGTGCCCGACGGGTCGCTGTACCCGGTGGGCGAGCCGATGCAGTTCGCGCCCACCACCGTCCTCGGCACCCGGCTGCCGGCCGGCGAACCGGTCCTGGAAGCCGACCTGACCACGTTCTCCGGCTGGCAGCGGCAGGACCCCGAACGCGCCCGGCAGATCGTCGCGAACGGCATCCACTCGTTGATCGCGGTCCCGCTACGGGCCCGCGGCGCGATCCTGGGCGTGGCCCTCTTCTGGCGTGCGCACACCCCCGAGCCGTTCGACGAGGAGGACCTCTCGCTCGCCGAGGAGCTGGTCGCCCGCGCCGCGGTGAGCATCGACAACGCCCGCCGCTACACCCGCGAGCACACCATGGCGATCACCCTCCAGCGCAGCCTGCTGCCGCGCGGCCTGCCCGACCAGAACGCCGTCGAGGCCGCCTTCCGCTATCTGCCCGCGCAGGCCGGCCTCGGCGGGCTGGGCGGCGTCGGCGGCGACTGGTTCGACATCATCCCGCTGCCCGGCACCCGGGTCGCCCTGGTCGTCGGCGACGTCGTCGGCCACGGCCTGCACGCCGCCGCCACCATGGGCCGGCTGCGCACCGCGATCCACAACTTCGCCACCCTCGACGTCCCGCCCGACGAGCTGCTGTGGCACCTTGACGAGCTGGTCACCCGGATCGACCAGGACGAGGGCGCGGACGGCACCGGCAACGGCAACGGCCCCAAGGCCCCGATCACCGGCGCCACCTGCCTCTACGCCATCTACGACCCGGTCACCGGCACCTGCACCATGGCCCGCGCCGGGCACGTCCAGCCGCTGGTGCTGCGGCCGGACGGCAGCGCGGAGTTCGCCGAGGTGCCCGGCGGCCCGCCGCTCGGGCTCGGCGGGATGCCCTTCGACACCTGCCAGCTGGAACTCGCCGAGGGCAGCCGCCTGGTGCTCTACACCGACGGGCTCGTGGAGGACCGCTCCCGCGCCATTGACGAGGGCATGGCCCTGCTCGGCCGCACCCTCGGCGGCCGTCCCGGGCAGACCCCGGAGGAGACCTGCGAGGCGGCGCTCGACGCGCTGCTGCCGGACTGCCCGACCGACGACATCGCCCTGCTGGTCGCCCGCACCCGACGGCTGGACGCCACCTGCATCGCCGACTGGGAGGTCCCCGCCGACCCGTCCGCGGTCGCCCAAGTGCGCGCCGCCGCGGTCCGCAAGCTGATCGAGTGGGGGCTGGCCGACGAGGCGTTCACCACCGAGCTGATCCTCAGCGAGCTGGTCACCAACGCCATCCGGTACGCCGCCGGCCCGATCCGGATCCGGTTGATCCACGACCGCGCGCTGATCTGCGAGGTCGCCGACCACAGCAGCACCTCCCCACACCTGCGGCACGCCGCCACCACCGACGAGGGCGGCCGCGGCCTCTTCCTGATCGCCCAGCTGGCCGAGCGGTGGGGCACTCGCTACACCGGCGACGGCAAGGTGATCTGGACCGAGCAGGCACTGTCCGACGCGGACCGGGCTCCGGAGGCGCCCGACGACCACGGGCCCTGACCGGGACAACTCCCGGCTGCTACCCTCCAGTTGCGCGAAGCGCGCAACTTACGGCAGTCGGGGGAGCAGCGGGACGCGGCGGGGAGGGCGCAGTCACGTGACCAGTGGGGAACGTCCGGCCACCCGGCACCGGCGGGAGCGCATGGTGGAGCTGCTCGGCGCGGGCGACATCACCGTGCACGACCTCGCCGCCGCCTTCGACGTCTCGCTGTCCACCGTCCGCCGCGACCTGGCCGCGCTCGCCGAGGGCGGCCGGATCACCCGGACGTACGGCGGCGCGGTCGACCACCGGGCCGCCGAGCGGTCCTGGCACGACAAGGCCCGGGAGCACCGCAGCGAGAAGGGCGCCATCGCCCGGACCGCCGCCACCCTCGTCCGCAGCGGCGACGTGGTCCTGTTGGACGCCGGCACCACGGTGGCGCGGCTGGCGCACGAGCTGCGCGCCCGCACCGACATCACCGTCGTCACCAACGGGTTGTCCACCCTGGTAGAGCTGGCCGACGCGGAGGTGGAGGTGGTGGTGCTGGGCGGCCGGCTGCGACGGCCCAACGAGTCCCTGCTGGGCACCCGAACCGACCAGGCGCTGCGCGGGATCACCCCGGACCTCGCCTTCCTCGGCGTGGACGGCGTGGATCCGCGGCGCGGGGTGAACTGCCCGGACCCGGAACAGGCCGCGCTGAAGGAGACCATGGCGCGGTGCGCGCGGGCCGCCTGGGTGCTCGCCGACGGCTCCAAGCTCGCGGGGGGAGGGGGCTTCCCCTACTGGGCGGCGATGCCGTACGGCACCGGGCTGATCTCAGGCGCTCAGGGCGACGGGGGCGACGGGCATGAGGGGCGCGACGGGCGGCGGTTGGCGGCGTTCGCCGCGGCGGGCTGGCCGGTGCTGCCGTGTGCGCAGCAGTCGGGCCCCGACGCGCCGGAGGCTCCCGCGCACGGCTCTTGACAGGCCGTCCCGCCGCTCGCCACCCTGCATTGCGTGAATCGCGCAACTTCCTTGCGCGGTCCGGTCATTGCGCAACCGGCGGGAGGGGAGCCCATGGCCCAGGTGCTCGTCATCGGCGACGACCTCACCGGCAGCAACGCCACCGGTGCCCTCTATGCCCGGCGCGGCCTGCGGGCCGTCACCGTCAGCGACCCCGCCCAGGTGGCCCGCTACGCCCACCGGGTGGACGTCCTCGTCGTCAACACCGCCTCCCGACACTGGCCCGCCGCCCGCGCCTACGCCGCCGTCCGGGCCGTTGCCGACACCGCCGGGGACGCGCCCCTGATCGTCAAGCGGGTGGACACCACGCTGCGCGGCAACCCCGGCAGCGAACTCGACGCGGTGGCCGATGCGTTGGCGGCCCCTGCCCCCACCGCCCGGATCCGCACGCTGGCCGTCCCCGCCTTCCCTGACGCCGGCCGCACCACGGTCGGCGGACTGCACCTCGTCGACGGGGTGCCGCTGACCCGGACGGCGGTGGCCCGCGACCCGTTCGACCCGGTGCGGCACTCCCGGGTCGCCGCCGTGCTGGGCACGCAGAGCCGCCGGACCTTGGGCGAACTGCCGCTGGACGTGGTGGAACAGGGGCCCGACGCGGTGGCCGCGGCGCTCCGGGCGAGCCGGGCCGAGGTGGTGGTCTGCGACGCCACCGAGAACGCGCACCTGCGGACGGTCGCCCGGGCCGCCGCGGCGCTGGCCGTCGAGGACGGGATCCGCTGGCTGGCGCTGGACTCCGGGCCGTTCGGCGCCGCCCTCGCCGCCGAACTCGGGATCCGTCCCGCGGTGGCCCCGGTCCGGGTGCTCGCCGTCGTCGGCAGCGTCACCGACCGCACCCGCGACCAACTCGCCCGTACCGAGGCGGCACTCGGTGCCCGCTGGGCCGATCTCGACCCGGACCGCCCCGACGCCGACCGGGTGCTGGACGCGCTGCGCGCCGCCGCGGCGGAGGGCGCCACCGTCCTCGGCGTCCGGGTCCTGCCCGCCGGGCCGCGGGCGGCCGGAGCGGTCCCCGATCCGTCCGCCGCCGCGGGCATTCTGCGCTGCCTGGCCGAGGTCGCCCGGCGGGCGGTCGACGAGCTGAGCCCCGGCGGACTGTACGCCTCGGGCGGCGATGTCGCCGCCGCGGTGACCGCGGCGCTGGGCGCCGACGGCTTCGCCATCGACAGCGAGGTGCTGCCGCTGGCCATCGCCGGACGCCTGGTCGGCGGCGCCCACGACGGACTGCTCTTCGCCACGAAGGGCGGGCTGATCGGCGGGCCGGACGCGGCCCGCGACTGCCTGGAACACCTGCGCGCGGCCGGCACCCGCACCGCGCTCACCCCTTGAAAGGTGACTGATGACGACGACGGACACGACGGACCACCGGCGACCTCCCGACGGTCAACTCCCGCTGCTGGCCGTGACGTTGGGCGACCCGGCCGGGATCGGACCGGAGATCACCGCCCGTACCCTCGCCGACCCGGCGACCGCCGCACTCGGGCGCGGGCTGGCGGTCGGGGACGCCGCCGTGCTGCGCCGGGCCGTGGAGGTCTGCGGACTCGACGTCCGGGTGAACCCGGTCGGCGCGCCCGGCCAGGCGCGGTTCGCGCCCGGCACCCTCGACGTCCTGGACCTGGGCGTCGCCCCCGGCGATCTGCCCTGGGGGCGGGTCGATCCGGTCGCCGGCCGCTCCGCGGTGGCCGCGATCGAGGCCGCCACGCAGGCCGCGCTGGCCGGCGAGGTCGACGCCGTCGTCACCTCGCCGATCAACAAGGAGGCGATCTGGGCGGCCGGTTCCCGGCACCTGGGGCACACCGAGATGCTCGGCGAGCTGACCGGTGCGGCCCGGGTGGACACCATGTTCGTGGTCCGCGGCCTGAAGATCTTCTTCACCACCCGTCACCTCTCGCTCCGCAAGGCCCTGGACCAGGTCACCGAGGACCGGGTCGGGGCGAGCATCCGCCACGCGGTCACCGCACTGCGGGTCTTCGGCCACGACGCGCCCCGGCTCGCGGTCGCCGCGGTCAACCCGCACGGCGGCGAGGGCGGCCACTTCGGCGACGAGGAGATCACCGTGCTCGCCCCGGCGGTGGCCGCGGCGGTGGCCGAGGGGCTGGACGTGACCGGACCGGTCCCCGCCGACTCGGTCTTCCACCAGGGGCTCGAAGGCCGCTTCGACGGGGTGCTCTCGCACTTCCACGACCAGGGCCACATCCCCGCCAAGACGGTCGACTTCGCCGGTACAGTCTCGGTCACCGTCGGCCTGCCGATCCTGCGGACGTCCGTCGACCACGGCACCGCGTTCGACATCGCGGGCAGCGGGCGCGCCTCGCACGCCACCATGGCCGCCGCCTTCCGCGCCGCCGCCGACCTCAGCCGCTGCACGGACCGGATCCGCGCCGCCTATGGGACGGCAGTGGCCCGATGAACGACGCTCCGCAGACCGGCGACCCGACGGCCGGCACCGGCACCGCGCTCTCCGGGGCGGTACCGGCCCAGCGCTGGCTCTACGTCATCCCGGTCGCCGCGATCATGTACATGCTGGCGTACCTGGACCGCAACAACGTCTCCGTCGTCCTCCCCTACATGCACGGCGACCTGGACCTGTCCAACGCCGACAAGGGACTGGCCGGCGGCATCTTCTTCCTCGGCTACGTCTTCCTCCAGATCCCGGCGGCGGTGCTCGCACAGCGCTGGAGCGCCCGGAAGACCGTCCTGATCCTCATGGTCGCCTGGGGCCTGTCCGCGGTGCTGTCCGGTCTGGTCCAGACCCGGACCCAGTTCTACGCCGCACGGTTCGTGCTGGGCTTCTTCGAGGGCGGCGTCTGGCCGGCCGTGCTGATCCTCCTCGCCTCGTGGTTCCCGCTCCGCGAGCGGGCCCGCGCCAACGCCCTGTGGATGGCCTGCCTGCCACTGTCGTCGGTGCTGATGGCCCCGCTCTCCGGCTGGATGCTCGACCACGCGAGCTGGCGCTGGGTGCTGGTGCTCCAAGGGGTGCCGCCGCTGTTGTGGGCGGTGGTCTGGTGGTTCGCGGTCTCCGACCGCCCCGCGCAGGCCCGCTGGATCTCCCCAGCGGAGGCCGACCACCTGGCGCGGGCGATCGCCGCCGACGAGGCCGCCAAGCCCGCGACCGGCGGCGGCTCCTACCTCGGCGCGGTCCGTCAGCGGTCCGTCCTGGTCCTCATCGGGGTCTACTTCTTCTGGATCACCGGCTTCTACGGTTTCAGCCTGTGGCTGCCCGCCGTCATCAAGGAGCTCACCCACAACGGCTCCGCCACCGAGGTCGGGCTGCTGACCGCGGTCCCGTTCACGGTGGCGCTGGTCGTGATGATCGCCAACGCCGTCTGGTCGGACCGCACCGGCCGGCGGCGACAGGCGGTCGCCATCCCCTTGGTGGTGGGCATCGCGGCCCTGCTGCTGGGGCAGGTGGTGCACGGCGCACTGCCGCGCATGCTGCTGCTGTGCGTCACGGCCGCCGCGGTATACGCGCCCTACGGCCCCTTCTGGGCCATCCCCGGCCAGCTGCTCCGCTTCGAGGTGGTGGCCGTGGCGATGGGCCTGATCAACGCACTGGGCAACCTCGGCGGCTTCGCCGGCCCGTACCTGGTGGGCTGGCTCACCGACGCCACCGGCACCAGCCTGACCGGTTTCGCGGTGCTCGCCGGTTTCTTGGCGGTGGCCGTCATTCTGGTGACACTCGGGTTGCGGCCGGGGCCGGCACGGCCCCACGACGACCCTGCGGGGACCCCGACGGTCGCGGCCAACTCCACCTCAGATGCGGGGAGTTGATGGCGACCGGTCGGGCCGCCGGCCGGCCGGCGCAGGCTCACGCGATTGGTGGTAAGTCAGGTTTTAAGATCTTTCGCCAGGGTGATTCCTGAAAGGATCGATATCACCCCTCAAGACTCCTGAGGAGCAGACATGCGCATCCGCGCCGCGATCGTAGCCAGCGCCCTGGCCGCCGGCATCGTCCTGGGTGGAGCGGGCACCGCACTCGCCGGTGGGAAGGACCACCACTACGGCAAGGGCTGGCACGTCGGCCGCTCGTTCGACGCGGCCGTCATCGACGGCAACCCGATCTTCCACGACGGCTTCCACAAGGGGCACTTCGAGCACGGCAAGTGGAAGTGAGCGACATGGTCGCCGCGTGACGTGAGCGGACGCCGCATCGGCGGGTGCCGGCCGGGACCCACCGCCTACGGGCGGCCCGGCCGGCATCTGCCGTGTGCGGCCCCGTACGGCCGCCGGGCCCGGTCAGGCGTCGCGCGAGGGGAGGTGCGGGGGGATCTCGGGCAGGGCGTGCAGCGCCAGCAGGCCGCGCAGGAACCCCTCCCGGTCGGCGGTCGGGAGGTGGGCGAGCAGGCGTTCCTCGCCGCGCTGGATGTCGGCCTGGACGGCGTCCCGCAGCCGTCGTCCCTCAGGGGTGACGGAGACCAGCCGGACCCGGCGGTCCCCGGGGTCGGGCCGGCGGTGGATCAGCCCGCGGGTCTCCAGGTCGTCCAGGATCGGAATGATCCGGGTCTTGTCGGCCCGGATGGCCTCGGCCAGGGCGGCCTGGGTGCGGATCGGGGTCTCGTCGAGGCGCAGCAGCACCGCGTACGCCCACATCGTCAGCCCGTGCGCGTCGAGGACCGGCCGCTCGGCGTCGATCAGGGCGCGGCACAGCGGGACCAGCATCGCGGCCAGGTCGGGGCGGGCGGTCGACCGCCCTTCGGTCGGGGTGTCGCTGGGTGCTGCGTGCTCGGCCATGCAGAGGAAAATACCCCTTGACAGATCATGTGCTCACGCAGATCGTAAGCACATGCATATGAAATCGGCAGGACGGGACGCGGCGCACGCGGCGTCCGCGACGACGGAACGGGCGGACCTGGACCGCCTGCGGAAGTCCAACGCCCGCGCGGTGCGGGACAGCGTGACGCTGGTGAACCGGCTCGCCCCCGGGGACCTGGCCCGGCCCACCCCCTGCGCCGGATGGGACCTGGCCGCGCTGCTCGGCCATCTGACGGCCCAACACCAGGGGTTCGCGGCGGCCGCACTGGGCCGCGGGCGGGACCTGGCGCACTGGGCGGTCCGCCCGCTCGGCGACGACGTCCCACTGGCGGCGATGCGCTACCGCCACGCCGCCGAGGACGTCCTCGCGGCCTTCGCGACCGTGGCGGACCCCGACCTCCCGTTCGCCCTCCCGGAATTCACCACCGACCGGACCTTCCCCGCCATCCAGGCCATCGGCTTCCACCTCATCGACTACGTCGTCCACAGCTGGGACCTCGCACGGAGCCTGGACCTGTGCTACGACCCGGACCCCGAACTCCTCGACGCGGCCCTGCCGATCGCCCGGGCCGTCCCGGACGGCGCGGCCCGGCTCGCCCCCGGCAGTTCCTTCCGGCCCGGCCTGCCGGTGGCCGAGGGCACCGGGACCCTGGACCGGATCCTGGCGATGCTGGGCCGCTCACCGGACTGGCGGGCACCGGCGTGCTGAGGACCTCCTGGATCGCCGGCCCGGACAGCGGCCGGGCCGGCCCCGCACTCGTCAGCGTCACCGACCTCCGGCTGTCCACGGTCGCGAACCTGCCCGGTGTGTACCGCGCGGCACGCCGGCTCGCGGAGGACTGGCCCGCACTGGACGGCGCACACGGCATGTGGCTCTGGGCCCGCCCGATGGCCCGCCGCTGCGGGGCGGTGGCGATCTGGCGGGACCGCGCCGCCCTCGCCGGATTCCTGGGCACGCCGGCGCATGTGGCGGTCATGCTCCGCTACCGGGGGCGCGGCACCGTGACGTCGTCCACCTGGGACGTCCCGCGCGCGGCGCCGGACGAGGTCTGGCCCCGCGCGGCGGTCGCCCTGCGGGCTTAGGGCGTGTCCGGTGGAACGGGGTCGGACAGGCCCTGGGACTCCTCACGCACGATCGGGGAAGCCGGGCCGTCGCGCCGGTCGGCGGGCGAGCGCCACGCCGGCCAGGCACAGTGCCCCGCCGGCGAGGGTCAGCGGGCCGGGGACCTCGCCCAGGGTCGGCCAGGACATCAGGACCACCAGCACCGGTACCGCGTAGGTGGTGGCGCCCATCCGGCCCGCGGTGCTGCGGGCCAGGGCGAATGCCCAGGTGGTGAAGGCCACGGCGGTGGGGAAGACGCCGAGGTAGACCATGTTCAGGGTCGCCGAGAGGGGCGCGCGGGCCGCCTCGGAGACCAGGGTGCCGGCGAACGGGAGACAGGCGACGGCGCCGGTCAGGCAGCCGTAACAGGTCACCGTCAGCGCGCCGGTGTGGCGCAGGGCGGGCTTCTGGGCGACCACCCCGCCGGCGTAGCCGACGGCGGCCAGCAGGCAGAGCAGGACGCCGAGCACGGACGACCGCCCGCCGCCGGACATCGACAGGCCCACCACCGCCACGCCCGCGAAGGAGACCGCCAGCCCCGCGAACAGCCGGCGCGGCAGCCCCTCGCCCAGGAACCGGGCGCCGAGCAGGGCGATCAGGACGGGGCCGGTGTTGACGAGCAGCGCCGCCGTGCCGGCGTCCACCTCGCGTTCGCCCCAGTTGAGGGCGATCGTGTAGACGCCGAACCACAGCACGCCCGAGCAGAGGATGCCCGGCCAGGCGGCGCGCGGCGGCCAGCCGCCGCCCCGGACGAGCAGGAACGCCCCCAGGACCAGGGAGCCGGTCAGGAGTCGGCCGAGGGCCAGTGCGCCGGGGGAGTAGGCGGCGCCGGCGCTGCGGATGGCGACGAACGCGGAGGCCCAGAGCACGACGGTGACGACCGCGGCGGCCAGGGCGGGCCGGCTGGCGGAGGGGTGGGAGGGCGCGGGGCCGGTGGGCGGTATGAGGGGTGGGCGGGTGGTATCCCGGGAGGGAGTGGTCATGCAGGGGAGGTTAGGCCGGCAACTGTTCGGTATTCGGCGAAGTGTCGTCGCATAGAGGGGATTTGACCTGCGGATATCGGCCAACGGGCGGCTGCTTTCAGCTGGTTCCCCAGGAGGTCGTTCACAAGGCGTTCATCAAACTGTTGAAGCGGATAGGGGTGGGTGGGCGCCGCACGGGACCGCGGAACGCCCCCGGAGAGGACCGAGCGCGACAGAAGGAAGGCATGCGATGGGCAGGGCCACGGCCGTGAACGGCGTACTCGACGTACCCGTCATCGACATCTCCGCCTGGACGAACGGCACCGCCGCCGACCGGGTCGGCATTGCGGGCGAGATCGACCAGGCGGCCCGCACCGTCGGATTCATGCAGATCGCAGGGCACGGGATCCCCGAAGCGGCGGCGCGCGCGTTCGCCGCGGCGCTGGACGACTTCTTCGGCCTCCCGATGGACGAGAAGAAGGCGCTGCGCGCCCCGTCGCCGGACGTCAACCGCGGCTACACCCCGCCGCGCACCGAGAAGCTCAGCCTGAGCCTGGGGGTGCCCGCCGCGGCCGAGGACCTCTTCGAAGCGTTCAACGTCGGCGCGGAGGCGGCCGCCTTCCCCGGCCTCGACCTGCCCGAGGCGCACTACCCGGCCAACCTCTGGCCGCCGGTGCCGGGCTACCGGGAAGCGGTGACGCAGTGGTGCACGCAGGCGGGCGGGCTCGCCCGGCGACTGACCGGGATCTTCGCGCACGCCCTGGGACTGCCCGCGGACTACTTCACACCGTTCACCGACCACTCGCTCGACGTGCTCCGGATGAACCACTACCTGCTCCCCGAGCAGGAACTCGTCGTCGACCGCGACCAGATGGGGATGGGCGCCCACACCGACTACGGCATCGTCACCGTGCTGTGGGCCGACCGGGTCCCCGGGCTGCAGATCCTCGACACCGAGGGGCGCTGGCACGACGTCCTGCCCGAGCCGGGCTGTCTGCTGGTCAACCTCGGTGATCTGCTGGCACGTTGGACCAACGACCGATGGCTGTCGACCATGCACCGGGTGCTGCCGCCGACCGACGCCACCGGACGCGTGGTGCGCCGCCGCTCCGCCGCGTTCTTCCACGACGGCAACTGGGACGCCGAGATCAGCTGCCTGCCCGGCTGCGTCCCGGTGGGCACCGAGCCGCTGTACCCGCCCACCACCGTCGGCCGGCACCTCGCCGAGAAGCTGGGTGGCTCGCGCGCCGGGAAGCCCAACGCCAACTCGCCGCGCGAGGCCGCCCGGCTGCTCGCGGCCCGCGGCGACTGACCGACACCTGACTCTTCTCCCACGGCAGTTGCGACCGGTCCCGCGCCGCAGACGGCGGGGGTCGGGCGCCTCCCCCTCACCGCCCGGCCCCACCCGTGCCCGAGAGGTCCGTCATGCCCCTGACGCCGCGTCGCGCGCCGCTCCGCCGCCCCCGACCCGTCCGCGCCGACGGCGAACGGCACCCCACCGCCGGCCGGACGATGAGCCTGGGCGTGCAGCACGCACTGGTGATGTACGCGGGCGCGATCGCCGTCCCGCTGATGTTCGGCGCCGGCGCGGGACTGACCGGCGCGGCGGTCGGCACCCTGGTCAACGCGGACGTCTTCGTCGCCGGCCTCGTCACCGTCGTGCAGAGCCTGGGTGCCGGGCGGTTCCTCGGGGTCCGGCTGCCGCTGGTGACCGGCGGGTCCTTCGTCTGCGTCACTCCCATGATCATGATCGCCCGGGAGTACGGGCTGCCCGCGGTCTACGGCTCGATGATCGCCGCCGGGCTCTTCGGGATGCTGGTCGCCGTCCCGTTCGCCCGGCTGTTGCGGGCGTTCCCCCCGCTGGTCAGCGGGGTGGTGATCACCGTCGTCGGGCTGGCGCTGATCGGTGCCGCCCCCGGCATGATCGCCGGACCGGACCCCGCGGCGGCGGACTACGCCCCGCCCGCCCATCTGGCCCTGGCCGGCGCGGTGATCGGCTTCCTGCTGCTGTTCCGGCGGTTCCTGCGCGGCTTCCTGGCCCAGGTGAGCGTCTTGCTGGCGCTGCTCGCCGGGACCCTGGCGGCGATCCCGATGGGGCTCACCGACTTCTCCGGCGTCGCGGACGCGGACTGGTTCGGGTTGGTCACCCCGTTCCGCTTCGGCGCCCCCACCTTCCCGCTCGCCGGGGTGGTCTCCATGTGCGTGGTGATGCTGGTGGTGTTCGCCGAGTCCACCGCGCAGATGATCGCGGTCGCCGAGGCGGTGGAGCGGCCGCTGACCGACCGGGCGCTGGGCCGCGGCCTGGCCGCCGACGGCCTGTCGGGGGTGCTCGGCGGCGCCATGAACTCCTTCCCCGACACGGTCTTCGCCGGGAACATCGGGCTGACCCTCATGACCGGCGTCCGCAGCCGGTATGTCACCGCGGCCGGCGGCGTCGTGATGGTGTTCCTGGGCACCCTCCCCAAACTGGGCGAGCTGATCGCCTCGCTTCCCCAACCCGTGGTCGGCGGAGCCTCGTTGATGTGCTTCGCCACCGTCGCCGCGGTGGGCATCAACATCCTGCGCCGGGCCGGACTCGACCAGGGCGACAACCTGCTGATCGCGGCGGCGGCGATCGGCGCCGGGATGCTGCCGGTCGTCGCCCCGCACCTCTACCACCGCTTCCCGCAGTGGTGGCAGTTGGTCTTCGGCAGCCCCTCGACCGCGGCGCTGGTGGTCGCCCTGGGTCTCCACGTCGCGTTCCACCACGGGCGGCGCCGGGCCGAGGGGGCGTCAGCAGCAAACTGACGCTACGTCAGTCAAGGCCCTGCATCCGCCGGGCGACCCGGGCGTGCTCCCGCAACTTCGTTGCCAGCTCGGGGAGTTGTAGCTCCCCGTCGTCGACGAGGACCCGGCCGCCGACGACCGTGGTCCAGGCCCGGGACGGGGCGCAGCGCAGCCACGCCTCGACCGGGTCGGTGAGCGCCCCGGCCAGGGCCACCTCGGGGGTGTCCCAGACGACGAGGTCGGCGCAGGCCCCGGGGCGCAGGTGCCCCAGCTCGTCCGCCCGGCCCAGACAGCGGGCCGAGCCGCGGGTGGCGACGTCCAGGGCGTCCCGGGCGGTCATCGCCGCCGGGCCGCCGCGGTACCGGCCCAGCAGCAGGGCGCCCCGGGTCTCCAGCCAGAGTGAGGCGTGGTCGGTCGAGGCCGATCCGTCGCAGCCGATACCGACCGGCATCCCCAGCCCGCGCATCTCCTGGACCGCCGCCGTGCCGCCCGCGATCAGCATGTTGGAGCTGGGGCAGTGCGCCACCCCGACGCCGGCGGCGGCGAGCCGGGCGCGCTCCTGCTTGGTGGGGTGGATGCAGTGCGCGACCCAGGTGCGGTCGGTCATCCAGCCGACGGACTCGAAGTATTCGACGGGCCGGCAGCCGTAGGTCTCCAGGCAGTAGGTGTCCTCGTCCGGGTCCTCGGCGAGGTGGGTGTGCAGCCGGACGTCCAGCCGCTCGGCCAGCTCGGCGGTGGCGGTCATCAGCTCCCGGGTCACCGAGAACAGCGAGCAGGGCGCGAGCGCGACCCGGGTCAGCGCGCCCGGGGACGGGTCGTGGTAGGCGCGGACCAGGCGTTCGCTGTCCGCCAGCACCTCCTCGGCGGTCTGGGTGACCGAGCGGGGCGGCAGACCGCCGTCCTCGGTCGAGCGGGTCATCGAGCCACGGGTGGCGTGGAAGCGGAAGCCCAACTCCTGGGCGGTGCGGATCTGGGCGTCGATCAGGCGGGGGCGCGGATGGACGTAGTGGTGGTCCATCGAGGTGGTACAGCCACCCATGAGCAGTTCGGCGATGCCGACGTAGGTGGAGAGGTGGACGGCTTCCTCGTCGAGGGCGGCCCAGCGGGGGTAGAGGGTGGTGAGCCAGGCGAAGAGGGTGCCGTTGACGGCGGGCGCGTAGGAGCGGGTGAGGTTCTGGTACAGGTGGTGATGGGTGTTGATCAGGCCGGGGGTGACCAGGCGGCCGGCGGCGGAGAGCGTACGGGCGGCCCGCGCCGGCTCGGCGCCGGCGGGACCGTACGCCGCGACGCGGCCGTCCCGCAGCGCG
Organism: Streptomyces sp. RGM 3693; assembly: GCF_050471125.1. Taxonomy (NCBI): domain Bacteria; kingdom Bacillati; phylum Actinomycetota; class Actinomycetes; order Kitasatosporales; family Streptomycetaceae; genus Streptomyces; species Streptomyces sp. RGM 3693. Next base: position 3,099,388 of record NZ_JBMPPQ010000001.1, read on the forward strand.
ATCCAACCGCCGGGGATCTCGGTGTCGCCGTCGATGACGAGCAGGCGGGCGTCCCGGACGAGCAGATCGTAGGGGGATGCCGGGTCGGCTGCTGCTGCGGTGCCGTCGTCCGGACGGGCGTGGTGGTGGGGGTCGGTCATGCGAGGACTCCTGTGATGCGGTGTGCCGATGCTCCGGCACGGGGCACGATGCCTGCGCGCGGGCCCTGTACCGGTGTGGTGCGCGGCCACCGGATCGTCACCGCCGGGTCTGCCGGCGGACGGGCAGTCCTCCTTCCCGAGGTCTCACCTTCTGGAGTCGATGTCTCAACTCGACGGCGGGCAGCCGTCGTTGGAGCCCTTCCCGGAATGCGGCGGGCCAGTCCCGGCCGGGCCGTGCGGCGTCAGGCCGGACGCTCCGCCGGCAGCGGGCGCCGCAGGACGTACCCGCCGACCGCGACCGCCACCGCGATGACGCACCCCGCGAAGGTGAGGCCCGCGCCGCGCAGCCCGAGTTCCGTGCTGAGCGCGCCGACGCCCACCACCGGCAGGGAGATGCCGAGGTAGGCGACGAGGAAGAAGGCGGACAGGGTGCCGCCGCGGTGCTCCGGCGGGGCGGCGGCACCGACCGCGGTGAGCCCGGCGCGGAACGCCAGGCCCTGGCCGGTGCCGCCGCAGAGCGCGCCGGCGACCAGGACGGGCAGCGAGGCCGCGGCGAGCGAGGCGCCGACCAGCAGGAGTCCCAGCACCAGGATCAGGCAGCCGGTCGGCAGCGCGGCGCGGACGCCGATCCGGCCGGTCAAGGACTGGCCGAGGGTCGAGCCGACGAAGACCGTGCAGACGACCGCCCCGGAAACCGCGAGGTTGTGCACGTCGAGGGTCTGCGCGACGAAGCTCGGCGCGATCGCGGTGAACAGCCCGAGCAGGGCGAAACCGGCGAACGCGACGACCGCGGCGGGCGCGAACACCGCACGGACCGCCGGCGGGACCACGAGCCCCTGGGGCCGGCGGGAGCGCGGCCGGTGCGGGTGCGCGACGGTTTCCGGGAGGAGCCGGGTCACCAGCGCGGCGACGGCCAGCAGGAGCAGGTGGACGAGGAAGGGGAGGGCCAGCGGCCGGGGCGCGTACTGCGCCAGCAGACCGGCGAGGAGCGGGCCGCAGCCCAGACCGCCCATGTTGGCGGCGGTGGCGGCGAAGCCGGCCCGGGACTCCCGGCCGGGGCGGGCCAGTTCCAGGACGGCGGCGGTGGCGGCGCCGCTGAACAACCCGGCCGCGAACCCGGACAGCACCCGGCCGAGCAGCAACATCGGCAGCCCGCCTTCGAAGAGGAAGCACAGGGCGCTCGCCGCGGACAGGCCCAGCGCGGCGAACAACACCGGGCGCCGACCGATCTCGTCGGAGAGGTTGCCCGCGCCGAACAGGACCGTGATCACCCCGAGGGCGTAGGTGGCGAAGACCACGGTGACCATCAGTTCGGAGATGCCGAGCTGTTGGCGGTAGAGCCCGTAGAGCGGGGTGGGCAGGGTCGTGCCCGCCATGCCGATCGCGAAGACGCCCGCCGCGGCGAGGCTGCCGGGTCGACGGGCCCGGCTGGTGCGCACGGTCATGGCGTCAACGTAGGCGTCGGTGGCCCGGGCGGGCCAGGACGCGGCGCCCCGCGCGTGGCGGGGCGCCGCGTCCCGTCGGGTCAGCGTCGCGTCATCGCGTCACCGGGTGGGTGCGTTGGCGGCGGTGACGTTGACGGCGGCCCAGGCCCGGTCGACCGTCCGGTACGCGGTGCTGCCCGCGCCGTAGAGGTCCTTGGCGGCCTGGAGGGTGGCGGTCCGGGCGTCGTGGAAGTCGGTCCTGGAGACCATGTACCGGGTGAGCGCCCGGTAGAAGATCGCCGTGGCCTTGTCCCGGCCGATGCCGGTCACCTTGGCGCCGTCGTAGGTGGGGGAGTCGTAGGCGACACCGCCGATGGTCTTCTTGCCGCTGCCCTCGGCCAGCAGGTAGAAGGCGTGCGAGGAGACGCCGGAGCCGGCGTGCACCTCGGTGTCGTAGGTGTCCTTCGACCAGTAGTCGACGGTCCCTTCGAGCTTGTCCAGGGACGGCTTGTCCAGTCGGCGCAGGAACTTCTGCGCCAGGCCGAGCTTCTCGCCCATGAGGTAGTTCGGCGGGTTCTTCGGGTTGTTGGTGGCGAACTCCACGGCGCTGCCGAAGATGTCCGCGAGCGACTCGTTGAGCGCGCCCGGCTCGCCGAACTGGTGGCCCTCCGCGTCGACGCGGGTGGGCTGGAGGCCGGCGGTGGCGTCGACCACGCCGTGGGTCAGCTCGTGGCCGGTGACGTCCAGGACGACCAGCGGCTTGGTGAAGAGCTTGCCGTCCCCGTCGCCGTAGAGCATGCAGCCGCAGTCCGAGGACCAGAAGGCGTTGCCGACGTTCGTGCCGAAGTGGACCAGGGCGTGCGCGCCGGCGCCGTCGTTCTTGATGCCCTTGCGGCCGAAGGTCTTCTTGTAGAAGTCCAGGGTGCTGGTGATGCCGAACTGGGCGTCGACGGCGGCGGTGGTCCGGTCGGCGGTGGTGCCGTTGCCCCAGCGGTTGGTGCCGTGGGTGAGGGGCTTGGCGGCGATGAACTTGTCGAGTTCCTTGCCACCGGCGTCCCGGGTCTCGGTGTTGCCGCGGGTGCCGTCCCGCAGGACGAAGGCGTTCTTGGCGGTCTGCGTGGTGGACAGCGGCACGGTGCCGACGAAGAGGGACGCGCCGGTGCCGGTGGCCGGGGCCGGGTAGTGGCCGGCGGCGGGCTTGTTCGGGGCGGCCGGGGTGGTGGCCGCCGCGGTGCCGGGGGTGAGGCGCTCGCCCCGCTGCCGGAGCTTGTGCAGGACGGACGGCGACAGGAACGGGTCGTTGACCGGGATGTTGCTGAGGACGCTGCCGGTGGTGGCGTCGATGACGACGGTCCGGGCGCCGCCGGCCTCGACGGTGCGGCTGTCGTCGACCTGCACCTGGTAGGCGAGCGTGGTCCGGCCTTCGCGGGCGTCGACGACGAGTTGGGGCTCGCCGGCGGTTCCCTGTGCCGCGGTGGCGGCCTTGGCAGCGGCCTGGCGGGCCGACAGCTTCGGGTCGGTGGCGGGGAGGTCCACCTGGTGGCGGGCGGCCCGGGTCACGCCCTGGTAGGCGGAGTCCGCACCGAGGTGGATGACCAGGTCGCCGCCGAGCACCGGCATGCCGCGGTGGGTGCGGACGAACCGTACGTGTCGGCTGCCGTCGGGGTCGACCAGGGTGTCGGTGACCGTGAGGGTGTCCTGCTTGCTGACGCCGGTCGTCGCGGAGTGCGCGTAGGCGGCGGCGCGTGCCGTGGCGACGAGGGAGGGGGTGCCGGCAGTTGAGGGGGCGGCGGGGGCGGCGGGTGCCGCGACGGCCGCGCCGGCGGTGAGGGTGGCGGCCGTGGTGACGGCCAGGGCTATCGCCAGGTGGCGGCTGCGTATGTGGGGTCTACGCACAGAATTGCGTCCTTATGTGCTGTGGGCGGTGGCATGCGTCAACCGCCCGTACACGCGGTGGCGTTGCACACCGCGGGGGCCGTCCGGCCCCGCACAGACCCTGGTATGTCTGGCATGGGCATGTAAAGAGGAATGATCAATTTTCAACGCTTGGTAGTCAAAAATTGATAATTGATCAGCTTTAGGTAGCCGGAAGATGACCAATCGTGTTCTGGCGGGAAAGACTCACCGGACCGCACGGGGGTTGTGCGGGCGCGCGGAAGATTTTCCGGACACGACGACGGCCGGGACGGCTGATGCCGTCCCGGCCGGTCGGTCAGAGGTGAAGGGCGCGCCCTAGCCGGTGCGGAAGAGCTCCTCCAGCGATGCCTGGGCCTTCTCGCCGCCGCGGACCGCCTCGACGACGGCCTGGTGGAAGGCGCGGCTGTCCGCCTCCGAGTGGCACGGGACGGGGCTGCCGATCATGGTGTACCAGTCCGAGGACCCGGTGTACTGCACGGCGACGTGCGCCTCGTCCTCCGACCACGTGGTGTGGATGGTCAGATCGCCCTGCATCGGGCCGATCTCCTCGGTCTGCACCGCGCCGGGGCGGGCGTGAATCCCCACCGTCGTCCAAGATGCCCAGGTCATGTCGTACCCCTCGGTCCCCAGGCCCCGGCCGGCCGCCGGGCGCGGTGCTTCAAGTCTGGCACTCGACGTGCGGCGGCGCACCGCATCGACGGGCCGCCACGGCTCCCCCGCACACTGTCACCATCCTCGCCACCCGTCCCTCACCCGCTCGTCACGCCGCTGTCACGCAGGGTGCCGACCAGCCAGTTGCCGGCCGCCTCCAACGCGGCGTCCGCCGCCGGCAGCGTTCCCGCCGCGCCGAGGAACCCGTGGAAGGTGTCCGGATATGCGTCCACCCGCACCGGGACGCCGGCGGCCCGCAGCGCCCGCCCGTAGGCGCGCCCTTCGTCCCGCAGCGGGTCGCACTCGGGCAGCACCAGCAGGGCGGGCGGCAGACCGGTCAGATCCGGGGCGAGGCCGGGCGCGGCGTACGGGTTGCCCCGGTCGCCGTCCGGGCCCAGGTACTGGTCCCAGTACCAGCGCATGTGGGCGGTGGTGTGGAAGAAGCCGGTGGCGTACTCGACGGCCGAGCGGCCCGCCAGGCGGTGGTCGAGGGCCGGGTAGACCAGCAGCTGGGCGGCGAGCGGCGGCCCGCCGCGGTCCCGGGTCAGCAGGGTGACCGCGGCGGCCAGGTTGCCCCCGCTGGAGTCGCCCGCGACGGCCACCCGGGCCGGGTCGCAGCCCAGCTCCGCCGCATGCGAGAGGGCCCACCGGGTCGCCGCGTAGGCGTCCTCGGCGGCGGCCGGGAAGCGGTCCTCCGGGGCCCGGCGGTAGTCCACCGAGACCACCACCGCATCGCAGCGCCGGGCGAGTTGGCGGCACAGCCCGTCGTGGGTGTCCAGGTCGCAGAGGACCCAGCCGCCGCCGTGGAAGAAGACGACCAGCGGGCGGGGGCCGGCGGCGGGGGCATCCGGCCGGTAGACGCGGACCGGGAGGGCGGGGGCGCCGGGCGGGCCGGGGACGGTGCGGTCGGCCGCGGTCACCGTGCCGTCCCCGGGTTCGGGCCGCGCGGCCCGGGAGGCGCGGCGCAGTGCGGCGGCGTCCAACGGGCCGCGCGCCGGGTCCGGGAAGCCCGCGGACATCGCGTCCACGATCGCCCGCGCCCGGGGGGAGAGCGGGTCGGGGGCGCCGGCCGCGGGGCCGGGCGGGGCGTCGGTCATCGGCTGGTCAACCCCCCGTCCACCGCGAACTCCGCGCCGGTGATGTACGCGGACGCGTCGGACGCCAGGAAGCGGACCAGCTCCGCCACCTCGTCCGGGCGGCCGATGCGGCGCAGCGGCACCCTCGGCCAGTCCTGTTCGCCGGGGGCCGGGCCCAGGACGTCCGCCACCATCGGGGTGTCGATCATGCCCGGGTGGACGGAGTTGACCCGGATCCGGTCCGTTGCCAGGTCCAGCGCGGCGGACTTGGTGAGCCCGCGCAGCCCGAACTTGCTCGCCCCGTAGGCCGAGTGCCCCGGGATGCCCCGCAGGCCGGCGGTCGAGGAGATGTTGACGATCGAGCCGCCGCCCGCGCTCCGCAGTGCGGGGACGGCCGCCTGGATGCCCAGGAAGGGGCCGAGGAGGTTGACCCGCAGCAGGCGGTCGAAGTTCTCCTCGGTCTCCTGGTCGACCGGTGCGGTCCGCCACAGGGCGGCGTTGTTCACCAGGACGTCCAGCCGGCCGAAGGCGGTGACCGCGGTGTCGACGACCGCCCGCCAGCCGTCCGCGTCGGTGACGTCGTGCCGGACGAACCGGGCCGCGTCGCCGAGTTCGGCGGCGAGCGCCCGGCCCTCCTCCTCGCGGACGTCGCCGAGCACCACCCGGGCGCCGGAGGCCACGAACAGGCGGGCCTCGGCCGCGCCCTGCCCGCGCCCGGCGCCGGTGATCACCGCGACCTTGCCGTCCAGGGACACCCCGTCGGCGGTCATGCCTGTCCCTCCAGGGCCCGGAAGTGCGGGATGACCGTCTCGCCCCAGTGCCGGATGGTCTCCATGCAGGCTTCCTGCGGCACGGTGCCCATCTGGATCAGGCACATCACCTCGTCCACCCCGATCTCCCGCAGCTGCTCGACGTAGGCGATGGCGTCCTGGGCGGTGCCGTAGGCGTGCTGGGCGTTGTAGGTGCCGGTGTCGACCGGGCGGGCCGGGATGTTGGCCTCGTGCAGTGTGGCGACCAGTTCCTGGCGGTCCTGTGCCAGCGCCGCCACGTGGTCGTCGTGCTCGTCGTGGACGGTGGGCGCCGGCCCGTTGCCGTACCAGTGGGCGATCGCCTCGGCGAAGAACCGCTGGCCGCGGGTGCCGAGGCGGTATGCGGCCGGGCCGTCGTCCAGCACGATCGTCGGGCAGAGCGCGGAGAAGTGGTCGTTGGTCTCGGTGGAGACCAGCCGGTCGCCGCTGCGGGTGGCGATCGCCTCGTCGTAGACCTTGCGCATGGTGCGCACGTCGTCGGCGCCGGCGAACCCCATCACCAGGGCGCCGATGCCCAGTTCGGCGGCGAGCTTGAGGGTGTCGTGCTTGCTGCACGCCATGAACAGCGGCGGGTGCGGGCCCTGCACGGGGCGCGGAAGGATCGCGCCGGGGCCGATGTCGAGCGTGCCGTGCCACTCGAAGGTCTCCTCCCGCCAGGCGTTGCTGAAGATCTGCAACGCCTCTTCCATCTGCGGGTAGGTGTCCTCGGGCCGGACCCCGTACATCGACATCTCCTGCTGGGTGGCGCCGCGTCCGGCGCCGATGTCCACGCGGCCGCCGGAGAGGACGTCGAGCATCGCGGCCCGTTCGGCTACCCGCACCGGGTGCTGGTAGCCGAACGGCATGGTGACCACGCCGTGGCCGATCCGGATCCGGGAGGTCCGGGCGGCGACCCAGGTGAGGAAGATCTCCGAGGCGCTCATGTGCGCGTACTGGGTCAGTGAGTGGTGCTCCACCGCCCAGATGCGGTCGAAGCCCATCTCCTCGGCGTAGACGGCCTGTTCGACGCAGTCGTGGATGACCTGGCGCTCCCGTTCGGGCGTCGGGTCGGCCAGCTGTGCCTCGAAGATCATCGAGAACTTCACGGAACTGCCTCCTGGTTCTGGAGGATGGGAAGACTATTTCTAATAGGAATATGTCTAGCAGGTATACGTGGTGAGAGGGAAGGGGGCCTGCGATGTCCCGTCAGGTAGGGGATCGGCGAGGCCGTAGACTGCGGAGCGTGACGGAGAAGAAGGCGCGCGGAGCGCAGGCCGGGGACGACGCGGAGCGCCCGGCGCTGCCGGCGACCAGCTGGGCGGTGCTCGGACTCCTCTCCTTCGGTGAGGAGTTGTCCGGTTACGACCTGAAGAAGTGGTCGGACTGGTCGCTGCGCTTCTTCTACTGGAGCCCGTCGTTCAGCCAGATCTACGGCGAGCTCAAGCGCCTGGAGAAGGTCGGCTACGTCAGTTCGCGGATGGTCGCCCAGGAGACCGGCAACCGCGACAAGCGGGTCTACGTCATCACCGACGAGGGCATGGCGGCGGTGCGCCGATGGGCGCGCGAGGCGCCCGTGGAGCCGCCGGTGCTCAAGCACGGCGTGATGCTGCGGCTCTGGCTGGGGCACCTGCTGGAGGCCGAGCAGATGCGCGAGGTGCTGGGTCGGCACCGGGAGTACGCCGAGACGATGCGGCAGCGCGCCGAGGCGGACGCCGCCGGCGCCCGCGCCGAGGCGGCCTGGGCCTACCCCTCGCTCGCGTTGAAGTGGTCGGAGCGGTACTACGCCTCCGAACGCGACCTGGCGGACGCGATGCTGGCCGATTTGGACGAGATGGTGGCCGCGGAGGCCGCCGACGCCGACGCCGGCGAAGACGGGTCCAAGCGCCCGTAGGTGCGCCGGAAGTAGAGCAGCGGGTCGGTCTCGCGCAGTCGCTCCGGGGGTGTGAGGGCGGTGACCCGGCCGAGCACGATCAGATGGTCGCCGCCGGGCAGTACGTCCGCCACCTCGCATTCGAGGGTGGCCAGCGCCGCGGTCAGCAGCGGTGCGCCGTTGATGCCGGAACGCCAGTCGACGCCGGCGAATTTGTCGCCGCCGGTGACCGCGAACTGCCGGCACAGCTCCTGCTGGTCGGCGGCGAGGACGTTGACTGCGAACCGTCCGGCCGCGTTGATCTTCGGCCAGGTCGTGGACGTCCCGGCCGGGCAGAAGCACACCAGCGGCGGGTCCAGGGACACCGAGGAGAACGACTGGACGGCCATGCCGACCGGCCGTCCGTCGGGCTGGCTTGCGGTGATCACCGCCACGCCGGTGCAGAAGCGGCCGAGGGTTTCCCGCATCGCGGCGTCGTCGCACCGTGTGGCGGGAGTGGTGGGCGGGGTGTAGGTGGGCACGCGACCTCCCGAGTGGAGTTAATTTCTCTACGTGTTTCTACTAGGTATATGCCTAACCGAAACACTGTGATTGGATACCGGCCACGTCCGCACGTCAAGTAGGCGGTAGCGCACTGCACATCACCGCCACCTCCGAGCAAGGGAGCGGGAGGGCCAATGACCTGGGCACACCACACCCCGCAAGGGCCGCCGCAGCCGGCGGCACCGGCCACCGTCGCACGACTCGCCGCCCACGCGGCCCGCGCCCACGGTGACCGTGAAGCGCTGTCCGACGGTGAAGTCCGTTGGACCTTCGCAGAGTTGGAGAAGGAGATCACCGCCGCGGCACGCGCCGCGATCGCCTACGGAATACGCCACGGGGACCGGATCGCCGTCTGGGCCCCCAACAGCCGCCAGTGGATCACCGCAGTCCTCGGCGCGGTCTCCGTGGGAGCCGTCCTCGTACCCCTCAACACCCGCTACAAAGCAGCCGAGGCCGCCGACATCATCCGGCGCAGCGGCGCCACCGTGCTGTTCACCGCCCGCGGCTTCCTCGGCTGCGACTACGACGACCTGCTGCACGACTCCGGCGAGGACCTGGGGCGGCTCGGGGGCACCGTGCTGCTCCGCGACGACGGCCCGCCCCGAGAAGCGGAACGGCCCGGCACCCTCTCCTACGACACCTACCTCGCGGCCGGCCGGCGCACCGGCGACGCCGAACTGGGCGCGCGCACCGACGCCGTCGGCCCCGACGACCTGTCCGACATCCTCTTCACCTCCGGCACCACCGGCCGCCCCAAAGGCGTGCTCGCCACCCACGGCCAGACCATGCGGGTCTTCGACGCCTGGGCGCGGCTGGTCACCCTGCGTGCCGGCGACCGCTACCTGCTGGTCAACCCCTTCTTCCACACCTTCGGCTACAAGGCCGGGATCCTCGCCTGCCTGCTGCGCGGCGCCACCATGCTGCCCGAACCGGTCTACGACGCCGACCGGATCCTGCGGCGCACCGCCGACGAGCGGATCAGCGTGCTGATGGGCCCGCCGACCGTCTTCCACGGCCTGCTCCACCACCCCGAACGCGCCCGGCACCGACTCGACTCGCTGCGGCTGGCCGGCACCGGAGCCGCCCTCGTCCCCGCCGAACTCGTCGTACGGATCCGCGCGGAACTCGGGATCCCGGACGTCTTCACCGCCTACGGACTGACCGAATCCGCCGGGGTCGTCACCATCTGCCCGACCGACGCCGACGCCGAAACCCTCGCGCACACCGTCGGACTGCCGCTCCCCGGCACGGAGTTGCGGATCGTCGACCCGGCCAACCAGCCGCTGCCACCCGGCGAACCGGGCGAGGTGGTGGTCCGCGGCTACCACGTCATGCCCGGCTACCTCGACGACCCCGCCGCCACCGCCGCCGCCGTGGACCCCGACGGCTGGCTGCACACCGGCGACGTCGGCGTCCTCGACGACCGCGGCTTCCTCACCCTCACCGACCGCATCAAGGACATGTACGTCGTCGGCGGCTTCAACGCCTATCCGGCGGAGGTGGAACGAGTGCTGCGCGACCATCCGGCGATCGCCGATGTCGCCGTGGTCGGCGCCCCCGACGAGCGGCTCGGCGAGGTCGGGGTGGCGTTCGTCGTCCCCACCGGAGGCGCCGCGCCCGAACCGGGGGAGCTGACCGACTGGGCCCGCGCACGGCTGGCCAACTTCAAGGTGCCCCGGCGCTACCACCTCGTACCGGAACTGCCCCGCAACGCCGGCGGCAAGATCCTCAAGGGCGAGCTGCGCCGGACGGCCGGGAACGAAGGGCGGAACGGCGGATGAGGCCGACCGATGAACAGGAGGAACTGCGGGTCGCAGTACGGCAGTTGTTGGCGCGGCAGCCCGGTTCGGACGCCTGGGGCCCGCTCGCCGGGCAGATCGGCGCGGCCGGGCTGGCGGTGCCCGAGGAGTACGGCGGGGCCGGCTGCGGCCCGCTCGAAGTCCATGTGGTGCTGGAGGAGTTGGGGCGCGCGCTGGCTCCCGTGCCCTTCCTGGGGTCCGCGGTGCTGACCACCCAGGCCCTGCTCGCCTGCGGGGACGCCGAACTGCTCCCCGGGCTCGCCGAGGGGTCCGCGGTGGGCGCACTGGCCTGGGCCGAGGCCGGCTCCTGGGAACCGGCCGCGGTCCGCGCCGCGGCCCACCGGTCACCGGACGGCGGCTGGCGGCTGACCGGCGTCAAGGACCACGTACTGGACGGTGCGGACGCCGAGCTGCTGGTGGTGGTCGCCCGGACCGATGCCGGCGTCTCACTCTTCGACGTCCCGGTGGACGGGCCCGGCGTCCGCCGGGAGCGCCTGGTGCCGATGGACTCCACCCGTCCGCAGGCCCGGATCGTGCTGGACGGGGCCGCGGGCCGGCTGCTGGGCGCGGACGGGGACGGCGAACGGGTCCTGGCCCGGGTGCGCGACCTGGGGATCGTGGCGCTCGCCGCCGAGCAGGTCGGGGCGGCCGAACGCTGCCTGGAAATGACCGTCGGCTACGCCCGGGAGCGGGTCCAGTTCGGCCGCCCCATCGGCTCCTTCCAGGCCGTCAAGCACCGGCTGGCGGACGCCTACGTCCAGGTGGAGGCGGCCCGGTCGATCGCGCTGGGTGCCGCCTGCGCCGCCGCCGACGGTGCCGGGGAGCTGCCCCGGTACGCCGCGGCCGCCAAGTCCGCGTGCGCGGAGGCGTTCTCGGCGGTGGCCGGGGAGACGATCCAACTGCACGGCGGGATCGGGATCACCTGGGAGCACGACGCCCACCGCTACTTCAAGCGGGCGCACGGCAGCGCCCAGCTCCTCGGCACGCCCGCCGCACACCGGCGACGCCTGGCCGCCGAGCTGGGACTGACGGTTCGTCAAGTCGCTTGATTCATGGGGTGATGAAGTCGATTCATGAGGAGATGAAGTAGGAGGAAGCAGTTGCGGCCCCGTGCCCCCGGAGGTGATCCGGGGGCACGGGGCCACGGTGTCTGCGGGGGTTAACCGGCCAGGACCCGGGCCCGGCACTCGGCCGGGGTGCCCCAGGCGTCCCGCAGCGGGCGGGCCTTGCGGATCCACAGAGAGAGGTCCGGCTCGTCGGTGTAGCCGACCGCGCCGTGCAACTGGAGGGCGGTGCGCGCCGCGGCGTAACCCGCCTCGCCGGCCGCCACCTTCGCCGCCGCTACCTCCGCGCCGGCCGACGGGGCGTCCGCGGCCAGCGCCAGGGCCGCCGCGTGCACCAGCGGCTGGGCGAACTCCAGCCCGATCAGGGCGTCCGCCAGCCGGTGCTTGACCGCCTGGAACGAGCCGATCGCCCGCCCGAACTGGGTGCGCTGGCGCACATAGTCGACGGTCCCGGCCAGCAGGGCGCGGCCCAGCCCGAGCGCCTGCGCGGCGGTGAGCAGACGGGCGAGGTCGGTGGCGTGCCCGGCCGCCGCGATGACCGCCGGGCCGCGGGCGAGGACCGTACCGCCGAGCGGGCGGGACAGCCGCCGGGCCGGGTCGAGGGAGGGCTGGACCGGGCCGTGGGTCTCGGTGCGGCACACCGTGTCGCCCCGGACCACCAGGACGGTGTCGGCGGCGTCCGCGTCCAGGGCGAACGGGGCGCCGTCCGCGCACAGGCTGAGGACCGCTTCACCGGCGGCGATCCGCGGCAGCCAGGCGGCCGCCGCCTCGGCGTCCCCCAACCGGTGCAGGAAGACCGCCGCGGCGGCGGTCTCCACCAGTGGGCCCGGTACCGCGTGACGGCCCAACTCCGTGAACGCAACGGCGAGTTCGAGGGGGAGTGGGCCCATCCCCTCATGCTCCTCGGGGACCGCGAGGGCGAACACCCCGGTCTCCGCGAGCCGGGCCCACAGGTCGCGGCCGGGCTTGTGCTCCCCGGCGGCCCAGGCCCGCGCCGCGGCCGGGGTGCCGGCCGCGCCCAGCAGGGAGTCCAGGGTGCGGGCGAACTCCCGTTGCTCATCGGTCAGCAGGAAGCGCATCAGCGGCGCCCTTCCGGGAGCCCGGGCCGGGCCTCCTTCGGCAGGCCGAGCAGCCGCTCGGCGATGATGTTGCGTTGGATCTCGTTGGTGCCGGCGTAGACGGGGCCGGCGAGGGAGAAGGTGTAGCCCTCGGCCCAACTGCCGTGTGCCGGGGCGTCGTCGGCGTCGTCGGCGAGTGCGCCGTAGGGGCCGAGCAGGTCCAGCGCGGTTTCGTGGAGGGCGATGTCCAGCTCCGACCAGAAGAGCTTGTTCAGGCTGGACTCGGCGCCGAGGGTGCCTCCGGCGGCAATTCGGGAGGCGTTGGCGTAGGTGAACAGCTGGTAGGCGCGGGCGCCGATCACCGCGTCGGCGACCCGGTCGCGCAGCGCGGTATCGGCCGGGTCGGCGGTCTCCCGCCACAGCGCGGTGAGCCGTTCGGCGGCGGCGGTGAACCGGCCGGGGCTGCGCAGGGTCAGCCCGCGTTCGTTGCCGGCGGTGCTCATCGCCACCCGCCAGCCCTGGCCGGGCTCGCCGATGACGTCCGCGTCGGGGACGAAGACGTCGTCGAGGAAGAGCTCGGCGAAGGCCGGTTTGCCGTCCAGTCGGCCGATCGGACGCACCGTCACCCCGGGCGCGTCCAGCGGGAACATCAGATAGGTCAGGCCCTGGTGCGGTCGGGCGGTGCCCGGCCCGCTGCGGAACAGGCCGAACGCGCGGTCGGCGAAGGCGGCCCGGGACGACCAGGTCTTCTGGCCGCGGAGCAGCCAGCCGCCGTCGATCCGTACGGCCGTCGAGCGCAGCGCCGCCAGGTCCGAACCGGCCTCCGGCTCGGACCATGCCTGGGCCCAGATGACCTCACCGGTCGCCATCGGGCCGAGGACGCGGGTGCGCTGCTCCGGTGTGCCGTGTTCGAAGAGGGTGGGGGCGAGGAGGTTGATGCCGTTCTGGCTGACCCGGCCGGGGGCGCCCGCGGCGTAGTACTCCTCCTCGAAGATCAGCCACTGGAAGAGCGTGGCGTCCCGGCCGCCGTACTCGGCCGGCCAGGAGACCACCGACCAGCGGTCGGCGGCGAGTTGGTGCTCCCATGCGCGGTGTGCCGCGAAGCCCGCACGGGTCTCCAGCGACGGCAGTGGCGTCGTGGGGACGTGCGCGGCGAGCCAGGCGCGGGCCTCGGCCCGGAACGCGGCGTCGGCGTCGCTGGCGTCCAGGTCCATCAGGAACCGGCCTCCTTCATCTTCTTGATGTCCATCCCGCCCAGCGAGTCCCGGGCGGTCTCGGCGTTGTGGGCGTGTGCGAGGTGGTGCAGGCCGAAGACCGAGTCCAGGCCGGTGTGCAGGCCCTGGAGGTCCTCGGCCTGGTTGACGGCGCGCTTGGTCAGGGCCAGGCCCATCCGCGGCATCTCGGCGATGCGTTCCGCCAACTCCCGTGTCCGGTCCGTGAGTTCGGTGCGCGGGACGATGCGGTTGACCATGCCCAGTTCGTACGCCCGCTGGGCCGGCATCCGGTCGCCGGTGTAGAGGAACTCCTTGGCGATCCGTGGCGGCATCACCCACGGGTGGGCGAAGTACTCCACGCCGGGGATCCCCATCCGGACGACCGGGTCGGCGAAGAAGGCGTCGTCGGCGGCGACGATCAGGTCGCAGATCCAGGCGAGCATCAAGCCGCCGGCCACACACGCCCCTTGAACGGAGGCGATCACCGGTTTGGGCAGTTCCCGCCAGCGCCGGCACATCCCCAGGTAGACCTCGGACTCGCGGGCGTAGCGGCTCTCCGCGCCGCTCTTGTCCGAGTGGTCCCACCACAGTCCGGCCTTGCGGTCGAAGGGGAGATGGGCGTCCCGGCCGGGGCTGCCGATGTCGTGGCCGGCGGAGAAGTGCCGGCCCTCGCCGGCCAGCACCACGACCTTGACCTCTTCGTCGTCCGCGGCGCGGTAGAAGGCGCGGTCCAGGGCGTAGGTCATCGCGGAGTTCTGGGCGTTGCGGTAGTCCGGGCGGTTCATCGTGACGGTGGCGACCGGGCCTTGACGGGCGTAGCGCACCACGGGCGTTTCTTCGCCGGCGGTCATCGGCGACCTCCTTCCCTAACAAGTGTTTGGTAGGTTAACGTACGGCCATGAGCAGCGTCGAGGCCCCCACCACCGTCGAGAGCTTCCGCACCGAGATCCGCAGCTGGCTGCGGGCCAACCTCACCGGGGAGTTCGCGGCCCTGCGCGGCCGGGGCGGCCCCGGCAGGGAACACGAGGCGTTCGCCGAACGCCTGGCCTGGGAACGGCACATGGCCGCCGCGGGCTGGACCTGCGTCGGCTGGCCCGTGGAGTACGGCGGGCGCGGGGCGACGTTGGAACAACAGGTCGCCTTCCACGAGGAGTACGCGCTCGCCGACGCCCCCGCCCGGGTCAACCACATCGGCGAGCAACTCCTCGGCCCCACCCTGATCGCCTTCGGCACCGACGCGCAGCGGGCCCGCTTCCTGCCGGAGATCGCCGCCGTCCGGGAGCTGTGGTGCCAGGGGTACAGCGAACCGGACGCCGGCTCGGACCTGGCGAACGTCCGGACCCGGGCGGCCCGGGACGAGGAGCGCGGCGACTGGGTCGTGGACGGCCAGAAGATCTGGACCTCACTCGCCCAGGACTCCCAGTGGTGCTTCGTCGTCGCCCGCACCGAACCGGGCTCCGTCCGCCACCGGGGCCTCTCCTACCTCCTCGTCCCGCTCGGCCAGCCCGGCGTCGACATTCGGCCGATCACCCAGCTCACCGGCACCTCGGAGTTCAACGAGGTGTTCTTCGACGGGGCCCGCGCCCCGCACGTGGTGGGCGCACCGGGCGACGGCTGGCGGGTCGCGATGGCCACCCTCGGCTTCGAGCGCGGGGTCTCCACCCTCGGCCAACAGGTCGGCTTCCGAAGGGAGTTGGAGACGCTGATGGAATTGGCGCGGCGGAACGGCGCGGCGGACGACCCACTGATCCGCGACCGGCTGGCGCGGGCCTGGATCGGCCTGGAAACCATCCGCTGCAACGCCCTGCGGATGCTGGAGGGCGTCGCCGCCGGCGCCCCCGGCCCCGAGGCGTCCATCGGGAAGATCTACTGGGCGACCTGGCACCGCGAGTTGGGCGAACTCGCCATGGACGTCTGCGGCGCGGGCGGCATGCTCACCGCCGGCGAGCCGTACGACCTCGACGACTGGCAGCGGCTCTTCCTCTTCTCCCGCGCCGACACCCTCTACGCGGGCTCCAACGAGATCCAGCGGAACATCATCGCCGAGCGGGTGCTCGGCCTGCCGAAGGAGGCGAAGGCATGACGGCACCGTCCTACGTTCCCGGTCACGATCTGCTCAACGGGCGGACGGCGGTGATCACCGCCGCTGCCGGGGCGGGGATCGGGGGCGCCACCGCCCGCCGGTTCCTGGAGGAGGGCGCCCGGATCGTCCTCGGGGACGCGCACGCCCGCCGACTGGCGGAGAGCGTGGCCGCGCTGGCGGAGGAGTTCGGGGCCGACCGGGTCGCCGGACTGCCCTGCGACGTGACCGACGAGGCGCAGGTGGCGGCGTTGTACGCGCTCGCCGAGGAGCGGCACGGCCGGCTCGACATCGTGGTCAACAACGCCGGACTCGGCGGCACCGCCGATCTCGTGGAGATGACCGACGACCAGTGGGCGAAGGTCATCGACGTCACCCTGGGCGGCACCTTCCGCTGCACCCGGGCCGCGCTGCGCCGGATGAAGGCCGCGGGTGCGGGCGGCGTGATCGTCAACAACGCCTCCGTCGTGGGCTGGCGCGCCCAGCGCGGCCAGGCGCACTACGCCGCCGCCAAGGCCGGGGTGATGGCGCTGACCCGCTGCGCCGCGATGGAGGCCGCCGAGTACGGAGTGCGGATCAACGCGGTCTCGCCCAGCCTGGCCATGCACCCGCACCTGGTGAAGGTCACCACCCCCGAACTGCTCGCCGAGCTGACCGCGAAGGAGGCGTTCGGCCGCTACGCCGAGCCGTGGGAGGTGGCCAACGTGATCGTCTTCCTGGCCGGTGACTACGCCTCGTACATGACCGGGGAGACCGTCTCGGTCAGCTCGCAGCATGCGTGAGGAGCGGCGCGGCGAACTCCTGGCCACCGCCGCCGAGGTGTTCGCCGCGCAGGGCTACAACGCGACCACGGTCCGGCAGATCGCGGACGCGGCCGGGATGCTCGCGGGCAGCCTCTACTACCACTTCGATTCCAAGGAAGCGATGGTCGACGAGATCCTCACCGCCTTCCTGGACGAGCTGTGGGCCGGCTACGACGCGGTCCTGGCGGCCGGCCTCGGCCCGCGGCAGACCATCGAGGCGCTGGTCACCGAGTCGTTCCGGGAGATCGACCGGCACCGCGCCGCGGTCGCGATCTACCAGAAGGAGGCCCGGCACCTCGCGGACCGGCATCCGCGGTTCGGCTACCTCGCCGACGCCCGGCGCCGGTTCGCCCGGGCCTGGCTCGGCACGCTGGAGTGCGGGGTGGCCGACGGGGTCTTCCGCGCCGATCTCGACATCCGACTGACGTACCGGTTCGTCCGCGACACCGTCTGGGTCGCCGCGTCCTGGTACCGGCCGGGCGCACAGCACAGCCCCGAGGAGATCGCCCGCCAGTACCTCTCGATGGTCCTGGACGGCATCGCCTTGCGGGACTGACCGGTACATCCGCACAATCTGACCAAGGAGTTCATCATGTCCCAGGTGTACCTCGTCGATGCCGTCCGCACCCCGGTGGGGAAGAAGGGCGGCGGACTGTCCGCGGTCCATCCGGCCGACCTCGGCGCACACGTGTTGAGTGCGCTGATGGGGCGCACCGGCATCGATCCGGCCGCGGTGGAGGACGTCGTCTTCGGCTGCCTGGACACGGTCGGGCCGCAGGCCGGGGACATCGCCCGGACCTGCTGGCTGGCCGCCGGGCTGCCGGAGGAGGTGCCCGGTGTCACCGTCGACCGGCAGTGCGGCTCCTCGCAGCAGGCCGTGCACTTCGCCGCCCAGGGGGTGCTGTCCGGCACCCAGGACCTGGTCGTGGCGGGCGGGGTGCAGAACATGTCGCAGATCCCGATCGCCTTCGCCAGCCGCCAGGCCGCCGAGCCGCTGGGGCTCACCCAGGGCCCGTACGCCGGTTCCGAGGGCTGGCGGGCCCGCTACGGCGACCAGCCCGTCAACCAGTTCCACGGCGCCGAACTGATCGCCAACAAGTGGGACATCTCCCGCCAGGACATGGAGGAGTTCGCGCTCCGCTCCCATCAGCGGGCGATCCGGGCCATCGACGAGGGCCGCTTCGACCGGGAGATCGTCGCGTACGGAGAGGTCACCACCGACGAGGGGCCGCGCCGGAACACCTCGCTGGAGAAGATGGCGGGGCTGGCGCCGGTGGTGGAGGGCGGCCGGCTGACCGCCGCGGTCTCCTCACAGGTCTCCGACGGGGCCGCCGCGATGCTGCTGGCCTCCGAGCGGGCGGTGGCCGAGCACGGTCTGACCCCGCGTGCCCGGATCCACCACCTCTCGGTCCGTGCCGAGGACCCGATCCGGATGCTGTCCGCACCGATCCCGGCCACCGCGTACGCGCTGAAGAAGGCCGGGATGACGATCGACGACATCGACCTGGTCGAGATCAACGAGGCGTTCGCGCCGGTGGTGCTGGCCTGGCTGAAGGAGACCGGCGCCGATCCGGAGCGGGTCAACGTCAACGGCGGTGCCATCGCGCTCGGCCACCCGCTGGGTGCGACTGGGGTCCGGCTGATGACCACGCTGCTGAACGAACTGGAGCGCACCGGCGGCCGGTTCGGCCTCCAGACCATGTGCGAGGGCGGCGGACAGGCCAACGTCACCATCATCGAACGTCTCTGAGATTCCTACCGCAGATGCTCGTCGTCCCGGAGCGAGCCGTGGCGCCGTCGGGGCTCACGGATCTCACAGCAGGGTGTGCAGCGGGCGGGCAACCGCGTGCGCGGCGGGCCGTGTGAGGTGCAGGGCCGTGTGAAAGTGGCCGTCGGTCTCCTTGCCGCGGGGGTCGTCGCCGGCCGCGGACACCGCGGCGAGGGCGTAGCGCTGTTCGTCGGCGTCGGTGAAGCGCCTCTGCGGGTAGGTGCGGGACGTGTCCTTCTCCGTGGTCAGGCCCCACAAGGCCAGGCCGTCGGCGATGTTCTGGTAGGAGCCGGTACGCAGTACGAAGGCGGCCACCCATGGTGGCTCCAGCCTGCCTTCCAACAGCGGACCGAAGGTGCGGGCGGACAGGAAGCTCGCCCCGCCGGTGACGGTGATCAGGCGGGTGCCGCGGGTGGCCCGGTACAACGCCGTGGTAGGCGGGGCGACTTCCAGGTTCTCGGCGAACCCCGCATCGAGCAGACCGGCCGCGCGACCGTAGGCGATGGCCGGCGTGGCGATGTCCAGGCCGACGACGGGTACGGCATCCGGACGGCGGCGCGTCGCGTAGTACTCGCGGTCCGACTCGATCAGTTCGGCGGTCGTCAGGCGGGCCACCTGCGGTGAGGTGTAGCGGTCGTACAACTCCTCCAGCGTCACATGGTGGTTGAGCAAGGCCGCGTTGATGCCGTACGAGCAGCAGATGTCCAAGACCGTGGCCGGTGGCCCGCCCTCCTGGCCGGCCGGGCGCTCGGCGACTTCGGGAAAGCCGACAAGGGGCAGGAGGCGGCGGAAGACGCTCTGGGCGTGGTGGGGTGTCCGATACCCCAGCGCCCCCAAAGCGCTGAAGTACGCACGCGGGTCCGGCTGGCCGTAGATGTCGTCGAAGCGGGTCATCTGCGCGGGTGTACCCGATGCGTGCTGGTTCCGAGCCTTCGTCATCCGGGTGCCTCCTTAGGCGGATCAGGCAGGCATAGCGCATTGCGCCGTCGGTTGGAAAGGCTGCCGGGGCCTCCGTATCCCGCCAAGTCACTTGCCCCGCCGCAAGGTCAGCCGATCAGTTCATGGAGCGTCACCGGGCTGCCGTCCAGCGGGCCGCGGGCCGCGGGCCGCGTCAGTGCAGCAGTTGTGCGCGGATCCTGGCCGTGGTCCTGGCGTCGACGCCCAGTCCGGCGGTGAGGTAGCGCGGGATGCTGCCGTAGTCCCGGTGCAGTCGGTCGAGTCCGGCCGTCAGATAGCCGGTGCGCACCTCCTGGAGCGGGATCAGCAGGTCCGGGTCCTGCATCAGCCCGGCCTGTTTGAGCTGTGCGCGCACCGCGGCGTCCGCGTCGTGGCGCAGGGCGTTGGAGAGCAGGTAGTCCTGTGCGGCGGTGGTGTGCGGGACGCCGAGCAGGCGCAGCAGGAGGTAGCTCAGCCAGCCGGTGCGGTCCTTGCCCGAGGTGCAGTGGAAGAGCAGCGGCAGTCGGTCGCCGTCCGCGATCCGAGTGAGCATCGTGCCGAAGGTGGTGCGGTTGGCGGCGTTGGTGACGAATGTTGGGTACATGTCACGCATAAGGCTCTCTGCCTTGCCGTCGCCCAGCAGACGCTGCTGTTCGACCGGGTCCTTGGTGGCGATGGCCGCCTGCATGGCGGCGAACAGCCCGGTGTCGTCGATCGGCAGCGACGTCACCGTCAGACCGACGGGCAGGCGGTCCGCGCCGTCGAACGAGACCTCCGAGGCCACCCGCATGTCGATGGCCGTATGCAGCCCGAGGCGGCCGAGCGTGGTCACGTCCTCCGGGGTCAGCTTGGCGAGCGCGTCGGAGCGGAACAGCCGGCCGTACCGCAGCTGCCTTCCGCCCTCGGTCCGGTAGCCGCCCACATCACGGCAGTTGACCGCGCCGCGCAGCGGGACCCGGCGGTCCGGCGGCGGGGTGCTCCGCGGGGTGCGCGGTGCGGTGGCGGCATCGGCGGTGGCTCCGCAGCCGGCGGCGGTGAGCCCGCCGAGGGTGAGCGCGGAGCCGAAGAGCAGGGTGGTGACGCGTCGTCGGGAGGGGTACACGCGGCAGCTCCTGAGGGAGGGGGAGGGGGCCCGGGGTGCGGGTCGGTGCCGGTCCGCACCCCGGACGGTGGGTCAGCGGGGGAGGCCCGCCAGTGACCGGTGCGCCTCGGTCATGATCCGGTCGACCAGTTCGGCGCACGACGGAAGGTCCTCGATCACCCCGGCGACCTGCCCGGAGGCCATCACGCCGAGGTCGGTGCGGCCGTCCACCATCGATGCCTTCAGCAGCATCGGGGTGTTGGCCGCCAGCAGGATCTGACTCCAGGTCAGCTCCTTGCCGTGCTTCATCGCCAGCCCGTCGCGGACCATCTGGGCCCAACTCAGGCCGGACAGCTTCCGGAACGACGCGGCGTGCCGCACCGCCTTGAGCAGCGCGGTGGTGCGCCCGGACCGCTCCAGGGCCTCGACCAGTTCGCTGCGGAGCATCCGGTGCGGCAGCCCGTCGACCTTCGTGGTGACGGTGACGTCCTTGACCGCCGCCTCCAGGTAGCGCGCCTGGACGGCCGGTGGCACGGTGCTGTCCGAGGTCAGCAGGAAGCGGGTGCCCATGGCGATCCCGGCCGCCCCGTAGGCGAGCGCGGCGACCAGGCCCCGGCCGTCGAAGAAGCCGCCGGCGGCGATCACCGGGATGTCCACCGCGTCCACGACCTGGGGGAGCAGCACGGTGGTGGCGACGTTCCCGGTGTGGCCGCCGCCCTCGCCGCCCTGGACGACGACCGCGTCGGCGCCCCAGGCCGCGACCTTCTCGGCGTGCCGCCGGGCCCCGATGGACGGGATGACCACCACCCCGGCGTCCTTGAGCCGGGCGATCAGCTCCCGGGAGGGCGCCAGTGCGAAGGAGGCGACCCGGACGCCCTCGTCGGCGATGATCCGCACGCGCTCGGCGGCGTCGCCGGCGTCCGCCCGCAGATTGACCCCGAACGGCTGGTCCGTGCGGGACTTGACCTCGCGGACCGCCGCTCGCAGCTGGTCGGGCGTCATGGTGGCGGAGGCCAGGACGCCCAGTGCGCCGGCGTTGGCGGCGGCGGACACCAGGCGGGGGCCGGCCACCCAGCCCATCCCGGTCTGCACGATCGGATGCCGCACCCCGACCAGCTTGGTCAGCCGGGTGGCGAGGACCGGGCCGTCGTCCGTGCGGGGGGCGTCGAGGGGGGCGCCGTCCGGGGCGGGGACGGTGGCCGGGGTGCGGTCGGCGGCCGGGGTGTGGTCGGTGCTCACGCCGGCACCTCGCGGTCGCGCAGCCCCTTCGGATCGATCACCTCGCGGATCAGCCGCAGCTCCTCGGCGGTGGGTTCCCGGGTGTACGGGACCTCGTCGGGGTGGACCAGCGGGAAGCCGGTGGCCTCCTGCACCTCAGCGGCGCTGACGCCCGGGTGCAGCGAGACCAGCCGCATGGTGTGGTCCGGGGTGGCGAAGTCGAAGACGCCCAGATTGCTGACCACCCGCGGGATGTGGTGGTAGCGGGTGGCGGACGGCCCGGCGGCGGCCGCGTTGTCGTAGCCGACCCCGCAGACCATGTCGACCTGTTCGACGAAGACCCGCCGGGAGTGCTTGGGCACCCAGTAACTCGTCGGGTTGTTCAGGGTGTTGACGGGGGCCCCGCGGACGCCGAGGAGCTGCCGGGTGGGCCGCTCCCAGTCACCGATGCAGGAGATGTTCTGGTTGCCGAACCGGTCGAGCTGACTGGCGCCCATCATCACGTGCCGCTTGCCGCCGGTGACCATGGCCAGGTGCTGGCGGTAGGGGAGCCAGCCCTCGGGCCGCCCGTCGAGACCCACCAGCAGCGCCTCGCCGTCGGTGAGCAGCAGGTCGGGGGAGAAGGTGCGCTTGGCGAGCCGGGCGCCGATGGACGGGACGGCGCCCATCGGGCTGGCGAGCACCTCGCCGTTGTCGCGCCAGGCATCGGCGCAGGCGAGCACGGCGTATTCGGCGCGGCTGGTCATCGGTTCTCCTCGTGCCAGGTCTGGACGGCCGACTGGTAGCCCTTCTCGTCCCCGTGCAGGAACCGCGCGGCGAACTCCGGCCAGGGCGTGGTCGCGTAGAGCTTCTGGAACGCCTCGTCGCGGTCGTAGTCCGGGACGCAGGAGGTGAAGTGCGCGCCGTTCGGCGTCGCCACGACGCCGGTGACCGCGTGCCGCTTGACCAGCAGGGTCTGTGGGACGGCGGACCCGAAGTCGTCCACCAGCTCCTCGCACGAGAGGTAGGCGTGGTCCGCCGCCTCGCAGAACAGGTCGTCGAAGTACGGGTCGGGGCCCAGGTACTGGCCGTTGCCGAGCCGGTCGGCGCGGTTGAGGTGGACCAGCGCCGCGTCCATCCGCAGTGCGGGCATCGCGACGAAGGTCTCGCCGTCCTCGTACGGCGAGGTGACCGTCTTCAGGTCGGGGTTGACCCGCATCACGTCCGAGCCCAGGCCGGCCCGGACCGGGAGGAAGGGCAGCCGGTTGGCGGCCGCCTGCAACCCCCACATGAACATCGCCTCGTCGACCTCGCTCAGCTCGAACCCGCCGGCTTGGCGGGCCGCGCGGAAGTGCGGCTCCAGGGGGATCGAGTCGAGGGTGACGAACGCGGTGATCAGCTTGCGGATCTTCCCGGCGGCGGCGAGCAACCCCACGTCCGGTCCGCCGTAGGAGATCACGGTCAGGTCGGTGACGTCGGATCGGAGCAACGCCCGGACCAGCGCCATCGGCTTGCGGCGGGAGCCCCAGCCGCCGATGCCCAGGGTCATCCCGCTGTGCAGCCGCGCGACGACGTCCTCGGGGGTCATGGTCTTGTCGGTCACGATCGGTCCTCCTCGTCCTTGTGGGGCCGGTCCGTGCCGAAGGTGTCGCGGACCCGGTCCGCGATCCCGCTGAGGTTGGCCTCGAAGGTGAAGCCCTGCTCGAAGCGGTAGCTACGGCGTACGTCGACCGGGTCGATGCCGTTGATGGCGGCCTTGGCGAGCCGGATGAGGGAGCCGTCCTTACGGGCGATCTCCCGGGCCAACTCCATTGCCGCGTCGGGCAGTTCGTCGCGCGGCACCACCTTCCAGACCGAGCCGTGCGCCTGCAGTTCGTGGGCGGTGGCGGTCCGCGAGGTGTAGTACAGCGCCCGCATCAGGTGCTGGGGGACCAGGCGGGCCAGATGGGTGGCGGCGCCCAGCGCGCCCCGGTCCAGTTCGGGCAGGCCGAAGGTCGCGTCGTGGCTCGCCACGATCGCGTCGGCGTTGCCCACCAGGCCGATCCCGCCGCCCAGGCAGAAGCCGTGCACGGCGGCGACCACCGGCACTTCGCACTCGTAGACCGCGGCGAACGCCTCGGCGCAGCCGCGGTTGGCGCCGATCAGCGCCCCGTGGCCGCCGGCCGCGGTGTCCCGCTGCATCTCCTTGATGTCGACGCCGGCGTTGAATCCGCGGCCCTGTGCGGTGAGCACCACGCAGCGGACGTCGGGGTCCCGGCCGGCGGCCCGTACGGCGTCGGCGAGGTCGTACCAGCCCTGTACGGGCAGGGCGTTGACCGGGGGGAAGTCCACGGTGACGACCGCGACGCCCTGGTCGGGTGCGGAGGTGGAGACACCCATGAGCAGATCAGCTACCTTTCCACCAAGCGTTTGTTAGGTAGCGAAGTTAGCAGCGGATCGCCCGCTGCGGGAGGTACCAGTTGTCCCTGAACCTCGATCTGACCGGACGGGTCGCCGTCGTCACCGGCGGTACCCGGGGCGTTGGCGCCGGGATCGCCCGGACCTTCCTCCAGGCCGGCGCGGAGGTCGTCGTGTGCGCCCGACGGCCACCGGACACCCCGGTCACGGCGGACGGCCGCACGGCCCGCTTCCGCCCCCTCGACCTGCGCGAACCGGCTGCCGTCCGGGAGTTCTTCCACACCGTCGCCGCCGACCACGGCCGCCTGGACTGCCTGGTCAACAACGCCGGCGGCACCCCCTACCGGCTGCTCGGCGAGACCGCCGCGGAACGCCACGCCCGGGTCGTCGAGCTCAACCTGATCGCCCCGATGACCGCCTCGCTCGCCGCATACGAGGTGATGCGCGGCCAGCCGTACGGCGGTTCGGTGATCATGATCGGCAGCGTCAGCGGCACCCGACCCTCACCCGGCACCGCCGCCTACGGTGCCGCCAAGGCCGGCCTGGACAACCTCGCCCGCTCGATGGCCGTCGAATGGGCGCCCCACGTCCGGGTCAACACCCTCGTCCTCGGCATGGTCCGGACCGAACTCTCCGCGCTGCACTACGGGGACGAGGCGGGCCTCGCCGCGGTCGGCGCGACCGTGCCGCTCGGCCGGCTCGCCGAACCCACCGAGATCGGCGACGCCTGCGTCTTCCTCGCCTCCGGCCGCGCCGGCTACGTCAGCGGCGCCAGCCTGCTCGTCCACGGCGGCGGGGAACGCCCCGCCTTCCTCGACGCCGCCACCGCCAACCACCCCAAGGAGTCATGAGATGACCGGAATCTGCACCGGACGCGTCGCCGCCGTCACCGGGGCCGGCCGGGGCCTGGGCCGCGCCCACGCCCTCGCGTTGGCCGCCGAGGGAGCCGCCGTCGTGGTCAACGACCTCGGGGTCGCGGCCGACGGCGCCGGCGCCTCCACCGGCCCCGCCCAGCAGGTCGTCGAGGAGATCCGGGCCCACGGCGGCCGGGCTGTCGCGCACACCGGCGACATCACCACCGACGACGGCGCCGGCTCCCTCGTCGCCACCGCCCTGGACGCCTTCGGCCGCCTGGACGCCCTGGTGAACAACGCCGGGTTCCTGCGCGACCGGATGCTGGTCAACCTCGACGAGGACGACTGGGACGCGGTGATGCGGGTCCACCTCAAGGGCCACTTCCTGCCGCTCAAGCACGCCGCCGCACACTGGCGGGCCGAGGCCAAGGCCGGGCGCACTCCCGACGCCCGGGTGATCAACACCAGTTCGGGCGCCGGCCTACTGGGCAGCGTCGGCCAGGGCAACTACTCCGCGGCCAAGGCCGGCATCCTCGGCCTCACCCTCGTCGCCGCCGCCGAACTGGGCCGCTACGGCGTCCAGACCAACGCCATCGCCCCGGCGGCCCGCACCCGGATGACCGAGCAGACCTTCGCCGAGACCATGGCAACGCCCGCGGAAGGCGCCTTCGACGCCATGGCCCCCGAGAACGTCTCCCCCCTGGTCGTCTGGCTGGCCTCGGCCGACAGCACCGGCGTGACCGGCCGGGTCTTCGAAGCCGAAGGCGGCCGGATCACCGTGATGGAGGGCTGGCGGCCGGGCCCCACCACCGACCAAGGCGCCCGCTGGGCCCCGGCGAAGGTGGGCCAGGCCGTCCGCGACCTGCTGACCGCCGCGGAGCCGGCGCAGCCGGTGTATGGGGCGCGGTAGCGGCGCGTTTGCCTCGCCTCCCACGTTTTTTCGCTGCCCGAAGCTCATCACGACTACGGCCGGCGTCGACCCGGATACCCCCACACCAGTCATGCGGCGCTCCCCTCGCCGGCGAACGCGGACAAGGCGAATCCTGGCCTCGCTCGCGGCGGTGCGGGCGGTGTCTTCGCGCAACCGCTTGCGGCAGCGGTGTTCATCTGATGCTTGAGCAGCGGCGGCCGGTGAGCCGAGGGCGCGGGCTGCGGAAACGGCTTTGCGCTTCGTGCGATCGGCGTGGATGCTGGCGCGCCGGAGGTACTGAAGATGATCAATGTTGTGTTGAAGCTGTCGGCCCGTGACTTCGCGCATGCGGACCTGGCGTCGTGCGGGTGGGCAGGCTCGGCCCATCACCTGGCCGGCGTTGCCAGGCAGTTGGAACGTGTTCGGCTCGGTGCGGTCGACTACCTTGCGGTCTGCCCGGCGACCAACATCCCTGTGGCGAAGGGCGGCGTCGACTACCAGGTCAAGGAGGGCGTCGGCACTTTGTGGCAGCTGGCGGTCCACCCCGCACTGCAATCGTGCGGGATCGGCACGATCCTCGTCGAAGCCGCAGAACTGCGGATCAGGAACCGCGGTCTGCGGCAGGCCGAGCTGGCTGTGGAGGAAAGCAACCCCCGGGCACGTGCACTGTACGAACGACTGGGATATGTCGCGTACGACCGTCAGCCGGACTCGTGGGACGAGCAAGCCCCTGATGGATCGTTGCGCCGCCACGAAACGATGTGCACGTTGATGCGGAAGGAACTCGCGTAGGCCCCGTCCTGGACGCCTATCCAGCAAACTCGCATCCTGCGATAAAAAAGGGCTCCCTTTTTCTGGTGTCCTGCATTCCGCAGAAACACTTCAATTAGTCATGCGAAAGTCCGCGACCTGCCGATAAAATGGAGGAGGGAAAAGGGGCGCCCCCGCGGGAATCCGCGATCAGCTCGCGGCGATGGAACACCGCGTCGGTATGGCCATGGACATCGTTGAGCGGGTCGGCGACGCATAGGACTCCCGAGGCTGATCACGCAGGGCAAGAGCTGTTCTCGTGGGCTCGTCGGCTGTACTACGGATGGACCCCGGGCGCCCCGGAACCGTGGGATCCGAGGTACACCCGCTCTAGGCCGCGGAAGTAGCGGCCGGTACCGACAACAGCGGAAGGCCGCTGTCTGGTGGGCCGTGGTGTGATCGCCTGTGAGATAGTGCAGCCTGACTTACGGAAGCTGCTCACGGAAGCCCGAAGGGACTTGTGGCGGGTTGGGGCTGTGATTGCCACCACCTCGAAGGTCCCTGGGCACATAATCTTTGGCGGCGTTGATGTCTACTCGAAAGGGTGTAACAAATGGCTAGGGCAACTGCACGTCACATCTTGGTCCCCAGCGAGGAAAAGGCCGCGGAGCTGAAGGCGCAGATTGAGGCCGGAGCGGATTTCGCGGAGGTCGCAAAGGCGCACTCCACGTGCCCCTCAGGCCGTCAGGGTGGCGACCTCGGATCGTTCGGTCCGGGACAGATGGTCAAGGAATTTGACACGGTCGTCTTCTCGGCCCCGGTCGGCACCGTCCAGGGCCCGGTGAAGACCCAGTTCGGGTTCCACCTCATCGAGGTTTCCAGCCGACAGGACTGATGCCGTGTGCCGGGCTGCGTCGTGAGACGTAGCCCGGTTCCGCATGCCAGGCCAGCAAAGCGCTGTGATCCCTCACGTTGGAACGGCGCGGCATGGGGTGCTGCCGGCACCAGGCGGCCTGTACGCGTCCTGACCTGCGCAGATGCCACCATGAGGGTTCGCGCCTGCGGGCGGCTGCGAGGGGCCTGTTGATGCGACGCCGGCCCATGGGCGAAAGAAACGCAGACCCATGGACGAAAAGAGACCGGCACCGGACCACTCACCTCGGCCCCCACTCACCGTCTTTCCCCACCCCTCCGGCCCGTCACCGCACCCAACAGCCCCGCGCAGCGGACAATAGCCCCCGCCGCAGGCGAAACGACGCCGCACCCGGCAACGTACGAGGCCAGCCAAGCGCAGCGGACCGGCCCCGCGCAGCGGACAATAGCCCCCGCCGCAGGCGAAACGACGCCGCACCCGGCAACGTACGAGCCAGCCCGGCGCAGCCGGGGCGCACAACCCGAACCCCCACGGCGAGGCACCCAACCACGTGGGAGGCCACAAATCCCGCTGAGCGGGAACGCACGCTCCCCCGCCGCCCACCGCGGCCCTTAGCCTCCCGGCACAGACCGACCGCCCCGTGGAGGACCATATGCTCACGGACCGCCAACGGCAGCTCGCGGCACGGCAGTTGCGTGATGCCGAGCGCACCGGCCGGCCCGTCGCCCCGCTCACCGGGGAGTTGCCCGGCCTCGACGCCGACGACGCCTACGAGATCCAACTGCTCAACATTCAGGAGCGGCAACGGGCGGGCGCCACCGTCACCGGGCACAAGGTCGGGCTCTCGTCCGAGGTCATGCAGCGGATGATGGGCGTCGACGAGCCCGACTACGGCCACCTGCTGGACGACATGGAGCTGCACCCCGGCACCCCCGTCCCGCTCGCCCGCTACTGCGCCCCGCGCATCGAGGTCGAGGTCGGCTTCGTGCTCGGTGACGATCTGCCGGGCGAGGGCTGCACCCCCGACGACGTCCTCGCCGCGACCGAACGGGTCGTCCCCGTCTTGGAGTTGATCGACAGCCGGATCCGCGACTGGCGGATCACGCTGCCCGACACCGTCGCCGACAACGCCTCCTCCGCCGGGTACGCCATCGGCGACGGTCGCGACCCGCGCGAACTGGATCTCAAGGCCGTTGACGCGGTACTGCACCGCGGGACCGAGCGGATCGCCGAGGGACGCAGCGACGCCGTCCTCGGCGACCCCACCCTCGCCGTTGCCTGGCTCGCCCGGACCGTCGCCCGCTTCGGCGTACCCCTGAGGAAGGGGCACCTGGTCCTGCCCGGCTCCTGCACCCGGGCCGTCGACGTCGCCTCCGGGGCGACCTTCACCGCCGATTTCACCGGGCTCGGCCCGGTCTCGCTCTCCTTCGTCTGAGGACCCGGCGGCCGGGAGACCCACGCGGGCCGGCCCGGCCACCGGCGGATCCACAGCTCCCCTCAGCCCCTTCACCCGAGAGGTGATGATGACCCGCACGTCCAAGGCCACCGCGGCCATCGTCGGTTCCGGCAACATCGGCACCGACCTGCTGTACAAGCTCCAGCGCTCCCCGCTGATCGAACCCCGCTGGATGATCGGCGTGGACCCGGACAGCGAGGGGCTCGCCCGGGCCCGTCGCGCCGGTGTCGAGGCCAGCCACGAGGGCGTGGACTGGCTCCTGGCCCAGGACGAGACCCCGGACCTGGTCTTCGAGGCCACCTCCGCCGCCGTCCACCGCGCCAACGCCCCGCGCTACGCCGAACGCGGTATCAAGGCCATCGACCTGACCCCGGCCGCGGTCGGCCCCGCCGTCGTCCCGCCCGCCAACCTCACCGCGCACCTCGACGCCGACAACGTCAACATGATCACCTGCGGCGGACAGGCCACCATCCCCATGGTGTACGCGGTCTCCCGGGTGGTCCCGGTCCCCTACGCGGAGATCGTCGCCTCGGTCGCCTCCGTCTCGGCCGGGCCCGGAACCCGCGCCAACATCGACGAGTTCACCCGTACCACTGCCCGCGGCATCGAGCGGATCGGCGGCGCCGGGCGCGGCAAGGCGATCATCATCCTCAACCCCGCCGAGCCGCCGGTCATCATGCGCGACACCGTCTTCTGCTCGATCCCCGAGGACGCCGACCGGGACGCCATCGCCCAGTCCGTCAAGGAGGTCGCCGAGCAGGTCGCCACCTACGTTCCCGGCTACCGGCTGCGGGCCGAGCCGCAGTTCGACGATCCGTCGGTGGTCAACGGCGGGATGGCCCGCGTCGCGGTCTTCCTGGAGGTCGAGGGCGCCGGCGACTTCCTGCCGCCGTACGCCGGCAACCTCGACATCATGACCGCCGCCGCCACCAAGGTCGGCGAGGAGTTCGCGAAGGGCAGGCAGGCATGAAGAGCTACTCCGACACCCTCGACATCCGCATCACCGATTCCTCGCTGCGCGACGGTTCGCACGCCAAGCGGCACCAGTTCACCGTCGAGGACGTACGGTCCGTCGTCGCGGCGCTGGACGACGCGGGCGTGCCCGTCATCGAGGTCACCCACGGCGACGGGCTCGGCGGCTCCTCCTTCACCTACGGGTTCTCCAAGACGCCCGAGCAGGAGCTCATCAGGACCGCGGTGGAGACCGCCCGGCGGGCGAAGATCGCCTTCCTGATGCTGCCCGGCCTCGGCGTCAAGGACGACATCCGGGCCGCGCACGGCAACGGCGCCACCGTCTGCCGGATCGCCACCCACTGCACCGAGGCCGACATCTCCGTCCAACACTTCGGTCTGGCCCGCGAGATGGGCCTGGAGACCGTCGGTTTCCTGATGATGGCGCACTCCACCACCCCCGAGGCGCTCGCCCGGCAGGGCCGCATCATGGCGGACGCCGGCTGCCAGTGCGTCTACGTCGTCGACTCGGCCGGCGCGATGGTGATGGACGACGTCACCGAGCGCGTCCAGGCCCTGGTCGCCGAAGTCGGGGAGGACGTCCAGGTCGGCTTCCACGGCCACGAGAACCTCGCCCTGGGCACCGGCAACTCGATCGCCGCGATCCAGGCCGGCGCCCGCCAGATCGACGGCTCCACCCGCCGACTGGGCGCCGGCGCGGGCAACACCGCCGTCGAGGCGCTGGTCGCGGTCTGCGCCAAGATGGGCATCCGCACCGGGATCGACGTACTGAAGATCATCGACGCGGCGGAGGACGTGGTCCGCCCGGTCATGGAAGGCGAGTGCCAACTCGACCGGCTGGCGCTCCTGATGGGCCACGCCGGGGTCTACTCCAGTTTCCTCAAGCACGCCTTCCGGCAGGGCGAGCGGTACGGCGTGCCCGCCGCGCAGATCCTGCTGCGCGCCGGCGAACGCCGGCTCGTCGGCGGCCAGGAGGACCAGCTCATCGACATCGCCGTCGAACTCGCGGCGCAGAAGTAGCAGGGAGAGAACGATGACCGCACTCAACGACGAGGCCCGTGTCATCGAGGCGGCCGCGCCGCCCACCCGGTTCGCCCGGGGCTGGCACTGCCTGGGTCTGGCCGACACCTTCAAGGACGGCCAGCCGCACGAGATCGAGGCGTTCGGCACCAAACTCGTGGTGTTCCAGGGCGAGGACGATCGCGTCCTGCACGTCCTCAACGCCTACTGTCCCCACATGGGCGGCAACCTCGCCCGCGGCAGCGTCAAGGGCGACACCGTGGCCTGTCCGTTCCACGACTGGCGCTGGTCCGGGAACGGCCGCTGTGCCGGCATCCCGTACGCCCGCCGGGTCCCGCCGCGGGCCCGCACCCGGGCCTGGACCGCTCTGGAGCGCAATCAGCAGCTCTACGTCTGGCACGACCCCGAGGGCAACCCGCCGCCGCCCGAGGCCACCATCCCCGAGATCGCGGGCGCCGGCCACCCGGACTGGTCCGCCTGGTCCTGGAACACGCTGCGGGTCGACAACTCCAACTGCCGGGAGATCGTCGACAACGTCGTGGACATGGCGCACTTCTACTACATCCACTACTCGTTCCCGACGTACTTCAAGAACGTCTTCGACGGGCACATCGCCACCCAGTACATGGAGTCCTCGCCACGCGGCGACATCGACCTGACCACCCCCGCCTCGGTCGGCGACCTCCGTTCCGACGCCTCGTACTACGGCCCCTCCTACATGATCGACAAGCTGTGGACGGACGTCGGCGCCGAGGTCGAGATGGAGTCCGTCCTGATCAACTGCCACTATCCGATCGACGCCAACAGCTTCGTGCTGATGTACGGCGCGATCATCAAGAAGCTGCCCGGCATGACCGACGAGGAGGCCGCCGAGGCCGCCCGGCTGGCGTCCGAGGGGCTGAAGGTCGGCTTCGAGCAGGACGTGGAGATCTGGCAGCACAAGACCCGCATCGACAACCCCCTGCTGACCGAGGAGGACGGCCCGGTCTACCAACTCCGCCGCTGGTACGAGCAGTTCTACGTGGATGTCGCCGACGTCAAGGACGAGATGGTGCGCCGGTTCGAGTTCGAGATCGACACCGAACGGGCCAACACGGCCTGGCGCGCCGAGGTCGCCGACAACCTCGCCCGCCGCGCGGCCGGGGCCTGACGGTGCGGCCCGTGATCTGCGGGACCTGCGGGAACCAGGTCCTGTGCGAGAAGTTCAGCCCCGCCCACACCCAGGTGCAGTGGACCGGCGACGCCGCCGCGAGCTGCCCGCGGATCGGCGCGCGGGTGGCGGCCGGCGAGCCGAGCGCCCAGGTCCGCTCCTGCGACGCGCTGCGCGCCGGCATCGCCCGCGCGGTCGCCGACGGCAGCCTGCCGGTGGCCGACAAGGACGGCAACCCGGTGCCGGGCGCGGCCGCGGAACCGGCGGTGGCCGATGCCTGAACCGCGCACCCACCTGCTGCGGATCGCCGAGGTGGTCGAGGAGACCGCCGACGCCCGCTCGCTGGTCTTCGAACCGAACCCTCAACTCCCTTATCTTCCAGGGCAGTTCCTCACGTTCAAGCTGCCGGGGCGGGACGGTGGGGCGGCGGCCCGCTGTTACTCCCTCGCCAGTTCCCCGCACACCGGCGAACCGATGAAGGTCACCGTCAAACGGGTCCCGGGCGGCCACGGCTCCAACTGGCTGTGCGACCACGCCCGGCCCGGCACGGAACTGGAGGTGCTGCCGCCGGCCGGCACCTTCACCCCCGCCGCCCTCGACACCGACCTGCTGCTCATCGCCGGCGGCAGCGGCATCACACCCGTGATGTCGGTCCTGAAGTCGGCGCTCACCCAAGGCACCGCCCGGCACGTCCTGCTCTACGCCAACCGCACCGAGTCCACCGTCATCTTCCGCGGCGAACTGCGCGAACTGGCCGAGGACTACCCGGACCGGCTGGTGGTCCTGCACTGGCTGGAGAGCCTCCAGGGGCTGCCCGACCCGGGGCGGCTGGCCGCCGCCCTCGCCCCGCATGTCGGCCGCGAGGCGTACCTGTGCGGTCCGCAGCCGCTCATGGACGCCGCCGAACAGGCCCTGCGTTCCCTGGGCGCACCCCGCGAACGGCTGCACCGGGAGCGGTTCTTCTCGCTCAGCGGCGCCGCGGCGTTCGAGCCGCCGGAGTCGGTCGCGGCGGTCGCGGCGTTCGAGCCGGTCGCGGCAGCCGGCGCGGACCGGCCGGGCGACCCGGACCGGCCCGACCTGGGCGACGCCACCGCCCATGTCGAGCTCGACGGTGCGACCCACCAGGTTCGCTGGCCGGTCGGCACCCCGCTGCTGGACGCCCTGCTGGCCGCCGGGGTCGACGCGCCGTACTCCTGTCGCGAGGGTGCCTGCGCGGCCTGCACCTGCCGGGTCGTCAGCGGCGAGGTGACCATGACCCACAACGAGGTGCTGGACGCGGAGGACCTGGCCGAGGGCTACGTCCTGGCCTGCCAGGCGGTCGCGACCGGCGGCGAGGTGGCGATCAGCTACAGCTGACCGGCTGACCGGCTGACCGGCTGACCGGCTGACCGGCTGACCGGCGGGGCGGCGGGGGCGGTGGGGGCGGTGGGAAACCTTCCCGCCGCCCCCGCCGCACGTCCGTGCGCCACCCCCGCCGCGCCTCCCGTCACGTCACCCACCCTCACACCCATTCGCTGTCCCGCAGCCAGGCCAGGGTGTTCGCCATCGCCGCCGGCGACAGCACCGGCCCCGGGGGCGGCACCTCCGCGGCCCGGTGCGGCCGGACGGTGCGCCGCCCCGGCCCGAACAGCGACCGCCACACCGTCCGCGCGCAGTCCGCCACGGCCGGCGCGAGCCGGTCCAGATCCCGGTGCGCGCCGTTGCCGGAGAGCGAGATCGCGGCGATCGCCCGGCCCGAACCGCGCAGCGGCACGGCCACGCACGACACCCCCCGGTACGCCTCCTCGTGGTCGTAGGCGACGCCACGGGCCCGCGCCGTCGCCAGTTCGGTGCGCAGCGCCTCCGGCCGGCAGAGGGTCCGCGGCGTACGGGGCCGCAGCCCGCGCCGCACCACCTGCTCCACCACCGCGTCGTCGCTGAACGCCAGGATCGCCTTGCCGGAGGCCGTGCAGTACGCCGGCTGTCGGCCGCCCACCCGCGAGGGCACCACGGTGTCCGCCGCCCCGCCGATCCGCTCCACGTGGACCACCTCGGCGTCGTCCAACACCGCCAGGTGCACCAGGTGTCCGGTCGCCTCGTGGAGTTCGTGCAGATGGGGCAGGGCCGCCCGGCGCAGCCGGTGGTGGTGGGAGGCCAGCGCGCCCAGCTCCAGCATCCCCATGCCCAGCCGGTAGCCGCGGCCCTCCCGCTCCAGCCAGCGCAGCCCCAGCAACTGGTCCAGGATCCGGTGCGCCGACGAGCGCGGCACCCCCGAGCGCTGCACCACCTCGGTGAGGGTGAGCCGGGCCTCGGTACTGCTGAACGCGTTCATCACCCGCGCCGCCTTCTCCAGCAGCGACAGCGGCCCGCAGTCGCCCCCGGCAGTCTGCTCCGGCATCGGCACACCTCCCACAACAACGGCGAAACCCCAGGTCCAGGCCGAAACGGAGGCCGCCTACCGGGTTCTCGCGGATTGTCGCGAACGTTGCCAGCCCTCCCGCTGAGTGGGAAGAGGGTATTTCGTTTCGGAATAGTAAAGCGTAGGTTCCTGCCACCCCTGCCGCGGGACGGCGCGGCAGGGCCCTACCTCAGATCGAATCGAGAGGGGATGCGCATGCGCGACGAAGACGTCCTCGCAGCGGTCCGCGAACTCGCTCCCACCCTGCGTGAACGCGCCGCCGAGGCGGAGGAACTGCGCCGGGTGCCCGACACCTCCATCAAAGACCTCGCCGAGACCGGCTTCTTCCAGCTCCTCCAACCCCGGGCGTACGGCGGACTCGCCGCCGACCCGTTGGTGTTCTACCGCGCTGTCAAGGAGATCGCCCGGGCCTGCGGCTCCACCGGCTGGGTCGC
The DNA here is from genome assembly GCF_050471125.1 of Streptomyces sp. RGM 3693. Taxonomy (NCBI): domain Bacteria; kingdom Bacillati; phylum Actinomycetota; class Actinomycetes; order Kitasatosporales; family Streptomycetaceae; genus Streptomyces; species Streptomyces sp. RGM 3693. The sequence continues at coordinate 3,134,012 of NZ_JBMPPQ010000001.1, forward strand.
CTCCGTCGTCGGTGTCCACCCCTGGCACGTGGCGCTCTTCGACCGGCGGGCCCAGGACGAGGTCTGGGGCGAGAACCGGCACACCCGCATCAGCTCCTCCTACGCCCCCACCAGCCAGGTCACCCCGGTCCGCGGCGGCTTCAAGATCTCCGGCCGCTGGCACTTCTCGTCCGGCTGCGACCACACCGACTGGGCACTGCTCGGCGGACTGGTCACCGACGCCGACGGCAAGCCCGTCGAGGTCTACACCTTCCTCGTGCCGCGCACCGACTACCGCATCATCGACGTCTGGGACACCGTCGGCCTGCGCGGCACCGGCAGCAACGACATCGTCGTCGACGACGTCTTCGTCCCCGAGCACCGCGCGCTCGGCTTCGGCCCGGTCAGCGCCCTCGACTGCCCCGGCCACGCCGTCAACCCCGAACCGCTCTACCGGCTGCCCTACGCCGCGGTCTTCACCACCACCATCTCCACCCCCCTCGTCGGCATCGCCCAGGGCGCCTACGAGGGCTACGTCGCCGCCACCCGGGAACGCTTCCGGGTCTCCTATGGCCAAAAGGTCGTCGAGGACCCCTTCGCCCAGGTCCGGATCGCCCGCGCGGCCAGCGACATCGACGCCGCCTGGCTCCAACTCAGCCGCAACATCAGCGAGTTGTACGACCTCGCGGTGCGCGGCGAAGACCTGCCGATGGCCCTGCGCACCCGCGCCCGCCGCGATCAGGTGCTCGCCACCGAACGTGCGGTGGCCGCCGTGGACCTGCTGATGGAGAACGCCGGCGGCAAGGCCATGCGCACCGGCCCCAACGCCGTCCAGCGCGCCTGGCGCGATGCGCACACCGGCCGCGGCCACGCCGCCAACGACCCGGAACGCGCCCTCGTCCTCTACGGCCAGGCCGCCCTCGGCCTCGACATCCAGGACACGATGCTGTGACCACCCACGCGAACCTCACCTACGCGAGCACCTCGAAGACCGCCAAGGCCGGGGAGCTCACCCTCCACTACAACGAGGCCGGCGACCCCGCCGCGCCCGCCGTGATCATGTTGCACGGCGGCGGCCCCGGCGCCTCCGGCTGGTCCAACTTCGGCCGCAACCTGCCGGTCTTCGCCGAGCACTTCCGCACCCTGCTGGTCGACCAGCCCTGCTACGGCGCCTCCGACAAGCCCGAGCCGACCAAGGACTTCTTCTCCTTCGCGGCCGACGCCGTCGCCGCCCTCATGGGCCAACTCGGCCTGGAGAAAGCCCACTTCATCGGCAACTCGCTGGGCGGCGGCACCGCCACCCGGATGGCGCTGGATCACCCGGACAAGGTCGACAAGCTCCTTCTCATGGGCCCCGGCGGCATCTCCGTCAACCTCTTCGCCCCCGACCCCACCGAAGGCATCAAGAAGCTCTTCGCCTTCAACGGCACCGCCGAACCCACCCGCGCCATGATGCGCGACTTCCTCACCACCCTCGCGTACGACCCCGCCCTGATCACCGACGCGTTCGTCGAGGAGCGCTACACCCGCGCCACCGACCCCGAGGCCAAGCTCGGCAACGACCGGATGGCCGCCTCGTTCGCCAAGTGGCCCGCCGACACCATGCTCTGGCGCGAGGCCCACCGCATCACCCACCCCACCCTGCTCACCTGGGGCCGCGAGGACCGCGTCAACCCGCTCGACGGCGCTCTGGTCGCCCTCAAGACCATCCCCGACGCCCGGCTGCACGTCTTCCCGCACTGCGGCCACTGGGCGCAGACCGAGAAGTTCGACGAATTCAACCGCCTCGCCCTCGACTTCTTCCGCCCCTGACGCCACCCGGCACCGAAAGGCACGGCCATGGACATTCGCTCTCTGGGCTATCTGCGCATCGAGACCGCCCGGCTCGCCGAGTGGCGCACCTACACCCTCGACATCCTCGGCATGGCCGAGGGCGCGGACAGCACCGACGAGGTGCTGCACGTCCGCATCGACGACCGGATCCGCCGCTTCTCCTTCGAGGCCGGCGCACAGGACCGGCTGCTGGCCGCCGGCTTCGAGGTCGCCGGAGCCGCGGCGCTCACCGAGGCGGCCGCCGAACTGGAGGCCGCCGGCGTCGCCGTGAAGCACGCCGACGAGGCCACCCTCGCCGACCGCCGCGTGCAGGGCCTCATCCACTGCACCGACCCGGCCGGCAACCCCCTGGAGATCTACTGGGGCCAGGCCCAGGACCACACCCCGCTCGGCACCCCCTACGGCAACCGCTTCGTCACCGGCGACCACCTCGGCCTCGGCCACGTCGTCCTGCCGGCCTCCGACATGGACGCCGCCGTCGCCTTCTACGAGGACCTGCTCGGCTTCCAACTGCGCGACCGGATGAAACTCCCCCCGATCGCCGTCCCGACCGGCGAACCCGGCCGCGACCACTACTGGATGAACTTCCTCAGCCCCAACGCCCGCCACCACAGCCTCGGCCTCTACCCCGGCGCCCTGCCGCCCGGCATCGTCCACTTCATGGTCGAACTGGAGACCCTCGACGACGTCGGCTTCTGCCTGGACCGGATGAACAAGGCCAACATCCCCATCGCCTCCTCCCTGGGCCGGCACTCCAACGACCACATGGTCTCCTTCTACGCCCAGGCCCCCGGCGGCTTCCAGGTCGAATACGGCTGGGACGGCCTCCTCGTCGACCCCGCCACCTGGGTCACCAAGGAGATCACCGCCGACAGCTTCTGGGGCCACCAGTGGAACGGCTGATCGACCCCACGGCGTTCCGGGACGTCCTCGGCCGGTTCGCCAGTGGCATCACCATGGTCGCCACCCTCGGCCCCGACGGTGCCCCCGCCGGACTCGCCTGCCAGTCCTTCGCCTCGCTCTCCCTCGACCCGCCACTGATCCTGCTCTGCGTCGGCAAGCACTCCACCAGCTGGCCGCGGATCGAGGCCGCCGGCCGCTTCGCCGTCAGCGTCCTCGCCGAGGAACACCGGGAGGCGTGCGCCTCCCTCGCCGCGTCCGGCACCGACAAGTTCGCCCAACTGGCCTGGCGCCCCGGCCCGCACGGCACCGTCCACCTGGACGGCGCGCTGGCCACCGTGGACTGCGAGCTGGACGCCGTCCACGAGGCCGGCGACCACCTCCTCGTCACCGGCCGGGTCCTGGACCTGAACGCGCGCGAGGACGGCGCACCGCTGCTGTACTTCCGCGGCGGCTACGCGACGGGAGCCTTCTAAGACATGGCCAGCTCCCTCTTCAGCAAGCTCGGTCCACCGCCCATCGACGTCGCCGAGGTCACCTCCGCACCACCCGTGCGCACCGAGGTCACCTGGGACGACCGCGATGTGCGGCTCTACCACCTCGCGCTCGGCGCGGGCGTCCCCGAGACCGACGACCACGAACTGGCCTACGTCTACGAGCGGCACGCCCGCGGCCTGACGGTGCTCCCCACCTTCGGCACCGTGGCCGGCGGCACCGGCGGCATCGGCTTCCAGGTCTTCGACCTGCCCGGCGTCCACCTCGACCTGGCGCAGGCACTGCACGGCGGCCAGGAGATCACCGTGCACCGCCCGCTGCCCGCCGCCGCCCGGGCCACCGCCGTCACCCACGTCCCCGCCGTGTACGACAAGGGCCGGGCCGCCGTCCTCGTCCAGGAGTCCACCCTCCTCGACGAGGACGAACGGCCGCTGCTCACCCAGCGCAACCACATCTTCGTGCACGGCGCCGGTGGCTTCGGCGGCGACCGCGGCCCGAGTGACCCCACCCCCGTCCCCGACCGGGCCCCCGACCACCTCTTCGACCTGCCGACGCTGCGTCAGCAGGCCCTCCTCTACCGCCTGACCGGCGACTGGAACCCGCTGCACGCCGACCCCGCCACCGCCCGCGCCGCCGGCTACGACCGCCCGATCCTGCACGGCCTGTGCACCTTCGGCATGGCCGTCAAGGCCGTCACCGACCGGCTGCTGCGGTCCGACCCGACCAAGGTCACCGGCTGCCGCACCCGCTTCGCCGGCGTCTTCCTCCCCGGCGAGACCCTGCGGCTGCACCTGTGGCACCACCCCGAAGGCGACGGCTACCTGCTCCGCGCCACCGCCCCGGACCGCGACGACGCGGTGGTCCTCAGCCACGCCGCCGTCACCGTCCGCTGACCACCCACCGCACCAACGGAGCTGCGATGAAAGACAGTTGGGACCACACCTACGACGTCGTGATCGCCGGGTCCGGCGCGGCCGGCTTCGCCGCCGCACTCACCGCCCGGCTGCGCGGCCTGCGCGCCCTGATCATCGAGAAGACCGACCACTACGGCGGCTCCACCGCCCTGTCCGGCGGCGCGATCTGGGTACCCACCAACTTCCACCTGGACGCCGCCGGCCTCGGCGACACCCGCGAGAAGGCCCGCGCCTACCTGGACGCCACCGTCGGCGACCGCGTCCCGGACGCCCTCAAGGACGCCTACCTCACCAACGGGCCCCGTATGGTCCGGGAGTTCCACGACCGCACCGCCGTCCGGTTCGTCTACACCCCCGGCTACTCCGACTACTTCCCCGAGCGGCTCGGCGGCTACCCGCAGGGCCGGTCCGTCGAACCCGCCATCTTCGACTTCACCACCCTCACCGCCGAACAGCGCCGCACCATGCGCCGCGCCGGCCTGCCCACCTACGGGCTCACCATCACCAGCTACGACTTCCGCTACCTCAACATGGTCGCCCGCACCTGGGCCGGCCGCCGCGCCTCCCTCAAGGTCGGGCTGCGCGCCGCCAAGGCCCTCGCCACCGGCGCCAAACCGCTCTCCCTCGGCGAGGCCCTGATCGCCCGAATGCGGCACTCCCTCGCCACCCTCGGCGGCGACCTGTGGCTGTCCACCCCGCTCACCGGCCTCATCGAGGAGAACGGCCGGATCACCGGCGTCCGCGCCCAGCGCAACGGCCGCGAGGTCACCATCCGCGCCACCGGCGGCGTCATCCTGGCCTCCGGCGGCTTCTCCCACAACCAACGACTCCGCGAGAAACACCTCCCCGCGCCCACCTCCACCGCCTGGTCCTCCGCCTCCGAGGGCCAGACCGGCGACGCCCTCCAACTCGGCATCGAGGCCGGCGCCGCCACCGACCTCCTGGACAAGGTCTGGGGCGCCCCCTCGGTCTGCCCGCCCGGCGAACGCCCCTTCTTCCTCGTCGCCGACCGCGGCATCCCCGGCATGATCATCGTCAACCAGGCCGGCGAGCGCTACGCCAACGAGGCCGCCCCGTACCACGAGTTCGTCGACGCGATGTACGCCCGGCACACCGCCGAGGCGTCCACCGTCCCGTCCTGGCTGATCCTCGACGCCCGCGCCAAGTCCCGATACCTCTTCACGGGCCTCTTCCCCGGCCAGCCCTTCCCCCGGAAGTGGCTCGCCGACGGCTTCGTCAAGAAGGCCGACTCGGTCGCCGACCTGGCACGCGCGACCAGCACCCCCGCCGACCGCCTCACCGCCACCCTCGACCGCTTCAACGCCTTCGCCCGGACCGGCCGCGACGACGACTTCCACCGCGGCGACAGCGTCTACGACCGCTACTACGGCGACCCCACCCTGCCCAACCCCAACCTCGCCCCGCTCACCCAACCGCCCTACTACGCCATCCCCGTCCACCCCGGCGACATCGGCACCAAGGGCGGCCTGGTCACCGACGCGGACGCCCGCGTACTGCGGGAGGACGGCAGCCCCATCGACGGCCTCTACGCCTCCGGCAACGTCTCGGCCGCCCCGATGGGCGAAACGTATCCGGGCCCGGGCGCGACGATCGGCCCCGCGATGACCTTCAGTTGGGCTGCGGTCAACCACGTCGCTGCGCGGGGTTGACCTTCGCTGCGCGGGTCCGCTGCGCGGGGCCGGTCCGCTGCGCGGGGCGCCTTCGTACGTTGTTGGCTTCCTCGCCGTTGCGCCTGCGGCGGGCGGGTCCGCTGCGCGGGGCTGTTGGGTGCGGTGCCGGGCCTGCGGGGGTGGTGTGCAGGACTGCTGCGCTTTACGTCCTGCACACCACCCCCTCCGGCCCGTCCCCTCCCGTTGTGGGTGGGAAAGACAGGTGGGTGCGGCCGAAGGTGAGTGGTCCAGTACCGGTCACCACTCAACAAAGAACCCGCAGCAGCCCAGCTAGGCGTACTCCCACTCACCGTTCCTCCACCCACACACGGGAGGGGACGGGTCTGCGGGGCAGGGGTAGGCCGGACGTAAAGCGCAGCAGTTCGGCCTACCCCTGCCCCGCAGACCCGGCACCGCACCCAACAGCCCCGCGCAGCGGACCCGCGCCGCAGGCGAAACGGAGCCGCACCCGGCAACGTACGGGCAAGTCCCGCGCAACCGCACGGCGGTGCCGGGTCGGCGGGAGGGGCGTGCGGCGACATGGCGGTCCTTTCGTCGGGCCCGGGCCGGTGGGCCTGGGGCCTGGGGCCCGGGGCCGGCCGGGCGTCAGCCGATCGCCACGTGCTCCCATTGGAGCACCGGGTGCGGCTCCGGCCCCGCCTGCCCCTCCGCCGACACTGGCCATGGCATCAGCACCGGCGAGGGCCGCCCCGGTGCGACCGTGCGCCGGGCCGAGCCGCCGGGGCCCGGGTCGGAGGGCGGTGCGGAGGTGCAGCCGGCCGCGGCGACGGAGGCGGCGGTCAGCGCGGTGGCGAGGAGGGGTGAGATGCGACGCACGGTCTCACGGTGCGGGAGGGGCGCCGGGTGGCCAAGCGACGCGCCGGGGTGTCACGCGGACGAACGACAGCCACGGACCCTCCTGCACGACTGTGCCGGGCGGCCCGGCCGGGCTGCGGTTAGCGTCGGGGCGGGGTCGGTCGAGGGAGAGGTGGGCGCGTGACGGTGTGGGTGCCCGTCGTCTTCGCGGTGCTCGCGGCGGCGTGCAACGCGCTGTCCACGGTGCTCCAGCGCCGCGCGGCGCGCACCGTGCCGGTCTCCGGCCGGCTCCGGCTCGGCCTCTTCGCCGATCTGTTGCACCGGGCGGCGTGGCTCGGCGGGATGCTGATGGTGCTGCCGGCCGCCTGCTTCCAGGCGTTGGCGCTGTCGCTGGGCGCACTGTCGGTGGTGCAGCCGATCTTCGTGTTGGAGCTCCCGTTGGCCCTGCTCATCGGCCGGGTGCTGCTCGGCGGGCCGGTGCCGGTGCGGATCTCCGGGCGCGGCTGGGCCGGTGTGGGCCTCCTGGTCGTGGGGTTGGGCAGCGCACTGGCGGCGGCCGCACCCACCGTCGGCCGGGACCACGCCCCGCTGAGCCGCTGGGTGCCCGCCCTGGTGGTCTGCGCGTCGGTGATCGCGGTGACGGTCGGGGCGGGACTGCGCCGCGGTGCCGGCAGCGTGCGCGCGGCCTGCTTCGGCGCCGCGACCGCGGTGGGCTACGCGCTCACCGCCGCTCTGCTCAAGGACGCCACGCACGCGTGGGAGCGCGGCGGTCCGGCCGAGTTCTTCGTGTCCTGGCAGACCTATGGTTTCGCGCTCACCGGTGTGCTGGCGCTGTTCATGATGCAGAACGCCATGCAGTCCGGTCCGTTGACCGCCTCCCAGCCGGTGCTCACCCTGGGGGACGCGTTGATCAGCCTGTCGCTGGGGGTGACGCTCTTCGACGAACAGGTCCGCATCGGGTGGTGGCTGGTGCCCGAGGCGCTGGGCGTCGGCCTGATCCTGTGGGGTGCGGTCCTGCTGTCCCAGGTTTCGCTCGCCCGGGACCTGGCGACCGGTCAGATGGGGGAACGATTGGACCGGCCGCCGGCTCACCCGACGTAAGCGGGTGCGACCGCCGACGTCATGCTCCGGCGGGCGGTGCCCGAGCCGTTGGCCGGGACCGTCCACAGGTCCGAGCCGTAGTCGCCGGGCAGGGCGTAGACCAGGGTGCCGTGGTCGGACCAGAGTGCCTGGTCGTCGATGTTGCGGTGCTCGGCGGTGGCGGTCTCCTGCATGGTGGCGAGGGTCAGGACGTAGAGCCGCCAGGGGGCGTCGGGGGAGGCACCGGGGACGCGTTTCTTGTACGCGATCCGGGTGCCGTCGGGGGAGAGCGAGGGGCACTCGACGTTGCCGTGCAGGGTGGTCAAGGTGCGGGCGGTGCGGTCGCCACGGACGAGGTAGGTCCGGCCGCCGGTGGCGAGGGTCGCGTAGAAGTGGGTGTCGTCGGCGAAGGTGACGCCCCAGATGTTGATGTCGGAGGCGTGGTGGGGCCGGCCGTCCTTGATGACGGCGTACTCCTCCAGGTTGTCGTCCAGCGCCCAGGTGCGGGTGTCGGCGAGCGCGGTGCGGGTGGAGAAGGCGGTGCCCGCGTACGAGTCGCCGCTGACGAAGACGGTCCAGGCGACCGTGTGGCCGGAGGGGGAGACCCGGGCCCGGGTCGGGATGCCGGGCGCCGGGAAGCGGTGCCGCACCCGGAGGTGGGAGTCGAGGACCACCGCCCGGTAGGTGTCCTGTAGGGCGCCGCGTTCGGCCTGGAGGCAGATGCCGGTGCCGGCGGCGGCGTGGAAGCGCAGGCACTTCACTCCGGAGGCGGTGCGCGGGCCCTGCGGCTGCCCGGCCGGCACCGCGGCGATCTCGTCGCGGTGCGGGCCCCAGGCGAGGTTGCGCACCAGCAACTGCCGTTCCCCGGCCCGGTTGAGCGAGACGGCACCGGTGTGGACGGCCGGGCCGCCGGCCTGCTGCCGGTCGCGGACGGCGGACCGGTCGGCGGCCCGCAGCACCGCGGCGGTGCCGACCGCCCCCAGCAACACCACCGCGAACAGCAGCACGGCCAGGCGGGTCTTCCGGTTCATCGGGGTGCTCCCTGGGGGGTAGGGCGGTCATCGTCGGGGCTGCGGTCCGGGGCCGGTGCGTCGGTGGTCCGCAGCAGCCGCGCGGCGATCAGCGCGGCGACCGCGAGTGCGCCGGCGGCCACCGCCAGCGCGGCCCGTCCGTCCCACAGGCTCCAGGCCGCGCCGAACGCCAGCGAGCAGACGAACCGGGCCAGTGCCTGGCCGGTTCCCACCAGGGCCTGTCCGGCGCCCAGGTGCTCCGCCGGGACCGCGCCCGCGGTGGCGGCGGCCAGCACTCCGTCGGTGGCCGCGTAGAACGCACCGTGCAGGACGAGCACCGCGAGCACGGTGCCCGGGCCGCGCAGCGGGGAGAGCACCAGCCCGTACGCGAGGAGCAGTGCGGCGTGCCCGGCCAGGAAGAGCCGGCGCCGCCCGGCCCGGTCGGCGAGCGCGCCCAGCGGCACGGCGAGCAGCAGGAAGGCCGCGGCGGTGCCCAGCGGCAGCAGCGGGAACAGGTCGGCGGGCACGCCCAGTTCGCGCTGGAGGAGGAGGTAGAGGAAGGCGTCGCTGACGGTGGTGAGCCCGAGCAGGGTGGCGCACAGCGTCAGCCGGCGCAGTCCGGGGCGGCGGAGCAGGGCCAGCGAGTCACGCAGGGTGGGGCGGGCGGGAGCGGGCGCGGAGCCGGGTGCCGGGGCGGCGACCGCGGGCCGGGCCGGGACGAACAGCACCAGTACCAGTACGCCCAGCGCCGCCACGCACGTGCTCACCGTGAACACCGCGTCGTAGCCGTCGACCGCGATCCGCAGTACCGCGAACGCCGCCAGCGGTCCGAACAGCGCGCCGGCGGTGTCCATCGCGCGGTGCACCCCGAACGCCCGGCCGCGGTGCTCGGGCCGGGTGGCCAGCGAGATCATCGCGTCCCGGGGTGCGGTACGCAGTCCCTTGCCTGCGCGGTCCACGGCCAGCACCGCGCTGATCGCCGGCAGTCCTTGGGCGATCAGCAGCAGCGGTTTGCACACCGCGGACAGGCCGTAGCCGATGCCGGCGACCACCTTGTGCCGGCGGCCGCCGCCGTCCGCGAGGTGGCCGCCGGCGAGCCGGACCAGCGCCCCCACCCCGTTGTTGATGCCGTCCAACAGGCCGAAGCCCAGCGGCGACAGTCCGAGGGCGGTGACGACGTACAGCGGGAGCACCGCGGTGATCATCTCCGCGGAGACGTCGGTGATCAGGCTGACCGCGCCGAGCGCGAGCACCGTGCCGGGCACCGCGGGCCGCCGCCCCGGGCGGGTGCTGCCCGGGGCGGCGGTGGAACCGGTGGTGCCGGTCGTGTTGTTGCGGGAGTCCGCGAGGTACACGGGCCGTTAGTTCCAGATGCCGGTGACGTCGGACGCCGCGGCGGCATTGCCGGCGTGGCTGCTCAGACCGGCCAGGTCCTCCAGGGTGCGCAGGACGTTGTAGTGGTTGTACGTGGTGCCGCTGGAGCTGCCGGGCGTCACGTGCGCGCCGTAGAACAGCGTCGGGATGCGGTTGCCGGCCAGCCGGTTGTCCTCGTCGAAGGTGACGACCAGCATGCTGTTGTGGGCCTTGGCCCACTCCGCGTAGCCGCTCAGGTTGTTCTTGATCCAGGTGTCACCGGTGCCCACCGAGCAGTCGTGCATGTCGTTGCAGAGGTCCGGGATGACGAAGGAGACCTTCGGCAGGGTGCTGTAGTCGGACGGGAACTGGTCCATCGTCTGAGCGGTGTCCGTCGGCACGTTGGAGAAGCCGAACCACGGGTTGTGCTTCTGTGCGTAGTCCCCGCTGCTGCACGTCGTCGAGCCCTGGCTCGGCAGTCCCTCGTTGTAGCTCGCCCAGGTCTTGCCGGCGGCGATCAGCTCGGAGGCGAGGTTGGGCGCGGACATCGAACCGACCGGGACGCAACTGTCGTCGGTGCGGCCCTGGTTGGAGCCGGAGAAGAGCATGTAGTAGTTCGGCTCGCTGGGGTGGGTGAGGGCGAACGACTGGGTGAGGTCGGCGCCGCCGGCCTTGAGGGAGTTCAGGTAGGGCGCGCTGGAACTGCCGACCACCTGCCCGTAGGCGTGGTTCTCCAGCATCACCACGACCACGTGGTCGGGGGCGGGGAGCCCGGCGGTCTGCGCCGTGGCGGTGGCGCCGGTGGCGGCCCACAGCCCGAGCGAGGCGGCGGCGAGGGCGGTCGCGCCGGCCAGCGCGGTGAGGGAACGCCGGGTGCGCTTGCGCGCCTTGACTGCGGTCATGACTGTCCTCCGGACAGGAGTGACGAGCGTATGGGGGGAGGGAGCGCGGTAACCCTAGAAGCGCCCGGTGGACTCGGCCGCGTCCACCGGGTGAAGAACAAACGAACGAATTTCTCCACGGTCGAACGATGATGGTGGCGCCCAACCGGCCACGAGCACAGGGGAATTCCGGCCACCCCGCGGAAATCCCGCGGCCGGTGCGAGCCCCCGGCGGGTCAGGTCGCGGTGCGCGGCGCCGCCGGGGTGTCACCCCGTACCGCGTGCAGGTACAGCAGCGCCGTGTCGAGGGTGAAGTACGAGCTGTAGGAGATGTCCGGGGTGTCCCCGCCGGTGTGGTAGCCGCCGATCACGCCGATCAGGGCGTAGCCGTCGAAGTCCCGTACCAGGAACGGCCCTCCGGAGGTGCCGCCGATGTAGTCGGCGCAGGGGATCTCCAGGAAGTCGCCCGGGGCGGCCGGGTCGGTGCTGGTGTAGCGGTGCGTGGACGAGGAGCAGTCCAGCGGCTCGGGGTAGTGGGTGTCGCTGTTGCCGGGGTAGCCGATGAGCCGGACGTCGGGGTGGTTGTACCCGGGGTAGGGGAGGAGGTCGAAGCCACCGGTCACCTGCTGCACCCGGGCGCCGTCCTCGCGCGGGCCGACCCGGACCACCGCGTAGTCCCAGCGGGCGCCGCCGTCCGTGCCCAGGTCGTAGTAGCGCTGGTCGAGGTAGATCCGCTCGACGGGGTAGATGCCGTGCGGTTTGAGGCCGTCGTGGTACTGCGGCACGAACGACAGGTACTTCTTCGGGTCGGGGGAGCGCAGGCAGTGCCCGGCGGTGACCACGAGGTTGCGGTGCGGGCTGCGGACCACCGTTCCGCCGCAGAACCGGCCGGTGTTGCTGCCGTCGGTCCAGAAGAACGTGCCCACCTGGGGCAGCCCCTGGAAGGGGTGGCTGGGCGGTACCGGCGCGGCGGACGGACGTGGCGGCGACGGCTCCTGCCTCTTGACCACCACGGGTTCGGCGGCCTTCATGCGCCCCGCGGTCCAGTACGCGTCGACGGAGGAGGCCGGGTCACTCGGGGTGCCGGCGGCGTGCGCGGGCGGTGTGGGCACCGCGAGCAGTGCCAGGACGAGCACCAGCAGGGCGGCGAGCGGCGCGGGGACGGAGCGGCCGCGGGCGGCGAGAGGTCTGCCCATGGACGGGTTCCTTTCGGGCGGAGGGTAGGCCGACATGGTCGTACGGCGGAAGGCGGCTGGCCAGAGGGGCGTCACCGGTTGCCGGGCGTTTCCCGTTCCGTACCGTCGAGTTCCGCCAGAATGCGCTCCCGGTCCTCGTCCAGCGCCGGGATCCGGTCCATCCGAGGCTCCCGGCCGGCGACGGTGACCGGCGGCAGCAGGGCTTCCAGGGGGCCGACCGGGGAGTCCACGGTGCGCCAGCGGTCCCGGGCGGCGAGCTGCGGGTGCCCGGTGAACTCCGCGACGTCCCGCAGCCGTCCGTGGGCGATCCGGGCGTCGGACAGCCGCCGCTCGATCTCCTCCGCCGTCAGGTGGGCGAAACGCTCCTCGATCCGCTCCCGCAGCGCCGCCCGGTGGGTGACCCGGGCGGAGTTCCGGTCGAACCGCGGATCGGCCGCCAGCTCCGGGAGTTCCAGCACCCGCGCGCAGAACACCGCCCACTCCCGCTCGTTCTGCACGCCGAGGAAGACCCGTGTCCCGTCCGCCGCACGGTACGGGCCGTACGGGGCGATCGCGGCGTGCTCGGCACCGGAGCGGGGCGGGGTGGCGCCGCCGTAGCGGGTGAAGTAGGCCGGGTAGCCCATCCATTCGCCCAGCGCCTCCAGCATCGACACCTCGAAGGCGCCGCCCCGACCGGTGCGCTCGCGCTCGTAGAGGGCCGTCAGGATCCCGCTGTAGGCGTACATTCCGGCGGCGATGTCGGCCACCGGGATCCCGATCTTGGCCGGTTCCTGCTCCGTGCCGGTCAGGGACATCGCCCCGGCCTCGCACTGCACCAGCAGGTCGTACGCCTTCGCGTGCGCGTACGGTCCACCGGTGCCGTAGCCGGAGATGCCGCACACCACCAGCCGCGGATGGGCCGCCAGCAGGGCCGCGGCGGTCAGGCCCAGCCGCTCGGCGGCCCCCGGTGCGAGGTTCTGCACGAAGACGTCGGCCCGGGCGAGCAGTTGTCGCAGCACCGCGGCGTCCCCGGGGCTCTTCAGGTCGAGGGCGATCGACTCCTTGTTGCGGTTGAGCCAGACGAAGTGGCTGGACATCCCGCGCACCGTCTCGTCGTAGCCGCGGGCGAAGTCGCCCGTCCCGGGGCGTTCCACCTTGATGACCCGGGCGCCGAGGTCGGCGAGTTGGCGGGTGGCGAAGGGCGCCGCGACCGCCTGTTCGAGCGCGACCACGGTGATGCCGTCCAGAGGGAGCATAGGTGGACCTTTCCTGAGGAGACGGGGCGGAGCCGGGCGAGAGGGGTACCTATCTGCCCGTGGATCCGGACCGACCGATCCACGGATCCGACGGGATCCGGCGGCACCCCCACTTACCTGTAGGAGTCACCATGACAGCCGACCGGCACGGGCACGTCCTCACCGATACCGGAACCGAGGCCCTCGACCACTACGAACGGGCCCTGGACGACCTGTTGTTCTTCCGCCCCGCCGTCGAGGAGCGGGTACGGACGGTGCTGGCCGCCGCGCCCCGCTCGCCGATGGGCCACGCCCTCGCCGTCCATCTGGGCGTGCTGGCCACCGAGGAACGGGCCGTCGAGGCCGCTCGCGCCACCTTCACCGCCTTCCGCTCGGAGCTCGACCCGGACCGGCTCACCCCGCGCGAGCGGCGGCACATCGCCGCGGCCGAAGCCGGGTTGAACGGTGACTTCGGCACCGCGGGCCGGATCCTCGACGAGATCGGCATCGCCCATCCCCGCGACGAGCTGGCCCTCTTCGCCGGCCACCACGTCGACTTCCTGACCGGCGACGCCCCGCGGCTGCGCGACCGGATCGGCGGTGCGCTCGACGCCTGGGACGAGGACGATCCGCACTACGGACCGCTGCTGGGCATGTACGCCTTCGGCCTGGAGGAGAACGGCCACTACGAACACGCCGAACAGACCGGACTGGCGGCCCTGGAGCGGCAGCCGCACGACGTCTGGGGCATCCACGGCGTGGTGCACACCTACGAGATGCGCGGCCGGTTCACCGACGGCATCCGCTTCCTGGACGCCCGGACCGACGCCTGGGCCGGCAACACCCTGCTCACCGGCCACAACTGGTGGCACTACGCCCTCTTCTCCCTGGAGCGTGGGGACACCGGCCGGGTCCTGGACATCTACGACTCCGCACTGCACGACGTGGCCGCGGACGGCGGAGCCCTGGAACTCGTCAACGCCGCCGCCCTGTTGTGGCGCCTGCACCTCGCGGGCGACGACCAGAGCGCCCGTTGGGCGGCCCTCGCCGACGCCTGGGAGCACCGCGGCGACGGCCCGCACTACGCCTTCAACGACGCCCACGCGGTGATGGCGTACGTCGGCGCGGGCCGCCTGGACCGGGCCGAACTGCTCGTTAGGGACCGCGAGCGCTGGCTGGCGAAGACCCCGGCCGGCCCCGTGCCCGCCAACCGCGCCATGACCGCCGACGTCGGCCTGCCGGTCTGCCGGGCCCTGATCGCCTACGGCCGGAAGGACTACGCCGGCGCCACCGACCTGCTCCTGCCCGTCCGGTACCGCCTGCACGAATTCGGCGGCAGCCACGCCCAGCGCGACGCCGTCCAGCGCACCTTGGTGGAGGCCGCGCTCGGGGCCGGCCGGCACGACCTGGCCCGCACCCTGCTCAGCGAACGCAGCCGGCTCCGTCCGGTCTGCCCCTACAACTGGTCGGCCAAGGCCCGCCTGGAGGAGCGGCTGGGCGCACCGGAACGCGCGGCGGCGGCCCGGCAACGGGCGGCGGCACAGGCGGCCGGTGCCACGCTGACCGGGTGAGCCGGGCCGGGCGGGTCAGGCCAGCAGTTGTTCCGCCCAGATCACCTTGCCGTCGGTGGTGTAGCGGGTGCCCCACCGGTGGGTGAACTGGGAGATGAGGAACAGCCCGCGGCCGCCCTCGTCGGTCGTCCGCGGATGCCGTAGGTACGGGGAGGTGCTGGAGCCGTCGCACACCTCGCAGATCAGGGTGTGCTCCAGGATCAGCCGCAGCCGGATCGGCCCCGACCCGTACCGGATCGCATTGGTGACCAGTTCGCTGACCACCAGCTCGGTGGTGAACGTCAGCGTGGGCAGCTCCCATTCGGTCAGCTGCCGGGCGGCCATCTCCCGGGCCCGGCCCACCACGGCCGGATCGGCGGTCAGTTCCCACGAGGCGAACTGGTCCGGGGCCAACCCGCGGGTCCTGGCCAGCAGCAGCGTGACGTCGTCGTGCTGCCGGCGCGGCGCCAGCGCGCCGATGACCGACTCGCCCAGGGCGTCGAGGGAGTCGTCGGGGGTGGCGAGGGCGTGCAGCAGCCGGTCCTGGGCCGGTTCGCCGGCCCCGGGTGCCGCGCCGGCCAGCAGCCCGTCGGTGTACAGCGCGAGCACGCTGTCCTCCTTGACAGTCACCTCGACGGCCTCGAACGGCAGCCCACTGACGCCGAGTTGGGGGCCGACCGGCAGTTCGGCGAACGCGGCGGTGCCGTCGGGCCCGACGATGACCGGCGGCGGGTGCCCGGCGCTGGCCATGGTGAAGCAGCGGCCGAGCGGATCGTAGACCGCATAGAGGCAACTGGTGCCCACCGCGACGGCGTCCGTGCCCTGGCCGCCCTCCTCGGACACCCGGCTGACCAGGTCGTCGAGGCGGGCGAGGAGTTCCTCCGGCCGTAGGTCCAGGGCGGCCAGCGTCTGCACCGCGGTGCGCAGTCGCCCCATCGTGGCGATCGCGCCGATGCCGTGCCCGCGGACCTCGCCCACCACCAGCGCCAGCCGCGCCCCGGACAGCGGGATCACGTCGAACCAGTCGCCGCCCACCCCGGCCAGCTCGTCCGCGGGCCGGTAGCAGGTCGCCAGGGTCAGCGCACTGTGTTCCAGGACGCCCTGCGGCAGCAGACTGCGTTGGAGGGTGAGCGCCGCCGTGCGCTCCCGGGTGTAGCGGCGGGCGTTGTCCAGGCAGACCGCGGCCCGGGCCACGAACTCCTCGGCCAGCCGCTGGTCGTCCGGACCGAACGGTTCACCGTGCTCGCGGCGGAAGAAGCTGGTGACGCCCATCGTCGTGCCGCGCGCCCGGATCGGCACCACCATCGCGGTGTGCAGGCCCTGTTCCCGCAGCTGCCGGCGCCGGCCGCCGGGGACGTCCGCGGCCCATTCCGCGCCGTGCGGGTCCAGCCACTCCACCCGCCAGGACTTGCCGTCGGCCAGGGCCCGGATGGGCGGGGACCAGGAGTGGTACGACGCCAGGTCCCCGACGGCGACGACCGCTTCGGGGACGCCCGGCCGGGCGGACTGCTGGCCGCCGCGGCGCAGTGCGACCCGGTCCGCGTCACCGGGCGGCCCGGTGAGCGGATCCCCGCCCCGGATCACCGAGTCGAGCAGGTCCACGGTGACGAAGTCGGCGAGGTCCGGCACCGCGACGTCGGCGAGCTCCTGGGCGGTGCGCAGCACGTCGAGGGACTGGCCGATGGCGGTGCCGGCCCGGTCCAGCAGGGTCAGCCGCTGGCGGTTGCGGTACCGCTCGGTGATGTCGATGACGGTGTAACACACGCCGATGGGCCGGCCGTTGCCGCTGTCGAGCCGGACGAACGACATGGCGTGGGCGCGTTCGTAGCGCGGTTCGGACTGCGGGCGGCCGATGTGTTCGTAGCCCAGGACCGGTTCGCCGCTCTCCAGGACGCGCCGCATCTGGGCCTCCAGCGCCGCGGCGTCGAAGCCCGGTTGGACCTCGGCCAGCCGCCGTCCGATCCGCTCCGCCGCCGGGCCGCCCCCGAACCGCTCCAGGGCGAGGTTGGACCACACGAACCGCAGGTCGGTGTCGACCACGGCCATCCCGACCGGCGCCTGCATCAGGAGCTTCTCCAGCACCGCCCGACTCATCTCCCAGCCCGGGAACGACGACGCCTCGGCGGCCACCGCCAGCCAGTGCGGGGTGCCGTCGCTGTCGGTCACCCGGGCCAGCTGCACCATGAGGTCGACCAGTGCACCGTCCTTGCGCCGGGCGGTGAGCGTCCCGCTCCAGCCGCCGTGCGCCCGGCACTCCGCGGCGAGCTCGGAGAGCCGGGCCGCGTCGTCCGGTGCGAGCAGCGCCGCGGCGCCCCGCCCCACCACGTCCGCGGCCGGGTGGCCGAACAGCCGCTCGGCGCCGTCCGGCCAGCTCTCCACGCGGCCGCGGGCGTCGCACAGCACCAGGGCGGCGTCGGCGATGTCGAGCGGCGCCTGCCGTCCGTCGTGGCCGTGCTCCTTGAAGTCCACCATCAGAGCCGTTCCGTCTCTGCCGGACGAGCCGGACGAATGCGGGATAGACGAAAGAGACTAATCCGCTATATGGGATGTTTACCCCGTCTGAGGGTACTGGCCCCGGGACTTTCGGTCCCTCTCACAGCCCGGCGAGTTCCCGGGCCCGGGTGAGCAGGGCGACCAGCATGTCCGGGGTGAGCGTGCCGGTGAAGGTGTTCCGCTGGCTGGGGTGGTAGCAGCCGAGCACCCGCAGCTCCCCGCGCCGCCGGCCCGCCGGCAGGGCCAGTTCCGCGCCGTGGCCGAACACCGGCCGGGGCCGCGGCACCGGCCACCCCGCCGCACCGAGCGCCGGCCACAGCGCCTGCCAGCCGAACCCGCCCAGCGCCACCACCGCCCGCAACCCCGGCGCCAGCAGACCCAGCTCCGCCGCCAGCCAAGGACGGCAGGTGTCCCGCTCGGCCCCAGTCGGCCGGTTCTGCGGCGGAGCGCAGTGCACCGGCGCGGTGATCCGCACGCCGTACAGCTCCAGCCCGTCGCCCCGGTGCGTGGCGGTCGGCTGCGAGGCCAGGCCCACCGCGTGCAGCGCCGCGAACAGGAAGTCCCCGGACGCGTCGCCGGTGAACATCCGGCCGGTGCGGTTGCCGCCGTGCGCGGCCGGGGCCAGGCCCACCACCGCCAGCGCCGCGTCCGGCGGGCCGAACCCCGGCACCGGCCGCGCCCAGTACTCCCAGTCCCGGAACGCCGCCCGGCGCTCCGCCCCCACCCGCTCCCGCCAGGCCACCAGCCGCGGGCACGCCCGGCACTCCGCCACCGCGGCGTCCAACGCCGGCAGCCCGCCGCAGCGCGCCGCCCGGTGGGCCGGATACCCGTGGTCCGCCGGGCCGGGCGACCCCCCGCTCAGCTCCCGGCTCATCCGCTCCCCTCCTCCGCGTGCGCCGCCTGTGCAACGCACCGCCGCCGGGCACACCCGGTCATGCGTCGCCGCCCGGTCCGCCGCCCTCCGTCGGGGCGAGCAGCAGCAGCGCCACGTCGTCCATCCGCTCCGTATGGGCGCCGCGGCGGGTCAGGATCACGTCGGCGAGGCCGCCGGGGTCCGAGGGGTGCGCCCCGGCAAGATCGGCGGCCAGCGCCGCCACCCCGTCGTCGAGGTCCCGGCCGGGCCGTTCGACCAGCCCGTCGGTGTAGAGCGCGAGCACCGCCCCGGGCGGCAGGGCGACGGTGGTGGAGGTGTAGCGGGTGCCGGGCGCGACGCCCAGCAGCAGCCCGGGCGGCACCCGCAGCACGTCGGTGCGCCCGTCGGGGTGGCGCAGCACCGGCGGCGGATGGCCGGCGCTGGCCAGGCAGGCCAGGTGCGTGCGCAGGTCGAGATGGACGTAGAGGCAGCTGGTGAACAGGTCCGGGTCCAGGTCGGTGAGCAGCCGGTTGGTGCGGGCCAGCACCTCGTCCGGTGCCGCGCCGGCCGAGGCGTGGGCGTGCACCGCGGTACGGGCCTGCCCCATGAGCGCGGCGGCCGCCGCGTTGTGCCCCTGTACGTCACCGATCACCGCGGCCACCTGGTGCTCATCGAGCCGGATCAGGTCGTAGAAGTCGCCGCCGATGTCCATCCCGCGGGTCGACGGCAGGTAGCGGGCGGCGACCGACAGCCCCGGGACCGGCGGCAGGCGGTGCGGCAGCAGCCCGGCCTGGAGGTCGTGCGCCAACTGCTGCTTGGTGTCGTAGAGGAACGCCCGGTCCAGGGCCTGGGCCATCAGCCCGGCCAGTGAGGTCAGGACCTGGCGCTCCTCCGGGGTGAAGGTCCGCGGATGCCGGTACGCCAGGACGCAGCAGCCGACCGGGCGGCCGGAGACGATCAGCGGCAGCACCGCCCGGGCCACCATCCCGGTCACCTTCACCAGCCCCGGGAAGAGCCGTTCGGTCTCCTCGGCGGAGCCGAAGAAGCTCGGCTCGCCGGTGGCCAGGGCGCGCACGGTGGGGCTGTTCGCGGTGCTCAGCGGGAGCCCCTCGTACGCCTCCACGGCCTCTCGGGCGTAGCCGCGCTGCCCGACGGTCCGCAGCCGGCCCGCTTCGGCGGCGTACATCAGCATGCCCTGGGCGCCGAAGGCCGGCACGATCTGCTCGGCGAACAGGTCGGTGACGTCCTTGACGCCCACCGCCTCGGTCAGCGCGGCCGCGAGGTGCAGCACGTGGTACATCTGGCCGGCGCGGAACGGCATGACCTCCGCCGGCCAGCGCGCCTCCGGATCCGGCTGCTCGTCCGTGGCGCTGATCCACACGCTCACCCCCCGGCCGTCCGGGAACAGCCGGAACGTCAGCCACTGCGCCGGCGGACGGCAGACGGTGAACGACACCGGTCGCCGGCTGATCACCGCGGCCCGGCAGCGGTCCTCGAAGACCGGCCCGGCCAGCCAGGGCAGCACCTCCCAGGGCCGCGCGCCGTGCAGTCGGGCCGGGGCCGTGTCCAGCAGCGCGGTCGCGCCGGCGCTCAGCATGGTGACGCGCCCCTCCAGGTCGAGCGCGCAGCCGCCGCCCGGCAGCCGCTCCACGTAGTCGACCGCGGCCAGCGCCTCGTCGAGGCCGACGGTACGGGCCGGGGGCGTCGGGACCACCAGTGGCCCGTCGGGGCTGCGGCCCGCGGGCAGCAGTCCGGCCAGCCGCCGGCAGGCGGACTCGAAGGCGGTGCGTTCGGCGTCGGACAGCTCCGGCGCGTGGCCGGCCGGCCACAGCAGCACCATCGCGCCCCGGCAGCCGGTCCCGTCATCCAGGGGCGCCGCGCCCAGCGCGAAGTCGTACGGCAGCGCTACCGCCGTCCGGGGGAAGTCCCGGGCCAGCTGCTGGTGGCCGGCCGCCCACACCAGGCGCTGCCGGCGCGCGGCCTCCGCGACCGGGATGGGCGCCGCCAGCGCGATCCGCCGCCAGGGGTCCAGCACCGGAGGGGGGATGCCGCTCAGCGCGGTCAGCCGCAGTACCGGCGCGTCGGGTGCCAGCTCGTAGACCATGGCCGACGAGGCCCCGGTCTCCGCCATCGTCCGCAGCAGTTCCCGGCCCAGCGGGGCCCGGTCGGTCCCGCCGGTCGTCATGGTCCACCTACCCACGGCCGCGGCACAGTGCTGACGTTACGCCGCCGGGCCGTCGGTGGCAGTCCTGGTGGTGCGGGCTACCAGCGGGGGCAAGTCCGACGGGGACGGCGGTCAGGGCCGGGTCGGCGGCCGCGTGGGCCTCGGCGGGGGCGTCGGCCCGCACTGCCCTGCGGGGCTCGGCGGGCTCGACGCTCCCTCCTGGGCGGTGGGGTGGCGGGGCGGTGGGCTCAGCGGGACGCCCGGCGGCGCAGCGCGGGGGCCAGGGCCAGCTGTCCCAGCCCCGCCAGCAGGCTCAGCGCCGTGCAGCTCAGCCAGAGGGTGGTGGGGCCGATGACGAGCAGGCGGGTGCCGACGACCGGGGCGATCAGGAAACCGGTGCCCCAGGCCATGCCGATCAGGCCGTTGTAGCGGCCGCGCAGCGCGGGCGGCGCGAGGTCGGCGACGACGGCCGCGGTGATGGCGAAGACCAGGATTTCGCCGAGGGTGGCGACCGCGACCGCCAGGCCGTAGCCGGTGGCCGACCCGGCGGTGGCGGCCACCGCGTTGCCGGCCGCGGCGACGGTGAAGCCGAAGGCCAGTACGCGGCTCTTGTCGCGGCCGTCCAGCCGGTGGCCGATCAGTGGCTGGGCCGCGATGACGACGATGCCGTTGATCGCCATCACCGTGCCGTAGGCGCCGCTGGACATGCCGGTGGCGCGCATGGCCAACGGCAGGGTGGCGAAGGTCTGTTGGAAGACCACGGCGTAGAGCACGATGATGCCGGCGAACGCCACCATCACCCGGTCCCGTAGGACGGTGCGGAAGCCGCCGGCGGACCGGTCCCGGGCGGCCGGCCGGGTCTCGGGGACGGCCAGCCACACCAGCAGTCCGAAGACCGCGCAGGCCCCGGCGTCGAGCCAGAACAGCAGCCCGAAGCCGTGCGCGGAGAGGTAGCCGCCGAGGACCATGGCGATCGAGAAGCCGAGGTTGATCGCCCACAGCAGCAGGCCGTAGGCGCGGGTCCGGTCGGCGGTCGGCACCGCGTCGGCGACCAGCGCCTGGGCGGCCGGCCGGAACAGGTCGAGGGTGATGCCGAGGACGAAGCAGGCCGCGACCAGCACCGGGAGGCTGCGCGCGTGGCCGAGGGTGAGCAGCGTCGCGCCGTTGGCCAGCATCCCGCCGGTGAGTGCCGCCCGGCGCCCGAACCGGTCGGCGAGGTAGCCGCCGAGCGGCTGCGAGATCACCGCGCCGGCGCCGCCGACGGCCAGGACGACGCCGGCGGTGGCGACCGGGACGTGCCGGGCGCCGGTGAGGTAGAGGCTCAGGAACGGATTGACCATCGCGCCCATCCGGTTGACCAGCGAGCCGCCCCACAGCACCCAGAACGCGCCGGGTAGTCCGCCGGCCCGTACGCGGACGAAGGCCCGCAGCCGGCCCTCCCCGGTGGTGCCGGCGGGTGCGGGGGCGGGTCCGCCGGGGCCGGTCACCGGGCGCTCCCGGCGACGTCGGCCGCGGCGGCCGGCCCGGCCTCTGCCGCCAGCGCGGCCCGGTCGACCTTGCCGTGGGCGGTCGTGGGCAGCCGGTCCAGCAGCCGGATCTCCTGGGGGACCATGTACGGCGGCAGCGTCTCGGCGCAGAAGGTCCACAGGTCGCCGGTGTCAGTGGGGGCGTGGTCGGCGGCGAGGACGACGAAGGCGGCCAGCTGCCGGCCTCCGCCGGGCAGCGGCACCGGCAGTGCGGTCGCCGCCGTGACGCCGGGGTGTTGGGCCAACCGCCGTTCCACCTCGCCGAGTTCGATGCGGTTGCCGTTGATCTGGACCTGGGAGTCGGCCCGTCCGGCGAAGCGGAAGGCGCCGTCCGGACCGCGCAGTGCCAGGTCCCCGGAGCGCAGCACGTACTGGCCGGACTCCGGGCACAGCGGGTCGGGGACCAGGGTGGCGCGGGTGGCCTCCGGGTCGTCCCAGTAGCCGGAGAAGAGGGCGGGGCTGCGCAGGTGGATCTCGCCGACCGTGCCCGGCTCGTCGATGACCCGGCCGTCCGCGTCGACCAGCAGCATTTCGGCGCCGGGGTGGGCGGTGCCGATGGAGAGCCGTTCGGTGGTGTCCGGGAGCGGGTTGGGCACGTCCGCGAAGGAGCAGGCCATGGACTCGGTGGCGCCGTAGCAGTTGACGATCCGGGCGGTGGGCAACAGCTCCTGGAGGCGCCGGAGTTCGGGCAGGGGGAATTCCTCACCGCAGAAGAGGACGCCGCGCAGCTGGGGCAGCGCGGCCAACCGCTTGGTTTCGTGGCGCAGGACCTGCCGCCAGATCGACGGGACGCCGTTGACCTGGGTGGCGCCGGCCTCCCGCAGGACCCGCAGCAAGTGCCGGGGCCAGCGCACCAGTTGGGGCGGGACGGGGACGACGGCGGCGCCGCTGCCCAGCGCCAGTCCGATGTTGAGCAGGGAGAAGTCGAACTGGAGCGGTGAGGTGCTGGCGATCCGGTCTTCGGGGCCGGCGATCCGGTGCGCCAGCATGCCCCGGTAGAACGCGACCACCGCGCGGTGGCTCATCACCACGCCCTTGGGCCGGCCGGTGGTTCCGGAGGTGAAGATGATGTACGCCGGGTCGGTGGGGCAGGGCGTGTGGCGGCGCGGCGGCCGGCGCTCGGGGGCGCGTTCGACGGTGAGCCCGTCGCGGCCGAAGCGCGCGGTTCCGACGGGGTGCGGGACGTCGGTCCGGCTGCCGGTCGACTCCTGGAGGTGCAGGGCGGGTCGGACGGTGTCGAGGAGGGTGTTCAGGCGTTGCCGCGGGGTCTGCGGGCTGACCGGGACGAAGGTCAGCCCCGCTTGCGAGCAGGCGAGGAGCATCGCGAGGGCCGACGCGGTGGTGTCCGCCTCCAGGATGACCCGGGCGCCGGGTTCGAGGTCCAGCGCGTCCAGCGCGTACGCCAACGCGGCGGTGTGGGCGCGGAGTTCGGCGTAGGTGGTGACGGTGGTCCGGCCGGCCTCGGGCGATTCGACGACGGCGGGGGCGTCGGGGGAGTGGCGTGCCGGGTCGAGTAGGAAGGCGTGCAGGAAGTCCTGGCGGAGGTCCGCGGCGGCGCCGTCGGCGGGTGGGTGCGGCTGCTGACTCACGTTGCTGAAGCCCCCTGTGGCGTGCACACACGATGGTTCGGAGTGAAAAGCAGGGCAGATCATGGGATAGCGGCGGAGAGCGCCGCGCCCGGATTCCGTTATTCGGAAAGGTGATTCCGGGGAGTGGCAATCAGGCTCTCATGGCTTCGCGGGTGGCCGCATGTGAGGTGGATCACGCCATGACGCCGATCACTTCTTGCCACGTTCGGCGGATTGTGGCAGCGTCAGCTGTGCATGGAACTCATATTCCACATCATGGAAATATGGCATGGGGGATCTGTATGTCCGAGGCAGGACCGCTGTCGCTGGGTCAGCTCTCGGTGTGGCACGACATCCGCGACCTTCCGGCAACCCGGTGGCACGAGCCCAACAACGCCGCCGCCTGGCCCCTGCCACCGGGCACGACCGTCGCGCAGGCCCGCACCGCACTGCACACCGTCGTCACCAGACACCCGTCCCTACGGACCCGCTACGACGTCCACGATGCCGCCGCACCGCGGCAGTTGCCGCCCGACGCGGACTTCGACGACCACTTGCCGGCCCTCGACGCGCCACCGGCCGACCGCCACGACCCGGGCGATCCCGACCGCCACGCCGCCCGCCTGGCCACCGAACCCTTCGACCTCGGCCGCCACCACGGCTGGCGCGCCCGCCTGCTGGCCCACCGGGGCGACCCGTCCCACCTGCTGTTCGTCAAGCACCACATCGCCGCGGACGCCTGGGCCCAGGAACTCCTCCACCGCGAGTTCCGGCACGCCCTCACCGACCCCGGAGGGCTCGGCCCCACCCCGCCCGGACCCGCCGACCTCGCCGCCGCCCAGCACACCCCCGCCGGACTCCGCAGACAGGCCGCGGCCCTCGACCACTGGGCCCAACTCCTCGGCGACGCACCCTCGGTGGCCCTGCCGCGCACCCCCGGCGCCGAGGGCGGCACCGTCCAGGCCACCCTGCGTTCCGCCGCCGCCCGGCCGGCCGCACACGCCGTCGCCGAGCGCGCCCGGGTCTCCGTCTCCAGCGTCATCCTGGCCGCCTACGTACACACCGTGGCCACGCTGTGCGACGCCGACACCCTGTTGGTGCAGCTGATGAGCGCCAACCGCTTCGGCGCCCGCTGGAAGGACGTGGTCACCTCCATGAACCAGTGGGTCCCGGCGCTGATCGAGCAGGCCCGCACCGGCGACCTGGTCACCCTCGCCGACGCCGTCCACTGGAGCTCCCTCGCCGCCTTCCGGCACGGCATGCACGACGTCACCGCCGTCGCCGCACTGCGCGACCGGATGCCAGGCGCCGCCGAACCGACCTGCGCCTTCAACTACGTCGCGCTGCCCGGCAGTTCCCCACTCGACCCGCCCGTGATCCCGGCGTCCGCCGAGGAACCGGTGCTGACCTGGGAAGAGCCCTTCACCACCATCGGCCCGCGATGTTACGCCCGCGCCCTGGAGAGCGACCGCGACCTGACCGTCCGGCTCACCGCCAAGGACCTCGGCCGCGACCGGTGCGCCGCCCTGCTGACCGGCCTGCACACAACCCTGCTGGCCGCCGCCGGACGCTGACCGCGCCGGCCGACCCCGGTGGCCCGGCCCGACCCCGGCCGCCCCGGCTCTCCACACCACACCCTTCCGCACGGGACGTCACCTCGCCCTGCCGCCACCGGTGTCCGGCCCGCCCACCGCCCGCGCCCGCCCCGCCCGCCTCGCCCAGGAGCCCCCCGGTGCCCGACCATGTGCTCGTCATCCATCGCTGGACCGACCGCTACGCCGACTACGCCGACTACCTCGACCACACCACCCACCGCGTCAGCTACATCACCACCGAGCGGGCCGCCCGCCACCTGCCCGTCGAACAGGCCGCCGGCGTACGGCTCGTGGACAGCACCGAGGACGTCAAGGTGGTCCGCGAGGCGATCGACGCCCTCGTCGCACGATCCGGGCCGGTGACCCGCATCGTCGCCCTCCAGGAGACCGACCTCGACCTGGCCGCCGACCTGCGCGACGCCCTCGACCTGCCCGGCCAACGCGGCGCCGACCTCGAACCGCTCCGCGACAAACTCCTCATGGCCAGGCGCCTGGCCGCCGCCGGCATCGCCGTACCGCCGACCGCCGACGCTCCCGACCACGCCGCGGTCACCGCCTTCGCCGCCCGGCACGGCTGGCCGGTACTGGTCAAACCGCGCCGCGGCACCGCCAGCGCCGGCATCACCCGCCTCGACTCCCCGGCCGCGCTGGCCGCCTACGCCTTCCCCCGGGACGGCGCGATGCTGGTCCAGACCTGGTTGCCCGACCAGGTCCTCCACGTGGACGGCGTGTTCACCGGCGACCGCCTCGGCCCCTGGCGGGCCGCCCGCTACCTGACGACGTGTCTGGAGTTCACCGCCGGCACCGCGCTGGCCTCCGTCGAGATCGACGACCCCCAACTCCTCGCCCCCCTCGCGGAGATCACCACCGCCACCACCCGCACCCTCTTCACCGGGCCCGCCGTCTTCCACCTGGAACTCTTCCTCGGCGACTGCGGGGAGCTGACCGTCCTGGAGATCGGCTCCCGGCCCGGCGGCGCCGAAGTCCCCTTCGTCTGGCGGGAGGTGCACGGTATCGACCTGATGGCCGTGGCCTGCGCCCACCAGACCGGCACCGAGGGCCCCGCCGCGCCGCACGACACACCGCACGACTCACCGACCGACCCGCCGGCCGAGGTCGCGGGCTGGCTGCTCGTGCCGCCGTCCGTACCGATGCCCTGCCGGGTCCGCACCCCGCCCGCCCCCCACCACGACGGACCGTACGCGCAGGTCGTCCCGGAAACCGGCGCGTTGCTCACCGGCGGCGGATACGAGCACGCCGGGGCCCGGTTCCGCTTCCGCGGCGACAGCAGCGCGGCGGTGACCGCCGCGGTCCACCGGGCCAAGCGGGACACCGTCCTGGACTGCACCCCCGTCGACCCCCACGCACCCGCCCGCCTCGTCGTCATCGGCTGCGGCAACCCGCCCTACCGCGAATACGCCCTGCACGCCCTCGCCGCGCACCTGACCACCGCACTGGTCCAACCCGCGGACATCGACTGGCAACGGCGGTACGTCGCCCACCGGTTCCGCCCCGCCGACACCACCGACCCCACCGCCACCGCCCACGCCACCGCCGCGCTGCTCGCCGACCACCCCGGCCCCGGCGCCGTCCTCACCTGGGACGAGGCGTTGCTGGAGACCACCGCCGAGGTCGCCCGCCGGCTCCACCTGCCGCACATGAGCCCCGAGGCCGTCCGCCGCTGCCGCGACAAACTGACCACCCGACGGCTCCTGGAGCGCGCCGGCGTGCCCTCCGCCCGCTTCCGACACGTCCACAACGCGGCCCAGGCGCGGGCCGCCGCCGACGAACTGGGCCCGCCGGTCGTGGTCAAACCGCGCGCCCTGGCCGGCAGCATCGGCGTCACCCTCGCCACCGACCCCGCCGAGGTCACCCGCGCCTACGCCCGGGCCGTCGGCGCCGCCTTCCCCGGACTGGGCGCACTGGACGGGGCGATCGTGGAGGAATACCTCTCCGGACCGGAGATCAGCGTGGACTGCGCGGTCTCCGACGGCACGGTCCACCTCGTCAACGTCGCCCGCAAACGGCTGGGATTCGCGCCCCACTTCGAGGAGACCGGCCACCTGGTCGCCCCCTGGCGCCACGAACCCTGGGCCGACGACGTCCGCTCGGTGGTCACCGACGCCCACACCGTCCTCGGCATCCGCACCGGCCTCACCCACACCGAACTCCGCCTCACCCCCGCCGGCCCCCGCATCGTCGAGGTCAACGGCCGCCTCGGCGGCGACTTCATCCCGCTCCTTTGCACCCTCGCCACCGGTCTGGACCCGGTCGTCACCGCCGCCGACCTGGCCCTCGGCCGGACCCCGGACCTCACCCCCACCCACGACCGCTGCGCCGAAGTCCGCTTCCTCTACCCCGAACAGGACGGCACCGTCCAGGCGCTGGACCTGACCGCCGCCGCGGCCGAACCGGGCATCGAACGCGCCGTCCCGCTCGCCGCCCCCGGCACCCGACTCCACCTGCCGCCGCGCGGCATCGTCCCACGCCTGGCCGCCCTGCTGGCCACCGGTGAGACCCCCGACGACTGCGCGGCCGCCCTCGACCGCGCCCAGCACACCGTGCGGTACTCCCTCACCCCCCTTTCGGTGACCCGGTCCACCCGGACACCGACCTAGGAAGAGAGACACGCGTCATGTGGATCCTTGGCGTCAACGCCCCGCCCACCGGCTGGCACGACAGCGCCGCCTGCCTCATCGACGAACACGGCGAGATCGTCGCCTTCTCCGAGGAGGAACGCCTCAACCGCCACCGCCACTCCCTCTACCGCAAGCCCTACGGCGCCGCCCGCTTCGTCCTCCACCAGGCCGGCCTCACCCCCGCCGACATCGACGTGGTCGCCCTGGGCTGGGACAGCGAACAGCTCTACCCGAAGCGGTTCGCCACCGACGCCGAGTTCCTCGCCTACGCCGTCGGCCTGGACTTCGCAGGCCGCACCCCCGAGGTCGTCCGCGTCCCCCACCACCAGGCACACGCCGCCTCCTCCTTCTACGCCTCGCCGTTCCGCAAGGCCGGCGTCCTGGTCATCGACGGCCACGGCGAGAACGAGTCCTCCACCATCTGGACCTACGAGGACGGCACCGCCCCCCGCCAGGAGCGCACCTGGCAGCGCACCGCCTCCCTCGGCTACGCCTACGACGCCGCCTCCACCTGGCTTGGCTTCTCCTTCCTCAACGCCGGCAAGACCATGGGCCTGGCCGCCTACGGCCGCGCCGCCGGCCTGGAGACCGAACCCCTCGTCGAACTCACCGCCGACGACTTCCACCTGGCCGTCGCCCCGCTCACCGAACACCACGGCACCGCCACCGCCGACGAGATCAAGGAGCAGTACGACACCGTCGTCGGCCGGTGGCGGGAGCGCTACACCCGCATCGCCGGCGCCGACGGCCCCGGCGCCCCCGAGGACCACCTCGCCGACGACCCCCGAGCCGTCCTCGTCGCCTACACCGCCCAGCGCATCGTCGAGGGCACCGTCCACCACCTCGCCGCGCTCACCCGCAAGGCGGCCGGCGTCGAGGAACTCTGCCTCAGCGGCGGCGTCGCCCTCAATTGCAGCACCAACGGCACCCTGCCCGGCCCGCTCTACGTCCCGCCGGTGCCGCACGACGCCGGCGTGGCACTCGGCGCCGCCTGGACCGTCCGCCCGCCCCGCCGCCACACCACCCCGCTCAGTCCCTACCTGGGCACCGACGTCCACGGCCCCGACTACGCCGGCCGCGAGGCGGCGCTGGACACCTCCGACCTGCTCCGCACCGACCTCGACACCGACACCCTCACCGCCCTCCTCCTCGACGGCCGGATCGGCGCGGTCGCCCAGGGCCGCGCCGAGGTCGGCCCGCGCGCCCTGTGCCGCCGCTCGATCATCGCCGTACCGAACACCGCCGACGTCAACACCCGGGTCAACACCGTCAAGAACCGCGAGCAGTGGCGCCCCTTCGCCGGCGTCACCCGCCCCGACTACGGCGCCCAACTCTGGGAGCAGCAGGAGTACTTGAGCCGCTACATGCTCGGCGCCGCCAAGGCCACCGAGCTCGGCCGGCAGGTCGCCCCCGGCGTCGTCCACATCGACGGCACCACCCGGCCGCAGGTGCTGCACGGCGACGAGGCCCCGGCCGTCGGCGCCGTCCTCGACGCCCTCGACCGGCACGGCGCACCACCGGTGCTGCTCAACACCTCCTTCAACGACAAGGGCGAACCCGTCGTCAACACCGCGGCCGACGCGCTGACCGCTTTCCGCGCCATGGACCTGGACTTCCTGGTGCTCGGCGACGACCTCTACCGCAAGCCCGGCCGGACCGGGGGTGCCCGCCGATGACGGCCGGCCTGCCGGCACCGACCCGCTTTCGCGCGTACGGCCCCCGCCACCTCGACACCATCGCCGCCCGGCACGGGCTGCCCGACGAGGTCCGGGAGACCGTCCGCCGGGTCTCCCTGGTGCTGCCCTTCCGCGTCAACGCCCACGTCCTGGACGAGCTCATCGACTGGGACGACGTACCCGGCGACCCGATGTTCCAACTGACCTTCCCGCAGCGTGGCATGCTCACCGGCGACGACGAGGACCGGCTCGGCAAGCTCTCCGCGGACCCGGCCGACACCCTGCTGCTCCGCGAGGCCGTCCAGGAGATCCGCGACCGGCTCAACCCGCACCCCTCCGGACAGCAGCAGCTCAACGTCCCCACCCGGGACGGCGACCGGATCCCCGGCCTCCAGCACAAGTACCGCGAGACCGTGCTGTACTTCCCCGGCCAGGGCCAGACCTGCCACGCCTACTGCACCTACTGCTTCCGCTGGGCCCAGTTCATCGGCGACGCCGACCTGCGGTTCGCCGCCCCCGACCCGAGCGAGCTGCTCGACCACCTCCGCGCGCACCCCGAGGTCCACGACGTGCTGGTCACCGGCGGCGACCCGATGGTGATGTCCACCGACCGGCTGCGGACGCACCTGGAGCCGCTGTTGGGAGTGGAGTCGGTGCGGACGGTCCGGATCGGCACCAAGTCGGTCGCCTACTGGCCGCAGCGCTTCGTCACCGACCCCGACGCCGACGACGTGCTCCGGCTCTTCGAGCAGGTGGTGGCCTCCGGCCGGCAGCTGGCGGTGATGGCCCACTTCAGCCACCCGCGGGAGCTGGAAACGGACCTCGCCCGGCGGGCCCTGGCCCGGATCCGCGGCACCGGCGCCGTCCTCTACTGCCAGGCCCCGCTGATCGCCCACGTCAACGACGACGCCGAGGTGTGGAGCCGGCTGTGGCGGGCCGAACTCGCCGCCGGCGCCGTCCCCTACTACCTGTTCGTCGAGCGGGACACCGGCCCCCACGACTACTTCAAGGTGCCACTGGCCAGGGCCGTGGAGATCTTCGCCGACGCCTACCGCACCCTCCCCGGACTCGCCCGCACGGTCCGCGGTCCGGTGATGTCGGCCACCCCGGGCAAGGTCGTGGTCGACGGGGTGGAAGACACCCCCGAGGGAGCGTTCTTCCGGCTGCGGATGCTCCAGGCGCGGCAACCGTCCCTGGTCGGCCGGCCGTTCCGGGCTCGCTACTCCGCCACCGCCGCCTGGCTCGACGACCTGGAGCTGGACCCTGCAACCCCCGCCGACCTCGCCGCGGCCGTCCGCGGCGGGACCGCGCCCCGCACCGAAGGAAGCCCGGCATGACCCCCGCCACCCCCGCGCCCTCCCCGAATCTCGCCCTCAACCAACTGGTCGACCGGCGCCGGGCCCGCGGCGACTCCCTGGTGCACCTGGCCTTCGGCGAGGCCCGGCTGCCGGTCCTGCCACAACTCGCCGCCCAACTGGCGGCCGGTGCGAGGCGCGCCGCCTACGGACCGGTGGCCGGCGGCGCGGACGTCCGCACCGCGGTGGCCGGCTACTTCACCCGCCGCAGGCTGCCCACCACCGCCGACCAGGTGGTGGTCGCCCCCGGCAGCAAGCCCCTCCTGATGGCCCTTCAACTAGCCGTCCCCGGCGATGTGTTGCTGCCTCGCCCCGCCTGGAACACCTACGCACCCCAGGCCCGCTACGCCGGCAAACGGGTCTTCGGCGTCCCGGTCCCCGCGGAGTGCGGTGGCGTGCCCGCCCCCGACGCGCTCCGCACCGTCCTCGGTGAGGCCCGCGCCGCCGGCGCCGACCCCCGCCTGCTGATCCTCACCCTCCCCGACAACCCCACCGGCACCCTCGCCCCGCCCGCGCTGATCCGCGAACTCGGCGCGCTGGCACGCGAGGAGGACCTGCTGGTCGTCGCCGACGAGATCTACCGCGACATCGTCCACGACCCCGACCGCACCCCCTTCCTCAGCCCCGCCGAAGCGGCCCCCGAACGCACCGTGGTCACCAGCGGACTGTCCAAGACCCTGGGCCTGGGCGGCTGGCGGATCGGCGTGGCACGCTTCCCGGCCGGCGACACCGGGGAGCAACTGCGCGCCGGCGTGATCGCCGCCGCCAGCGAACTGTGGTCCACACTCGCCGGCCCGATGCAGCACGTCGCCGCGTACGCCTACGCCGAGCCGCCGGAGATCACCGCCCGGGTGCGGGCCGCGGCCCGGCTGCACGGCGCGGTGGCCCGGGCCGTCCACCACATCGCGGTCGACGCCGGCGCTGCCTGCCGCCCGCCCACCGGCGGCTTCTACGTCTACCCGGACTTCGGGCCGCTGCGCCCCCGCCTGGCGGCCCGCGGCATCACCGACTCGGCATCCCTGGCGACCGCCCTCCTCGACGAGTCCGGCCTCGTCGTCCTCGCCGGACACCTCCTCGGCGACGACCCGCACGGCCTCCGCTTCAAGGCCGCCACCAGCCTCCTCTACGGCGACGAGCAGCAACAGACCGAGGCACTGGCGGCCGACGACCCCACCCGGCTGCCGCACATAGCCGGTGAACTCGCCCGGATCGCCGAGGGCTTCGCCCGGCTCGTCGCCTAGACCCCGCAGACCCAACGGGCCCGGCAGACCCAGCGGGCCCGCGCCCCCGGGCCGACCGGGCCCAGCCCCCGGCCGGACCGCCGGACCGACCGCGCACCACCGAAAGGGAATCGCACCATGAAGGAAATACCCCCCACGCCGGAGTCCTTCGGGGAACTCGCTGCCGCCGCCGACCGGCTGCTGTCCGGCCTGGCCGGCCTCACCGACGCGGACGTGTCGGCTCCGGCGAGGCTCCCCGGTTGGACCCGCGGCCACGTCCTTTGCCACCTGGCCCGCCAGGCACCGGCCCTGGAGCGGCTCCTGACCTGGGCCAGCACCGGCGTGGAGACCCCGCAGTACCCCGACCGCGCCACCCGCGACGCGGAGATCGAGGCCGGCGCCCACCGCTCCGCCGCGGCCCTGATCGCGGACGTCCGGGAGACCGCGGCACACTTCCAGCACACCGTCGAGACCCTGCCCGAACCCGCCTGGCAGGCCACCATCAGGCCGTTCACCGGCGAACTCTGCACCCCACAAAGGGTGTTGGTGATCCGCATCCGGGAACTCGAACTCCACCACGTGGACCTGGACCTCGGCTACCGCGTCGCCGACATCCCCGCCCCGGCCCGCGCCGTCATCCTCGCCGACGTCCTCGGCTACTACGCCCAGGCGGCGGACGTCCCGGACTTCGCCCTGCGCGACGACGCCGGAGCGGAACTGGCGCGCTACGGCACCGGTGGCCCGGTCGTCTCCGGCAGCCCCGCCGACGCCCTCGCCTGGCTGTCCGGACGGTCCACCGGCACCGGACTGCGCTCCACCACCGGCCCGCTGCCCGTCCTGCCGCGATGGCTGTGACCGGAGGAAGCGGAAAGGGACGAAGGAGAACGGACATGGCACACCTCGACCTCGGCCCCGTCCACACCGGCCTGCTGGACTGCATCCAGGTCAACCTCGCGGTGCTCGCCGACCACCACCACGGCCCCGGCACCCACCTGCGGCTCGGCGCCCCCCTGCACCTGCGCTCCTGGCAGCGCCCCGAGGACGGGCTGCCCACCGTCGACCCGCCGCTGACCGAGCACCTGGCCACCCTCCCGGCCCTCGTCGGGCTGCGCGTCGTCGACCACGCCCGGCTGACCCGCGCGGAACTGCTCGCCGACCGCGCCGACGACGACGGCCCCCGCTACGTCGTCGCGGACGCCTACCACCTGCCCTGGCTGCCGTACCACGGGCGGGCCCACATGCCGCACAGCTTCCTGTTGGCCGCGGGCCCGGACGGCTGGCACGTCACCGACGCCTACCGCAACGAGACCGAGTGGGGACCGGCCACCCCCGGCCACTGGGTACTGCCCGAGGTGGACCTCGCCGGACTCACCTCGGCCGACGTCGTCGAGCTGGCGCCGGCGGACCTTCCGCCGCTGTCCGCCCAGCCGCCCGCCGCGGCCCTTGACCCGGCCGCCACCGACGCGTACCTCGCCCCTTACGACGCCTGCCCCGACCGGGCCCGGGCGCTCGGTCAACTCACCGTCGAAACCTGGCTGTTGGCCCGCACCCGCAAACTGCACGCGACCTACCGCGCGCTGTTCGCCGGCCGCGCCGACGGCCCGGAACCCGGCCCCGAGGCCGACCACCTGCGCGCCTGGGACAAGGCCGTCGAACAGACCTACCTCGCCCACCGCCGGGTCTCCCGCGGCCGCGCCGAACCGCCCGGCGTGGTCGACCGCCTGCGCGGCGTACTCACCGCCGACCGCACGGTCTTCGGCACGGTCCCCGCCCCCGCCGGACCGCCCGCCCCGGACGACGGGGAACTGCGTCGCCGGGTGGCCGCGGTGGCCGCCGACGTCCTCGGCGTTCCCGCGTCCGACCTGCTCGGCGGGGCACCGTTCGATTCCTTCCCGGCGTTCAGCTCGTTCCGCCTGGTCGAGATCATCGAACGCCTGGAGAGTGCCCTGGACCGCGAACTCGACGCCGACGAACTCATCCCGGAGAACCTCCGCCGGGTCGACGACCTCTGTCGCATCGCCCGCTGACCGCCCCGGACCCCCGGAAGAGGCCCCATGGACCCCCGCTTCACCGACCTGCTCCGCCCGTTCCTCAAGCACGCCGGCACCGACCCGCTCACCCTCACCCCCGACACCGACCTCCGACGGCTCGGCGTCGACTCCATGCAGGCCATCGAACTGCTCTTCACCATCGAGGACACCTTCGGGATCTCCCTCCCGGACGAGGAGCTCAACGACGCCACCTTCGCCACCGCCGGCAGCCTCTGGCAGGCGATCGCCGCACAGCTGCCCGACGAGGTGACCGCATGACCGGCGATGACCTGACGGCCCGACTGGCCGAGGTCGCCGAGGTCGCCGAACGGCACGCGGCCCGCACCGACCGGGCCGCGGAATTCCCCACGGACGCGCTGGACGCCCTCCGCCGCACCGGTCTGCTCGGGCTCCTCGTCCCCGCCGAGCACGGCGGACTCGGCGGTACCGCACGGGAGTTGGTGACCGCGGCGGAATCCCTGGGCCGGGTCGACATGTCCGTCGGCATGATCTTCGCGATGCACTGCCAGCAGGTCCAGGCGGTCGTCCGGTACGCCGGTGAGCGGCTGCGCAAGGAACTCCTCCCGCGGATCGCGGCCGGCGAGAGCTACCTCGCCTCCGTCACCACCGAGGCTGGCAAGGGCGGCCACCTCCTCACCGCACAGGCCCAACTCGCCAGCGATGACGGCCACTTGGAGATCGACCGGTTCGCCCCCATCGTCACCGGCGGCAGCCACGCGGACGGCTTCCTGATCACCATGCGCAGTCCCGGTGCGGACGCCACCGCAAGCGAGGTGTCGCTGGTCTACGCCCACCGCGACCAACTCGTCCGCACCCCCTCGGGGGACTGGCAGCCGATGGGGATGCGGGCCAGTCACAGCGTCGCCCTGCGGCTGACCGGCCGGGTCCCCGACCATCACGTCATCGGCGAACCGGGCGGGTTCCACCACATCGCCGCCCAGGTCTTCGGCCCGCTCGCGCACATCGGCTGGTCGGCGGTCTGGCTCGGGACGGCAGCCGGCGCGCTCTCCCGCGTCCTACGGATCCTGCGCAGCCCGGCCGGCCGCGAGCGCTTCGACCTCGGCTCCGAACTGCTGCTCACCCGGATCTCCCGCGCCCGACAGCGACTGGACACCGTCCACGCCCTGCTCCACCAGACCCTGCGCACCCTGGAGTCCGGCGCCGACCTCGCCGTGCCCGCCCGCCAACTCCAGCTCAACGCCCTGAAGATCACCGCCGCCGAGGAGTGCCACGCCGCGGTCGACGACCTGATCACCGCCCTCGGCCTGCGCCACGGCTACTTCCAGGACTCGCCCACCGGCCTCGAACGGGCCCTGCGGGACCTGCGCTCCGCCGCCCTCAACTACAGCAACGACCGCCTGCACCTCGCCGACGGCCGACTGGCACTGCGCGACCAGGGGGTCACCTTTGCCTGAGACCTCACTGCCGGCGACCGCCCCCCGGACCGCACCGGCACCACCGGCCGCCCGCTACGCCGCCCTCGACGCCCTACCGCCCACCGCCACCGGCGCCGAGGTGTGGGCCGCGCTCGGGCACGCCGGGCTGCTCACCCGCGCCTACCGCGACCGGTCGGTCACCGCGGGCACCGACCCCGACGGCCTCGCCGACCTGCTCACCGCCGTCGACGCCCGCTTCGGCATCCCCGCCACCCTCTCGTCCAGCGTCCAACTGGCCACCGCCCTACCGATCCTGGCGACCAGTCAGACCCCGCCCGCCCGACACGCCCTGGGCCGCGCGCTGACCGGCCGGGCCACCGTCACCCTCGCCGCCACCGACGCCAGCACCGGCACCGACCTCACCGCCCTGCGCACCGAGGTCCGGATCGACGACGACGGCCTGACGCTCACCGGCAGCAAACGGTGGATCGCCAACACCACCACCGCCGCCTGGCACCTGGTCCTGGCCCGACACCGGCCCGGCCGCCACTTCACCCACTTCACCTGGGTCCTGGTCCCCGCCGACGCGCCCGGCGTCACCGTCCACCCCGCCGACTCGACCCTGTTCGCCGCCTCCGGCGCCGGGCACCTCACCCTCGACGACGTCCGACTGGACCGCGACCACCTGGTGGGCCGGACCGGCTTCGGACTGCCGCTCTTCGCCCGGCACATCGCCACCGAACGGCTGGCCGGCGCCCAGTGGGGCGTCGCCCTGTGCCGCCGCGTCCTGACGGACACCCACCGCCACCTGACCGGGCGCCCGCACGGCGCCGGCACGTTGTGGGACCTGGACGCGGTGCGGCAGCGCTTCGCGGCCTGCCTGGTCCGGGTACGGGAACTCCAGGCCCTCACCACGGACTCCGCGGACGCGGTGGCACACCGCCACGACGCGACGGCCGCCGCCGCACTCAAGGCCGCCGCGGGCGCCACCGTCAACCACGTCCTCGCCACCTGCGGCCAACTGTGGGGCGCGGACGGCTTCACCACCGGCGGCATCCAGGAAATCCGCGCCCAGGCCGCGCTGTTCGACATCGGCGGCGGGGCCGGCGAGGTCGTCCTGGGCACCGTCGCGGACGCCGCCGAGACCGTCCTCGACGGCCTCGCCCGGCCCGGCACCCTGCCGTGACCCGGACCTTCCAGGTCGCCGACCAGGTCTGGTTGAGCGCCACCGGGGCCGGGCCCGACCGGTCGGGCCCGGCCCCGGTCAGCCGCCACCGCGGCGACCTGCGCCGGGCCGCCACCCTGCCCGAATGGCGGGCCCGTGAATTCCTCGCCGGGCGCGGCCTGCTGCGGGAACTCCTCGCCGCGGTCCGCCCGGACCTCGCCGACGCCGAGATCACCCCCGACCCGCGGGGAAAACCCGCCCTGCACGGCCACCTGGGCATCGGCATCAGCGTCTCGCACACCGAGGGCGGAACGGCCGCCGGAGTCGCCGTCGGACGCGCCCTCGGCGTGGACCTGCAACGCCCCACCGCCCACGTCAGCCCCTCCCTCACCCGCCGACTGCTGCCCGACCACGCCCGGGACCTCGCCGCCCTGCCCCCGGAGCGCGCCGCGGAGGAGGTCGCCTGGGTCTGGACCGCCCAGGAAGCCTGCGTCAAGGCCAGCGGCGCGGGCCTGGCCGGCCGCCCCTGGACCATCCCCGTCCCGCCCGGCGCCCGCTCCGGCCACTGGGCCGGCTACCGCTGGATCACCCTCCGCGACCGCTCCGCGCTCCCGCTGAGCTGCGCCTTCACCGACCACGACGCCCGCGTCGAGAAAGCCGGGACGCCCGCATGACCACGCCCGCCGCCACCCCCCGCACCCTGTACGACTGGTTCGCCGCCTCCGCCGCCCGGCACGGCGACCGCCCCGCCCTGGAAGTCGCCGGCACCACCCTCAGCTACGCCGAACTCGCCGCCCGCGCCGCCGCCCTGGCCGCCCGCCTGCTGGTCCACCTCGGCGACCGCCGGCCCCCGCACCGCGTCGGGCTGCTGGCCGCCCGTACCGCCGTCGCCTACGCGGGCTACCTCGCCGTCCAGCGCCTGGGCGCCACCGTCGTCCCGCTCGGCCCCGCCTTCCCCACCGGACGCAACGCCGCCATCGCCCGGGCCGCCCGGCTCGATGCGGTACTCGCCGACACCACCGCCGACCACCCCGACCCGCTCGGCGTCCCGACGCTCACCCTCACCGACGACGCACTCGCCGCCCTCCCGGCGGACCCCGCCCCGGCCCCCCGCACCGCCCGCCCCGACGACCTCGCCTACCTCCTCTTCACCTCCGGCTCGACCGGCGTCCCCAAGGGCGTCCCGGTCCGGCACCGCAATGTCTGCGCCTATCTCGCGCACATCGTGCCGCGCACCGCCGCCGGCCCCGGCGACCGCTTCTCGGGGACCTTCGACCTGACCTTCGACCCGTCGGTCCACGACATGTTCACCGCCTGGGGGAGCGGCGCCACCCTCGTCGTCCCGACCCGCGGCGAACTCCTGGCACCGGTCCGGTTCGTCAACCGCCGCGCCCTCACCCACTGGAACTCCGTCCCGTCGCTGATCTCCCTCGCCCAGCGCCTGCGGGCGCTCAAACCCGCCAGTCTGCCGACCCTGCGGCACAGCATGTTCTGCGGCGAACCGCTCACCCTCCAGCAGGCCGCCGCCTGGCACCGGGCCGCCCCCACCAGCACGCTGGAGAACGCCTACGGCCCGACCGAACTGACCGTCACCTGCGTCACCTACCGCCTCCCCGCCGATCCCGCCGCCTGGCCCACCCCCACCAACGGCACCGTCCCCATCGGCACCCCCCACCCCGACCTCCAACTACGCCTGAAAGACGGCGAGTTGTGCATGCGCGGCCCCCAGCGCTTCCCCGGCTACCTCGACCCGGCCGACAACACCGGCCGCTTCCTGGCCCCCGACGGATCCCGCTACGACCCCACCACCCCCCTCACCGACGCGCACTGGTACCGCACCGGCGACCGCGTGGAACCACTGCCCGGCGCGGCCGGCGAACCCCCGCCGCTGGTCCACCTGGGACGCGACGACCAGCAGGTCCAGGTGCACGGCTACCGCGTCGAACTCGGCGAAGTGGAAGCCGCGCTGCGCGCCCTCCCCGGCGTCCTCGACGCGGCCGTACTGCCCGCCGCCACCCCCGGCGGCACCGAACTCACCGCCGCCTACACCACCGACGACACCACCGACGGCCCGACCACCACCCCGGACGCCCTCCACACCGCCCTGCGCGACCGCCTCCCCGCCTACATGGTCCCCGCCTCCCTCACCGCACTCGACGCCCTGCCCCTCAACCCCAACGGCAAAATCGACCGCGCGGCCCTCGGCGCCACCCTCGCCCCGAACGCGCCCACCCTGACCTGACCCCCGCCGACGCGCGAGCCGTGACCGCTCGACGCGGGGCGAAGGAAACGGACTTCCCCCTCGGCGCCAGCGTGCGCGGCCGTACGCTGACGGTCCCCCGCCCGACCCCGCACCACCACCTGCCGAAAGGGGCACGGCCATGCCCGCTCTCCCACTGATCATCGACACCGACACCGGTTCCGACGACGCCGTCGCCCTGCTCCTGGCCGCCGCCAGCGGGCTCGGGGACATCCGGGCGGTGACGACCGTGGCCGGCAACGTGCCGGTCGCCGTCGCCGCCCGCAACGCCCTGATCTCCCTGGAGACCGCCGGCCGCACCGACATCCCGGTCCACCTGGGCTGCGACGGGCCGATGCTGCGCGAGGCGTCCGGCGCACCGGAGGTGCACGGCGCGGACGGGATGGGGGACACCGGCCTGCCCGACCCCAGCACCGCACCCCGGGACGGGCACGCGGTCGAGGCGCTGCTGTCCTACCCCCGCCGGCACCCCGGGGAGCTGACGCTGGTCACCCTCGCCCCCCTGACCAACATCGCCGCCGCCCTCCTGCTCGATCCGGAGTTGTTCACCCGCTACCGGCACGTGTACTGCATGGCCGGCGCCGCCGACCTGGTGGGCAACGTCTCACCGACGGCGGAGTTCAACGTGTGGGCCGACCCCGAGGCGGCCCGGATCGTCACCCGGGCCGCCAGCGCGGACAAGGTCACCTGGATCGGTTGGGACGTCTCCCGCAAGGACGCCGTGATGACCCCCGTCGACCAGCAGCGCCTGGTGGAACTCGGCACCCCCATGGCGACGTTCACCCACCGCATCAACCGCACCGTCGCGGACTTCGCCCGCAACGTGACCGGCCTGGCCGGCTACGACCTGCCCGACCCCATCGCCATGGCCGTCGCCCTCGACCCCGCCCTGATCACCGAGCAGGAGCAGGCCCACGTGCAGATCTCCGTCGCCGACGAGACCCGCGGACAGCTGATCATCGACCGGCGGGTCTCCGCACCGGCCCCCAACCTCACCCTCGTGCGACGCGTCGCCGAGGCCGGATTCAAAAAGCTCCTCTTCGACACCGTCGCCGCCCCCGCCAGCTGATGCGGAGCGCCTCGCCCGGCAGCGTCACCGCGGCCCGGTCTAGGGCCAGTTGCGGCAAACGTGC
The DNA here is from genome assembly GCF_050471125.1 of Streptomyces sp. RGM 3693. Lineage (NCBI taxonomy): Bacteria > Bacillati > Actinomycetota > Actinomycetes > Kitasatosporales > Streptomycetaceae > Streptomyces > Streptomyces sp. RGM 3693. The sequence goes on from NZ_JBMPPQ010000001.1 coordinate 3,173,977, forward strand.
TGGGGCGGTGGATCGCCCGGACGTGTGGTTTCACGCCTGAGTGTCTGTCAAGAACCGATGAGTGAAGGCTACTTGTACGGCGGAACGGGCGTCCGACGCCCGCCGCACCGCCGTTGCACCGCCACCTATGGGGAGACGCCCGTGTCCACTGTCCTGCCCGGCTCCGACCGCCTGCTGCGCCGTACCCTCGGCGAGCGTCGCATCGCCCTGGTGGCCTGGCGCCTGCTGGTGCTGCAGAACGCCGACCCGACGGTCGCCGCGGGACTCGCGGAGTTCTCGACCTACCGCGCCCATCCCTGGCGGCGGGTGGAGCACACCATGGACAGCGGCAAGCGGCTGTTCTTCTCCGACCGCGAGGGACTGACCCGGGAGATCGCCCGCCTGGAGCGGACACACCGCCGGATCCACGGCACCGACGGTGAGGGCCGGTCGTTCACGGCGCAGGACCCGGCGGTGCGGGTGTGGGTGCTGGTGACGGTGTACGAGTCGATGACGGCGATGGGCGAACTGTCCGGCGCCCCCTTGACCCCGGACCAACGCGACCAGCTGTACGCCGAGTTCCGCTCCGTCTGCGCCGCCTTCGGACTACCGGCGGAGCTCTTCCCGCCGACCGCCGCGGACGTGCCCGCCTACGTGGACCGCACCGTCCGCGAACGCCTGGAGTACACCGAAGCCGCGCACGACCTGCTGTTCCAGATGCTGCGCCGGGCACCGGCCCCGCGCCGCCTGGGGCGCCTGCGTCCCGCTTGGCCGCTGCTGCGCCCGGTGATCGCCCGGATGCTGACCGCCCTGACCCTCGCGGACCTGCCACCGGCCTTCCGTGAGCGCTTCGGCCTGCGCCGCAGCCGTAGCGCCGCCGCCCTGTCCTGGGTGCTGCACCGCGGCGGGCGGCACGTCCTGACCCGCCTGCCCGACCGGCTGCGCTACCGCCGCCAGGTGCCGGGTGACGGCACTGCCCAGCAGGCTCCGGCCGCTGCGGATCACGGTCCCGGTGGCGCCGCACGGAACGGGTGGCTGCCGCGGCCGCGCCGATCCGGTCGCGGCACCGCCCGCCGGGCGCGGGTGGAGACGTTCTTCCGGCAGGTGTTGGACCAGACCGGCGACGGGTACCTCTCCGCCGCCGACTTCCAGGCGATGGCACACAACGTCTGCTGGCAGCTGGAACTGGCCGAGGAGCGGGAAGCGCTGGTGTACGAGGGCTTCGACGTCTGGTGGCAGCAGATCCGCACCTCCATGGACACCGACGGCGACGGCCGGGTCTCCCTGGCGGAGTTCACCACGGCCGTGCTCGCCGGCACCGACCAGGACCCCGACTACCTCCACAAGGGCCTGCACCCCGCGCTACGGGCCCTGTTCCGCGCCGCGGACACCGACGGCAGCGGGTACCTGGGTGCCGACGAATACCGTGTCCTCTTCGGTGGCTCCCGTGTCGATCCGGCCGAACTCAACCACGGCTTCCGCCAACTCGACGCCGACGGCGACGGGCAGATCACCGAGGACGAGTTCCTAGCGGCGTTCACCGCCTACTTCACCGCCCGCAGCGACACCGCGGCCGGCGCCCAACTGCTGGGCCGCCCCTGACCCCGGCCACCGTCACCGGCCGTCACGGCGCCCGCGGCGGTCGCCAGGTCGCGGTGATCGTCAGGGACGCCCGCCCGCTGCCCGCGACGATGCCGAGCTTGAGGTCCTGGCCGACCTGCACACCGAACTGCACCGACAGTTCATCCGGGGGCTGCTCGGCGGAGGTGACCGCATCGTGGATCTCCTGGAGCAGCGGGCCCAGCGGCCGGAGGGTGGTGCGCAGTGCCGCCACCGCGGCCGCGGCGGCCCGTTCGCCGCCGCGGGCCGCCGGCACCCCCGGTCCCGCCCCCTCCGGCGAGGCCGCCGCCTCCCCGCCGGGCGTGCCGTCCGGCCGGTACGCGCCCTGCACGGGAGCGAGTTCCAGGCGGACGGACGTCCCGTCGGCGAGGGTGAGTTCAGCGTCATGCGGCACGTCCTTCATTGTGCCGATCACGGGTGGTGAGGGCGGTGGAACGGCCGGATCGGCGGTGGCCGTCGGCCCCGGTGGAGGAGCGGTGGGTCCGACGGTAGGCCGGTGGGCCCGACGGAAGGCCGATGGACTCAGTCGGTAGCGGGCGGGATCGATTGGGCGTGTCGGAAGACGTCCCGGGGGTCCCAGTAGGTCTTGGTCTGCCGTAGCCGTTCGTAGTTGCCGCCGTGGTAGAGGCGGTGCGCGGGCTGGCCGGAGGTGTTCCACTCGGGGTCGTCGAGGTCGGTGTCCGGGTAGTTGATGTAGCAGCCGTCCGTCACCGGCTCCGGCCGGCCCTCCTCCGCGGTGCCGGCCAGCACCGGCACACCGCCGGTGTCGGCGTAGACGTCGCGGTAGAACTCCCGGATCCAGCGCAGGTGCCGGCCGGCGGTCTCCGGATCCGCCGCGGCGTCCGACTGGTCGGCGGCGCCGTCCCGGTTCACGTCCTCCTGCCAGCTCCAGTACGTCTGATACTGGAGCTTCAGCACCGAACTGCGCTGGTGGACCGCGGTGTCGGCACTGCCGGGGAGGTTGACCGCGGCGCCGTAGGAGTCCACCTGGAGAAGGGCCTGCGGATTGGTGTAGTCGGGCCGCCGCAGGTGGTGGAAGATCGCGTCGAGCTGCGGTTCGGTGAAACCCCGGGTCATGTACGCGGACTTGTGCTTACCGCACTGGTTGTCGCCGGAGCCGTTGAGCGTCTGGGTGGCGGTGAGCCAGGGCAGTCGGGTCGGTACGTGCAGTCCGCCCATGGGCGCGTGCTCACCCATCCGCCGGTCCAGCGGGGTCGGTTCGACGCCCAGGTCCTGGGTGATCCAGTCGAGGAAGGCGGTCAGCCGCTGCACGCTGTCCGGCCGGGTGGCGTCGAGCTGGGTGATCAGCCCGATCTTGCCGCCTGCGAGGTGGTTCAGCTTCAGCAGCGTGAACATGTCGCTGTAGTCGACGCGGAGCGGCGCGGGCAGTCGCGTGGTGTTCTCGTGCTCGAAGAACAGCCCGTAGTTCCGCACCAGTGACTTCAGGCGCTCCGGGTGGTCCTTGAGCTGGTCCCACGGCCAGGCGACGGCGTGCAGCAGCACCAGCGACGGCGGTTCGGGCAGCCCCTTGAACCAGAAGCGGGTCACCACCCCGAACGTGCCGCCGCCCCCGCCGGTGTGCGCCCACCACAGGTCCCGCAGCTCCGGCTCCGGGGAGTCCCGCCGCGCCACCACCGCCTCGGCGTGCTGCCCGTCCCGGACGACGACCACCTCCACCGCGTAGAGGTAGTCCACGGTCAGGCCGTGCTGCCGGGACAGCAGGCCGTACCCGCCGCCGGTCACGTGCCCGCCGGCGCCCACGGAATAGCAGGACCCGCCGGGCACCGCCACCCCGAACGGGGCGTACAGGCGCGTGGCCAGGTGCCAGTTGGTGGCGCCGGCCTCGACGCAGTACGCGCCCATCTCCTCGTCCAGATAGACGGCGTCGAGCTGCCCCAGGTCCAGGATCACGGCCACGTCGTCGCCGCAGACGAAGTCCTCGTAGCAGTGGCCGCCTGAGCGGACCGTGAGCCGGCGGGCCGGCCCGTCGTCGGAACGGCGGTCGGCGAGGTACTTGGTGACGGCCCCGACCACCTCGTCGGTCGAACGGGCCACGGTGACGTAGTCGGGCGTGGCGATGAAGCGCTGGTTGAACCCCCGGCGCAACGCTTCGTACCGGGCGTCCCCCGGGCGCACCTCGGTGCCGTACGCGGCACCGGCGCGGATCGTGTGCACGGCCATGTGACTCCCCCTATGGATCGAGCGGCGCGATGGGGCTTCGCTGTGTAGTCAACTCACTACCATGCGTGAAGATTCCCGCGGGAGGCGGAGTGTGTGGCACCGGCCGCGGCGGCCCCGCGCGGTGCGCCCCGCCGGCCGCCGTGCGCGCCCGGTCACTGCCCGCGGCCCGTACGCTGTCGCCGCCGGTTTGGCGCAGTCGCGCACCGCTGACGTAAAGTTCCGCCGAAGCTCGAACAGGCAATCCCATGGGCCCAAGGCCGGCCTGGAGAGACCGAACGAACCCAGGGAAATCCCAGTGAATGCCGCAGCGGCGATGACGGTGACCGAAGCAGACCGGGCCGAGAGCACGGGAATCGACGCCGAGCGGATGGCGATCTGCCTGAGCGTCCTCGAAGAGCTCGACGCCCTGCCGGTGGACCACCCGGACGCGATCACCATACGGCGGGCCACCGCCGGCATCTTCCGCGAGGTCAAGCGGCGCCGCCGGCAGGATCGCCGGGCCGCCAAGACCGCCCACGACAAGGCCGTCACCGAGGCCACCGCCACCGGTGCCGCCGACCGGATCGACGACGAGACCATGGGCCGCGCCCTCGCCAGTTCGGTGAGCTCGGACCTCGCCGGCGTCCTGGAGCGGCCCCGCAGCTGCTACGTCTGCAAGAGCCGGTACGTCGAGGTCGACGCCTTCTACCACCAGCTGTGCCCCTCGTGCGCCCAGGAGAACCGGGCCCGCCGGGAGGCCCGCACGGACCTCACGGGGCGGCGTGCGCTGCTCACCGGCGGCCGCGCCAAGATCGGCATGTACATCGCGCTCCGGCTGCTGCGGGACGGCGCCCACACCACCATCACCACCCGTTTCCCCAACGACGCGGTCCGGCGCTTCACGGCGATGCCGGACAGCGCGGAGTGGCTGCACCGCCTGAAGATCGTCGGGATCGACCTCCGCGACCCGTCCCAGGTCCTCTCGCTCGCCGAGACGGTGAGCGCCGAGGGCCCGCTCGACATCCTGATCAACAACGCCGCGCAGACCGTCCGCCGCTCGCCCGAGGCGTACCGCCAGCTGGTGGAGGCCGAGTCCGCGCCGCTGCCCGCCGGGGAACTGCCCGCCTCCGTCGTCCTCGGCCACTTCGGCAGCGGCGCCCCCGCCTTGCCCGCCGCGGCGCCCGGCGGTCCGACCGCGCTGACCGCCGAGAACCTCACGGCCCTCGCCCTGACCCGCGGCTCCGCCTCGCCGGCCCGCATCGAGGCGGGGACCGCGATCGACGCCGGTGGGCTGGTGCCCGACCTGCACCCGACCAACAGCTGGATCCACACGGTGGACGAGGTCGACCCGGTCGAGCTCCTGGAGGTCCAGCTCTGCAATATGACCGCGCCGTTCCTCCTGGTCAGCAAGTTGCGTCCGGCGCTCGCCGCGGCCCCGGCCCGACGCAAGTACGTGGTGAACGTCTCCGCGATGGAAGGCCAGTTCAGCCGCGGCTACAAGGGCGCCGGCCACCCGCACACCAACATGGCCAAGGCCGCGCTCAACATGCTCACCCGCACCAGCGCCCGCGAGATGCTGGAGACCGACGGGATCCTGATGACCGCGGTCGACACCGGCTGGATCACCGACGAGCGCCCGCACCCGGACAAGATGCGGCTGGCCGACGAGGGCTTCCACGCCCCGCTGGACTTGGTGGACGGCGCGGCCCGGGTCTACGACCCGATCGTCCGCGGCGAACAGGGCGAGGACCTGCACGGCTGCTTCCTCAAGGACTACGCCCCGTCTCCCTGGTGAGCCCGCGGGACGTCGGCGCGGTGCCGCCCTCCGGCGGCTCCGGCCGTTCGGCTGGAGATCACCGCGCCGTACCCTGGTGACGTGACCACGACCACATCCGGCTCCGCTTCCGAGCCCGATTCCGACGACGTCCGCCGCATCGCGCTCTCGCTCCCGCAGACCACGGAGAAGCAAGCCTGGGGCATGCCCACCTTCCGGGTCGCCGGGAAGATGTTCATCACCGTGCCCGACGACGAGACCTCGTTCGCCGTGCGGTGTCCCGCGCACGAGCGCGGTGAGCTGATTGCGGCGGAGCCGGAGAAGTTCTGGGTGCCGCCGCACGAGGCCGGTTCGAACTGGGTGCGGGTGCGGCTGACCGCCCTCGATGACCTGGACGAACTCCGCGACATCCTCGTCGACTCGTGGCGGCAGGCGGCCCCCGCCGACCTCGTCGCGGCCTACCTCACGACGGGCTGAATTCCTCGTCGGGCACCAGGACGGCCGCCCCCTGGACCCGGTCGCCGGCCAGATCGGCGAGCGCCTCGGGCGCCCGGCTGAGCGGATACCGGCTGGTCGTGACCTTGATCCCGATCCGTTCCGCGGTCTTGAGGAACTCCCGCCCGTCGCGCCGGGTGTTCGCCGTCACGCTGCACAGGTTCCGCTCGTAGAAGAGGTGTTCCTGATAGGTGAGCGGGGGGATGTCGGTGAGGTGGATCCCGGCGACGGCGAGCGTTCCGGACCGGTCGAGCGCCGCCAGTGCCACCGGTACCAGATCGCCCACCGGCGCGAAGAGGATCGCGGAGTCCAGCGGTTCGGGCGGGCGGTCGTAGGCGCCGCCGGTGGACACCGCGCCCAACTCGCGCGCCAGGTCGCGGGCCCGTGCGGACCGGGTGAGCACGTGCACCCGGGCGCCTTCGGCCACCGCGACCTGTGCGGCCAGGTGTGCCGAACCGCCGAAGCCGTAGATGCCGAGCCGTCCGCCCGGTGGCAGTGCGCACCGCCGCAGCGCCCGGTAGCCGATGATGCCCGCGCACAGCAGTGGGGCGAGCGTCGTCGCGGGCGCCGACTCCGGCAGCGGGTACGCGTAGTCCGCCGGAAGCAGCGTCAGGTCCGCGAAGCCGCCGTCGGCGTCCCAGCCGGTGTACCGCGAGGCGGGGCAGAGGTTCTCGGCCCCGGCCCGGCAGTACCGGCACGCCCCGCAGGTGGCGCGCAGCCAGGCCCCGCCGACCCGGTCGCCGACCCGGAAGCGCGTCACCGCCGCACCCGCGGCCGCCACCCGGCCCACGATCTCGTGTCCCGGTACGGTGGCCGGCCGGTGCGGCGGAAGATCACCCTCAGCGAGATGCAGATCCGTACGACAGACACCGCAAGCCTCCACCGTCACCAGTAGATCCCCGGGCCCCGGCTCCGGGACGGGGCGGCGCACCCGCGTCAGCGGCCCGGAGTCAGCCGGCCCCGGTCGCTCGACGGCCCACCCGGTCAGCGTCTCCGGGTGCGCGGCGCACGCCATACCCTCAGCGTCCCGCCCGCCCGCCACCCGGGCAAACGCTGTGCCGGCCGGCCTGGCTCGATCGTGCGCAGGCAACTTCTACAGTGATGTAGATTTTCGGTCCGCACCTACCCAACGACCAAGGAGAGGATGTCCCGTGGGCATCGTCAGCTGGATCGTGCTCGGACTCCTGGCCGGGGCGATAGCCAAGTTCCTTCTTCCCGGACGCGATCCGGGCGGACTGGTGGGCACCACGCTCATCGGCATCGCCGGTTCGTTCATCGGCGGCTGGTTGTCGGCGAAGTTCCTGCACCGGCCGGTCGCGCACAACTTCTTCGACATCGCGACCTGGATCGCGGCCATCGCCGGCGCCCTGGTCCTGCTCGTCCTCTACCGCGTGCTGTTCGGGAACTCCCGGGACTGAGCGGATGCCCGTACCGGCGGCGGTGTCGATTTCCGTCCCGGAATGTCGGCTTCTACTGTGAGGTGGATCCTGGATTCGTCGGTGGAAGCCGGAACTGCCGTGCCGGCGCGTCCGTTTCCAGTTGAGACCGACATATGGGGAATCAGATGAGTGTGAACTTGAGCAAGGGCCAGAAGGTCAGCCTGAGCAAGTCCGACGGCGGCGCGCTGAGCGTGGTCCGGATGGGCCTGGGCTGGCAGGCGGCGCGCCGCAAGGGCTTCCTCGCCCGGCTCACCGCCCGCGAGATCGACCTCGACGCCTCGGCCGTGCTCTTCGCCGGCCAGCAGCCCGTGGACGTCGTCTTCTTCAACCACCTCGTCAGCGACGACGGCTCGGTGCGGCACACCGGCGACAACCTCGTCGGCGGCGCCGGCCAGGGGGGTGACGACGAGTCGATCCTGGTTGACCTGGAGCGGGTGCCGGTCCACGTCGACCAGATCGTCTTCACCGTCAACTCCTTTACCGGACAGACCTTCCAGGAGGTGGAGAACGCCTTCTGCCGTCTGCTCGACGACACCACCGGCCAGGAGCTGGCCCGTTACTCCCTCTCCGGCGGCGGCTCGCACACCGCCCAGATCATGGCCAAGGTCTTCCGGTCGGACGGCGGTTGGGAGATGGCGGCGCTCGGCACGCCCGCCCAGGGCCGCACCTTCGAGGACCTGATGCCCGCCATCGCCGCGCACCTGTGAGCCCCCGGTCCGCGCGCTCCCGGCCCCGGCTGCCCGGGGAGTCGCGGACCGGCGGCCGCGGGCGCAAGGGGACGATGCCGGCGCCGCCGAGGGGTGAAGCCCTCGGCGGCGCGGGTCAGGGCGCCCCGGGCGCGGACGGCCCCGAGAAGCCCGGACGGCCGAAGTCCGGGCTGCTGAAGTCGGGTCCGGCGAAGTCCGGGCTGGCGTAGTCGGGGGAGCTGAAGCCGGGGCCGTCGGCCGCCGCCGGACGGGCCTCGCCCCCGCCGCCGGACACCCCGGCCGTGGCCGGGCGGGGGAGGGCGGGTCGTCCGCCGGGTCTCCCGCCGCCCGCCGCGCCATCGATCCGGCCGAGCAGGAACGGCATGATCCCCCGCTCCAGCAGGGCCAGTTGCCAGACATCGTGTGCCCGGGCGGCCGCCGGATCGCCCTCGTCGGGCGACTGCGCGTCGGCCGCCGCGCGGTTGCGCGAGGCCGCCACCAGCATCCAGATCAGCCCCGTCAGGGTCGCCACCCCGGCGACCCCGGCGGACGTCCAACCGGCCACGATCAGCTCGTCGGCGAGCCGGGACGATGTGACCACGGCGCGCAGACCGAAGCCGAACAGCAGGAAGACGGCCGCGGCGGTGGCGGCCAGACCGGGCACCAGCACCCCCAGAGCGGGGAGCACCCCACCACTTCGGGACGTCGTCCCGGTGGCGGGCGGGGGAGGGACCGGGCGGGTGTCGTCACCGGCCGCATCGGCGCGCAGCCTGACGAGTTCGCGGTATTCGGTGGCCGCCGTGGCGGCCAGGGCGTCGCGCGCTCCGAACGCCGCGCTGCGCAGCTGCTCGGCGTTGAGCGAACCGACCGTGTGCGACAGCGCCGCCCTGATCTCCGGGGAGTTCAGCGCCTGGTCCACGGTGCGCTCGAATGCGGCGGCGTCCGGTGCCTGGAAGCGGTCGTTCTGGTGCACGTGTATTCCCCGATGGGTTGAGAGTCAAGATTGCCCGACGGTCCGGCCCGGTGCTCGGCCACGTTGTCCGGACAGTGGCGTGGTGCGGCCACTATCCGGACAACGCGGGTGCACCCCATGATGGTTCCCTGATTGCGCAATCCCTAAAGTGTTGCTCATGGACGAAATGGACGCGGTGACGGACGTGCGGGCGGACGCGATGCGGTGGGAGGCCGCCGTGCTGTCCGGCGGGCCCGCCGACGGGGTACGGCTGCGGCTGACCGGCCGGCCGAGCGTGCTTCAGGTGAGCCACCCCTGTCGGGTCGAGAACGCCCCGGACGACATGCAGATCGCGGCGCTGCACATCTACCGCCGCGACCTGAAGGTGAAGAGCGAGCCGCTGCGGTACGGCTTCGACGGGGTGAGCCCGTGAAGCGCGCCGGGTGGTTGTGGTGTGTGGTCCCGGTGTGGCCGGCCCCGCCTCAATGCGCGGGGTTCGGGCCGGCCTCCCGGTCCGCGTGGGCGGCGGCCGGCCGCTCGGTGCCGACGCCGCCGGGCGCCGTGCCGGTGGCGGTGCCAGTGGTGGTGCCGGTGGCGGCCGCGCCGGGCGCCGAGTGGATCGTGCGCGGCGCCTCCGCCGGCTCCTGCGGGCCGGGCGCGTAGGTGGCGGTGGGCGGTGTGCCGTCGTCGTCCTTCATCGCCTTGGTCTCGCTCTTGAGGATGCGCAGCGACTTGCCCAGTGCGCGGGCGGTGTCCGGCAGCTTCTTGGAACCGAAGAGGAGAATCACCACGAGCGCCACGATCAGCAGATGCCAGGGTTCCAGTCCATTGCGCAGCATCGCTGCCACCCTTCTCTCGTTGTCACCACGGTCGGTCTTCGCGGCCGCGGTCGTGCGGCCCGGCCGGAATTTCACTTGCTACATTGCGCAACTGTATAACCCTGGGCAGGGGGGATCCGTCTGCCGGCAGGAAAACGCACGGACGAGGGTGCACACGTGACACGCAGCCACGCGGCAGGGGCCGCACACGGAGGCGGCCAGGGGGGCGGGGACGGGCTCGTCCAGGGGGCGTGGCGCGGGGTCCGGACGGCCGCCGCGCTGACCCTCTCGATCCTGGTGCTGCTGGTCGCCGGCGCCGGCTGGCTCTACCTCCAGCTCAACGGGAACATCGCCACCTTCGGCGCGGACGGCCTCAGCCAGGACCGGCCAGCCGCCGGCGCCGGCGGCAGCAACGTCCTGGTCATCGGCTCCGACTCGCGAGCCGGCGGCAACCGTCGGCTCGGCGGAGGAGAGGGCGACGTGGGGCGCTCCGACACCGCCTTCCTGCTGCACGTCTACGGCGACGGCCGGCACGCGCTCGCGGTCTCCTTCCCCCGTGACGCCCTCGTGGAGATCCCGTCGTGCCGGCTGCCGGACGGGAGCTGGACCCCGCCGCGGTCCGGCGCGATGTTCAACTCCGCGTTCACCGTGGGCAGCACGATCAAGGGCAACCCCGCCTGCACCCAGAACACCGTGGAACAGCTGACCGGGCTGCGGGTGGACCACACCGTCGTCGTCGACTTCGCCGGCTTCGCCGCGCTGACCACCGCCGTCGGCGGGGTACCCGTCTGCCTGCCCCAGGACGTCTACCAGGGGGACCTCAACCCGCACCTGGGGTCGCGCGGCGCGCTGGCCTTCGCCCGGGGGCCGCAGACCGTCTCCGGTCAGCGGGCCCTGGACTACGTCCGGCTCCGGCATGGCCTCGGGGACGGCTCCGACATCGGCCGGATCAAGCGCCAGCAGGCGTTCACCGCCGCGCTGGTCAAGAAGGTCAGGGCCCGGGGCATGAACCCGTCCGCGCTGCTGCCGCTGGCCCGGGCGGCCACCGCGGCCCTGACCGTCGACCCGGGGCTGGGCTCCGCGGACCGGCTGCTGTCCTTCGCCCTGGCGATGAAGGACATCGACCTGCACAACACGAAGTTCCTCACCCTGCCCTGGCGTTACCAGGGCGCCCGGGTCGCGGTCGTCCACCCGGACGCCGACGCGCTGTGGGCCGATCTGCGCGCCGACCGCACCGTGGACGGCCAGGACGCCGGCGGTACCGCCCGCCCCGGCGCGACGGACGACGGCAAGGGCGCCGCGCCCGCCGCCCCGGCACCGACCGCCGCACCGCCCGGGACCGGCATCGGCGTCGCGGTCTACAACGGGACCAGCGTCCCGGGGCTCGCCGCGCACGCCGCCGCCGAGCTGCGGTCGGCCGGTTTCACCATCTTGCGCACCGCCACCGCCGGCTCCCCGCAGTACGCCGCCACCGTCGTCGGGTACGGCCCCGGCCGAGAGGAGCAGGCGCGGACGGTGGCCCGATATTTCCCCGGCGCGGTCCTCCAGCAGGCCACCGCTCCCGGCGTCGGCGTCACCCTCGGCCGGGACTACGCCGACCGGCCCGCCGGCGGTGCCGGCACCCCGGCCGTGCCGCCGGAGCGCGGGGGTGGTGCCGCGCGCTCCGCGGACGACGACCCTTGTTCCGATCTCTCGTACGGTTAACCGGAGCGCACCTTGCGGCGGTCACCGGCACCAGTACGTCACTTGTCGCCCATGTCCCCTATGTCGCTATGACGTTGAGGAGAAGATCAGCCCCATGACAGCCCTTCGCCGGCCCTCGCCCGGCGTTCTGCCCAGAGCTCTGCCCAGAGTTCTCACCGGCTTCCTGCTGGCGGCCCTGATGCTGCTCGCCGCGGCGGCCGTCCTGCCCCAGCCGGCCCACGCCGCCGGCACCGGCCTGGACGCCGTGGCCGAGGCCCTCAAGAAGAGCCCGGTCTACGTCGACCCGCGCGTCCGCGACCAGCTCCCGGACGCCGACCGCAACGCGCTCGCGCAGAAGATACGGGACGCCGACAAGCCGGTCTTCGTCGCCGTCCTGCCGGACGCCCCGGAGTTCCCCAAGAAGACCCTGCTGCGGGAGCTGCGCACCAAGGTCGGCATCACCGGCGTCTACGCCGTCCACCTCGGCGCCAACGGCTTCAACGCCGGGGCCGACCGGCAGGTGCTGTCCCACAACGCGGCCGCCAACCTCACGGATGCCGTGCGGCGGTCCCACCCCGGCGACACCAAGGGCATGGTCACCGAGTTCGCCCAGCAGGCCGCCGCACAGGCCCACGGCGCGGCGCCCACCGCCTGGAACGAGGGCGACGGCGCCGGCGGCTCCGCCACCGGACTGCTCGTCGGCGGTGCCGTGGTGGTGGCCGGCGGCGTGGGCGCCTACGCCCTCTTCCGCCGGGCCAAGAAGCAGCGCGAGGAGCGGGAACGCGCCGAACTGGAGGCGCTGCGGGTGGTCGTCGACGAGGACATCACCGCCTTCGGCGAGGAGCTGGACCGCCTCGACTTCAGCCCGTCCGAGCCCGACGCCACCGATGCCATGCGCACCGACTACACCAGCGCCCTCGACGCCTACGACCTGGCCAAGACGCGGATGGCCGAGGCCCGCCGCCCCGAGGACGTCCGCCCGGTGACCGTGGCCCTGGAGGACGGCCGGTTCGCGCTGGCCACCCTGGCCGCCCGCCGGACCGGCGCCCCGCTGCCCGAGCGCCGGCTGCCCTGCTTCTTCGACCCGCGGCACGGCCCCTCCACCGCCGACGTCCAGTGGGCCCCGCCCGGCGCCGCCCCGCGCCCGGTCCCGGCGTGCGCCGCCGACGCGACCCGGCTGGCCGACGGCCTGGAGCCGATGGCCCGCACCGTCCAGACCCCGGGCGGCCCGCAGCCCTACTGGGACGCCGGACCGGCCTACTCCCCGTGGGCCGGCGGCTACTTCGGCGGCGGCAGCGTGCTCACCGCCATGGTGGCCGGCACCCTGCTCGGCTCGGTGCTCAGCGCCCCCAGCGCCTACGCCGACTCCGCGTCGTTCCTCAACGGTCCCGAGGGCGGCAGCCAATCCGGCGCCGACTTCAACCCCGGGGACTTCGCGGGCGGCTTCGGCGACGGCGGCGGCTTCGACGGCGGAGGGTTCGACGGCGGCGGCGACTGGTGAGCCGCCCGACCCGATAGCGTTCCGACACCCACGAGGGCGTGTCCCGCGGATCAGCTCGACGATCCGCCGGGCACGCCCGCGTCGCTCTCCCGGCGCGCGTACCGGATCCGGACGAACGCCAGCGCCGCCCCGTAGAGCGTCAGGACCACCGAGAGCAGCAGGTAGTACAGCGGCGGCGGCGCCGACATGGCCAGCAGCGGCGCCAGCGGGGAGACCGGCAGCAGCAGACCGACCACCGCCAGTGCGGTCACGGCCAGGTGCACCGGGCCCACCGTCCGCCGTTCCGCGGCCCGTCGCCCGGTGCGCAGCAGCAGCATCACCATCCCCTGCGTGAGCAGGTTCTCGGTGAACCACCCGGCGTGGAACATCGTCGGACTGTCCGTCCCGGCCGTGACCTTCGCGGCGAACGCCAGCACCCCGAACGTCGCCAGGTCCGCCGTGGCGTTGATCAGGCCGAACACGGTGATGAAACGGAGGAAGACCCGCGGCCGCAGCACCGCCGGTCGACGCGCCGCACCCACCGCCGGCTGGTCGAAGGCGAGCGAGAGCTGCGCCGCGTCGAAGCACAGGTTCTGCACCAGGACCTGTGCCGGAAGCATCGGCAGGAACGGCAGCAGCAGTCCCGCCGCCAGCATCGCGATCACGTTGCCGAGGTTGGACGACAGCGTGATCCGCAGATAGGCCGCGATGTTGCCACTGGCGTGCCGACCGGCGGTGATCGCCCGGTCGATCGCGGTCAGGTCCTTCTCGGCCAGCACCACATCGGCGCCCTCCCGCGCCACCGGTACCGCCCCGCGGGGGCAGATCCCGACGTCGGCCGCGTGCAGCGCCGGCAGGTCGTTGACCCCGTCGCCCAGGAACCCGGTGGTGTGCCCGTCCGCCCGCAGTGCCGTCACGATCCGGGCCTTGTCCTGCGCCGTGCACCGCGCCACGACCGTGGCCCGCCCGACCGCCTCCGCCAGCGCCGGCCCCGCCAGCCCGGCGAGCCGGCCGGCGGTGAGCACCTCGCCCGGCGGCAGCCCCAGGTCCCGGCAGGCCCGGGCCGCGGTCCCGGGATGATCACCGGTGAGCACCTTCACCGCCACCCCGCGCTCGGCCAGCACCCGTAGGGCGTCCGCCGCCGACGGCGCCAGTGCGTCGCTCAGCGCCACGAAGCCGACGAAGGTCAGCCCCCGCACGTCCCCGTCGGTGTACCCGCCGAGTCGGGGCCGGCGGTCGCCGCGGGCCACCGCCAACAGGCGCAGCCCGGCGGCCGCCTCCTCGGCGGCACACCGCAACAGCCGCTCCCGGGCCGCCTCGTCCAGCACGGTCTCCGCCCCGCCGGACCACACCCGCCCGCACCGGGCCAGCACGTCCTCCACCGCGCCCTTGACGACCAGGGTGTGGATGCCGTGCTGCCCCGGGCGGCGGATCACCGCCGTGGACATCCGCACCATCGGGTCGAACGGCAGCGCCGCGATCCCGTCGTACTCCAGCGGATCCGCGCCCTGCTCCTCCGCGGCCGCCAGGACCGCCTCGTCCAGCGCGTCCGGCACCGGCAGTTCGGCCAGCTCGATCGTCCAGAAGCTGTTCACCGCGGCCCAGTGCAGGACCTCCGGATCGGGCGCGCCGTCCGGGCCGGCGGACCGCACCACGACCGGCCGGTCCTGGGTGAGGGTGCCCGTCTTGTCCAGGCACAGCACGTCGACCGCGCCGAGGTCGTGCAGCGCGGGCAGTCGCTTGACGATCACGCCGCTGGTCCGGGCCAGCAGGGCGGCGCCCCGGGCCAACGCGGTGGTCACGATCACCGGCAGCATCTCCGGCGTCAGCCCCACCGCCACCGCCACCGCGAACGGCAGCGTCTCCAGCCCCCGCCCGCGCAGCGCGGCATTGGCCATCAGCACCAGCGGCGGGGTCAGCAGCATGAAGCGGATCAGCGTCCAGGCGATGCCATGCACCGACCGGTCGAAGGCGGTCTCGCCGCGCCGCCGGGCCCGCTCGCGGTACGCGGCGGCGAACCGGGTGTCCGCACCCGTCGCCACCACCAGAGCGGTCCCGCTGCCGGTCGCCACGCTGCTCCCCTGGAAGCACATGTGCGGCGGCTCGGACGCGTCCCGGTCCGCGCCGGGCGGGGCGTCCACGGCCTGCTTCGACACCGGCGCCGACTCCCCGGTCAACGCCGCCTGATGGACCGTCAGCCCACTGGCGCGCAGCAGCCGGACGTCCGCCGGCACCAGGTCGCCGGGGCCCAACCGCACCACGTCACCGAGCACCAACTGGTCGACGGGCACCTCCCGCACCTGCGGCGCCTCGTCCTCGCCCGGCCGGCGCTGCACCGCCGCGGTGGTCGCGACCAACTCCTGCAACGCCGCCATCGCCCGGCCGGCCTGGTGCTCACCGCCGGACCGCAGCGCGCAGCTGACCACCACCAGCGTCATGATCACGCAGGCCGTGCCCCAGGACGCAACGACCGCCGAGACCAGCCCCAGACACAACAGCACCGTGGTGAACGGATCCCGCAGTGCGCCCAGGAAACGCCGCGGCCAGGTCACCGGCCGCCACGACGGCACGGTGTTCTCCCCGAACCGGGCCAGCCGCTCCTCGGCCTGCATGTCGGTCAGCCCACGCGGTCCGCTGTCCAGCCGCCGCATCAGCTGCAACGCCGTCAGCGCCGCCGGCTCCACCGCCGCGGCTGTGCCCGAGGGATCCGCCGTACCCGCGCGCACCGCATCGGCGTCCGGGGGCACCGGGCCGGCCCCGGGCGCCGCGGTGATCTCAGGCACCGAGCTGACGCAGGCGGGCCGGCGACACACCCTTGCTGCGGGCGGCGAGTTGGACGACGAGCTTCCGTGTCACCGCGACCGTCTCGGGGTCGTCGACGAAGTACACCACTCGTCGGCCCTCGCGGCGGGAGCGGACCAGGCCGGCCAGTTTCAGCTTGGACAGGTGTTGGCTGATCGCGGGCAGCGCGCCGCCGACCCGTTCGGCCAGTCCGCTGACGTCGCTCTCGCCCTGGGCCAGTGCCCAGACGATGTGCAGCCGCGGGGGAGAGGCCAGCAGTCCGAACATCGCGGCTGCCTCGGCCAGCACCTCGGCGGACGGGTCGGCCGGTGTCGCCTTCCCCTCGATGCTCCTCACCACTGCCGCACTCCGTCCCTTTGGGAGCCCCTTGCCCCGGAGCGCCCAGTGTAGGCGGCGCGCCGGATCCGCCGGCAGGCCGAAGCCCGGTGCCGAACAGGTGCATGAGGGGTGCCAGGCCGGCCCGCGACCCGCATGATGGCGCCAGTACCCGACCGGCCCCCACGGGCGCCCACCCCACCCCGCGAGGTCTGCTCATGGAAGAGAGCCGGTCCGTCCCGGGCGGCCGGGCGGTGCGGACGGCACCGGCGCCCGCCCGCCGCCCGCCCGCCGCGCCGCGGTCCCCGATCCGCCCGCTGCCCTGGCTGGCCCTCACCGGCGCGGCATTCACCCTCCTCCAGCTCGTCCTGGTGGTCCCCGGCACCGGCCTGGGCTGGGACGAGACGGTCTACGCCAGCCAGGTCGCCCGGGACGTACCGGCCGCCTTCTTCAGCGCCCCCCGGGCCCGCGGCATCACCTACCTCATCGCCCCGGTCACCGCCCTGACGTCCTCCACCACCGCCCTACGGCTCGCCCTCGCCGTCCTGTCCGGCGTCGGCCTCTGGGCCGCGCTGCGGGTCTGGCGACCGCTGCTCCCCACCCGGGTGCTGGCCCTCGGCGGCGCGCTCTTCGCCACCCTCTGGATCACCCTCTACTACGGCCCCCAGGTCATGCCCAACCTCTGGACCGCCTACGGGGCGCTCGCCGCCACCGGCTGCTTCCTGCGCGCCGTGCAGGACCGCACGGACCGCCGGGCGCTCGCCGGGCTCCCGCTGGCTGTCGCGGTGGTCGCGCTGATGCGCCCACCGGACGCCGGCTGGCTGGTGCTGGTGCCGGCCGCGGCGGCCCTCGCGGTGCCCCGGTGGCGGCGCCCCGCCCTGGTCCTCCTGATGGCCGGCGGGCTGCTGCTGGGCGCCGCGGACTGGGTCATCGAGGCGTACACCCACTACGGGGGCCTGTTCGCCCGGCTGCACCGCGCCGCCGAGATCCAGGGCGGCATCGGCTGGAATCTGGCCGTCGACGACCAGATCCGCAGCCTGGACGGGCGGGGGCTGTGCCGGCCCTGCGACGTGCCGTGGACCCATCCCGTCACCGCCGTGTGGTTCTTCGCGCTGCCGCTCCTCACCGCCGTCGGCATACGGGCCGCGGTCCGGGCCCGGCGCCCGGCCACCGCCCTGCTGCCCACCGCCGTCGCGCTGGCGACCGCGGTGCCGTACCTCTTCCTCATCGACTACGCCGCACCCCGCTTCCTGCTGCCCGCCTACGCGCTGCTGTCCCTCCCCGTGGCCGACGGCCTGTGGCGGCTGGTCGCCCCAGAGGGCCGGCTCCGGCCGCGCGCCACCGCCCTCCTCGCGGCGGCGCTCGCCGCCCACCTGGCCGTCCAGTGCGCCGTGCTGACCGGCAACACCGCCCGCAACCGCCATATGCGGCAGGACTTCACGGCGGCCGCCACCGCCCTGCACGCCATGGGGGTGCGGCCGCCCTGCGTCCTGTCCGGCGACCACGCCGTCCAACTCGCCTACTACGCCGGCTGCGCCTCCCGACAGACCGCCGGCCCCGACGCCAGCGCCGCCCCGCGGGAACTGCCCGCCGAGGCCGCCCGCCGGCCCGTGGCGCTGCTCGTCCCGCCGTCCGCCGCCCCGCCCACCGTCGCCCGCGGCTGGCGGCCCGTGCCGCTGGCCGACACCGGCACCTTCCGCGGCTACCGCGCCTACCTCCCGCCCGCCCCGCGGACCCCCACGGCCCCCGCGCCGGCCACCCGGTGACGCCCCGGCGTACGCCCCGCGTACGGTCGTACACCCAGAATTCATCCGCTCTCCGCCCGCTGGTGCGGACCGGTGGCTTCCGCACCGTGTTTGATCGAAGGTGCGGGGGAGTGACCCCACCACCCCACCGCGCCAGCCCTCCGCACCAGCAGTCCCGGAAGTGGGCCCATGAGCGCGAGCAACACCGGCCACGCCGAACGGGCGCGGCTGCGCGCCGCCGAGGACGCCGCCGAGCGGATCGGCACCACGCTGGACGCCCGCACCACCTGCGCGGAACTGGCCCGGTTCGTCTGCCGGTCGCTGTGCGACGCCGCCGCCGTGGAACTGCTCCCCGACGACACCGAGGACGGGCGTTACCCGAGCGCCCGGCACCCCGGCGCGCACCCGGCCACCGGCGGGGCCACGGCGGCGCTCCACCAGGTCGCGGCCGAGGGCCGCACCCGCCTCCTGGAACCGGGCGGCCCCAGTGCCCCGGTGTCGGTCCCGCTCCTGGCCCACGGCCACCTCTACGGCGTGCTGCGCGCCGCCCGCGCCGCCGGCGGCTTCACCGCGCACGAGACCGCCACCCTCCACCACGCGGCGCGCCTGGCGGCCGTCCACCTCGCGCACGCCCGCCGGCACGCCGCGGCCCGGCGCACCGCGCTGGACCTCCAGCGCGCCCTCCTCGCCGACCCCGGCCGGCCGCACCCCAACCTGGAGCTCGCCACCCGCTACCTGCCGGCCGACAGCGGGGCCCTGGTCGGCGGCGACTGGTGCGAGACGGTACGGCTCCACTTCGGGCGGACCCTGCTGGTGATGGGCGATGTCATGGGCCACGGTCTGGAGGCCGCCGTGGAGATGAGCGCCTACCGCTCCGCCCTGCGCTACGTCGCCTCGGCCGAACTGCCGCCGCACCGGGTGCTGCGCCAACTCGACGCCGTGGTGGCCCGGGACGACCGCCGCCGCCCGGCGACCTGTCTGCTGGCCCAGCTCGACCCGGCCCGCGGGATCGCCTCCTTCGCCAGCGCCGGCCACCTCCCGCCGGCCGTCTTCGGCGCCGACGGCACCGCCCGGCTGCTGCCGGTACCGGCCGGCCCGCCGCTGGGCACCGGCGCCGGCGGCTACGCGCTCGTCACCCGCGCCCTCACCCCCGCCGACACCCTGCTGATGTTCACCGACGGTCTGGTCGAGCGGCGCGGTGAGGACATCGACGTCTCCCTCGCCCGGCTCGCCGGGATGCGGCTGCCCGCCCGGGCCAGCCCGGCCGACGTCCTCGACGAGGTGCTGGTCCGCCTCGACGGCCGGTTCGCGCAGGACGACGTGGCGGTGCTGGCCGCGCGGATCCGCCGCCGGTGACCGGGCCCGGACACCCGGATACGGGCACCTCGGCCGCGGTCACCCGGAGTCGGGCCCCGGCGGCCGGGTGATCGCGATCATCGCGACGTCGTCGCTGAGATTGCCGTCCGCGTACCGCAGCAGATCGTCGTGGAGGCGTCGGACCAGCGCGGCCGGGTCGGGCTCGTTCCACTGGGCCAACCGGTCGGTCAGCGGATAGAACGCCCCCGAGCGGTCCCGGGTCTCGATCACGCCGTCGGTGTAGAGCAGCAGCACCTCGCCCGGTGCGAACGTGAAGCTCTCGACCTTGTAGTCGCTCTCCGCCGGGGTCGTCAGCCCCAGGGGCACCGCCGGCTCGGCGACCTCCAGCGACCGGATCCGCCCGTCGCCCAGCAGGAGTGGCGGGGGGTGCCCGCAGTTCACCATCTCGATGGCCGGATCGTCGTCGTGGACGTCCAGGACGACGGCGGTGATGAAGGACTCCAGGTCCTCCTCGGGGGCGTGCGCCAAGTTCCAGTGCACCGAGTTGCCCAGGTGCGCCACCAACGCGGCCAGGGGGAGGTGTCGGTAGGCCGAGCCCCGGAACGCCCCGACCAGCACCGCGGCCTCCCCGATCGCGGCCAGCCCCTTGCCGCGGACGTCCCCGATCACCAACCGGGTCCCACCGGGCACCGGCACCGCCCCGTAGAGGTCGCCGCCGATCTCGGCCTCGGCCTCCGCGGAGATGTACGCCGACTCGATCCGCAGCCGCCCGATCCGGTGCGGCAGCGGCCACAGCAGCACCTGCTGGGCCGCCACCGCCACCGACCGCACCTGGCTCAGCTGCCGTTGGTGCCGATCACGGGCGTAGCGGAAGAGCGTGACCAGTACCGAGATCACGACGAGGGCGGCGATCTGCGCCTCGTGGTTCGCGGTCGTCAGCCCGCCGTGCAGCTGGCCGATCAGGATCTGGGCGGCCACCGCCAGGGCACCGATGGCGCCGGTGAGGCCGGGCCCGGCGAACGAGGCGGTGATCGCCGGCGCCGCCACCAGGAACGGGCCCAGGTGGATGGTGGTGGGCGTGCTGATGTCCAGCAGGGTGATCGCCGCGATCACCGCGAGCGGAACGACGAGCAGCCCGTGGCTCAGCCGCCAGGACCGGCCGCTGCGGGGGAGATCGCGCCGGACGCGCATACCTCTTCTCTACACCTGCGGCGGCCTCCGCGCCCCCAGGGCCGGTCCGGGCCGGTCCGGTGGATCAGGTCGGACCGGCCCCAGGGCCGCCGCAGTGCGGGATCAGAGCGTTACGGTCCGGCGCGCGTCGGCGTAGTGGGCGCCGCGCGGGGTGACGACGCTGGCCGCGACGGTCGCCCGGTCCTTCTTGTGGAACGTCGCACCGGGCTTGGGGTGCAGGACCAGGCGCGCCCGGTGCACCCGGGCGTCGCACACCAGCTTCTTGTTGGCGAGGGTCCCGGAGGCCACGGCCGGGCGGTGGCCCTTGGCGGGCCGGCTCGTCGCGGTGGCGGCGAGGTGCACGTCCGACCCCGGGTCGCAGGAGTAGGCGATCTCGGCCGTGACGACCGCGGGGCGCCCGGCGCCGAGCGCGACCTTCCCGACGGCCACCGAGTTGGCCTTGGCGACGGCCGGGGAGGCCAGCGCGCCGACGGCGCCGGCGGCGAGCAGCAGGGCGGTGACGGCGGTGCCGGCGACCCGGCGGACGGGACGGGCTGGCTTCACTGGTGTTCCTCCACGAGTGCGGGGCGCGCGGATGGCGCGGCTGTCGTCGGGAGGGATGGCGATTCCCGCCGCCTGGTTGCCGGTGGGGGCCGGCAGGTTCCGGAGGGGTGAGTTCCGGCAGCCGGGCGGCCCCGGTGGGGCGGGGGAGCCCCACCGCGACCGCCCGGCGCGACCACCGGTCCGATCAGGCGCCCGGCGGCAGGTGCGCCGGCCGGCCCGAGCCGCGCGTCATGCGGTAGCCGCCGATGCCCGCCAGCGCGGCCAGCGCACCGCCCACCGCGGTCCACACCCAGCGGTCCGACCACCAGCCCGAGGACCAGCCGCCGTCGGGCGCACCGTCCGTGGCCGGCTGCTGCGCCGCACCGCTCGGCTGCGGCTCGGGCGAGGCCGCCCCGGCGCCCGGCACCAGGGGAGCGGACAGCTTGCCGTCCACCGCCTGGGCGCCGCTCGCATCGGCCGCGGACGCCTGGACCTCCACCTGGACCGGCTGCCCCAGGTCTTCCGCCGGCAGACCGACGGCGGTCAGCCGCACGTAGTAGTTGCCCGGCAACGGGTCGTTCGCCCACTGCTCGGACCAACCGCGCACGGTGCGCAGCGCGCAGGACAGCTCGACCGTCGCGGCGTCCTGGGACGCCGCCTTGGTCTGCACGCCGTACCGGCACGCCTGTCGGCGGCGCAGCCCGTCGTAGACGTCCAACTGCCAGGTTGCCGTGCCGTGCCGCGCGGACTCCGGGAGGCTCACCTTGGCCTTGACCGTGACCCGCTGCCCGGCGTCGGCCGGCAGCACCCAGTACAGGTAGTCGCCGGTGGAGGCGCTGGCGGTGGCCCGCTTGTCCAGGGCGATCGGGGTCGCGGTGCGGAAGGACGTGCCGGCCTCCGTGGGGCCCTTGGCGGCGTCCCCGCCGTCGCTCGCGCTCGCACTCGGGCTCGGGCTGTCGGCGACCGCCGTGCCCGCCCCCGCCACACCGCCGGCGAACGCCAGGGCGGCGGCGCTCGCGAGCAGTCCGGCCGCCCGCACCGCACGGCCCGTCATGTTCCGTACGCTACGCATCAGTTGGTCCTCCAGACGGTGACGCGCCAACGGGAGATCCAGCCCCACACCAGGCCGCCCACCAGACCGGCGAGCACCAGCGCGCCGAGCAGCCACCAGCCCCGGCCGAGGCCGAAGGAGGCCACGTCGGAGGCGTCGTGCGGCCCGTCGACGAGGTCCACAGCCAGCTCCACCGGCAGGCCCGGTTCGGTCTTGACCGAGGGGGCCGCCGAGAAGGAGTTGCTGACCTGGAGGCAGACCGTCTCGGCGGCGTCCTTGGTGGCGCTGTCGGAGGAGTCGGCCTCGGGCTTGGCGTAGCGCAGCCCGGTGGAGATGACGTCGGTCCGGCCGTCACCGGCCTCCGCGCCGCGGACGATCTCCCGGCCGTGCAGGGTCGAGGCCCGCAGCAGCACCCCGTAGTCGTTGTTCACCGCGCGGTCCGCGCCGATGCTCACCGATGCGCGCAGCTCCTGGCCCGGCTTGACGTCGACCCGGTACCAGCGGTGCTCGGCGAACTTCTCACGGTCGCTGTACAGGCCCGGCTTGAGCTCGGGGGCGGTGGCGCACTGCGCGGCGCCCTGGGTCGCCACCGGGGTGGCCACCCGACGGGCCGTGCGGTCCACCAACTGGTGTACCCGGTCCCGGAGTTGGTCGGTGTGCTGCACCGCGGTGTAGGTGCCGCCGGTGGCCTCGGCGATGCAGCTCAGCTGGCTGCGGGTCTTGGCGTCCGGCAGCAGCCCGAGGGTGTCGACGGTGAGGTGGATGCCCTGGGCGGCGATGTCCCGGGCCACCTGGCAGGGGTCCAGCGGCTGGCAGGTGTCCTCGCCGTCGGTGATCAGGACGATCCGGCGCTGCCCGTCGCCGCCCTTGAGGTCCTTGGCCGCGGCCTGGAGGGCCGGGCCGATCGGCGTCCAGCCGGTGGGCACGAGCGTGGCCACCGCGGTCTTCGCCTCGGTCCGGTCGAGCGGTCCGACGGGGTAGAGCAGCTTGGTGTCCGTGCAGCCGACCTGCCGGTCGTTGCCGGGGTAGGTGGCGCCGAGCGTCCGTATGCCGAGCTGGACGTCCTTCGGTACGGCGTCCAGCACCTCGTTGAACGCCTGCTTCGCCGCGGCCATCCGGCTCTGCCCGTCGATGTCCCGGGCCCGCATCGAGCCGCTGACGTCGAGGGTCAGCTCCACTTTGGGGGCGGCCGCCGGGGTGGCTCCCGGGGTGGGGTCGCCGGCACTGGCCGGCGTGGGCGACAGCGCCATCGCCATCGCGGCGAGCAGCCCGCACACCCCGGCCGCCAGCCTTTTTCTGGTGATCCGTTTGCTGATCGTTCTGGTGATCATCGCCGGATCGTATGGAGAAATCGTCCCGACTCCAAAACGACCCTGACGGAGGCCGCAAACACCCCATAGGCGGAGCGGCCGTGCGCAACTCCCCGACCCCGCCCGCCGCCTGTCGCCGGGCGCGTGACCGGTGGGTCGGCCGCCCCGGACGGTGCGGCATGATGTGTCGCCGAACGGCCCGCCGGCGGGTGTCCGACGGCTTCGCACCGGCACGCTGCCGCGCCCCACCCCGGCGCCGCACCGCCGTCCCCCTGAATGCGCCACCCGACGAGGAGACCCATGAGCACGCCCCCGGAGGCCATGGCGGCTACGGCTCGTACGGAGCTCCTGGTGGCGCTCAGGGCGGCCCTCCTGGCCAAGTTCCGCACGCGGGTGGCCGAATGAGCCCCGGTCAGTCCTGGCCGGCCGGCCACCCCGCGCCGGCCGCCCCGCCCCAACACCAACACCCCACCGCTCCCGGCTTCCCCGCGCCGCCCGCGTCCCTCTCGCCACAGAAGTCCGGCGACCGGCCGAAGCCGAAGCCCGACCCCGGCCCGGGGCCGCGTCGTTCGCGGACCGGGCTGGTGACGCAATACGTGCTGCAGTGCGTCTACCTCCCGATCTGGGCGCTGCTCGCGATCGGCCTCACCGTGCTGGCGATCTGGCTCGATGCCAACTCCAGCGCCAATGTCGGGCCGCCGGAGATCGCCTTCTGTCGAGGGTGCGCACTCTGGAACTGCGCCGCGATCCGGACGCCTACTTGGCCCACCTACGGAAGCACCTGACCGCCAAGTTCGAGGAAGAGCTGGCCAAGGCCCCGGGCCGGCACTACAAGGAGGACGAGCACGCCCGCATCCTGCGCCGGGTCGGCGTCCGCAGCTGGCACTTCCGCGGGGTCGGCGCCCACGGCGTGCTGCGGGTGGCCGCCGAGCAGGGCTGGCAGCTCGACCACTCCTACCCGGCCGACCCGCACGGCGAACTGCACCTGTGCCGCCTGGAGGCCCCCTCCCGGCGCGGTTGACCGGATCTTGGCGCGTCCGCCCGTGTCGCCCACCCCCGGAACACGATAGGAATCCCTGGGAACCCGTGGGTAACTTCGCGGGGTCCAGGGAATCGCGTGCCAGCGCGGAACCGGCGACCGAACGGAGACGCAGTCGATGCCGTCCATGCCCCAGCACTTCGGCGACTACCAACACGAGATCTACGCGGGCGGCCTGCGCGGTGAACTCCCCGGACTGCCGGTGGCCGCCGCCGACCTGGAGGCCCGCGCCGAGGCCGCGCTCCCCCCGTCCGTCTGGTCGTACGTGGCCGGCGGCGCCGGGGACGAGCACACCCAGCGGGCCAACGTCGCCGCCTTCGCGCGCTGGGGGCTGATGCCGCGGATGATGGTGGGCGCCGCGCACCGGGACCTGTCCGTCGAGCTGTTCGGCCGGACGCTGCCGTCCCCGCTGCTGATGGCGCCCATCGGGGTGCTCGGCATCTGCGCACAGGACGGGCACGGTGATCTGGCCACCGCGCGGGCCGCGGCCCGCACCGGCGTCCCGATGATCGCCTCGACCCTCTCCGCCGACCCGATGGAGGCGGTCGCCGCCCAATACGGCGACACCCCCGGCCTCTTCCAGCTCTACACCCCCGCCGACCGGGACCTCGCGGAGAGCTTCGTGCGCCGCGCCGAGGCGGCCGGATTCCAGGGCATCGTGGTGACCCTGGACACCTGGACCGTCGGCTGGCGCCCGCGCGACCTGACCACCGCCAACTTCCCCCAGCTGCGCGGCCACTGCCTCGCCAACTACACCTCCGACCCGGTCTTCCGCTCCCGGCTCCGCAAGCCGCCGGAGGAGGACCCGGCCGCCGCCGTCGCCCACTACGCCAGCGTCTTCGGCAACCCGCTGACCTGGGACGACCTGCCCTGGTTGCGGTCCCTGACCGAACTGCCGTTGATCCTCAAGGGCCTGTGCCACCCGGAGGACGTCCGCCGGGCCCGGGACGGCGGCGTGGACGGCATCTACTGCTCCAACCACGGTGGCCGCCAGGCCAACGGCGGTCTCCCCGCCCTCGACGCGCTGCCCGGCGTGGTGGCCGCCGCCGGCGGCCTGCCGGTGCTCTTCGACTCCGGCGTGCGCACCGGCACCGACGTGATCAAGGCACTGGCCCTGGGCGCCACCGCCGTCGCGGTCGGCCGCCCGTACGCCTACGGATTGGCGCTGGGCGGCGCCGACGGCGTGGTGCACGTCCTGCGCTCGCTGCTCGCCGAGGCCGACCTGCTGATGGCCGTGGACGGCTACCCGACCCTGGACTCCCTCGGCCCGGAGGCGTTGGTGCGCCTGTGAACGACCCGTCGGACCGGGCCCGGGCGCCCGCAGCCGCCGGCGGGCCCGCATCGGGTCAAGTCCGGGCGGGCCGCGGCGGGCGGGCGTAAAGGCCGTCGGGAGCGGGAAGTGGTTAACGGCGAACCGTGCGGGTCGAGTTCGCGCCCACTTCGAAGGGGGTCTCTTGGCGGCTGCTGTGCCTTCGTCTCCGGAGCCGCTGTCTCTGGAACCGCGCCTGGAAACGCGACTGGCGTCGCTGCTGGGCGCGGGGGACCTCCTCCCCTCGCTCGTCGACGCCCTGGGCTCGCCGCTGAACGTGGTGCTGCCCGACCAGATCGCCGAGAACGCCGCGCGGTTCCGCTCCGCGTACGGCACCCACCGGCTCGGCGGCCAGGTCTTCTACGCGCACAAGGCGAACCGTTCCAGTGCGCTGCTGCGACGGCTGGCGGCGACCGACGCGGCGGTGGACGTCGCCTCGCTGGGCGAGCTGCAACACGCCCTCGGTGCCGGCTTCGCCCCGGACCGGATCATGGCGACCGGGCCGAAGAACCGCGAGTTCCTGTGGCTCGCCGCCCGGGTCGGCGTCACCGTCAACGCCGATTCGGCCGCGGAACTGGACGAACTGGCGGCACTGGCGCGCGCGCACCAACTGGCCCGCATACGGGTGCTGGTGCGGCTGTCCGCCTTCGACGGGCCCGGCGTGCGGGTACTGACCCGGCCCAGCCGCTTCGGCACCCCGGCCGGGGAGCTGGACACCCTGCTCAAGACCGTCGAGCGGTACGCCGACGTCCTGGAGCTGACCGGCGTCGGCTACCACCTCGACACCACCAGCCCGGAGGAGAAGGCGCGCGCCCTGGAGGGCTGCGTCCGGGCCATGGACGTCTGCCGGAGCCGGGGCCTGCGGCCGCGGGCGGTGGACATCGGCGGCGGCTTCGGCGTCAACTACCTCGCGCACGCCGCGCAGTGGGAGCGCTACACCTCCGAACTGACCGCCGCCGTGCTCGGCCGCCGCCCCCCGCTCACCTGGCGCGGCCACGGCTACGGGCTCCGCAACGACGCCGGCACCCTGCGCGGGGCGCTCGGCCTCTACCCGGCCCACCGCCCGGTCGCCGGCGCCCGCTACCTCGACGAACTCCTGGCACTGCCCGCCTCCTCGTTCGGCGGCCGCACGCTGGCCACCCTCCTGCTGGAGAACCTCTACGACCTGTACACCGAGCCGGGGCGGGCCCTGGTGGACCAGTGCGGGCTGGTGCTCGCCCGGGTGGTGGAGGTGCGCCGCACGGACAGTGGGGAGCCGCTGGTGCGCCTGGCGATGAAGGCCGACGACGCCGGGCTGGAGGAGCACGGGGTGCTGATGGACCCCGTCCTGCTCGGGCGGGACGGGGTCCGTGCGGTCGCGGGCGACGGCCCGGCGGCCGGGGTCTACCTGGCCGGCAGTCTCTGCCTGGAGGCCGACCTGATCACCCGCCGGATGGTCTTCCTGCCCCGGCTGCCCCGCCCCGGTGAGCTGCTGGTCTTCGCCAACACCGCCGGCTACTGCATGGACTTCCAGACCAGCGGCGCGCAGCACCAGCCCGTCGCGCGCAAGGTCGCCGCCTGGCAGGAGGACGGTTCCTGGCGCTGGTGCCTCGACGAGCAGTACTGGCCGATCACACGTCCAGGGGGAGAGCCATGAGGTACGAGAGCATCACCGAGGCCATCGGGAACACGCCGCTGGTACGGATCGATCCGGCCGTGCACGGTCTGCACCACATCGACCTGTACGCCAAGCTGGAACTGCTCAACCCCTTCGGGTCGGTGAAGGACCGGGCCGCCTGGAACATGGCCCGGCCGGGCCTGGCGGCCGCCGCCGAGCACGGCAGCCAGGTCGTGGAGCTCTCCAGCGGCAACACCGCCAAGGCGCTGGCGGTGATCGCGGGGATGCACGGCCTCTCGTTCAAGAGCGTGACCAACCGGATGCGCATACCCGAGATCAAGGACCTGCTCCTGTTGCTGGGCGCCGACATCGAGGAGTTGCCCGGGCAGAGCGAATGCCTGGACCCGAGCAACACCGAGGACCCGCTCACCCTCTTCCACCGGGAGCTGTCCGAACCCGGCAGCAGCTACCTCCACACCGACCAGTACTTCAACCCCCGCAACACCGAGGCGCACGCCACCGGCACCGGCCCGGAGATCGTCAAGGACCTGGACGGGCGAGCCCCCGACTGGTTCGTCGCCTGCGTCGGCACCGCGGGTTCGTCCACCGGGGTGGCCCGGGTGCTGCGCGAGCACGACCCCCGGGTGCAGGTCGTCGGCCTGGTCGCCGCCAAGTCCGACTTCATCCCCGGCATCCGCACCTTGGACGAGGTCCACGAGGTCGGCCTCTTCGACCCGGCGACCTACGACACGGTGGAGGCGGTCAGCTCCGACGAGGCCATCGAGGGCATGCTGACGCTCGCCCGGCGCTGCGGCATCCTGGCCGGCCCCACCGGCGGCGCCGCGTACTACGGCACGGTCCGCCATCTCCGCGCCGTGGACGCCGAGTTGACGATGGATCAGCAGGCGGGGCCGCAGGCTCGCAGGGCGGCGGTGTTCATCGTCTGCGACCGGATCGAGAGCTACCTCAGCTACACCAAGCGGCGCCGCCCCGACCTGTTCCGCCTGCCGCCCCGCCGGAACGACCCGGCGGACCTGACGGACGCCGAGATCGCCGCGGCCCCGGCCATCGAGACCCCGGACGCACGGAAGTGGATCGAACGGGACCGCCCGCTCGTCGTCGATCTGCGCAGTCCGTTCGCGTACGCCGCGCTGCACATCGAGGGGGCGATCAACATCGTGGACGAGCTCTTCGACGAACTGGTGCGGGGCGGGCTGCCGTTCAGTACCCGGCAACCGGTGCTGCTGGTCTGTCCCGTCGGCGAGCAGTCCGCCCGCTACGCGGCACTGCTGACCCGGATGGGGCATCCCGACGTCCGCAGTCTCACCGGGGGCGTCATCGCCTGGCGGGACGCCGGCGCGCCGCTGGTCCGGGACTGACCGCGATGGCCCCGATCGCCGCGCACGGCCAGGGTGCCGCGCTCTTCACGGAGCTGGGGCCGTGGCAGCGCGCCCTGCGCGCCCAGTTCCCGATCATCACCGCCCACCCGGAGCTGACCTATCTGGACAGTGCGGCCACCGGGCAGAAGCCGCAGGCCGTACTGGACGCCGTGCTGGGCCAGTTGACCGCCGCGCACGCCAACGCCGGCCGCGGCTCCTACCCGTGGGCCAACGCCTCCACCGCGCTGGTGGCCGACGTCCGCGACCGCGTCAAGACCTTCCTCGGCGATCCGGAGCCGGAGCGTTCGGCGGTCCACTTCACCGGTGGGACCACCGAGGGGCTGCGCCTGATCGCCCGCGACTGGTTGCCCGAACTCCTCGCGGACGGGGACGAGATCATCGTTCCGTTCGCCGACCACGAGGCCAATCTGGCGCCGTGGCTGGAGGCGCAGCGCCTGCTGGACCGGCAGGGCGTGCGGATCCGGGTCCGGGAGATGCCGCACCAGCCCTCCTCCGGCGACTACGACCCCGCGGCCCTGGCCCGACTCGTCGGCCCCCGCACCCGCTTCGTGGCCGCCACCCACGTTCACCACGTCTACGGCGGCAACATGAACGTCCCCCTCATCCGCCGGGCGGTCGGGCCGGAGGTGCCGATCTGCCTGGACGCCGCGCAGAGCGTCGGCCACCTGCCGGTCTCGGTGGCCGAACTCGACGTGGACTTCGTGGTGTTCTCCGGCCACAAGGCATTGGCGCTGCCCGGCTCCGGGGCGCTCTGGGCCCGGCAGGCCCGTGGCCCTGAGCTGCAACCCGGTGGCTGGCGGGGCAGTCCCAACACCACGGGGATCGCGAGCCTGGCGGCGGCGCTGGACTGGCTGGACGCCGCGGGCACCGACCGGATCGCACGCTGGACGGTCGCGCTCGCCGCCCGGCTGTCCGACGGCCTGCGTCACCTCGACGCCTACGAAGTCCTGGGCTGCCAGCGCAGTCTGGCCGTCGACTCGCCGGTCCAGCAGCGCTGCGGGATCGTCACCTTCCGGCACCGCGGCATCGGCGCCGGCGACCTCGGTTTCATCCTCTTCAGTCACGGCTTCATGGTGCGCACGGACGGTCACTGCCAGGCGGGTGCGGGGGAGCGGAGCAGTTCCGTGCGGGTCAGTCTGCACGTCTACAACACCCCCGAGGAGATCGACCGGTTGCTCGCCGTGCTCGCTTCCCTGACTTGACTGCCGTTACGTGCCCGTTCCGTACCGCCGGGTGCCCGTTCGTTGTCGTGCGGTGCCTCTCCGGAGTGAAAGAGAGGCCCTATGGCTAATGGAAACCGTTTCCACCTGTAGCCTCGTGGTCGACGGTGCGGCGCGGGTGGAAACGGATGGAGTGGTGCGACCAGATGGGGCTGAGCATGGCCGTCGCGGAGTGGTGGGTGGAGCGTTGGGAGCGCCAACAACGGCGTTACGCCATCGACCGCGAGGAGCGGTTCACGGTGATCGCCGATGTCGTCGAGTATGTGACGGTGGGTCAGCGCAGTCCGCTGGTCGTCGATCTCGGCTGCGGCCCGGGCTCGCTCGCCGCCCGGCTCGCGGAGCGACTGCCGCGCGCCGAGGTTGTCGGGGTGGACATGGACCCGCTGCTGTTGGAACTGGCCCGCACCCACCACTCCTCGGCCGCCCGCTACGTCGACGCCGTGATCGGTGCGGACGGTTGGGCCGAGACGCTGGCGCTCGGCCGCCCGCTGGACACCGCGGTCTCCACCACCGCGCTGCACTACCTCCCCGAGCCCGTCCTGCGTCGCACCTACGCCCAACTCGCCGCCCTGCTCCGGCCCGGCGGCGCCCTGGTCAACGGCGACCACCTCCCGCAGTCCGGGGCCGTCGCCGGGGCGCTCGCCGCTCACGTCGGGCGCCGGCGCGCCGAGCGACTACAGGACGGCACCCACGAGGACTGGGAGTCCTGGTGGGCGGCGGTGGCGGCGGAGCCGGAGCTGGCCGAGCCGCTCGCCGAGCGCCGCCGCCGACTGCGCGTGCCCGCCGACGGCGGCGGTGACGGCTGCGCGGACAACGGGCTGTCGGTGTCCGACCACACCGCACTGCTACGTGAGGCCGGTTTCGCGCATATCGTCCCGGTATGGCAGTTCGGCGACAGCTGCGTACTGGTCGCGGTCCGGTAGGCGGCGTCCGCGACGGGCGGGTGCCCGCCGCGGACCCCTGGCCGGCGCAGCTCAGCCGGCGATGACCGGTACGTCCTCCACGGGGGCGGCGTCGGCCGCGTCCCTCGGGGTGTCCTTGCCGGTCACCGCGAGATAGCCGATGAGCAGGGCGATGGGCACGGTGAGGGCGAGGGTGACCGGACCGGTGCCCCAGTCGAGGCCGCCGCGGGTGGCCGAAACGCCCATCCAGTCGGCAAAGGAGGCGCCGAGCGGGCGGGTCAGGATGTAGGCGCCCCAGAACGCGGCGACCGCGTTGAGGCCGAGGAACCGTCCGGAGAGCGCGGGCACCAGGATGAGCGCGCCGAAGACGAGGCCCGAGGTCAGGTACCCCAGGTGCAGGGTGCCCGCGGTGAGGTCGCCGACGGCGGTTCCCAGGGCGAAGGTGGTGAGCACGGTCGCCCAGTAGAAGGTCTCCCGGCGCCGGGTGCGGACGCTGTGGATGGACAGGGTGCCCTCGGAGGCGTACCAGGCGATCAGGATGACGGCCAGCGCCACCGAGAAGGCGAGGGTGGAGACCACGTACGGGACGCCGGCGATGACGTGGACGACGTCGGCGGCCATCGTCCCGAAGACGCTCACCATGACGATCGCCGACCAGTAGATCCCGGCCCGGTAGCGGGTCGAGCGGAACTGTGCCACCAGCGCGACGGCGAAGCAGGTGAAGCCCAGGGCGCCGGCGGGGATCGGCCCGAGCGTCCGGCCCAGGTAGTCCGAGGCGGTCTCGCCCATGCCGGTGGTGAGGATCTTCACCACCCAGAACAGCGCCGTCACCTCGGGGACCTTGCTCCGGCCGGGAGCGGCGCCGAGGTATCTTCCTGGGGCCTCGGGGGTCGCCGTCGCGCTGCCCGGCTGTCCGATCGTCATGTTCCGCCCTTCCGGCGCACGGTTGCGCACGTTCCCTGATCGGTAAATGTCTACAGGACTGTAGACGGTCGTGGTGAGGGGAAGGTTCACCCCCGTACCCCGTGGATTTTCCGGAACCGGCCGGAACCCGCGCCCGGCGCCCGACGCGGGGGTGAAGCCAGGGGAAACTCTTGGTGTCCAGGGCACCGGAAGGATGTTCGGCGGCGCCGCATCTGCCTAGCATGTGCGGCGGAGCGACCGCGGGTCCCTCCCGCCCTTCCGACGCCGTTCCCCGTACGCCCCCAGGAGGACCCGTGCCACGAGCCGGCCTGCGCCGACTGCGGTCGCCGCGCGTCTGGGGTCCCGGCGGCGCCGTGGTCGTGGCCGGCGTGATCACCGCGGTCACGCTGACCGCGGGCGCCGGACCGGACGTCGGCGCCACCGCGGACGGCCTCCCGCACACCACCGTCGAGATCTCCACGGGCGAGTGCGGCCACGGCTGGCAGCACCCCCGCCCCGGCACCCAGGTCTTCGACCTCCGCAACAGCTCCAGCCGCGCGGCCGAGGTCTACCTGCGCGGCGCCGGCGGCGGTCCGGTCTACGGCGAGGTCGAGGGCATCGGCCCCGGCACCACCCGGCAACTGCGGGTCCGCCTCGGCCCCGGTGCGTACGCCTTCACCTGCCTGCCCGACGACGCCGACGCGGTCACCGGGCCCACCGTCCGCATCGCCGGCGCCGGCCCCGGCGGCCCGGCCGCCGCGCCGGTCACCCAGCACGACCTGATCGAGCCGGCCATCGACTACCAGAAGTGGGTCGCCGGCGGCCTCGACGGCCTCGTCCGCCAGACCGACGCCCTGCGCGCCGCCGTCACCGACGGCGACCTGTCCGCCGCCCGCACCGCCTGGCTGCCCGCCCATCTGACCTACGAGCGACTGGGCGCCGCCTACGGCGAGTTCGGCGACGCGGACAAGAAGATCAACGGGACCACGGCCGGGCTCGCGGGCGGCGTCCACGATCCCGGGTTCACCGGATTCCACCGCGTCGAGTACGGCCTGTGGCACGGCGAGCCGGCCGCCGGGCTACGCGCCCCGGCCACCGCGCTCGCCGAGGCGGTCCGGGCCCTGCGCGACGACTGGGCGCAGGCCCGGATGGACCCGGCGGCGCTCGGCCTGCGGGCCCACGAAATCCTGGAGAACACCGCACAGTTCGAGCTGACCGGCCGCACCGACTACGGCAGCGGCAGCAACCTCGCCACCGCCCGCGCCAACCTCGACGGCACCCGCGCGGTGCTCGCCCGGCTACGGCCCCTGCTCACCACCCGCTATCCGGAACTCCCTTCCCTGGAGAGCGCGTTGGACCGCACCGGCCGATTGCTCGACGGCTTCCACCGGGACGGGCGCTGGACCCCACTGGACGGCCTGAGCCGCCCCGAACGGCAGCGGACCAACGCGGCGGTGGGCGACCTGGTGGAGCGGCTGGCCTCGGTGGCCACCCTGTGCGATCCGCGGAGGACGGTGTGAACGACGCCCAGCACGGCGGCAGTAGCGACGACGGTACGACGGGCGCCCGGCGGACCCGCGTCGCCCGGCGCGGGTTCCTGCGCGGCGCGGCACTGGCCGGCGCCGGACTCGCGGCCGGCGGCGCCGCGCCCGCCCGGACCCCCTCCGCCGACGGCCCCGGCCCGCAGCTCCCGCTGCCCGGCACCGGACCGCTCGGCGGCACCGCACCCGCCGTGCCCTTCCACGGACCGCACCAGGCCGCCGTCCTCACCCCGCCCCGCCGGGTCACCGCGTTCGTCGCCTTCGACGTCACCGCCGAGGGCCGTCGGGACCTGGCCGACCTGCTGCGCACCCTCACCGAACGGGCCCGCTTCCTCACCGGCGGCGGCGTCCCGGACCCGCTCGGCATCACCGGCCCGCCCGCCGACTCCGGCATCCTCGGCCCCCAACTCCCGGCCGGTGCACTGGCGGTCACCGTCGGCGTCGGCGCGGCGCTCTTCGACGACCGGTTCGGGTTGCGGGCCCGCGCGCCCCGCCGCCTCACGGCCATGCCCGCCTTCCCCGACGACGACCTGCAACCGGACTGGTGCCACGGCGACCTGAGCCTCCAACTGTGCGCCGACGACACCGACACCGTGTTGCACGCACTGCGCGACATCGCCCGCCACACCCGCGGCGCCCTCCAGGTCCGCTGGCGGCTCGACGGCTTCGCCAGCCCACCCCGCCCCACCGGTACGCCCCGCAACCTCTTCGGCTTCAAGGACGGCACCGCCAACCCCGACCCGGGATCGGCCCGTGAGATGAAGGGCCTGGTGTGGGTCGGACCGGGCACGGGCGAGCCGGACTGGGCGGTCGGCGGCAGCTACCAGGTCGTCCGCCTGATACGGATGCTGGTGGAGTTCTGGGACCGGGTCTCGCTGACCGAGCAGGAGCGGATGTTCGGCCGCGCCCGGGAGACCGGCGCCCCGCTCGACGGCAACGCCGAGCACGACACCCCCGACTACCCCGGCGACCCCAAGGGCGACGTCATCCCCCTGGACAGCCACATCCGCAAGGCCAACCCGCGCACCGCGGACACCGCCGACCAGCGGCTGCTGCGCCGTGCCTACAACTACGACCGCGGCATGGACGCCAACGGCAACCTCGACATGGGCCTGCTCTTCTGCTGCTACCAACAGGACCTGGCCCGCCAGTTCGAGACCGTCCAGCGCCGGCTGGCGGGCGAGCCGTTGACCGACTACGTCAAGCCCTTCGGCGGCGGCTACTTCTTCGCGCTACCGGGCGTACGGGACCGGTCCGACTGGTACGGCCGGGCCCTCTTGGCGCCGTAGGGCCGGTCCGGTGGAGCGCGGCCGGGTCTGCGGCGCTGGTCCACCGGACGGATCCTGGTCCGGCCCGCCGCCAGGCAGCCCGCCCACCGTTCGCGTAGAACGGAGGTACGAGCCATCCGTGAGCCCCAACGGTCAACAGACGGTCAAGCTTTGCCCTTGGATACCTGACCCGGTGTTCACTCACCCGCCATCATGGCTCTGCCCCGACGCCGTCCGCCCGGCAGAGCATCCGGCCGTACGGAGCAACCGCGAACCGCCCGGAGGATGAGAACCACATGGCCATCAGGGGAAAGACCCAAGCGATACGGATGGTGGGTGCCGTCGCCGGCGCCGCGGCGCTCGCCGCGTTGGGCGGGGGAGCCCCGGCACTGGCGGCCGGCGGCCCGCACCCCGGCACCTCCGGAACCGCCACCCCCATCAAGCACGTAGTCGTCCTCTTCGACGAGAACATCTCGTTCGACCACTACTTCGCCACCTACCCCAAGGCCGCGAACACCGACGGGACGAAGTTCACCCCGTCCCCGAAGACCCCCCGGGACATCGACAACCTGCGCACCGCCGGGCTGCTCAAGCACAACCCGAACCAGTACCTCCCCAAGCGGCTCACCCCGCAGCAGGCCATGACCTGCGACCAGAACCACGAGTACGGCCCCGAGCAGTACGCGTACCACGGCGGCAAGGCCGACCAGTTCGTCCAGAACACCGACTCCGGCAAGTGCTCCGGCGGCCTCTTCGGCGAGCCCGGCCTGGTGATGGACTACTACGACGGCAACACCGTCACCGGCCTGTGGAACTACGCCCAGCACTACGCCCTCAACGACCGCTCCTTCGGCTCGGTCTACGGGCCCTCCAGCCCGGGTGCGATCAACCTGGTCTCCGGCCAGACCCACGGTGTGATCTCCACGGACCCGACCTCGGGCACCGAGGACCCCAAGCAGACCGCCAAGCCGGACGGTTACGCCGTCCAGTCGCCGGACGCCCGGGGCGTCGGCACGATGATCAACGACCCGGACCCGGCGTACGACGACTGTTCCGGCAAGGACCACACCGGCAAGAGCGCGCTCGCCGCGATGCAGGGCCGCAACATCGGCGACCTGCTCAACACCCGTAACGTCAGCTGGGGTTGGTTCCAGGGCGGCTTCCGGCCCAGCACCCCGTGGGACGGTCAGCAGGGCCACTACGCCCAGTGCCACGGCACCACCCACGCCAACGTCGGGGGAGCGGCCGTCGCCGACTACAGCCCGCACCACGCCCCCTTCCAGTACTACAAGTCCACGGCCAACCCGCACCACCTGCCGCCCAAGAGCGTCGACGAGATCGGCCACGCCGGCCAGGCGAATCACAACTACGACCTGACCGACTTCGACGCCGCACTGCGCGCGGGCAAGCTGCCGGCCGTCAGCTTCCTCAAGGCCGCCGCCTACCAGGACGGCCACGCCGGCAACTCCGACCCGATCGACGAACAGCACTTCCTCGTCGACCAGATCAACCGCATCCAGCAGTCGCCGCAGTGGAAGGACACCGCCGTCGTCGTCGCCTACGACGACTCGGACGGCTGGTACGACCACGCCTTCGCCAAGCCGCGCAACGGCTCCAAGGACACCGCCGCCGGTTCCGACGGCAAGTCCACCGACAGCCCGGCCTGCCAGTCCGGCCCGGCGGCCGCGGGTGGCTACCAGGACCGCTGTGGCCCGGGCACCCGTCAGCCGCTGCTGGTCATCTCCCCGTACAGCAGGACCAACCACATCGACCACACGGCCACCGAGCAGACCTCGATCATCAAGTTCATCGAGGACAACTGGCACACCGGTCGAGTCGGTGACGCCTCCTTCGACGCCCGCGCCGGCGCGCTGACCACGATGTTCGACTTCCGGCACCCGAACGACAAGCAGGTGCTGC
The DNA here is from genome assembly GCF_050471125.1 of Streptomyces sp. RGM 3693. Classification (NCBI taxonomy): domain Bacteria; kingdom Bacillati; phylum Actinomycetota; class Actinomycetes; order Kitasatosporales; family Streptomycetaceae; genus Streptomyces; species Streptomyces sp. RGM 3693. Next base: position 3,210,415 of record NZ_JBMPPQ010000001.1, read on the forward strand.
TCAACGCCGACGGCTCGGTCAAGTCCGTCGGCCCGATCCGCCCGGTCAAGCCGGTCCAGACCAGCATCACCGCGGGCTCCGCGATGCAGAACACCGCGGCCGTCGACGACCGGTCCGGTTTCCCCGTCCTGCCCGTGAGCATCGGCGCGGCCGCGGTCGCCGCCGGCGCCACCGGCACCTTCTTCGCCCTCCGGCGCCGCCAGGGGCAGCGCACGGCCTGAATCGGGTGACCCCCGGGACCGCACCCTCCGCGCCCGGCCGGCCCACCGCCCACAGCGGTCGGCCCGGCCGGGCGCGGCACGTGTCCGGGGCGTTCCCACGGCCCTGATCCGGCACCCACAACTACCCGCCCGTCAGAGCGAGACCGTCACAGCAAGGCCGTCACAGCAAGACCGTTGCCGTACTAGGCCCGCTCCGTGAGCAGCAGGTTCGCGGCGAATCCCAGGAAGGCGAGGCCGCTGATCTGCTCCATGCGGCGCCGGACGGACGGGCGCCGGACGCGCTCACCCAGGGCGGCGGCGGCCGTGGTGACGACCCAGTACCACAGCGCCAGTTCGAGGACGTCGATCGCGGTGAGCAGCAGGGTCGCGCCGAACGCCGGGGTGTCGTGCGGGAGGAACTGCGGGATCAGGCTCATGTAGAAGATGCCGGCCTTGGGGTTGAGCAGATTGGTGCCGATCCCGGCCCGGAAGGCGGCCCACCGCCCCTGCGCGGCCGTCCCGGCCGCCGCTGCGGACATCGGCTCCGGAGTGGTGTCCGCGGTCGCAGCGGCGGCCGCGGGCTCCCCGGCCGCCCCGCTCCCCGCGCGCCGCCGGGCCTGCCACAGCGCCGAACCGCCCAGCCACACCAGGTAGAGGGCGCCGCCGATCCGTAGCGCGTCGAAGGCCAGCCGGGACGCGGTCAGCAGCGCCGTCAGGCCGACGGCGGTGGCCAGGCCCCACGCCAGGCAGCCGGTCAGGATGCCGAGCGCGGCGGCCCGACCGCCGGTCCGGCCGTGTGCGAGGGAGGTGCGCAGGACGAGCATGGTGTCCAGTCCCGGGGTGATGTTGATGAGCGCGGCCACACCCGCGAACCATAGAAGCGCGGTGAACATGTCATGAGTGAACATGCCATGAGCCTAGGAGGTCGTCGTCGATCCGTCCCCGCGGTTGCCCTGCCACCGGCCGTCCCGGGTAGGGCACTTCCGCTACCGCTGCGAGGTGGTCGGCCAGGCCCGCCCGCACAAGGACGGCGTGCTCCGCTCCGAACTGGAGAGCCTGGAGCGCGTCTGGCACAAGTACAAGATCACCCGCAAGTACGAGCAGACCTACCGGGACGGCAGCGGCAACCGCCGGCGAACGCACCCGCCCGCGCCCGGCTCACCGCCCGCGCCCGGCTCCCGGCGCACCGCCCGTGCGGCGTACCGCGCCGCTCACAGCTCCTGGGCGGGCCAGTCCAGCAGCCGCGCGCCGATCACGGCGGTATGCAGGGTGTACCGGTGCACCGGATCGGCCGGATCCGCGCCGGTGAGCTGGTGCACCCGCGCCAGCCGATAGGTCAGCGCCCGCACGCTCAGCGACAGCCGTCGGGCCGCCTCCGCCGCTATGCACCCCGCGTCGAAATACACCGCCAGGGTCTCCAACAGCGGCCCGGCCCCGCCCCGGGCCTCCCGCAACGGCCCCAGCGTGCTGAGCACCAGGTCGGCCATGGCCTGCCGGTCCCGGGTGAGCACCGGGTAGACCAGCAGGTCGGCGGCGTACAGCACGGGGTCGCCGAGCCCCATCCGGTCGGCCAACTCCAGCGCGTTGAGCGCCTCTTCGTAGGACTGGACGATGCCCCCGGCGCCGCCGTGCGTCCGGCCGACCGCCACCCGGCCCCCACCCATGGCGGTGCGCGACTCCCGGGCGAAGTGTGCCAGCACCTCCGCCGGATCGCCCGGCGCGATGCAGATCAGCCGCCCTTCCTTCGTGGTCAGCAGCAACTGCCGGTCCCCGAACCGCCCCACCAACGCCTGCTGCACCCGGCGGGCCACCGGGTCGGCCTCCGCGTATGCCACCGAGCCCTCGGCCACCGCGACCGCGTGGGCGTGCGAGAGCCGCAGTCCGAAACGTTCCGCCCGCTCCGCCAGCCGCCCCAGGTCGCTGCCCCCGTAGAGCAGGTCGTCGATGAACTCCCGCCGGGCGGCCTCCTCCTGGCGCACCGCGAGGTGCTGCGCGCGTTCGTAGCCGCCGGCCAGCGCGTCCACCGCCTGGGCCAGCGCCGCCAGCACGCTGTCGGCCGGCGCCGACGCGGACCGCGGCCAGGCCGCCCGGGCGACCGCGAGGTGCGCATTGACCAGGGCCCGCAGGCTGTGCCCCTCCTCGGCGGCCCGTTCGCCCGCGGCGCGCCGCGCCTGGAGCTCGTCGCGATTCAGCCGCCGCCCGGTCCGTGCCACATCGGTGAGGACCCCCGCGTACCCGGCCAGGAATTCCTCGGGCAGCTCCCGCCCCGTCACGCGTTCCCCACTCCTCGGTGTGTTTTCTTGACGTTCCCTTGACACTTTCTTAACACAAAGGGGGTGTGGGGCGTCCAGGCGAGCGACGGCCGGGGGAGCACCGGCCGCACGCGGGCCACGTGGAGATCGGGTCGGGTGACGGGACGGCCCGGCGACGATCGGCCGGCCGCTCACGCCCGTTGACACGTCCGGTCGGTGAGTTGGGGCGGCGGCACCGTCCCGACCGGCGCCCGGAGCCGGGCAGGGCAGGAACGGTGCCAGTCACCGCGCCGCCGGCGCACCCTCCTTCAGCCGCCGAGGGCGGTCAGCGTCGCGTCGAGGTCGATGGCGCGGGGTTGGTTGTGGGGGAGCTTGGCGAGGACCCGGGCCATGCCGCAGGTGTCGGTGACGGCGGAGAAGACCAGTCCGCCGGCGACTCCCGCGGACAGCCAGCGGGCGGCGGCCCAGCGCCGGCCGGTGAGCAGTCCGGCCAGGACGAGGGCACCGGCGGCGAGCCGGACCTGGCGTTCCATCGCCCAGACCGGGCGGGCGCCGGCCAGGCGGTGGACGTCGTGCCCGAGCCGGGTCCAGTTGCCGGTACCGCCGGAGAGGGTGACGGCAGGGACGCCGTGCGCGGCGAGGCGCTCGCGTGCCTGGGCGGAGCGGACACCGGAGGCGCAGACGACGACGAGGTCGCCGCGCCCGGCTGCGGTCCGCAGGACGTCGAGCGCCGCATCGAGAAGGTCCAGGGGGATGTTGTGGGCGCCGGGCAGGTGGCCGGCGGCGTATTCGCCGGGGGTCCGCACGTCGATCACGGTGAGCTCGGCCAGGCGTGCGCTGACCTGGTCCGGGGTGAGTTCGGTAGCAGTGCTCATGAAGATCGTTCCGTTCTCGTGGGTGGTGCCCCCCCTTCGGTAGAATACCCATAGGGGTATATCGACGGGAGTCGCTGTGGACTGGCGATGGCGGCCGAGGCGGCGGCACCCACGCCGGAGAAGGTGGGAAGGCTCCGTGCGGGGTCCCGCCCACCCCGCAGTCACGGTCGGGCACCATCACAGGGGTGGCCGCGGCGGTCACCGGCCGGCGCCGTGCGCCCGATCAGACGCTACGTGGAGGCAACAGTGGCCGAGTCCCTGCGGAACGCTGCACGGCCCGGGCCGCTACCCAACGGTCGGCACCACCTCAGCCGCGCGGAGGTGGTGGCCTCGCAGCGGGTGCGGATGCTGACCGCGCTCGCGGACGCGATGAAGGACAAGGGGTACGTGGGGACTTCGGTCGCCGAGGTCATCCGGCGCGCCGGGGTGTCGCGGGAGACCTTCTACCAGCAGTTCCGGTCCAAGGAGGACTGCTTCGTCCAGGCCCTCGACGCCGCCACGCACCAACTGGCGGGCCTGTTGGAGACGGCCTGGCAGTCGGCGGACGGCTCCCCGGAGGCGACCCGGCCGGTCGCGCCGGAGGAGACCTTCCGCCGACTGCTGCGCCTCTATCTGCACACCCTCACCGAACGGTCCGCCTTCGCGCGGCTGTTCCTCGTCGAGGTGTACGCCGCCGGGCCCGAGGCGATGGCCCGGCGCATGGCGTGGCAGCTACGGTTCGCGGACGCCATCGCCGAGATCTTCCAGGTGGGCGCGGAGGGCGGTGCGGACGAGCGGCGCTTCGACTGCGAGGCCCTGGTCGCGGCCGCGGCACACCTGGTCACGGTGCACCTGGTCGCGGACGACGTGCAGGGCATCCGTGGGTTGGAGGATCCGCTCGTCCGTCTCGCCGTACGGCTGCTGGGCTGAGCGGCTAGCCGGCCGCGGGGAGCCAGGCGACGTTCCCCAGCTGGTTCCGTAGGTTGGCGGGAAGCAGTGGTGTCACCAGCGAGCGGTAGCCGGCCATCTGCTGCCGGCTCTCGGTGAGGTTTCCCTTGAACAGCTCGTGGGGTGTCCTGCTCGGGATCGGCAACCCCGGGCCGCAGATCGGAATCTTCGGTGCCTGACGGTTGAGTTGGTCGCCCCCGCCGGAGACGGCGTGCGGGTCGATGGGGTAGCCGTGGTCACCGGTCAAGTAGCCGACCACGCCGTTGGCGAAGCACGCCAGGTTCGTGATCACGTTCTCGGAGTAGCAGATGCCGTCGTTGGTGTTGCAGATCTCCTTGACCGTCAAGTCGCCGAAGCCGCGCGGCCCCTTCATGGTCATGCCCGGCAGGATCGTCGGCAGGTTGGTCTCGATGCCGCCCGGGCCGCCGTTCGCACCGGGCCGCCGGGGATCCCCGTAGAGCACGCCGTTGATCTGGTCGTGCGGGACGGCGTCGCTGCCGGAGAGGGCGGCCAGCTCGTCGCCCGCGACGATGGCGCCCTGCGAATAGCCGGCGATGGTGAGGTGACTGGCCCCGCAGGCGCCGTGGAACTCCTTTACCGCGGAGTCGAGTTTGGCGATGCCCTCGGCCACGGAGTCGTCCAATGACACGGTGTCGCCCGGATACGGGGCGATCGACGCCGAGTAATGGATCTTCGTGAAGGCCACGCCCTCGGGAAGCCTGGCGTTACTGGGGTCGTAGACCCCCGCATCGGGATCGAGGTGACCGCCGACCTCGAAGATCATGGTGTTCGGGCAGTCGGCCCGGGGCTGTGCCTGTGGGGCGGCCACGGCTTGCGGCACGCTCAGCCCCAGGACGGGCAGCGCGGCAAGTAATGCGAGGAACGATCGTGCCTTTCGCATGTGCACCTCGTCTCGAATGGGCTTGGGCGGAACGGGAGTTCCGGCCCAGTGCGACGCCAAAGGTAGCGCTGAGCGAGCTTCTGCGAACAGGGATGTTCGTGAAAGTACGGTGTGCGTGAGGGGCGTGTCGTGGCGGTGCGGAGCGTTCCGGGGCGGCCGGCCCGGGGAGCCGAACCTACGGAAACCGCTGCTCGTCCCTGGTCGCCAGTGCGCCGACGGATGGACTCTGTTTGTGAATGTCGTGCGGTGTGGGGCGGGGGTGGGAATTTTCGGAGCCGGCCGTTCCAGGCAGCACGGAAGGCGGTGCCGCGGCCAGGCGGTCAGCCCCGATCGGCATCAACCGACCCTCACGCTACGGATGTTGGGGAATCCCAGTAGGTGCCACCAGGCGCCACCAGGCGCCACCAGGCGCCACCAGGCGCCAGGAGGCGGCAAGGGGCGGCAAGGGGTGTCGGAGGTCAGACGAGGGCGGTGACCAGCGGGGCGGGATCCGGCGTGCACTGGCGGACCGGCCGGCGGGGCGGCACCGCGGCGGCTCGTGGTCCTGGCGGAACGGTTGGCGGGGCGCTGACCGCGGTCACCGCCACGGCAGGGCCGCGCCCCGTTAGTTGCCGTCCGTGCGGAATCGTGCTGGTCACCCGCCGTCGCCGGGTGGTGGGGGCACCGGCCGGGGTACGCGGGTGAGGTGGAAGAAGAAGTCCGCTGGGTCCCCCTTCTTGTCCATCACGCACAGCAGGACGTCGTCGGTGAGCCGACGGAAGTGGTCGATGACGGGCAACTGGTCGTAGACCATCGCCGTGGACTGCTTGCCGCGGAAGACCACCCCGCGCAACGTCGCGAGGCCCATCTCCTCGAACGAGAAGACCGCCCCCTGCTCGTCGCGGCACAGCAGCGGCTCGACGTGATCGGCGTCGACGAACCGCTTGCCGTACCACCGCATCTGCGCCAGCAACGCGGCGTTCTCGCTGGTCCGCTCGAACCCGCCGCCCTGCCAGGTGCCGATGAGGAGGGCGGTGTCGACCGGTTCGAGCCGGTCGAAGAGTTCGGCCAGCTTCGTGCTGTCGTACTCCCCTCCGGACGCGATGACGTCCAGGACTTCCTGCTCGATGTCCATGGGCGGGGCCTCCTTCGGCCGGTGGGCGAACGGGGTGTGCCGGGTGTGTGCGGCGCCGTCCGGCTCGCCCGGCAGAGCAGCGGAGACCGCCCGGCCGGGCCGTACGGGGTCGAAACGGTGGTACATCCGCGCGTGCCAGAGCACCACCCGCTCCAGCGCCACCGCGGAACCATACCCGGCCGAGGTGAGCGGAGCCAGGGCCCGCCGGCAGGTGCCCAGCGCTGCCTCGGCCCGTTCGTACGCCTCCGGTTCGCTCAGGCCGATGGCGAGTGCGTCGACCTTCCCCTCGTGCTGTTCCCGGTGGTGGCCGCGGAGATCGTTGAGCAGCCGGATCGCGATCGCGGCCTGGCGCAGCGCGCCGAGCAGCACGGGGAGGCGGCGGGACAGACCCGGCTCGTCCATGAGGGCCCACAGGGCGGTGACCTGCTGTTCTACGCCGATGGTCCAGGCGCCGTGCTCCAGATACTCCGTCAGTCGCGGTGCTCCGCCACCCGCGTTCGCGGTCCGCGCCGCCGCGCGTTCGCGGTCCATGCCCGTCAGGGTCTGGTGCATGCTTTTCCGCCAGAGGGCGACGAGTTCGGGCCGACCGCCGTGGTGCAGGCCCTCGGCGATCTCCGCCAGTGCGCGCGCCATCGGATCGATGCTGGCGCTGCCGTTCTCGCGCCCGGCGAGGACCCGGTGCCAGGTCCGGACACGGGCGTCCGCCGGATCCGGGCCGGCGGAGTCCGATGCATTCCGGACATCCAAGGTGTTCCCGTCACCTGGCTCCTCCCGACCCCGCGGTCTCCTCGACGGGTCCGGTTCGCCTGGCGTCTCCGGTGCCTCCGGTGCGTCCAGGACGTTGTCGATCGCCATCAGCCACAGCGTGAGCCGGGAGATCTGATAGCAGGTCTCCGAAGGCAACCACGGGGTGAAGAACGCCGTTTGAAGGCACATCAGGGGGACGAGCGCGGTGCTCACGGGCAGTCCGAGCCCTTTGAGCCAGATCTCCAGCCGCGGCATGTTCTGCAATGCGGCGGAGCATGTGTCCGCTATGGAAACGATCTCTCGGGGAGGGTGGCAGGCAGGTCGCGAAGTGTCCACGCCGTCAGGCTACGTCCGGCCCGTCGACCTCCGTTCGGCGCCAGGGACAGCGGAAGCGGAACCCGGAGAAGTCGAAGCAAGATCAGGAGAAGCAGGGGCCCGATGTCAAACGGACGTGCTGAACCCGCCATACCGGACGCGCACTTATCGCCGGCCCTCCTACGCCGTGTGAACCGCGCCTCCGCCCTCGCCACCCGGCACCTCCTCACCACCCAACGGGACAACGGTTCCTGGCTCGCCGTCCCCGACCCCCGCATCACCGAGACCGCACTGTGCACGCTGGCCCTGGCGCGCTCACCGATCCCCGGTGCCGCCCGCGCCGCCGAGCGCGGCAGGGCGTGGCTCGCCGCCGGCGCCGCCCCGCAGCGCCACCATCCGGTGGCCCATGCCGTGGAGACCGCGCTGCTCTCGCTGGCCCTGGACACCGGTGAGACCGTCGACGTCAGCCATCCCGCCTTCGCGGACCGGGCCTTCTCGGCCCGCGCCAGGCTCCTTCAGGCCGTCGCCCTGCACACCGCCCGACCGGCCCGTGTCGGCCCCGAACCCACCGCACTGCGCACACGACTGGCCGCCGCCGTCGCAGCCCCGGGTCGGCTCAAGCGCTGGACCCAGGTGGAACTCTGGTCCACCCACGCCCTGGTGGAGAGCCACTTCGGCGACCAGATGTCCGCCCGGCGTACCGCCCGGATGATCGCCGACCAGCAATCCCCGTCAGGTGACTTCTTCGCCAACCCGGTCACCACCGCACTCGCGGCCCTCGCGCTCCAGGCAGCCGCCCCCGGCACGGTCGCCACCCGACGCTGCGCCGAGCACCTGATCACCAGTCAACTTCTCGACGGGACCTGGCGCTTTGTCTCCAGCGATGTCTGGGACACCACGCTGACCGTGCGGGTCTTCCGCGGTGCCGCGGCCTTCGACCGACGCGGGCTGCCGGCCGCCGTGGCGTTCCTGGTCGCGGCACAGAACCCGGACGGCGGATGGCCGTACCGCTCGGGCGTCGAGTCCGACAACGACACCACCGCGGCCGCCCTGATCGCCCTGGACGGCGCGAGCGGCGCGCCCGGTACGACGATCCGGGCCGGCCTGCGTCACCTGGCCGGGCAGCAAACGCCCGACGGGCTCTGGCGGACCTGGCAGTCCGCCGGTGACCCTCCGGTGGACGACGTGATCGCCCATGTCGTCACCGCTTTGGACCGCCACTCCGGCCGTCACCGGGTACCGCTGGCCGCGGCGCGCGACTGGCTCACCAAGCGCTTTGCCGAACAGAAGTGTTGGCATGCCGGGTGGTACCGGGGCCCCGCGTATGCCACCGCCGAGGTGCTGCCGGCGCTCGACGCGGCAGCCCACGAGGGCGGCCACCCCGCTGCCCGGGCGCTGGCCGAAACCCGTAATCCCGACGGTGGTTGGCCCGTCGAGCCGGGCGGCCCGAGCGCACCCGTCGCCACCGGGATCACGCTCGCCGCCCTGGAACGCAGCGGCGTCCTCGACGACGCGTACTGGCTGCCGGGGCTCGGCCATCTCATGGACACCCAGCGTGCTGACGGTACGTGGCCGGGTGTGCCGCTCATGTACGGCCCGCGCCCGCTCCTGACGCACTTTCCCACCCAGAATCATGCGCTCGCCGCCGATGGCCTCTTCGCCGGCCTGCGTCGCCTCCGCGCCGCCGCGGGGGCCGGCCCGGGGGCCGCCGCCCCTGCACACGAGCCACGCTGACGTGCGCCCGGGGACGAGGAGAAGCGACATGGGCAGAAGCGACATGAGCCGGGGCTGTGTGAGCTGGGGTGGCATGAGCAGGAGCGGTACGGGAGGTTCGGCATGTGGAGGAGCGGCATGAGCAGGGCCGTCGTCGCCCCGGGCCGGGTGCCGCTGGTGGGGCACGCCCCGTCGCTGCACCGTGACGCGCTGCGTTTCCTCTGCGAGCTGCGGCACCACGGCCCGGTGACGAAGATCTACATCGGCCCGCGACCGGTGCATGTCGTCAACGACCCTGAAAACATCAGGGAGTTGCTGACGGTCCAGGCTCGCTCCTTCGACAAGGGTGCGATGTTCGACGCCTTGCGCGTCCCGCTCGGCGACGGGCTGATCACCGCCGCCGGCGACCGCCACCTCCGGCACCGCAGGCTGGTGCAACCCGCCTTCCACCACGAGCGGATCGCCCGCTACGCGCGGATCATGTCCGAACGGTCCCAGGCCCGGGCCGACGGCTGGGAGCCCGGCACCACCCGCGATCTGGTGCCGGAGATCCACCGCCTGACCCTCGACGTCCTGCTGCGCACCCTCTTCGCGGAGCCGCAGGACCCCGGCCTGAACGCCGCCGTCAAGGACTGGCTGTCCGTCAAGTACCACTCGATGCGCCTGGCCCTGTCCCCGCTGTACGCCTGGGCCGAACGCCTCCCGTTGCTACCGGGTTGGCGTCCGCCGGACGCCGGTCCGCTGCAACGGCTGGTCGACGTCCAGCTGCGGATCATCGAGAGCTACCGTGCCGACGGGCGCGACCGCGGCGATCTGCTGTCGATGCTCCTGCTCGCGGGCGGCCCGGCGGGCGCGCTGACCGACGCCGAAGTGACCGACGAACTGATCACCCTCTTCCTGGCCGGGACCGGCACCGTCAGCGCGTCCCTGGCCTGGGCGCTGCACGAGATCTCGCGCCGTCCCGCCGTCCAACGACGGATCCACGACGAGCTCGACACCGTCCTCGACGGGCGACCGCCCCGATTCGAGGACCTGCCCGCACTGGTCTACACGCGGCAGGTGCTGACCGAAGTCCTGCGGCTGTACCCGCCGTCCTGGCTGCTGATGCGCCGTGCGGTGCGGCCCGTCACGCTCGGCGGCGTACCGCTCGCCCCGGGCGACGAGGTGTTCTTCAGCCCGTACGCCCTGCACCGCGATCCGCAACTGTACGAGGACCCCGAGCGTTTCGACCCCGACCGCTGGCCGGCCGACGCCGCCGCGAAGGCACCGCGTCACACCTTCCTGCCGTTCGGCGCGGGCAGCCGACTGTGCATCGGCGAAGACTACGCCTGGACCGAACTGACCCTGGCGGTGGCCGCGTTCATGGCCCACCGACGCCTGGCACCGGCCGGTTCCACGCCCGTACGGCCCCTGGTCGGCACCGTCCTGCGCCCGGACCGACTGCCACTGACCGCGCAGGCCCGCCCCTCCTGACTCCACCCCGCTCCTCCTGACTCCACCCCGCTCCTCCTGACTCCACCCCGTCGCACCGTCCCGGCCGCCACCCGCTCGCCCCTCTTCCCCTCGGCAGGAGCCGCAGATGCCCACACCCGCCCCGCCCTCCGACGACGCGGCGCAGCCCCTCTCGCAGCCCCTCCCGCGGTCCGGTCGACTACGGGACCGGGTTGCCCTGGTGACCGGCGGAGCCTCCGGGATCGGCGCGGCGTGTGCGGCGCGCCTGGCCGCGGAGGGTGCGGTGGTGGTGGTCGCGGACCTCGACGAGGACGGTGCGACCCGGGTGGTCGGGCAGCTCGTCGAGGCCGGTGGTAGGGCGCTGCCCCGCCGGATCGACGTCACCGACCCGGACGACGTCGCCCGGGTCGTCGCGGACGCCGCCACCCTGCGAAACGGCTTGCGGATCGCGGTCAACAGTGCCGGGATCAACGGCCCGCTCAGCCCACTGGCCGACCTCTCGCCCGCCGACTTCGACACCGTGATGAAGGTGAACCTGTACGGCGTCTTCCACGCGATGCGCGCTCAGCTGCCCGCCATGGCCTCCACGGGCGGCGTCATCGTCAACCTCGCCTCCATCGCGGCGCATTCGGGCTTCCGCCGTCACGCCGCCTATGCCGCCGCCAAGCAGGGGGTCCTCGCCCTGACCAGGACCGCGGCGCGTGAGTACGCCGACCGCGGGATCCGGGTGCTGTCCGTATCGCCGGGCATCGTCGACACCCCCATGGTCGCCGCACTGCCGCCCCGGGCCACTGACGGTCTGCTCTCCGCCGTCCCCCTGGGGCGCACCGCCCAGCCGGCCGAAGTCGCCGCGCTCATCGCGTATTTGGTGTCCGACGACGCCTCGTACCTGACGGGCAGCGACCATGTGGTGGACGGTGGCTACCTGGCCAAGTGACGGTGGCTGTCCGGCCAGGCGGCCGACCGGGTCACCGCCGCCTCGCGACACGGGCCCGCTAGACGGACGACCGGAACCGGTTCCGATATTCCGTCGGTGTCGTGTTGAGCTTCCGGCGGAACGCGCGGACGAGGGTGTCGGTCGTGTTGAATCCGCAGGCGGACGCGACGCGTTCGAGGGTGTCGTCCGTGGATTCCAGTTGGTTGCGGGCCACTTCCACCCGGGCCGCTTCGATGTAGGCGGCGGGGGTCATACCGAGTTCGGTCTTGAAGATGCGGGTCAGTTGTCGTTCGCTCACCCGGGCGTGTGTGGCGAGCGTGGCGACGGTGAGGCTTTCGGCGATGTTGCGCGTGATGTGGTGGCGGAGCTCGTCCATGCGTCGGGTGGTCGAGACGGGTTCCATCGGGACGCTGAACTGGCTCTGTCCGCTGGGGCGTTTGAGATACATCACGAGCTGCCGGGCGACGCGCAGGGCGGCGGCCTCGCCGAAGTCGTCGGCCACCAGGGCGAGCGACAGGTCAAGGCAGGCACTGATGCCCGCGCCGGTCCACACCTCGCGGTCACGGATGAAGATCGGATCGGCGTCGACCTCGATCGCCGGGTGTTCGGCGGCGAGTTGCTGCGCGGTCGACCAGTGAGTGGTGGCGCGTCTGCCGTCGAGGAGTCCGGCGGCGGCGAGGATGTGCGCTCCGACGCAGACGGAGGCGATGCGCCGGGTCCGGCCGGCGAGCGTCTTCACCCAGTTGACCACGGTGGGGTCGGCGAGGGCGCGGATGCGGCGTTCGCCGTCGACCTCGACCGAACCCGGAACCATCAGGGTGTCGATGCTTCTCTTGGACACCTCGTGGAAGGTGGTGTCGGGGAGGACGCGGACCCCGGCGAAGGTGGTGACGGGGTCCATGGTCTCGGCGGCCAGCACGACGCGGTACCCCGCCGCGTCGTCCAACTCGCGTTGCAGCAGGGCGAACACCTCCGGCGGGCCGGTGACGTCCAGCAGGTCGACGCCGTCGAAGAGGACGACGACGATGAACCGTTCGATGCTGCTCAAGGGGGCTCCATCCGGCCGGTGATGGCGACGGCGACGGCCACGGTGATGGCGACGGCCACGGCGATGTGGGATGCGTGCCGCGCGGGGCGAGGTGCGTGGGGCGGGAAGAGGGGCGAGGTGCGTGGTGTGTGGCGCGCGAGGGGAGACGCGACGCCTCGTGGGTGTCCGGATCTGCAGGTTACATGTCATTGCCGACATGTGCGGTGCCTTCTAGCGTGGGAGACGGCCACCGCGTGATGGCCCTGACCATTCGACTTGCAGCCCGAGGGGACACTTCCATGCCTACGACGACCCTGCGCGAACTCAACGGTCTCGACCAGACTCCGGCGTCACTGGCCGACGCGACCCTGATCCTGGTCGACTACCAGAACACCTACACCCGTGGCGTGATGGAGCTGACGGGGTGGCGGCCCGCCCTGGACGCCGCCGCCGCACTGCTGGCCGACGCCCGGGCGGCCGGCGCGACGGTCATTCACGTCATGCACGACAGCGGGGAGGGGTCCGCGTTCGACATCCGCGCCGATATCGGCCAGATCCACCCCAGCGTGGCGCCCCTTGACGGTGAGCACGTCGTCGTCAAGGCCGCTCCCGATTCGTTCGTCGGCACCGACCTGGGTGAGCACGTCGACGCCGCCGGCAACAAGGACGTCATCGTCGTCGGATTCATGACCCATATGTGTGTGACCTTCACCGCGCAGGGCGCCTTCCTGCGCGGCAACCAGCCCACCGTGGTCGCCGATGCCTGTGCGACCCGGCCCCTGCAGACGGCGGTCGCCGAACAGCCCGCCGACCAGATCCACCACGGCGCCCTCGCCACGATCGCCGACGCCTACGGGGTCGTCGTCCCGTCCGCCGCGTCGCTGGGCTGAGCGTCGGCGCCGCGGGGGAGGCGGGAACGGGGCCCGCTGAACCCTCGCGCCGGCGCGGTGGGCCCTCGCCCCCGCGCCGGCGCGCCGACCCGACGTGGCCTACCGCGCGCCGTCCGCTCGCCAGCGCAGGGTCATGTCGGGCAGCGCCTCCATGTTGCGGCTGCCGTCGTTGGTGTCGACCACCGTGAATCCGTGCCGTTCGTAGAACGCCCGCGCACCGGTGTTCTGCTGGAAGACGTACAGCGACACCTCGCCGGGGCTGTCCTGCTTGACCTCGTCGAGGAGCAGCGTTCCGATGCCCTGACGCAGGACGTCCGGACGTAGGTACAGGTCGTGGAGCATGCCGCTCTCGGCGGCTGCGTAGCCGACGATCTCCGTGCCGCGCACCGCGACCCACGTCCGGTACTGCGTCAACACGAGATCCCGGACCCACTGGGTCACTTGGTCGTGGCTGCGCTTCTGCGGCGGCAGGTACGGCATGGTCGCCGCCCGAGAGGCCAGGTGGATGCGGGCGACCGAGGCCGCATCCGCCGCGTCCGCGCGTCGGATCACGGTCTTTCCGTCAGGAGTCATCGCAGGAAGCTACCGCGGCGGGGTGCGCGCCCGCCGGGCCGGGGTTCCTTCGCGCGCAGGGGTTCGAGGTGTAAGTTAGGTTAGGCAAACCTAAGTAGCCCTCCCCGGTTGCCCCTGGAGAACCCGGATGCGTCTTTTCAGTGCTCGCGCCAGTACACCGTCCGCCGCCGAGCGTGTCCGCTCGATCCTGGCCGCCGCCCACTCCATGACGGTGGTGAGCGACGGGCTGCACTCCGAACTGCGGCGGCTCGACGGCGCCGGCGCGATGGGCCACTTCCACCTGCACGCGCCCTGTCAGGGGGGCCGTGGCCAGGAGGCCGGGCGCGTCCCGGTCCGGCTGGAACTCACCGATATCGCGCCCACGTCCGTGCGCGACCGACTGCGGGCCCGCGTCACGGTGGCCGGACTGCTGGCCGCCCCGTACGACCCGGAGTCCACGAAGGGCACCTGCATGGAGTTCGGCCAAGCGGTCCTCGAAGACGCCGAGGGGCGCGCCTACGTCACCCTCGAAGCCCTGGAGGCCGCGGAACCCGACCCCGTGGCGACGAGTGAGGCGGGCATGCTGACCCACCTCGTCGACCACCACGCCGAACTCGTTCCACTGCTGCTGCGCCTGGTCCGTCCACTGCCGGGAGGCGGCGTGCTGCGCGTGCTCCCGGTGCGGATGGACCGCTACGGCCTGACCCTGCGCCTGGAATACGCGCACGGCCACCACGACGTCCGGCTGCCCTTCAGCACACCGCTCACCCACGTCGACCAGGCCGGCCCCCGGATCCACGCCCTCGCGGCAACGGCGCGCCGCCTCTCGCACACCCGTCACCTGCTGACCTGATCCGCGGACAGGCGCCGCGCCCGGCCGCCGCCCACGCCGACCGCACGGCCGGCTGCGCGAGCGCCGGACCGCCGCCGTGCGCCCGCCGTCCGACGCCTTCGGTCCCGGGCGGCTCGGCCAGCTCAACCGCCACCCCGTAGAGGCTTCAGAGGCGGTCGTCGGAGAGATCCAGATAACGTCGCCGCAGCACGTCGAGCATCCGGTGCTCCGGGTCCAGGGGCACGTCGTCGACGGCGGCGAGGGCCCGGACGCCGATCGCGGCGTTGGTGGCGAACGCGGCGCGCATCTCCGGGAGTTCCGCGAGGGGCACGGCACGCTGCTCCCACGGATGCGCTGCTTGGAGCAGACGCATGGTCACCCCCGGCAGCACCTTGGCCGCCGGCCACACGACGCGTTCCCGGGCGTCGATGAAACCGACGTTCCACGTCGCCCCTTCGGCCACGAAGGTGGTGTCCGGTTCGGTGAACAGCGCGTCGTCGAAGCCGGCCCGTTGGGCGGTCCGCCGGGCGGCCAACTGCCCGAAGAGCCCGACGTGTTTCACCTCGGGCATGTCCCGCTGGTACGCGACCGTAGTGACCCGCAGCGGCGACGACGCGTCCCCCACGGGTCGGCAGGTGACCAGGAGGTGCGGTTCGGCGTCGGCCCCTGGCCGCGCCACCCCCAGACCGGGATCGAACACGGTCACCCGCACGGCCAGCGAACCCGTCCGCCCGCCCACTGCCTGCCTGATGAGGGACCGCACGCGCTCCTGGTCCAGCGCGGCGTCGAACACGGTCCGGCAGTCGGCGTCCAGGCGGTCGAGGTGCAGGGACAGCCCCTTGACGCGCCCGTCGTCGATGCGCAGCGTGGTGAAGTGCCCGAAATTGGTGAGCGCCAGTGCCTTGAGCTCATCGACGCCGACCGGTTCACCATTGAGGTAGTCCATCGGCTCAGTCTGCCATCGCCGCAGGTGGCGCAGGTGGCGGTGGGCGCGGACCGCGCGGGCGCGATGCGGGCCCCGGGGCGGCGCGTGTCGTCCCGGGGCCCCCGCCGCGCCCGCACCGTTCGTCCGGTCCGGCGGGGACAGACCCCGGGCCCGTCAAGTCGTGCGGACCGTCTCGGCGAGACCGGCCACGCGCGTCAGGGTCGGCCGCGCGAGGAAGTCGGACGCCCGGCGGGTGAACGCCTCGGCTCCCGCGGCCCCGACGATCTCGCTGGCCACCTCCGCGACCATGGCGATCATCGCCAGCGAGTCCCCGCCCAACTGGTGGAAGTCGCTGGCCGGACCCATCCCGTCCGGTTCGGTGCCCAGCACCCGCGCCCAGATCTTCGCGACGGCCGCCTCGGTGTCGCTGAGCGCTGTCGCGTCACCGGGCGCCTCCGCGTCGGCGAACGGGTCGGGCAGCGCCGACACCGCGACCTTGCCGTTCACGGTGCGCGGGATCTCCGCGACCGCCAACATGGCCGCGGGCACCATGTACGACGGCAGGCGTTCGAGGAGATGGGCCGTCAGCTCCGCCATCTCGACCGCGGGGACGTCGGGCCGCGGCACGACGTAGCCGCACAACGCCCGGTCCGTGCGGCCGGGCGGGGTGCGGGGGACGACGACCGCGGCGGCGACCGCCGGGTGGGTCTCCAGCGTGAACGCGATCTCCGACGGTTCGATGCGGTGTCCGCGCACCTTGACCTGGTCGTCGACGCGCCCGCAGCACTCCACCTCGCCCGACGGCAGCCGGCGCGCCAGGTCTCCGGTGCGGTAGACGCGGGTGCCGTCGGCCAGGCGCACGAATTGCTGCCGGGTCAGGTCCGGGCGTCCGCGATAGCCACGGGCGAGCTGTACGCCGCCGATGGCCAGCTCGCCCGTCTCGCCCGGGGCGACGAAACGACGCTCCGCGTCGAGCAGGAACAGCGAAACCCCGTCCTGCGGCAGCCCGATCGGCACGTTCGCACCGGTGTCCCGCTCGGCGTCGAAGACGTGGTGGCTGACTCCGATGGTCGCCTCGGCCGGCCCGTAGAGGTTGATGATGCGGCATGCCGGGCCGAACACCTCGCGGGCCCGCAGCGCGAGGGCCCGGGTGAACTGCTCCCCGATCACCATCAGCGTGCCGACCGCGCCGGGGCGCAGCCCCAGCCGGGTGATCAGGTCGAGGTGCGACGGCGTCAGCGCGAGTGCGGTCGCACCGGCGTCGATCACCTCCTGCAACGACAGGTGGTCGAGCTCGTCGCGCATGAGCAGCAGCGTGCCGCCGACCAGGAACGGCAGGACCAGGGAGATCTGCGCGACGTCGAAGGAGAGCGAACACAGCAGGGGGAGCCGGGTGTTCGGGCCGATACCGTGCTCGCGCACCGCCCAGTCCGCGTAGTTGCTCAGGCTGCGGTGCTCGATGTCGACGCCCTTGGGCCGGCCGGTCGAGCCGGAGGTGTACACCACGTACGCCAGGTCCGACGGCGCGGGCGGCGTCGGCGGTGCGGCGGGATCGGACGCGTACGACAGCTCGTCCAGCACCAGCTGCTCGCAGCCGTCGGGCAGGAAGTCCCGCCCGTTGTGCGGGCGTTGGGTCAGGCACAGCGGCGCCCGCGCGTCCTGGAGCAGGGCGCGGATCCGCCCGTCCGGGTGCTTGGTGTCCATCGGGAGGTAGGCCGCACCGGCCAGCAGCGCCCCCCAGGCCCCGGATACCGCGGCCACCGAACGATCCGCGCACAGTCCGACGACCGTGTCCCGGCCGATGCCGCGGGCCCGCAGCTCCGCGGCGATCACCCGCGCCCGGCGGTCGAGTTCCGCGTAGCTCACCTCGCCTTCGGGGCCGCTGATCGCCACGGCGTCGGGCCGGGACCGCACCTGGTCCCGGAACAGCTCGACCACCGTCCGGTCCGCGGGCCCGGCGCCCCGGTCGGCCGGGACCGACGGCAGGAGCGTCGCCTGCTCCCGATGGGCGGCGGGCGACAGCGTCTCGCAGAGCGTGTCGAGCAGCTGCTCCGCCCGGGCCGCGGCCTCCTCGCCCGGCCACCAGGACAGGGTCAACTCGGTACGGCCTTCGGACTCCACGACGTTCAGGCCCAACGGGCTCGCCGGCTCGCGCGGGCAGAGCAGATAGACCGCGTTCGGCTCGAAGTCGTCGGTGGCGAACGCGTCGGGGGAGGTCCGGCCGAGACTGTTCACCCCGGCCAGTGAGGAGAAACGATCTGTCCGGCGCGCTTTACGGTCCACCCCGCGCACCGCCATGCGCAGCAGCCCGAGCGGCACCTTCAGCACCTCCGGCCCCGGCGCGCGCACGGTGCCCCGGCGTTCGGACAGCACCGTCAGCAGCTGCTGTTGGGTGGCCTCCCACCCCTCGTCCGGGGTGACCTGGAGCGAGACGGTGACCGCGAAATTGGACGTGGACCGCACCTCCGGGTGGAACGGCCGCAGGTCCACCGGAATGCTCACCGGCACCGTCTGTTGCCCCGACAGTCGCGCCAGTTCGGTGGCCAGCCGCGCGGCCACCGCCGGAAAGGTGCCGTCGATCGAGCGCCGCCACCAGCGGTAGCCGCCGAACCGCGCGTCCGCGGGCACGCCCAGCAGCGACGGGAGGACGAACTCCTGGTTCTTGGCGTCCGCCTGGCCGATCAGCGGGTCGTCCAGATCGGCCACGGTCGTCACCGACAGCGCACCCTCCGGCTCCTCACCGCGCAGCGCCCGGAAGACGTCCAGCGCCCACATGCGCAGCC
Organism: Streptomyces sp. RGM 3693; assembly: GCF_050471125.1. Classification (NCBI taxonomy): domain Bacteria; kingdom Bacillati; phylum Actinomycetota; class Actinomycetes; order Kitasatosporales; family Streptomycetaceae; genus Streptomyces; species Streptomyces sp. RGM 3693. The sequence continues at coordinate 3,228,857 of NZ_JBMPPQ010000001.1, forward strand.
CGCGCGCGTCCATCACCGCGTGCGAGGCGCGGAAGACGACGGCCGGGAACTCCCCGTCGAACAGCACGACTTCGCAGTACGCACCGCGCACCGGCAGGGGCCGCCGCAGTTCCGCGACGTCGTTGAGGGTGGTGCGGTCCAGCACCGTGCCGGCCGCGAACCGGACCGGCGGCGGCTGACCACTGTCCGACCAGCGGGAGCCGTGGCGGGCCAGCCGGGCGCCGGGGCAGGACGCCGAGGCCGTATCGACCGCCCGGCGGAGCTGTGCGGCCGCGATCCGGCCGGTGCCCTCGACGACGAGGTTGAGCACCGGCGACAGCGCGGCGGGAAACCCCAAGTACCAGTGCTCGAAGGGGACCACTGTTCTGGCGAAGCAGTCGGAGCTGGCCATGGTGGCTGGTTTTGACGTCATCCCCGCATCGAACTGCACCCGACACTACGCAAATCACTAGAGCATTCGGTGCCGTCCGGCGGAGGACCGCGGGCGTGCGGGCGTGCGGGCCGGTGCCCCCGCTGGCCGTGGCCTCGCGCGCCGACCGCTCAGGTGTGCCGCAGTGTCGCGGTGGCGATCTCCAAGAAGTCGTGCAGCAGTTTCTCGCGCCGGTCCGCGGCAACGGCCAGGCAGGTCTCGATCCCCGGGGCGTCCGTGACGGGGAGATGGACGAGGTCGGGGCGGGAGTAGGACCGCGCGACGCTCAGCGGGATGAGCGCGATGCCGTGCCCGGAGGCGATGAGCTCGAACTTCTCTTCAAGCGACGACGTCCGCCGTTTTGGTGCGTCGAGCATCTGCTCCCCGTCGAGGTCTGCGGAGGTGAGCTCCTGACGACCCGCCAGCGGGTGCGCCACGGGCATGCAGGCGACCCTGGGGTCGTTGCCGATGGGAATGGTGCGCAAGCCCGACTCGTCGAACGACCGCCGCAGGTACCCGACCTGGGCCCGACCGTCCCGGAGCGGCGCGTCCGGTTCCCACCAGCGTGCCGGGATGACGTCGGTCTCGACGTCCGGGTGGCGCGAGGCGAACGCCCGGATCGCATCCGCCACATGGAGCCCGGCGGAGAAGGCGACCACGAGCCGTTGGACGCCCTGATCGGCGTCGCGCACGCGCCGCACCGCCGCGGCGACCGACGGGAGGATCTGCTGGGCCTCCTCGTAGAGCTGCTTTCCGGCGGCGGTCAGTTCCACGCTGCGGGTGGTCCGCACGAGCAGGGTGCACCCCAACTCCTGCTCGAACGACCTGATTTGACGGCTGAGTACCGGCTGGGCGATGTAGAGCTGTTCCGCCGCCCGGCCGAAGTGCCGGTGCTCGGCCACCGTGGCGAAGTAGCGGAGCTTGCGCAGATCGAGATCCATGCCCTGAAGGTATCAATTGTCGGGAAGGGTATTGGACGCCGCAGTTGGCCGCCCCGAGACTCGAAGCATGATCGTCATCACCACTCCTACCGGCCAGATCGGCAGCCGGCTCCTGGAGATCCTCCTCGACGAACCGCGTACGCGCGGCGAAGAACTGCGCGTCATCGTGCGTGACCCCGGGAAACTCCCCGACGCGGTCCGCGCCCGGGTCGACGTCGTCACCGGTTCGCACGACGACGCCGAGGTCGTCGACCGGGCCTTCGCCGGCGCGGACGCCGTCTTCTGGTTGGTTCCGTCGCACCCACAGGTACCGAGCCTGGACGCCATGTACTCCGGGTACACCCGCGCCGCCGCGAAGGCGTTCACGACCCACGGAGTCGGACACGTCGTCGGCGTCTCGGCGCTCGGCCGCGGCACCCCCGTCGCCGGCCGCGCCGGACACGTGACGGCGTCGCTGGCCATGGACGACCTCATCGCGGGCACGGGCGTGGCCTACCGGGCGCTCGCCAACCCGACGTTCTTCGACAACCTGCTATGGCAGGTGGCTTCGATCCGCGACCACGGCGTGTTCACCGAGACCGTCGCCGCCGACCGCAAGGCACCGCGGGCAGCCACCCGCGACATCGCCGCGGCCGCCGCCGGCCTGCTGCTCGACCGCTCGTGGACGGGGACCGACGAGGTCCCGGTGCTGGGCCCCGACGACCTTTCGCCGAACGATCTGGCGCGCATCATGTCCGACGTACTCGGCCGCCCGATCCGCTACGAGCGCCAGACGCTCGACGACTTCCGCACCGCACTCGCCGGACGCGGCATGGAGGACGCGATCGCGCAGGGCTACCTCGACATGATGCGGGCCAAGGAAGACGGCCTCGACGACGGGGTGCGGCGCACCCCGCAGACCGCGAGCCCGACGACCTTCCGCGAGTGGTGCGAGCAGGTCCTCAGGCCGGCGGTCCAGGGATGAGCGCCGGTACCGTCCTCATCGTCGGCGCCTCCCGGGCCCTCGGGCTCGGCCTGGCCACCGAGTACGCGCACCGGGGTTGGGACGTCATCGGGACCGTCCGGGGCGATCGGCGCACCGGCCTCCACGACCTGGCCGACGCCTCCGACGGTCGCGTCACCGTCGAGTCGCTGGACATGACGAAACCGCAGGAGATCGCCGCGCTACGCGAACGCCTCGCGGAACGCACCCTCGACGTGCTGTTCGTCAACGCCGGCATCGCGCGGGGCGACATCCCCGTCGGCGAGGTCCCGACGGAGATGTTCGTCGAGGTCATGGTCACCAACGCGCTCAGTCCGATGCGCGTGGTCGAGTCCCTCCGCTCGCTGGTCGCGCCGACCGGCACCATCGGCGTCATGTCCTCGCGCCAAGGCAGCCTCAGCTTGAACACCCATGGTGGTCAGGACGTCTACCGCGCCAGCAAGTCCGCCCTGAACCAGCTGATGCGCAGCTACGCCGCCCGGTACGCCGACGCCGCACACACCCTGCTGCTCGTCTGCCCCGGCCATGTCCGCACCGAACTCGGCGGACCGACCGCACCGTTGACCATCGACCAGTCCATCCCGGGCGTGGTGGACACGATCGACCGCCACGGCGGCGAACCGGGCCTGCAATACCTGAACTACCAGGACCAGCCCGTGCCCTGGTAGCAGTCGCCGGCATGACATCCCCGGCCGGCGAGGTCCACAGCCCGGCGCTCCGTGCCGGCTGGCCGGCGCGGCGTCCGGGTCAAGGACGGGTACCTCCCCGATCGTGATCCGTCGTGGACCGGGTCCGCATCGCCGGTGCTCGGCCGACCGATCGCCACCGGGGCGCGGCGGAATCACAGCCGGCCGGCTACCTCTCCGTAGGAACCGCAGGGTGCCCCGGCGTCCCGCGCCCCGGGTCGGCGGCGCATTCCTGCCACTGTCGTCCCGCCGGGCGGGCTGGTGTCCGGGCAGTCTCAAAACTCGCGTCACTGCGACGGAGTAACGGAGCGTGATCTTCCGGTTTCTGGTTCGTTGTCGCGGTGATCCCGGCTTCGGACCGGGACCAGTACAGGAAGGAAGTTCCGCCATGGGTAAGGCATTGCGTGTGGTCGCGGGAAGCCTCGGGGCCGGTGCGCTATTGCTGTCAGTGGCAGGCACGGCCAGCGCCAAGGGCGGGGGCGACCGGTTCATCGAGGACGTGCGCTGCGCACCGTCGTTCAGCCTCAGCCTGCTGTTCCCGCCCGCGGACGGCTGCCGCACGGACGTCGGCATCGACAACCACAAGCGGATCGTCAAGGTCGTCCAGAGCGCCGGGGGCAGCATCTACGGCATCGACGTGGAAGGCCGGCGACGAGGCCGCTGACACCAGACCCGCACCCCGGAGCACGCTGCTCCGGGGTGCGGGGGGAGCGCCAATGGCACGGCCCGACCGGTCGGGGGCGCGATGGCGGGTGCGCTCGCCCGAGGCGAAGCGCCGTTCCTGGCGCAAGACCTCCGTAGGGATTCCGCATTGCGGTCGGGGGCAGGGCCCGCCGATGCCGGGCATGACGTTCCCGAGAAGCCGGCGACAGAGCACCCCGGTTCGGGCTACTCGAAGACATCACGCAAAGCCGGTCAGTGCACCCGCGGCCACAGGGGCGCCGTCAGCGGGCCTCCCGCTCGGCGCGCACCCGTCGCTCAGCCGCCTCGGCATCGCTCAACAGCTCCGGTAGCCACACCTCCTTGATGGCGACGTCGTCCCCCCCGGTACCCCGTCCCGCGCGCGCCAGACGCGGCCGAAGCCGCCGCTGCCGAGCATCTCCACGAGTGGGTAGCGTCCCGCGATCACACGCCCCCAGGGCGCGTCACCGGGGCGGCCCGAGGCGCGGCGCATCGTCCCGTCGCCCGGATGCGGACCCGCGTTCCCCTCGCCTCCGGGCCGTATATAGGCTCACTGCCGCAACGCGCCTGACGGGAAGGTGTGCTGGACCCAGCAGCCACCGTTGGCACTGTCCGGCGGCCACCCCGTCGCGGCCCTCGGCGCCGGCCATCTGGTGCTGTACACACCGTCGGGCGACGTGGCCGCGGTCCGCGCCGAGAACGGCGCCCGCGCCTGGGTCCGCAGGGGCCAGACCGACGGAGCGCTACGGCCCGCCATCGACGGCGGGACCGTCTATCTCGGCGGCCGCACCCTGGCGGCGGTGGAGGTCGCCGGCGGCCGCCAGCTGTGGGCCCTGAACCCGCTGCGACCGCCCAAGCGCGGCGCCGGCGGCTGGGGCCCGCCCGCCGTGGCCGGCGGCGTGGTCCACGCATTGGACTGTGACGCACTGCGGTCGCTGCGCGTCGACGGTAGCCAGGCCGCCGACCCGATGATGGTCGCCGGCGTCGTCCCGCCGTGGCTGCCACCGGTCGTCCAGGGCAACGGCGTCTGGATCGTGGAGAGCGAGGAAACCGGAGTGACCGGCCTGCCGCGCTCGGGACAGGGCCAACCCCAGACGTACCCCCTTTCCGGTGGCCAACCCCGCTCCATCGCCGCCAGCGGCAACCGCCTCTTCGTCCTCAACCACGCGACACTGCTGGCACTGCCGGTGTACTAGGGCGACGAGGACCCTCGGCCTGCCTGAAGCGGAAGGTCAGCCGGCTCGCCGCGAGCTCGGGTATGACGCCGCCGGTGTTCTCCCGGACCCGGAAGGAACTCGTAGAGCTCGGCTGGCCGGAGGGAGCCGGCACCGCCGCCCGCCTCTTTCTCGCTACCGAAGTCGCGCTGGCTGACGTGGCTGGCGCCATGCCAGGCCCCTGGGTGCGGCCTGATCAGCCGAACAGACGGGAACCGAGCGGGTGCTGCTGGTCGAAGCCGGGGAGGATCAGGAATGTCGCGCTGGCGGTTGTGGTGGTGAATTGCAGCAGTGCGTCGGAGGTGTCCATATGGGTGAGGGTGGCGGTGAAGGTCCGCAGGTCGTTCTGGAAGCTGATGAAGAGCAGGCCGGGGGCGGGCTCGTCGGTGGTGTAGGAGCGGCGGAGCATGAGGCCGGTGCCGACCACGGCGGGGTTCGCCCTGCGCACGTGGGCGTCCGCGGGGACGAGATAGCGTCCGTCCGGTGTTTTGGCTCCGAGTTCCGGGCCTGAGGCGACGGTGCCGCCGGAGAGGGGGGCACCGCTGGCCCGACGCCGCCCGAAGACCGCTTCCTGCTCGGCTACGGACAGGGCGGCGAACCGCGGCAGGTCGAGTTCCATGCGCCGCAGTACGGCGAGGGTGCCGCCGGCGACAGCGGGAGGCCCGGCCAGCCACAGGTCGCGTTGTTGTTCGGAAGTCGTGTGCGGGCCCACGATGCCGTCGATGAAACCGAGCGGGTTACGTGGCGCGGTGAGGCCGTTGCCGACGGGTACGTTCGTACCGCGGCGCGCGGATTGCCGCCAGCGTTCGTGGACGCGGTCGCCGGCCTGGTCCAGGAGCGCGGCGGCGACGACCGGTAGGAGCAGCGCGTCGCTCGCGCAGATCTGGATCAGCAGATCACCGCCGCGCGCCGGTGGGGCGATCCGCTCGCGGGAGAAACGCGGGAGATCGGCCGTGCCGGGCAGCGGGGCACCGGCTGTGCGCACCAGTCGGGGGCCCACGCCGACGGTCACGGTGAGGTCGCCTGGCGGCAGGCCCAGCAGCCGCCGGTCGGTCCCCGCGACGAGTGTGCGGATGGCCTGGCCCAGTTCGGCCAGTAACGGACCGATCGCCACGGTGGCACCGAGGTCGGCCACCACGACGAGCAGGCTGGGCTGGGCCGGCTGGGGGAGCGTGATGCCCGCCTGATGGCGGCCCGTCGCCGGAACCGGCATGGGCGGGGCCGCTGGGGTAGGGGCGCGCCGACCTGGCTGGGCGGAGTCCGATGTGCACCCGGCAGCCAGGCCGGCGGTCACCATGGTGCCGGTGACATTGAGGAACGTGCGGCGCGACGGCTGGCGTTCGGCTCGGTGCATGGTGTGCAGAGTGCCACACCGGAATCGCGGATACCGGTCAACTTCGGGATTCTGGTGGGGGATTGGGCGCCATGCCAGACTGGGAACATGTCTCGATTAGCTCTTCGCGCGTTGGCAGCGGTACTGGGCACGCTGACGCTTGTGGTCGGCTGCGGCGGCGGTGATGGCGGGTCGGGCAACGGCAGGCGACCGAGCGGTGCGCAGGTGACGATCCGCGTACCTGGCAATGCCCCGACGATCTCGGCTGCGGTGTCTCTCGCTCGCCCCGGCGACCTGGTGTTGGTTGCTCCGGGCGTGTACCACGAGTCGGTGCAGGTCTCCACGCCTCGTGTCACTCTTCGTGGGGAGTCGCGGGACACGGTCGTGATCGACGGGCGGTTGCGGCAGCCGAACGGCATCGTCGTCGCGGCGCCCGGGGTGGCCGTGGAGAACCTGACCGTGAAGGACAACACGCAGAACGGTGTCCTCGTCACCGGTTCGGCGAAGGCGGCCGCCGGCCTACCGGGGGGAAGCGGCGGCTACGACACCGGAGCTGAGCCGGTCACCTTCCTGAAGTCGTTCCTGGTCTCCCATGTGACCGCGACCCGCAACGGCCTGTACGGCATCTACGCGTTCTCCGCGCAGAACGGTGTCATCGAGCACTCGTACACATCAGGCGGGGCCGACTCGGGGATCTACGTCGGACAGTGCAAGCCCTGTCACATCGTGGTGCGGGACAACATCGCCGAACTCAACGCGGTCGGTTACGAAGGCACCAACGCCAGCGAAGACATGTACGTGATCGGCAACCGCCTGGTCGGCAACCGGGTCGGGCTGACCACCAACTCCGACCACCAGGAGAAACTGCTGCCGCAGCGGGGCGCCGTCATCGCCGGCAATCTGATCGCCGCCAACCAACAGAGGGCCACTCCGGCGCAGGCCGACGGCGGATGGGGCATCGGCATCGGCATCGACGGTGGCAGCGACAACCAGTTCGTCCGCAACCGCATCGCCGACAACAGCAGTGCCGGGCTGGTGATCACAGCAACCGCTGATGTACCTCCGGTCGGCAACCAGATCGTGGCCAACACGTTCACCGGCAATGGCGTCGACGTCGGCTGGACGTTCCCCACCGCCACGCGGGGGCGGGGCAACTGCCTGCGCGGCAATGATCTGCGCACCACAGTGCCCGCCCCGCTCGCGACAACCGCGTCCTGCCCGCTTCCGACCAAATCGCCTTCGCCAGGCGGCAGATGGGCGATGCCGACGGCGCCCGGTGGCATCCCGTTTACCGAGGTCGCGGTGCCTGGTCCACAGCCGCAGTTCTCCAACGCCACCACTGCGGGCGCCACCGCTGTCCCGTCCGTTCCGGCCCTACCGGACCCGGCAGGCATCCGACTGCCGCCGACGTCCTTGCTCGCCGCGCACGCACGGGTACAGTCGCCCTGAACAGCGGCTACCGCCGTGGAGCAACTCCGGGTAATGGCTTGACCGGAACGTACTTCTGGGTGCCGAAATCGATGACTACCGGCTGTGTCTCAGAGCCCACGCCGACGCGGACCCGATACATGGTGCCGTCCTCACCGACCCAGTAGCGCACGGTGCCCGCCGTTCCGGAGCGGCCATGGGAGTACGGCCCGGTCATGACGTCCACCCGATGACCGGCCACCTCGTCCTGTCCCCACCAGGCGGCGCCGTTCTGCGGCAGCAGTTCGGCGTTGTCCGGTCGGTCGCTGCCGAGGTTGAGTGCGATGGCCAGCACACTGTCCAGTGTGCTGCCGGACGACTGCAGCGGACGGCCGTACCAGCCCGAGCGGGGCGGCGACGCGGGCGCGTGCGCCGGGGCATGCGCCATCGGGTGGACGAAGACCGAGGCGGCCGTCCACTGGATCAGCCCGTCGCTGGATGTGTCGCGCCCGGTGCCGTGCACCACGCCGTACCCGAGCTTGCCTTGGAAGTCGAGGGATCCGGTGACGACAAGCCCGCCGGCGGTACCAGGCACAGTGAGCGTCACCGTGCGGCCGTGCGCCTGGTAGTTACGGAACCGCGTGATCGCCAGCCTGTTCGCCTCATCCAACGTCAGTGCGCGCCGACCGCTGGGGCCCGAGCTGCCGTCGGCGACCAAGAACACTGCCACCGCGGCCACCGCCATGCCGATGCCGACTGCTACCCATCGTGGCCGCAGCCATCGGCGCCGGTCAGCCGCACGGACCGGTAGAGCTGGCTGGGTTCTGACGCTCCGCACGCGGCTCGACGCTGACACTCTTCTGATTCACCCTCTCCGTCACCACACCGTTCGGCCGCCGTGCGGTCACGGTGGCACTCGGCAGTCCGTGACAGACGACGCCGAGGCCGGCCCTCGTGGGCCGGCCGAGACGTGAGCTGCCCGACCGCGCCATCTGGATCGCGGCCAGGCAGATCACTGTTTTTCCGTTCGTTCAGTGTTTCTGGGCGCGACGCTTCCGGCTCACGAACGCGAGGGCCAGGCCCCCACCCACCAGCAGGCCGACGGCGGCGATCATCCCTGGCAGCCTGGACATACCGGTGTGCGCCAGCGAACCCGTGCCGCTCCTGCCGGCCGGTGCCGGGTTGGCGGGTGGCGCGGGTGACGGCGGCGTGGAGGCCGGTGGCGCGGTCGGGGTTGGCGTCGGGGTTGGCGTCGGTGTCGGCGTCGGTGTTGCCTTCGGGATGTATACCCCGGCGTCGATCGTGTGATCGACCCCGCCCGGCTTGGTCGGCGCTGTGACGGGCGCGTAGCCGTTGCACAACTTCCCGGTGGTCGGCGGGGTCACATTCGAGTCATGCGCACGGTTGGCGCCGGCTCGCGGGAGCGTGAAGCGCAGTTCGCTTGTGGGGGGCCGGCCGGGCACCTTGCTGGTGTCCGCGGTACACACGTTGAACTGCACCGTGTATTTCGCGCCCGGTGTGAGCTGGTACGCGGCGCCGACACCACCGAAATAGTATTCCCCGGCGGCATCGGTCCTGGTCGTGGCGACCTGCTTGCCGTTTGTGTCCAGCAGGTTGATAGTCGCCCCCGGCAATAGCGTTTCCGCCGGGTCCTGGATCCCGTTGTGGTCGGCGTCGAACCATACGAGGTTACCGATCTGGATCGGTGCGTTCGCCGCCGCGTATGCGATGTCACCGAGCCCGCCGGCCTTGCCGAACCCGTTCTGTTCCGGACCGATGAACTGGTACGCGTTGGCGGCCGGATTGTTGCCTGGGCCCTGACCGGTCGTGATGTTGTGGTAACCGGTCCCGGCGGTTTCGACGTTGACGGTCGGGTCGAACTCCGTACTGACGACCCATTGTTGCTGCGGAATATAGGCCACGGATCCCAGCGCGGTCTCCTGGTGTCCGCCGCTGAAGAAGTCGCCCGGGAAGTATTCGACGACCCCGTCCTCCTCACCGCCATCGGTGGCGGGACTGGCGTGGTTGGGGCAATTTCCCGTGCCTTCCCACGCGTATCCGCCACTGGGATCGGCACAGGCCATGGTGATGTCACCACCGGACATGCCGACTTCCCGCGTGTTGTTGGTCGGGCGAGGGTCCAGCCCCTTCGCACTGAGAACGTCCATGAACCGGTCGCGGAAACCCAGGATCATCGAACCGTCGCGGGCGAAGGCGAGGGAGGCGAGCTCCGGCTGTGGATCGATGAAGGCGCCGCCCATCTTCCGTTCGTCCCACGTCTTCAAGGTGGTGTTCCACGGATTCCAGTGGGTGGCCTGGGCGACGTTGCCGGCACCGACAAAGACAGTGCCGCGCTTGTCAGTGAGCGAGTGGGTCAGCACCGTGGTGAACCGCTTACCGTCGTAGGCGTAGACGACGGCCTTCAGATCCGCGCGCTGCTGGGTGCTCTCTGCGTCGCACACACCGCCCACGTAGAGCGTGTTGTTGTGGACGGCGAGACCGAACGGTCGCCAGTCGCCGGCGCTCGCGCACCCCGGGTCCGGGATCCGCACCGTCGCCTTGGGCGCCGAGGCGGTGGCCCCGGTCGCGTTGAAGCTCACCAGGCTGCGGGTCAGCAGGTTCACCGCGTACAGCGTGGAGCCGTCTTCGGACAGGGCCAGGCCACCGATGCTCTCCTTGCCCGGTGCGTCGGTGAAGCCGGGGTCCTTGATCATGTTGGCGGTGTCGTGCGGCGTTGCCGTAGCGCCCGGCACCTGCGCGAACAGCTGTGGTGCACCAGAGCCGTTGACCGGCACCGTATGGATCGCGCCACCGCCCTTCGGCCCGTACGGGGCGTATCGGCGGGCGAACGCGCCCTGAAACAGCCGGTTCTGGTACTTGTCGTACGCCAGCCCGAACGTCGTGCCCACCTGGGCCTGCGTGGCCAGTGTGGTGGGGCACGACACATCGGTGGGACACGTGCCACGGGTCTTCGTTCCAAACGCCACCAACGCCCGGGTGTCGGTTCCGTTGGCGCCGTTCTGGACCGGCACGAAGTATCGGGAGTCCGGCAGTGCGTAGTCGGCCGGATCCCAGACCCCTGTCACCACCGAGGCGTTCTTTCCGCCCGACACATCCACGAACGACGTGAAGCTGTTGAAGTGGCTTTCCGCCGTCGACGCGGGCGCCGCCCGTAGGTAGTTGTCGTATGGCGCCGGGATGCTGACGTCGACGCGGTATTGGCCGCCGCTCAATGCCGTCGACCGCGTCACCACGACCTTTCCGGTGGCGTCCGTGACGCCGGTGACAACGTGCCCAGCGGGGTCGGAGACCTGCACTTCCATGCCCCGTTGCGGCACGTCCATCGTCGTGTTGATCACGCCGGTGCCGAAGAAGTCGCGCAGCACCTGAACCGTCAGCGTGCCGTCGGCGGGCGAAGCGGCGGCCGGTCCAGCCGTCGCCCCCATGGCGCCGCCTGTCAGTAAAACCGCAGATAACCCTATGCGCGCCAGCGGCGCCGCGAGCCTTCGGACCGGCCGGCCCGAACCTCTGCCAACTTGGTTCATGGCATCACACTCCGCACTTCTTCTCGGCAGGAAAACGAAGCACCTACTTCTCGCTGCACGTTCACGCCGAAGCCCCCAGACGCGGGCACCAGGAAACGGGAAAGCGCCCATTGCCGGTGAGCGGACGGTTTTGTGGTGTGAGGATGTGGCGGATGATGCCTGAGTAGCGTGGGCGAGGGAAAGCGAACGCCTGTTCAGGGCCTCGGGTGGGACCGCCCTGCATTTGTGTGTTCTTGCAGCTCAATCACGGCACCCCCGCCCCCACCGCTGACCTCACCGACCGCCATCGCGAGCAGCGCGCGACATTCTATGTGCTGAAGTCTCGGCGTCACCAGCAGAATCCTGGCATCTATCAGGATCGGTGTTAGTCACTGAGCGCCCAGTGTGACGGGGTTTTAGTTCTGCGGTAGTTGGGGTCTTGTGGCCTGGTGTTTTGGGTGGATGTGGTGGCACGCGTATAGGCGCGCACGGTGCTTTGGGATTCCGGACTGGTTGGTGTTTGTCAGGGGTGTGTGGATGAGGTAGGTCGCCCCCCCAGTCGCTGAGCCATCGGCTGCGTCGGCTTCCGCCGCCCTAGGGCCGGTCCGGTCGGCCAGGGTCGGATCGGCCCTGGGTATTCCAGCAGCGGTCCGCGTCCCGAGCTGGTCCCTCTTCGCCGGCGGAATCGTTCGAGCCGGGTTCGTGTCGGCGCGCCGTGGGTGGGGCGCTCAGTCGCGGTAGGCGGCGACCGCGAGCTGGACGAACGAGCGGACCAGTGGATGGGTGTCGCCCGCGTTCCATGCCACCACCACACGGCTCGGTGCCATGTCGATCAGCGGCACCACCGTGAGCCCCTGCACCGGCTCGTGGTCCAGGAGGGTCATCCCGACCGTGCCGCTCCAGAGAACGGCTTGCCGGCATTCCTGAACCGTGCGCACCACCGGACCCTCGCGGGGTTCCCCGCCGTTCCAGTACGACTGCCAGAGGGGGTCGGTGCCCTGCGGGAACCGGAACCAGCGGCGGTCGGCCAGGTCGGCCAGCTTCAGCCGGTCGTGGCGGGCCAGTGGATCGTCGGCGCGCAGCAGGGCCCCCACCGGGTCGGCGCGCAGCTCGTGCACGGTCAGGCCGGTCTCGTCGAACGGCCCGCGGGTCAGGGCGACGTCGACCACTTTGGCGTGCAGCCCGCAGGTGGGGTCGGTCAGGTCCGTGCCACGGATGCGGGTCTGGACGCGCGGGTGCTGCCGGTGGTGGGCGCGGGCCAGCCGTGTGGCGCCCGGGTCGCTGCTGTCGCCCAGGATGCCGACGGTGAGGGTGGCGTCGCCGGCCGCCGCGGCCACCCGAGCGCGTGCCCGGTCGGCCCGATCGAGCAGGGCGCGCGCCTCGTCGAGCAGCACCACCCCCACCGGGGTGAGCGTGACACCAGCAGGTGATCGGTCCAGGAGCGGGGCGCCGGCCTCGGTCTCCAACTGTTTGATCGCCCGGCTCAGGGGCGGCTGGCTCATGTGCAGCCGGGCGGCGGCCCGGCCGAAGTGGAGTTCCTCGGCGACGGCCACGAAATAGCGCAGCGTGCGTAGCTCCATGGCGCGACGATACCCGTACGGTATCGACCGCACAGAACGGGTCTTGGACAGTCGCGGTGCCTGGCTGTGGGATCGAGGCATGACTGATCAACCGAAGGCCAGCGAGCCGATCGCCGACCCCGCCGTATCGGTGGTCGGGCCGGGCGAGGGGGAGACCATCTTCCTGGGCACCACGCGCATGCGTGTCCTCGAAGACGGCAGCAACACCGGTCACCGGCTCGGGCTCGCCGAGTCCGTCCTCGCACCGCACACGCCCGGACCGCCGCAGCACCGTCACGCCCAGCACGACGAGAGACATGTTCGCCAGCGGCCAGGCACCGACCCCTCAGGCGAGTATCCGAACGATGCGCCGTTATCCAGATGTACGACTGCAACGGCACGGCCGCGCAGGACTGGACCCTCAACTCCAACGGCACGATCAGCGCGTTGGGCAAGTGCCTGAACGTCGTGTGGGGCGGGAAGGACAACGGAACGCTCGTCGAGATCTATGACTGTGTCGGCTCGGCTTCCGAGACCTGGCAGGTCCGCGACGACCGGACGCTTTTCAGTCCGATGTCGGGCAAGTGCCTCGACGTCCTGGGGTTCAACACCGCCAACGGGGCGCGACCGGGCCTGTGGGACTGCAACGGCGCCGAAAACCAGAAGTGGACCGTGACCCGCTGACCTCAGACTCGCTGGTCCGAGACCCGCTGACCCGCTGACCCGATGCGCCGGCGAGGGCGTTGGCCGCTGAGCCCCTCCGGGGCCAGCGGTTCCGGCGCCACGTCGCCCGCCCGACGCGGCAACTCCCCACCCTGGAAAGGATCTTGCGGCCGCCGGGTAGCTCTGGCCAGAGCTGTCCCGTTGCTCCTACGATGCCAGGGAACGGGGAGGGGGACTCGACGTGGTACAGCGTGTGGGGCGGGTGGAATCCGGCGTCGCCTGGGCGATCAGGAACCTCGACGGGCTCATCGCCGTGGGGCTCGGCCTGACCATCGGCCTGATGGACGTCCTCGGCGACGTCATCAGCGACAAGGTGTCGTCCGGCGCGACGCTGCTGGTGCTCGGCACGCTCGCGGTCGGCTCGATGACGGAGCGGGTGCGCCGCAAGTCCGACATCCGGGAGGCGTCCGCGGGCACCCGCCGTGCCCTGGAGGACCTCGCCATGGTCCGCTCCCTCTCGGGGGACCAGGTCGGCGACGCGCTGGAACGGGCCCGCGCACAGACCAACCTCTGGTACTTCAAGGGCGGCACCGGCACCTACCTGCGCGCCGTCACGCTGCCCCGGTGCGTCGAGGCCGCCACCCGCCAGCGCGCCCAACTCAGCGTGAAGATCGACATCATCAACCCGGCGGACGAGCGGGCCTGCGCCGCCTACGCCCGCTTCCGCCAGACCTTCGCCCGCCGCCACAACGACGACGCGGCGCACGCCTGGACCGCCGACCGCACCCGCAAGGAGGCGTACGCCACGGTCCTGGCCGCCTGCTGGTTCCGCCAGCGGCTCGACACCCTGGAGATCAGCGTCCACCTCTCCCCGGGCGTCCCCACCCTCCGCTTCGACCTCTCCGAGTCCTGCCTGATCATCACCCAGGACGACCCGAACCGCGTCAACCTCCTGGTCGCCCGCGATCAGCCGCTCTACGACTACTACGTCACCGAACTGCACCAGAGCCGCGAACAGGCCGTCCGCCTCGATCTGCGCGGCATCGCCCCCCTGGGCGACGAGCCGACCGTCGACGAGGTCCGCGCGGTGTTCAACGACGTCGACCTCCCCCTTCCCTCGGTGTTCAGCGACGCCGACGTCGCGGAGATCGTCGGGAAAGCCCTGCACGCTGAGGACCCCTACCGGAGGTGAGACGCCTCGGGCGCGGCTCATGGACTACGACACGCTCGACCGACTGCTCCGGCCCGGCGCCCCGCGGGAGGCGCCCCGCGCCAGCGTCACCGGCGCCCTGGAGGACATCGCCTGCGGCAAAAGGGAGTTACGCGCGGTCCGCCACCCGCTCGGCTTCCTGTGCCTGCCGCTCGTCCGCGACGGCGCCCGCGGCGTCTGCGTCCACCTCTTCGGCACCGGCACCCCCGCCGACCCCACCGCCGCCCCCATGCACGCCCACAGCTGGGAGCTGCGCAGCTACGTCCTCTACGGCCGGGTCGGCAACCTCCCGGTCACCGTGACGGACGAGGCGCATACCCCCACCCACCGGATCTTCGAGGTCTTCAGCGCCCCCTCGGGCGTCGACGAACTACGACCCACCTCCCGCCTGGTGCACTGCGCACCGGGCCCCGCCGCCTCCAGCGGCAGCGGCGAGACGTACAGCCTGCCGGCCGGGGAGTTCCACGCCACCGTCGTCACGCGCGGGCAACCCGCCGCCACCTTGGTGCTCGGCCGGTCGCTGCCCGGCCACACCGACCTGTCCCTGGGCCCCCTGCACGGCCGTGGCCACCGTACGGTGCGTCGGCTGTGCAGTGCGGAACACACCGAACGGACCGTCCGCACAGCACTCAGGAGGATCCATGCCGAGCAGCGCGAGTGACCGGGGCGCCGCACCGTACGCGAGCGAGACGCGGGTGGCCGTCGCCGCGGCGGAGGAGGCGGGAGCCCTGCTACGCGGTCGCTTCGGGACGGCGCGCGCGGTGGGCGTCAAGGACGCCGCGGGCGACGTCGTCACCGACCTCGACCTGGCCGCGGAGAAACTCATCCTCGCCCGCCTCCAGACGCGCTTCCCGCACGACCGGATCCTGTCCGAGGAGGCGGGCCTCCTCGACGCCGTCGGCCGCCGCACCTGGCTGGTGGATCCGCTCGACGGCAGCAACAACGTCGCGATCGGCCTGACCGCGTACGCCGTCGGCATCGGGCTGTGCGTGGACGGCGCGCCGGTTGTCGGCGTGGTGCACGAACCGGTCACCGGCTCCACCTGGCGGGCCGTCCGCGGCCAAGGCGCGTCCTGCGGCCCCGACCGGTTGCCGGGGCCGACCGGCGCGGTGCCGCGCAGCGGGCCGGTGGTGGCCTGGACCCAGGGCCACGCGGTGGACCGGGCCGACCCGGTGGCCGCGGGACTGCGGGGCCAGCTGGAGCGCCGCACCCGGCGGGTGCTCCAGCTGTGGGCGCCGCTGCTGGGCTGGAGCATGCTGGCGCGCGGCGCGATCGGCGGCTTCGTCGGCTACCGCGCGGAGGGCATCGACTTCCCCGCGGGCGCCCTGCTGGCCGCCGAGACGGGCGTGGAGTTCCGCACCCTGACCGGCGGGCCCTTCACGGTGGGTTCCGGCGGCCCGGACACCGACCGTAGCTTCGTCGCCGCCCGTGGCGACACCCTGACGTACCTGCTCGACGTGGTCGCAGGCGCGCGGGCGGCCTGAGCGGGGGCCGGGACCTGGGGCCGGGACCTGGGGCGGGTCACCCCACCGCCAGCGCCACCGTCGCCGCCAGGGTCGCCGTCCCGGCCAGGACGAACCCCGTCCCCATGAAGCGCCGCAGCGGGATGACGATGCCCTGCCCGCGGCACCGCTCGAACCACAGCAGCGTCGCCAGCGACGCCCACGGCGTGACCAGCGGGCCGACGTTGGTGCCGATGAGCAGCGCCAGCAACTGGTGGTGGTTGCCGACCGGCACCGCCGCCTCGCCCGCCATGTAGACCGGCAGGTTGTTGAGGACGTTGGACAGGCCCGCGCCCACGCCCGCCGAGCGGAGCATGCCGCCGAGGCCGCCGTCCGGCCCGATCGCCGCCGTCAGCAGCGTGTGCAGCCCGTGCGCGTTCACCGTCTCGACGACCAGGAACATCCCCGGCACCAGCACCAGCAGCTGCCACGGCACCAGCGACAACCGCAGCTCGGCGGGGCGCCGCACCGCGAACGCGACGACCACGATCAGCATCGTGGTCAGCGACGCCGACCACAGCGGCACGTTCGCGACGAGGATCGCCAGCAGGAAGCCGGCACACGCCAGCGCGCACACCCGGAACAGCACCGGATCGGCCGGCGCCCGCCGCTCGGGCGGCACGTACGCGTCGGAACCCCGCCGTCCGCGCCGCCAGTAGAAGCACCACAGGCACACCATCGTCGCGGCGATGGCCGCCAGTTGGGGCAGGCCCATCGTGGCGGCCATCGCGGTGGGGGAGAGCCCGACCCGGTTCGCCGCCAGCAGGTTCGTCAGGTTCGACACCGGCAGCAGCAGGCTCGCGGTGTTGGCGAGCCAGACCGTCGTCATCGCCAGCGGCACCGGCGCGATGCCCACCCGCCCGGCCAGCGCGAGCATCACCGGCGTCAGCAGCACCGCCGTGGTGTCCAGGTTCAACACGATGGTGGTGACCGATGCGAAGAGGACACACAGCCCGAACAGGCGCGGATAGCTGCCGTTCCCGGTCCGCGCCACCCAGGACGCCACCGCGTCGAACACCTCGGCCCGACCGGTCAGCTCGGCCATCACGATGACCGTCGCCAGGAAGACCAGCAGCGGCCCGATACGCGCCATCGCGTCCCCGGCGGGCGCGGCCGGCAGCAGCCCCGTGGCCACACACACCAGGCCGCAGGCAAGCAGGCCGGCGGCGAGCCAGTCCAGGGGACGCAGACGCTTGAGGAGTCGCATGCCCGAAAGCCTCGCACACGCGGCCTTACGGGGCGGGGGAGAGGGGGAGACCGCGAGCGCCGGGACCGGTCCCGGCGCCGACGACATGCGGACACCCGCCGCGGCGGACGGCCGGCCGCGATGCGGCACGGACCTCGCACCCCACCGGTGCCACCTGCTCCCGCAGCCCTGCCACCCGTCGACGGACACCCCGCGTGATCCTTCCAACCACCTGCCCCGCCACCCCCCGAGCTCTTACGATGGGGACATGGCGACTGACGGAGAACTGCTGGGCCAGACGCGGGACTTGGACTTCTTCATCAGCTACTCACCCGCCGACGAACAGTGGGCGTCCTGGATCGCGTGGACCCTGGAGGAAGCCGGGTACCGCACCGTCATCCAGGCGTGGGACTTCGTCGCCGGCACCAACTTCATCGACTTCATGGACCGCGGCGTCAGCGAATCCGTCGCCGTCATCGCCGTCCTCTCCGGCCACTACGGCCGCTCCACCTACGGCCGGATGGAATGGCAGGCCGCGCTCCGCGCCGAACCAGAGGAGCCCGAGCGCAAACTGCTCACCGTCCGTGTCGAGGACATCCCCATCGAGGGCCTCCTCGCCACCATCACCTACGTCGACCTCGTCGGCGTCGCCGACGCCGCGACCGCCCGCAGCATGCTGCTCACCCGCGTCGGCCAGGCCGTCGAAGGCCACGCCCGCCCCGGCCGCCGCCCCGGCTACCCCGGCGCCCTCACCGCCAGCGGCTCCTTCCAGCTGCCCGCCACCGCCGCCGACGACCGGCAGCGTCCGCTCGGCCGCACCGGCTGGTCCGGCCGCCGCCGCCCCGCCCGCGCGCCCCAGTACCCGCAGGCCCCCGGCACGGCCCGTGACCAGGGCGCCCTGACGGTCCTGCACCTCGCCGGCCCCGACTTCGGCCGCGGCCGCGAACCAGAAGCGCTGCGCCGGGAGATCCGCGGCGACCTCGTCGAACTGAAGGACGCCGGCGCCCCCGCACCCGACCTCCTCGTCGTCACCGGCGACCTCACCGCCTCCGGCAGCCCCCGCGAATGCGACCAGGCCCTCAGCTTCCTCACCGGGCTCCGCTCCCAGCTCAACCTGCCGCCGCAGCGCGTCGTCGTCGTCCCCGGGAACCAGGACGTCAGCCAGGCCGCCTGCCGCGGCTACTTCCACACCTGCGAGGCCGACGAGATCCCGCCGCAGCCCCCGTACTGGCCCAAGTGGCGCCACTACACCCGCCTCTTCCGCGGCCTCTACGAGGGCCTCGACACCGTCTTCGACAGCGACCAGCCCTGGACCCTCTTCCCGATGCCCGAACTCCACACCGTCGTCGCCGGGTTCAACTCCTCCATCGCCGCCAGCCACCGCCCCGACGACCAGTACGGCTTCCTCGGCCGCGACCAGGCCGCCTGGTTCGCCGAGGCACTGCGCAGCTACGAGGACGAGGGCTGGCTGCGGATCGGCGCGCTCCGCCACCCGCTCACCGGCCGCCGCCGTCCCCAGGACGCCCCCGGCGGCCCCGGCACGCTCCGCGACGTCGACACCTTCACCCGCCTCGCCGCGCCCCGCCTGCACTTCGTCCTGCACGGCCCCAGCGGCGGCCCCCGCACCACCGGCGGCGAACCGTTTCTCGACCACCTCCCGCTCCAGAACGGCGCCCTGCCGCTGTACGGTTCGGCCGCCCCCGCCGGGTTCGAGCTGCTGCGCGTCACCGCCGACGGCGTCACCCGCTGGACCGGCGCCGGCGGTACCGAACCAGCCGTCTTCCCCGTCACCTGGCACGGCGCCGGACGGATCTTCGCCCCGCCCGGCGAGCCCGCGGCCCCGCCCGCCGCCGTCCGGCCCTCCGACAACCGCGCCGTCGACGAGCCCGCCGACTCCCTCGTCGAACGCGTCAAGGAGGTCTGCCGCGCCCGCCAGGAAGGCGTCCGCCTCCGCGACGTCCCCCGCGCGGCCCCCGAGGACCTCGCCCAGATCATGGTCACCTGGAGCGACGAGGGCGTCGTACGCCAGCAGCGGATCGCCGTCCACCCCGGCACCCCCACCGACACCGAACTCGACCGCTTCCTCGCCCAGGCCCACGCCACCGACACCGGTTCCGAGGCCGAACTGGTCCACGACGGCCCGCCCCCCGAGCAGTCCCTGCGCGAACGCGCCGGGCGCCGCGGCGTCCGCGTCCGCAGCTTTCTGGAGTTCCAGGGCCTCCTCGACCTGCGCACCTACGTCGCCGCCCAGACCGCCCGGCTGAGCAACGACGACCGCTACGCCCCCGACCTCTACCTCCCGCAGCGCTACCGCGACGCCGAACGCCGCGACGCCGACGAGCGCGACCACCTCGTCGAGGCCATGCTCCAACTCCTGGAGACCGACCACGGCCGCTTCGTGCTGCTCCTCGGCGACTTCGGACACGGCAAGACCTTCGCCCTGCGCGAGCTGGCCCGCCGCATCCCCGAATGCCTCCCGCACCTCACCCCGCTGCTCATCCCCCTGCACACCCTCGACCGCGCCCACAGCCTCGAAGGGCTCGTCGCCGCCCACCTCGCCGGCCACGACGTCGACACCATCGACCTGCGCGCCCTGCGCTACATGCTCGGCCAGGGCCGCGTCGTCCTCCTCTTCGACGGCTTCGACGAACTCGTCAACCGCGTCAGCTACGACCGCGCCGCCGACCACCTCCAGGTCCTCCTCAACGCCGCCGTCGACAACGCCAAGATCGTGGTCAGCAGCCGCACCCAGCACTTCAAGTCGCAGGACCAGATCCTCACCGCCCTCGGCGAACGCATCGGCCTGCTCCCGCAGCGCCGCATCCTCGCCGTCGAGGGCTTCGTCCCCGAACAGATCCGCGCCTACCTCGTCAACCGCTACGGCGACGAGCAGACCGCCGAGCGCCGCTTCGAACTCCTCGGCAACATCCCCGACCTGCTCGCCCTGTGCGCCAACCCCCGGCTGCTCAGCTTCGTCGCCGACCTCGACCCCGACCAACTGCGCGCCGTCGCGGGCGCCGGACGCGCCCTGAGCCCCGCCCGGCTCTACGAGGACGTCTTCACCTCCTGGCTCGCCCACGAGGAACGCCGCGGCCAGGGCGGCCCCGGCGCCGCCCCCGGCCTCACCCTCGACCACCTCTGGGCCGCCGTCACCGCCCTCGCCCGCCGCCTGTGGGAGACCGGCCGCAGCGGTCTGCACCTCGACGAACTGACCGACACCGTCGCCACCGCCCTCGCCGGGCTCGCCGGCACCACCCTCACCACCCAGGAGAGCGCCCAGGCCGTCGGCGCGGGAAGCCTGCTGATCCGCACCGACGACGGCCTGTTCCAGTTCATCCACGGCTCCGTCGTGGAATGGCTCATCGCCCGCCAGGCCGCCGACCGCCTCGCCGACGGCGACAGCACCCTGCTCGCCGCCCGCCCGCTGAGCGCCCTCGCCGCCGAGTTCTTCTGCGACCTCGCCGACCACGACCTGAGCACCGCCTGGGTCCGCACCGTCCTCAACACCCCCGGGCCCGGCGTCAGCGACGCGGCCCGCGCCAACGCCGTCCGCGTCATCGACCGGCTCCGGGTGCCCGCCGGCGCCGACCTGCGCGCCGCCCGCCTGTCCGGCGAGGACCTCTCCGGCCGCGACTTCTCCGGCGTCGACCTCACCGGCGCCGACCTCACCGACACCCGTCTCATCGGCGCCAACCTCTCCGGCGCCGTGCTGCGCGACGCCCGCCTCAACGGCGCCCGCCTCGACCACGCCGACCTCTCCGGCGCCGACGTCACCGGCGCCGACTTGCGCGGCGCCCGCCTCACCCGCGTCGACCTGCGCGGCGCCCGCCTGACCCGCAGCCGCTGGCACCGCGCCGCGCTCATCGACCCGCTCACCGACCCGCAGGTCCGCGCCGCCCCCGAACTGCGTACCGCCGCCCTCGCCCCCGGCATGCCCGTCGAGGTCGGCTTCCGCCCCGCCGCCGTGGGCGTCCCGTACGGCTTCGACATGCGCACCAGCCGGCTGCCCGAACCCCTCTCGTACAGCCCCGGAGGCGAACTCCTCGCCGTGGGCAGCGAGGACGGCGGCGTGCTGATCTGCGCCGCCGACACCGGCCGCGCGCTGCGCACCCTGCACGGCCACGAAGGCCGCGTCTACGCCGTGAAGTTCCGCTCCCGGGTCCTCGCCACCGGCAGCTCCGACGGCACCGTACGCCTGTGGGACCCGGTCTCCGGACGCCAACTGCACCGTCTGGACGTTCACCCCGGCGGCGTCTGGCCGGTCTCCCTCGACGACGCCGGGACCCTCGTCGCCACCGGCGACGCCGACGGCCTGATCACCCTCTGGGACACCGCCACCGGCGAACCGCTGCACCAGCTCCCCGGCCACACCGCCCCCGTCTACACCGCGGTGTTCAGCGCCGACGGGCACACCCTCGTCACCGGCGACGCCGCCGCCAACCTCCGCATCTGGGACACCCGTACGGGAAAGCGCACCGGCAGTCTCGACGGCCACGAACGCGCCGTGTTCCGCGCCCGGTTCAGCCCCGACGGCACCCTCCTGGCCACCGGCGACCACGGCGCCGACGGCCACGGCACGGTCCGCGTCTGGCAGCTCGCCGACCGCCGCCTGCTGCACACCTTCACCGGCCACACCGGCCGCGTCTACACCCTCGACTTCCACCCCGAGGGCACCCTCCTCGTCAGCGGCGACACCGACGGCCAGGTCCGCCTGTGGGACCCGGTCGTCGGCGCCCCCGCCGGAGTCCTGGAGCGGTGCACCGGCGCCGTCTACCAGGTGATGTTCGGCAACGGCGGACGGCTCCTCGCCGCCTGCGACAGCGACGGCACCGTCCGCCTGTGGCGCGTCGCCCTCTCCGGCGGCCACCGCGCCATCAGCCTGCTGCGCCAGCAGCCCATCGAGCACCGCGGCTCCGCCTGGGCCTGCCGCTTCCGCCCACAGGACAGCCAGCTCGTCACCGTCGGCAACGACGGCGGCGCCCAGATATGGCACGCCGACACCGGCCAGGGCCAGCGCATCCTGCGCGGCCACGGCCGTCGGGTCAACACCGTCGCCTTCAGCGCCGACGGCGCCCGCCTCGCGACCAGCGGCAATGACGGAATCGTCCGCCTCTGGGACGCCCGCACCGGCCGCCGTACCGTCGAACTCACCGGCCGCGGCGACCGGTTGATCTCCGCGGTCTTCAGCCCCGCCGGCCCGATACTCGGCACCGCCAGCAACGACGGCGACGTCTACCTGTGGAACGCCGTGACCGGCGAGTACCTCCGCGAGGTCGACGTGGAGACCGACCACACCTGGGCCGAGGCGTTCAGCGCCGACGGCACGCTGCTCGCCACCGCCAACGACGACGACTCCGTCCGCCTGTGGTGGCGTGCCACCGGCGCCCATGTCGCCACCCTCTCCGACCACCGGGGCCGGGTGCGGTCCATCAGCTTCCGCGGCGACGGCACCGCCCTCGCCACCGGCTGCGACGACGGCCGGGTCCGCCTCTGGCACCAGGACAGCGGCCGCCTGACGGGCGAACTCGACGGCCACAGCGACCGCGTCTACGCCGTGGCCTTCGGCTCCGACGGCGACTGGCTGGCCAGCGCCTCCTGGGACGGCACCGCCATCATCTGGCGCGACGGCACCCCCCGCCACGTCCTGACCGGACACCACGGACGGCTCTGGACGACCGTCACCCACCCCCGGCTGCCACTGGTCGCCACCGCCGGCGACGACCGCGTCGTCTGCCTCTGGGACGCCCGCACCGGCACCCGCACCGCCCGCCTCACCGGCCACACCGGACGGGTCTTCTCCCTCGCCTTCAGCCCCGACGGGACCCTCCTGGCCAGCGGCGGCGAGGACGGCACGGTCCGCCTGTGGAACATCCCCGCACCGGACGGCCCGCCCACCCCGCACGCCACGCTCATCGGTGTCCCCGGCGGCTGGGCGGCGCTGACCCCCGAGGGCGGCTACAAGTACGAGGGCGAGGTGGCCGGCGAGTTCTGGCACGTCGTCGGCATGGCCCGCTTCACCCCCGGCGAACTGGACGAGTACCTTCCGGGCGTCCACCGCCTCCCGCTCGACGCGGAGTTGTGACACCACGGGGCGGGGCGCGACCTTGCCGCCGCGGCCGGCCGGACGCACGCAGGGAACCTGCACGAGCGGTTCCCTGCTTTCTGCGGACCTCGGCACCGGCCGCCCGCCCGCATCACACGCGACCCGATCAGTCGCCTCGGGCGTCAGGTGGGTGGGAGCCGCTCACGGCAACCATCGCACCGGGGATGCCTGGCGGATGTGGATGAGCACATCGAATGCGTCGGCAAGGCGGGCGACGGCGATGTGTTCGGCGGCATCACGGGACGGGTCGTAGACCCCGCTGATGACGCGGGCCTTCGCGGGACCGTCCCATCGGCGGCGTACGTCGTCGAGGCGCAGGTCCAGCCAGTGGGCGGCCGGATCCGCCTCGCCCAGCATCGCGTCGATCAGATCTCCGGCCGGCTCCGGGACGGTGACGACACCGAGGTCTCCGTGATGGAAACCGATGGCCACGGAGACGTACCGGGTGCCGTATCGATCGCGCAGCAGGCTGCCGACGCTCGGTTGCGGACCGCGCTCGGGCGCCAGCCCCGTGGTCACCGCGGCCGCCGAGGTGTGACCGATCCCGTCCCAGTAGACCACGCGCAGGCCCGTCCGACGCTGGTAGTCACTGATGGCATCGGCCCAAACGGCATCATCGCCGGTGTAGTTGCCGCGCCCCGCGACACTGCGTTCATGGAAGTCCACGATCAGGCGCATGCGCGCCACGATGCCGTCGTCGTGGCCGACACCGGGCAACGAGCGGATGAGCGCGAGCGCATCGCGGGCATGGTCGACGAACGGGCGCCCCGGATGCATCCCCCGAGCGCGCTGCACGTGCTCCTCGGTGTGGTGGGCGGTCCGGATCGGCTCCAGGTGGGACGCCACCTCCGCCCACCGTTCCGGAACCGATGCACGTAGGTGATCCAGGACGGCGTCGTAGTCCCCGGGCTGTGCCTGTACGGGTTTCACACCGAAGATCCGGATGGGGTCGTGGGGGTGGTCCTGGTTGAACGCCCGTATCCACTCCAACGTCGCGGCCATCTCGGCGGTGCGCCAGGGGCGCCAGGCGGCGTCGAGGGCGGATTCGGCCGAACCCTCGCCGGCGCGCACGTACCTGTCGAGGTCGGCGGCGATGCCGGCGCTGTCCTGGAGGGCCAGTGCCCGGAACCCGTGGTGCTGGACGAGCCGGCGGAAGAGTTGTTCTCGTACCCCGAAGGTCTCCCGGGAGAATCGACTGGACTCCCCGATGCCGATGACCGTTGCAGCGGCGGCAATCTTCTCGGCAAGCTCATCGAGCGTGGCGTCGGACAGCGGGACGGCATTGGCGCGCCGAGGATCGGACGACCCTGTACGTGAGGGAAGGGAGCCCTGCTGAGCGGTGGTGTCATTCTTCATGCCCCCAGGCTCTTACCTAAAGTGCAGTTGAGGTCAAGTGGTCCGGTCAACTGACCACTTGAAGCACCAACTGGCCATGTGGCGCGCCCAGTCACAACGAGAACGAGGGCGTCCAAGATCGTTGTGTGACGAACCTGGCCGACTTAGTCGCCGACCCGATCGGCGCCGGGCCCCCGGGACCGTG
Source organism: Streptomyces sp. RGM 3693 (assembly GCF_050471125.1). NCBI lineage: Bacteria > Bacillati > Actinomycetota > Actinomycetes > Kitasatosporales > Streptomycetaceae > Streptomyces > Streptomyces sp. RGM 3693. Next base: position 3,253,797 of record NZ_JBMPPQ010000001.1, read on the forward strand.
TTCACCGCCGCCGGATCCGAGGCAGACCTGACCCGCCTGTCCACCGGCCCCGAAGCCGCAGACAGCCTCACCGACGACCTCGCCGCCGACCTCAACCAAGCCCTCGACGCCAGCTGACGCACCATCCCGCGCGCACCTACCGGGCGCAGCGCCGGCAGGCAATTGCGGAAAACCGCAGTGCGGCCGGGCGGTCAACCGCATGGTGTGGCGCCGGCTCGCTGCCTAGCGTGAGCGGCATGATCGCACTGTCGGCTTCCGCGCCGCTTCTCGCATCCTCTGCCGAACCCGCCGGTGGTATCGCCGGGTGGGCCGCCGACGTCATGGGCGTCCTCGGTGCCGCCGGCGCGGGGGTGACCAACCTCGTTGACACCGTTCTGCCGTTCATTCCCAGCGAGATCGTCCTCCCCGTCGCCGGATTCGCGGCCGGGCAAGGCCGGTTGAGCCTGGCGGCCGTCATCGTCTGGACCACCGTCGGCTCCATCGTCGGCTCATGGATCGTTTACGGGGTGGGTGCCCTCCTGGGGCGCGACCGCACCCGCGCGCTCGCCGCCCGCATCCCGCTCGTCCGCCCGCACGAGATCGACCGAGCCGAGGCGTGGTTCGAACGGCGAGGTCGCGCCGCCGTGTTGCTCGCGCGCATGGTGCCGGTGGTGCGCAGCCTGATCTCCGTTCCGGCCGGGATCCAGCGCATGCCGCTGCCGGCCTTCACCGCCCTGACCGCCGCCGGCAGCCTGGTGTGGAACACCGCGTTCGTGCTGTTGGGATACTGGCTGGGCGACAACTGGCGGCTGGTGGAGGAGTACGGGGGAATGGTGTCCAAGGCACTGGTGGTGCTGGCGGTCCTGGCCGTTGCCCGTTGGTTCCTGGTGCGGTTGCGTCGTCGTCCGAGCGCCCGGCACCGCGCATGAGGCCCGTGCGCACGGTCGCCGGTCTCGTGCTCGGCACCGTCTCGGTGTGCGCCGCCCTCGCCGTCCTGGCCGCCTGGGGCGTGGCGCGAGGCAGCGGTCCGGTGGTCGGTGTGGCCGCATGGGAGCAGCGGCGAGTGGCCGTCCTGTTCGGCGGGGAGCCCGGCTGTCCGGAGGGCATCGAGCCGCGGCGGGCCGCCGCGTACCTGTGGTGCCGCATCCCCGTCGGGCTGCTCGGCGGCGGGGCACTGGCGTTGTTGGCCACGGGTGGTTGGACGGCCGTCTCCGGGCTTTCGCGCTGGCTGACCGGCCAGGACGTCGACGGTATGAGCCCCACCTGGCCGATCGTCGGATACTTCCTGACCGTCGGCCTGCTCTTGCTCTTCCTCGACCTGGCCGGACTGGCCGCCGTCGTCGAGCTGGAGCGACGGTTGGTGCGCCGCTTCCTCGGCCCCGACGAACTGGCCCGGATGCGCCGTCGGCTCGACGAACTGACCGCCACACGGTCGGGGATCGTGGCAGCCGTGGACGCCGAACGGCGCCGCATCGAGCGTGACTTGCACGACGGCCTGCAACAGCGCCTGGTCGTGGTGGCGATGCTGCTCGGACGAGCGCGTCGCAAGGACAGCGCGGAACTGTACCGGCAGGCACAGGCCGAAGCCGAGCAGGCGGTGGAGGAGCTGCGCCAGGTGGCCTGGCGGGTGTATCCCTCCACGTTGGACGAGTTGGGACTGCGCGAGGCCCTGGCCCAAGACGCCGAACGGTCACCCGTCCCCGTCCACATCACCGGCGACCTGGCGCGGCGCCCTGCCCCGGCCGTGGAGACGGCCGCCTATTTCGCGGTACGCGAGGCGCTCACCAACGCCGCCAAGCACGCCGGTGCCCTGAGGATCGATGTGGAGATCGGCCAGGAGACCCACCTGGTGCGCGTAGCGGTACGCGACGACGGATGTGGCGGAGCCGACCCCGACGGTCCGGGACTGGCCGGGCTGGCACGCCGGATCCGTGCCCTGGACGGACGCCTGAGCGTGGACAGCCCGCCGGGCGGTCCCACACGAGTGGTTGCGGAGCTGCCGTGCGAGTGATGATTGCCGAAGACTCGGCGTTGCTGCGCGAGGGCCTGGTCCATCTGTTGGCCGACGAAGGACACGAGGTGTCCGCCGCGGTCGGCGAGGGGGACGCGCTACTGGCCGCGGTCGCCGCCGGGCCACCGGACGTCGCCGTCATGGACGTACGCATGCCCCCCAGTCACACCGACGAGGGCTTGCGGGCCGCACTGCGGCTGCGGGCCGAACACCCCCGGGTGGGGGTGCTGGTGCTGTCGCAGTACGTCGAGCACAGATACGCCGCGGAGTTGCTGGCAGCAGACACCCGGGGCGTGGGATACCTGCTGAAGGACAGAGTCGCGAGGGTGGAGGAATTCCTCTCCGCACTGGAGCGGGTGAACGCGGGGGAGACGGTGTTCGACCCGGAGGTGGTGCGCCGTCTGCTGACCCGCTCACGCCACGCCGACGAGCTCGGCCTGCTGACCGATCGTGAACGGGCCGTCCTGGCCCTCATGGCCCAAGGGCACACCAACGCCGGCATCGCACAACAACTGTTCGTGTCCAAAAGCGCGGTGGAGAAGTACGCCAACGCGGTCTTCGACAAGCTGCGGCTGCCACGGGACAGCGGCACCAACCGCCGGGTCCTGGCGGTGCTCCGCTTCCTCGGAAGCTAGCTGGGGCTTGTCCGACCCATCGGACAAGCCCCAGGCATGCCCGACGGGTCGCGTGGCTGGCCAGCGCCCGTGGGCCGCTCTCGTGGCGGCTCATCACCAAGATTCACCGGCTCCGTCCATGACCGGCCGGATTGTCGTCAAGGGGTGTAGACGGCGTCACTGCCGTACAGCTCCCTGGTGAAGCCGGAGATGTAGTCGTGCCGGTCGGAACCGTCCAGGTCGTACGTCAGGTACACCCCATAGCCTTCCCCCACGGTTTGCCGGGCGAGGTCGGCTGCGGTGCTCGCAGAGGTAGCTCCGATCTGGACAGCTGCCGGTGACAGGCTCGACTTGGGCAGCGGGATGCGCGGTACCTGCCACTGCCCGTACCACGGGTTCCAGGCGTAGTTGAACTTCGACGAGATGTCCACGCCACCGTAGGAGAGCCGGTCCGCCGACGGGCCGATGCTGTACAGGGAGATGAGCTTGTCGGGCATGTAGTCACGCAACGCGGACACCAGGTGGACGAAAGAGCTGTCGTTGGGTTGCCCCGTGCCGTTCTGCCCGTACTCGGCGTACTCGTCGTCGAAGTCGATGCCATCCAGGCCGTACTTGGCGACGGCGTCGGACAACTGCTTGGCGAACGCCGAGGCTGCCTCCTTGGACGGGAAGTTGGCGAAGCCGGCACCTTCGTGGTTGCCGAGCACCGACAGCATGACCTTGATGCCCTTGGCCTGGAGCGGTCGGATCTGGGTCGCCGCGTCGTCGAGGACGCGCTGCACGTTCTCGTTGAAGTACAGGTACGCCGACTTCTTGGTGGTGTCGTAGTTGATGTTGGCGGCGAAGATGACCGCGACATCGAACACGTTGGCGCCGCCCTCGGCCAGGGTGTACTTGCCGACATTGAGCATGCTGTTGCGGTTCACCTCGACATAGGCCACCGAGGTTGGCCCCTTCTTGGCAGACACCGCCGCCGCAGGGGCGGTCGCCTTGGCACCGACTAACAGTGCCGCTATGACCAGAAGCGCAAGCGCAGCCGCTCGCGCTCTGCCTCGACCAAAAGTGAACGTCATTGACCAAGCTCCCATCGATGAGGTGGCATCGTGAACTTGCCCCAGCCAGACGCACCCTAGGCAATGCCCCTGTCAATGAGCCCTCGTCGGTTGCCTCCGGGCCCGCGGGGGAGGGGGAAATCCGGACGGCACGGTGACCACGGCGGGCCAGCGGGCGGACCGCACTCATTCGAGACTCATTCGAGGCGCTGCTGGAGAAGATCCGCGTCCCGCACCTTGGTCGGGGCAGGCCACACAAGAAGCCCGACAGCTTCGCGGCGGACAACGCATAGGCATACAGCACCCGCCCGTACCGTCAGTACCCGCGACGCCGGGGCATCCGGCACGCCATCCCGGAGAAGTCCGACAGCCGGACCGGCCGCCTGCCGTTCGGCCATGCGCACAGCCTGGCAGTGACCGGGAGGGGAGAGGACGCTGTGGCTGCTTCACTTCGCTCGGCGTTTCCTCAGCTCAGCGAGCCATGCCCGAACCTGTTCGTCGTCGTGCAGGTAGTCGCCGTTCTCGCCTGCGGGGAGATCGATTCCGTAGAGCAGGTTCAGCGCCCACCAGGAGAGGTCGTCCCAGACGATCCCGTCCTCCGTCACCCACCTCGCCGCCCAACAGTCGGCCTCGTCCCGGGACAGCCGACCCGCGACGAGCTCGACGAAGCGATCTTCGATCTCATCAAGAGTGGGCTGACCGCTGGCATCCATGTCCTGACCGTACAGGCAGGGCAAACGTTGCTTGATGCGGCACTTGTTAGCCGATGCCGCTGTTGAACCGGGCAAGCCCTAGTTCTAGCTAGTCGATGCCGATGTTGAAGCTGGAGACTGTGCCGTCCGCGGTGGTCAGGGTGACCGGGCCGAACGTGATGATCACGCTGGAGTTGCCTCCCGGGCTCCGGTAATAGCCGGTCGCCTCGGTGACCCGAACGGCCAAGGCCGCGAGCGTCGCGGCAGTCTTCTCATCGGCCTCGATCTTCGGCTGGGCGAGAGCGGGGTGCCCGTTGGCTTCTGCCCAGTCCCGGAAGGTGCGCGCGTCTCGGCTCATGTCGCGAAGGATGCTCTGATTGGCCCAGGCCCACAGCCATGATCCCGAGGCAGGGCTGAAGCTGCCGAGAATCTGAGCCGGTGCCGTGGCTGTCTTGTCGGCGAAGATCCAGGTGATCATGCCGGACGTCTGGTCGAGATCCCAGCGGTTCGCGGATCCCAGCCCCAGGACATGTGCGCACGGGCCAACTGGTCGATCATGTCTTCGCCTTGCAGCAGCAATGTGCTCAGATCGGCCCGCTCCGCGGCCTGACCAGCACTGCCTGCCTCTTTGGCCCGTTTGAACAGTCCCATGCCGGAGAGTCTTCCAGAGGCCACTGGCCAGTCAGTCATGTCCCCCAGAACGGACATCTCGCCATCGACAAGGCGGTGCAATCAGCGACCAAACGGATGGGGGATTGCACGATCGTCCGCAGCCGAGACCGGGACGGCGCCGCGGGATCTCGTACATCTGTGAGATCAGCCAGGCTGCCGGATTCCCGCCACTGGCCGACGACCACGTGCCCATGCGTTCCTGCTTTCTTGAGGCGGCGGACGAGGGCGGCGGGGGCGTCGCGGACGGGGCGGAGGCGCCTCAGAACCGCCGGGCCGACTCCTGCGCGTGGGCCATGCGCCGCAGGCTCAGCAGTACCGGTTCGTACAGCACCGTAAGCGCGACGGCCGCCTCGATCTGGCCAGTCGGGGTCGGCTGCTCCTCGACCATGTCCAGGTCGGTGACCGCTAGTTGCGCTGCCAGCCGCCCGTACGGCAGCAATTGCTCCGTGTCGCAGTGGTAGCCGAGCCGGACCAGCGCGGCGACCGAGTCGATGAGCCGCCGGTGGGCGGGGTTGCGCATGTCCAGGCCGGGGCCGGAGGTCCAGCCCAGCTGCTCCAGCAGCGCCTCCACCGAGCGGCGGGCGGTCTCCACCGCGGGGTCGTCCTCGGCGGGTCCTTCCAGGGAATGAACTGCTCTTCGGAGTCCGATACGTGCTGGAGCAGCCCGTCCGTGCTGAACTCCAGCCAGGTGCCACCCGGCTTCGTGTGATTGCCTGCGGACCAGCGGCCGTTGACCCTTTCCAGGGGTCCCAAAGACATGCTTGCGTCACTCATGCACCCATGGGAACAGGTTCGAAGACCAGCGGTGTGCTCAGTGTGGAGCGCACCGGCGGGCACGCGAGGCGTTCCGTGATCGCGGGGCGGTGCGCCTCAAGCGCGGGCGTGAGGGCGAGCGGCCAGGCTGCTGTGGCCATGCCTCCTCTTCATAGTCATGGATGTGAGTAATCATTTTCTTGAGTATGGTGACGGCGTCCCCCGCGGAAAGATCGGGAACAGGGGCAACAAGAGGGAGGCGATGCAATGGCCTTGCGCCATGCCGTCCTGGCGGCGTTGCTCGATGAGGAGCTGAGCGGGTATCAGCTGGCCAAGTCGTTCGACTTGGGCGTGGCGAACTTCTGGTACGCCCAACCGCAGCAGCTGTACACCGAGTTGACCAAACTGGAAGAAGGCGGTCTGATCGCGGGCCGCGAGGTGGTCCAGGACACGCGGCCCAACAAACGACTGTTCCGGGTCACCGACGCCGGCCTGGCGGAACTGGAGCACTTCACGGCCACCGCCACCAAACCCTCCTTCATCCGCGACGACCTGGCGGTCAAGGTGCAGGCAGCCGACCACGTCGACACCGAGACGCTGATGGCGCAACTGGCCGAGCGTGCCGCCTTCGCACAGGCCAAGACCGACCTGTTCGGCCGGCTACTGCACACCATGCGTGGCGAGCGCACCGAAGAGGAGTACCTGCGCCACAGCAAGCGCATCGGCCCATACCTGACGTGTCTGCGCGGTCTCGCTTTCGAGCAGGGCAACCACGACTGGTGCGAACGCACCCTCGCGATCCTGCGGGACAGGCAGGTGGCCCATGCCAGGCACTGACCCGCGGTACGCGCGCTACGTCGCCTTGGGCGACAGTCAGACCGAGGGGCTCGGCGACGGCGACGACACGGTGGGCCTGCGTGGCTGGGCCGACCGGCTCGCCGAACAGCTCGCCCAGCACAACTCCGCTCTGCAGTACGCCAACCTGGCCGTACGCGGCCGGCTCGCCGGGCAGGTACGGGCCGAACAGCTCACCCCGGCCCTCGCCCTGCGCCCCGACCTGGCCACCGTGGTCGCCGGGGTCAACGACCTGTTGCGGCCACAGTTCGACGCCGACGAAGTCGCCGGTCACCTGGAGGCGATGTTCGCCGCGCTCACCGCCCAAGGCGCCCGCGTCGCCACCCTCACCTTCCCCGACGTCGCACGCATCACCCCGCTCGCCCGACCGCTCAGCGCGCGCGTCGCCGCCCTCAATGAACGGATCCGCCAGGCGGCTCGTCGCCATGGGGTCACCCTCGCCGAGACCAGTCACCACGCGGTGGTCACCGACCCCCGCCTGTGGAGCCCGGACCGGCTCCACGCCAGTCCTCTCGGCCACCAGCGGATCGCCGCCGCCGTGGCCCATGCCCTCGACCTCCCCCACAGCGACGACACCTGGACCCACCCCCTGTCGCCTCCGGAGACGGCCTTCCCCGTCGGATGGCGCGCGGCCGCGCACGAACTGCGCTGGGCCGCCGCCTTCCTCGGCCCCTGGTTGGGCAGACGCCTGCGCGGCCGATCCACCGGCGACGGCCACACCGCCAAGCGCCCGCACCTCCTGCCCGTACAGACACCTCCCGGCACCAGTCACAGCGAACGGACAAGCTGAGCAGGTTGCTTGAGCCGGTCTGGCACACGGCAGGCGGGAAGCCTGGAGGCTCTTTGGTGGGGAACCCGAAACGTCCCTCGCCGTGAATGACGAGTGCCGAGCGGCACACGCGAACCGCGGCGAGTTCACCTACAGAGGATCTTGCTGTTCGGCGGGGAAGAGGATGGGGCTGAGCAGGTAGCGGGTGCGTTCCTGTGTGGGTTCGTTGGCGAGGAGGGGCGCGATGGCGGCTTGCATCGCGCCGATGAGCGCTTCGAGTTCGTCCCTGCTGAGCCAGACCGCGTGCTGCCGATAGCCGACGAGGTCGTCCACGGGATCGCTGCCCTCGCGCTCCAGGTAAGCGCCGAACTCCGCGACCAGGGCGGCCATGGCGGCAGAGAAGGCCCGCTCGTGGTGCTGCGGGGTGAGCGCGCGTGCGGTTTCGGTGTCGATGCCGGCGCGTTCCTGCTGTAGCCGGTAGCGGCGTTCGACGGCGCCCCGCACCCGCCGTTCGTCGGCTACGTCGATGATGCCGCCCGCGGCGAGAAGGTCGACGTGACGGTAGACGGTCGCCTTGGACACGTCCGGGATCAGGGCGCACAGCTGCCCGGTGGTCAGGATCCGCCCGCCGCGCAGTGCGTGGACCACGCGCAGGCGGACGGGATGCGCCAGGAGTTCCAAGGTGTCCATGGTCTAACTTTCTCACACATGCTACCTTTCCAAAAACTAAGAAAGGTGAGCGGATGCAGACCACGGAGGAGACCGCCGTGTCGGTGGTCGAGTTGGCGCGCGATGGCCGTTTCGAGGAGATCGCCGCACTGTTCGCCCCGCCGTTGCGTGCCGCGCTGACCGCCGAGGCCCTCCAGGCGGCCTGGCTCGCCGGGACCGCGGGGACCGGTCCGGTCACGGACCTCGGCGAACCGTCGAGCGAGCCCCTGGGGGAGGACCTGATCCGTGTCAGCGTTCCCGTGGTCTGCGCACGAGGCCAGTTCACCGCCGTCATGTCGCTCGACTCCGCCGGCCTGCTGAACGGGCTACGCCTCGCGCCCCCTGCCTGCGAACCATGGGCGGCGCCCTCCTACGCGGATCCGGACGCCTTCGAGGAGCACGACGTCACCATCGGAGCAGGTGCTCTCGCCGTGACTGGCACCGTTACCGTTCCACGTGGCGACGGCCCGTGGCCCGGGGTCGTGCTCCTGAGCGGCGGAGGTCCCTTCGACCGGGACGCGACCAGCGGACCCAACAAGCCCCTCAAGGACCTCGCCTGGGGTCTGGCCAGCCGAGGCGTGGCCGTGTTGCGCCACGACAAGGTGACCTTCACGCACGCAGCGGAGGTGGCTGCCGCGGACGACTTCACGATGACACGCGAGTACGCCCCCTACGCCATCGCCGCCGTCCGTCTGCTCCAGGAGGAGCCGTGCGTCGATTCCGGCCGGGTGTTCGTCGCCGGTCACAGCATGGGGGGCAAGGTCGCGCCACGGGTCGCCGAGGCCGAGCCCTCCGTCGCGGGCGTGGTGATCCTGGCGGGTGACGCCGAGCCCATGCACCGGGCGGCCGTCCGGGTCGTAGGCCACCTCGCCGCCCTCGACCCCGGCCCGCACTCCGAGGCGGTCCTCGCCGAGATCACCCGTCAGGCCGCGACCGTGGAGACCGCCCTGTCGCCCCGAACACCCCGAGAGGACCTGCCCTTCGGCCTCCCCGCCTCGTACTGGCTGGACCTGCGCTCCTACGACCCGGTTGCGACCGCCGCCGCCCTGGACAAGCCGCTGCTGATCCTCCAGGGCGGCCGTGACTACCAGGTCACCGTCGAGCACGACTTGTCCCTCTGGCGAGAGGGGTTGACCGGGCGTCCGGACGTCACCATCAAGATCTACGAAGCCGACGACCACCTCTTCTTCCCCGGGACAGGGCCGTCGACGCCCGCCGGCTACATGGCACCCCAACACGTCGACGCGGCGGTCATCACGGACGTCGCCGCATGGCTGGACTACCCGCTTCAGCGCGATTCCTGAAAGCGGGCGTTTCGCCAACTCGACGCGGGCGGACGCCCGTTGGGGCCGGACGCCGCTCAGGTGCGGTAGGCGTAGTACGCGGCGTTCGGGTACGACGCGACGATGCTGGCCACCGACCTGTTGTAGGTGTTGGTGGAGTGGTACGTGACGTACGGCATGCCCTGCCGGCTGCGGTTGGTGACGATCATGGAATGGTCCTTGGACCCGTCCCTGTCGAAATCCAGCTGCAGCACGTCGCCGATGTCCATTTGGTAGACGTTGGCGAGGCTGCTGGCCCGCTTGGAGGACAGGGCGAACCAGGAGAACTCGTTGACGCCGACGAAGGAGTCCGACTGGATCTCGGAGTTGCCGAACCACTTGTGGAAGTCCGTTGTGTAGCCGGGTACGTGCTGCCAACCGCCCGCCTTCAGGGCCTGGCTGACGAAGTTGGTGCAGTCCCCGCCGTCGCCGATGCCATTGAAGTCGGGGTAGTCCGGGTTGTATCTGCTCCAGTACGTCGTCGCGTAGGCCGCCATGGCGTTGTAGTCGTACCCGGTGGCCGTGAAATTCTTCGGGTTGGCCGGCGCGGGTCGTGTGGTGGCCGAGCGGGTCGCTGAGGGCGGGGCGTCGGTGGTGACCGGCGCGGCGCCGCGGGGCTTGGTCACCTGGTTCACCGCGAGGTAGCCGTCGTCGGTGTCGCGGATGCCGGTCAGTTGCCAGTCACCCTTGTGGTCGGCCTGGAAGGCCAGTTGGTGGTGGGCCTGGAATCCGGTGGTCCTGGGCCCGGTGCCCTCGACCTTCTCGTAGGTCAGGGTCGTGGTTTCGGTGACGTCCACCGAGGCCCGTCGCCCCGTCGTCTTGGTGCCGTTGAGGGTGACTTTGGTGCTGGCTCCGCTGTACTTCTCGCCGAGTTGGGCCAGGCGGGACTTGCGGGCGCGCAGTGCGTCGAGCGTCGATCCCTCTTCGCGGGCCTGGGCCTGGGACAGTCGCACCTTTCCGGTGAAGCCGGACGTCCGCCGCGGCTGTGACTCCTGATGCCCGCTCCGGGCGCCATCCACCAGGGACTGTGTGCGATCGGCGAAGACCGCGTCGGCCAGCCGCTGAAAGGCGGCCTTGGTGGCCGAGTTCAGTGGCGGGTCGTCAGCGACCGCCGCGCTCGCGCTCCAGTTGGGTAGCGCGACTCCGGCGGCCACTGAGGCTGCCGCCACCGCGATCACAGTGGCGCGGCTCCGCCCGCGGCCTATTCTTCTCGATTTCAACGATATTCCCCTCGATATCAGTACATGCTCCGGACAGTCATAATTTTGCATGAGATGTGCACGTGATGTGAAGAGGTGTGCACAAGGGCAACCAGGTTGGTTTCGGGGTCACTTGACGACCGTGGACCAGTCCGGCGACTGCGCCGGATCCAGCCCGCGCAGCCGCTGCAACGTTTCGGGCCGCTGCACGTCGAGCCAGTCGGCGAGTTCCTTGAAGGACACGCACTTGACGCCCTTCTTGGTGCAGATGTTCTTGACCACCTGGTCGATGGCCTTCATGTAGATGCCGTCGTTCCAGTCCTCGAAGTGGTTGCCGACGAACAGCGGCGCCCGGCTGCCGTAGTAGACGCGGTTGAAGCCCGCCATGTAGGAGTCGACGGTCTGCCGCTCCCAGGTGGCGTACTTGGCCGGATCGCCCTTGGTCTCGCCGTGGGACTGGTTGTAGAGGAAGTTGAAGTCCATCGACAGGCCCTGGTAGTTGCCGCCGGGGTACGGCAACATCTGTAGCGGAAAATCCCAGATGCCGTCCTTCTTGGTCGGCCATATCTGGAAGTCGCCCGGGGAGCTCGCGTCGTAGCGCCAGCCGTAGCTCTTCATGGCTTTGAGCAGGTTCGGCTGCCCCTCCAGGCAGGGGGCGCGCCCACCGGTCACCTCCTTGCGGAAGTCGAAGGGCAGGGCGGGAACGTCCCGGAAGCCGGTGCTGGTCCGCCACTTCTCCACGAAGTCGTAGAACTGGTCGATCTCGCTCTTCCACTCCTCCACGCTCCAGTCACCGCCCCCCTTGGCGCCGCAGAAGTGGCCGTTGAAGTGGGTGCCGATCTCATTGCCGTCCTGGTAGGCCGCGGCGAGTTGGGTCAGGGTGGTGCGGATGTGCTCGTCGGTGGGGTAGCTGATCGCGGCGGAGCCCACCGGGTGCTGGGGCGGGTGGTAGAGGTCCTGCTTGCTCTTGGGCAGCAGGTAGATGCCGGTGAGGAAGAAGGTCATATGGGCGTCGTAGGTCTTGGCCAATTCGCGGTAGTGGGAGAAGAGCCGCTCCTCGCCCTCCAGCGCGCCGTCCCAGGAGAAGACGACGAACTGCGGTGGCCGCTCACCTGGTTTGAGCGGCTTCACCGCCAACTGGCCCTTCTGCGGGCCGGTGTACGAGGTCGATCCGTCCCCGAGGACCTTGGTCGTACCGTCCCACGCCGGCTCCTTGCGGGGCTGCACCGAACCCTGGTCGACCGACCCGCCCCGGTCGCCGGAGGACGCCAGGGCATCGCCTTCGGTCTGGTTCAACACCAGGTACCCCGCGGCGGCCGAGCACACGACGAGGACGGCCGACGCGAGGACTGCGGAGCGGGTGCGGACGGTGCGGCGGGGTGCGCGCGCCTTGCGGCGGCGACCTGGAGTCGACTTCATACGGGGGCTCAAATCTGCGAAGGGGGGTTCCAGTGCGGATGCGGTGCGGGTGCGAGTGCGGGTTCGGGCGGTCCGCCGGTCCGTCAGTCAGCCGGTCCGTTGGTCAGCGCAGTGGGCTCATGACGCCCGCCCAGATGTCGTACGGAACGCTGTCGGTGGCGGTTCCCGCGAGCCCCTTCAGCGGCAAGGGTTCGAGGCTCTTGGCCAGGTCCATGCGGTAGACGACCACGGCCGTCGAGACGTCACGGGCCGTGCCGACGTACCAGGCGGCGGTGTCCTCGGCGGTGTCGTCGACGGTGGTGCCGGCGGTGGTGCCGACCTTGCCGGACACCGCGGCCGTAGCGGGAGCCGCGCCCGGGTGGGCGGAGCGGAACGAGTCCGTGAGCGCCCGCGTCACCTCCGCGGCCACCTGGGCGGTGACCGCGCGGCGAGCCTCGGGGGAGTCCAGGCGCACGGTCGCACCGTTGCGGGTGATGTGGTGCACGGAGTACGGCTCGACGTGCTGCCCCGCGGCGGCGAAGGTGGCGTAGCCGCTGGCCATGCGGATCGCGCTCGGCGTGGAACTGCCCAGGGACAGGGCGGGGACCTGGGGCCCCATGGTGGAGGGCAGCAGCCCGGCCGCCTGGGCCGTCTGCTTGACCTTGTCCAGGCCGGTGTCCATGCCCAGTTGCATGAAGGGGGTGTTCACCGACTTGGCGAGCGCCTCGCGCAGCGTCAGCCGGCCCCACGACTTCCGGCCGTCATTGTGGGCGGCGACCTTCTTGCCGCTGCGGTTCCAGTAAGGGCCCTCCGGCGTGCTGATGGGCACGCCGTCGTCGCCGTCGTAGAGGGACTGCGGGGTGACCTTCTCCCGGGGCGCGTCCCGCCGCTTGACCACGCCGTGTTCGAGACCGGCCGCGTATACGAACGGCAGGAAGGCCGAACCGGCCGGTACCGTCCCGGCGTTGGACTCGTTGTAGCCCTGCTTCCGGTGGTCAGGGCCACCGTAGACGGCAAGGACGCGGCCGTCGGCGGCCACCGACGCGATGCCGTAGTGGGCGGCGGCCGCCGCGTCCGGGTGGGTTTGCCGGGACTTCTTGCGCGCCCCGGCCACCACGCCGTCGAGCGCCGCCTCCCGTTTACGGTCGAAGGTGGTGTAGATCTGATAGCCGCCCAGGTCGAACGCCCTGGCCGGGATGTGCCCGGCCTTCTGGGCGTATTGGGAGGCGAGTTCGACGAGGTAGTCGCTCTGCTGGCCGGTGTCGTACAGCGGGTTCTGCTTGAGCGGCTCGGGAAAGGTCCGGTACCCGGCCCGCTCGGACGGCGACAGCTTCCCGATCCGCACCATCCGGTCCAGGATCCACTTCCAACGCTCCACCGCCCGCTTGTGGTTGGCGGCGCTCAGCGTGGGGTCGTACAGGCCGGCGCCCTTGAGCAGCGAGGCCAGGAAGGCCGCCTGGCTCACGTTGAGTTCGCTGACGTCCTTGCCGTAATAGGCTTGCGCGGCGCGCTGGATGCCGTAGGTGCCGCGGCCGAACCAACTGGTGTTGAGGTATCCCTCCAGGATCGCGTCCTTGCTCATCCGGTTGTCCAGCTTGAGCGCGATCATCGCCTCGGTGAACTTGCGGCTGAGGGTCTGGTCCTGGTTCAGGTAGACGTTCTTGACGTACTGCTGGGTGATGGTCGAGCCGCCCTGGGTCTCGCCTCGACCGACCGTGCGCCACAGGGCGCGGGTGAGTCCCTTGAACGAGACGCCGGGGTCGTCGTAGAAGCTCTCGTTCTCGGCCGCCAGCACGGCCCAACGGACGTCCTCGGGTATCTCCTTCAGCGGCATCGCCTGCCGCTGAACCCATCCGGTGCGGGCCATCGGCGTGCCGTCGGACCAGAAGTACACGTTGTCCTGCTGGGTGGCGTACGCGTTGAGGTCCTTGGGGATGTCGGTGGCGGCGTAGGCGATGGTCAGGAAGAGGCCGGTCAGGCCGACGGTCGTCGACGCGATGCCCAGCCACTGCCGCCAGGACGGCACCCAGCGGCGCCAACCGGTGCGGCCCGGGCGCGGATAACGCGGCCTGACCCGGCGCGCGTACGGCGCCAGCCGCGTGACGAGGGCACCCAGCAGCGCACCGGTGCGTATTCGGGCGGAGAGCGACGGCGCGTCCCTGCGACGGGCGGCCCGCTCACCGGACCGTTCCGGCCGCTGCGCCAGCGCGGTCTCGTCGGTCGATGCGGGCGGTGGAACTCTCAGCCGTAACGTGCGCTCGGGGTCTGCGGACGTAGTTGTCCGGACGCCGTCTCCTTCGCCGGCGAGGGGCTCCCGGGGCGTGCTCCGTCGGCGGCCGAACGGCCCGCGGGCCTCATCCGGCTCGCCCGGCCCCCGCCCAGTCGCTGTCACTCCGTCTTCCCTCCGCGCTACGCGGGTGACCCGCACGGGGCGACACGGCCGCCGCAGACGCAGCTGCCATCCCCGGCCCCAGCTACGCCGCAGTCTTCACCACTTATACAAATCTATCAGTGATCTTTTCGAAATCTCCACGCAAAGCCCGAACATGGAATCAATCCAGACGAGGCCCGGCGGCCCCACCCCCGCTTCCTCGCGTACTGGACAGGGACGATCGCGTGCCGGTGGGCCGGGTGCCGGGTGCCGGTGGGCCGTATCTGCGGGGCTTGTTACTGAGGCTCCTTGGGACGGGGGCATTGCACGAAGAGGCTGCCGGACCGGGAATGGTTCCGGTCCGGCAGCCCTTGCACGCGGGTGCGGGTTCGCTCGACAGTCGCACTGCGCCTCGCTGGCGGAGAGCGTCAGAAGAGTGGCAACTGCCCGTGCGGTGGCGTTAGTCGGTGACTTCGATCTTGCCGTTGGGGGAGGCAGTTGCGGAGGCGGGGCTCGCGCCGACGGGGGCGTCGGACGCGCCGTGGCCGCCGGTTCCTCCGGCTACGCGCTTCAACATGCCTGCCAGGTCGACCCCCGACACCGAGCCGAGGAGTTCCATCCCCTGGGCCACGTTGTTCGCGACCGTCCGGGAGAGCTGGCCCGCGCCGTCCGTGGAGATCACGGTCAACTTGTCCACGGCGCCCAGGGGTTCGGATGCCTTGGCGACGACCTGCGGGAGGACCTCGACCAGCATCTGGAGGACGGCCGCGTCGCCGTAGCGGGCGAAGGCGTCGGCCTTCTTGTGCATCGCGTCGGCCTCGGCGGTTCCCTTCGAGGCGAGCGCCGCCGCCTCCGACTCGCCCTCCAGCCGCACCGCTTCGGCGAGCGCGGCGCGGCGCAGCTTCTCGCCCTCACCCGTCAGCCGGGCCCGTTCCGCGGCCGCCTCGGCCTCCTTGACCTGCGCGATCCGGCGGGCCTCGGCCTCTTGCTCGGCCTGGTAGCGGGCGGCGTCGGCGGGCTTGCGGACCTTGGTGTCCAGTTCCCGGTCGGTGAGCGCCGCCTGCCGCTCGGCGACCTTCTCCTGCTCGGACAGCACTTCCTGCTGGCGCGCGGCCTCGGCCAGCGGGCCGGCCGCGTTCGCCTTGGCGGCCGCGGCCTCGGTCTCGACCCGGATCTCGGCCTGCCTGAGGTAGAGCGTCCGCTCCGCGACCGCGATCTCCTCGGCGGCCTTCAGGCGCGCCTGTTCCGACACCCGCTGGGCGTTCGCCTCGGCGATGTCCGCCTCCTGGCGGGCCCGGGCGGCCTCCGGGCGGCCCAGGTCCTCCAAGTAGGAGCCCTCGGTGGTGATGTCCTGGATCTGGAACGCGTCGAGGATCAGGCCCTGCCCGGACAGGCTGGCCTCCGCCTCCTCGGCGACCTGCCCGGCGAACGCGGCCCGGTCGCGGATGATGTCCTCGACCGACATCCGGCCGACGATCGCCCGCAGCGCACCCGACAGCACCTCCTGGGTGAACCCGACGATGCCGTCCTGCTGCTGGAGGAAGCGCTGGGCCGCGGCCCGGATGGCGTCCTCGCCGCCGCCGACCTTGACGATCGCGACGCCGTCGAGGTTGGCCTTCACCCCGCGCAGCGTGACCGCGCCGCGCACGGCCACCGGCAGGTGCCGGCTGGAGAGGTCCAGCGAGAAGCGTTGCTGGACGAACGGGACGACGAAGACGCCGCCTCCGACGACGACCTTCTGGCCGCTGTTATCGACACTGATCCGGCCGGTCTCCGGGTCGGTGGACTTCTGGCCGCGTCGGCCGGTGATGATGAACGCTTCATTCGGCCCGGCGACCTTGTAGCGCGTGATCACCACCAGGGCGAGCAACACGACGAGGACGACGGCGCCCATGACGGCGACGATGACTGAACTCATAACAAATCCCCCCTGCCTTCCTGGGGGTAGGCAGATCAAGGTGATGGTTTGCGGTCCCGGTCCGGCGGCGGATCCACCGGACCGGGGGAGCGGGGGCGGGGCCGGGCCCGCATCGGCGGTCGGGTCGGGCCCCGCCCCCGCTCAGCGTTCGACGGGACGGACCGCCACCGACGTGGACGAGAGTGATGCCTCGACCCAGATCTCGGCGCCGCGGGCCACTGGAGCGGCGCTCCGGGCCGCCAGCTTCACGGGATGCCCGGCGAGGCGCAGTAGCACCTCGCCGTATCCGTCGGCGGGGATCGCGGTCACTACCGACCCGGCGGTACCCACCAGGTCTTCCCGGCGTGGCGCGGAGTCGGTCCGGTCGCGCATCAGCGCCCGGCTGAACTTCCAGGTGGCGCCCCCGGCCGCGGCCCCCGCCGCCAGCCCGACGCCGATGGCGGGCCCGGCGCCGAGTCCGGTGCTGCCCCACACGATCGCGCCGGCGAACCCGAACATCGACAGGAAGCCGGCGATGACCGGCAGGGACAGCAGCCCGTCTAGCCCGTCCAGCACGCCGCCGAACAGTCCTTCCAGCACCCCGTCGAAGATCAGCGAGAGTGCGAGCACGGCGATCCCGCCGATGCCGAGACCAAGAAACCAGGCCATGTGCAGCCCTCCCGTACTCGCTCATTCCGCTCGAACGGGGATGATCGTCACACGCGGTGAGGGAGTCGCACATTGCCGTATCCCGGCAATCTTTACGCGCTGTTGATGTGCAGCACTCTGCGCGGAGCCGCCCCGACGGGTTTTTCCGCCCGCTCCCGGCGTACCTCTTGACTCTGGATAAAACGGGAGGAAACTGGTGTTTATCCAGACAACCGGAGAGCCGCACCGTCGACAAAGACGTTTGTTGACAGGAGACCCTTGACGTGGCTCTGGTCAGGCCCCCGGAAGCCCCGCGAACCGGAGCCTCAGCGACGACTGAGGTAGATGGTGGCGATGTGGACTCCCGGGGACTGTGTTGTCCGGGGAGGCGCGGGGGGTGGGCGGCCACTTCGCCGCCCGTGACGTACTGATCGCCGAATTGATCGCCACCCTGGACCGTCGCCTGCCGGCATCGGGCCTGGCCCTGTACCCCTGCACCCCTGTGCCTCGGCGCGCAGGGGTGTCTGCGTACGCCCCGGCGGGGTTCCGGCTCGTCTACGGGGATCTGGTCCACGGATCTACGGCCGCCGCGCATCACCCGCTCCGGGAGTCGACCTCCGGGGCGCACCGTTCGGCGCACCGCTCCCGGGCTGCACGCGGTGCCCGCCGACTCCATGGCCCCTGAGGGGCCGAACTCCACGACATCGTCAGGCCGTTGGTCGGGTCCTCCATGGCCCCGACCGGGCTCCAGGTGGCCGCCGGTGATCCGCAGCGAGCGCCGCGTCGGCGTCCCGCTCGGGGACCGTACGTCCCGCGACCTCCAGGGCGTACGGCTGCATCGGGTGCCCGCCGGCCTCGCGTTAGCGTCCGGCGCCGCAGGACTCGCGGGCCTTGACCACGGTGAGGGTGATCGGCCGGTGCGAGAACGGGGTGCCGGCCTTGGGGTACTGGTCGCAGACCTTCCAGCTGCCGGGCCACAGGACGTGGCGGCCGGCGCCCCGACCGTCCTTGAGGTGGACGGTGTTGTCGTAGTTGAGCGCCTGGTAGGCGGCGACGAGTCCCTTGCCGCTGACGTCGGGCATGGTGCCGCCGTCGGCGTGTGCCGGACCGGCCGCGGCGAGGGCGGTCAGGGTGAGGGCTGCGGCGACGAGGGGTGCGACGGATGCCAGGGGGCCACGGAGAGGGGAGCCGGGGCGTCGAGCGGCGTCGGCTCGCCTGTGTGCATCGCGCGTATCGCCTGTTGCGTTCGCGCTGCGAACAATGTCTGTGATGCCCGCTGAGATGCGGGTGCCTGCTCTGTCTGTGATGCGTGCTGTGTGTGTGATGTGCGTGTTGTCCATGTCTGGAGAACGCGTGGTGGGGGTGGGGGTCACGACGGATCGTCAGGTGGCCGGGTGGGGTGAGGTGGGGGGTGTTGGTGGGGTCGGGTGGGGCCTGAGCTAGGGTCGTTATCCGTCCGTGACTAAGTGACTACAGCGATGTAGACATCTTCAGACCGTCTGACTAAGGTATGCCTTCGCTAACTGAGGTAAGGCATACCGGTGCGGTTGCGCGGGCCGGAGAGGACAACTATGTGGGACGACGCGTTTCCGAGCTTCTTGATCGGCTTGAGGGAAGGTCTAGAAGCCGGACTCATCGTTTCGATCCTCGTGGCCACACTCGTCCGGGCCGGGGCCAAGTCCCGTCTCCCGCAGGTGTGGACCGGTGTACTGGCCGCGATCGCGCTCTCCTTGAGCTTCGGCGCGGTGCTCACGTTCACCGCCGCTTCGCTCTCGGCCACCGCGCAGGAAGCTTTCGGCGGGACCCTGAGCGTCATCGCGGTCGCGTTCGTCACCGCGATGGTGTTCTGGATGCGCCGTTCCGCGCGCAACCTCTCCGGTGAGATCAAGGAGAAGGTCACCGGGGCGCTCGCCATGGGCGCGGGCATGCTGATCGTCACCTCCTTCCTGGCCGTGGGCCGCGAGGGGTTGGAGACCGCGCTGTTCCTGTGGACCACGGCGCGGGCGGCGGGCGAATCCGCCGGGCCGATGATCGGCGCCGGGATCGGCCTGGTCATCGCGGCGGGGCTCTGTTGGGGCCTGTACCGCCGGGTGCTCAAGATCAACCTCACCAAGTTCTTCACCGCGACCGGCGCCGTGCTCATCGTCATCGCCGCCGGCGTCCTGGGATACGGCCTGCGGGACCTCCAGGAGGGCGGGGTCCTGCCCGGCAAGGCCGCGTTCGCGTTCGACCTCAGCCAGAGCATTGACCCGAGCGCCTGGTACACCACCCTGGTGCAGGGCGTCTTCAACCTGATGCCGGCCATGACGTGGCTGCAGATCATTGCGTACGTGGCGTACCTCGCCATCGTGATGACGCTGTTCGTCCGCGGATTGCGGTCCGCCGCGAAGCCGGCTCCTGCGCCGCGGCCGGCGGCGGACAAGCCGGTCGAGGAGAAGGCGGCGGAGGAGAAGCCGGCGGCGGAGCCGGTGGACGAGAAGGCCGTCGCCGAGCAGGGCGGTGCCGCGGAGGTCGGTTCGGAGAAGGACGGTTCGGCGGGCGACGGCGCCCCCGAGTCGGAGTCCGAGGCGGAGCCGGCGGCCCAGCCGGAGCCGGCGGCGGCGCCGGCCGGTGCGGGCCGGAAGCGGCCCGCCTGGCTGCTGCCGGTCGCCGTGGTGGCCGTGCCCGCCGTCGTCGCGGGCGGGATCGTCGCCTTCGGCAAGTCCAAGCCGGCCGGGGCACCGACGATCGCGGTGTCCGAGAAGGAATGCGGCAAGGGCTTCACCGCGCCCAAGCCCGGGCGGCAGACCTTCCAGATGCAGAACACCGGAGACAAGACCTCCGAGGTGTACCTCATCGACCCCTCGACCAACGCGGTCTACGGCGAGATCGAGGGCCTGGCCCCCGGCACCACCCGGGACCTGGTCGCCACCATCGCCGGCGGTTCGTACGCCTGGCGCTGTGTGCCCACCGGCGGCAAGGCGGTCACCTCGGCCGCCGTGCGGGTCAGCGGCGGAGGCGGCGCCAAGGCCGTCGTGCCGGTCGCGGAGGAGGACCTCGCCGGGCCGCTGCGCGCCTACAGGCAGTACGTCGACCAGGGCCTGGCCACGCTGACCGACCAGACCCAGAAGCTCAGCGACGACCTCGCCGGCGGCGACCTGGACGGCGCGCGGACGGACTGGCTCACCGCGCACCGCACGTACTCCTCGCTCGGCGCCGCCTACGGCACGTTCGAGGACTTCGACAAGAAGATCAACGGGCGGGCCGACGGGCTCCCGGGCGGCGTGCACGACAAGGACTTCAGCGGCTTCCACCGGATCGAGTACGGGCTCTGGCACGGCGCGTCCGCGGAGGAGCTGACCGGCCCGGCGCAGCAGCTGCACGGCGACGTGATGGGACTGCGGAAGGCGTTCCCCACCCAGGACTTCGACCCCGGTGACCTGCCGCTGCGGACCCACGAGATCCTGGAGAACACCCTCCAGTTCGAGCTGACCGGCGACACCGACCAGGGCAGCGGCACCAACCTCGCCACCGCCGACGCCAACCTCGCCGGCACCCGGGAACTCCTCGACGTCCTGCGCCCGCTGATCGCCAAGCGCGAGCCGCAGCTGCTGGCGTCCATCGAGAGCGACATCGCGCGGATGCAGAAGCTCCTCGACGACGCGCACCACGGCGGCACGTGGACGCCGGTCGAGAAGCTCGACGCCACCGCCCGGCAGCGGCTGAACGGGATCACCGGGCAGCTGCTGGAGCACCTGGCGCCGGTGCCGGACCTCCTGGAGATCCGGAAGTCCGCCTGACCCGCCCGAGGGCCGGGACGCCCGGACGTCCGCGCACAGCGCCGGACACACCGGGCGCCCCGCCCGACGGTCCCCGCACCATCCGCCCCACCCACAGACACACCGCACCACCCCACGCACGCTCCGAAGGGAACCACGAGATGTCCGCCGAAACGCCCGGCACCCAGGGTCGCTGTCCCGCCGACCGGCGCTCGTTCGTGAAGACCGCGCTGGGCGCCGGCGCGGCCGGTGCGGTGCTGGCCGGCGGCGGCTTCGCGCTGAGCCAGAGCAACGCCGGTACGGCGCAGGCCGCCGACACCGCCGACGCCGGGAAGGTGTCGTTCCACGGCGCCCATCAGGCGGGCATCCTCACCCCGCAGCCGGCCGCCGCCGCGTTCGTCTCGCTCAACGTCATCGCGGACAACCGCAAGGAACTCACCGACCTGCTGCGGACGATCACCGAACGCGCCCGCTTCCTGACCGCCGGCGGCGCCCCGCAGGACCTCGGCGTCGGGGCCCCGCCGTCCGACAACGGGATCCTCGGGCCGGTGGTCCCGGCCGACGCGCTGACCGTGACGGTCGGCGTCGGCGCCTCGCTCTTCGACGACCGGTACGGCCTGGCCAAGGCCAAGCCGCGCAAGCTCGTCCCGATGCGGACCTTCCCCAACGACAACCTCCAGGCCGCCGAGTGCCACGGCGACCTCTCGCTGCAGATCTGCGCGGAGCGCCAGGACACCGTGCTGCACGCGCTGCGCGACATCGCCCGGCACACCCGCGGCGGGATGCAGATCAAGTGGCGCATCGACGGTTTCCAGAACGCGCCCCGGCCCAGCGGCACCCAGCGCAACCTGCTCGGCTTCAAGGACGGGATAGCCAACCCCGACGTGAAGTCCGGGCGCGAGATGGAGCGCCTGGTGTGGGTCGGTGACGGCCACGGCGAGCCCGCCTGGACCACCGACGGCAGCTACCAGGTCATCCGGATCATCCGGATGCTGGTGGAGTTCTGGGACCGGGTCTCGCTGGCCGAGCAGGAGAAGATGTTCGGCCGCCGCAAGGACACCGGTGCCCCGCTGGACGGCGCCGGCGAGTTCGACGTGCCCGCGTACCACAAGGACCCGCACGGCACCGCGATCCCGCTCGACGCGCACATCCGGCTCGCCAACCCGCGGACCGCGAAGACCGACGACTCCCGCATCCTGCGCCGCGGCTACAACTACGACCGGGGCGTCGACAACGTCGGCAACCTGGACATGGGGCTGGCCTTCTGCTCCTACCAGCAGGACGTCCGCCGCCAGTTCGAGGCCACCCAGGAGCGGCTGATCGACGAGCCGCTGGTGGACTACATCTCGCCGACCGGCGGCGGCTACTTCTTCGCACTGCCCGGCGTGCGGGACGCCTCGGACTGGCTCGGCCGGAGCATGCTGGCCGCCGTCTGAGGCCCCACCGCCCGACGTCCGCCGCTGACCCTCAGATCCGCAGGGTCAGCGGCGGATGCGTGCCGTTGAGGTAGTGGTCGCCGATGGCCCGGAGGCTGTGCGCGGCCGAGCGCTGGGCGGTCAGGACGCGGGCGTTCCGCCAGAACCGGTCGAAGCCCGGATCGCCGGCGGTGGCGTCGGTGGTGGCCGTCAGCTCCAGGATGCGGGTGGTGATCTGTAGGGCGGACTGGCCGGTGACCGCCTCGGCCGCGGCGACCAGCACCGCGATGTCGGCGCGCTCGTTGACGCCCAGCTCCTGCCCCATCAACAGGCCCCTGGCCAACGCCTCGGTGGCCGGCTCCACGACGGCCGCGGCGGTGTGCGCGGCGGCGACCAGTTCGCCGTACGCCAGCAGCAGGTAGGGGTCGCCGCCCGGCTGCTCCGCGTACGGGGTCGGGAGGGCGTCCGCGGCCTGCCAGGTGCGCGGGGCGGCGCGGCTGAGGTCGCGGGCCTCGGCGAGCGCCCCTTCGGCGATGCCCAACGCGACGTGGACGAGGGCCAGCCGCAGGGCCAGCGGCGCCAGGGTGGCGTACGGGGTGATGTGTTGCTCGTCGTGGGAGGTGGTGCCGAGGATCTGTTCGGCCGGCACCGGTACGGCGTCGAAGGTGATGCTGCCGGCGTCGGTGAGGCGTTGGCCCAGGCGGTCGTGGGCCGGGTCGGCGGTGAGGCCGGGGTGGGCCGGGTCGACCAGCGCGAGCAGCCAGTCGCCGGACTCGGCACAGGTGGCGCCGATGACCAGGCGGTCGGCCACGGTGACGCCGGCGGCGAACGACCGGCGGCCGTGCAGGAGGTAGCCGGACCCGTGCGGGGTGAGGGTGAGGTCGGGGGTGGTGTCCTGGGTGGGCGGTTCGGCATCGGTCG
The DNA here is from genome assembly GCF_050471125.1 of Streptomyces sp. RGM 3693. Classification (NCBI taxonomy): domain Bacteria; kingdom Bacillati; phylum Actinomycetota; class Actinomycetes; order Kitasatosporales; family Streptomycetaceae; genus Streptomyces; species Streptomyces sp. RGM 3693. The sequence continues at coordinate 3,276,831 of NZ_JBMPPQ010000001.1, forward strand.
CCGGGTTGCCGGCGTCGCCGGCCAGCAGCCACTGCTCGTCCGCCGCCCGGCGTTCGAGCGCGTCGGCCTGGTGCGAGGTGCCGAAGAACCGGGCGCTCCAGGTCAGCGCGTAGTGGCGGGCGAGGAGTTCGCCGATGGAGCTGTCGGCGGCGGCGATCTCGCGGATGACCGCACAGGCGGTGCGCCAGTCGCTGCCGCCGCGGAGCGGGCCGGGTGGGGTGAGCAGGGCCGGCAGGCCGGCCTCGCGCAGTCGTGACAGCTCGTCGAAGGGCGGCTTCCCGGCCCGGTCGCGGATCAGGGCGTCGACGGCGAGGTCGTCGGCGAGTTCCCGGGTGACGCGCGGCCAGATCTCCTCCTCCGCCGGGGGGCTGGCCTGCGGGGCGGTGGGGGGTGTTGCGGACCTCTTCGGCATGGCGCCGTTCACCGTCCTCGTCGGCTGGAACCGGAGGCGGTGGCCGCCCCCAGCCGGGCTTACCCGGGCTTCGCTTTCCTAGTTTTCCCACTGGATTGGTAGGGAATACAGGAATGATGCTGGCGAACTTTCGCTCCGGGCAAGGGGTGTTCAAGGGGTGGACGGATCAGGGTCGTATTCCGGACGCCCGGACGCCCGGACGCGCAGAAGCGCAGACGCCCGGACGGTCCGCTGTGGGCCGTCCGGGCGTCCGGGGGTTCAGCCGGGGCCGGGGTGCGCCGCCGGGTGCGGCCGGCTCACGGCAGCCACTGAATGCCGTTGCGTCCGTTGTCCTTGAGGGTCTGCGGGATGTAGTTCGCCGGGTACGTCGGGTGCAGGGTGAAGTAGCCGCCGACCGACTCCAGTGACGTCGCGTCGCACACACCGTCGGTGTGGATGCAGAAGCGCCGGACCGGGATGCCGCCGAAGTTGTCGGGCCCGGCGCCGGGGGAGGTGAACCCCAGTGCGCCCACGCCCTTGGGGATCCGGGCGGCGAATCCCGTGCCCGGCTGCATCGGATCGGCGTAGAGCATGCCGTTCACCTGCGAGTTGGGGATGTCGGGGCGGTTCACGAGCGTCTGGAGCACCTGGTCGGCGATCTGGGCGCCCTGCGAGTAGCCGGTGATGGTCAGGAGGGCGTCCGGGTGGTCGCGGTGGACCTCGTCCACCTTCTCCATCGCCCTCTGGTAGCCCTCGTTGGCGCTGGCGTCGTAGTTCGGCGCGGTGAGGCCGCCGATGAACGGGCCCGCGGTGGCCGGATAGCACACCGGCACCGGCACGCCGTCGAGTTGTGCGTTCGCGGCCTGGTAGTCCCTGGTGCAGCCCTGGTCCGCGGGCAGCGCGTTACCGGTACCGCCGATCTCGATGTAGTAGTGCTCAGGAGCGTCCGCGTGCGCGGCGGGTGCCATGACGGTGCCGAGTGCCATGGCCGCCGCCGATGCGCAGACGGCCGCGGCGCGGCTGACGATCCTCTTCGGCTTCCCCATCTCTCAATCCCCCTTCAGTCGAGGACGGGTCGGGTGCGACCGGCCGCCCGACGCCGAGGGGAGCCGGACCTGCATCGCGCGTCCAACTCACCCTGAATTCAAGGGAGTTGGGCGCGCAAAGCGACTGTGTCGATCGCTCCGTCAGTATGGCGTCCGGGCAGCCGCCGCAGGGTCCGTTCCGAAAGAAAGCCGACCCCTTACGACCTGCCCGTCCCGTGATCATGCGACGGGACGGGCAGGTCCTAAGGGGTCGGGGCGGCACGGGGCCGGCGAAGCTGCGAATGTGCGCGGATGCTAGCTTCCTTTCCCGTGATGGAGCACCAGGACGAGACCAGGGCGGCCTACGACGGGGTCGTCGAGCTGTATGCGTCGCTGTTCGCCAATCGGTTGGAGACGCAGCCGTTCGCGCGGAACATGATCGGCACCTTCGCCGAGCTGGTCCGTGGGACCGGGAACCCGCGGGCGGCGGACGTCGGGTGCGGGCCGGGACATCTGACGGCCATGCTGCACGACCTGGGGCTGGACGCCTTCGGGCTCGACCTCTCCCCGGCGATGGTCGACCACGCCCGGCGGGCCCATCCGGCGCTGCGGTTCGACGAGGCGCGGATCGAGGCCCTGCCGGTCGAGGACGGTGCGCTCGGCGGCGTGCTGGCCCACTACTCGCTGATCCATACCCCGCCCGGGGAACTGCCTGCGCTCCTCGCCGAGCTGGTGCGTGTCCTGGCACCGGGGGGCCTGCTCCTGGTCTCGTTCTTCGGGACCGAGGAGGCGGAGCCGGTCCGCTTCGACCACAAGGTGACGCCCGCCTACAGCTGGCCGGTGGACCGGTTCGCCGAGCTGCTGGCCGGGGCCGGGCTCGTCACGTTCGCCCGGCTGCTCCATGACCCGGCCTCCGAGCGGGGCTTCCTCGACGCCCACTTGCTGGCCCGCCTCCAGTAGCGTGCCCGTGGTCTTCGGGCGGGCTGGTGCAGATCGCCCTTGTGGATACAGATCGCCTGGAACGCCATGATCCGACCGATCGGGAGTGGGTACTGCTGGCGCCACTGCTGCCACGGGACAATCCCCAGGGCCCCGGGCCTGTTACGGGTTCGTCCAGGAAGCCGGGTCGCGGGTCAGGGCCGATACGCGGCTGGGGAGGTCGGCCGACGCCACGTCGGCCAGTGAGACGCCGTCGAGGATCTGGCGGACGTTGGCCCGCAGCGCGACCCACAGCGGGAGCAGCGACTCGGCGGGACCGGTGTACGACAACTCCGGCGGCCGCACGCCCCGTACGGACACCAGCGGTCCGTCCACGACGCGGATCACATCGGCGATGCTGATGTCCTTCGGGGCCTTGGCGAGGCGGTAACCGCCGTTGCCGCCGCGCTGACTGAGGACCAGGCCGCCGCGCCGCATGTCGTTCAGGATGCCTTCGAGGAACTTGCGCGGGATGTCCTGGGCGTCGGCGATGGCCTCCGCCTTGAGCGGGCCCCCGTCCCGGGCGTGCGCGAGTTGCAGTGCGGCGCGCACCGCGTAGTCCGCTCTCGCTGAAATCCGCATGCCGGCATTATCCCCGAGCGGGTCGGGCGGCCGTACGGGGCACGCGCCGAGCGCCGCACCACCGGAATCACACCGGCGCACCACCCTTGACGCAGCCCGGTGCCGCCTCGACACTCAAGGGCGGGAACCCTAGTGAACAGGTGGGAAACCATGGGGCGCACAGAGCGGGACGGCGAGCGCGCGGGACGCGCGGACCGGCCGCTTCCCCTCCTCACCTCCCGCCGCCACATCGATCTGCTGCGCGTCTGCAGCTCGGCGTAGTCCCCCACGAGGCGCCGGCGGGCCGGTTCCCCCGACGCCGCGCCACTCTCCCGGGCCCCGGCCCCTGCCCGGCGCCAGCGTGCGGACGCCCGTCCACGCCCGCCCGCGAACGCCGCCAGGTGCCCGCCCGTACGTCCACGCACCGGACCTCGCACCCAGGGACTCGTATGACCACCACCTCCGCCGCATCCGCCGCCGCGCCGGCCTTCCGGGGCCGCATCGGCTCCGACGTCCGCAGCGGTCACTACCCCGTCCCGCACCGCTACCGCCTCTACCTCTCCCCGTCGTGTCCGCACTGTCTGGGCATCGCCATCACCCACAGCCTGCTCGACCTCGGCGCCACCCTCCCGGTGACGCTGCTCCCCGCCGTCCCCGACACCCCGGACTGCGGCTACGCCGCGCTGCGCCCCCTGTACGAGGCCAGCGCGCACCAGTACCGCGGGCCGGCCACGGTCCCGGTGCTCAGCGACGACTGGACCGGACGGATCGTCAGCACCCATGCCCCCGACATCCTCCGCGACCTGGCCGAGCGGTTCGGTACCGGCGCTCCCGCCCTGTACCCGGCCCCCATCCGGGACGCCATCGACGCGCTCGCGCACCGCTGCGAGCAGGACATCAACCAGGCCGCCCAGCACGCCGGCCGCCTCGGCAGCGACCACCCCGACTACGAGACCGCCCTGGGCACCCTGCTCGGCACGCTCGCCTCACTGGAGCGGAGACTGGCCGACCGCCCCTACCTGTTGGGCACCGAACTCACCGCCGCCGACGTGCAGTTGTGGGTGACCCTGGTCCAACTCGACACCGTTCACCGCTGGCACCTCGACGCCGCGGCCGTGCAGCGCATCGCCGGCCACCGCGGCCTGTGGTCCTACGCCCGCCGACTGGCCGCCCTGCCCGCCTTCGGCCGGCACCTCGACCTGGACGCCATCGCCCGCCGCCACCACGCCCGTTGCCGCGGCCAGGAGGCAGCCGGGGCGGCCGTCCAGATCGTGGACTGGACGACGGCACACACCCCCGGCCGGCACGTCACCCCGGCCCCGCGCTGACCGCCCGTCTCACGTCGCCACCCGCAGGGGCAGCGACTTCAGCCCGTTGATGAAGTTCGACACCAGCCGCTGTGGCGGTCCGGCGACCGCCACAGCGGGGAGCACCGCGCAGGTCTCCTCGTAGAGCACCCGCAGCTGCAACCGCGCCAGGTGCGCACCCAGGCAGACGTGCGGACCGTCCCCGAAGGAGACGTGCGGATTCGGGGTGCGGGCGAGGTCCAGCCGGCCGGGCTCGGCGAAGACCCGCTCGTCGTAGTTGGCCGAGCCGTGGAAGACCACGACCTTGTCACCGGCGCGGATCCGGCGGCCGGCCAGCTCCGTGTCCGCCGCCGCGGTCCGGCGGAAGCTGAGCACCGGCGGATGCCAACGCAGCAGTTCCTCCACGGCCCTACCCGCCGGCACCGCGCCGGTGCGCAGCGCGGCGTAGGCGTCCGGGTGCCGGGCGAGTGCCAGCAGCCCGCCGGGCGCTGCGCTGCGCACGGTGTCGTTGCCCGCGATGGTCAGCAGGAAGAAGAACATCTCCAGCTCGGGCACGGTCAGTTCGCGGTCCGCGGCGAGCACCGTCAGCACGTCGTCGCCCGGGTGCCGCCGCTTGTGCGCGGCCAGCTCGCGGGCGAACGCGAACATGTCCTGGAGCAGCGCCGGGGAGCGGGGGTCGGCGGGTCGGCCGTCCGCCCCGGTCACCGCCGGGCCGGCTTCGTCGGGGTCCTGGTAGCCGATGACCCGCCGGGTCCAGTCCAGCATCAGGCCGCGTTCACCGGGCGGCACGCCCAGCAGGTCGGCGAGGTTGAGCAGCGCGTAGTCGTCGGTCACGGCGCCGACGAGGTCACACACCCCATCGGCGGTTCGCGCGGCGCCCACCGCCGCGGCCAGCAGGGCGCGCGCCCGGTCCCGTACGGCGGTCTCGAAGCGGTCCACCCGGCGTGGGGTGAAGGCCCGGCTGACCAGGCGCCGCAGCCGGCCGTGGTCCGGGGGGTCCTGATTGAGCATCATCCGGCGGATGAACGGCAGATCGGCGGGGTCGGGATCGCGGATCTGGGTGGCGCCCAGATGGGAGGAGAAGGTCCGCGCGTCCTTCAACACCCGTAGGACGTCCCGGTGCCGGGTCACCGCCCAGAAGCCAGGGCCGGCCGGCCAGCCGAGCACCTCGGGCTCGTCCTGCCAGGCCACCGGATGGTGGTCGCGCAGCAGGCGGTAGGCGCCGTGCGGCAGTCCCTCGGCGTAGCGGCGCGGATCGAAGACGTCGGGGACGTCCGGCGCGCGGACCGCCTCCGGACCGCGCCGCAGCTCCGCCGCCCCGCCCGTGTGGTCGGCCCCGCCGGTGCGGTCGGTGCTGCCCCTGCGGTCGGTGCCGCCGGTCACCCGGCCGCCGATGCGCCGCCGGCGGAGTCGGCACCGCCGGTGGCCGTCCCGCCGTACGGGGAATCACCGGTCGCCGCACCGTCCGCGTCCGCGCGCAGGAAGTCCTCCACCGCCCGGATTAGCTCCAGCGGCGTCTCGTCCATGGCGTAGTGCCCGGCCGACGCCAGCTCCACCAGCTCGCTCGTGGCGTACCAGCGCAGCCAGGTCTGCCGGGCCAGTTCGGCGGACAGCGCGGGATCCAGCGCCCCGGTCACCGCCAGCGCCGGCACCGCGGACCCCTCGACCTCCTCGGCGAACCCCTCCCCGGCCCAGGAGTCCAGCCAGGCCCGGAACGCCGTGGCATCGCTGCACGCCAGCGACCGTGCGACCATCCGGTCCAGCCACGCGGCGGGGCGCCGCCCACCGGAGGTGAGGTCGATGATGGCCCGCCGGTTCCCCGGGATGTGCGCCGCGGCGGAGAACAACTCCCACTGCGGCGGCGGCAACGGCAGCCCGGACGCGGGGACCGGGGAGATTCCGACCAGCCTGCGGAGCCGGTGCGGCGCGGCGGCCAGCACCCGCTGGGCGACGCTCCCGCCCATCGAATGACCGATCACCGAGAACCGCTCCCAGCCCAGCCGGTCGGCCAGCGCCAGCACGTCGGCCGCCCCCTCGGCCGTGGTGTACGCCCCTGGCTCGTCCTTCGCCGCGCCGTAGCCGCGGAGGTCGACCAGGGCGTAATGGAACGTCTCCCGGTCGAGGTCCGGCACGATCGGGTCGAAGGCCGACCGGTCGGCGAACCACCCGTGCACCGCGATGACTTTGTGCGGACCCCCGCCGTGCAGGGTGTGCGGGAGGATGAAGGAAGCCACGCGCTCTCCACCTGTGTTCCGGGCCGGATACCGCCGGCCTGCGGACGGACGACTCCGACCAGCCTGGCCGCCACCGCACCGCCCCGCAAGGGCGCCGCGCCCGACGCCGCCCGGGTTCGGCCGGCATGATGCCCCGTCACCGGAACCGCGCCGGGCGAAACCCGATCGTGGTGGTCCGGGGCGGCGATTAGGCTGTGCGCCCATGGAAGGTGCAGGTGAGAGGCGCGCCGCGTTCGACTGGCAGAGCGTGGTGCATCGGGACTTCGACGTCGATCTGGACGAGCCGGGCGGCCGGAGCGGTGCGGCTCTCGACGCCCTGCTGGACGACCTGGGGGTGCCCGAGGGTGCGGGCTGGGCGCTCGTCGGCGCGTGGGCGGAGCGGCTGTCCCGGGCGCTGGCGGCCGGGGTGCCGGCGCTGCTCCGGAGGCTGTCCCACCCGGACGCCGCGGTGCGACGGGTGGTGCCGGTGGTGCTCGCCTACGCGGACGTTCCCGCCGACGAGATCGTCCCCGGGATCCACGAGCACAGCCGGCACGCTCCCGATCCCGCGGTCCGGCTCGGGCTGCTGGTGGTGCTCGGCCGGTACGCGGATCAGCCCGCCGTGCGCGCGCAGCTGCACCGGTGCCTGCGGGGCGAACCGGCCGATGCGCTGGGCGCCGCGCTCGGCCTGCTGCTGCGCCCGGTGACGGGGGCCGGGGGCGGGGCATCCTCAGGGGACGGGAGTGGAGCCGTCGGGGACGAGGTCGTCGAGGCGCTGGCACTGTGCGGTGGCGAAGCCGGCGCGGTGCTCGGGGAGTTGGCCTGGTGTGATCCGGAGTGGGCCGGCTCGGTGCCGTACGGCTCGGTGGACACCGTGGACTCCTGGCTCGCGCCGGCGCCCGCGGTGCGCTCGCGATGGCTGACCTTGATGCTGGCGGCCCTGCGGGACGGCCGGCTGGACGCCACCGCGGCGCGCGTCCTGGTCGTGGCCGCGGACCGGCTGTGCGCCGCGGACCCCGAGCGGTACGCGTGCCACGCGGCGGCCGTCGGCGCGCTGCTGGACCACCCCGACCCGACGGTACGGCGGGCTGCGGTGGCGACCAACTACCTGGCCGTGTACGGCGGTTACCTGGACGCGTTGGCGGTGGCCGCGAGCGGTCCCGCGGCCGGGCGGGACCCCGCGGTGGCCGAGGCGGCGCTGGCCCGGCTCGCCCGGCGCGGCGACCCCAGGGGTGTGCCGGGGATCCGGGAGCGGGTGGCGGCGGGCACCGCACGGTCCGAACTGCTGTGTACGGCAGGAGAGTTGGCGGGGGAGCTGTGGCCGGCGGTCCGGGACCGGTTGGGGAAGGACCTCCCGGCCGCCGAGGTCTGCGCGCTGCTGACCGGGACGGAGCAGTGGCGCGCGGGCGGCCCGGCGGTGCCGGAGGTCGTGGCCGTGCTGGAGCGGCTGAGTCGCCGCATCGACGCCACGGTCTCTGGTGGGTCCGACGGAGGCCCCGCGGACGAGGGGCGGCCCGGGTTCGTCGAACTGGAGGCAGCGGCGGCGGCCTGTGCGTTCCTGCGCCGGTGGGGGCTGGGTGATGCGCGGGCGCTGGCGGCGCTGCGGCGGGTGGCCGTGGGCGCCGACCTGGAGACCGGGCTCGCCGCCATCCGCGCCCTGATGGGACGGGACACCTCGGCGGACGGGACGGCGCCCGAGATGGTGTCCGAAGTCGTCCCGCTGTTGCTGAACGTGTTGGCCCGCCGGCACCGGCCCGGCCGCGTCGCCGGCCGGCGCGGCTGGCGGTTCGACGACAACGCCTGTGGCTGGCTGGGCGAGTTGGGCTCACGGGCCGGGGCCGCGGTGCCCGCGCTGCGCGGGATGCGCGACGACCGGACGGAGCCGGGCGCACTGCGGGTGGCCGCCGCGTACGCGCTGTGGCGGATCACCGGGGACGCGGACGGCGCGCTGCCCGTACTCCGGCACTACGCGGCCCCGGTCCCCGCCCCGGATGCCGAACGGGCCGCGGCGGACGGCGAGGGCGGCGAGCACGGTGCGGACGCCGCGCTGCTGTCGACGGCCCAGGATGCGCTGCGGCGCATCGAGCGTGCGGTGTCGGCAGCCCGGTCGGACGGCGGAGTCGGCAGTGGCCGGTGCGGGTCGGGGGAGTGAGCGGTGGGTGCGCCCGGGGGGCCGGGCGCTCGCCGGCGGCGGTCACGGACGGCCGTCCCTGTCGTCGCGGGGCGCGTCCGGGCCGGACCGGAGGAGGCCCGCCTCATGGGCCAGGAGTGCGGCCTGCACGCGGTTGTCGAGGCCGAGCCGGGTCAGGATGCGGTTGAGCCGGCTCTTCACGGTGGCCTGGGACAGCCCCAGGTCCTCGCCGATCTGGAGGTTGGACCGGCCCCGGGCGACCAGGACGAGCACCTCCAGTTCCCGGGCGGTGAGGGTGTCGATGAGCCGGTCGGCGCCGTCACGCGAGGGCGGTGCGCCCGGCAGCAGCCCGGCGGGCAACGCCGTGAAGGCGTTGATCAGCCGGTGGGTGACGCTCGGGGCGAGCATCGCCTCCCCTTCGGCCACCGCCCGGATGGCGTGGGCGAGTTGGTCCGGTGGGCTGTTCTTGAGCAGGAATCCGCCGGCCCCGGCGCGCAGCGCCGCATGGACGTACTCGTCCAGGTCGAAGGTGGTCAGGACCAGGACGCGGGGCGGCGGGCCGGGGTGCGGCCAGTCGGCGTGCAGTCGGCGAGTGGCCTCGACGCCGTTCGTGCCGGGCATCCGGACGTCCATCACCACCACGTCCGGGCGCAGTTCGGCGGCGAGCGCGACCGCCTCCGCGCCGTCGGCGGCGGTACCGACGACCTCGAAGTCCGGGCGGCGGCCGATCACCGCGCACAGCGCGTCCCGGACCATCTCCTGATCGTCGGCGAGCAGCACCCGGATCGTCATACCGGGGCCTCCAGGGGAAGGGTGGCGGACAGTTGCCAGCCGCCGTGCGGATGCGGCCCGGTGCGTACCGCGCCGCCGAACGCGGCGACGCGTTCGCGGACCCCGAGCAGCCCCCGGCCGGAGCCGGGCGGGGGGCGGTGTCCGGCGGCGGGCGGCCCGTTCTCGACGGCGACGCTCAGCGTCGGCCCGTCGAGGTGCAGCGCGACCCGCACGTCCGTGGGGCCGGCGTGCTTGAGGGCGTTGGTGAGCGCTTCCTGGACGATGCGGTAGGCCGAGACCTGGAGCGCGGGCGGCAGGTCGCCGAGGGTCTCGTCGAGCGCCGTGGTGATCCGGCAGCCGGCCGCCCCGGCTGCCGCGAAGAGCCGGTCGAGGTGGCGGAGGGACGGCTCCGGCGGCAGGCCGCTGTCGCCGTCCCGTTCCGGGCCGGCCGCCAGTAGGCCGAGGATGCGACGCATCTCGATGAGTGCGGTGTCGGCGGTCTCCGCGATCCGCACCACGCCCCGCCGCCCGTCCGGCGGAGCGTCCGGGAGCACCTCCTCGGTGGCGCGCGCCTGGACGGCGATCGCGCTCACATGGTGGGCGACCACGTCGTGGAGGTCGCGGGCGATCCGGGCCCGCTCGGCGACGACCACCTGGCGGGCGTTGATCTCCTGCTCGGCGCGCAGCCGTTCGTTGGCGTCCCGCAGCCGGGCATTGGCGTCCTGCAACTGCCCGTTGGCGTCGGCGAGCCGCAGATTGAGGTCGCGGAGCCGGTCCGCCTGGTGCACGATCCGCCGCCGCCCGTACCCCACGAGCCAGGCGGCGCCGTAGAAGACGACGAAGGTGGTGGCGGTGATCGGCTCCACCGAACCGGGCTGCGGCGGCCCGGTCCGTCCGGTGAGCAGATCCGTCGTCACCGCCGTGAGCAGCGACAGCACCGTCCAAGGCAGACCGGCCCGCACCGGCGTGTGCCGGGCCACCGCGTACACCGCGAAGACCAGCAGATAAGGTCCCGGGATCTTGCCCGGCACCGGATCGACCACTTCGAAGGCGACGAACGCCGCGGTCATCGCGCACAGTACGGTCCGCGGCCAGCGGCGGCGCCAGACCAGCGGCACCGTCTGGAGCCCCCACAGCAGCACGCCGAGAGGTCCCGGCGCCGGCTCCCGGGACAGCAGCGTCAGCACGTCGAACGCGGTCAGGCCGCCGCCGAGCGCGAGATCGGTCAGCCACGGCCGCCGGTCGACGAGCCGGCGCCGGGCGCCGCCCAGAGCGGCCGTGGGATGTGTGTCCATAACTGACCGCAAGGCTAACCAGCCGCACCGGCCGCGGCGATCGTGCCCAAGGAGGGAACGGGCCCGCCGCCGACGCAACCACGGTTGCGCGCGGCCGCCGGGGATCGGCACCCAGGACGACGCCCCGGCCGCCCCCGCCTTCCTAGCGTCGAGACCTGACCGGAGCGCGCCACTCGCGCCACCTCGAAGGGACCGACGAACCACGTGAACACGACGAGTACCGCCGGGCGGCCGGACCGCACCGGCCCCCGCCCACCGGCGGCCCGCGCCCGCTGGGCACTGCTGGCACTGGGCACCGCGGCCCATCTCCTCGCCGACGGCGGACGCTGGGACATCGCCGCCGCGGCCTGGATCTTCCCCGTCCTCCTGCTGCGCTTCGCCCGCACCGGCCGGGCGTGGTCCGGCGCCCTGTGGCTGTGGGCGGCCAACTTCGCGGCGGCGGCCTTCTGGCTCGCCGAGTCGGCGCTCGGCTTCACCCCGGTCACCCTGGCCGGGACGGCCGCGCTCGCCGCCCTGCTGACCCTGCCGTACCTCCTGGACCGGCTGCTCGTCGGCCGGCTGCGACCGTGGGCGGCGCTGCTGGTGTTCCCCGCGGCGGTGGCCGGGGCGGAGTTCCTGATCACCCTGCTCTCCCCGTTCGGCACCGCCTACGGCTCGCAGGCGACCACCCAGTTCGGCGCCCTGCCGCTGCTGCAACTCGTCTCGGTCACCGGCTCCTACGGGATCGGCTTCCTCCTCGCCTGGTGCGCCACGGTCGTCAACCTCCTCTGGGAGACCGCCTCGTGGCGCGCCGCCCGGCGCGCCGTGGCCACCTGCGCGGCGGTGCTGCTGACCGTCGTCCTCGCCGGCGGGGCGCGGCTCGCCTTCTTCCCGCCGGACGGGCCGACGGTGCGGGTCGCCGCGGTCACCGCGGACGCGGCCCTGATCCGCGCCCAGAAGGCGGCGTACGCCCGGGCCACCGGCGGACGCGCTGACCTCGTTGCCCACCCTCCGCCGGGCCTCCGGCCGGCCCAGCGCGCCGTCCGGGACAGCCTGCTGGCCGCCACCCGGCGGGAGGCCGCGGCCGGCGCGAAGATCGTGGTCTGGCCCGAGCAGGGGGTGCGGGTACTGCCCGTCGACGAGCCCGCGGCCCTCGCGGCGGCCCAGGAGGAGGCCCGCCGCTCCCGGATCTACCTGGAGATCGGCATCGGCGTCCACACCGCCGACGCACCGGCCTACGGCCGCAACGAGACGCTGCTCATCGACCCCCGCGGCACCGTGCACTGGACCTACCAGAAGGCCCACCCCATCCCCGGCTCGGAGACCTTCACCCCCGGCGACGGCCGGGTCCCGGTCGCCGCCACCCCGTACGGCCGGCTGGCCAACGTCATCTGCTACGACGCCGACTTCCCCGGCATGATGCGGGTCCCCGCCGACATCATGCTGGTCCCCTCGCACGACTGGCGGGAGTACGGGCGCACGCACACCCGCAAGGCGGCCCTCCGGGCGATCGAGGCCGGCTACGCGCTGGTCCGCCCGGACGGCGAGGGGGTCACGGCCGCCTTCGACAACCAGGGGCGCGTCCTGGCCACCACGGACTACTTCACCACCGACCGGCAGGTCACCGTCGCGTACGTACCGGTGCGCGGTACCACCACGGTCTACGACCGGATCGGCGACACCTTCGCCTGGCTGTGCCTGGCGACCGTCGGGGCGCTGCTCGTGGCCGGCGCGGCAGCCGGGCGCCGACCGCCCGCCGCGCCGGTTGAGCCGTGACAACTGGCGCTGTTGCTAAGTGAGTTGGGTGTTATGGGGGTCCGGTGGCGCACCGGTCACGGCCACTTGGGCGGGGCGCAGCAGCCGGTCGCCCACCCGGAAGCCCTGGCGGACGACCTCGGTGCAGACCGCGCGTTCGCCCGGTGCGCTCCGGGCGGTCGGCTCCGGCGGGGTGTAGGCCACCGCTTCGTGGACGGTCGGGTCGAACGGCTCGCCCGCCGTGCCGAAGGACGTCAGGCCCAAGGACGCCAACTCCGTCTCCAGGAGGTCGGCGACGCGCCGGAAGCCGTCGGTCACCTCGCCCTGCCCGGCGGCCTCGGCGATCGCGTCGAGCACCGGCAGCAGCCGTTCCAGCACGTTGGCCACGGCGATCTGGCCGACCGCCAGCCGGTCGCGGTGCACCCGGCGCCGGTAGTTGTCGAACTCGGCCTTGAGCCGTTGCAGGTCGGCCGTGCGCTCCCGCAGCACGGCCGCCAGCCGTTCGCTGTCGGGCGCCCCGGTGCCCCGCTGGGCGGAGCCGGGTGGTGCGGTGCCGCGCCGGGCGGGGTGCGTCGCCGCACGGGAGGCGAGGCGGTCCGGCCGCACCGGGTCGGGTTCCGGCCGGGGTGGTGGGGCCGGGCCCCGCTCCGGCCCGGGGCGCCCGACGAGTGCGAGCGGCGGGCGGGGGAGGCGACCGACATCGGTCGGACGGTTCATCGTCCGCCTCCTTCCCGCTTGTCGTCGTCCACGATCTCCGCGTCGACCACGTCGTCCTCGGCCGGAGCCTGCTGGCCGTGCGCACCGGCGCCGTCCGCACCGGCCGCGCCCTGGGCGGCCTGGGCGTCGGCGTACATGGCCTGGCCCAGCTTCTGGGAGACCGCCGCGGCTCGCTCGGAAGCGGCCCGGATCTCGGCGGTGTCCTCGCCCTTGAGCTTCTCCTTCAACTCGCCGACGGCGGTCTCGACCTCGGCCTTGACGTCGGCGGGCACCTTGTCCTCGTTGTCCTTGAGGAACTTCTCGGTCTGGTAGACGAGCTGTTCGCCCTGGTTGCGGGTCTCGGCGGCCTCCCGCTTGCGGCGGTCGTCCTCGGCGTACTGCTCGGCGTCGCGGACCATCTGGTCGATGTCGTCCTTCGGCAGCGAGGAGCCGCCGGTGACGGTCATCTTCTGTTCCTTGCCCGTGCCCAGGTCCTTGGCGGTGACGTGCATGATGCCGTTGGCGTCGATGTCGAAGGAGACCTCAATCTGCGGGACGCCGCGCGGGGCCGGCGGCAGACCGGTCAGTTGGAACATCCCGAGCTTCTTGTTGTACGCCGCGATCTCCCGTTCGCCTTGGAAGACCTGGATCTGCACGGACGGCTGGTTGTCCTCGGCCGTGGTGAAGATCTCCGAGCGCTTGGTCGGGATCGTGGTGTTGCGCTCGATCAGCTTGGTCATGATGCCGCCCTTGGTCTCAATACCGAGGGACAGCGGGGTGACGTCCAGCAGGAGGACGTCCTTGACCTCGCCCTTGAGGACACCGGCCTGGAGGCTGGCCCCGATGGCGACGACCTCGTCCGGGTTGACGCCCTTGTGCGGGTCCTTGCCTGTCAGCTCTTTGACCAGTTCGGTCACGGCGGGCATCCGGGTCGAACCGCCGACCAGGATCACGTGGTCGATGTCGGCGACCTTGATCCCCGCGTCGTCGATCGCGTTGTGGAACGGCGCCTTGCAGCGGTCGAGCAGGTCCGCGGTCAGCTGCTCGAACTGGGCGCGGGTGAGCTTCTCGTCCAGGTGCAGCGGGCCCTCGGGCGAGGCGCTCAGGTACGGCAGGTTGATCGTGGTCTCGGTGGCCGCCGACAGTTCGATCTTGGCCTTCTCCGCGGCCTCGCGCAGCCGCTGGGTGGCCATCTTGTCCTGCGACAGGTCGATCCCGTACGCGTTCTTGAACTGCTTGGTCAGGTGGTCGACGATCCGCTGGTCCCAGTCGTCGCCGCCCAGGTGCGTGTCGCCGTTGGTGGCCTTCACCTCGACGACGCCGTCGCCGATCTCCAGCAGCGACACGTCGAAGGTGCCGCCACCGAGGTCGAAGACCAGGATGGTCTGGTCGTTCTCCTTGTCCAGGCCGTAGGCCAGGGCGGCGGCGGTCGGCTCGTTGACGATCCGCAGGACCTTCAGCCCGGCGATCTCCCCGGCTTCCTTGGTCGCGGTGCGCTGCGCGTCGTTGAAGTACGCCGGGACGGTGACGACCGCGTCGGTGACCTCCTCGCCCAGGTAGTTCTCGGTGTCCCGTTTGAGCTTCTGCAGCACCCGTGCGGAGATCTCCTGTGCGGTGTAGCTCTTGCCGTCGATGTCACCGCTCTCCGGGAAGCGCCACTGCGCGTCCCCCATGTGGCGCTTGACCGAGCGACACGTGCGCTCGATGTTGGTCACGGCCTGGCGCTTGGCGATCTCGCCGACCAGGACGTCCCCGCCCTTGGCGAAGGCGACCACCGAGGGAGTGGTCCGGGCGCCCTCGGCATTGGCGATGACCGTCGGCTCGCCGCCCTCCAGCACACTGACCACCGAATTCGTCGTCCCGAGGTCGATACCGACTGCTCGTGCCATGGTCTTCTCCTCGTCTTGCGGCCCGATCCGGGGCGACGGCGTGGCCGAGGGTCGGTGCCCGTCGGGCCAGCGCCCGACCGCATCCCTCGCAACGCCTCTCACCTGCTGATACGGCGACCAAGCCGGCTACATCATCTGCATAGAACGTGCCCCGACGCCTGTCAAGATGCACCTTTTATTGCGAATATTCCCCATGGTGGGTGGGGCTGCGGTCGGGCCCGCGAAAATCCGCTGCGTGGCTGCGACGGCCGGTGTTACGGTCCGCCGCATGGCAGTACACAGCAACTTCCTCTGACGACGTCCGCCCCAGGCGCGGTGCACCGGCGGCCCAGCGGCCCGGTGCCGCTCGCGCCCGCGCGTACGCGTCCCCGCGCCGAGCCGGCCCGCGGACGCTCAACCGCTCCGGACCTTCGTAAGAGAAGAGACTGCGATCCATGCCTGACCAGACCTCCTCCCACCGCCCGCTCGCCGACTGGTTCCGCGCGCACGCCGCCGAACTGACCACCCTCGACCCGCACGGGGACCTCGACGAGTGGGAACCACTCCGGGAGATCGCGGGCGACGCCCGGGTCGTCGCCGTCGGCGAGGGCGCCCACTTCGTCACCGAGTTCTCGCTCGCCCGCCAACGCGTCCTGCGCTTCCTCGCCGAGCGCTGCGGATTCACCGTCCTCGCCTTCGAATTCGGCTTCAGCGAAGGCTTCGCCCTCGACCGGTGGCTGCGCGGCGAGGGCGCCGACGACGGCCTGGCGCAGGCGAGCCGGGCCGCGGCCGAGTGGGGCGCCGCGGACTTCATGCACTGGCTGCGCCACCACAACCGCACCAGCCGCCACCCCGTGCGCTTCGCCGGCCTCGACGTCCCCGAAGCCGGCGGGGCGCTGCGGCCCGCCCTGGACCCGGTGCGCGACTACCTGGACGAGGTCGGCCCCGACGCGCTGCCGCTGCTCGACACGGCACTGGAGATCAGCGACCGGTTTCTCGCCGGCGTCGGCTCCGGCGCCGCGGCCGCACCCGCCTGGGCCCGCCTCGAACCGGCCGCGCAGGACGAACTGACCGCCACCCTCGCCCGGCTCCTGCTCCGCCTGCGCGCCGAGGAAGTGCGGTACGCGGCCCGCGGCGGCCAGGACCGCTACGACATCGCCCGACGCGGAGTGGAGGGCGCCTGCCACACCGACGCCATGTTCCGGGCGATGCACGCCCTCCAGACCGGACAGGGCAGCAGCGCCGATCTCGCGATCCGCGAGATCTACCTGGCCGAGTCGGTCCGCTGGCACCTGGAGCGCAGCGCCCCGGGCACCCGCATCGTGCTCGCCGCGCACAACAACCACATCCAGCAGACGCCCATCGAGTTCGGCGGCCCGCTCACCGCACTCCCCATGGGCTACCACCTGGCCCGGACACTCGGCACGGACTACCGCGCGGTGGCCGTGACCCACACCGCGGACCACGTCCCCGAGATGGTGCTGGACGAGCAGAGCAGCGTCGGCTTCACGGTCGCGGACACCCCGCTCGCGGCCCCGGAGCCCGGCAGCGTCGAGGCCGCCCTCATCGACGCCGGACTCGGGGACCGGATCACCCTCACCGACCTCCGCCGGCCGCCGCGCGACGCCGACGGGACGCCGCTGCCGAACGGCATCCGGTCGCAGAGCGCCACCCTCGCCACCCCGGTTCCCACGGCGTTCGACGCCGTCCTCGCCGTCCCCACGGTGACCCGGGACGCCTC
This sequence comes from Streptomyces sp. RGM 3693, assembly GCF_050471125.1. Lineage (NCBI taxonomy): Bacteria > Bacillati > Actinomycetota > Actinomycetes > Kitasatosporales > Streptomycetaceae > Streptomyces > Streptomyces sp. RGM 3693. Next base: position 3,293,542 of record NZ_JBMPPQ010000001.1, read on the forward strand.
GGTGCGCTTCTGATCCCACCGGTCCCGGGGCGGGCTGCGGCCCGGCCCCGGGGCCTCGGCCCGCCCCCGCCCGGCCGCTGGTACGTGGCGCCCCGGACCGGGGACGCATCCCGCATGACCCTCCACCTGGGAACCTCCGGCTGGCAGTACCGCGACTGGCGCGGCGTCCTCTACCCACCCGACCTGCCGCAGCGGCGCTGGCTGGAGGAGTACGCCCGGCACTTCGCCACCGTCGAGAGCAACGCCGCCTTCTACCGGTTGCCCGAGGCCGGGACCTTCGCCGACTGGCGGGACCGGACGCCGGCCGACTTCGTCATGGCCGTCAAGGCCAGCCGCTACCTCACCCACATCAAACAGCTCCACGACCCGCAGGAACCGGTCCGGCGGCTGATGTCCCGCGCCGCGCACCTGCGCCCCCGGCTCGGTCCCGTCCTGCTCCAGCTGCCGCCCACCCTGCCCGCGGACGCACCCCTCCTGGACACCTGCCTGGGCTGCTTCCCCGCCGGGACCCGGGTGGCCGTCGAACCCCGCCACGACTCGTGGTGGACCGACGCGATCCGCACCGTACTGGAGCGCCACGGTGCCGCACTGTGCTGGGCCGACCGTGGATCCCGGCCCGTGACGCCCCTGTGGCGGACCGCAGACTGGGGCTACCTGCGCTTCCACGGAGGCGCCGCCGCGCCCTGGCCGCGCTACGGACGGCAGGCACTGGATGCCTGGGTACGGCGGATCGCCGACGCTTGGCCCGACCGGGCCGATGTCTACGCGTACTTCAACAACGACCTGGACGGGGCCGCCGTCCTCGACGCCGGCCACTTCGCCCGTGCGGCCACCGCAGCGGGCCGCACGGTGACCCGTACGCCGCCCGGGCAGTAGCCCGCCGCCCGCACAGGCAACCCGGCCCGGCGGAAACCCCGGTGACGAGCGGTCAGCGACGCGCGGCAGGCGCCCCGGGCGGGCGACGGATGCCCGCCCGCTGCCTGCCCGCACCACCGCTCGAAAAGCCTTTCGTCCCGGGCGCTGATCGTTGATACGTTGCCGACGTGGCGAAACTCAACCAGATCATTGCCGTGGAGAAGGGCATCAAGTCCAAGTCCCATCAGGACCTGACGTCCGCTCACCACGGACTGCAGAAGCCGGCGCTGCTGGCCGGCATCTCCCGTACGTACCAGCCCAAGGACGAGGAGGGCGAGCAACTGCCGCCCGAGTCGACCCGGGTGCAGGTGCACGCCGAGGACGTACTGCGGGACACCGCCCGGGCGCTGACCCGACTGTTCGACGTGACCGCCACCAAGGACTGGGCCAACTGCACGGCGCGGGCCGACGTGACCGTGGAGGGGCGGACGCTGCTCCGCGACGTCCCGGTGTCGTACCTGCTGTTCCTGGAGAAGCAGCTCACCGACGTCAACACCCTGATCCGCAAGCTGCCGGTGCTGGACGCCTCCGAGGCGTGGGTGCAGGACCCCTCCACGGACGCCTGGAAGACCGAGCCGGTGCGCACCGTGCGGACGAAGAAGGTGCCCCGCAACCACGTCAAGGCCGAGGCCACCGACAAGCACCCGGCGCAGGTCGACGTCTACTACGAGGACGTGCCGGTCGGCTACTGGACGACCGTGAAGTTCTCCGGCGCGCTGCCGGCGAAGCGCGTGAACGAACTGCTCGACCGGGTCGAGAAGCTCCAGCAGGCGGTGAAGTTCGCCCGCGAGGAGGCGAACGGCGCCGAGATCACCGATCAGCGGGTGGGCGAGGTCGTCTTCGGCTACCTGTTCGGGTAGCGTCTACAACTCCCCGGCGCCGCAGTGCGTCCGGGGTGCGCGAGGAGCGCAAGCTGACACTGAAGTTCGTCGTGACCAACGCGGTTCCAGTGGAGGTTCGAGTCCTCCCCGCGGCCTTCCGGGCCGCGGTAGCCCAACTCGGCAGAGGCAGACCGCGATCAATCTCAGACTCTCGCTCCAGTCTCAGCATCCGCCACCCATCGCCGGATCGACCGGGCCGGGCCCTGGTCGTCGGATGCCGGTTCAAGTCCGGCCCGTGCAGCTCGATGCGCGGTAGTTCAAAGGCAGAACACGACGACATGATGACTGACCCGCGCCCTCAAGTGTTCCGGCGTGTGCAGTGGGGTGGCATCCGAGGGCTCGGGGGCAGGCTACGCCCCCGGGCCCGCTCCTGCTTCCGGCCCGGTTTCCCGCCGTTGCCTCCGTTCGCGTTGGTGCACGCGGACATGACGAAGCGGCGGGCCGCTCCGGGGCGGCCCGCCGCTTCGTCGGGTCGTGCGGGGGTCAGTCGATGGTGAGTTCGCCCATCGCGCTCCAGCCGTCCGCGTCCTTGATCGTGGTGCTCACGATGTCGGGCGTGCGGCGCAGCAGCGGGCGCATCGCCTCCAGGCCGGCGCGGAAGTGGTCGGAGTTCACGTGGGCCTCGCCCGCGTCGTCCTGGAACGCCTCGACCAGGACGTAGGTGTTCGGGTCCGTCAGGCTGCGCGACCACTCGAACCACAGGTTGCCCGGCTCCTCCTGGGTGGCGCGGGTGAACGCGCTGACCTTCTCGGGCCACTCTTCGACGTGTTCGGGCTTCACCGAAAACTTCACAACGATAAAGATCATCCCGGTACCCTAAACCATTTGCCTCATCCCTCGCATTTCGCCCCCTGGGGTGCGTCCAAGTAGCCGCCCCGGAGGGTCTGTTACCGGCGAGTAATTTGGCTGATCATGATCTCGTCCCGGGGGGCCGCACCGTCCTACGCTCCCGATCACCGCACTGGACGGACGCCACACCGTGGCGCCGCGGTCAGACCCCTGGAGCAACGATGGCGCGATCCCGCCGTACCGCAGACCACCCCCTCGGCCGACGACGAAGGGCGGCAACATCCTTGTGCGCGGCGGTAGTTGCCGCGTCGCTGGCCGTGGCCGTGCCCGCCGGTCCCGCCGCGGCGGCCGTCCGGCACCGGCCCGCGGCCAGCACCGCCGGCGCCTTCGCCGCCCCCGCATTCCGGCTGGCCGACATCCCCATGAAGGACGGCACCGTCCTCAAGGCGGATGTCTTCACGCCCGCGCCCGGCACCCCCGGCGCCGACCGGAACGGCCACTACCCCCTGGTCGTCCAGCCGGCCAGCTGGGGCCAGAACGACCTGGAGTACGTGGCCCAGGGCCGACAACTGGCCGCCGACGGCTATGTCGCGGTGACGTACACGGTGCGCGGCTTCTGGGGCTCCGGCGGAAAGATCGACGTCGCCGGGCCCAAGGACGTGGCGGACATCTCCGCGGTGATCGACTGGTCGCTCGCCCACACCCCGGCCGACCGGAGCCGCATCGGCATGGTGGGGCTCTCCCTGGGCGGCGGCCTCACGCTGCTGGGCGCCGCCTTCGACCCGCGGGTCAAGGCGGTCGCCTCACTCAGCGGCTGGGCGGACCTCGCCGACTCGCTCTACAGCGGACAGACCCGGCACCTCCAGGCCGCCGGCCTCCTCGCCGCCATCCAGACACCGACCGGCCGCCGCAGCCCGGAGTTCGCCCGGACGCTGGCGGACCTCTTCGCCGACCGCGACCTGCCCCGCGTCGTCCAGTGGGCACACACCCGGTCCCCGGCCGCCTACGTGGACCGCATCAACGCCCACGGCACCGCCGTCTTCCTCGCCAACGCCTGGGGCGACAGCATCTTCAACCCCGGCCAGATGACCTCCTTCTACCAGCAACTGACCGGGCCCAAGCGGCTCGAACTGCGCCCCGGAGACCACGCCACCCAGGAAATGACCAGCCTGCTCGGCCTGCCGAACGCCACCTGGGCGAGTGCGCGGCAGTGGCTCGACCACCACCTCAAGGGCTCCGGCGGCACCGGCGGGCCGCGCGAGGGCGTGGAACTGGAAGTCCGGCCGGGCGGCCGGGAAGAGAGCTACCCGAACTGGCGGGCCGTCAGTTCCCGGACCGACCACCTACGGCTGGGCCGCCCCGATTCCCACGGCACCGGGACGCTCGGCGGGCCGGCCGGGACCGACGCGGCCGGCACCGGCTGGTGGCGGCAGCTGTCCGGCGGCACCGACTCGGGCGCCGACGGCGGTATCGCCGAGCTGTCCGGGCTGCTCGACCAGGTCGTCGGCCTGCCTCCCACCGTCGTCGTCCCCCTCCTGCCCCGGAGCTCCGCGGCGGTCTGGCAGTCGGCGCCGTACCCGACCGACCAGCACCTGCGCGGCGCCGCGCGGCTGCACACCGCCGTCACCGCGTCCGCCCCGCAGGGCACCGCCTTCGCCTACCTCTACGACGTCAACGCCCTGGGCGTCGGCAAGCTGATCGCGCACGCCCCGCAGAGCTGGTCCGGCAAACAGCCCGGGCACGCCTTCCCGCTCGACGTCACGCTCTTCCCCACCGCGTACGACCTGCCCGCCGGGCACCGCCTCGCCCTGGTCCTGGACACCGCGGACCCGCTGTACGGCGGCCGCACGCCGCGGGGGAGCAGCGTCTCGTTCGGCTCGCCGGCGGGCGGCCCCGCCGAGCTCAGCGTGCCACTGCGGTGAGGTTCCGGGCCGCCCGTCCGCGGCGGCCCGGGCCGTTCGGCCCCCGCACGGTGCCCACCGGCCCACTGGCCCCGCGACGCGCGGACGCGCAGGCTCGATAACGCGGGGCGAGTTGCTCCGCCATCGGACGCGTCGAGGGGCAGCCATGGAGCCGGAGATCATCACCGTCGGGCTCGACGGCTCGGCGGAGAGCCTGGCGGCGGCACACTGGGCCGCCGACGAGGCACACCGGCGGGGAGCCGTGCTGCGGCTGCTGCACGCCTGGATCCTGCTGGCCGCCCAGGCGCCGGACACCGCCCCCGAGCGGGACCAGAACATCTACGCCCGCCAGGTCGTCCAGGAGGCCACGGACGCGGTCCGGGACCGCCACCCGCACCTGCGGATCATCGAGGACCTGGTGGGCGACGAACCGGAACCGGCGCTGCTACGGGCCTCGGCGGAGTCCCGGCTGCTGGTGCTGGGGTCGCGGGCCCTCTCGGCGTGGGAGAGCTTCGTCCTCGGCGACGTCAGCCTGAGCGTGGTGGCCCGGGCCGCGGGCCCGGTCGTCCTGGTACGGGCCGGTGGGCCGGGACCGCAGGACGGCACGCGACCACCGGCCGCGGAGCCGCCGGACGGCCCCGCGGAGGCCACCGGACCGCGGGTGGTGGCCGGGATCGGCCTCGGCGGGCCCGCCGAGCACCTGCTGGCGTTCGCCTTCGACGCGGCGGCCAGCCGCGGGGTGCTGCTCCAGGTGGTGCACGGCCGCCCGTTCCCCGTGCAGGTCTACACCCCGTGGGGCGTGGACCCGGACGCCGCGGGCGAGGCGACCGCGGCGACGGAACGCGAACTGGACGACGCCCTCCGTCCGTGGCGCGCGCGGTTCCCGGGCGTACCGGTGCAGCGGACCGTGCTGCCGGACAGCCCGGCCCGGGCCGTCGTCGAGGCCGCCCCGGGAGCCGGACTCCTGGTCGTCGGCCGCCGCCGGCACCATCGACTGCCGGCGCCCCGGATCGGGGCCGTCGCCCATGCCGCCATCCACCACGTGGCCTGCCCCGTTGCCGTGGTTCCGCACGACTAGGGCTGGTCCGGTGGAGCAGGGTCGGACGGGCCCCGGACGGGCCGGCGCGGCGGTGGGTCGTCGTGGTCCACCGGCCCCGTACGCCGTTCGGGCGCGCGACGGGGGATCATGAAGACAGGAATCCGGGCGCATCCGTCCGGGGCCGACAGATTGCCGCACATCCGGAGGTAGTGGCCCACCATGAGGCACCGCAGAGTGGCCGACCTGATGACCCCCAACGCCGTCACCGTCCAACGGGGCACCCTGTTCCGGGAGATCGCGCGGTTGCTCGACGAGTACGACATCACCGCCGTACCGGTCGTCGACGACGAGGGGCGGCCGGTGGGGGTGGTGTCCGAAGCCGATCTGCTGCGCCGCCAGCTCTCTAAGGCCGGGGCCGCCACCGCCGGGGCGATCATGACCAGCCCCGCCGTGGTGGCGCGGCCGGAGTGGAGCGTCGTCGAGGCGGCCCGGACGATGGAACACCGCAGGGTCAAGCGACTGCCCGTGGTCGACGACACCGGCCGGCTCATCGGGGTGATCAGCCGCAGCGACCTGGTCCAGCTGTTCCTGCGGCGCGACCGGGCGATCCAGGAGGAGATCCTGGAAGAGGTGCTGACCCGCACGCTCGGCGTCGCACCGTCCGCGGTCACCGTCGACGTCGCCGACGGCACCGTGACGCTCATCGGCGTACTGGAGCGCAAGAGCCTGGTCCCGATCGCGGTCCGGCTCTGCGAGAGCGTGGACGGGGTGATCGAGGTGATCGACCGCCTCACCTTCGAGGAGGACGACGCCTCCCACGATGACGCCTCCCACGACGCTTCCGTCCAGAACGGCGGCGCACCGGACGGCAGCACCGCCCGGTCCGGGCAGCCGGCGCCCGAACCAGGCTGACGGGGCCGCCGACACGGTGCCCCGGACGGCCCACCGGGCCGGGCAGCGACCGGCGGCCGGAGGTGTACTTGACCCACAGCGACCCATACGGACAGCGAGGTCGGCCGCCGGTCGCCGCCGGCGGCGACGTGAACGAGGGGAGCGGGCCCGTGTCGCCACCGGACGCCACTGCCCTTCCGGACCGGCCGGACCAGATGTTCGACCGTGCCGACGAGTGGGCGGACCTCGTGGGCTTCGCCTGCGAGCCGAGCCCCGGGGCCACCCTCGCGCTGGTCTCGGGGCAGCACCGGCAGGGCAAGACCTTCCTGCTGGAGGCCGTGAGCCGGGCAACCGACGGTTTCTACTTCGACGGGCAGGCGGCGGCCGAGGCGGAATCCCTGCGCCGCCTGGCCGAGCGGCTCGCCGAGTACACCGGCGCGGCGCGGCCGGAGCACTGGCACCGCTGGGACGAAGCGGCCGACGCGCTGTTCGCGCTGGGCGACGAGCGGCCGGCACTGGTGATCCTCGACGACTTCCCCGAACTCGTCGGCCACAGCCCCGCGCTCCCCTCGGTCCTGCACTGCGCCTACCTCCGCATGCGCCAGGAGCGCCCGGACAACCGCACCCGCCTGGTCCTCAGCGGCGCCAGCCCCGCCGTCATCCGCCGGCTCTTCGCCGGCCCGTCCTCGCTGCACGCAGTGGCCTCCCTGGAGGTGGAGGTACGGCCGTTCAGCTTCCGCAAGGCGGCCCGCTTCTGGGGCATCCGGGCTCCCCGGCTCGCGGTGCAGGTGCACGCCGTCGTCGGCGGCACCCCCGCCTACCGCGGCGACCTGGTCTGCGACGACGTGCCCGCCGGCCCGGACGACTTCGACGCCTGGGTGTGCCGGACCGTCCTCAATCCCCGGGTGCCACTGTTCTGGGAGGCTCGCCACCTGCTGGAACAGGAGGGTGACTACGCCGATCGCGCCCTGTGCCACTCGGCGTTGGTCGCCATCGCCGGCGGCCGTTCCACCCCCGGCGGTATCGCCGACCGCCTCGGCGCCTCGCTGCACGACGTCAGCCACGTCCTGGCCGTGATGCACAAGCACGGACTGCTGCACGGCGAACCCGATGCGTTCCGTCCGGGACTGACCCGCTACCGCATCGCCGAGCCGCTGCTGGCCTTCGAGCACGCCATCGCCTGGCCACACCGCGCCGCGCTGGAACAGGAGGAGGCGCCCGCCGTCTGGCGCCGGATCCGCCCGGTCTTCGACGCCATGGTGGCCGCCCCGCACTTCGCCCAGCTCTGTCGGGACTGGGCGACCCGGTACGCGGCCTGGGAAACCTTCGGCGGCGAGGTGAGCACGGCGGTCCGCGGCACCGTCCCCGAGCCGGAGGGGAACACCCGGCTCGACGCCGAGGTGGTGGTCCGCGGTACGGCCGACGGGCGGCCGGGGGTGCTGCTGTCGGTCGGGCTGGCCCGTTGGAACGAGGTCATGGACGCCCCGCACCTGGAGCGGCTGCGCCGGACCCTCGCCCTCCTCACCGCGTCCGGCGAGGACACCAGCCAGGCCGTGCCGGCCTGCTACGGCGGCGTCGGCTTCGGCCCGGAGCTGCGGGCCGCGGAGGCCAAGGGCGAGGTCCTGCTGATCGGCGCCGACCGGCTCTACCACGGCGAGTGACCGCCTCCCCCTGACGTTCCGTCAGCTGCCCGGGGTCCGTCCGGGTCGCGCCGGCGCGCCGACGGTGCCCAGCATGGAAGCAGCAGAAGCGTTCTGCCGCCCGTAGGGGAGGTGACCCTGATGGATCTGCCCATCCGCCACCGGTCCGACAGCCCGTGGGAGCGCGGGCGGGGCCGGCCCCAGCCGATGGCCGAGTTCCAGGAGGTCTTCGACCGGATGAACCACTTCCTGGAGTCCGCCGCGTTCACCCCGGCCCTGACCGGGACGATCGCCTTCGCCCCACCGGCCGACCTGCACGAGACCGACGCGGCCTACGTCGTCGAGTGCGAACTGCCGGGGATCGCCCGCGAGGACATCGACGTCGAGGTCGGGGAACACGAGGTGACCATCTCCGGGGAGCTCAAGGAGTCCGAGCGGGCGGGTGCGCTGCGCCGCCGGGGTCGCCCCACCGGGAAGTTCGAGTACCGGGCGCTGCTGCCGGTGGACGTCAAGCCGGACGAGGTGACCGCCTCGCTCTCGGACGGTGTCCTCACGGTGACGGTCCCGAAGATGTGGGCCGCCGCACCGCGCCACGTCGAGATCCAGGACTGAACCGCCGGGGCGCGGCGGGGCGTTGCCGCCGCCGGCGGGTGCCGCGGACCGTACCGCCGAGGTCCCTCCGTACGCGCCGGCGGCCGATCGTCCACCTTCCTCGTGCGGTCCGCAGCCGCGTACGCACACTGGAAGGAGGCGGGGCGCGCGCCCCCGACCGGGCGTGCGCACAGAGTCACGGCAAGTGCAGGGAAGGGTGAGTGGCGATGCAGGCGCACAAGGGAGACGTACTGCGCTTCACCGGACGCGCGGTGGGCAATCCGGAGCACCGGGTCACGGTGGTCGAGGTGCTCGGGCCCGATGGTGCGCCCCCGTACCGGGTGCGGTACGAGGACGGCCACGAGACGGAGATCTTCCCCGGCCCGGGCTGCGTCGCCGAGAGCGCGGCCGTGGGCGGGCCGGCGCGGTCCGATGCGACCCGGCACGGGGCGTAGCCCCATGGGACGCAAAGCGGCGGCCCGCCGCCGGCACCGGACGGCGCCCACCGGCACCGGAAATCCGGGCCGCATAGACCAGCCGGAACAGTCGGGCGGCACCGGGGAGCCGGGCGGCACCGGGAAACCAGGCACCACGGGTCTCTCCGGTGGCATCGGGCAGTCACCGCGCGCGGCCGACGGCCCCGCGCGGGCCGACACGGCCCCCGGCGGCCGGCTGCCACCGCACCAAGAGCCGAAGCCGAAGCGCCCGGTCCGGACGATCCGGGTGCCCGGCCTGTTCGGCTGAACCGGCGGCCCGGTCGCCCGGGGTCGCCGCTCCCGGCCCGGGCGCGCAGCATGGAACCAAGTACGTAACCCAGGCACGTATCCCAGGCACGTATCTCTGGCTTGCATGCCGGCGTGCCTGGGCCGAACACCGTCGTTTCGCGGAGGTGACCGCGATGAACATGCCCGCGCGACACCGGCCCGGCAGCCTCCTGGAGCAGGTTCTGCCGCCGTTGAACTGGGGCGAGCCGATCGCCTCGGAGTTCGACGACCTCTACGAGCGGATGGGCCGCCTCCTGGAGTCCGCCGGCGGCGTGTCCGCACTCGGCGGACGGACCCACTGGGCGCCGCTGGCGGACCTGCACGAGACCGACAACGCCTACGTCATCGAGGCGGAACTGCCCGGCGTGCAGCGCGACGACATCGACGTCGAGATCGACAACCGGGAGCTGCGTATCAGCGGCGAGCACCGGGAGTGCGTGCGGGAGGGCGTACTGCGCCGCACCACCCGCCGGACCGGCCAGTTCGAGTTCCGCGCGGCGCTGCCCGTCGACGTCAGGTCCGACGAGGTCACGGCGAATCTGACGGACGGGGTGTTGACCGTGACCATCCCCAAGGCGGAGGCCGCGACACCGCGGCACATCGAGATCACGGACTGACACGGGTCGTAGCCGACCGACAGTCGGCGGACCATCCGCCCAACTCGCCTGCAAAAACCGCTACTTGACGCCTCGTCGTGGTCCGACGCTCCCCGTGGCGTCCGGACGATGTCCCGGAGGTGCGTGGGCCCGGGCGCCCCAGCGAGCTGGGGCGCTTTCCCGCGATTGACATGCAGCTGAATGGCTGCCTATTGTTTTTAGGCAGCCATTCGGTTGCGTATGAGGGGTGGGACAGGAGGGCGGGCATGGACGAGGTCTTCAAGGCACTGGCCGACGCGGGACGCCGCCGGCTGCTGGACAGCCTCAACGCCCGCAACGGACAGACCCTGCGGGAGTTGTGCGCGGAGCTGGACATGACACGGCAGTCGGTCAGCAAACACCTGGCCGTCCTGGAGGCGGCCAACCTGATCACCACCCTCCGCCGCGGGCGGGAGAAGCTGCACTACCTCAACGCCGAGCCGATCAACGCCCTCGCCGACCGCTGGATCAGCCACTACGACCGGGGCCGCGCACGCGCCCTCGCCGACCTCAAGCACGCACTGGAGACACCTCCCATGGACAGCAACGCGTTCGTCTACACCACCTACATCCGGACCACACCGGAACGGCTCTGGCGGGCCCTCACCGACCCCGCCTTCACCCGCCGCTACTGGGGAGTGGAGTTCGCGACGGACTGGCAGGCCGGCTCGGCCATGACCTGGACCGAGCACGGGGCCACCACCGCCCACCCCGAACAGGTCGTCCTGGAGTCCACCCCGCACCGGCGGCTGTCGTACACCTGGCACACCTTCACCACCGAGTGGGCCGCGAGCGCCGGTGTCGCGGACGACGTGCTGGCCCAGCTCGCGGCCGAGCCGCGCTCGAAGGTGTCGTTCGAGATCGAGCCGCTCGGCGACCTGGTGAAGCTCACCGTCGTCCACGACGGCTTCGCCCCCGACTCCACCGCCCGCGGCATGGTCCAGCACGGCTGGCCCGCCCTGCTGTCCAGCCTCAAGACCCTGCTGGAGACCGGCGAGACGCTCCCCGAGCCCGAGCCGCAGCGGGCGTGAGGACGGGAACTGGGCGCCTTCGTTTGGATCAGTGTGCCGAGCACGGGATTGATCATTCTTCGTGCCCGTGATCGAGGTTCAGGCAGAGCGCCCAGACGTCGGAGTAGGTGTTCGGTGAGGGTGATCCCCCGACGTGGATGTCGGCCGTCCACGATGCGGCCGTGCTGGTCCCGTCACTGACCGGCGTGCCATCGGAGTCGCTGGGGAAGCTTCCGATGAGGTGGGTTCCGCCCGACCCCGCCTTGGTGAAGTCGGTCGTCGTCACGTTGCCTCCGCTGGCGGCGGCGCCCCCACTGACCAACACGTGGTGCGCCCTCCCGTTGTCGCGTTCCCCTGCCCCATCGGCGCAGCCGACCGTCGCCGTCTGGCTCGTGCCTGCCGTGGTCGGGCCGCTCAGCTCGCGGAAGTGGACTGTCGTGGTGATGCCTCGGACGTTCACGCCGTCTCCACTGCAGATCGCGTAGGCGTATGTCGTGTTGTCGCTGTCGCGGCCGCCGCCGATTCCCCCGACGGCGGTCCAGGAGTCGGGGTTGGTCTCCCCGTCCGCGGCGGCTTTCTGACCGAAGTCGTGTGCGGCGTCGTTGAAGGTGGGGAAGCTGGCGATCGGCTTGAGGCTGCCGACGCTGGCGGGGGTGGTCCGGGCGCCACCACCGAGCAGGACCGTGCCGGTCGGGCAGGTTGCCACGACGGTCTTCGACGTCTGTCCTACGGACGGTCCGGCGATCTTGTTCATGACCACCTGGGTGTGCCTGATCCGGTTGCTGGAAAGGCACACCGCGTAGGGCGTGGTGGAGAAGTCGGGGCTGGAGTTGCTCCCGCTTCCGCCGAAGGCGAGCCAGTGCTTTACGTCGGTGCCGACGACCCCGGTCGAGCCGGTGTATTCGGTGCTGCCGTCGGGGCTGGGCGCGATGCCCATCACATGGTTGCCGTTTCCTGCTCTGTCGCTGCCGGTGTTCTGGTCGACCCCGCCGCCGGAAACAAGACCTTGGCCGCAGTCCGCGTGGGACGAGACGCCGGTGAAGGGGGTTGCGGGGCCCATGGTGGGTCCGGGGGTCGTCACGGTGACGTTCGCGGTGTCGGCGTACGCGATCTCTGGCACTGCCACGGCGAGCAGGGCACCCGGGATGAGTATCTTCGCCAGGGCGGACTTCCGGGAAAGCCTCTTCTTCATCGACTTCTGCCTTTCTGGTGTCAAGCGGTGAACGTGGCGGGACAGCGTGCATCGGAAGCGGGGTGCTCCGCGGGCGGGCGCCGGGTGTCGTGCCCGCCCGCAGGTCGGTGGTGCCGGTGACTCAGATGCCGTCGTTGGCGCAGAGCGCCCAGACGTCGGAGTGGTTGGTCGTCGACGCCATCCCACCGGTGTGAGTGAACGCCGTCCAGGACGCCGCAGTCGTGGTCCCGTCGCTGACGGGGTTGCCGCTGGAGTCGCTCGGGAAGCTTCCGTTGAGGTGGTCGCCGGCCGAGCCCGGTCCGGTGAAGTCGGCGGTGGTCACATTGCCCCCGCTGATGGCGGCGCCGCCGCTCACCAGGTTCCCGTCCCCGACACCGCAGCCGGCAGTGGTGTTCTGGCCTGTGCTCCCGGTGTTCGGGCCGTTCGCCTCGCTGTAGCGGACCTTCACCGTGACGCCGGTGACGTTGATGCCGCTACCACTGCAGATCGCGTAGGCGTAGGTCTCGTTGCCGGCGTTGGTGCTGTTGTCCCATCCGACGGCGGTCCAGGAGTCGGGGTTGGTCTCGCCGTCCGCAGCGGCTTTCTGGCCGAAGTCATGTGCGGCGTTGTTGAAGGTGGGGAAGCTGGCGATCGCCTTGAAGTTGCCGGTGTTGCCGGGGGTGACCAGAGCACCACCACCGAGCAGGGCCGTGTTGGCCGGGCAGGTCGCCGTCACGAGACCCGGTGTCGACGCGGTGGTGGGCGCGTTCACCTTGTTCATGACCACCTGGGTGTGGTTGATGAGGTTGCTGGTGAAGCACACCGCGTAAGGGGTGGTGGAGAAAGAGGAGTTGACCTGTCCTCCGCTACCGCCCTTTGCGATCCAGTACGCCACGTCGGTACCTACGACCCCGGTGGTGCCGGTGTATTCGGCGGCCCCGTCCGAGCTGGGCTCGGTGCCCAGTACATGGTTGCCGTTCACCCCCGTACCGGTGCCGGTGGCCTGGTCGATCCCGCCGCCGGAAAGGAGACCGCTGGTGCAGTCGGCACTGGTGGAGATCGAAGAGTCGAGGGTTGCGGGTCCGAGCGTGGCGCCAGGGGTTCGCACCGTGACGCTCACGGTGTTGGCGTACGCGGCCCCTGGCGCCGCCAGAACCAGTAGGGCCCCTATGACCAGCGCTTTTCCTGCGGCGAAGCGCCGCCGAGACATCTTTGTCACTGAATTCTCCCTTTCGGGGTTTCCCTGTGGTGCACAACGGGCCTGGCGGCGTTGTTCGATGCGCAGCCCTCGGCCCGTGGTGCCGTTGTGTCCGTCGACGTGGAAGACCGAATGGTGGAAGGCCGCCTGATGGAAGGCCGAATGCTGGTCGGCTGGGGAGGGAAACGGTGCACACGCCGGCCGCCACATTGGGCGCAGAGGCAGACGCTCCGGAGCCCGACGCCCCTCCTTGACGTCGGCTCAGTCGGCTGGGCGCATCAGCGCAGTCGTCGGCGGAAAGGCCACGACGGCGACTGCCGGACGCGGCCAAGTGCGCAGATCCATGCCGGATCCTCGGTGTTCGGGGGATTGCGGGCGGAGCCGATTGAAGCAGCGTCCCGAGGGCGCGCACTACTGGTGCCAAGCACAAAAAGACGACAGCCCGCGGCTGGGTTATTGGCTAAGGAACCAGGGGATCGCGGGGTGCCTACCGAGTGCGGGCCGTGGAAGTCGAGGCAGGCGAACCCGACGACCACGCCATCGGCCAGGCCCCCGCTCCCCGCCGCCGGGCTCAGGCCACCGGAGCGGCCCGATGGCGGCCGGCGAGCGCCCGGGCGGCCAGTTCGAAGCGCAGTGCGCACTCGTGCCGGCCCTGGCCCGGGCCGGCCGGATCAATGGCCGGCTCGAACGCCCGCTGCAGGACGACCACCAGGTCGTCGTGTTTGGCGGTGAAGTAGGCGAGGTTGCGGCGCCATTGGCGGTGCCGCACCGGGGAGGCCGGCGCCCGGTGCAGGTGGTAGACCGCCGGCTCGGTGGCGTAATGCAGGTGCAGGCCGCGCCGGGTGAGCCGGAAACCCAGCTCGGCGTCCTCCAGCCCCCAGCCGACGAACGCCTCGTCGAAGCCGCCGGCGGCCGTCAGATGGCTCCGCCGGACCGAGGCGTTGCACGCCCACAGGTAGTGCCAGGCGGTCTCCAGCCCGGCCAGGTCGCAGTCGAACGCCTCCAGCACCGGCTCCCGTTCGTCGCCCCGTATGACCGGCGGCAGGGCCTCGAAGCTGAACTCGTAGCGCAGCCGCTCCCGGTCGACCGGCCCGTCCGCCAACTGGAACCGCCGACCGACCACCACCAGATCGTCGCCCTGGGCATGGGCCCGGGCGTGCTCGGCGAGGAACGTCGGCGCCACCACCTGGTCCGCGTCGAGCAGGACGACGAGGTCGCCGGCCGCCTGCGCCAGTCCGAGGTTGCGGGCCCGGGCGCGGCCGGACGCGGGGGAGCGCGGCTCGTACACGTAGCAGAGGTCGAGGCCGGCCGGGAGCGCGGCGACCATCCGGTCCGTGCCGTCGGTCGAGCCGTCGTCCACCACGATCACCTCGGCCGAGTGCTCCGCGTCGAGCGACTGACGGGCCAGGGACAGCAGACACAGCTCCAGCGCGTCCCGGACGCAGTAGGCGGGGATGACGACACTGATCCTCATGCTCCGGTGGGCCTCATTCCTCGACGGGCGGCAGCCTGGTGAAGGAAATCCGTGACCGATGCTCACCCGGAGTCGTGGCGGTGCCCACGGCTTCGACGGTTCCGGGGACGCGCTGATGTCTGCCGGGGTGCGCGGCGTGATGCGGGTGACGCGGGAAGTGAACCACTGGGTCAAGAAGAGGGTCAACGGCACTCTTCCGGGTGGAGGTTGGCTGCCTTGACGCGGACGAATTCCGTGCGGTAGGGCACTCGCACAGCGCATCGCCCGCACACCTGAGGCCAGTGAGACGCAGGTACTGCCCTGTGGCGCGAGCACGCGGCGACCGTCGCCCTACGAGAACGCCCGCCGAGGCCGGGCCCCGCCCCGCTCCGTCCGACAACCGCCCGAACGGCCCAGCGGAAACCGGTCCGAACACGGCCGAGAAGTCCGCCCCACGCATGAGGCGGACCTCAACTGCCGTGCCCCCTGGGGCCAGGGCCTATCCGACCCTGATCCGCCGGCCCGGCCCTAGTGTGATGCGCCAGAAATCCTGAGCTTAAGTCTGTAGCCTGTTTTTATGTCTCGAGGACCTCGTGCTGTCGAAGTTGCGCTGTCCGGTAGGGAACGCGCGGAGTTGCTGCGTTGGGCGGGCGGAGCGGTCGTGCCGCGTCTTGCTGAACGAGCGCGCATCGTCCTTGCCTGTGCGGACGGGATGCCCAATGCGCGCGTAGCAGCAAAGTTCAAGGTCACCACAGACTCCGTGAGGAAGTGGCGTTCACGGTTTGCCGCCCAGCGGATGGCAGGACTTGCAGATGAGTCGCGGCCAGGTCGGCGCAAGGCGGAGTTGGTGCTCAGCGAGGCCGAGCGGGCCCAGCTGACGCGCTGGTCGCGGCGGGCGAAGACCGCTCAATTCCTGGCTCTGCGGGCGAAGATCGTGCTGCGGTGTGCGGAGGGCGGGACCAACAAGCGGGTCGCTGCCGAACTCGGCGTCGGCCACCAGACGGTGAACCGATGGCGAGCCCGCTTTATCGCCCATCGGCTGGACGGGCTGGTCGATGAGCCCAGGGTGGGCCGGCCACCGTCGATCCTGCTCGACCAGGTCGAAGACGTCGTCGTGGCGACCCTGGAGTCCACGCCAGGCAAGGACACGCACTGGTCACGTGCCTCCATGGCCGCCCACACCGGACTGTCAAAGTCCACCATCGGTCGGATCTGGAAGAGGTTCGACCTCAAACCTCACCTGCAGGACTCCTTCAAGCTCTCCACCGACCCGCAGTTCGTCGCGAAGGTCGTCGATGTCGTCGGCCTGTATCACAACCCGCCCGAGAAAGCCGTGGTGTTATGCGTGGACGAGAAGGCCCAGATTCAGGCACTGGACCGGTCCCAGCCGGTCCTGCCGATGATGCCTGGGATGCCCGAACGCCGCACACACGACTACCTGCGGCACGGCATTACCAGCCTGTTCGCCGCGTTCAACATCGCCGACGGCACCATCATTGGCGAACTCCACCGCCGTCACCGGGCCATTGAGTTCAAGAAGTTCCTGATCACGATAGACAAGGCGGTCCCCGCCGGACTCGACGTGCACCTCGTATGTGACAACTACGCAACCCACAACACCCCCGAGATCAAGGCATGGTTGGGAAGGCATCCGCGCTTCCATATCCACTTCACCCCGACCGGTTCCTCCTGGATCAACCAGGTTGAGCGCTGGTTTGCACTGCTGACCGACAAGCTCATCCGCCGCGGCGTCCACACCTCCGTCAAAGCCCTTGAAGCCGACATCAGGGCCTGGATCGACACCTGGAACGAGAACCCCAGATCCTTCAAGTGGACCAAAACCGCCGACGAGATCCTCAAATCCCTCGCCGACTACCTCACCAGGATCACTCCTCCAGACACCAACAACCAACAAGAAACTTAAGCTCGGGATTTCTGGCGCATCGCACTAGCGGCGGCGCGCCACCCGCCGCTCGTCCCACACCGGCTCCGGGGTCTCCCGGACCCTCCCGTCCTGCCCGAAGACCAGGTACCGGTCGAACGACCGGGCGAACCAGCGGTCGTGCGTGACCACCACCGCCGTCCCCTCGTACGCCTCCAGGCCCTTCTGCAGGGCCTCGGCGGACTCCAGGTCCAGGTTGTCCGTCGGCTCGTCCAGCAGCAGCGCGGTCGCCCCGCCGATCTCCAGCAGCAGGATCTGGAAGCGGGCCTGCTGCCCACCGGACAGCTTCTCGAACGGCTTGTCGCCGTGCTGGTCGAGCTCGTACCGGCGCAGTGCGCTCATCGCCGGCCCCCGGCTCTTCGCATGCTCGGTCCAGAGGATGTCGACGAGGGTGCGCCCCAGCAGCTCCGGTCGCGCGTGCGTCTGCGCGAAGTGCCCCGGCACCACCCGGGCACCCAGCTTCCACTGGCCGGTGTGCGCGACCTCCTCGCCCGCCAACAGCCGCAGGAAGTGCGACTTCCCTGACCCGTTGGAGCCCAGGACGGCGACCCGCTCCCCGTAGAAGATCTCCAGGTCGAAGGGCTGCATCAGCCCGGTCAGCCCCAGTCGCTGGCAGGTCACTGCCCGGACGCCGGTGCGGCCGCCCTTCAGCCGCATGGTGATCTTCTGCGGCCGGGGCGGCTCGGGCGGCGGGCCGACCTCCTCGAACTTCTGCAACCGCGTCTGCGCCGCGTGGTACCGCGACGCCATCTCATCGCTGCGCGAGGCGTACTGCCGCATGTCGACCACGAGCCGTTTCAACTGGGCGTGCTTCTCGTCCCACCGCCGCCGCAGTTCCTCGAACCGCTCGAACCGCTCCGCCCGCGCCTCGTGGTACGTCGCGAAGCCGCTGCCGTGCACCCACACGTCACTGCCCGCCGGCCCGGGCTCCACGCTCACGATCCGCTGCGCCGCACGCACCAGCAATTCCCGGTCGTGCGAGACGAACAACACCGTCTTGCGGGTCTCCCGCAACTGCTCCTCAAGCCACTGCTTCCCCGGCACGTCGAGGTAGTTGTCCGGCTCGTCGAGCAGCAGCACCTCCTCCGGCCCCCGGAGCAACGCCTCCAGCACCAACCGCTTCTGCTCCCCGCCGGAGAGCGTCCGCACCGCCCGCCACTGCGCCTTCTCGTACGGGATCCCCAACGCGGACATCGTGCACATGTCCCAGACCGTCTCGGCCTCGTACCCGCGGGCCTCCGCCCAGTCGCTCAGTGCCTGGGCGTACTGCATCTGTGCGGCCTCGTCGTCCCGCTCCATGATGGCCGTTTCGGCCTCGTCGACGGCGTGTGCCGCGTGCCGGATGCGCTCCGGCGCCACCGTGACGAGCAGATCGCGCACGGTCCGTTCGTCCCGCACCGACCCGACGAACTGGGGCATCACCCCCAGGCCCCCGCTGACCGTCACCGACCCGCCGTGCGGCTTCAACTCGCCCGAGATCAGCCGCAACAGCGTGGTCTTGCCCGCGCCGTTCGCCCCGACGAGGGCGGCGACCGCCCCCTCGCCCACCCGGAAGGAGGCGTCGTCGAGTAGCACCCGCCCGTCCGGCAGGTAGTACTCCACGTGCGCGACTTCGACATGCCCCATGAATCGGCCCAAACTGAGAAATCGAGAAAACAAAGAACATTCCACCGAACGCCGCGCGATCACCGGCATTCCCACGGGCGAACGCGGCCCGCTTTGTCACTGTATCGGAAGGGTGAGCGGCACCCCCGCGCGGTGAACTCCCGTCGCACTCTTCCCTGTACGGCGCCCACCAGCCAAGCGGATTTCCCCGCGACACCGCATTTACCGGCCACCTCACCCGCGGACCGGAAGGCGGCCGGCGATCCTCGTCCGCCCTTACCCGCCCTCGCCCACGGGCTTCTCCCAGACGGACACCTGCCGGTGGCTCTCGTTCGTGAACGGTTCGCCCGCCCACCCTTCCCACCGCTCCCGCAACCGCAGCCCGGCGAGCTGCGCCATCAGATCGAGTTCCGCCGGCCAGACGTACCGGAAGGGGATCGATTGGTAAGTGCCCTGCCCGTCAACCACGTTGACGTAGTTCGAACTCATCGCCTGGGTGGCGACGTCGTAGACATCGAACGCCCACCGCGTCGGGCTGACGTGGAACGGCACGGCGTGCTGCCCCGGCGGGAGCTTCCGCAACTCGGGGACCATCACCTCGATGACGAAACAACCACCCGGTTCCAGATGCGCCGCGACATTGCGGAAACAGGCGACCTGTGCCTCTTGGGACGTCAGATTCATGATCGTGTTGAAGACCAGATAGGCGACGGAGAACGTCCCGTCCACCTTCGTGGTCGCGAAATCGCCGATCGTCACGCCGATGCCGTCGCCTCCCGGCTTGGCCCGCATCCGGGCGACCATCGCCCGCGACATGTCGATGCCGTGGACCGGGACGCCGCGGCCCGCCAACGGCAGTGCGATCCGCCCGGTCCCGATGCCCAGTTCCAGGGCCCGCCCGGGGCCGGCGAGCCGGGCCAGGACCTCGACGGCCGGATCCGTGACATCCGCCGCGAACATTTCCGCTGACGACTCGTCATAGGTCGCCGCGACGCTCTTCCCGAAGTAACCGTCCTCGTCGTCCATGGCCGGACCGTACTGCGATCGGCCACCGCTCCGCCCGCCTTTTTGCCCGACGGGATCCAGCACACTGGCGACGACCGCGTCGGGCCGCGCCGTGGTGGCCGCGGCGGCCGCCTCAGCGCGGCACGGCCTCGCACAGTGCCGCGGCGACCGCGACCTCGGTGCCCGCCAGGCCGACGGAGCTGAAGACCGTGAGGTCGTCGGGGCCGGTGCGGGCCGGGGCGGCTCCGGCGAGTACGGCGCCGAGGGAGACCAGCCGGTCGGTGGGGAAGAGGGGTGGTTCGGGGGAACCGGCCGACTGGGAGAGGGAGTCGGTGAGCACGGTCCGGGCCCGGTCGGCCAGCGGGGCGGGCACCTCGTGCCGGGCGGCGGACTTGGGGCCGAGGGTCGTGAGGTGGGTACCGGGGGCCAGCCAGTCGGCGTCCAGGACCGGCGTCGCACTGCCGGTGGCCACGATCACCACGTCCCGGTCGCGGACCGCGTCCTCGACCGCGGTCACCGCACGGGCCGCCACACCGAGTCCACCGGCGGCCCGGCGGGCGAAGGCCGCGGCCCGCTCATGGTGCCGGGCCACCACGACCACCTCCGTCACCTCCCGCACCGCGCACAGGGCCCACAGCTGCGCCCACGCCTGCGGCCCGGCCCCCACCAGCCCGGTGCGGACCGGTCCGGGCCGGACCGCCGCGTCCACCGCCACCGCGCCGATCGCCCCCGTCCGCCGCGGTCCCAGCTCGGCTCCGTGCACCACGGCCTGGAGTCGGCCGTCCGCCGTGCTCCAGACGGCGACCAGTTGCTCCGCGCCGACGAGGGTGTCGTAGGAGCGGAAGCCGAACAGCCGCCGGGACCGCAGATGGCCCGCGGTGATCACCAGGTCGCCGTCCCCGAGCCCGGCCCGGACCCGGGGCGGCGCCTCCAGCTCGCCGTGGTGTGCGGCCAGCAGCGCCGCGCGCACGGCCCGGACCGCGGTCGGGGCGTCCAGGTGGGCGCGGACATCGTCGTCGTCGAGCAGCAGCACGGTCACCGGCGTGGTCCCTTCGTCGGACGGACACGGACAGCACGAGGACCACTGTGCCGGCCCGGTGCCGTGCGGACATCCGCCTGTGGCCCTCCGTCCGAGACCGTCCGCGTACGTCCCTCCGCCTAGGTCCGCCTCCTCCCGGCGGTGCGCTGCCGGGTCAGCCCGTCGGGGTGACGTTGGTCGCGTCCACTACGGGCCGCAGGGCACGGGCGAGCCGGACGGCGTCGCCGACCGCCCAGAAGTGGACGAAGAACAGGCGGGGTTTGTCCCGCAGGCCGTGGTTGTGGAGTTCGATGAGCTTGGCGCCGGCCTTCCGGAGCAGCCGCAGAACGCGTTGGACCTCGTCGGCGACCATGCAGCAGTCCGCGCTGAGCGCAGCCCGGCCGTCGCCCAGCGGCTGGAAGTTGAAGGCACTGGTCGATCCCAGGCCGGGGGGCAGCACCATGTCCCCGTCGGTGATCTGCTCCCGGCGGACGAAGATGCACTTGTAGATCCCGTCGTCGGCGGAACCCTTGGTGCCCATGGCGCGGTCGATCCCGTCGGTGTCCAGATCGTGCGGCTTGGTCTGGTCGGACTTCTTGGGGTGCGGGGTGCTGGTGCCCTTGAAGGCGGCGTGGATGCCGCGCGCCAGGGCCACCGGGTCGTGGCCGTGCCCGTGCACGTGGAGCCACCAGATGTCGGGCTTCTGCGACAGCAGGTGCTTGTGCAGCGCGGTCACGCCGATGCGGTGTTCCTGGAGGGTGTCGATGAAGTCCTGTAGTTCGTCTTCGGTCACCACCACGTCGCCCATCAGCAGGTTGCTGTGGTCGGAGTAACGGACGAAGGAGACGTGCGAGCCCAGGGCGAGGGACGGTTGGACGTGGACGTGATGGGAGAACACCCGTAGGTCCCGACGGGGGAACCCGGTGTGGTACATGACCCGGTGCTTCATGTCGCCGGGCCCGCCCAGGATTTTGGCCACGGCCTTCCAGTCGGAACTGGTGGTGTGTACCGGCTTGATCAGCTTCTGTGCGGCCCGTGCGACCGGCTCGGTCGGTAGGGCGGCGGGACGGGCGCGAGCCGGGGTGGGCGCCGCGGCCAGCAGCGGGGCGAGGGCCGCCACGGCCAGCACGCGCCGCCGCGGGCTTCCCGCGAGCGAGTCGGTGATCTGCTGTCGGTCTCCAGCCATTACCTGAGCACCTCCACGACGACCTCCATGAGGAGTTGGAAGCATCGCCGATCTGAGGCTCCGTCAGCTCGTAGTTGGGGGCCAGGTGGGCTAACACGGTCATCGTGATGGGTGAGCGGGTGGGCGTAAATAGGCCGGTGACGACCCGTCGGCCTCCCCCGATTGGCAGGAGGATCTGGCCGAGGGCCCGGCGGCCGACCCCTGGGAGGACCGGGCCGCGCTCCGCAGGTCGTTCACGATCCGCTGACCGGTCGGTCCCCGGCCTCCGCGAGTCGGCGCAGCAGTGGTTCCACTTCGACCAGCCGGCGGATCTCGTCCGGCTGGAGCGCGGTGAGGCGCCGGGCGAGCACCTGTGCCTCACCGCGGGCGACGTCCGTCAGCGTCGCGGTGCCCTGTTCGGTGAGCAGGACCCGGCTGGCGCGCCGGTCCTTCGGGTCGGCCTCCCGGCGCACCAGGCCCGCCGACTCCAGGGCGAGGACCGCGGCGGTGGCGGTCGGTTGGGAGCAGGGCACCCACTGCGCGATCTCCCCGATCCGGGACGGCCCGCGCTGGGTCAGCAGCGCCAGTACGGAGATGTGGGTCAGCTGGATGCTGCCCGTCGTGGCGGACCTGCGCAGGCTCCGGGTGAGCCGGTGCAGCGAGATCACCAGCTGGAGTGCCGCGTCGTCACCGATCGTCATCGCCCACCCATCGCCTGCCGTGCCGGACCTCGTCCGCGGTGGATCCCCTGCTCAGGGCCCGCCGTGGATCAGGAGAGCGTAATGGTGGGGGAGTACATCTCCAACCACAGGGCCAGGTCCAGGGTCCGTTCGAGGCCGCGCCGCGACGCCTGGGTGATCTGCGGCGTCTCGTGGTCCGCCGCGCGCTTGAGCCAGTCGCGGTCGACGAGGTCGAAGACCTGGTGCGAGGGGCGCGCCAGCAGGTCCTTGGCGTGCTGCTGGAGCGCGACCGCGTACTGCGGGTCCTGGGTGGAGGGGTAGGGGCTCTTCACCCGGTCGTACACCGACCGGGGCAGCGCGTCGGCGGTGGCCTCGCGCAGCAGGCTCTTCTCCCGTCCGTCGAAGGACTTCAGGGACCACGGGGCGTTGTAGACGTACTCGACGAGGCGGTGGTCGCAGAACGGGACCCGCACCTCCAGTCCGACGGCCATGCTCGCCCGGTCCTTGCGGTCCAGGAGGATCCGGACGAAGCGCGTCAGGTGCAGGTAGCAGATCTTCCGCATCCGGAACTCGAAGTCGCTCTCCCCGTCGAGCCGTTCGACGTCCTTGACGGCGCGGTCGTAGCCGTCCTGGATGTAGGTCCCGAGGTCGAGGGCGCTGGTGACGTCGGAGGTGAGGATGTTCCCGTCGTCGCCGAAGTGTTGGCTGAAGCGGACGAGCCAGGGGAAGGTGTTGGCGGTGCGGGCGTCCTCGTCGAAGAACTGCTTGTACCCGCCGAAGACCTCGTCGGCCGACTCGCCGGACAGCGCCACCGTCGAGTGCTCCCGGATCGCCTTGAACAGCAGGTAGAGGGAGGCGTCCATGTCGCCAAAGCCCATCGGGAGGTCGCGGGCCCGCAGCATCTTGGCGCGGACGTCGAGGTCGGCCAGGGCGGCGGAGTCCAGCACGATGTCCTGGTGCTCGGTGCCGGCGAGCCGGGCCACGTCGTGCACGAAGGGCGTGTCGGGGGTGGCGCGCAGGTCGTCGGCGATGAAGTTCTCGGTCTGGCCGACGAAGTCGACGGCGAAGCTCCGCACCGTCTCGCCCACCTCGGCCAGCTGACGGGCCGCCAGCGCGGTCATCGCGGAGGAGTCCAGCCCGCCGGACAGCAGGGTGCAGCGCGGTACGTCGGAGACCAACTGGCGGCGGACGATGTCGTCGAGCAGGGTCCGGACGTGCCCGATCGAGGTCTCGCGGTCGTCCTGGTGCGCCCGGGTCCGCAGCGACCAGTAGACGTGCCGGCGCAGTCCGTCGGCGTCGAGGGTGACCACGGTGCCCGGTTCGACCTCGTGCATGCCGTCCCATACGGCGTGCCCGGGCGTCTTGACGAAGGCGAACAGTTCGCGCAGGCCGTCCAGGCCGACCCGCCGCTCGGCGAGCGGGTTGGCGAGGATCGCCTTGGGCTCGGAGCCGAACAGCACGCCGTCGGCGGTGGGGTAGTAGTAGAAGGGCTTGATGCCCATCCGGTCGCGGATCATCACCAGCCGTCGGCGCTGCTCGTCCCAGACGGCGAACGCGAACATCCCGTTGAGGCGTTCGGCGACGGCTTCGCCCCACTCCAGGTAGCCGCGCAGCACCACCTCGGTGTCGGAGTCGGTGGTGAAGCGGTGGCCCTTGCCGGCCAGTTCGCCGCGCAGTTCGCCGAAGTTGTAGGTCTCGCCGGAGTAGACGATGACGACCTGGCTGCCGTCGGGGCGCTCGGCGGTCATCGGCTGCCGTCCACCGGGCAG
The DNA here is from genome assembly GCF_050471125.1 of Streptomyces sp. RGM 3693. NCBI lineage: Bacteria > Bacillati > Actinomycetota > Actinomycetes > Kitasatosporales > Streptomycetaceae > Streptomyces > Streptomyces sp. RGM 3693. Next base: position 3,317,604 of record NZ_JBMPPQ010000001.1, read on the forward strand.
GTCGATGATCGCGAGGCGGCGGTGGCCGAGTGCGGCGGGCCCCCGCACCCAGGTGCCGCGGTCATCGGGTCCGCGGCAGGACATCGTCTCGGTCATCGCGTCCACGGTCTCCTGCTCGGAACGCAGATCGCGGTCGAAGGAAATCCAGCCGGTGATGCCACACATGCCATGTCCTCCTGCTCCGAACCCTGGGGCCGCCGGTGCCGCGGGTCGCGGGAGGCGCCGCGGCAGGCCGGGGATCAGGGAGGGCGGGCAACGCCGAAGATCGGTGGCCCGACTCGCTCCACCAGAGTCAGTTGTATCGAGCACCTATGTAACGAGGGTGTTCCTCGGGAGCCCGTCGCGTCAACCGGGGCGTAACAGGAGACGGGGCGTGCAAGGACGCGCCGCGGGGCACGGGAGATGTCGACGATCTTCCGCACAGCAGGTCTGACCTGCGGGTTCGTAAGGGGGGAGCAGATCGGGCGGCACGGCGGGAGGGCTGGGCGCCCTACGGGAACGAGGGAAAGGTTTTACCGGGAGGTGACGGAGGCGGGGCGGGCGCCGGCCGGTCCGCCCCGCCCGGCGCCCGCGACCCGCGTCAGATGTTCTTCCGCCCGGCCCGCCCGGTCACCGGCACGTCCAGGGCACGGGCGATGCCCACCACACCCTCGTCGAGACGCTGGAGGTGCCGCAGCACACGGAAGGTGACCGTGTGCGACGGCGGCACCGGGGAGCCGTCCGCGTCCAGCAGTGAGGCGATGCTGGCGCCCGCCTCCACCTCGCCGTCGGCCGGCTCCTCCTTCACCCGGGCGGCGATCAGATCGATGTTGCGCGCGATGCGCCGGCCGACGCGTTCGAGCCGGGGGTCGGCCGCCACCGAGCGGCTGGACGGCAGGACTTCGGCCGTCGCCGCCAGCGACCGGGCGTGATAGGCGCAGGTCTCCAGGAGCGCCACCAGATACCGCGCGGTCTGCCGGCGCACCCGCAGCGGGGTGATCGGGTGCATCAACGGCTGGGTGGAGTCGCGCAGGTCGTTCAGCGCGGTGTCCAGATCGCGCGCCAGGGTCAGCAGGTCCGCCGCCGGCCCGCCGGAGAGCTGCGCCACCGCCGCCGACACCGCCTCCTGCAACCGGTCCAGGACGGCACCCAGGTGCTCGTCGGTCCGCCGGTCGGTGTGCACCGGCAGGACGAGCACCGCGGCGATGATCCCGCACGCCGCGCCCAGCGCGGTCTCCTCGATGCGCAGCACCAGCGTCGCGACGCTGTAGGTGTTGAGGAGGGTGTAGAGCAGGCCGAGCATCGCGGTGACGAAGAAGGACATCAGCGCGTACGACAGCGGCGCGGTGAAGAACATCCCGAAGACGCAGAGCAGCACCAGGGCGAACGCCGTCCAGGTGTGGTTGCCCACCAACCCGGCCAGCGCCACACCGGCGACCACACCGAGCACCGTGCCCAACAGCCGGCGGTAGCCCTTGACCAGGACCTCGCCCGTGGAGCCGGTGTTGAGGAACACCACCCAGCAGGTCAGCACCGCCCAGTACCAACGCTGGGTGGACAGGAACTCCCCGCCGACGATGGCCAGCGCGGAGCCCGCCGCGACCTGGAACGCGGCCCGGGTGGTGGGCCGCTGGAGGCCGGTGCGCTCGTCCTCCTCGTCCTCCTCCACACCGACTATCGCCAGGTCCTCGGCGTCGAACTCCTCCCGCGAGCGGGTGGTGGCGGAGGTGTCGTCGGACTCGTCCTGCGGCCCGTCCAGCGCCAGTCGCAGACCCAGCACCGCGCGGGCGGCCTCACCGAGCGCGCGGAAGGCGTCCTGGACGGCCATTGAGCCGCGCGGCAGGTCCTCCTCGTCGCGGTAGCCGAGCAGCCGGTTCCGTACGTGGGCCAGGGCGGTGCCGCGGTCCCCGGGTGCCCGGCGGGCCACCAGCAGGCCCAGTGCGTCGAGGTCCCGGCGGAGCGTGGCCACGGCGTCGCCCTCGGACTGCATGCGGTTCGCGGTGGCCGGTACCGGGGCGTGCGGCAGGTGCAGGGTGAGGGTGTCGGTGCGCTCCGCGCTGCGCGCGTTGAGCAGCGTCATCCCCAGGCGTTCGGCGGCGATCTCGGCGTCCGCGATCCGGCGCTGGAGCAGTGCGGCGGTGGCGGAGTCGCGGGTGCCCTCCTCCAGGCGGCCCTGGATCATCAGCGCCGTCTCGTGCAGCCGGGCGGTGTGCCGCCGAAGGTCGTCGAGGACGCTGTCCAACTCCTCGGGCCCGGTGTCCACCAGCTCCCGGTGGGTGGCCACCAGTTGGGCCAGGCGGGCCCGGAACGCCTCCCGCAGTCGGCTCAGGGTGCGTTCGGGGGTGTCAGGGAAGACCGCGAACCGGACCACCGCGCTGCACACGAACGCGACGGTCAGCGTCAGGAACAGCTCCGGCAGCGTTGCCACGGTGGCGTGCACGAACAGCGAGACGAAGTAGACCTGAAAGCCGATCAGCCCCAGTGCCGTCCCGCGGTCGCCGAACCGGCGGGCGTAGGCGGCGCCGAAGATCAGGGCGATGAAGAACAGGTCACCGGCGATGATCCGGCTGTGCAGCAGCGCTCCCAGTGCCACCGCGGCCAGGGCCACCGGCAGGCCCAGGGCGAGGGTGACGGCCTGGCCGCGCACCTCTTTCTCCCGGATGGCGAAGGTGGCGACCATCGCGGCCATGGCACCCGCGACCAGGAGCGTGACGCCGGTGCCGAGCAGGGCCAGTACGACGAGGGCCAGCACGATCGCCCCCACCGTGCGGAGTCCGGCCATCAGCCGGAGCAGTCCCGGGTCGGATGCCGCGAAGCGGTTCCAGGTGCCGGTAACGGTCCGTCGTATTGCTGCCTTCACGCTGCCGTACGCCCCCATCTTTGGCATCGACCGAGGTCACGCGCCTCGGCCGGGCGCCCCCAGCATTGCACGAGGACCGTCGGAACGGCCGGTGAGTGTGCCGTCAGGTGGCTTCGTACGCGGCGCCCGCGACCGCGAGGTCCTCCCACGCCATGCCGACACTCTTGAAGAGCCGGGGACGGTCCGGGTCCACGGCGGCGGCTCCGGTGGCCAGGCCGGCGAGCGTCACCAGTGCCTCCCGGTCGAGCCGGCCGCTCTCCAGCTCCGGGATGAGGTCGCCGGCTTCCCGGGCCGCGGCGGACCGGGACTCGACCACCACCGTGCTGCGCAGGACGGTGGTGCCGTCCACCTCGCGGCTGCCGCGCTCGTGGGAGCCGACCGCGGTCACCGTGGCGTGCGGCGGGAGCAGGGCGCCGTCGAAGAGCGGGGTGCGGGCGGTGGTGCAGCAGGCGACCAGGTCGGCGCCGGCGACGGCGGACGGCTCGCCGGCCTCCACGGTGAGCCCGGTGTCCCGGCGGGCCGCGGCGATGAACCGCTCGACGTTCGCGGGGGTGCGTCCCACCACGGTGACGTGGGTGAGCGGACGCACCGCGCGCAGCGCGTCCAGGTGGCCGCGGGCCTGTGGGCCGGTGCCGAACACCACCAGGCGGCCGGCCTCGGGGACGGCGAGCAGGTCGGCGGCGAGGGCGGACACCGCGGCGGTGCGCACGGTGGTGAGCGCGATGCCGTCGAGCAGTGCGAGCGGGGCGAGGGTCGGGGCGTCGAAGAGCAGGTACTGGCCTTGGACGCGGGGGAGTCCGACGGCCGGGTTGTCGGGGGCGACGGTGGCGACCTTGACGCCCGCGTACCGGCTGCGGTGCGCGGGCATCAGCAGCAGCTGGCCGTGCTCGACGGGCACGATGGTGCGCGGCGGATCGGCTTCGGGGTCCGGCCCGTCGCGCAGTGCGGCGCGGAGTGCGTCGACGGCCGCGGCCATCGACAGGGCGCGCAGCAGGTCGGTCTCGTCGATGGTCCGGGGCGGGTGGGGGCCTGGGGGAGTGGCGCTCATACCGCCGAGTCTGCCCCGGCAGGCTGCCGGGATGTGTGATCTTCGGCGCACCGGGCGCGCGGGGTCGCGGCAGGAAGGGCGGAGGGGAGGAGCGGCCCGGTGGACCGCTCCCCCCGTGTGGGGTCAGCAGGCGCCCAGGTCCTGCCAGACCCCCGAGCCGCCGGTGGACGGGGCCTCGCCCTGGGTCCACCACCGGGCCTTCCAGGTGTGGCCGTTGGCGGAGACGGTGTCGCCGCCCACGTAGACCGTCCCCGCGTTGTAGGGGCTGGCGGCGCAGCTGCCGCCCGGGGGTGTGGTGGGCGGCGGGGTGGTCGGGGGTGTGGTGGGCGGGGTGGCCCCGGCGAACTTCACCGAGAACTTGGTGAAGTCCCAGGCACCCTGCGGGACGCTGCTACAGGTGCCGGAGGTCCGGCCGTTGTTGTCCGGCGGGGTGCACTGCCGGTCCCGGTTCACGGACCAGTTGGTGAAGCGCGCCATGTGGTGGGAGGTGGCGAAGTCCAGCACGGTCTGGAAGTCCGCCTGGGTGAAGAACTCGCCGGTGTCGCTGCGCCCGTTCATCTGCGAGATGCCTTCGTGGGCGTAGGCGGTGGCCTCGTCCCAGCCGAAGGTGGACCGCAGTACGGCGTTGAGGTTGGTCAGTGCGGAGGTCTGGGCGGCGGCGCCGTTGAAGCCGCCGTCGAACGGCATGATGGAGAAGTTGTCCGGGACGAAGGACTGGGACTTGGCTTCGTTCAGCATCTGCTTGCCGAACCAGCCGGTGCCGTCGGCGGTCCCGGCGGTGGTGACGGAGAGGTAGAGGCCGGGGTTCTTCTGCTGGAGGATCTTGGCGGCGCCGATCTCGTTGTGGATGGCCGCGGTGTTCTCGTACTCCGGCTCCTCCAGGTCGAAGTCGAGTGCCTTGAGGCCGTACTTGTCGATGACTTGTTGGTAGGCGGCGGCGGTCGCCTCGGGCGTGCCGCATGCCTGGCCGAGCTTGGTGCCGTTGTAGCCGCCGATGGACGCGGAGACGTCGCCGCCCTTGGCGCGGATCGCGGAGATCACCCCGGTCACCGCGGTGTCCGATGCCACCGGGTGGAGGCCGTCCCAGGTCGGCGAGCAGCCGCCGCCGTTGGGCGCGAGGATGAAGGCGAGTTGGAACGCCTTGAGTCCGGTGGCGTCCATCACCGTGCCGGCGTCCGGCGGGTCGTTGTCGAGCGGCATGAAGTAGGGCGCCGCCGCGTACCAGTTGCTGCCCAGGGACGTGGGGGCCGGGGCGGCCGCTGCGACGGAGGGCTGCGGGGCGGTGCGGTGGCCGGTGGCGAGCGCCGTGCCGGCGGCGCCGAGCGCGAGTGCGGCCGTCGCGAGGGCGGCGGCGAGAGTTCTGACGTGACGAGGTGGCACTTGACCTCCACGAGCCGACGAGGGGGTGGTCCAGACCAATCGCCCCACAGCGTGAACCCTCATCGTGGGCACGTCAACACTTTGGACTGGACCACTGCGCGAAGTGCCCCCCCGGGGCGGGCCCCGGGCGGCACGGACGCGCGGTGCGGCTCAGGTCGCCAGGTGGAAACCGGCCCCCACCCCGCCGTGCGCGTTCATCTCGTCGATGATGCTCAGGATCGGCGAACTGTGCTGGGCACCCCAGGCGTTGCCGACCAGTGTCTGGCCGTTGACGACCGGGGAGCCGGAGTCACCGCCGTTGGTCCATATCAGGTGGGTGAACCACATGTTGTGGGTGCCGAGCTTGATGCCGCAGGTCAGGCCAGTCCGGTGGCCCTGCTTGCACATCCGGGTTCCGTTGGCCGGCGGCGCCCCGATCGAGGTGATGGTCACCCCGCCGACGGTGGTGGTGGGCGCCACCCGGCTCTCGTCCAGGCGGATCACCGCGTAGTCCAGGCCCTTGGGTCCGGTGTTGAGCAGGTTGTTGGGCGTGCTGACGTACGTCACCGTGCCGATGGACCCGGTGTTGAGGTCCGGGGTGCTGTTCTCCAGCGGGGCGGGCGCGGCTGCCGTCCCGACGGGTGAGGAGTCCAGGTAGACCTGCTCGCCCACCAGCTTGTTGCCCTGTTCGTCGATGAAGCAGTGGGCATTGGTCAGGCCCACCAGATTGCCGGCCTGGTCGCGCCCGACCGCGGTGAGCGTGCAGACGTAGTAGCTCTTGTGCTCCTCCGGCGTCGGCTGCATCCGGAAGATGATGCCGCTGCCCCCGCCGACGGCCGTGCGCGTGGCGGTGCTCGCGCTCGCGGCCGGGGCCGCAGAGAGGGACAGACTCGCCAAGAGGGCGGCGGCGCCGAGCGCGCGCAGAACGCGGAACATGCGATCACTCCCCGTGTGGTGCTCAAGTGGTCGAACGACTGACGCGCTCAGCTAACCGCCGGGGGAGCCGACCGAAGGGCCAATCATCCATTTTGGACCATGTGAGGTGCGTCACGCGTTCGCCAGTGCTGACGCTCAGTCAATCTCCGTTTCGCGACGTGGTGTTGACCTGCCCGGCCGCGGACCTTTGGGGCGGTCGCCGGTCGGGCCGTTACGGTGACGCGCCGTGGCTACTGTGTCCTCTATGTCTCGCATGCCCGTGCCGCTCCGCCGTGCCGCCGGTGCCCTCGCGCTCGTCGCACTGCCGCTCGCCGGCTGCTCCACGGCCGGGCCGGCGCCCGGACCCGACCACCCGACCGCGGCGCAGACCACCCGCCACGGCCTCCGACTGCCGGCCGCCAACGCCGTCTTCGACTACCAGATCGGCGGCCCGTACCCCCCGGCCGACGACGTCACCGTGGTCTCCCGCGACCGCACCGCACCGCCCGCCCCCGGCCGCTACACCATCTGCTACGTCAACGCCTTCCAGGCACAGCCCGGCGCCGACGCCCGCCAGTGGTGGCAGCGGCACCACCCCGCCCTCCTCCTGCGCGACCGGGACGGCGAGCCGGCCATCGACGAGGACTGGGACGAGCCGCTGCTCGACATCTCCACGCCCGCCAAGCGCACCGCCCTGATGGGCGTGGTGGGACCGTGGATCGACGGCTGCGCCAAGGCCGGCTTCGACGCCGTCGAACCGGACAACCTCGACTCCTACGAACGCTCCCACGACCTGCTCACCAAGGACGACGCCCGGGCCTTCGCCGCCCTCCTGACCCGCCGCGCCCACGACCGGGGACTGGCCGCCGCGCAGAAGAACACCAGCGACCTCCTCCCCGAACGCCGCCGCACCGGCTTCGACTTCGCTGTCACCGAGGAGTGCGCCCGCTACCAGGAGTGCTCGGACTACGCCGAGACCTACGACGACCGGGTCTTCGACATCGAGTACCGGCGTCCAGACTTCGACACCGCCTGCCACACCTGGGGCGACCGGCTCTCCTTCACTCTGCGCGACCGCAATGTCAGCCGGCCCGGCGAGCACGGCTACGTCCGCCGCGCCTGCTGAAGCACCCGCAAACCCGGTCGGTGCCGCCCGTGCCGGGAACGTCCACCGGCGCGACGATCACCTAGACTCGCGAAAATGGCCAAGTACTTCGACGTCCACCCGGAAAACCCCCAGCGCCGCACCGTCACCACGGTCGCCGACGCCGTCCGTTCCGGTGCGCTCATCGCCTACCCCACCGACTCCTGCTTCGCCCTGGGATGCCAGCTGGGCAGCCGTGACGGCATCGACCGCATCCGGTCGATCCGCAACCTCGACGACCGTCACCACTTCACCCTGATGTGCCAGAACTTCGCGCAGCTGGGCCAGTTCGTACAGATCGACAACGACGTGTTCCGCGCGATCAAGGCGGCCACCCCCGGCCGCTACACCTTCATCCTCCCCGCGACGAAGGAGGTCCCGCGCCAGCTGCTCCACCCGAAGAAGAAGACCGTCGGCGTCCGGATCCCGGACCACACCGTCACTCAGGCGCTCCTCGCCGAGCTGGGCGAACCGCTGCTCTCCAGCACCCTGCTGCTGCCCGACGAGGAAGAGCCGCTGACCCAGGGCTGGGAGATCAAGGAACGCCTCGACCACGTGGTCGACGCGGTGGTCGACTCCGGCGACTGCGGCACCGAGCCCACCACGGTCATCGACTTCTCGGGGGGCGACGCCGAGATCGTGCGGCGCGGCGCCGGCGACCCGTCGCGGTTCGAGTGACCGGCGGCCCAACGATGACGCGTACACGGAACCGTGCGATAGCGGCGCTCGCCGTCACGCTGGCCCTTCAGGCAGGGGCGGCCGGAGCGGTGCTGGCCCAGGCGGGTCCGGCGGCGGCGAGCGCCCCTGCCGCGTCCCCGGCCGCCGCGATCAGGGTCACCGAGGGCCAGGTCGGCGAGGTCGGGCCCGGTGGCACGCTCATCTACCCCGCGGTGACCAGCTGTCTGACGGTCACCGTCCGCCTGGCGGACGGCGGGCTGATCGGCGCGCACGCCAGCCTGTTCCAGGTGCCGGGGGAGTACCGGTCGGACCGGATCCTCGCCGCGGTCAAACAGCGGGTCGGTACCCGGGCGGTACGCGCCGTGGAGGTGCGGGGCGCGGTCGGTGCCTGGCACCCCGGCTACTTCACCAAGGCGATCGAGAGCTACCCGGACGGCGCGCAGGTCCCGGTGCCCTCCCGGCCCGACCCCGACGGCCTGGCCCGGGCGGTGGCCGACGGGCTCGGCCAGCCGCGCGGCAAGGTCACCGTCTGGGACCTCCCGGACGGGGACCAGACGGTGAACTGAACCACCGCATCGGACGCATCGGACACTTCTTGAACGCGACAGGAGTGCGCCGCTGATCGCGTCCAGCGCCGCGTAACGGCACCAACTTCCCTTATGGGCACGTACCTTGACCGTGCATTGGTGTCGCTACGCGGAACTCCGGTCATGGCTCTTGACGCACCCTTCACGAAGCTGAAGCATGCGACGGCGGGAGCGCGCTCCCCACCCCCCACATCTTCACTTCCTGAATCAGGAGAGTCGCCCATGACCCCTGCCTCCAAGGAATCCCCCACCCCCGAACGGCCCGCCGTCCGCCGCCGGTCCGTCCTCGGAGCCGCCGCCGCTGCCGCCGCGGCCCCCACCCTGCTCGGCCTCGCGGGGACGGCCGCCGCCGCACCACGCAGCACGCCGGGCGCCCTGCCCGGCGGCGGCGACCTGGGCCCCAACGTCCTGGTCTTCGACCCGTCCACCCCCGGCATCCAGGCGACGTTGGACGAGGTGTTCGCGAAGCAGGAGAAGGCCCAGTTCGACAGCGGGCGGTACGCCCTGCTGTTCAACCCGGGCACGTACCACGGCCTCAACGCCCAACTCGGTTTCTACACCTCCATAGCCGGCCTGGGACTGTCCCCCGACGACACCACCATCAACGGCGACGTCACCGTGGACGCCGGCTGGTTCAACGGCAACGCCACCCAGAACTTCTGGCGCTCCGCCGAGAACCTCGCCCTCGTCCCCGTCAGCGGCACCAACCGCTGGGCCGTCGCCCAGGCCGCCCCGTTCCGCCGGATGCACGTCCGCGGCGGCCTCAACCTGGCGCCCGCCGGCGACGGTTGGGCCAGCGGCGGCTACCTCGCCGACAGTCGCATCGACGGGACGGTGGAACCGCGTTCCCAACAGCAGTGGTACACCCGCGACAGCACGGTCGGCGGTTGGTCCAACGGGGTGTGGAACATGGTCTTCTCAGGTGTCGAGGGCGCCCCCGCCCAGACCTTCCCGAACCCGCCCTACACCGTGCTGGACACCACCCCCGCCTCCCGCGAAAAGCCCTTCCTCCACGTCGACGGCAGCGCCTACCGGGTCTTCCTGCCCGAGCTGCGCACCAACGCCCGCGGCGTCACCTGGGGAAACGGCACCCCGCGCGGCACCTCACTGCCCCTGTCACAGTTCTACGTCGCCAAGCCCGGGGACGCCGCGGCCACCCTCAACCAGGCCCTCGCCCAGGGACTCCACCTGCTGCTCACCCCCGGCATCTACCACCTCGACCAGCCGATCCAGGTCACCGCGGCCAACACCGTCGTCCTGGGCCTCGGTTACGCCACACTGATCCCTGACAACGGTGTCAGCGCCCTGAAGACCGCCGACGTCGACGGCATCCGGCTGGCCGGCTTCCTCATCGACGCCGGACCGGCCAACTCCGACACCCTCCTCGAAATCGGCCCGGCCGGTGCCTCGGCGGACCACTCCGCCAACCCGATCACCGTCCAGGACGTGTTCCTCCGCATCGGCGGCGCCGGCCCCGGCAAGGCCACCACCGGCATCGTGGTCAACAGCCGGCACACGCTCATCGACCACACCTGGGTCTGGCGCGCCGACCACGGCGACGGCGTCGGCTGGGAGACCAACCGCGCCGACTACGGCATCCGCGTCAACGGCGACGACGTGCTGGCCACCGGTCTGTTCGTGGAGCACTTCAACAAGTACGACGTGCAGTGGTACGGGCAGCGGGGCCGCACCGTCTTCCTCCAGAACGAGAAGGCGTACGACGCCCCTAACCAGGCCGCCGTCCAGGACGGCGACGTACAGGGCTATGCCGCCTACAAGGTCGCCGACTCGGTCACCACCCACGAGGCATGGGGCCTCGGCAGTTACTGCTACTACAACGTCGATCCCGGCATCGTCCAACACCACGGCTTTGCCGCGCCCAACGCCCCGGGGGTGAAGTTCCACGACCTGCTGGTCGTCTCGCTCGGCGGCAAGGGCCAGTTCGAACGCGTCATCAACGACACCGGCGCACCGACCTCGGGCAGCACGACCGTCCCGTCGACCGTGGTGGCGTACCCCTGACGGTCAGTCGACTCGTGCCGCCCGGCTACCCACTTCGCCGCCCGCGAGCCGGCACGGTTCGTCAAGGGCAGTGGCACGATCCTCCCGCCGCTCTTCGACACTCCTCGGCCGCCGCCGACACCGGGCGGGCCGGCACCCCGCCGGCCCGCCCGTCCGGCACCGCTCAGCCCACCTGGTAGTCGAAGGCGTAGGGGAAGGACGGCTCGCCGGCCCGGCAGGCGTAGCTGCCCGACCCGGTCAGCCCGACCAGGTCCCCGGTGGCCGATCCGGGCACGACCGCGAAGGCGCAGCGCACCGTGCCGTCGGCGTCGAACGTGCCGCGCTCCTCGACGACGAAGGTGCCCGCCCGCCCGTCCAGGCGGCCGGTCAGCAGCTCCATGCCGGTGAACGTCCCGGTCTTGTCCGAGGTGTAGACGATGCTGTACTCGCAGATCGTGTGGGCGGCCTCGATACCGCCGGAGAAGGAGTTGGTGACGGAGGCGTGGGCGAGCCGCGGGCTCGTGTCCTCCGAACCGACCGGGCGCTCCTCCCAGTTGGCGTAGGTGATGCGGCCGGTGGTCTGCGCGGGCATGGCTGTCCTTTCGGTCTGCCGCACGGCTGGTACGTGTGCGGTGTGCGACCAGCCTGACCGTCGTACCTGACACCTTCTGTCAGGTACGCGGGACAATCGGACCATGCGCGCCGACCGGCTCCTCGCCCTGCTCCTGCTGCTCCAGAACCGCGGACGGATGACCGCCACCGCACTCGCCGCGGAACTGGAGGTATCGGTCCGCACGGTCTACCGGGACATCGAGGCGCTCAGTGCGTCCGGCGTCCCGGTCCGCACCGACCGCGGGCCCGACGGCGGCTACCGCCTGATGGACGGCTACCGCACCCGACTGACCGGGCTCACCGACGCCGAGGCCGGTGCGCTCTTCCTCGCCGGAGCCCCCGGCCCGGCCCGCGACCTGGGACTGGGCGCGGTGCTGGCGACCGCCCAGTTGAAGGTCCAGGCGGCACTCCCGGCCGAACTCGCCGAGCGCACCCGACGGATCCAGGACCGCTTCCACCTGGACGCCCCGGCGTGGTTCCGGGACGCCGACCCGGTCGCCCACCTGGCGCCGATCGCGCGGGCGGTGTGGGAACAGCGGGTGCTGCGCGCCCACTACCGGCGTTGGCGCGGCGAGGTCCACCGGGTGCTGCGCCCGCTGGGCATCGTCCTCAAGGGCGGCATCTGGTACCTGGTGGCGCTCGTCGACGAGGCGGTGCGGACGTACCGGATCGCCCGGTTCCTGGCCGTGGACCGCACGGACGAGGCGTTCGTGCGACCGGCCGGTTTCGATCTGGCCGCCTACTGGGCGGAGTCGTCCCGCCGCCTGGAGGCGGCGCTGCACCAGGACACTGCACGCCTGCGGATCTCCCCACAGGCGCGCCGGCTGCTGCCGATGCTCTACGGCGCGGTGGGCCGGCGGGCCCTGGAGGATGCCGGAGCGCCGGACGCGGACGGCTGGACGGTGGTGGAGATGCCGGTCGAGGGGCCGGCCGTGGCCGTCGGCGACCTGCTCAGACTGGGTGCGGAGGCGGAGGTCCTCGGGCCGCCCGCACTGCGCCGGGCGGTCGCCGAGGCGGTGGCTGTCCTGGCCGGCCGGTACGGGGCGGCGGCCGGCCCGCGGGAGTGACCTGTTCGGCACACCGTGGGTGCTCAGGTCCCCGTTCCGTAAAATCTTCGATGCTTCATGACAAGGGCCAACACCACCGTTCTATACGGCATTTGGCATGTATATCCGCTACATCGGGATCAATCGCCCGCTGCGGGGGGCGCTTTTCGCCACCCCGCACCGCGAACGCCCGTGAAACCCGGGGTGGTCGTTCTTTGACGTGATACGGGTCACTTGACGCCACCGAGGCCCCGACATTCACTTCTGCGGCGGTCGAAGACCCATTCGACGGCCTGCCACTGGGGAACAGACCCTTCCCCGCTATGGAGGTACGGATGAAGTTCGTTCGTCTCGTGAAGCGGATGCGCAGCGACAAGAGCCTCAAGGCGTATGCGTGGTACGGCTGGATCTGATCGGCCCATGCCCGTAGAGGACGGTGGTGGGCCGGGCGTGACGGCCCGCCACCGGCCCGCGTTCCCGGAGGTTCTTGATGCCCCAGCGACCGACCGTCAGCCGCGGCGGCCGGCGGGTGCGCTTCGCGCCCAGGATCGATGCGCTGCTCAGCCGCCACACCGGCCAGGACCTGTTCCGGCTGGAGCCCACCACGATCGGCGTCGCGGGCGCCGACCTGATGGATGCCCTGCTCCGCAGCCGGCCGGCCAACGCCGAGGAGCGCCCGACCTTCAAACCCGTCCTCGGCCGGCACGTCAACCGGGCCGACGCCGCCGCCTACATGCAGGCCGTGGCGGCGGACGTGCGGAAGGCGCTCCAGCGCCCCTTGGAGACGTCGGTCGACCTGACCGGTCCGTGGCCGCAGGTGCCGCACGCCTACCTCCGGGACCTCGTTTTCGGACGGGAACTCCGGCGCTTCCGGATCCTGGTCGACCGCAGACTGGAACTCACCCCGAAACTGACCTGGTCCGCCGTCACATCGGGCGCCGCCCTCCTGCGCCGCCCCGACCGCGTCGAACCCCTCTCGAAACTCGCCACCCTCGTCCTCGACTCCACCGGCTTTCCGGACCGCCGATACGCGATGTACCTCTACCGGCGGGTGGCGGCACCCATCTGCTTCACCGTGGCCGCACTCGTCACCAACGCGGTCTGGCTGGGCACACCGTTCGACGACACCGTCCCGAACCGGCACCTCCTCGCCGAGGCGCTCCGACTGCTGCCACCGTCCTGGAACATCCTCCGGTCGGCCTCACCCGAATTCACCGCGGTGGACGCCCGGATCGGCCCGGCCGACGACGTCCTGCTGCTGCCCCTCCTGAGCCACCGCGACCCCGCGCTGTGGGAGGACCCCGACGCCTTCCGGCCCGAGCGGTGGGCGGACCTGGACCCGGACGATCACCCCGGCTACCTGCCGTTCGGCCACGCCAACGAGCGCTGCTGGGGCCGCCACATGGTGCTGCCGCTCGCCGAGCGCCTCCTCGATCTGGTGCGCCGGGACGGCCTCACGGTGCGCCCCGCCCAGACCGTCGGCCGGGTCGAACTCGACGGCCTGATGGAAGTCGCGGAGGTCCGGGTGACGCGGGGGTGACGCGGGCGGGCGGGGGGACGCGCGGCTGTGCGGAGCATGACTGCCAACTGCCGGTCCAGGCCCGGTAGAAGGCGGGCTAGCAGAATTGACGCCCCGCCGTTTTTGCCGTAGCGATGCCCCTCCCCGTCATTAGTGACGGGTCGTCATCTCTGGTCACGGTGCCGTGAGGGCGCGCGCGTTGGTGGCGGCGTAGGCGGCGAAGCAGCGGAGTGGGCGACCCGTGACGCGGGCCACGGCATCCGTGACCCGGTCCTCGGCGCCGTCGGCGATCCGACGGTCCAGGTCCGCCAGGAACGCCGCGAAGTCCGGCGGCAGCACCCGTGCGTGCCGCGCGCGCATCTCCTCTTCGAACACCGCCTGGTGGCCAGTCGAAGGCCACCGGTTCGGCACCGGCGGCGCACCTGACCCGCACCGGGCCGAGCCGCGCCCGCCGCCGTTGCCCAGGCCCTGCCGGCCCGGCGGCGTGGCGCGTCCGCACGGGCTCCCGGAGCCGATGGGATGTCCGGGGAGGCCGCACGGCAACGAGGCGAGAGGCGGTGGCGACAGCATGAACGCCCCGGAGACACCCCCGGAGACACCCCCGGCGACACCCCTGGAGGAACGCCGCCGGCGGGCCTGTCTGGTCACCGGCGCCACCGGGTACATCGGTGGCCGACTGGTGCCCGAACTCCTGGCCGCCGGGCACACCGTCCGCTGCCTGGCACGCTCCCCGGAGAAGCTGCGCGACCATCCCTGGGCGGGTGACGTCGAGGTGGTACGCGGCGACGTCACCGACGTCGCCTCGGTGGGCGCGGCGCTGCACGGGGTCGACGTCGCCTACTACCTGGTGCACGCCCTGGGCACCGGCAAGGACTTCGAGGAGACCGACCGCCGGGCCGCCCGGATCTTCGGCGAACAGGCCCGCGCCGCAGGCGTCCGGCGCATCGTCTACCTCGGCGGGCTCACCCCCGCGGACGTCCCCGAGGACGAGCTATCCCCTCACCTGAGATCGCGCGCCGAGGTGGGCCGGGTGCTGCTGGCCTCGGGCGTGCCGACCGCGGTGCTGCGCGCCGCCGTCATCATCGGCTCCGGGTCGGCCTCCTTCGAGATGCTGCGCTACCTCACCGAACGGCTCCCGGTCATGATCACACCGAGCTGGGTCCGCACCCGGACCCAGCCGATCGCCGTCCGCGACGTGCTGCGGATCCTCGTCGGCTGCGCCCGGCTGCCGGCGGACGTCAACCGCACCTTCGACCTCGGCGGCCCCGACGTCCTCACCTACCGCGCGATGATGCGCCGCTACGCGAAGATCGCCGGACTGCCGCGCCGGCTCATCCTGCCCGTGCCGGTGCTCACCCCGGGACTCTCCAGCCACTGGGTCGGCCTGGTCACACCGGTGCCCTCGACGATCGCGCGCCCGCTCACCGAGTCGCTGCGCCACGAAGTCGTCCGCCAGGAGCACGACATCACCCGCTACGTGCCCGACCCGCCGGGCCACCCGTTCGACTTCGACACCGCCGTGTCCCTGGCACTCCAGCGCATCCGCGACGCCCAGGTCACCACCCGGTGGTCGTCCGCCTCGGTGCCCGGCGCCCCCAGCGACCCCCTTCCCACCGACCCGGACTGGGCCGGCGGCAGCCTCTACACCGACTGTCGGGAACGCGACGTGGATGCCCCGCCCGACGTGCTCTGGCGCGTCATCGAGGGTGTCGGCGGAGTGCACGGCTGGTACTCCTTCCCGCTGGCCTGGGCCGTCCGCGGCTGGCTGGACCGGCTGGTCGGCGGGGTCGGACTGCGCCGCGGCCGGCGCGACGCCAGCCGGCTCCGGGTCGGCGACTCGCTGGACTTCTGGCGGGTGGAGGAGATCGAACCGGGGCGGCTGCTGCGGCTGCGCGCCGAGATGCGGCTGCCGGGCCTTGCCTGGCTGGAGATGTCCTGCCGGGCCACGGACGGCGGACGGGCGCACTACCGGCAGCGCGCCGTGTTCCACCCGCACGGGCTGCTCGGCCACGCGTACTGGTGGAGCGTGTCACCGTTCCACGCGGTGGTCTTCGGCGGGATGGCGCGCAACATCGCCCGGGCAGCCGCCACGACCACCGGCCCAACACGCCACAGCGGCAAGGGAGTTGCGCCGTGACCGTCGCCGTCGTCCTCTACACCTCCGACCTGCGGCTGCACGACCATCCGCCGCTGCGCGCGGCCCTCCGCTCCGCCGACGCCGTCGTCCCGCTGTTCGTCCACGACGACGCCCTCGCCGCGACCGGCTTCAGCGCCCCCAACCGCCGGGCGTTCCTCGCCGACTGCCTCACCCAACTCGATGCCGGCCTGCGCGAGCGCGGCGGCCGGCTGGTGGTCCGGGCCGGTGACACCGTCGAGCAGGTCTGCCGGGTGGCCACCGAGGCGGACGCCACCGAGGTGCACCTGGCGGCCGGGGTCAGCGGTTACGCCACCCGCCGGGAGGAACGGCTGCGCCGTGCGCTGGAGGCCGAGGGGCGCCGGCTGTGTGTGCACGACGCGGTGATCACCGCGGTCCCGCCCGGCGCGGTCGTCCCGGCGTCCTCCGACCACTTCGCGGTCTTCACCCCCTACTTCCGGCACTGGTCCCGGCAGCAGCTGCGCGCCCCGTTGGCCGCCCCGCGCGAGGTCCCGGTACCCGGGTGCCTCGGCTCGGCGGCCCTCCCGTCGACCAAGGACCGGTCCGGGGTCTCGGAAGGACTGGCGGCGGGCGGCGAGGCGGTGGGCCGGACCCGCCTGACGGCCTGGCTGCGCAGCGATGCGGCGGCCTACGCGGACCGCCACGACGACCTGGCCGGCGATGCCACCTCGCGACTCTCCCCGCATCTGCACTTCGGCACCCTCTCACCCGTCGAGCTGGTCCACCGGGCCCGCCGGCTCGGCGGCCCCGGCGCCGACGCCTTTGTCCGCCAGCTCGCCTGGCGGGACTTCCACCACCAGGTCCTCGCCGCCCGGCCCGACGCGGCCGCCGCCGACTACCGCACCCGCCAGGACCACTGGCGCACCGAGGAATCGGCGGCGGACGAGATCGCCGCCTGGAAGGCCGGCCGCACCGGATATCCCGTGATCGACGCGGCCATGCGCCAACTGCGCCACGAGGGCTGGATGCACAACCGCGGCCGCCTGCTCACCGCCTGCTTCCTCACCAAGACGCTGTACGTGGACTGGCGGGTGGGCGCCCGGCACTTCCTGGACCTACTGGTGGACGGCGACCTCGCCAACAACCAGCTCAACTGGCAGTGGGTGGCCGGCACCGGCACCGACACCCGCCCCAATCGCGTTCTCAACCCGGTCCTCCAGGCCAAGCGCTACGACCCCGACGGGGCCTACGTCCGCCGCTGGGTGCCCGAACTCGCCGGGCTCGCCGCGCCCGCCGTCCACCAGCCGTGGCGGCTGCCGGCCGACGAACGCGCCGGCTACGACTACCCCGAGCCGCTGGTCCAACTCGCCGACGGGCTGGCCCGGTTCAAGCGCGCCCGGGGCCGTGCCTGACGGGCCGTCGACGTCAGGACTGGCCGACCAGCCCCGTACGCAGTCGGCCGAGGATCCGGGCGAGCAGCCGGGAGACGTGCATCTGCGACACGCCGAGCTCCTCCCCGATCTCGGACTGGGTCTTCTCGTGGACGAACCGCAGGGTGAGGATCCGGCGGTCCCGCTGGTCCAGCTTCCGCACCAGGGGAGTCAGGGCGTGCAGGTCCTCGGCGAGTTGCAGCCGCGGGTCCTCGTCGCCCAGGGCGTCGGCGAGGCTGCGGGCCGATTCGTCCTCCCCCGGGTCGGTGGGCTGGTCCAGCGACCCGGCGGTGTAGCCGTTGCCGGCGATCAGCCCGTCGATCACCTCGTCCTCGCCGATCCCGAGGTGCTCGGAGAGTTCGGCGACGGTGGGGTCCCGGTCCAGGCGGGCGAACAGGCGCTCCTTCGCCTGGGCGAGCTCGATCCGGAGCTCCTGCAGTCGTCGCGGCACGTGGACCGCCCAGGTGGCGTCCCGGAAGAACCGCTTGATCTCGCCCATGATGTAGGGCACCGCGAACGTCGTGAACTCGACCTCGCGGGAGAGCTCGAAACGGTCGATGGCCTTGATCAGCCCGATGGTGCCGACCTGGATGATGTCTTCCATCTCGCTCGGGTCGCCGCCGCGGTTGCGGAACCGGGCCGCGACGTACCTGACCAAGGAGAGGTTCATCTCGACGAGCGTATTGCGCACGTACTGGTACGCGTGGGTGCCTTCCTCCAACTCCGCGAGCCGCTCGAAGAACGGCCGGGACAGGGCCTTGGCGCTCTTGGGCGCGACCTTGGAGGCGTCCGCGATGTACGGCAGTCCGCCGGCTCCGGAGCTCACGGTCCGGTGGTCCCGGCCCTGGCCGTGCCGCGTTCCCGTGTGCGTGCTGACTGCCGTCGTCATGGCTGCCCTCCCATTGGATCATGGTCCGGTAAGCGGCGTCTGCCCTTCGTTCGCGGGACGAAACACCTTGCGTTCCCTTTTCGCCACCCGGAGTCTTGACGCGCCGTCAGGCTCTTGTCGCGGAGGCGATACGGAACTCCGCCGGCCTACACGTGCCCACCGAACGGCCGGGGGTCGGGGGCGCCGGTGCCGGGTGTCCCGGTGGTGGGTGTCCCGGTGGTGGGCGCGAGAGGGCCGGTGCGCCGGCGATGGTGCTGACGGGGCGTCAGTTCGAAGTGGCGATCTGCCGGTCGAGCTGCTCCAGGACGTGCGGCCAGGCGTCCCGGTGTCGATCGCGCGCCGCCTCATCGGCGAACCCGGCATGGGTGAGCCGCAGCCGCGCCCCGGCCCCCTCGGCGGCACATTCGACCGTGACCACGGTCTCCGCGCCCTGGGTGCCACCCGCGCCGGTGACCCACGTCAGCTGGACCAGCCGATCCGGATCGAGCCGCAGGAAACGGCCGTAGTGCGGGTGGCGGACCCCCTCGTGCTCCGTCTCGAAGAAGAACGCCGTGTTCACCCGGCCCTGCATCAGCACCGACCCGGGGGCCGCGAACCAGCGGTCGAACTGCTCCGTCCAGGCGCGGTACAGCGCGGTGGGCGTCCCGCTCATGAGGCGCTCGACGGAAAGCTGGTGCGGTCGGGAGGAGAGGTCGGGGAAGCGTGTGGACTGATCAGTCATGGCGGAAATGTAGCGCAAGTGAATAATTGGGGCATTTCTTCGGCGGTGTCCGGACTGGTGGACTACTTCTCCGTGTCGTGCTGCTGCTTCCGGTAGAGCGCGATGGCCTGTTCCGGCGGGTAGTTGGGCAGCGTCGAGATCACGCCCGTGCCCTTGGCCACGACGAAGCTGCTGCCGCCCGGCGGCGTGGGCAGCGGCCGGCCGTTCGGATCCACCGGCTTGGCGTAGATGGCGTAGACGAGATAGCCCAGGTCGAATTCCTGCACGTGCAAGGGGGCCGGGTTTCCGTCAAAGGAACGCGGCTGACCGAACCTGCTCCGCACGGCTTCCAGGGCTTCCTCGGAATTGGTGGGAACGGACTGCGGGCCGGCAGGAGAGCCGTGGTCGGACGTCATGGTGATTCCTTCTCTGCGGAGGGCGCGAAGAACGCCCGGGGGATAACGGGGAAGAGGTGTTTCATTACGGGGAGTTGGTGTGACGGGAGGGGGAGTTTCGGCTGTCGACGTGACGGTACTCCGGTTTCCGGGCGGACCGCGGAAGCCGCCCGGTCCGCTCGGTTAGGGTCGTGTGCATGAGTGAGGACATTGCCGCACTGGTACGTCGCCTGGCAGCCGAGAGCCGGGAGGACCGCGCGGCCGCACGGGACGCGCTGACCGCTCTCGGCGCCCCGGTCGTCAAGCACCTGCTGCCGCTGCTGCGGAACGAAGAAACGCCGGGCAACACGGCCGCGGAATCCTGCCTGGAAAGCCTCGGCCACGCGGCGATCGCCCCGCTCCGCGAGGTGCGTGCACAGGGCCCGGGCAGCCTCCGGAAGGCCGCGCTGCGCATGCTGGCCGTGCTCGGTGGCGGGGACGCCCTGAGCGAAGCGGACCGGGCGGCCGTCGAGCGCCTGGTGCGGATCAAACTGCCGGACGAGCAGCCCGGCGACCTCCCCACGGGCCGTTGGGTCGCGTTGCCCAAGGCGGAAGTCGCCGATATCGTCCGCGCGTTGGATCTGCACGACGTCCGCCCCGTCACCACGGCCATGGGCATCTCCGCCGCAGTGGAGAACGAGAACTCACTCGATTACCCGGGCGAGGCCGGCAGTGCACGCACCGCCTACCGGGTCTTCATCACCCCGGAATTCGACGGCTGGCGGCTCCTCTACGGAACGGAATACCTCAACGACCACTGGTGGAACGTCGTGAGCCGGCTCAGCAGGCATTGCGGGGAAGCTCATTTCTACGCCGTCGACGACTACGACGGCGCATGGGTGTGGTGGATTTCGGAGAACGGACAGGACCGGCGCGGCTACCGCACCTACGGGGATCCGGAGTGGGTCGGTGAACCGATGGAATTCGAGCGGGACCTGATGCCGGACGAGGACGCGGACGAGGATGCGGACGAGTACGACGATGCCGCCGAGGAGTACGCCGAGGGAGTCCGCGACCCGGAAGAGGTCGCGTCCCTCATCTCCGTTCAGCCGACCGTGGTCGAGGTGCTCGACAAGGTCGGTCACGGCTGGCTCGCCGTGACCGATCCGGAGGTCGGCCACGGCCGGTTCCGGGGCGCCCTGCACATCTGAGGGCCCTTCCGGAGACGGGTGCCGCCGCCGTGGCAGGACGCCGGCGGCGGCACCGCGCGCCCCTCGGCGCGCGCCGCTACGCCAGGCTCGGCTGGATCTTGCGCCAAGTCGCGTCCAGATGCTCGATGTGCCGTTCCATTTCGCGGGTCATGGCTTGTTTCTCGGGCGTCTCGGACTCTTCCTTCCGCTTCCTGTACTCGTATTCGATCATGTCCTGGAGTGCTTTGCGGGTCTTCGCCTCGTCGAGCCCGTCGATCTTCTTCTTCTCCTTCTCGATCCACTGCTGAGTATGGCCCGGGCGACCGTCGAGCCGAGCCGTGATGTCCTTCCGAACATCGGCCAAGGGCTGATCGGCAACCGCCTTCTTCAGCTTCGCCTTCTCTTTGTCGAGCTCCTTCTTCGCCTGGACATCCTGCGGATCGGCGCGGTACGTCGTGCTGTAGTACACCTTCGTGTCTTTGGGGGTCATGGTGCGCAGCACATCCGAACACCGGGCATAGCCCGGCCCCTTACCGCACGGTTCACGCTCGGTGTAGAGCGCCTTCGCCGTGTACTCCTTGCCCTCCTTGTTGGCCCGTGCCAGCCACTCCAGGAGGTGTTTCTCCGAGTGCCGCGACGAAACGTTCTTCTCGCCCACCGGGACGGAAGAGTCCGCGACGTACTGCATTTCCTTCGCGGGCGGCGGCCCTTCGACCTCCAGTACCGCGTAGTTGCGGTCGGAGAAGTCCGGGGAGTTCTGCTTCAGGCTGTTGGGAGCACCGTCGTTGAGCTTCAGTTGCTTGAGGACGTTGTTACCGCTGTTGCGGTGCCCCCGGACACCCAGCGACTCCTTGGCGTTCTTCGCGCCGCTGTCCTTCGAGCCGTCCTTGGGATCGGCCTCGTTCGGCTTGCGGTACGGCTGCTCGACCTTGACCGGATGTTGTCCCACGCCGTGCTGTTCGTGGAATCCCACGCTCAGCCGCGCCAAGGACGAGACGACCGCGAGCTTTTCGCCGCGCTCCAGGTCCTTGAAACCGGGGAGCCGCTTCTCCAGGTCGCTTTCGGAGAATTTCTGCGGTCCTTTCCCCGCGTCCGGGTCACTGGAGTCCGCATGACCGGTCGAGGCCCGGAAGACCTTGGCCAGATTCCCGTCATCCGCCCAGCGGGTCAGATGGGAGTGGACCCGGTCGAGCGGGATGCGGTGCACGTCCCGCTCGTCGCGAAGCTTCCCCTGTGTTGGGTCCGGCTTCTTCCCGTACTCCTTCGAATCCGGCTTCTCCGCGTCGAGGGTGTGCTTACCTTCCTTCTCCTGCTTGGCGGTGTCGCTGTCACCGCGGTCGCGCGGATCGGAGTAGGGCTTTTTGTCGTCGGCCTTGGCGTCGGTCTTCGAGTCGGCCTTCGAGTCGGCCTTCGTATCGGGTGTGGCGTCGGTCTTGGCCTCGATCTTGCTGTCGACCTTGCTGTCGTCCTTGTTGTCGGACTTGGCTTCGGCTTTGTGCTCGTCGCCCTTCGTCGCGTCCGCGGTGGACGTCGTCGTTTGGTCGTGGTCCGGCTTGGTGGTGCTGTTCCCGTTCGTGTCCGGCTGCGCGGTGTGCGGCTGGCTGTCGAGTTCCATCGACGTGTTGGAGTTGGAGTTGGAGTCGGGGTCGGGTTTGGTGGGCTTCCCGGAATTGTTGTCCGTACCCCCGCCCTGTGGCTCGTGGTGCGGCTGCGATGGGTGCGTGGAGCCGTCGACGTCCATGCGGTCGCCGAGGTCCAGGGCATGGACGCGGTCCGCGAGGGAGTTGGGAGGGGTCTGCGGCGGTGACGCGGTACTGGTGTGGGAGTCGAGAACCGATTGCTGGGTCGGCCCGCCCTCGTCGTCCACCTCCATCCGGGTCCGTTTGTTGTTATCGGACTCGGAGGCCGGGGCAGCGGATTCGCCGTCACGCGAAGGCTGATCGGTGGCCTTGCGCTTGTCTCCGGAGGGTTCGGTGGCCTGTGGCCGGTCGCCCTCCGCATGGTTCGGATCCGACGTGCTGTGCCCCGCGGTGCCGGCGTTCGAGCCTTCGGAGCCATTCGAGGGGTGAGGCGGCCCGGTCGTGGACGATGCGTCGTGGGATTGGGATTGGGAGTCGGAGTGGGAGTCGGCGCTGCCGGAGTCGGTGGGATGGTCCTGGGCCGGATGGAGCGGGTTCCGGTTGGCGTCCAGTGGGATGTAGAAGACGTCGGTGGCGCCATCGGTGTTGATGGGGTGGTGGCTGACCTCGCCGCTCTGGGTGTCGACCCAGACGATCTTCCCGTTGTGGTTGACGGCGTTGAACGCATGGCCGCCGCCGCCCGCCCAGTTGACCTGGACGATCGCCGCGGAGCCCGGCCCGGCCTTCAGGAGGTCCTGGGCGACCGCATGGTGACCGTCCGGGCTGGTGCCCGCGTACGAGTGCGGTGCGCCGGCCCAGTCGATGATGTTCTCGTTGGCCTTGGACTCCGGTGACCAGTGGTCCGGGGTCCCGTCCGGGGTGACGTCGGGAGTGCGGGGCGCGGAGACCTGGGGGTTGCCGTACCAGGTCTCCAGGAACGAACGGCTGCAGTCGGCACAGTTGTTGGAACGACCCGGCACGTTGGTGCCGCCGTCGTTCTGCAACTGGGACCAGTCGGAGGTCGGGTCGGGGAAGCGTTGCGGAGTTCCGTCGTCGTTCCGTGGGACGGCGTTCTCCAACGCCTGCTGGTCCGCGGTGTGGGGCGGAAGCAGGCCGCCGGGCGACTCCTGGATGCCGGCCCGGATCTCGTCGAGGTCCGGACGGTCGTCGGGCGTGTGGGGCGCGTCGGACCCGGCGGACCCGTCCGCATCCGGGTGCTCCGACTGCTCCGATTGCTCCGGGTGCTGGGAGTGCTCGGACTGGTCCGGTTGGTCCGGCTTCTGGTCCGTGGACGGGGACTCGGAGGGGTCCGGGTCGTGTTTCCCAGGGGCCTCGTCTTTGTGCTCCGGGGTCTTGTCGTGGTGTTCCGGGGCCTCGTCCTTGTGCTCCGGAGTCGTGCCCTTGTGTTCCGGAGTCGTGTCCTTGTCAGGGCTCGCGTCCTTGGTCGGCCCCTCATCCTTCTTGGTCGGGCTCTCGTCCTGGACGGGACCGTGTTCCTGGTTGTTATTCGGTGTCTGGTTGTGGTCGTGGTCGGGCTTGGGTGGGGCGTCCGGTGACGGTGAGCCGTGGTCAGGTGCGGCCGGCGCGGAACTTGCGGACGGCCGTGCGGTGGGCGGAGGCGGTGCGTCGTGGGCGGGCGGTACGTGCTGCGGAGGGCGGGACGGGCGCGGGGACGGCTGCACACCGTGCGGCCGCTCGGTGCGCGGCGGTTGTCCGGCCCGGGGAGGGGCGTTTCGCGGGGGCGCACCACCGTTGCCGGTCGGTGAGGCCCCGGAGGGAGGCGTGGGGGTGGACCGTGGGGGCGCTGCGGATGAAGGGGCCGAGGCCGTGGGGGCGCCCGTGGTGGGGACGGTTCCGCCACCCATGACGACGCCGGGCGGCGGGGCGTGCTGAGTGGACGGCGGGGGCGTGCCAGCCGGGCCCGGTGTACCCGGTGTGTCTCCGCCGGACGGCGACGGGTGTGCGATGCCCGGGGGCGGCGGAGCCAGGGTCGCGCTCTCCGTTTCCACGGTGATCGGGCCGTCCTCGTGGGGACGGTGCGGAGCGGTCTGGTGCGGCGTGCCGGATGAGGAGGGGCCGGAGTACCCGTGACCGGACGAGGCCGTATGGGGCGCGGCGCCCGTTGCCGCACCGCCGCCCGTTGGCATACCGCCCCGGCTGCTCCCGCCGGCGTTGCCGCTGTCGTTCTGTGCGGTGGAGTCGGTGGAGTGGTCCGACGTGGGGGCCGAGGGGGAGGTGTGGTCCTGCCCTGGGGAGGGCGGGGGAACGCTCGCCTCGGGGCGGCTCCCGGAGTCCGGGGATGCTGTGGGCGAGGAGTCGTGGGTCGGTGTCGGTGTCGGGGTCGGAGCCTGGGGAGATGTTGGGGTGGCCGGTGGGGTGTGATGCGGCGAGGGGTTCGCATCGGCCCCCGTGCGCGTGGTGCCGCTGCCTTGGTGTTCCGGCGCCGTGCCTTGGTGTTGGGGCGCGGTGTCGTGGTGTTGCGGTGCGGTGTCGTGGTGTTCCGGTGGGTTTCCGGTGAGGCCGGGGCCGTCGGTGTGGGTGGGAGCCGGCGCGGGCCCGCTGTCGGGCGGCGTGTTCGGACCGGTGGCATGGGAAGTGTCCGGACCGGTGGTGTGGGAAGTGTCCGGGCCGGAGGAGTCCGCCGTGGGGGAGTGGCCGGGGGCGGGAGGCGGTGCCGATGCCGTGTCCGGCCTGGTGGGCGAGTCCGAGTCCGGCCGCGTCGTCGAGCCCGAGCCGTGATCGGAGCTGTGATCGGATCCGTGGTCGGAGCCGTGGTTGTTTCCGTCACCGATTCCGTTGGCAGAACCGTGGTCCGTGCCCGTCGCGGGCGAGGGGCCCGAGTCCGGGGACGGTGACGACGGGGGCGAGGCGGGGGGCGACGAGCCGTCGGGCGTTTGCCCGGTCGACTGGGCCTCCCGGTACCCCTCGTCGAACGGCGTCAGCCGGCTCGGCGGCGGGGAGTCGGAAGGCGTCGACCCGGGCGGGCCTCCGCCGTCGGTCGGGTGACTGCCACTCCCGGAAGTCGGCGAACTCCCGTTGGTAGAAGTGGAGTTCGGAGAGGCGTTGCTGTTGTTCGCTCCGGTCGGGGCACCCGCACCGCCGCTGTGGCCGGCGCCGTCTGACGGTACGTCATGCGATGCTGCGGTGTCCGATGAGGTGTTGCCTGCTGAGGCGTTGCCCGTCGGGGAATTCCCCAGTGACGAACTCCCGGAGGACGTACCACCACCGCCGACCGTCGACGAAGTGCCGCCTCCTGATGAGCCCGAGCCTGAACCCGAACCCGAACCCGAACCCGAACCCGAACCTGAGCCCGAGCCCGAGCCCGAACCCGAGCCTGAGCCCGTGCTCTCCGACGAAGTGCCGCTCCCGCTGGTGGATTCGTGCCCCGAGTCTCCGCCGGACTGGTGTCCGGCGGCCGAATCCAGGCCGTTGCGGACATGGTGGCCCGCCTTGGCGCCGGCGCCGTCGCGCAATGCCTCGGTGAACGTCTGCCCCGAGTTCTCCAGCGCGTTGGCGCCTTCCTCGGCGCCCTTCTTGACGGTACGGCCGACGTCGAATCCGCTCTGCGCGTCGAAGCTCATGTTCACGGACTGTGCGATGACATCCGAAATCATGGCCTGTAGTGCGGAGACCGCGGGTTCCTTGGCGGTTTCCAGAGCCGCGTCGAGCACTTGCTTCGCGGCTTCCTTGATGATTTTCCGCACGATCGCGCGGGTGGCCGCGGTAGCCGCCGCCACGCCTATCTCCGACAGGCCGAAGGTGAACGGTGCCGCAGCCTGGGCCGCGATGATCTCCGCCGCAAGGATCGCCAATTGGGCGATCACCGCGACTTTCATGCCGATGACGAGGCCGGCGGCGATGTCCAGGGCGACGGCGATGGTCTCCGCGGCGGTCCGGGCGTCGGCGAAGTATCCGGATCCGGAACCACCGGTGAACTTCTCCCAGGTGGTGTTGAAGCCGTCGATCGAGTCGCCGGAATTCTGCGAGAGGACGTTGCCGGCCGCCGTGACGCCCCGCTGTTGGAGATCTGCCACGCCGGAGGCGAAGTCTCGCCACTGCTGGGCGGAATCCCGCAATTTGTCTTCGTCTGCCGTGGGCCAGTCGAACCCCAGCATTTCAAGGACCCACTCAAGTGCGTCCGGCAGCATCAACGACACGGCTGGGTTCCCCCGGCAGGCTCTAGGTCACATATGTACGGAGCGGAAGAAGGTATGGCAAGGGATAAGGAAGCGAACATGCGCAGGCCAAAAGGGGAGGAGTGGATAAACGGGCGGGGAGCGGCGCAAAGCGGAAGGAAGGGGTGAACGGAGAAACGTCGCCCTGGGTAGCCGCTAGATGCTGGGGCTCTTGAAGCGGGCGATTACCTGGCTTTCCGCCTCGGCGTTCGTGAGGTGCTGCTTCATCATCGAGTCGTTGAAGTCCTCGTCGGCCTCGTGGTTCTTCGCCATGTTGGTCAAGCCGCCGCCGATTTCCTGGAGTTTGGTGGCGAGGTGTCCCATGGATTCGTACATGCCGTCCCGTAGGCCCTCGTAGACGATTCCGAACTTCTCGCCCAGGTCGTCGTCTCCCCAGGGAGGTGTGCCGTCGCCCTCCAGGGAGGTCAGTCCGCTCTGCAACTTGTCGACGAGGCTCTGGTAGTCCTTGCCGATGCTGTCGAAATCACTGCCGCCGGTACGCAGTGACGTTATGTCAGCTTTGAGGCCGTCTCCCACCAGGTCCCCTACATCTCTCGCATGAACGTGACCGTGGGCCACAACGGTGATGCAAAATTTAACCAGTTGGGCTGGATAAATCTCAAGAATGTCTTTGCAACAGCTTTGTTGCAGAGTCGGCGGTGCGTCGGTTCGAGCCGCGGCTTGGGTCCTTACCGGTGGTGCGTCCCCGCACTCTCGGCGCGCGCCGTAGTCCGGTCCCGTGCTCCCGGCCCGTAGTCCGGTCCGGTGCTCCCGGCCCGTAGTCCGGTCGCGTGCTCCGGGCACGTCGCCCGGTCCCCAGGTGCCTGGCCCCGGTCGCAGGGCCCCCGCCGCACGATCTGAACGTTGGCTGAACAATCGGCGGCCCGTGGATCCCCGGCGTCCGTCCGGTCATCTGGCACACCGACCGGTGAGTTCCACCAGGGAGGATCGTCCATGGCCAGCACCACCTCAGCGGAGAGTGTGTCGTCGGAGGAGAGCGTGTCCGCAGCGGGGACGGCGTCCCTGCCGGAGAGCGCGTCCTCGACTGCGCACGCGCCGACCGGGCGTGCGGGCGGCGGGCGGCTGCTCGCCCGCTTCCAGGCAATGCGGCAGGACGCGGCGCCCCGGCCGGCATACGCCCGCCCCGCGCTGCTGGCGATCCTCGTCCTGGCGGCGGTGCTGTTCGCCTGGGACATCCAGCACAGCGCGTTCCACGCGTTCTACGCGGAGACCGCGCGCAGCATGTCGGAGAGCTGGCACGGCTTCCTCTTCGGCTCCTTCGACCCCGGCAACTCGATCACGATCGACAAGCTGCCGGGCTTCCTCTGGCCACAGGCGCTCTCCGTGCGACTCTTCGGCTTCCACCCGTGGGCACTGACCCTGCCCCAGGTGATCGAGGGCGTGCTCAGCGTCGCGGTCCTGTACCGCGCGGTCCGTCGCTGGGCGGGCGAGCACGCGGCCCTGCTGGCGGCGGGTGCCTTCGCCCTCACCCCGGCGATCGCCGGACTGTTCCGTACCGAGGTGGAGGACCCGGCGTTCACCCTGTGCGTCCTGCTGGCCGCCGATGCCACGCTGCGCGCGGCACGCCGGGCCCGGCTACGTCCGCTGCTGGCGGCCGGCGTCTGGGTGGGGCTGAGCTTCCAGGCCAAGATGCTGGAGGCGTGGGCGGTGCTCCCGGCGCTCGGCCTGCTGTACCTGCTCTCGGCCCCGACGGCGCTCCGGCGGCGGCTGGCGCACCTGTCGGTGGCGGGTGCGGTGTGCGTGGCGGTGTCGGCGTCATGGGTGCTGTTGGTGACGTTCACCCCCGCCAAGGATCGCCCGTACGTCGACGGTACGACCAACAACTCCGCGATTAGCCAAGTGGTCGGCTACAACTTCCTCAACCGTTTCTCCAGTCTCAGCGTCAGCGCCAAGGACACCGGAAGCGTCGCCGTGTCGACCATGGCCGGCACCGCCCCGGCGCCACCGACCGGCCACTCCCGGCCCACTGCCGCACAGTGGGTGAAGATGTTCGCGCCGTCGCTGATCTCGCAGGTCGGCTGGCTGTACCCGGCCGCGGCACTCGCCGCGGTGTGCGGACTGGTGTGGCGGCGCGGTCGGCCGCGAACGGATCCGTTGCGGGCCGGCTTCGTGCTGTGGGCGGTGTGGCTGGCCACGTACTTCCTGGTGTTCAGCGCCGGGGCGATCGGTGGCCATACGTACTACATGGGGGTGGTGGCCGTCCCGCTGGCGGCGCTGTTCGGCGCTGGGACGGTGCAGTTCTGGCGTGCCTGGCTGCGCGGTGGGCGGGCCCGGGCGTGGGCGCTGCCGACGGTCGTGGTCAGCACGGTGGCCTGGTCGGCGGCGGTCGCGCAGCTGTTCCCGACCTTCCTGCCGTGGTTGGCGCCGGCCGCGGTCACCTTGGGGGCGGGCGCGCTCGTGCTGCTGGCCTGCGCCCGCCCGGGATTCCGCCACCGCCTGCTCTCCCGCATTCCTCTGGTATCCCGCAACCTGCCGGCCTCCGGTGCCGTCTCCGGCTCCACCACCGACGCCGCCACCGCCACTGCCTCCGCCTCCGATGACGGCTCCGATGCCGGCGGAGGTGCGGTGCGGCGGCGGACCGCCGTGTTGGGGCTGGTCACGGGCCTCGTGGCGATGCTGTTGCCGTCCGCTGCCTGGGCGTCGTCGGTCCTCGACCCGACGTACGGTCACTCCGGCATGGGCTCGACCGGGCCGGTGGCCCTACGGCATCGCCAGGCAGCTCACCGTAGCGCCGCCGCCCACCCGACGGCGGGACGCCCAGGCCGGCCGGGCACCCCGACCCCGCACCGCCCCCAACACCCCGACGACCACACGTCCGCCAAGACGTCCGAAATGACCTCGGCCAAGACGTCCGCCGAGACGTCCGCCGAGACCTCCGCCGAGACCTCCGCCAAGACCTCCGGCAAGTCCTCCGACGGGACCTCGCTCAGCCCCGTCCAGCAGTGGCTCCTCGCCTACACCCGGTCCCACCGGAGCGGTGCCAGGTACCTCTTCGCCACCACCAGCTGGCGCACCGCCTCCCCCTACATCCTCAACGCCGGCGCCGCGGTGCTCCCCATGGGCGGCTTCACCGGCACCGCGCCCGCGCCCACCGCCGCCGCCTTCCGCCACCTCGTCGCTGCCGGCCAGCTGCGGTACGTCGTACTCGGTGGTCCGGCGACCGACCCCGGTCGTGCCATCGGCCCGTGGGTACGCGCCCACTGCGACCGGGTGCCGGGCCCGTCGTACCAGCTCTACCAGTGCTCGCCGGAGTCCACCGCGTCCCACCCGTCCCCGGAGCGCTGACCGGCGCCCGGAGGCCCACCACGCAGCCGGCAGCCGCTCACCCGGCAGTCGGCCCACCCACCAGCGACGCCGCGTACCCGGGCCGTTCGTCCACCAGGAGGTGGCCGGCGTCGGCGGCCGCTTTCCGTTCCGTGCCGAGTGCGGTGCGCCCCACCGACGGGTCAGGGTTGCGTCAACGTCCGCGCAGCGCAGTTCGGTTCGTGGGGGTGGGCGGTGACGATGCTCGGAGGACTCGGAGGAGGAGTTCGCGCGCCGGCCGGTGACAGACCGCGGGGAAACGTTCCGCGCGGTGCCGTCCGGCGCGCCGTGGTGTGGAAAGGGAGTACGTCATGGGGTGGGGCAGTGCGGGGACCGCGGAGGCGGGCCGGCCGCGTCCCGGCAGACTCAAGGTCTTTCTCGGGGCGGCCCCCGGTGTCGGCAAGACCTACCGGATGCTGGACGAGGGCCGGCGCCGGACCGCACGCGGTACGGACGTGGTGGTGGCGTTTGCCGAGTGCCATGGGCGGCCGGTCACCGAGGCCATGCTCGACGGGCTGGCCGTACTACCGCGCACGGTCTGCCGGCACCGTGGCGCGGAATTCGCCGAACTCGACCTGGACCTGGTGCTGGAGCGGCGTCCGGAGGTGGTGCTCATCGACGAACTCGCGCACACCAACGCACCCGGCTGCCGGCACACCAAACGCTGGCAGGACATCGAGGAACTGCTCGCCGCCGGCATCGACGTGGTGGCCACCCTCAACATCCAGCACCTGGAATCGCTCACCGACGTCGTCGAGAAGATCACCGGGGTGCCGCAGTACGAGACCGTGCCCGACGCAGTGGTCCGCCGCGCCCACCAGATCGAACTGGTCGACCTGCCGGCCGAGGGCCTGCGGCGGCGGATGGCGCACGGCAACATCTACCCGCCGGAAAAGGTCGACGCCGCGCTGTCGCACTACTTCCGGCTCGGCAACCTCAGCGCGCTGCGCGAGCTGGCGCTGCTGTGGGTCGCGGGCCGGGTGGACGAGGCGCTGCGCAAGTACCGGCACGAGCACCGGATCGGGCCGGTGTGGGCGACCCGCGAACGGGTGGTGGTGGCGCTCACCGGCGGCCCGGAGGGCACGACCCTGATCCGTCGGGCCGCCCGGATCGTGAATCTCCCCCGAGCCCTCCACTCCGTTCGAGCGGAGGGAACCCCCCTCTCCACCGGTGATCTGCTGGCCGTGCACATCACCCGCAGCGACGGGCTGGCCGGCTCCTCGGCGGCCGCGTTGGCCGGCCAACGGCAGCTCACCGAGAGCCTCGGCGGCAGCTACCACGCGGTGGTCGGCGATGACGTCCCCGCCGCCCTGCTGGAATTCGCCCGGGCCCAGAACGCCACCCAACTCGTCATCGGCGCCAGCCGGCGCGGCAGACTGCGCCGGCTGCTGGCGCCGCGCGGCGTCGGGGAGACCGTCGTCGAACTCTCCGGTGACATCGACGTCCACACGGTCACCCACGAATACGCCGGCCAGGGGCGTACCTGGGTCCTCCCCGGCAGTGGCCTACCGCGCTCGCGGAGAGCGGCCGGTCCGATCGCCGGCCTGGTGCTGCCCTTGCTGCTGACCCTCGTGCTGCGCGGCGTCTCGGGCCCGCTGTCGCTCAACCTCACCAGCGAGGCGCTGCTCTTCCTGCTGACCGTGCTGGGCGTGGCCTGCATCGGCGGTGTGGTCTCCGCGCTGCTCGCCTCCGTGACGACCTCGCTGCTGCTGAACTACTACTTCCTTCCGCCCATCGGCCAGTTCACCTTCGCCGAGGCCAATGTCGTGGTCGCCCAGGCTGCGTTCACCACCGTCGCGGTCACCGTCGCCGCCATCGTGGACCGGTCGCTGCGCCTGGGCCGGCGTGCCGCCCGGGCGACCGCGGAGGCCGAGACGCTGTCCTCGTTGGCCGGTGGCATCCTGCGCGGGGACGGAGCGGTGCCCGCCCTCCTGGAACGCACCCGGGAGACCTTCGGCATGGACCGCATCGAGCTGCGCCCGCGCGAGGACGTGGGGGAGGTGTGGCCGTCCGACGTGGCGCCGGCGGCCACCGACGACGGGCGGGCTGCCGCGAACGACGGGGGAGTGGTCGCGAACGACGGGGGCGCGGCGGTGAACGTTCCGGCTGGCGCGGGCGGCGTCGCAGGGGCCGGAGGAGCCACCGACGCCGTCGCCGCCACGGGGGTCGTTCCGGCTTCGGGGGCGGCCGGCGGGCCGGGCGCCGACCACCGCACCGAGGTCGGGATAGGTGACGACAGCGTGCTGGTGCTGACCGGGCGCCGGCTGCCCGCCTCCGAGCACCGGGTGCTCACCGTCTTCGCCGCGCACCTGACGGCGGCCGTCGAACGCGCCCGGCTCGCCGAGGCCGCCGCCGAGGTCGAAGCGGTCAAGGCGGCCAACCGGATGCGCACCGCACTGTTGGCCGCGGTGGGCCACGACCTGCGCACCCCACTCGCCGGCAGCTGGGCCGCGATCAGCTCCCTGCGCAGCCGCGATGTGGACTTCTCGGCCGAGGACCGCGAGGAACTCCTCGCCACCGCCGAGGAATCGCTCGCCAAGCTCAGCCGCCTGGTCGACAACCTCCTGGACCTGAGCAGACTCCAGGCCGGTGCGCTGACCCTGCACCTGGAGCCCGTGGCACTGACCGAGGTGCTGCCCGCCGCACTGGACACCCTCCCCGACGCACCCCCGCAGGCGCCCGGACGCGTCGTGCCCCAGGGGCTGGAGACCGCCCCCGACGTGCTCGCTGACCCGCCGCTGTTGGAGCGCGTCATCGCCAACCTGGTGTCCAACGCGGTACGCCACTCGCCCGCCGGCCGCCCGGTCACGATCCGCGCCAGCGCGCTCGCCGGCCGCGTCGAACTGCGGATCACCGACCGCGGCCCCGGCATCCAACTCCCTGACCGGGAGCGGGCGTTCGAGCCGTTCCAACGACTCGGCGACACCGACAACACCACCGGTCTCGGGCTCGGCCTGGCGCTCTCCCGCGGTCTGACGGAGGCGATGGGCGGCACGCTCACCCCGGAGGAGACGCCCGGTGGCGGCCTCACCATGGTCGTCTCCTTGCCGGCCGCACCGGAGCCACACCTCCCGCCGATACCGGCACCTCTGGGCCGGACGGCACCACTGCCGTCCACAACCACCCTGCCTGCGCAGGCGGTTGCCGTGACCGGGCCACCGGCAGCGGACGCGGATACTGCCGAGCCCGTTCGGCCCGCGCCGGTCACGACATCCCTGACCGGGGGGACCGTGGCGGCAGAAGAGGACTGAGGTTCCCAGACACGGGAGGGGCGAGGCGCCGGGTTTGCCTTACCCTGAAGGCGATGTCCGGGGGGAACATCGAGGAACGAGGGGGCAACATGTGGTCGGGCCAACACGACGATTACGTGGAACAGACCGTACGGGTCGTCGCTGAGGAGATCGCGCGCCGGCGCTCCATCCAGCGCGCCAAGGCCGTCAAGTACAGCAAAGAGCTCGTGGCGGAAAGCCGCCGGATCGCCCAGGAGACCGAAGCCGCCGAACTCGAACGCCGCGTGGTCCTCGGGCAGATGCCGCAGGCCGAGTACAAGTCCCGCATGGCCGCCCTGGCGGAAGGCGTGGAGGAGGGCCGCAACCCGTTCGCGCGCTAGTGTGCGGGCGTGAGCCTTCATGTCGTCATAGGATTCGGGCCCGCCGGGGCGGCCACCGCTCGGCTGCTGGTCGAGCAGGGACACTCGGTACGAGTCGTCACCACGTCAGGCCGCGGCCCGGAGCCCGGCATCGAGCACATCGCCTGCGACGCGACGGACCACGAGCGGCTCAGCGAGGTCGCGCGGGGCGCCGCCGCGCTGTACAGCTGTGCCGCACCGCCCTACCACCGTTGGGCGAGTGACTGGCCGCCGCTGGCCGGGTCGCTCTGCGCGGCGGCCGAGGCGACCGGCGCCGTCCTCGTCATGCTGGGCAACCTCTACGGCTACGGCCCGGTGGACGGTCCGCTGACCGAGGAACTGCCGCTCGCGGCGACCGGCCCCAAGGGACGGGTCCGCGCCACCGTGTGGGAGCAGGCGAAGCACCTGCACGACCAGGGCCGCATCAAGGCCGTCGAGGTGCGGGCCTCGGACTTCTTCGGACCCGGTGTGACCGACGGCGGGCACCTGGCCGCACGGGTCATGCCGCGGCTGCTGCGCGGCAAGCCGGTCTCCGCGCTCGGGGACCCGGACGCGCCGCACAGCTGGAGCTACCTCCCCGACGTGGCCCGGACCCTGGTCGAGGTCGCGGGCGAGGAACGGGCCTGGGGACGTGCCTGGCACGTCCCGACGGAGCCCGCGCTGTCCACCCGGGAGATGGTCGACCGCCTGGCCGCCCGGGCGGGCACGGGACCGGTCGCGGTGCGCGGACTGTCGCCGGCCGTGCTGGGCCTCGCCGGGTTCTTCTCCCCGCTGATCCGTGAACTGAAGGAGATCCGCTACCAGTTCGACCGCCCGTTCGTGATCGACGCGAGCGCCTACGAAGCCGCCTTCGCCGTACGGGCCACCCCCGTGGACGAGCAGGTCGAGGCGACGGTGGACTGGTGGCGCGAGCGGTCCACCACCGGGTGAGACCGCGGCGGCGGAACGGTCACCGTGCCGCCGCCGCGGTCAGGCCGCGACCGCCTCCACGATGGACGCGAAGGTGGGTGTGGGCAGGATCCGGGTGCGGCGCAGGTCGGCACGGGAGAAGAGGACGTCCAGGTCCGTCGGGCCGCGTTCCTTGCCGGTCACGATCGTCATCATCGCCATGTCCAGGGCCTTGCCCGGGTGCGGATCGCCGCCCGGCGTGGGAACGGAGTCGACGACCAGGACCTTGCCGCCCGGGGCCAGACCGCGCCGGCAGGCGCTCAGGATGCGGACGGCCGCCTCGTCTTCCCAGTCGTGCAGGACGTGCTTGAGCACGTAGACGTCGCCGCCGTCCGGGACGGCGGTGAAGAAGTCGCCCGGTTCGGCGCGCCACCGCCCGGCGAGCTCGGACGTGTCCAGGACGTGGTCCGCCAAGGCGGGCGCCTGGTCCAACAGCACCCCGGACAGACCCGGGTGTCTCAGCAGGACGTGCCGCAGCAACCCGCCCCGCCCGCCGCCGACATCCACCACGGTGCCCTGGTCGGGGAACGGGTACGCGCCGGCCACCAGGTCGTCGAGCGGTTCGGAGAACGCCGCCATGCCCGTGTCGAAGAGCTCCCGGGCGGTGGCGTCGCCCTGGAGGTACTCGAAGAACGGGGCCCCGTAGACCGTGGGGAAGCCGGGTTCGCCGGTCCGTATGGTGTGGTCGAGGGCCGACGACGAGCGTACGAAGATCTCGTCGGTGAGCATCAGCACCGCGTCGCGCAGCGAGCCCGGCACCCCGGTGCGCAGGAACTGGGCGGCCGGAGTCAGGTGGAAGGCGCCGTTGTCGTCCTCGTGGAAGACGGCGCGCGAGGTGAGGTAGCGCAGGCAGCGACGGAGGAAGACGGCGTCGGTCCCGGTGAGTCGGGCGAGTTCGGCGGCGGTGCGGGGGCCGCCGGCCAGATGGTCGGCCAGGTGGTGGTGGGCGGCGATCCGTAAGGCCGCGGAGTACAGATGCCCCAGCGACTGTTCGATCAGGTGCGTCGCCGCCGCGTGTGCCGTGGCGTCGGTCAGGTCGGGGTGGTCGGTCGAGTCGGAGTGGTTGGTCGGGTCGGGGTGGTCGGTCGGGTTCGGGGTGTTCACCGTCAGCCTCCGGGCAGGTGGTCCGTGAGTCGGGCAGGTGCCCACCTCACTCTTGCCGCGTCCTCCCGCCCCCGGCACCGCCCAAGTGCGGATCTCCGTCTCGGCCTTCCGGCCTAGGGCCTCCCGACGCGCCGGACCGGCTCCTCGACGGGAACCGTGGGGTCAGTCGGCGGCAGTGTCCAGGAACGGCAGGACCGCCCCGTCAGCAACGGGGATTCGAGGATGACGTAGTGCATGGCGCCCGGCAAGACTGCCAGCCGCGCCGTGGGACGGGTGGATCCGCCCCACCCGGTGTCCTTCGGTCCGGCGCCGAACAGCCCGCAGAATTCCCGCATATGGGCCGGCCGGACCGCGTCGGTGCGCCCATGGGCGGGGCCGGCCGGATTCGCCGCTCGGCGCGCCAACGTCCCCGGCGAACACGTCCACTCCACCGCACCGCGCCTCGGCGAGATCGCGGATCAGCCCGTCGGCGACGAATGCCGCGACTCCCCGGCGCTGCGCCACGGCGGACCACAACGGCCGGGTGCCGGGTGCCGGGTGCCGGGGGCGGCACGGAAGCCGGTGCCGCCCCCCCCCCGAGGGTCAGGCGTCGTAGGCGAGTAGCCCCATCATCCCGCTCTCGCCGTGGTAGGCGTTGTGGCAGTGGATCAGCCACTGGCCCGGGTTGTCCGCGTCGACGTCGCAGGTGACCG
Source organism: Streptomyces sp. RGM 3693 (assembly GCF_050471125.1). NCBI lineage: Bacteria > Bacillati > Actinomycetota > Actinomycetes > Kitasatosporales > Streptomycetaceae > Streptomyces > Streptomyces sp. RGM 3693. The sequence continues at coordinate 3,353,520 of NZ_JBMPPQ010000001.1, forward strand.
TCGAGCCCGGCAGGACGATGACGGTGTCCTTGCGGGGACCGTTCGCACCGAGTTGGGAAGTGTGCCCGTGCAGGTGCATCGGGTGCCACATATCGGTGGTGTTGACGAACTGTAGGCGCACCCGCTGGCCGCTGCCGACGGTGAAGGGATGGGCGTCCGCGTGGTTCATGTCGAACCGCTTGCCGTTCAGCGCCCAGTCGTACTTCGCCATACCGCCGGTCAGCTTGATGCGGTGGGTGACGTCCGGCTGACGGGCCTTCAGGCGGACTTCCTCGGTGGCCCGCAGGGTGGTCGCGACCGGGATCCGGCCGTTGAGTTCCTTGGGCCGGACGGTGGCGGCCGGGGCGTGGCCGGAGCCGGTGCGTACCAGGGCCAACCCGGCCGCCCCCTTGCCCTCGGCCAGGGCGACGAGCGGGAAGACGCCGTCGTCCAGCGTGACCAGTGCGTCGTACCGCTCACCGGGGCCGATCAGGAGGGCGTCGGCCGGTTCCTGGACGACGGGATAGCCGTCGGTGTGGGTGACGGTGAGCCGGTGGCCGCCGAGCGCGACCCGGAAGGCGGTGTCCCCGCCGGCGTTGATGATCCGCAGCCGCAGTCTCCGGCCGGGCTTGCCCTGGTAGGTGGCGGGTGCGGCCGGGACGCGACCGTTGATCAGGTAGTGCGGGTACTTTACGTCACCGGCATCGCCGCCCAACAGGGTGCTGGTCGCCCCCATCAGCATGAACGGGTCATCCATACCCATGTCCATGTGCGCGTCCGTGCCCGTGCCCATGTCCATGTCCGTGCCCATGTCCGTGGCCTTGCCCATGCCTGACATGCCGTCCATACCATCCATACCGTCCATGCCATCCATGCCGCCGTGCCTGCCGCCCTTCCCGCCGTGGGACGCGGGGCCGTGGTCCATGCCGCGCTGTAGGGCGGCGAGTGCCTGGTCCGGGGTGCCGGTCACGCCGTCGAGCCAGTCGTCGAGTACGACGACCCACTCGTCGTCGTACCGCAACGGCTCGTGCGGGTCCTCGACGATCAGCGGACCGTACAGACCGCGGTCCAGTTGGACGCCGACGTGCGGATGGAACCAGTAGGTCCCGGGTGTATCGGTGACGAACCGGTAGGTGAAGGCGCCGCCGGCCGCCACGGCCCGCTGGGTGACGGGCGGGACGCCGTCCATGTCGTTGCGCAGGGCGAGGCCGTGCCAATGGACGGAGGTGCTCTGCGGCAGGTGGTTGGCGAGCTCGGCGACGAGGGTGTCGCCCGCGGTGAGCCGGAGTTCCTTGCCCGGCAGTTGACCGTCGAAGCTCCAGGTCCGGACCGTCTTCCCGCCGCCCAGGTCCACGGGGCCGGCGGTCGCGGTGAGCCTGACCCGGCGTTCCCGGCCGGAGTGCTGCCGCTGCTTCTCGGCGGCTGCCACGGCCGCCCCGGACGGGCTGACCAGGGTGGGGCCGGAGCCCCGGGCGTCCCCGGAACAGGCCGCGAGCAGGCCGGAACCCGCCGCGCCCAGACCCGCCAGCAGGACGGAGCGTCGGTTGATCGTGTTCATGGAGTGGTGTCCTTACGCAGGTGTGCCAGGCGCTCGGTGCACGCGCCGTGGGGCGCAGCGCTCGTGCGCCGTGGGAGAAAGAGGCCGAGTACGGGAGGGAAGGGGTGGTCGGCCTAAATGCGTAGGACGGAGAGGGTTGCCGAATCGGGTGGGGAGGGTCCGCCGGCCGGGCGGGATCCGGGCCAGGAGGGGGCCGCGGGGCGGGGCGCGCGGGCATGGTCGAGGAGCGGTGGCGGCGACACGAACTGCTCGGACCGGACGTCGTACGACGAACAATGGGCGCCGCTGTCGTGGTGCTCGTGCTGGGGGTGGACTGCTGCGGTCACTGCGGTGGGCAGGGCGGCCGGGGGCCGGACCGCGGACTCCCGCACGGTCGCCGGCTGCCCCATGGACGACATCGGCAGGGCGGTGCCGGGCAGGTTGTGGTGAGCGATCACGGAAATGATCAGCCAGAGCAGGGCGCACAGGGCCGCCGGTCGCCGGTAGCCCGCGGCAGTCGGGTGCGGGCGCGCGGTGTGACGCACCGCGCGTCCCCGCGCGGCCGTCCGCGCCCGCCGACTCCGCGTCCGCATGCTGACGTTCCCTTGCCCCCTTCCCGCTGCACGCGCCTCGCTCCGTACGGGCCGACAGGTGTCGTCACCTGCACGTCACGCACGGCACTGCGGTCCGACGATACCCCCTGGGGCTATGCGGACGTGGCGGGCCCCGGTCGGAGTCCGGACGCCGCACGTGGTGGGTGTGCTGCGCAACGGCGCACGCTCCAGCCGTCCCCATCGGCACCCGGCACCTGGCACCCGGCACTCGGCGTCCGGCCCCCGGCACTTGGCGCCCGGCGAACGGCCATCGCCAGCTACCGGACGCCAACCGCCGGACGCCAACCGCCGGACGCCGGACGCCGGACGTAAGGATTCGGCCACTCTCCGCCGCTGTGGCGGGCGATGCCTGGTGATCTGCCACGATGAGGCGGCCCGATCGCGATGTGTGCGCGGTGTCTCCGCGTGGTGAGAGGAGTGGCCCGGTGAGCACGACTTCCCTCAGTTCGGCCGTGATGACCCACCCGGTGCGCGCGGAACAGGCCGCGGCGCTCGCCGCCCGGCTGGGGCTCGGGGGACTGGCGCGCGACCCGGACCCGGACGGCCCGCCGTCCGCGTTGCGAACCGCGCTGGTGGCGTGGGCGGCGCGGGCGGCGGGAGCCGGGCACCACCTGGTCGTCCAGGACGACGTGGCGGCGCCGCCTGAGCTGTTGGAGTTGGTGGCCGGATCGGTGGCGCGGTTTCCGGACGAGGCGTTGATCTTCTACACCAACTGGCATGCCCGGAACGGTGCCGCGGCCCGACTGGCGGCGCTGGCCGGGGCGGGGTGGGTGCGGGCGGTGCCGGAGGAGTTCGCACCGACGTTGGCCATCTGCCTGCCGGCGCACACCGCGGACGCGTTCCGGGCGTTCGCCGCGGACAGCGCCGAGCGCCATGACGACGAGGTGATGGCGGCGTTCCTGCGTGCCACGGGGCGGCCGGGGCTGCTGGCGGTGCCGACCGTGGTCGAGCACATCGGGACGAGCAGCATCAACGGGCATGCCGCGCAGGGGATCCGGCTGGCGGTGTGCCCCGTGGGGGCGGCGGAAGCGCGTCCGCTGTTGGACCGCGGATGGGTGCTGGAGGAGTTGGACTGGCTGCCGTACATGCGGTACGGCGAGGGGTACCTGCGGCCGGCGGGGCACGAGCACGACGCCGATCCGCGGCGACACCTGCGGTGGACCGAAGCGCTGCCGAACACTGGCCTGACGGCGGGTCAGGTGTGGGACGTGGTGCGGCGGCACCGGCCCGAGGACGCCGCGGCGTCGGTGGGACGTCTCTTCGGGCGCGCCTTCGCGGACGAACTGTGGATCCACTGCCTGCTGTTGGGCCGACAGGCCGAGGACGCCGCGCGCCGGCACGCGACCCGACGGGCGGCGGCCGGGCCGGTGGGTGAGGCCGCGGCCCGGGTCCGGGCCGCCGCGCTCTCCACGGTCGGCCCGGCCGGGCTGCCCCCCGAGCGGCGGCCCGACCTGATCCCGGAGCACACCGCGCTCATGGCGGCGTACGCGGAGAGCGCGGTGCGGTGCGGCGGTCTGCTGCTCGGGCCGGCGGCGGAGCTGCTGGGGGAGGTTCAGTAGGCGCGGACGTCGTGGGTGATCCAGACGCAGGGTTCCCAGTAGGCGCCGCGGTCGCGGGAGTGGTCGATGTCGAGGAGGGCCAGGCCGCCGGGGAAGACGTAGCGGCCGTCGTCGGGGAAGGCCATCCCGGTCCACGCCTCCCATTCGGCGACGGTGCCGGTGATGCGGGAGGACTCCGCCACCGCCGCGGCGATGGTCCCGCCCTGGCGCACCTGGGTGCGGATCCACGGGTCGAACGGGGCGCCGTCGGCGCGGGTCCACGACGCGTAGCGGTCGATGGGGACGAGCGGGTAGCGGTCCTTCCAGGTGGGGCGGATCGGGATGATCACATGGGAGTGGCCGGCGGCGCGAGCCATCTGGGCCATGTGGTCCAGGAGGCGGGTGGAGTACCCCTTGCCCTGGTGGGCGGGGGCGATCTCGATGCCCAGGGCGCAGAGGGCGTTCGGCTTCGCCCCGGTGTCGTGGTCGTGGAAGGCCGCCGCGATGGAGGCGTCGAGGCCGGTGCCGAGGCCCTCGGGGGTGCCGTCCCAGGCACGGGGGAGGGTCCGGCCGGTGCCGAGCACGGTGTCCGTTGCGGTGTCGTGGAGGAGGAACTGGTGGTCGGGGAAGTCGGTGAACAGGCGGTCCCAGAAACCGGCGTTGATGTCGCCGTGCAGGTTGTATTCGGGGACCACTCCGGCGAATTCCCCGGTGATCCGGTCCCACAATTCCGGACGCTGGGAATGGTGCACGAACTCCAGGCTCATACGGTGCTCTCCTGCGGCTCTCCGGGCTTCTCCGCGGCCCAGACGATGACCAGCGGGAAGTCTTTCCAGGCGGCCCGTGCGGCGTCCGCGATGCTCTCCTCGTAACCTCCCGGTGCCAGCCGGCCGTTGAAGACCGGTTCGTGGCATTCCCGTACGGTCAGCCCGGCGGCGTGGAAGGCGTCGAGATAGCGGCCGGGCAGATGGACGTGGTTGCGGACGAAGGCCAGTTGGTCCGCGCCGTGGACGAACACGCACTGGCCCTGGAGGGAGATGACGAACGGATGCAGGTCGGAGAGGATGATCCGGCCGCCGGGGCGGAGCACCCGCGCCAGTTCGGCGATCCCCGGGGAAACGTCCGGGAGATGCGTCATGGCCAGGGAACAGACCACGAGGTCGACGCTTTCGTCCTCGACCGGGAGGCTTTCCAGCCGACCGCGCCGGAATTCCGCACCGGGCACCTTACGGCGGGCCTGCGCCAGCATTTCCGGTGACTGGTCGACGCCGATGGTGCGGTAGCCGCGGGCGGCCAGGGCGGCGGTCTGCCGGCCGGTGCCGCAGGCCGCGTCCAGGGCGGTGCCCACCGGACCGCGGTCCAGCAGCCGGTGCACCACCGGCTCCTCGACCTCGATGTACGAGCTGGGCAGCGAGTCGTAGCGGGCCGCCCAGGAGGCGTAGCCGGCCGCCACGTCCAGTTCGTCGAGCGCGGCCCGGCCGTCCGGGAGCGAGCTTTCCTGGCCGGTGACCAGCGCCTGGATTTCCTCGCTCCGGGCTTTTAGGAAGTCCTCGTCGGCGTCCAATGCATGACGCAGCAACGCCAACCCCTCGATGCCCAACATGAGTTCACGTACCCGGAATTCTCGGTCCATTTTCCGCTGTCTCCCTTGGCTGGAAGTTCTGTTGTCGGTGCCTTGTCCGCGCTCCTAGCATGGCGCGCGTGATAGAGGGATATATGGAACGTGAGAGTGTGCCGGTCGGTCGGCGTCTCGAATTTCATGTGTCGACAGCCGCCGAGGAATTCTGGGTCCGCTTCTACCGCCTGGGGAAGGACCTGTCCTTCATGGCGGAAACCGGACCGTATCCGGGGGTGCCGGCCACCCCGCCACCACACCCGGACGGCGTCCCCGAGCATGCCTCGCCCGCCGTGGACTGGAATTGGCCGACGTATCACCACACCCTTCCCGAGGACTGGCCGCCGGGAATCTATCTCGCCCATTTCATCGAGGGCCCGGAGCATCGGGCCCGGCAGGTACCGCTGCTCGACGACTCCGGAATCGAGGGTTTCGGACGGGAGTTCTTCATCGTCCGTCCGGCCCGGCCCGCGGCGACCGGCGCGCGCATTCTCTACAAGAAATCGACGTACACCCGGCACGCGTACAACCGCTCCGACCGGGCGGACGTCCAGCGGGCCGCCAGCCTCTACGACAACCCGGTCCACCAGCAGGCCGGCCCGGACGGGCCGCGCGGCCACCGGCTCAGTCTGCACCGGCCCGGCGGGGTCATCGACCTCGCCTACTGGGACGCGCCGTTCATCGCCTGGCTGGAGCGCAACGGCTACCACGTCGACTACTGCACCGACCTCGACCTGCACGAGGACCCCGAGCTGCTCGCCCCCTACCGGCTGCTGCTCAGCGTCGGCCACGACGAGTACTGGAGCGCGGCGATGCGCAGCCACGTCGCGGAGTTCGTCCGGGACGGCGGGAACGTGGCGTTCCTGAGCGCCAACACCTGCTGGTGGCGGGTCCACCCGGTGGCGGGGAACACCGCGTTCGTCTCCGACACCGACCACCACGTCGGCGCGGAGTACCCGCACCTTCCGGCCACCGACCAGTGGTGGCTGGCCCCGCCGGACGGCGTCGGCGAACCGGAGAACGCCCTGACCGGGGTCAGCTTCCGCAACGGCGGGATGTGGCCGGGCGAGTGGCCCGGCGACCGGCCGCGCGACGGCTATCGGGTGCAGCACGCGGACCACTGGGTGTACGAGGGCACCGGGCTGCGGGACGGCTCCGACGGCGGGCCGGCCGACGCCCTGGGAGCGGGCACGCCGCTGATCGGCTACGAGTGCGATGGCGCCGCCTTCGCCCGGGACGCGGACGGCGTGGCGCACGCCACCGGGACGGACGGCACGCCCGGGTCCTTTCTCATCCTGGGGATCTATCTCCTCGATCCGGTGCACGACGACTTCCACCACCTGAAATGGGGGCACTGGAACTGCCCGGCGCGCGAACCGGCGATCACCAGCCCGCGCGCCGCCACGATGGGGCTCTACACCGCCGGCGGCACGGTGTTCACGGCCGGGACCACCGACTGGTCGGTGGTCTGCGGCCGGGAACTCGACGCCGGCGTGGTCCGGGTGACCCGCAACGTGCTGGATCGACTCGCCGGTCCGGGCCCGGCTACAACAGACCGCTGAGCGCGGCCAGTGAGGGGATGCGGGCGGCCCCGTCCGGGAGTGGCGGGGCCGTCCCCGCCACCGCCCGGTCGGGGCGCCACAGGTGCACCGCCCGCATCCCGCACGCCAAGGGTCCCGCGACGTCCGCCTCCCACATGTCGCCGACGAACAGGGCCTGTTCGGGGCGGATCTCGCACCGTTCCAGCACTGTCCGGTAGATGAGGGGATGCGGTTTGCGGGCCCCGGCGCGGGCGGAGGGGACCGCGACGTCGACCAGCCCGGCCAGCCCCACGTCCTCCATGGCGCGGTCCAGGTCCCAGTACCAGTTGGAGCAGACCGCCACCGTCAGGCCGCGGGTGCGCAGCCCGGCCAGCGCCGCCGGCACGTCGTCGAAGAGGGCCAGGTGCAGGTCCTTCATGGCCCGATCGATCTCGGCGGCCAGCGGACCGGCCTCCGGCTCGGGTACGCCGCAGGCCAGCGCCCGTCGCCGGAGCCGGTCCAACTCCCAGGCGAGATACGCCCGTTCACTGGTGGAGTGCGCGGTGTGCTCCTCGCCGTCCCGGGGGCCGACGGCCCACTGGTCGCCCCACGCGTCGGCGGCCTCGGCCAGGCCCCGACGGAGGAAGGACGACCGGTGACTGGGCGGCAGCGGCTCGACCAGCCGCACCAGCGTGCCGTAGAAATCGAAGATCACGGCCCGGACGGCGGGCCGGCGGGGCGGTGACGGGGCCGACACCGGCCTCAGTACCGTCCGTGGCGGTGCGGGAAGTAGTCCTCCAGCGTCCCTTCCCGTTCGATGTCGAAGGTGGCGCAGTGCAGTCCACCGCCGAACGGGCCCACCGCGCGGAACGGCACCGGCACGATCTCGAAGCCGTAGCCGGACAGTTGGTCGGCGAGCGCCACTTCCTTCTCCTCGATGCACAGGGTGTTCGGATCGAGGTTGAGCATGTTTCCGGCCAGCCACGGGCTGCAGTACGACAGCTTGGGCGGGTGGTCCCAACTGGCCGGCTGGACCGCCTCGATGATCTCCCAGTCGTTGCGCCGGAAGAACTCCATCAGCTCGGCGTCCGCGAGCCGTTCACCGCAGTGCAGCACCAGTCCGGGGCGCAGCGGCACCCAGGTGGCGTCGATGTGCAGCGGGTGGGTGTTGGTGGAGGTCACCGCGTGCACCCGGTGGTCGGGGAAGTGGCGTTTGAGCCATTGGTAGCCACTGCGGTTGGTGACGAACGACAGCTGGACGAAGAGGTCCTTGCCGAAGCGTGCGATGTCCGCCGCGTCGAACAGCGGCTCCTCCTCGGTCAGGACGAGGTCGTAGTCCCGCACCCGGGCCAACTGCACGTCCGTGGGGAGGGAGTTGTAGGTGTCCCAGAAGCCCGGTTTGTAGGTGGCGTCGGTCAGCCGGGGCTTGGGGGCCGCCTCCCAGCGCATGCGCGGGTCGGCCTTGAACAGGTCCTGGAGCAGTGGCCGGTAACAGAGGTACTCGAACCAGCGGCTGCGGTACGACATGGTGGCTTCGAGGATCTCGTTGCCCACGGTCAGCAGCAGATCGCGCGGCGGCATGCAGCCGGACATGGTCTCCTGGGTCCAGTCCGGGGTGGTGACCTGCTGGTTGAAGTCGACGGGGGTGGGGCGGTCGACGCGGATGCCGCGGCGGCTCAACATCGCGGCGAAGGCGTCGAGTTGCTCGTTGGCCTCGGCGGTCATGTCGGCCGGCATCGGGCCGTAGGTGCCCAGCGGGAACCCGTCGTCGGGGAAGTCCCGTCGGACCGCCGGCTCCGGGGCCTGCACCACCGCGTCGTCGGCGCGCCCGACGACGACGTGCCGCAGGGGATCCCAACCGTTCCAGGAGTTGACCTGCACCGGGCGGTTGGCCGAATCTGCGGCCGTCGTGCCGTACTCAGTCACGTGCAAACCCTTCGATAGGGGACGTGGGTGACACCCGAGCAAAACTGAGGCAGCGGAGGCGGCACCGTCAAGAGCCGATCATTCGGGCAGCGCGCCTTTTGCGTCAAAACAACGGCGGCTTTGCCGCGGCGAACACAAGATCAGCATATGGCCCGGCCTGGCATACGGCTGTTCGCGGAATATTCCAACGGCCAGATCCGGCCGTCGGATTTTCTGGCCGGAAAGACTCCACGAGGTGAGAGGCGAGGCGCCCGGGGTAGATACAGCCGGTTCCGACAACCCGACGGAGGAGATCATGGCCGAACGCATCTCCCGTTTAGCGGCGGGCCTGGGGGCAATGGTTGTGCTGGGCGCGGTGGCCGGCTGTGGCGGCGGCAAACCGGTCGCCGCCGCGGACCGGACCGGGGAACTCACGGTCTGGCTGACCGTGGACGCCCAGGAGAGCTGGCCGGGACTGGTGGCCGAGGTCAACGACCGCTTCCGGAAGACCTATCCCAAGATCAAGGTCACCGTGCAGTACCAGCAGTGGACCACGAAGAACCAGAAGATCGACGCCGCACTCGCCGGGCGGAAAGTCCCCGATGTGGTCGAAATGGGTAACAGTGAGACCACCAATTACATAGTCAACGGCGCCTTCGCGCCCGTCGACCCAGCGAAATTCGATCACTCCGCGGAATGGCTCCCGGCCCTCCGCGATGCCTGCCGCGACGGTGGCAAGACCTACTGCGTCCCATATTACGTAGGTGCCCGAGTGGGCATCTACCGTACCGATCTCCTCGCCCAGGTCGGAGTGCACCGGGCCCCGCGCAGCTATACCGAACTCCACGCCGACCTCGACAAACTCAAGGCGAAATTCGGCGCCGCCGACAAGAATTTCTCTGCCTTCTACATGCCCGGCCGCTATTGGAACGCGGCGATGGCCTTCGTCAAGGACGCCGGCGGCGAGATCGCGGTGTGCAAGGACGGCCGCTGGCACGGCGCGCTCTCCTCCGCCCGGTCCGTGGCCGGACTCACCGCCTGGAAGGACCTCCTCGACGCCTACTACACGGGCGACCGCTCCAAGGACAACGGCGACGAACCGGGCGTCGTCGGCCAGGGCAAGGTCGGCATGTTCTACGGCAACACCTGGGAGGCCAAGGCCGCGACCGACAGCAGGTCGGGCGGCGACCCGGCGCTGCGCGGGAAGTTCGCCACGTTCGCGTTCCCCGGCCCCTCTGGCAAACTCCTGCCACCGTTCCTGGGCGGCTCCACCCTGGCCATCCCCGTCAAGTCCACCCGCCAGGACCTGGCCCAGGACTGGATCCGGCTGTTCACCGACCGCACCTCACAGCGCCGTCTGATAGCCGCCGACACCCTGCCCAACAACACCGCCCAACTCCGGGAGGTGGCCGCCGGCGGCATCAACGGCCCGGCCGCGCAGGCCGCCGAAAACGGTTGGGTGACGCCGCTCGCCCCCGGCTGGGGAGCCGTCGAGAAGTCCAACGTCCTCCCGGAGATGCTCCAGGACATCGCGACCGGGAAACGATCGGTGCCGGACGCCGCGCGGGCCGCGGACCGCCGCATCGACGCCGTGATCAACGAGCGCTGACGGCCGTGGGGACCGTGGATCTGCCGGGACGGCCCCGCGCCGCCCGGCCGCCGCAACGGCCACGGACGGACCGGGCCACCCGTCCGCGGCACACCGTCCGACGGCGGCTGCTGCCGTATCTGCTGATCGCGCCGACCGTGCTCGCGCTCGCCGCGGTCCTCGGCTATCCGCTCGTCGACCTGGTGCTGCTGTCCTTCCAGGACATGACCCGGCGCGAACTGTTCTCCGGGGCCGCGCCGCCCTACGCCGGGCTCGCCAACTACCGCTCGATCCTCTCCGACGGCTTCTTCTGGACCGTCGTCGGCCGCACCGCCCTGTTCACCGTGGCCTGCGTCGCCGCCACGATGGTGCTGTCGCTCCTGGTGGCGCTGCTGATGCGACGGGTGGCGCGGTGGGTGCGGACGACGATGACCGGCGTCCTGGTCGCCGTCTGGGCCATGCCGGTCATGGTGGCGGCGTCCATCTTCCGTTGGCTCTCGGACGCCGACTACGGCATCGTCAACTGGCTCCTCAGCCTGCTGCCGGGACTCGACTTCAGCAAGCACAACTGGTTCGAGAACCCCTGGCAGGGCTTCGCCGTCATCACCGGCGTCGTGGTCTGGGGCGCCGTCCCGTTCGCCGCACTGACCCTCCAGGCCGCGCTCAGCCAGGTCCCCGCCGAACTGGAGGAGGCGGCACTGGTCGACGGCGCCCGCCCCGGCCAGCTGTTCCGGCACGTCACCTGGCCGGTGATCAAACCGTCCGTCGTCCTGGTCACCTCGCTCACCGCCATCTGGGACTTCGGGGTGTTCAACGAGATCTGGCTGATGCGCGGCGGCCAACCGGAGAAGGAGTACTACCTGCTCGGCGTCTACTCGTTCATCCAGTCCTTCGCCGTCAACCGCTACAGCGTCGGCGCGGCCATCGCCGTCCTCACCGTCCTGATGCTGCTGGCCGGCGCGGTCGTCTACGTCCGCCAGCTCGTCCACCTGGGAGCGGCCGAGTGAACACAGTCCCCGGCACCGGGAGCGCGTCCGGCGTCCGCCGCCGACGCCGCACCGCGGCCAACGCCCTCGGCCTCGCCTTCAGCGCACTGATGGCCTTCCCGCTCTACTGGATGCTGCTCACCGCGTTCCGCCCGGCCACCGAGATCCACGCCGACCCGCCGCGCTTCTGGCCCGACCACCTGACGCTGGAGCACTTCCGCCGCGCCCTGAGCACCTCCACGTTCTGGGCCAACGTCCGCTCCAGCGTCCTGATCGGCGCCGGCACCGTGCTGGTCTCCCTGCTGATCGGGACCCTGGCGGCGTTCGCCCTCGCCCGCTTCTCGTTCGCCGGGCGCAAGGCCCTCGTCCTGGTCATCCTCGGCGTCCAGATGATCCCGCTCGCCGGCCTGATCATCCCCATCTACCTGCTGCTCAGCGACGCCGGACTGACCGACAGCCTGCCCGGCGTGATCCTCACCTACCTCGTCTTCATGCTGCCGTTCACCGTCTGGCTGCTGCGCGGCTTCATCGCCGCCGTCCCGGTCGAGCTGGAGGAGGCCGCGATGACCGACGGCTGCACCCGCCTCGGCGCGTTCCGCCGGGTCGTGCTGCCGCTGCTCGCCCCGGGCCTGGTGGCGACCTCCATCTACGCCCTGGTCCAGGCGTGGAACGAGTACGTCCTCGCCTACGTCCTGCTGTCCAGCAACGACAAACAGACCCTCAGCATCTGGCTGGTGTCCTTCCAGACCAGCTTCGGCACCGACTACGGCGCACTGATGGCCGGCGCCACGCTCACCGCCCTCCCCGTCGCCGTCTTCTTCGCCCTCGTCCAGCGGCGGATCGGCGCGGGCCTGACCACCGGTGCGGTCAAAGGGTGACCCGCCGAAGACGGGCCGCCGGCGCGGCTACGGCCCCCCACCGTTGAGCCGCCGCGCCCACCAGCCGCCCGCCCCCGACCACCCCCACCGGGCATGCCGCCCCAGCGCCATGTGGCACGCGCTCGGCCGGCGGACCGACGATCCGCCGGTGTACGCAACCTCCGACCTTGCAGGAGAACACGTGACGTTCGACCGTCTCGACCTGGTGTCCAAGCTGTACCAGCCGTCCGGCTGGCCCCGGATCCTCGAAGCGGCCACCGGGACCCGCTCCAGCGGCCCATTGGTCGTGGACCTGGACCCGACGACCTTCTGCGACCTGGCCTGCCCCGAGTGCATCAGCGGAAAGCTGCTCAACCAGGGGCGCTTCACCCCCGAACGGCTCGCCGAACTGGCCGGTGAACTCGTGGAGATGCAGGTCCGCGCGGTGGTCCTGATAGGCGGCGGGGAACCCCTCGCCCACCGGGGCACCCGCCAGGTCCTACGCGTTCTCGGTGCGGCCGGCATCGCGATCGGCGTGGTCACCAACGGCACCCTGATCAAGCAGAACCTCGCCGAACTCGCCGCCTACGCCTCCTGGGTGCGGGTCTCCATGGACGCCGGCACCAGCGAGACGTACCGGCGCTTCCGCCCCGACCGCAAGGGCCGCAGCGTCTTCGACAAGGTCATCGGCAACATGCGGCTGCTGGCCGAGGCCAAGCGCGGCGCCCTGGGCTACTCGTTCCTCGTCATGACCCGGCAGGAGCCGGACGGCACCGTCGTCAGCAACCACCACGAGGTCCTCCAGGCCGCCGAACTCGCCCACGACATCGGCTGCGACTACTTCGAGACCAAGGCGATGTTCGACGACGGACACCACGTCATCCAGGTGCCGGACGAGATCCTCGCCTCCGTGGATGAGCAGCTCGACAAGGCCGCAGTCCTGGCCGGCGACGGCTTCGAGATCGTCAACTCCTCGACGCTGACCTCCCTGCGGAACCGGGTCGGGCCCGTCCAGGACAAGGACTACCACCGCTGCCGGGTCGCCGAACTGCGCACCCTGGTCACCCCGTCCGGGGTGTACGTCTGCTCGTACCACCGAGGGAACGCCGGCGCCCGGATCGGGGACGCGGTGACCGAAAGCCTTCCCGAGATCTGGCGTACCTCGGACCGCGGCATCGTCGACCCGAGCCGGGACTGCCGCTTCCACTGCGCCCGCCACCGCTCCAACCTCGAACTCGACAGGATCGGGGCCGGAACGGTGGCGGGAACGGTGGCCGCACCGGAGTCCGGTACGGACTACGACCCGTTCATCTAAGGGGCGGGGCGCGGGGAGCCCCGCCTACGGGGTCGGTGCCGCGGCGATCTCCGGTGCCAGGCCCGCCGCGGCCCTGGCCGGGATCACCCGGGCCCGGGGGTGCGCCGGGCCGAGCGCCCGCCGCAGCCGCGCCACCACCTCGGCCTGGTCGGCGGCCGGACAGACGCCGACCAGCGCCCCGCCGCCACCGGCCCCGCTGAGCTTCAACGGGAGCCCGACGGAGCGCAGGGCCAGCTCCCGCAGCTCCTCCAACAGCGGTGTGGACATGCCCTGGAGGTCCCGCATCGCGCAGTGCGCCCGGCTCATCGCCGCACCGAGGCCGGACAGATCACGGCCCCGCACGGCCTCCCACACCGCGGCCGAAGCCGCGTCGGTCCGCTCCCGGTACGCGGCGAGCCGGGCGTCCCCGGCGGCCAACTGCGCGCGCACCGAACGGATGTGGTCGCTGGTGTCCTTCCTGGTCGCCGAGTCGAGCACGACCACCGCCCACTCGTCGGGGAAGGCGGTCCGATGCCGGATCTCCGGCAGACCGGTGGTCCGCCCGTCGAGCAGCAGCAGACCGCCGGCGATGACCGCGAGATGATCCATCCCGCCACCGTTGAAGATCGCGAACTCGAACTCGTACGCCCACTGGGCCAGCGTCCGCGCCGGGACCGGCCAGCTCCCGCCGCCCCCGGCCGCCGGCACCGCGGCCCCGGTGAACGCCCGGAACAGCGCCACGATCAGCGCGGTCGACGACGACAGTCCGCTGGCCGCCGGCGCGTCGCTGTGCGCGGTCACGGCCGGCGGCCGGGCACCGAGGCCGGGCAGCCGTTGGCGCAGGAACGCCCACACCTCGTCCGCCCAGGCACCGGCACCACCGTCCGGTACCGCACCGCCCTCCGGGGCCGCACCGCCGGACGGCCGGGCACCCGGCGGCCGCACCGTGACCGAGGTCATCAGGTCCAGCGCCAGGCTGACCGACCTGCCGCCCAGCCAGTCCAGGTCCTCCCCGGCGAGGCAGGCCCGGCACGGCACCACCGCAGGCCCCGCCGTCGGGGCGGCGTCGGGCATCGCCGCCCCCTCGTCCGCTCCGGACACCGTCGTCGGTCCGTTCATCGGGCCTGGAACCTTCCGGTCGAGCTGAACTCCCGGAACATCTCCAGGACCACAGCGGTGGGCGGATGCAGCGGCCCCGGCGGATCCGCCAGCACCCGGAACTGCGCCCGGGTCACCTCGTCCCGGCCGGGGGAGAGCACCCCGGACCACCGGCGCGCCACGAAACAGAGCGCGAAGCAGTGGGTGATGTCGCCGTTGGGATAGGTCAGGGTGTGGACCGTGGGATCGGACAGGGAGCCGAACGCCTCCAGGTCGCCCCGCTCCACGCGCAGCCCGGTCTCCTCCGCCAGCTCCCGCTGGGCCGTCCCTGCGAAGTCGCTGCCCTCCTCGCACGCACCGGCCGGCAGCTCCCACACACCGGTGTCCGCACGTTGCTGGAACAGCCCCCGGCCGGCCGCGTCCAACAGCAGGACCTGGGCACCGGGCACGAGGAGCGACCGACTGCCCACCTTCTGCCGCAACTCCCAGAGGTACGAGCCGACATAACTCACCTGGATGTCACCTTTCCTGGCGTCTTGTCCATATGTGTGGTGGCAGGTTGTCATGCGGCGGGCTCGGCGGTCAGCCATGACGGCACCGCGTGCGGGGTGGTGGACAGCCAACGCACGTACCGCTCCACGCCCGCCCGGACGTCGATCCGCGGCGCCCAGCGCAGCAGTTCACGGCAGAGCTCGGTGGCCGCATAGCCGCCCAGCGGATCGCCTTCCGGCAGCGGAGTGGTGACGAAGTGCGCCCGAGGGAAATGCGGGGCGATCAGTTCGCCGACCTCGCGGACCGATGTCGGCGCGCCCGTACCGACGTTGACGGTCGCCCCGGCCATTCCCTCTTCCACGAGGGCGAGCGCGGTGGCCGCGGCCACGTCCTCGACGTGGACGAGGTCCCGCACCTGGACTCCGCCCCCGTTGAGCCGCATCGGGCGGCCCAGCCGGGCCTGCATGGACAGCCAGGCGACCATCCACGAGTGGCTGCCGGGCTTGGGTATCTGTGGATCGCCGTAGACGGAGAAGTACCGCAGCACCGCGTACTCCGGGGTGTGCGGTCCGCTCAGCAGCAGCCGGGTCTGATGCTCCGCCCAGAGCTTGGAGTTGGCGTACACCGATACCGGGAGCAACTGCTGGTCCTCGCGGAAGACCTGCGGTCCCCGTATGGCGGCATCGCCGTTCCCGTACACCGCGGCCGACGACACCAGCACCAGCCGGCGCACGTCGGAGACCGCGACCTCCTCCAACACCACCTCGGTGCCCTGGATGTTCGCCCGGAAGGCGGTGTCCGGCCGCCGGGTGCAGGCCGCCACGTCGGCATATGCCGCGGCGTGCACCACGTAGTCGGCACCGGTGAGCACACGGCGTACCGCTTCGCGGTCGCAGATGTCCCCGACCACCACATTCGCTCCGAGGCGGTCGACCCCGAACAGTGTGGAGTGCACCGCATCCGGATAGGCGTCCAGCCGGTCCAGAATCGTCACTTCGGCGTCCGCCCGGCGCAATAGCCGCACCAGTCGGCTGCCGACCAGTCCGGCACCGCCGGTCACCACCACCCGGGAATCCCGGAGTTTCTCCAGTCGCGCCTCCACCGATTCCTCGAAGACATCATGTGCCGGACTCCCCGTTCCGGCAGCGCCATTACCGTTCGCATTGTCGTGCGCCCCGACGTTCTTCTTTCCGTTCACCGTTCCGGGCATGGGTCCCTCTCTTCCCGCATAACGGAGCACGAGCCGGCCCGGCGTGGGCCAGCGGTCAGCATGTCCGGCGCCGATTCCGGTGGCCAGAGCGCCATTTCGGCAGTCTTGCGGCGCGCATCCGGACCGCCGTACTGTCCGGATTCACCTGTGCCGGATCGACCCGGCCCGACACAAAAGCCCGGCGGGCCGGAAAAGCGGAGAACCGGAGGAATTGATGACGCGTTATCGGCTGAGTGGAGCCGTGATGACCCACCCCAAACGCCGTGCGGCGGCGGAACGGCTGGCGCGGGACGCGCCACCGGGAGCGCTGCAGGTCGTCATGGACCCCGACCCGGCCGGCAAACCGTCCGTATTGCGGACCGCACTGTGCGCCTGGGAGGCAATCGAGGACGGCGCCACGCATCAGCTCGTCGTCCAGGACGACATGATCCTTTCCGATACGTTCTTCGAGCGTGCCCGGATGGCGATTGCCGAGATGCCGCACGCCGCTCTCGCGCTTTTCGCGCTCTGGGACTCCCGGAACGGCGCCGCGGTGCGTTTCGGTGCCCTGACGGGTGCCCGATGGGTGGGCGCCGTCAACGAGTACTTCCCCTGCGTGGCCATCATTCTTCCCAGGGAAGTCGCCTCCGGATTTGCGGCTTTCGGCCGACGCCATCTTGACAGCTGGCCCGACGACATCCTGATGAACCACTACTTACGCGCACACGGAATCCCGGCATACGTTTCGGTGCCCAGCCTCGCCGAACACGAGGACCACGGCAGCATCTCCGGCAATGCCTTCCGCGGACCGCGCCGTTCGGTGTGCTTCGTGCCTCAGGACGTTCCCGGGCGCGAAGGGTCGCGGCTGACCGGCCTGCGGGTGCTGCCGTTCTTCAAACAGGGCGTGGCGCAATGCGCAGTACGCGTCGACGACCCCGGCGACGGGCTCGCCCAGGGCAGCGGCCGCTGGCTTCATCTCGACTGCGAGCAGTACCTGGAGGGCGCCGGTGTCCGCCTGGAAAGGCATCAACCAGCCATTGTGCGAATGGCCGAAGACACTACCCCCGAGGCGGCCAAGGGGGCCTGGCTGACCGCCTTCACGATGGGAATCGTCCACCGGAGGGACGGACTCCGCTGCGATCCGTCGACCGCTGGTCCCGACGGCCACTCCGGCCCGGCCCCGGCAACGGGCGCCGCGACGGACGCCTTGCCGGACCCGGCCGTGCTCGCCGAAGCCCTGGCCACCGTGGGCCCCGGCGGGATCAGCTACGCCCAGGCGGAGGACCGGATCGCCGAGCAGCGGGACGAACTGGCGCGGATCACCCTGGCCGGTCTGGAAGCCGGCCACGAGACGGCCGAACGCGCCCGACCGGCCCGCCGGTTCCGCGACGAGCCGTCCGCATCCCACCGGAGCGATTCTCACCGGAGCGCTGCCCACCGAAGCGCTGCCCGCCGGTCCGATTCCCGCCGCCCCGATCCCCGTCGCAGTGACCCCGACCGCAGTACTGCCGACCGCAGTACTGCCGACCGGAGTGCTGCCGACCGGAGCGATCTCCCGCACGTCGAGGTGGTCGGCGCCGCCACCCCCCTCGGCGAACACCTCGTCCGCGGGCTGGCCGACGCCGGACACCGGGTCACCACCTCGCCCCACCGGCCGGCCGGTCACCCCGCCCCCGCACTCCTGGACCTCACCGCCCTCACCCTCCCGCAATCCGAGCCGCCCGGCACCCACCACACTCCGACCCTCACCCTCACCCTCACTCGCCAACTCCCCATCGGTGCCGCCGAGTTCGCCCTCCGTCTCGGTGACCTCTACGGCCCCGGCTGCCCCCACGACTCGCGCATCGGCCGCCTGGTCTGGGACGCCTTGCGCAGCTTCCCGCTGACCCTCGACGACCCCGCCGAACCGCTGCGCCCCCTGCACACCCGCGACCTGGTCGCCGCCCTTTCGGAACTGCTCCGCACGCCACCCCCGGAACCGGTGGTCGGCCTGGCGGACGCCCCGGTCACCGCCCTCGAACTGGCCGAGGCCGTGCGCACCGCGGTCCGCCCCGTCCCCCTCACCCCACCCGGACCCGCCGCGCGCCCCGCCTCCCAGGGCGCCGCCTGGCCTCCGCCCCCACCCGGCTGGAAGCCCGTCACGGAGCTCCACTACGGCCTCCACACCCACGCCCAGTGGCTCGCCTACGAAGGCATCCATCTGGCCCTGGAGGTGTGACCTCCGGGCCGGCCGCCCGCCCCGAACACCGGGGCGGGCGGCGCCTTCCTGGCAACGGCCAACGACCAATGGTCAACGACTAACAACGGCCAACGATCAACGACCACGGGTAACGGCCAACGGGTAACGGGCATCGTGCAACGGGGCCGCCCGGTCGTCGGGAACCACGCATCTCCACCTCCACCTCCACCTCCACCCACGGCTGTATGCGGAGCCCGTATACGGAGCCCGCATGCGGTCTCCGTATACAACCCCTGTATACGCGACGGGTATACAGCGCATGTATAGTCGCCTCATGATCACCAACTTCCCCCCACCTGGCCTGCCCGCATCCGGTATCCACCGGCAGAGGTGCGGCGCGGCTGCCCTCGGCTCCCGGACCGCGCGAAGGGCCGATGCCTGATGCTGCTGGACGTTCGCGCACGGAAGGCGGGCACCGCGGCCGCCGGTAGGTCACCACGCGCCGGCCGGCGGTGGGACTGGCCGCTGCTGGTGGTCTGCGCGGTGTCCGCGCTCGTGGTGGGGCTGCTCTCACCCGCCGACACGTCGCAGGAAGCATGGGGCCTGGCCGCCGCGTTGGGATACGGCTGTGCCGCACTGATCGCGGCGAAGTCGTCCACGCCGTGGGCGCCGACCCCGGCCGTGGTCGCGGTGGTCGGGGCGGCGGTCGTCCCCCTGGTGTACCTGACGGTGATCAGTAAGGCGCAGATGGAAGTCGGCGTGGTGGAACGGGCGGCCGACCTGCTGTTCGCCTCCGGTACCCCGTACCACCCCACACCGCAGGTGGTCCGGGACTTCAATCCCTACCTCCCCGGTATGGCGCTCTTCGGGATACCGCACATGCTGTTCGGCGACACCCCGTTCACCAGCGCCCGGTTGTGGTTCCTGATCGGCTTTCTCGTGGCCGTAGCGGGGGCCGTGCGGGTGCTGACGCGCGGCCGGAACCTGAGCATCGGTCAGGCCGCCACCTCGCGCGGCACCACCGGCCGGACCGGGGTGCTGTGGCTGATCGCCTGCCCCGTCGTCGCGCTCCCGCTCACCATCGGCGGCGTGGACCCGCCGGTCATCGGGTTGATATGCCTGGCCCTCGCCTTCACCCAGCGCGGCGCCGCCGGACGCGCGGGCCTGGCCCTGGGGTTGGCGGCCGCGCTGAAGTGGACCGCCTGGCCGGCCATCCCGGTGCTCGTCGCCGTCCTCGCGGTATCCAAGGGGAAGCGTGCCGCGGCCAAGTGCGCCGTCGGATCCCTGGGGATCGCCGTGTGCGCCGTCCTGCCCGCGGCCCTGGTGGACAGCGGCGCGTTCTACCAGAACGTCGTCCTCTACCCGTTGGGCCTCGGCCCCACGGCGTCCTCCGCCCAGAGTCCCTTGCTCGGGCACCTGATCAGCACGCTCGTCCCCCACGGCGAGACGGTCACTGTGGCACTCATCGGGCTGAGCGCCCTGGGCGTGGGCGCATCGCTCCTGTTCCGCCCGCCGCGGAGCGCCGTGGCCGGCGCCGACCGGCTGGCTCTCGGCCTGATCCTGGCGATCGTGCTGTCCCCGGCGACCCGCATCGGCTACGCCATCTACCCCATCGTCCTGCTCGCCTGGCCCCGCTTCGCCGCCGGCCTGTCGACGGACCGGCCCGACGACCACCGGATCCTGCCGGCACCGACAGCGGACCGGCAGTTGCCGGCGCCGACAGCGGACCGGCAGGACCCGGTGGGGCCGATCTCCCACGTCCCCCGCTGAAGGTGACGGACGCGCTGCTCGGCAACGGGGGCACGGTTCGGGTGCGTGGGGTTCGGCCCCGGCACCGTGCCGCCGTCCGTGCAGCGTTTCCTCCCGGGGCGCCCTGACGCTGGCCGTCGAACTCCGGGCGGGGGCACGGCGGTTGACGTGGGCCGCCGGCCCCTCGTGCCGCCGGGATGGTGGTGGGGATCGCTCCCCACCACCGCCGTCAGGCCGCCGCGTGCACCGGCTGCCGTACCGCCATCGCGTTCAGCCGGATCGCGCACTGGGCGACGTCGTCCATCGCCAGCGCACCGGCCTGGTCCGCGCTCAGCGCGATCGTCACGTTCACGCAGAAGGCGAGGGCGTAGACGTACCCTTCGGTCTCCTCGTCCTGGAGCGCGAACAGCAGGTTGTAGTAGTAGCTCGTGGCGTCGGGGGAGTCACCGTAGAAGGAGAGGTGCGGGCCCTCCTGACCGGCCAGGCCGACGAAGACGTCGGTGAGCGCGGCCTCGGTCCGCTCCCAGAAGGCGGGGTTGCCGAACGGCTGGGTGAGCGCCTGGCGGACGGCCTCCCTGAGCGACATCACCATGACGCCGATGGGCGCGGTCTCCTGGAGCCCCCAACCCCGGACGATCTTCACGGTCGAACCTTCGGGGATGGCGTTCGCGGCCCGGCTGATCTCGCCGAAGTCGAAGTCCACGGTTGCCGGCGCGATCGCGTACTGGAAGGTGTCGGCAATGGCCTGTACCTGTCCCAGGACGGCGGGGCTCACCTCGAAGACCGTCTTGAAGGCCGTCTTCTCGGTGGTGGATTGGTCGGACATGACTGCTCCTCACATGCGGGAAAGATCGCGTCGCGCCGACGGGCAAGTATGCCTCTGTCGCTCTCCGCCCCTTCCACCACCCTCACCCCGGAGCCGGCAGGCCGTCCACGTCACCCGCGTCACCGGGATCGGCGCCGTCGGCCGCACCGGTGGAACCCCGTCGCAACCCCGGCGTCGCAACTCCCACCCACACCACCGCCACCACGCACAACACCCCGCCACTCACCAGCGCCGCCACCCCCGACGTCGCATCCGCCACCACCCCGCCCCGCATGTTGCCGACGTCCGGACCGGCCTGCCCCACGATCTGTTCGGCGGCGCCGACCCGGCCCAGCAGCGCGTTCGGGGTGTGCGCCTGGACGAGGGTGTTCCGGGACACCACGGAAACGGTGTCCGCCGCACCCGCCAGGACCAGGCAGGCAAGCCCCGGCCACCTGCCGGGCGCGAGGCCGAACAGGGTGATCGCCAGGCCCCAGGCGGCCGACCCACCGAGCATGACCAGACTGGGCCGCGGAAGCCGGGTGAACGTCCCGGAGAAGAGCGACGCACCGATGCCGCCGACCGCGATCGCGGACAGGAACAGGCCGAGCGTGCGCGGATCGCCCCCGAACCGCTCGGCGTTGACCAGCGGGAACAGGCTGATCGGCATCGACAACACGGTGGTTGCCAGATCCGTCAGCAGCGCCCCGCGAATGACGGGTGTGCGGACCAGGAAGACCAGCCCGTCCCGGACGCCCCGCACCCCGGAACGGGCCGTCGTCCCGCCCTCCGCGGTGATCGACGGCAGCCTGCACGCCCCGTACAACGTCCCGGCGAAGCTGACCGCGTCGATCGCGTAACAGGCACCGACCCCCAGCCCACCCAGCACCAGTCCGGCCAACGCCGGTCCGACCAACATCGCGCCCTGGAAGGAGATCCGCCGCAGCGCCAGCCCGGCCGCCAACTGCTCCCGGGGCAGCAACGCCGGAACGAACGTCTTCGACGCCGGCCCGCCCCCCGCCACGAAACAGGACTGCACCGCCACCAGCAGCACCACCCCCACCACCGGTACGCCGCCGACGAGCGCCTGTACCGCGAGCAACACCGAAGAAACGGCCTGTCCGGCCGTCATCGCCAGATAGAACTTCCGCCGGTCCACCCGGTCGACGACCGCCCCGGCGAAGAGCCCCAGCGCGATGAGCGGCACGGCCTGGGCCAGCGCGACCGCACCGGTCCAGGTGGTGCTGTGCGTCGCCTGCCAAACCTGGAACATCACGGCGACCACCGTCATCTGGCCACCGAACCCGGACAGCGTCTGCCCGACCCACAGCCGCCGGAAGGCCGGCGACGCACGCAGTGGCGAGACGTCGATCAGCGCGCGCCTCATTCCCACGCGGGATCCTCGGCGAGCTTCTCCGCGATCCGGTCGTGGAAGCTCTTGCGTTCCAGTGCCTGCTCGATGTCGACGACGACCCTGCTGAGCGGATACGGCACCTCGGCCTCGATCTCGGCGAGCGCGGCCTCGGTGGCCCGCCACTCCGCCGCCAGTCGCCCGATGACCTTCCGGGTCTTCGCCGTGAGCGTCACCTTCTTGCTGCGCGCGTCCTCACCGGGCACGGTCTCGACCCAGCCGGCCGCCCGCATCGCGGCCACCTTCTGACTGAGCGCCGAATGCGTGAGGCCGACCGACTCCGCCAACTCGCCGATGGTCATCGGCCCGTGGGCGTTGAGCCGCAGCATCTCCCGTACGAAGCTCGGCTTCAGACCCTCGATCCGACGCTCCGAGTAGACCCGCGCGATCTCCGCATCCATCGCCTCCTGGAGCGCCCGCAACGGCCGCCAGAGACTCTCCCGACTCGGATCGCCCGCGGCCCCCGTCGCAGTCCCTCGCCCGTCCGCCCTCTCCTCACCCATCCCACCACAATAACAGCACTTATATAAGTGCTGTCACGATTCTTTCGAGGGCCGTGCCGAGACGACCGCCAGGACCGCGTCGGCGAGTTCGCCGGGCGACCGACCGTCCCCGGCGTCGAGGAGATCGAGGCCCAGGCGGTGCACGACGGACAGCATGAGCTCCTGGTAACGCTCGGTCCGGGCCAGGAACTTGTCCATGAGGTGCCGTTCCTCGGCCGTTGCCGTCGCATAGCCGCCGCCGGCGTGCACCCGGGAGCGCACCACGCCCTGATCGGCGGCGAGCCATACGGCGGCGGTGTGCGGGACCGTCAGCCCGGCGACTTGGGCGGGCCACAGCGCCGAGCCCTCCAGAACGAGCCCCGTCTCCGCCTCCGCCCCGGTCGCATGGGCGGTGATCAGCGCCTCGATGCGGGGCCAGAGCCGCGCATAGTGATCGAGGACGGAGTCGATCAGCTCGTCCACCGGGAGCGTGGCGTAGTGCTCGGCGACATGCGCCGGGACGGCCCGTTCCGGTGTCCGCCAGGGGCGCCCCGGATGCCGGGCCAGTCTGTCCGTCGACCGGTAGGCGAACCGCAGCCGCTGCGCGACCACTTGGGCCACCGTCGACTTGCCGACATTCGAGGTCCCTCCGATGAGCACCACCCGCACGCCGCGCATGCCGGCGACCATAGCCCAGTCACCGGCCGGCAGCACCGGTGAAGCGGCCGCCGGCGCAGCGATCCGGCCAGCGGCTCACTTCCCCGTTGACGAGGTGCGACGGCTCCCCGTCGATCCTGCTCCGCAGTCAGCCGTCGTCCCCTACGGCGACAAGGCGGCGGGCCGCTCGCCGGCCCGCGTAGCGCTCCTTGCGGTTGCCGGCCTTGACGAACCCCTGCCACTCCTTGACGCACCCGCGCGCATGGCATCCTGCGCAACAGGTGCGGCCGAACAGCAGCATGCCGGGGTGTTCCCACCGGCACCGGGTGTCGGGGGTCTCCCGCGTCGGTCGGGGCGGCAGGTCGCAGACGCCGTAGCGGTGATCGTGGACCGGCCGTGGGCCGTGCTCGGCGTGGCGCACCCACAAGGGCTTCGTTTTGTCCGTACGGGACATCGCGTTCCTTCCGGAACCGCCACCCGGGCTCCCGGACTTTCCGGGCGGGCGGCCAGGTTCGCCACTTCACGGCGTCACGCTCCTTCCGCTTCCTCGAACTACGCTGCCCTCCACGGGAGTGGAAAGCCTTTCAGGCTATCGGCAGCCCCGGGGCCGCACGCAAGTACGTCACGGCGGGCGGGCACCTCACGCGTCACGAGCCGATCGCGGCGAGGCGCAGTACCGCCGCCAGCCCGCGGTACGAGCCGGCTGCGGCGCCCGCGGGCAGGACGTAGGAGCGCAGACCGGCGCCGACCGCGCCACCGTCCTTCGCGGGATGGTCGCCCACCATGAGCGTCGCGGCCGGCTCGACGCCGAGTTCCTCGCAGGCGTGGTGGAACAGCCGCGGATCCGGCTTCTCGGTGGCGTGTTCGTAGGAGTGCACCCAGGAGGAGAAGTAGGAGTCCAGGCGGTGGTGAGCGAAGGTGGGGCGCAGGTCCCAGCCGACATCGCTGACGATGCCCAACGCCAGGCCGCTGTCCGCCAGTCGTCGCAGCGTGGACCCGGTGTCGGCGTACGGCTGCCACTGCTCGGGGGTTTTGAGGTGCGCGTACAGCGCGTCGGCGAACGGTGCCAGTTCGGGCGCCGAGGAGTACCAGGTGGTGAAGGCGTGCCGGTGCGCCTCCGGTGAGACGTCGCGGGCGCGCTGCGCCGCCACCACGACGGGGTCGGCGAGACCTGCCTCAAGTCCGTTGAGAATGCGCTCCATTGTCGCGTCGTCGACCGGCTGCGGGAGCGCCGCCCGGATCCGTTCCGAGTACGAGCGGATCTGGAACAGCGTCCCGGAGAAGTCGAAGAGCACGGCCCGGACCGGGGGTTCCGCCATCGGGTGCGGTCCCGGGGCATGGGCGGCGGGGGACACGCGCAGGGGGCCTTCTGGGCCGCAGACGGGGATGCGATGCATGCGGTCTTTGTATCGCGGGTCAGCGTCTGTGCCGGGGCAGTTCGTGGCGCCGGCTGCACGTAGGGTGGAGGGAGGGGGCTGGCCGTCCTTCGAGGAAGAGTTGTGGGGAGTGAGGGGCGAGCGATGGGTGAGGACCTGAGCTACGACGAGGTGACGGCTGCGGCCGGGCGGATCGCCGGGCAGGTGCGGCCGCTCGCCGTCGCGCCGCTCGATGTGGCGGCGTTCCAGCGGAGCACGACGGGAGCGGCGGGCACGGAGGGTGCGGCGGAGCCGCCCGGCAGCGGGCCGGTGTGGTTGGGGTTGGAGTACATGCAGCACACCGGGTCGTTCAAGGCCCGCGGCGCGCAGAACTTCCTGCTGGCGCACCGTGCCGCCGGAACCCTGCCGGACGTCGGCGTCACCCTCGCCTCCGGCGGCAATGCGGGACTGGCCGGTGCCTGGGCCGCGCAGCAGCAGGGCGTGCCCGCCACCATCTTCCTGCCGAAGAACGCACCGGAGGTGAAGGTCGCGAAACTGGCGGCGTACGGGTCCGAGGTGCGACTCGTGGGCGCGGAGTACGCGGAGGCACTGGCGGCGTGCCGGGAGTTCGCCGCCGCGACCGGCGCGCTCGCCTCGCACGCGTACGACCACCCGTTGATCGCCGCCGGTGCGGGAACCGTGCTGGACGAGCTCCGCGCCCAGGTGCCGGACCTGGACACCGTCGTCGTCGCGGTCGGTGGCGGGGGACTGTTCGCGGGAGTGGCGGCCGCCGCCCGACACCACGGCATCCGCGTCATCGCCGCCGAACCGGAGAACTGCTGTGCCTTGAACGCCGCCGTGCGGGCCGGACGGCCGGTCGACGTCACGGTGGATTCGGTGGCCGCGGACTCCTTGGGCGCCCGGCGGGCCTCCGCGCTGGCCTTGCACGCCGCGCAACAGGACGGGGTGTACTGCGTGACCGTGTCCGACGCCGAGATCGTGCGCGCCCGCGCGCTGCTGTGGGCGGAGCAGCGCATCGCGGTCGAGCATGCGGCGGGCGCCGCATTGGCCGCCTGGGCCGCATGGCAGGCGAGCCCCCTCGATGCGGAGGATGCCTGGCCGCCCCGCGGGGGTGCGGAGCCAGGCAAGGGAACGACGACCGGCATCGTGCTGTGCGGAGCCAACACCGACGTCCGGACATTGGTCGGTTGACGAGCCGGGGCGGCAGCTTCGGGGCCGAGCACAGCGACCTGCGGACTGCGGACTGCGGGCCCGGGACGGGGGCCGCCGTGCACCCTTGGCGGCGCGACCGGCGGCGGACCATTCAGCGATCGACCCAGCGATCCACTCAGCGACTCAGCGATCGACTCAGCGACTCAGCGATCCACTCAGCGATCGACCATGATTCAGTGGTCGACCATGATCTCGACGTGGACCGGGGGCGCGCCGGCCGCCGTGACGGTGAAGGCTGCGGTGCCGGCCGCGTCGCCGGCCTCAAGCCGAGGGGTCTCCGCGTACCCCTGTGGGTCGGTGAGCACGGTGACGACGGCCTGGTCGCCCTCGAAGAGGGCCTGCTGACTGAGCGAATCCCAGGCGAAGGTCACCGGCAGCTCCGTGACCGGTTTCTGGCCCTGACTGTCCACGACCCGGGCCTTCAGCGGATGGGGGAAGGTCTGGTGGTGACCGGCGTGCTGCCCGCTTCCGCCGGCCGGCTGGATGATGTACGTCGTCCCGCCGTGGTCCGCTTCCGCACTCATACCGTCTGTCTCCTGACTGGCTCTGGACCGTCCCGCGGTGGGGTGTCGGTGAGGTGCGGCGGGGGCTCGGGCATCCCCGCGGAAGAACGAGCCGGTTCCCACAGTCCGGCCGGCGGCCGCTCCCACCGACCGCCACCCGTAGCCGCTGCCAGCGGTGTCACCGGCAGCTACCAGTAGTGTCGCCGTCCGCCGACCGCGTGTCCCACCGCGCCGAGCAGCCACAGGACCGCGCCGACGACGAGGATGATGATGCCGATGGTCCAGAGGAACGCCAGGTGGGTCAGAAAGCCGATGATGAGCAAGATGATGCCGAGAACGACCACGATGTGCTCCGATCTCGTTCGAGTCTTCTCTTTCACTGTGTGCCTCAGTCGGAGTAACGGCAACTCCTCTCGCGGCAGGGCGGGGCGGGCGTAACGGCCCAGGTCACGCCCGGTATCGGCAAGCCGGGGCCGGACGATCGGCCCGGGCGCCACTGGCACCGCGCCGTACCCTGGAAGGCTTCCGGCGCGGCGGTGCCCGGCGGGACTCCCCGGCAGGACTCCCCGGCGGGGCGGCACCACGTACAGCAGCCAGCCACGACAGATCGCGACAGATGACGACGGGTGACGCCGGATGACGACGGGCGACGCCCGACGACGCCGGCCGGGTGCCTTCGAGGGAATACCGGCCGGTCGCGTTCGGTGACCGCCCAGCGGTGATACCGGTCCCTTCAGGGCCCGTGGCAGGAGGGCCCATATGGAGGCCCGTGGGAGGGAGGAGGTGGCGGCTCAAGGTGTCGAACGGAGCCCGCCGAGCCCACCCGAGCCGCCGGCCGCGGGATGCCGCGACCCCGGCGCGACGGGCCGTCCTGCGCCGGAGACGGTGGCCGACCAGGCCGCCGGCCGGCGAGATCCCGGGCTCACGGCTGCGCGAGGCCGCCGTCGTGCCCAGGCCGCTGCGGGTGGCCGCCGCCTACGGGTGGCGGCTGCTCGTCGTGGGCGCCGCCGTATACGTGGTCTTCATGGGCCTGGGGCGGTTCCACCTCGTCACCCTGGCGGTGTTCCTGGGCCTGGTGCTCACCGCGCTCCTGGAACCCCTGACCGGTCTGCTGGACCGGTGGCTGCCGCGCTCCGCGGCCGTCACTCTCGGACTGCTGCTCGGGATCGTGCTCCTCTTAGGCGTACTCAGCCTGATCGGCGCCAATGTGGCCGATGAGTGGCCCGGTCTGCGCGAGGTGTTCACCGGCGGTGTGGCGCGGATCGAGCGGTGGCTCGAAGGCCCGCCGTTCCATCTCCAGCACGGTTCCCTCGCCCACCTCCAAACGTGGGTCTCGCACTTCGTGTCCAGCAATCGCGCCAACCTGATCAACACCGCGCTCAGCGGCGTGGGCCGCCTGGCGGAGGTTCTGACGGTGGCGGTGCTGGCCCTGTTCTGCTCCATCTTCTTCCTGCACTCCGGCGGCCGGATGTGGCTGTGGTTCGGCGGCCAGCTGCCGGAGCGTGGACGCAGTGCGGCGCGTACGGCGGGGTGCGCGGCGTGGACGACCTTCACCGGCTACACCCGCGGCATCGTGCTGATCGCCGCGACCAACGCCGTCCTCGTGGGCTGTGCCCTGTTCGTACTGGGCGTTCCGCTGGTCCTGCCCCTGGCGGTCCTGGAGTTCTTCGCGGCGTTCATCCCGCTCGTCGGCTCGCCGGTCGCGCTGGCGGTGGCGGCCGTGGTGGCCCTGGCAGCCAAGGGCCCGTTGGTGGCCCTGCTCGTCGTCCTGCTCATCGTGGTCATCGGTCAGCTCGAAGGCCACATCCTGCACCCCCTGGTGATGAGCCGCGCGGTGAGCCTGCACCCGGTGGTGGTGGCGCTGGCGGTGGTCTGCGGGGGCGTCACGGCCGGGGTGCTCGGTGCGGTCGTCGCGGTGCCGCTGGTGTCGGTGGTGTGGTCGGTGTACGGCGCGCTGCGCGGTTAGGGCCTGTTCGGTGGGGTCAGGGTCGGGACGGCTCAGCGGTCGACGACCTGGGCGCGGTTCGGCCGAGGCTGCCCTACGCTTCCGCCATGGACGGTGCGGCCGATCGCCAGGCGCTCGCGGACGCGGTGCGAGCCGCCCTGGAGGCCGACTGCCCCGGTTCACGGGCGTTGCCGCTGGGCTCCCTGGCGGCAGGCACCGCGGACGACTACAGCGACATCGACGTCGAATGGGTCGTGCCGGACCGCGCGTTCGCGGCGTGCCTGGCGCGGGTGGGGGGCGTACTGGGGCGGGTGCAGCCGGTGGCGGAAGTGCGCTGCGATCCCGACTTTCGCCATTCCGACCGGCGCCGGTTGCTGTTCGTCCGCTTCGCCCGGCTGCCGCTGTTCTGGCGGCTCGACCTGTCCGTACGCGCGGAGTCCATCGAGGACGATCCGGATTACGACCGGGACAACCCGCGGGCGCGCGCCCGGGACGACGAATGGTCGCGGCCGGCCAGTGCCCTGGCCAATGCCCTCGGGGCGGTCAAGGCGCTGGCCAGGCACCACCCGGATGAAGCCCGCGGCTTGCTCGACCGCGGCTTCGCCCGCATCGGCGAACCGCACGAGGTGCGGGAGGTGCCAGAGGTACGTGAGAGGGATGAGGCCGGTGGAGACCGGCGGGGATGGGCCGCTGAGGTCGCGCGCCTGGCGCGGGCCGCGGTGCGCCGGGAACCGGAGCTGGGACCGCTCGCCGAACGGGTCGTCCGGCTGGCGGATGAGTACGGGCGCGCCGGCCGCGATGCGTAGTCCTCCGGCCGGATGAGTCGGTCCGGCCGGCCTCGGCACGGGTCAGTCGAAGCGGATGTGCCGGATGCCGGTCCAGGCCCGGCGGAGTCGGGCGCGGAGTGGGCCGTCGGTGTTCGGGGCGAGCGTCAGGCCGGCCGAGGCGGCGATGCGGTCGGCGACCTGATGGATCGTCAGGTGGTCGGTCCAGACGTGCTCGGTGAACTGCGGTTCCGGGTCGCAGAGGACACTGCCGGGGAGGCGTCGTTGGAGTTCATGCGCGGTCTGCGTCTTGCCGCCGCCGAAGGGGCCGTTGATCCACAGAAGCATGCCTCGACCTTATGGGGGAGGGGCGTGGGGCCGGCGCCGCGGAGGTTCTGCGGCTCCTGACCGTTCGGCGCGGATCAGTGCGGCCACTTCTCGGGTGTGCTGCTGGTGGTGACCTGACAGACAGCGGGGCGCCCGGGGGCGGGAGACCTGCCCTCGGCGACCACGCGGACACCGTCGAGAAGGATCCGGCACGTCGCGACCTTGTCACCTGCCGGGTCCACCTCCACCCAGGCCAGTTCTCCGGTGTTGACCAGTACGTGGCCGCTCCACGGGAGCGGGGTGCGGCCGAGCCGTTCGATGCGGTGGACCGGCCGGAAACTGTCCGGGTTGAACCGGTAACGGACGGCGGTGGCACGGCCCGGGCCGCCGACGGCATCGCCCTGGTAGGTCAGGGCCCAGGCATTCCCGCCCCGCAACCGCTTGAACCAGACGGTGTGGTCCTTGGCCCACAGTCCGGAACCGACGACGAGGCAGGCCAGGACGAGCCCGCCCAGCGCGAGACAGGCAGTGCCGAGGGAACGGCGACGGGCTTGCAGGGACATGGACTGCCGGGCTTTCTGTCATGCGGGCTGCGGGCTGCGGGCTGCGGGCTGCGGGCTGCGGGCTGCGGACGGTGGATTGTGGATTGTGGCTGTCCGTAAGACGTGCTTGCTGGCTGCCTGGTTGAGTCGGGACCCGTCCGATCCTGCTGGACTGCGGTAAGTCCGTCGACGGGCATGGACGTGATCGTGACATTCCGGGGCATGACGCCGGGCCGGTCGCCGACTCGCCCTTCCCCGGAGTTCTGGCGCGTCGCCGGGGGCCGGTGCTGGGCAGATGAGGAACGCGGTGTCGCCCGTGCCGTGGCTCTGCGGCCCGCCAGGAGTCGGTAGGCCCACTGCTGCCTGGGAGTTGTACACCCGCCTCACCCGGCCCGGGATCGAGACCGACTTCGTCGACGTCGACCAGTTGGGCATCTGCTACCCCGAGCCCGCGACGGATCCGAGCCGGCATCACATGAAGGCGCGTAAATCGGCTGCGGTGATGGCCGGGTGCCGGGTGCCGGGTGGCCGGCGCATAGGGGCGTCGTGGCGTACCTCGATCCGCACGTAGTCGGCTCCCCCCCGGAGCCGGGCCGTCGTCCGCCGTCTACACACCAGCCGTGCTTGATTTGACATCCTCGCCCACCCAAAGGAGGGCGGTTCCCGCCTGCCGTGCCGTTGTCGGGCGCGGCTTCGGGCGCAGCCCCTCGCGGCCGTCGGCGACCTCCAGCGCGCGCTGGACTCCGGGCTTGTTGTGCGGAGGAGCGACGCCTACCGACTGGGCCAGGCCAGGGAGGCGTTCGGGCCTGGCGTGCCCTGCGGTGGTCCGGTCAACGGCTCGGTGTCGTCCCTCCGCTCACCCCACCCGGGCCGGGCCCCGTTCCGGCCGCGCGGTGGTCGTCAGCCGTTCCCGCTTGAGCACCTCGCGTCCGAACATCAGCCGCAGACTGACCATCGTGGTCGCCGCGAAGGCCAACATCCCGCAGCCGATGGCGATCCCCGCGGCCAGTGCGGTACCCCGGTCCAGACCCATAGAGCGTTCGAAGAACAGCCCGGCGGCGGCGGAGAAGAGCGGGGCCAGGCACAGTGCGACCAGGTGCAGCCGCCACTCCTCGCGCGCCCAACTCCTGCCGCTCTGGCCCGCCCGCCGTTGGCAGACGAACATGATGAGGTAGGTCGCCAGGAACGGGATCAGGTAGGCGGCCAGCAGGCGCTGTCCCGTAGCGCCCCATCCCAGGAAGGACTTGACGATCCAGACGAGGGCCGACGCACCGACCACGTGGGCCGCGGCGAGCACGGGCATCGGCACCCAGGTGCCGCGCACTCCGGGGGCGGTGTCCCGTTTGTCCATCGCGCGGGAGGCGAGCAGCGCCCCGAAGGCGACGACCGACCCGAGGTGCATGACCGCGACGCGGTTCACGTCTGCCATGGAGAGCCCGGGCAGGAGCACCGGCAGCGCGCCCCACTCAAGGCGCAGCAGCGGCGCGGTCATCAGGTAGCCGTAGCAGAGCAGCATCCACCGCTGGTGCAGATCGGGGCGGTTGCCGACGGCGGCGAGGATGCCGAACGTGACGCTCAGGACGGTGCCGACGAGGATGGTGGCGAGCACGATCCAGAACGCCGGTCCGCTGAAGGCGTCACGCGGCGCGGTCCGCGCCAGATAGATCGCGGCGCCCGTCATCGAGGCGTACACCGTCAGCGCGAACACCACGCCCAGGGCGCGGTGCAGCCGGATGCGCCGCCGGACCGCCGAGAGCAGTTGCGCGGGCCCGAGCAGCATCAGGACGCCGCCCAACACCGAATGGAGGATCATCGCGGCCAGGCTGCGCCCGTACGGGCCGATGCGGGTGGCGAGGGCGTCGGCGATGTACCGTGGCGACACCGCCCGGCCCAGCAGCCATTCGCCGACGGCCGGTGCGCCCCGGTGCGCGTACGGCCACAGTTCGGTCATCGCGATCGGTGCATACCCCACGCAGACGACGACCACGGCGATGGTGGCCGTGCGGCGCCAAGTGGCCCCCCTCAGACGGTTCATGGCGACTCCCTGGATCGCGGCCCTGTCCCTGACTGACCCGGTGGCCGATGACTGTCCTTACTGGACAGTCCTTACTGGATGGTCCTAATTGGACTGTCGCGAAGGTAAAGGGGATCCGTGCCGTGGTCAATGGGTGGCGCGGCTTCGTCTTTACGCGCCGGTAGGACACACGTGGCGTTGGCGGAAAAATGGGGAGGAGCGTGGAGGCAGGGGGAGGGTGGGTGCCCCAAGTGGCGCCGTGAGTACGGCGGATGAGCGGTGGACGGGCGGCGGATGGGCGCCGGGTGGGCGGCGACATCGGCCGCCGGTTCGGTGCCGTCGGTCGTGGTTTCCTGCCGGGCGTCCTACTCGCCGCGCTGCTCCACCCACTGCCAGAAATCAATCATCATCCGCTCGTAGCGGATGCCGAATTCCAGCGCCTCGCGCTGTCCCCGCGTCAGCAACTCCCCTACTTCCTCGGCGAGTTCCTCGTACTCGGCGAGCGTGCGGTGGTGTGCTTCGAGCTGTACGGGGGAGTGGACCTCCGGCCGCCCGCCGAACCACAGCTTGAGGATGCCGCGCTCCCGCGCCTCGACGGGGACGAAGGTCGAGTCGGCGAGCCACTCCTGCAAGGCCGCCCGGCCCGCCGGAGTCAGCTTCAGCAGCCGCCGGTTGCGCCCGCCCGCCTGCCGGGACTCCGACAACAGGCCGGCCGCGACGAGCCGGTCGCACTGCGCGTAGACCTGCGCGTGCGGCATCGACCAGAAGGGGGCCACCGTGCTGGCGGCCGCGCCCTTGATGTCGTACGGACTGGCCTCGCCCAACTGGTCGATGAAGCCGAGCACGAGGAACGACGGCGTGGTCAGGCGGGGGTCTGCCCGGGGGGAATCAGCCATGCCGTGACCGTATCGCGGCGCAGCGTCCGGGCGGCGCGCCCTCGGGACGGACGGGCACCGCCTCCTCACCGGGCCGCCCTCCGACGCCCCCGCACCGGCCGGCTGTTGTGCCAGACCGCCGCGACCACCAGGGCGCAGCCCGCGGCCTGGGTCAGGGTCGGGCGTTCGCCGATCGCGATGCCGAGCGCGAAGGCCATCACCGGCTGGAGCAGCAACAGCGCGGCACCGACGCTCGGTGCCAGTCCTGGCAACGCGGAGGTGATCAGGAGCCAGGCAAGGACCTGCCCGACGGCGGCGAGCGTGATCAGCCAACCCCACGCCGGCCAACCCGGGTTCAGGTCGATCCCGGTCCACAGTCCGCCCATCACCGCCGCCGTCACCGCGGCCGCCGCGGTCGAGAGGCACACCGGGCTGAGGGTGTGCTCCCGTCCGCCACCCAGCCGCATGAGGAAGAGGTATCCCGCGTACGCCACCCCCGCCGCCGATCCGAACGCCACCCCGGCGACCGGGTCACTGCCGGGTTGCGGATGCCCGATCGCCCCGCTCGCGAGCGCCACCCCGGCCAACATCAGCGGGGCCATCCGTACGAACCGCCCGGACAGTCGGGTCCCCGACACCAGCCGGGCTAGCAGTGGGAAGACCACCACCTGGACGTTGAGCAGCACCGTGGAGACCGAGGCGCCCACGGTGAGGACGCTGGCCGCCCAGAACACCATGTCGACGCCGAGCAGTACCCCGGCGCCGACGTCCATCACCTGGTAGCGCACCGGCCGCGGACCGATCCGCCGCACCTCCCGCCAGGCGAGCGGAACCAGAAGGAACAGCGCCAGTGCGCAGCGCAGGAACGCCGCCGTCCCGGCGTTCGTCCCGGAGAGTTTCATGAAGACGGCCGAGGCGGAGATGCACGCCGACCCCGCGATGGCCAGCACTACGGGATTCCCCGCCCGGCCGCCTGGTGGGGACCACCGCCACACGGAGCCGAGGGCCCCCGACCCGGCCCCCACCCGAGCCTTCGACGACGTCTCGCGTGACCCCACCCCTGTCCCTGCCCCTGCCCCTGTCCCTGCCCTCGCCCCTGTCCCCGACCCGGACTCCACCGCCTTGTCTCCAGTCGTCATGGAATCCACTGTGCCGGGCCTGACCGTGAACGAAAAGCAATGATTCAAGCCCGATAATCGGTAGCATCCGTAACGTGTTCAGCATTGACCGGCTCCGGGCGCTCGCCGCCGTTGCCGCCCACGGATCGATCGCCCAGGCAGCCCGCACCCTGCACCTGACGCCCTCCGGCGTCTCCCAGCAGCTCGCCAAACTCGAACGCGAGGCGGGCCACTCCCTCCTCCAGCCGCACGGCCGCAGCGTCCGCCTGACCCACGCCGGCCGCGTCCTGGCCGCCCACGCCGACCACCTGATCGCTCAACTAGCCGCCGCACAAGCCGACTTGGCCGACCTCGGCAGCGAGGTCCTGGGCCCCCTCCGCATCGGCGGCGTGGGCAGCGCGATCCGTACCCTGCTCCCCGACGCGCTCGCCGCCCTCGCCGCCGCGCACCCCCGCCTTCTTCCCACGGTCGTCGACGGCGAGGCCATCGACCTGCTGCCCCGCCTCGCCAACGACGAACTGGACCTGCTCCTCGTGGAGAGCTGGGCGCCCCGCCCCCTCACCGTCCCCGAAGGCGTCACACTCCGCACCCTCGTCAGCGAAGAGGTCTACGTCGCGCTCTCCGCGCACCACCCGCTCGCCGACCGGGCCACCCTCGACCTCACCGCCCCCGCCGACCTCGGTGAACTCGCCGACACCGCCTGGGCCTGCTGCCCACCCGGTACGGAGGCGTACGAAGCCCTCGTCCAGACGCTCCGCACCCGCGGCGTCGAACCCGACGTCCGTTACCTCCTCGCCGACCACCCCACCCAACTCGCCCTGGTCTCCCGCAACCTCACCGCCTGTCTCACGCCCGCCATGTCCCGCCGACCCGCCCCGCCCGGCGTGCGGTTCCTCCCCACCCGTCCCGCCCTCCGCCGCGACATCCGCGTTGCCTGGAACACCCGCGCGCAGAGCCCACCGGTCCGGGCCTGCCTGAACGCCCTGGCAACTGCCGTGCCGGAAGCGCCGAACGGTGAGTGAGAGGTGGTGAGTGAGAGGTGGTGACTGGGAGGTGATGACTGGGCGGTGGTGAGTGAGAAGGGAGTGCGATAGAGGTGAGCGGGGAGGGTGAGTGGCCGCCGCCCGATGGCCTGCGCCACCGCCCGCGCAACGGGCGCGGCCGCCCCCTACGACCTCCCCGTCGGCGGCGAGGCCCAGGACATCGGTCCGTACCAGGTCACGGCCGCACCGTCTCCTCCCATGCGATCCGATGGAAGTGGAGCGCGCGGAACATCTCCTCGGGTGCCGGGAACGCGGGCACGGGCGCTTCGCTCTTGCCCGCCTTGACCTTGTTGACGGCCGCGGCGTTCAGCCCGATCGCCTCCACGCGCGGCCGGCGCAGCGCCTCGTAGGCGGCGAACGCCTCGCGGTGCGTGGGGAGATCGCGCAGACAGCGGGCCAGTTCGACGGCGCTCTCGATGGCGAGTGAGGCGCCCTGCCCGGAGCTGGAGGAGGGCGCGTGCACCGCGTCGCCCACCAGCACCATCCGCCCGCGGTGCCAGTGCGGTACGGACGGCATCCGCTCCATCTGGCCGACCACCATCAGCGCGTCGGGGTCGGTGTGCCGCAGCAGCCGTTCGCCCGGAACGTGGCCGGCGTACAGGTCGCGGAGCTTGCGCAACCACTCGGTGGTGGGTACCCGCACCAGGTCCTCCTGGCTCGGCGGCGTGTCCGTGGGCAGCCCGGCGAACCAGATCAACCGCCCGTCCGGGCCCCGCCAGTAGCCCATGAAGGCGCGGCCGAACGCGAAGTACATGGTGCCCGGTGCGGCCTCGACCTCGACCTCGGCGTCGATGCCGCTGCCCGCCGCCGTCTGGCCGCCGAAGCTCAGCACCCCGCCGTACTCCGGTGCGGGCGCCTGCGGGTCGATCACCGTGCGGACGGTGGAGCGGATGCCGTCGGCGCCGATCAGGAGGTCGGCGGTCGCGGAGGTCCCGTCGGCGAAGTGGGCGGTGACCCCGTCGGGCGTCTCCTCGGCGTCGACACACCGTTTCCCGTACACGAACCGGATGCCCTCGCTGGCCGCGTGATCGGCGAGCGCCCGGAACAGTCGGTCGCGCGGCATCGTCATCGTGGCGGGCAGCTCGGGGAAGCCGTCGAAGCTCGTGAAGTGATGGCCGGCACCGTCCGCCATCACCATCCCCGGCACCGGCTGTCCCGCCGCCCGCACCGCCGCATCGGCACCGACCGTCGCCAGTGCCGCCAGCCCGTTGGGCGCCAGGCCCAGCCAGGCCCCGACGCCGTCCGCCGCGGTCGGGTACGCCTCGTAGACCGTCGCCGTGATGCCCGCCTTGCGCAGCGCGAGGGCCGCCACCGGCCCCGCCACCCCACCCCCGATGACGAGCGCCGTCCGTATGCCGGTGCGGTGGCCGTTGCGGCCGCTGTTGTTGCTCATTACCCCTCCCAAAGGAAGTGCCTGGACCTGACGCGCACATAGTTGCAAAGAAACTAGTCTCAGTGCAACTAGTTCGAATGGTGACTACGATGACCTGCATGACCGCCCCCGTGAAGAGCTCGCCGCTCGGCCTGACCGTGCTGGTGCTGCTGCACCACCGCCCGCTGCACCCGTACGGCATCCAGCAACTGCTCAAGCAGTGGGGCAAGGAACAGGTGGTCAACGTCGGCCAGCGGGCCGGGCTCTACCGCACCATCGAGCGGCTGCAGACCGGCGGGCTGATCACCGTCCGGCACACCGAGCGGGACCAGCAGTACCCCGAGCGGACCGTCTACGAGGTCACCGACGAGGGTCGGGCGGTCACCCGCGAGTGGCTGGAGCAGATGCTGGCGGTCCCCAAGGCGGAGTTCCCGGTGTTCCCGGCGGCACTGTCGAACATGCTGATGCTCAACCCGGACGAGGTGGCGCCGATCCTGGAGCGCCGGCTGGCACGGCTCACGGCCCAGCGCGCCGAACTGGAGCGCCAGACCGCCGGAGCCCCCGCCGGACTCCCGCGCATCACGCTGATCGAGAACGAGTACCTGCTCACCGTCCTCGGCGCCGAGGAACGCTGGCTGCGCGGGGTGATCGACGACCTGAGGGACGGCAGCCTGACGTGGTCCCGGGAGATGCTTGCGGCGTTCGACGAAGCGCCCGAGCCGGATGCGGATGCGGATGCGGCCGAACAGTCCTCGCGGAGTGGGGAGCGAAGCGGCGGCGCATGACCGGTCCCCGGAGTGCCCGGTGCCAACACGCGTCCCTGCACGGGCCGTTGGAGGTGAGGGGGCATGGGGCACTGTGCCGGAGGCCGAGATCGGCTCCCGAAAAGGACGAAGCGTGACCTTGCGCTCGCTCAGCCTCACCTGCTGATCCGGTGGCAACCGCTGACCCGGTCGGGGTGGGCCCGGCGGGGCCGGGTCACGGGCGTGCCGCGCGGGACGGCGCTCAGAAGGCGGCGGTCACCAGGCGCAGGTAGCGGGGCCAGTC
Source organism: Streptomyces sp. RGM 3693 (assembly GCF_050471125.1). Lineage (NCBI taxonomy): Bacteria > Bacillati > Actinomycetota > Actinomycetes > Kitasatosporales > Streptomycetaceae > Streptomyces > Streptomyces sp. RGM 3693. The sequence goes on from NZ_JBMPPQ010000001.1 coordinate 3,391,153, forward strand.
CCACAGCGGGCCGGGGTCGGTGTGGTCGGCGCCGGGCACCTCGTTGTGGCCGATGATGTGCCGGCGGTCGACGGGGATCCGGTACCGGTGGCAGATCGCGGCGGTCAGGGCGGCGGATCGTTCATAGAGCGCATCGGTGAACCAGCGGGGTTCGTCGACCCGTCCCTCGTGCTCCACACCGATGCTGCGCCAGTTGTACGCGGCGTTCCCGGCGTGCCAGGCGACGTCCTGTTCGCGTACGCACTGGGCGAGGTAGCCGTCGTGGGACCGCACGGTGTAGTGCGCGGAGGCGCGGTAGCCGGGGCGGCCGAACAGCATCAGCGTGTCGGGGAAGGTCTCCTGCGTGACGTGCACGATCACCAATTGCACCGGGTGACTGGTCGGACGGTCGGCGGGGGTGTAGTTGGTGATGTTGGCGGGCACCCACTGTGCCTGGGGATAGCCCGGCGTGCTGCCTGGGCCCGGGGCGCCGGAGCTCGAACAGGCCGAGGTGGCGGCGAGCGCCGCCATCCCCGTCACGAGGTGCCGACGGGTGAGCGCCTGCTCGTCGCCGGTCACCGGGGACCGGTCCCGAAAGAGGAGAAGCGCGGACGCATCGTGGGACGCTCCCTTGGGCCGCAACGTCTGACGCAGGTGGAAGGCGTGGCTGCTCTCCCCGCAAACTACCCGCGACCCGTAGTGCGTCCCGACTCCGACACGGACCCGCGTCAGGTGGCCACCCTGGGGGCAGCGGTACGGGTTTCGCCTCCGGCCACTGTGCGGCCTGCGCGTCGGGCCCAACGGACGGCGAAGGGTGCGGCCAGCCCCGTCAGGGCGAACAGCGCGCCCACGACGTACCACCCGGGGCGGCCCCAGGTGATGCAGAGGGAGATGAGCAGACCCGGCCCGACGGCGTCGGACAGTCCGGCGCCCAGGCCGAACACCCCGAGGTACTGGCCGGTGGCGTGGGCCGGGGCGAGGGCGAAGGACACCTCGAAGCCGGCGGCGGAGTGCCACAACTCGCCGATCGTGTGGATGACCACGGCGGCCATGAGCAAGGTCGCCGCGGCCCAGTCCGGGATGCCTGCGGCCAGCGAGAGGAGTGCGCAGGAGAGAAGGAAGGTGAGGCCGGAGCGGCGGTAGGCGTTCCCACCGGCGATGGGGGTGTCGATGTGGCGACTGGCGCGCATCTGGAACGCGATGACGATGACGGTGTTGACCAGCATGCTGCCCGACACCAGCCAGCGCGGGGCGGTGGTGGCCTGGACCAGCCAGAGTGGAACGGCCACGGTGAGGACCTTGAACTGGATGGCCATGATGCCATCGAGGGCGGTGAGCAGGAGGTAGGGCCGGTTGCGCAGGGCGATCCAGCGCGGGCCGCGGGCGGTCCGCCCGGGCGGGACCGGCGGCAGCCGGACCAGGATCGTCGCGGAGGCCGCGACGGAGAGCGCGGCGCCGAGGACGAGGAGTTGGTAGGCGGTGTGGGTGCCCACCTGGATGGCCCAGCCGGCGAGCAGCGCGCCGAGCGAGATGCCGATGTTGGTCACGGCACGGAGGTAGGCGCGGAACTCCTGTGGCCGGTCACCGCCGTGGCTCCGGATGATCGGGCCGCGGGCGGCCTGTCCGGCGGTATGAGCGCCGGTGGCCGCGCCGACCGCGAGGACGAACGGCCAGAAGCTGTCCGCAAGGAGGAAGCCGGCCGTTGCCAGTGCGCGAACGACGAGGGTGCCGGCGTAGACGCCACGTGCGCCGCGGGTGTCCGCGAGGTGGCCGACGGCGATGCCCGCGGCGAGGGAGGCGACGCCGGCGATACCGAGTCCGAGTCCCACCTGGGCCGCCGGGATGCGCGCGTCCTCGGTGAAGTACAGGACCCCGGCGGTCAGGTAGAGGCCGCTGCCGATGGTGTTGACGAAGTTGGAGGCGGCGATGACGCGTTGGGGTCCGGCGTCCGGCAGCAGACGGGGCATGACGTGGCTCCGCATCCTGGGCGGGAGGTAAGGACCCGTCAAGCATGTTGCATATTACGTGCAGGGGCAAGGGGGACGTGAAAAGAGGGGAGGGGTGGTGCGGAGGTGTCTGTTCCGCTGCTGCCGTGGGGGCCGTGGGGGCCGTGGGGGCCGTGGTGGCCGTGGTGTTACGGGGTCTGCGCCGGGCGGTGCGCCGGAATGCCGGCGAGGGAGGCGACATGGGCCGGGACCGGGCGGGCGTGCTCGGTGAGGACGTCGATGAAGGTGGCCGTGAGTGCATCGGGTTGGCTGCGGGTGTACGCCGCCAAGGGGCGCCGGACCGGTGGATCGGGCAGCAGGACCCGGGCGACCAGATGCGCGGGGATCATGTTCGCGGGGAGCAGCGTCGGGCCCACCCCGGCCAACGCCAGTTGGAGTGCGGCCGCCGTCTGCTGCGTCCGCGCTGCGACTTGCGGACGGAATCCGGCGCTCGCACACGCGTGGTCGAAGATCTTCGACAAGCCATTCGGCTCGGTGAAGTGGACCCATTCCCGTGCCGCGAGTTCGGAAAGGCTGAGCCGGGAACCGGCCCGCCAGATCAGGGGATCGTCAGCGGCCAGAACGATAACGAACTCTTCCGATTCCAAGGGAAAGATGGGGCCCGTCCAGTCAATGGGTGGCGGGCCGATGGCCACATCCGCCTGACCGGCAGCCAAGGTGAGTTGGAGTTCGTTGTCATGCAGTTTTTCGACCAGCGACAGGCGAACTCCGGGGTGTGCGCGCCGCCATACGCCCAAAACGTTGGGCAGCACGCCGAGGCTGACCGAATGCAACGTGGCCAGTCGCAACTCGCCACCGTGAGCGTTGGTCACGCGCACGGCGGCCGAGTGGGCCTTGTCGACCTCGACCAAGGCGGCGCGCGCGTGCGGGAGTATCGCCCGACCCAGTGGTGTGGGGGTGATCGGGCGTATGCCACGCTCGATCAGGGGCCCGCCGCAGGATCGTTCCAGGATCTGTAACTGGCGCGACAGGGCGGGTTGCGAGACATGCAGTCGCTCGGCGGCCCTGGTGAAGGATCCCGCGTCCACGATGGTCACCAAGTACTGGAGTTGTCTCAGGGTCATGGCCATGACGAGAGGTTATAAGATCCATGATCAAGTGACTGGGGATGACTCGCGGGTGGCTCAGGAGTGACTCATGTATGACTCGGGCCGTCATCGCAGCTGAGCTTCATGTGGCGGGTGGCCGCGGACATCTCCCGTTGCTTTCCGGCTGATTCGGCAGAGTTCTGAGCGACGTGTGCGGTGTGGCCGTACCCCACATTCTTGCGTTGCGCCGCTGCGGAAACGAGATTCCGCCGTTCCTGTGCTGGTGGGGCATCGCGTACGGGAAAGGGGAGGTGTTCCGCCGGGTGGTGGGGACCGAGGGCAGGGGAGGGCGCTGGGGGTGGGCCGCGCCGGTTGCGCGGTCGGCGGAGCACGGATGCCACGCACTGTGCGTCACGTCACCGCTGTGGTGCGCAGGGGAGCGATGATTCTCGTGTGACGCGGCAGTCTCCACTGCCGTAACCCCTGTTCCTTGCGTGAGCAGGACCTGAGTGTGGAAGAGGAGCGAGTCCCATGCACATCGTGATCAGTGAGTTCATGAGCCTGGACGGCGTGGTACAGGCGCCGGGCGGAGCGGATGAGGACCGGGACGGTGGCTTCGCCCATGGTGGCTGGTCGCACCAGTTCTTCGATCCGGAGGTCGTGGGCGGGGCCTTCGCCGCGGCATTGGAGAAGGCGGAGGCGCTGCTGTTCGGGCGCCGCACCTGGCAGACGATGGCCGCGGCGTGGCCCGAGCGGGCCGGCGACCCGTTCGCCGACCGGATGAACGCCATCCCGAAGTACGTCGTGTCCAAGACGCTCGGCGCCGACGAGCTGACGTGGGACAACACCGAACTCATTCCGGGTGACCAGGCCGTCGCCCGGATCCGCGAGCTGCGCGCGAGCGACGGCGGCAACCTGCTGGTGATGGGAAGTCCCACGCTCGTCCGCACCCTGCTGAGCGAGGGCCTGATGGACGAACTGCGACTCATCGTCATGCCGGTGCTCCTCGGCGGCGGGAAGAGGATCTTCCCGGACGACGGTGCACTGCGGGCGCTGGAGTTGGTGTCCACGGTCAGCAGCGGCACCGGAGCCCAGGTGTGTACCTATCGGCCGGCCGCCGAGGGGTAAGGACGGGTGGGCGGACCGCCGCGGGCTGGGAGTGGGGACGCAAGACCGCAACCCTGTGGTCAGGCAGTGCTGCCGGGCACACCCCCAGCCGCGCGACGGCGCTCCCCGTGGGCCACGGTCGGCACGGCCGGCAACGGCCCACACAGGACCAGCGGCGCGTAGCAGACGGACAAGGAGACGGCCGGTCAGCCGCCGCAGGCCGGCCGGCGAGGCGGTCAACAGCGCGGCGCTGGCGGTGAGTTGGATCCGTCGGGACGTCCCGGCGACCGGTTGGTGGGCTGCCCGCCAGGCGGCCCGGAAGCGTCCGGAGGACGACCGTGCCATGCTGGCCCGTATGGGTGAGCAACCGCACCACGATGCCGTCCGGCGCAGCTATGACACCGTCGCTGAGGAGTACGCGAACCGTCTGTGCGACGAGCTGGCCGGCAAACCGCTCGACCGGGCCCTGCTCAGCAGCCTGTTGGAACAGACGGAGCCCGGCGCCACCGTCGCCGACCTGGGGTGCGGTCCGGGACATGTGGCGGCCTGGCTCGCCGCCCACGGTACGAAGACGGTCGGCGTCGACCTGTCGGACACGATGGTCGAGGTGGGCCGCCACCGGTATCCGACGGTGGAGTTCAGGCAGGGGGACTTGCTGGAACTCCCCGCGGAGGACGGCGAGTTCGGATCTGCCGTCGCCTTCTACGCGATCATCCATCTCGAACCGGGCGAACTGCACCGTGCCTTCAAGGAAGTGCGGCGGGTGCTGCGCCCCTCCGGGCTCCTCCTGCTCTCGTTCCACATCGGTGACGAGATCCGGCACTTCGACACGTGGTGGGGACACCGGGTCAACGTCGACTTCCGTTTCCTCGACCCCGCCCGTATCGCCGACCTGTTGGAGACCGCCGGATTCGTCGTGGAGATGCGGACGGAGCGCACCCACTACGCCCACGAGGTCGCCACCCGTCGGGGCTATGTCCTGGCGCGCCGTACCTGAGGCGAGGGGGGAGACGCCCCGCCCCGGGGCGGCACGGAGCTGGTCGGGAGGGGGTCGGGCCCGGGCGGTAGCGTGCCCGCATGGATGGGGCGCCTGCTCGAACTGACCCGGGCCAAGCTCGCCGCCGGGCCGCTGCTCCCGGACTGAGCGACCGGCCGACTGACCGACCGGCCGAGTGACTGACCGACTGGCTGACTGGTCGACTGGCTGGTTGGCGGACCGACTGGCTGGCGGACCGGCCGGCCACGCGCTCCGTTGCCCCTCCGCCTGACCGCCGCCCGGGCGACCCGGCGCCCGGGCGGCGGGCGTTCGCCGTCCGGGCCGACCCGGACCGTGGTGGCGATGACCGGGCACTGCGCGGGCGTGCGGGCGTCACGGAGCGTGGGGGAGTACCACCCGCATGTCGAGTCCGCCGCCTTCGCGTGGTGCGGCGGTGATGGTGCCGTCGTGGGCCCGGACCACCGAGCGGACGATGGACAGGCCCAGGCCGACGCCCTTGTCGCTGCCGGTCCGCTCGGTGCGCAGCCGCCGGAACGGCTCGAAGAGGTTCTCCACCTCATACGCCGGCACCACCGGCCCCGTATTGGAGACCACCAGCACCGCACACCCCGGCTGCGGCTCGGTGGTCACCTCCACCCAGCCCCCCTCGGGCACGTTGTACCGCACCGCGTTCTGCACGAGGTTCAACGCGATCCGCTCCAGCAGCACACCATTGCCCTGCACGAACACCTGCTGCCGCACCCCCCGCAGCGCCACCCCCTTGCCCTGCGCCTCCTCCCGGGTCTGATCCACCGCCTGCGAGGCCACCTCCGACAGATCCACCGGACGCTTGTCCACGATCTTGTTCTCACTACGCGCCAGCAGCAGCAACCCCTCCACCAACTGCTCACTGCGCTCATTGGTCGCCAACAGCGTCCTCCCCAGCTGCTGCACCTCCGCCGAAGCCTCCGGATCGGCCAGCTGCACCTCCAACAACGTCCGATTGATCGCCAACGGCGTCCGCAACTCATGCGACGCGTTCGAAACGAACCGCCGCTGCGACTCAAACGCCCGGTCCAACCGGTCCAACATCTCGTCGAAGGTGTCCGCCAACTCCTTCAGCTCGTCATCCGGACCCCCCAACTCGATCCGCCGGTGCAGATCCGACCCCGCCACCCGCTGCGCGGTCCGCGTGATCCGCCCCAACGGCGACAACACCCGCCCCGCCATCGCATAACCGAACGCGAACGCCACGATCGTCAACCCCAACAACGCCAGCATCGAACGGTTGAGGAACTGGCCCAGCGCCAGGGAGCGTTGGTCCTGTATGCAGGTGCTGATCGCCTTGTTGATCTCGTCGACGGTGCCGGACATCGGCAGGATGGGGCAGTTGACGTTGCTGACCCTGAGGTCGGTGCCGAAGACCCTGAAGTCGGGGGTGCCTTGCCTGAGGGTGTTGGCCGCCAGGATGTAGATGAGGGCGAGCAGGACGACGCCGGCCATCAGGAACATGCCGCCGTACAGCAGCGTGAGCCGGATCCGGATGGTCGGCCGCAACCACGGTGCGGGACGGTGGTGCGGATCGGGCAGCGGGCGCCGGGAGGGCTTCGGCGGGACCGGCCGCAGCGCCGCGGTGGGGTGGGGAGAGGTCGTCACGGTGGTCAGCCCAGATGCCCCGGCGAAGCGGCGGAGGGGAGGGGCAACGGGATGACGAGTGGGCGCACTGCTGGTCCTTTGATTCTTCCTCAGGTGTGCTGAGGCACACGAAAGTTGCCAAGACACACCCATAGTGCTCAAAGGAGCCGTAAATCGGCAGTAAGGAAGGGGAGTGGTTGCGGTGAACGCCGGGGGAGTGGGGGTCGGAGCCGCTCGCGGCTGACCGGCGGTCCGGACGGTCGTCAGGCCGGACCCAGTCCGGCGAGCAGGGTCTGGGTCACCATGTCGGCTCCCTGTGCGGGAGTCAGGTCGGGCATCTCGTGGGAAGCCATGCTCGTGAGGTGCGTCAGCAGGGTGCGCGCCCACCGGTCCGGTAGCCCCGGGCGGATGACGCCCTCGCGGACGGCGCGGGCCATGAACGCGTCGAGGTGCTGGAGCAGCCGATCGAGACGGGCGGTTGCCGCCTCGTCCGGTACCTGTCGCAGATCCACCGGCCATTTCCGGCTGGCGGTGATGATGCCCTCCGCGTACCGGTGCAGGGCCACGGTCACCGGCGCCTCGGTCAGCCGGGACTGTGCGAGGACCGTTTCGCAGGCGTCGAGCTTGGCGGTGTACACCGCGGCCATCAGCGCCTCGCGGGTGTGGAAACGACGGTAGACGGTGCGTCGGTCCACACCTGCTGCGGTGGCGATCGCCGCGATGCTCGTCGAGGGGTCGTGTGCCAGTAGGCGTGCTCCGGTCTGGAGGACCGCGTCCAGGTTGCGTGCCGCGTCAGCTCTCATCGTGCTCGGAGCTTAGGCAGGCGCGGGGCCGTTTGACCAGAAAGCGACACATGGCTATTGCAATCCAAGCAGTAATTGTCACAGAGTTGTGGCGGTTGCCCGGCCGTCGTACCGGTGCGGCCCGGTGGCGCGCCCGTTCGGTGTCGCGCCTGAACTCGTTCCTCACCCCTGGAGTGCTCCGTGAGTCCAGTCCGTATGTCCGAGAAGTTGCAGGACCTCCTCGATTCCCAGGTCTTCGGCACGGTGGCGACCCTCCAGCCGGACGGCAGTCCGCATCAGTCGGTGGTGTGGGTGGGGCGGAACGGGAACGACCTGTTCTTCGTCACCGGCGTCGACAAGCGCAAGATCCGCAATCTGCGGCGCGATCCCCGGCTGAGCGTGACGGTGAACCCGCCGGACGCGCCCTACGGCTACGCGGTGATCAGCGGAACCGCACGGTTCGAGAGTTCCGGAAGCCGCCGACGGATGGACGAACTGGCCGTCAAATACACCGGGTTGACGTACGCCGAGCACAACCCGGAGGCGTACGCAGCGCTTCCGGAGCTGGTCACCGTGCACCTCACCCCCGAGAAGATCGCGGCCCGGTTCCTGTGAAACACCAACCGAGGCGCGAGCGGCGCGACCGGGCGACCGGCGCCGGAACAGCAGGAGGACGAGGGTGAAGACATACGTCATCACGGGGGGCACGGACGGTATCGGCAAGGCGCTCGCCCTCCGGTGCCTGGGACGGGGCGACGAGGTGGTGGTCGTCGGCCGGAGCGGCGAGAAGGGGGCAGCCTGGCTCGCGGCGGCCCGGGAGCAAGGGGCCGCCGAGCGGGCGCACTTCCTGCCCGCCGACCTCAGCCTGGTGGCCGAGAACCGGGCGGTGATCGACGGCCTCCGGGCGTCCTTCCCCAGGATCGATGCGCTGGTGCTCTGCGCCAGGCACTTCCGGACCACACGCCTGGTCACCACCGAGGGCTTCGAGAACACCTTCGCGCACTTCTACCTGAGCCGCTTCCTGCTGAGCCACGGCCTCGTCGAACCACTCGAAGCCGCCGGCCGGCCGGTGATCCTCAACGTCGCCGGGCCGGGCGGTGCCGGGGAGATCGCCTGGGGCGACCTCCAACTAGCCCGGGCGTACGACGGGCTGCGGGCACTGGCACAGGGCGGGCGCCTCAACGACCTGCTCGGTGTCGGCTTCGCGGACGCCTGGCCGACGGCGCGGACGCGGTACGTGCTGGTCAACCCGGGCACGGTCAACACCAGCTTCTCCGGGCAGTACACGCCGGCCGTACAGGCCCAGGTCGACGCCATCCGGCGCTCCGCGCAGATGGTCGAGAACGCGGTGCGACCGCTCGCCGCGGTGTTGGACGCCCCGCCCGAGGCACCGCTGAGCGCCTTCGTGCAGGGCGTGCCGCTTCGGCCGGACGGCCCCGGTTGGGAGGTGGCGGTGGCCCGGCGACTCCGGCGCAGCACCGAACGACTGCTGGCCGGGGCCTGAGCGGCGGACGGGCATCCGGGGCGGAGGGCTCGGCCTCGGGGCGGAGTCCTTCGCCGGCCGACCGGCCCTCGTCGCCGCCGGTCCCGCGCCGTGCCGTTATGTCCCGGATGCGGCGGTGCTGTCGACGCGTCACTTTCGGTTCACCAACGGCTGGTGGGCTGGGGCGCGTTGGACCCGATGCCCCGTTCCCCGAACGCTTCAAGGAGTCGTTCCATGCACAGACCCTCCCGCAGGCACGTCGTGACCGCCACCGCCCTGGTCGCCGCCACCGCGGCTGCCGTGGCCGTGACCACCGCGGCCGGCGCCTCCGACACCAGGCAGCAGGCCCAGCACGCCATCAAGGGCGGCAAGGCAAAGAACGTCATCCTGCTGATCGGTGACGGTATGGGGGACTCCGAGATCACGCTGGCCCGCGACTACGCGGTCGGCGCCAACGGCCGCCTGAACATGGACGCGTTCCCACTCACCGGCGCCTACACGACGTACGCGGTCCACGCCGACGGCACCCCGGACTACGTGACCGACTCCGCCGCGAGCGGATCCGGTTGGGCGACCGGCCGCAAGACCGTCAACGGCCGGATCTCCAAGACCCCGGACACCGACAAGGCCGTCCCCACCATCCTCGAACTGGCGCAGAAGAGCGGCTACGCCACCGGGAGCGTCACCACCGCCGAACTCACCGACGCCACCCCGGCGGTGCTCGCCTCGCACGCCACCGACCGGTCCTGCCAGGGGCCCGGCGACATGGCCAAGTGCCCCACCGACACCCTCGCCCAGGGCGGTCCGGGCTCGATCGCCGAGCAGTCCGTCAACCACAAGGTCGACGTGCTCCTCGGCGGCGGGAAGCAGCGGTTCGACCAGAAGGTCACCGAAGGCAGGTACAAGGGCCTGACGGTCACCGAACAGGCCGAGAAGCTGGGCTACCAGGTCGTCACCGACACCACGGGACTGAAGGGGGTCAAGGCGGGCAAGCCGGTCCTCGGCCTGTTCGCGCCCGGCAACGTGCCGACCGAGTGGACCGGTAAGCCGGCGGCGGTCGGCGGCACCGCCCCGCAGCGGTGCGTGACCTCCAACCCCAAGCGCCCGTCGGCGACCCCGAGCCTCGCCGACTCGGCCACCCAGGCGATCCGGCTCCTGGAAGCCAAGCAGAAGCACACCAAGAAGGGCTTCTTCCTCCAGGTCGAGGGCGCGTCGATCGACAAGCAGGACCACGCGGCCGACCCCTGTGGGCAGATCGGTGAGACGGCCGCGTTCGACCGTGCGGTGAAGGTGGCCCGCGACTACGCGGCCAAGCACCCCGACACGCTCGTGGTGACCACGGCTGACCACGGCCACACCAGCCAGATCGTGCCCCTGGAGGCCACCCCGCCCGGCCTGACCTCCACCCTCGTTACCAACGAGGGCCAGCAGCTGAAGGTCAACTACTCGACCAACGCCCCGGGCCAGTCACAGGAACACACCGGCACCCAGGTGCGGATCGCCGCCCAGGGCCCGCAGGCGTACCGGGTCCTCGGTGTCACGAACCAGACCGATCTGTTCACCACCATCCGCGAGGCGCTCGGCCTGAGGTGACGGTGCGGCAGGTGCGCGCGGGGGAGGCCGGCCGCCGGCCTCCCTCGTACGTTTGGACGCCCCCTCGACGGTCGAGAATTCCTCTCGCCCGTTGCTCGCCGCCTGACGCCGCCCGTTCGCAACCGCCGCGGAGGTCCCCCGTGCGCCGTCTCACCGTGCCCGTCCTGTCAGCGCTGATGTCCGTCGTGGTGGTGAGCGCGCCGGCCGCGGCCGCACCGGAGCGGGCGCCCGCCGGCTCCGACCGTCCGGTGATCTTCGTGCACGGCCGCAATGCCGGTCCGGGTGTCTGGGACAGCATGATCAGCCGGTTCACCGCGGCCGGGAAGCCGGCGGACCGGCTCTTCGCCTGGGACTACGACACCGCGCAGTCCGCCAACGAAACGCTCGCACCGAAATTCCAGGCGTACGTCGACGAGGTGCTGCGGCGGACCGGCGCGACCCAGGTGGACATCGTCGCCCACAGTCTGGGCAGCCTCACCACCCGCTGGTACGTCAAGTTCGGCACCGGCGCGGCCAAGGTCCACCACTGGGTGTCCCTGGCCGGCCCCAACCACGGCACGCAACTGGCCTGGCTCTGCGCCCCGTACGACCAGGGATGTCGCGACATGACGCCGGGCTCCTACGTCGTGAACCGGCTCAACGAGGGGACGGAAACGCCGGGGCCGGTCCGGTACACCACCGTTCGGTCCCGCTGCGACGAGCAGATCGTCCCGGTGTCCAGCACGGCGCTGACCGGGGCCGACAACATCGAAGCGCCCTGCCTGAAGCACAACGACCTGCTGACGGACGAGACGGTGGCGACGGAGGTGCGGCGGGCGTTGGACGCCGCCTGACGCCGCCCGGCATACCGATACCGCCTGACGCCCCCTGACGCCGCCCGGCATCGACCGATACCGCCCGGCATCGACCGATGCCGGTGCCGCTCAGTCCGTCGTCCTGCCGGGTGGCACCCGCTCCAGCGCTTCCCAACTGACGTCCCGTGCCCGCTCGGCGGCCTCCGCCCGGCCGCCCCCACGCACACCGAACAGTCGCTTGGCGAAGAGCAGGTAGACCACCACCGCGAGATTGATGATCAGGGTGAGGACCTTGGTGACGGTCACCTTAGAGGTCAGCTCGTAGACCTCCGGGACCAGCAGGACGGTGGTGGCGACCAAGGTGAGGTACTCCGCCCACCGCCTGCCGCGCCACAGTCCGACCGCCTCGACGCCCTCCAACAGCGCATATGCGGCGATCACCAGCCCGATCAGCCACAACGTCGAGGAGCGCACCGCGAACGCCTTGGCCACCTCGCCGAGCAGCCCGCGCTCGGAGACGCCGCCGGTCCCGCCGACCCCGTTCTGGAGCAGATCCATGTACCGGTAGAACGGTGCCTGGAGACTGGCGCGCTTGTCCGCGAAGATCAGGATCCCGGCGGCCAGCGCCCCGAGTACCACGAAGTGCAGGAGCCGGTCGAGTGCGATCAGCCGTAGCACGTAGCGGTCGCGCAGGGCCTTGCCGCGCAACGGGAGGGCGATTTCGTGCCGGTCGGGTGGGTGCGGACGGTCCGGCTGTCGCGGCGGGGCCACCGGCACCCAGGCATCGCACCGCAGGCATCGGTGCCAGCGCAGTCCGTCCCGGTCCTCGCGGACCAGTAGGGCGTCGCCCGGCCGCACCCGTTCCGCCGTCACGCCTTCGAGGTGGTGACCGTGCAGCGCGCAGCTCAGCAGTTCATAGCGCAACCGCCGCTCGTCGCCGGCCGTCCCGGGCACCGGGGCCGGTGCGTCACGGTCCTCCTCCGTCATGCGTTCCTCCGTCGCGACCGAGGGTCTGGTCCTGCGGGTGCCTGCGGCCGGTGCCGCATGGCACGTTTCCGATTTCCTAGGTCAGTCTCGGGCACGGTGGGCGGTGATCGCGGGAATGGCGTGGGGGCGGCGCGTACGGCCGGGTGACGGTGGACACCCCGGCCGGAACGCCTGACGCACCGTACCGACGGGGCCGGACCGCGTCACCGCCGTGCCTACAACGTCGCGAGGAAGTCCCGGACCGCGCCGGCCAACGCCTCCGGAGCGGTGGCGGGCAACAGATGGTCGCCGTCCAGTTCGGCCACCACGGTGCCGGGTCGGCGGTCGACCATGGCGCGAACCCGCTCGGGCGGGATGACCCCCTGGGTACCGTGGACCAGCAGGGCAGGGCAGGTGCCGGCCGTCCAGTCGTCCCAGTGGTCGCCGTGCACGTGCTCCTCGGACTGGTACATGTCCTCGGGGTGGAAGGGCAGTCGCCAACTGCCGTCGGTGTGCTGCCGCAGCCGGTCGGAGAAGTAAGGGCCGGCCGGGCCCAGACCGGCGACCAACGCCTCCCGGGTGGCTGCCTGGAAGGGCAGGTCGAGCAGGAATGCGAGGGGGTTCGGGCCCTCAAGGCCGAGCGCGGCGGGGCCCTCGACGTTGACCAGTGCACCGACGCGATCGGGATGGCGGGCGGCGAACTGGTAGGCGTTGATGGCGCCCAGGGAATGCCCGAGCAGCACCACCCGGTCCAGTGCGAGGTGGTCCAGGAGGGCTCGGAGGTCGGCTAGATATCCCTCGCGGGTGTAGTCGTCGGCGCGGTCGGACTCGCCCTGGCCGCGCTGGTCCGGGGCGATCAGCCGCCAGGCGGGGGCCAGTTCCCGGGCGAGGTGGGCGAACGTGGCGCCCTCCGACAGATGGCCGTGCAGCGCGACCAGCGGACGGCCGTCCCCGCCGAAGTCGAGGTACGACAACCTGCGCCCGCCGATGGACAGTTCGCACCGTACGGCGTGGTGGTCCAAGGTCGATTCGGACATCGCCATCCCCCTCATGTGGTTGCCCCTGCGCTGATCACGTGGTGGCGCCCCTGCGCTGAGGCCGGCGCAACAGGACCGTCCCGAGCGCCTGTTGCCGAACAGTACATGCACGTATGACGCTTGTCTAAGACGTATGTATGGATCGCTGGTGGGGGTCGCTTGTGGAGATCGCTGGTGGGGGGCGTTGGGTGGCCCGGTTGCGTAGAGCGGTTGTGCAGATCGCTCGTGTAGGGCGCTTGCGCGGATCGTTCGTGTGGTGTGGAACCGGCCCTGCCGACTCGATAGGGTTGCCGCCGCCGCACGTGAAGGGCCGGATGCCTGATGGATCTGAACGTCGTCCCGTTCGAGGATGGAATGGTCGAGGCGGCCGGGGAACTCCTCGCCGCCGTCCACACACCCGCCGCCGGGACACCGGCCGCCGCAGTCGATCCGGCCGACTCCGACACGGCCCGCAGCCACCTCGATGCCTGGCGCGCCGCGGGGCCGGCGGTCGCCGCACTCGCCGGTGACGGCACCCTCGCCGGCTTCATGGTGGCCAACGTCGCCCCGTCCCCCGGCGATCCCGTCGGCCGGATCCCCCTGTCGCACCACGCCACCGCCCCCGGCGGCGCCCGCGCGACCTACCGGCACCTCTACCGGGCCCTGTCCCGGCGCCTGGTCGACATCGGCTGCTTCGAACACCGCATCAAGGTCGCCGCCGACCACAGCGACACCCTCGCCGTCTTCGTCCAGCTCGGCTTCGGCATCGAGCAGATCAGGGGCCTGCGCCCGCTGACACCCCCGAACGGCACCGCCGGAAAGGCCCGCGTGCGCCAGGCCACCACCGAGGACCTGCCGGAACTCCTCGCTCTCGTACTGGAGGTGCAGAAGTTCCACGCCGAGGCGCCGATCCACCTGCCCGCGCTGATCGACCTGCACGCCATGCGCGACAACCTCCAGGCGTCCGTCACCGACGCCCGCCGACTGGCCCTGGTCGCCGAGGTGGACGGCCGCCCGGCGGGGCTGATGGTGGTCGAACCCCACAGCGGCATCCCGGGAGCGGTCGCGATCGGCATCGCGGCCGTGACCGCCGCGGTCCGGGGCGGGGGACTGGGCACCGCCCTGCTGTCGGGGGTGCTGGAATGGGCCACGCGCCAGGGCCACCGTGCCTGTGCGGTGTCGTGGTCATCGGTGAACCTCGTCAGCGACGCCTTCTGGCGCGGCCACGGCTTCACCCCCGCCCGCTACACCCTCGTCCGCCGCCTCGACCCCCGCATCGCCTGGGCGCACTCCCGCCTGGACTACCAAGACTTCCTCCCCGGAGACGGTCCGCACGGGCAGTAGGAGACCGCCGCGCCGGGCGTCAGATCCCCCTCGAACTCCCTTTGGCTGACGTCGATTTGGGCCTGGTTGACGGCCCATGCTCCCCCCTCCGAGGGGAAGCGGCATCAACCACTACCGTCCGTCCACTCCCTCCGATGGCGGTGGCGGTGGCGGACGGTGGGGATCCCCCTGGCCGGCGCCCCGTGGCAGGTGCGCCGGTCGGACTCAAGCCCGGCGCGGCCGCAGGCTCCCGCTCGCCCACACCCGTGCCTGTGTGCCGCCACCACCACGCACCGCCGTGCGGAATAAGCGGCGCCCGCCCATGGCTGAGCCGATCATGACCGAAATCCTCGTGACGGGCGCGACCGGCAATGTCGGCCGGCACGTCGTGGCCCACCTCCAGACCGCGGACGCCCCGGTACGGGCCTTCGTACGCAAGCCCACCACGGCCCAACTGCCCGAGCAGGTAAGGGCCGTGGGCGGAAGCCTGACGGAACCGGACACCCTGGTGGCGGCCCTGAAGGGCATCGACACGGTTTTCCTGATCTGGCCCTTCCTCACCGCCGAGGGTGCCCCGGACGTCCTGGAGGCGATCGCCCGCCATGCCCGCCGTCTCGTCTACCTCTCCGCAACCGGCGTGAACCCGGCCGCCGCACGCCAAACCGACGCGATCAACCAACTCCACGCCGACATGGAACGCCTCATCGAGGAATCCGGCGTCCCGCACACCCTCCTCCGCTCGGACACCCTCGCCGCCAACGCACGGGGTTGGGCCGAGCAGATCCGCACCACCCACACCGTCCGCGGCCCTGAGATCGCCGCCACCGCGGTGGTCCACGAGCAGGACGTCGCGGCCGTGGCCGCCCGGGCACTCACCGACGACCGACAGACCGGCGCCGTCCATCTGCTGACCGGCCCGGAGATCCTGAGCCGGGCCGACCAGGCGCGCACCATCGGTGAGGAGATCGGCCACCCGGTGGCGTTCGAGCCGGTCCCCGTGGCGGCCGCACGGGAGCAGATGCTCGCCGACGGCCGGCCGCCCGCTCTCGTCGAGGCCCTGCTGTCCAGCGCCGAGAACCGGCCCGCCTCCACGGTGGTCACGTCCACGGTGGCCGAACTCACCGGCGCGCCGGCGCGCACCTTCCGCTCCTGGGTGCAGGAGAACGCGGCCGCATTCCGCTGAACTCGACGCGGAGTGTGCGGTGTTGAGGTCAGAGGCGAGTCGTCCGGGGGCTGCCTCAGCTCCCGGAACGGTGGTTGGCGACCCGGCCGCAACACCCCTCCGACCGCCTCCGACCCCCTCCCATCCCTTCCCATCCCCTCCGACCCCCTCGGCCCGGCCGACGCTCGTCAGGCACCCAACGCCAGGTGGTATTCGACGGCCCGCCGGGTCGTCGGTGCGAAACCCAGCGAGACCAGGGCCGTCTCGAAGACGTCGTCCCCCGGCGCCACGCCCGTCTCCACCGCCCGGATCCCGGAAGACCCCGCCGTCACCTGACGCACCGCCAACGACACGAGCGCCGCCAGCGCATCGGCCGTCCCTTCCTCCTGCCGGTCGTGCACCAGCACCGCCCGGTCGCGGTCCACCTCCACCTCGCACCAGGCATCACCCACCCCCACCCGGAACAGGGCGCCCTCCGCAGCCGGCAACTCGGTCCCCCGACCGTCAGGAGCGGCAGGCAGCTCCGCCGGCAACTCCCGCCGCCACCAGCGATGGACCTCGTCCCCGGCAACCGCACCCAACTGCTCCAGCGCGGCAGCAGCGCCGAGGGACATCTCGCCGGTCTCCTCGACCCACCGAAGGGTCCGACCTCCGGCGTCCCGCACCACCGGCGCCGCCGCCTCCACCAACGGCACCCGCACGTCCACGGATCCCTCCACCACACCCACGAAGCGGAGATCGGGGTCGTCCGCCCCCAAGTCCAACACCACGACCGAGCCGATGACCGACCCGGCCTCCCGCGCCACCACCACGGCGAACGTCCGGTCGTCGGACCAGAACTCAGGGACCGCCCCACACTCCCGATAAACCTGTACAGAAACTGACATACCGCGATTGTTTCACGACCGGAGGCGCGGCGGCGAACTGAAGTTCGATACGGATTGACGCACCACATGCACGTGGGAACGAGGCGCGAGGCGCGAGGCGCGAGGCGCGAGGCGCGATGGATGCAGTGGATGCAGTGGATCCAGTGGGCGCAGTGGCGTTGGCCGGCGCCTTCGCAGTCGGAGTGCTCCTGCGCCCCGCCGCCTTGGAACGCCCGGCGGGACTGACGCCGACGCCGCACTCCCGGTAGCGTGCCGGAATGGCGATGGTGGGCTCCCCGGAAACCCGACTCGTGGTCCTGCGCGGCAACAGCGCCTCGGGCAAGTCCGCGGCTGCCGCCGAGATCCGGCACCGTTTCGGTCGCGGGTTGGCCCTGGTCGGCCAGGACAACCTCCGCCGGGTCGTCCTCCGTGAACGCGACCGGCCCGACGGCATCAATATCGGCCTGATCGACTCCGTTGCCCGATACGCCCTCGACGCCGGCTACCACGTCATCGTCGAGGGCATCCTCTACACGTCGCATTACGGCGCCATGCTCCAACGACTGTGCGCGGATCACCGTGGCCCGACGCACTGCTACTACCTGCACGTCCCGTTCGCCGAGACGTTGCGGCGTCATGAGACCAAGCCCGAGGCCACCGCGTACGGCGAGGCGGAAATGCGGCAGTGGTACCGGGAACGCGATCTGCTGCCCGACGGCATCGAAACCGTCATCGGCCCGGACAGCACCCTCGCGCAGACCGCTCACCGCATCCTGCACGAAACCGGTCTGGCCGGACTCCCCGCCCTTGATCGCTGACCTGGGTCCCCTCGATGGGGCCTCAGTGGACCGTGACGGTGACCGGGTGGGAAACCGAGAGTGTCCTGGGGTGCTTGTCCTGGGGTGAGCGGCCTTCGAAGAGGACCGCGCGCAGGTGCAGGTGGCCGCGTTGCTTGACGCGGAGGGCGACGTTGACGGTGCCGCCGGCGCGGCGCACCGGCTTGGAGCACGTCACGTTGCGCCAGGAGGCGGCCGTCCAGCGTTGCTGTACGCAGACCTTGTTGAACGAGGGGTTGTCGTCGCTCGCCTTGGCGGAGGTGTGGACGAGTCCGCCCAGGCCGACCGAGCGGGGGCCGGCGGTGAAGGAGAGGGAGGACTTCGCCGAGGCCGGTGTTGCGGTGATGCCCAGTGAGGTCACTGCGACGGCGCCGATGAGGGCGGAGTGCAGGGTGCGGTGGTGGTGACGGGTCATCCTTTTCTCCTCCATGGCCTGCCGGGAAGGCGAGGCGTCAGACATGCCGGGCGAGGCGGTTGCCGCATCACGCGACTACCCCGCTGATCACATCAGCCTACGTCTGCTGTGCCATGCCAATGACAGCTTGTGGATAGTTCTTGGGCAAGGGGGTGTAGTGCGTGAAGTTGGCCGGTATTTCGGTCATTATCGCCGCTGCTGCGATAGCACCGGCCGTCCTTTTCTCCTCGCCGGCGATGGCCGCCGACCGCGTCGCGCCGGCGCCCGGCCCACGGTCGTGGCCCCGCTGAGCACCGGCTCCGTTTCCGCGGTCGGTGACCGCGAACTGGCCGCCACCGGGGTCGGCCCGGCCACCCCGTGGGCGATCGGCGGCCGGCCGCCGCCCTCACCACCGGCGCCGCGCTCGTGCTCGCCGCCCGCCGCCGCACCACGGGCGGTCACCGCCGCGCGGTGCGGGCCCTCGCCGTCTCACCCGTACGGCGAGGGCCCGCACACCGCCCTTCGCGTCCCGCGCCCGGTCAGCCCACCAATCCGGCCAACCCCGCGGGCAACGCGCCCGTGTGGAGCACACCCAGCCGCTGCGTCGCCCGGGTGAGCGCGACGTACAGATCGCTCATCCCGAACTCCGCCGGTTCCGCCACCAGGACGGTGTCGAACTCCAACCCCTTGGCCTGGCGCGGATCGAGGACCACCACCGGCCGGGTCAGGTCGGGGGCGGGGCCGGCGGACGCGGCCGGGAGGGCGGCCGCCAGGGCGGCACAGCGCTCGCGCGGCGCGATCACGGCGAGCCGGCCCTGAGCGTCGTACCCCGTCTCGCGCGCCACCGCCTCCGCGACGGCCCGCGGCAGGTCGTCGGTCCGCTCGGCCCACGGGTGGACGCCGGTGGAACGGATCGACCGCGGCGGCACGAAGGACGGGTCGGCGGTCCGGGGAATCTCCGCCGCGACCGTCATGATCTCGTTCGGCGTGCGGTAGTTGACGCCGAGTCGGACGTGCTCCCAACGGTCCTCGACGTACGGCGCGAGGATCGTCTCCCAGGCACCGCAGCCACCCGGTTCCGAGGTCTGCGCGGGATCACCGACCAGGGTCATCGAGCGGGTCGGGCAGCGACGCATCAGCAGCCGCCACAGCATCGGTGAGAGCTCCTGTGCCTCGTCGACGATGATGTGGCCGAAGGCCCAGGTGCGGTCGGCCGCAGCGCGTTCGGCGGCGCTGCGGTGATCTGCCTCCTCCTGGCGTTCGGCGAGCCGGTCCGCGTCGATCAGGTCGTGCGCGGCCAACACCTCCGAGTCCTCGTCCTCCCGGTCCTCGAACTCCTGCGTGCGCGAACCGTACGAGAGGTCCAGCACGCCCTGCGCGTAGGCGATGCGTTCCTGGCGTTCCGCCTCGGCGGCGGCCCGGGCGGCCGCGTCGTCCTCGCCGAGGAGTTCGGCCGCCTCGTCCAGCAGCGCGACGTCCGCCGGGGTCCAGGCACCTTCCGCGCGGCGGATCGCCGCCGCATCGGCGTCGGGGAGGTGGACCGGTTCGGCGAGGAAGTCGGCGACGAGCTGCTGGGGGGTGAGGGGCGGCCACAGCTCCTCGATGGCACGGTGCACGTCGCGGCTGGTGGCGATGGCCTTGCTGAGCTGGGCGACGTCGTCCGGGCCGAGGAGGTTGGGGCCGCCGTAGGGGTCGGCACCGATCCGCTCGGTGAGTTGGGCGGTGAGCGCGTCGATCACGTGGAACGCGAAGTGCGGGCGGGCGAGGTTGTGCGGCAGCAGGGTGGCCCGGGCCCGCCGGCGGGCCGCGTCCGCGATCTCCGCGTCCAGGTGCAGTTCGCCGTCCTCGTGGTCGATGACGAGGACGGGATCGGGAAGTGTCTGCCGGTCGGCCACGAAGCGCGCGAGGGCGTCCGCCATCGCCGCGTCGCCCTTGATCTCGGCGGCGCGGGGCGTGTCGGTGCCGGTCACGGTCACGCCCGGGAACAGCTCGCCGGGCGTCGCCAGCAGCACGCCCGTCTCGCCGAGCGACGGCAGCACCTGGCCGATGTAGCCGAGGAACGCCGGGTTCGGCCCGACGATCAGCACCGCGCGGCGGGCGAGTTGCTCGCGGTGCGCGTACAGCAGATACGCGGCGCGGTGCAGCGCCACGACCGTCTTGCCGGTGCCCGGACCGCCCTCCACGACGAGGACGCCGTGGTGCGGGGCGCGGATGATGCGGTCCTGGTCGGCCTGGATGGTCTGCACGATGTCGTGCATCCGGCCGGTGCGCGCCGCGTCCAGCGAGGCCAGCAGGACGGCGTCCGCGTCCGCTCCTTCGTGGCCGGTGCGTTCGGTGTCGGCGAGATCCAGGATCTCGTCGTGCAGTGCGGTCACCCGGCGGCCCTCGGTGGTGAGGTGGCGTCGGCGCCGCAGGCCCATCGGGGTGTGCCCGGTGGCGAGGTAGAAGGGGCGGGCGACGTCGGCCCGCCAGTCGATGACCAGCGGAGTGCGTTCGGCGTCGGCACGCCGGATGCCGATCCGGCCGATGTGGTGGTCGCGGCCGTCCCGGAACGCCAGTCGGCCGAAGCACAGTCCGTGTTCCCCGGCCTCGAAACCGGCCAGCAGCTCGGCCTGTTCGGCGACCATCACGTCCCGTTCCAGCCGTGCCTGGAACGTTCCCCCGGTCTGGGGGAGGGCTCGATCCATGGCCGCCCGTGCCCCGGATCGCAGGGCGTCGAGGCGTTCGTGGAGCAGGTCCATGAATTCCTGCTCCTTACGCAATTCCTCGTTTGACAATTCAGCTCCGCTCGAATAGACTGTGCCGTAGTGAAATGAATTGGGTTGCTTTTCTCGCGATATGCAAACGCTCAATATACGCGGAGAAATACCCCGGTTGTCAAACCTCGATCGCATGCGGATGCGTCGGGGTTTTTTCTTTTCTCCGGCACGGTGCGCGGGCCGGGGCGGGCTGGCCGACGGACCGGCCGCCGGCCGGGATTTCCTCAGCCGGCCCGGCCGAGGAAATCCCACCGTGGTGCCGCGCGTTCGGCCTGCGGATCAGTGTCCGAGTGCCCGGGCGGCCGTACTGCTCACGGGCCGGTCCCCGCCGGGCCGGGACCACCACAGGGCCTCACCACGGGTCAGGCCGGGCAGCCGGTGTTCGGCGGAGCGCACCCGACTGGCCGGGATCGTTCCCTTGACCAGCCACGACGTCAGCCCGCCCGCGGTGTCCTCGATATCGGCCCCCAGGGCGGCGAGGCACGAGGTGACGGCTGGCAGGGTGTCGAGGGGGATGTCCACGTCGAACGCGTGGCAGGGCTCGTAGACCTGGGTGCCGGCACGCTCCAGGGCACGGCCGAGGACCACCGGGGTCAGGCCCCGGAAGTCACGCGCCGTACTCACCGGGCTGGCGAAGCCCGAGCGGATGAGGGTGACGGCGCAGTCCGTGACCGGCCAGCCGCGCGGGCCGGAACGGAGAGCGGTGTGCACGGTCTCCTCGATGGCGGTGTGGAAGGCGTGGGGGAGGGCGCCCAATTCGGTTTCGTACCGGAACACAACTCCGGAATTCCGGCGCGCGGGCTCGACGCGCAGCCCGACGGTGGCCACGAAACCACTGGGACTGGCTGCTTTCCGGCCCATTTCCTCGGACGCCTCGCCGACGCCCACGGGGCGTTCCAGGCAGACGATCCGGCTGGGTTCGAAGACCGCCTCGATCCCGAAGTCGTGGGCGAGCGTCGTTGCCAGGATCTCCTTTTGGATCTCGCCGTAGAGCAGCACCGATGTGGCGCCTTCGGGCCCGGTGTCGGCATGGATGAGCGGGTCCTGCTCGGCGAGGTGCTGTAGCGCCGCGTACAGGCGGGCCGCCGCGCCGGGTGCCTGGCGCCGGGGGCGGACCAGCGTCCGGAGGGTCGGCGCGGGGAAGTGCGGCGGGCGCGGGCCGTCGTCCTGTCCGGCGGGGTCGGTGAGCCGGTCGCCGACCCGGGCCTCCGGGAGGCCGCTGATCTTCCCGATGTCGCCCGCGGCCAAGTGCCGGGTGGCGTCGCTGCCGGGGCCGGAGCACCCGACGATGTGGAGGGCCGTGATCTGGCCGGGGTACGCCAGGGGCGTGCCGGCCGGGCCGTGCCGGTGGAGGGTCACGCGCTGGCGGGCGGCCAACGTGCCGGAGAACAGGCGCACGTAGGCGGTCTTCCGCCCGGACGGAGCGCGCTCGACGGCGAACACCGTGCCGCGCGGGGGCGCCGCACCGGCCGGGTCCGCACTGCCGCCGACGAGCGCCGGCCGGAGCAGGCCGGTGATGCCGTCGATGAGCGCTCCGATGCCCTGTCCGCTGCGCGCCGAGCCGAACTGGACGGGATGCACCCGCCCCTTCCGGGTGTGCTCGGCGAGTGCGGTGCGCACCTCGTTCGGCGTGGGGAACGGACCGTCCACGACACGGGCGAGCAGGGCGTCGTCGACCTCGGCGAGCGTTTCGGCGACGCGGGTGCGGAACTCCGGGTCGTCGAGCGCCCGCGGGACCGCGCGGGCCGACGGCGTGCCGAGGTCCCGCACCGCCGTCATCGGGACGAGGTGCGGGGCCAGCTTGCGCCGGATGTCGGCGAGGAGCGCGTCCCCGCGGGCGCCCGGCCGGTCGATCTTGTTGACGAAGAGCAGCACCGGGAGTCGCAGCTCCCGCAGCGTCCGCATCAGGACGCGGGTGTGTGCCTGGACCCCCTCGACGGCGGAGAGCACCAGCACGGCGCCGTCCAGGACGCCGAGGACGCGCTCCACCTCGGCGACGAAGTCGGAGTGCCCGGGGGTGTCGATCAGATTGACCTGCGTGGCGCCGACCGTGAAGGAGGCCACCGCCGAGCGCACGGTGATGCCGCGCTGCCGCTCGATGGCGCCGGTGTCGGTCTGGGTGTCACCGGCGTCGACGCTGCCGAGCCGGCCGATGGCGCCGGTGTCGAACAGCAGACGCTCGGTCAGGCTGGTCTTACCCGCGTCGACGTGCGCGAGAATGCCGATGTTCAGGGTGTGCTGGATCTGCATGGGTGCCGAAGTCCTCGAAATTCACCGTCCGGTAAGGGCGCTGGGGGTTTTCGAGGAATCGGCGCATGGCGGTGCTCCTGCTCTGCTGACGATCGGCCGGCGACCACCCTGGTGGCCTCGGGGTGGCCTGGGCAACTGGTTTTTCCCGTGCGGCGGGGCCGGAAGGCATCGCCCTCCGGCCCCGCCGGGTGTCGGTCCGCGCCACGTCGGACGCGCGGTCAGTGCTCGCGGTTGCGTCCCAGGGTGAAGCGGTAGAGGAGCAGGACGATGAGGGAGCCGACGATGGCGGCGATCCACGTCGAAAGGTGGAAGAAGCCGTTGATCGAGTGCACTCCGAAGATCACCTTGCCGAGCCAGCCACCCAGCAGGCCGCCGGCGATCCCGATCAGCATGGTGATCAGGCAGCCACCGGGGTCCTTGCCAGGCATCAGCGCCTTCGCAATGGCACCGGCAAGCAGCCCGATCAAGGCCCACGCGATGATTCCCATGTCCGCACCCTCTCCTGAAGACCGGCCGATGCGTACAGACTGGTTCCCCCTTCCGGGTCTTTCACGCGGGCCTGCTGCAATCGTGTGATGTGCGGTGGTGCCGGCTGGCACGGCAGCCTCCGGCCGCCCTCGGAGCGCCGGCGCGGGGACCTCGATCAACGTCGGTTGATTGGCCGAGTTGATCAACCTAGGCTTATCACCATGACTCAGAGCTCGGACGTCGACGACCTGGCCGGTGCGCTCTACGGAAGCATGGGGCTGCTGGCCCGCCGGCTGCGTCAGCTACAGGCGCCCGGCGACCTTTCGTTGCCCGAGCGTGCCGCGCTGGCGCGACTGGACCGGGGCGGCCCGGCGACGGCGGCCGAACTGGCGCGGGCCGAGCAGATCACGTCCCAGGCAATGGGGACCACGTTGGGCGTGTTGGAGGAGCGCGGCTTCGTCGAGCGCCGCCGCGACCCCGACGACGGCCGACGGATCATCATGTCGTTGACCGAGGCCGGCGTCGAGGTACTGCGACACAAGCGCGACGCCCGGGCCCAACAGTTGGCGAAGGCCCTCGGAGAGCGCTTCACCGACGCGGAGCTGGCGACGTTGAAGGCGGCGGCGCCGCTGATCGAGCGGCTGGGCGACAGCTTCTGACGCCGGAAGCCGGAGCCGAGCGGCACGCCTGGCCGCGCCGGCCGCGCCGGCCGCCGAGCCGACGCCGCCGCACCCGCCCGGTCAGCTCCGGCCGCCCGACGGCCGGGCGGACTCTTCCTACGAGCGGATCAGACAGGCCAGTTGGCGGCCCTCCACCCGATGGTGGAGCGGGCGGGCGGAGAGCCGGCGCGACGGGTCCGGCCTGGGGGCCGATGCCTCTCCACCCGCCCGACTCCTAGCGTCGAGGCAGGTCAACGTGGTGCCGGAGGGTCCGGTACCGGACCGTCGGAGGCCGTCGTGGGAACCGAGGGAACCGTACACACGCGTGGTGCGCAGCGATGGCGTGCCATGGGCGTACCACTGACCGTCAACCTCCTCCTACCGCTGGTCCTGTACTACGTCCTGCGCGCGCAGGGCGTCGCCCAGTGGCAGGCCCTGTTGCTGAGCGGTGTGATCCCGGCCGCGCACGCCGTGGGCACGGCCCTGGTGCGCCGGCGCGTCGAGGTCTTCGACCTCCTCGTGGTCGTGCTGCTGGCGGCGTCGGCGGGGCTCTCGGCGATCAGCGGCAGCCCACGGGTGTTGCTGTTGAAGGACGCGGGCATCCCCGCCGTCCTGGGACTGTGGATCCTGGGCACCCTGTTCGCGGCCCGGCCCTTCGCGTTCCACTTCGGGCGGCGGCTGGGCGGGCCGGCCGGCGCGGAGGCGGCCGAGCGTGCCTGGCGCGAACTCCCGGAATTCCGGAACGCACTGCGCGGACTGACCCTCCTGTGGGGTGGCGCGCAGTTGCTCGATGCCGCGCTGAGCACCGTGGCGGCGTTGGGGCTGCCCATCGACCTGGTGCCGGTGATCGGCAAGATCGAGTCCTTCGCGATCCTCGGCACGATGGTGGCACTGACCATGCGCCGCAGCCGCGCCTTCCGCGACCGGTACGGCATTCCGCTCTTCGGCCTGCCGGCGCCGGCCGCACCGCGGGCCTCGGGCGACGCCCGGAACCTCACCGCGAGCGACGCGATGCGGACGTGACGCCCGGCGCAGCGTCCGACGACGCAGCAGAGTGGGGGAGCAGGGGAGTTGGCGCGGTCGGCGTCACGGGGCGGCCGGTCCGTCGTTGGACCGGTCGACAACCTGCTCTCCCCTCATTTGGAGCCCTTCATGAACTCCGTTGTACGAGGCCGTGGATGTGGTCGTGGTCATGGGCGTGGCCGCGCGGTCGCGGCCGTGGCGCTCGCCGTCGGCGCGGTCCTGTTGCCGGTGGCGACCGCGGACGCGGCTGACCTCGGCATGATCACCTACACCACCCCGGCCGGCCAGGCCGCCACCTTGAAGCAGCCCGAACCCGGCCGTTGCTACGCCATCGCCGGCGCCGGCACCACCTCCAACCTCTCCCTGGTCGGCAAGACCGCCCACTTCTACGCCCGGCCGCACTGCGAGGGGCGGCCGGTCGCCGACCTCGGCCCCGGCAAGCACCGGAACCTGCGTTTCGCCTCCCTGCGCATCGACGCCGACTGAGCCGCGCCAGCACCGGTACGGGGCAGCGCCGGCGGGGTCCGCGCCCCGCCGGCGACCGGGTGGCGGGCTACGGCTGCGCCGGCTGTTCCTGGGAAGGGAAGCGGGCGAGGGCGGCCGGGCCTTGGAAGAAGCTCTTGGCGCGGACTATGGCGCGGTCGTCGTTCCGCACCTGACCGGGGCGGGAGCCGTTGCCGAACAACACCCCGCCGAAGTGCATCCGCAGGTACGCCGCGCTGTGGTGGAGGCTGGTCACCAGGCCGTCGGCGACGGTCTCGTCGTGGTCCGCCATGACCGTCACTCCCCACAGCGTCCGGCCCGCCATCCGCTCCTCGAAGTCCGAGCCGGGGACCGTCAGCCACCCCGACCAGTAGTCGAGGTAGCGCTTGGCCTGTGCGGAGAGGGTGTACCAGTACAGCGGCGAGGCGATGACCACGTCGGTGGCCCGGAGCGTGGCCTGTCGTAGTGCCTCCTCGTGCTCCCCGGCCGTCCAGGTGCCGGACTCGTGCCGGCCGTCCTGGAAGTCGGGCAGCGGCAGCCGGGACAGGTCCACCCACTCTTGCCGGACGTCGGAGGGGAGTTGGGCGGCGGCAGCGCGGGCGAGGATTTCGGTGTTGCCGTCGGGGCGGGAGCTGCCGAGGACGAAGAGGAACGAACGATCCGGGCCGGTGGCCGAGGCGTTGGGCGTGGTCATATCTGCTCCGGTCTAGGGTCTCCGGACTTGGCTGCCGCGGCGGCATGCGCCGATCGCCACCCGAAGGGGTCGGTGGGTTTCCCTGCTTCCAACTCCCCTGCACCGGGGTGTATTCCGAGGATCGGGTGCGCCGCTCACGCCCTGGGCGATCAGTGCTCGTGTTGCGGGCGGGCCGTGAACTGGTCCAGCAGATGCGCCAGGGCGTCGTCGCCGAACATCATCCGCAGGTTGGCGTCCGACTCGGCGGCGGAGGCGGCGCTGCGTGGGAAGAGCGCCTCCTCGTACGCGGCGAGGGCGACTTCGCGGTCGTCGGGGTGTGCGGCGAGGGCCTGGCCGAGTTCGGCGCCGTCCAGCATGGCGAGGTTGGCTCCTTCGCCGGCGAAGGGGGACATCAGGTGCGCGGCGTCACCCAGCAACGTCACACCGGGGGTGCGGGGCCAGCGGTGGCCGACGGGCAGGGCGTGGATGCGGCGGGGAACGAGTGCGCCGTCGGCGTCGGCGATCAGCTTCCGCAGACCGTCGTCCCAGTGCTCGAACTGGGTCAGGACGGCCTTCTTGGTGGTGTCCGGGTCGGTGAAGTCGATGGTGTCGAGCCACTCCTCGCCGGTCTTGAGGGCGGCGTAGACGTGCAGACTCCCGTCGCTCTCGCGGTGCGCGAGCAGGCCCTTCTCGTCACCCAGGCAGAGGAAGAAGCCGTCGCCGATCAGGGCGGCGCTGCCGGGGTGGCGGACGTCGGCCTCCCAGAGGTCGCTCTCCACGAACGAGATCCCCGTGTAGGCGGGGAGCACATCGGACAGCAGGGGGCGTACGCGGGACCAGGCGCCGTCGGCCCCGATGAGCAGGTCGGTGGTGATCGCGCTGCCGTCGGCGAAGGTGACTTCGTGCCGCCCGTCCTCCAGGGAACGGGCCCCGGTGGCCTTCCTGCCCCAGCGGACCGTGCCCTGGGGGAGGGCGCTCAGCAGCAGGTCTCGCAGCTGACCGCGGTCGACCTCGGGGCGGGTGCCGGTACCGTCGTCCTCCTCCGTCAGACGGACCGCACCGTGCGGGTCGAGGATGCGCAGCGCCTCTCCGCCGGGGTGGACCAAGGCGCGGAAGGCGTCGTACAGACCGGCGGCGCGCAGGGCGAACTGCCCGGAGTCCTCGTGGATGTCGAGCATGCCGCCCTGGGTGCGGGCGGCCGGTGAGTCCTCCCGGTCGAAGACGGCCGTCTCGATGCCGTGCACGTGCAGGACACGGGCCAGGGTCAGGCCGCCGAGGCCGCCGCCGATGACGGCGAGGGGGTGGTGGGTGGTCATGGGGGGAGAGGCTCCTTGGGGTGCGGTGTGCCCGGGGAGGGGCGCTCCGGGGGCGGTCAGGCGGGGTCGGTGCGGTCCGGCCGGGCGGTCTCCGACATCCCGTTGATCAGCACGTGGAAACCCCAGACCAGACGGTCTTCACCGGTGCCGGAGAAGAGTTCGGTGCCCAGCGCGGCGAGTCGTGGGAACGCCTCGGGGGAGGCGTTGAGCACCGCGGCCGTCAGGGCGTCGTGCTCGTCCTGGGCGTGTGGCGCGGCGTCGCGGGCGGACTGCTCGGCGGCGGTCGCGGTGCCGAACTGGAGGAGGGCGTCCACTCCCCAGGCGGCGCGGTCGTCGGGGACGCCGCCTTCGGCCAGCAGGGCCAGGACGGCTTCCAACAGCTCCAGGTAGTGCGGTCCCGACGGGCGGGTCACCAACGCCGAGCGGGCCAGTGCCGGGTGCCTGAACAGCACCGTCGTGTAGGACGACAGGATGCGCACCAGCCGCTCGCGCCAGGCGCCGTCGGCCCGGGCCGGCCGCAGATCGACCTCGCCCAGCAGGTCGTCCAGGACGGCTGCGTGCAATGCGGCGGTGTTGGCCACGTACACGTAGAGCGAGGCCGGGCCGGTGTCCAGCTCCTTGGCCAGGCGGCGCATGGTCACCCGTTCCAGGCCCTCGCTCCGCGTCAGCGCGACCGCGGTCGCGACGATCCCCGCACGGGTCAGGGCGGGTTTCGCGGGGCGCTCGCGGCGGCCGCGCGGGGCGGGGGGCTCGGTGGGCTCGGCTGGTCCTGGCGTGGTGGGCATGGCTCCAGCGTAACGAACACGTTCGTTACGAACAAGTACGTGGCGAACGTGTTCGTTGTGCCGGGCTATGCCGGGACGGCGACGTGGCGGGCCCAAGTGCGCAGTTCCGTCTGGTCCTTGAAGTTGCCGAGGTTCGTATCTATGGGTTTGTCGGTGTACTGGTGGAACAGCCACCGGCTCTTGATGTCCGGCTGGCCGGGCTTGCCGTTGTACTGGGCGATCCAGAGCCCGTTGCCGGCGAAGGACGTGGTGTCGCGGTGCAGCCAGAAGTCCCGGTTGCAGTACAGGATCGTCTGGTGGCCGGGGGTGCGCTGCTGCACCTGCTGGAGCCAGCTGTCCTTCCAGGAATTCGGGACGCGGGCGTCCTCCCAGTCGAGGATGAGAACGTCACCGTCGATCAGATTGATTTTCGAGAGGAAATAGTTGACCTGGGCGGTGACCGGGCCCGGGCGGGCGAAATGGTAGAAGCCGGTCACCAGTCCCGCATCGCGCCCGGTCTTTCGCTGGGCCACCCACTTGGGGTTGGTGTAGGTGGTGCCTTCGGTGATTTTGATGAACACGAAGTCGCTGCCGGATGTCTTGTATTTCTCCGGCTGGGCTGACGAAACGTCGATCCCTTTGACGGTCATGGTCGGTTCATTCCTTGCCGGTTATTGACGGTGCCTCTTTCGTTTTCCGGCGGATGGCGGCATGGCGCATCGCACCGTGGCGGTGAGGGAGGCGTCGCAGCGCCTTGGGAGGGCGTGCTGTCGGGGCAGCACCGGTGCCCCTGGTCGTGCGCAGGGGCCGTTTCCATTTTCTCGCCGTGGTGCGGCCGGGGCATCTGGAGCGGCGTGCTGCGGAGTGGTCGCGGTGGCGTCGTCGTGGCGATCCTCGGATCGCCACGGCACCTGGCGTTCAGACCTTTCCGGAGAGTGCGGGGAGTGCGGGGAGTTCAGGGAGTCCGGATGCCTGCTTGAAGTGGCAAATATTGTCCGTTCGACTTCCTCGGGTTCAACGGGCGGATGTCCGGGTCCTCTTTTCGGTGGTGTGGCCCCGGAGCATTCGACATCGGTCGGATGCGCGACGCACGATGGAGGAAAGGGATGCGCGAGGGCATATGACCCTCCTCATATGACCCGCATCCCATGGGAGTGTCTGGCCGGCCATCAGGAGATGCGGAGGCGATGAGCCACAGCATCGGTACGGATCTCGGCGCCGTGCGCGGAATCCCGGTGGTTCGTCCGCCCGGGACGGGGGAAGCGCAGTACGCCCCACCTCCACGCCGGAGCGCCGACGCCCGCATCGCGTTGCTCGGCGGCTTTCGGCTGGTCACCGGCCGCGATCCGGCACGGATCCCCGCGGGATCGGAGCGGTTGCTCGCCTTCGTCGCGCTGCATTCGGGCCCGGTGCCGCGGAGCGTCGTCGCGGAGAACCTGTGGCCGGACGTGTCCGATTGCCGGGCGTACGCGTCCTTGCGGTCGGCGCTCAACCGCTTGCGCGGTGCCGGGTGCCGGATCCTCGACGTAGGCCCCGTGGAACTCGCCCTCGCGGGCGGCGTGGGAGTCGATTTCCAGGAACTCAGGCCGCTCGCGCACCTGCTGGTCGATTCTGCTCTGGCGTCCCCAGGAACGGCCGTGTCCCTGGGCCTGGGCGCCTCGGAGATCGACGCGCTGTCCCAGGACCTGCTGCCGGGCTGGTGCGACGAGTGGGCGCTGCGTGAGGCCGAGGAATGGCGGCAACTGCGGATGCACGCCCTCGAAGCACTCGCCACCCGCTTCATCAGCGCCCAACACTTCGGTCACGCCGTGTGGGCCGCCGGTGCCGCGGTGCGCGCCGAGCCGCTGCGCGAGACCGCCCGGGCCATCCTGATCAAGGCGCACCTCGCCGAGGGCAACCAGTCCGAGGCCCTCCGCGAATTCCAGCGCTACCGGGCCCTGCTCCAGGCCGAGCTGGGGCTGCGTCCGACGGCCCGGCTGCTCGGTCTCGTCGCCGATCTGCGCTCGGCCGCGACCCGGTGCGCCGGCGGGCCCGGTCGCCCACGGGCATGACGCCGCGGTGACGCCGCGGTGACGCCCGATTGGGCATGCTGTCGTGAGCAGCTGGGATGCGTGCCGGCCGTCCGTTCCGCAGCCGGTACGCCATGGACTGACGGCACACCGTGGGTTGATCGGTGAGGGCGGTGCAGCCGTCAGTCCTTGAGCGTCGTCTTGCGGAGGTGCCGGAGGTGCCGGGCGGCGGGACGGCTGCGCCGGCACCACAAGGTCCAGGAAACCCCAGGACACCGGACAACCCCAGACATTGGACAACCCCAGACATCAGACAACCCCAGAGACCGGACAACCCCAGACATCGGATACCACGAGACGAGTCGTTGGACACCGCCACGGCTCGACACCACGAAGAGGCTGACATGTCGGAGCGCGAGAACATCCTGCACGTGCGGGTGACCGCCGACGACGCCGAGACGTTGCGGACCCTGCTGCGGGAGGAGCCACTGGACGTCGGCGGGCGCCCGCGGGAGACCCCGGGGCCCGGGAACGAGATGACCATCGAGGCGTATGTACCGCGCGGGAGGGCCGATCGCCTGGAGCGCGCGGGCGTCTCCGTGGACGTCCTCAGGGACGCGACCGAGACCGGGCACGCCCGGCAGGCGGAGGTCGGACGCGGCAACCGGTACGCCAACGCGGACGAAGTGCCGTACGGACTGGGCGAGATGGTGAAGGAAGAAGGGCCAGGAGGCTGAGATGTCGTACCTCAACACCACCGAGGTCGATTCCGCATTGGTGAACCTGTCCCGGGCCTACCCGGGGTTGAGTGAGCTGATCGACCTTCCCGAGCGGTCGATCGAGGGCGTCGACTGCCACGCTCTGCGCCTGGGCGCGGCACCGGCCGGCACTCGGGACTGCGTGATGCTCATCGGGGGCGTGCACGCCCGGGAATGGGGCAGTTGCGAGATCCTCGTCTACTTCGCCGCCGATCTGTTGCGGGCGTACACCACGGATTCCGGGCTGGTCTACGGCGGCAAGAAGTACACCGCAGCCGAGGTGAAGGCACTCCTGGGGAACGTGGAGATCGTGCTCTTCCCCCTGGTCAACCCGGACGGCCGGAACTACAGCCAGACCGCCGAACCGATGTGGCGGAAGAACCGCAACCCCGCCTACGGGAGCGGCCAGGGTGACTGCGTGGGTGTCGACATCAACCGCAATTACGACTTCCTCTTCGACGCCGCGACGGCCTTCTCGCCCACCTCGGGCGTGCGGGTGTCGACCGATCCGTGTGACCCGCAGCTGTACCACGGCCCCGCGCCGTTCTCCGAGCCCGAGACGCGCAACGTCCGGTGGCTGCTGGACGCCCACCCCCGGACCCGTTGGTTCATCGACGTGCACAGTTACTCGGAGGACATGCTGTACGTCTGGGGAGACGATCAGGACCAGTCCACCGACCCGTCGATGAACTTCCTCAACCACGCCTTCGACGGTCTGCGGGGTGATGCGGGGGACACCGGGTACCGCGAGTTCATCCCCAAGATCGACTTCGATCACGAGACCGCACTCGCCCGGGACTTCCAGGACGGGGTACAGGGGGTGCGCGGCCGGACGTACACCGCCAAGTCGGCCTTCGACCTGTACCCGACGTCCGGGACCAGTGACGACTACGCGTTCGGCCGGCACTTCGTCGATCCGTCCAAGGAGAGGGTCCTCGCCTACACCATCGAGTGGGGCACGGAGTTCCAGCCGTCGTGGAACGAGATGGAGAACATCATCAAGGACGTGAACGCGGGGCTCCTGCAGTTCTGCATCAACGCCCCGGCGACCGTCGCCACCTCCGCCGCCTCCACCGTCGTTGCCTGAGCGAATGCCTGAGTCCTGATTGGTGCCTGAGCAGGTCTGTGGGCCCGCCCCCGGCTGGGTGGTCGGGGGCGGGCCCACAGATGCAGGGGGATGCAGATGAATGGTGGCGGCCCGTCAGAAGGCGATCGTCCAGCCCTCCCGACGGCTCTGGTCCTCGGTGTAGGCGACGCCGTGGACGTTGAGTCCGGCCGGGTCGAGCAGGGTGATCGCTCCGCCGTGGTCACCGAGGTGGAACCCGTCGCCGCCGGCAACGGCCAGGGTGGTCCCGGGCGCGACCGTCTGCGCGGGCAGGGGGAGTCGGTGGCCCTGCTGGTCGGCGAGTTGCCAACCAGCCAGGTCGACGGGGCCGGGCGAGGTATTGAGCAGCGTGACGGATTCGGTGCCAGGCATCGCTCCGCCGGAGTGGACGAGCGCGGCCACGATGCGCAGGGGTGCGCCGCCGTCGCCGGGAACCAGGGCCTCGGTCTCGATGGTGTGGCCGGTGGTGTCGTCGGTGTGCCAGGACTGGGACTGGAAGGCCAGGAACACCGCGATCCAGCGCGACTCGGCCGGCACCTGGATCAGCAGTCCGCCGTCCTGCCAGACACCGTCGTCGTCCTGGAACCGGCCGGTGTTGCCTTGGTTCATGTGGATGTCATGGACCCCGTTGTCCGGCCGGAAGTGGAATGCCTTGTCGCGGACGGACGGTTCGGGGCCGAACCGCTGGCCGAACACGTACACCGCCATGGTGGGATCGGCGATGGCGCGTTGGACGTAGTGGTCCAGGAGGTCGGCCAGGTCGTTGTCCACGCCGGGCAGGTCCGGTGGCAGGATCCGCATCGCGGACGGGACGAACATGTTGCCGCGGATGTAGTCGAGACTGGCCGTACCCGCGTGTGATTCCAACGCCGTCCATCCGCTGCCTGCGTCCGGCAGCAGTTGGGTCAGCGGATGCCGGAAGTCGTCGTCGGCCAGGTAGCGCAGGTCGGGCGGGCTCTGTTGGGACAGGACGTTCACCGCGGCGCGGTAGTGGGTGCCGGCGTCGTCGGTGAGGTGGATCTGGTAGTGCGGGGTGCCGCCGGCGCCCTCGCGGCGCCGGTCCACGGCACGGCCAGCTAGGACGCCGTATGACGCGATGGGCATGAGGTGCCTCCAGGCAGACGGGGGAGTGTGACGACCCGACCTAGGCGAGTTGGGGTTGCTGTCGGCGGAACGCCTGCTGGGCCAGCGCGTCGTCGGCGGGCAGGACGGCCCCCTCGGCATCGGCGGCCAGGGCTTCGGTGTGGCCGGTCGTCTCGGCGCGCTTGCCGCCGCTGGGCGGTACGAGGTGTTTGGCGTACGGCGAGCTGGGGTGGGCGGCCAGGACGCGTACCCGGCCGTCGCCGGAGCCGCGCGGGGCGACCGGGACGACTGCGACCGAGAGACCGTTGCTGTCCTCGACGAACAGGCTGAAGTCGTCGAATCGGAAGTGGTCGATGTCCACGATCGGCTTCGGGTAGTGGTGGTAGCCGGCCGCTGTCGGGAGCACCCCGGAGTGGGTACCGGCAGGTAGTGGCACCGAAGCGTTGAATATCGAATCGGTCCACTCGGACACTTGCTCGGCGGTCTGTATCGGGGTGTTCAGGAGCCGTTCGCCGTCTTCGTAGCCGAACTCCACATAGCCCGGCAGTGTGTCGGGGAACGCCGCGACCACGCGCGCCGCACAGGTGCGGACCTGGTCCACCTTCGCCGGGTCCGCGCAGAACTGTGCCGACCACTCGATGCCGAGCGGCAGGAACAGGCACAGCCAGCCGTTCGTGTCCTTGACCCACACCCCACCGCCGTGGTGGTCCTGGTACGGAGCCGGTGCGAACGTCCAGTCACTGGTCGTGTCGACGAGCTTGAGCATCAGTGCCCGGCTCGCCTTGTACTGGTCACTTTCGGTGCGTTGGGGGTGGTCCGCCACGGAAATCGTCCATGGGTGGTTCTCGTGCTCGGTGTGTGTCCCTGCCGTGGATTGGTTCCCTGCCGCGGTGTTCATGGTGATCTCCATCTGAGGGCCGGAAGCAGAGCTATGACTCGACCTGGCTCGATCCGCCGCACATGGAATCGCGCGGCGGAGAGGAATCGACAGCGGATCATGCGACCGCCTCGGGTCAACTCCCGGAATGCGGTGAGGGCATGAGTCGCCTATGAGTCACCCGCTATACAAGATGCTACCCCTGTTCGACCTGCTGGGACTGTCCGATGTCCCTTGTTCCTGGCGGCGACTGCGTTGTCACCAGGGGTAGTTGTTCCCGGGGCCGGATGCGGTTGGTGTGCCGCCGGCCAGTGCAGGGGATTCGCGGCGGCTGGAATCAGAGGTGTGGTTCCGCGGCGGAATTCGTGGTGCGGGGGTCGGCGGCCCGTCCGTGATTCCCGTATCCGGGCCGTCCGTGACGCCAATTCCGGTGTCGGAGTAACTCGTGACGCCCGGAATTTCGTGTGGCGGGGCGCTAGGAAAGGGGGTCGTCCAGGCGGCCCGGGTCGGCGGCCACCGATTCCCAGAACTCCGCGTGGGCCTGCTCGTGCAAGACGCCGAGCCGCAGCAATCGGGCCCGGGACCGCTGCCGCGAATCCTCCGCCGGATCGAGTTCGGCGCGCAGCGACGTGTAGTGCGCGAGCCATTCGCGGTGCCGTGCCGCCTGGCGGGTGGCGAGCGCGACGATGTCCGACGGGTCGCCGAGGTCGGCGAAGAAGAGCTTGAGCTGTGCCGGGTCGCGGGTTTCCGCCTCGGGGGTGTCCGGGTCGGCCAGCCAGCGTGCCAGTGCGGCGCGGCCGGCGGTGGTGAGGTGGAAGACCCGGCGCCGCCGCCCGGTGGTCTCGGACTCCTCCCGCAGCAGACCTGCCTGCGCCAACTCGGGCGGAATCCGGTAGAGCTGCGCGTGCAGGATCGGCCAGAAGGGCTGGACGTCGTCCTCGACCCGGGCCTTGAGCTCGTACGGCGTCATCGGGCCGTGCCGGGCGATCAGGCCCAGTACGACGTATCTCGCCGGGCTGTACTCCGCCATCGTTCCCCCTGTCTGTCCCAGTCCCTTGACACGGTCTCATTGAGACCATACCTTTCCTTCCGTTGAGACGATATCAATGAGATGGTTGCGGAAGTGGCCGTCTCCTTGACGAAGAACGGGGACCGATACCGCATGGACGCCCGCACCACCTCGTCGCACCTCGCCGTGCATCCCGAACTGGCCGACATCTTCGCCACGTTGCCCGAGCGGCCGGAGAATCCCTACACCGATGTCGCGGCCCTCCGCGCCCACTTCAAGCAGCTGATGGCCCCGTTGATGCTTGCGCACGACAGCCGCGTCACCGTCCGGCACCTCTCGCTGCCCGGGCCGGACGGCAACACCCTCGACGTACAGGTGCTCCGGCCCGCCGGCGCGGAGGGCGTACTGCCGGGCGTGCTCTACCTCCACGGAGGCGGCTTCGTCTACGGGGAACTGGACGGGCCCAGCCCCATGGCGCGCGACGCATGCGTCGCGGCCGGCGCGGTCGTGGTCAACGTCCACTACCGACTGGCTCCCGAACACCGCTACCCCGCAGGCGTCGAGGACTGCTACGCCACCTTGGAATGGATGGTCGCCAACGCCGGGGAACTCGGCCTGGACGCCGAACGGATCGCCGTCACCGGCGCGTCCGCGGGCGGCAACCTCAGCGCCGCCGTCTGCCTCATGGCGCGCGACCGCCAGGGCCCCCGCATCGCTTGGCAGGGGCTCCTCATCCCCTGCCTGGACGACCGCCGCCGCACGGCCTCCGCGCGACGCTTCACCGACCGCCGGATCATCAGCGGCGCCGGCATCGGGCACACGTGGGACACCTACCTCGGCCCCGACCGCGACCCGGACACCCCCGCCTACGCGGCTCCCGCCCGTGCCGCCGACCTCGCCGGCCTCCCGCCCGCCTACGTCCTCACCTGCGGACTCGACCCCCTGCGCGACGAGGGGCTCGACTACGCGCGCCGCCTGGCCGAGGCCGACGTCCCCGTCGAGACCAAGGACGTCCCCGGTGCCTGGCACTTCTTCGAAGGTTATGCACCCGGCTCCGAACTGGCCCGGCGCACCACCGCGCACTGGTTGGCGGCCCTGCGCAACGCCCTGGCCTCCGCCCCGCCGCATCCGGTGACGCAGGGCTGACCGCGCCGGGCGGACCGCGCCGGGCCGCCGCGAGCGCCCGCGCGGTGCCAGGCACCCGGCGGGCACCGGTGAGGCGCTTGCCCGGCACCTGCCAGGCATCGGTCGGGCAGAAATGGGCAGGTGTTCCTGATCCGACCTGGCTACCGTTGGCGCTGCCCCGCGCCGGCACCGGCCGGGGGCAGGACCCGACGAAGGACGAGGAATGGACCTGACCGTACTCACGCCCGCCGAACTGTCCGACCGGCTCACCGCGCTCCGTGACGAGCATCACCGGCTCACGCGCCGGGGCCTGCGCCTGGACCTGACCCGCGGCAAGCCCGCCGCCGAGCAGCTGGCGCTGTCGCAGCCCTTGCTGGATCTGCCCGGCCTCGACGACCACACCGCGCAGGACGGCACCGACTGCCGCAACTACGGCGGCCTGCACGGCCTGCCCGAACTGCGGGCGACGTTCGCCGGACCGCTCCAGGTGCCGGCGGAGCAGCTGGTCGCCTTCGGCAACTCCAGCCTGGAGTTGATGTACGAGTGCCTGGTGGACGCCGTGCTGTTCGGTGTGGCGGGTGCGGCCGCGCCCTGGCAGCGGGAGGGCCGAACAGCCATGTTGTGCCCGGTGCCCGGCTACGACCGGCACTTCGCGATCTGCGAGAAGCTCGGCATCGACATGATTCCCGTGCCGATGACGGAGACCGGCCCGGACATGGCCGAGGTCGAACGCCTCGTCGCCGACGAGCGGGTCAAGGGCATATGGTGCGTCCCCAAGTACAGCAACCCCACGGCCGTCACCTTCTCCGCCGAGACGGTGCGCCGCCTGGCCGCCATGGAGACCGCCGCCCCCGACTTCCGCATCTTCTGGGACAACGCCTACGCCGTGCACCGCGTGGCCGGGACGGGCGAGCCGCTGGCGGACGTGCTCGGCCTGAGTGCGGAACACGGCCATCCCGACCGGGTGTTCGTCTTCGGATCGACCTCGAAGATCACCACGGCCGGCAGTGGCGTCGCCTTCTTCGGCTCCTCGCCGGCCAACGTCGCCTGGCTCCTCGGCCACCTCGCCAAGCGGACGATCGGGCCCGACAAGGTCAACCAGCTGCGGCACGCCCGCTTCCTGCCCGACGCGCCGGCCGTGCACGCCCACATGGCACGCCACGCCGCCGTGCTGCAACCCAAGTTCGAGCTGGTCAACGCCGTACTGGAGAAGCGACTCGGGGACACCGAAGTGGCCTCCTGGACCCGTCCCCAGGGCGGTTACTTCGTGAGCCTGGACGTCCTGGACGGCTGCGCGGCCCGCGTGGTGGCACTGGCCGGGGAGGCGGGCATCGCCCTGACGCCCGCCGGGGCCACCTTCCCCTACGGCAAGGACCCCCGGGACCGCAACATCCGCCTCGCCCCCAGCTACCCGGGCCCGGACGAGCTCCGCGACGCGGTGGAGGGCCTGGCCCTGTGCGTCGAACTCGCCGCGGTGGAACGCCTGTTGGCCGTGACTGACGAACCCGCCTGAGCGACGGCCGGGCGGCCCGCTCCGCGGCGGCTCACCACCCGGGACGACCAGGACCGCACCCGTGAGAAGATCCCGGCGCGAGCGGTGCCTGAGCGCGCCATGGGAACGGCAACCGGCTGCGGCCGTGGAGGGTGACGGTGTTCGCGATAACCCTGGGTACGGACGGCGCGGAGCTGCGGCCGCTGGAGCCGTGGCAGGCCGATGAGTTCCTGGCCCACATCGACCGTGGCCGGGAGTTCATCGGCCGGTACAACGGACTGCCGGACGTCATCACCGACCTGGCGTCGAGCCGCGCGTACCTCCAGTCGTACGCCGAGAAGACCGCCTCCGACACCGGGCGGATCTACGGCATCCGGGCGGACGGCGAGCTGGTCGGGGCGATCCTCCTGCGGACGATGGACATCGAGCAGGGCGTCGCCGAGGCGGGCTGCTGGTTGGAGCCGTCGGCGGCCGGGAAGGGGCTGGTGACCCGGGCCGTACGTGCGGTCGTCGACTGGGCCGTCGAGGCACGGGGGATCCACCGCATCGAGTGGTGGGTCGCGTCGGCGAACGCGCCCAGCATCGCGGTGGCCCGCCGGCTCGGCATGACGAAGGAAGGCGTGCTGCGCGAGAACTACTTGTACCGCGGGGAGCGGCACGACATGGAGATCTGGTCCGTGCTCGCGCCGGAGTGGCGGGCGCACAAAGCATCGTCCTGACGCGGCGATACGCTCCGGCGAGAGGCACGTTCCGTGTTTCCCGACCTACGCTGCGGAACGTCCGCCGGTCTGTGTCGGCCCGGGTGGCGCCGCCGGGTGCAGCGGTCGTAGCCTCTCCGCAGAGAGAGGCAGCGACAGCCCCGCGGGGACGTGTTCGGGCCGTGACGGGAACCGCACCCTGCGTCGCAGCCGGTGTCCGAGGCGTCCACCCGTGCGAAGCGGCTGAGGAGCGGATATGCGAGTTCACAGGGCAACGGCAGCACTCATGGTCTGTGCCGGGGTGGCACTGGCGACGGCCACCATGCCGGCATCCGCGTCCACCGCCCCCGCACCGTCCACCG
The DNA here is from genome assembly GCF_050471125.1 of Streptomyces sp. RGM 3693. NCBI lineage: Bacteria > Bacillati > Actinomycetota > Actinomycetes > Kitasatosporales > Streptomycetaceae > Streptomyces > Streptomyces sp. RGM 3693. The sequence continues at coordinate 3,430,012 of NZ_JBMPPQ010000001.1, forward strand.
GCAACCGCGTGGCGGTCATCGACTGCACCGGGAACGCCCAGCAACGACCCGGCACCTTCATGCTCGCCTGCGGCGACGGCAACAACGTCCTGACGTCGTTGCGCTGGTCGCAGTGGCAGTCCGGGTCCGCGGTGGCCCGGGGCACGGACATGGTCAACGACTGCCGGCCCTACTGCGCGGCAGGCCACTTCCACGGCTACCCCGTCAAGGTGCGCCTGGACAACCCGCAATCCCGGTCCGGTCACTCCGGGCAGCGCCACTTCACCCAGGTCACGTTGACGTACCCCGCTGACCGGCCGGCCGACACGCCGCGCGTCGTCACGTGGAAACTCTGGAGCTGACGACACGGTCCCGCGTCGGGGCGGGAGGTTCCCCGCACCGGCGCGTCCCAGTGAGCCGGTCCTCCGGCGTCCTGGCCAAGTCAACTGGCCCACATCGGCGAGGTGTTCGCCCCCGAGCCCGGTCGAACCGTAGTCGGCCCGGTCCTCGCGGACCGCGGAGAGCTGCGGACGCCGCTGGCGCGGAAGCGAGTGGCCGAGTTGCCAGTCCATGGCGTCGACCTTGCCGCAGAGGCCGATCCGCTTCTTTGCGTCGGTGGGCCGTGGACCGGGACGCCTCCAGTAGCACCGGTTGACGTCGGGGGAGGAGATCCCGCCGCAACTCTTGAAGGTGTAGTCGCCCTGCGGGCCCGGTTCATACCGCGTTTCCTCTCGGTGCCTGTGTGCCGCACGACCGCGGCACACAGGCACCGTAAGCCGGTCCAGACCTTTCCAAAGTCCCAGGTCAGGGCATTTATCAAGGCTGCAATGAAGGGTTCACGCAACTGCCTGGCGCGGCCCGCTCGGTGCGATAGCGTCTGGAATCTGGAACGGATCCTCCTCGCCGGTGTCCCACCGAGCCCCACCCGACGGGCCACCGGCTGCGGCATCCGCGGTCGCTGCCCGCGGTACGCCGCGCTGTCCGCGCCACGCGACGCCGACCGCCGTATCCACTGCGAACGGCAAGCCCCGACCCTGACCGCACCTGGTCCCGGCCGCGCCGCGGTCGCCTGCCGCTGCGCCGAACTGCCGTAACCGGCCCGGCTCCACGCCCACCCGGCCCGGGGTGCCGCTCCTCCACAAGAGTCCGGCGCCCCACACCCACACCCACCACCCAAGGGAATGGCAACGATGCACCACATCACCTCGCGCACCGCCGCACGGCGCTCCGACCCGAGACGCCCCACCGCACCGCGCCGCCGCGCGCTCCTGGCGACCGCCGCCGCGACCACCCTCGCCCTCGTCGTCGCGGGCTGCGGCTCCGCCGGCTCCCAGGCCCACCACATCCGGGTCGGCGTCAGCGGGGACTCCACCGAATGGGACGTGCTCGCCAAGGAGGCGAAGAAGGAGGGCCTCGACGTCGAGGTGGTGCCCTTCGACGACTACTCCCTGCCCAACAAGGCGCTCGCCGCCGGCGACATCGAGCTCAACGCCTTCCAACACCTGGTGTTCCTGGCCCAGTCCAACACCGAGAACGGCACCGACATCGTGCCGCTGGCCCCCACCAGCGTCGTCCCCATGGGCCTGTATTCCAAGAAGGTCGAACGGCTCGCCGACCTTCCGGACGGCGCCCGCATCGCCCACCCGAACGACCCGGCCAACGAAGGCCGCGCCCTGCGCCTGCTGGCCCGCGCCAAGCTCATCGAGCTGAAGAAGGGCACCGGACTCTTCGCCACCGCGGACGACATCGCCGCCAACCCCCACCACCTGCGCTTCACCCCCGTCAACGCCCAACAGACCCCCCGGCTGCTGTCCGACGTGGACGCGGCGGTCATCAACGACGGCGTCGCCACGCTGTCCGGCCTCCGCGCGCAGACCGCACTGTTCAAGGACGACCCGCACAGCCCGGACATCCGCCCGTACCTCAACGTCATCGCGGCCCGTGCCAAGGACCGGGACTACCCGGACTACGCCAAGGTCGTCAAGCTCTACGCGAGCAAGGCGGTACAGGACGAGGCTCGACGGACGTCCAACGGCACCGCCGTCCACCTCAACCTCTCCGCGGCCGAACTGGCCCACGAACTGGCCCGTGTCGACCGACAGCTGAAGGGGACGTCATGACCACCCCGCCCCACTCCGCAACACCCCGCCACGTCATCCAACTCCACGACGTCACCAAGGAGTTCACCGGCGGTACGGTCGCCGTCGACCGGGTGACGCTCGCCGTCGAACCCGGCAGCGTCTTCGGCATCGTCGGCCACAGCGGCGCCGGCAAGTCCACGCTGCTACGGCTGATCAACCTGCTGGAGACACCCACCTCAGGCACCGTCACGGTGGCCGGGCAGGAACTCACCGCCCTCGGCAGCCGCGAACTCCGCGCCGCCCGCCGGGACATCGGCATGGTCTTCCAACAGTTCAACCTCTTCCGCTCCCGCACCGTCCTGGGCAATGTCGCCTACCCCCTGCGGCAGGCCGGAGCCTCCCGGGCGCAGTCCCGCGAACGGGCCGCGGAAGCCCTGCACTTCGTCGGACTCGCCGAACAGGCCCGGCGCTATCCCGAGCAGCTCTCCGGCGGGCAGCGGCAGCGCGTCGGCATCGCCCGCGCACTGGCGACCGAGCCCCGGGTACTGCTCTGCGACGAGGCGACCTCGGCCCTCGACCCGCAGACCACACAGGAGGTGCTGGCGCTGCTGCGACGGGTCAACGACGAACTGGGCGTGACGATCGTGCTGATCACCCACGAGATGGAGGTGGTCCGGGCGGTCTGCGACCGGATGGCGGTGCTGGACGGCGGACGGATCGTGGAGACGGGCCCGGTCCACGAGATCTTTGCCGCGCCGCAACACCCCACCACCCGGGCGTTCGTCCGCAGCGCCGTGCAGGCCTCGCCGCTCCTCGACCTGCTCCCCGCGGCGCTGCGGAAACACGGTGTGTCCGAGGCCGTCGCCGCGTCGGTACTGGCGGAGGTGGGCGCATGATCCAGCAGGATTGGAGCCTGCTCTGGCCCAAGATCGTCGATGCCACCGGCGCAACGCTGTACATGGTGCTGGCCACCCTCGCCTTCGCCGGCCTGCTCGGCCTGGTCGTCGGACTGGCCCTCTACGCCACCCGGAAGGGCGGGATCCTCCAACAGCGCGCCGTCTTCATCGTCCTCAGTACGGTGGTCAACGTCGTCCGTCCGGTGCCCGCGCTGATCGCGATCGTCGTCCTCTCCCCGATGACCCGGGAGTTGATCGGGACCGCGGTGGGCACCGATGCGGTGATCTTCCCGATGACGGTGATCGCGACGTTCGGGGTGGCCCGCATCGTGGAGAGCAACCTGCTCGCCGTCGAGCCCGGCGTCATCGAGGCGGCCCGCGCCATGGGCACCGGACCGGTCCGGATCCTGCTGACGGTGCTGGTACCGGAGGCACTGGGACCGCTGATCCTCGGCATGACGTTCATGCTGGTCGCCCTGATCGACTTCTCGGTGATCGCGGGCACGGTGGGCGGCGGGGGAGTCGGCAACCTCGCCATCACGCACGGCTATTTGCGGTTCGACACCCGGGTGATGGTGGTGACCGTCGTCATCCTCATCGTGTTGGTGCAGGCGGCGCAGCTGCTGGGCAACGTCCTCTCCCGCAAGGTGCTCAGACGCTGACACCGACCATCGGGCGGCGTCCGCCAACGCCCCGGCCACGGCCCGGAACAGGCACTCGGATACCCTGACCGCTGCCGCAGCGCAGGCGGCGCCCAACTGCCGGAGGACCGTCCGGCGGCCGCGGGCGCCACCACGATCCGGGAGCCCGGGCCGGGGCGGCCCAGTGGACCCGCCCACCGACCGCAGAGGGAGACATGCGCAACAAGCACGGACTGGTACGCGTGGGACTGGTGGCACTCCTCATGGCCGGCCTGGGCGCGTGCGGCACCGGCCCGAACGGTGCCGCGGGCCCGGGCAACGACGGCCGCGGCACCGGTACGAGCGGTCAGGGCGCTCCGCCGCACCAGGACGGCGTCTTCGGGCTGCGGTCCGGCGTCCGCCACCTCACCCAACAGACGACCAGCGGCACCCGCCCGCACCTGGTCACCACCTGCACGCCCGCCACCAGGCAGGTCAAACACACCAAGCGCAGTGGCCGCAGCAAGAAGACCTGGTACACCACCGAGCACTACCAGGACTGCCGGAAGACCGCCAGGGGCACCGAGACCTACCGCCGGGTGATCCGGCCGGAGCGGTGGTGCGTGAAGCTGGACGACGTCAACGGCGACCCGAAGAAGGACGCCGTCTGGTACCGCGTCACCTCCACGACCTACCACCAGGCACTCGGCACGGACACCCGCGCCCGCCTGCGGTTCACCCCGACCGGAACCGGCTGTTGATCCCCGACGGCACCGCCCGCGGCAGCACCCGGGCGGTGTCCCGGGCGGCCCGGTAGCCGGGGTTGGTCGCCCGGCCACCGAGCCCGGTAGCGCCCTGCCTCAGAGCGTCCGCCCGAAGAGGTCCAGCAGCGCCTGCCAATGACGCTCGCTAGCTTCGGCGTTGTACGCGGCGGTGTCGGCCTGGGTGTACCCGTGGTGGGCACCCTCGTACAGTTCGCTGCGGTACCGGATCCCCGCAACGTCCAGCGCCCGCTCCAGAGCCTGGATCTGCTCGGTCGGCAGCGAAGCGTCCTGGTCGGCGTGGCCGAAGTACAGCTCCGCCGTGATCCGGTCGAGGAGTCGGTGCGGGCTGTCCTCCGCTTCGGTCACCAGACGGCCGGCGTGGAAGGAACCCACCGCCGCGACCCGGTCGGGGTAGGCCGCGGCGGTACGGAGCGCGAGGACGCCGCCCATGCAGTATCCGGTGGCGCCCACGGGGCCGTCGGCGACCAGTGGCGAGGCGGCCAGCCAGTCGAGGTAGGCACCGGCGTCCCGCATCGCCAGCTCGGGGGTGAGCGCCTCGATGAGGGGCATGAGTTGGTGGAAGAGCTCGGGCCGCTCGGCGGGATTGATATGTTCTGGCAGCTCCACCAAGGGAGCGCGTCCGGCGCGGTGGAGGACGTTGGGCACCAGCACCGCGTAGCCGTGCCCGGCCAGTCGCCTGGCCATCTCCTCCAGCCTCGGGCGCAACCCGAAGGCGTCCATGTAGAGCAGGACTCCGGGGTGCGGGGCGCCGTCGTCGGGGTGGGCGAAATAGGCGTCGGCGGTACCGTCCGGTGTGGGGAGGTCGAGTGATACACCCTGCACGTTGGTCATTTCCACACCGTACCCCTTGGCCCGTACAAGTGTTGCTCAGGGAGCGGGGGAGGCTTCCCGAGGCGGGCGCGACGGTCAACGGCCGGGCCGGCACGTGCGGGAACTCGTCGAAGTCGGGACGCTCAGCCGCGCCCGTCCCGCCACCCCTCCGGGTGCCTGCGCCGGCGTCTTCCTCGATCAGCCGAGAGTGTTCTCTCAAGGAACGCAGCAATGGCCTTGTGCCGCAAGGGAGTTGAGGGGAGAGGGGGGAAGGTGGACGGGTGGGGCGGGTGCCTTGCGGGCCCGCTGGTGGGCGGGCCCGCAGTCACACCGTTGCGGACGGGTCAGGCCGCCGCGTAGGTGCCCCGTCCCGGCCGGGTGACCAGGTCCGTCTTCTTCACGGCCCGGTCAAGGGTGTTGCGCACGGACTCGATCTGTCCCGGGGTGGCTTCCCGGCCCAGTGCCGCGTTGATGTCCCGCGGACGCATCGGTGCGCCCGAGTCCTTCAACACGTCCAGTGCGGCGTCCAACAGGCTGCCGGACTCCTTCTCCTGTACGGCCGGCTGCTTGGCGGCCACGGCCCGCTTGGTGGCGGCCTTCTTCGCCGTGGGCTTCGCCGCCGGGGCCTTCTTGGCCACCGGCTTCTTCGCCGTGCGGCGCTTGCTGCGCGGCGACGTCGCGGTCCGCGGTTGGGGGACGACGGATGTCGCACCGTCCGCCTCGGCGGCAGGCTCCGACGTCGCATCCGCCGCCGGCTCGGCGGCGACCGGTGCCGAGGCCGCCTTGCTGGCAGTCGCAGTCCGGACGTCGCCGGACTCTTCCTGGCCGGCGGTGGGATGCGCATCCGCCGGCAGGTCCGCGGCGGCCGAACCAGCGGCCACCGGCTGCCTGTCGGAGAGAGCGGCACCGGTCAGCACGCGGAGGTGCTCCAGGGCGCTGCGGGCGGAGGTCGCCTGCTGCACCACGGCGTCGAGTTGGTTGCGCAGGTGCCGTTCCTGCTCTTCGAGTTCCGGCAGTACGCCTTCGAGATTCTGGATCGTCTGGTGGAGAACGGAGTCAGTCATGTGTTTCCTAACCTCACGGGGGAATGAGATTCCAGTCACCATACGCCCAACGACCGTGCGGCGGGAGAGGGGACGGCCTTGCCGGGGTGATCTGGCGGAAGCGACACCCTGTCCCGGTGGGGCGATCCGTGCCTGCGTAACGCGCTCCGGGCAGCGGGCGGTCAGTTGCCTGGCAGCCCTCCGGCCAGGGCAGAAGCCGGCCGATGGGGTTCGCCGACCGGTGCCTTGACCGGGGGTGGCGGTGGTGCGTCGGGAGTTCCGGGGCAGACGCCAGGCGGTCTGGCCCCGCAGGCGCTCAGGCGTGCGACGCGTACGTCCAGAGTGTGCGGCGTGGCGCCGGCTCAGTCGCCTTCGCCCTGCGCCGCACGCAAGGCGTCGCCCTGCGCCCGCCACAACAGGCGCTGCAACTGGTCGCGTTCGCCGTGCTGAAGCCGTCGTACGACGAAGTCGCCGTAGGGGTCGAGTGCCCGTGCTGCCCTCGGTGGGTGGGCGACCGCCGGCCAGTCCGCCGGTCGCGGAGTCCGGCGGCGTCCCGGCCGGAGCGGGTGCCCGGCGACCGGACCGTGGGTATCAGCGGTTCCTCGAACGGGTCGATGGGGTGCATGACCCGCCGGGCTATCGGGGTGGTCGCGGCGGATCGCTGGCGTCTGTCGGCCGGCTGTGGTGCGGACCGCGATGCCTTGCCGGGCCCAGGTCGGTCAGGCATCGGCCACTGGTCGGCCGGTGATCAGATCGGCCAACTGCCGTGCGGGAGCAGTGGGGTTGACGGGGTGGATGAGCTCGGTGCGGTGGACCAGGCGGGGATCCTCGACCGGTACGGTGGCGATGCCGGGCAGGGCGGCCGCCACCGGCAGGGGAAGCGCGGCCAGACCGTGTCCGGCGGCGGTCAGCGCGGCCAGACCGTGCAGGTCGGTTCCGCGGTGGCGGACCCGCGGACGGAACCCCTCGGTGCGGCAGACGGCACGCAACCGGTCGAGCGGGACCGCGGTGTCGGGGGCGTCGATCCACTGTGCCTGGGTCAGATCGGTCAGCCGCACCGCTCGGCGCCCCGCCAGCGGATGGCCGTGCGGAAACAGCACCGCCAGGGTCTCTTCGGCTGCCGCGAGGGTGGTGGTGGGCCCGAGGTCCGGCATCGGGAGCGGGTCGCTGGGGGCGGCGGCACCGTCCACGAACCCGAGGTCGGCGCGTCCGGTGAGCACGTCCGCGAGCACCGCTTCCCGGCCCGCGACCCGTACCTCCAGGTCCAGCGCGTGGATCGCGGCGCGCAGATCGGCGAGGGCCCGGGCCACCGTGGTCCCGAGCGCGGCCGGTGCGCAGACGACGGTCAGCCGGGTGGGCCGGGCCTGGTGCAGGCGGGCGACGTCGGCGCGGGCGGCATCCAGGCGCAGCAGGAGGGCGGGAGCGTGCTCCAACAGGCGCGCGCCGGCCGGTGTGGGAGCGACCGGCCGGCGCTCGACCAGCCGGCTGCCCAAGTCGGCTTCCAGCGCGGCGATGTGCTGGGAAACCGCGGACTGGGTGTAGCCGAGCGCCACGGCGGCGCCGGAGAAGGAACGGTGGTCGAGGACCGCGACGAAGGTGCGGAGCAGATGCGGGTCCATGGGCCTCAGTATCGCACGCCGATCAGAATCACTTATCCGCAATGCATGAATCATCGTTGGACCTGATCCTGTGTGCGCAGCAGGATGACTGTCATGAACCACACCGCACACAGTGCACCTGTCGCACGCATCGCCCTGGTCGGCGACCGCTCCGAAGCGGTCCGTTCGCACGCCCGCATCCCCGCCCTCCTCGACGCCCTGCGGGTACGCGACGGGCTGGACCTGGACGCCTACTGGATCCCGTCCGTTGACGCGGACGAGGACCTGACGGGATTCGACGCGATCTGGGTACTGCCCGGCAGCCCCTACCGCAGCGAGGCCGGCGTCCTGGCCGCGATCCGCACGGCCCGCGAGTCCGGCATCCCCTTCCTGGGCACCTGCGGCGGCTTCCAACACGCCCTGTTGGAGTTCGCCCGCAACGTGTGCGGACTGACCCGCGCCGGCCACGCCGAGAACACCCCGGACCTCGCCGACGAGGACGCGGTGGTAGTCCCGCTGGCCTGCTCACTGGTCGGTCACGAGGGAACCGTCGACGTCACCCCCGGGTCCCGGGCGGCGCGACTGCTCGGCACCGAGCGCACCCCAGCTCGCTACCACTGCAACTACACCCCCAACCCCCGCCACCTGGACCTGCTGCGCGCACACGGCCTGGCCTTCACCGGCACCGACGACGCCGGCGACGTCCGTATCGCCGAACTGCCCGACCACCCCTTCTTCCTGGCCACCCTCTTCCAACCCGAACTGGACGGCGACGGCACCCGCGCCCACCCACTGATCACCGGCCTGGCCACCGCGGCCGTCGACCATGCCCGGGCCCGATGAACCCGGCCCGCACAGCCGCCTGGCCAGGCACCCTCCTACGTGCCTGGCTACGCGCCTGCACCGTCCCGCACGCCCACGCCACCAGTCCGCTGGCCGCCACCCCGGACGCCGCGCTCGCCGCCATGCGCGTGGACGACGCCCGACTACCGCCGCCCCACCCGCCGCGTTGAGTGACATCTGACGGCGGGCACCCAAGGAGCCGGGCCGCTCACCCCGCAGGCGGAAGGGGATCGTTCCGGCGGCCGACACCCTTCCGCCCGGCCGGGTGCCACATTCGCACCGTGACCGACGGCATACGAACGCCCAACACGCGGGAATGGCAACCCCGTTGCGTTCGGCCTTGACGATGGGCCGCAGTGGGACGGCGCGGACCTCTGCGAGCTGTGCGGGCCTGCGGTGGCCGGGGCCGGGGCCGGGGTCGGGGCCTGAGGGCCGTAGCGGCTCCCGAGGCCGTGGAATAACCACATGCCGTGCCGCCGGTGGACGTGCAGACTCGCCCCATGGCGGACATGAGGGCGTTCCGGGAGGCGGTCACCAGCTGGGCGGCGGGCGGTCCCGACGGGCCGGCGCGCGAGCTGGCGGAAAGCCTGGGGGCGCGGACCGCGGTGCTCCTGGAAGGCTTGAGCGATCTCGCGGCCGTCGAGGCGCTGGCCGCCCGGCGTGGTCGGGACCTGGCCGCCGAGGGAGTGTGTGTCGTGCCGATGGGCGGGGCGATGAGCGTCGGCCGCTATGCCGGCCTCCTCGGGCCGCCCGGCCTCGGCCTGCGCCTGACAGGACTGTGCGACGAGCGCGAACAGGGCTTCTACGAGCGCGGCCTGACGCGCGCACAGGCACCGCTCCAGGACATCTACGTATGCGCTGCGGACCTGGAGGACGAACTCATCCGCGCGCTCGGCACGGCAGGAGTCGAGGAGATCTTCCGCGCCGAGGGCGACTTCCGCGCCTGGCTGACCTTCCAGCGCCAGCCCGCACAGCACGGCCGACCCCGGCATCAGCAGGTGCGACGCTTCCTCGGCACGAAGAAGGGCCGCAAGATCCGCTACGGCCGTCTCCTTGTCGAGGCCCTCGCACCGGACCGGACACCGCCCCCGCTCGACGGCCTCTTCGCGAGACTGTGAGGTCGTGGACGGGCCGCCGTTTCGATGTGACTCGACCGCGAACGGGCTTGGGACGTCAATCAGTTCACCGGGTGACACCGACTGGGCAGGCTCCAGCGCGACCCGCCTCCTACCACCGGGAGACCCACGGATGACTTCTCACCCGCACGCGCTCTGCCTTGATGCGCACGACCCGCTCCTTCTCGCGCGCGTCTGGGCGGACTTTCTCTGCTGGGAGACGTCCGAGGACTCCTCCGACGGCATCACGCTGCTGCCCGGCGATGGCACCGGGTTCCAGCTCCGCTTCCTCCCGACCCAGGAACGGAAGACGGGCCAGAACCACATGCACTTCGATCTGACGAGCACCTCCCTCGACGACCAGAAGCAGGTGGTGGAGAGGGCGCTGGAACTCGGCGCCCGGCACATCGACATCGGCCAACGCCCGGAGGAGGGGCATGTGGTGCTCGCCGACCCCGACGGTCACGAGTTCTGTGTGCTGACCCCCCGATAGGCCCCCGGTAGGCCCCCGATAGGCCCTCGATAGGCCCCGGATCGGCCATCTGATGCGTCTCTGAGGTGTTCGGGCGTTGAGCCTCCAGGGCGAAGCGGACGTCCCAGCAGCGGAGGCCGTGGCGCTTCGCGAGCATGCGGACTGTCCGTCGGTGCGCACTGGGAGAGCCTGGGCCGTGCCCTTACCATGTCCCGATGCGCCAGGCCCACCCGAACCCGTACTGGAACACCAACGTCGCCCGGCATCCGGGCATCCTCCGCGCCGTGCCCGAGGGTTGCGGCGAGGCGTTGGACGTCGGCTGCGGGGACGGGCTGCTGGCGCGGAAGCTCGTCGAGCGGGCGAAGCGCGTCACAGGCATCGACAAGTCGCCGGAGATGATCGCCTGCGCACACGAGCTCGCTGCCGGCCACCCGGATCTCACCTTTGTCGAGGGTGACTTCCTCACCACCGAACTCCCCGCCGCGGGCTACGACTTCATCTGCTCGGTCACCACGATCCATCACATCGACTTCGAGGCGGCTCTCGTCCGCATGCGTGAGCTGTTACGGCCCGGCGGCACGTTGGTGGTCGTCGGCCTGGCCCGCGAGGCGAGCCGGTCGGAGTGGGCAGCAATGATCGCAGCTGCCCCCATCGTGCGGATCGCGAAGGTGCTGCATCGCGCCCGCGGGCCGGAGGGCATGCCAGTCGCCGTCCCGCAGATGAGCTACGGGCAGGTACGGGCTGCGGCACGACGGCTGCTGCCGGGTATGCGCTACCGCCGACACGTGCTCCGCCGGTACTCGCTGACCTGGGAGAAACCGGCCCGCTGAGCTGGCCACGACGATCGAAATTCCCTCGGCCGGGAGCCGATCGTAGAAGCGTGCCACCGCCGAAGCCCCGGACATGACGGCAGGCTAGCGGCTCGCCCATGCCCGGCCGCGGCTCCTACGGGGAGTGGTGCAAGCGGTACGAGCCGGCCAGGTCCCGGACCTCCACCGAGGACACCACCTCGTGCGCGTCGTCCCCGGGCAGATGCTTGCCGAGCAGGGCCAGCACGTCCTCCGACAGCCGGGCCTTGAGCTCCTCCGTGCGCCCCGGCAGCAGGCCCACCTCCACGTGCACAAAAGCCACCTTCCCCGCATCCCGGTCGCCGACGTAGGTGTCCGCAGCCGGACGGAAGAACGTCTTGCACACACCCGCCGAACCGGTCTCTTCGCGCACCATCGGGTGCAGCTCCCGCACGAATGCCCGCAGGTCGAAGGCGCCGGCCAGCTGTGCGGAGTAATCGACGGTGATGTGGGGCATGACGGACCTCTCGCGTACGTATTCGCTATGCACCTATCTTCGGCCATGCGTGGGGCACGGTGCACCGCGCCCCGGTGACAGGTCGCGCGGGGCGGGCTGATACGCGGGTTCCCGCCGAGCGGTGGGAAGTGGAAGTGGAAGTGGAAGTGGTAGTGGAAGTGGTGGATGCGATGGCAGGGGAGGGTGCGGGCCGCCGGTCGCGTCGAGGTCGGGGGGAGGGTGGGTGCCCCGTGCCCTTGCACCTTGAGTGTGGACCGTCATCGCCTGCTGTCCGTCCGTCCGTCCGGCCTGCTTGCCTGGACCGACCGGCCCGGAATTCAGCCCCCGGCCGGGCCGCCCCCGTCCGAGTCGTCCGTGCCCGTGTCATGCCTGCCCGAGTTGCGTCTGCCCACGTCATGTCTGCCCGAGTTGCATCTGCCAGTGTCATGTCTGCCCGTGTCGCGTCCGTGCGTACCGTGTCTGGCGTGGGGGTGTCGGCGCTTGCCGAGGTGACGTTCGAAGGTGCGGGCGACCCAGCGGGAGGACTCTGTTCCGAGTCCCAGTGTCATGATCACGGCGAGGGGGGCGGCGATCAGGGCCTGGGTCAGGCCGGTCGCGGGTAGGCCGGCCCGGAAGGCTTGAAGGCTGACCAGGGCCAGACCGGCAGGTCCCGCCGTCAGTACCAGCCAGAGCCGCACCGCCGAGCCGGGTGGGTGCTTCCCCTGGGCGGCCCACAGCTTGAGGTTCTCCGCGAACCAGAACGCGACCAGGGCCGCCACCTCGACGGCCGTGAGCGCGACGCCCAACAAAACATCCAGGACCCATCTGAGCATGCCCCATCTTCGTGCCTCGGCCGGTGCGAGCGTAAGTACGGCCGAGCAAGCGCGTTGTCCCGTCGCCGACTTGGGCCGCTCCGGCAACGACCGCCGGCTCCGGGCGCGGAGCACGGCTGCGCCGGTGTGTGGGCCGCCCGCGCCTCCTACGTCGCTGTTGTCCCCGCCGGCCCCATCGACTGATCGGAACCTTGGGCTCCGGGTCTGCGTCCTACGAGCCCGGCCCGCCGAGCGCCCCATGCCGCGACGCGGTGCGGTTCGGCACGACGCGGTGCGACATGACGCGACGCAGTGTGGCGTGGCACGACGCGGTGTGGCGCGGCGCGCCCCGGTCCGGCAAATAACCGACAGCCGATCCGACGTCCGGGCCGCCGCATGAGTAGGGTGCATCCATGCAGACCAGCGGGGAGGAACAGCGCGGCCACGTGCTGCTGATCGCGGGGGCCAGGGCCACGCACCGACGCACCGTCCAGGTGATACCCAGCGCCAATCTGGCCGCGCTGACCGCCGTTCCCGTGCCCGCGCTGCTCGGCAGCACCCTGCCGGCCGACCTCGTCCACCTCGACGGCGCACGTGACCAGAACACCCTGCTCATCAGGTTGCGAACGGCCGCCGCGGCCTCCGGGCCCCTGCTCGTCTATCTCGCCGGTCAGTTGACCGTGGACCGCAAGCATCATCGGCTCCACCTCGCCTCCGCCGGTTCGACCGCGGCCACCACGCGCTACACGGCGCTGCCCTGGGAATGGCTGAAGAACGAGCTGCGACAGCGGCGCGGCCCCTCGACCGTGCTGATCGACATGGCCGCCGACAAGGGCGCCTGGGCCGTGCTCCACGAACTCGGCGGCCTGCCGGAGGTGAACGCCGAGGTCTACGGCGTCGTGACGCCCCCCGGTCTCTCCGGTACGGCCGACGGCATCAGCGTCTACACCCAGCACCTGATCGACGTGCTGCGCTCCCATCCCGACCGGCCGTCGAACGCCCGGCTGCACGCGCTGGCCGTGGCCGCCGCCGCCATACCGCCCGGAACGCTCGTCCTGCCGAACACACCACAACTCGCCCCCTCTTACCCGCACGACACCGCAGAAACCCAGCCAAAAGCACCGATCAAGCGCCTGCTCTCCGGCGACCGTGCCCTCCTCCCGGCTCTGCGGCGCAGGGAACCCGAGCCTGCACCGGCCCCGGCGGACTTCGATCACTTCCCGCCGCTCCCGACGGCTGTGAGGTACGGGGCCCAGCCCTTCGTCGACGACCGGCCCCGAGAGCAGCAGCCCGTCGCGCCGGGTCCGTACCCCGCGCCCGTTGTGCCGGGGCCGTTCCCCGTGCAGGCAGGGCAGTCGGCGCCGCTCCCGCCCGCTCCTGCCGCCGCGCCCACACAGAGCCCCGCGCCCGTTCCCGCCGCCGTGTCCCGCACCGGCCCGACCCTCCCCGCTTCCCCGGGCCAGGGGAACGTGCCCCTGGAGTCCCCGCAGCCACAGCCTGCGCCTCACCCGCAGCCGGCCCCTGTGACACAGCCAACGCCCTTGTCGCAACCCGCACTTCCGCAACAACTCCCACCAGCAGCGGCCGCACCGGTATCACCCTCCCCGGCGGCATCTCCCTCGCCGTCGGCACCGGCACCGGCACCCGCCCCGGCGCCATCCGTAGCCCCTCCCGCCCCACAGTCACCCGTCCCGTCCGCCGGGCCGGCGAACGCCCCGGACCCCAGGCCGCTCATCTGGCAGGCGGCGCAGGCCGGGCGGCACGACCAAGCCGCGGAGATGGCGGCGTCATGGGAACAGCAGGCACTCCAGCGTTACGGGTACGACTCGCCGCAAGCCACGCAATGGGCCGAAATCCGCGCCGACCTCGCCCGTATCGCGGGTCGTTGGCCGCTCGCCACACAGCTGTGGGTGGCGGCTGCCCGGACCCGGCTGGCCCATCAGTCGCCCGACTCCGCCGAAGTCCTCAACGCGGCGCGCGGGGCGCACTATTGCTGGAACCAGATCGCTGACACCGAGCAGGCGATCGAGAACGGCCCCGAGTTGATCAACCTGCTGCGGCAGCTGCCCGCGCTCGACCCCCGCCATGTGTACACGGCACAGACCCGCCTCCAGTACCTGCACCAACATCCGACCGGGCGCGCCTAGATCGCGGCGTCGACCGTCCGTCGGGCATGTGCGCCGGGTCGTCAGCGGTACGGCCCCCGACGGCCTGGTTGTCGCAGCAGGTGACGGTGCCCCTGTCGGCCCGGAGGACTGGCGGCAGCCGATCCCCCGGGCCGAGGAGCGGCCGGGCTGCCCCGCCTCCTCCGCTACGGGGTGGTGGGGCGGCGGACCCCCAGGGCCGGCAGCACCGTCTCGGCCACCCGGTACGCCTCTTCCAGCAGGGGGTTGCCGGACAGGATGAAGGTGTCTACGCCGAGTGCCTCGAACTCTTGCAACCGCTCGACGACCTGAGCGGTGGAGCCGACCACGGCGGTGCCGGGTCCGGGTCGGAACAGGCTCATGCCTGGCCACAGGTTGGGGTGGGTCTCCAACTCCCTGGCCCGGGCCGGGACCTTGCCGCCGTGCTGGCGGAACTGGCGCTGCCAGCCCACGCCGTCCTCGCCCGCCCGCGCACCGAGCTGGCGGGCATAGGTGGCTTCGCTGGTGACGTCGAGGAGCCGGTCCGCGGCCGCCCACGCCGCGTCCTCGGTGTCGCGGACGATCAGGTGCAGGCGCAGTCCGATGCGCAGCGTGCGCCCGTGGGCGGCGGCGCGCTCGCGGACCCGGTCGAGCTTCTCCTGGAGCAGATGCGGGGGTTCGCCCCAGGTGAGGTAGACGTCGACGTGCTCGGCGGCCATCTCGATGCCGGGGGCCGAGGAGCCGCCGAACCAGAGCGGGACGTGCGGGCTCTGGACCGGTTTGAGGTCGCGGAAGGAGGCGCCCGCATCCGTCAGCTCGTAGAAGCGGCCCTTGTGGTCGAAGACCTCGCCGGCGGTCAGTCGCTTCACGATCGACCAGTATTCGGCGCTGAGGGAGTAACGCTCGTCGTGCCCGACCTGGAGCCCGTACTCGCGCAGGGTCTGTGTCGAACCGTTGACGACGTTGAAGCGCAGCCGGCCGCCGAAGAGGTTGTCGAAGCTGAGCGCCATCTTGGCGAGCAGGGTCGGGGAGATCAGCCCGGGGTGGACCGCCAGGAGCGGTTTGAAATGGGTGCTGGTGGCGGCGGACAGCGCGCTGCCCAGTGGCCATACGTCGTAGAGGTCGGTGGCCAGCAGTGCGCCGGTGAAGCCGAGCCGTTCGACGGTGCCGGCGAGCTGTTGGAGGTAGCGGAGGTCGACGGGGCGACGCCCGGCCGGCTCCCAGGGGTAGGCGCCTTCGAGCGGGATGAGGTACCAGAGGACTTCGGAGGGCATGGTCGGGGACGCTCCTCAGGACCGGGCGGCGACGGCGCGGGCGACGGTCACCGGGTGTGCGATGAAGCCGGTGCGGGCGAAGACGTCCGCGGCATGCTGCTGTTCGGCGAGGAACGCCCCGCTCACGTCCTCGGTCCGCCAGGGCAGGGCGCGCAGTGCGGTCTCCCAGTCGTCGGCGGTGCCGCCCTGGTGCGCGGAGGCGATCTCGGCGGCCTCCCCGGGGTGGGCCGCGGCCCAGGCGTCGGCGCGGTGCAGGGCCCGGGTCAGGGCCGCCACGACCTCCGGCCGCTGCTCGGCGAGGTCCCGGCGGGTGAAGAACACCGACCGGTCGGTGAGCACGTCGGCGGTGGGGACCAGGACCCGTACGCCGCCGGTCCGGCGCGCGGCCACGAGTTGCGCGCCCTGGGCGACCCAGGCGGCGATCCCGCCGGAGCGCAGCAGCCGTTCGCTGTGCTCGTCGCCGTGCACGGCGGTGATGTCGGTGGCGTAGGAGAGTCCGGCGTTGTCGAGGGCCTTGGCGACCAGGTGGGTCTGCCAGGAGCCGATGGCCAGGTGGACGGTGCCGCCCTTGAGGTCGGCGACGGTGCGGACCGGACCGTCCTCGGTGACGAGGAGCGCGCCGTGGTCGGGCCGGGGCGCGGAGACCGCGGTGTAGACGATGTCGTGGCCCGCTGCCTGGGCGGTGATCGGCGGGGTGGAGCCCGTACCGCCGAAGTCGATGACGCCCTGGGTGAGGAGTTCGCCGGTGCGCACGCCGTTGGTGTACGTGTGGAAGGCGGCGGTCTCGCCGACGGTGGCTAGTTCCTGGGCCGCGTAGTCGAGTCGGGAGAGGTAGTACAGGGTCGGATTGCTGTGGTGTACACCGATGGTGACGGGCATTCAGATCACGCTCGCTTCGGATCGGACGGACGGGGCGGGTGCGGTGGGGTGGGGCGGTCGGTGCCGGGGGCGGCCTCGGGTGGGTGCACGCCGAGGTCGGTCAGCAACCGTCGGCGCAGGGCGGCGAACGCGGGGGCGCCGGGGTCCCGGGGGCGGTCCACGGCGACGGGTGCGTCGGTGACAAGCTGCCCGTCACGCAGGACGCAGACGCGGTCCGCCAGGCGTACGGCCTCGTCGACGTCGTGGGTGACGAGCAGCACGGCTGGGCGGTGGGTCCGGCACAGCTCGCCCACCAGGTCCTGCATCCGGAGCCGGGTGAGCGCGTCGAGGGCGGCGAACGGCTCGTCCAGCAACAGGAGTTCGGGCTCGCGGACCAAGGCCCGGGCGAGCGCGACCCGTTGGGCCTCACCGCCCGACAGGGTCGCCGGCCAGGCATCGGCGTGCCCTTCGAGACCGACCTCGGACAGTGCCCGGCGGCCGCGTTCCGCCTGGCCGCGCGGCAGCGCGACGGTCACGTTGGCCAGCACCCGCTTGGCGGGGACGAGCCGGGGCTCCTGGAAGACGATGGTGCGCGCCTCGGGCACCAGGACCTCGCCGGCGTCGGCGCCGTCCAGTGCGCCGAGGATGCGCAGCAGGGTGGTCTTCCCGCTGCCGCTGGCACCCAGCAGTGCCACGAACTCCCCGCGTCCGATGGTGAGTTCGAGCCCGTCGAGCACGGCCCGCGGCCCGAACGCCCGCCGCAGACCGCGGACATGTACGGCGACGCCGCCGGTCGACGGCGCGCGGGTCGCGGTGGCTGCGGGGACGGACGTCCGTACGGTGTCGCTCATCGGTGGGCCGCCTTTCGCCAGGGCATCAGGACCCGCTCCAGCAGCCGCACGATCCCGTCGGCGAGCAGCCCGAACACCCCGTACACCAGGATGCAGACCGCCAGGATGTCGGTGCGGGCGTAGCTCTGCGCCTGGGCCATCAGATAGCCGATGCCGGCGGTCGCGTTGATCTCCTCGGCAGCGATCAGCGCGATCACACTGAGCGTCATGGACAGACGCAGTCCGGCGAGCAGCGACGGCAGGGCGCCGGGGAGCACCACCTCGCGGACGACGCCGAACCGGCTCATGCCGAAGCTGCGCATCGCCTCGACCAGTTTGTGATCGGCGTTGCGGACCCCGCTCGACGTGGCGACGTACATCGGGAAGGTGGTGGCGACCGCGATCAGCAGGACCTTGGCGATCTCGTTGATCCCGAACCACACCATGAACAGGGGCACCAGCGACAGGAACGGGACGGTGCGCAACGTCTGGAGCGAGGAGTCGAGAAGTTCGTCACCGAGCCGGGTGAAGCCGGTGGTGATGCCCAGCGTGAGTCCGGCGGTGAGACCGATGAGCAGGCCCAGACCGGAGCGGGCGAGGGAGGTGGCGAGCGCGTCGGGCAACTGTCCGTTGCCCCACAGCTCACCGACCGCCCGCAGCACGCCGGCCGGCGACGCCAGGACGTCGGAGGCGAGCGCACCGGTGGCGGACGCCACCCACCACAGCACCAGCAGCACCAGCGGACCCAGGGCACGCACCGTTAGGGTGTGGGCGCGGGAGCGTGGCCGCCGCACGGTGGCGCGGGGGGCGACCAGCCCCTCAAGGGCCGTGCTCATGACGCCTTCCCCGCGGCGAGCTTGCGCACGTCGATGACGTGGGCGGCGATGTCCACCTCGGCCCGGGTCACCTTCTGCTCTGCGTAGAAGCGGGCGACGTCCTTGAACCGCTTGACGTCGGCGTCGGTGATCGGCTCGACCGTGCCGCCCTGCCGCGTGAACGCGATCTGAGTGCGCTTGGCCGCGCCGGTCAGGGCCTGCGGACCGGCGTCGGTGGTGACGTTGAGAAACCCGGCCGGATCTCGCTTCTCCTGCACGCTGCCGTCGTGCAGATACCGGTAGAGGGCCGTGACGACTTCCGGATGCCGGTCGGCGAAGGCCGAACGGACCGCGGTCAGGCTGTAGTTGTCGGAGTCGACGGCCCGTCCGTCGGCGATGAAGTGTGCGCTGCCGCGGCCGAGTTCGGCCACGGAGTACGTTGACCACACGGCCCAGGCGTCCACCTTGCCGGTGTTGAAGACCGCGGCCGTCTGGTCCGGGCGCAGGGAGACCCGTTCCACCTTGTCCGCCGGGACGCCCGCCTTGGCGAGGGCCTTGAGGAGCAGGTACTCGCCGGTGCCGCCCTGATTGACGGCGACCTTCTTGCCGACCAGGTCCTGTACGGAGTTGATCCCGGAACCGTTCCTGACCAGGATGCCCTCGCCGACCGGGTCGGGCGCGGTGGCGGTGAAGAACGCGAAACCGGGGGTCTGGGCCAGCGAAGTGAGGCCGGAGGTGATCGATCCGGTGGCGATGTCCAACTGGTCGGCGTTGAGTGCCTGGGCGGCGGGGGCCAAGGGGCCGGCGCTGCCGGTCCAGACGACCGTGGCGTTGACCTTCGCCAGGGCCTTGGCCAGGGAGCCGTCCTTCTTGCCGCGCGCCAGCACACCGGAGTTGCCGGGGTCGGGGATGCGGATGGTGATCCCGGATCGCCCGGAGTCGGCGTCGGCCCCGGAGGCGCCGCATCCGGTGACGACGGCGAGCACGGCGACGGCCGCGAGCGCCATGGAGACACAGCGGGGAGTGCGGGGGACGCGGCGGATGCGGGGGATGTCGGGGATGCGCATGGTGGGTCCTTACGTGTCCGTACCGGACGGGAGGGTGGGCGTGCCGTACCGGCCCGGCACGGATACGGCTTCCGCGGCGTGGCGGGTGCCGGCGGGAGCGGTGGCCGCGAGCCGGCGGCGGGCGCGTCGCAGCGGCTCGGGATCGGCCCAGGCGTGCACGTCCACGGTCTCGGGCAGGAAGCCTTGGGCTCGTAGGGCAGCCTCTTGTTGGACGAGCAGACCCAGCCGCTCGGGGGACAGATCGGGGTGGAGGGTGCGGTGGGTGCCGGGCCGGTAGGCGCCGTGCACGCCCTCCGCGCCGGCACCGGTCTCGGCGCCCAGGATGCGGGTGACCTCCGCCGGCCGGTCCGCGGCCCAGTCGGCGGCCCGCAGCAGCACCGCGAGGAAGCGCTCGACGAGGTCCGGGTGCTCGTCCAACAGGCGTTGGTGAACGGTGATCGGGCGCGGGGTGCCGTTGTTGACCCGGTGCCTCCGGTCGGGCAGTGCGTCCAGTTCGACGGCGACCTCCGCCCCGGTACGCCGGGCCGCCTCCACGGCCAGCGCGCCCTTGACGTAAACGGCGTCCACGGCACCGCGCCGCAGGGCGTCGAGGCCGGCGGCCCACTGCCCGGTGTGCCCGTCGGCGGGTACGTCGACGAGGGTGGCGTCCGCCAGGGCGAGTCCGGCGGAGGCGAGTGCGCCCTCGAAGCCGCGCAGCGCCATGGCCCGCCAGAAGTCGATGGCGATCGGATGCCGGGGAACCGCCAGGCGCCGACCGCGCAGGGCAGCGGCGCCGCGGATCCCGGACCCCGGCGCGACCAGGACCGACTGCCGCTCCTCGATCCAGGTCAGGCCGATCAGCCGGGTCGGCGCACCGCCCGAACGAGCCCATAGCGCGGGCACGTTACCGCCCTCGCGGAACAGTCCGGGCAGGGCGTGCGTGTAGTGGGTCTGGCGGGCCGCGGTGTCGAGGTCGGGGGCCGCGTCCTGGAGGGACCGCACGGCGATGCCGTCGGGCGCGAACTCGTCGGCGAGCCAGTTCCGGTCGGCGGCGATCCCGGTGGCGGTGGGCACCGGACAGCGGGTGAACCACAGGGTGTCGGGCAGCGGAGGATGCGTCGTCATGGGGCTTCCGGGAAGGAGTGGGCGGGCCCACGCGGGAACGGGCGTGGGAAGGGCAGGCATTGATGAGGTGGGGGAGGTGCCTGTGCGGCGGGGCGCGGTCGAGGGGGCGGCCGGTGGGGGCGCGGCCGGTCATCCGGCACGTGCCTGGCACGGCTCTCCTGACTTCACGTACCGGGACGGGCACCGATGCGTCCGGCCGTCACGAGACAGAACGCACGACAGAACGCACGACTGGACGCGTGATGGGGGTGTGGCAGGACGCGTGACGGGGTGTGTGGTGGTTGTGGGGTAGGGCGCCTGACGTGGTGTGCGCGGCCGGGGCGTCCGGCACCACACGTGAGCGCGGCTTACGCCGTCGCGGCATGCGGCACGTGCGACACGTGCGGCACATACAGCACGTGCAGTACCCGCCGCACGTGCAGCAGATGCGGCGCAGGGACGTGGCGAGCCGCGTTGTGGGGCCGTTGGGGAGAGTGATCAGCGACAGGAAGCGCTGAAGACACGGCCCAAGTCGATATGACGGCGCGCGGTGAACAGACCGGGAGCAGCGGTGATACGCATCGCACGGCTCCCTTCCTCCGGTTCGGCGCCGGACTCCCCAGCGGCTGACCGCAGCCTGGCACGGCCTCGCCACCCAGACAACCTGCTTCCCACGATATGGGACTGAGCGTGAACGCGGCATTGCACAGCCCATCTTGAGTCCCTGTGAACATTGCCCACTCCTCTTCTCAGCTGCTTCCGCGAACTCCTTCGAGCCGCCTCCATGTGCCGTAATGTGGGACTGATGGTGAGCGCGGAGGGCCCCGCACCGGCGCCCCCTGCGGTACTCCCCGGCAGTCGCCGGGGCGGCGGGAGGAGCCACCCATGACCCAGGCACCGGCGCCCACCGGCGCCCAGGCGGTCCGGCGCGCCCTGGACGTGCTGCACTGCTTCCACGACAACGCCCCGGACCTGAGCGCTTCCGAACTCGCGCGCCGACTGGGACTGGCCACCTCCACCGCCCACCGGCTCGCCCGCACCCTGCTGGCCGCGGGATTCCTGGAGCAGGACCCCCGCACCGCCCGCTACCGACTCGGCCCGGCCGTCACCGAGCTGGGCCGTCTCTCCTACCATCAGCGCGGGCTGCACCTCGCCTCGCCCGAGCTCGCCGACCTGGCCCAACGCACCGGCACCACGGTCGACCTGGCCCTACGCAGCGGCCCGTACGCGGTGATCGTCGCGGGCGGCTCGGTAACGCCCAAGGTGGGGCTGCGCCGGCCGCTTCACTCCACCGCGCTCGGCAAAGTGTTGCTGGCCTGGCCGCGGGCCGGCGAGGGCGGCCCGGAGTCACTGCCGCCGCTGTACGCCTTCACCGACCGCACCATCGTCGAACCCACCCGGCTGGCCGCCGAGTTGGCGCGGGTGCGCGCCGATGCACATGCCGTCAACGACGGTGAGTCGGCGTACGGAGTCCGTACGCTGGCCGTGCCCGTCCTCGACCGCGCCGAGTCCGCCCGCTTCGCGTTGGCCGTCCGCGGCACACCGGAGATGATCACGCCGGACCGCACGGACTGGCTCCTCACCCAGGCTCGGGCCTGCGCCCGCGCCCTGGAGGTCCTCCTACTGTCGCCCGCGGAGCGTCGGCCCGCTGTCGCGTGACCGGTCAGCAGCGCCAAGTGCTTCGCGGTGACGGCGTCCGAGGTCGCGCAGGGCTCTTCAGCCGGCCGATCCGCCGCCGGATGAGGATCCCGTGCCGATCCGTCGACGTGCATGCTGTCGGAGTGCATTCCCTGGATCGGGTGGTGCTTCTTGCGTGGGTCCGGTGTGGGTCGGGGCTTGGGACGAGGGCGGGGGTGTGCGGCAAGGTGCCGCCGGGCTGGCCAGGGCGTACGGCTGTGGATGGGCGCCTTGCTGCTGTGCGTTGCCGGTCTGTGCCGGTACAGAGCGGCGGTGTCAGTGGTCGCCCGTACGGTAGTCCTCGTCACTATCCGAGCTGCTGGCGCTTCTCGGACCCGCCCCGCTCCCGTGGCAATGCACGGGAGCGGGGCCCTTCTCTCTCCCCTCTCTTCGGCCTCTCCTTCTCAGTTGCTGTTCGGGGGCGTGACGCGCTGGGTGTCGGTCCCGAAGGCCAGGTGGGTGGTTCTGGTGGCGAGTAGCCATGTGCCGTCGACCTTGCGGAAGGCGTCCTCGTAGTGGCCCACGTTGGTGGGGTGTTGCGACGGGACTATGCCGTCCACAAAGCCGTCGACGCGGTAGGTGGTGAGGTAGGACGTGGCGGTTGCTGTCGTGGCGGAGGTGACGGTGACCAGGACGTTCGTCATCAGGCGGCGTGACAGGCGGTCCGCCGGGCGGGAGCCGAAGTACTCGCGCAGTGCTTCGCGGCCTGCTATGCGGCGGTTGCCGTGGGGCCACTCCCAGATGCCGTCGGCCGTGAAGAGTTCGGCCACGGAGCTCGGGTCTCCGAGGTCGAGGCGGTGCACGAAGTCGATGATCAGACGTTCGCAGGCTCGCTCGGCGAGTAGCTGGTCCATGGGGGCGCTTGCTTTGTCGTCCATGTCTGGTCCTGGGGTGTGCGCGGCCTGGAGGGCATCCACGCTCGCGGGTTGCGTACAGACCTATCGGGCCTGGTGTTCTGGAGTGAAGGCCAGGTGGGTGGGTGGGGTCGCGGTAAGTGGGCGTCCGGTGCCGGTGCCGGTGCCGGTGCCTGTGTTGGCTTTGGTGCCGCAGGCGGCCTGCGCGATGTAGGCGTTCATGGCGTCGTCGATCGGGCCCGTGATGGGTTGGTTGTGGGCATCGAGCTTCTGGTAGCGGGTGAGGTTGAAGCCGAGGGACACCTGGCGGCGACCGTCCGGGCTGGAGAGGGACCAGGTCATCGCGCCGAGTACCAGACCGTTGTGGCCCCAGAAGTCTCCGCAGGCGGAGGTCGTCTTCAGCAGGCCGAGGCCGTAGCGCATGAATGAGCCCTCGATCGGCACGGTCGTCTTCATCTGGCGCAGCTCTGCCGGGGCGATCAACTCGCCGCCCAGCAGGGCGCGGTAGAAGCGGTTGAGGTCGGGCATCGTCGATATGAGGGAGCCGGCCGTGGAGGCCCAGGACATGTTGTAGACGCTGAAGTCACGCGGCGGGTTGAAACCTCCGTAGGCGGCCTCGTACATCTT
The DNA here is from genome assembly GCF_050471125.1 of Streptomyces sp. RGM 3693. Taxonomy (NCBI): domain Bacteria; kingdom Bacillati; phylum Actinomycetota; class Actinomycetes; order Kitasatosporales; family Streptomycetaceae; genus Streptomyces; species Streptomyces sp. RGM 3693. The sequence goes on from NZ_JBMPPQ010000001.1 coordinate 3,453,558, forward strand.
CGCGTGCGGTCCGGAGAGGGTGGGCGACTGTGGGAAGTAGGTGTGCCGCAGGCCGGCTTTACGAATGACGTGTGCGGTGATGTAGGACTCGGGGGATTGGCCGGTGACCTTGCGCAAGAGGAGGCCGGCGAGGACGTAATTGGTGTTGGAGTAGTGCCAGCCTTGACCTGGTTTGCCGAATGGGGGTGCCGCGATTCCGAGACGGGCCAGTTCTTCCGGGGCGAACTGGTGGTAGCGATTGCCCTCGAAGCTGTCCGCGGTGTTGAAGATCGCTCCGGAGTATTCGCCGATGCCGCTGGTGTGATTGAGCAGCATCCGCACGGTGATGGCCCGGCCGCGCTCGCCCGTTATGAGATCGGGCAGATAGTGGCTGATCGGGGTGTCGAGGCCGATGCGGCCCTTGCCGACTTCCTGGAGCACGGCGACCGCGGTGAAGGTCTTGGTGATGCTGCCGATGCGGTGCTGCATCTGCGGCGTCGTGGGGCGCCCGGTGCCGATGTCGGCGACCCCGGTCGCGCCTTGCCAGGTGTCGGAGCCGTCCCGCACGGCCGAGTAGGCGCCGTACATACCCGCGTCGTGGAATGCCTGGAGGGACTTGGTCAGGGCCTGGCGGTCGAGCCCGGTGTCGTGGGTGGGGCTCGTCGACGTCGAGGTTGCGGCCGGTGCGCCGGCGACTGTGGCCCGTGACGGAACGGGGGAGGTGAGGGCGGCCGCGGAGGCGGTGGTGGGGAGGGCGAGGAGGGATAACGCGACGGCAGTGGTGGTGAGGGTCAGCCGCGGGCGGCGGCGTGAGGAATAGTCAATGGGCATGGTTGCTCCGGGAGTTCGGGGCCTAGAAGGCAGGGGCGGATCGGTGTAGGTCACTCATCGGTGTTTCACTGCTTTGATTTTCGCTTCGCTCACGTCACGAGACATCAACCCACGGGTCTACCTTGATCTCGAATCTCTGTGGTGGGAGTACGAGCGTGGTGTGACATGCATCGCCATCGCCGTAATCCGTTAAGCGTTCAATGATGTGTGGTGAGGCGTGCGGCTCCGGCGTGGGCGAGGATGGAAGGGCCGGGGCGGTGCGGCCCGCGCGGAGCGGCCGCGGGGCGGCGTCTTGGGCGGCAGAACCCGCAGAGCAGTATCGGGAGGCCCCGATGGATTACCCGGAACGCTATGAGCTGGTATTTCAGGCCCTCGCGGTGGAGGACGACGTGGTGATCGTCCGGCGTACCGACCAGGCGGGAGCGGGCGGGTATCCGATCTACGAGGACGAATCGGGGATCGTGCGCGCAGAGATCAGCGACCGGGGGGAGGTCCGCATGGTGGCCAGCGGAGGGCACCAGGCACCCCGGACCCCGCTCCTGGCGAGGCGGCTGGTTCCATGACGCGCTGATCCGCCGCACCTCTCGGCCGCACCCCTGGGCTCCCCACGGCTCAGCGGTGGGGCCTGCCCGGAAGCTGGTCGTATGCCGGGCTCCGCCTGGTGGCGGAGGCGGATGGTTCCCACGGTGGAGGAGGACGGGTGGGGAGGTGGGTGAAGCTGGGGTTCCCGTTGGCGGAAGGGGAGGTCCAGTGGAGCGCTGGGATCGGGTCGGGAGTTGGGCGGCGTATGGGGCGGCGTGGGCATTGACGCCGTATGCGCTGGTCAAGGTGTCGTGGGTGGTCCTTGCGATCCTCGGGGCGGCCCCCATAGGAGCGGGCTTCGACCTGCTCGGATGGGTCCTGCTCAACCTGGTGACGATCGGCATGGCGGCCCTCGGGATCGTCCTGGCGCTCGCCCTGGTACGGCCGTGGGGGATGCGGATACCGGGCCGGCCGCTGGCGTTCTGCGCCTGGACGGGAGCCGGATTCCTGGTGTCGGTGCTGCCGTACTTCGTACTCAGCGCAGTGCTGCGGTTGCCCAGCGCGCCCGGCGAACCGGGCGGGGGCGGCGAGCCGGCGATGCCTGGCTGGGAGGCCGTGCTGATCCAGTGCAGTTTCGTGGGTACGGGGGTGGGGCTGGCGGTCGCGCTGCCCGCTTACGCACGACGCCGCCGGCCGGAGCTGTTCGCCGGGCGGGTCGGGGACGGTGCCGCCCGTACCGGCGTGGCGTGGCCGGCCGTCGTGGGCGCGGTGATCGGGGCGGTCTGGCTGTACTGGGCACTCGGTGGCAGTTGGGGAATCGACCATGCCGCCCGGTGGAACGGCGACGGATACCTGCTGATGGGCCTGGGGGCACTCTGGGCGCTCGTTGGTTCCGCCGCCGTCTGGACCTTGGAGCGGGCCCGTCCGGTGCGGCTGCCCCGCTGGCTCCCGTTGGCGCTCGGTTGGCTCGGTTCGGGGTCGCTGTTCGCGTGGAGCGCCTGGAAGCTGGCGCTGACGGTGTTCGTGGCCCTGGCCGAGCCGGCGGACGCGTTGCCGCCGGAGAACCTTGCGGTCGCCGGGGTGCTGCACTGCGCCGCGGTCCTGGCGGGTGCCGGCATGGCGCGGAGGCTGGTGCGGTCACGTACGGCGGTGGCGTAGCGGGCGTTCGCTCCCATAGGGCGGCAGGGGAAGTGCGGGGTACGGGGGAGCGGAAGAGGGACGGGAGGGGGAGCTGTGTGCGTCACTGCGGGAGGTGGGGCCCGGGGGCGCGTCGCTTCGCCGATGGGGGAGTCGGTGGCTGCCGGCAGTAACGCCCTGGTGCTGACCCGGAGTTGTCACAGGCCGCGCAGGTGCGGATGTCGAGGGTGCGGGCGCTGATGCGGGGGTTCCGCTTCCCCCTCGGGATCGGAGGCGGAAGTGGCGGCGGCTTCGGAGTCGAGGTTAGGGCCGGGATGGGGGCGAGCGCCCGCCCCGACCCTGGTCAGGGGGGCGGGTCCCGCCTCGGTGGTGTCTCCGCGCAGAACGGCCAGGGCGCGTTCGAGGGTTTCTCCGGTGACTTGTATCCGGATCCTGGCCAGGCGTTCTAACTCGGTGTGAGACACCCTGTCAGCGTACCTGCCGTCACGACGCGCCCGGGTTGCGACGGAGGTACGGCGACGAACGCGACCACAAGGGGCGTGAGTTGGCGCAGGTGGCCGGCGACGGGGTGCGCGGTGTTCAGGGCGTGGCCAGTGCGCGGGCGACCGCGGCCTCGGCGTGCAGCTGGGTCGTGGGAAAGAGGGGGACCCGGCTGTCCTGTGGGCGGATGAGCAGTTCGATCTCGGTGCAGCCGAGCACGATGCCCTCCGCCCCGGCGGCGATCAACTCGTCGATGACGGCGATGTAGGCGGTGCGGGACTCCTCCTTGACGACGCCCACGCACAGCTCCTCGTAGATCACGCGGTGGACGGTCTCGCGGCCGGCGGCATCCGGGACCACCACGTCAAGGCCGTGGTCCACGAGGCGGCCGCGGTAGAAGTCCTGCTCCATCGTGAACGCGGTGCCCAGCAGTCCGATGCGGCGCAGTCCCTGGCCTCGTACGGCCTCCGCAGTGGTGTCGGCCAGGTGCAGGAGCGGGACGCCGACCGCGGACGACACCTGGTCGGCGACCTTGTGCATGGTGTTGGTGCAGATCAGCAACAGCTCCGCGCCCGCCGCTTCCAGGGCCCCTGCGGCCTCGGCCAGGACCGCGCCCGCCTCGTCCCAGCGCCCCTCGACCTGGAGGCATTCGATCTCCGCGAAGTCCACTGAGTAGAGCACGCACTTGGCCGAGTGCAGCCCGCCCAGTCGCTCCCGCGTCAGCTCGTTCAGCAGGCGGTAGTACTCCGCCGTGGACTCCCAGCTCATGCCGCCGATCAATCCGATGGTCTTCATCGGGACACTGTGGCACAGCGTGGTGGACGGCCCCGCACTGGGCCGTCGGGGTACGTCCCCGTAGCTGCCGGCCGGCCGTGGCCTGCCCTACGACCAGGGCAGGCCAGCGACCATTGGAGGCCGGTCGGCCGCAGCGGTCGTACCAGCCTCGTCACCAACCTCCCCCCCACAATGCGTCAAGGGCCTGTCCGACCCTGATCCACCGGACAGGCACCGGGCCCGCTAACCGTCCCAGCGGATCGGCAACCGGTTCATGCCGCGCATGAGGAGACCGGGGCGCCAGGCCGGGGCGTCAGCGGCGGTGTCCAGGGCGAGGTCGGGGCAACGGTCCAGTAGGGAGCGGAGGGCGATCCGACCCTCTAGACGGGCCAGCGGTGCGCCGAGGCAGAAGTGGATGCCGTGGCCGAAGGCGGCATGACCGCGCGGATCGCGGGTGATGTCGAAGTCGTCGGCGCTGACGAACCGTTCGGGATCGCGGGAGGCCGAGGCCAGCGAGATCAGCACGGCGGAGCCGGCGGGGATCACGGTGCCGCCGAGTTCCACCGGCTCGGACGCGCATCGCCAGGTGGTGGTCTCCACCGGGCCGTCGTAGCGCAACATCTCCTCCACGGCGTTGTCCACCAGACCGTCGTCGGCCCGCAGGGCGGCCAGTTGGGCGGGATGCTCCAGTAGGGCCCGCACACCGTTGGAGATCAGGTTGACCGTGGTCTCGTGGCCGGCGACCAGCAGGAGGAAGGCGGTGCCGATCACTTCCTCGTGGGAGAGTCGGTCGCCGTCCTCGTCGCTGGTCCGGACCAGGTCGCTGAGCAATCCGTCGCCTGGTTCGCGGCGGAGCACCTCGACGAGGGCGGTGAGGTAGGCGGCCATCTCCTGGACGGCCTGCTGCGACGCTTCGGGGCTGGACGGTGAGACGAGCTCGTGGGACCAGTCGCGGAAGGCGTCGCGGTCGATGGACGGGACGCCGAGCAGTTCGCAGATGACGGTCATCGGCAGTGGGAAGGCCAGCGCCTCGATGAGGTCGGCCCGGCCGTCCGGTGCGGCCAGCATGGCGTCGAGGAGTTCGTCGGTGATGCGCTGCACGCGGGGGCGGAGTGCCTCGACGCGGCGACTGGTGAACTCCTTCGCCACCAGCTTCCGCAGCCGGGTGTGGTGCGGCGGATCCGCGTCCAGCATGTTGGTGAACAGGGGCGTCTCGTCACCGGCGAGGCGTTTCAGGTTGGCGCCGCTCCAGTCCTTGCCCAGCCGCGGGTCGGCGAGTGCGGAACGGACCGCCTCATGGCCGACGACCAACCACGCCTCCTGGCCGTACGGGGTGTGCACCCGGTGGACGGGGCCCTGGGCCCGCAGCTTGGCGTAATACGGGTACGGGTCGGTGATGAAGTCCTCGCCGTAGGCGGGCAGATCGACCACCGGAAGGACCCCGGGATCGTCCGCGGGTTCGGTGGACGGGGCAGGCCGTGATGCGGATATCTCGGAGCCCTGCGGCCCCTGTGACCCGTGCGGATCCTGTGTGACCTCGGGGGCCCGAGGGGTCTGCCCGGCCTGCGGGGCCTGCGGATTCTCCGGCATGTGCCGTCCCGCCTCTCTCGACTCGCAACTGTCTCGGTGTTCCACCACACTTGGTGCAATGCCGCACCGTGCGGTCCGGCTGCACTTCTCACCGTATGCAGCCGGCGACGCGGCAACGTCGTTCCAGCGGAGGAGCCGGCGCGGACGGACCTCCTCCAGACGCAGTGCGACGGCGTCATCGCGGTGGTGGAGAATGCCCGGCCCCTGGCCGAGAACGCGGCGGCCGGCGGTGGCCGCCGCGCTCTTGGGTTTTCAGCAGCGGGCGTGGGCGGTGATGTCGGCGCTGAACTCGTCGATCATCGCGGGCGTGACGGTCGGCCGACACTGCCCGATCGCGGCGAGGTAGTCCTCGGTGCTCGCACCGAGCCGGCCCGGGGCAGCCGTCCCGCCACCGATCGCCTCCAGATCCCGCTCGAACGACGCCTGGGCGGCCACCCTGGCCGCGTGCTCGATGTCCGCCGGGGTGAACAGCTCACTGGCCGCGACCAGCGCCGGAATGGCGACATCGGGCCGGCCGTCGGTGTACCGGGACCAGATCGCCGCCCGGGCGGCCTGGTCGGGCGTCCCGATCGGAATCAGGTAGTCGAAGCGCCCCGGGCGCAGGAACGCCGGGTCGAGCGAGCGGATGGAATTGGTCGCACAGACCAGCAGCCGCTCGTCCTGCTCCCGGAAGCCGGGGATCAGCTTGAGCAGCTCATTGGTCACCCCGTGCAGACCGCCCGGCTGCGCCGGCTCACCGCGCACCGGCGCGATCTCCTCGACCTCGTCGATGAACACCAGCACCCGCTCCAACTCGGCGATCCTGGCGAACGCGCTGCGCAGCGCCGCCGCCAGATTGCCCTCGTCCGCCAACCGGGACGGCAACAGTTCGACGAACGGCCAGCCCAGTCGGGCGGCGATCCCGCGGGCGAACGTGGTCTTCCCGGTCCCCGGCGGCCCGAACAGGGCGATCGCCCGCGGCGGCCGCACCCCGTGCCGGGCGGCCCGCTCCGGCTCCGCCAGCGGCAGCACCACGCGCCGTTCGATCAGGTCCTTCTCCGCCTCCATACCGGCGACCTTGGCCCACAGGTCGGTGGGCAGGAACCGCCCGCCCAGGTCGTCCAGGAGACTGGCCGCCGGCCCGTGGTGCGGCTCGACCTTCTCGAAGTAGGCGACCGCGGGCTGCCGCGTGTAGCCCGCGTTGAGCAGCCCCTCCCCGAGCAGGTCCTCCTCGGGGAGCACGTACGCGATCCGGCTCACCCGGGCGGCGATCAGACGCCGCTCCAGCTCGACCAGCAGCGCACTGGCCAGTCCCCGGCCGCGCCAGGCCGAGGAGATCGCGATCCGCATCACCCAGCCCCGCTCGCCCGCGACACAGGCGAGTGCCGCCCCGATGGGAACGCCCTGGTGGACGGCGACCACGGCGGGCTGTCGCGAGGTCAGGGCGCTGATGCACTCGGCGAGCGAGAAGACGGACTCCTGCCCGAGCTCGGCCGTGGAGTCGATCAGGTGGACCACTTCGGCGAGGTCCTTCTCGCGGTAGTCGTGGATGAGCCAGTTCACCGGTGCCGCCCCTCGTTGGTGTCGCTGATGTTGCCGACGTGCAGGTGAGGCTAGGGGCGGTGGCCGGACCGGTCCTGTGCCACGGTGCACAATCCGCTCGTCGGACCGCTACGGTCCGTATGTAGCGCCACAAGGGCCGGATACGACACCGGCGGATACCGCCCCCGGTCGCCCCCACCACGGAATCCGCTGGCTGGCACGGCCCGCCCGATGCCATGCTGGGCGACGTGAACGGACCCGAGATCGCCCTCAGCTTCGCCCCTGAGCTGCACCTTTTCGTCGGAGCGGAACGGCGCGCCGGACGCACGCCGCTGGTGACCGACGGCGCTTCGACCCTCGGCCACCTCGTCGAATCGCTGGGCGTCCCGCTCACCGAGGTCGGGCGGTTGGTCGTGGACGGCGCACAGGCATCCGTCTCGCACGTCCCGCGGCCGGGCGAACACATCGAGGTACGGGCCGTCGAGCGGCCGCAGCGCGTCCCCGGCGCTCCGCTGCGGTTCCTGCTCGATGTGCACCTGGGGACGCTGGCCCGCCGGCTGCGCCTGCTCGGCGTCGATGCGGCGTACACCAACGAGGACCCCGGCGACGCTGCGCTGGCCACGCTCTCCGCCAAGGACCGGCGGGTGCTGCTCTCCCGCGACCGGGGGCTGCTGCAACGCCGGGAGATCTGGGCCGGGGCCTACATCTACAGCGACCGACCGGACGACCAACTCCGGGACGTACTCGGCAGGTTCGCGCCCACCCTCGCCCCCTGGACCCGCTGCACCGCGTGCAACGGCCGCTTGGCCGCCGCCGACAAGGACGCGGTCCAGGAGCAGCTCCAACACGGCACGCAGCGCACCTACGACATCTTCGCGCAGTGCACCTCGTGCGGACGGGTCTACTGGCGCGGCGCCCATCACGCCCGCCTGGAGGCCATCGTCCAAGAAGCGCTGCGGGCCGGCACCGGCTGACCCGCGCGGCCGCCCCTCACCCGCCGCCGCCCGCCCTCCGCACGAACTCCTCGATCCGGGCGAGCGTGCCCCCGGTGTCCGTGTGCAGATGACCGGCCATGCCCAGCGCCCGCGCGGCGCGCACATGGCCCACGGTGTCGTCGACGAACAAGGCACGTGCCGGGTCCGCCAAGCCCGCCCGCCGCAGCGCGAGCGCGTAGCTGCGGGGGTCGGGCTTGGCGTGGCCGACCTCGCAGGACAGCACGGTGCCGTCGACGGCGTCCAGCGCTCCGGCGGCGGCGAGCGCGGGGCGCATCTCCGGCCAGGCATTGCTCACCAGGACGGTCCTGGCCCGGCCACGCAGCGCCCGTAGCCCGGCCGCCAGGTCGCCGTCCCAGCGCTGTCGGGCCGCCAGGTCCCGCCGGATCTCCGCCATCAGAGCGCGGTCGGCCCCCAGTCGCTGCCGGACCGTGCGCCACCAGGCTTCCTGGCTGGTCCGGCCGATCAGCGCCTGGTCGTCGTTGCCGGCGAACAGCGCGGCCAGAAAAGCGTGTTGGGGGATTCCGAGCCGGTCGCCCCACTCGGCCGCGGCCGCCGGCAGGTGATCCGGTGAGAGGACCCCGCCGATGTCGAGCAGGATCGCGGGCCCGCCCGGACCTCCGATGGTCACCCGCCACCCTCCGCTCCCCGCCGTACCGCCGCCGTCCGACGGCCCGCGCCGTCCCCTCCGGGACTCTACGGTGCACACCATCAATTGACGCAACGTCAGGGAGCGACCGCCAGGAGCAGGAAGGCCAGGCAGTCTGCGCCCGGGCCCGGGGCTGTGTCTGCGTTCGTGTCTGTCCGTGTCTGTGTTCGTGTCTGTGGCCGCGTCAGCTACCGGCCCGCTCCCGACCCGTGACGGGCGAAACGGTGCCTGGGAAACGCCCGCACATCCGCCGCCCGACCGGAACCGCGACAGGGGCCTGGACGTCCGGGCGGCCCGCGCCAAGCGCTCTGCCACGGGCCCGGAAGCCGCTTCCGGGCGCCCTTAGACCCCCTCTAGCCCACCTTGATGACGACACGCCGGAGCCACGCGCCGTCCAACGGGTGAATATGCCGCCTTCCGCCACCCGAAGAGCCGACGTTGTCCCCCGAATGCGACGTTCTCCGGTGGTGCCGAGCCGGATTCCGACTGACGGTGATCACGTCGCTACTGCGATCCGATGTGCCGACGAAGTGTCAGCCTTCGCAGTCGCGCCGAAAGGAACATGACTCCATGCGCACTGCCCGCACTCTGTTCGCATCCGCCGCCGTGATGGCGGCGCTCACGATCACTGCACCCGCCGCGACTGCCATGGGTCTGGCCGAGGGCTTCGCCTCGGGCATCGGGACCTCGGTCAGCGGTGACGACCACGGCCGCGGCGACCGGAACCACGGCCGCGGCGACCGGGACCACGGACGCGGCGACCGCGACAACGGCCGCGGCGACCGGGACAACGGTGGCTACGGACGTGGCGACCGCGACAACGGTGGCTACGGCGACCGGGACCGCGACAACGGTGGCTACGGCGACCGCGACCACGGCTGGGGCCACCACCGCATGCCGCACGGTGGTGTGCACACCGGTGGTGGCGCGCTGGCCACGGCCGTGATCGGGGACTGGGACACCAGCAGCAACTACGGCGACGACCACGGGCGTGGCGACCGCGACCACGGCCGCGGCGACCGGGACCGGGACCACGGCCGCGGCGACCGCGACCGCGACAACGGACGTGGCGACCGGGACCGGGACCACGGCCGCGGCGATCGCGACCGGGACCACGGGCGTGGCGACCGGGACCACGGTGGCTACGGCGACCGCGACCACGGTGGCTACGGCGACCACGACCACTGGGGACGTCGCCCGCACGGCGGTGTCCACACCGGTGGCGGCGGCATGGCGATGTCCGGCAGTGGCCTGGCTGCCGGCTCCGTCCTGATGCTCGGTGGTCTGGGTGCCGGTGCCTACATGCTGCGTCGCCGCAACACGTCGGGCACTGCGGCCTGATAAGGCTGCCACCTCCGGAGGTCGATGTGCAGTCGCGGCCACCGTCCTCACCGGACGGTGGCCGCGGCGATTGCGTAGTCGTCGCCGCTCCGCAGGTCCGCGCGGACCCGCTGCCGACGCCGCGTGGTCCCTCCGCACCGTGCCCCGCCCGCTCACGAAAGGCCCCTCATGACCGCCCAGCAGTCGCCCCAGCCGAATCCGAAACCCGATCCGCCCAAGGCAGCCACCGCAGTCCGCCCCGTGGGACGTGGCCTGATCTGGGCCGCGGGAGCATTTCTGCTGGGTGCCTTCCTCGTCTACAACTCCGTGGACACCTCGGCGGACGCCAAATCGCAGTCCCGTCCCGGGGTCGCCGCCCCCGTCAAGCGCAGAGCCGCCTCGCCCACCCCCGACCTGGCGCTGCCCCGCTCCGCGCCGAAGCGGCTGACGATCCCGGAAATCGCCGTGGACGCGCCGTTCACCTCGCTGACCCTCGGCCCCACCGGACAGCTCAACCCGCCCCCGGCCGCCGACAAGAACCTCGTCGGCTGGTATCAGGACGGTGCGGCGCCGGGAGAGCGCGGCGCCGCGATCGTCGCGGGTCACGTGGACACCAAGACCGGCCCGGCGGTCTTCCTACAACTGGAGCTCCTCAAGCCCGGTGCCACCGTCGAGATCACCCGCGAGGACGGCATCGTCGCCACGTTCAAGATCGACTCCGTGGAGACCTTCAGCAAGGCGACCTTCCCCAACGACAAGGTCTACGCCGACACACCGGACGCCCAGCTCCGCCTGATCACCTGCGGTGGCTCGTACGACCGGAAGGTCAAGGACTACGTGGCCAACGTGGTGGCCTTCGCGCACCTCGTCTCGTCGAAGCACGCCTAGGCGTAGAGCACCACAGGTCCGCACGCCAGCGCGGGCCGGGAGCCCGGGCCGGCTCCTCACCGGACCGGGCTCCCGACTGCCGGGCGGGGGCGAGTGCCCGGGGCGCCGTTCGACACGCGGCGCCGGCGGAGCTGCTCTCACCGCGGAACCCACGGGGAAATAATGGCGAATATGAGGCACCGAATTCCGCTCCCCGATGAGGTGAAATGAGCGCCGGCCGCCGTAATCCGCCGAGTCGGCGCCCGACCCGAAAAGCGGCCGGAGGCAGTGCTTCCACCGACCGCCTCCTGCGCATTCTGCTGCGCCGCCGCAAACAGCCGCTGAGCGCCGCGGACGTGATGATTACCGACCGGCCGGCGGTGCGCCGGGCGGTGTCGGCAGCCGCCCTCGGCAATACGATGGAGTGGTTCGACTTCGGCGTCTACGCCTATTTGGCAGGCACCTTGGGAAAGGTGTTCTTCCCCACCAGTTCACCGGGCGCCCAGGTGGTCTCGTCGTTCGCGACCTTTGCCGCGGCATTCCTCGTCCGGCCCCTCGGCGGCATGGTGTTCGGGCCGCTCGGGGACCGTATCGGGCGCCAACGGGTCTTGGCCGCCACCATGATCATGATGGCGATCAGCACTTTCGCCGTCGGATTCCTGCCCGGATATCACGCCATCGGTTTCGCCGCGCCGATTCTGCTGCTGATCTGCCGGTTGGTACAGGGATTCTCCACCGGCGGCGAATATGCCGGAGCCACCACTTATATCGCCGAATATGCGTCCGACACGCGACGCGGATTCCTCGGCAGCTGGCTCGACTTCGGCACGTTCGTCGGCTATTCGCTCGGCTCGGGTCTGGTCACCGTGCTCACCGCGGTACTCGGCGAGGACGGACTGGTGTCCTGGGGCTGGCGGCTGCCGTTCCTCGTCGCCGGACCGCTCGGGCTCATCGGCCTCTACATGCGGCTGCGACTGGAGGAGACCCCGGCCTTCCTCCGCGAGGCCGAGCAGGCCCACCAGGCGGCGGCGGAGGCCCGCGCCGCGGGTGGCGAGGACCCGGTGGAGGACGCCCGCCAGTCCGGCCACGGCCGACTGAAGGAGATCTTCACCAGGCACTGGCAGGCGGTGCTGATCTGCATGGGCCTGGTGCTCCTCTACAACGTCACCAACTACATGGTGACCTCCTACCTGCCGACCTTCATGACCGAAACGCTCGGCCAGGACCCGCTCACCGCGCAGCTCCTGGTCCTCGGCACCATGATCGTCGTGGCGCTCACCATCACCACCGTCGGCCGCACCTCCGACCGGTGGGGCCGACGCCCCGTCTTCATGGCCGGCAGCATCGCCCTGATCGCACTCGCCGCCCCCGCGGTACTCCTCATCCGGGCCGGCGGCATCCTGCTGCCCGCCCTCGGCTGCCTCATCCTGGGCCTGCTGCTGGTGTGCTTCGCCGGCACCTCGGCCGCCACACTGCCGGCGCTCTTCCCGACCCGACTGCGGTACGGCGCGCTGTCCATCTCCTTCAACATCTCGGTGTCGCTCTTCGGCGGCACCACGCCGCTGTTCGCCTCCGGACTGGTGCAGCTGACCGGGAGCCACATGGTCCCCGCGTACTACCTGATGGCCGCCGGCCTGGTCGGCTTCGTGTCGACGCTGTTCCTGCACGAGACGGCCGGCAAGCCGCTGCGGGGCTCCGGCCCGATGGTGGAGACCACGGAGCAGGCCCGGCAGCTGGTCGCCCACAGTCGCACCGAGGCCGGCCGCCGGGCCCGGGACATCTGGATCCGGCTCCGGCACCCCTGGGCCCGACACTGACCACGCCGATCCCGGCCACCGAACCGCCCGTGCGGCCGGGCCCTCACGAGCGCACGGTGCCGTCCCAGCGCCATTCCGTGCGGCGCGGGTGCCCAGGGAGCGCGGCACGCCCGGTGGCCCAGAGCAGCGTCGGCCAGGGGTCCGCCCCGGTCGGAACGTCCGGGAACAGTCGGGTCAGGACCCGCGCGCACACCTCGGCCGGCGGATCCCAGTCGAGCCCCAGCCCCGAGGCCAGATCGTGGGTGTGGACCACCGTCTCGACGATCCCCATCGCCGCGAAGCCCTCCGGGTCCGAGACGCCGAAGACGTGATGGGCACGCACCTGCGGGGGCGTGGTCCGCACCATGGCGACCAGGAGGGCGCCGCACGCCTCCAGGGTCTGGAGGAGCCCGGCAGGCCCGGCGGCACGGTCGGCGTGCACCGCGTTGGCCGGGCCGCCGGGGCGGCGACGCTGCCAGGAGAAGGGCACCTCGCGGTCCAACGGCGGTGTGCTGGGCCCCAGTTGGGCCGCGTAGGCGAAAAGGTCGTCACTCAGGTGCTCGACGGTCTCCCAGCAGTCCCACTCCAACGACCCGGCCGCCCGGCCTTCCCAGGCAGAGGCGGGCGCGGTCCGCAGGAGGTGCACCGAGAGCCCTACGGCGCGGGCGAGGTCGTCGGCGGTCACGGGACCCGCGGTGACGGGGGTCGTGCTGACGGGAGGGGGCCGGTGGTCCGCTCCGGCCTGGTTGCTTGATCGGGACATGCCTGGACGTTACCGCGGGCGTCGGGCCGGGGGAGAGCCGCGCGAGGCGGCCCGATCGGTGGGCCGCCGGCCGTCCGTCCACGGCCGGAGCGGAGGTGACGCGACGCACGCGAACTCCGACGAGCTGTCGGTAACTGTCCGAATTTGACGGTCTATCATCGGCGCCATGTCCGCCCCAGAACTGATTCGTATCGTGTCCCGTGACTCCCCGATGGCCCTCGCCCAGGTGGAGCGCGTCCGCGCCGAACTGGCTGCGCTGCATCCCGGCATCACCACCGAGGTCGTCCCCGTCAAGACGACCGGCGACCGGTGGATGGGGGCGCTCTCCCAGGTGGAGGGGAAGGGGGCGTTCACCAAGGAGGTCGACGCCGCCCTCCTGGCCGGCGAGGCGGACCTCGCGGTGCACTGCGTCAAGGACATCCCCGGCGACCGCCCGCTGCCGGCCGGGACGGCTTTCGCCGCCTTCCTCAAGCGGGACGACGTCCGGGACGCGTTGATCCACCCGGGCGGGCTCACCCTCGACGAGCTGCCCGCCGGCACCCGCATCGGCACCTCCTCGGTACGCCGGATCGCCCAGCTCGCCGCCTCGCACCCGCACCTAGAATTCGTGCCGATGCGCGGCAACGCCAACCGCCGCATGGAAAAGCTGGCCGCGGGCGAGGCCGACGCCCTGCTGCTGGCCGTCTCCGGACTGGAGCGGATCGGCCGCCGCGACGCGATCACCGAGATCCTGTCGGTGGACGTCATGTGCCCGCCCATCGGCGCCGGTGTTCTGGCGCTCCAGTGCCGCGAGGACGACACCGACACCATTGCGGCCGTCAGCGGCCTCGGCGACCCCGCGACGTACCGAGAGACCATGGCGGAGCGGATGTTGCTGCACGTCCTCCAGGGCCACTGCAACAGCCCGATCGCCGGGTTCGCCACCACCGACCGGCGCGGGGAACTCTCCTTGCGGGCCAGCGTCTTCACGCCCGACGGCAAGACCGTCCTGAACGCGCACGAGTGGGCCGGTCCGCTGACCCCCGAGACGCTGGGCACCTCCGTCGCCGTGGCGCTGCTGCGCCAGGGCGCCCGCGAGCTGATCGACGGCATCGCGCACTGACCGCGACGCCCCCCCCCGCACCATCTGGGACCCCGAACGCCCGCCGAACAGGCCGGGCGCGAAGCCGGCCACCTGATGGCCTGGCCCAGTCGGACGCCGGTGTGGGGGACGGGTGCGACGCCGCCCGGCGGGAGTACGCGGAGATGGTCGGCGCGGGTCTCCGCGTTCGAACCGGTGATCAAGGTGGCCGCGCCGGGCCACGACGCGGCGGCCGAGGCGATGTGCGGCCCCGACGTCGAGGTCGGTACCTCAACTTCTACCGCGCCACCGGTGGGGCGGTGGTTCCGGTCGGCGGCGGCGAGCGGGGCGAGGGGGCGCCGCGGTGCTCGCCGCCGCGCTGCCCGGTCGCCGGGTGGTCGGGGTGCCGGCCCCGACGCTCGCCTTCGGCGGCGGGGCCCACTGCATCACCCAGCAGCTCCCCAGGACGCCCCGCCCAAGTTAGCCGCGGGCCGGGCTCAGGACTGCGGGCGCTTACCGTGATTGGCCGCGTGGTTGCGGCGTGACTTCTTCTTGCGGCGACGCTTCGACGACATGGGTTCTCCCTTCTGACCAAGGGGCCGATGGTGCATTTCCGGCATATCTATCACCTTGACCAGTGGTCTTGCGTGCAAGCCCCGTCCTTCAGGGCGGGGTTAGCGCATCTCAGGACTGCTCTAAGCCGTAGGTTAGAGCGGACGTTTTTGCTGCTCGATGTACTGCCGGATGATCGCCAACGGTGCCCCGCCGCACGAGGCCGCGAAGTAGGACGGCGACCAGAAGTGCCCGTGCATGATGGCCCGGTTCACGCGGCCGGTGAACTCCTTTCGCCGGTAGCGGGAGGAGACGCCTTTGAGGCTGTTCACCAGGGCGGACACGGCCACCTTCGGCGGGTAGTGCACGAGCAGGTGTACGTGATCGTGCTCGCCGTTGAACTCCTTCAGCTCCGCCTCGAAGTCCTCGCACACCTTCCGCATGGTCTCCTCGCAGCGCGTCAGCATCTCGTCGTCCAGGGCCCCGTGCCGGCACTTCGTCACAAAGACCAAATGCACGTGCATCGCGGAATCCACATGTCTGCCGCGCCTGTACTCAGTGTCTGTACTCATAGACCAAATGATACGATCGCGATCGTGCGGCTCCGATACAACTACCGGGTCTATCCGGATGCCCCGCAGCGCCGTGCGCTGGCCCAGGCATTCGGGTGCGCCCGCGTGGTCTTCAACGACGGCCTTCGGGCGCGTCAGGAAGCCCACGCGGCCGGGGAGCCGTACCTCAAGGACACTGACCTGCAAAAGCAGGTCATCACCGCCGCCAAGCGCACCGAGGAACGCGCTTGGTTGGGTGAGGTGTCCTCCGTCGTGCTCGTGCAGTCCCTGCGGGACCTGCACACCGCGTACCGGAACTTCTTCTCCTCCGTCACCGGCAAGCGCAAGGGGCCGAAGGTCGCGCCCCCGCGTTTTCAGTCCCGCAAGGACAACCGGCAGTCGATCCGGCTCACCGCGAACGGCTTCACCCTTCGCGACAACGGCACGCTGTACGTGGCGAAAGTCGGAGACCTTGAGGTCCGCTGGTCCCGACCACTTCCCGCCGTCCCGACCTCGGTCACCGTCACCAAGGACGCCGCCGACCGGTACTGGGCGTCGTTCGTCATCGACACCGACCCCGAGTTCCTCCCCGAGCTGGAGACCGAAACTGGTATCGACCTGGGCCTGTCGCACTTCGCGGTCCTGGCCGACGGAAAGAAGATCGACGCCCCGAAGTTCCTACGACGTGCCGAACGCAAGCTCAAGCGGTTGCAGAAGGACTTGAGCCGCAAGGCCAAGGGCAGCAACAACCGGGCGAAGGCTCGCAAGCTCGTCGCCCGGCAGCACGCCAAAGTGGCGGACCGGCGCCGAGACTGGCACCACAAGGAATCCACGAAGATCATTCGCGACAACCAAGCGGTGTACGTGGAAGACCTTACGGTGTCCGGCCTCGGACGCACCCGCCTGGCCAAGAGCGTGCACGACGCCGGATGGTCCACGTTCGTCGCGATGCTGGAATACAAGGCCGCCAAGCACGGCCGGTACTTCGGCAAGATCGGGCGCTTCGAGCCGACCTCTCAGGTCTGCTCTGCCTGCGGCATCAAGGACGGCCCCAAGCCCCTCCACGTCCGCGAATGGACGTGCCAGGAGTGCGGGACCGTCCACGACCGCGACGTCAACGCAGCTCGCAACATCCTGGCGGCCGGAAGGGCCGACAGACTAAACGCCTGTGGAGCGCCGGTAAGACGGGCATCCGTGCCCGCACAGCGCGGTGAAGCAGGAACCCCCCAGAAGGGTCAGACGACCCAGGCTGGAATCCACGTCCTTTAGAGCGTGGAGGGCTTCAAAGGGTTTTGCCTCAAGGGGGGGCGGTGGTGGTGTCAGGGGCGCGCGGTTGACGCTTCGGCGCTCCTCCGTGCCGCAGTGAATCCCCCCGTGGTCGGCGGCACCCTCGCGCAGCCGCTATGCTTGCTGGATACAAGCAATGTATCCAGTGGACCGGCTGGATCACGCATGCACGCATTCAGTGCGAGGGATCACGACGATGAGCAACGGCACGGTCCATGCCTGCGATGGGGCTGGGGTCTCGGAGATCACCACCGCGTCGAGCCTGGACGAAGCAGCCGCCGGGCTGGGGACGGAAATGGTCCGCTTCACCCGGCTGATCGCAGCTTGGAAACAGCGAGTCAAACACGACGCCGGCGCCGCCGACCGCGTGCTGCTGGCCAGGCTGGTGTGCGGAGGGGACCAGCGGGCGACCGACCTGGCCGCCGACGCGTTCCTTGACCTGTCCACCGTCAGCCGACAGGTGCGCTCGCTGGTCGAGCGCGGCCTGGTCGCCCGGCGCCCGGACCCGGAGGACCGGCGCGGTTCGCTGCTGACCGCCACCGAGGCGGGGCGGGCCCGCTTCGAGGACTACCGGCGTCAGCGCGACGCTGAGCTGGCCGGGATCCTCGAATCCTGGTCGCCACAGGACAGGGCAGACCTGATCCGGCTGATGAGCCGGCTCAACAAGGACTTCGCAGAACGTCAACACGCACGGCCGGACCCCGGGGGAGACCAGGGCGCCGCCGTGGAGCAGGGAGAGATACGTAGATGAGCACAGCCACCTCTCCGCCGGGGGCGCAAGCCAAGGCGATACCGGGGGCGGGGGTTCTCACCCACCGCCAGATCCTCACCATCCTCAGCGGTCTGATGCTGGGCATGTTCCTTGCCGCGCTCGACCAGACGATCGTCAGCACCTCCATCCGGACCATCGCCGACGATCTGCACGGGCTCAGCGAGCAGGCCTGGGCGACCACGGCCTACCTGATCACCTCCACGATCGCCACCCCGCTGTACGGCAAGCTGTCCGACCTCCACGGCCGCAAGCCCTACTACCTGGCCGCGATCAGCATCTTCGTGGTGGGCTCGGTGCTCTGCACCTTCTCCACCTCGATGACCGAACTCGCCGGGTTCCGCGCCCTCCAGGGCCTGGGCGCCGGTGGTCTGATGTCGCTGGCGCTGGCGATCATCGGTGACATCGTCCCGCCCCGGGAGCGCGCCCGGTACCAGGGCTACATGCTCGGTACGTTCGCCACCTCCAGCGTCGCCGGTCCGCTGATCGGCGGCGCGCTGGCCGGCCAGGCCACCCTGCTCGGCATCACCGGCTGGCGCTGGGTCTTCCTGGTCAACGTGCCGATCGGCATCATCGCGCTGTTCGTCGTCGCCAAGGTCCTCAACATCCCGCACACCCGCCGGAACCGCCGCATCGACTGGTGGGGCGCGTTCACCATCACCCTCGGCGTCGTCCCGCTGCTGCTCGTCGCCGAGCAGGGCCGGGAGTGGGGCTGGACCTCGTCGCAGTCGATCGCCTGCTACGTCATCGGCGTGGTCGGGATCATCGCCTGGATCCTCGTGGAGCGGTGGATCGGCGACGATGCGCTGATCCCGATGCGACTGTTCCGCAATGGCACCTTCAGCAAGACCAGCCTGCTGTCCGTGCTGATCGGCATGGGCATGTTCGGCGGGATGCTGATGATCCCGCAGTACCTCCAGATCGTGAAGGGCGCCAGCCCCACGATGTCGGGCCTGCAGATGCTGCCGCTGATGGCGGGCATGATGATCGCCTCGATCGCGTCCGGCCAGATCACCTCCAAGACCGGCCGCTACAAGATCTTCCCGATCATCGGCACCGCCCTGATGGTCGCCGCCATGCTGCTCTTCCACTACCGGGTCCAGTGGGACACCCCGCTGTGGGAAACCATGGTCTACATGCTGGTCTTCGGCCTCGGCCTGGGTGGCTGCATGCAGACTCTGGTACTGGCCGTGCAGAACGCGGTGCCGCCGCAGGACATGGGCGTGGCCACCGCCTCGTCCACGTTCTTCCGGCAGATGGGTGCCACGGCCGGTACGGCGATCTTCCTCTCGGTGCTGTTCAGCACGGTCGGTGACAAGATCGGCGACGCGTTCAAGAGCGCCGCTTCCACCGTGCGCTTCCAGGAGGCGCTCAAGGACCCCGCGGTGCTCCACAACCCGGCCAACAAGCCGGTGCTCGACATGCTCAAGCACCCCGGCAACGGCGGCTCCTCGGGCGTGCTGAGCGACTCCTCGTTCATCCAGCACCTCGACCCGCGACTGGCCGAGCCGTTCAAGCGCGGCTTCGCCGACTCCATGCACACCGTCTTCCTGATGGGCGCCATCGTCGTCGCGCTGGCCTTCCTGCTGATGTGGTTCATCAAGGAGGTGCCGCTGCGGCAGATCTCCGGCCTCCAGGCACGGGCCCAGGCGGAGGCCGAGGCCAACGGCGAGGTCCCGCCCGTGGCGGAGACCGCACCGGCCGCCGTGCCGGCCCCGGAGGCGGTCGCCCCCGTCGCCGTGGCCGCCGGGAGCGTCCCGGATCCCGCAGCGGACGCGTCCGGCCCGCTGATCCACGGCACCGTGCGGGACAGCGGCGGCCGACCGGTGGCGCAGGCCGCAGTCACCCTGATCAGCGTCGGCGGACGGCAGCTCGGCCGCACCAGCACCGACGCCGACGGTGGTTACGCGCTGCCGACCACCGGCCCCGGCACCTACGTGCTGATCGGCTCGGCGGGCGCCCGCAAGCCGCAGGCGCTGACCGTCGTGGTGGGCGCCGAACCGGTCTCCTTCGATCTGACGCTCAGCGGCGCGGCCGGACTGTCCGGTGAGGTCCGCGAGGAGAAGAACGACGACCCGATGCCCGGTGCGCTGGTCGTGGCCACCGACGTCCGCGGTGAGGTCGTGGCCTCCGGCGTCGTCGGCCAGGACGGCGGCTTCGCCTTCAACGAACTGACCCCGGGCAGCTACACCCTGGCGGTCAGCGCGGAGCGCCACCGTCCGTCCGCCCTCCAGGTGGAGGTGGCTTCCGGCTCCCGCAACTGGTACGAGATCCGGCTGACGCTGGGCGCCCAGGTCCGCGGCACCGTCCGCACCGCCAACGGCGGCGCGCTCAACGACGCCCGGGTGACCCTGCTGGACCCGGCGGGCAACGTCGTGGGCAGCGCCACCAGCGGCCACGACGGTGAGTACGTCTTCACCGACCTCGACAGCGGCGACTACACGCTGATCGCCAGCGGCTATCCGCCGGCCGCCGCCCCGCTGCGGCTGACCGCCTCCGGACAGGCCGAGTGCGATATCGAGCTCAGCCACGACACGGTGAACTGACACACCCGCCGCAACGGCAAACGGGCCAGGGCCCGGCGACTCCGGTCGCCGGGCCCTGGCCCGTATCCGGCGCCCGCGGGTGCTACCCGGTGGCGAGACGGTCCTCCGCCCCGTAGAGGTCGGCGCAGACGTCCAGCAGGTGTGTGGTGGCCGGATGCCGGTGATCGGTACGCCAGACGGCCTCGATGGTGAGCGAAGGGCCCGGCGGCGTGAGCGACACCAGGGTGATGTTGCGGGGGAGCTGACGGGCCAGCGACGCCACCACGAGGTTGATGCCGCGGCCGGCGGCTATCCCGGCCCAGGCAGTGGTGCCGGAAGCGGTGCCGTCGAGGACGGGCTCGAAGCCCGCACCCCGGCAGGCGTCGAGCACCCTGGCAGGTCGACGGTCTGGTCGAGTTGCACGGCATGTACGCGGCCGGCGAGGCCGCGACCGTCGCCGACACCGTCCCGCGCCTGCTGGGCCGGCCGGCTCGCTCCCTGGAGGACTTCCTTCGCGACCACGCCGCCGCCTTCCGCGCGGCGCCGGGGGACGACCGTCGATGACCGGCACCGTCGAGTGCACGTGAAGCGCCACATGCCCAGCACGGCACGGTGACCTCCCGACCGCGGGCGGACGGTACGGCTGCGGAGGCCGGTCCATTCGCCAACTGACCGCACCGACCGAGGGGTCGGGGCCGGACCGACACCGGTCCGTTCCGGCCCGACCCCGCAGGCGAGGTCCGCGGCCGCTCGAACCCGTCCGGCGGCGCACCGGGCCGCCCCCCACCTGGACCGCGACGCGCTGCGACCTCGACCACCCCCGCTTAGGCTGCCGAGCATGAGCGAGCGAAGCATGGGACGGTGCACGCCCGGCGCCTCCGGGGGCGAACGAAGCGGGCGCTCGGCATGAGCACGCACTTTGACGTGGTGGTCCTGGGCGCGGGCCCCGGAGGGTACGTCGCGGCCATCCGGGCCGCCCAGCTCGGCCTGCGCACGGCGATCGTCGAGGCCAAGTACTGGGGCGGCGTCTGCCTCAACATCGGTTGCGTCCCGTCGAAGGCCCTGCTCCGCAACGCCGAGATCGCCCACCTCGTGGGCTGGGAGGCGAAGACCTTCGGCATGCACGTCGAGGGCAAGGTCACCTTCGACTACCGGGAGGCGTTCCTGCGCAGCCGCAAGGTGGCCGACGGCCGCGCCAAGGGCGTGCACTTCCTGATGAAGAAGAACAAGATCGAGCAGTTCGAGGGCATCGGTGCCTTCATCGACCCGCACACTCTCCACGTCACCCTGGGCGACGGCCGGACCGAGACCCTCTCGTTCGGCCACGCGATCATCGCCACCGGCTCGGTCACCCGCCTACTGCCCGGCACCTCCCTCAGCCGCCGGGTGGTGACCTACGAGGAGCAGATCCTCTCCGACGAACTGCCGCGCAGCATCGTCATCGCCGGGGCGGGCGCCATCGGCGTCGAGTTCGCCTACGTCCTCCACAACTACGGCGTCGAGGTCACCCTCGTGGAGTTCCTGGACCGCGTCGTCCCGCTGGAGGACGCGGAGGTGTCCGCCGAACTCGCCCGCCGTTACCGCAAGTTGGGCATCCACGTGCTTCCCTCCACCCGCGTCGAGGGGATCGACGACTCCGGGGAGCGGGTCCGCGTCACGGTCACCACCGGCGGCCAACGCCAGACCCTGGAGACCGACCAGGTCCTCCAAGCCATCGGCTTCCAGCCGCGGACCACCGGCTTCGGACTGGAGAACACCGGCGTCCGACTGACCGAGCGCGGCGCCGTCGACATCGACGGCCGGTGCCGGACGAGCGTGCCGCACATCTTCGCCATCGGCGACGTCACCGCCAAACTGATGCTGGCGCACGCCGCCGAGGCGATGGGCATCGTGGCGGCGGAGACCATCGCCGGCACGGAGACCATGGAGCTGGACTACGTGATGATCCCGCGGGTGACCTTCTGCCAGCCGCAGATCGCCAGCTTCGGCTGGACCGAGGAACAGGCCCGCGACCAGGGCTACGACGTCCGGGTGGCCAAGTTCCCGTTCACCGCCAACGCCAAGGCCCACGGCATCGGCGACATCGCGGGCTTCGCCAAGATCATCAGCGATGCCCGACACGGGGAGATCATCGGCGCCCACCTCATCGGCCCCGAAGTGACCGAACTCCTCCCGGAATTGACCCTCGCCCAGAAATGGGACCTCACCGTCCACGAGGTGGCCCGCAACGTCCATGGCCACCCCACCCTCAGCGAGGCGATCCAGGAAGCGATCCACGGCCTCGCGGGCCACATGATCAACATGTGAGCGGGGAGCACCTCTGGGTCACGGCCGCGGTGAGCTTGCACCTGGAGGTCATGCGGTGCGTTCAGGGCGGCCAGAGGGCGCTGTTGGATCAGGACGAAGATCTGGCTCAGCAGGTCTCCATCGCGTCGCGGATGTGCACCAGCCGCCACCCCGCCACCCCGCTATCCCGCTATCCCGCGCTGCTCGGCGACAGTCGCTGTGTGATCCGGTCGAACAGCTCCGTCAGTGGCTCGCCGATGTCCCGGCCGAACTCGGTCAGCCCGTAGGTGACCTGGGGCGGTGTCGTCGGCTCGACCTCCCGCCAGACCAGGCCGTCCTGGACCAGCGCGCGCAGGGTCTGGGCGAGCATCTTCTCGCTGATGCCCTGGATGCTCTCGCGCAGCTCATAGAACCGGAGGTCCTTGCTTCGCAAGGAGATCAGTACCCAGGCGCCCCACCTGCTGGTCACGTGGTTGACAACATCGCGCGCGGGACAGTCGGTGTGAAGCACGTCATACCGCTGCCCTGCCTCAACTCGCCTGTGCTGCACGCCTTCCACCATGTCATGAGCTTACCTAAAGGTATGCCCTTACAAAGAGTTAGCCCTTGCTCCTAGCGTGAAGGCCACAGAGACATCCGACAAGGAGCTGATCATGATCGTAGTGACTGGGGCCACCGGGAACATCGGGCGGCCGTTGACGCGGGCGCTGGCCGAGGCGGGCGAGCAGGTGACGGCGGTGTCACGGCACGCGGCGGCGGTGCCGGGCGGCGTCCGCCACGTGGTGGCCGACCTGGCCGAGCCGGCCGGCCTCAAGCCCGCGCTGGCTGGTGCGAAGTCGCTGTTCCTGCTGCTCTCCGGCGACCTGCACGCCGCTGGAGCCAACCCCGCCGACATCATCGGCGAAGCCGCGGCCAGCGGGGTCCGCCGCGTCGTCCTGCTCTCCACGCTCGGCGTGGTGACCAGGCCCTTCGGCACAACGCGGATCGCGATGCGCGCGCTGGAGGACACTCTGCGGGAGTCCGGCCTGGAGTGGGCCATCCTCCGGCCGGGCGGCTTCGCCTCCAACGCCCTGTGGTGGGCCGAGTCCGTCCGCGCGCAGCAGGTCGTCGCCGCGCCCTTCGGCGACGTCGGGGTGCCGATCATCGACCCGGTGGACATCGCCGCGGTCGCGGCGGCCTGCCTGCTGGACGACCGGCACACCGGCGGCGCCTACGAGCTGACCGGCCCTGAGGTGATCACTCCGCGCCAGCAGGCGGAGGCCATCGCCGCCGCGCTGGGCTCGCCCGTGAGGTTTCACGAACTCACCCGCGACGAGGCCAAGACCGCCATGACCCAGAACATGCCGGCGGAGCTCGCCGACGACACGCTGGACATCCTCGGTTCCCCGAGCCCGGCTGAGTTGCGCGTCAGCCCGGCCGTCCAACAGGTCCTGGGCCGCGCCCCGCGCCCCTTCGCCGACTGGGCCGCCCGCAATGTCGCCGCGTTCTGCTGAAACGGGTCAGCGCCGCCGGAACTATGCGCTCGGAGACGGCGGTCTGGACGACAAGGTCCGCCTGGAGGAGCCCCCGCACCGTCGAGGCTGCCGCCGCTGCGGCGGGTCGGACGGTTGCGCGGCCCTCCACGGTTCCTGTCGCCCGGCGCCGTACACGCACCCGACCCTGCCGGCGTTGCCCCGGTGGCCACGGTCGACAGCTTGGCCTCCAGATGCGTGCTCGCGGCCGGGGTGAATGAGTGGCGGTCACTGGGCTTGGGCGGCGCGGTCGGCAGCTCGTAGGCAGCAACCTGCTCCTCGGTGACCGCCAGGCGTACGAGTTTGGTGCGTGCGCCGTGCCTGGCTGTACCGCTGTTACTCAACCCGCACGAGCCGTCCCAAGGCTCGGTAACGTGCGCGCGAAGACCGAGGAGAGGGGTTGGCACGATGACGGGCGGCTTGGCGTGGGTCGGCGAGCACTGGTACAGCGGTGCGATCGTCAAGGAGGGGATGCTCTCGGACATTTGCCTGACGGCGGTGCGGGGCGTGGACCCGGTGGACTTCGTGGTCCGCCTCGGTGCCGACCGCCGCATGGCCGAACGGCCCGCACTGTTCAAGGACTTCGACAGGCTGAGCGTGGACTGGGGCGACAGTGTGGCGATGTTCGGCCGTAGCGGCGAGTGGGCGTATGTCGTGGAGATTGAGCGGTCTACCTGGCACCTCATCCTCCTCGACCGGCTGGGCCAGGACACCTTGGTGGGGCAGGGCGAGGAACTCGTCTGCCTGGATCGCTTCCTGCACGAGTCCCCGTGGGTGTACTACGGAGACGCAGCCGGCGAAATGAGGTCCATCGAGCCCGGCGAAAGCCTGCTGGAGACCGCGTTCCCGCCCGAGGACCGGCTCGGGGCGTTCGCCGCACTGGATGGGGCCATGCGCCAGGCCGGGGCGGTGCGGGACACCTTCCCCGGTTGCGAGGACCCCGAGGACGAGGACGAGGAGTTGGCGAGGCGGCTGTTCGGGGCGGTGGGCGAGCATCTCGGGCTGTCGCTGCCGCGTCGGGAGATCGAGCAGGGGCTGCTGCCCGCGGTGCACCTGCCCTCACCACTGTGAACCGGTAGCAGCGGGAGCGCCGCGCCCTCTCGGAGCGGCGCATACCGCACTGGGAGCCCGTGGCGAGACCTGCCCCCGCGAGGCACCGGTTGCACGCCCGACCACTTCCGTACCTCTCAACCCGGCGGATCACCTCAACGCACGTGGGAAGACCCCCAGTTCGGGTGTCCCGCCTGCTCAGCGGCGCGCGCGACGCGTTCTTTCAGGGCCCGGTGCCGCGGGCTTTCCGGGTCCGTGGCGTGCCGTCGACCTCGTGTCCCTGCCCTCAAAGGGGGGCAGGGACACGGCCGCCGGGCATGTTCAGGTACGTCCGGCCTGCACTGTCACGGCCTCAACTCGGAAGCTGATGGCGCGGTGTCCACCTTGGGAAACCTGGTGAGCAGAACAGTCAGCCCACCCAGGAGCCCGATGGCGCCGGCCACCCAATATGCCGCGTGGAAACCTGACAGCTGATCGGCTGGATTTGTGGCACCGCCGCTGACACCGGTCGAAACGGCAACCAAGATCGCCAAACCGACGCTGTTGCCGATCTGCTGCGCGGTCACATTGACCGCACCAGCGACTCCGTGCTGGTGGAGCGGCAGGCCCTCCAGCGTGGCGGCCGTCATCGCGCCGAAACCCAAACCCTGGCCGGTGCTCATGACCACGATGCCGGGGAGCATGTGCACCCAGTACGAGCCGTCCTCAGGTGTGCCCACCCACAGAGTGACGCCGGTTCCGATGAGAAGCAGGCTGGCAGCCATCAGGGGCTTGTAAGCCGTTGGCGACATCAGACGTCCGGCGATCTGCGAGCTGATGATCACGACTACGCCCACGGGCAGGACGGCCAGTGCGGACTCGAACGGCGAGTAACCGAGTATTCCTTGCGCGTACAGAGGCGAGAAGAACAGCAGCCCACCGGCACCGGTGTAGAAGACAGCGCCGGTGAGGGAGGCGGCTCGCACCGGGCGGCTACGGAAGATACTCATCGGAAGCAGCGGCTCCGTACGCCCCTCCTCCCACACGACGAAGCCCACCAGCCCGATCACGGCCAACACCAGTGAGATCAGGACCTGTGCGGACCCCCAGCCGACTTCACTGCCCTCGCTCACGCCGTACACGACCAGGCCGATACCCAGGGTGACCAGGATCGCGCCCGGGATGTCCAGGGGGCGCGGTTGGCGCCGGCCCGCAGGAAGCAGCGCCCGGACCCCCGCCAGGATCAGAACTCCGGCGAGGACACTGACGGCGAACACCGAGCGCCAGCCAAGGATGTCGGTGAGAGCGCCGCCAACAACCAGCCCGGCGCTGAAGCTGGACCCGCCGGTCGCCGCATAGACCGCCAACGCCCGGTTCCGCTGCGGTCCTTCAGGAAAGATCTGGCTGAGCAGAGCAAGCGACGCAGGGCCGGACAGCGCTGCACCGATCCCCTGCAGTGCACGAGCCGCGATCAGCACCCCAACGGTCGGAGCGAGCGCGGCGCCCAGCGAGGCCGCGGCGAAGAGCGCGACGCCCACCGCGAAGATCTTCCTGCGGCCCAGGACGTCCGCGATCCTGCCCCCGAACAGGAGGAACCCGGCAAAGGTAATGGCATAGGCGGTCATCGCCCACTGAAGCGTGGAGCTGTCAATGCCGTACTCATCACCGATGGAGGGCAAGGCGGCATTGATGACCGCAACTCCGCTGGTGTCCAGCGCCAGCGCTCCGGCAAGGAGAACGAGTGCCCATCGGCGTCGGCTTTCAGGGAGGCCGAAATCCGGCGCTGCCACCTGTAATTCCGTGTCATGAAGTGTCACTTCGTACTCCGATGGCCCCCCAG
This sequence comes from Streptomyces sp. RGM 3693, assembly GCF_050471125.1. Lineage (NCBI taxonomy): Bacteria > Bacillati > Actinomycetota > Actinomycetes > Kitasatosporales > Streptomycetaceae > Streptomyces > Streptomyces sp. RGM 3693. The sequence goes on from NZ_JBMPPQ010000001.1 coordinate 3,480,189, forward strand.
GGAACTGTTGGAGTTTCGTCGGGGCCGGCCGCGAACGAGGCGAGAGCCAGCGGCAGGGCACGGGTGATCGGCGCGGCGCCGGGGTTCCGGACCGCGCTGCGGTGCTCCTCATCAGTCCTTGCCCACCACCGGGCGCGTGGCCACCGTCTCGTCGATGTGCTTGGCCAGCCGTCCCCGGAGCTCCTGGAGCGCGGCGATCCGGTCATCGAGCGTGGCCAGCCGGTCGGTGGCCAGATTCAACTCCTCGGCACAGAAGGGGGATTGCCGCAGCGGCGCGTCCAGGCAGCGCTTCTCCAGGGCGGGGCGGACCTCCTCCAGGGTGAGCCCCGCGTCCAGGAGCTCCTTGATGTTCGCGACCCGCACGGCATCCAACGGGTCGTACGCGCGGTAGCCGTTGTCGGCGCGCTGCGGGGCCAACAGGCCCTGTTGCTCGTAGTAGCGCAGGGATCGCGGGCTGACGCCGGTGAGGTCGGCCAGCTCTCCGATCCGCATCTCGATCTCCTTCAACATGGTGGGGACGCTAGAACCTTGACGCTAGCGTCAAGGTCAAGCCGGCGAGTAGGCCGAGTGATCGCTCCCGGGTGGGAATCGAGCACGTTTGCGGCTTTGTGAACCAGGCATCGCTGCTGGCGGGTGGCGGGGAACACCTCTGCCAGGGCCTGCCAGAAGCCCAGGGCCCGCCGCCGACCGCAAGCACGGGAACGTGCATGCCCCGGCGGGCACCCGTTCGTCGCCATCGGCCACGCCGAGCTGGAGGCGTACCTCCGCGAGCGCGGTTGAGATATCGGCCGTCAGTCGAAGAGAGACGCCCAGGACAGCCAACGCCGCACCAGGGACATCGTCGTATGGGCGGTGTCGGACGTGCCTGGGATCGGATCGCCAGCACTGGTGTCCGTGAGCCGCCGGTCAAGGCCGTACGTTCTGCACACGGACCACGGACCACGGGCACGATGGCCTGGGCCTCGGCGAGAAGTTCGGGCGTGACACCGGACCGGCCCAGATGACGGATGAGCCCGGCCTTCCGCAGCTGGGTTGCCTGGCGGTCGCGCAGTGCGGGCCGTCCGTGGAGCCTGCGCGGGTGGGAATTGAGCAGTGGATGCCCGCCAACGGTTCCGGGCCGGGAGGTCCAGCAAGTGCCGGGTGTGTTTGGGACGTTGCTGTTCTCTCCGCTGTCGGGCACACCTCTGGCCTATCCGGCCATCGGTACGTTTCGCGCCAACCCTTTGCAACTGCGGTACGGAGCGACCTGGTTCGGGCTACACAAGAGGGGTCGGAGGGGTCCCGCTGATGAGTGGGGCGACGGCGGTCGACCTGGAGGTTCGGACGGTTGCTGACGATCAACATCGTGGTGCTGCTCGCGGTGATCGTGTTCTTGCGGTTGCGTCGTCGTACGCAGTCCAGAAGCCGGTTCGACGAGAAGGTGACCGTGGTCATCGTGCTGGCACTGGGCGTCCTCATCGCACCGACTCCGGTCGGGCAAGGGATCGTGCAGTTCCTCACTCAACTCGTGCACGGCGTATCGCAGTCCGGGGACTGAACGCCGACCGCACGGCCGTCAGACGGCACGGGGCCGGGCCCGCCCGGCCCCTTCGAGGGGAAAGCCGTGACGTGGCGACTGGCCGCGACGTGGTAGCCAGCCCGACAGGGGAGGAACGTGCATGACCACGCGAGCCCGACGACGACGCAGCACTCCCCGACGTCCTGCCCGCCGACGCAGCACTCCTCGGCGTCCTGCCCGCCGGCCCCGCGGCCAGGCCGCCCGACGCCGCGCACGCGAGCAGGCTTTCACGCGCTTCGCCCTCGCCGCCCTGGTTCTCGCCTCGATCGTCGCGTTCGCCCGCGAGCACCCCGTCGCCACCGTCACCCTCGGCATCCTCGCCACCGCCACACTGGTCTTCCTCGCCCGAACCGGCCGCCTCCACCTTCCCGGTTCCCCTGGGCCCCGCCAGGACGTCACCCACACCCTTGCCGCTTTCCAGCACATGACCGGCACCCAGTTCGAGTACGCGGTGGCCGATCTCGCCCGCCGGGACCCCGCGGTTCGCTCCGCCACCGTTTCCGGCGGCGCCAACGATCGCGGGCTGGACGTCCTCGTCGTCCTTCGAGACGGTCGTCGCATCGCCGTGCAGTGCAAGCGGTACGCCGAGGGCAACCGGGTCGGTGCCCCCGCTATCTACACCGCGAACGGCACATACCGGGCCTACCACCGCTGCGATCACGCCGTCATCGTCACGACGTCCCGCTTCACCCGGGATGCCGAGCTCGCCAACGCTTCGCTCCCCGAACCCCTCCGGCTGATCGACGGACGTGGCCTGGCCCGTTGGATCGGCGGGGGCTGCCCACCCTGGGGATAGGGCCTCTCGCCGACGCGTGCAGGCTCAGGCTCCGGCACGTGCCAACTGAGCCGCTTCCTGGCGGCCGAACTCACCTGCCCGCACGGGTTCAACCTCGCCGCCGCGAAGAAGAACCTGGGGTTCGTACCGCCGACATGCGCGGGCGCGGTCAACTGCGCGGCAGCCTCCAGCCGTTCGGTGGCCTCGGCGCGCACCACATCAACCACCCTGTAATCGCTCAGCTCACGCCGCACCACTTCGGTGGCGCCGACACCGACCGACGACTGCTCAGGGGTCACACCGCGGAGTTGGGCTTCGTCCACGGGCGCCGCCTCGGCGTTGTCCAGCGCGGCAAGCGTTGCGCGCGGCGCACTGACCGCGGCCCTTGTCGCGGGCGCGCATCGCTTCCGGCGGTGCCTGACGCATACGAAGACGCAAAGACATGTCGGTGACCTTGTGGCCGTACGCCTCACCCCACAACGCGAGAGACGGAGCCGAGCCTTCTCCGCTTCTCCGGGCGGCTGGGCCCCGTCCGGGGCGCGTGGGGGCCTCGCGTCAACCCGCGTAGGTGAGGTGGACGAGGGTGATTTCGGTGTCGCCGATGAGGATGACGCCCGCGACGTGGCTGCGCGCGATGGTCCGCATGACCCCGTCGTCGGTTCCGTAGGGCTCGGAGTGGGAGGGAGGGTCGATCAGCGCGTCCAGCAGGAGCACCGACAGGTCCTGACGGGCCTCGTCGGGGAGGGCCTTGTAGGTCGCGTGGAGGGCGGGGTCGAGGTGGAGCCGGTAGGTCACGCGGCGCCCCGCCCACGGGAGCCGTCCTCGCCGGCTGCGGAACGCAACTCCTCGGCAGTCACGTCGATCAGGCCCGCACGGTAGGTGGAGGGCAGGTGCCCGGCCCCGCGGAACGTCGTGCGCAGGTGCTCGACCCGTTCGCGGTCGGCTTCGAAGGACTCGATGAACTTCATCCAACGGTTCAGGACGGCCGGTACGTCGCGGACGTCGGTGAAGGCGACCTCCTGCATGAACGTCGCCCGCAACTCGGAATGTGGCAGGGCGTGGGAGATGCCGTCGACGGTCCACGACCGACCGGAGCTGCTCATCGGATCCTCCACCTGACCTGCGGGCGCGGAGGGTTTCGTCCGCGCCGTCCGCGCGATCCACCGTAGCAATCCCCGCGCGTCGGCGGAGACGCACCCGAGCGACGTCACCTCGACCAGGGCCCGCGGGTGTACCTATGCCCTTGCTGCTGCCCGGCGGGCGGGAGTGGGCGGCTCGGTGAACGGAGACATCCGTACGCATCTGCGGTTCTCGGGCTGCGGCTTTACCCCGCACCCAACTTCCGTAATCTGGAATCAATTATCCGATACTTATCGCTGCCTGGTTCGATCTTCCGGGGCGCACAAATGGGGGGGGAGAAGTCATGCTGGACGAGACGGTGTTTCGGAGTGAAGACGTGCCGCCGGCGGACCGGTTGGCCTACTGGGCGGAGCGTGTGGGGAGCACCCACGCTCCCGTGCGGATGAAGAGTGATCACGCCCACGACTTCCGGGCATCGCAGTGGGTGTTGGCCCTCGAAATCCCCAAGGCGTTGGTGCCGCTGACGGGTGGTACGACCGGTCGCAGGCTCCCGGGGTGGATGCCGGCCCATGAAGGGATCGGTGCGCTGCTGGCGCAGTTCCTCACCCAACTGATCTCCGACACCACTTCCTACCAGCCCACCGATGGGGCGCGGTTGGGAACGGTCCTCATCGATCTGTGCACCGCGCTCCTCGCCCAGAGCATCGATGCCGAACGCGCCTTGTCGACGGAGACGCACCGCCGAACCCTCACCCTGCGCCTGCAGCGGTTCTTCCTGGAACACCTCCACGAACCGCAGCTCACCCCGTCCGCCGTCGCCGCAGCGCACCACATCTCCATCAGTCATCTGCACCGCCTCTTCCAGTGCGAGCAGGCCACCGTCGCTGCCTGGATCCGCCGGCGGCGCCTGGAGGCCGCCCGTCGCGACCTCACTGATCCAGCGCTGCGCACCACCCCCATCCACACCATCGCCACGCGCTGGGGCTTCCCCCGCGCGGCCGGCACATCGGCGAAGGTGTAGCCGGCGGTCAAGTCGACGTGGTGGACCTCGAGTTCGCGCAGGCGGGTGGGGGCCAGGGCGCCCGGTGTCCGTAGTTCACCGGTGCGCATGCGCACCTCCTGGCTCCAGGCCGCGTCCGGCAGGGCCCGCACGGCGTGGTTGAAGCGCTCGGCGCTCGCCACGACATCGGCCACCAGCTCGTGGACCGGGCGCCGGGCGCCGGCCTCGATCTCCGCGGCCGGGCGTCCATGCTGGCGTACCAGGGGGTCTCCACGCCGGTGCGGGCCCAGGTGAGCAGCCGGCAGAGACTGTCGGCGGCGCGCGCCACATGGGTGATCACATGGCAGTGGAATGCAAAATCCGCATGTCGATGGATGCGAGGACCCTAGGTGGCGCGCCTCGGCCTCGTCAATCGATCTGCCGGGCTGGTGGGGAACCCAAGGGAGAAAGCGTCACCTTTAGCCATCAACTCCTCATACCGCGGCGGACGGAACCGCCCCTGAGCGCAGTTACCGGACGTCGATCCGCCCGTTTTTTGGCGCATAAGGTGCTGCCGCCCGCCTCCGTCCGCAACCACCCCGCGCGGCCAGGAGTCCTACCGGACATGAAGCGACGCATACCCTTCCGACTCCGCAGACTCGCGGCCGGCGCCCTCGGCCGCCGAACAGGCGCGGCGCTCGCCCTCACGACCCTCACCCTCCCGCTGACGGTCGCCCTGAGTTCCCCCGCCCAGGCCGCCGGTTCGGGCTGCTACGGACTCCGCGGCCCCTACCAGAAGCAGGCCGAACGGTTCCTCGGGCTCAAGGTCGACGGCCAGCAGTCGGCGTCCGACTGCCGGGCGATCCGCGCCTTCCAGAACAGTCACGGCATCACCCCCGACTACGGCTACGCCGGCCCGGTCACCTGGAACGTGATGCAGCTGGTCGCCAAGCAACGGGCCGCCGGCGACCACCCGAACAGCGCCCACAAATGCCCCACCAGCAAGGGACGGATCGCCTGCGTCGACCTGACGCGTCAGCTCAGCTGGATCCAGGACGGCGGACGGCTGGTGTACGGGCCGGTACCGGTGCGCACCGGCCGGAACGGCGACGAGACTCGCACCGGACTCAAGCGTGTCTACTGGCGGCACCTGCACCACGTGTCGACCATCTACCACACGCCCATGCCCTACAGCCAGTTCTTCGACGGCGGTGAGGCGTTCCACGCCATCAGTGGCAGCGTCTGGTCCGCCCCCGGCTCGCACGGCTGCGTCAACATGCGCCCCAACGACGCGAAGAAGTATTGGTCGTTGCTGCACAACGGCGACGACGTGTACGTCTACGGGCGCAAGCCCGGCACCTGAGCACCCCCCCCGCGGGCGTGCCGCCGTTCCGGCCGGCACGCCCGCGCCCTTTGGGGCATCGTCACGGCAGCGCGTCAGCGTCCCTCCACGAACGCTGGCCGAGGCTTCTGACAACGCCGCCCCGGCGAACGGCCCGTGGGAGTCACCCGGACCGCCGGCCGGTGCCCCGCCGGGCCGCCTCCGCCGCCCGATTCAGTGGGCCAGCAGGGTGTACAGGGCCATCGGCGTCACATAGCCGGGCCAACGGCCGTCCGAGAAGAGGTGGACGCCCGCGTCCTGATAGCACTGGTCGACGAGTTGGGAGCAGATCATGTGCCGGGTGCTGGCCACATAGCGGCGCAGTCCCGGAACGGGCAGATGGACGCGGTGCGTTGCGATCGCCAGATAGTCGAGGAAGCTGTACGGGACGCCCACGTGGCGATCGGCTGCCGCACATATCCCTTCGCGCTGTTGCTCGGTGAGCCGCTTCGGGCACACGTAGAGCACCTCGGAGCCGTCGTACTGGCTGAGCGGCCGGATGCGGGCACCGCCCGGCTCGGCCTCCAGCAGCCGGTCGCCGGGCAGTACCAGGAAGGCGTGTTCGTAGTCGGCGAAGCCGTCTCCGTTGATCCACTCGCCGAAGCGGATCAACCGGCCGGTGACACCGGAGATCTGGGTGAGCCCGATGTCGCCGGGCAGGGGATGGGTGTGCTTCATGAGCGGCTCCTGGGAGCGTGAGAAGCGGATTCCCCTCGGTGATACCCGCTGTTCGAGCGCCCGCACCGCGCGACGGGAGGTCTTCGGGTCGCCGGACGCGCAAGCGTGTAGCGGCGAGTGGCGCCGGTGAATGATGGTGCATCCGTGACCCGGCGGGGTAATTGTGACGGGACCGCAACGGGGGGCACCGCCGACGACGAGGGGCACGACACCACCATGGCCACGGACAGCACCGACACCCCGGCGACCGCGGACCACGCCACCAGCCCGGCGCCCGCCGCCACCGACCGCACACCACTGGCCGGCAGCGTCGCGCTGGTGACCGGCGCCTCCAGCGGTATCGGGGCCGCCACCGCACTGGCACTGGCCCGGGAGGGCTGCGCGCTCGCCCTGGTCGCTCGCCGCACCGACCGCCTGCACGCGGTGACGGAGACGATCGCCGAGCAGGGCGGCGGCCCGGCCGTCGCGCTCTCCGCCGACCTCAGCGACGCGGATCAGGCCCAGGAGGCGGTCCAGCGGACCGTGGAGCGCTTCGGCCGCCTGGACGTCCTGGTGAACAACGCCGGATACGGCGCCCGCGGCGCGGTCGAGGACAGCGACCCCGAGGACTGGGACCGGATGGTCGACCTCAACTTCAAGGCCGTCCTGAAGATGTCGCACGCAGCGCTCCCGCACCTGTTGCGCGCCGCCGACTCCGGACCGCGCGGCGTCGCCGACCTGGTGACCGTCAGCTCGGTGGCCGGCCGGGTGCCACGCAAGGACAACAGCGTCTACTCCGCCACCAAGCACGCGGTCTGCTCCTTCAGCGAGGCCCTGCGCCAGGAGGTGACCGGTCGGGGGGTCCGGGTCGGACTGGTCGAACCAGGCATGACCACCACGGAGATGACCCTCGGCAGCCAGGCCGCGTCGGCCCACGGCATGCCCCGGGACGCCTGGCTGCACGCCGAGGACATCGCCCGCGCCATCGCCTTCGTGGTCACCCAGCCGGCCCGTGTGGCCATCCACGAGATCATGGTCCGGCCCACCGCCCAGGAGCGCTGACCCGTGCCGCTGCGCCTTCTGCTCACCTCCGACACCCATGTCCCGCAGCGCGCCAAGGCCCTGCCGCCGCAACTGCTCGACGCCCTCCCGCATGCCGACGTCGTGGTGCACGCCGGCGACTGGACCGACGCCGCCACCCTGGACCTGCTCCAGGCCCGGGCCCACCGGCTGATCGGGGTGTACGGCAACAACGACGGCCCGGCACTGCGCGCCCGCCTGCCGGAGGTGGCCCACGAGGACCTCGACGGACTACGGCTCGGCGTGGTGCACGAGACCGGCCCCGCCCAGGGCCGGGAACGTCGCTGCGCGGACCGCTTCCCCGACCTCGACGTGCTGGTCTTCGGGCACAGTCACATCCCCTGGGACACCACGACGGAGACGGGACTGCGCCTGCTGAACCCGGGATCGCCGACGGACCGGCGCCGGCAGCCTGCCTGCACGTACATGACCGCGGAGATCGCCGGTGGCCGGCTCACCGAGGTGGCGCTGCACCGCCTGCCACGCCGGCAGTGAGCGGTGCCCCGTGGCGGGTCACCTGCCCAACAGGCCGCGCACATAGGCGGCCTGCCCGGCGTGCTGGAGATCGTCCGCGACCACGCTGATCAGCCGGACGCCCAGGGTGACCGGCGGCGACCAGCTCCGGTCGACGACCCGGCCGAGGTCCTTCACAGCGAGCGTGGAGAGGTACCGCACCGTGCCCTCGTGCACCGCCGCGTGATAGTCCGTCAGCAGCTCCGCGCCCAGGCCCCGCACCTTCGCGACGTCCTTGCGGGAATGCCCGTAGCCGATGTCCTCGGCGGGGAACGGCAGCCCGAACGCCTCGTGCCACTTGTCCGCGGTCCAGATCTGCTCGGTGCCGGCCACCCCGGCGATGTGGTCGTCCTGGACCCGGGTGAGGTGCCAGACCAGCCAGGCGATGGAGTTGGCGCGCCCGTCCGGACGGGCGCCGAGCTCCTCGGAGTCGAGGCCGTCGACCACCTCCTCGACGACCTCGTGGATCCGGCCGAAGGCGTCGACGAGCAGATCGGTGCTGGCGGACATGGCGGCTCCGTACGGTGGGGGACGGCCGGTGGCTGCGGTGCGGTCCGGCCATCGTCGCAAGCCGGGCGGACGGCCGCCGTCCGGCGCACCGGGGTGGACGGCCGCTCCGCCGCATGGCGGAAGCGTGGCGGCCCGGGATCACCCCCGCGGACCATACGGGTCCGGCCCGCGGGCCGATGGCGTCCGCCCGTCCGCCCGGCACGATCGACGTATGCACACAGACACGCCGAACACCGCCGCGTATCCCTCCAACTCCCTTGCTCCAGCGCCACGTTGGGCTGTCTGGGCGGCGCATCTGACGACCTTGGTGGTGCTGCCCAGCGGACTGTGGCGGCTCGCCCTGGTGGTGGGATGCCCGGCCGGCTACAGCACCGAGGGCTTCGTACCGTTCGACACCGCCGGCGCCAAGGTCGTGATGCTGGCGCTCAGTGTGTTCAGCGAGCTCGCGGCGCTGTTGACGATCGGCCTGGTGCGGCCGTGGGGCGAGGTCGTGCCGGGCTGGGTGCCGCTGATCGGCGGGCGGACCGTCCACCCGGCGGCCGCCGCCGTTACGGCCGGACTCGGCGCGCTGGCGCTGACCGTGCTCTGGGCGGGCGTGCCCTGGTGGTGGTCGTATCCGCACCGGGACATGACGCCCACCGGGAACATCGTGGTCGGCATCCTCTACCAGCCGCTGTTCCTGTGGGGGCCGCTGCTGGGAGCTGTCACCGTCTCGTACTGGCGTCGCCGGCGCCGTTCTTCGGGCGGTGGCCGGAGCCGAGCCCGCGGACCGGTCGGTACCAGCGGGCGGAGTTGAGTCAGCGTCGCGCGGATCGTGTCGCGAGGGTGTCCAGCAGGGCCTGGACCGGCCGCAGTGCGCGGTCGCCGGGGTCGACGATGGTGAGGATGCGGGGCAGCGGCTTCACCACCCGGACCAGGCGGCCGGCCCGGAGGTAGGGATTCGGGTCGCCCAGTGCGGCTTCCAGCGCGGGCCGCGTCCAGTGCGTCCTGGCCAGGCCCCACGCCCAGCGGTGCTCGTCCTCGTAGGGCAGCCATCGGCCGGCCGTGTACGCGTCCGCCAGGTCGTGGGCATGGCGGGACATCGCCTGCCAGCTGAAGTCCTCCTCGATCAGTTCGCGGCGCCGGCGACCGGGGCGGTCCTCCCCGCACGGTGCGCACAGCCGCACCTGCCGCTGCGGGGCGATCGGGGGCCGCACGGCCAGGGCGGGCGTTCCCATGGCGGGACGACGGTCATGGCACAGGTCACAGGTGGCCGCGCCGGTGATCGAGGGGTCCGGAAATGAGCTCACGAAGGACTCAACGACACAAACGTGACCAGGTGGCGTGGCTCACGGGTGGCGAACTCCGGCAACGATGCGACGTCGTCCTGCCTCATGTGAACAACCCTACCTGGCCTAGAAGTTGGCCAATTGTTTCCCACGCGACGGCCATAATTGGACATGTACACGTCTTGTTCATCTCTGAGATCTACCCGCATAGACCGCACGGTGGTGCCATGACGACACCTGCCCGGCACGAGGCCGGGCCGACCTCGGAGCCCCCATGCGATCGATACGCCGATTCGCCTCCGCGACCACCGCACTCGCCCTCGCCTCCGCCGGACTCCTCCTCACCACCGGCAGCGCCCACGCAGCCACCTGCTCCCAGTCCCGGCTGCCGCTCCCCGACCAGGTCTGCACCCCGGGCGCCTTCAACCCGGACGTCACCCAGTCCACCATCGACTCGACCATCTGCGTCCCCGGCTGGACCAAGACGGTCCGCCCGCCGGTCTCCTACACCACCCCGCTGAAGATCAAGCAGATCGGCCAATACGGCTACACCGACACCAACACCGCCGACTACGAAGAGGACCACCTCGTCCCCCTCGAACTCGGCGGCGCGCCCCGCGACCCCAAGAACCTCTGGCCCGAGCCCCGCTACGGCAACCAGCCCGCCGCCAGCAAGGACTCCGTCGAGAACAGGCTGAAGACCGCCGTCTGCAACGGCGACGTCACCCTCGACGACGCGCGCAACGCCATCGCCACCGACTGGACCACCGCACTGTCCAAGGTCGGTATCGGCTGACCACCGGACACCCGCTGCCGCCCACCAGGCGCGAGCGGCACCCCTCCGGTCACCGACGGCGGGCCGTCCAGCCCGGCCGGCCCGCCGTCGGTGGCCGCTCAGCCGGCCGGCGGGCCCACCCGGGTCGCCACCACCAGCCGGCACCGGGGACTGCCGTCCGCCCGCCGCCCCAACTCCGGCACCGCCCGCAACTCCACCGCGAACCCGGCCCGCGCCAACTCGGCACGCACCTCCGCGAGCCGGAAACCCCGGTAATACATCACGAACCGCGGCCGCCACAGCGCATTGCGCACCCGCATCGCCGCATCGAAACCCCACAGCGCCCAGTACAGCGGCGACCCCGGCCGGGCGGGCGCCATCACCGGGAACACGAACCGCCCGCCGGGCCGCAACACCGACCGCACCTGTGTGAACAATTCCGGGCGCTCCCGCGGCAGAAAATGCCCGAACGCCCCGAAACTCACCACGACATCGAAGACCGGCCCGAACGGCAGCGCCCGCGCATCGGCCCGTACCCACTCCAGCAGCGGCCCGGCCCCGTCGCGCCCAGGCACCGGTGCGCGGTCCCGTCCCACCGCGAGCATCCCCGCACTGACGTCGACACCGGTCACCCGCTCCCGGCACACCCGCCGCAACACGTCCATCCCCGCGCCCGTACCGCAACACAGATCCAGACCACTGCGGAACGGGCCGAGCTCCCGCAACTCCCGCACCACCGGATCCAGCACCACGTCCGGCGTCCGGAACGGTGTCCGGTCGAACTTCGGGGCGAGCAGGCCATAGCCCCGCTCGATGGACGACAGTGCCTGAACGGCGAGCTCACGGAACGTAGGACCCTCGGGTGCGAACACCGCGTCAGCATAGGTGCCAAGCCCGCCCTACGACTGCGCGATGTACTGATGGATCGCCGGATCGCTGACCTTGGTGTACACCCCGGGATGCCGCGGCGCGGCACACCCCGTCCCCCACGACGAGATGCCCGCCAGATACCCGTCCACCACCAACGGCCCCCCGCTGTCGCCCTGGCACGCGTCCTTACGGCCCTCCTGGTAGCCGTAGCACGTCATCCGCGGGGTGATGGAGGACGGTCCGTACGCCCCTTTGCAGTAGGCGTCACTGAGTTTGGGCACGTCGACCCGCCGCAGCCGCTCCGGCAGTGCACCGCCGTCGTGCGTCGCCCCCCAGCCGGTGACCGTCGCCGGCGTGCCCGCCGTGGGTTCGTTCCCCTCCGCCATCAACGGGACCGCCTGCACGCCGTCCCCGAACTTCAGCGGGGACGCCAGGACCAGCACCGCCACGTCGTAGTCGATCGTGTCGGCGTTGTACTTCGGGTGCCGCAGCACCCGCGCCACCGGTACGAGCTGTCCACCCGACCCGCGGGCGTTACTGCCCGCCCGGACGCTCAGCGAAGCCGGCGGTGCCCCCACGGTGCAGTGGGCCGCGGTCACCACCGCATCGGCACGGATGATCGATCCACCGCAGATGTGCCCCCCGCGGCTGCGCAGCGACACCTGCCACGGCACGTCCCGCACGTCCGCGTTCTTCCCGCCCACGATGCGGGTGTCCAGCGCCGCCCGGCCCGCCATCGCGGTCGCCGGTGGCACCGCGGCCAGCACCGCACCGAACACCGCGGCCGCCGCCGCCCCACCCCGCAGCCATGACCGTGCCATTCCGCCTCCGTATCCGAATCGGCCAGGACCCCTCCTCGTCCAGCGATCCTCAAGGACGCCGCGGCGCACCGGGGCGAAGAGCGAAACCATTCCATCGAATTGGTGGTATTCGACCCGCCGGCGTTTGAACACGCACCGCTGCCGCGGACCGCCCCCTCGGTCCGGTGCCGGGCACCACTCCACCCGCCGGCACACCCGAGACACGATCCTGCCGAGGCATCGAACACCACGGCGAGCGCCCCGGAAGTGCGTACGCTGAGCCCGCTGCCTCACGATGGCCGGATCCTTTCGGTGTACGACAGGAGCTCACGATGGCCGCCTCCGCCCCCGCCGGTGCTCGCTCCAGGCCCACGGCGCGACACCGCCTGCGCACCTGGATGCTGCAAGGGGTGGCCGACATGGGCAAACACGAGCGTGCCGAGCCGGAAACCGGCCACCACGGTCAACGCTGGTGGCGCGTGATGTGCCTGACCGGCGTCGACTACTTCTCCACCCTCGGCTACCAGCCCGGCATCGCCGCCCTGGCCGCCGGGCTCCTCTCGCCCGTCGCCACCCTCGTCCTCGTCGCGGTCACCCTCGCCGGCGCACTCCCCGTGTACCGCCGCGTCGCCACGGAGAGCCCGCACGGCCAGGGCTCGATCGCCATGTTGGAACGGTTGCTGTCCTTCTGGAAGGGCAAGCTGTTCGTCCTCACCCTCCTTGGCTTCGCCGCCACCGACTTCCTCATCACCATCACCCTGTCGGCCGCCGACGCCGCCACCCACCTCGTCGAGAACCCCCACGTCCACAGCGCGCTCCAGGGCCGGCAGATGATCGTCACGCTGATCCTGGTCGCCCTGCTCGGCGCGGTCTTCCTCAAGGGATTCCTCGAAGCGATCGGGGTGGCCGTCGTCCTCGTGGGCGGCTACCTCGTGCTCAACGCGGTCGTCGCCGTCGTCGGTGTCTGGCACGTGGCCACCGCCGGACACGTCGTCACCGACTGGACCCGGGCCCTGACCACCCAACACGGCAGCATTCCGGCCATGGTCGCGGTGGCCCTGCTCGTCTTCCCCAAACTCGCCCTCGGCCTCTCCGGATTCGAAACCGGCGTCGCGGTCATGCCCCACATCGAAGGCGACCCCGACGACACCGAAGAACGCCCCACCGGACGGATCCGAGGCGCCAAGAAGCTGCTCACCACCGCCGCCGTCATCATGAGCGTCTTCCTCATCATCACCAGCTTCGTCACCACCCTCCTCATCCCGGCGGCCGCCTTCAAACCCGGCGGACCCGCCAACGGCCGCGCCCTCGCCTACCTCGCACACGAATACCTCGGCTCCGCCTTCGGCACCATCTACGACGTCTCCACCATCGCCATCCTCTGGTTCGCCGGGGCCTCTGCCATGGCCGGCCTGCTCAACCTGATGCCCCAGTACCTCCCGCGCTACGGCATGGCACCCCACTGGGCCCGCGCCGTCCGCCCCATGGTGCTGGTCTTCACCGCCGTCGCCTTCCTGGTCACCTGGATCTTCGACGCCAACGTCGACGCCCAGGGCAGCGCCTACGCCACCGGCGTCCTCGTCCTCATCAGCTCCGCGGCCATCGCCGTGACCATCGCCGCCCGGCGCGCCGAGCAACGCGGCTGGGCCATCGGATTCGCGGTCATCGCGGTGGTGTTCCTCTACACCACCGTCGCCAACGTCATCGAACGCCCCGACGGAGTGAAGATCGGCGCCTGCTTCATCGCCGGCATCATCCTGCTCTCCTTCACCTCGCGGCTCGCCCGCGCCTTCGAACTGCGCGTCAGCGACGTCATCCTCGACGACACCGCCGCCCGCTTCGTCCGCGACATCGCCCAGCGCCGCATCCGCTTCATCGCCAACGAGCCCGACCAACGCGACCTCGCCGAATACCGCGACAAGGCCCAGCAGATCCGCGCCGACAACGACATCCCCCCGGAAGACGACCTGGTGTTCGTCGAAGTCACCATCCTTGACCCCTCCGAATTCGAAAGCGAACTCCACGTCCACGGCTACGTCATGCACGGCCGTTACCGCGTGCTGTGCCTGGAGAGCTCCACCGTCTCCAACGCCCTGGCCGCCCTGCTGCTCTACGTCCGCGACACCACCGGGCGACGTCCGCACATCTACTTCGAGTGGACCGAGGGCAACCCCTTCGCGCAGTTCCTCCGCTTCTTCCTCTTCGGCCAGGGCGAGGTCGCCCCCGTCACCCGGGAAGTGCTACGGGAGGCCGAACCGGATCGCAGTCGACGCCCCCGCGTCCACGTCGGCTGAACACCGGAGCCGCCCCCGTCACCCCAGCCCCGGAATCCCCGAGATCACCAGATCGATCAGCTTGATGCCGACGAACGGCGCCACCAGCCCACCCAGCCCGAAGAACGCCAGATTCCGGCGCAACAAGTCATGCGCCGAAGCCGGCCGATACCGCACCCCGCGCAGCGCCAACGGAATCAGCGCCACGATCACCAATGCATTGAAAATGATCGCCGATGTGATCGCCGACGTCGGACTGTGCAGCTCCATCACATTCAGCGCCGACAGCCCCGGATAGACCCCCGTGAACATCGCCGGAATGATCGCGAAGTACTTGGCCACGTCATTGGTGATCGAAAAGGTGGTCAACGCACCCCGGGTGATGAGCAGTTGCTTGCCCACCTCCACGATCTCGATCAACTTGGTCGGATTGGAATCGAGATCGACCATGTTGCCGGCCTCTTTGGCAGCGGACGTACCGGTGTTCATCGCCACCCCGACGTCCGCCTGCGCCAACGCCGGCGCGTCATTGGTCCCGTCACCGGTCATCGCCACCAGTCGGCCGCCCGCCTGCTCCCGGACTATCAACGCGAGCTTGTCCTCCGGCGTGGCCTCCGCCAGATAGTCGTCCACCCCGGCCTCCCGCGCGATCGCCGCGGCCGTCAGCGGATTGTCACCCGTGACCATCACCGTCCGGATGCCCATCCGGCGCAACTCGGCGAACCGCTCCCGGATCCCTTCCTTCACCACGTCCTTGAGATGCACCACCCCCAACACCCGCGGCCCCTGCCGGTCATCCACCGCCACCAGCAACGGCGTCCCGCCGGACGCACTGATCGCATCGCTGAAATACCGTGCCTCCGCCGGCACTTCACCGCCCCGCTGCGCCACCCACTCGATGATCTGCGCGGCCGCTCCCTTGCGGAGCACCACCTCACCCGGATACTCCGACGGACGCCCCGCACCGCCCGCCACACCGACCGCCCCGCCCGTGGCCGCACCCGCCGCCCCGGAGCCGACCACACCCGCCGCTCCGGAACCCTCCGACCAGCGCAGATCCACCCCACTCAGCCGCGTCCGCGCACTGAACGCCACGTACCGGACGAACGACAGCTCCTTCTCGTCCGGTGCCTGCAGCCCGTACTTCTCCCGCGCCAGCGCCACCACGGAACGCCCCTCGGGCGTCCCGTCCGCCAACGACGACAGCGCAGCGGCGTCGGCCAGCGCCAGTTCGTCCAGTCCCGGCAACGGCACGAAGGCCACCGCCTCCCGGTGACCGAGCGTAATGGTCCCCGTCTTGTCGAGCAGCAGCGTGTTGATGTCCCCCGCGGCCTCCACCGCACGCCCGGACATGGCCACCACATTGCGCTGCACCAGGCGGTCCATCCCGGCGATCCCGATCGCCGACAACAACGCCCCGATCGTCGTCGGGATCAGCGTCACCAGCAACGCCACCAGCACCGCCGTCTGCTGGGCGGCCCCCGCGTACGTCGCCATCGGCTGTAGCGTGATGACCACCAGGATGAAGATGATGGTCAGCGCGGCCAGCAGGATGTGCAGCGCGATCTCGTTCGGCGTCCGCTGCCGCGCCGCCCCCTCCACCAGCGCGATCATCCGGTCCAGGAACGAATGCCCGGCCCGCGAGGTGATCCGCACCACGATCCGGTCCGAGAGCACCGTCGTCCCGCCCGTCACACCGGACCGGTCGCCGCCCGCCTCACGGAGTACCGGCGCCGACTCCCCGGTCACCGCCGACTCATCGACGCTCGCCACCCCCTCGACCACCTCACCGTCCGCCGGGACCGTCTCACCGGCCGCGACCAGCACGAAGTCGAACGGCCGAAGATCGGACGCCGGAACCGTCTCGGTGACGGCACTGCCGAGGTGGACGCCCACCCGCCAGTTGTCCCGCAGCCGCCGGGCCATGAGATCCGTCCGGGCCCGCCGCAGGGACGCCGCCTGCGCCCGGCCCCGGCCTTCCGCGACCGCCTCCGCGAGCTGCGCGAAGAGCACCGTCAGCCACAGCCAGCCACTGATCACCCAGCTGAACACCGACGGATGCAGCACCGCGGACAACGTGGTCAGCAGCGAACCACAGGCCACGACGAAGAGCACCGGATTCGAGGCCAGCACCCGCGGATGGAGTTTGCGCAACGCCTCCGGCAAGGCCGTCAGCAGCACCCGTGGATCGAACAGCCCGGCCGGCGCCCGTCGTCGCCGCCCCCGGTGGCCCCCGCCCCCGGACACGTCCCGGAATGGGACCCCGCCCGCGCCGTGCGCCGGAGCCGTCGGCGGGGTGGTGGGAACACGGGACGGGGCAGCAGGCATGCGAATGCTTTCTGGACGAACGGGCACGGGAAAGAGGCCGCGGAGACGCCGGACCGGGACCTGCGCATGAGGCATCAGACGGCCTTTGACCTGCGCATCCGCCGTCCATGACCGTCTCCCGGCCGGAATCGAATCTAGGGCCTCGCCCACCGGCACAGGCCCGGCCGCGAACGGAATTTGCGGCTCTCTTACGGCTCTGGCCACGGCTTGCCACCAGCGACACCCGGACCGGCCCCCGGACCGGCCCCCGGACCGGCCCCCGGACCGGCCCCCGGACCGGCCCCCGGACCGGCCCCGGGACCGACACCCGGACCGGCTCCGCCCACCAGGCGGACGGGCGGCACGGGGTCGCCCGGAGGTAGCCTGAATCCACTGCTCCTGCTCGTCCCCCAGCGCAGGGGAGGACCGATGACGACGCCCACGGGGCCCATGGCGACACCGACCCCAAGCCTCCGCCCCAGCAGAGCCGACGCCCCCCGTTACGTCCCCATCGCCGAACACGGCCTGATCGGCGACATGCGCACCGCCGCCCTCGTCGGCACCAACGGCACCATCGACTGGTACTGCTGCACCCGCTTCGACGCCCCCAGCGTCTTCGCCGCGATCTTGGACGCCGACCGCGGCGGGGCCTTCGAACTCGCCCCGGACGTACCGGCCCGCACCAAGCAGTTTTACTTCCCCGACACCAATATCCTCATCACCCGCTTCTTCGCGGACAACGGCGTCGGCGAGGTCCAGGACTTCATGCCGATCGTCGGTGACTCCCGCGAGGCGAGCCGGCACCGGCTGATCCGCCGGGTGCTCTGTGTCCGCGGCTCCCTCCCGTTCTCCGTACGCGTGGCACCCCGCTTCGACTACGGCCGGCAACCGCACACCGTCCGCACCCACCAGGACGGCGTGACCGTCTTCGACTCCCCGGAACTCTCCCTCGCCCTCACCTCCAGCGTGCCCGTCGCACCGGACGGACCGGACGCCCGCTCCTCCTTCACGCTCGCCGAGGGCGAAGCCGCCGTCTTCGCCCTCGACCGCATTGGCGACGGCGTCGAGCCCCGCTTCTGCGCCGTCCAGGAGGCCGAGCAACTCTTCGGCGCCACCGTGCGCTACTGGCGCAACTGGCTCGCCCGCTCCCGCTACCGCGGACGCTGGCGGGAGATGGTGCACCGCTCCGCGCTCACCCTCAAACTGCTCACCTACGCACCGACCGGCGCCATCGTCGCCGCCCCCACCACCAGCCTGCCCGAGCAGATCGGCGGCGAGCGCAACTGGGACTACCGCTATGCCTGGGTCCGGGACGCCGCCTTCTGCATCTACGCCTTGCTCCGCCTCGGCTTCACCGATGAGGCGGAATCCTTCGTGCACTTCCTGTCCACGAAGATCTGCCTGAAGGACTGCGCCCAAGGCCCGCTCCAGATCATGTACGGCATCGACGGTCGCAGCGAACTCCCCGAAGTCGAACTCCCGCACCTGGAAGGCCACTTGGGGTCCGCCCCGGTCCGCATCGGCAACGCCGCCGTCAGTCAGCTCCAACTCGACATCTACGGTGCACTCATCGACTCCCTCTACCTCTACGACAAATGGGGGCAGCCGCTCTCCAGTGACCACTGGGACACCGTCTGCGGCCTGGTGAACTGGGTGTGCGACAACTGGGACCAGCCGGACGAGGGCATCTGGGAGACGCGCGGCAAGATCCAGAACTTCCTCTATTCACAGCTGATGTGCTGGGTGGCCATCGAACGGGCCATGCGGATCGCCCGCCGCCGCGGTCTCCCCGCGGACATGCCCCGCTGGTCCCAGGCGCGCGACGCGATCTACCGGCGCATCATGCAGCGTGGCTGGTCCACCGAGCTCCAGGCGTTCGTCCAGTACGAAGGCGCCGACGTCCTGGACGCCGCGGTCCTGATGATGCCGCTGGCCAAATTCATCTCGCCGACCGATCCGAAGTGGCTCTCCACCCTGGACGTGCTCGGCAACGAACTGGTCTCCGACTCCCTCGTCTACCGGTACGACCCCAGGAATAGCCCCGACGGGCTCCGCGGCGAGGAAGGCACCTTCTCGATCTGCTCGTTCTGGTACGTGGAGGCGCTCTCCCGTGCCGGCCGGGTGGACGAAGCCCGGCTCGCCTTCGAGAAGATGCTCACCTACGCCAACCACGTCGGCCTCTACGCCGAAGAGATCGGCTACACCGGCGAACAGATCGGCAACTTCCCCCAGGCGTTCACCCACCTTGCCCTGATCAGCGCGGCATTCAACCTGGACCGAGCCCTCGGCTAACTCGACGGACGGACCCGGGATGGGCCCGGGATGGGGGCGGCGACAGGAGTGGTGCGCGCCCCGGAGGTCGCCCGCCGAGGCGTTCCGCACCACGCCCGTCACCCTGTTGACCTGTTGCCCTGTCTCACGCCTCACGTGTGGGCCCTCGCCCTCGCCGCTCACCCTGCCAGGCGAGCGGTCCCGATGATCGATGGGGAAGCCGGGGTGGATCTGCCGTTGGGACGGAAGTCGAACCGGCGCACGGTCTCGATCGTGAAACCCGCCCTGCGGATGGCGGCTTCGGTGTCCCGGGTGACGTTGCACCCTCCGCCGGCCAGTCGCCACAGCGGGTTGAGTATCCGCTGCCGCCGGTAGACGCGTGGCTCTTGTGCTCGGACGTGTTCGTAGAAGCGCAGTTCAGCGGTCGGTTTGAGGACCCGTCGGACCTCCGCGAGTGCGGCGGGCACGTCCGCGATGGTGCACAGGACCAGCGAGGTCACTGCGACGTCCATGCTCGCGTCGGCGAGCGGCAGTCGCTCGGCCCGGCCGGGCACCACCTCAAGGGGTACGGTCGCCTGCGTCGCGGCCCGTACGGCGTGGTCAAGGAGTCTGGGCTCGGGTTCGACCGCGACGACCCGTTCCACCTCCGGTGGATAGTGCCGGAAGTTCGCGCCGGTGCCCGCCCCGATCTCCACCACGCTGCCGCGGATGCCCGACAGCAACTCCCGGCGGTGGTCCAGCGAACCATGCGCGTCCGCGTAGTCGCTGATGCGTGGATAGATGCGTGCGAAGAGTGGGTGTGAAACCTTGTCCGCCATGCTGGGCTCCCCGTGAGTGGTGAGGCGTGGGTGAGGGAAGGCATCCGCCGTCGGTCGCTGTCACCTCCACTCCTCATGGTCGCTGTCCGCGTGCGGTCTGCTGCTTGCCGCTTTCGGCGGGTCGTAACGTCCCGCCTGCCGCCCGCGGTTCGCTCGTCGTTGTGAGCGGGTGCCGTTCCGAGAACAGTGCATCACTCAGCGGAGTCGTGGCGCGTCGGAGCGTGGGTGGAATGGTGGTCTCCACCCGTGGGTTGATCGGCGGGGGATGCCACCCTCAGGTACGCGTTGCCTCGTCAGGCGTCGCCGGGGAGCAGGTGCTGGTTGACTTGGCGGAACGCCCAGGTGCCGTTGGCGTGGGTGAACACCCACACCAGGTCGAAGCGGTCGGGCCACTCGCTGGGGACGTCGGTGTCGGACGCGCCGAGCGCGGAGACGATGTCGGGGATACGGCTGTGCTCCCAGCAGATCAGCACCGGCCCGGTGGCGGAGAGGGCGCCCTTCGCGAGGTTGCCCTCCTCGGATTCGGCGAAGTCGGTGTTGACCGTCAGGCCCATGTGACGGGCGAGCGGGGTGACGGTCTGTCGCATCCGGTGCGCGCCGGCGTTCGGGCCCTGGTCGGTTGCGGCGTAGATCGTGCGCGGGCGCTGGATGCCGGCCGGGAGCGGCCGTCCGGCGGGCGGATCGAAGAGCTTGGGCAGCGCGTTGGCCCGGTCCCAGCCGCGCTGGGTGAGCGACTTGTGGTCCTCGTGGCCGTGTTCGTCGATGCCGGGGTGGTGCTTGTCGGGTTTCTCGCCGTGCCGAATGATCATGATCACGGTGGAGTTCCCGGGTGTGGCCTTCCCGGAGCCGTGGGGGCTGAGGGCAGCCGCGGCCCCCTTGTGGCCACCGCAGGCCGCGAGCACCGCCGGGGCCGCCGCGGCCAGGCCCGCCAGTACCCAGCGGCGTCCCACCAAGGGCCGATCGGCGGCAGCGGGCGAGGCGGCAGGCGTGGAGTTGGGTGACATGTCGTCGGATGTCCGGGAGTGCGGCATGTTCGCGGTCTCCTTCGTGCAGGGGAAGGGTGGGGGGTGGTGCTGCGGCAGTAGAGCACGCCTCTGTGAGGATGCCCGCCCGGCGGTGGCGTCAAGGTGCAGATGGATGACGTGGGGGAGGCGGGGGTGCGGGGCGACGCTATCAGGGGAGGGCGTCCAGGGCGGCGTGCCAAGGGAAGGCGCTCCGCTGTGCGGATTTGGGTGGGTGCGGTACGAACCCGTCGTCCCCGAGCAGTACGGTGACGCCGGCGGCCCGCAGAGTGGCGACGCTCCCGGCGGTGGCGGGGTGCGCATGCTGCGCGGCGTTCCAGCACGGTAGTGCGATCGTCGGGATCCGTAGGCCGATTGCCTCCGTCAGCAGTCCGAGCGCCAGCGTGTCGGAGATCCCGGCGGCCCACTTGTTGAGGCTGTTGCAGCTCAGAGGGGCGGCGAGGATCGCGTCCGGTGGCGGCAGTACGTCCTCCTGGCTCGGGAGTTTGTGCTGGTGGCGGATCGGGTGTCCGGTGAGTTCGGCCAGGGCCTCGATCTCGCCTTCGGCATCCTCGGTCGCCCATCGGTAGGCGGCGGGCGTCAGCACCAGGCAGACGTCCCAGCCGGCGGTCCGGGCGGCACGGAGGGGGATCTCGATGCGGCGGGTGGGAGGGGCGGCGCAGGCGATCACGTACAGGGTCCGAGTCGTCGTCACCCGAGCAGTCCACAGTGCCCGGTGGGCGTCCGCAAGTGTGCGTCCGGCGGGTCCCGGGAGGCGGCGGACGGGGCGCCGCCGCAACGCCTCCTTCCCTACGGGAGCCACGCGCCCCCGACGGCTCGGATGCTCAGTCCGGGTGCCGACCGGTCCCGCATCGCGGTGTGGACGCCGTCGGGGAGCGGGGTAGTGCGGGGGCGTACGGGGTCGCGCGCGGCCAGTTGGCGTCAGCCGCCGGCGAGTTGGCGTACCTGGTGGGCGACGTCCTCCCACAGCGGTTCCGGCAGGTCGTGACCCACTCCCGGCAGGGGGACGAAACGTGCGCCCGGTATACGGGCGGCGACCGTGCGACCCGCCGACGGCTTGACGAGGGGATCGTCCAGACCGTGCAGGACCAGGGTCGGTGCGGTGATGCGGCCGATGGCGGGCCCGCTCCACTGTGCGCCGATCTGGCGGCTCTGACTGCGGGCGTCCCGGACGCCCGGGTCGGGGGTCTCGGCCAGCATGGCCCTGATGGCCGGCTCGTCGAAGGGGTGGGCGGGGGAGTGGAGGAGGCGGGCGAGCGCCACCCCCGCCTCGATGTGCCCTTCGAGGAGGTGGGAGCGCCGCCCCATGCGGGCGAGTCGGGCGAGGGTGCGCAGCCGGATGTGGCGCAGGGTGGCCAGGCCGGCGCTGTCGCCAGGGACGGCCGAGACGGAGGTGAGGGTGCGGATGCGCCGGGGATGACGCAGCGCGATGCGCTGGGCGACCGCGCCGCCGAGCGACTGGCCGAAGAGGTGCGCGGAGTCCCAGCCCAGGGCGTCCAGCACGGCGATGGCGTCGTCGGTCATGTCCTCGGCGGTGTAGGCGTCACCGCGTTTGCGCAGCAGGGCGGTGATCGGGCCGGTGCGGGCGGTGGGCGGCAGGTGTGTCGATTCGCCCGCGTCCCGCTGGTCGTAGCGGGCGATGGTGAATCCCCGGGCGGCCAGTGCCCGGGCCAGGCCGGTGGGCCACCAGTGTCGGGCGACGCCCAGGCCGGTCACCAGGAGGAGGGGCTCCCCACCGGCTTCTTCGGGCAGCAACCGGTCGTAGGCGAGCCGGACTTCACCGTTGGATGCCCATTGGGTCGGGCTCCATACGGGGCTCCATACGGGGGGCGAGACCTCTGACGTCATCGTGTTCCCTTCCGGCTCGGCCGGTGTCTGCGTCGGCGCCTGCGTGATACTGCGAACGATGTTCGCGGTTATGTAGTTATAGTTATCAGTAGAGGGTTGGGTTACGGAAGGGGCGGGTGAGGTCCGATGGCCGGTAAGGAGGACCAGGAGGCCGGGGCCGTCTTGGTGTGGGAGCGGCCCGAGCGGGGTGCGCGGGGGCCCGCGCCCGAGCGGAGCCGGGAGCAGCTCACCGCGGCCGCGATCGGGCTTGCCGACGGGGGCGGCCTGGCCGCGGTGTCCGTCCGGCAGGTGGCCAGGGAGCTGGGCACCGGGCCCGCGTCGCTCTACCGGTATGTGGCCGGCCGGGATGACCTGGTGGATCTGATGGTGGACGCCGTGACCGGGGAGATCGACCTCGATGTCGAGCTGACGGGGGATCCGGTGGCGGATCTGGTCGCGTTGGCCGCCCGGACGCAGGAGGTCCAACTGCGGCATCCGTGGCTGTTGGAGGTGGCGCCGGAGGCGATGCGGGTCGGGCCGCGGGGGTTGGACTACCTGGAGTTCGCGCTGCGTGCGCTGGAGCCGGTGGCGGACCTTACCGGGCAGCGGAAGTTGGAGGCGGTTGCCGTGTTGAACGCCCTGGTCGCCATGTTGTCCGGGGTCGAACTCCGCGCCCGCCGGTCACCGACGGGTCGTCAGGCGGCGCAGTCCGCCTACCTGGGCGCGGTGGCCGGGCGGGGCGGACATCCCCTGCTGGCACGGGCGTTGGCCGGGGGAGCGGCGGGCGGCCCGGCCGGCGGGAACCAGCCCGGTGCCGGGGCGTCCGGCGAGGCCGGAGCACGCTTCGAGCGGGTGGTCCGGCGGGTGCTGGCGGGCCTGCTCGCAGCGGATCCGCTGACCTAGTGCCTGTGCGGAGTCGTGATGAACGTGCCGGTAGAACATTCGTGTGGCGAGACGTGAACTGAGCGATGACGATTGGGCGTTGGTGGAGTCGTTGCTGCCGATAGGCGGATTCGGGCCGTATCCGCACCGGCTGCGGGACCAGTTCGAGGGTGTGGTCTGGCGGGTTCGTACCAGGAGCCAGTGGCGGGAGATGCCGGAGGAGTTCGGGCCCTGGTCGACGGTCTACGACAGGTTCTGCCAGTGGCGCGATGCCGGGGTGTTCCAGGGCCTGAGGGAGGTGATGATCACCGAGGTCGCACGGCGCGGACAGGTAGACCTGTCGCTGGTCAGCGTGGACTCCACGGTCGTCCATGCGCATCACGACGCGGCGGGCGCACAGGTGAGTGAGGACGTCCTGGCCGTCCTGGAGGAAGCCATCGAGCCCTCAAAGGGGGCCGCAGAAAGACACAAAACGATCAAGAAGGAGCCGAAGACTCCGCCGCGGCCGACCCTGCCCGTGCCGAGCGGCGCCGGGTCCGTCGCAGGCGCCGCGCACGGCTGAAGGCCGCCTCCCTGGGGCGTTCGCGGGGCGGGCTGACCAGCAAGGTGCACCTCGCGGCCGAACGGCGCTGCCGTCCGCTGTCCTTCGTGCTCACCCCCGGGCAGGCCGCCGGCAGCCCGCAGTTCATCCCTGTCCCGCGGGCCATCAAGGTCCCCGGCCCGGTGGGCCGACCGCGTACCCGGCCCGACGCGGTCGCCGGCGACAAGGCGTGTTCCTCGCGCTGCAACCGCGCCCACCTGCGCGCCCGCGGGATCAAGGCGGTCATCCCGGAGAAGGCCGACCAGGCCGCCCACCGGAAGAAGAAGGGCCGTCGTGGCGGGCGGCCCGTCACCCACGACGCCGGCCTCTACCGGGACCGCAACACCGTCGAGCGCCTGATCAACAAACTCAAAGCGTGGCGCGGTATCGCCACCCGCTACGACAAGACCCCGGCCAGCTACCTGGCCGGACTCCACTTACCCGGCGCGATCAGCTGGCTCCGCAGCCTCCGTCCCTCCCATTGAGCACGGCTCCGCGCAGGCCCCAATCCACCAGCGTCACGAACGCCGAGACGGCGCAGGATGGTGGATGCCCCATCCAGGGCGGCCCAAGTGCTTAGGCCCGGGGCGAGGAGCACGTCAGCGTGCCGTGGTGCACCTGGTAGCGCCTGTGCCAGGACTCCACTTGTGATAGGGCCGGTGCGCCGAAACCGGCTCGGCGCCTTGGGTCCGGGTGGGAGCTTGCACTTGACGTGTGCGTCAGGTTCTAACGTCGCCGGGATTCGTGCGCCGGCCTTATACGGGGCGGCCGCGCTCTGCGGGTTCCGCCCGCCTTCTTGTCGAGGAGTCCTGATGACCACTGCCGTCCCCGCCACCCATCGAGAGGTACGTCTGGCCACACGTCCGCAAGGCCCCCTCAGCGCGGGCCATTTCCGCACTGTCGAGGCTCCGGTGCCCGAGGCGGGCTCAGGGCAGGTGCTCGTGCGCAACCGGCTGATGAGCGTCACTGCGGTGATGGACACCCTTGTGCGGGGCAACCCCGATCTGCCCATGCCGTCCTACGAGCCGGGAGAGGTCCTGGGCGGACCGGCGATCGGCGTGGTGATCGCGGCGCCGGGCACCGGCCTGGAACCCGGCGATCTCATCGCCCACAACGGTGGCTGGCGCGAGTATGCGGTCATCGACGAAACCGACGCTCAGCGTCTCGATGCCGGAGCTCTGCCGGATGTGGCTGCCCACCTGTCACAGGGGCTGACCGCGTGGTTGGGCATCGTGCGGGGAGCCGAGGTGCGGCCCGGGGACACGGTTTTGGTCACCGCTGCGGCAGGTGGCGTCGGCTCCCTGGCCGGGCAGTTTGCCCGCCTGCGAGGAGCGGCGCGGGTGATCGGCACTACCAGCTCCCGGCACAAGGGCACGTACCTGGTCGAGGAACTCGGCTACGACGCCGTCGTCACCCGGGATGCGGGCCCGATTGAAGACCAGTTGCGCAAGGCGGCTCCCGCCGGCATCGACGCGGTCTTCGACAACGTCGGCGGGGAACAGCTGCTGGCCGCGCTGGCCCTCGCCCGCCGCGGTGCCCGCGTCGGTCTTGTCGGCACGCTGTCCGGCCAGATGTCGGGCGGCTTCACCGCACCGGTCGGGATCGACACGGGCGCCCTCATCTTGCGGGGCATCACGTTGCGCGGCATGTCCGGCAGCGATCACCTGGACGCGATCCCCCAGTGGTTCGAGGAGTTCAGCCGTGGGCTGCACGAGGGCACCCTCACCTTCCCGCACACCCGGCTGTCGGGAATCGATCAAGCACCACGGGCGTTGTGCGAGCTGCTCGAAGGGCGCCATGTCGGAGCGGTGTTGGTAGAGCTCTGAAGCCTTGACCCCGAGGAGGAAGCAACGATGCGGATCGGTGATGCGGCGGCGGCCTCGGGCCTCACCCCGAGGGCGCTGCGCTACTACGAGCAGCGGGGGCTGTTCACGGCGCGGCGCACGCCGTCGGGTCATCGCGACTACGGGCAGCATGACATCGAGCGGCTGCGTGCCATCCGTGAGCTGCTCGATACGGGCTTGACGATAGGTGACGTACGGGCCTTCGCCCATGTCCTCGACACGAGGTCTCCCTCCGATGACGAGACCGCCGGGGTGACCGGCGAAGACGGGCCGGGCCACTGCCCGGTCGCCGATGTCACCATCCGGCGGGTGGCCGAGCTCAACCAGCGCATCGAGCGACTGACTCGGGCACGAGACCGGCTGACCGCCGCGCTCGCACGCCGATTCGGCGAACTGCTCCACGACCCTGTCGGCGGGCCTGGCACCGGAGCTGACGCTCTCCTGGGACGGGAACAATCGATCCAGTGATCCGAACTCCGCACAGGCCCTAGCACCCACCGCAGGTCACCGTCGTGAGGGCTGCCGCGCGGGCGGCAGTAGGCCGTCCGTCAGGCCCAGTTGGTCCTCCGGCGCGATGCAGAGCACGGCGACGGCCAGGGCGTCGATGCCGGCCCGGGCGAACGGTGCCGGCCCGGGGGAGCGGTGCCTCAGGGACGATCGGTTCGCCGGGCAATCCGGTGCGGTGGCGAGGGTGCGCTCCAGTCGGGCGGCGTACAGGGCCACTTCCTTACGGAAGTGGGGGGACGGAGGCGTTCCCCCTGCCGTCCCGATGGTCGCCGGCACCCGCTCGGGCGGGACACCCAGGGTCTCGGCGACCGCGGTGCGGGCGCCGGCCTCGGCAGCCAGATCCCCGGTGGTCGTCTTCGGGTCCGAACGGCGCCGGACGGAGGTGCCGAGCCGTTCGCGGTTCCAGGTGGCTGAGGTGTCCGAGGTGCCCAGATGGGTGCGGAGGTCGGCGTCGGTGACCTCGGGGGGCGGCAACCGGGCCGCCAGGCCGGTCAGTACCGCAGGGGCGGCGGCCGGGGTCAGTGCCATGCCCTCCGGCTGATACATGGAGTAAATGCAATCAATCGGGCGGAAGGGGTGTGTAGTGGAAGGTGCGGGGCGGGACGGGGCGTTGGGGGGTGCCCGATGGGGGCCCCTCCAACGCGGCGCCCGGTGATGTCAGGGCGGCGAGGTCAGGCCCGTATCTCGGCGGTGGTCTGGGCGTAGTGCTCGGCGATCTGGTCGCTGGTCGTCAGCCACACCCCGGGGTGTTGGGCGATGTGCTCCAGTGCCTGGTCCAGGTACTTGTGGCGGAACGGCTGGTTGATGACGAACGGGTGCAGCACCAACGACATCAGCCGGCCGCTGTCCGCCGCGTCCTCGTGCAGCTGGTCCAGTTGGTCCTTGACGATCTGTGCGAAGTCCGGGCCGCTCAGGCTCTTGCCGACGAACAGGCTGATGTCGTTGACCTCGATGGAATACGGGACGCTGAGCATGCCCGGCACGTTGAGGCGGTAGGGCTGGTCGTCGTTGCTCCAGTCCAGTACGTAGTTCAGGCCCAGTTCGGAGGGGAGCTTCGGGGTTTCGAACGTCTCGGTGAGGGCCGGGCCGAGCCAGCCGCGGGGCGGTGGCCGGTGGTCTTCTCGATGGCGCCGACGACCTCGGTCAGGAAGGCGCGCTCCTCGTCGGGCGTCATGTCCGCCTGGAAGAGGGAGTTGTTCTTCCCGCGGGCGACCCAGGCCCAGTTCCGGGCCCGGCCGGCCTCGATGATCTGCGGGTAGCGCTCGCCGACGTCGGAGTTGAGCATCACGCTGGCGCGGATCCCGTGCCGGTCGAGGCTCTCGATCAGCCGCCAGATGCCCACCCGCGGACCGTAATCGCGTCAGCCGTAGTTGAGCGGGTCCGGGGCGAGTCCGGCGGTGCCGGGGAAGTTGCTCGTCGACGGGCGGTCGACCTGGTAGTGCTCGACGTTCAGCCCGACGTAGAAGGCGATCGAGCGCCGCCCGGCCAGGAGATCGGGTCCCGCTCGGTGATCGGGCTGTAGTCGTAGAGCTGGTTGTCCATGGGGCTCACCTTGTGCCTGTTGTGGTTCGGTGCTTCCGTGCTCAGTATCGTCGAAACTTCACCTTGATGTGAGGGTCAAGTGGTACCGGCGAGTGGGGCCGATCACCTGCGGATACGGGGTCGTCGGGCTTCGGCTACGGGCGATGGAGGCAGGCCGCGAGTCCTGCGCGCCGCTGCCAGCCGAGCGATTCGTACAGGGCCCGGCCCTCGTCGGTCGCGCCCAGGATGCCGAGCGTCGCCCCCTCGGCCACGGCGTGGTTGGCGAGCGTGCGCATCACGAAGCGGCCCAGACCGCGCCGGCGGTGCGCCTCCTCGGTCACCACCTTGTCGACGACCGTGGCCGGGCCGAGGACGGCCATCTGCCCCGTGGCGGCGAACTCGCCGTGCGCGTCGCGTACTCGGACGTAGGTGACGCCGTCCGTGGTTTCCACGGTCGTGCGATATCCGTCCGGCGCCACCGGATGGGTGGCCCGGAGGTCCGCGGTCATCAGGTGCCCCGACTCCTCCTTGTCCGCCACCCAGCCTTCCGGGAGCCACGAGTCCGCCGTCTCCGTCTCCACGGGCAGTTTCAGCCAGGTGTGCGGGGCGGTCACCGACGCGGTGGCCGCGCGCACCGAGGACGCGTCGGGGTCGGGCAGTACATGGCGGCCTACTTGGTCCGGGAGGCCCACGTCGATGTAGAGCCCCCAGGGATGCTCGACGGCCCGGGGGCGCTGACGTGAGACGACCCAGCCGGCCGCCCAGATCCTGACGAGTTCCGGAACCATCGAACCCTCCCGAGTAAGTGTCACTTAACGGCTGTGCACATTACATGGTCGGGGAAGGGGCGGCACTCTCTTTATCGCGGCCGTCGTCGGCACCGGGGGCGGCCCGCTGATACCACCCCCGGCGCAGCCGGACGAGGGGAATCCGCCGAAACGGCAGCAGGTACGGGTCCCTGACGCTCCCTCATGTCCCCGCGCCCGCCCGGACACCGCTGACGATCGGCAGGTGCCGGGGCCCGCGCAAGATCGGGCTTTGCCGGTACGGCGGGGGATCCTCGACCAGGCGCGGACCGTCCAGGCGGCGCAGCAACTCGGCCAGCGCGACCTGCGTCTCCAGGCGGGCCAGCGGGGCGCCGAAGCAGTTGTGGACGCCGCTGCCGAAGCCGAAGTGCTGGTTGTCCCGACGGGCCGGGTCGAAGTGGTCGGCGTCCTCGAACCGCAGCGGATCCCGGTTGCCGGACGCCAGGATCAGGAACAGCGGAGCGCCCTGAGGGATGGTCACCCCGCCCACCTCGACGTCGGTCAACGGGGTGCGCTGCGGCAACATCTGGACCGGCGGCTCGTACCGCAGCAGTTCCTCCACCACCGACGGCATCAGCTCCGGCTCCCGACGCAGCCGCTCCAGTGCGTCCGGGCGGCGCAGCAGTGTGAGCATTCCGTTGGTGATGAGATTGACCGTCGTCTCGTGCCCCGCGATCATCAGCAGGGTCAGCGTCGTCATCAACTCCGGCTTGCTGAGCCGCCCTTCGGGCCCGTCGTCGTGCACCAGGGCGGAGATCATGTCGTCGGCCGGGTGCTTCCGCCGGCGGTCGGCCAGCCCGCCCAGATAGCCGGCCATCGCGACCCGCGCCTCCGCGCCCGCACGCTGCCTCGCCTGCGGATCGTCGTCGGGGGAGCGGTCCAGGGAGGCGATGATGGTGTTCGTCCAGCCACGGATCTCGGGCATGTCCTCCCGGGGGACGCCCAGTAGGCGGCAGATCACGGTGACCGGCAGCGGGTAGGCGAAGTCGTCCACCAGGTCGATCCGGTCCCGGTCCCGCAATCCGTCGATCAGCTCCCGGGCGATGTCCCCGATGTCCCCGTGCAGCGCGTCGACCCGGCCGGGGGAGTGCGGTGGGCCGAAGGGGCGCATCGCCAGCCGGCGGAGCCGGTCGTGCTCGGGGTCGTCGACGCCGATGAAGGACGGAGGCAGCTCGCCGGACCTGCCCAGCGCGTCGGGGGCGGTGCGGTGGCGCACGTCCGAGCTGATCCGCGGATCGTGCAGCAGCGCGGCGATCTCGCGGTACGTGCCGACCAGGTAGCTGCCGTCGTTCTGCCGCGCCACACCGTGCTCACGGAGTTCGGCGTAGAGCGGGTACGGGTTGGCGCGGCTGGCGTAGGCGTTGATCCGTTCCAGCAGGGTCTCCGTGGACATGCGCGGGGCTCTCCTCGTCGAGGGCAGGGGCAAGCGGCGGACGGGCGGCACCCGGTGCGGCGGTCAGCCCATCGGGCGCACCACGGCCAGGCGCCGGTCCGGCAGATGACCGGTGAGCGCGACGGTCGGGCCGTGCGAGAGCACCTTCGGGTCCGGGACGTCGGAGGGCACGACCTGCGGGGACGCGGGCCGGTCGGCGGCGCCCGGCTCGGGCGGGAACGGCGCCGCGGTCTCGATCAGACGCCGGTAGTACTCCAGCCACTTGGCGCGGTTGACGCTGACCGCGGCGGTGACCCGGCCGCGGTACCCGTAGACCACGATCAGCCGGCCCTCCTCGATGGAGCCCTGGGCGATGGTCACCTGGTCCGAGAAGGTCGGGACGCCGACGGACTTGATGTTCAGCCCGAACTGACTGGACCAGAAGGCCGGCACCGCCAGGTGCGGGCGCCGCAGCGGCCCGGGGTTGACCATGTTGTGCGCCGCCACCTCTGCCTGCTCCACGGCGTTCCCCCAGTGCTCCAGCGCCAACATCTGGTACTCGAAGAGCGGATGCGGAAAACGGGCCACGTCCCCGGCCACGAACACGTCGTCGGTGACGATCCCGTACATGTCGAAGGCCCGGCACCCGGCGTCACAGGCCACACCCCGCGGGCCCGCGGCGAGCCCCGTGCCGCCCAGCCACTCGGTGTTGCGCACGGCGCCCAGGGCGACCACCGCGACCTCGGCGTCGATCCGGCTCCCGTCGGAGAGCTCGGCACCGGTCAGCCGCCCGTTGCTGCCGGTGAGCGAGGTGACCGTCACCCCGCAGCGCAGATCGACGCCGTGCGCGCGCTGCAACCGTGCGGCGAACGCCCCCAGCGTGCCGCCGAGCGCCCCGACCAGCGGCGCCGGTCCGCGCTCGGCGACCGTCACCTCCAGGCCGCGCTCCCGACAGGCCGAGGCGATCTCCGAGCCGGTGAACCCCGCCCCGATGACCAGGACCCGGCGCGGCCCGGCGTCCAGACGCTCGGCGAGCCGGCCCGCGTCGTCGAGCGTCCGCACCGTCAGCACGCCGTCCAGGCGGGCTTCATCGGGATGCGGCCAGGGCCGGGCGCGGGTCCCGGTGGTGATCAGCAGTCGGTCGAACGGCAGCCGCTCGCCGTTCGCCAACAACACGTCCTTCGTGGCCGGGTCGAGCCCACTGGCGCGCACCCCCAGCTTCCACCGCGCGTCCACCGGGCGGCGGGCCGGCAGACCGACATCCGCCGCGGGTACCCGGCCCAGCAGCACCTGCTTCGACAGCGGCGGTCGGTCGTACGGCGGATGCGGCTCGTCGCCGACCAGGGTCAGGTCCCCGGTGAAGCCCTCGTCCCGCAGGGTTTCGGCCGCCCGCAGTCCGGCCAGGGACGCGCCGACGATGACGATCCGCCCCTTCTTCAGGTCAGCGGACATCGGCATCCGCACCCGCCCCGGCCGCCGCGCCGGCCTGTGCGCCGACGAGGATGGCCTGTACCGGGCAGGCCGCCGCCGCCCGCCGCACCCGTTCCGCCTGCGCGTCCGGGGGCGCGGGGGCGTAGCGCAGCGCCTCCTCGCCGTGCAGCTCGAACACCTGCGGCGCGAGGAAAACGCACTGCGCGTACCCCTGGCACCGGTTGAGGTCGACCACCATCTGCATTCCGCACCGCTCCTCCGCGCGAGCCGTCCACTCCGTCCTACTCGCCCCGGGCGGGTGGCGCGGGCGGTGCTGGGCCGGAGGGGTGTGCACGTGGAGTGAGGGCGCAGCGGCGGTGGTCGGCCACCGGAGCGGAGGGGGCGCCACGGCCCGTCAACGCCAAGCCGTCCCCGTCCCCCGGTCCCGCGGAAAATTCCCGCCGGCCAGCGCGCCGGTTTTTCCCGTGCCGCTGTCAAATACGCTCCGGAACCCTTATGGCGCAGCATACGAATACGGGATGGCGGGAAGGTTTCTGAAAGTCGAAGCGCAAGGGAACGGCAGTGCCGGGGTCGGGTGTGCGACGGCGGAATCAGAAGTTCCGGATAGTGTTCCCCGCGCGTCCCGGGCATGTGGAAGAGTCGGTCATCGGGTACGGGGTATCCGTATTGACCCGGATTCGCCCACGACATCCAGCATCGGTCGAAACGTGATTTACGTAACGCTCGATGTGCGCCATGGCCAAAATCTTTGCGATTATTTCAACCGAACTTGCCTCCTCCGTCCCGGCCATGAGATGGGATGGAGTGGAACACTGCCCTACGAAGTTGAGGAACCACGGTATGCCCTTTGCTCTGCCTGGAAATCTGGCCGCACCAGGGAAGGGGCAAGGACAATCCAGACTCTATGTCCTGGACGGACTACGCCTCGTGGCGGCGCTGATGGTCCTGGCGTATCACTACATCACCCTCCGTGATGGCTGGGGCAATGATCCGCATGCGATCTCGCCGACGATCTACCACCTGTCCCAATTCGGCTGGCTGGGCGTCGAAGTCTTCTTCCTGATCAGCGGATTCGTCATCTGCATGAGCGCCTGGGGGCGTTCGCTCGGCGACTTCGTGAAATCCCGGGCTTCCCGCCTCTATCCCGCGTACTGGGTCGGGGTGCTGCTGACCGCGGCCGTACTCATGATCTGGCCGCGGGTCCGCAGTGCGGACAATCTGGAAACAGTGCTGACAAACCTCACCATGCTGCAGCAGGGCGTGGGGGTTTCCGACCTCGACGATGTCTACTGGTCCCTCTTCGTCGAGTTGAAGTTCTACCTGCTCTTCGCCCTCGTCGTGTACCGCGGTGTCACCTACCGCAGGTGCGTGCTCTTCTGCGGGCTGTGGACGGTGGCCGGTGTCGTCGCCCTCAAGGCCAACAGCAACTTTCTTTCGGTGTGGGCGATCGCTCCCTACTCGCCCTACTTCATCGCGGGCATCGCCTTCTACCTGATGCACCGCTTCAAGCCCACGCTCCTCCTCTGGGCGATCGTCGCGGTCGAATTCCTGCTGGCCCAGCACTACGTCCGCGGCCGCCTGGTGATGAACGTCGGAGCCAAGGCGAGCATGGCGCACGGCTGGCCGGCCCGCGTGGGCGTCATCCTGGCCTTCGCCGTCATGGCGGCCATCGCCCTCGGCGTATTCGACAAGGTGCGGTGGCGCTGGCTGCTGACCGCCGGCTCGCTGACGTACCCGCTGTATCTCCTGCACATGTACATCGGATTCACCCTCATCGACATGCTGCGCAACAAGATGCCGGCGCCGGTCCTCCTGCTCTCCATCGTCGCGTTCATGGTGATGCTTTCCTACGCCGTGCACCGACTGGTGGAACGGCCTCTGGGTAAATGGCTGCGCAATGGAATTCAAAAGGGTCTCCAGGAAATGCGCCGGAATTCCAAGAGCCAATCCGCAAAGGAATCCGATACCGCCGGGCCGGGCCCGGATGCCCCAAAAAATTCCATCGCCGAGAAATGCGGCGTGGGAACGCAACGACCGTCACAGTGACACCGTCACCGTGACACCGTGCCGGGGCGGCCGGGAACGAGGAACGCCTGCCGCGCCCGGCGCTCTGTGACCTGGGCGGCACGCCGCTCGCCCGTGAACCCGGCCCGCGCCGCCCGGCCCCGTTCCCCGCTGATTGCGAGTCCAGTGGGGGACGGGGCACTCTTGCGTCATGTCATACGTACGACTCGAAGCGTGGATCGGCGGGGAGTGGGTCGAGGTGGACGCGGTGAGCGTCACCGTGGAGGAATCCGCGCTGACCCTGTCCTTCGAGCGCCAGCGGACCGAGGCCGGGTACCGGAGCATGATCTGGGAGCCGCTGGAGCACTTCCTGCGGGAGTACCGCGAGGAACCGATCGTGGTCGTTCCGCTGGGCCGCAGCCTGCCCTTGATGTACGCCCCCGGAGGGGCCGGACCCTTCCGGCTGGCGGAGGTGACGGAGTGACGGAGAGAGGCGAGTGACGGCGTGACGGGGCGGTGACGGGGGCGTGCGCGCCCCCGTCACCGGTTCAGCGCACCGACTCGGCCGGCGGGCGCTCGCGTACCGCCCCGTAGGCGAGGAAGTACGCCGGGACCCGGTTCAGCCACCGTGAGGTGGTGAGCCGCTCGGCCACCCACTGGGCCCGCCGGGGGTGGCCGAACGGCGCCTGGCCCGCCAGTACCGGTGCGATGACCCGGGAGTGGGCGAACCGCTGCAACGCCTGCGTCAGCGCCGCGGTCGGCCACCGGCGGCGCTGCACGGCACGGACGTCCGGCAGGCCGACCGCGCCGGCCCGCAGCGGCCCGACCAGGTGCCGGGCGGCCGCCACCGCGTCCTCCACCGCGAGGTTGATGCCGATCCCGAAGACCGGCGACATCGCGTGCGCCGCGTCGCCGATGCACAGCAGTCCGGGGCGGTGCCAGCGCCGCAGCCGGTCCAGCCGCACGTCCAGCAGTTTGACCTCGTCCCAGGAGTCCAGCGCCCGCACCCGATCGCCGAGCCAGGGCGCGGCCGACGCGAAGTTCACCATGAACGCCTCCAGGCCGGCGGCGCGCCGCACCCCGTCCGTGCCCTTGGGGATCAGCGCGGCGCACTGCCAGTAGTCCCCGCGGTCGATCAGGGCGGCGAGCAGCCGGTCGCCGGCGCCGCCCACCAGACCGTGCGGATCGCCGTCGTGCCGCGGCAGCCGGAACCACCAGGCGTCCATGGGGCAGCTGAAGGCCCGCAGCCCGAGTTCGGGCAGGGCCCGGGCGAGCGAACCCCGGCCGTCGCAGGCCACCGTGAGCGTCGCCCGCAGTTCGCCGGTCCGGCCGTCGGCCGTGCGGTACCGCACCCCCGTCACCCGGCCGCGCTCCTTCAGGAACGACGTCACCTCGGTGCTCATCCGCACGGAGAACGACGGCTCCCGCCGGGCCTCGTCCGCCAGCAGGTCGAGCAGGTCCCACTGCGGCACCATCGCGACGTAGTTGAACCGGCCGCCCAGCGCGGCGATGTTCCCCACGGTCGTCAGAGCGCCGTCCGGCCCGAGCGGCAGCTGAACGGCCGTCACCCGCCGTTGCGGCAGCCTGGCGAACCGATCGCTCAGCCCCAACTCGTCCAGCAGCGCCAGCGTGGACGGGTGCACGGTGTCCCCCCGGAAGTCGCGCAGGAAATCCCCGTGCTTCTCCAGGACCGTCACCGCCACCCCGGCCCGCGCCAGCAGCAGTCCGAGCACCATTCCGGCAGGTCCGCCGCCCACCACACAACACGTCGTCCGCTCCACCACAACCGCTCCCTTCCAAGGCGACCCGGGCCCGGCGCTCGCGCAGCCACCGGCACAGATACCCCGGATCGCACCGGAATTCAGCCGCGACGTGCTCCGTCCTTCGCGCGCCGCACGTCGCACAGGGCATGGTCGATCAGCGCGGTGGTGGCCCGGATCTGGCGGGTGGCGGTGTCCGGGTCACCGGGGCGGCTGTGCAGGGAGACGGTGACGGTGGTCCGGCCGTCGGCGGTGGTGGCGGGCCAGAGCATGTAGCCGTAGCCGTCACCGCTGTGCCCCCAGTACCCGCCGCCGCAGGTCAGCGGAGTCCAGGACAGGCCCAGCCCGTAGCGGCCGCCGGGCGGAGTGCCCGGGTCGCCGGGCACCGCCACCGTCCGGCGCATCTCGGCCAGCTGCGCGGGGGCCAGCAGCCGGCCCCGGACGAGCGCCGAGAAGAACGCGTTGGTGTCCGCCGTCGTGCTGATCATCGAGCCGTCGGCGTCCCCGTCGAAGGGGAGGTAGGCGACGGTGGTGTCGATCAGCGGGGCGCCGGGGGCGAACTGCTGGTAGTCGGCGGCGTGCGGGCGGGGGAGGTACGGGTCGTTGCCCGGTGCGAAGGTGTGCGTGAGGTGGAGCAGGCGCAGGATCCGCGCCCGCACCTCGTGCTCCCAGGAGTGGCCGGTGACCGCCTTGATCACCATCCCGGCGAGGACGTAGTTGGTGTTGGAGTACTGCCAGCGCGCACCCGGCTCGAAGGACGGCGGGTGACGCAGCGCGAACGCGGCGCGCTGCGCGGAGGTGTGAGTCGTCCAACGGTTGCGGTGGTACTCGGCGGCACTGGGGTGCGGGGCGACCTCGCCGGTGTAGTCCGGCAGGCCGCTGGTGTGCTGGAGCAGCTGACGCACCGTTATCCGGCGCCCGTCGTTGCCGTGGCCGCGCACCACGCCCGGCAGCCACCTCTCCACCGTGTCGTCGAGCGACAGCCGTCCCTCGCCCACGAGTTGGAGCACCACCGTCGCCACGAACGTCTTGGTGTTGCTGCCGATCCGGACGAATCCGTTTGGCGGTACGGGCCGTCCGGTGGACAGGTCTCCGGTGCCGCTGCGGACAGTGCGCGACCGGTGGTCCGTCGTCAGTCGGACCGCGACGCCGGTGACACCGGTGTCGCGCACCGCGTCGGCGTCCCGTTGGAGTCGGGAGGGCGACGGGTGGGCGGTGGGTGTCGCGGCGTCGGCCCGGGCGGGGACGAGTCCGGTGAGGAGGGCGGCGGCGGTGAGGAGCGCGGCGGCCGCCCGGCGGGGGAGGTGTCGTACGGCGGCCCGTGGGGCACATCCGGCCCTCGGCGCGGGGACGTTCACGGTCATCGGCATGCGGCCACCGTAGGGACGATCGGGTCTGGTGGGCCATGCTGCTGGCCGGGGTGGTCGGGGTGGGGTTGTCCCCCCATCGAGGGTGGGGCGTACGGCATTTGGTGCCGCTGCCGGGAACGTACTGCGCCATATCCCCCTCTTGTGTGGTGGGTCGTAACAACGGCCCACCTCAAAGGGGAGGACAGAAATGACAGAGCAAGTGGAGAAGATCGGGAACGGACGCGCGGCGCGGGGGGTCCGCGGGCGTCGGGGCGTCGCCCGCTTCGCCGCGGTGGGGGCCATGGGCGCGGCCGTGGCGGTACTGGCCGTCACCCCGGCGTTCGCCAAGGGCAGCGCCACCCTCAGTGCGTCACCCGGCACCGTCAAGCTGGGCCAGGCCGTGCACCTCACAGGGCGCGGCGACAGCGACGCCCTCCGGTACGCCGAGTTCTGTGCGCAGCAGCGCGTCGGCACGCACGGCGCCTGGCACACCGTCAAGTGTGGCCACGTCGTGAACATGGACGCCGGTGAGGCCAAGGTCGACGTGAAGGTCAAGGCCGCGCACCGTGGCGTCCTGCAGTTCCGCGGGGTGCTCTTCGGCGTCGACGGCCCGCACGGGGGCCACCCCCGCGCGGACTTCACCACCAGCGTGCGGACCGTCCACGTGCGCTGACCCGGCCATGACCGGTGCCACCCGGCGGCCATTGGCTGCCGGGTGGCACGGTGGGGGGAACGGCGGAGCAGGTCCGCCGAAGACGGTCGCCGCTCCTGGGTGGGAGCGGCGACCGCCGGCTGTCAGCCGCGACCGTCGGACGACTGCGGCAGCGCGCCGTCCCAGGACGTGAGCACCCGGTTCGGGCGGATCGGCAGGTGCCGGTGACGGACGCCGGTCGCGTGCCAGACCGCGTTGGCGATGGCCGCCGCGGCACCCACGATGCCGACCTCGCCGATGCCCTTGATGCCCACCGGGTCGTCCTCGTCCGGGTCGTCCACCCAATCCGCCTCGATGAGCGGGACGTCGGCGTTGGCGGCGACGTGGTAGCCGGCGAGGTCGGGGCCGACGTGGGTGCCCGTGACCCCGTCCCGGACCGCCTCCTCGTGCAGGGCCATGGAGAGCCCCCAGACCATGCCGCCGACGAACTGGTTGCGCGCGGTCAGCGGGTTGACTATCCGGCCGGCTGCGAAGACGCCCAGCATCCGCCGGACCCGCACCTCGCCGGTCGTGACGTCCACCGCGACCTCGGCGAACTGCGCACCGAAGGCGTGCCGTTCACGGGGCGGCAGGGCGCCGATGGCCTCCGTGGTGTCCGACCGTACGGTGATCCCCTCCGGTGGAACGTCGCCGCCCAACGCGAGTTGTTCGCGCAGCGCGCGGGCCGCGAGGGTGACCGCCCAGGACCAGGAGCGGGTGCCCGCCGAGCCGCCGGCGAGCATCGCCGGACCGAAGTCGCTGTCGCCGATCCGAACCGTCACCCGGTCCGGCGGCACCTCCAGCGCGTCCGCGGCGACCAGGGTCAGCGCGGTCCGCGCGCCGGTCCCGATGTCCGCGGCGGTGATCCGCACGGTGAAGGTGCCGTCCGCTTCGGCCGTCACGCCCGCCGTGGACGGACCGGCCAGGGTGGGGAACGAGGCAGCCGCGGTGCCGGTCCCGAGCAGCCAGCGCCCGTCGCGGCGCACCGCGGGTCGCGGGTCGCGGTCGGCCCAGCCGAACCTGCGGGCGCCCTCCTCGAAGCAGGCGAGGAGCTTGCGGCCGCTGTACGGCAGCCCGGAGATGGGGCCCACCGTCGGCTCGTTGCGGGCGCGCAGGGCGATCGGGTCGATGCCGCACCGCTCGGCGAGTTCGTCGAGCGCGGACTCCAGCGCGAACGAGCCCGGCGCCTCGCCCGGGGCGCGCATCCAGGTCGGGGTCGGCACGTCGAGCCGGACCACGCGGTTGACGGTGTGGTGGGCGTCGGCGTCGTACATCGCCCGGGCCACGTCGGCGCTCCGCTCGACGAACTCGTGCACCGTCGACGTCTGGTTCAGCCCCTGGTGGTGCAGGGCCCGCAGTCGCCCGTCGGGGTCGGCGCCGAGCCGGACCCGCTGCGCTGTGGGACTGCGGTAGCCGATCAGCGAAAACATCTGACGCCGCGTCAGGACGACGCGGACCGGGCGGTGCAGGATCGTTGCCGCCATCGCCGCCGCCACCTGGTGCGCGCGGGTGCCCTTGGCGCCGAAGCCGCCGCCGACGTGTTCGGAGCGCACCCGGACCGCGGACGGGTCGAGCGAGAACAGCCGCGCGAGTTCCTGGGCGACGAAGATGCTGCTCTGATTGGAGTCGACGACTTCGAGCCGACCGCTGTCCCAGTACGCGGCCGCGGCGTGCGGCTCCATAGGATGGTGGTGCTCTTCCGGAGTGGTGTACTCCGCGTCCACCACGACGGCGGACGCGGCGAGTTCGGCCGCCAGGTCGCCCTTCTCCTGCTCCGCCGCGGCCCGCGGTGTGCTCTCCGGGACGTAGGTCGCCGGGTGCCCAGTGACGAACGCCACGTCGTGTGGTTCCGTGTCGTACTCGACCACCAGTGACTCGGCGGCCTCCCGGGCCTGTTCGGAGGTCTCGGCGACGACCAGCGCCACCGGCCAGCCGGCGTAGGGCACCCGGTCGTGCTGGAAGATCTGGAGTGCCGGGTCGGGCGGCCCCATCGGGCCGGGGTAGTTCGACTCCAGGGGCTGGGAGTTCCCGTGGTGGAGCACGGTCAGCACGCCGGGCATGGCCAGGACGGGCGCGGTGTCGATCGAACGGATCCGGCCGCGGGTGATGGTGGACACCACCAGCCAGCCGTGGGCGAGCTCGGCGAAGGGGATCTCGGCGGCGTAGCGGGCCGCGCCGGTGACCTTGTCCCGGCCCTCGATGCGGGTGTGCGCGGTGCCGACGGCGCCGGTCACCGGGGTGGTTCCGGTCGTCGTGGTGGTCATCGGGTGGTCTCCTCGGTCCGCCGGGTCTCCTCGGCCAGCTCGGTCAGCACGGCGACGACGAGATTCCGGATCAGCGTCACCTTGTAGGCGTTGCCGGGCAGCGGCTCGGCGGCGGCCAGTTCGGCGTCCGCGGCGGCGGCGAACGCCTCGGCGGTGGCCGGTCCGTCGATCAGCGCGCGCTCGGCCGCGTGCGCGCGCCACGGCCGGGACGCGACTGCCCCGAACGCCAGTCGGGCGTCGCGGACGGTGCCGTCCCGGACGTCGAGGGCGGCGGCCACCGACCCGATGGCGAAGGCGTACGACGCCCGCTCGCGCACCTTGCGGTAGCGGGAGGCGGCGGCGACCGGCGCGGGCGGCAGGGTGATGCCGGTGATCAGTGCGCCGGCCGGCAGTGCGGTCTCCCGGTGCGGGGTGTCGCCGACCGGTAGGTAGCACTCCGAGAGCGGCAACGCGCCCGGCCCGTCCTCGGTGGCGTAGTGGACGACCGCGTCGAAGGCGGCCAGCGCGACCCCCATGTCCGAGGGGTGGACGGCCACACAGTGCGGGGAGGCACCCAGGATCGCGTGGTTGTGGTGCTCGCCTGCGACGGCCGGGCAACCGCTGCCGGGGAGCCGCTTGTTGCAGGGCTGGGACAGGTCGGTGAAGTAGGCGCAGCGGGTCCGCTGGAGCAGGTTGCCGCCCACCGTGGCCATGTTGCGCAGCTGTCCCGAGGCGCCGGCCAGCACCGCCTGCGTCAACGCCGGGTAACGACGCCGCACTTCGGGATGGGCGGCCAGGTCGCTGTTGGTGACCGTCGCCCCGATCCGCAGCCCGCCGTCGTCGGCGATCTCGATCCGGTCGAGCGGCAGCTCCCGCACGTCGACGAGGAGCGCGGGTCGCTCCACGCCGCTCTTCATCAGGTCGACGAGGTTGGTGCCGCCGCCGAGGTAGCGCGCCTCGGGCTCCGCGCCGAGCAGCGCCACCGCGCCCGGTATGTCGGACGCCCGCCGGTAGTCGAATTCCCTCATGCCGCACCCGCCACGTTCGTCTCGTCCGTCGGACCGGCGAGCGCCGAGTCCCCCGCTGCCCGCGCGACCGCCTGCACGATCGACACGTATGCGCCGCAGCGGCAGAGGTTGCCGCTCATCCGCTCCCGGATCTCGTCGGCGGTCAGCGGCGGAACGCCCGCTTCCGGCCGGACGTCGGCGGTGGCCGCGCTGGGCCAGCCCGCGGCGTGCTCCTCGATCGCGGCGATGGCCGAACAGATCTGTCCGGGCGTGCAGTAGCCGCACTGGTAACCGTCGAGGTCCAGGAACGCCTGCTGCACCGGGTGCAGCCGGTCCCCGTCCGCGACGCCCTCGATGGTGGTGATCTCCCGCCCCTCGGCGGCCACCGCCAGCTGGAGGCAGGACACCACCCGGCGCCCGTCGAGCAGCACCGTGCAGGCACCGCACTGCCCCTGGTCGCAGCCCTTCTTGGTGCCGGTCAGATCGAGCCGCTCGCGCAGTGCGTCGAGCAGGGTGGTGCGGTTGTCGACGGGCAGCGTGTGCTTCTCGCCGTTGATCGTCAAGGTGATGGCACCGGCCGTCGATGGGGCCATGAGCTCAGCCTTCTTTCGGGTCTCACGCGTCGAGGGGCGCGCCGGCCCCCGGTCGGGGACGCCGGCCCCCGCAGGAGGTCAGCAGATCGGGCCGTCCCCGCCGGGCGGCATCGGCCAGGCGGAATCGGGTGGTCCGGGCGGACGGGTGGTGCGGTGCGTCGCAGCGTCGGAAGGTGCTGCGGGCAGCGCGGCGGGATGCCGTGGGGCGTGGTGGTGGGACACCGGTCGCGGTGGCCGTCAGGCTCCCCAGCTGGTCTCATCTGCCACTCGTCGGCCGCTATGGTGGTCCTCAAGCGGACAGCTGTCCACTACCGTTGAAACTTAACGGACAGGTGTCCGGTTAGCAAGGCCAATTGTTCGCCACGCTTCACCCGTCAACGAGCCCAACTCACCAGCGCATTCCGGGAGGAGGACGCGTGCAGCATCCCAAGGACGCGCACCTGCGCTCGGACGCGCGACGTAATCGCGACCGCATCCTGGAAGTGGCCCTGACCGAGCTGACGCACGCCGCCGATGTCCCGCTGAGCGCGATCGCCAAGAAGGCCGGCGTCGGACAGGGCACCTTCTACCGCAACTTCCCCAACCGCGAGGCCCTCGTCCTGGAGGTCTACCGCCACGAGGTCCAACAGGTCTGCGACGCCGCGGCGCACCTCCTGGCCACCCAGCCACCGGACCTGGCGTTGCGCGGATGGATGGACCGCCTCGCCCAGTACGCCATGGCCAAGGCCGGCCTGGCCGCCGCCCTGCGCAAGGCCACCACCGCCCCCGGCGCCCTCGCCGCCGTGGCCCGCGGCCCCCTCACCGCTGCCGTCGCCCTCCTCCTGACCGCGAACGAGGAGGCCGGCACCATCCGCCCCGGCGTCACCCCCGAGGACTTCCTCCTCGCCATCGCCGGCCTCTGGCAGCTCGACCCGCACGCCGACTGGCACTCCCGCGCCGGCCGCCTCCTCGACCTCGTGATGGACGGGCTCCGCGCGGGGGCGCCGGGGCGGTGAGGGGCGGGGCCGGGGCGCCGCCCGGCCCTCGGTCCGTACGCCCATGGCTAGGGAGCCCGCCCTACCTATATTTCGCATTGTGGAATGAGAATTTCCCTGAGTGATATTCTAGTGGAACCCGCGCGTCGTCAGGGATCCTCCGCGCGGCCGGCGGCCCGTCGGTCCGCGAGGCGAAGTTCCCTATTCCTGACGTGAGTTGCGTGGAGGTCCGTGTGAGTGAAGAGCGCGTCGCCCTGGTCACCGGTTCGTCATCCGGTATCGGCGCCGCAGTGGCCCGCCGCATGGCGGACGCCGGACTGCGCGTGGTCGTCAACTCGGCCTCGTCCGCCCGAACCGGAGCCGCCCTCGCCGCCGCGCTGCCGGACGCGCTGTACGTTCAGGGCGACATCTCGGACCCGGCAGATGCCCAGCGCCTCGTCGACACCGCGATCGAGAGGTTCGGCCGGCTCGACATCCTCGTCAACAACGCCGGCCAGACCCGCTTCATCCCGCTCGACGACCTGTCCGCCGTCGACGGCGCGGTCTGGCGCGACATCCTCGACGTCAACGTCATCGGCACCTGGCAGGTGACCACCGCCGCCGTCCCGCATCTGAAGGCCACCGGGAGCGGTTCGATCGTCAACATCTCCTCGGTCTCCGGCAGCCGGGCGATGGGCAGTTCGATCCCCTACGCCGTGAGCAAGGCCGCCGTCGACCACATGACGCGGCTGCTCGCCGCCACCCTCGGCCCCGACATCAGGGTCAACGCGGTGGCACCCGGCCTGGTGGACACCCCTTGGTACGACGAGGCCCCGGAGGTGTGGGAGGGCTCGCAGGAGTGGATCACCGCCCACACCCCGCAGCGCCGGGTCGGCACCCCCGAGGACGTCGCCGAGGCGGTCTACGCGCTGGCCCATGCCGCGTACACCACGGGCGAGGTGGTGCGGGTGGACGGCGGTCGGCACCTGGTGTGACCCACCTCCCCACCGTGCGACCAGGAGGACGGCGCACGGAGTTGGACCGGTCCTAGTGCGACAGCCGCACCCCGGTGACCAGGTCCGGGCGGATCCGTAGCGCATGGGCCATCCGGTGGTCGGTCCAGGGGTGCAGCAACGCTTGGTAGTGCGCCAGGTCGTCGGGGTCGGTCACCAGGTGGCAGTAGCCGGTCACTACGACGCTCCAGCCGCAGTGTGTGGCCGGGTCGATGGCGTCGGCCTCGTAGGCGACGACCACCCCCTCGTCCTCCGCGTGTTCGGTCAAGGTGGTCAGCGCCGCCCCCTCGTGGGTGCGGATGATCACCTCGCCGTGGTGGAGGAGGTGGTTCACCGGGCGGATGGCCGGCAGCGCGTCCTGGGTGAAGACGATCCGGCCCAGCGACACGCTGCCCAGCAGCCGGAGGGCCTCGGTGCGGTCCAGTTCGGTGCTGCGGCGGGACGCCTCGCGGTCGGCCCAGGCCCCCAGCGTGGAGTCGGTGGCGGTGCCGGCGGTGTGCCGGGCCGGGATGTCGTTCACGGCGTGCTCCCTGTCCTGTTGACGCTGCTGACGCACTGGCTGCCGGCCAGTAGAAGGCCCCCGGCGGCCGCCCGCCAGGGCCGTTCGGCCCCGCCCCGCCGGACGGCGCACCCGGCCCGGCCCGCGTCACCGTGCCGCTCCGGTCACCGCCTCGTCCGCCGGGCACACGGCGGGGCGGCCGGCCGGCGGGGCCACGGGGTCCGGCACCGGGTCGTGGCGGATGCGGTCGGCCGGCATTCCGACCGCGGTCAGCCGGGCGACCGTGGCACCGACCATGGCCGCCGGACCGCTGACGAAGGCGAGGTGACCGGACCACTGCGCGTCCCGGGCCACCGCCTCGGCCAGCGGACCGTACTCGGTCAGCCGGCCGTCGCCCTCCCCGACGGCG
Source organism: Streptomyces sp. RGM 3693 (assembly GCF_050471125.1). NCBI lineage: Bacteria > Bacillati > Actinomycetota > Actinomycetes > Kitasatosporales > Streptomycetaceae > Streptomyces > Streptomyces sp. RGM 3693. The sequence continues at coordinate 3,524,417 of NZ_JBMPPQ010000001.1, forward strand.
TCCTCGTCCAGCACCCGCACCACCCGCAGCCGTTCGTGCCGCGCCGCCAACTGGGCCAGCGCCTCGGCGTCGTACAGCTCGGCCCGGCTGCGGGCGCCGACGAAGAGGTGCACCCGGCCCGCCCGGCGCAGCGGGAGACCGCCGGCCCCGCGGCGCCGGCCCGCCCACTCCTCCAGCAGCGCCTTGACCGGAGCCCAGCCCGTGCCGCCCGCCACCATCAGCAGATCGCGGGAGTGCTCCTCGTCCGGGAGCGTCATCGTGCCGTGCGCGGGGCCCAGTCGCAGGGTGTCGCCGATCCCGGTGCGGCTGACCAGAGCCTCGCTGACCCCGCCGGAGCCGGTCTGCCGGACGTGGAAGGCCACCTCGCCGTCGGGCCGCGGCGCGGTTGCGAGGGAGTAGTGCCGCCATGCCTGGGGCATCAGGGGTGACTCGACGGCCGCGTACTGGCCGGCCCGGTACGGGTACGGCTCGTGCATCCGGATCCGCAGTACGGCGAGGTCCGGGCGGCGCCGCTCATGGGCGGTCACCGTGCCCTGCCAGCACGGGGGTTCGGCGAGTGCGGCGTCGGCGCCCTCGACCATCGACCCGACCGCGAACCGCAACATCCGCACCCACGCCTGTTCCACCGCCTCGGCCCAGCGGGGCCCGGCGGTGCGCCGCAGCGCCGCACACAGCGCGGCCTCGAACGCCTCGTAGTGCACCGGGCGCACCCCGAGCTTGCGGTGGTCGTGGCCGAGCTGCCGGAAGTAGGCGGCCACCTCGGCGGGGCGGTGCAGATTCTCGATCAGGTACCAGAAGGCGCGGGCCAGGTGCGCGCGCTGGAAGTCCATCGACGCGGGGAACAGCGACCGCAGGTAGGGCCACCGGGCGAACATTTCGTCGTAGAGGTGGGCGATCAGCTCGCCGAACGGCGTGACCAGGTCGAGGTACTGGGTGATCAGCCGCTGGTCCGCGGCGCCGTCGTAGGTGGTGGCCGTTAAGTCCGGCGCGGGGGCCCGGCCCTGCCCGAGGATGCGCCGGCGCAGCCGCATGGCGTCGTGCCGGGCGAGCAGGGCGTGGTACTCGCCACCGACGGTGACCACGGCGGACCGTTCGGACGGCACGGACGAAGTGGAACGCGCGGGTTGGCGGGGCTGCTGCATGGGATCGACCTCCTGACGGGGGCGCCAGTATCGCAACGCCGCACCGTGCCCGAAGGGCCCCGTTCCCTCAGGGCCGTTCGGCCCTTGTGCGGATCGCCGGGCCCGACGAACCTCGTGGTCGGGCCCCTTGTGCCCGGCCGATCCGCGCAGAACCACAGAGCGAGAGTGCATGAACCAGCAGTCCGTCCCCCCTGCCCCCGCCCCGTCCGTCGCCGCCCCGGAAACGCCGCTGCGCGTCTTCATCCTGGACGACCACGAGGTGGTCCGTCGCGGCGTGCGGGACCTCCTGGAGGCGGAGGAGGACATCGAGGTCGTGGGGGAGGCGGGTGACGCCCGGCAGGCCCTCGCACGGGTACCGGCGGTCCGGCCGCAGGTGGCGGTGCTCGACGTCCGGCTGGGCGGTACCGACGACGACCACGAAGGGATCGAGGTCTGCCGGGAGTTGCGGGCCCGGGTTCCGGAGCTGGCCTGCCTGATGCTGACGTCCTTCGACGACGACGAGGCGCTGTTCGACGCCATCATGGCCGGGGCGGCCGGCTATGTGCTCAAGCAGATCGACGGCACCGCCCTGGTGCACGCGGTCCGCACGGTCGCGGCGGGGCAGTCGATGCTGGACCCGCGCACCGCGACGCGGGTGATGGAGCGCCTGCGCGGCCCGAGCCGGGACCAGGCGGCCGAGGCGGAGCCGTCCGAACTCGACCGGCTCTCGCCGCGGGAACGCGAGGTACTGGACCTGATCGGCGAGGGCTTGACGAACCGTCAGATCGCGGACCGGCTGTTCCTCGCCGAGAAGACGGTCAAGAACCGGGTGTCCGCGATCCTGTCCAAGCTGGGGGTGGGACGCCGGGTGCAGGCGGCGATGGTCGTCGAACGGCTGAAGGGGCAGCCGCGGGCGTGAGCGCGGCCTCGCGAGTGCGGCGGGCCTGATCCGCCGCCCCGGTGCGCCGCGAGCCGCGCGGTGCACCGGGGGCCCGGCGGCCGCCGGGACCGCCCCGGACCGGGTCAGTCGGGCAGCGGGACGCACCACACGATGCGGGTACCGCCGTCCTCCGGTGTCTCGACGGCCAGTTGACCGCCGTGCATCTCCGCCCGGGCCCGCATGTTCGCCAGGCCCCCGGTGTGTGGTGCGGCCCCGACACCCACCCCGTCGTCCGTCACCGCCAGCGTCACCGCGTCCGCGGTCACCGACAGTGCCACGTCCAGGTGGCGGGCGCGGGCGTGCCGGGCGGCGTTGCTGAGGGCCTCGGCGGTCACCGCCACGAGGTGCTGCGCCAGATCGTCGGGCACCGCCGCGTCCACCGGGCCGTCGATCCGCAGCGCCGGGGTGAAACCGAGGGGACCGCCCGCCCGCCGCACGGTCTCGGTGAGGTCCCGGCGCAGACTGCGGCCGTCCTTGCCGTCCCCGGTGGTGCGCAGGCCGAAGATGGTGGACCGGATGATCTTGATGGTGGTGTCCAGGTCATTGACCGCGCGGCCGACCCGTTCGGCGGCCTCCGGCCGTTCGATCAACCGGGTCGCGCTCTGCAACGTGATGCCGGTGGCGAACAGTCGCTGGATGGCCAGGTCGTGCAGGTCCCGGGCGATCCGGTCGCGGTCGTGGAGGACCGTCAGCTCCTCCGACTCGGCCCGCCGGCGGGCGAGTTCCAGGGCGATCACGGCCTGGTCGGCGAAGCCCGATATCAGCCTGACCTCGGCGTCGTCGAAGGCGGGTCGCCCGGCCAGGCGGCTCAGCCGCAGCGCACCGCAGCCGGTGTCCACCTGGAGCGGGACGGCGACCGCCGGCCCGTACACCTCCCCGGGCTCCCCGGGCTCCCCGGGCTCCCCGGGCTCCCCGGACTCCCCGGATTCCCCGGATTCCCCGTTGAGAGCCGCCCCGTTCAACGCTTCCGCGGTCCCGGTCCCGCTGCCCGGGCCGAGCGGGTACGCCCGCGGGTCGGCCCGCAGATCGGCGCTGACCACCGGACGGCCGCTGCGGACGGCCATCCCGGGCAGCGAACCGTCGGCCGGTACGCGCAGCCCGGTGATCCGGCTCGCGCCCGTACCGCACGCCACCGTCACCGTCAGCTGGTCCGCGGGCGGGGCCGCCGGCAGCAGGACCGCCGCACAGTCCGCGCCGGCGACCTCCCGCGCCCGCTCGGCGATCAGCCGCAGCACCTCGTCCGCGTCCGTACCGGACAACAGACTGCGGGTGATCTCGCCCAGCGCCTCCAACCACCGCTCCCGGCGGCGGCTCTCGTGGTACATGCGGGCGTTGTCGATCGCCACTCCCGCCGCGGTGGACAGCGTGGTCAGCACCGCCTCGTCGTCCGCGTCGAACGAGCCGCCGCCCCGCTTCTCGGTGAGGTAGAGATTGCCGAACACCTCGTCGCGGACCCGGACCGGCACCCCGAGGAAGGTCCGCATCGGGGGATGGTTGGCCGGAAAGCCATAGCTGTGCGGATGGCTGGTCAGGTCGGTCAGCCGCAGCGGTGCGGGGTTGCGGATCAGTTCCCCGAGGATGCCGTGGCCGCACGGCGTCCGGCCGATCAACCCGATGAGCTCGTCGGACATCCCGACGGGCAGGAACTGCGACAGCTGCCCGTCGCCGACCACGCCCAGCGCCCCGTATTCCGCGTCGGTGAGGGTGACCGCCGCCTCCACGATGCCCCTGAGCACCTGCGGGAGTTCGAGCCCCCGGCCCAGGCTCATCACCGCGTCGAGCAGGCCGCGCACCCGGTCCGGTTCGTGGAGCTGGGGCCCGTGCGGACCGCTCGCGGCCGGTGCGTACTGCTGCGATTCGGACATGACCGTGCTGCTCCCAAAGATCCCGTACGTCTGCTCGGCAGCGTACGTGATCATCGCGGGGGCGCCGGCGGGCACCGGCGCCGACCGGCCATCCGGAGGGGCGTGCCACCGGGCCGGCCAGCCCCGTAGCGAGGGTCGGTCGCGGCCCGGGGGAGGGCTGTTCGGCCCTGGGGGCCGCGGTTGCCGCCGGCTGACGATGTGTCTGCCGGGAAGGGCCGGTCTCCCCCGTGCCGATGGCTCTTCCCGGTCCTGGCCGCTTCCCGGACCGATTCACGTTTACGAGGTGGAGGACACAGCACCGTGGATGGTTGGGAAGTACGGACAACGGCGGTCAGGGAACCGGTGCGCGGCCGGGCCACAGCCCGGCCGCCACGCCGGCACAAGGTGGTGCGGTGGCTGACGACCACCGACCACAAGCAGATCGGGACGCTCTACCTCGTCTCGGCCTTCGTCTTCTTCCTCGTCGGTGGCCTGATGGCCCTGCTGATGCGCGCCGAACTGGCCCGACCGGGCACCCAGATCCTCTCCAACGAGCAGTTCAACCAGGCGTTCACCATGCACGGCTCGGTGATGCTGCTGCTCTTCGCCATGCCGCTGTTCACCGGCTTCGCCAACTGGCTGATGCCGCTTCAGATCGGCGCCCCCGACGTGGCCTTCCCCCGCCTGAACATGCTCGCCTTCTGGCTGTTCCTGTTCGGCTCGCTGATCGCCGCGGCCGGCTTCCTCACCCCTCAGGGCGCCGCGGACTTCGGATGGTTCGCCTATGCGCCGCTGTCCGACGCGGTCCACTCGCCCGGTGTGGGCGCCGACATGTGGATCATGGGTGTGGCGCTCTCCGGATTCGGCTCGATCCTGGGCGCGGTCAACTTCATCACCACCATCATCGGCATGCGCGCCCCGGGCCTGACGATGTTCCGGATGCCGATCTTCACCTGGAACGTGCTGCTGACCGCGGTGCTGATCCTGATGGTCTTCCCGGTCTTCGCCGCCGCGTAGCTCGCCCTGGAGATGGACCGCAAGTTCGGCTCCCACATCTTCGACGCGGCCAACGGGGGCGCCCTGCTGTGGCAGCACCTCTTCTGGTTCTTCGGCCACCCCGAGGTCTACGTCCTCGCCCTGCCGTTCTTCGGCATCGTCTCTGAGGTCATCCCGGTCTTCGCCCGCAAACCGATGTTCGGCTACATCGGCCTGATCGCCGCGACGATCTCGATCGCGGGCCTCTCCGTGACGGTCTGGGCGCACCACATGTACGTCACCGGCGGCGTGCTGCTGCCGTTCTTCTCCTTCATGACCTTCCTCATCGCCGTCCCCACCGGGGTGAAGTTCTTCAACTGGATCGGCACCATGTGGCGCGGCTCGCTGTCCTTCGAAACCCCGATGCTGTGGGCCACCGGCTTCCTGGTCACCTTCGTCTTCGGCGGCCTGACCGGCGTCATCCTGGCTTCCCCGCCGCTGGACTTCCACGTCTCCGACACGTACTTCGTCGTCGCGCACTTCCACTACACGCTCTTCGGCACCGTGGTCTACGCGATGTTCGCCGGGTTCCACTTCTGGTGGCCCAAGTTCACCGGCAAACTGCTCGACGAACGCCTCGGCAAGATCACCTTCTGGACGCTCACCGTGGGCTTCAACCTCACCTTCCTCGTCCAGCACTGGCTCGGCGCCGCCGGGATGCCCCGCCGGTACGCGGACTACCTCGCCGCCGATGGCTTCACCACCCTCAACACCCTCTCCACCCTCGGCTCCTTCCTCCTCGGCCTCTCCTTCCTCTCGTTCTTCTACAACGTCTGGAAGACCGCCAAATACGGCACCGAGGTCGGCTGCGACGACCCCTGGGGCTATGGCCGCTCCCTGGAATGGGCCACCGCCTGCCCGCCGCCGCGCCACAACTTCACCTCGCTGCCCCGGATACGCAGCGAATCGCCCGCCTTCGACCTCCACCACCCCACCATCGACGCCCTCGTCGCGGCCCGCCCCACGGCCGACCGCTGAGGGAGGAAGGAGCGGTCATGCCGTCTCCCGCCGTACTCGCCCTCGGGGCCACTGCCCTCAGCGCCTCCGGCTGCGTCTGGTACCTGCCCGCAGCGGCCGACCTACGGGCCGGGGCCGACCGTCCCACGTCCCGACGGCTGGCGGCCGCCGCCTGCCTGGCCGCTTGGGCAACGATCGCGCTGTCGGCCCCGCTGCTGCTGGCGGCCGCCTCCTGGACCACGCTCGGCGCCGTCACCGCCTTCGGCACCGGAGCAGCCCTGCTGCTCACGGCGCTGGCCCGCGCCCGCCGCGGCCACGAGTTGCACGCGACCCGCCGGGCCTGGGCCGCACTGCGCCTGCGGCCTCCGGCCCGAGGGGCGTCCCCGTGGCCCTGCCCGACACGGGCCTTCCTCTGGTGGTTCCTGCCCGGCTACGCCGTGGTCGCCGGGGCGGTGGCAGTGGTGCTGATCGGGGGGACAGTGGGCAGGTGAGGCGGATGGGCCCCACCGATGTCAGTGGGCGCCCGTACGGTGGGGGACATGACCGATCTCCCCGTTCCCGTGCCCGACGTGGCCGTCCGCGTGCGACTGGATGTCGGTGCCTGCGGTCCCTACGCGCACATCGTGGCGTGCTTCGAACCACCCGGGGCCGGCGGTGGGTTGGAGCTGCTCAGCGCGGTGCCGCAGGCGCGCCTGCCCCGGGAGTATCTGCCGGCGCTGCGGGCCGGGCTGCTTGAAGGACTCGCCGGGGTCGACGCGGCAGTGCTGATCACCGACGGCACGTTCCACGAGGTGGATTCGTGCGAGCTCGGATACCGGATAGCCGGCGCGCAGGCGGGGCGGGCGGCGCTGATCGGTGCGGGTCTGCTGCTGCCCGAGGAGGCCGGGGCACTGCGCTGGGCGACCTGGCCGGGCCGCCCGAACGGCCCGGCCGCCAAGCGCCGCGCCGCTGGGGGCTGGTAGCGGCCCGGGGCACCCTGTGGCCGGCGGTCAGCGCAGCCGCAAGTCGATCCAGGGGATCGTGTCGCCCGGCAGCAGGTAGCGCTCGATCTCGATGAACCCGTGCTGCTGAGCGAACCGCAGGCCGTCCTCGTTCGACGCCAGCACGACCGTCTCGATGACCTGGGCACCCAGTTCCCGCGCCCGTTCCAGGCCCCGCGTGTAGAGCTCCGTTCCGAATCCGTGCCCGCGGTGGGCGGCGAGCACGCGGGCGATCACGGTGGCCGTCCGGGTGTCGTCGGCCGGCGGGCGCACGGTACTGCAACCCACCAGCGCGTCGCCGAGGTAGGCGACCTCCAGGTGGTGTCGCCGGGACCGTTCCCGCACGTCGTCCAGGGACAGGACGTGGGTGGGGATGATCGTGTTGTGGACGTGCTGCCAGTCGGTGAGTTCGGCCTCGGTGACCGGCTGCATGAGGCGAAGGTCGGACATTGCCGAAGGAAATCCTGGATGCCCTCGTTCGTCAACTGCGTTTGCCGGGTGGCGGGAGACCGGGGCCAGCGTGCCGGGGCCGCGGATCGTGGGACGGCGGCGCCCGGGCCCCCGGCCCCCGGGCGGTGCAGGCGGGCCGGCGCGCTCGCCGGTCGCAGCGTTCCCGAGGAGGACAGCCCCCGATAACGTCTCAGCGCCCACGTCGATGCACCGATCAACGCCTCGACACCGGCGGCCACTTCGCGTCCCGTCAGGTCTTGATCCCCTCGTCGCCGACGTGCGGGCCTCCTTCCGGACCGTGCGCCGAGCCGGTTACCGGCCGCCCGCCCGCGGGTGCGGATGCCTCAGGCGCCCGACCCCAGGACGGTGATGCCGAGGGCGAGCAGGGTGGCCACCTTGGCGAGTTCGCCGGCGATGTAGAGGAGGTGGGCACGGGACCGGGGGAGTGTTTCGCCGGCCAGCACTCGATCGGAACGGCGGTTGAGGACGGGGCGGATCACGCCGAGTTGGAGGGCCAGGAGGAGCACGGCGACGGCGGTCAGCACGACGACCGGCACGGTCGGGGCGGCGAGCACGACCGCGACGACGAGGGCCACCGCCAGCACCGCTTCCACCATGTTGAGGGCCCGGAAAACGAGCCGACCGATGCCCAGCCCCAACGGAACGGTGACGCCGGGGGCGCGGAACTTCAGCGGCGCCTCCAGAAACGAGATCGCCAGCACCATCCCGAGCCAGACGAAGGTGACCGCGACGGCAATCGCCGGGCCGCTCATGATGCCGGTGCAGTGGAGGGCATTCATGGGTGTGCCGTCCTCTCGTCGGATGGGAATCCTCGGCACCGGGCAACAACGGCCGCCGGCGCCGGGCAACGATCCTCGCATCCCCCGGAATGCCCGCCGACGAGGGGGCGGCTCCCCCCGACTCAGGCCCGCGCGCCGCCGTCCACCCGCAGGACCGTACCGGTCACGTAGGAGGCGCGGTCGCTGAGCAGCCAGGCGGCGGCCTGGGCGATTTCGTCGGGGTCGGCCGCGCGGCGCAGTGGGGTGTGCGCCGTGACGCGCTCGCAGACACCGGGCGAGTCCGCTTCCCAGGCACGGACCATCTCGGTCAGCGTGAGACCGGGGGCGATCGCGTTGACGCGAATGCCTTCCGGGCCGTAGGTGACGGCGGCCGACTCGGTGAGGCTGTTGACGCCTCGCTTCATCGCCCCGTAGGCGGGCAGTTCGGGGTTGCCCATCAGGCTGCCGATGGAGGAGTTGTTGACGATGGCGCCCGTCCCGGCGGTGGCCCGGATCGCGGCGACCTCGGCGGCCATGGCCAGCCACGGGCCTTTGAGGTTCACGGTGTAGAGGTGGTCGAGGTCGGCCTCCGGCAGCTGGTCCAGGGGACCCGGCCGCTGGTTGGTCGCGCCGTTGTTGAAGGCGATGTCGAGCCGGCCGTGCAGGTCCACGGCACGGTGCACGGCGGCGCGCACACCGGCCGGGTCGGCCAGATCGCACACCACGTAGTCCGCGATGCCGCCGGCCGCCCGGACCTCCTCGGTCACCGCGTTCAGCTGTGCCTCCGTCCGGGCCGCGAGCAGTACCCGGGCGCCCTCCCGGGCGAACAGTCGTGCCGCGGCGGCGCCGATCCCGCGCCCGGCACCGGTGATGAAGGCGACCTTGTCCGCCAGCAGGCCCACGGGGGCGGGGGCGGAGGTGTCTGTGGTGGGTGTGTTGTCCATGGCAACGAGCCTGCACCGGTGCGCCGGTCCCATCCAGGCACCAGCAGTGTCTGGATAGCCTCCCCGGCGCCGCGCACACTGGGCTCATGGACAGACGAGAACTGGGGGCCTTCCTGCGCAGCAGGCGCGAGCGGATCACCCCCGCCGACGTGGGGTTGCCCGTCGGGCCGCGGCGCCGCACCCCGGGGTTGCGCCGCGAGGAGGCGGCGCAACTGGCGTTCATCTCGACCGAGTACTACACGCGCCTCGAACAGGCCCGCGGCCCGCGCCCGTCGCGCGAGGTGCTGGCTGGGCTGGCCCGGGCCCTGCGCCTCTCGGACGCCGAGCGGGACCACCTCCACCACCTCGCCGGCACACCGCCGGGCCCCCTGCCCGGGCCGTCGCGCGAGGTGCGGCAGAGCATCTTCGACCTGCTGCACCGGTTGCCGCAGGCCGCCGCGATCGTCACGTCCGCGACGTACGAGGTGCTTGCCTGGAACGATCTGGCGGCCGCCCTCATGGAGGACTTCTCCGCCCTGTCACGGCGCGACCGCAACCTCGTGCGGCGCGCTTTCCTGGGGCCGCGTCCCGAGGGGCGGCGGTTGTACGGGGTGTCCGACGTGGACGCGTTCGCCCGCACCTCCGCGCAGAAGCTGCGCGCCACCGCCGCCCGCTACCCCGAAGACTCCGAGGTGGCCGAGCTGGTGGGCGAACTCCTCGACGGCAGCGACGAATTCGCCCGGTTGTGGGCCTCCCATGACGTGTGCGCCGAGGCCACCCTGTGCAAGACCTTCCAGCACCCGCTGGTCGGCTCGGTCACCGTCAACTGTGACGTCCTCGACATCAGCGACCGGGACCAACAGGTCGTGATCTACACCGCCACCCCCGGCTCACCGTCCGAGGAGGCGCTGCGACTGCTGTCGGTCATCGGCACCCAGCGCATGGACGTGACCACTTGAGCGACGGTCACTCTCGCGGATCTCCTACGCACTGAGGCGGACCCGTCTTCCCCACGCGAGTGGAGCTGACGCGCGACTGCCCCGGACCCGCGCGGCACCAGCGAACTACCCCGCGGCCGCGAGGACGATCGGTAGCCGGAGCCGGAGCCGGAGCCGGAGCCGGAGCCGGAGCCGGAGCCGGAGCCGGAGCCGGAGCCGGAGCCGGAGCCGGAGCCGAAGCCGAAGCCGGATCGGCCTCCGGCCTCCGGAGCCAAGGGGAAGACCGTCGCCCTTCCCCCCGAACCGGGTTGGTCCGGTCCGGGTCGGCGGGGGCCGGGTTCGGGACCTCCTCGCTCCCGCACACCCATAGCCACACCGCCCGTACCGTCTCCCCACCAGCAGGGCCGAGGCCAGGCAGCGGAGCACTGCCAGCCAGCGGCATCCGGGCCAGGTCTGGGCCAGGCCCGGGCCTGTTGGAGGGGGGAAGGGCGGGACCAGGGCGAAGATCACGGCGGTCCCTGGGGTTGCGTACGGGCGGCCCGGCGGGTGCGCGGGCTGCCCCGTGCACGGGGCGGCTAGGCGCCCGACGGGGTCAGTTCCCGCTCCCGCTCGGTTTCGCGGGCAGTGAAGGGGCACTGCCACTCGGCGGGCTTGGGGCGGCCGGAGTAGCGGCGGGCCTCGGAGAGTTCCTCGTACTCCGTCAGGTTGGGGTTGATGTCGCCCTGCAGTTTGATGTCCTGCTTGCGTATCTTCTCCGCCAGCCGGTCCCACATACCGGCGCCCTTGATCTGGCCGAACTGCTCGTGGGAGTTGAAGGCCAGCATCGGGAAGGGAGGACGGCGGCCCCACCGGCGGTGGGTCTCGTGCAGGCCGATCACGAAGAACGGATGGCCGGCGACGCTGTAGGCGAACTCCTTGGCCTGCGGATCCGACGCATAGCCGTCGGCCCAGCGATGGGTATCGGCGTCCGTCTCGTGCAGCAGTTGCAGATGCTGCCAGAGGAGTTCCTCGAACCGCAGCTCATCCACTCCCCCCGGTCGTTCGAAGGTCGCGATGAAGCTGGTGAACGAGCGGGCGCTCCAGTCCGCGCCGTTCACGAACTCCGCAAGGTCGAGCGCCATCAGCCGAGCTGATTCGGCGCCCCCCAGCAGGTCGTAGTGCCGGTGTGTGATGCCGCCCTGCCGCCAGGCGGAGCGTCCCGCCAGGCAGGCGAACCGGTCGCCCAGGATGAACTGCTCCACCTGCATACGCGCATCCGACGTCATGTCCAGCCTTCCTTCCACCAACGTGCCTCCTCGAAAGGGAGCTCATCTCCTTCACGCATCCGAAAGCACCCACCCCACAGGTCGGGTCCGGTCCCGCGGCAGGTGTCGCCGCCGCGGGACCGGACCCGGTCCAGGGGAAAACGGGGAAAGGTGCTGGGTGATTGTGACTGGCAAGAGCCGCTCGGCGAAATCCCTCCCACGACTCCGCCGCGACGAGCGCCTCACATTGCCAGACGAACACGGGCATTCACCCAATGATCTGGGTGACGGACACCTACCGCTGCCGCCAGAGGCGGCGCCATGCTCGTGCAGGCATTCGCCGACGACTTCGGCTGTCAGGTGTCGGATGTGTCCTGGTCGAGCCGGATCAGTGACGCGGGCCGACGCCTCGCACGCGGGTCTCACCCGGGGGCGTCCGGGTCAGCTGACAGTAGGTTCCTGTGAATCAACGCAGCACGACGAGCGGTGGCCTGGCCCGTGGCCCGTGGCCCGTGGCCCGAGGTCGAGTCGCCGCGCTGCCCCTGAGGCGTCGGTGTAGCGCTGAGGCGCCGGCCTACTGCTGGGCGAGCCAGAGGTCGGGGCCGAACACCTCGTAGTGGATCGTCTGCGGCGGGATTCCGCGGTGGAGCAGGGCGCCGCGGAGAGCGCGCATGAACGGCAGGGGGCCGCAGAGGTAGCTGGTGAGGTCCTGGGGGAGCGGGAGCCGGCCGATGTCCACCCGGCCCGATGACACCGTCGCCGGTGCGGGAAGGGAGGGCAGCGAGGGCAAGGAGGGCGGGGCCGGCACGGGTGACAGGGGGGCGGTCGTCTGGTGGCTCGGCTCCTCGTACCACAGGTGGAGTGTGGCGTGCGGCAGTCTGCTGACCAGGTGGTGCAGTTCGTCGCGGTGGGCGTGGTCGGCCGGGGTGCGGTCGGCGTGGACGACGGTGACCGGCCGGGACGATCCGATGGCGGCCAGGTGGTGGAGCATGGCGAGCATGGGGGTGCCGCCGATGCCGGCGGAGGCCAGCAGCAGCGGTCCGTCGCCGTCCGGCAGCGTCAGGTCGCCGAACGGGGCGGACACGGCGAGCACGTCGCCGATGCGCGTCTGGTCGTGGAGCCAGGAGGACACCTCGCCGGCCGGTCCGGTGCCGGCGCACAGGCGCTTGACGGTGATCCGCCACTCCGGCCGGCCGGGGGCGCCGGAGAGGCTGTACTGGCGGATCTGCCGTGCGCCGTCGGGGAGTTCGACCTGCACGCTGACGTACTGGCCGGGGCGGAAGTCGCGGGCCGGGGTGCCGTCGGCCGGGCGCAGGGAGAGCGCGAGAGCGTCGGGGGTCTCCTCGTGCCGGCCGACGACCGTCATCCGCTGCCACGTCCCGCCCTCGGGGGTGCCGTGCTGCTCGTAGAGACGGGCTTCGACGGAGATCAGCGCGTTGGCCATCAGCCAGTAGACCTCGTCCCAGGCGTCTGCGACCTGGGGGGTGACGGCCGTGCCGAGGACGTCGGCTATCGCCGCGAGCAGATGCTCATTGACGATCTTGTACTGGTCCGCGGTGACGCCGAGCGAGGCGTGCTTGTGCGCGATCCGGGCGAGCATCGCGTCGGGGCGGGTGTCCGGGTGCGCCAGCAGCATGCCGGCGAAGGCCGCGATCGAGCCCGCCAGGGCCTGCTGCTGCTCGCCGTTGGCCTGGTTGCCGCGGTTGAAGAGGTCGCGCAGCAGTTCCGGACGGACGTCGAACAGCTTCCGGTAGAAGAGCGTGGTGATCTCTTCGATGGCGGCGCCCACGGCGGGCAGGGTTGCACGGATGACGGGTGTGGACTGCTCGGAGAGCACCAGCCACCTCCAATATCTTGTATGTGATCTACCAATTTAAGAGCGCGATGGATCCGTGGCGGGCGCTCCAGGGTGGAGCGCCGGCGCGGGGTGGTGCGTCGGGTCAGTCGGGACGTCGGCCGGTCAGGCCGGTGAGGCTGAGCAATACCGGACCGGTGGGCGAGGCCACCACATCCGACACCGTGAGCGGGTCGAGCGTGGCGTAGAACGCCTCCTGCGCCTCGCGCAGCGCCCGGCGGAGCCGACAGGCCGCCCGCAGCGGGCACGGTGGGTCGCCCTCGCAGGCGACGACCTCGTCCTCGCCCTCCAGCTCGCGCACCAGCCAGCCCACCGACGCCTGGTGTCCCAGTCCGGTCAGTTCGAGTCCGCCGCCGCGTCCCCGCCGGGCCTCGACCACGCCGAGGTGCTGGAGCCGGCTGATCGCCTTCGCCATATGCGTGTACGGCACGTCCATCACCTCGGCCACCTCGCGGGTGGTCAGGGAGGCACCCCGCTCCGCGACGGCCAGGCGCATGACGGCGCGCAGCGCCAGATCAGTGAACTTCGTCAACCGCACGCCACGACGTTATCAAATGCGCATGTTAGGTTCCTATTCAGGGGTGGTTTCGTATTCAAAGGTCGTGGTCAAGGGTCGTATCCACGGGGAGGGCGCGGTGTCTGCGTCGGCCGCGTCGGCTGCGTCCTCATGCCCGTCGTCGCACAGGACCAGGACGCGGAGGAGTAGTAATGGACGCGCAAGAACCGCGTGGACACGCATCGGATGGTGACCATTGATGGCTGACGCCCCGCACACCGGCAGCGCCGAATCCCCCGGCGGCACCGACGCCACCGCAGACCTGGTGCCGCGGCTGCTCTGCGATGCCCGGGAGCTCGTCGCGGTCGATCCGGCGCCGGCCGGAGCGCTGTGGCGCCTGGCCGAGTCCGGCCGCCAACTCGACGCCAACCTCGTCCGGCTCCCGCCCGAAGGGCGCATCGACACCCACGTCGAGCCGGACCTCGACGTGATCCTCTACGTCGTGTCCGGCGACGGCGTCGTGGACACGACGCAGGACCGGCAGTCGCTCACCGAGGGCAGCGTGGTGTGGCTGCCCCACGGGTCCCGCCGCAGTCTCACCGCGGGCCGGACCGGCCTGGCGTACCTCACGGTCCACCGCCGCCGCCCCGGCCTGCAGATCAAGAGCCGCGCCGGCTCCTGACCCGCCTACCGCGCGGCCGGCGCCGTCGCCGCGGGGAGTGCGGGCCGCAGCGGCCGGAACGTGCGGGCGGCGGCGTCCCAGCCCAGGGTCCGCCCGGTGCGGTCGTCGTACTGCCAGGTGTGGACGCGGAGCCGACGGGTGGCGAGGCGGCGGGTGACGCACGGGTAGGTCCGCAGGTGGTGGAGTTGGGCCAGCAGGTGGCGCTGTTCCGGCGTGCGGCTGCCGGGGGTGCCGGCGGCCCGCTGGTCGCGGTCGGGCCCGGGGCGGTGAGCGGGGCGGGTGAACCAGTTGCGCGCGAGCGGCAGTTCCGAGGACGGCGGCTTGTCCTCGAAGGACTGGAGGGCGGTGCAGTCGGTGTGGCCGCACAGGATGACGTCGGGGACCTGAAGTGCGCCGAGGGCGAATTCGAGGGTGGCCGCGATCCCGCAGTGGGCGTCGGAGCGGTAGCGCGGGACGATATGGCCGGTGGTGCGGAGTTCGTGGAGTTCGCCCGGTGCGGTGCCGGTGAGCAGGGTGGGCACGACCCGGGAGTCGGAGCAGGTGATGAACAGCGCCCGGGGGGCCGGGCGGTGCGACGGCTCGTCGGCGGCCACGCCGGTATCGGCCGGCGGGTGGGGGAGGGGGTGGGCGGAGCTGACGAAAGTACGCATGACTGACCTCCGGTGGGATGGGTGTGAGGTAGTTGACGTGAGACGGCGCGGGACGCAAGGCCCTCGGGCGGGAGGATGACCGGGGTGTGACGACCGGACCTAGGGAACGGCCGGGACGTGATCGTTGAGGTGGGCCGCGCCGGGCAGGGTGACCGTGAAGCGTGCGCCGCCCCCGTCGGCGTCGCCGACCTCGATGCGGCCGCCGTGCCGGTGGATGACGTCGCGGACGATGGCCAGCCCCAGGCCGGCCCCGCCCTCGTCCCGGGTGCGGGCGTCGTCGAGGCGGATGAAGCGGGTGAAGATGCGATCCCGGTCGGCCGGGGGGACTCCGGGGCCGTCGTCGGTGACGTCCAGGGCGACCGTGCCGGCCGCGCCGCGGTGTACGGCGACGCGGACGACCGAGCAGGCATGGCGCTGGGCGTTGTCGAGCAGGTTGCCCAGCACCCGGGCGAGTTGGGTGTGGCTGGCACTGACCGGGAGGGGCTCGTCGGGCAGGTCGGCGGCGACGGGGAGGCGGTCGCCGGACCGGTGCGCCAATTCGTCCCGGACGAGTTCGGCCAGGTCAAGGCGCCCGGCGCGGGGCCGCTCGCCGGCGTCCAGACGGGCCAGGAGCAGCAGATCGGACGCGACGCGTTCCAGGCGGACGGTGTCCTCGATCAGGCCGTCCAGTTCCAGCAGGTGCGGATGGGCCCGGGCGACCTCCAACTGGGTGCGGAGACTGGCGATCGGGCTGCGCAGTTCGTGCGAGGCGTCGGCGACGAACTGCCGCTGGCGTTCCACCGACTTCTCCAGGGCGGCGAGCGTGACGTTGGTGGTCTGCGCGAGCCGGGCGACCTCGTCGCGCGAAGCGGGCTGGGGAACCCGTCGGGACAGGTCACCGCCCATGATCTCGGCGAGCTCGGCCCGGATGCCCTCGACCGGGCGCAGGGCGCGGCGGGTCACCAACCACGTCACCGCGGCGACGACGAGCAGCAGCGCCGGCAGCCCGATCAGCATCGCGTCGCGCACTCCGTCCACCGCCTGCCGTTCGGTGTTGAGGGAGGAGCCGGCGTAAATGGTGACGGTCCGTCCGGTCGGAGTGGTGGCGAGCAGCCCGGCGAACCGGAAGTCCTGACCGGCGGGGTGGTCGTCGTGCAGCGTCAGGGCGACCGTGCGGAACGTGGCGTGGTCGGCGGCGGAGCCGCGCGCCGGGGTGTCGTCGTCATCGTCGTCGTGGTCGTCGCGGGCGTCCGACGTCGCCGTGCGGTGCGGTGCGCGGGCGAAGTCGGCCAGCGGCGGGGCGTGGTGGAGGTCGTCGCCGGCGGCCAGCACCGTGCGGTCGGCGGCGACCACCTGGACGGGCCGGTCGTTCTCGTCGGGCAGGTTGAGGTGGTCGAAGGGCGTACCGACCGCGACCTGGGTGGCGACCCCGCGGGCGGCCACTTCCGCCTGGAGACCGGCGCTGTCGACGAGGTTGCGTTGCAATTCGGCGAGGACCGCGGCCCCGGCGGCGACCAGTGCCAGGGCCACCACCAGGGTCGATGCCAAGGTGGTGCGGGCCCGGACGGATCCCCACCAGCAGGGCGGGCGCGGCTGCGACGGCGCGGCGGTGGCCTGCTCAGCCACGGTCGGCCGCCAGCCGGTAACCGGCACCGCGCACGGTGGTGATCGAGCGGCGACCGAACGGGGCGTCGATCTTCCGCCGCAGCGCGCTGATGTAGACCTCGATGATGTTCGGGTCGCCGTCGTAGGCGAAGTCCCAGACGTGCTCCAATATGTCCGCCTTGGAGACCACCTGGTCGGAGCGCGACGCCAGGTATTCCAGCACCGCGAACTCCTTGGCGGTGAGCGGGATCTCCTCCTCACCGCGGGCGCAACGGCGACCGTTCGGGTCCAGGACCAGGTCGCCGAGCCGGAGCACGGGACTGCCGCCGCGGGTCCGGCGGCGCAGCAGCGCGCGGACCCGGGCCAACAGGACCACATAGGAGAACGGTTTGGTGAGGTAGTCGTCGGCGCCGGTGTCCAGCCCCTCCGCCTCGTCGTACTCGCCGTCCTTGGCGGTCAGCATCAGGATCGGGGTCTCGTCCCCGGCCGTGCGCAGCGCCGCGCAGACCCGGTAGCCGTTCATCCCGGGCAGCATGATGTCGAGGACGAGCAGGTCGTAGCCCTGGGTGGTGGCCAGGTGCAGACCCTCCCGGCCGTCGTGTGCCACGTCAACGGCGAAGCCCTCCGCCGCCAACCCCTTGGCCAGGGTGGTGGCGAGACGTTTTTCGTCCTCCACGAGCAACAAGCGCATGACGTCAGACTGCCAGACCGTTCCTGAAGGGCTCTTCAGGAAGCTTCAGGCCGGCTTCAGCTTCGGGACGGCACGGTGGTGACCGTTCTGATACACCGTCGGCCGGATCGGGTCCGGCCGTCACCACCAGGAGGTTCCCATGGCAGCATCCCGCATCCGCCGCGCACTGACCGGCCGACGCCGCTGGATCGCGGCCGGCGCCGCCGCGGCCGTGCTCGCCGCGGGCGGCACCGCGGTCGCCGTCGCGGCCACTGGCGACACCGTCGGGCCGTTGGACGCCGGCCAGCAGCGGGCCGTCGACGCCGCGCGCAAGGTGGTGCCGGACGGCCGGGTCGTCTCGGTGGAGCCGGACCACGAGCACGGCGTCCGGGTGTGGGAGGTCGAACTCCGCACCGGGAACGGCGTCGAGCACGAGGTGGACGTCAGCGTGGCGAACGGAAAGGTGGTCAGCCACGGCATCGACCACGACGACGACGGCCCCGGCGACCAGAACGACGACTGACCGTCGGTACGGTCCGTCAAGGGCTCCCCGGACCCGTCCCGTTCCCCTCCCCGCCGTCATGACCGGCAGCGGGTGCGCCGCCCATCATGCGGAGCATCTCCCGGCCACCGGTGCGGAAGAACCGCACCAGGAGGGCGGCGGCCAGGACGAGGAAGGCGATGTTGAGCCAGGTGGTGTAGTTCAGGGTGACGCCTTCCTGCGGGATCCTCGCCCGGGCCTGGTCCGGGACGAGGCCGAGACCGCCGAAGACGAACTCGACGACGTAGCCGGCGACGACGATCGCGACGTAGAAGGTGACGAGCAGGAAGAGCGCCATCCTGACGCCGTAGTACTTCCGGTAGATGGTGAGGATCGGCAGGATCAGCAGATCGGCGAAGATGAACGCCACCACACCGCCGAAGCTGATCCCGCCCTTCCACAGCACCACGGCGAGCGGCACATTGCCGATGGAGCAGACGAACGACGCCATCGCGACCAGGGGACCGATGAGCGGCCCCCACAGTTTGGCGGCGAGCGGATGGCCTTCGAAGAAGAAGGACCGCCAGAAGGCGTCGGGCACCCACGCCGCGATGGCACCGGCGATCAACAGGCCGATCACCAGGTCCCGCAGGATCGCCGCCCACTCCATGACGAAGACGTGCGCGGTGGCCGTGACGCCCTCGGGGGAGCACAGCCGGCGGAGGAAGGAGCCCGGGCGCCGGACGGACATGTCCATCGCGGCGTGCCCTTCCATCGAACCGGCCAGGCCGCGTTCGGCCTGCGCCCGGGCCTCGCGCAGCAGCGCCTCGCGCAGGAACAACCGCAGCAACACCGCCAGCACCACGATCATGATCGGTCCGCCCACGAACTCGGCGACCGTGAACTGCCACCCCATCAGCAATGCCAGGATGACCCCGAGTTCCACGACGAGATTGGTCGAGGCGATCTCGAACGCCATCGCCGCGGTGAAGTCCGCCCCCTTGCGGAACAGCGAACGGGCCAGCGCGACCGCGGCGTACGAGCACGACGACGAGGCCGCACCCAGTCCGGCGGCGAGCGCGAGGGTGCGCGGGCGGTCGTCACCGAGGAGCGCGACCACGGTGGACTTGCGGACCACCGCCTGGACGACGGCGGACAGACCGAAGCCCAGGATCAGCGCCCAGGCGATCTCCCAGGTCATCGAGCCGGTGATCGACAGCGCATGCAGGACGGGGTGCATGCCCGCATCCTTTCCCGGGCGGTCCGCCCGGCCGCTGACGGACACGCACGGGCGCCGGGGACGCGACACCCACTGCCCGGGCCGCGGGGCCGGCCTCCGGTACCGGGAAAACCCGTTGCGGCGCCCGCACTCCGTCGGCACAGAATCAGCGGGTGCAGATCCTTGTATTCCCCGAAGCCGCCACGCCCGTCGAACTCCGCATCCAGGTGCGGGAGATCCAGGAGCAGGCGTGGCCCTCGGAGCCCGGCGTGTCCCTCCGGCCCGATGCGCCGGTCCACGACCCGGCGCTGCGACCGCGGTCGATGCTGCTGACGACCGGCGGGAGAGTCCTCGCCGCCCTGGACGTCCTCACCAAGGAGATCCACCACGCCGGCCGCAGCTACGTCGCCGGTGGCCTGAGCACGGTGGTGACGCACCAGGAGGCACGCGGCCGGGGGCACGGCCGGCGCCTGGTGACCGCGGCCCGGGACGCCCTGGCCGGCGACGGGTACGACCTGGGGTTGTTCACCTGCGACCGACCGCTGCGCGCGTTCTACGAGAGCGCAGGCTGGCACCACCTCCCGGACACCGTTCTCGTCGGCGGAACACCGCAGGCCCCCTTCCCCAGCGACCGGCTCGGATTCGACAAGGTCACCATGGCCGACTTCTTCTCGCCCCGCGCCCGGCAGGCCCGCGCGTCGTTCCGGGGCAGCCGCATCGCGCTCCACTCAGGAGACGTCGACAAACTCTGGTGATTCCCGGCATGTCTGCCCACGGAAGGGAACCTCAGGCTCCGAACACACCTCTTTCCCCCTCGGACGAAAGAGCCGACGAACGGACGAACCGCCGCAGCGGGCGGCGCGGGAAGGAACGGACATGGGACGCCGGACGGGAAACGGCACACGGGCGTTGCTGACGCTGGCCCTGGCGGCCGTGATGACCGGCTGCACGGCCGGCCAGGACGCGGCCGGCCCGGCGGACGCCGCCTCCCGCCGGACCCACGGCAAGGGCAGTTCGGGCGGCTTCGTCGTCCAGTACCGCACCGGCGGCAAGGCGGCGTCCGCCACCGCGTATCTGCGCACGCGGCGCATCCTGGACAAGGCGGCCGAGCGACTCAACGACACCGTCAAGGTGCCGCACCGCATACCGTTCGTGGTCCGCTCGTGCGGCGCGGCCGAACCCGCCTACGACTCGGAGACCGGCACCATCGACTTCTGCGCGGAGCACGTCGACGAGATACGCGACCGCTTCGCACACGTCGGCCAGGGCGTCGGCCAGGGCGCCGACCGGCAGGGCGACCCGGACGCCGCCGACGCACATGTGGCCGCCGTACTGGAGGAGACCGCCTACCACGAGAGCGCCCACGCCCTGATCGACCGCCTCGGTCTGCGCTTCACCGGCCGGGAGGAGGACGTGGCCGACCAGCTCGCCGCGGTGCTGCTGATCGGCCAGGGCCGCGCCGGCGAGACCAAGGCCCTGGCCGCCGCCACGGATTACGCCCTGGCCGCCAAGGAGACCCCGTTCGACCCGGCCGATCTGCTCGACGAGCACAGCCTGGACGGCCAACGCGCGGCGAACTACGCCTGCTACGTCTACGGTGTGCAGCCGGCCCGGCACGAGGACCTCGTCGGTGCCGGCGGACGGGTCACCGAGGACCGTGCCGAAGGCTGCCCCGACGAGTGGGAGCAGGCCAGGAGCGGCTGGCAGCAACTCCTTGCCGGCCACCTCAAGCGCCAGGTGTGACGCCCGCCGACGACTCGCGCGAAAGGCGGACACCTAGCGCCGCCGGATCGCCCTGTGCCACCACCGGGCCCTCTCCAACAGACTGTTGACCGGCTGCCCCTCGGCGTCACAGGCGTCACGACTCCCGCTTCGGGACTCTCGCACGGGGACACCTGCCGGGACTCTCGCGTCCTGGTTTTCGCCTCTTGGTTCTCGCGTCACGGTTGTCGTGTCACGGCGGCGAGGACCGTCGTGACGACCTTGCGGACGGCCGCGGGCGCCGGTGGCGTGCCCTCCCGATCGGCCTCCCGATCGGCGAACAGCAGGTGGCCGGCCCCGATCAGAGTCGGCGCCAGGGTGTCGACGTCGGCGTCCGCCGCGACCCGGCCCAGCTCGCGCTCGGCGTCCAGGTAGACGGTGATCATCGCGGTGGCCTCGGCGAGGAGCGGGATGCCGACCGAGCCGCCCTGCCGCAGCCGGGCGCGCAGACCGTCGCGGGAGATGACGAGGCCGACGATCGCCACGGCGACCGATCCGAACACGTCCAGCAGCGCGGTAGTGAGGTTGTCGGCCACCGTGCCGGTCCCGGCGGACCTGCGCAGGGCGGCGGACTGCTCGTCGATCCGGCCGATCCGGTCCCGTACGAGCTCGGCCAGGAAGGCGTCGAAATCGGCGAAGTGCCGGTGCAGGACCCCTTTGGCGCAGCCCGCCTCCGTGGTGACCGCCCGGCTGGTCAGTGCGTTCGACCCGTCCCGCAGCAGGATCCGCTCGGCGGCGTCGAACAGCTGCTCCCGGACGTCGCGGATGGCTACCCCTGTCGGCACGGTGCACCCCTTCTTCGTTGATCGGCCCCCGGTTGCTGCCCACCCGGTTGACGAGTGGGCAAGTGCCCACCATAGTGGGCGCATGCCCACTTTACCGCCCTCCGGGCGCCCCGAACCTCATCAACACCGCCGGTTGGCAGAGTCGTTCGGCTCGGACGCCGCACGCTATGACCGGGCCCGCCCCCGCTACCCCGACGCCCTGATACAGCGGATCGTCGCCGGTCGACCCGATCTCGACGTCCTCGACGTCGGTTGCGGAACGGGCATCGCCGCCCGGCAGTTCCAGGCGGCCGGCTGCCGGGTGCTCGGGGTCGAGCCCGACGCACGGATGGCCGACGTGGCACGGGACTTCGGTACTGAGGTCGACGTCGCGACGTTCGAGGACTGGGAGCCCAGCGGCCGCAACTACGACGCTGTGGTCGCCGGTACGGCCTGGCACTGGATCGACCCGGTCGCGGGCGCGGACAAGGCCGCCCGGGCGCTGCGCCCCGGCGGCCTGTTGGCACCGTTCTGGAACGTCTTCCGCTTCCCCTCCGACCTGGCGGACGCCTTCGCCGAGGTCTGCCGGCGGGTGCTGCCCGACGCCCCGTTCGACCTTACGGCGATGACGAAGGGAGGGTTGGACTCCTACCGGCCGGTGTCCGCCAGGGCCGTCGACGGGATCCGGAGCGCGGGCCGGTTCGACGCACCGGAGCAGTGGCGATACGACTGGGAGTGGACCTACACCAGGGACGCATGGCTGGACCAGATGCCCACCCTCGGTGCCTTCACCCGGCTCCCACCGGCCGCGCTGACGGAGGTACTGGCGGGCGTCGGGGCCGCCATCGACGCACGGGGCGGCAGCTTCACGATGGGCTACGCGACGGTAGCGGTCACCGCCGTGCGCACCGACGCCGCCTGAACCACGGGCCGGGGCTCGACAGTTGCCGGCCCCCAGCCCGGGCCCGACGACCAGGCGAACGGGCCTGCACCGAGTTCGTACCAGTGCGGATTGCCGGGGACGTCCTGGCCGTTGACCTTGCGGACAAGGGTGACGACCGTCCCGTACGGCAGCGAACCCACTGCCCGGTGTCAGGACGGCACCCTCGGAGCCACCTCGGTGGCGAAACCGGCGGCGGAGTTGCACAGGTTCGGTTGTGATCCGCTGTCCGACTTGGCGTGCACCATCGCCTTCCCGAACGAGGTGGGCCACAGGACCACGCACCCCAGGTCGTTCCCGGTGACCGACGCAGAGGGCAGGCCGGCGATGCTGGTCGGTGTGGGTTCCGGTGACACCGGGACGTCCCTGGAGTAGATCAGCGTGTAGGTGACGGACGCGCCGCCCGAGGACCCGGTCCCGCTCCAACTGCACGCCTTCAGCCCGGCCTGCGGGTTGGTGGGATTCTCGGAGCGGCCCGGGGACAGGCCCAAGGTCGCGGCCGTGTTCGCGTCGAGCGCCGTGCAGGGGTCGGCGGCCGTGCCGAGGTCGCCCGGCACCGACGAGGGTGTGGGTTGGCCGGGGGTGCCCGACCAGCTGACGCCGGGCGCGGAAGGCTGGATGCCACTCCACCCCGGGGAGCCCTGACTGTCGTCGCGCGCCAGCTGCCACAGGCCGACGACGGCCGCCGCGACCAGCACGAGCACCGTGACCGTCACGATCAGCATGCGATGCGACCTGCCGTCCGGTAGCGCGTTGGTCGGACGCGACGGCTCCACCCACTCCTGGGTGTCCTCGTTCCACTGGTCCATGCCGGCCCCCTCCTAGCCCTGGCCGCCGAGGAGTTGGATGATCTGCTGGACCACGGCGGTCGCCGAGGCGAGCCCCGCCACGGCCGTCGTACCGAGGTCGAGGCGGTCGCGCAGCCGTTGCAGACGGTCCCGTCGTACCTGCCCCGTGGTGTCGATCTCCGCTTCGGCATCGGCCAGTTGGGCGTCGATCTCCGCCGTCTCGTCCGTCGCATTGAGCAGGGGCAGCTGTTGGCGCAGGGTGCCCAGGGCCGCGCGGAGCTCCGGCGGCGCGTCGATCGCCGGTTGGGTGGAGGCGTCGAGCGCCCGGGCATCCGTGCCCGCGGCGGCGGCGCCGCCGGCCATGACGCCGATGCTGATCCCGCCGTCGGTGCTCGGCGGTACGACGGGCGCCGCGGCCCCGTCCACGAGCCCGAGCGGCGGTGCCGGGCGGCCGTCCCGCAGCGAGCGGTCCTCGGCACTGGCCCGCTCCCCGGCCGCGACCGCGCCGCCGGTCAGTACGCCGATGCTGATGCCGCCGCCGCTGGCGCTGTTGCCGCCCGGCGCCTCGTCGCGGGGCGGGGGAGAGCCGCCCGTTTCGGCGGCGGAAGCCTCCCGGCCCTCCGTCGGTTCCCGGTCCTTGACCGTCATCCTCGACCGCCCCCCGTCTCCGTCGATGCGTCCGTGTGCTTCGCCGAGGCCCGTTCGCCGGAGGCGACCGCGCCGCCGCTCATCCCGCCGATGAACACCCCGCCCTCACCCACGTTGATGATGTACTGATCGAACACGCCCGTTTCGTAACCCTTATTCCGCAGGGCCTCCTGCACCCCGTTGGCGATCCGGTCCTGCAGGGTCTTCACGTAACGGCTGATGTCCATCTCCTGGAACAGCGAGAGTTCCGCCACGCTCCCCAACTCCCGCACGGACGCGGCCGGCGCGTCCGGCAGTGCGTACTGCGGCATCGCCAGCCAGGTGCGGAAGAGGGACACCACCGCCTGACCCAGCGAGACCGCGGCGGCGCACCCCGCCGAGGGGCTGGTCAGCACACCGCGGACGGCATCGCGCAGCGGGCCGTCCCCGCCGTGCGCCGCGAGCACGTCCACCGACTTGAACTCCGGGCGCACCGGCGTCAGGACGTGCGGGGCGACCTCCAGCACCAACATCCCGCCCTGGGTGTGGATGCGGACCAGCAGACAGATCGCGACCTGCTCGTCCCAGGCCCCGACCCGCACCCGCAGGAAGTGGCGGCGGGCCTCGGCGCCCTCGCCGACCGCCCGGTCGAGGTGGTCGCGGATGACGTCGGGAGCGTAGTTCACCTCCTGCCGCGGCAGCCCGACCGGCAGATAGACCAGTTCCTCGACTTCGAGGGAGCGCAGCCGGTCCCGGCTGGTGGCCGCGGCCGAGGTGCGCAGCGCCTCCAGGCGAGGCTTGATCAGATCGACGACCTCGCGGCCGGTGAGCGGTGCGATGTCGGTCTCGGGCCGCGACTTGGTGAACGAGAGGGGTTGCGGCCGTGGCGGTGAGTCTGCTTCCTCCCGCTCCTCGGACCCCGTCCAGGTCTTCTGCTTCAGCTCCATGGCGACCGACCACGGCTTGTACGGCGTGCCGGCGCCGACGAAGGGTCGGAACGGGTCGTAGATGGCCAGCCGGGCGTGCTGTTCTCGCGCGATGGCCGCACCGATGCGCCGGTACTGGACGGTGGCCGGCAGCACCGCACGCCCTCCCTTGGCGAAGGCGTCGCGGCTCAGCTGATGGCGCATCACGGAGACGACGTGCGTCCGGTACGCCCAGACGGGCGGCACCAGCAGGATCGGGAACACCACGGCGATCCAGGCATCACCGCCGCGGAACAGCGTCAAGAGCACGGCCGCCCAGTACGCCACGGCGATCACGAACGGCAGCACCGGCAGCACGGCCTTGAGTCGGCCGCGGGTGGCTTCCTTGATCACCGAGCGCCCGAGGGCGAAGAGGGAACTGCGGGTCCCGCGTGCCAGCCAGGACACGACACAGACCGCCAGGTACGCCAGGAACCACGGGATGGGCAGCAACGTCTGCGCGCCGACGCCAGCCATGTCGAGCCCGACGAACACGCCCCAGACGGCCAGCAGTAACAGCCCGGTCTGCGCCTCTCGGCGACGGGCCTGCAAGGCGTGGGCGAGGACCGGCAGCGCGTCGTAGCCCAGCGAGGGCGCGATCGGCCGTTCCTCGTGTTCGACCAGTTCCTGGATGACGCGGCGACGGAACTGCCCGTCGAAGTAGACCCCCGCACAGAGCAGCCGGGTGGCCTCGCTCCGGCCGTGTTCAGGTGGTGGGGTGTCCGATGAGGAGGAGGGAGCCGCCGACGGTGAAGTGTTCGACGGTGAGGTGGCCGGGTGTTCGGGAACGGGCATGGTCATGCACCCCCGTGATCGAACTCGTTCTCCGTTGTAAGGAGTTGACGGAGTTGCTATGGAGGCAGTATGACCCCCGGCTGTCGGGCCCGGAAGGGATTTCGAGGGATTGGTAAGTCCTGTGCGGACCTGGGGAGTTGAGCAGTGTTGCGGCTGGCGTTCCCGCGCTCGCGCCCGCGCATACGCCGACCGTCGCGCCCGCGAGCCTGCCGGCGCACGGTCGCCACCATGCACAACTGGCCATTATGCGAATCATGGGAGTGGTGCGAATGGTGACGTTATTGGCGTATGGGTGGGGAATTTATTCCTGTGGGGCGATTCGGGCCCGTATTTCTGCGCCTCCGTGCGCCACCGTTCCGTCCGCTGTCCGCCGTCCGCCCGTTCACACGACCGTAACCGGGAAAGTAAGTGGCCGTTAACCCGTCCATGAGCGAAATGAACGCCCGCCTTCTCAGCCACGTCGACGGCGTGGTGGATCTGGACGAGGAACGACTGCCGCTGCTGACCTTGCGGGAAGCGCAGGCCGCGATCGAACTGTTGCGACTATTGGCGGCGGGCAACGGTGAAGGATCGCACGCCGCCCGGCACTTGGCGCGGAACCTGGTGCGCCGGCTGCCGTCCGAGCAGTAACCGGCGGCGGTGGCGGCGGCGCCGTTGGGTGAGGGGGGCGGACCCGGGGCGAAAATCCGGTATCGGTAGGATTTTCGGCATGGCGAAACACCTGTTATTCGTGGCCCTTCTCGGTCACGGTCACATCAATCCCACGCTGCCGCTGGTCGAGGAACTCGTGCGGCGCGGCCATCGCGTGGACTACGCCACCAGCGCGGAACACGCCGATGCGGTCACCAGGTCCGGCGCCCGCTGGGTGGAGTTGCCGCCGCTCCCACCGATCGAACCCCCCACCGAGTTCGGGCCGGAGACCTTCGGCCGCTTCATGCGCCACTTGTTCACCGGAATGCGGGCGGCCTATCCGCTGCTGCGGGAACACTGCACCGCCGAGTCCGTGGACGCGATCTGCTACGACGCGATGAACTGGTGCGCCCGGGTCCTCGCCGAGGACCTGGGCCTGCCGGCCGTCCGCCTCATCCCCAACTTCGCATCGAACGAGACATATTCACTGTTCTCCCAGTTCATGCGGGAGACCGACGGGGTGAATCCGGTCACCGCCGCGATCGGCCCCGACTGTGAGGAATTCGCCGCGGAGCACGGCCTCACGCTCGACCCGACGAACCTGTTGGACGTGATCGAAAAGCTCAACCTGGTATTCATACCCAGGGAGTTCCAACCGGCCGGCGACTCCTTCGACGACCGGTTCCACTTCATCGGTCCCTCGCTGGGTAGCCGGGAGGACGAACCGTGGTCGCCGCCGGACCCCGAGGCCCCGGTGCTGTTCATATCGCTGGGCACGGTCTTCAACGACCGCCCAGAGTTCTACCGCACCTGCATTGAAGCCTTCGCCGACGAGCCGTACCACGTGGCGATGTCAGTGGGCGGGTTGGACCCGGCCGCATTGGGGCCGATTCCGGCGTCGTTCGACGTCCGGGCGCGGTTCCCGCAGCCGGCCGTGCTCCAGCGGGCCACCGCCTTCGTCTCGCACACCGGCATGAACTCCACCATGGAAGCCCTGTATTACGGCGTCGGCCTGATCGCCGTCCCGCAGATGCCCGAACAGGCCGCCAACGCCGGTCGGGTGCGGGAACTCGGGCTCGGTGAACAGCTCGACGCGCGCACGGTGACCGCGGAGACGCTGCGCTCCACGGTGGCCAGGGTCGCATCCGACGCCACGGTCCGCACCAACCTCGACCGGATGTGGAAGGTCGTACGGGAGAGCGGCGGTGCCGCACGCGGTGCCGAGGTGATCGAGGAGTACCTGCGCTGAGCAGCGAGCCGGTCCGCCCCACGGTCGTGAGGGCGGGCCGGCCCGCTCACGGGCCCGGCGACGGGTCGGGCTCGGGGTCGGTGAGCATGCCCGTGCGCAGCCGGCTCAACGTCCGGTTCAGCAGGCGGGAGACGTGCATCTGCGACACGCCGAGTTCGACCCCGATCTGTGACTGGGTCATCTCCTGGCCGAAACGGAGCTCGATGATGCGGCGTTCGCGGGCGTCGAGCTGCCGCAGCAGCGGCGCGAGGGTGTGGAGGTCCTCGACGGTCTCCAAGGCGGGGTCGTCCGCACCGAGGACCTCGGTCAACGCGCGTCGCTGGTCGAGCGGATCGGGGTCGACCGGGGTGTCCAGGGAGTCGGCGGAATAGCCGTTGGCCGCGACGAGACCTTCGATCACGTCCTCCTCCGACAGCCTGAGGTGCGCCGCGAGTTCCGCAACGGTGGGGTCGCGGTCCAAAACCGTGTGCAACTGCTCCTTGGCCCGGGCGAGTTCGGTGCGCAGCTCCTGCAACCTGCGCGGCACGTGCACCGCCCAACCGGTGTCCCGGAAGAACCGCTTGATCTCACCGAGGATGTAGGGGACGGCGAAGGTGGAGAACTCCACCTCGCGGGAGAGGTCGAAGCGGTCGATGGCCTTGATCAGCCCGATGGTGCCGACCTGGACGATGTCCTCCATGTCGTTGCCACGGTGGCGGTACCGGCGGGCGACGTAGCGCACCATCGACATGTTCATCTCGATCAGCGTGTTCCGCGCGTACTGGTACGCGCGGGTGCCCTCTTCGAGCTCGCGCAGCCGGACGAAGAACTGCTTGGACAGTTCGCGGGCGTCCCGGGGTGCCACCGCGCTCGGACGCCTCACCTCCGGGAGACCGCCGTCGCGTTCCGTGGTGTGCGCCGTGGTCGCGGTGCCGTTCACGACGATGGTCATCACGCCTCCCTCCGTGCCCGGCCCCGCGGGCACCTGTGCCGGCGCATACCCGGCCCGGGCTGAGACATGCACACCGGAGGCGATTCCCGCCGCCGCGGGGGACCTGGCGCTCCGGACACCGACGGTCACCGGCCAGGGGCGGCCAGGAGAGGGAAGCCGGGGCCATCACCCGGGCCAGGCACCCCCACGACACTCCTCACCCGAGGCGCAGTGCGACGTGGATGCCCTTGCCGAGCGCCGTCGGCGTGATGGCGACGGACGTGGCGAGCCGGCGGACCAGCGACCAGCCGTAGCCGCCGATCCGGCCGTCCCGGTCGTCGGACGGGACGAACGGGTGGACCGCACTGGCGTCCTCGACGGTCAGCTCCAGCCGACCCCCACTGATGCGGGCGGCGAAGCCGGTGACCCCGCCGGCGTGGCGCAGGGCGTTGGTGACCAGTTCCGAGGTGATCAACAAGGCGTCGGCCACCACCAGGTCGTCGATCTGCCGGTGACAGGCGTGCAGCAGGGCGAGCACGCGGTCGCGCGCTTCGCCTGAGGTAGCGGGCAGTTCCGCTGTGAGAGCCACCGTTCACCTCCCTGATGGTGCAGGATCCGGCCTCGGGTGTGCGCCTACCCGCCGTGCTGAGAATCGTGCATCAGGGGGTCACTCTGCCACACCGCCGGGTCGCGCCCGGGGCGTTACCGGCTTCATTTCAGTGCAGGGGAGCCGGGGGAGCGGTGAGATGCTCCAGCGTGCCGGTTACGGTCAGCAGCCGGTCGAGGGCCGGCGGACGCTCCTCCAAGTGCAACCGCACACCCAGCGCGCTGGTGCGGCGGTGGACCATCAACAGGGCGGACAGGCCCATGGAGTCGCACAACACCAGCCCACCACAGTCCACGTGCAGGGCCCGCAGGCCCGCGTGGGCGGTGAGCTGTTCGGCCACGGCGTCCTGGAACTCGGGGGCGCTGCCGACGTCGAGTTCGCCGCGCACCGTGATCCGGAGCGCGTCGGGGCCGATGGCGGCCGAGGAGAGGCGGAGTATCCGGGCGGGCGGTGCGTCGGTCATGCGGGCTTTCCGGGGTCGTGCCGTTCGAGGTCGGGCGCTCCAGGAATGTCGTCTCCGGCCATCGCCGGGGACGGGACCGTCGAGGACGTCGTCATACACCGTGCCCATCCGCCGAGGGAACGTCGGCCGCGGGGGAGGGAGCGCCCCGGGGCGCGGTGATGGTGACCACGGCCATGTCATCGTGCTTGTTCGGACCGACCCACTCGGCAGCGAGCATCTGGACGTGCTCGGCCACCGCCTCGGCGGGCATTCCCGCGCAGTGCGCGAGCGCCCGCCGCAGCCGTGCGTCGCCGAAGAGTTCGTCGCCCAGCGGGCCGCCCCTGGACTCGGTGATGCCGTCGGTGAACAGCACCACGGACTCGCCCGGGGCGAGGGTGAGCGGTGCGGTCACCGCATTGATCTCCGGCAGGACGCCGACGAGGTTGCCGAGGGTCTCGACCTCCGCCACGCTGCCGTCCGCACGGACCACCAACGGAGCGGGGTGCCCAGCGCAGGTCACCCGCAGTTCCACCCGGTCCGCGCGGCGGCGTGCCGAGGCGACGACGAGGGTCGCGAACCGGGTGTGATGGGAGCTGAGCAGTGCGCCGTTGAGCAGCCGCAGTATCCGGACGTGGTCCCCGGCCAGCGGCAGCAGCGCGTGCAGGGTGTTGCGGATCTTGCCGGTGAGCACCGCGGCGTCCAGCCCCTTGCCGCACACGTCCCCCAGCACCACCAGGGATTCATCCCCGGACGCCGCGGCCGGATGGATGTCGTAGAAGTCGCCGCCGACCCGCTCGCCGTCCTTGGCCGCACGGTAGCGGGCCGCGAACTCGATCCCGTCGACCTGGCCGACGCGCGGCGGCAGTAGGTCGCGCATCAACGTCTCGGTGATGTGGGCCTGTTCCGCGTAGAGCCGGGCCGCGGACATCGCCGCCCCGGCCCGAGCCGCGAAGAGCCGCGCGAAGACCTCCTCGCTCTCGCTGAACGCGACGTGCTGGGCGCGCCTGAGCAGGACCAGCGCGCCGGCCGGGACACCATGGCCGGGCAGCGGGGTGACCACCATCGCCCCCACCGGCCCGAAGCCTTGGGGCACCAGCCACTCCGGTGCCGCCGCCGGATCGATGCACCGGGAGGGCACCGGCGGAAAGCCCCGCAGAGCCTCCGCGAGTCCGGGCACCATCTCCGGTTCGACACCGGCCAGTTGGCGGGAGCACGTCCCGGTGGCGTCGGCGGACACCATCGGCAGCATCCGCCCGCGCGGGGGCGCGATGACGACGGCGGCATCCGCGAGGTGGGCGGCCGCCAGCCGGCCGGCCACCTCCATACAGCGGTCCAGGTTCAGCGAGGACAGCAGCTCGCTGGAGGCCCTGGCCAGGAACGCGGCCCGATGGCGCTCCTGGAGCAGTTGCCGTTCGGCCAGCCGGACCTCGGTGTCGTCGGTCAGCCACCACACGACCTCGCCGTCGGGCAGGCGGGTCGCGTGCGCCTCGAAGCTGCGCCCGGCGACCTCGCCCCGGGGCGGCGGGGCGTGCGGCGCGGGTGTGGCGGTGAGCCGGTCGTGGGCCAGGAGGAGCCAGTCGGGCAGTACCTCGCGCAGCGGGCTGCCCTCGACGGCGCCGGGCACCAGCCGGCCGAACGCCTCGTTGGCCCTACGCACCGTTCCCACGGGGTCGGCCACGAGGGCCGGGTGGGGCGCCGCGTACAGCGCTGCGTCACTCCAGGTACTGTCGGCGGAGCGGTTGGCGGAGTTCACCAGATGTCGGGCTCCGGGCCTTCGGGAGCCGCTCACCTTCCGTGGTCGTGCGTGCGAGGGGGCTGCCGCCCACCCTTCCACTGCCCGGCTCCCGCGCGCAATGCGCCCCCGGCCAAATCTTCCGCACGACATGCCGCCCGACCGCCCATCGCCCGGGCAACGCCCAAGCCTGGCCGGGAAGTTGCGTCAACCGCACGCTCATTCCGGCCGCAACCGCACGCCTATTCCGGCCGTACCCGTGATCTCCGGGAGTCCGACGACCACCACCCGTGACATCCTGTCACTCATGCACGCACCCACACCGGCCGTGGTCACCCACGCAGTTGAGGATCAGGTGTTCGTCATCCGCGTCACCGGCTCCCTCGACCACGAGAGTGCCGCTCTCCTGGAAGAGGCGTGTGCGTTGGCGGAGTCGCACGAGGCCCGACGGACCGTGGTCGACCTCTCGCTCACCGACTTCGCGGACTCCACCGTCCTCCACGTCCTGCTCGGCGCGCAGCGTGCCCACCACCGCCGGCAGCACAAGCTTCTGGTGGCGGGCCCGTTCCAGCCGGTGGTCCGACGGCTCTTCGAGGTCACCGGGACCGCCGACTACTTCACCCTCGTCGACCACGTGCCGAGCGCCGCACCGGAGTGACCCGGCCGGGCCGCCTCTGCGCGAGACCCATGGAGCCGGCGCCGGGGAGACC
The DNA here is from genome assembly GCF_050471125.1 of Streptomyces sp. RGM 3693. Classification (NCBI taxonomy): domain Bacteria; kingdom Bacillati; phylum Actinomycetota; class Actinomycetes; order Kitasatosporales; family Streptomycetaceae; genus Streptomyces; species Streptomyces sp. RGM 3693. Next base: position 3,556,185 of record NZ_JBMPPQ010000001.1, read on the forward strand.
TGGCCGCTACGACGACGCTGCCGTGCCAAGCCAGGGCCACCTCAGAGATCGCCGTACTCAGCAAGCCGGCGGGCCAACGCGCGTACGAGGACTCGCAGTTCGGCGGGGTGTTCAATGACGAACGGGCGGTCCAGAGCGGCCAGTACGGGGGGAATCCAGTCGAGCCGCTCGGCTCGAATCCGGACCCGGACCCATCCGGTGTGCGCGTCGTCCGTGGTGGGGTCGGCGGAGCCGTCGGACGGGGCCCCGCCGCCGTCCGACGGGTCGGTGTCGCCGAGTGCGGCGGTGGCCGGGATCGTGGACAGCGTCGCGATGTCGGCCGGGAGACGGCTGCGGAGCTGTTCGATGCTGCCGCGGATGCGCAGCGACACGTCGTGGGTCCAGGGCGTCTGCGCGAGGCCCTCCAGCACTCTTGTCACCGGGTCGAACTCTGCCGGGACGACGAACGAACCGGACTGCACGGTCAGGGCGGTGATCCGGTCCAGCCGGAAGGTCCGTATGTTCCCGTCGGCGGCGGCCGGGTCCGCGCCGGTGAGGTACCAGCGTCCGGAATGCGCCACGAGGCCGTAGGGCAGGACGGTGCGGTCGCTACTGCGGCCCGTTCGGTCGGTGTAAGTGAGCGCCACCGGCCGCTGATGGAGCGTGGCCTCCGCAAGTCCGAGCAGTACCTCCGTTTCCGGAGCGGCGGCGGGGCGGGGCCGGGCGGTGAAATCGGCCGTATCCAGCAGCGCCTCCAGCCGCCGTCCCAGGGCCTTGGGCAGGACGCGCCGCAGTTTGGCCGCGGCGCTCTCGCTCGCTGCGGCGGATGTGGTCACCAGCCCGGCCCGCTGCGCGGCCAGGAGACCGAGCACCACGGCCAGGGCCTCCTCGTCGGTGAGCATCAGCGGCGGCATCCGATAGCCGGGGGCGAGCCGGTAACCGCCGTAGCGGCCGCGCACCGAGTCGACGGGCACGCCGAGATCCAGCAGGTGGCCGACGTAGCGACGGACGGTGCGTTCGTCGACGCCGAGGCGAGCGGCCAGGTCGGGGACGGTGCGGATGCCGCCGCCCTGAAGGATCTCCAGCAGGGCGAGCACCCGAGTGGTCGATGTGGTCACTCGGGCAAGTCTGCCTCCCATACCGGGCGGATTCTGCCCGGTATCGGCCCTAGCGTGCGAGGCGTCCCGTCAGCCGGCGGCCCTTCCCCGGCGTCACCTCTCACAGGAAGCAAGCCCTTCATGAACTTTGTCTCGATTCGCGTGATCACCCACGACGTCGCTCGCCTCGTCGCGTTCTACGAGCAGGTCACCGCCGTCACCGCGACGTGGTCGACCCCCGACTTCGCCGAACTCGTGACCGCCTCGTGCACGTTGGCGATCGCGAGCGACCGCACGGTGCCGCTGTTCGGCGTCGGCTCCGCGCAGCCCGCCGCCAACCGCACGGTGATCACCGAGTTCCGCGTCGCCGACGTCGACGCCGCATACCAGCGATTGACGCCGCTTGGCTGCGAGTTCGTCCAGCAGCCGACGACGATGCCGTGGGGCAACCGCTCCCTGCTGTTCCGGGACCCCGACGGGAATCTGATCAACTTCTTCACGCCCGTCACCGACGACGCCCTACAGCGGCACAGCCGCTAGCGGCCCGTCATGGCGGCAGTGCCCGCCTGCCATTGGGCAGCCGCCATGTGGGGAGGGCGGCACCGGCTCGTACCCCTCCGGTGGCTTCGGTGAGGCGGATAGGCTCGACCACGTCCGCGCGATCACCGAAGGTCAGGTTCCGGACAGCGAGGAGTCGTCGATGCACCACCCGGACCCGAGCCACGCCGCGCGGCTCGCCACGTATGGAACCGTGGCCACGCGCCTGGCGCTGCTGAGCGACCGTCGGCTCGGCGAGATCGTGACTGGCGCAGTCCCGCTCGGGTCCGGTATCGGCGGCCGGGCGGCGGAGTTGGACGTCGACGGCACGCGGGTGTTCGTCAAGCGGGTCCCCCTGACGGACCTCGAGTTGCGGCCGGAGAACCTGCGGTCGACGGCGAACCTCTTCGGACTGCCGATGTTCTACCAGTACGGGGCGGGCTCAGCCGGGTTCGGGGCCTGGCGCGAGTTGGCCGTGCACCTCATGACCACCAACTGGGTCCTGGGGAACGCGTACGCGGGCTTCCCGCTGATGTACCACTGGCGCGTCCTGCCCGACTCCCCTCCCGAAGGGTTCGCCGACGAGCTCGGGGGCATCGACGGGGCGGTCGTGCACTGGGCGGGCTCCTCGGCCGTGCGCGAGCGCCTGGAGGCCATCGGCCGGTCGTCGTCCAGCTTGGTGCTCTTCCTGGAACACGTCCCGCAGACACTCGGCGACTGGTTGCACGACCACCGGACCGCCGCGTCGGAAGGCGGGGAGGGCGCGCCGTACCTGTGGGTGGAGGACGCGCTGATGCGCGGTGCTGCCTTCATGAGCGCGCATGGACTCGTTCACTTCGACGCCCATTTCGCCAATGTCCTGACCGATGGCCGGCTGCTGTATTTCGCGGACTTCGGACTCGCCCTGAGCTCCGACTTCGAACTGGACGCGGTCGAGGCGGAGTTCCTCTCCGACCATCTCGCCTACGACCGCTGCCACTCCGTGAGCCATCTGCTCCGCCACCACCTGCCCGAGGGGCTGTTCGGCGGCATGGAGCAGGACGCCTTCCTGCGTGCGTGGATCGCCGGCCACCGGCCCGATCGCGTTCCGCGTGAGATCGCCGCGATCATCGACCGGCATGCCCGAACTGCCGTGGTGCTGGACGAATTTCACCGTCGCCTGCTCAACGAGAGCAAGCGGACGCCCTTTCCGGCCGCCGAGATCGCGCGGGCCTGGGGCACTGTGGCCGCGGCGCCGCACTGAGGTCCGTACGGGTTCCGGACAGGGTTCTCAGGTCGGTGCGGTGTCTGGTACACGTGCCCGATGAGTGTGCGGGGGAGGGGGTTCGCGTCAGTAGGAGTGTTCCGCCAGGTCCAGGGCGATGTCCACGATCAGGTCCTCCTGGCCGCCCACCAGGCCCCGATGGCCGGCCTCGACGAGGATTTCGCGGGCGTCCAGGCCGTAGCGCTCGGCGGCGTCCTCGGCGTGTCGGAGGAAACTGGAGTAGACGCCGGCGTAACCGAGGGAGAGGGTTTCCCGGTCGACCCGGACCGGCCGGTCCTGGAGCGGGCGGACCAGGTCGTCGGCGGCGTCCATCAGGCGGAACATGTCGCAGCCGTGCCGCCAGCCCATGAGGTCGGCGACGGCGACGAACGCCTCCAGGGGGCAGTTGCCCGCGCCCGCCCCCATGCCCGCGAGGGAGGCGTCCACCCGGCGGACGCCGTGCTCCACCGCCACCACGGAGTTGGCGACGCCCAGCGCGAGGTTGTGGTGGGCGTGGATGCCGATCTCGGTGTCGGCGTCCAGGACGTCGCGGTAGGCGCGGATCCGGTCGCGCACCCCGTCCATGGTGAGGCGGCCGCCGGAGTCGGTGACGTAGACGCAGTGGGCGCCGTAGGACTCCATCAGCTTGGCCTGCGCGGCGAGGGTCGCAGGATCGGCCAGGTGGGCCATCATCAGGAACCCCGCGACGTCCATGCCCAGTTCGCGGGCGGTGCCGATGTGCTGGGCGGCGACGTCGGCTTCCGTGCAGTGGGTGGCGACGCGGACGGAGCGCACGCCCAGGGCGTGCGCGCGCTTGAGTTCGGCGAGGGTGCCGATGCCGGGCAGCAGGAGGGTGGTGAGGGTGGCGCGCTGCACCACGTCGGCGGCGGCCGCGATCCACTCCTCGTCGGTGTGCGCGCCGGGGCCGTAGTTGACGCTGGAGCCGGCCAGGCCGTCGCCGTGGGAGACCTCGATGGCCGCGACGCCCGCGGCGTCCAGGGCCCGGGCGATGGCGCGGACGTGGTCGAGGCCGTACTGGTGCCGGATGGCGTGCATCCCGTCCCGGAGGGTGACGTCCTGCACGTAGAGGTCGTGGGTCATCGGGTGGCCAGCCTTTCCGCGACGCGCAGTGCTGCGGACGTCATGATGTCCAGGTTGCCGGCGTAGGCGGGCAAGTAGTGGGCGGCGCCCTCGACTTCGAGGAAGGTCGAGACCAGCTGTCCGTTGCCGCCGGCGAGTGCGGTGAGTGGGTCGTCCCGGCCGATCGGGCGGATCTGGACCTGTTGTTTGAGCCGGTATCCGGGCACGTAGGCGGCGACTTCGGTGACGATGGCGTCGATGGCCTTGGTGAGGGCCACGCCGTCGGCGTCGTCGTCGACCACGCAGTGGACGGTGTCGCGCATCAGAGGCGGTGGGTCGGCGGGGTTGAGGATGATCACGGCCTTGCCGCGGGCCGCGCCGCCGACCACCTCCAGGGCGCGGGCGGTGGTTTCGGTGAACTCGTCGATGTTGGCGCGGGTGCCAGGGCCGGCGGACCGGGCGGAGATCGAGGCGATGATCTCGGCGTAGCGGACGTGGGCGACCTGGGAGACCGCGGCGACGATCGGTACGGTGGCCTGGCCGCCGCAGGTGACCATGTTGAGGTCGGGTGCCCACAGGTGCTCGTCGAGGTTGACCGACGGGACGACGTACGGGCCGAGGGCGGCCGGGGTGAGATCGATCAGCTGCTTGCCGTAGGGCTCCAGCACTGTGGCGTTGTGCTGGTGGGCGGCGGCGGAGGTGGCATCCAGGATGATGTCGATCGCGTCGAAGTCGGGTAGCGCCAAGAGGCCGTTGACGCCGTCGTGGGTGGTGGGGACGCCCAGACGACGGGCCAGGGCCAGACCGTCGGAGGCCGGGTCGATGCCGGCCAGTGCGGCGACGGTCAGCACCTCGGAGGTCCTGAGCACCTTGATCATCAGGTCGGTACCGATGTTGCCGGACCCGATGATCGCGACCTTGGTGCGGGGCGCGGCGAGGCTCATCGGGCGTCCGCCGCGGGCGCCGACGGGGCGAAGAAGCGGCGGGCGTTGCCGCCGAGCAGCGCCGCGCGGTCCGCGTCGGTGAGGCCGGCGCAGGCGCGGACGGCCGCGCCGGGTTCCTGCTCGCCGAGCGGGAAGGGGAAGTCGGTGCCGAGCATGACCCGTTCGGTACCCATCACGTCCAGCAGCAGGCGCAGCGCCCTGGGGTCGAAGACGGCCGAGTCGACGCAGAAGCGGTCGGTGTAGAAGGAAGGCGGGTGTGGGGAGTCCTCGCGGACGATGTCGCGGTGGTGCCAGGCGTTGTCGGCCCGGCCGAGGAGGTAGGCGAAGCTGCCGCCGCCGTGGCAGAAGCACATCCGCAGCGAGCGCGGGAGCCGTTCGAAGCCGCCGGACAGGATCAGTGAGAGGAGCGAGAGCTGGGTTTCGGCTGCCATGCCCACCAGCCACGGCAGCATGTACCCGCGGGCCATCCGGTCGGCGCCGAGCATGTCCCACGGGTGGACGAGGACCGGCATGTCCTCGTCGGCGCAGTGGGCGAGGAACGCGAGGAGGTCGGCGTCGTCGAGGTAGCGCTGCCCGACGTGGTTGCCGATGTGCACGCCGCGGTGGCCGGCGGCCTTGGCCCTGGTGACCGCAGCGGCGGCCGATGCGGCGTCCTGCAACGGGACTTGGCACAGCGGCAGCAGCCGGTCCGGGGCCTGTCCGCAGAAGTCCAGGATCCGCTGGTTGACCAGCTCGCACCAGTCGACGGCGCGGGCCGGGTCGGCGGCGTAGCCGAACAGCAGGGGAGTGGAGGAGACCGCCTGGACGTCGACGCCGGAGCGGTCCATGGCGGCGAGTCGGCTGCCGGGCTCCCACAGTTCCGCGTGGACCGGGCGGTAGTCGTCGGCGCCGCTCATCATCATGCCGGTGCCGTCGCCCACCTCGCGCAGCCAGGGCTCCCCGGCACCGGCCAGGATGCGGCTCTCGGCGCGGGAGATCCTCGGGAAGAGGTGGGTGTGGACGTCGATGACGGCGGCGCGGTCGGGGCGGTCGGTGGGGGTGCGAGGGTGGTCGTCGGTGACGGTCACGGGACTCCGTTTCGAAGGCCCGTGGGCGGGCCGGCCGGGGGTGCCTGGCCCGCCCACGGGGCATGGTGGGCCCCGTACAGGGGCGGAACGGGGGATGCCCCCGGGTTCAACTGCGGGCGCGGGGGAGTGTCTGCGGGCGCTGGTGCTCGGGCCAGTCCTCGCCGGGGTGGCGGGCCCCGCAGCGCGGGCAGGTGCGTTCGCCGGCGTAGAAGCCGCGGAAGATCGGCGGCAGGTCGTTGACGATCGAGTGGAGTTGGAGTTCGGCGCGGTAGACGAGGTGGAAGCACTCGGTGCAGTACCACTCGAAGGCGTCCTTGCTGCCCCTGGGGCGGGCGAACTCCACCACCAGGCCGATCGAGCCGGGCTCCGGCCGCTGCGGTGAGTGGCGCACGTGCGGCGGCAGCAGGAAGACGTCGCCCTCGTTGATCTGCACATCGACGGGGGGTTTGCCCTCCTCCTCCATCACTCGGAGGACCATGTTGCCCTTGAGCTGGTAGAAGAACTCCTCGGTCGGGTCGTCGTGGAAGTCGGTGCGCTGGTTGGGGCCGCCGACGATGGTGACCATCAGGTCGCTGTCCTGCCAGACCTGCACGTTGCCGACCGGCGGGCGGAGCAGATCGCGGTGTTCCTCGATCCACCGCTCGAAGTTGAACGGCACTCCGCACGACAGCTTGGGCAGGGTCATTCCTTTGCCCTCCTCAGGACTCGTTGGCCGGTGACACACGGGACGCGGTTCCGTCGGGCCGGGGGTCGGCCCGGCGCGGGAGATACGCGGTGCACGCGATCTCGATGAGCAGATGAGGGTGGGGCAGCTGGTGGACCGCGACGGTGGTGCGGGCCGGCCCCGTCTCGTCGAAGTACTCGGCGTAGACCTCGTTGTAGCCGCCGAAGTCGTGCATGTTGACCAGGTAGGTGGTGAGGTTGACCGCGTCGCCGAGGTCCCCGCCGGCCGCCCGCAGCAGCTCGCGGAGGTTCTCGATGACCGCCCGGGTCTGCGCGCGGATGTCGACGCGGGTGACGCCCAGGTCGTCGGCGGTGGCGCCGGCGAAGCTGCCGTCGGGCCGGCGGGAGCTGGTGCCGGAGACGAAGACGTAGTCGCCGGCTCGCCGCAGGTGCGGGAACCGCCCGCGCGGTGCGGCCTTGCCCTCGACCAGGATCGCGTCGCTCATACCGTGGTCACCGCCACGCTGCCCAGGCCCGCCCCGGTGACCCGGACGTGGGCGTTCCGGGGGAGCGGTACGGCGGCGGTGGCGGCGCCGGCCAGCACCACCCAGCCCGGTTCCAACGGGGTGCCGGCCTGTTCGGCGAGACGGGCCGCGGCGCGCAGCGAGCGCATCGGGTCGCCGAGGATCGCGGCCGACGAACCGGTCTGGGTGAGCCGTCCCTCGATCTCCATCACCAGGCCGATGTTGTCGATGCCGCCCAGGTCGCGGGGGTCGTGCCAGGCGCCGACGCCGAAGGCCGCGGCGGACGCGTTGTCGGCGATCACGTCGGGCAGGGTGAACGCGAAGTCGCGGTAGCGGGAGTCGAGCACCTCGTAGCCGACCGCGACGCCCGCGACCGCGGCGTCCGCCTCGGCGGCCGAGCGGATCCGGCGGCCGATCAGGAACGCGATCTCGGGCTCGATCCGCGGCTGGATCAGGCCGCTCAGGTCCAGCCTCGACTCGACCAACATGCTGTCGGTCAACAGTCCCCAGATGACGTCGTCGACGCCCATCTGCACCATCTTGGCCCGGCTGGTGAAGCCCATCTTCACCCCGATCAGCCGCTCGCCGCGGGACGTGCGGCGGGCGAGGACGGCCCGCTGGACCCGGTAGGCGTCCGCGACGCCGAGCGGCCCGGTCTCGGTGAGCGGGGCGATCGCCCGGACGCCCCGTTCGGCGTCGTCGAGCGTGGCGGCCAGCTCCTGGATGTCGGTCATGCCGTGTTGCCTTCCTCGCTTGTGGCCCCGTCGTCGACCGGCTCGTCCTGGGCGAACGCGACCCGGACGTCCCCCAGTCCCTCGATCCGGGCCTCCAGCACGTCGCCGGGCGCGGTGCGGACCATCGGGCCCAACGCCCCGGTCAGCACGGTGTCCCCGGCGCGCAGCGGCCGACCGCACCGCACCAGGGTGTCGGCCAACCAGATCGCGGCGTTCAACGGATGGCCCAGGCACGCCGCGCCGGCCCCGGTGGACACCTGCTCCCCCCGGCGTTCGAGGACCATGCCGCACAACCGCAGGTCCAGGTCGGCCAGCCGGGCCGGGCGGTTGCCGAGCACGTACATCCCGCACGAGGCGTTGTCGGCGATGGTGTCGGTCAGCGCGATGTCCCAGTCACGGATGCGGCTGCCGACCACCTCGATCGCCGGCAGCGCGAACGCGGTGGCGCGCAACAGATCGGCAACGGTGTGCCGTTCGTGGGTCAGGTCCCGCTCCAGGACGAGAGCCACCTCGGCCTCCGCCCGGGGCTGCAACACCGCACCGGCCGGCACCTCGGCCCCGTCCGGCACCGCCATATCGCTGAAGAGCACCCCGAAGTCCGGGCTGTTGACGCCGAGTTGACGTTGCACGCTGCGGGAGGTCAGACCGATCTTGCGGCCCACCGGCCGTCGGCCGGCGGCCAGCCAGGAGCGGGCCAGGATCTCCTGCACGGCGTACGCCTCGTCCACACCGTCGATCAGGTCGCGCACCGGGTCGCAGGGCGTGCGGGTGGCGTGGGCGGCCAGCAGCTGCCGGGCGGCGGCGCTGACGCCGACCTCGCGGGTGGCGGTCGTCGGGGTTGCCGTCACCGCGCTCACCCACCGATCCGGACGCAGATGTTGGTGGGTTCGGAGAAGAAGTCCAGCGAGTGCTCGCCGCCCTCCCGGCCGATCCCGGAAGCTTTCCGTCCGCCGAACGGGGTGCGCAGATCGCGCAGGTTCCAGCAGTTCACCCAGACGATGCCGGCCTCGATGCGCGGCGCCACCCGGTGCGCCCGGGACAGGTCGCTGGTCCACACGGTCGCCGCCAGGCCGTAGGGGCTGTCGTTGGCGAGCCGGACCGCCTCCTCCTCGGTGTCGAACGGGGCGATGTGACAGACCGGCCCGAAGACCTCCTCGCGGACCGCGCGGGCGGTCGGCGGCAGCCCGGTGAGCACGGTCGGCTCCGCGTAGAAGCCGTGGTCCCGCTCGTCGCCGAAGAACGGGGTGCTGCCGCCGGCGACGACGGTGGCGCCCTCCTCGACGGCGAGCCGGAAGTACGACAGCACCTTGTCGCGGTGGCGCGCGGAGATCAGCGGCCCGTAGCCGGAGAGCTTGCGGGCCCGGGCGCCCAGTGCGGTGACGAATGCGTCGAAGACCGGGCGCTCGACGTAGACCCGCTCGGTGCACAGGCAGATCTGCCCGGAGTGGGTGAACGCCGACCGGACCGTGCCGGCCACCGCCGCGTCGAGGTCGGCGTCGGCGAAGACCACCGCGGGGTTCTTGCCGCCGAGTTCGAAGGAGACCGGGGTGACGTGGTCGGCGGCCGCCCGCATGATGGCGGTGCCGGTCGCCGACTCGCCGGTGAACGCGATCGCGTCCACGTCCGGGTGGGCGGTGAGGAACTCGCCGGCGGCGCCCGGCCCGTGGCCGTGGACGACGTTGAACGCACCGTCCGGCAGCCCCACCTCGTCGATCACGTCGGCCAGCAGCGTCGCGGTGGAGGGGGTCTCCTCCGACGGCTTGGCGACCACCGCATTGCCGGCCGCCAGCGCGGGGGCGACCTTCCAGGTGAGCAGCAGCAGCGGGAGGTTCCACGGCGCGATGACCGCGACCACGCCCAGTGGACGCCGGACGGTGTAGTTCAGTGCCTGCCCGGCGCCGCCGCTCCAATCGGGAACGTCGGTGAGGTAGGCCCGCTCCGCCTGTGCGGAGAGCAGATCGGCGTAGGAGCGGAAGTTGCCGATGGCCCGCGGGATGTCGACGGTGGCGGCCAACTCGCGCGGCTTGCCGGTGTCGGCGGACTCGGCCGCCACGAACGCCTCGAAGCGCTGCTCGATGCCGTCGGCGATCATCCGCAGCGCGGCCGCCCGCTCCGGCACCCCGGCCGCGCCCCACGGACCCCGCAGTGCCTGGCGCGCCGCGCGCACCGCCGCGTCGACCGTCTCGCGCGACGCCTCCGGAACCCGTCCGACGACCGCCCCGGTCGCCGGGTCGACCAGCGGGAAACCGCCGCCGGACGCCTCGGGCTCCGGGGGCAGGAACGCCCCGCCGATGTAGTGAGCCGGCTGCATACCGATACCGCTCCTCTCGGTGGATCCCGGGCCGGTTGGTGTTCCGGCCCGTGGAGCCATCATTGGGGGCGCGAGATATGCTCGTCCAATACCAATTCGCGAGGCTGGTATAGCCGTTTGGGTATTCCGGGGGAAGGGCGGGCCCGGTGGGGGTGGGTGCGGGATGGATCTGCTGAACGGACGGTTGAAGCTGCGGCACCTGGTGCTGGTGGTGGCCATCGAGGAGCACGGCAGCGTGCTGCGCGCCGCCGAACACCTGCGACTGGCGCAGCCCGCGGTCACCCGGAGCCTGCGCGAACTCGAAGGGATCCTGGGCGTGGAACTGTTCGTCCGCGGACCTCGCGGGGCGACGCCGACGCTGTTCGGTGCGGCGTTCATCGAGCACGCCCGGTCGGTCCTCGCCGAGCTGCGGCGGGCCGGCGACCGGATCAGCGGCCTGGCCGACGGCGAGGTCGGCACGGTGACCGTCGGCACCCTGGTCGCCGGTTCCAACGTCCTGCTGCCCAGAGCCATCGCGGCACTGAAGGCGGCCCGGCCCGGCATCACCGTGGTCGTCCAGGAAGCCACCTTCGACGCCCAGGTGCCACGGCTGCTGGACGGCGAGGTCGACCTGGTCCTGGGCCGTCTCAACCCCATCGACGACCAGCCGGCGCTCCGTCAGATCACCCTCTACAGCGAGCCGGTGCTCCTGGTCGCCCGGCCCGGCCACCCGGCCCGCTCCCGCCCCGGTCTGACCCTCGCTGACCTGCTGGATCACCCGTGGGTCGTCCCGCTCCGACAGACCGCCTTACGACAGGAGTTGGAGCAGGTGTTCCACGGCGCGGGCCTGCCGCTGCCCACCAACCTGGTCGAGTGCAGCTCGGCGCTCGCCGTCCGCACCCTCGTCCGCGACACCGACATGATCGCGGTGCTACCGGAGTTGGTGGCGCGCACCGACGGGGAGATCGCGCCGCTGCCCGTGGCGTTGGAGCCGGTGCGGCGCACGGTGGGCGTCACCCTGCCCGACCGACGGCCGCTCACCCCCTCCGCCCGCCTGATGCTGGATCACCTACGGGAACAGGCCGCCGAGCTGACCGGGCCACAGGACGACCCGCCGGCGTGACCGAGGCCGCCGCGGACCGCCCCACGACCGGCCGACCGCCCGGCGGTCACTGGTCCGGATCGCCACATCCGGGATAGAACGTCCGGAGCAGGTGAGCGGAACACGCGACCCACGAAAGGTGAGCACGATGACCCAGGACAGCGACCAGGTCGTGGCCACGAACCAGGGCCGGGTCCGGGGGCGGAGCGAGGCGGGGGCGGTGGCCTACCGGGGGATCCCCTACGCCGCGTCCCCCGTCGGCGCGTTGCGGTTCGCTCCGCCGCGGCCCGGCCCGCAGTGGTCGGGGATCCGGGAAGCGGAGCACGCCGGACCCGCCGCGCCCCAGGGCCCGTCCCGGCTGGAAGCGGTCATGGGGCGCCGCACCCCGGACTGGAACGAGGACGGCTGCCTCACCCTGAACGTCTGGCGCCCGAACGGGTCCGGCGAGGACGGAACGGCCCGGCCGGTCCTGCTGTGGTTCCACGGCGGCGGGTTCAGCAGCGGCTCGGGCGGCTGGGACTGGTACGACGGCGCCCGGCTCGCCGCCCACGGCGACCTGGTCGTCGTCACCGCCAACTACCGCCTGGGGCCGCTCGGTTACCTCCACCTCCCGGAGATCGGCGCGGACAACCTCGGCGTGCAGGACCAGGCCGCGGCGCTCCGCTGGGTACGGGACAACATCGCCGCGTTCGGCGGCGACCCGGACGCCGTGACGGTCGGCGGCCAGTCCGCCGGCGCGTTCTCGGCGCTGTCGCTCGCGACCGAGCCGCAGACCGCCGGACTCGTCCGCCGCGTCCTGCTACAGAGCGGCCCCTGGGGCCTGGCACCACAGGACCCGGCCCTGGCCACCGAGCACGCCCAGGCATACCTACGCCTCCTGGAAGTGACCAGCCAGACCGACCCCGGCAAGGCCCTGCGCGCCCTGCCCGTCGAACAACTCCTCACCGCCTACGGCACGTTGGCGGTCCAAGTCGCCCGTGCAGGCGGCGTCGCCCCGGCGATGTACCCGGTGCTCGGCGGCGTCGGCGCCGCCCGTGCCTGGCGCGACGCACTCACCGCGGGCGCCCTGGACGGCAAGGACGTGCTGATCGGCACCACCCGCGACGAGATGACCGCCTTCATGGGACTCGACCCGAACATCCAGTCCCTCAGCCGCGCCGGCGCCCTGGCCCTCCTGGCCCAACAGGCCCCCGCCGAGGGGGAAGCGGAGCAGCTCTACCAGCGGTACGCCAGGCAGCTCCCGCAGGCCACACCCGGCCAGATCGCCATCGCCGCCAAGACCGATGCCGATTTCCGCAACGGCGCACTGGAGATCGCCGACCACCACGCCGCCGCCGGCAACCGCACCTACGTCTACCAGTTCGACTACACCGCCCCCGGCGCCGGCAACGTCCTCGGCGCCTGCCACTGTAGTGAACTGCCCTTCCTCTTCCGCACGTTCGACAACTACCCCGACAGCCCCATGCTGGGTCGCCCGGACGCCGCCGCCCGGGCGCTCGGCGACGCCTTCGCCGGCGCCGTCGCCACCTTCGTCACCACCGGCACCCCGCGGGGCATCCCCGCCTACGAACCCGCCACCCCCGCCCGGATCCGCCACTTCGCCCCGGCAGCGGCGGACGGGGACGACGCCGGGCACTGAGCGCGCCCCACAGTCATCGCCGGCGGGCGTCCTCGGTCAGCGACCGGAGAGGCCCGCCGTGGCGGCCCGCCCCACCAACACCCGCTGCTGCGCCAGCAGCACCACACCGAAGTAGAACAGGACACTGACCGCGCCGAGCCCGGCCGAGACCGCGGCGTTGATCAGGAAGTGCTGGCCCAGACCGGCGACCCACAGCGCCGCGGTGAGCGGCGTACCCTGCCGCACGACCCGGTCCCCGCGCACGGACAACCGCACGGTGAACGCCCGCACCGCCGCCAGCGCCACCCCGACGGCCAGGCTCACGACGACCAGCACACCGTCCCGCCAGGACAGCGGATGAGCCGTGACGTACCAACCGGTCTCCACCGCACCGATGGTGATCAGGACCAGACCGACCGGGGACTTCTCCCGCAGCGGGCGCTCCACGAGCTGACGGGACAGCAACCACAGCAGCACGACGGCAGTGATGGCGAGATTGGTGACGGTGGGATTGTCCATGACCCCCAGAACCTTCTGTACGAGGACGAGCGTGGGCGGCGGTGTGCCGCCACCTCCCACCCTGCGGGCCGGGCCACCCTCCGCGGATCGACCACCGGGTTGGAGAAAAGGGTGGAGATCACGACGGCCCGATACGGCACGCCGGGCCGTCGCCGGCAAGATGGAGCCGTGCGGAACGACCACGACATACCCAGACGGCCGGCCGGCGGGTTCCGGGACGGCCTCGACACGGCCCGGCTCCGCCGGCTGGCCCTGCACGCCCTGGCCATCGCCCTCACCGTGGCCCTGCACACCTCCAGCCCCCACCCGCCGTGGAACACCGCACTGCTCTGCGCGCTGCTCGCACTGTGGACGGTGACCGCGACCGTCCGGCACGTCCTCGCACCACCCTGGCCCGACCTGGGGTGGAGCGTGCTGCTGGTCGGCGGCGCGGTCTGCGCCGGGCTCAGCCCCACGGACCCGTCCGCCCCGGCCTTCGTGGGCGCGGCCGGCCTGTTCCTGCTGATCTCGGCCGTCGAAACGTCCGCACTGTGGATCAGCGGCGCCCTCACGGTCGGCGTCGCCGGCTTCGTCGTCGCCCACGACGCGGCCGGCGGCGGACCCCGGGTGGCCGTCTCGGTGCTGATCTCCGCCGTGACCGCCGGCGGCTTCGGTTTCCTCGGCCGCCTGAACAGCCTCGACCGCCGTGCCGAACGCGGTACGGCCGAACGTCGGGCCGAGCACGCCGTGCAGGAGGAACGCGCCAGGATCGCCCGGGACATCCACGACGTCCTGGCCCACTCGCTCGGCGGCCTGGTGATCCAACTGGACGCGTTGGAGGCGGTCTCCGTGGCCCGTGGCGCGGACCAGGACGTGGTGGCCCGGGTTCGCGGCGCACGCGCCATGGCGGCCGACGGCCTGGTGGCCGCCAAGCACGCCGTGGACGCCCTGCGTCGCCTCCCCACAGGCATCGACGCGGCACTCGGCGAGATCGTCACCGGCGTCCGCGCACTGGGGATGACGGTGGACGTCGACGTACGCGGCGAGTCGGCTCGGGTGCCGGTCCCGGTGGGCGAGGTGATCGCCTCCCTGACCGTCGAGGCCCTCACCAACGCCCGCAAGCACGCACCCGGCACCCCCGCCGACGTCACCGTCACGGCGGGCCGGGACGCCGTGCTGCTACGCGTCACCAACCGACTGGCACCGCCGGCCGAGCGGTCGGAACCAGGCATCTCCGGCGGCCACGGCGTGCCCGGCATGCGGGAGCGTGCGGAGATCGTCGGTGGCAGACTGACCGCCGGCCCAGTGGAGGGGGAGTGGATCGTGGAATGCCGGGTGCCCTATGCGTGACCGACCGGTCCGGGTGATCGTCGCCGACGACCAGGCCGCGGTCCGCGACGGCCTGGTGACCATCCTCGACCACGAACCCGACATCGACGTGGTCGGCTCCGCGGCCGACGGCGCCACCGCCGTCGACCTGGCGCGACGCCTGGCCCCGGCCGTGGTGCTGATGGACCTGCGGATGCCGGGGGTCGACGGCATCGCCGCCACCCGCACCCTCGCCGCATGGGACCCGGCACCGGCGGTGCTGGTCCTGACCACCTACGCCGACGACGCCTCCATCGTCGGCGCGCTCAAGGCGGGCGCCGCCGGCTACCTCACCAAGAGCGCCGGCCGGGCCCAGATCGTCTCCGCGATCACCGCGACCGCCGACGGGCACCGCACCTTCGCCCCGGAGATCGCCTCGGCCATGGTGCGCGGGCTGACGCACCGCACGGCCCTGGAACGGATCGCGGCGGCCTACGCCCTGACGGTCCAGGAGACCCGGGTCCTGGAACTGCTCAGCGAGCGCCGCACCAACCGCGCCATCGCCGAGACCCTCTACGTCTCCGTCGCCACCGTCAAGACCCACGTCAACAACCTCTTCGCCAAGCTCCGGGTCGGCAACCGGACGGAGGCCGCGGCCCTGGTCGAGCGGGTACGCGAGCACGGCCTCTGACCCCCCCCGTCATCCACCGGGCGGACAACCGCCCGCACCGCGCCTGTCAAGCTCACCCCACCGAAGCCGAAGTTGACACCGAAGCCGCCACCGGCATCCGCCGGAGCGCATGCGACCGGAACGACTGCCGCCACTCCAACTCGGCATCCGGAACGGCCAGTTGGAGATCAGGAAACCGATCGAGCAGCGTGCTCAACGCCGTACTGATCTCCATCCGGGCCAGCGCCGCCCCCAGGCAGTAGTGCGGGCCGTACCCGAGGGCGAGCGGGGACGGGTCCGCCCGGTGGATGTCGAAGCGGTCCGGCTCCGGATAGCGGGCCGGGTCGCGGTGCGCGGAGGCGAGCGACAGCAGCACGGTGTCCCCGGGCAGGATCCGCGTACCGGCGATCTCGACGGCTTCGGTGGGGAACCGGCGGACGGCCATCTGGTTGGGGTGGGCGTAGCGCAGCAGTTCCTCGACGGCGTTCGGCATGAGTTCCGGTCGGCGGCGGAGCGCCGCGAGCTGCTCGGGGTGGCGCAGCAGGGCGAGCAGCCCGCCGCTGATGAGGTGCTGGACGTTCTCGGTGCCGGCCATCAGGAGCAGGAAGGCCAACGAGACCAGTTCGTCCTCGCTCAACCGGTCGTCGGCGTCCCGCGCGGCGATCAGCGAGGACAGCAGGTCATCCCCGGGAGTCGCCCGGCGCGCGCCGATCAGGCCCAGCAGATAGCGGTGGATGTGACCGATCGCCTCGGCGGTGTGACCGGGGTACGAAGGCGCGAACATGGCGTCGACCCAACCGGAAAACGCCTTGCCGTCCGTCTCGGGAACGTCCAGGAGGTGACCGATGACGACCAGTGGCAGCGGATTGGCGAACTCCGCGACGAGATCGGCCGCTCCGTGCTCCGCGAGGCGGTCGGCCAGTCGGTCGGCGTAGTGGGCGGCCGCCGCGACGACGCGGCCGCGGAGCCGCTCGACGTGCCGTGCCGTGAACCCCTTGGAGACCAGCCGACGCAGGCGGAGGTGGTCGTCCGGGTCGATGTTGAGGAGGTTGGCATCCAGGGCGGGCGGCAGGGAGAAGCCCTGATAACCGTTGCGGGAGCGCGCCTTGTTCACCGACAGTCGCGGATCGGTGAAGGCCGCCCGGACGTGTTCCTCGCGGGTGACGAGCCAGGCTCGGGATCCGTCGGGAAGGGCGACCTTGAGGACGGGGCCTAAGTTCCGGAGCCGGGCGTAGACCGGATGGGGATCGTGGAAGAACTCCGCGTCGAAGGGTTGGTGGACGTCCGTGGCGTCGTTCGGCGTGGGGCGGCCGGTGTGCTGGGACTGTTGGGATTGTTCGGATGGTTGCGCTGCGGGTGGTGTCACGGTGTCTGTCTCCGGATGAGGGCGCGCGGACCGGTGGCGTACGACCGGGGTGGCCGCGCTGATCGGCAGGTTATGGACGACGGTGATGATCGCAGAAGGCAACCCGCCGGCCGCCACCAGCGTCTCGCTCCGGGGAGCTGGTTGCATCGAGCGAGTTCAGGGTGGCAACGAAGCTGATGTCACGTCAGAAGTACGGAATTCCGCAACGCGACGAGAGTGAGCGAACCGTCGTGGTGAACGCAGACGAAGGAGAGTTCGTGACCGACCAGGAGTCCGACACCCAGGAGACCGACACCCAGGACCGGATGCCGGTCGGCAATGACCCTTGGTGGGCGGGGCTGGGCCCGGTCGGTGGCGGGGTGCTCGTCCTGCTTGGCCTGGTCGTCGGGGCGTTCGTCCTCCTCCACAATGCCGACTCGCCGGACGGCCTGTCGCACCTCTACGGACCAGCCAAGCTGGTGGCCATCGGCCTCGTGGTCGGCGGTACGGCCCTGTTCGCGCGCCGGCGCGGCAGAGACCGGCCCAAGTAGGCGCCGCCGCGGGCGGGAGGTTTTGACATCGTTCGGAGCCTCCTGCTATTCAGTAAACGGAATCGGATTCCGATTCCGTATCGTGCTGATGTCGGCCCAGAACGGTTCCAGAAAGGAACTCCGGATGTCCAAGGACCGCTTCTATCTGCTGGACGCGAACGCCTCGCGTACCGCCCGCGCCCCCCTGCCCCCGGGGGTGACCCTCAAGGCCGGCGCCGGAGACACCCAGGGCCGCTTCACCCTGATGGAGGTCCGAGGGAAGGGCGGCAACGGCGTCCCCACCCAAGTGCCCCCGGCCAAGGGCGAGTTCACCACCCACGACCCCGCCCGCCCCTCCGAGGTCTCCCACCCCTCCGACACGTTCATCTACGTGCTCGACGGCGACCTCGGGATCGACGTCGACGGCCGGACCCACCACCTCACCAGCGGCATGTGCGCCCTGCTGCCCAGCGGCGTCGACCACGCGCTGCACAACCTCGGCGGAGCCGACTCCCTGGTGCACACCCTCCAGTTGACGGTCCCCGGCGACCGGAGCGACGATCCGGGCGACCCGCGGCGCTGCTACGTCCTGGACCGCGGTGCGGTGCGCCCCGGCCGGATCGCGGTGCCGCCCGCCTTCGGCATCAAGGCGCGCACCACCGACACCGCCGGCCGCTTCTCGTTCCTGGAAGTCACGGTGGCGCAGCCGATCCCGCTGCACACCCACCACGGGGCCGACGAGTGCATATACGTGCTCGACGGAGCACTGCACATCGACTTCGACGGGCGCGTCCACACCGCTGGCCGGGGGCAGTTCGTCCTGCTGCCGCACGGCGTCCCGCACGCGATCCGCCCCGGCTCCACCCCGCCGCCCCGCGTGCTCCAGATTTCCTCTCCCGGCGGTTGGGAGTGTGTGGTGGAGACCCTGATCGAGCACCGGGCCGAGGTCAGTAGGGCAGGACGTTTCGACCCGGCCGCACTGAACCGGTACACGCGTCAGTACCACGTCACCTACGAGGAGGAGGCTCACGAGGAGGAGGCCCACGAGGAAGGGTAGGGCGTGTCTGACGGGTCGTGCGGCCGCCCTGACGTCGCCGCCCTGCCCCGGAGGAGGCCGTCGTCAGCTTCCCTCGCTGGGCCCGGTGCCTGCCCCGCCAGACAGACACCGGATCCTCAGCGCAGCGTTTCCTCCGCCTCGTCGAGGAAGGCCGCCACCAGGGTGCTGGCCAGCGGACGGCAGGTGACGAAGTAGGCGTGGCGGGCCCCGGGGAAGAGGTGTGTACGGGACCGGGGGATGCGTGCGGCCAGGAGCGGGACGTTGTCCGGAGGCGTCATCCGGTCCTGGTCGCCGTGCAGGACGAGGGTGGGACAGGCGATCCCGGGCAGCGCCTCCCAGGCATCGTGCTCATTGCTGGCCACCAGGTGGCCCCGCCGGGCGTGCGCCGGCATCCGGGGGTCGCCGAGGGTGGTGTACGGGCCGGGGTGCGCGGCCCGCCACTCCGGCGCGTACATCAGGTCGAGCAGGGCGCCCCGGGCCGCCTCCGGGTCGGCCTGGGCGAGGGCCCGCCGCACCGTCCCGTCGCGCTCGACGGCCTGTGGGCCACCGGGGGAGGTGCACCCGAGGACGAGTCGCCGCACCCGGTCCGGATGGCGGGCGGCGACCCACTGGGCGACCCGGCCGCCCATCGACGTGCCGTAGACGTCGGCGCACTCGACGCCGAGGTCGTCCAACACCGACACCACGTCATCGGCGAACTGCTGCGTGGAGTAAGGCCCGTCGGGCGCGCCGCTCTGCCCGGTGCCGCGGTAGTCCATGGTGATCGTGGCATGCCCGGTGTGGAAGTCCTCGCGGACACCGTCCCACCAGTGGTGGTTGTTCGCCTGGCCGGCCAGGAGTACCAACGGGCGCCCGGTGCCATGGTGTTGGTAGGCCAGGGTGGTCCCGTCCTGGGCGCGGGTACGGGCGTGGAGCCGGTGATCGTTGTCTGGCAGGGGTGGCTTCCGCACGCCCCGGACGCCCACCGAACGGCCCCACGCGGACCCTGCTGCCCGGTCCGCGCCCTCCGCAACCGGCATGGGACACCACCTCTCGCTCTTCACACCCACACGGTCATGAGCGTCGATGATGGTACTCCGGGAAGGGATTCCCCGACCCTTCGCAGGCGCAGCCCAGCTCACTCCCGGAACCACCGCCAGACACCGAGACCGTTGAAGGATCCAGGCACGCCGCACCCACCCAAGGAGCGTCACCGTATGAGCACCCTCGACATCCTCTCCGCGGACGAGCAGCTGATCATCGGCACCGTGCGCGACTTCGTCGACGAGCACGTCAGGCCGGTCGTCCGGGAACTGGAACACACCAACACCTACCCCGCTGCGCTGATCGACCGGATGAAGCGGCTCGGCGTCTTCGGACTGACGGTCCCGGAGGAATACGGCGGCACGCCGGTCTCCACCCCGTGCTACGTCCTCGTCACCGAGGAGCTCGCCCGCGGATGGATGAGCCTGGCCGGCGCGATGGGCGGCCACACCGTGGTCGCCAAGCTGCTCGTGCACTACGGCACCGAGGAACAGAAGCGGCGCTACCTGCCGCGGATGGCCACCGGCGAGGTCCGGGCGACCATGGCCCTGACCGAACCGAACGGCGGTTCCGACCTCCAGGCCCTGCGCACCGTCGCCCGCAAGGACCGGAGCGGCGACGCCGACGCGTACGTCGTCAACGGCACCAAGACCTGGATCACCAACTCCCGCCGCTCACAACTGATCGCCCTGCTCTGCAAGACCGACCCGGCCGCCACCCCCGCCCACCGGGGAATCTCCCTGCTCCTCGTCGAGCACGGCCCCGGTCTGACGGTCTCCCGCGATCTGCCCAAGCTTGGCTACAAGGGTGTCGAAAGCTGCGAGCTGACCTTCGAGGACTACCGGGCGCCGGCCGATGCCGTGCTCGGCGGCGTCGAGGGCAAGGGCTTCGCGCAGATGATGAAGGGCCTGGAGACCGGCCGGCTACAGGTCGCCGCCCGGGCGCTCGGCGTCGGGCGCGCGGCACTGGCGGACGCGCTCGCCTACGCCCAGCAGCGCGAAGCGTTCGACAAGCCGATCTGGCAACACCAGTCGATCGCCAACTACCTTGCTGACATGGCGACTTCACTCACGGCCGCCAGGCAACTCACCCTCTACGCGGCCCGCGAGGCGGACGCCGGACACCGGGTGGACATGGAAGCCGGCATGGCCAAGCTCCTCGCCTCCGAGACCGCCCTGCAGATCGCCATCAACGCCGTCCGCATTCATGGCGGTTACGGCTACTCCACCGAATTCGACGTCGAGCGCTACTTTCGCGACGCACCCCTGATGATCGTCGGCGAGGGCACCAACGAAATCCAGCGCAACGTCATCGCCCGCGAGCTCGTCCGGCGCGGTGGACTCGACGCCTGAGCGGGGCCGGGGCACCGGGCGCGACCGTGCTGCGGGTCCTGTGTGTGTCGGCCGCCGGGGCGAGGCGGCTTGCCTGTCGCATCGGGATTCTGCGATAGTTCGATGCGTTCTTGATCGACTGCGAGGTGCCGGCGACGTGCACGAGGGGATGTGCCATGGGTGGCGTTGACGGGCTGGATCTCGGAACGTTCGGGATTTACACCTTCGACTTCGAGGGCCAACCGGCGTCGCAGCTGCGCGAGTCGATCCAGGAAGTGGAGGAGCAGGGATGGCGGACGTTCTGGATCCCTGAGGTCGGCGGGCGCGAGGCGCTCACGCACGCCGGCTTCCTGTTGTCCAGCACCGAGCAGATGCACGTCATCAACGGCATCGCCCGGATCTGGTCCCGCGGCGCCCGCTCGACGTACGGCGCGAGCCTCCTCCTGGCCGATGCCTACCCCGACCGGCACGTGCTCGGCCTGGGATTCGGCGGCGAGCCGCGGCCCGGGGTCAAGCCCGTGGCGGCGATGATCGATTACCTCGACGAGATGGACGCCCTCGTGTCCACCAACCCCGCGCCGCGGGCCCCGATGCGCCGGGTCCTGGCCGCGTACGGGCCCAGGATGCTGGAGTTGGCGCGCGACCGCTCGGCCGGTGCCCACACCTACCACGTCAATGTGGCGCACACCGTGCAGACGCGGGAGATCCTCGGCCCGGACGCCTTCCTCGGGGTGGAGCACCCGGTGCTGTTCGAGTCCGACCCGGCCACGGCCCGCGCCGTCGCCCGCGAGCACCTCCAGGGCTACCTGGCGACCCCGTACAACGTCGCGAAGTTCCGTCGCCTCGGCTACTCGGAGGAGGAGATCGGCCATGGCGGAAGCGACCGGCTCATCGACGACTTCGTGTTCTGGGGGGACCTGGACACCATCGTCGAGAAGCTGCACGGTCACGTCGAGGCGGGCGCCGACCATGTGGGCGTGCAGGTGATCGGCATCGAGCCGGGCCGGTCCGCGCTGCCGCACTGGCGCAGGCTGGGCGAGGCGCTGCTGCCGCGCGGCGGGGGTGCTTGATCTTCCGCGGAGCACTGCGCACCTGCGCTCGGTCGCTCCGTGCGCCGGTGCCCGGTCGCTCGGCGTACCTGAGCCCGGCCGCTCGGCCCACCTGTGATGCGGCCGCCCAGCGCACCAGGCGTCGCACCCCACAGTCACCCTCGCATCGAGATTCTTCGAAACGTCGGTGGCGGCCTGTACCCTGGTCCCATGACGGACACGGCGACGGCAACTGCGACCTCACCGGATCCCGACCTGGTCGATGCACTGCGGGCGTTGTCGAACCCGATGCGGTTGCAGATGCTGCTGTGGTTGCGGGATCCCGAGCGCCACTTCGCAGACATGCAGGCGATCGCCGACCCGGTCGAAGTGGGCGTCTGCGTCAGCCACATCCAGGCCAAGGCGGGGCTCGCCCAGTCAACGGTGTCGGCATACATGGCCGAACTCCAGCGAGCCGGGCTGGTGCGGGCGACGCGCGTGGGCAAGTGGACTCACTACAAGCGCGACGAACAGCGCATCGCCCAGTTCGTCGCCCTGCTCGGACAGACGCTGTAGGGGGCGCAGGAACCCGACCTCCGGGCCTGCGGGCCTCCGGCGCCGCGCATACGCCACGTCCGCAGCAGTCGTTGCGAGTCGTCGCCGATTGTCGCGAGTCATGGCCAGATGTGGCGGACCGTGTTGCTGGTTGCTGGTGGGTGAATGCAGGCTGCCCTGGCTGACTGGCGTTGGCGTTCCGGGCCCGCCAGGTGCGGGCAATGGGGCACGGGGAATGGGAACGGGGAATGGCGTTGGCCTGGACGGTGGTTGGCACCGAATGAACGGTCTGATCAACGTTCTGATCAACGGTCGGTTCGAGGGTGTTCCAGGGCGCTCCGCAGTGCCCGTCGTGCTGGACGATGACGAGGGAGGAAGTCGTCGATGACTGTGTTGGTGACCACGCCGTCAGGAGCGGTGGGCCGTTATGTGACCGAGGCGCTGCGCGACCGGAGCGATGTGCGGTTCCTGGTGCGTTCGGCGGCGAGTGCCGAGGCGTTGGACGGGACGGTACGTGGGGAGGTCTTCCGCGGGGACGCCGCGAACGCCGCGGATGTGCGCCGCGCGGTCGTGGGCGTGGACCGCCTCTTCCTCGCGCACCCCTTCGCCGAGGACCAGATCGCCGCGGAGACCACGCTCGGTGTGGCCGCTGTCGAAGCCGGTGCGCGGCGGATCGTCAAGCTCGGCGCCCGGCGGTTCGGCGGTGACCTCGTCCCTGACGCGGTCACCGGCAACCACGACGTCATCACCGACCGCCTGCGCGCCGCCGGTGTCGAGGAGCTGACGGTCCTGCAGCCCGACCGCTTCCTGCAGAACTTCCTGCCGTCGGCACCCGCCCTCGTACGGGGCACGCTGGCCGATCCCGCCGGGCCCGGTGCACGCGGCTATGTGGACGTTCGGGACATCGCCGAGGTCGCGGTCGCCGAACTCCTCGCGGACCGTCCGACGGGTGGCGAGATCGAGATCAGCGGTCCCGCGGCACTGACCCTCGCAGAGCTCGCTGCGTCCTTCGAGGCCGCGATCGGCTCGCCGGTGCGGTATGTCGACGTACCACTCGACGATGTCTGGCGGGCCGGGCTGGCGGAGCACGGGGTCGCGCCACGGATCGTCGACGGACTGCACGACCTGTACGCGAACTACCGTCGCGAAGGTGTGGCCGGCCTGGGCGACGGAGTCCAGCGCGTCCTGGGCCGAGCGCCGCGCACGGTCGAGGACTTCGCCACCGAGTTGCTGCGTCCGGCCGCATCGGGAACGGCCTGACCTCGGTTGCAGTTGCAGTTGCGGATGCGGCGTGGGGGAGGGGAACCGGGCGGACCAGGCGGATCGGGTGAACCAGTCGGGCCAGTCGGGCCGGCGCCGACACATCCGCATCACATCGACCGGCGCCCGAAAGGATCTCGCTGTGCTGCGCTGAAATGAACTGGCCCCGGCCGGTGGCGCGTTACGCACGCTTGGCGACGCCAGCGAGCACCGTACGGCTGCTGGCATCCAGAGGCCACCGGACGACTGTCGTCCAGAGGCTGGGACGGGGCGGCGGGCGTCCAGAGGCTGGGGCAGGGCGGCGAGGACGTTCTACGGACCCAGGGGAAGCCTTTGCCGTAGCTCGGTGTCTCCTTGACGCAGGGTTCACTACTTTTCCATAAAGCCACCACTCACCGGGGTGGCATCAGTGAGTGCACGTGCGCAACTCATCACCGGCGGATTGGCGCACCCCTGATGGGGTGTCGTGGCTGCACCTGGTGCAACATGTCATGCCCTTGACATTGTGCGTGAAGGGCACGGCACGGCAGGTGTCTCCGGAGAGTCGACCGTCGGCCCCTTCCCCCACGGAGGTCGTTCCCTTGCGTTCTCTACGAAAGGGCAGATCCGATCGCACGAGTGGACTGGCGCACCGCGCCGTCCCGACCCTGCTGTCGGCGGCAACCCTCGTCATCGGCGGCATGATCGCCGCCAGCCCGTCCCATGCCGCACCGGCGGCACCCGCACCCCACACGTCCCCCATCACGTCCATGACTCACGCCAAGGTCCCCATCCACCGGTTGTGTGCGGAGCCGGCCAAGCCCGGTTACATGGCCTGCAACGCGGTGGCCCGCACCGACGTCAAGCAGCAGCTGTCCCTGCGGCCGCACGTCGCCCCCTCCGGTTTCGGCCCCAGTGACCTACAGAGCGCCTACAACCTGCCCCAGTCGGGCGGCTCCGGCCAGACCGTGGCGATCATCGACGCCAACGACGACCCCAACGCCGAACAGGACCTGGCGACCTACCGCACCCAGTACGGCCTGCCGGAATGCACCACCGCCAACGGGTGCTTCCAGAAGGTCGACCAGAACGGCGGCACCAACTACCCCGCGCCGGACTCTGGTTGGGCCGGCGAGATATCCCTCGACGTCGACATGGTGAGCGCCTCCTGCCCGCAGTGCCACATCCTGCTGGTCGAGGCGAACAGCGCCAGCATGGACGACCTGGGCACGGCGGTGAACCGCGCGGTCGCCATGGGGGCCAAGTTCGTCTCCAACAGCTACGGCGGCTCGGAGGACTCGACCGACACCACCTCCGACGAGCAGTACTTCAACCACCCGGGCGTGGCGATCACCGTCAGCTCCGGTGACAGCGGCTACGGCGTCGAGTACCCGGCGGCCTCGCAGTACGTCACCGCGGTCGGCGGCACCTCACTCCAGCAGGACGGCAGCGCCCGCGGCTGGAGCGAGAGTGTCTGGGGCTCCACGGCGGGCGGCGAGGGTGCCGGCTCCGGTTGCTCCCAGTACGACGCCAAGCCGTCCTGGCAGCAAGACACCGGTTGCGCCAAGCGCACCGTCGCGGACGTCGCCTCGGTCGCCGACCCGGCCACCGGCCTGGCGGTCTACGACAGTTACCAGGCCAGTGGTTGGAACGTGTACGGCGGCACCAGCGCCTCCGCCCCGTTCATCGCCGGCGTCTACGCCCTCGCGGGCACCCCGGGCGCGTCCGACACCCCGGCGTCCTACCCCTACTCCCACGCCTCGGCGCTGAACGACGTCAGCAGCGGCGCCAACGGCTCCTGCTCGCCGTCGTACCTGTGCACCGCAGGCAGCGGCTACGACGGTCCGACCGGCCTCGGCACCCCGAACGGCACCGCGGCCTTCACACCGTGAGGTGAGGTGGAACAGCGCAGGACACCGTGAGGACACGGTGATGCAGAAGGCCGTCAGCTAGCCGACTGCCACCGCCGACCGTCACAGTCCGGCAGCCTTCGAGCTGCCGGACTGTGACGCGGATTCGGCGGCCCAGGCGCAGGGCCGGCCGGGCGCAGAGTGCGGCGGTCGCATGCCGGGAGGCCGAGGGCGAATGCCTGGGTGAGGTCGCTGACGCGGTCGCCGGGCCACCCGCGCACTCCCATGGGCCAGGTGGGAGACGGACGGGGAAGAACACGCGGGGCACCACCGCAACGACTGGCGCCAGGTGGCCAACGGCCGCAGCGTCGGTGTCGCGCTGGCCCTGATCACCGGCCGCGAGGGACAGAAGCTCGACCTCGACTCACCCTGGCTCATCCAGGAGATGGCCGACCGCAGGGGCCGCGTCACGGTTGAGCCCGGACCGGGAGGTGCGGCCGGTCGTGTCCACGGAGGTGGCCAGGCGGGACAGGCCCTGTACGCCTCGGAGCGCGCCGCAGCAGCGGCCCGACGCCGTTCCCGAACTTCCGTACTTTACCGTCTCATTGCTTCCGTGAGTGGACCGGCCCCACCCTTCCGTCGAAGATCACCGCGTGCAGAATGACCCGTATGTCGATAACGAACATGCCGAAGACGACAACGGTCGACGATGCCCCGTCGATCAGCCGCACGTTGGCCCGCGCCTTCGACGACGACCCGATGATGCGTTGGTTCTTCCCCGATGACACCTCGCGCGAGGCGACGTTGGGCCGCTACTTCGCCACGATCTTCACCCGGCAGTACGTCCACCACGGTGTGTGCGAGCGCACCGAGTCGGCGGCCGCGTTCTGGGTGGCGCCGGAGGCGCAGGCCAAGGCCGTTCCCGACGCGGACACCATCCAGGAACTCCAGAACATCCTCGGCGACCGGGCTCCGCTGTTCCGGGACGCCGTCGAGACGGCCGCCAAGCACACGCCCCAGGAACCGCACTGGTACCTGGCGTTGATCGGCGCCGACCCGGCCGCCCAGGGCCAGGGACACGGGGCCGCCCTGCTGCGCTCGGGGCTGGCCAAGGCCGACGCGGCGGGTCTGCCCGCCTATCTGGAGTCCTCCAAGCCGTCCAACCTGCCCTTCTACGAGCACTTCGGCTTCACCGTGCGTGCGGAGGTTCGGCTGCCCGGGGGCGGGCCGGTGCTGTGGGGGATGTGGCGCGAGCCGCGCCACCCGGCCGACGCGTAGGGAACCGTCCGGCGCGTCATGAACGGAGCCGGCGACGTCGGCTCGGAGGCCGACGAGACGGTGTGCCACGTGCCGGGCGAGGATCGTGATGGGAGTGAGGGGACGGTCTTCACTGGCCCTGGGCGGGTTCGCCATGTGGGTACCGGGCCTCGGCGGTCGATGACGAGGCGGTGTCCTCGGCAACTGTGCCCGGACCGGTGGCCGCCGGCTCCGTTCCGCCGCCCGTGAGGGTGCGGGAGGCCGGGACGCGGGGCGGCATGCGGAGCCTGCCGGTCAGGGCCAGGAAGGCGACCAGCGCACCCATCACGATCCAACCGGGCCAGCCGGTGAGGCCCATGCGCAGGGGGTCCAGCGCGGCGTCGGGGGCGGCGAACCGCTTGACCATACCGACGCTCGCCGTGCTGACGAAGGCATGCGCGAGCACAGCCGGCAGGACCGAGCCGGAGCGCAGCCGCAGCCAGGTGAAGATCGGCAGGATGAGCGTGCAACTCACCAGCATCGCGGGCACCGAGACGTACCACGGCCGGCCCGGATACTGACCACCCATCAACAACGTGGGCAGGTGCCAGAGCGCGAAGGCGCAACCGGTGAGGAGATACGCCGACACCAGGCGCTTCCCGCCGCCGTCCCGGGCCAGCCGCGGGAACAAGTAACCCTGCCAGCCCAGTTCCTCGCCGAAGAACTGCGGCAACGACACCACGATCTGCACCACCATGCCGCCCATCCATCCGGCCACCGCGCTCCACCGCAGCTCACCCACCGGATAGGCCCCTGCGGCGGCGCCGACGGTGAGCGCGGCGACGGTCAGGCCGGCGGGCACGGCGAGCCCTGTCAGGCAGTGCCGCACGCCGCGCCCCCACGGTCGCGGCCAGCGCAGCGCGAGCGCGTCCCGCACCCGACGGCCCGGCTCGATCAGGCGGATCACGAGGAGCGCGGCGAGCGCCGGCGCGCACATCGCCGCCGTGATGCACACCTCCGCCAGCGCCCCGGTCTCCTCCCGCGCGTCACCACGCTGGAAGCCGCCGATCAGAAGCGGCGACATCGCCAGCCACATGCCCAGATAAGCGATCGCCAGGTACACCACGGGCCCGCGCCGCCGCCGCACGGGATCCCCCGCCGCTGAGTGATTCGTCATGGCGGCGACGCTACGGAGACCCGTCGCGTGACGGAATCCAGCTGGCACCCCATCGCCCCTGCGCGTCTGCTCCACCGGGCGTGGTGGAGTGCGCTCCACCACGCCCGGTCGGGCGCGGACGTGGGGAAGCTCCCGGTGACTGGGGGCCGCCGCGGCAGCCGAGGCCCCGCGACTGCTGCAACTCCCCATCATTTCAAAGGAGTTGGAGTAGCTCTTCGGTGAAGTCCTCGGTGCTGGCGGTGCCGCCCAGGTCCGGTGTGCGGACGTCCGTCGTGGCCAGGACGGACGCCATCGCGGCGGTGATGTCGTCGGCCGCCTCCCGATGGCCCAGGTGGTCGAGCATCAGGGCCGCCGACCAGATGGCCCCCAGGGGGTTGGCGATACCCCGACCGGCGATGTCGGGCGCGGAGCCGTGTACCGGCTCGAACATCGAGGGGTACTCGCGCTCGGGGTTGAGATTGGCGGCCGGGGCGATGCCGATCGAGCCGGCCACGGCGGCGGCCAGGTCACTGAGGATGTCCCCGAACAGGTTGGAAGCGACGATCACGTCGTAACGGGCCGGATCCAGGACGAGTTTGGCCGCCAGTGCGTCGATGTGCTCCTGGTCCCAGGCAACGCGGGGGTGGGCGGTGGCGCATTCGGCGACCAGCTCGTCCCAGAACGGCAGGGTGTGCACGATGCCGTTCGACTTGGTGGCCGAGGTCAGCCGGCCGCCCCGGCCCGCCGCCAGGCCGAACGCGTAGTCCACCACGCGGGTCACCCCGGCCCGGGTGAACACCGCCTCCTGCACGGCCAGTTCTTCGGGAAGGCCCTGATTGAGTCGCCCGCCGACCTCGCTGTACTCGCCCTCGGTGTTCTCGCGGACCACCACGAGGTCCACCGCCCCGGGTACCGCACCGCGCACCGGACTGTCGACGCCCTCGAAGACCCGGATCGGGCGCAGGTTGACGTACTGCCGGAAGGCGCGGCGGATCGGGATCAGCAGGCCCCACAGCGACACGTGGTCCGGTACGTCCGGGTGGCCGACCGCGCCGAGCAGGATCGCGTCCTTGTCGCGCAGCCGGTCCAGGCCGTTCTCGGGCATCATCGCGCCCTCGCGCACATACCGCGCGCACGACCAGTCGTTGTACGAGGTGTAGGACAGGCCGAACCCGTGCCGGCGGCTGACGCGGTCGAGCACGCGCCGCGCCGGGGGCAGCACCTCGGTGCCGATGCCGTCGCCGGGAATGAGGGCAATGTGGTGGGTGGTCATGCGTCCGATTGCAGCAAGCGGCGCTCGGCAGGTCCAAGACACAATCCCGATCTACGTCATCGGCGGCGCTTATCAGCAGCCCGGGGCGAGCGCGTCCAGGGCGGTCGTCACGAACGCCCGTGCCGCCGGGGACAACCCGGAGCGACGGCTGATCAGCCCGATGCGCAACGTGGTCCGCGGCTCGATGTCCAACACCCGGGCACCGGCCCGCTCGGCCAGGCCGCGCCAGGACTCGGTCAGCACCGCCATCCCCACTCCGGCCAGGACGAGGGGGAGCACGGACACCCGGTGCTCGGTCTCGGCGGCGATGCTGAAGGCGATCCCTCGCTCCCGCAACCCGTCCACGTACGCGCGCATCCCGGTGCCCCGCTGCCCGACGATCAGCCGTTGACCTGCCAACTCCGCACAGTTCACGGTCCGTTGGCCGAGGAATGGGGCGTCGTCGGCGCCGCCGCGCACCACCAGCACGAAGCGCTGCTCACCGAGGGGATGCGCGACGACGTCCCCCTCCGGCAGCGGGCCCGGAACGGCCAGCAGGCCCAACTCGGCCGCGCCGGTGCGCACCAGGTCCACCACGTCCCGGGAGGTGAAGGCCGCCTTGAGCGCCACGGACACCCCCGGATAGCGTCCGCTGAAGGCGTGCACCATGGTCGTCAGTGGCTCCACCGCCTGTGACGGCATCGAGGCCACGTCCAGTCGCCCCTCCCGCAGCTCTTGCACGGCCGCCACGCTCGCCCGTGCCGTCTCCAGACTGCGCACGGCCGCGCGGGCCGGCTCGATCAGCGCCCGCCCCGCTTCGGTGAGCACCGCCCGCCGGCCGATCCGGTGGAACAGGTCGCCGCCCAGGTCGCGCTCAAGCCCCTGGACCGCCTGGGACAGCGACGGCTGGGACACGTACAGCGCGGATGCCGCCCGGGTGAAGCCGCCGTGGTCGACGATGGCGAGGAAGTACTCCAACTGTCGGATGTCCATGCTGGGCATTCTCACGCGTCCCGCGACAACCAACCCGACGGGGCGACCGGCGTCCCTCGACGGTCCCGGGCGCCCGCAGACAGGCGCCCCGCCGGCCGAGGCGCCGGGCGGCCGGGCGCTCAGGAGGCCGTCGGTACCACCGCCCACGCCTCGACCTCGGCCCGGAAGGCGGGGTTGACCAGACCGGCGACCTGGACCAACGAACAGGCCGCCGGGCGTGCGGCGTCCTGATACTGGTCCCGGACGCGACGGAACGCGTCGAGGTCCGCGAGGTCGGTCAGGTACACCGTCAGCTTGACCACGTGGTCGAGGTCGGAGCCCGCTGCCTTCAGAGCGGTGGCGAGGTTCGCGTAGATCTGGTGTATCTGGGCTTCGGCGTCCCCCTCACCGACCAGTTGGCCGGCCTGGTCCACGGGGATCTGGCCGGAGACCACGACCATCGGCCCGGTGAAGGCCACCGCATGGCTGTAGCCGTTGACCGGCGGTGCGCCCTCGGGCCGGATGAAGTGCTGCATCATGACTCCTCGTTCTCGTCACCGGAGGCGCCGGAAGCCCCGGAGGTGGGGAAGTTCCGGTGGCTCCGCAGCTTCCGGGCTCTCCGGAAGTCTCGTTGTCCGGCTGGTTCCTACCGTGCCGGGGGTGCGGTCTCACCGGGCAGTGACAGGCTGCCGAGGTGGGTCACCAGCACGTCGCCGCAGGTCTGCGGATCGAGGGCTTCGGGGTGCAGGACGGCGCTGAGGCAGAGTCCGTCCAGAAGCGCCGTCAGCCGCTCGGTCTCGATGGTGAGATAGAGGTCGGGACGCAGGGTGCCCGCGGCGTCGAGCCGGGTGAGCGCGCCGCGCACCAGTCGCCTGGTGCCTCGGGCGGCCTTGCGTGACAGGTCGCCGAACGCCGTGTTGGTGCGGGCGGCGGCGTTGAAGTCCAGGAAGACGGTGACCTCGGCGCGACGGTTCTCGTCGAGGGGCAGCAGCTCGGCCAGGAGTTCGGCGGTGAGCCGGAGTTGTTCCGTACGGGGGTGGCGGCTGAGGTCGTCGATCCGCTTGAGGTGCGCGAGCAGGCGGCTGCTGACGCGGTCGATCATCGACTCCATCGCGAACTGCATCAGGTCGTGCTGGCTGGCGAAGTAGTGCCGCAGTGAGCCGATGTTGAGTTCCGCCTCGGCGGCGACGGCGCGCAGTGAGGTGCGTTGCAGTCCGTCCCGGACGACGACGCGGAACAGTGCGTCGACCACGAGTCGACGGCGGGCCGCCGGATCCACATGCTTGGGCATGGGACCTTTCTATCACGCCTGTGATACAACGGAGGGGAAGGGAAATATCACAGGTGTGACAGAACGGGTGGAGGCTTTCTCGTGGAGACGTACCTCAATCTCATGCTCGTCAGGTTCGGCGTGATCGTGGGCGGCTTGGTGGTGCTGGCACTGCTGGTCTTCGCCGTCGCGTTGGCCCTCAAGCGTCGCGGGCGCCTCGACGACGTGCGTCGGTACGCCGACCCCGCGGTGCGGGCCGGACTGCGTGCTGCCGCCCGACGGTTCGAAGATGGCGGGAGGCGCGGCACGTCCGGGTCGAAGCGGCGGGACGGCTGGCGATGACCGGCCTCGCCACGGGGTCGTCCGATCTCCTTGAGCACCTGCTGCTGGACCGCGCCATCAAGATCGTCATCGTGATCGCGGCCCTCGGTGTCCTGGCGTGCGGCATGACGCTGCTCTGGCGGAAGGTGGGGCGAACGAAGGACCGGCACGACTGAGCCGCAGGGCGGCGCCGCAGGGCTGGTGTTGAACGACCGGCCGCGAGCCGGGCCGGTTCGGCCCTACGGAAAGCGGACGCCGACAGCCGCCGTCCGCCGCCTCGTCACCACCCCTACTCCGGGTCGGTCAGTGCGGCGGCAGTGGCGCGGGCGAAGGCGTCCAGGTTGTCCAGCATGATGTTGTGGCCGCAGTCCGGGATCGGGACCAGGGCCACCCCGGCCTCGATGAGCGCGGCGGCGCCGGGGAGTTGGCCGTCGGCCGCCGGCAGCAGGTAGGTGCGCGGAATCTTCAGGTCCAGCAGGAGTTCCCGCATGGTGGGAACGGTGCCGCGGGTGAGGTGGACCGCGCTGCGGTGCAGGGCCTCGCGGCCGGCCAGGCGCATGGTGGACCACCAGTGCGGGCCGACCCGGTCGCGCACCTCTTCCCAGCCGCCGGCGAGGAACTCCGGCTCGGAGTAGCCGGCGATGCCGCTGCTGCCGCCCGCACCGGGGCGGCACGGAATCGGGTCCAGGTTGGCGTCGATCAGCACGAGCCGGGAGACCAACTGCGGGTGCCGGGCGGCCAGGACGATGGCCACCGAGCCGCCCATGCTGTGGGCGATCAACTGCGCACCGGTGACCCCCGCCGCGGTCAGTGCGTCGGCGAGGGCGTCGGCGTGGGCTTCCAGGGTGTAGTCGAAGTCCGTCGGACGGTCGCTGATGCCGTGGCCGAGCAGGTCGATCAACAGGGAGCGGTGACCGGTCAGCATCGGGTGGACGGCGCTCTCGGTGAAGTAGGCGGGGGAGGTGGCGCCCAGGCCGTGCAGGTATACCCGGGCCGGCTCCTGACCCGGCAGTTCGACCCAGCGGATCCGGTCACCTTCGGTTGTCACTACGGCGTTGCGCACGGCCGGGCCCCCTGGAAGCACGATGGACGGAGGACGAGGTTAACCGCCGGTCCGCGGCGCCGTGCTGGCAACCCCGC
This sequence comes from Streptomyces sp. RGM 3693, assembly GCF_050471125.1. NCBI lineage: Bacteria > Bacillati > Actinomycetota > Actinomycetes > Kitasatosporales > Streptomycetaceae > Streptomyces > Streptomyces sp. RGM 3693. Next base: position 3,588,844 of record NZ_JBMPPQ010000001.1, read on the forward strand.
GCGGACGCTCCCCGCCCCCGCGCGCGGAATGCTGGGGTAGGTCATGCCGACGCACCGGCGTCACCCGGGGCGGCAGCGGTGCGCTGAGGGCTGCGACGGGGGCGCAGGATCCCGGCCGTGGTGGCGGCCACGATGCAGAACGCCACCGGCAGGAGGAGGGTGAGGTTGAGCGGAACGACGTGGGTCAGGGGGCCGATGACGGCGGGGCCGGCGAGCATGCCGAGGTAGCCGAGGCCGGCGACCCGGGAGACGTTGGCGCCGGCGTTGTCGGGGTCGGTGTGGCCGGCGGCGCTGAAGAGTTGGGGGACACAACCGGACAGCCCGGCGCCGAACACCGTCCAGCCGGCCAGGGCCAGGGGGATCCAGGGCGAGAGGGCCGCCGCGGTGAGGCCGGTGGCGGCGGTGGCGGCGCCGTAGCGGAGGATCGCCACCGGGCCGAGGCGGGCGGCCGCCCGGTCGGCCAGCAGGCGGCCGAGGGTCATGGTGGTGGCGAACGATCCGTAGGCGAGGGCGGCGGTGGCGGCGGGCGCGTCCAGGACGGTGCGGAGGTGGAGCGCGCTCCAGTCGTTGGCCACGCCCTCGCAGAGCATGATCATCAGGGCGAGGGTGGCCAGGACCCAGATGTGGCGGGGAGTGCCGCGCCGGGCGCGTACCGAGCCGGTGTCGGCATCCGGGGCGGTGGAGTCGTGGGGCGTCGCGTCCGGGGCGTGGGCCGGCCGACGGGTGGCCGGCAGCAGTGCCGGAGCGGCCAGCGCGGCGACGACCAGGCCCAGGAAGGCCACCGCGCCGAGGGCCACCGCCGGGCTCCAGCCCAGGGCGAGGGTGCGCGCGCCCACCAGCGCGGCCAGTACGCCCCCGATGGAGAAGGTGGCGTGGAAGGCGGACATGACGGGCCGCCGGTAGTCGCGTTCGACCTGGACGGCGTGGGCGTTCATGCTGACGTCCAGGCAGCCGTTGCCGAGCCCGAGCAGTAGCAGTGCCGCCCCCAACGCCCAGGCGTGCGTGGCCAGTCCGGGCAGGACCAGGGTGAGGCTGCACAGTGCCGCACTGAGCGGTACGACGGTGCGGGCGCCGAAGCGGTCGGTGAGCGGCCCGACGATCTGCATGCCGACGAAGGCGCCCGCGCCGAGCAGTAGCAGGAGCCAACCGAGCACGGCATGACTGATCCCCGCCCGGTGCTCGATGCTCGGGATGTGGACGATCCACATCCCCATCAGGAAGCCGTTGAGGGCGAAGTAGGCGAAGGTCGCTGCCCGCCCGGCCCGCAGCCGGGTCCCCGGTGGTGTGCTCGGTCGCGTCGCCGGTCGTGTCTGTGTCTCCATGAAACAAACATAACGAACAAAGTAAATGTGCGAAAGGTTGCCCTTCAAGTACACTTGATGTTCAATCTGGGTATGTCTGGTACCGAACGACTGAGGCGGATCACCGAGGCCGTACGTGAGGCGGGGCGCATCGGCGTCGCCGAATTGGCCGAGTTGACCGGTGCCTCGGAGATGACCATCCGCCGCGACCTGGAGACGCTGGCCGCCCAGGGCGTCATCGAGCGCTATCGCGGGGGAGCCAAGAGTCTGCTGCTGCGGGGTGTGGAGCCCCCCTTCGCGTTGCGTGCCCAGGAAGGGCTGGAGGCCAAGCGGCGGATCGCCGCCGAGGTCGCCGGACTGATCGCCGACGGCGAGTCGGTCGTCCTCGACAGCGGTACCACCTGCCTGGAAGTGGCCCGCGCACTGGCCCACCGCCGGCTGACCGTCATGCCGCTCTCCCTGCACGCCGTCAACGCCCTGGCCGACGGTCCGCACCTCACCCTGCTGGTGCCGGGCGGCCGACCCCGGCCGGGCGAACTCGCGCTGACCGGCCCGCTGACCGAGGCGTCACTGACCGCCCTGCGCTTCGACACCGCCGTCCTCGGCTGCTGCGGACTCACCGCGGAACACGGCCTGACCGCCTACGACCTGGACGACGCCGCCATCAAGCGCACCGCGATCGGCTGCGCCCGCCGCGTCATCGCCGTCGCCGAAGCCGACAAGCTCTCCCGCACCGCCCTCGCCCACGTCGCCCCCGCCGCCGCCCTGCACGCCATCGTCACCGACGCCGCCCCGGACGACCGCACGGACCGGCTGACCGCGGCGGGCGTGGCCGTTCGGACGGTGTGACCGATGACGCCCGGCACTGTCCTCTTCGACCTCTTCGGCGTCCTCGCCCGCCACCAGTGCACCGACGGCCGGCAGCGCCTGGTCCGCACGGCGGGTGTGCCCGCACCGGACTTCTGGGACGCCTACTGGGCGGCGCGTCCGCCCTACGACCGCGGCGAGACCGACGGGCCCGGCTACTGGCGACAGGTCGCCGACCGCCTCGGTACCCGCTTCGACGCCCCGCGGACCGCCGCGCTGATCGCCGCCGACATCGCGAGCTGGAGCACCGTCGACGAGACCATGGTCGCCCTCGTTGCGGAGTTGGCGGCGCGCGGTCGGCGGATCGGCCTACTCTCCAACATCCCCGAGGAACTGGCCGGCCACTACGCATCCCACCATGCCTGGCTCGGCCACTTCGACGTGTGCGCCTTCTCCTGCCGCATCGGCCACGCCAAACCCGAACCGGCCGCCTACCGCTGGTGTCAGCGGGCGCTGTCCGATCCGCCGCACCGCATCCTCTTCGTCGACGACCGCCAGGAGAACGTCCGCGCCGCCGAAGCGACCGGGATGCGCGGACACCTCTTCACCACCCCGGCCCGACTGCGGGATTGCCTCGACCGGTGGGACGCCGGGATGGCGCACGGCTGACGAGAAGGGGCGGGGCCGGTACGCCGCGGTGCCGGCCGTGATCCGGCGGGCCGGCCCTAGCCCGGTGTCTCGCCCCGGCCGGCGCCCTGCCCGGCGCCCCAGCCGGCGGCATCCGGGCGGGTGGACCGCTGGGTGAGGAGCTCGGTGATCAGGGCGAGCGGGGGCCAGTTCAGGCGGCCGTGGCGGGCGACGGCGTAGGCGCGCAACACCGCGTCGGGGGCGGTCAGCGGGACGAGGCGTACGTCGGGGAAGGTGGGGATGCCGGCCGGCAGCAGTCCCACGCCGAGGCCCGCGGTGATCATGCCCTGCACCAGATCGAGGTTGTCGGCCCGGTGGGTGATGCGCGGGGTGAAGCCCGCCATGGAAGCGAGCGTGCGGATGACGGTCTCGTCGGCCGTGTTGCGGGAGTTGACGATCCAGTCGTGGGCGGCGAAGCGGGCGAAGACCTCCACGGTCGTCCCGCCGTCGGTCGCGTCCTGCGCGGGGACGCCCAGGCCCCAGGGGGCGGTCCACAGTGCCGTGGCGCGCAGCGCGGGGTCGAAGGTGCCGGGCGCCAGGTTGTAGTCGTAGGTGAGTGCCAGGTCCGTCTCGTCCGCGGCCAGCAGTGACAGCGCCTCGGCGGGCTCGTGTTCGCGGATGAGGAGGTGCACCCGCGGATGGCTGGTGGCCAGCTCGGTGACCAGGGGCAGCAGGTGGGCGCGGATGGCGGTGTCGAATCCGGCGGTGCGCAGGGTGCCGTTGGGTTCCGCGCCGGGAGCGAGGTCGAGGTGGGCGGCCTCCACGGCGCCCAGGATGGTCAGGGCGTGTTCGGTCAGGCGGCGGCCGGCCGGGGTGAGGCGGACCCGGCGGCCGTGCGGTTCGATCAGGGCGGCCCCCGTCTCACGGGCGAGGACGGCGATCTGCTGGGAGACGGTGGAGGTCGTGGTGCCGGTCGCCTCGGCGACGGCGCGCATCGACCCCAGCCGGGAGAGTTCCACGAGCAGTTGCAGTCGGCGTGTTTCCATCCCTTCATTGTTCGGGATTCCCGAACAGAATGTCCATGATCGGCACGTGGACACGAACGATGCCCAGGGCATCTACTGCCCCCATGAGTGCGTTCGACCCCCAGCGCCCCCAGGGCCGTCCCCTGCCCCGCCTCCGTACCGCGACCCGCGGCCGACTGCGCCCCGGCGGTGCCGAGACCGGCTTCCTGATGGCGGTCGCCTCGATGACCTCCGTCCAGCTGGGTCTGGCCCTGGCCGTCCCGCTGTTCGGACAGCTCGGCGCGCTGGGCACGGCGGGGCTGCGACTGGCGTGGGGCGGACTTCTCCTGCTGGTCCTCATACGCCCCCGCCTCCGCGACTTCACCCGGCAGGACCTGCTCGCCTGCGCCGTGCTGGGGGTGGCGACCGCCGGCATGATGCTGTTCTTCATGCTCGCCGTCGCACACCTGCCGCTGGGCACCGCGAGCGCACTGGAATTCCTCGGTCCGTTGGCGGTCTCCCTGTACGGACCGGGCGGCGGACGGAAACTGTGGACGGCCCTGGCCGCGCTCGGCGTGCTGCTGCTGACCGAGCCCTGGCACGGTGGCCTGGACGTGGTCGGCCTAGCCTGCGCGCTGGCCGCCGCGGGCTGCTGGGCCGTCTACATCCTGCTGACCCAGCGCGTCGGCGACCGGGTCACCGGACTCACGGGTCTCGCCGTCTCCATGCCCGTCGCCGGCCTGATCGGCACGGCGATCGCCGCCCCCAGTCTGTGGGGGCACCTGACCTGGCAAGCGGTCGGGATCATGCTGGTGCTGGCAGCGCTGAGCCCCGTACTGCCCTTCGCCCTCGAATTCCTCGCCCTGCGCCGCCTGACCACCGCTGCCTTCGGCACGCTGATGAGCCTGGAACCCGCCATCGCGCTCGTGATCGGGCTGCTGGTGCTCGGCCAGACGCCGGGCCTGGCGTCCGCGGTCGGCGTGGTCTTCGTCGTCATCGCGGGGGCCGGCGCCACCCGGACCGGCGCCCGCACGCCGGCCGCGACCACCGAGGCCGGCGCACCCGAGCCGCGGCCCTGCGCCGCGGAAACGGTCTGAGCGGAAACGGTCTGAGGGGCTCGGGCGCGAACGGGCCGACCCCGGGGAGCGCGGCGGTTCGCCATCGCGCAGGCGGCCGCTCAGCCCAACGGTTTCGTGACCTCGCCGCGAATCTTGCCGGCGGTGTCCGCGAACGCCTGGAGGTCCACCGACCGCGGGTCCTTCGCCAGGTCGGCGGCGTCGGTCCGGGCGAGGTTCACGCTCGTACGGGAGTCCGCCCAGACACAGAACGCCAGAGTGATCTTCTGGCCCATCTCCTCGCGCACATCCACCCCGCAGGTCACCGGGGCGCCGCCACCGCTGGGCCTGAACTCCTTCTCCGGCACTGCAACTTGGGTCCCGGCGTCGTCCTTCATGCCGCGGATGGAGTGGTCGACGGTCGTCTGCGGGTCGTCGATCGTGCCGTAGAGCCCCACCATCACCAGTGACATGGTCCCGCTGGTGTACTGCCCGCCCACGGAGGTGATGCCGTGCTCGTTGGCGCCGTCCCGGGGGACGGAGGCGCCGGCCTGCTGGGAGATGTCCTTGGTGAGGGTGAAGGTGCCGCCCGCCAGTGTCTGCGGCACCGTGATCCGGTACTTCGGTCCGGACGTGCCGCCGGTGCCGCCCCCGCCCCCGCTCCCGCCGCCGAAGGCCAGCACGGACGCGATACCGCCGATCACGAGGACGCCCGCGACCGCCCCGATGATGCCCCACACCTTCCCGGTGTTGCGCTGGGGCGGGACCGGCGGGGGCATGCCCGGACCCGGGTAGCCGTACGGGGCCTGTGGTGCCCCTCCGTAGGGTGCCTGCGGGGCGCCGTAAGGGCCGGGCTGACCGTAGGGGCCCGCGCCCGGCGCCGGGGGACCGCCCGGTATCTGCGGTGGGGGACCGGCCGGCGGTCCGGGGTACGGGCTACCGCCGGGTGCGCCGTATCCGGGCGTGCCGCCGAAGTCCTGGGGCGAGGGCTGAGGTGTTGTCACCCGCGTACCTTACCTAGCGTCACCTTCCTGGTGATCATGGCCGGATTCCGCCGGGGAATCCGTCGTGGCCGGTGCCCCCTCGACCGCCCGGCGGAGCAGGGTGAGGAACTGCTCGCGTTCCTCGGGGGAGAAGTCGGCCAGGATCTGCCCGTTCACCGCGAGGACCGCGGGGGCGAGGCCGGTGGTCCAGGTGCGCCCGGCGCCGGTGATGCGGATCATTTTGCGGCGGCGGCGGCGGTCGCGTCCCTTGGCGAGTTCGACCAGGCCCCGTCGCCGCAGGCGGTCCAGCAGGGGTGCGGCGGTCGACTTGTCGAGGTGGGGGACCGTGCCATGCGCCTCGTCGTCGCGATGACCGGTGCCACCGGCGCGCCCCTGAGCGTGCGCCTACTGGAGGCGCTGAGGGAACTGGAGGTGGAGACGCACCTGATACTTCCCTCCGCTTGTCCCCCCTCCATGAGAAAGGCTCGCCAGGACCCAACGCGGCAGTGCGCTCAACTTCCGGGACTTCGTCGACGAACTGCTGGCCGCCGGCGACGCGGTGGACATCCGCCGCCCCGTCGCCCCCACCCTCGAAGCCGCCGCCGTGACCCGGCGCGTCTACGAGACCCGGAGCCCCGCCCCGCTGTTCGGGAACCTGATCGGCACGGAGCCCGGCTTCCGTCTGCTCGGCGCGCCCGCCGGCCTCAACGGCCGCGCCGCCGGCACCTACGGCAGGCTCGCCGCGCACTTCGGACTGCCACGCGACACCACACCCCGGGAGCTGCTGGAGAAGCTCATCGCCGCCCTGCACGCCGAACCCGTCGCCCCGCGCATCGTGGAATCCGGCCCCTGCACGGAGCACGTACTACGGGGCGACGCGGTGGACCTGGAACGGTTCCCGGTCCCGCTGCTCCACCAACAGGACGGCGGCCGCTACCGGGACTGATCGCAGTGCTCCCCCGTTTACGGGGGAGGTGAAGCGATTCTGAGCGCTGGTCTGACTCGCAGGCTAGAGCGGGCGGTTTTGCTGCTCGATGTACTGACGGACGGTCGACAGTGGAGCGCCGCCGACCGATCCGGCGAAGTAGGAGCCGGACCACAGCCGTTGTGCCCGCCAGTAGTGCCGGACCAGCTCGGGGTACTCCTGGCGGAGCCTGCGGGAGGAGACGCCCTTGAGGGAGTTGACCAGCTTCGACAGGGCGACCTTCGGCGGGAAGTTCACCAGCAGGTGAACGTGGTTGGTCTCGCCGTTGAACTCGACCAGCTCACATTCGAAGTCCTTGCAGACCGCCCGCATGATCTCTTCCATGCGCGTCAGGTGCCGGTCGTTGAAGACCTTATGCCGGTACTTCGTCACGAAAACCAAATGCGCGTGCATGACGAACAAGCAGTGCCTGCCAGTCCGGATGTTGTCGTACTCAGCCATAAACCAACTGTAGTACGCTGATCGACATGCAGCTTCGGTACTCCTTCCGGATGTATCCGAACGGCCCTCAGTGCTCAAGCCTTGCCAGGGCGTTCGGATGCGCACGGGTGGTCTACAACGACGCGCTTCGGGCTCGCGAGACCGCCCGCGCCGACGGGAAGGCGTTCCCGAAGACCGGGGACCTGTCGAAGCTGTTGATCACCGAGGCGAAGAAGACCGGGGAACGGGCCTGGCTCGGCGAAGTGTCTGCCGTCGTGCTCCAGCAGTCCCTTCGGGATCTGGACACCGCATACCGGAACTTCTTCGACGGGCTGAAGGGCAAGCGCCCGCGCATGGGCGCGCCCCGGTTCACGTCCCGCAAGGACAACCGGCAGGCCGTACGGTTCACCGCGAACGCCCGCTGGAAGATCACGATGGGTGGTGACCTGTCGCTCCCGAAGATCGGGGATGTGCGGGTCAAGTGGTCCCGACCCCTTCCTTCCGCCCCGTCCACGGTGACCGTGGTCAAGGACGCAGCCGGGCGCTACTTCTGCTCGTTCGTCATCGAGACCGGGCCCGGCGAGGCCCTACCCGAGGCAGAGGGGCAGGTCGGTATCGACCTGGGCCTGTCACACTTCGCGATCCTCTCCGACGGCACGAAGATCGACAGCCCCCGCTTCCTGCGCCGGGCCGAGAAGAAGCTGAAGAAGGCACAGCGGGACCTGAGCCGGAAGGCTAAGGGAAGCAGGAACAGGACGAAGGCCCGGCTCAAGGCCGCCCGCGCACACGCGAAGGTGGCCGACGCACGCCGCGAGTTCCACCACCAGCTCTCAACGAAGATCATCCGCGAAAACCAAGCGGTTGCCGTTGAAGACCTGGCGGTCAAGGGACTCGCCCGCACGCGCCTGGCCAAGTCCGTCCACGACGCCGGATGGTCCACGTTCGTCGCGATGCTGGAGTACAAGGCCGCCCGGTACGGGCGCACCCTCGCCAAGATCAGCCGGTTCGAGCCGACCTCTCAGGTCTGCTCACAGTGCGGCGTCAAGGACGGCCCTAAACCCCTCCACATCCGCGTGTGGGAGTGCGGGGCGTGCGGGGCCGTCCTGGACCGGGACATCAACGCGGCGGTCAACGTCGCCAAGGCGGCCGGACTGGCCGTGTCAGCCTGCGGAGCGCGGGTAAGACCGGGACTCGTCCCGGCGCAGCGCGATGAACCAGGAACCCACCGAGACGGTCAGATGACCGTGGTAGGAATCTCCTCCCTTTAGGGAGGGGATCGGAAGTCAATTCGGCACCTACGGCTTCCACGTGGTGCGCACCCCGGACGGGCGGTGGACGAGCTGGTCGATCAGCCGCAGCATGCTCCACGGCCCCACCACCCTGGTCGGCCTGGCCGTGCCCCAGCAGCACCTCGGCATGATCCACCGGATGTGGCAGGAGAAGGGCGAACCCACACCGTGGGCCATGGTGCTCGGCGCCCCGCCCGCGGCGCTGGCCGCCGCCGGCATGCCGCTGCCCGCCGAGGCCAACGAGGACGGCTACGTCGGCGCGCTGACCGGCAGCCCCGTCGAAGTGGTCCGCACCGAGACCAACGGCCTCTACGTCCCGGCCAAAGCCGAGATCGTGCTGGAGGGGTACATCAGCCCCGACGAGACCGCCCCCGAGGGGCCGATGGGCGAGTACCACGGCTACACCTTCACCGAGCGCAAGCCCCAACCCGTCTTCCACGTCGAGGCCGTCACCCACCGCTCCGCTCCGATCCTGCCGATCTGCGTCGCGGGCCTGCCGCCGGAGGAGAACCACACCATCTGGGGCACGATGATCTCCGCCGTCGGCCTGGACCAGCTGCGCGCCGACGGCCTGCCGGTCGATCTGGCCTGGTGTTCCTACGAGGCCGCGACGTGCTGGATCGTGGTCTCCCTCGACATCCGGCGACTGGCCGAAACCGGAATGAGCGAACGGCAGTTGGCGGACGCGGTGGCCGACAGCCTCTTCGGTTCGCACGCCGGATGGCTGGTGCCCAAGGTCCTCCTCGTCGCCAACGACATCGACATCACCGACATCGACATCGACATCACCGACATCGACCAGGTGGTGTGGGCGATGGCCACCCGCTACCACCCTGGCGCCGGCGAGTACGTGTACCCCGACGCACGGGGCATCCCCATGGTTCCCCTACCTGACGGCGGAGGAGGCGCGCTCCGGCCGCGGCGGCAAGGCCGTCGTGAGCTGCCTGCTGCCCGAACACTTCACCGGGCGCACCCACGGCGTCACCACCGACTTCCGGCACGCGTACCCCGCCGCGCTCCAACGGAAAGTGCTCGACAACTGGGCCGACTACGGCTTCGCCACGCCGGGCCGACCGGCTCGCTGAGGGGCCGACGACCCACGCCGGCCGGCCCCTCGGCGCCCGCCGGACCGTCCCGCTCAGGGGAAGCGCAGTACGGGCTTGATGACCTCGCCCGCGGCCGCGGCCCGGGCGGCGTCCTCGATCTCGTGGAACGGGAACTCGGTGATGATCTCGTCGAGCAGGAGGACGCCCTCGCGGTACAGGGAGATAAGGCGGGGGAGGAACGCCGCGGGTGCCGCGTCCCCTTCGATGACGCCGCGGATCCGGATGCCCTTCGTCAGCACCGTCATGATGTCGAATTCGGCGCGGCCACCGACCCCGACCAGGGCCAGCGTGCCGCGCTGGGCGAGCGCCGCGATGGCCTGGGAGATCACCCCCGCCTGCCCGGTGGTGTCGATGGCGAAGCGGGCGCCGCCCTCCGCGTGGTCGCGGACCGCGGCCCCGACATCCGCCACGGCGGCGGGATCGACGGCCGCCACGGCACCGAACTTCAGGGCCTTGGCGCGCCGGGCCGCCAGTGGATCGACGGCGATGACCCGGCAGCCCTCGGCGACCGCGGTCATGACGGAGGTGAGCCCGACACTGCCCGCGCCGAAGACCGCAACCGACGATCCCCGCGGCGGACGCAGCACATTGAGGACCGTGCCGGCCCCGGTCTGCACACCACAGCCGAGCGGCGCCGCAACGGCCGGCGGGAGGTCCGCGGGCACCTTGACGACATTGCTGGTGTGCGCGAGGGCGTACGTGGCGAAGGAGGACTGGCCGAAGAAGCTGCCGTAGACGGTGCTCCCGTCCCCGGCCCGGGACAGCGGACTGGTGCCGTCCGGCCGGGTGCCGCTGGCGTTGAGGGCGAAGATGCCCGTCTCGCAGTAGGCGGGGTGGCCCGCCGTGCACTGACCGCAGGTGGTGCAACTGCGGTAGCTCAGGCACACGTTGTCGCCCGGCCGCACGCTGGTCACCCCGTCACCCACCGCCGCCACGACGCCGGCGCCCTCGTGACCGAAGACCATCGGGCTGAGCTGCTGCGGCCACTTCTGCCGGCTGCTGAGATCGGTGTGGCAGATGCCGGCCGCCACGATTCTGACCAGGACCTCGTCGGACCGGGGCGCGTCGATGACGAGGTCGTCGCGAAGGGTGAAGGGTCCGCCGGGGGCTTCCACGACGGCTGCCTGGATGCGCATCAATTCCGGTGACTTTCAGGAGAGTTGAGGGTTAGGGGTGGGGGTCGGAGTGTGGGTGGGGGGCGGCCGGTCCGACGGTGAGTTGGCCGGTGCGGCGGTGCAGCCCCGCACCTTACGGAAGGCGGCCCGTGAAGGCGCCGTCCTCAGCGTGAAGGAGTGGATGACCTCGTCCGCGCGGTTCGTGAATTCCGTTGGCTTGGCGGTGAGTTGGACGTAGGGGGTGCCGTAGCCATAGCCGAAACCGGATCAGTCAGGACGATCCGCAGACCGCAGACCGCAGACCGCAGACCGCAGACCGCAGACCGCAGACCGCAGACCGCAGACCGCAGACCGGGGCGTGGCGGAAGTCGATGTGCCGCTCGTTGAGGACCTGCGCGTTGCCGGTGAGGGTGCAGGTCCTCACGGGCATCGAGGTGCAGTGGGAAGACGAAGGTCATGGCAGTGGAGCTTAAAGGCCGCCGCTGACGACCGGTTGGTGCGCCGCACGCCAACGGGATCGACCGCGCCGACACGTACCTGATCGTCGGAATCGTCCGCCGGCGCGCTCACGCGTGCGCCCGGTCGAGGCCAGCGATCGTGTCGGATTTCCGCCAGACACCGGTCAGCGGCCCCTGGTTGGATGACGACATGACCACGACACAGGCGGAGTGGGTGCGGCTCTTCCGCTCCCTCCACACCCCTGCCCGTCCGCTCGCGCTCGCCAACGCCTGGGACGTCGCCAGCGCCCGCGTCATCGAGGCCGCGGGCGCGCCCGCGATCGCCACCACCAGCGCCGGCGTCGCCTGGGCGCTCGGCTCGCCGGACGGGGACGCCCTCGCCCGCGACCGGGCACTGGACCTGATCGCCCGTATCGCCTCGGCCGTCGCCGTACCGGTCACCGCCGACATCGAGGGCGGGTACGGGCAGGACGCGGCCGGAGTCGCGGCGACGGTCGTCGGGGTGGTGGAGGCGGGCGCGGTCGGCGTCAACATCGAGGACGGCACCCGGCCCCCGGCCGAGCTCCGGGAGCGGCTCACGGCGGCCCGGGACGCGGTGGAGAAGGCGGGCGGGGAGCTCTTCCTCAACGCCCGTATCGACACCTACCTGTTCGGCCTCGGCGACCCCGCCACCCGGCTGAAGGACACCCTGGAACGGGCGCGCTCCTACGTGGCGGCCGGCGCCGACGGCATCTTCGTCCCGGGCGTCACCGACCCCACCACCCTCGCGGCCCTCGCGGCCGACATCTCCGTACCGCTGAACGTCATGGCCGGCCCCGGAGCACCGGACGTCGCCGAACTGGGCGGCCTCGGCGTGGCCCGCGTCAGCCTCGGATCGGGCGTGGCGCAGGCCGCCTACGCCGCCGCCCGCCGTGCCGCCCAGGAGCTGTACGGCACCGGCGGCTACCAGTCGCTCGCCGACGGCATAGCCTTCCCGGAACTCAACTCCCTCTTCGCACCGCGCTGACCAACGCACCCCGGGCGGTACCGGGGGCGACGGTGTCGATCAGCCGAGTGGCTCGACACCGGCCCTGCGAGGAGGAGTGGTCGGGGACAATCGGGGGCCGGCGGAGGGGAGTTAGCGCCTGGCCGACGGGGCGGGATCGGATAGGCCCTGGGCCGGTGCGACGGTTTTGAGCCAGTCTCCGACGGTCACGACGTCTGCCCACAGCGGAAATAGCTTTTCGGTGAGGGTCCGATGCACCTCGGGGTCGGTGTCGAGGCAGACATCCGCCAGGACGGTGAGGCCGAAGTCCAGGTCGTTGGCCTGGCACAGGGTGTACAGCACGACACCGCTGGTGGCGATGCCAGCGAGCACGAGGCTGTCGATACCACGCGACCTGAGCACCAGGTCGAGATCGCTGCCCGAGAACGCGCTGCCCCGCCGCTTGGTGACCACGATGTCGCCCTGCTGGGGCGCGACGTCGTCGTGGATCCCGGTACCGGGGGCTCCCTCGGCGAACAGACCGTCGCGCACCGCCGCGGTGAGCACCTTGTTGGCAGGGCTGACGTCCGGCTGGCCCGGGCGCAGCCCGATGACCACGTAGATCACGGGGATCTTGGCCGCTCGGGCGCCGTCGATCGCTCGGCGCAGGCGCAGCAGATACCCGGAGCCGTCGTCCGCGATAGCCATGATGTCCCGTTGGACGTCCATCACGAGGAGGGCGCTGTTTGCCATGGTCGCCGTCCCTTCTTCAGTGGGGCACGAGAGCGAGTCTCCGGAGTCAGCCGGGCTGCGGTGGGGGTGGCCACTCGCTGCAGTGCCAAGGGCAAAGGTGTCCAGCACACCATGCTCGGCATCGGCCGCGCGCACAAATTCCGGCGTCAGGCGGCCGGTCGGAAGGCGAGCACCGTGGTGTGGCCGCCGAAGCCCAGGGAGTTGCTGAGGGCGAGGCGGACGGTCTGGGGGCGGGGACGACCGGTGACCAGGTCGAGGGCGGGGGAGTCGGGATCGCGGTGGTGGAAGTTGGCGGTGGGCGGGACGAGTTGGTGTTTAACGGTCAGCGCGGTGAGCGCGGCCTCGATCGCGCCGGCGGCGCCCATGGTGTGGCCCAGGACGCCCTTGGCCGAGGTCACCGAGGGCGGTGCGGCACCGAAGAGACGGTCCAGAGTGGCGGCTTCTGACCGGTCGTTGAGGGGGGTGCTGGTTCCGTGGGCGTTGACGTGGGCGACATCGGCCGGGGTGGCGCCGGCGCAGCGCAGCGCCTCCTGTGTGGCCAGGCGCAGGCCCCGGCCCTCGGGGTCGGGGACCACCGGGTGGTGGGCGTCGGCGGAAATGCCGTAGCCGGCGAGGCGGGCCTGGACCGGTGCCCGGCGGGCGGCGGCATCCGCGGCGCGCTCCAGTACGAGCACGCCCGCGCCCTCGGCGAGCACGAAGCCGTCCCGGTCCGCGTCGAAGGGGCGGGAGGCGTGGGCGGGGGTGTGGTGGCGGCGGGACAGGGCGCCCATGCGCGCGAACGCGGTGGCGCAGAGCGGGGTGACCATGGCGTCGGCGCCGCCGGCCACGGCGATGTCGCAGGCCCCCGCGGACAGGAGCAGCGCGGCCAGCGCCACCGCGGCGGCGCCCGATGCGCAGGCCGTCGCGGTGTGCAGGACCGGACCCCGGGCGCCGAGGGCGATGGCCAGCTGCCCCGCGCCCATGTTGGGCAGGAACGCGGGGAGGGTGAGGGGGGAGACGGCTCGGGGGCCGCCTTCGGCGAGTTTGCGGTGTTGCTGCTCGTAGGTGCCCACGCCGCCGGCCGCCGAACCCAGGATCACCGCGACGCGGGCGGCGTCCCAGGCGGCCGGATCCAGTCCGGCGGCGGTGACCGCCTCGTGGGCGGCGGCCAGTGCGAACTGGGTGCACCGGTCGTGCTGCCAGGGCCGGGCGCCCGGTACCTGCGTGCGCGGGTCGAAGTCGGGGACGCGGCAGGAGAATCCGACCGGCAGGCCGGCCAGTTCGGGGTCCGGTGCCGCGGTGCCCCGCCCGGCGCAGACCCCCTCCCAGGTCGCCGCGGTGCCGGAACCGGCCGGGGTGACCAGGCCGATTCCGGTGACCGCGAGACCTGCGTCGTCGCTTGGGACGCTCACCGCGGGGCTCCTCCCCGGTCGGCGGTGGCGCCCGCGCCGGACAGCTGTGCCGTCACGGCCTGTGCCACCTGCTCCAGGGTCAATTCGGCGGCGGAGTCGTCCTCCTCCAGAGGGATGCCCCAGTGTTCCTGGAGGGTGACGTAGAGCTCGACGACGGCGAGGGAGTCGAGTTCCAGTGCGGCGAGGGTGCGGTCGGGGCGGATTTCCTTGGCGTCGACCTCGAACTTGTCGGTGAGGACGGTCACGAGGTGGTCGTAGACAGGGGCCATGAGTTCCTCCGGTGCGTGGGACGGGTGGTGGAGACGGTGCGGTGGGGTTCCGGGGAGTGGGCGCGGGGCCGGACGGCCGGCCAGGTCAGGGCGGCGGAAGCCCAGGTGAGTCCGCCGCCGAACGCGGTCAGCAGAGTGGGGGTTCCGGGGCGGATCTGACGGTGGGCGGCGGTGTCGGCGAGGGCCAGCGGGATGGACGCGGCGGCGGTGTTGCCGACGTCGCGGAGGTTGCCGAAGCAGTGGCGGGGCGGGATGCCGACCCGGTCCGCGACCGAGTCGAGGATCCGCTGGTTGGCCTGGTGGCCGATGAACGCCCCGACCGCGGTGGGCGGCCAGCCGGACTTCGCCAGGACGGCGCGCGAGGACTCGGTCATCCGGCGCACCGCCTGCCCGTACACCTCGCGGCCGCGCATCCGGAAGTAGTGGTCGTCGCGGCACAGCCGGCGCCCCGGGTCGGGCAGTCGGGCACCGCCGGCGGCGATCGTGATGAGGTCGCTGCCGGCGCCGTCGGAGCCCCAGTCGGTACTGGCGATCGCGCCGGGCTCGGCCCGGTCCCCGGCGCGCAGCAGCACCGCTCCGGCGCCGTCCCCGAAGATCACCGCGGTGTCCCGGTCCAGCGGGTCGATGATGCGGGAGTAGGTCTCGGCGCCGATCACCAGGGGCCGGGTGCAGACGCCGGTGCGGATCAGCGCGGTGGCGACGGTGAGGCCGTAGAGGAAACCGGAGCACACCGCTGCCAGGTCGAAGGCGGGCACGGTGCCCAGGCCCAGGCGGTGGGCGACTTCCGGTGCGGTCGCCGGGCAGCGCCGGTCGGGGGTGGTGGTGGCGACCAGCAGCAGGTCCGCCGGGGCCTGCGCGGACTCTTGGGCGGCCCGGCCGGCGGCCGCCGCGAGGTCGCCGGTGCTGGTGTCGTCCTCGGCGGCCCGACGCCGGGCGATGCCGGTGCGGGAGCGGATCCACTCGTCGCTGGTGTCCAGGACGCCGCGGCGCCGGACGTCTTCGTTGGTCAGCACGCGCGGTGGTAGGCAACTGCCGATGCCGTCGATCACGGCGGTGGGGCTCACCGTTGTCATGGCGGTATCCCTCGATTCGGGGGGCGGTCAGGCGGTGAACGGGGACGGGGGTTTGGGGATGCCGGCCAGTCCGCCGTCGGGCACGGAGACCCCGCCGTCGAGCACCAGGGCCTGCCCGGTCAGGTACGACGCGGCGGGGGAGGCGAGGAACAGCGCGGCGTGGGCGATCTCGTCCGGTTCCGCCCAGCGGCCCAACGGGACGTGCGCCATCAGCCACTGCGACAGCGGCGCCAGGGAATACGCGAAGGCCGTCATGTCGGTGCGGGTCCAGCCCGGGCACAGCGCGTTGACCCGGATGCCGTCGCGCGCCCAGCCCACCGCCAGACTGCGGGCGAGCGCGATCTGCGCCGCCTTGGAAGCGCCGTACGCCTCCATCCGCGGGGTACCGACGACCCCGGCCAGCGAGGACATCAGCACCACACTGCCCCGGGACGAGCCGGTCAGGTGGCGGTGGGCGCGCCGGCACAGCGCCGCGGTCGCGTTGAGGTTGACCGACAGGACGTGGTCCCAGTCGGCCTGTGCGGAGTCCTGGAGGGGCACCAGGGTGGGGGTGCCGTCGTCCTGGGCGGGCAGCACGCCGGCGTTGTGGACGATGACGTCGAGCCCGCTGAGCGCGGTCGCCGCCTGGTCCACCACCGCCTCCGCGGCGCCCGGTTCGGCGAGGTCGCCGGGGACCAGTACCGCGCTGCGGCCCTCGTCCTCCACCAGCGCGGCGGTCTCCTTGAGCGCGCCCGAACTCCGCGCGGACAGCGCCAGATCGGCGCCGGCCCGGGCGAGGGCCACCGCGGTGGCCTTGCCGATACCGCGGGAGGCGCCGGTGACCAGGGCCCGTGCTCCGTCGAGCCGGAACGGGTCGTGCGGGGTCTTCATGAGGAACTCCTTTGCAACGTGGGAGCGGAGAGGGAGGAAGGGGCGGGGGAGGCGGTGGCCTGCGGTACTCGGGTGGGTGCGATGCGGATGGTGGGCGCCCCGGTCCAGGTCAGCAGGGCGCTGCCCCAGGTCACGCCGGCGCCGAAGACGGCCAGCAGGATCCGCCCGCCGCGCGGCAGCAGCCCGCGGGCTGCTGCGCCGGCCAGTGCGTACGGGGCGCTCGCGGCGCCGATGTTGCCGACCTCGTCACCGACGATGACCAGCCGCCCGGGCGGGATGCCGATCCGTTCGCCGAGGCTGCGCAGCAGGACCGGGTTGGGCTGATGGGTGATGACCGCGTCGATGTCCTGGAGCCGCAGGTCGTTGGCGGCCAGGCTCTCCCGGACCAGCCGGGGGAAGATCTCGACGATGAAGTCCCGTACCGCACGGCCGTCCATGTGGATGTGGTGCCGGTGTTCGCCGAGCGTGGCGGGGCTGGCCGGGATGCGGCTGCCGCCGGCCGGGATCAGGACGTGGTGCGCGCCGGCGCCGTCCGAGCCGAGGCGGAAGTCGGTGAAGCCGGCGCCGTCCGGGACGGGGCCCAGTACCGCGGCCGCCGCCCCGTCGGCGAAGAGCACCGCGGTGCCCCGGTCGGTCGGATCGACGAACTTGGAGTACGCCTCGACGCCGACCACCGCCGCGTACCGCGCACCGCCGTTCCCCCGCAGCCAGTCGTGCGCCACCCGGGCCGCGAACAGCCAGCCGGCGCAGGCCGCGCTGACGTCGAGTGCCACCGCATACCGGGCGCCGGTCAGCGCCTGGATGCGGCAGGCCGTGGAGGGGCCCAGTTCGTCGGGCGTGGAGGTGGCGGCGATCAGTACGTCGAGCTGGTCGATGTCGATGCCGGCGGCGGCGACCGCGGCCCGGACCGCGGCCGCCGCCAGATCGGATGCGGCCTGGTCGGGACCGGCGACGTGCCGGGTGTGCACGCCGGTGCGCTGGGCGATCCACTCCGGGGTGACGCCGGCCGCGGCCGCGATGTCCTGGTTGGTGCGGGTGTCGCACGGGAGGTAGGTGCCCATGCCCAGCACGCCGATGCGCGACACGGGGGAGGAGTACGGGCTCATGACGGCCTTTCCGATCACCGGTCGAGGAAGTCGTACAGGGCGGCGGCGTAGTCGTCGGCCCCCAAGGGCGCCGGAACCGCGCCCGACGGTGCGCCCATCGCCTCGCACAGCAGCGGGAGATGGGGCAGCAGGCGGTCGCACAGGCCGTCGATCACCGCGGGCAGCGCGCGGACGGTGGCGGGCGCGAGGGTGCCCGCGGCCAGCAGCCGGCCGGCCGTCCGACGCGCCTCGACGGCCCCGTACAGTGCGGCCAACGGCCGGAGCACGCACCGGAGTTCGGGGTCGTGAACGGCCTCGACGGCGGCGGCCGTGGCATCCGCGACGAGCCGGGCGCCGTACGCCTCGCCGAGTCCGTGCGCGGTGTCCAGCAGCGGGTTCCACAACTCCAGTCCGGTCCGCCCGGCCTGGACGCCCCGCCGGACGGAGCGCTGCAGCTCGTCCCGCAGGCAGCCCTCCTGGGCCCGCGCGAGCGCCGGCCACCACCCGAGCTGATCCGCGGGAACGTCGACCGGCGGCACGGTGCCGCCCGCCCCGCCACCCCTCTCCTGGGCGAGGGCCCGCCCGGCGTCCAACAGGATCAACTGGCTGTCGCCGCCCGCGGTGTCGAAGGCGTGCGCGAAACCGTGGTAGCCGTCGAGCAGGTTGGGGTGCAGGAATCCGGCCAACCCGCAGCGGTGCTGGCACTCGGCGGCCACCCGCGCGGCGCCACGCACCGTGACCGCCTTGAGTACCGCCAACGTCCGGTCGACGGCCGTCCAGGGGGAGAAGGTCATCCCGTCCGTGCGGCGCGCCGGGGCGCGGTGGGCCGCCGCAGTGCGCGACCGGGCCCAGATCTCCCGCGCGGTCCGGCCGGCGCAGGTCAGGGCGAACGACTCGGCCAGCGCCCCGAGCAACGCATGCTGCTGGTTACGGAACTCCAGCACGCGCGCGCCGGGGGCCAGCCGGCCGTGGGCCCGGCGGTGCGTGGAGAAGCGCAGGGCCGTCACCGCGCACTGGCGGGCCATCGCGGCGACCGCCGAGGGCAGGGTGGCCCACAGGATCTGCCCGACGGACAGGGTCCGTTGGAGCCGGGCGTCCGGGCCGCCGAGCGGATCGTGGAAGGTGCCGTCCGCGTCGATGTGCGCCCGGTCGCGCAGCCACTGGACGTACGGCACCCGTACTCCGTCGAACCGCACCAGCGCGTAGTCCAGCGGCAGCGACGGCAGGCCGATGCTGCGGGAGACCGCCACGCCCGGCCGCGGGCCGACGGCGTCGGTGAGCTCCACCACGAACGAGAACACCCCGCGAGCGGTCCCGTCGACCACGAGGCGGGCGCACACCACAGCGCTCTGCGGCACCCCGGAACCGCCGACGCCGGAGAACTTCGCCGCGCCCGCCACCGGCGTGTCGAGCACGAACTCGCGGGTGTCCCGGTCGAATCGGGCGGTGGTCCGGATGCCCAGATGGCTGCTGGCGTCCCCGACCTCGGTCACCAGGAAGGCGCCCTTGGTGCGGCCGGTGGCCAGGGCCTGCCAGGGACGGCCGAGCGCCGCCGGGGCATCGGTCAGGGTGGCGACGGAACCCAGGCAGAGCACGTAGTGGTTGATGACGGCCATGTACAGAGATGGGTCGGCGAGCGCCACACACTCGCTGACCACCGCGAGCTGCTCCGGATCGCGGAACAACTCGCCCACCGTCGGCAGGTTGTCCACGATCAGCCGCAGTCGCCGGTGCACCCGGTGGGCGGAGTCCTCGGGGGAGTGGGCAGTCTGCTCACGGTCGGCCGCGAGCGCGGTCAGCAGGCGGCTGCGCAGGGTGTAGGGGCGGGAACCGCTGACGATCTCGCCGAGTTCACCGAGCGGTTGCGTGTACGTGGTCATCGTGATGGCTCCAGAAAGCGGCGGCGAGTGCGGTGTTCGGCCGGCTGGCGGCCGGGGCGCCGGGCCGCGGCCAGGGAAAGGTGGGATCGGCGAGCGGCGCGCGGGCGCCGGCCGTGTCGGGCGGCAGGGTCTGCCGGATGCTGTGGGTCAGTGCCTGACCGGTGCCCGCTTCGAAGAACAGGGTGCGGCTGCCGGTGGTCATCCCGCGGAGCACCGGCGGCAGACGGACCGGGTGGACCAGGCAGTTGGCCAGGCCGCGGTGGACGTCGTCCCGGGGACCGTAGGGGCCGCCACGGACCGCGGAGTGCACGGGGATCCGAGCCGGGCGGGGGTCGAGACGACCGATCGCGGCGGCGAAGGCGTCCGCCGGCCCGGTGAGGGACGGGTGGTGGGAGGAGAACGGCAGCCGGAGCCGGGCGGCCGGAACGCCCTGCCGTGCGGCCAACCCCTCCAGGGTCCGCAGGGCCGGCAGTGGGCCGCTGACGACGCTCTCGTCGGGAGCGTTGACGCAGGCCAGGGCGAGTTCGGGGGAGCCGGCGCCGCGCAGCAGGGCCTCCGTGCGGTCCTCACCAGCCCCGATCAGTGTCATCCCGCCCGCACAGCCGGCCAGTTGACGGGCCAACAGACAGGCGATGCGGGCGCCTTCGGCGACCTCGAACACACCGGCCGCGGTGAGGGCGGCGATCTCCCCGAAACTCACCCCGAGCACCTGGTCGGGCACCAACCCGGCGGAGCACAGCGCACGGTGCACCGCCACCGAGGAGCAGAACAGGGCGAGTTGGGGGGTGCCCACACTGCCGGCGGCGAGCTCCCGACCGCTGGGCGGCGTCGCGCTCAGCAATGCCTTCGCCAGCGGCACGATACCGAATTCATCGCCCACTTCTTCGGCTTCCTCGAATACCTCGCGGACTGCTTTTCGCACGACTGTGTGAGTGCGCAGTGCACGACTGAGCGGACTTACCGAGAAGTCGCCCTGCCCGGGAAAGACATGGACGATGCGGAGCGGCGTCGACTTGCGATTCCCGTTGTTGGACGCGGCGGCAGCACACATTTCCTCACCCCATTTCCGGTGGATTCCGGTCGGTGTTGTGCCATTCAACATCCGTGGCCCGGCCTGTGGTCTTCGTTTCACGTCCGAGATTGTTGAAGGGGGTGAACGCGCAGGCGACGCGGCGTCTCAGGAATGCTGAGAAGGTGACGTCGCGGCGAACGCACGGTGCAACACCGCGTTCGCCACCGGGAGTTTGCGGAAGGGCGTCAGCAGCTGCCGCAAGCGGGCCGTGGCGAGATCCGCCGTCCCGGACCGCAGATGGACGTAGTGGTCGAGGAAGGAATTCCACGAGGCACAGGCTTCTTCCACATGGCCGAGACCCATGAGGATTTCCGCGTGCTGGGCATGACTCAGCGCCATGCCCCGGTGCTCCCCGGCGGACCGGTGGGCCAGCGAGTTGGCCAGGGCGGTGCGCGCGGCCGGCAGGTCTCCCGTATATCTGAGGACCGCGGCGCGCTGGAATTCCAGGGAGCCGGGTGAGTACGCGGTGAAAGGTTCCGCCGTGCCCGCGCGCTCGCCCATTGTCAGCGCGCGCTCGGCCCGGTTCAGAGTGTCCCGCGCCGCACGGTGGCGCCCGCACGCCGCCTGTGCCACGGCGAGTTGGGACAGCAGGAATGCCCGGGCCGGGCCCTCGGACGCCCGCGTCGCGGCGGCGGCCTCGGCGGCGTGCAGGGCGATGCGCCGGTGGCCCAGCGCGAGCCCCTGGGCACTCAGCCCGCGCAGTACGACGGCGCGCGCCGTGGCGTCCCCGGACTCCCCGGCGAGCCGCAGCGCGGTGGTGAAATGACGCTGGGCGAGCCCGTGCACGGAAGCGTCCTGATACATCCGGGCGAGCAGGAACGAGAGCCGGGACGCCTCCACCAGCAGGCCGCGGTGCGGCTGGTGGCCCTCCCGCTCGCGCAGCAGCGGAGCGATGTCGTCCGCGAGGTAGGCGGCCAGCGCCGAGCGCGCCCGGCGCCCACCGTGCGCGTCGAAGGAGGCCGAGTAGAAGCGCACCGCGAGCCGGACGACGCCGAGGTCGTCCCCGGCGTCCTGCTCCCCGCGTGGCACCGCGGGCGCCCTTGCCCGGTCCGCGAACCCGACCGTCACCTTCGCCAACTCCGCTTCCCGGTACGGCATCATGCGGGCGGAGGCCCGGCGCGCGGGATCGTTTTCCATGGTGCAGAGCTCGGTGAGCGCGGTGCCGACCGGAATGCTGGAGAGGGGGAGCCGCCCGCCCGCCGGCGCGGACGGCTCCCCGGCGAGCCCCGCCGCGGCGGGGGAGACCGAGCGGCCCAGCCGACGGGACAGCGCCTCCGCGATCAGCTCCGGCACGGGTGGCGCCGGGTGGGTCCCGCTGAGCCAGTGCGCCACGGCCGTGCGGTCGTAGTTCAGGTCGAGGTCTATCTCCGCGGCGAGGGTGTTGACCGTGCGCGCCAACGCCGCCTGCGTCCAGCGGGCCTCTGCCAGCAGGGCCCGCAAGTTCACGTTACGGCGGCGTGACGCCGACACCTAAGGCTCCCGGCACGGTAGTTCGGGTCCTGTTCTGACCACACTGCCCGCGTCAATCCGAGTCAATTCCACGGTCACACCGTGGACACTTGAAGGAGGGGAACCCGAGAAACAGATGATGCGAAAGGAGTTCATAGGGAGTGATGTCCGTAGCTGGTATTGCCGTTGTGCCTGATCAATTTCCTGCCCACCGCTGCCGGAGCCCTTGAGAGTATCCCCGGAATCTTTCCGGGGAAGCCTTACGGTGGCCGGAAAGACGCCTTGCGGACCGCCGCGCCGTAGCCAACAGCCCTCCACCAACGGAACCATGAATCAAGCCGAGGCGGAACGCCGGACCGCGGCGGGAAGCGTGAACGTGTTGAAAGCCACCCCCCGTGACACCGGGCAACCCCTGGCCGGACGGCCTGACAGTGAGCGAGGCAGACTGACCATGACGCCCCAGCGCCGCCCCAACCGCATGCTCGCGGCACTGTTGGCCGAGGCCGACTGGACCGCCACGGACCTCTCCCGCGCCGTCAACGCCCTCGGCGCCGCCCAGGGCTTGCGCCTGCGCTACGACCGCACCTCAGTGGCCCGCTGGCTCAACGGCGCCCGCCCCCGGCCGCCCGCCGGGCAACTGATCGGCCAGGCACTGAGCCACCGCGTCGGCCGCCGGCTGACGCCCCGGGACACCGGGTTCGCCGACCCCGACACCACCGGCGGCGCGCTGATGTCCGCCCTGCGCGGCGGCGACCCGGTCCACCGCCTCGCCGTCCTCTGCCGCGCCGAGACCCACCCCGCGCGCCGGGCGGACCTCGCCCGCACCGTCCTCTCCGCGCCGCCCCCCGTGTTCACCGGCTGGGGGAGCCTGCCGCCGGCCCTGCCCCCGGCCGACCCGCGCGCACCCCAGGCATCCGCCGCCACCCCGGGACGCCTGGAGGCCGTGGCCGTTCACAGCGCCCAACTCGGGGAGCGGTACGGCGGCGCCCACGGCCGGTCCGCGCTGGCGGGGTACCTCGCCGCCGAAGTGGTGCCACTGCTCACCGCCCCGGCACATCCGGCGGTCCGACGCGCCCTCCTCACCGGCGCCGCCCACCTGACCCTCCTCCTGGCCGGCCGCACCTCCGAAACCGGCCACCCCGCCCTCGCCCAGCACCACTACGACATCGCGCTCGAACTCGCCCACGCGGCCGGCGACCGCGGCTCCTACGCGATCATCCTGCGCTGTCTGAGCGTGCAAGCGCACCAGCTCGGCGACCACCACCAGGCCCTCGTCCTCGGCGAGGCCGCCACCGACATCGCGGGATCCGCGGTACCCAGCGCCGTCCGCGCCTACCTGCACGCGGGGCGCGCCGTCGTCCGGGCCGGCGCCGGCCAGAACCGCGCTGCGACCGCGGACCTGCTGATCGCGGAACAGCACCTGGCGCGCGCCACCGGCCCCGAAGGCCCCTTCACCAGCTACCCGGAGACCGCACTGCGCTACCAGCGCGCCGAAGTGCTCTCATGCCTGGGCGATCACAAGGCCGCCCTGACCGAACTGGGGAACTCCCTCGCCTGCCGGCCCGCCGACCACCACAAGGCCCGCACCCTGCTGCACGCCCAGCTCGCGCACACCCTGCTCGCCCTGCACGACGTCGACGCGGCCGTGGACCACTCCCTCCGCGCCCTGCGCCACCACCGGCAGCTGACCGCGGGGTCCGTGCACGGCACCCTGCCCCGGCTGGCCCAACGGTTCGCGCCCCATCAGCGCAACCCCCACGTCAAAGCCTTCCGGGAGCGTCTGCGCGCGACGGCCCGGTGAGGTCGGAACCGGCCCCCTCCGCAGCCCCCGGACCGTGCCCCCGCCCCTCCGACGACCGGTGGTCCTCCCCCTCGCCGGCCGCACGCACCGCGGGCAACCCGCCCAGCAACACCATCGCCACGTCCACAGGATCGGTCACAAGGCTATAAGGGGGAGAAGGCGCCCCGTTTCGAATCCCGGCGCGCCCAACCCGACCACACTGTTCACCCAGAAGCAGGCAGCCCGCCCCACCGGACCACGCCCCGCCCACCGCTCCGGCACCCCGGAACTCCGCCCCGCCGCAGGGAAATTACCCACCACCGCGCCGAACCCGGCGACGCCCTCCAGCCCAGCCACGTTCCAGCCGAGCCCCGTTCCAGCCGAGACGGTGCGCCGGGAAGGTCGTCCGCTCGACCACGATCCAGCACAACTACCGTCGATCCAGCCTTGGTTGACGCGACGTCCAGCCACCCGGCCAGCGCCACGCCCACGACCACCGCCGCGCCCACGACCGCCGGGGCCGGTGAACAGGAGGAGCGCCCCGCCGAGGACGAGGGCACTACGGGTGCCGGTGCGACGGGCGAGCAATCACCAGGACGTGGTCAGTCCCGCGATGGTGGCGTCACCGCTGATGGACCGGGCCGACGGGGTGCGGGCGACCCGGTCTGGGGGTGAGTCCGGAGTCGATCGACTCGTGACCTTGACAACGGGTGGTTGTTCCTCGTGGGCAAAGCGTCCCGATCCCTACCCATCAAGCAATCAACGTGGGCAATCAACGGGGGAGACGACACAGCGGGTGGTTGTGCGGGCGAGAGGCGAGAGGTACCCGTACCCAGCATCGCGACGTGACTGGGGACCCGGACGTTCGCAGGGGATCCGCACGTTCGCCGGGCACCCAGACGTTCGCCGGGGATCCGGACGTGCATGGGGCATCCCGACGCGCATCGGCATCTGGACTTGGAACGGGCATCCCGCCGGCCCCGACGAGGTGATCAGCGCTCGGTGCCGTCGATTACGCCCGGCGCCGCCCGGTCCAGATGGGCCCGGACCAGCGGCAGGGTGACGCTCTCCAGGCCCCCTCGACATTGATGACGGGATGGACGTTGACCTCGAAGACGCAGTCCCCGCCCGAGACCGCGAGGTCCACGCCGCCGAACGGCAGACCGGCGGCACGCGACGCGTCAGCGGTCCGACGAGCGGAGGGCGACGAACAGGCCGCGCTGCTCCGTACCGTCGCCCGACTGCCAGACACCGGCGACGGATGCCAGGCGTCCCGGGGCGTCGGCCGCCTGGGCGGCGGACCCGGCCTCAGCCACCGGTTCCAGTACGCGCGCGATGTGGAGTATGACGGTGGTCCGAGCCGGCCCCGACCGGTGGTCGTCCGGCTCCGCTTCCGGTTCCTCTTCCAACTCCGTGGTGGTTTCCAAAGTGAGGTCGGTGCCGTGCGGACCGTTGGCGACGCCGGCTGCCCCCAGCACTCTCGACGAGCCGAATCCGGCGCCGGCACCGGCACCGACGTGACGGGTGACGGATTCGTCCCGGACGTTGCTGGCGTTCTGCGCCTGCGGTTCGGCGCGCCCCTGGAGCAGGGCGAGCAATTGGGCGGCGAGCACGGGGTCATGGGTCCCGTCGTAGATCCAGCGCCGGCCGAGTATGCCGTGCTCGGTGGTGCCGACGAGGGCCTGCTCGGCACCGTCGAGCGGGGCCCCGCGGTAGGTCAGCGGGATGAAGTAGGAGCGCGGAACGTCACCGGACCGGTCGGTGACCACCATGCATTCGATGCCTACCTCGCCCTGCGGATCGTCGATCCGGAAGCCACCTGACCTGGCCAGCTGCGGTGCCTGGGGGCTGCCCTGGTACCAAGGCTGGCTCGGCAGCCAGGCGGTGAGAACCTCCAGCTTGGTGGGCTTGAGGGATGTGTTGTGGATAACAGCCATGCCCTACCAACATCATCCCGACGAACAACATTCCCCAACATTGCCACTCCTCGATAGCGCCACTCCGCGACAGTGCCACTTCTCAGCAGCGCCATTCGTCGGCAACGCCGCTGCCTGTATCAGGCCACGACGAACCGCAACTCCGGGCGTTCCCAGCCAACCTTCGGCGGTCGTCGCTCCGCGGCCTCGCGACTCCGCGGCCCGTGGCCCGTGGCCCCGTGGCCTCAACCGCCTTCCGCAACCGGCCCGTTGTCGTCCTTCCGGCCGCTCGAATCACCCAGCCCGTCCAGGCAGCACTGTACGAAGTCCTGAACCACGGGGTTGGTGTCGTCGGCAGGTGCCCAGGCGACCCCCACCTGACTGGGGCTGACGCCGGTGACCGGCCGATAGGTGACGCCGGGGCGCGCGTAGAAACGGGCGGCGGATTCCGGGGCGAGGGCGATGCCGTAGCCGTTGGCGATCGCGGTGAGCCAGTCGTCCGGCTGGTCCGTGACGGCGCCGATGTGGACCGGGTGTCCCTCGCGTTCGTCGGTAGCCAGCCAGTAGTCCCGCCAGCGGCCCGTCTCCGGCGGGGCGGCCACGAACGGCTCGTCCCACAGTTCGCGGAACGGGATCACCCCGTGCGCGACCAAAGGGTGGGTATCGGCGAGCACCACACAGCGGGGTTCGGCGAACAGGGCCACCACGCGCACGGCGTCCTGGCCGGGGAACGGCAGCCGCACCAGGGCGACCTCGACCTCCGCATCGGCCAGTCCGGCCGATGGGTTGGACCAGGCCGCCTGTCGCATCTCGGCCCGCCAACCCGGTCGGCGGCGCGCGAACTCCGCGACGATGCGCGGCGTCGCCTCGTTGGCGCCACTGGCCACGAAACCGACCCGCAGTACGCGCTCCGCCCGGCTCGCCGCGGCCTTCGTCTCCCGCAGAGTCCGGTCCCAGTCGGCCAGCAGCGCGGGCACCCGCTCCGCCAGGGCACGCCCCGCCTCCGTCGCGGCCATCCCGGTCCGGGACCGCGTGAACAGGCGTACCCCGAGCTGCGTCTCTAATTGCCTGATCTGCTTGGTCAGCGCCGGCTGGGACACGAACAAGCGCTGCGCGGCACGGGTCAGGCTCCCTTCCTCCGCCACGGCGACGAAGTAGCGCAACAGTCGGGTGTCGACGTCCATGCCGTCAGGTTATAGCTGCAGGTATTGGACGCCGGCTCCTGGCGCGACGAGCCTGGTCACAGACGGACCGCAAGGTGCTGACCGCATGGCACTGACCGGACGGTACTGGCCGCGCGGACGGGCCGTACGGACGAGACGTCCAGGGCGGCACCGCGACCGTGACCGGCCGGCGGGTTCGTCGCATCGGGTACTCGGAAAAGGGAGGCGTCGGCACATGGACATGGCCTACGTGATCATCACTGTCCTCACGATCGTGGCGAACGCCGGGATCGCCGCCGCGGACTTCGCGAGGGCCGAGTTCGTCCTCGCCAACTCCGCGGAAGTGGGGGTTCCGCGGTCCTGGCTCCCCTGGCTCGGCGCGCTCAAGGGCGCTGGCGCGGTAGGGCTGCTGATCGGCCTCCTGGGGGTCCGTTCCCTCGGTATCGCCGCCGCCACCGGCCTCGTCCTGTTCTTCATCGGCGCCGTCGTCGCCCACGTCCGGATGCGCGTCTACTCCACCATGGTGGGCCCCGCCGGGTACCTGGGACTGGCGGTCGCATCGCTCGTCCTCGCCCTGCTGCGATAGGGCCTGTCCGAGTCGGGGCCGCGGCCCCGCTATTCGTCGAGGAGCGACAGCAGCAGGGTGACCACGACGACGCCGATGCCGATGGCCGCGCCGAGCACCGGGTTGTAGTAGGCGAGGTAGACGGCGAGGCCGCCGAGTACGAGGGCGAGGGCAGTACGCGTTTTCATGCCCTCAGGTCCCGTCGAGGCCACCGGAATTTTCATCCGGCGGTCATGAAAAGAATCGGGGAGCCCACACGTCCTCCTACTGAGCCCGGGGCCGCAGTTGCGGTACCCGGTCAGTGGAGAGGACGACACATGAGGCAGCTCTCAGGGGGCGGCGACGACTCCGGGGAGGCGCATCGCCGGCTGTCGAAGGCACGTGAGGCCGAGCTGATGGAGGAGGCCCTGCGCGCCATCGAGCCCCGGCTGATCTCCTCGGTCACGCGGGTCACCCGCGACTACCACCTGGCCCAGGACATCACCCAGGAGACCTGCATCGCGGTCCTCCAGGAGTTCCGCCGCGGCACCAGGTTCGAGAAGCCGGTCATCGTGTTCGCGACCGTGGTCGCCCGTAACAAGCTCCGGGACCACTGGCGCAAGGCGTCCTCCAGCGAGCGGCTCTACGACGAACCGCCCGAACATGCCCGGCAGTTCGGGACCGGTCCGGCCGTCGGGCTGGAATACCTCGAACTGCTGGAGTCGGTGAAGGCCGCGATCGCCAACGAACGGCAGGCCGCCGTCTGGGAACTCACGCATGTCTGGGGACTGAAGGGCGTGGAGATCGCCGAGCTGCTGGAGATCTCGTCCGCGACGGTCAGCCGCGAGCTGGCCTCGGCCGAGGCCAGGGCCAAGCTCTGCCGGGACGATGAGGAACCGGCTTCCGCGTAGGTCGTGGCCCGGGCTCCGGCGGCCGCGGTGTGCGGTCGCCGCGCCCGGCCCTGGCGCGGTGCCGGACCGGACTTCGCCCCGGGGCCACGGGTTGGTCAGCAATCCGACCCGTGGCCCTTGGGTGGGACCGATCCACACCCAACAGTTTCTGATGGAAGGGTGATCATGAAGAATGGCCATTCCTCTCCGCACGAGAGGATGCTGGCTTACCTCTTGGAGGGGGACCAGCTCGTGCCTCCGGACGCGCGCAGCGCACGCGACTGGGACGCACGGTACGACATGCTGTCAACGGCTGCCGAGGTGCAGGCCGTTGCGGCACATCCGCTCGAACACCCCGACCTGTCGCCGGAGGCTTGGTACCAGGACGGGCTCGACGAGCTGCTGGGACGATGGGTGGTGAAGTGGTGACGTGGTGACGCTGAAATTCCGCACACCAACCGTCCACGGGGACACGGGCATCCTGACCATGTGCAGGTCCGTTGTCGTCCTCTTCCTCCTACGCTCGTGGTGGGGTCCGGGGCGGCGCCTCGGCTACCACTGGGGGACATCGTGGGGTGGGCTCGGCACCTCCGCCCGGTGCGGCACACGCGAGTTGACGCAACGGGTGCTGGTGTAGACAGGCGGCGGGACTGGGGGCGCGGCCCACATTGGGGGATGGGCCGCGCCGCCCGCGCCCGCGCCCTGGTGGTATGCGACGGACTCGACGGAGAAATCACCCGAATTCCCGCGGATAAATCACGGCTCGACGCCGAGGGGCGTGGGTTCCGGTGACCTGCATCGCCTTCCCCGGGTGCGGGATGCGTTCGCCGGCTGTGGCTATTGATCCGTTTGCGTGCGATGTCGGCCGGTCCGGGATATGAGCGTCGTCCGGTGGTAAGCGATGGTCGGTGGCGCGACGGCAGCTTCTTCGGGTGTTTTCGCGTACCCCTCGCAGGTACAGACCGAAGTCGCAGTCGATCCAGGAGCGAAAACCGTCATGAGCCAGGGAATCACCCCGCATCCGAACGGCGAATCGGTGGCGGACGTCACCCCCGACGACGTACGGGCGTTGGTGCGCGACGCCAAAGCGATGAGTCACGAGTCCGGTGGCGATGCCCACCCGCACGCCAGCGAGATGCTGCTGGCGGACAAGAAGTATCCGGAGGACGAGCAACCGAGGGACCTGCACGTCTGTATGGGGCTCAACGCCTGCCGGCACCAAGACAAGGACGGCAAGGCGGAGATGGCCGGCACCGGGCAGTGCGCCACGGTGCAGCACGTCTGCCACGGCGAGGGGGCCTGCCGGGGCCAGGGCGGGTGCGGCTACGCCGGCAGCGACTTCCAGCAGGCGCACCCCGGTGAGCAGGCATGCCGGTGGAACGGCAGCTGCGCCAGTCCCATCAACGAGAGCCGGGTGTTCTGCGCGGGCCCGTACAAGGGCAAGAGCGTGTGGAAGACCGCGCGCAAGCTCTTCGAGGGGCGGATGTACGAAGCCGGCATCGCCTTCGGTCCGTCCCCGGGCGCAGGCATCGAGGACAACCTGGTGCCCGCTTACGACAAGCCGAAGCCCTGACCTGCGATGGAGCACGGGAGCGTGCCTGAGGCCAGGACGCCGGCGCGCATCGCCCGGCGCCCGACGGGCGACCGCTACCTGGGATTCGGCGTTGGCCTGCGCACCCCGCACCTCCCGCACGTGCGGGCGCACTGGCCGCAGGTCGATTTCTTCGAGGCGATCACGGAGAACTTCCTCGGCAGCCATGGCGGACGGCGCCGCGCCCTGGACGAGATCGCCGAACGGTATCCGGTCATCCTGCACGGCGTCTGCCTGTCGATCGGCGGCACCGACCCGCTGGACCGCACCTACCTGGGCGAACTGCGCCGCCTGGCCGATGACGTGGACGCCGTCTGGGTCTCGGACCATCTGTGTTGGACGGGCGTCGGCGGCGTGCACACCCACGAACTGCTGCCGATGCCGTTCACCGAGGAAGCCCTGGCGCATGTGGTGCGCCGTGTGCGTTGCGTCCAGGAGGTCCTGGGGCGTCAGTTGGTGCTGGAGAACCCGAGCAGTTACGCCGGTTTCACCGCGTCCAGCATGCCAGAGTGGGAGTTCCTGGCGAGGGTGGCCGAGGCGGCCGACTGCGCGTTGCTGCTGGACGTGAACAACGTGTACGTCTCCTCGGTCAACCACGGCTTCGATCCGTACGCCTATCTGCACGGCATCCCGCACGAACGGGTCGCCTACATGCACCTGGCCGGACATCGGCACTGCGGTACGCACCTCATCGACACCCACGACCGGCCGGTGGCCGCGCCGGTGTGGGAGCTGTACCGACAGGCGGTGCGGCTCACCGGCGGTGTGTCCACCCTGATCGAATGGGACGAGGACCTACCGACCTTCCCCGACCTGGTGGCCCACGCCGAGCAGGCCAGAATTGAGGCCCGCCACGCCCAGGCCGGGACGTCCCAGGACCAGGTCGCCACCGGAGGCGTCAGTGGCTGAGGGAACCGGTCAACTCGCCGCACTGCAACACTGGTTGCAGTCCGCGCTGCTGTACCCCGAGGACACCGGCCCCCCGGACGACAACCGCACGCACGGGGGCGCCCTCCCCCTCACCGCGCCCGCCGCCTTGACCCCGCGCCAGTCACTGGCGCTCTACCAGGACAGCTACCGCCTGCGCCTGACGTCGTGTCTGCGCACCCTGTTCCCGGCCATGGTGGACCTGCTCGGCGCGGAGCTCTTCGACGGGTTCGCCGAGGACTACCTACGGGCGCACCCCTCCCACTGCCACACCCTGAGCACCCTGGGCGAGCACTTCGCCGACCACCTGGAACGCCACCGCCCCGATGCCGACCTGCCGACCGCCGGGCGGGAGGACTGGATCGACCTGCTGGTCGACCTCGCCCGGCTGGAGCAGCTGTACACCGAGGTACTGGACGCGGAGGGGACCGAGGCCGAACCGGGGAGCGAGCGGTACGGGGAGTGGACGGGCGAGCGCACGGCCGGTGGGCCGCTGCCCGAACAGGTCCCGGACGCCGCCTGGCTCGACGCCCCACGACTCGGCCCCGCACCCTGCCTGCGCTTGCTGCGCACCCGCGCCGTGGTGCACCCCTATCTGCACGCGGCGCACCAGCGTGGCCCGGGCCACGAGGCCGCTTGGGACCTGCCCGAGTACCGGCCCACCCACCTTGCGGTGAGCCGACGCGACTTCACCGTCGTGGTCCGGGAGATCGGACCGGACGCGTACGCGGTGCTGGCGGCGGTCTGTCAAGGGGCGACCGCTGGGGAGGCCCTGCGCGCGGCCGGTGTGGATCCCCAACGGGGCTGGCCCTGGCTACGGGAATGGACCATGGCCGGCTTCCTCACCACGGCCGACCACCACGCCGGTACCGGATGCCCCGCCGTGGACCCCGCACCCGCGGCGACCGCCGGCCCGGCACTGAACGCGACACCGACACCGGCACCGACACCGACACCGACACCGGTGTCTTGACGCACTTCCGCACTTCCGCACTGACGCACTTCCGCAATTCCGCACTGACGTACTTCCGCACATCCGCCATCAGAAAGGGCGACGACCCATGGCCACCACCACAGCCCCCGTCCTGCTACAGCCGCCGGCCTTCACCTGGCCGGGCGAGCTGGAGCCGGTGAAGGAGATCACCACGCGGGAACAGCTGGTGAAGCACCTGTACGCGGCGGCCCAGGTGGAGTTGTCCACCATCCCGCCGTACCTGTTCGCCGCCTACTCGATCAAGACCAAGGGGTACTCGCAGTGGGCCCCGGGCAAGGGGGCGCTGCGCACGCTGATCGGTGTCGCGATCGAGGAGATGCTCCACCTCTGCCTGGTCCGCAACGTGATGATCGGGATCGGCGCCGGTGACCGGATCAGGTTCTGCGACCGGAATTTCGTCCCCACGTACCCGAGCGACCTGAAGCACCGCAAGCCGGACCTCAAGCTCGAACTGGCGCCGCTCTCCGACGCGTTGGTGCGGGACGTCTTCCTGGCCATCGAGAAACCGTCCGTTCCGGTGCCCGAGCTCCTCTCCGCCGGACAGGTACTGGAGGACGGCATCGTCTACGAGAACGAGGACGCCATCCAGTACGCCAGCATCGGCGAGCTGTACAAGCGGATCATCAAGGGGCTCGAAGACCTCTCCAAGGCGGGGAAGATCTCCTTCGGGACGGGGGAGGAGTTGAAGAGGCGGAAGCTCCTCCAGTACAAGCGCGCGTACTGGAACGAGTACGGCGGTGGCCGGACGATCGTCGTGGAGAACCTCGAAACCGCCAAGAAGGCCCTGAACACGGTCATCGACCAGGGGGAGGGGGCCGACCCGGCGAAGGGCACGGTCCCGCTCGACCCGGCCAATCCGCGGCCCGGGTTGGAGGAGTACACGCACTACGTGCGCTTCCAGCGCATGCTGAAGCACATCGAGGGCATCGGCATCGTCGACGGCACGCGCGAGGGAAGCGTCAACATCGAGTCCGACGATGCCGTGCGGCACTATGCCGTCCCCAACCCGCACGTCGCCGACGAGAACATCACGGATACGGCGAAGAAGTTGATGCGCCTGTTCAACGCCTCCTTCACCTACATGCTGCGCTTGCTGGACCAGTTGTACGCGACGCCCACGAACGACGTTGACGGTGATGGCCACAGCAACCGCTACCACATGGAGCGGGTCTTCATCGCGCTGATGCAGGGCGTCCTCTACCCCGTCGCCGAACTCATGATGAGGCGGGCAACCGACGACAACGGACGGGCGGTGGGCCCGTCCTTCGAATTCCACACCTTCACCCTCGGCCACGGCGAAGACCTGCGGAAGGCGCTGGAGAAGCTCTGCGCGGACGCCATGGTCGACTTCCCGGAACTCGGCGGGGACGACGGAGTCGCCCGGCAGATCGGGCTCCTCTACCCCGGCATCACCGTGAGCTGAGCCGCCGGCCGCTACCGTGCGGCCGGGGGCCGTAGGCGTCCGCCGTCTCACCAGACCGGGCGGATCGGTCCGCGCGGTGC
The DNA here is from genome assembly GCF_050471125.1 of Streptomyces sp. RGM 3693. Taxonomy (NCBI): domain Bacteria; kingdom Bacillati; phylum Actinomycetota; class Actinomycetes; order Kitasatosporales; family Streptomycetaceae; genus Streptomyces; species Streptomyces sp. RGM 3693. The sequence goes on from NZ_JBMPPQ010000001.1 coordinate 3,622,108, forward strand.
GATCCGGGTCAGGTCGCTGACCAGTGCGGTGAAGCGGGCCTCGCCCAGTGCCTCGCGCCACGGTGCGACGGCGGAGCGCGCTGCCTGATCCGCGGCGCGGGTGGCGGCCCGGCCGCGCTCGGTGAGTTCCAGGAGCCTGGCGCGTGCGTCGCCGGGGTGCGGGCGCCGGTCCAGGTATCCGGTGCGGACCAGGTCCGCGACGAGTTGGGCGGCGGCCTGCTTGGTCACGCCGAGGTGTTCGGCGAGGTCCGCGGTGGTGGCGTCGCCGGCGGCGATACGGGCGAACGCGAAGCCGTGCACCGGTCGGAGGTCTTCGAATCCCTGCTGGGAGACGCGGGTGTGGATCTCCTGCACCAGTTGGCCGGAGAGCGCGAGCACGAGCGCGGAGAGAGCGAGGGCGTCATCCATGCCTTGACTATAACTGGTCAAGCTGCTTGTCTATATGGACAAGTTGCTTGTCCATCTGGAGGTTGTCATGCCTTTCGTCCGCAGTGCCGAGACCGTCGTCCACGAGATCCACGGAGCCCGCTTCACCTCGTACCTCCGCCCGGCTACGGGCAGCCGGGACCTGGCCGGCTGGCGCGCCGAGATACCCGCCGGGACGGTCGCCCCCGCACACGTCATCAGCCATGAGGAGGCGTTCTACGTACTCTCCGGCCGGCCGGAGTTCACCATCGACGGCGAGACGGCCGAACTGGGCGCAGGCGACGCGGCGGTGGCCCCCGCCGGCTCCCAGCTGTCGTTGAGCAACCCCACCGACCGGACCGCGGAGATCTGGGTCACCACCCGCGTCGGCCTCAACGCCCAACTCGCCGACGGCAGCACCCTCACCCCGCCGTGGGCCAACTAGGGACTGCCTGGCAGCCCGGGAGTGTCTGCCCCCGCCCGTGCGGCCGTAGGGCGGCGCAGTGGGCCGGCCGGGTGAGCTGCGGACGGCCTGCGGATGCGATCACCGGGGCGCCTGCTTAGCGTCGGGGTGGCCGCGCGTCGCACGTCAGGGGGAACACGGCCCGGCGTGCGGGCGCAGGGGTGCGCCGGCAGGCACGCGCGGGGACGGACATCGTTGTGGTGAGGAGACGCGTCATGCCCGCTCGTACGCTCAAGGACAAGGTCGTTGTGGTCGGCGGCGCCTCCAGGAACCTCGGTGGCCTGATCAGCCGACAGCTCGGCGAGCACGGCGCGAAGGTCGTGGTGCACTACAACAGCGTCTCCTCCCGCTCCGGCGCGGAGGAGACGGCCGCCGCGGTCAAGCAGGCGGGCGGGGACGCGGTGACGCACCAGGCGGACCTGACGCGGGTGGCCGAGGTCGAGGGACTCTTCGACGCGGCGATCGATGCGTTCGGGCGGGTGGACGCGAGCGTGAACACCGCAGGCATGGTGATCAAGAAGCCGATGACCGAAACCTCGGAAGCCGAGTACGACCGGATGTTCGCGGTGAACTCCAAGGCCGCCTACTTCATGATGCGGGAGGCCGCCAAGCGCATCGACCGCGACGGCTCGATCGTCACCGTCGTCACCTCGCTATTGGCCGCCTACACCGGCCTGTACTCGGTCTACGCCGGCAGCAAGTCGCCGGTCGAGCACTTCACCCGCGCGCTGTCGAAGGAACTCTTCGGCCGCAACATCAGCGTCAACAACATCGCCCCGGGCCCGATGGACACCCCGTTCTTCTACCCGGCCGAGACCGACGACTCCATCGCGTACCACAAGTCCTCTTCCATGAACGGTGAGTTGACCAAGATCGAGGACATCGCGCCCCATGTGATCTTCCTGCTCACCGACGGCTGGTGGCTCAACGGGCAGACCCTCTTCATCAACGGCGGGTACACGACGCGCTGACCTCGCCCCCTCGGATCGCCGGAACGGTTCCGCAACGCCCGCCAGGCTGGTTGACTCCAGGTGCGACGGAAGAGCGGGGGAAGCCCGCGCACCCGACACCACCCGAGGAAGGCGAAGGCGCGGTATGCAGCCCGATCCCCTGGCACCGTTCCGCTGGTTGGCGGACGCCCACAGTCCGCTGGACAGCATCTTCTGTGTGTCCTTCTGCCGTGGGCTCACCCCGGCAGAGGTCCTGCGCCGCTTCGGCGCCGACGCCCCACTGCCCGAACGGATGCGGTTCGCAGAACTCCTCGGCCGGGTCGGGGAGTTCGTCGAGCAGACCCAGGGCGGGGACGGCGGCGGCTACGTGGGTGTTGTGCAACTCGGTGACTGGAGCGTGGCCGTGGAACCGTGGGGGTGGCGGGGCGCCCTGACAGAGGTGGCGACCGTACTGTCCGCGGCGGCGGAGTCCGTGACCGTCAGCCGGCACGACTACGCCGAGGACGATTTCGTGCACGCGGTGGACGGCGCTGTCGTGACCGCGTTCGGCCTCGGGATGCCCGGTATGCGGCACGGCAGTGCGCCGGACCGGCTGAACGCGGCCATGGCACAGGTCGGCCTGGACCCGCGCGGGGAGACACGGCGGTCCGAGCACCGGATCGCGGCCGCGTTCGCCCTGGCGGCCCAAGTCACCGGGGTGTCCTTCACCCCTGACGTCCTGGAGATGCCGCTGTTCGTCGGTGACCTGCGGGGGCCGGCCGCCTGACGGCCGTGGCCCGCGTCGGTCCCCAACGCGTCTCCGGCCCGGTCCGCCTGCCGGGAGCGGCGCACCCACCCCCAGCCCTGTTCAGCCAGCCTGTTCAGCCAGTGCTGTCCGGTTCAGGAGGCGCCAGCCCGGTTCAGGAGGGTGGTGAGGATCGGGCCCGGGTCCGTCCACAGCAGTGCGCCGCCCGCCCCCGGCACCAGGTGGCGGCGCGCGCCGGGAATCCGGGTGGTGAGGAAGGCGCCGCGGTCGGGGGAGTGGCTGGTGTCGTGTTCTCCGTACCAGAGGTCGACCGGGACGGAGATCCCCCCGAGGGCGAACGGCCAGCGGCCCATGGCCAGCACGGTGTCGCGGGCGTACCCGGCCGCCGCTCCCTGGGCGAAGCCCTCGTCGAGGGCCCGGCGGTACGCGGCCGCGAACTGCGGGTCCTGATACACGGCCAGGTCGCACGCCGGGCTGTTTCCCCGTACCAGGTGCCACATCGCGTCCGCCGTGAACTCGGCGAAGAAGTCCTGGGCGTCGGCCGGGTCGGCCGCGGTGCGCTCGACGAGGTCCCGGGCCTCCGGCGGTAGCGCGGCGGCGAACTCGGCCACCAGGGCCTCGTCGGCCGCCGTGACGTCGTCCGCTGCCGGGACGACGGCCGCCGCGACCTCGTCCGCCCCCGCGACGACGGCCACCGCGGAGACCGCGCCCGCCGCCGCGCAGGCCAGGGCGAACGGCGCGCCCTGCGAGGTGCCGACCACCGGCGGGCGTCCCAGGCCGCGCAGTGCCGCCAAGTGCCGTACGTCCGCGGCGAAATCGGCGAAGCTCCGGCCCGGGTGCGGGGTCGAGGCGCCGAGGCCGGGCCGGTCCAGGGACACCAGTCGCAGCCCCCGGGCCGCCACCACGTCCGGGCCGAAACCGAGCCATCGGCTCGTCGCCGCCCCCGAGCACAGCAGTACCGGAACTCCGTCCTGTGGGCCCCACTCGGCCCACCCCAGCAACCGGCCGTCCGGCAGCCGGGTTTCGCCGAGTCGGGCGGGGGCGGTGACATACCTGTTCATGATCGCCATCATGCCGGGCGGTGGATCGCCGCCGCATCCGAGTTCCGGCTCAGGGGCCGGCCGGGTGGTTGCGGCCGGCCCCCGAGCCCCTCGGCCGTGGTGGTGGCCGGTGGGTCAGTCGACGGAGTCCATGAAGCGCAGCATCCTGCGGTTGACTTCGTCCGCGTGGTCGATCTGCGGTCCGTGGCCGGTGTCCGAGATGATCTCGGTGCGTGCTCCCGGTATCAGGCGTGGTACGCGCTCCAGTTGCCGCTTCGGGTGCACGAGCAGGCTGCGCTTGCCGAGTACCAGGTAGAGCGGGGTGCGGATGGTGGTCAGTTCGTCGTCCAACAGGGGCAGCGGGGCCGGGCGCCGGATGCGGTACGCCCGGACGCTCGCTCTGACCATCCTGCGCAGCTCCGGTACGACGAGCACCGGCTGCTCCAGCCAGGCCGCCAGCCGTGGACGCAGTGCCTTGGGGGCGAAGGTCGCGAAGAGACTGACGAAGATCCAGGCGAAGAAGCGCAGCCCCACCTTCTCCAGTCCGCCGGGGTCGAGCAGCGTGACCGAGGCGAGCCGGCCGGGCCTGCGGTGTACCTGGTTGAGGGTGAGCCAGCCGCCGTAGGAGGCGCCGACCAGGTGGACGCGGTCGAACCCGAGCGCGGCGAGGGTCTCGTCCAACCACTGTGCGGCGCGCTCGGGTTGGTGGATGGGGACGCGCTGCACGCTGCGGCCGGGCTCGCCCGGGGTGTCGATCGCGTACACCGGGCGGGCGGCGCTCAGGGCGGGGGTGTTCGGGTACCACATGGCGGAGCAGGATCCCGAGCCGTGCACGAGGACGACGGGGGTGCGGGAGCGGGCGACGGGGTCGGCCGGCTCGTACCGGTAGACGTGCGTGGTGCCGAAGGAGGTCTCCACGTCGTCCTCGGCGACCGCGGACGCGCCCAGTGCGTAGAGCGCATCACAGGCCGCGAAGTAGCGGTCGCGCAAGGCGTCGCTCACGTAGCGGCCGACATCGGCCTGGGTGCGGGTCGTGGTCTCGGACACGGCCACCTCCGGAAACGGTTGTTCACGGTCTTCGTGATACGAACGTACCATGATCCTGGTACGGCTGTACCATCAAAATGATCTGGCAGTGTCCAGTGCCCGTACCGATGCGACCGACGAGGGAAGACGCGACCGATGCCCAAGCGTGTGGACCATGCAGAGCGACGCAACGAGATCGCCGAGGCGCTCCTCCGGGTCGCCGGGCGACGCGGGCTGCACGCCGTGGGAATGCGGGACGTGGCGGCGGAGGCCGGCGTCTCACTGCGGCTGGTGCAGTACTACTTCGAGACCAAGGAGAAGCTGCTGCTGTACGGGCTGCAACGGCTGGCCGAGGGGTTCGGGGAACGGGTCGCCGCCCGGCTCCGGACCGCGGGAGAGGACGGCGCCGGACCGCGTGCGGTGATCGAAGCGCTTCTGATGACGTCGCTGCCGACCGACGAGGCGAGCCGCACCTTCCACCTCGTCTACACCTCGTACGCCGTGCTGGCCGTGACCGATCAGGCGCTCGCCGACCAGCCCTTCATCCAGAACCCCGACGCCGCCGAGGACACCCTGGCCGCGCTCCTGCGCCAGGCCCAGGAAGCGGACCTCACCCGGCCCGAGGTGGACGCGCGCAAGGAGGCGATCGGTCTGCTGGCCATGTCCGCGGGACTCGGCACCAGCGTCCTGGTCGGCCAACGCAGCGCGCGGTCCGCCGCCGACGTCCTGGCCCACCACCTGGACCGGATCTTCGTGGACGGCGGAGGAGGTTCGCCCGCCTAGGTGTCCGCTGCGCTGTGTCCGCTCCCGCTCACCCTCCCTGCTGTTGCTCCTGCCCGGCCGTGTCGTAGGACCGCCCTCCGTACATGCACAGTCCGTAGATGGCCAGGACGTCCAGCGCGATGATCATCACCGACCACACCGGGTAGGAGGGGATGAAGAACATCTGGGCGAAGGCGTTCAGACCCAGCACCGAGACGCCGAACCAACGGGCGGCTTCCGAACCCTTGGTGAGCACGCCGACGGCGGCAACCGCCTGGAGGATCCCCAGGGCGAGCATCAACCAGCCGAAGGCTCGCAGGTCCCCCAGGACCAGGGAGACGTTCCCCACGAAGACATGGGAGTTGACGATCGCCGCGATGCCGTCGAGGCCGTTGAAGAGGGCCAGCAACGCCAACATGACCCCGGCGAACATCACCAGGCCGTGGCTCGTGCGGTCCGCTGGCCGTGGAGTGGTCGCTCTCCCGCCGTAGCCGGGGTGCGGCGTTCCGGTCGGGTGACCTGCTGCTGATGCCATGGGAACCTCCGTGATCGAGGGGCGGTGCGGCGATGCCGCGTCGATGAAGCCCCTCGAAATCCCGCGGACTTCGGTCGGCGGCGTCGCCACCACCAGGACGGCGCCCCGGCGTCCGACGTCGGTGACCTCGGCGGTTCCGGCTCGGCAGCCGGCCGGGAACGTCGGGGCGGGACAGCCGCCAACTTCAGCGTGGCAGGGACGGTCCGGGGCCGCCACGCGAGACGCCGACCCGGCGCCGGGCGGGGCCGGGTCCACCGCCCCTCACTGCTGCGGGTGCCGCCACCGGGCGTCCACTTCCGCCCATTCCTTCTCCCACTGGGCGTAGCGCCGGCGGTCCAGCAAGCGGACGGCGGCCTTCTCCGCGCCGAGGAACAGTAGCCCGGTGCCGGACGCGACCACGGTGCCGGCCACGACGCTCTCGGCCAGCGAGTCCGTCGGGGTGCTGGGGTCCCGTACCAGCGTCCCGTTCCGGTCCAGCCAGACCGTCGTCCGGTCCCCGACGTGGACGCCCGGCGCCACGGACGTCTCCCCCGTCCGCACGGTGTGGTCCTGGGCCGTCCAGCGCACAGTCGTGTGGACCCGGCTCCCCGTGCCGGTCCCGCTGTCGACACTGATCCGGGTGGCGGGTTCCTTCGTCACCACCGCGGAAACGGGGCGCCAGCTGGCGCTCTCCCGATGGGCCGCCGCGTCCACCGCGCTGCCGGCCACCACGCCCGCGGCCGGGGCCGCCACGGCGATCAGCACGCCCGTGGCCAGGACGATCCAGGACTGCGCCACGTCCGTGCTCCGCCGGAGCGGCCCGTGCCGCCAGGGCGGACGGAGCTTCCCAAGAGGCATCACGCACCCCCTTCGCCTGCTCTACGAGCGTCCCACATCTGGCCCGTCGGCCCCACACCACAGCGGGCGTCCCGCCCTGCGGAACCGGTCGGGACAGCCGATCGTGGAGGAGGGGGAGCGGAACGTGTCGGCGGAGGAGACGAGGAGCCCGCCGCCAAGCCCGTCACGGGGCCGCCAGGAGTTTCCTGGAAGGGGAAGTCCCACCCGCGAAGGAGCCGTAGGGGGCCGTCGTGATCACCGCAGTGCGCCTGTCGGGGCGCCACGCCACGCGCTCGGCGAAGCCGGGGCCACCCCGGGAGCCGCCCAAGCCGCCGGCCGACCCACGGGCCCCCGTCTGGCGGCCGTGGCTGCTGCCGATCATCCTGGTGGCGATCTTCGTCCTGCTGCTCAGCCGGGCGCACAACCCCTCGGGGACCTCCCTCACGTACAGCGCCTTCCTCGGCAAGGTGGACACCGGGCAGGTCAAGACCGTCGACATCGACGACAAGGGCGGCGTCGCCGGGAAACTCAAGGACGGCCGGAAGTTCACCACCCAGATCCCCACCGCCCTCGGCAACACCGGCCTCGCCCAGCAACTGCGCGCGAAGAACATCGACATCACCGCCTCCAGCGTCAACGGCGGCGGGAGCTGGGTGGGACCGTTGGCCGCCGTGCTGCTACCGCTGGTTCTGCTCGGCGCACTGTTCCTGTGGACCGGACGCCAGGCCGCGCGCAGCCTCACCGGCGGGCTCAGCAGCATCGGCCGCTCCCGCGCCAAGATCATCGAGGCCGAGCGCCCCACCACCCGCTTCGACGACGTCGCCGGGTACGAGGGGGTCAAACAGGAGATCAGCGAGGTCGTGGACTTCCTGCGACACCCCGAGCGGTACGCGGTGGTCGGCGCCACCGGGCCGCGCGGAGTGCTCATGGTCGGACCGCCCGGCACCGGCAAGACACTGATCGCCCGGGCCGTCGCCGGCGAGGCGGCGGTGCCGTTCCTGTCGGTGACCGGATCGGCGTTCGTGGAGATGTTTGTGGGCGTCGGCGCCTCCCGCGTCCGCGACCTCTTCGACGAGGCCCGCAAACGCGCCCCGTCGATCATCTTCATCGACGAGATCGACGCCGTCGGCAGCCGCCGCGGCGGCGTCCGGCTGGGCGGCAACGACGAACGCGAACAGACCCTCAACCAGCTGCTGGCCGAGATGGACGGCTTCGACCAGAGCAGCGGCATCGTGGTGCTCGCCGCCACCAACCGCCCCGAAGCCCTCGACCCGGCACTCCTGCGCCCCGGCCGCTTCGACCGGCACGTCACCGTCCCGCTGCCCAACCAGACCGAGCGGGCCGCGATCCTCGCCGTGCACTCCCGAGGCAAGAAACTGACCCCCGACGTGGACTGGAACGTGGTCGCCCGGGCCACCCCCGGCTTCTCCGGCGCCGACCTCGCCAACCTCGTCAACGAGGCCGCGATCCACGCCGTCCGCGCCGGCAACACCGTCATCTCCGCCCAGGACCTCGATGACGCCCGGGACCGCGTCCTCCTGGGGCGCCGGGAGTCCTCCAACGCCCTGCTCCCCGAGGAACGCCACGCGGTCGCCGTCCACGAGTCCGGCCACGCCCTCGTGGCCGCGCTGTGCGAACACGCCGACCCGGTCGCCAAGGTGACCATCCTGCCGGCCGGCCCCGTGCTGGGCGCCACCGAACAACTCCCCGAAGCCGAGCGGCACCTCTACACCGAGGGCTACCTCACCGACCTGCTCACCGTCCGGCTCGGCGGCCGGGCCGCCGAACTCGTGGTCTTCGGCGAAGGCTCGACCGGCGCCGCCGACGACCTGGCCGGCGCCACCCAGATCGCCGGCCGCATGGTCCGCGACTTCGGCCTCTCACCGGCCCTCGGCCCGGTCGGCTACGCCACCACGGGAGCCCTGCACCGGCTCGGCGACGAAGCCCCCGGCGACACCCTGCACCGTCCCTACTCCGAGCAGACCCAACGCCTCATCGACGAGGAGACCGCCCGCCTGGTCCGACAGGCCGAACAGCGCGCCATCACCCTGCTCCGCGACCACCGGTCGGCCCTGGAACACCTCGCCGACCTGCTGACCACGCGCGAGACGATCGACGGCTCGGTCGTCCACGACGTGCTACGGCAGCAGCCGGGAACGGGCCCCGAAGGCCACGCCACCGGGCCCGCACACCCCCCGCCCTGACCCGACCGTCCGGCCGGGCCGGCGCCCCACGCTCACGGGGACACCGCTCACGGGGACACCGGGGAATCCGCGTACCGCAGCAGCGCACCGGTGCCGTCCCGCAGCCGGAGTCGCCGCTCGGGTACGAGGACCAACTCCGCGCCCGTCCCCACCAGAGCCCGCGCCAGGGCGGCGTCGACCTGCTCCCGGCGGACCGTGCGCACGCCGTACGACCGCAACTCGCCCTCCGACAGCGCCAGTTGCGCCGGCTCCGGCCCCACCCACAACCACCGCCCTGCCGAGTCGCCGCGGTCCGTGCGGAACAGCGCGCTGACCTGGCCGCGCTGGAGTGCCGACACGGTGTCCGGCAGCCCCTCGGCAGCCGCCCCGCGGTGCGCCCGCCGGGCCAGGAAGGCCCCCACCAGGAACTCGTCGTGCGCGGCCATCCGCCCGCGGAACAGACGCTCCAACCGCAGCTCCAGCAGCGCGCGCCCCGGCCGCGGTGCGCCACCCGAGTCGACCGCGACGACCCGGTCGCGCAGCCGCGCGGGGAGCCGTCGGGTCAGGATGCCGCGGGCCCAGGTGTCACCGGCCAGCACCAGCGCCTCGGCGTCGAGCCGGTGTGCCCGCGCCGCCAGCAGACGGCCCAGCCGTTCCGCGGTCTGCGGCCAGTCGGCGACCGGCACCCGCGCGTCGATCCGCTCACCGGGCGAGACCTTGGTCAGCGGCCACCAGCCGGCCTCGGCCTCGACGTGGACGGTGCCGGTGGCCTCCAGGGAATGGCGCCCCGTGTAGTGGACGTAACCGGCCAGGTACGGGATCTCCGGGGCGTGCTGGGCGATGAGGGGCATGGTGTCGGGCAGCGCACCGAAGTGGGCGGTGTCCCGGACGGGCGGATCCGGCAGTTCGCCCTGGAGCACCAGCGCCCCGTGCGCGGTGAACAGCGCCTGCCCGTGCGCCCCCGGGACGTCGGCATCGCAGCCCACCGTGCCCGCCACGGCGGTGATCGAGTCTGGATCGGCGCCCTCGGCCACCAAGGTGTCGCGCAGCCGTCGCCACCGCAGCGCGAGGGCGGCGTCCGGATCGGCTAGGGCGCCGTCCCGCGACGTGTCCACGTACACGGACGCGAACGGGCCCGGCTGTTTGTAGAGCGGTTCGAGGAAGGTCAGTCGCATCGCCACCACCATGACGACCTGACGGGGCCGCCGCCCCGCACCTCCAGCATGCGCCTGCCCCGGCCCCGGCGAGCGAGAATCGAGGTGAGGGCACCATTGAGCGTGCGGCCCTCGACAGGGTCCGCACCCGTCCCGAGCGGGAAGGTGAGGTCCGATGTTGTTCTGGTACGGCCACGGTGGCGGCGGGTGGGGTTGGCTGGCGGCCACGGTCGGCATGGTCCTGTTCTGGGCGTTGGTGATCACGGTCGGTGTGCTGATCTTCCGTGCCGTGCTCCGGCCGGGACCGTCCGGCGAAGACGAGACGAGCCGTCGCTACCCCGGTTGGCGCCCCGGTGGCGCCCCACCCGGCGGGTCGCCCACGGCGGAACGGATCCTCGCCGAGCGGTACGCCCGCGGTGAGATCGAGGACGAGGAGTACCAGCGGCGGCTGGCCGTGCTCCGCTCCCCACCGGGCGGACCGACCAAGCCCGACCCGCCGGCCGCGTGACCTGGCGCAGGGCTCCGTCGGGTCACGCCGGGCGCGCTCAGTGCAGGTTGGCCTTGAGGACCACGATGATCAGGCCGAGTACCAGGTTCACGGCGATCGAGAGGGCCACCAGGCGGCGCGAGGCCCGGGCGCGGATCGCGGCCGCGGTGGCCCAGCCGATCTGTTCGGCCACGGCGACGGAGAGCGCGAACCACGCGGTCCCCGGTAGGTCCAGCCGCAGCAGCGGGCTGATCGCCACGGCCACGGCCGGCGCCACCGCCGCCTGCGCGATCGGCCACTCCTGACCCGCCACATGCCGGATCCGGTCCCACGTCAGGTACCGGTACGACGCCAGGTCACCGACGAGCCGGGCGTACACGTGCGCCACCCAGAAGACCAGGCCGGTGATGAGCAGCAGGAGCACGAGCCCGGCCCGGGGGAACGGCCCGAACGCGGCGGTGCCGGCCACCACCGACGCGGCCTGGAGGGAGCCGTAGACCGCACCCCCGTAATCGGTGTGCGGCTCCTCCTGCCGCTGGGCGATGCCTCGGCCCGGATCGTCTGTCCGGTCGCCGGCGCCCGTACCATCCGCCATGCCTCACAGGATCGCCGGGGACTCCCCGGCCCGCGCGGCGGGCAGGCGGGGCGTGCGGACCATGGGGGTGAATGTTCGCCGCGCCTCGGGCCGGGGCCTTCAGCGACCGCCCTTCGGACCGCGGGGCACGGCGAAGGCGGTGAGCGTCGCGGTGCCCGGCGCCAGGCGGGCCCACCCGCCGGGCAGCGTCAGCACCGCCACCGCCGCCGTGGGGAACTTGCCGCGGGCCCCGGCGAGCGCGTCGTCGTCACCCCCACCGGCCAGCGATACGACCAGGTCCTGTACGCCCGGCTGGTGGCCGATCAACAGCGCGGTCCGCCACCGGTCCGGTAGCGCGCGCACCACCTGGAGCAGGGTGGACGCGCTCGCCTGGTAGACCCGGGGTTCGAAGACCACTTCCGGGGCCGGCAGACCCGTAGGGGGCGTGCGCGGCGGGCGGAGTTCCGCGGCGACCCGATCCCAGGTCTCGCGGGTCCGCCGGGACGTCGAGCAGATCACCACGTCGGGTGTGTAACGCTTCTGCCGAAGCCACTGGCCGGCCGCCGGCGCATCACGACGACCCCGGCCCGCGAGCGGACGCTCGTGATCGGGCACGCCCTCCGGCCAGGCCGATTTCGCGTGCCGCAGCACGATCAGACGGGTACCCGCGGCAGCGGAGGCAGACATCGAACGGCTCCCTGGAGTAGGGGCGATACCGGCAGGCTAACTCGGCCCGGGCACCACACCGACGGTACGGACCCGGGCCCACCCGAGGGCCCCGCCCCACTCGGCACCCTGGACTGACGGGGGCGCGGCGGCGCTACACAACGGCGGCGAGTCGGCGCGGCTCGATGCGCTCCTCGACCGCCGAGTCGCCGTCGCGGGTGACGAGGTACGCGCCCTTGCCCGGGACTTCGGTCACCGCCTCGACCAGTTCGGTACCGCGGTAGACCAGCCCCACCCCGTCATCCGTGCAGTGGGCCACCGGCAGGGTGCCGTCCGCGACCAACCGGTGGATCAGCGGCCGGCGGCCCTCGTCGACGTCGTAGTGCACACCGTTCCCGTACGGGAGGAAACCGAGGGCGTTGGTGAGAGGGCGCAACTCTGGGCCGAACGAGTCGGTCGCGCCGCCCTGGAACCAGCAGATGGACCCCGCGCTCACCCCGCTCAGCACCACCCCCGCCTGCCATGCGCGGCGCATGACGAGGTCCAGCCCGTGCACCCGCCACACGGCCAGGAGGTTCGCCACCGAGCCGCCCATGACCCAGACCACGTCCTGATCGAGTACCGCGCCCTCGACGTCCTCAAGGTTGGGCATGGGGAACAGGTGTAGGGGCGTCAGATCGAACCCGGCGACCCGAGCGGCCTCGGTCATCCGGGAGGTGAAGTGCTCGGCGTCCCCGATGGCGGTGCCGACGTACATGACGCGGGGCCGGCGGCCGTGGGCGCCCGAGAGGTCGACCGCGTGGTGCACCAGCGCGTTGAACTGCACCATGGTGCGGCCCCCCGTCCGGTGTCCTCCGGAGGTGGCGAGAATGGTGGGGTCCGGTGCTGTCATGACCGCGACCTTATCGCTGCGGTGCAGGGACGATTCCGCAGACCCGAGGTCAACGGGGTTGCGGCGCAGGCCGATCGGGCCCGCCAGCGGCCCGGCGGACTGACGAGGAGCCCCGGCCCGGGCGTGGCCGGGGCCGACGCCGGCGCCGCCCCGTAAAAGCGCTGGCCTCGCGGCTGCGGTCCGGGAGAGGGTGCGAGCGTTCGGTGGCGGAATCCGCGCGTGCGAGGGAGCAAGGGGAGCTGTGGTGACTGGGAATACGTTGGCGGTGGGTGGCGAAGTGCACGTCACGCTGACGAAGGCGGGGCGGACCAAAGTGCGGTACCCCGCCACCGTCGTGAGCGATGACGGGGTACGCGCCGTCGTACGGGCACCCTGGGCGCGGCCCACCGCCCGGGACTTCGGGTTCGTGCGGTTCGAGCCGGGCGACGTCTTCACCGAGCACTACTGGCGTGACCGTTGGTACGCGGTCAAGGAGGTGCGGGCCGCCGACGGTTCGGTCAAGGGCTGGTACTGCGATGTGACGCGCCCCGCCGAGGTCGGTCCGGACGGCATCGCGGTCGAGGACCTGGACCTGGACCTGTGGCAGTCGGCGGACGGGGCGACCGTGCTCCGCCTGGACGAGGACGAATTCGCCCAGAGCGGCATCGAGGTCCGCGATCCGGCCGCCGCCGCCCGGGCCCGACAGTCCCTGGACGCACTCGAAGAGCTCGCCCGCACGGGATGGTTGCGCACCCTGTGACCCCGTGCCGCCCCGGCTCACGGGCCGGTCAGACGGGTCACCAACCGCGCGGCCGAACGCCGTGACTGCCACAACCGGCGGTAGGCGGCACCGGAGAGGAAGGAGGACGCCAGGAACGCCCACGCGGTCTTGGCAGCCGCCTTCTTCACGGCCTCGGGCACGTCAAGCGGGGAGCGTTCGTAGGTCTCCCGGGCGCTGTGCCGCACGTACGCCGTCGGGATACGACGCGCCGGGCTCCGCTGGCGGAGGGAGAGCTCGGGGTCGTTGCTGACCAGGTGCCGGCGGTCGGCGAAGGTGGACCGGCCGTATTCCACGGCGGTCCGCCACACCTTGTGCCATCCATGAGTTCCCGGAGTATCCGGGCTGCCGGTGTCGTCGAGCAGCCGCAGTACGGCGTCGCCGATCTGCTTGAGGTTCTTCTTCCCTTCGTCGGTCTTGAGGTGCCCGAGCAGCAACGCCTCGTCGGTTTGCCGGAGTTCCAGGAGATGGCCCGCCATCCACTGCCAGGCACCCTGCGCCGTCCGAGGCCCGCCGGGCGTTCCGTCCGGCGGGCCTCGGCGGTGAGGATGGCCTGGTGCAGCAACTTCTCCTCGCGCCTGCGCTCCTGCTCGCCCATGCCGCCGAGCAGGCGGAGCAGATGATGGGCGGCGTCCAGCCGGCCCCAGGCGAAGTCGGACTGCCGCCAGGCGGGGTTGGCGAACGCGCCGAAGTGGGCCAGTCGGGTCCCGTACAGCTTGCGCTCGCCGAAGTCGTCGAAGTGGTCCACGTGGAACAGCGGGCTCATCGTGTCTGGCCCCAGCCGCAGGAAGGCGAACTTCGGCGCGAGTGGTTCCACGAGTTGCGAAGGCGGCGCGTACACCCGGGTGAGCACTTCGACGGTCAGGCACGCATTCACCACTTCCTGCGCACTCCAGCCGTTGTGGAGTTCCGCCTCCGCCATCGCCTGCACGTAGCTCTCGCTCGCCGTCCGCACGATCTCCCGCAGCCGGTCCGGGATCCCCAGTCGGACGAACACCTCGTCATAGAGGCGAGCGGCGCCTTCCTCCGCCAGGTCGTTCGGGTCGGCGGTCCTGCGGAGTTCGGCATCGAGGGCGTCGGCGAGTGCCAGCACTTCCCGCAGGCAGCGGCTGACCTTGCGGCCGCCCACACCGAGGCACTCTTGTGCGTGTTCCCTCTTCTCCTCTTCGAGCAGTTCGAGGAGGCGGCCGATCAGACACTGGATGACGCGCTCCGCGGCGATGATCCCCCAGTTCCAGGGCTGCGCGGGATCGAAATCCAGGTCCTGGTCCCAGCGGGGCAGCCAACTCGGGTTCTTCCAGGTGCCGTTGTCGCATCGGTGGGCGCCCAGGATGCCGTCGACCCGTTCGCTGTCCAATTCCGGTGTCACGATCAGGGTGCTGATGTCGCTGCTCTGGCTGATCTGCTTGCGCAGGTTGTAGAGGAGCGCGATGGCCCGGTTGCGGCGGTACTCGTTGTTGAGCTTTTTCGCCACACCGCGGACGTGTTCGTACAGTTTCCCCTCGCCCTGGCTCTCCGGCGCGCTCAGCCGCTGGAACAGGTCGGCCTGTTGGTCCCGGATGCTCGTGCTGAGGAGGGCGGCGAGGTCCTCCATACCAGACCGGAGATTCACCTCCTGCGGATAGCGGATCGCGTTCAACGCGGCAGTGTTCCAGGTGATCTCGCTGCACAGGGATTTCTTGGTGCTTTCCTGGGCCAGCCGGCCTACGGACGGGACCACGTAGACGACGACCCGCTTCATGGGGACGTCGAGTTTGCGGCGGGTGATTTCCTGGAGCACCGGCCCGAAGGGCGCGTTGTTGAGGACGCCGCCGTCGATCACGCAACTGGCCGGAAAATCGAGTTCGGGATTAGGTAGCACGCGGCGATCCACCATCGGGAACTCGGAAACCGGCCGGAACGCCACCGGGAAGCCGGCGGTGGCCCGAGCCGCTTGAACGAGCTCCGGCAGGCTTTCGCCCGTGAAATGCGAGACGGCCCGCTTGGTGAAATTCCACTCCTGCTGGTCGTCCAGCTCGTAGCTGAGGTGTTCGCTCTTCTTCTCCTGCTGGAAACGGTAAAGGCGTCGGTGATCGCGGACCTGGAATTCCGTGCCGAATCCGTCGCGATAGCTTTGATCGCGCCCGTCCAGTGCGGTCGCCGTGACGAACAACGTGACCGGATGCGTACTGCCTTCCGGGCTTCCCTTGATGTGCTGGAGCGCGTTGTGGACTTCCGACGCGAAGGTGTCACCGTTCAGCACGCTCATACGGGGCGGCGGTGTCAGCAGATTCTCCAGGGAGGCGGAGTGCGTCCAGAGGTCCTTGAGCGGCGGCAGCTGCGCTCCGCGGGCGATCGCCGTCGCCAAGATCAAGCCGTTGATGCCGCCCGCCGAGGTGCCCGAGACGATGTCGATCACGACCTTCGTCCGGGCCTTCTGGGCGAGTCTGCGCCAGATAGCGAAGACTTCCCGGTCGCGTGCGTCTTCGGGTTCCTCGGAGCCCAGGTCGGAGGCCCTGCGCAGCAGATCCATTTCATGCGTGACCCCGCCCATCCAGACAGCGAGGCTGACGCCACCGTTGAGGACCAGTGCCAGCCGGGTCTCATGACGGGCCACCGAATTTTCGGTTGTCATGCCAACTCCCGCGCTCGTGCGCCCCGGAAATCCGCCGACTTGCGGATCCGACGAGGCTGTGCCGCGTGCCTCACTTCGATGCTTGCGCGCGGGGGCGGTCGGTTCCACTTCGTGGGCGGCGTCGTGACGGTGCGGTCACGCCACGGTGACGGCCTCGGCCGCGGCTGCTGCCACCTGTGGGACGTCGTGGGCGGGACCCGGACGACCAGGGGTGCGGCGCGGCGGCCGGGGTGCAGCGATTGCCGGGTGGGCGGGGCGGGATCAGAGTGGGAGGGAGAGCGGAAGGCGTGGGGGCGGTCTCACGGAGGCGTACCGCTATGGCTGAGGCACTCTCCCGCCGGGAGCGATTCCTCCTGGCACAGATCGAACAGGACTTGCGCGGGCAGGACGCGGAACTGGACCGCCGTCTGACGACCATGCGATGGGACGTCCGGCCGTCGCGGACACCACCGTCCGCGCGGCGTGGCGGTGCCTGTGGGGCGGCCCACGGACTGGGAGCCGTGTTCCGGGTCCTGTTGGGCTCGGTCGCCACGGCCTCCGCTGCGGTGGTGATCTCGGCGTGCACAACGGTCTGGGGGCTGACGCTCACCTGCCTGGCCCGGCTCATGGGCCGGTGGGCGCGGCTGCGGAGCGTGGACGCCCGGGGACCGCAGTGCTGAGCGCAGACGGGCGCCGGGCGGGTGCGAGCTGCGCCCCGCCCGGGCGCCGCGCCCTCACGGACGAGGAGCGGGCAGGACCTCGAAGCTGCTCAGCCCTTGCGGCCCCTCGTCCCGTACCTCGACCTTTGCCACATCGGCGGACGGTGGTCCCTGGTGTGCCCACTCGACCATCTGCGCGACGCGTTCCTCGGGACCTTCGAAGACCGCCTCGACGTCCCCGTCGGGCAGGTTGCGCACCCACCCCGAGACACCGCGCGCCAGCGCGTTTTGGCGGCAGGTGTCCCTGAAGAAGACGCCCTGCACCCGTCCAGACACGATCACGTGCTTCCGCACCATGGGCAGGACTGTAGATCACGGGGTCCGGCCAGGGGACGACCACCCGGGTCCGGCGTGCCTTCGCCCGGGTGAGGACCCGAGGCGCGGCCCTCGGGCGTCCACGGCGAACAGCGCGAGCGTCCATCGGCGACTGTTGAGCCCGTCGCACCCGCCGCGAGGCGTGGGAAACCGCAGCGCCGCAAAGCGGTAACGCTCCCGAAGTCGGCTACCGATCGTCACGGCCCGGTGGTCGCCGGCTGCACGTGCTTGGCGTAGGCCGCGTCGAGGTCGCGTACCTCGACGGAGGCGTGCACCGTCAGGCCCGTTGCGGTCGCCGTGTGGGCGCGCACCAGGTCGAGGACTGCCTGGCCCAGTTCCCTCTTGGTCTCCGTGGTGCGGCCCGGCAGGATCGCGAAGTCCACGTGGATCAGGGCCTGTTGGGGTTCGTCGTGGGCGATGACGACGTCGTCGACGCAGCGGAACCGGGTCTTGCAGCTCTCGATGGTGATGCCGTCGACCGTCTTCGCGGCGAGGGCGTGGAGCTCGTGTGCGAAGCGGCGGCGGTCCAGGACCTCCCGCAGTGGCGCGTCGTGGTCGACGAGGATGTGCGGCATATGGGGTCTCCTCCGAGACGTGGGGCTGGCAGCGGACACCGAAGACTTCCGATAACTACCGCCAGGTGCAAGCAGATACCGCGGAACTCAGGGAGAACGGGGCGAAAGGGGCGCTGGTATGAGCGGACGGACGGGGAGGGCGTGGGTGGACGTGGACGTGGACGTGGGCGTGGACGTCGTCGTTGGCTAGCGGACCGTCCAGCCGCGGTTGCGGAGGGCTTCGGTGAGGGCGTGGGCCACGTCCGGGGCCACCTTGAGTCCGACGGAGTCGGCCGCAGCCGGTGTGGCTCCGGCATACGGAAGGCCCGTGACCGCCGGGTCCGGTACTGCCGTGGCCGGTCCCGATGGTTCAGGTCCCGTCAGTTCCAGGCCCGTCAGTTCCAGTCGGGCCTCGTCCACGTCGTCCAGCAGTCGCGCCAGCGGCCGGTCGCGGCCGCCGAGGGTGACCGAGAGCACGGTGTGGGGGCGCGCTCCGGGGCCGTCGTACGGGGGTGTGATGCGGGAGCGGCCTTCGACTCCGCGGTGCAGTATCGCGGTCAGATCGGCCAGGGCGTCGGCCGTCGCTTCTGGTTCCGGGGCGGTGGCGGACAGTCGGGACAGGGCGTGGGCGGCGGTGGCCAAGTCCGCGCTGAGTTCGGTCAGGAGCGGGGCGAGGGCGGCGGCGTTGGCGGCGAGGATGTCGGCCCAGAGCCCGGCGTCGCCGGACGCGACCCGGGTGGCGTCGCGCATCCCGCGGCCGGCCAGCCGGACCGCGTACGCCTCGCCCTCGCGCAGTCGGGCGGCGGTGAGCGTCGCCATGAGGTGGGGGAGGTGGGAGACCAGCGCCACGGCGCGGTCGTGGTCGGGCGGGTCCAGCAGCACCGGCACCGCGCCGCACAGCGAAACCATTTCCAGGGCCCGGTTGAGGGCGAACTCGCTGGTGTCCGGGGAAGGGGTGAGCACCCAGTGGTGGTCCTGGAAGAGCTCGGCGCGGGCGGCGAGCGGGCCGGAGCGGTCCCGTCCGGCGAGCGGGTGGCCGCCCACCAAGGTTGTGGTGTCACAGCCGAGGGCCAGGCACTCGGCGTGCGGGAGTGCCTTGACGCTCGCCACATCGGTGTAGACGCGGGCGAGTTCGGCCTTCTGGTGGTCGGCGAGGGTCCGGGCGGTGTGCGACGGCGGGACGGCGATGACCGCGATGTCCACCGGTGCCGACGGGGGCTCGGGGGTGCCGGCGCCGCGTGCGGCGGCGATCCGGACGCGGTCGGGATCGCGGTCGATCAGATGGGTGGTCACGCCGCGAGCGGTCAGGGCCAGGGCTATGGAGGTACCGATCAGTCCGGTGCCGACGACTGCGGCGGTGTGCAAGGTGGCGCTCCTCGGCCGTGAGGGGGCGGGCGGTGCGGGTTCCCGGGCGCGGCCGGAACGGCGGACGGACGGGCCCGGGAAGGGCGTTCGGGTGGTGCTGGACCTACGACCCGTGGGGGGCGTGCCGGTCCCACGGGTCGTACCGGTCCTACGGTGTGCGGGTAGCAGGCGGTGTCAGCGGTCTGCCGGGGCGGGGGCCGCGGGTTGTTCCGCCGGGGCCGGTCTGCCGGTCAGGCGCCGCAGCAGTGCCGGGTTGGTGAGCATCACCGCGTTGCCGATGAGGATCAGCGCGACGCCCGCCAGGTCCCGGGCCGTCCAGGTGAACTTCTCGAAGACCGTGGACAGCAGGAGCGCCACGATCGGGAAGAGCACCATCGCATAGGAGGCGCGCTCACCGCCGATCCGGCCGAGCAGGGTGAGGTACGCGCCGAAGCCCACCACCGACCCGAAGACCGCGAGGTAGAGCAGTGAGCCGGTGTACTTCAGGGTGGGTTGGAACAGCGCGCCGTGCCCGAAGAAGACGGCGAACGGGGCCATCAACAGCGCCCCGTACGCCATGGCGTAGCCGGTGCCCTGCACCACCGGGATGCCCGCCGCCTGGGTCTTGCCGGAGACCACGTTGCCCAGACAGAAGACCAGGGTGCCGATCACGGAGAGCACGATGCCCTGGCCCGAGCCGGAGGACAGACCGAAGTTCTGGAACTCCGGCCAGAACACCGTGACGATCCCCAGCAGTCCAACGGCCCCGCCGACCAGCATCTTCGCGGCGATCGTGCGCCGGAAGAAGACCCGGGCGAAGACCATGTTCACCAAGAGCGACATGGCGAAGATGATCGAGACCAGGCCGGTCGTCAGATACTGCTCGGCGAAGTAGAAGCAGACGAAGTTGGTGGAGAACATCAGCCCGCCCATGAGGACGAACTGACCGTGCACCCGCAGCGGATAGCGCAACGGCAGCCCGCGCAGCCTGGCCCAGGCCAGCAGGATCACGGCGGCCAGCGCGAAGCGGTACGCGATGGATGCCGTGGGGTGCACGTCCCCCAACTGGCCCTTGATCGCCAGCCAGGTGGAGCCCCAGATCAGCACCGTCACCACGTACAGCACGGCGTTCATCCGCAGCTCCCTTCCAGCAGTCCGACCAGCCGGCGGGCGCCCTCGGCTACTTGATCCGGTGTCAGATAGCTGAGGGAGAGGCGCATTTGGTGACGACCGCCGTCACCGTCGGGATAGAAGTAGCTCATCGGTGTCCAGATCACTCCGTGTTCGCGGGCGGACTCTTCCAACAAGGCATTGTCCGCCGGAACCGGGAGGGTCAGGGTCAAGAAGAAGCCGCCCGCCGGCACGTTCCAGCTGATTCCGGCCGCCTCGCGCCGCTCGCGGGGGAGCAGCCGGTCGAGGCTGTCGAGGAAGGTCCTGAGGTTGGACCGGTAGAAGTCCGCGGCGGGTTTGTTGGCCTCCCGCAGTCGGAAGTCGTGCGTGAGCAGCATGCCGCCGATGACCGCCTGGCTGAGCGCCGGGGTGTTCACCGTCACCATGCCCTTGATCTTCGACAGTTCGTCGGCCAGCAGCGTACGACTGCCGTCCGGGCCCTGCACGTGCTGGTCGGCGATCACGTAGCCGACCCGGGCGCCGGGGAAGCAGGTCTTGGCGAACGAGCCGAGGTAGATCACCCGTTGCCGCTCGTCCAGGGCCTTAAGCGTGGGCAGCCCACTGCCGGCCGGGGTGAAGAACCCGTACGGATTGTCCTCCAGGACGAGCAGATCCTCGGCCGCCGCCAGCTCCAGCAGCCGGCGTCGGCCGGCGACCGGCAGACAGGTGCCGGTCGGGTTGGAGAAGTCCGGCACCACGTAGAACGCCCGCGGCCGCTTCCCGGCGGCGCGCAGCTCGGCGACCGTTCGCCGCAGGACGTCCGGATCGCACCCCTCCGGGCCCTCGGGGACGTGGACCGTCTCGATGTCCAGCAGCCGGGCCGCGCCGGTGATGCCGACGTAGCACGGCGAGGAGACCAGCAGGACGTCCGACGGGTCGGCGAACAGGGCGCGCAGGACGAGGAACATGCCCTCCTGCGCGCCCACCGTGACCACCAGGGATGCCGGGTCGGCGGTGATGCCCTCGTCGTTGTGCAGGGCGCGGGCGACCAGCTCGTGGATCTGCCCGTTGGTGCGCCCGTACTGGAACAGCAGGGTGCGGACCTGGTCCGGGGAGCAGCCCCGCTCCTCGGTGAGGTACCGCTGGTAGGCGGTGAGGTAGTCGCCGATCTGCTCGACCTCGAAGAGCCCTTCGTAGGGGCGGCCGGGGCCGAAGGAGATCGCCTGCGGGTAGCGGGAGGTGACCTCGTTGAGGAAGTTCATCACTTCCATCAGCGGATCGGCGAGCGAGCCGTGCAGTGCGTGGGCCGGCAGCACGGTGGTGGGGGGATCCTGGCTCACCTGGCGTCCTCCCACAGGACCGGGCAGAAGTCGGGGTCGGTGTAGTCGGGGTTGCCGGCCGCGTCCCGGCGGACCAGGACGTCGTTGTTGTAGACCACCAGGTCGCCGGTGGACAGCTCGTAGGGGCGCCACTGGTTGGTGCGGTCCTGGAGGTGGAGGGAGATGGCGCGGCGGGGCCGGTCGCTGACGTTGTGGCCGCTGCCGTGGTACGTGCGGCTGTGGTGGAAGCTGATGTGTCCCTTGGGGATGGTGATGGGCACCTTGCGGACCTCCGCGTCGTTGAAGGCGGCGTTCTCCGCAAGCATCTCCTCCAGTTCGGACCGGTCGCGCTCGGCGAAGTGGCGGCTGGTGGAATCGTCGCCGCCGATCTCCTTCCAGCGGTGGCTGCCGTCCACCATCGTGATGGTTCCCATCTCCTCGCCGCAGTCGTGGAAGGGGACGAAGGCGGTGAGCATCTCGTCGGAGGAGCAGGTCTGCCAGTAGTGCCGGTCGAAGTGCCAGGGCACGATGTTGCGGGTGTCCTCCGCGCGCGGCGGCTTGTGGATCAGGGTGCTGTTCCACAGGCGTATCTGGCCGGTCTGCGCGATCCGTGCGGCGACCGCCGCGATGATCGGCTTGGACAGGATGGAGCGGATGGTGTCGTCCTCGTAGAAGATGTAGTCGTTGTGCCGGTGCACATCGCCCTTCTCCGGCTCCCAGTACGCCAGTTGCGGCGGCCGAACCGGCAGGGTGCGGTCCCGGTGGCCGGCGTAGAAGCGGTCGGCCGCGGAGTCCAGCAGGTCGACCTCTTCGTCGGTGAGCAGCTTCTTCGACAGGTACCAGCCGTGCTCCTGGAAGAACTGCACCTCCTCTGCGGTGGGCAGGAGCTCCCGCTCGGCGGCGGTCAGCGGGAAACGGGCGTCGTCGGTCGTCATGCCGGGTCCTTTGCGTAGGTGGAGTGGGGATGTGTTTCGGTGGGGTGGGGATGTGTGGTGGCGAGGTGGTGCGTTCGGTCCGCGGCGGGATGCAGCAGATCGCGGGTGAGGGCGTCGAGGCGGGGCCGGCCGGTGAGTGCCATCGCCTCCTCCAGCTCCGCGCGGAGCGTGGACAGCACCCGCTCCACCCCGCTCTCGCCGTCGACGGCCAGGCCCCACAGGACGGGCCGGCCGACCAGGACCGCGCGGGCCCCGAGCGCCAGTGCCTTGAGCACGTCCGTCCCGCGCCGGACGCCGCCGTCGACGAGCACGTCGCACCGGTCGCCGGCGGCCGCGACCACCTCCGGGAGGGCGTCCAACGCCGGTATGACACCGTCGAGTTGGCGTCCTCCGTGCGTGGAGACGACCAGCCCGGCCACGCCCAGTCCGGCCGCCCGGTCGGCGTCCTCCGCGGTGAGCACGCCCTTGAGCACCAGTGGCAGATCGGTCAGTGACCGGATCCACGCCAGGTCGTCCCAGGTGAACGCGGCGTCGTGGTGCTGGGCGGCGTGGCCGGCGAGGGTGGAGCTGCCGGAGCGGCCCTCGTGCAGCCCGGCGGCGTGGTCCTGGTCGAGATTGGCCGGGCGGATGTGTGGTGGAAGGCGGAAGCCGTTGCGAAGGTCGCGTTCCCGGCGGGCCATCCGCGGGGTGTCGACGGTGATCACCAGGGCCTGGTAGCCGGCGGCCTCGGCCCGGCGCACCAGGGACGCGGTGACCTCCCTGCGGCGCAGCACGTACAGCTGGAGCCACAGTGGTCCGGTGGCGGCCTCGGCGATCTCCTCAAGTGACGTGCTGGCGAAGGTGCTGGCGATGGTGAGCGCACCCACCGTGCCAGCCGCGCGGACGGTGGCGAGCTCGCCGTCCGGGTGGACCAGCCGGTGGTAGGCCATGGGCGCGATGCCCACGGGGAAGGCCACCGGCCGGCCGAGCAGGGTGGTGGCGGGCTCGCAGTGGGACACGTCGACCAGGGCGCGGGGACGCAGCCGGTAGCGGCCGTAGGCCGCGCGGTCCTCGCGCAGGGTCACCTCGTCGCCGCTGCCGCCGGCGATGTAGCCCCACACCGGCCGGTCCAGCCGGGCGCGGGCCGCGGTCTCGTAGTCCCGCGGGTTCAGCAGCAGGTCGGGCCGGGTGTCGGGGGAGGCGGCCGGTGCGGTCACTCGCTGGTCCTCGCCGCGGCACCCGCCGGTACGGCGTTCCCCGCACGCTCCCGTTCGACGGCCTCGTAGAGCGCCTTGATGTTGCCGCTGCCGAAGGTGCGGGCGTCGAGCCGCTGGATCAGCTCGAAGAACACCGTTCGGCGGGCGTACGGGGACCGGGTGAACACCTGCACCAGCTGGCCCCACTCATCCCGGTCGGCCAGCAGTCCCAGCTCCTGGAGGACCGCCGGGTCGACGCCCACCTCGATGCCGCGCTCGGCCAACGAGGCGTAGTACCCGGCCGGCGTGTTGAGCAACTCCACGCCGGAGCTGCGGAGTTCGCGGGCGGCGGTGACGATGTCGTCGGTGGCGTAGGCGACGTGCTGCACGCCGGGGCCGTCGAAGCCGTCGAGGAAGTCGTTGAGCTGCCCGCGGTCGCTGCCCGGGTCGGGTTCCACCATGGTGAAGGTGATGCCCCGGGTCTCGTCCTGGACGACCTTGGAGGCCATCGCCTGGCCGCCGACGACGATGTACTCGTCGTAGGTGTGCTTCAGGCCCAGCGCCCGGCCGTAGAAGTCGACCATGGTGTCCAGGGAACCGGGTCGCAGGACGAACGCCAGGTGGTCGACGGATCGGAGCAGCCCGCGGTCGGCCGCGCCGTCGACGACGGGCAGGAACCGCCCCGGCAAAAAGGGACCTGATGCATCGTCACGTTGAATGAAGGTGTGCACCAGGTCGTTGGTCGCGGCGATGGTGGCCCGGATGACCCGGCCGCCCGCGTCCTCGAACGTCTCGGGCGCGGCGACCGGATCGGCCCCCGCGGCCACCGCGCGGGCGAAGTCGCCGGCCGCGTCGGTGGACCGCAGGGCCACGTCACGGATGCCGTCGCCGTGCCGGCGGACGAAGTGCGAGGCGGCGTGGTCGGCGTGCAGGGCCGAGGTCAGCACCAGGCGCACCCCGCCGTGGGCCAGGACGAGCGAGCGGGCGCCGGCCAGTCCGGTGAGCGGGCCGGCCTCGGCCACCACACGGAATCCGTAGGTGCCGCAGTAGTAGTGGGATGCCTGGTTGACGTCCCCGACGAAGAACTCGACATGGTCGACGGAATGGGCGGTCACACTGATCCAATCTCTTGTGCGGGAGGGTGTGCGGGCGCACCGGGCCGCTCCGCTGGCGGAACGCCGCGAGGGGGTGGCCACGCGGTCATGGCAAGGGGGCCGCCGGTGCCCCCGCCGCTTCGGCGAGGGCGCGGAAGACGTAACAGGTCGAGGTGGCGCCCGGATCCTGGTGGCCGATGCTGCGCAGCCCCAGGTACGCGGCCCGGCCCTTCCGGGCCTGGAGCGGGACGGTGGCGTGCATACCGTCCTCGGCGGCCCGGGCCGCGGCGCGGGCGGCGGCGGGGAAGCCGGCGCCGGACTCCGCGGCGGCCCGGAAGGCGCTGACCGCGGGGGAGTAGGCGTCGATCATGGTCTTGTCGCCGGGCACGGCCGCGCCGAGCCGCTGCAGGGTGGCCAACGCGGCGGTGAGGCCGGCCGCGAACCGCAGGGTGTTGACCTCCGGCGCGGTGCCGAGGGCCTCTCCCAGAGTGCGGAAGGCGCTCCCGTACAGAGGCCCGGAGGCGCCTCCGACCACGGAGAGGAGTGTCTTGCCCGCGGCGACCAGTGTGGTGCCGGGCGAGGTCGGCGGACGGGACGGGGCGTCGAGCGTGACGCGTACCGCGGCGAAGCCACGGGCCATGTTGGCCCCGTGATCCCCGTCCCCGATGGCCGAGTCGAGTCGGATGAGGTGGTCCTGGTGGTGGTGCATTGCCGTGCTGGCGCGCCGCAGCCAGTCGAGGACGACGGAATGGTCGACCGCGTCCCGGCCGGGCGCATCCGCACGGCCCAGTAACACCTCGGGCTCCCCCGTAGGCTCCCGCATGGCAGGCGCTCCTTACGATCCCCCGTGCCGCAGTGATGGGCGGCTACCGGATTGCCAACGCATTACCGAAAGGTGTTCGGCATTACCGAACGCCGATAGGAAGCAAAACGCAGCGACCCCGACCGCGTCAAGGTTTTCCCACACAAGTGATCGCCGGCTTGACGGTTCGTAGGGCGAACGGTGGCCTGCGGCGGGCACGTTGATGAACCGGCGGTGACGCGCTGGCGGAGCGGGATGGTGCGGCGGGGCCGGGGCCTTCGGGCGGTGCGGGGCGCGGAGGAGCGTCAGTCGGCGTCAACCACGGGCACGCAGACCCGCGTTGCGCGGTGCGCCGAGGTCCCGCGACAGGCTGCGGGCGACCTCGCGCACCGCAATGGCGTGTTCCTGACGGACGTTTTCAGCCATCAGGCGTTCCACCGGGCCCACCAGGCCCAGTCCGCCGACCACATCGCCGGTGCGGTCGAAGACCGGCGCCGCGATCCCCGCGTCGCCGAGCGTCAATTCGTTCTCGTCCACCGCGTATCCGGTCTCGCGCGCCCGGTCCAGCTGGGCCTCCAGCCGCGCCGGATCGTCCAGACTGAAGCCGGTGACCGGCGGCAGTGCGCCCGCCAGCAGGGCGGTACGACCCTCGGCCGGCAGGAAGGCCGCGATCGCCTTCCCCAGTGCACAGGCGTGCCACGGCAGACTGGCCCCGGTCTCCAGGACCTGCACCGCCCCGCCCGGCCGGAACGCGTGATGGACCACGAGGACATGGCCGTCCGTCAGAATGCCGGCCCAGACTGCCGCGTCGGCCTGCGCGGCCAGCCGGTCGGCCCAGGTCACCGCGCGGGTCCGCAACTCGTGCGAGTCCAGGTAGGCGTTGCCCAGCGTCACCAGTCCCGGTCCCAGCTGGTACTTGCCGGTCTCGCGGTCCTGAACGACCAGCCCCTCCGCCTCCAAGGTGCGCAGCAGTGCGTGGGCGGTCGGCTTGGCGACGCCGACCCGGTCGGCCAGTTCGGTCACGCCCAAGCGCGGTGTCGCCGTGGCGAGTTCCCGCAGTACGTGGATCGCCCTGTGCACCGCCTGGACCATGAACCACTCCTTGGTCGGTATTGCTGAACGGCGTTCCGAGCCGTAGGGTCCTCGTTCATGACACCGCTGGTTGGCATCGTACTTGTGCCGCACCGAGCGGAGATCGCGCTGGAGGTACGGTCGTTGGCTGCCGAGAGGGCTGCCGAGACGGCCGGTGAGTTGGCCGGCGGTGGGGTCACCGTGGCCGCGGCCGCGGCCGCCGTCACCGGCTTCGCGCCCGGTGCGCCCGCCGACTTCCTCCTCGTCGACGGCGAGTGCCTGGCCCAGGCAGTGGTGGACGTACCGCACCGGCGGATGGTCGTCCGGGCCGGCCAGGTGGTCGCCCGCGACGGAGTCCTCTGCCAGTGAGCGGGCGAGCGGGCGGGCGAGCGGGCGGATCGGCTTCGATGACGACGCGGCAGTCCTGACGTGACGGACAGTCAGGTCGGCTGCCCTGACTGACTCCACCACCCCCTTCACCTTCCATCACCTTCCACCACCTCCCTCATTTTCCTTAACCTTCCCTATTGGTGCTGCCGATAGGGAAGGTTAAGGTATTTTCATGAGTGATCGTTTGTACTCCGTGGAGCAGGTGGCCGAACGGCTGGGCCTGCATGCGCGCACCGTCCGCAACTACGTGCGCGACGGGCGGCTCCCCGCGGTTCGCATCGGCAAGCAGTACCGCATCGCGCACGAGGATCTGGAGACCTTCACCGGCCGCCCGGTCCCCGCGCCCGAGAGCGGACCGGCGGGGCGGCAGCGCCACACCGAGGTGTCGAGCATCGTGGAGGTCGAGGACATCGACCCCGGGACGGTCGACCGGCTGACCTCGCTCCTGATGGCCGCGGCCGCCGGACGCGGACCGGGGGAGCAGCCTCTGCGGATCGAGACGGTCCATGACAAGGACCGGGCTCGGATGAAGGTCATCGTCCTGGGTGGACTGGCCGACACGGCCCGGCTGTTCGACTACATGGAGGGGGTACTCGCGTCGTGAGCACGAGCGAGAGTACGGGCACCGGAAGGGGCGCGGGGACGAGCGCGCTCTACAAGTCCGAGGCCGGGGCGGCGGAGATCCTGGGGCGTTACCAGGAGGCACTGGACGCCTGGCCGGTGCCGGCCGAGCGGGTGCGGGTGCCGACCCGGCACGGCGAGACCTTCGTCGTCGTCTCCGGCCCGAAGGACGCGCCGCCCGTGGTGCTGCTGCACGGCTCGGGAGCCAACGCGACGATGTGGCAGGGCGACATCGCGTCCTGGTCGCAGCGCTTCCGCACCTACGCCGTGGACGTCATCGGTGAGCCCGGCCTGAGCGCGCCCAGCCGGCCGCCGTTGGGTTCGGGCGCCTTCCAGGAGTGGCTGGACGACGTGTGGGACGGGCTGGGCATCTCCACCGCGGCTGTGGTGGCGGCCTCCCTCGGCGGATGGTTGGCGTTGGACTACGCCAACCGCCGGCCGGAGCGGGTGACGCGGCTGGCGCTGCTGTGCCCGGGCGGCGTGGGACGGCAGAAGATGGGCTGGCTGTTCAAGGCCGTGCTGCTGCGCGCCTTCGGACGCAAGGGTGTCCGCCGTTCGGTGCGCGCGGGGACGGGGCTGGAAGATCCCGCGCTCGACTCCGTTCTCGACACCGTGACCCTCGTCTTCACGCACTTCAAGCCGCGTACCGAGCGGCTGCCTGTCTTCCCCGACGAGGTGCTGCGTCGACTGGGCATGCCGGTGTTGGTGATCGCCGGTGACCGGGACGCCCTGTTCGACTCCGCGGAGACCGCTCGGCGCGTGCGCGCGTGCGTACCGCGGGCCACGGTGCACCTCCTGCCCGAGGTCGGCCACGCCATCTTCGGCCAGACCCGGACGATCGAGGAGTTCCTGCGCGCCTGAAGGGCCGGAGGCCAGAGCCCGCCGATGGCGCCGCCCTCGGCGGGCATCCGGTGCCGGATGGGCCGGCGGTCCGTCATGCGCCCCCTGCGCCCCCGCGCACCCCGGGGGGCTCTCTGGACGGCCCCCGGGCCGGGCCTTAGCGTCACGCGTCGTGACTAGCATCCCGCAGGCTCCTGACATCCTGTCACCAGAGTTCGCGACCGACCCCTACCCGGCGTACCGCGTACTGCGCGAGCACTACCCACTCCTGCACCACGAGGCCACCAACAGCTATCTGATCTCCCGTTACGAAGACGTGGAACGGGCCTTCCGCGACCCGGTGTTCACCAGCGACAACTACATCTGGCAACTCGAACCGGCACACGGCGGACGCACCCTCCCGCAGATGAGCGGCCGCGAACACGCCGTACGCCGGGCCCTGGTGGCCCCCGCCTTCCGCGGCCGGGAACTGCGCGAGACGTTCCTGCCGATCATCGAGCGGAACGCCCGCGAGCTGATCGACGCCTTCCGCGACGCGGAAGAGGCCGATCTGGTCGGGCAGTTCGCCACCCGCCTCCCGATCAACGTGATCGTCGACATGCTCGGACTGGACCGGGCCGACCACGACCGCTTCCACCACTGGTACACCGCGGTCGTCGCCTTCATCGCCAACCTCGCCCAGGACCCCGGGACCGCGGCGGCCGGCCGCCGCGCGGGGGAGGAACTCGCCGCCTACCTGCACCCGATCATCCAGCAACGGCGTGCCGCGCCCGGCGACGACCTGCTGTCCCGGCTGTGCACCGCCGAGGTCGAGGGCATCCGGATGAACGACCAGGACATCACCGCGTTCGTGAGCCTGCTGCTGTCCGCGGGCGGCGAGACCTCGGACAAGGCCCTCGCCCTGATCGTCCGCAACCTGCTCGCCCACCCCGACCAGCTCGCCGCGGTCCGCGCCGACCGCTCGCTGATACCCGCCGCCTTCGCCGAGACGCTGCGCCACACCCCACCGATCCAAATGATCATGCGGCAGCCCGCCGCGGACGTCACCCTCAGTGGTGGCACCGTGCCCGCCGGCGCCACCGTCACCTGCCTGATCGGCGCGGCCAACCGCGATGCCGGCCGCTACGCCCGGCCCGACGCGTTCGACGTGTTCCGCCCCGACCTCACCCCCGCCAACGCCTTCAGCGCCGCCGCACAGCACATCGCCTTCGGCCTCGGCCGACACTTCTGCGTGGGCGCCCTGCTGGCCAAGGCCGAGATCGAGACCGGAGTCAACCAACTCCTCGACGCCTTCCCCGACCTGGGGTTCGCGGACGACACCGCGCCGGCCGACACGGGCGTCTTCACCCGCGGACCGCGGCAGCTACGACTCCGTCTCGGAAGCGCCCGGGGGTGAGCGACTCCGTCTGACACCGGACGCCCACGCCTCCCGATACCGCAGGGAAGGATCACGCCCCCGCGAAGTGGCCGTTCGCCCACGGGTCCACCGGGACCACCCCGGTCACCCTGCCCCGCGTGTCCAACAGCCGCCCCATCAGCTTGGTCTGCCGCAGGACGACCGAGCGGTCGCGCAGGACCAGCTGCGGCAGCCGCTCGCCGAGCTGGGTCTCCAGCCGCTGGACGTCCGCCACGGTGTGCAGCCACACCGTGAAGAGGAGGTTCTGCGGACCGGTCACCGAGGAGCACAGCCGGACCTCGGGGAGCGTGAGCAGGACCCGGACCGCCTCGGGCAACCGCTCCGCGGGCACGCTCGCCCACAAGGTGGCGGACACCGGCCACTCGGTCAGTTCACGGGCCACCTCGCAGCGCAGCGCCAGATCGTGGTCGGCCACCAGCCGGCCGACCCGACGGCGGACGGTCGGCGCACTCAGCCCGACCGCCCGGCCCAGGGTGACCGCGCTCGCCCGGCCGTTCCGGGACAGCTCGGGCAGCAGTGCCCGGTCGGTGCCGTCGAGGGGAACCGCCGCGCCGGTGCGCGGCGGCGGCGCGGCGGCGGTCCGCAGTTGCTCGCCCTGGGCGGCGGTCAGCACCCGCAGCCGCCACCGGCTGCCCTCGCCGTAGAGGCGGGTGGCGATCCCCGCACGGGTGGCGGTGACGCCGGGCAGCGCCGCGATCGTGCCCAGCAGCAGCCTGGAGAGTTCGCCGAGACCGGGCACGAAGACGGTGATCAGCAGGTCGCGGCCGCCGGCCATGTGCTCGACGGTGGCGACCTGCGGGACGGCGGCCAGCGCCTGGGCGACCGCTTCCACGCTGCCCGACCGGCAGTCGATCTCGATGAAGGCGGTGACCAGCCGCTCCAGGAGGCGGCGGCCCGGGTAGCCGGTGACCCAGGCCAGCCCGGAGCTCTCCAGGCGGCTCCAGCGCCGGGCCGCGGTGACCGGGTCGATGTCGAGGACCGGCGCGACGGTCTGCCAGGACGCCCGTGGGGAGATCTGCAACGCATGGACCAACCGCGCGTCGAGACCGCCGAGCACACCGGTTTCCTGCATGAGTGCCGCCTTGCTGTGTCTTTCCTGCATTCCCAAGGTATTCCGTTTGCCCCGCTCACGCCGCTGAGCAGCATGTCCTCCCAGCCGGGCAGGCAGCCCGGCACGGGCGGCCCAGGGAGGTCCCGGGCCCCGTGGGGAAAGAGGTTCGCGATGACTCCAGCGGTCGTCAACAGCGGTACGCAGACCGGAGGGAGCGGCACCCTGAGCGCCGACGAGGACGCCCGCAAGAGCCGCCGAGCGCTGCTCGCGGCGACCGTCGGCGGCGTCGTCGAGTCCTTCGACTGGACGGTCTACGCGGTGCTGGCGCCGTTCTTCGCCGTGCAGGTGTTCCCCGGCGACGACCCCGTGACCCAGTTGCTCGGCGCATACCTCGGTTTCGCGGTCGGCTTCGTCGTCCGGCCCCTCGGCTCGTACCTGATGGGACGGATCGCCGACGCCCGCGGTCGCCGCTTCGGGCTGACGCTCAGCATGGCCGTGATCTCCGCGGCGAGCGTGCTGATCGCGGCCCTCCCGACGGCCGCGACGATCGGCGCGGCCGCACCCGTACTGCTGGTGGTACTGCGACTCGTCCAGGGCCTGTCCATGGGCGGTGAGAACCCCAGCGCCGCCGCGTACGTCACCGAGACCGCGCCGCGCGCCCTGCGGTTCCTGTACAGCGCGATCTCCTACTCCGGCGTGATCATCGGCAACGTCCTCTCCTTCGGCGTGTTGACGCTGCTGCTCACCACCCTCGGCAAGGACGGCGTCACCGGCGGCGGCTGGCGGATCGGCTTCCTGATGGCGGCCGTGCTGGGGCTGCTGGCGCTGTGGATCCGACGCGGCGCGCAGGAGAGCGAGGAGTTCACCGCGCAGGCCGCCCACCGGCCCACCGGCGCCGAGCGGCGCGCGCTGCTGCGCACCCACGCCCGCCATCTCGCCGCGGTCTTCCTGATCACCCTTGGCGCGACCGTCGGCTACTACTTCGGCACCACCTACCTGCCCCAGTACGCCGCGCAGCTGGGCGTCGCCTCGGCCGCCGATTCGGCCGCGGCGATGCTGCCGCCGCTGCTGGTGCTGATCGCCGCGATGGCCGGCGTCGGCCGCCTCGCCGACCGGCTCGGGGCGCTGCGCACCCTGCGCACCGGACTGGCCCTGCTGGCCGTGGGCACGGTGCCGTTGATGACCGCACTGGCGCACCGGACGCTGCCCATGTGGCTGGTGACCGTCGTCTACTTGCTGCTGATCGCGGCACCGATCGGGCTGGCGAACGTGCTCTTCGCCCAGCTGTTCCCGGTGGCGGTGCGGGTGGTGGCGATGGGCGTCCCGTTCACCCTCGCCACCGGACTGTTCGGCGGGACCTTCCCCCTGCTCGCCCAGGCACTCGGCAAAGCCGGGCAGCTGACGCTGGTGCCCTGGTGGGCGGCCGGCGCCGCAGCGATCTCCTTCCTCGGTACCTACCTCGTCCGCGCCTCGACCACTCCCTCCGCGACCCACGCCACCTCCCTCTCGACCCGTGAGGACCACGCATGAACCTCCGCGACGACGCCCGCGCCCTCTCCGACGACCTGGTACGCCTGCGCCGCACCCTGCACCGCACCCCCGAGGTGGGCCTGGACCTGCCCCGCACCCAGGAGACGGTGCTGGCCGAACTGGCCGGGCTGCCGCTGGAGGTGAGCACCGGCGGGGGACTGAGCTCGGTGACGGCGGTGCTGCGCGGGGCGGCCCCAGGCCCCGTCGTCCTGCTCCGCGGCGACATGGACGCACTGCCGGTCGCCGAGCGCACCGGCCTGGACTTCGCCGCCGACAACGGACGGATGCACGCCTGCGGCCACGACCTGCACACCACGATGCTCACCGGCGCCGCGAAACTCCTCGCCGCACACCGCGACCGGCTCGCGGGCGACGTGGTGTTCATGTTCCAGCCCGGCGAGGAGGGCTTCGACGGCGCCCGGCACATGCTGGCCGAGGGGCTGCTGGACGTCGCCGGACGGCGGCCGGACGCCGCGTACGCCGTCCACGTGATGTCCGCGGGGCTGCCCAGCGGCGTCTTCGGGACCCGCGGCGGCCCGGCCCTGGCCGCGTCCAACGTGCTGCGGGTGACGGTGCGCGGCGCCGGCGGACACGGCTCGATGCCGCACCGCGCCAAGGACCCGGTACAGGCGGGCTGTGCGATGGTGACCGCGCTCCAGGCGTGGATCACCCGTACCTTCGACGTCTTCGACCCGGTGATCCTGACCGTCGGCACGTTCCACGCCGGCACCCAGCAGAACGTCATCCCGGACACCGCGGTCTTCGAGGCGACCGTCCGCAGCTTCTCGGCCGACGCCCAGGCCCGGGTCAAGGACGGCACGGTGGAGGTGTGTCGGGGCATCGCCGCGGCGTACGGCGTCGCGGTGGACGCGGAGTTCGCCGAGCTGTACCCGGTCACCGTCAACGACCATGCGGAGGCGGAATTCGCGGCGCACACGGTACGAGAGGCCCTCGGCGAGGAGCGTTTCGCCCCGCTGCCGCAGCCGCTGCACGGTTCCGAGGACTTCTCCCGGGTGCTGGCCGAGGTCCCCGGCGCGATGCTCACCCTGGGCGCCCCGCCGGCCGGCGCCGACCCCGAGCACAGTCCCAACAACCACTCCCCGCTGGCCGAGTTCGACGACGCGGTGCTGGCGGACGGCGCGGCGGTCTATGCGGAGCTGGCGGCCCGGCGGCTGACGCACCCCGGATGAGGCGAGGACGCCCGGTCCGCACCGGCGGAGGATGCCGCCGGCGCGGACCGACGCACGCGACGCGGCACGTCAGCCGTGCGGCGACCGGCGGCGCTGATCAGCCGTCACACGCGGGCACCGTTGTCCCGGCGTTCGCGGCGGTCGTCGCGCCGGCGCGACGCACGGCGGTCCGGCCGCCGGGACGTCGTCCCACCGCTCCGCTCCAGGACGACCGCCAGCGGCGTCGCGGTGCACACCGACGAGTACGTGCCGACCGCGATGCCGATCAGCAGGGCCAGGGCGAAGTCGGCCAACGAATCGCCGCCCAGCACGGCGAGCGCGGCGAGGATGAACACCGCTCCCATCCCGGTGTTGACGGTGCGTGGCACGGTCTGGAGCACCGCGGTGTTGGCGAGCTCCGGGAACGGGGTCCGGCCCGCGGCCGCCCGCAGTTCGCGTACCCGGTCGAAGACCACCACCGAGTCGTTGACGGAGTACCCGATCACAGTGAGCAGGGCCGCGAGGAAGACCCCGTCGAGGGACTTGCCGAGCCAGGCGAACACCCCGACGAGCACCACGACGTCGTGTGCCATGGCGACCACGGCGGACAGCGCGAACGTCCACCGGAAGCGCACGGCGAGGTAGCCCAACTGCGCGGCGAGGGCGAGGCCGAGGGCCAGTAGCGCACCGCGGCGCAGTTCACCCCCCAGGCTCGGGCCGATCAGCTCGTCCCGCACCTTCCGCGCTCCGCCGCCGACCTCGTCGACGACCCGGCCCGCGGTGGTCAGTTCCTCGGCGGAGAGCCGTTCGGTGCGCACCGTCAGGGTGCGTTCGCCGGAGGTGGTGACCTGGGCCCGGTCGAGGCCCGCGGTGTCGAGCGCGGCGCGGGCCCGCTCGGCGTCGACCGGCCGGGTGGTGGTGTACTCGATCATCCGGCCACCGGTGAACTCCACGCCGTATTCCAGGCCGCGGACGGCGATGCCGAACGTGGCCAGGAGCAGGGCGACGCCGCTCAACGCCAACCAGCGGCGCCGGTGGCGCATCAGGTCCGGCCGACGACGCGAGAGCCAGGACCGGACCCGGCCGAGACCGGCCAGACCGGTCAGGCGCGGCCGGCGCCGGACCGGTCGGAGCCCGACCGCGCACTCCGCCAGCACCCGGGTGACCAGCAGCGCACTCACCATCGAGGCGGCCACCCCGATGCACAGGGTGACGCCGAAGCCGCGCACCGGCCCGGACGCGAAGAAGAACAGCAGCACCGCCGCGAGCAGGGTGGTGACGTTGGAGTCGGCGATGGCGCTGAACGCGTTGCGGAAGCCGGCCGCCAGGGCGCTGCGCAGGGTCCGCGGACGGGCGTCCGGACCCGCCGCGTACTCCTCCCGGGCGCGTTCGAAGACCAGCACGTTGGCGTCCACGGCCATCCCGATCGCCAGCACGAAACCGGCGAGGCCGGGGAGGGTGAGGGTGGCGCCCAGAGCCAGCAGTGCCGCGTAGGAGATCAGCGCGTAGCAGGCCAGGGCCAGCGTGGCGAGCGCGCCGAGCAGGCGGTAGACGACGGTCAGGAACACGGCGGTCAGCGCGATCCCGATGACCGCGGCCTGAGCACTGAAGATGATCGCCAGGGTGCCCAGGGTCGGGCCGACGGCGCGCTGTTCGACGATGTCGACCGGTACCGGCAGCGCCCCGCCGTTGATCAGCAGCGCCAGCTCGTGCGCCGTGCGCTGGTCGAAGCCGCCGGTGATCCGGGTGGCACCCCCGGTGATGCCGACCCCGCAGGCCACGGACGTCTCGACCCGCGGCGACGAGATGATCTCGCGGTCCAGGACGATCGCCGCGCGGCGGGCCGGATCGTGCGGTGCGGCGCAGGCCGCCTTGCCGGTCAGCTGGGCCCAGGCCCGTTCGCCGGCGCCGCGCAGGCTCAGTCCGACGGACCATCCGCTGCCGTCCTGTGCATCGAACTCGGCCTTCGCGTGCTGCACTTCGGCGCCGGTAAGGGCCGCGGGACCCAGCCGCAGCGGGGTGCCCGAGTCGTCCGGGAGAACGCTGCCGCGGTCGCCGGGGGCGGACAGGGGTCCGGGGGCGGTGCCCAGGACCGGATGGACGGTGAGTTGGGCGGTGCGTCCGAGGACTTCGGCGGCCTCGTCGGGATCGTCGACGCCGGGCAGCTCGACGATGATGCGGTGTTGACCGGCCCGGGCGAGGTGCGGTTCGCTCACCCCGAGGGCGTCCACGCGGCGGCGGAGCACTTCCAGAGTGCGGTCGGTGGCCTCCCGATCGGCCTTGGCGGTGGGGGAGTCGCGGGTTTCCAGGACGAGTTGGGTCCCACCGCGCAGGTCGAGACCGAGCCGTACGGGCTGGGTCAGCGCGAGGAACGTGGAAAGGGCAAGGATCGCGAGCGCGAACAGCGCCCGCACCCTTGTGGCGCGGGTCAAGGTGCCTCCAGCAGGCATGCGTGGGCCGCGGGTGCGGCCCCGACGGGTGGAAATGCGGAGGAGCTGGAGGCACGGGCGGGGCCCGGTCCCGGCACCGGCCGGCGTAGTCGAGCGAGTCGGCGACGACGGCACCGGGCGGCGCGGCGCGGACCGCACGGCGCGGCGGGCCGCCGCCGAGGGACCGGGGCAGGGCGCCCGGCGCCGGCGCGGGAGTGGGGAGGTGACGGGTCGTCGGACAGGTCAGGTGGGGGAGGCCGCGGTCGACGGTGTCCTGGGACGCCGTGTGGTGCACGCAGGCCGCGGCGGACGCGGCCGCCGCAGCCGTCGCGGAGGGAGCGCCGACGAGCCCCGGAATGAGCAGCGCGACCGCGGCGAGGACGGCGAGCAGGACGGATCGGCGCCGACGCGCCACGTGAGCAGACACAGTACGCAAACCCTCCCTTACCGACACTGTGCCACGTCGGCCGCGCCTACCACCCGGCAGGGCCCGGCTCCCCCGCACGGCAGCACGGCACCGCGACCCGTCGACGCTTCGTGACCGCATGGGCCAACGCACTAAGGTGGAAACGGAAGTTGCGGGGGCCGTAAGGCAGCACGAGCGAGGGGTGACCAGGACATGGCGGTGCCGGAGGACTGGATGGGGGCCCGGCCCCAGCAGCCGATCGACCTGCACACGGACCGGCCGCACGCCGCCCGCGTCTACGACGTACTGCTCGGTGGCAAGACCAACTACCCGGCAGACCGGGAGGCGGCGGAGCAGACGCTCGCGGCACTGCCCAACGCCGGCGCGATCGCCCGCCAGAACCGCGCCTTCATGCAGCGTGCCGCCCACCATCTGGCGGCCGAGGCCGGCATCCGGCAGTTCCTGGACATCGGCACCGGCATCCCGACCTCCCCAAACCTCCACGAGATCGTCCAGGAGTCGGCGCCGCAGGCCCGCGTCGTCTACGCCGACAACGACCCGATCGTGCTGGCGCATTCACGCGCCCTGCACACCAGCCACCCCCAGGGCCGGACCGCCTACATCGAGGCCGACCTCTGCCGCCCCCGGGAGATCCTCCACAACCCGACCCTGCGGCAGACGCTGGACCTCTCCCAACCGGTGGCCCTCACCCTGATCGCCGTGCTGCACTGGCTCCCGGCGGACTGCGACCCCTACGCCGTCGTCCGGGAGTTGATGGGCGAGTTCCCCGCGGGCAGCTTCCTGGCCCTGACGTACGTCACCGCCGACTTCGAGCCGCAAGCCCTACAGGAGGTCTCGGACAACTTCGAGGCCAAGGGCTCCCACGTGAATGCGCGGAGCAAGGACGAGGTACTGCGCTTCTTCGACGGCCTGGACCTGGTCGACCCCGGGCTCACGGTGGTGCACCGCTGGCGTCCGGACGCCGTGGAAGTGGGCGCCGCAGGGTCCGACGCGGACATTCCGCTGTACGCCGGGCTCGGCCGCAAGAGCTGACCCGCGTCACTGGGCCGGCGCGGGGGCGCAGTGACGAGGCGTCAACCCGTGGCCGGCAGCGCCGCCCAGACGGCCTTGCCGGCCGCGGTCGGCGTGGTCCAGCCCCATGACGAGCTGAGGCAGTCGATGATGTGCAGCCCGCGCCCGCTCTGGGCCAGGTGGTCGGGCTCCCGCAGCACCGGTACGTCCGTGCTGTGGTCGCAGACCGTGCACAGGACGAGGTCCCGGCAGCGCAGCAGTCCCATCCAGAGCTGATGCGGCGCCGCCGGGCGCGAAGGCCCGGCGGGCTTGGCGAGCCCGTACCGCAGGGCGTTGGAGAGCAGCTCCGTGACGACCAGTGCGGCGTTGTCGACGAGGGGTTTGAGCTGCCAACCGCTGAGGGTGGCCCCGGTGAACCGCCGTGCCTCCGAGGCCGCCTTGCCGTCCGCCGAGAGGGCGCGGGCGGCCAGTCCGGCGGGCTGGATGGCGTGTTCGTCGAGCCGGATGTCGCGCGGCGCCTGCACGAGCCAGCGGCTGAGCGGCTGGGTGGGGAAGAGGGCGGCAGCCGGACCTGCCGGGTGGGTTGTCATCACGAACTCCGTGGCGCCTCTCGGACCTTCGTCACGAACGGGTGATCCGGCACCACTATCCCCGGCGGCCGCTGGCGCTGCAAGTGCATCTGCAATTACATTCGAGTCGAACGTAATTGCATCAGTAAGTGCAGCCGCCCGTGCGGATGCACGTGATGCCTGGTCAGAGGCTTGTGTGTGGAGCAAGGGAGTAGCGGGATGCAGCAGTTCGACAACGGCGTGGCCGCGGACCTGATCGAGGGTGCGGTCTGGAGGAAGAGCCGGCGCAGCGCGCCCGGGGGCGACTGCATCGAGGTCGCCGCGCTGGCCGACGGCGGTTTCGCGGTCCGCAACTCCCGTGACCCGCACGGGCCGGCACTGATCTACACCCGTGCGGAAATGGCCGCGTTCGTCGGCGGCGCCAAGGACGGCGACTTCGACGCGATGCTGGGCTGAGCGGACGCGGTGCGGGCCCGTCGCGCGGCGGGACCGCCCCCGTCGCCATCGATGGCGCATTTCTGTACCTGACGGCCGGTAAGTGCGACACTGGGGGTATCAACACTGTCGCTCACGGGAGTTGGGATGACCGCGATGAGGCGGCCTGAAGGCGAGCTGTCGATAGCGCGCTACCTGCAAGAACCGCAGGTGGGGCCCACCGCCGCGCGTATCGTGCTGGGAGCCCAGCTCCGAAAACTGCGCACCGGCGCCGGCATCTCACGCGAAGACGCGGGCAAGGCCATCCGTGGCTCTCACGCCAAGATCACCCGTCTCGAACGGGGCCAAGTCGGCTTCAAGAGACCGGACCTGGCCGATCTTCTGACCCTCTACCAAGTACTCGATCCGGAACGTCGGGACGACTACTTCGAGCTGGCCGACCAGGCCAACTCCGCCGGCTGGTGGCACGAGTACAGCGACGTCCTTGAAGACTGGTTCGAACTCCACCTCGGCCTGGAGGAAGCCGCCGCGCTCATCCGGACCTACCAGGTGCAGTTCCTGCCCGGCCTGCTCCAGACCGAGGAATACGCCCACGCCGTCACCCGCATCGGCTACCCCAACGCGCCGCAGACCAAGGTGGACCGCCTGGTCGCCCTGCGGATGGAACGCCAGCGGCTGCTGACCCGACCGGACGCCCCACGACTGTGGGCGGTGGTCGACGAGGCGGTGCTGCGCCGGCCGTTCGGCGGCACCGAGGTGATGGCCGCCCAACTGCGGTACCTCCTCGAAGCGGTGCAGATGCCGAACGTGACGCTACAGATCGCACCCTTCAGCGTGGGGGCGAACGCGGCGGCCGGTGCGCCGTTCAGCATCCTGCGGTTCGCCGAACCCGAGCTGCCCGACAAGGTCTACCTGGAGCAGCTGACCAGCGCCCTGTACCTGGACAAGCAGGAGTCGGTCGACCAGTACGCCGCGGTTATGGACCGCCTGTGCACCGAGGCCAACACCCCGAAGGACACCCCCGACTTCCTCACCTCGCTGATCGACCAGCTCGCCTGACCCGGATCCGGTCTCCCTGGGCTGGGCGCCGGTCGTCCCGCTCAGGGACGGCATCGCCCGGACCTGCCGCGTGCCGCTCCGGCGCCGGGCGCGACGGTTCGTCGGCAGGTCGCGCGGCCTTGCGTTGCGGACGTTCAGCGGACCCACCAGATCAACGCACCGCCCAGGACGAGCAGTAGACACACGCCGAGATTGACCACTTTGTGTGCCAGGAACACCGCGGCGAACTCGCGGATCGTCGCGCTCGGCCAGAAGTACGCGGCGGTGGGGGAGCCCACGACCTGCCCCCCGCACGCCGGTCTTCCGGGCCATCAACGCGGCCCGGAACGCGTGGTAGTTGTTGGTCACCACCACGCACCGGTAGTCCGGATTCGCCTCCGCCATGAGTGCCCGACTGGACTCCAGGTTCTCCTCCGTGGTCCGCGAACGGTCCTCCCGCACGATCCGGTCCGCGGGAAACCCGCGCTCGATGAGGTACTCCGCCCTCGCATGGGACTCCGGAAGCTTCTCGTCCGGCCCCTGGCCCCCGGAGGTCAGCAGCAGCGGCGCGGAACCGCGGGCGACCAGCCGCTCGTACATCGCGCGCCCCCGCTCCAGCCGACTGGCCAGCAGCGGCGGCACCTCGGACCCACCGATCAGCCCGGACCCGAACCGGCGGCGGTCGCGCAGCACGCCGAAACAGAAGAACAGGAAGAACAGGAAGAACAGGATCGCGGGGGCATAGGCCAACATGCCCGCATCGTAGACAGCCTGCGCAGGTCCATGATCCTTTCGTTGCACGAAGCGGACCGGTTGCCGCAGACTCGTGACACCGCTGTGCACCCATCCGATCACCTACTGGCGGACGCTCTTCATTACAGTGACGGCGTCAGTTATCGGTGATCCACGGACCAAGTGAGGTAAAAGCCCACCATGCCGACCGAAACGTTTGAGTTCCAGGTAGAGGCCCGTCAGCTGCTCCAGCTGATGATCCACTCGATCTACTCGAACAAGGACGTCTTCCTGCGTGAACTCGTCTCCAACGCCTCCGACGCGCTGGACAAGCTGCGCCTGGCCGCGCTGCGCGACGACTCACTCGACGCTGACGTCTCCGACCTGCACATCGAGCTGGAGATCGACGAGGACGCCCGCACGCTCACGGTGCGGGACAACGGCATCGGGATGTCGTACGACGAGGTCGGGCAGCTCATCGGCACGATCGCCAACTCGGGCACGGCCGAGTTCCTTCGAGAGCTGCGGGAGGCGAAGGACGCCGCCGGCGCGGAGGGGCTGATCGGCCAGTTCGGCGTCGGCTTCTACTCCGGCTTCATGGTGGCGGACGAGGTCACCCTGCTGACGCGGCGCGCGGGCGAGACGAAGGGCACCCGCTGGACGTCCCGCGGCGAGGGCACCTACACCCTGGAGGAGACCGACGACGTGCCGCAGGGCACCTCGATCACGCTGCACCTCAAGCCGGCCGACCCCAACAACCAGCTGCACGACTACACCTCGGTGTGGAAGATCAAGGAGATCGTCAAGCGCTACTCGGACTTCATCACCTGGCCCGTCAAGCTGGTCGGGCAGCCGGCGGGCGAGGACGACGGGCCGGCCGAACCCGAGACCCTGAACTCGATGAAGGCGCTGTGGGCGCGTTCCCGTGACGAGGTGTCCGAGGACGAGTACCACGAGCTGTACAAGCACATCAGCCACGACTGGCGCGACCCGCTGGAGACCATCCAGCTGCAGGCCGAGGGGACCTTCGAGTACCAGGCCCTGCTGTTCGTCCCGTCGCACGCCCCGCACGACCTGTTCACCCAGGACTTCAAGCGCGGGGTGCAGCTGTACGTGAAGCGCGTGTTCATCATGGACGACTGCGAGGCGCTGCTGCCGCCGTACCTCCGCTTCGTCAAGGGCGTGGTCGACGCACAGGACCTCTCGCTCAACGTCTCCCGCGAGATCCTGCAGCAGGACCGGCACATCCAGATGATGCAGCGGCGGCTGACGAAGAAGGTGCTGTCGTCGATCAAGAGCATGATGACCAACAACGCCGAGCATTACGCCACGTTCTGGCGGGAGTTCGGCGCCGTGCTGAAGGAAGGGCTGGTCACCGACTCCGACAACAGCGACGCCGTGCTCGCGGTGTCGTCGTTCGCGACCACGCACGGCGAGGACGAGACGGTCACGCTGGCGCAGTACGTCGAGCGGATGCGGGACGGGCAGGAGGACATCTACTACATCACCGGCCAGTCCCGGCAGAGCATCGACAACTCCCCCCACGTGGAGGCCCTCCGGGAGCGGGGCATCGAGGTACTCCTGCTCACGGACCCCGTCGACGAGGTGTGGGTCGACGCAGTGGGTGAGTTCGAGGGCAAGCGGCTCCAGTCGATCGTCAAGGGGGAGATCGACCTCGGTGCGCAGGGGGACGAGAAGTCCGAGGGCGAGCGGGAGAAGCAGGCCGAGGAGTACGCGGGCCTGCTCGACTGGATGGGGGAGCAACTGGACGAGGACGTCAAGCAGGTGCGCCTGTCGTCGCGCTTGACGGTGTCGCCGGCCTGCGTCGTCGCGGACGCGGACGATATGACACCGGCGTTGGAGAACATGTACCGGGCCATGGGCCAGGAAGTGCCGCGCACCAAGCGCATCCTCGAACTCAACCCCGGCCACCAGCTGGTGAAGGGCCTGAACCAGGCGTACCGGGAACGCGAGGACCGCTCCGACCTCACCGAGACCGCCGAATTGCTCTACTCCTTGGCCGTCTTGGCGGAGGGCGGCCGGCCGGCCGATCCCGCACGCTTCGTGAAGGTCGTGGCGGACCGCCTGGAACGCACCCTGTGACCATCCCCCGCTCCGCGACGGGGGGATGAACGGGGAGACCCTCATGCGCGGGTCTCCCCCCCCTTCGTATCGGCGCCCCCGAACCTGTCGTCACGCTCCCGTCCTCCGCCCGGCAGGCGGACGACGGGAGCGTGGCGACAGCACCTACCCCATGCTCTTGGCACCGTCCAGGGCCTCACGGATGATGTCGGCGTGGCCGGCGTGCTGAGCGGTCTCCGCGGCGATGTGCATCAGCACCCGGCGGGCCGACCACTGCGCATCGGCCTCGAACCAAGGGGCCTTGGGCAGTGGCCACGAGCGGCCCAGGTCGGGCAGGGTGGCGATCACCTCGTCGGTCCGGCGGGCCACTTCCTCGTACGCGGCCAATACGCCGGCCAGCGTCTCCCCTGGCAGCAGCCGGAAATCGTCTGCTCGACGGGCCCAGTCGGACTCGGTCATCGCCGTGAAGTCCGGCAGCGCCGAGGGGCCGTTCAGGATGAAGTCCACCCAGAGCCGCTCGGCCGAGGTGACGTGCTTGATCAGGCCGCCCAGGCACAACTCGCTGGCGGTGGTCCGCAGTCCGGCCTGCTCGTCGGTGAGGTCCCGGGTGGTGAAGCGCAGGAAATGCCGGTGCTTGGCGA
Source organism: Streptomyces sp. RGM 3693 (assembly GCF_050471125.1). NCBI lineage: Bacteria > Bacillati > Actinomycetota > Actinomycetes > Kitasatosporales > Streptomycetaceae > Streptomyces > Streptomyces sp. RGM 3693. Next base: position 3,664,976 of record NZ_JBMPPQ010000001.1, read on the forward strand.
GGCTTTCAAGCCATTCGGCGCGCTCATCAGTGACGGCCGGCTGCGCGGTCAGGTCGCGGGTGGTCACGTCGTTGTCGGTCATGGTCTTCGCCTTTCGGTGTTCCCGTTCCGTCGGTCAGGACCACGCTAAAGACCATCGAGGTCAGTTTCTGTCCTAGATGCCTCGGAACCCTTGGTTCCCCTGGATCCCAGAAGGCGGAGTCGATCGAGGCGGGAGCCAACCCTCGGTATCCGTACCGCCGTCGGCCGCCGCCCGACCCCTCCGTCGGAGTGCCGCAGCTTGACTCTGACATCCGTGTGAGGCTTTAGCGTCCCGATCACCAGCGCGCGCACCAGCGCCCGCACACCAAAGAGGGACTCACCTGCCATGACCCACAACCCCCGCCCGCTCGACGAAAAGATCGCCCTGGTCACCGGTGGCAGCCGGGGGATCGGGCGCGCCATTGCCGAACGACTCGGCCGCGACGGGGCCGTGGTCGCGCTGACCTACGCCCGCGACGCGGCTGCGGCGGACGAGGTGGTCGCAACGATCCGCAAGGACGGCGGCCGCGCCGTCGCGCTGCACGCGCCGCTCGGCCACCGGGGCGACGCCGTCGACCTGTGGTCGGCCTTCGACGAACGGATCACGGAATGCGCCCCCGGGACGGGGACGCAGCCGGCGGTCGACATCATCGTCAACAACGCGGGAATCGCGATGCTGGCGGCCCTTCCCGCACTGACCGAGGACGACTTCGACAGGGTCTTCGCGGTCAACGTCCGCGCCCCGTTCTTCGTCGTACGGGAGGGGCTCAAGCGTCTGCGGGACGGCGGCCGGATCATCAACGTCTCCAGCGGCGCCGGTCGTCTGGCCATGCCCGAGGCCATCGCCTACGGCGCCACCAAGGGCGCGCTGGACAACTTCACCCTCAATCTGGCCAAGGAACTGGGCTCCCGAGGCATCACTGCCAACGCGGTGGCGCCGGGGATCATCGACACCGACGTGAACGCCGAGTGGCTGCGCGGCAACCCGGCCGCAGAGGCGGACGCCGCCGCACGGGCCGCGTTGGGCCGGGTCGGCCAGCCGGACGACGTGGCCGATGTCGTAGCATTCCTCGCCTCGCACGACGCGCGGTGGGTCACCGGCAAGGTGATCGACGCCACCGGCGGCGTCAGGCTGTGAAAGCAGTCGGAAGAGCAGGAGCAAGCTGATGACCGGGAGCGTCGTGAGCGCGGGCGGCGAGGCCCGCCCCTGACCACCCGGCCCCATGACAAACGCCCGGCATCAAGCCGTCACACAAAAACGGGAATCAGGCATCAACCCGGACTGTTTTGAAGGGACATGACTGTTGGAGTTTCCCTCAATCCGATCGACCCCACGAATCAGATCGACGCGAGCGTGCAGCTCGCCAAGGAGGCCGCGGACGCCGGACTGCGCTCCGCCTGGTTCGGCCAGACCTTCGGCGCGGACTCGCCCCAGCTCGCCGCGATCGTCGGCCGCGAAGTACCGGGGTTGCACGTGGGCACGTCCGCCATCCCCGTCTTCGGGCGGCACCCGCTGCACGTCTCCAGTCAGGCCCAGACCGCGCAGGCGGCCACGCACGGCCGCTACCACCTCGGACTCGCCCTCGGCACCAAACTCCTGACCGAGGTGGGCTTCGGCATCCCCTTCGAGCGGCCCATCGCCCGGCTGCGTGAATTCCTCACCGCGGTACGGCAGTTGAACGAAACCGGCAGTGCCGACTTCCACGGTGAACTGCTCACCGCGACCACGCCGGTCCCGGCCCGGGTGCCCGGTGCGGAGCCCGGCGTCCCGCTGCTGGTCGCCGCCATGGGACCGCAGGCACTGCGGGTCAGCGGCGAGCTGGCCGACGGGATCCTGCCCTACCTCGCCGGACCCCGAGCCCTCGCCGAACACATCGTCCCGGCCGTCACCGCGGCCGCCGAGGCCGCCGGGCGCCCCGCACCCCGGATCGTGGCACTCGTCCACGGCGTGGTCACCGACGACGTCGACGCCGTCCGGGCCACGGTCACCGAGAATCTGGCGTTCTACGAGCAGGTTCCCTCCTACGCCCGGGTCATCGGGCTGTCCGGCGGCCAGCGGGCCGCCGACGTCGCGGTGATCGGTGACGAGAAGAAGGTCGCCGCCGAGGTGCGGCGCTACCGCGACGCCGGAGCGACCGAGGTGGTGTTCGCCGGGACGGAGGTCGCCGGCGCCGCCGACCGACGCCGCACCTGGGCACTCCTGGGCGAGCTGGCGGGCTGACCAGGCACCCCGCCCGGAGAAATGCGGATGCGCCGGCCGGAGGCCGCCCGTTACGGTGTGCGCATGTCTACGCCCCGAATTTCCTAGCCGAGGACCCGCTTCCCCGCCAGAAGTGTGTCCTCGTGCTTTTTCGGAGCGTTAACCCATGATCACCATTCGTGATGTCGAGCTGCGTGCCGGCGCCCGCCTGCTGCTGTCCGATGTGTCGTTCACCATCTCTCCCGGCGACCGGATCGGCCTGGTCGGCCGTAACGGGGCGGGCAAGACCACCCTGATGACCACCCTCGCCGGACGGGCCAAGCCCGCCGCCGGGAGCATCACCCACACCGGCCCGGTCGTCCACCTCGCCCAGGACTCCCGCGCGGCCGACCCGGCCGGGTCCGTCATCGATCGGATCCTCTCCGCCCGCCACTTGGACGCCGCCCTGCGCCGGCTCCGCGCGGCCGAGTCCGCGATGGCGGACGCCGACGGCCCCCGCGGGCTGGAACGGGCGATGGCCGCCTACGCCCACGCGGAGGCCGCCTTCCAGGCCGGCGGCGGATACGCGGCGGAGGCCGAGGCCGCCCGGGTGGCCGCGGGCCTCGGCCTGCCGGAGCGGGCACTGGCCGGGCCGGTCGGAGCGCTCTCCGGCGGCCAGCGGCGCCGGGTCGAACTGGCCCGCATCCTGTTCGCCGGGCACGACGGCACCCTGCTGCTGGACGAGCCCACCAACCACCTCGACGCCGACTCCCTCGGCTGGCTCCGCACCTTCCTCCGGACCCACCAGGGCGGACTGGTCGTGATCAGCCACGACACCGGCCTGCTCGCGGACGTCGTGAACCGCGTCTTCCACCTCGACGCCACCCGCGCGACGATCGACCTCCACAACACCGGCTGGACCACGTACCTCGCGCAGCGGGAGACGGACGCCCGACGCCGCACCCGCGAACGGGCCAACGCCGAACGCAAGGCCACGGCCCTGCACGCCCAGGCGGAGAAGATGAAGGCCCGCTCGGCCACCGCCGTGATGGCCAAGAGCATGGCCCGCCGCGCCGACCGCATGCTGGCCGACCTGGAACCGGCCCGACGGACCGAGAAGGTCGCCAGGATCCGGCTGCCCGAACCGCAACCCTGCGGACGGATGCCGCTCGGTGCGATCAGCCTCGCCAAGTCCTACGGCGACCACGCGGTCCTCACCGGCGTGGACCTCGCCGTGGACCGGGGCAGCCGCTTGGTGATCCTCGGCCTCAACGGCGCTGGGAAGACCACCCTGCTCCGCCTCCTGGCCGGCGCGGAAACCCCGGATGCCGGTCGCGTGGTGCACGGCCAGGGGCTACGACTCGGCTACTTCGCCCAGGAACACGACACCCTCGACGGCGCCCGCACGGTCCGGGAAAACCTGGCGGCGGCCGCCCCGCACCTGACGGACCAGGACGCCCGACGTGTCCTGGGCGCGTTCCTGTTCACCGGGGACGACGCCGACAAGTCCGCCGGAGTCCTCTCCGGCGGAGAGAAGACCCGCCTGGCGCTGGCCGGGCTGGTCCACTCCGGAGCCAATGTGCTGCTGCTGGACGAGCCGACCAACAACCTCGACCCGGCCTCCCGCGACGAGGTCCTGTCCGCGGTCGACTCCTATCCCGGCGCGATCGTGATGGTCACCCACGACGAGGGCGCCCTCGATGCCCTGCGCCCCGACCGCGTGCTGCTTCTGCCGGACGCGGACGAGGACCTGTGGAGCGAGGAGTACCGGGACCTGGTTGCCCTCGCCTGACCGATCCGGCCTCAGCGGACCTACTTGGACCGATCAGGGTTGATCAGGGCGGACAGCGATCGAATCGGGCCCCGGCCGCGTCGGCGGCCGGGGCCCGGGATCACGCTGCCCTCACCTCACGGCGTGGGCGTGGCCGTGGGCGCGGGGCTGGCCGGGGCGGCGGCCGCCACCTGACGCGCCTCCTTGGCCACCAGCGCGGCCAGCTTGCTCGGCGTCAGCTGCTTCGCCGGGTCCGCGAGGGTCTGTCCGTTGATCTGGACGACGGGGACCGGCCCCAGGCCCGAGGCGGCGTAATCCTCCTGCGACTTCTTCACCCACCCCTGGCGCTGGTTGCGGTCCAGGCACAGGTCGAACGTGTCGTGCTGGATCTTCCCGGCCTTCTTCGCGATCGCCTTGAGGAGCTTGGGGTCCTTGAGGCCGTCGGTCTGCGGAGCCGGCTGGCGCTTCCAGAGCTCGTCCATGAACTCGGGGAAGCGGCCCTGGTCCTGCGCACAGGCGGCCGCGGCGGCGGCTTCCTTCGCACCGGTCCCCCCGTACTGCTGATCGCTCTGGGTGACCAGGCGGTACTCGACCTGGGCCTGGCCGGACGCGAGGAGCTGCGAGAACGTGGCGGCGTACTGCTGGGCGAAATCGCGGGAGCGGGGGCTCCGCGGGTCCTCGTACACCGTCAGCGTGACCGGCACGGTCGGCTTGACCGGCAGGGCCAGCTTCGTGGCGTCCGACGTGCCCACGGCACCGGAGGGCGCCTCGAACGCGGTCGCCTCACTGGCCCGGGAGAACTGGCCGACCACGACGGCTGCCCCGCAGACCACGGCGAGGCCGACGGCGGTCAGCGTGTAGGTGCGCCACTTGCCGCCGGAGCTCTTTGTCGTCGTGTCGTCGTTGTTCGTGTTCCCTGCGGAGGCCACCATGCGCACCCTTTCACCAGGCAGTTCGATGTGCTTGCCGACGGCGCCGATCACAAAACCGCGCCGTCCTCAGCCGCTACCGCGGGGAGCGGGCACAGCTGCGGCACGCACAGTGTGGCAGCATCCGCCGGCCACCCCGGGCTCGGGGCCCGCGCGCTGCTCCGGCCGGGGCGGCCGGAGGCGCCGCACCCCGGTCAGGAAGCTCGGACGGCGAGCGGACCGGTGTGCGTGAGTCTGTGCAGGGCGAGCAGGCCGCCGATGCCGGGGAGACACGCGAGGATAACCGGCCGACCGGTGCGTTGCGGATCGCGGGCGACCGCTCCGATGGTGAAGAGGTACGCGCAGCCGTGGAGGGGGCCGGCGAGCGAGGCGACGGCCGGCAGGTGGACCGTCGCGAGGTTGGTCAGCAGAACGATCAGCGAGATCAGCTCGACGGTGGCGGCGGTGCGCAGTGGGCGGCGGGGATACGGATCGGGCACGTCAGGCTCCTGTGGACGAACCGGGGCGGACGATCATGAGGATGGTCACGGCCGCCCAGAGGAAGTTGAACAGGCCGGTGAACATGGCCAGTTGAGAGGTTCCGGCACGGTCCGGGGCGGCCGGTGCGTCCTCGTCGAGGGCGGCCACCAGCAGGTCCTGCCGCGGCAGCACGAGGACGGCCAGGACGCCGGCGGCGGCCGCGGTCAGCACGATGGAGGTGAGCAGCCAGCCGTCGCCGAGGACTCCCATGGCGGAGGCGGTGGCGAAGCCGAGGACCGGCACGGCCAGGCCGACCCCGGCGTACACCCGGCAGATGCGGTGCAGCAGGCGTACGGTGCCCACCGCCTCCGGCCGGTCGGCCGCCCCGTGGCCCCGCGCCCCGGCACGGCGGACGGCGGGCGGGAACATGCTGGCGGCCACGGTGACCGGGCCGACCGCGATGATGGCGGCCAGCACGTGCAGCGAGAGCAGGATCTTCGTCATCGGGTGGCCGCCGTCACAGGGCGAGGGCCGGAACGGCACCGGTGGCCGACCAGACGATCCCGCGGCGCTCGTACACCAGGGCCTGCTCGACGGCGCACGCCACCCGGGGGCCGATTTCCCGTTCGACGAGGTGCAGCGCGAGGTCCAGGCCCGAGGTGACCCCGCCGCTGGTGAGGAGGTCACCGTCGTCGACGACCCGGGCGTCGACGTGCTGGGCGCCGGTGCCGTCCAGGAGCTGTCGGCCGAGGTGGTGGGTGGTGACCGGGCGTCCCTGGGCGAGTCCGGCCATCGCCACGATCAGGGATCCGCCGCAGACCGCCGCCACCAGTGTCTCCGGCCGGGCCAGCGCGGCACCGACCAGGCGCGGCAGAGCGGTGTCGAGGGCGCGGTGCAGGATCGCCGGGATCGTCCGCGCCCGCTCCGCCTCGGTCAGCCCCGCCGGATCGCTCAGCTCGCCCACCGCGCCGGGCAGGACGACGAGGTCGGCGCGCTCCGGGTCCAGTGCCGCGGTGGCCCGCAGGGACACGTCCGCCAGCCCGCTGGGAACCTCCCGCGGCCCTTCGGCACTGACCAGCTCCGTACGGACGGCGCCGGCGGTGAGTTCACCGGCGCAGTGCAGTACCTCGTAGGGCGCGACGACGTCCAACGGGTCGAATCCGTCGAACAGAACGAACTGGGCGAGCATGCGGTGCCTCTTCTCCGGTCGTGATCACCAGTGCCCGACCCACGCTAGGAAGATCGACGGAGCCCGCACAGCGGCTGGAACGACAATGAGCAACGGATTCCCGCCAGCCCTCACACAGGGGCATCCAGCAGCACGGGAGCCGCCCACCTCGCACTCTGGCTGCTGGCGGGAACCCGACTATCGTGTGGCCATGCACACGGTGGCCATCCTCGCCCTCGACCACGTGGTGCCGTTCGATCTGGCGGCCCCCCTGGAGATCTTCGGCCGCACCCGGCTGCCCGACGGCCGCCGTCCGTACCGGACGCGGATCTGCGCCCCCACCCCACAGGTGCGGACCGAGGGCTTCGCCCTGCACGTCGAACGGGGACTGGAAGCACTGGCAGAGGCCGACACGGTCATCGTGCCTGGCTGTGCGGAACGGGCCCCCGCACCGCCTCCGGAGGCACTGCGCGCACTCCGCGCCGCCGCGGCCGCCGGGACCCGGATCGCCTCGGTCTGCGTCGGCGCCTTCGTCCTGGCCGAAGCGGGGCTGCTGGACGGTCTGCGGGCCACCACCCACTGGGTGGCGGCGGCCGAACTCGCCCGCCGCTACCCGCGCATCGACGTTCAGCCCGATGTGCTCTACGTCGACAACGGCCAGATCCTCACCTCGGCCGGTGCCGCGGCGAGCATGGACCTGTGCCTGCACATGATCCGCCGCGACCTCGGCTCGGCGGTCGCCGCGGACGCGGCACGGATGTCCGTCATGCCGCTGGAACGGGAAGGCGGCCAGGCGCAGTTCATCGTCCACGCACATCCGCCGGTGCCGCAGGGCTCCACGCTCCAGCCCGTACTGGACTGGATCGAGGACGACCTCGCCCACGACATCACCCTCAAGGACATGGCGCACCGCGCCGGCATGAGCGAGCGGACCTTCAGCCGGCGCTTCCGCGAACAGACCGGCACCACCCCGGTGCAATGGGTGCTCCGGGCCCGGGTCCGCCGGGCCCAGTACCTCCTGGAGAACACCGACCACCCGGTCGAACGCATCGCCCACCAGGCCGGTTTCGGCTCGCCGACCGCCTTCCGCGAACGGTTCCGCCGGGTGGTCGGCACCACCCCGCACGCCTACCGCACCGCCTTCCAGGGCCGGTCCGCCGCGGGTCAGGGCCGGGGCGGCGACCAGACGTAGGGCGTGGTGGTGGTGACGGCGCGGAAGCCCAGCCGCCGCAGGATGGGGGCGCTGTCCGCGGAGGCGTCGACTTGGAGGAACCGGACGCCGCGGGCCACGGCGAGTTCGGCGCGGGCGGCGACCAGCGCACGGTAGATGCCCCGGCCGCGCCACTGGGGGACCGTCGAACCACCCCACAGACCGGCGAACTCGGTGCCCTCGCGGAACACCAACCACGCCGCGCAGACCACCTCGCCGCCGGCCTCGGCCACCATGACGGCGATCCCGTCCGGGTCCGCCGCGACCCGGCTGATCAGGTCCTCGCCGAGCCAGCTCCAGTCCTGCCCCCAGACCGCCGACTCCATCGCGGCGATGCGGTGCATGTCGGCGTCCGCGGTCACCTGCCGCAGGACGACGCCGTCCGGCAGGACCGGAGCCGCGGCCCGCTCGTCCGCCCGGCCGATGAGCACCGTCTCCGGCTCCTCGGGGACGAAGCCCGCGGCACGCAGCCGGTCGGTGAGGTCCGCCGGCCGGTCGTGCCCGCGGGTCTTCCACTCCACCGCCTCGCCGCGGGCGGCGAAGTAGTCACGCTGGCGGGCGATCAGCTGGTCCAGTTCTGCACCGCGCACGCCGACGTCCGACGGGGTGCTCACGAAGCCGCGGAACTGGCCGACGACCCGCAGCACCGGACCGTCCTGTTCGTAGCAGACCCCGTGGGGAGGGGTCGGCGGTACGCCCCGCATCTGCTCTTCGTAGGCCGCGAGCAAGCCGTCGATGTCCGTCACGCACACGACAGTACGGGCGGTGGCAACTGGTTTTCCGGGCCCGGCCGGTGCGTTGGGCCCGGCAGGCGCCGCGGTTATCGTCGTCCACCACCCCTCGTCAGATCGGACTCGGAGAGGCACCACCATGACTTCGACCATGACCATGGAGACCGTGACGGTGCGGGGCCGGCGACTGGCCTACGCGGATTCCGGTGGCCCGGGGGTGCCGGTGCTGGCCCTGCACGGGCACTTCGGCCGGGCCCGGGCGTTCGCCGGACTGGCCGCCGCCCTGGCACCGGAGTTCCGGGTGATCGCATTGGAGCAACGTGGCCACGGGCTCAGCGCACACGACGACGACATGTCCCCGGACGCCTACGTGGCCGACGCCGCCGCGTTCGTGCGGGCGAGGGGGCTGGGGCCGCTGGTGCTGCTCGGCCATTCGATGGGCGGGGTCGTGGCCTTCCGGTTGGCCGCGCGCCATCCGGAACTGGCCCGGGCGCTGATCATCGAGGAGGCCGGCGCACTCAACCGCCGGCCCGAGGTGGCCCATCCGGTTCTGGACGTCCGGGACTGGCCGCGCCGCGCACCGACGCTGGGCGAGCTGCGCCGCCAGGTGGAGGCCCGCGGGATCCCGGACGCGAGCTACTTCCTGGAGAGCGCCGTCGAACGCCCCGACGGCTGGGGATTCCTCTTCGGCCACGAGGACATGGTGCGGTCACAGGAAGCGCTGATCGGTGACTGGTGGCCCGACTGGCTGGCCACCAACTGTCCGGCGCTGCTGCTGCACGGCCTGGACAGTTTCGTGCTGCCGACGTCGATGGCACGGGAGATGGCGGAGCGACGGCCGGCCACCACCCTCCGGGAGTTCCCCGGGTGCGGCCACTGGCTGCACGGCGACGATCCGGCCGGATTCGCCACGGCCGTAAGGGAGTTCCTCACCGCGCTGTGAGGGGCCGCGGCGGTCGGCCCGTACGCGGTCGGCCCGTACGGCCGGCTCCGGGGGTGCGGTGCACCGGCCGGGCGCTGTCAGGCACGGGCTACGGGCCGACACGCACGGGCTACGGGCCGAGCAGGCCGTCCACGACACGGCCGTACAACCACCGCGCCGACCGGGCCACCACTGGGCGGAAGACGCCGGGAATCCCGCGCGGGCGCACCTCGCCGCGCCAGACGACGCGACAACCCCCGGCCCCGGGACCCACCTCGATCTCGGCCCACCCGGCCACGACCCGCCCCCGCTTCGCCAGCCGGCACCGGCCCGCCGCCACCGCGCCGGCGGCGTCCGGCGGTTCCCACCGCACGACGTGCATCACGTCGTCGAACCCGAGCGGGCCGAGGCCGGTACGGGCGACGAACGTGGTCCCCTCCCGGGTGGGCGGTGGTGTCGTCACGGTGAGCGTGGTGAACGGCACGTGCGCGGCGTGGGCTTCCCAGTCCGTCAGCCGTTGCCACGCGACGTCGGGGGAGAGGGGCGTTGTACGTTCGACCCGGAACACGGCCACCGGCCCATGCTAAACAGCCGGCGCAGCGCCGGATCCCGCAACGCCCAGGGCACGGAGAACATCGTCAGCGAGACCCGTGCCCCACTCCCGGAAGGAACCGTCACCACCATGCGCACCATTACCGCCACCACCACCGGCACCACGGAGGTGTCCCAGTGACCGCCGACGACACCGTGCTGCTGCGGACCGAGGGCCGGGCCGCCTACCTCACCCTCAACCGCCCACGGGTACTCAACGCCCTCACCCACGCCATGGTGCGCCGGATAGACCAGGCGCTCACCGCCTGGGAGTCCGACCCGGCCGTCGAGACCGTCGTGCTCACCGGCGCGGGGGAGCGCGGCCTGTGCGCGGGCGGCGACATCCGCGCCATCCACGACGACGTCCGCACCGGCGGCGGGTCGGCCTCGGCCGCCTTCTGGCGCGACGAGTACCGGCTCAACGCGCGGATCGCGCACTACCCCAAGCCGTACGTCGCCGTGATGGACGGCATCGTCATGGGCGGTGGGGTCGGCGTGTCCGGACACGGCAGCGTCCGCATCGTCACCGAGCGGTCCCGGATCGCGATGCCGGAGACCGGTATCGGCTTCGTCCCCGACGTCGGTGGCACCCACCTCCTCGCCCAGGCACCCGGCGAACTCGGCACCCACCTGGCACTGACGGGCACTCAGATCGGCGCGGGCGACGCCCTGTTGTGCGGCCTCGCCGACCGTTTCGTGCCCGCCGCGTCCCTGTCCCAGCTGCTCGCGGACCTCGCCCACGTCCCCGCGCACGAGGCCGTCGGCCGGTACGTCGAACAGGCGCCGCTGGGCGAACTCGCCGCGCGGCGGTCGTGGATCGATGTCTGCTACGCCGCCGACACCGTCGAGGAGATCCTCGAACGGCTGCCGGTCGACGACGACCAGGCGGCCAAGGAAGCCGCGGAAACCCTGTTCACCAGGTCGCCGACCTCGCTCAAGGTCACCCTGGCCGCATTGCGCCGGGCCCGCCGACTGGGCTCCCTGGAACGCGTTCTGGACCAGGAGTACCGCGTCTCCTGCGCGGCCTTGTCCGCTCCCGACCTGGTCGAGGGCATCCGGGCCCAGGTGATCGACAAGAACCGCACCCCGCGGTGGTCCCCGGCCACCCTCGCCGAGGTGACCGACGCGGACGTCGCCCGCTTCTTCGCGCCGCTCGGCGACCGCGAACTCCGACTCGCCACCGGCCCCGAGACCGGACCGGTGACCACCGGCGGCTGACCGGACGGACCACTGACGACGCCACCGACCGTCCGTCCCGGGCACCGCCCGGGGCACGGGGGCTACAGCGTGCGCGTCGTGAACGGCACTGTTGGGGTCGGGCCGGTGGTCCGTGCACGGCCCGCAGGGCACGAAGTCGAACTTCTCGTACGGCTTCCTGGCGGGCCGGAGGTACCGCGACCGGCCGCGCGTCAGGCCGGCGCGTAACCACGACTGCGCACGAGCTCCCGGGCGAGGCGGGTGAAGGCGCGCACCGCGGCGCTCCGGTAGGCGTCGGTGCGGCGGAGCAGGGTGACGGTCCGGGTGGGGAGGGCAGGAGCGAGGGGCAGGGGGGTCAGATGGGGGTGGTCGTGCGTGATGGCGTCGGGGAGCACGGTCGCGAGTGACGTGCGTCGGACGATCTCGGTGAGCGCCTGGATGGAGTTGGCCTCCACCGCGATGCGCGGGCTGACGTGGTGCCGGGCGAAGTAGGCGTCGATATGCGTGCGGGTGGCGAAGTCGCCGCTGAGCAGGGCGAGTTGGCGGTCCGTGAGGGCGGTCACCGGCAGTGACTCCGGCTGGCCGCCGCCGGGACCGGGCGCGGCGGTCACCAGGCTCAGGGTCTCGGTGAACAGGGCGGCCGCCTCGATCCCGGCCAGGTGGGGGCCCGCGAACGCGATGCCGAGATCCAGCTCGTCGTCCAGCAGCGCCGTCTCGATGCGGTCCTGCGGCATCTCCCGGACCGCCAAGGTGACACCGGGGTGCCGCGCGTGGAGTTCGGCGGTGAGCGGACCGACGAGATAGGCGGTGAACGTCGGGGTGAGCCCCAGGCGCAGATGGCCGCGGGAGAGGTCCTGCACGTCATGGACGGCCCGCTCAGCGGCGGCCAGGTCGCGCAGGGCGTGCCGGGCGTGATGGGTGTACGCCTCGCCGGCGTCGGTGAGCCGCACCGTGCGACCGGTGCGGTCCAGCAGCTGCACTCCCACGGTCCGCTCCAACTGTTTGATCTGTTGGGAGAGGGTCGGCTGGGAGATGTGCAGGTCCTCGGCGGCACGGGTGAAGCTGCCGTGCTCCGCCACGGCGAGCAGATAGCGCAGATGACGCAGTTCCAGGGCCATGTCACCACTATAGAAGAAGCCATAGATGCGATCTATAGGAGACATGGCTAGCAGCTCTTGGACTCTATAGCGCCAGGTCGTGCATGGTGGATCTCGCCAGCCAATCCGGACCGGCCGGCACCGACCGAAGGGAACGACCATGCCTGACCTCGCCGAGCGCGTCGCGCGTTTCCAACGCGACGTCCACCCGGCCAAGGCCGATCTGTTCGGCCACCTGGCCAGCCACCACCAACCGCACACGCTCTTCATCGGCTGCTCCGACGCCCGCGTCGTCCCGGAACTGATCACGTCATGCGAGCCGGGCGAACTGTTCGTCGTCCGCACCGCCGGCAACCTCGTCCCCGCCTACGACCGCAGGTCCGGCGACGGGGTGACGGCCAGCATCGAGTACGCCGTCGCCGTACTCGGGGTCACGGACATCGTGGTGTGCGGACACTCGGCGTGCGGGGCGATGACCGCCCTCGCGGAAGACCATGACCTCTCTGGCACTCCCGCGATTGCCCACTGGTTGCACCATGCGGACGCCTCCCGGGCCCGCGCCACGGCCGCCGGGGACGCCGGGGGTGTGGCCGACCTGATACGGCAGAACGTCCGCGCGCAGCTGGCCAACCTGGTCACCCACCCCGCGGTCGCCCAGGCCCGCACCGAGAACGCGGTCCGCCTGCACGGCTGGGTCTACGACATCGCGACCGGTGCCGTGGAGCGAACCGAAGCACCACGCGAGGCGACCCCGCGCGACGCAACCCGCACCGCCTGACCCTCCTACCCCTCCTTCCCCCCTTCCCCCCTTCCCCCCTTCCGTTCCTCCTCCTCTTCTCCTCTCCTCCGAAAGGAAACCTCTCCCATGGCGGACGCCACGACCCCCACCACGCCCCACGCCCAGTTCCACCCCGCCGCCCGCCAGGCCCTCGCCAACGCCGCGGTCGAGGCCAAGACGCGCAAGAACCTCACCTGGCAGCAGATCGCCGATGCCGCCGAACTGTCGGTCGCCTTCGTCACCGCCGCCGTCCTCGGCCAGCACGCCCTGCCGGCCCGGTCCGCCCAGGCCGTCGCCGAACTGCTGGGTCTCGACGAGGACGCGGTGCTGCTGCTGCAGACCATCCCCACCCGCGGTTCGATCCCCGGCGGCATCCCCACCGACCCGACCATCTACCGCTTCTACGAGATGCTCCAGGTCTACGGCACCACTCTCAAGGCCCTGGTCCACGAGCAGTTCGGGGACGGCATCATCAGCGCGATCAACTTCAAGCTGGACGTGAAGAAGGTCGCCGACCCCGAGGGCGGCGAACGCGCCGTCATCACCCTGGATGGCAAGTACCTGCCGACCAAGCCCTTCTGACCCCGGCCAGCGACCCACCCGTCCCCATCCGAAGGAAGCCCCACCCCATGGACTTCGTCCAACGCACCGTCGACCTCGCCCGCCAGAACGTCATCGAGGGCGGCCGCCCCTTCGCCACCGTCATCGTCAAGGACGGCAAGATCCTGGCCGAAAGCCCCAACAGGGTCGTCCAGACCAACGACCCCACCGCGCACGCCGAAGTCCTCGCCATCCGCGAGGCGTGCACGAAGCTGGGCACCGAGCACCTGACCGGCACCACCATCTACGTCCTCGCCCACCCCTGCCCGATGTGCCTGGGCGCGCTGTACTACTGCTCCCCGGACGAGGTCGTCTTCCTCACCACACGCGACGCCTACGAGCCGCACTACGTAGACGACCGCAAGTACTTCGAACTCGCCACCTTCTACGACGAGTTCGCCAAGGACTGGGACCAGCGCCGCCTGCCGATGCGCTACGCACCGAGCGACGCGGCAGTGGACGTCTACCGCTTCTGGCAGGAGAACAACGGCGGCGAGCGCCATGCAACCGCGGTGCCCGGCCAGTAGGGCCGTTCCGCCCCACCCGCCCACCCGCCCGCCCGGCGGCTACGGCGCGCTCCTCAGCGCGCGGCAGCCGCCGGGCGTCGGGCGTCGGGCAGTGCGCCGCAGCGCTCCCCGTACAGGCCGACCGCACTGCACTGCACCGCACTGCACCGCACTGCACCGCACCGCACCGCTACGCGTCGAAGTCCGTGGACCGGATCAGCTTCTCCCACGTCGCCAACTCCGCACGGGAGTCGTCGAGATGGGCGGAGAGCGCATCGGCGGCGTCGTTGCCCAGCGGCAGGCGCAGCGGGGGGTGTTCGGCGTCGAGGGCGGTGAGGAGGGCGGCGGCGGCCCGGGCCGGATCGCCGGGCTGCTTGCCGTCACTCTCCGAGAGCGACGCCCGGACCGGGCCGACCGTCTCCTCGTAAGCAGGCAGGGCCGCGGAAAGCTGGAGGGCGCCGGCGCCCGCGAACCCGGTGCGGAACGCACCCGGTTCGACGATCAGCACCTTGATCCCCAGCGGCGCCACTTCGGCCGCGAGGGCCTCTGGCAGCCCCTCCAAGGCGAATTTCGACGCGCAGTAGGCGGAGACACCGGCGAACGCGAACCGGCCACCCATGCTGGTCATCTGCACGATCGCCCCCGACCGGCGGCGGCGCATGTGCGGCAGCACCGCCCGGGTCAGCGCAGCCGGTCCGAACAGGTGCAGGTCCATCACCTCGCGCAACTCCTGGTCGGTGGTCTCCTCGACCGCCCCGACGATGCCCCGGCCGGCGTTGTTGACCAGCACGTCGATCCGGCCGTGCCGCTCGACGATCTCCCGCACCGCGGTCCCGACGGCGGCGACATCGGTGACGTCCAGGGGCTGCGCCTCCACCTGCCCCGGGTGCGCCGTGACGAGATCGTCCAGTGCCGCGGTGCGCCGGGCCGCAGCCACCACGAGGTCACCTGCGGCGACCGCGGCCTCCACGATCGCCCGCCCGAAACCGCTGCTTGCCCCGGTCACCAGCCATACCCTGCTCATCCCTGTGCTCCCTCGCTCGCGCCTGGGCTCTTGCGGAACAAGCCTGCCGCGCCCGCCCGTTACCCGTCCAAGAGCTGTGGTGATAGCCGATGGTTATCACCGCGAAGGCGGTCGTGGCGGGGTGGGACGCGTTGGCTGGGGGGCAGGAGCTCAGTGGGCCGCGTGCAGGGCGTGCGCCGGTGCGGTGTGCCGGATCAGTTCGTCGACGGCGTCCCGGGCATCGCCCCGGCGCGCGAACGCGGCCCGCTGCCGTTGCGCACCACCCCCCGGCCTCCTCAAGAGCCGACCGGGTGGACGCGAAGAGGTCCCGCAGCAGAGCCGGGCACACGTCCGGGCCCGGGTCGCCCCTGCCGCCGGAACCTCGTCGATCTCCTGCGCCCCATCGTCGGGCCGCGGCCAAGGCCGTGCCACAGCGGTTCACCCGCCCGGGAGAAGCCGGGGTGCCCCGCCTGCCGCCGCCGTTCACACTGGTGGCGCAGTGTCCCGACCGTGCGAACGAACCCGGAGACCCCGATGCCCCACCCGATATCCGCGTCCGACGACGGCCGTCCCGCGGTGACCGGCAAGATCCCCGACTATCTGCTCCGGGTCAGTGACCTGGCCCCGGAGACCCTGGTCGAGCTACTGGACCTGGCGGCAGCGATGAAACAGGAACCGCTGGGCTGGGAGCGTGACCTGCGCGGCGGCGCCATCGGCTGCCTCTTCGAGAAGCCGTCCACCCGCACCCGCGTCTCGCTGGCCACCGCCGCGCACCGGCTGGGCATGACGGCCATCGTCCTGAACCGGGACGAGATGCAGCTCGGCCACGGCGAGACCGTCGCCGACACCGCCCGCGTCCTGTCGTCCTACCTCGACGCCGTCACGGTGCGCACCTTCGACCACGCCACGGTCGAGCAGATGGCCGAAGCCGCGACGATCCCGGTCGTCAACGCCCTGTCCAACACCCACCACCCGTGCCAGTCCCTGGCCGACCTCCTCGCGCTGCGGGAGCACTTCGGCAGCCTGGCCGGCCTGACCGCGGCCTTCCTCGGCGACGGCACGAGCAACACCTGCAACTCGTTCCTCGCGGCCTGTGCGGCGACCGGGATGCACCTCACCATCGCCAGTCCGCCCGGGTACCCGACGGATCCGGACATCCTCGGCGAGGCCCGTGAAGTGATAGCCCAGACCGGTGGTTCGGTCGCGCTCACCACCGAGCCCGTCGACGCCGTCCGCACCGCACAGGCCGTCTACGCCGAGGTGTGGGTGCCCATGGACAAGCCGCACGAACGCGATGAACGCGCCGAGCGCCTGGCCTCCTACCGGGTGGACGACGCCCTGCTGGCCCACGCTCCGCGCGAGGCGGTGGCCCTGCACTGCCTCCCCGCCGTCCGCGGCGAGGAGATCACCTCGGACGTGCTCGATGGCCCCCGGTCCCTGGTCTGGAACCAAGCGGCCAACCGCCTCCCCACGGCCCAGGCGGTGCTCCACACCCTCATCACCACCAACCGCCAGCGGATCGCCTGACCTTCGGGCCCGCAGCAGGGGAACGCGCCACGACGCGCGTCAAGCCCTCAGCGTGCCGCCTCGGACGCGTCGGAATCGGACGCCTCGGAGCCGGGCGTGCCGGAGAGTGCGGCGTACTGGGCCACCCCGTTGCCGAGCGACCAGTCGATCGAGTCGTTCTCGGTCAGGAGGACGAACACGTTCCGTGGCTCGGTCCCCGCGTACTCCCGGGCGAGTTCGGCGATCCGCCGGTAGAGCGCCTGCTTCTGCTCGGGTGTGCGTCCGGCGCGCAGGGTGATCGCGACGTACACGATGTCGTCGTCGCGCTGCACGCCGAGGTAATTGCCGTAGCGCAGCGTGCTGTTGACGCCGTCGTGGCCGACCAGGACCTGGAACCGGTCCTCCGGCGGGATGCCGATCGTCTCGATCAGGGCGTCGTGCACGGCTCGGCTGAGCGCGTCGAGCCGCGCGCCGTCGGCCCGCAGTGCATCGATGCGAACGAAGGGCATGTCGGGGTCTCCTCGCGGGGTCGGGGTCGGGGTCGGGGTACGGGGTCGAGTGGCATCGGTGTGTCGGGCGACTGGCGGATGCCTCGGCCATGAACGTACATACTAGTAGGTACAGTCGTGAGGTGTTGGTGGCCTCAGTGCTCCGGCGTGAGCGTGAAGGGGGTCGGGGGCCGGCCGTCCCAGATGAGGCGGGAGGACCGCTCCGGGTAGGGCACGGTCGCCGATGTGACGTCCAGGACGCGGGTGAGCCGCTGGTCGGGGCGGTGGGCGGCCCATCCGGGATCCCCGGTGGTGGCGAAACGGACCCATGCCCGCTGGAGTTCCCGCGACACCGCGACGGCCTCCGGGGCGGGCGGATCGCCGAAGAGTTGGCTGCCGGTGGGGCTGTCCAGCGTGCCGAACGCCAACGGGACATCGAGGCTGTGGCAGGCGCCCAGGGCCCCACCGAGCCCCGGGGAGGTCAGTGCCAGCTCGAACAGGAACGAGGTGCCGCCGGCTGCGGCGTTCGCCTCGGCCAGGTGCAGTGACGGCATCCGGAACAGGGCGTCGGAGTACACCGTTTCCAGCAATTCCTCGGCGGTGGCCTGGGCGTGGGCGGCGCGGTAGGCCGCCGCGCCGCCCGGAGCCGGAGCGAACAGGTCCAGGGCGGTTCGGGAGTCCTGCTCGGTGAACCGGCCCAGCCGCCCGCTCAGGACGCTGAACAGCCGGAATTCCTGGCGGGTATGGCCGACGAGCAGTTCGATCCCGTCGGCGCTGCCGTCGGCCAGTGCGGACCAGGGTGTCGCGGAGAGGACCTGGCCGTCCACGACCGGGCACACGGCGACACCCGTCTGGGCGAGCCGTCCCCACCGCTCGCGGTGGCCGGGGGACTCGGCGCCGAGGGCGGTGACCGCCTCGGCCAGGCGGGCGGGCGGGACGTCGGCGAGGGCCGCGGCGGTGGGCGTCGTGCCGAGCCGGTCCGCGAGCGCGCGGGTGACCTGTTCCGCCAGGGCGCGGGTGCAGAAGTTGCCCGGTACCGAGTGGGTGATGGCGCGTCGGAACAGGCCGCGCACCGGTTTCATCGTCAGCAGCGCGGCGATCGAGCCGGCTCCGGCGGACTGTCCGGCGACGGTGACGTGGTCGGGGTCGCCGCCGAAGGCGGCGATGTTCCGCCGCACCCAGTGCAACGCCGCGATCTGGTCCAGGAACCCGCGGTTGGCCGGGGCGCCGTCGATGAGCGCGAAACCCTCCGCGCCCACCCGGTAGTTGATGCTGACCACGACGAGGCCCGCCTCGGCGAGCGCCGCCGGATCGTACATCGGGTCACTGGCGGCCCCCGCGATGTAGGCGCCGCCGTGGATCCACACCAGTACCGGGAGGCCCGCCGCACCCGGATCCGGCGTGCAGACGTTGAGCGTCAGCCAATTGGTGTCCGCCGACGCGCCGGTCGGGGCCGGCCCGGACTGCGGTGCCACCGGCCCGAACGTCGTCGCCTGGCGGACCCCGGTCCAGCGCGGAGGGCGGGCGGGTGCGGCGAAGCGGAGCGTTCCCACGGGTGGTGGTGCGTAGGGGAGGCCGCGGAACTCCGCGTTCCGTTGTCGCCGGCGTCCCAGCACCACCCCCTCCGCGGTGCGGACCCTTGGTTGTTCAGGCATGTGTCATGTCCCTTCCTGCGTGGGCCTCCAGCGTTATCGGTCAGCTGTATTATGTCAACTGTATGAAAAAGAAGACGGGTTGTTCGCCGGGCAGGCGTCGCGGACCGGGGCGGGCGAGACGGCGGACGGCGATGAGCGACGTCCTCAAGGCTTTTGGGCACGCATAGGGTGACCCCCTGTGAACCACGCACAGGACCTTGCCGACGACGAACTCGGAAGCCTCGTCTGGGAAAAGACGGCGCGGACCGCGTCCCCGGACGATGCCGGATACCTGCGGGAGCTGGGGTCGCTGCTGACCGATCGGCACGCCGACGCGGTGGAGCGCGTCCGGGCGTACGAGCGCAGCCTGGCCCACGTCGTCCGTACCCTCGCGCTCAGCCCCGGCCGGGACAATGTTGTGCAGCTGCTCCACCTCCTCGACGAACAGCGCACCTCCACCGCGCACGCCGGCCTCCGGATACCCGCCGTCGCCTCGCTCCTGGCCGAGGGCCAGCGGGTCGCCGACCTCGCCGCGGAGGTCTTCGACCGGCGCGGACACGGCCGGTCCGAGGAACTGCGCTCCTGCCTGTTCCACGAACTGGTGCTCCGCGGTGTGGACATCGACGACTTCCCGCCCCTGCGGTACTGGCCCCTCGTGCGGCCCGCCTGGCACGCGTTGAGCTGGCTGCCGGTGGACCGCCGCCCGTTCGAGTCCGATGCCGACTTCCCGAGCCGCTCTGTCCGCGGCGGCGCCAAAGGAACGGACACCGGATTGCCCACCGAGGGACGCACGGACCCGCCGACGCCCCGTACGACCGTGCGCTCCGCACTCCAGGACAGCGCCACCGCGGAGGTGCACCAGGACGTCGTCTCCGCCGTGACGGCCGGTGGTTGGGGCGACGCCGACGCATGGGTCTTCATCCTCGACGAGCCCACCGCACCCGAGGACGTGCCCGCCCTGCTCCCCACCCTCCCCATGGCCTGCCTCGACGGGCTCGGCCCCACCGACCGCTTCGAGATCGCGCAGCGGCCCCTCGACGCCATCTGGAGCCTGCTCTTCGCCACCGCGTCGATGGGCGGCATGTACAGCGACGGCGCGCACGGCGCCTACGGTCGGCTCGCGGCATGGCGGTCCTTGCGCGGTCTGACGGGAGCGCCACGGGGCAGCAGCGCGGCAGACGTCGAACGACGTGCCCTGCACGGCACGTGGTTCCAATTCCTGGCCGACGCCGAGTGGTTCCACAACGAGATCTACGACTACGGCGTCGCCTGCCTCTCCCCGGACCGACGCCGACTCGCGGTGCTCACCGCGACCGACACCGACTGACGCCCGCGGCGGGGTCGCGCGGCGCGCCTCCCGAGGGCGGGGCGACCGACCGTGCCGGTTCAGGGAATCAGCCGCTGCTCCTTGGCCGCCGCGACCGCGCCCGCACGGGTCTCGACGCCGAGCTTGGCGTAGATGCGGACCAGGTGGGTCTTGACGGTGGCCTCGCTGATGAACAGGGCGCGGGCGATCTCGCGGTTGCCGAGTCCGCGGGCGAGCTGGCCGAGGATGTCCAACTGGCGCTCGGTGAGGGCGGCATGGGGCTTCCGTACGCGTTCCATCACGCGGTTCGCCGCCAGGGCGGAGAGCACGGCCCGCCCCTCCGCGGCGGCGGCGATCGCGGCGAACAACTCCTCGGGCCGTTCGGCCTTGAGGAGGTAGCCGGTCGCGCCGACCTGGACGGCACGGGTGACGTCGGCATCGGTGTCGTACGTGGTGAGGACCAGGACACGGGTGCCGGGTACCTCGGCGACGATACGGCGGGTGGCTTCGACCCCGTCGATGCCGGCGCCGAGGCTGAGGTCCATGAGCACCACGTCGGGCCGCTGCCGGGCGGCGACGGCCAGGGCTTCCTCGCCGGTGGCCGCCTCGCCGACGACCTCGATGCCCGGGTCGGCGGAGAGCAGGGCGCGCAGACCGGCCCGGACCACGGCGTGGTCGTCGCACAGCAGCAGGCGCACCCGCCGGCCGGGCGCGCCGCCGGGGACGTCGGGGGAGTGGGGGGTACGGGACATGCGGGTCACTCCTCGTCCGGGTCGATGCCCGGGCCGCTCGCCCGGAGCGGAACCGCCGCGGAGACGACCGTCCCCTCCCCGGGATGGGACTCGATGGTCAGTGTGCCGTCCAGCTGCCGCAACCGGACCTCCATGGCGCGCAGCCCGTGGCCGCGATGCGGCGCCGCCCCCGGTGCGTTCTCCTGGCCCGGGGTGAAGCCGCAGCCGTTGTCGGCGATGTCGAGGACCACGTCCTCGCCGAGGTAGCTGAGGGTCAGGACGGCATCGCTGGCGTGCGCGTGTTCGCGGACGTTGGCGACGGCGCCCTGGGCCACCCGGAGCAGACCCGCCTCGACGGCCGGTGGCAGGGGAACGGGATCGCCGTCGATCCGGAAGTGCACGGCCGGGCCCCCGCCCGGCGACTCCGTCGCGGCCCCCGCGGTGGCCGTGCCGGCGGCGGTCTCGCGGCGGGGTCCGTCCGCGGTAGGCCGTCCGCCGCCCGGGTCCGGCCACCGCTCACGTGCTTCACGTCCATCCTTGATTCGTAGCCTGGTTTCCGGCCCACGCCCGTCAACCGATCGGTTGACACCGACGTCATCCATCATGCTCCGCGACGCCATCCGCTCCGAGGACCGCTGCCCGCCCGGGGCCGCCAAGGATGGAAACACCGCAACCGCTGCGGACCACGGGGCCACCCGGCCCCCGGTCGACGAAGAGGAGCACATCCCATGCAGATGCCGTCCACCCGTACCCGGGTCATCGCCGGCGCGGCCGTGCTGGCCGCCGTCGGGGTGACCGCCGTCGGCGCGGTCGCCGTCGCGGCCCCGGACGACGCCAGCCGCAGTGGTGCGGCCACCGCAGCCCAGGCGCAGTCCCAGAACGTCGTCGCCACCGACCACCTGACCATCGCCGCGGCGGCCAAGGCGGCCCAGGCCGCGCTGTCCGCAGCGGAGAAGGCCAACCAGCACGTGTCGGTGTCCGTGGTCGACCGCAACGGCAACACCGTCGTCACGCTGCGCGGCGACGGTGCCGGCCCGCAGTCGTACAAGGCGGCGGAGGAGAAGGCGTTCACCTCGGTGTCCTGGAACGCGCCCACCTCGGCCCTGGTCAAGCGCCTGGAGCAGGCACCCACCCTGAAGGACATTCCGGGCACGCTGTTCCTCGCCGGCGGCGCCCCCGTCCAGGCCAAGGGCGCCCCGATCGCGGGCATCGGTGTCGCGGGCGCGCCCAGCGGTGACCTGGACGAGCAGTTCGCCCAGGCCGGCGTCGCCGCGCTGAACGGCTGACCCGAACCCGCCGACCGGCGGGCCGACGGTGTCGACGCAGCCTCCACGGCACCCCCGATATCCTGGGCTTTCCTCCTCAGTGCCCCGACTTCGGGTGCCACCGGAAACCCTCCTGGACTCCCAGCGGTTCGAGGAACTGCTGACGCTGGCGTGGGAGCAGCGCGACCCCGCCGGCGCCGTGCGGATGCTCAACGCGGCGCTGTCGCTCTGGCAGGGCCCGGCGCTCACCGGCGCCTTCACCGGCCCACCGCTCCAGGCGGCCGCGCACGCGCTGGAGGAGTCACGGCCGGCGGCAGTCGAGCAACTGGCCCGCGCGTACGCGGAGTCGGTCGTCACCGGCCCGCTCGACAACCGGGGCGGCTTCCGCTCGCGGACCCACGGACCCACGGACCCACGGACCCGCCAGCGGAAGCCGCCCCGGGCTTCCGTCCCGTGGCGTGGCGTGCAAGGGTGTCGAGCAAGGTCGTCGCGGCCGTCGCGACGCCCGACCGCTGGAGGACGCCCGATGAAGGGGAACCGGACCGTACTGGTGACGGGAGCCGCGCGCGGCATCGGCCGCGCGATCGCCACGGCCTTCGCCGCCGACGGCGACCGGGTCGCCCTGCACTACGCCTCCCGCCGGGAGGCCGCCGAGGACGCCCTGCACGCCCTGGAGGGCAGCGGCCACGTCCTGGTGCAGGGAGACATCAGCACCCCGGACGGTGCGGCCGCGGTGGTCGCCGCGGCCGTCGACGCGCTCGGCCCGCTCGACGTGCTGGTCAACAACGCGGCGGCGAACGTCGAGCACCCACTGGACCGCACCTCCTTCGAGGACTGGCAGGACGCCTGGCGGCGCGTCGTCGACGTGAACCTGCTGGGCACGGCCCACGTCACCTACTGCGCGGCCCGCAACATGATCGACCACGGGACCAAGGGCCGGATCGTCAACATCGGTTCCCGCGGCGCCTTCAAGGGCGAGCCCGACCATCCCGCCTACGGGGCGACGAAGGCCGCCGTGCACGCACTGGGCCAGTCACTCGCCGTCTCCCTCGCCCCCCACGGCATCGCGGTCGCCTCCGTCGCCCCCGGCTTCGTCGCCACCGAACGGGTCACCGACCGGATCACCGAGACCGTGCAGCAGCAGAGCCCGTTCGGACGGGTCGCTGCGCCCGAGGAGATCGCCGCCGCCGTTATGTACCTCGCCTCACCGGAGGCGGGCTGGTCCTCGGGCGCCGTGCTCGACGTCAACGGGGCGTCATACCTGCGGTGAATCCGTCGGGCTGCTGCCGCTGACCCGGGCCGGGCGCCGCCGACGCCCGCCCCCGCGTCGTCCTACCGGCCCCCGTTGACGACCGCACGCTCCACCGCGCCGCCCTCGACGGACCACTTCTTGAGGATCTTCGCGTACTCGCCGGTCTTGATGACGTGGTCGAGGGCCTGCCGCATGGCGTCGCGCAGGGCCGGGTTGGTCTTGGCGACCGCAATGCCAAGGGGCTGCGGGTCGATCTGTACGCCGATGAGCGCGAGGGCGCCGCCGCCTGAACCGGTCGCCACGGTATAGGCCGCGACCGGGAAGTCGTCTAGGCAGGCCACGGACCGGTTCTGGGCGACGTCGTCGTAGACCTCGGCCGGTGAGTCGAAGGTGTGGACCTTGACCTGCGCGGGGACCTTCCGGTTCAGCTCGTCCAGATAGCTCTGGGCCAACGTGCCGCGCTGGACGGCGACCGGCTTGCCGGACAGGTCCTCGGGTCTCTTGACACCCTCCGGGTTGCCCTTGCGGACGACGAGCGTCAGCCCGGACCTGAAGTAGTCGATCAGGTCGACGCCGCCGACGGTCTTCCCAGCGCCCGCGCGCCCGTCCTGCCGGTTCTTGGTGTCGGTCAGCGCCGACATCGCCAGGTCGAAGCGGTTCGCGTTCAGTCCGGCGAGGAGAGCGTCGAAGGTGGCGTTCTGGAACTCGCAGCGCACCCCGAGCGCACGGCCGAGGGCGTCGGCGAGGTCGACGTCGAGACCGGCGGGCGCGCCCGCCTTGAGGAACTCCATCGGCGCGTAGGCGAGGTCCGAGCCGATGGTGACGATGCCCTTGTCGCGTATCGCCTGCGGCAACAGGGTGGACGGCTTCGTGCTGCTGCTGGGCCCGACGCCGGCGCCCGTGCCGCCGCTGTGGCCGTTCGCACCGTCCGGCCACAGCGTCCAGGCGAGCGCCCCGCCGCCGGCCACGACCCCGACGGCGGACAGGGCGGCGAGCACCCCGCGTCGACTCGGGCCCGGGGACGCGGGCTGCCCGGGTGGGGGCGGTGGCGCAGTGGCGAGGTCGGAGCGGTACGGGCCCTGGGGCGGAGCGGTGGGCAGCGGGGGCGCCGGGCTGGCCGCCATCGTGCGGGTCTGCAGTCCATCGAAGGCGACGTTGGCGGGTCCCTCGACCGGGGGGTGCGGCACAGCCTCCCCGGACCTGGGGTCGCCGAGCTGTGTGGACAGTCGGCGTAGCTGCAGGGCGAGGGGCTCCGGCAGCCAGTCGTGGTACGGGCCGGGGGCGCCCATCCGCGCCACGAGGGCGGGCAGCGTGGGCCGCCGCATCGGATCCTTCGCCAGACATGACCCGGCCAACTCCGAGAGGCCGTCCGGGAGTTCGCCGAACTGCGGCTCCTCGTGCACGGTGCGGTACATCAGGATCTGCGGCTCGGCGTTCCCGTACGGGCCGTCGCCGGTCACCGCGAAGACGATCACTCCGCCGAGCGCGAAGATGTCCGCCGCCCCCGTGATCCGGGCGCCCGTCATCGAGAGTTGTTCGGGGGCCATGAACCCCGGGGTGCCGAGGGCGGTGCCGGTCATCGTCAGAGCGGTGTCCGCGGCGGAGTGCGCGATGCCGAAGTCGATGACGCGCGGGCCGGTGGCGGTGAGCAGGATGTTGGACGGCTTGAGGTCGCGGTGCACCAGGCCATGCGCATGCACCGCCGTCAGCGCGTGCAGCAATCCGGCCGTCAGCAGCCGCACCGTCCGCGCGGGCAGCGGCCCGTGGTCGTGCACGGCGGCGCTCAGCGGGACGCCCGGCACGTACTCGGTCGCCATCCACGGCACGTCGTCGTGCGGCGCGGCCTCGACCACCGGCGCCACGAACGGTCCGCCCACCCGCTGGGCCGCGGCCACCTCACGGGCGAAGCGGGTGCGGAAGCCGCGGTCGTCGGCGAGTTCGGAGCGCGCGGTCTTCACCGCCACCGTCCGCCCGTCGCTCGCGCGACCGAGGTAGACCCGCCCCATGCCGCCGCCTCCGAGCAGCCCGATCACCCGGAACGGTCCGATCTGCCGTGGATCGTTCTTCGCCAGCGGTTCCACCCGTACCCCCACCCGTGCCTGCAGTTGAGTACCGCAGTATTCCGTACGCGCATCCGCGCGTTGGCGCAGGCCGGGTATGGGGCGTGCAACAGCCCTGATGGCTACGTGTGACGGGGCCGGGGTCGGGTCCGTGTCTGCGCCTGTGCCTGAGGATGAGGCTGTGTCTGTGCCTGGGCTGCGTCTGTGCGGGGCCGGGCCTACCTCGTCGTGCCGGGGATGCCAGGCTCATGCTGCCCGGTGGGGGCCGGGGTTGGGGATGGGGGCTCGGTGGGCGGTGCGGTCGACGGGGCGGGCCGGCGCCGGGCGAGGTAGGCGCAGAGCACGAGTTGGAGGGTGTGGTAGAGCATCAGGGGCAGGACCGTGATCCCGATCCGATCCGGTGGGAACAGCACGGTGGCCATCGGCAACCCGCTGGCCAGGCTCTTGTTGGAACCGCAGAAGACGGCCGTGATCCGGTCGGCGCGCGACAGTCCGATCAGGCGGGCGGTGCCGTGGGCGGCGGACAGGGCGAGGGCCAACAGCAGTGCGCAGACCCCGGCCAGGAGCAGCAGCCGGAAGGGCGGGATGCGGTGCCAGATCCCGGCGGTCATACCGTGGCTGAACGCCGAGTAGACCACGAGCAGGATCGAACCGCGGTCGCAGAGGGTGGTCAGGGCCCGGTGCCGGCCCAACCAGTCGGCGATCCAACGCCGCAACGCCTGTCCGGCCAGGAAGGGCAACAGGAGTTGGACCGCGATGTCGGTGAGTTGGGACGGGGTGATGGGGACGTCGCCGGGCCCGGCACCGGTCCGCCGCAGCAAGGTGACCGCCAGCAGCGGGGTGAGCACCACGCCGAGGACGGTGGAGAACGACGCCGCGCAGATGGCCGCGGCCACGTTGCCGCGCGCCATGGAGGTGAAGGCGATGGCGGACTGGACGGTGGAGGGCAGCACGGTCAGGAAGAGGACACCGGCGGCCAGTTCGGGGCTGAGCAGGCCGGGCGGCAGCAGCCCGACCGCCAGGCCCGCCACCGGGAAGGCGACGAACGTGAGGGCGAGGACGGGGAGGTGCAGTCGCCAGTGCCGTACGCCGTCGAGGGCGGCCTGCGGCGAGAGTCGGGCACCGTAGAGGAAGAAGAGCAGTCCGACCGCCAGGCGGGCGGTGAACGAGACGCCGTCGGCGGCGGCCCCGTTAGCCGGGGCGAGTGCGGCCAGGCCGATGACGCCGAACAGCGCGACGATGTACCAGTCGACGCGGCGCAGCACCCGGCGCGCGGCGCCGGGGGAGTGGTGCGGCACGGATTCCTCCGGAGGGCGGGGGCGGGGGAGACGTGCGGGGGAGAGCAGGGGCCGCGCCGTGCGGCCGCCGCCGGCGGGGATGGCGGCGCGGCCCCTGCGCAGATGCGGAAGCCGGGCGTCAGCGCGCGGCGTCGACCGGGATGCGGTCGTGGTGGCGGCTGATGTTCTGCTCCAGCAGTGCCAGGCACTCGGTGACGCCCACGGCGTCGGGGGTGTGCTCCGGCAGACGGCCGTCAGCCCGCTTCAGGTCGCCCAGCGCCCGGTCGATGGCGGTCTGGGCGGCGAAGAGGCAGGGGGTGCTGTAGATGGCGACGTCGACGCCGAGTTGGTGCAGCTCGGTCAGCGAGAGTCGGGGTGACTTGCCGCCCGCGATCTGGTTGAACAGCAGTGGCTTGTCGTCGATGACGTGGCGCACCTTGTGGATCCAGTCGACGCTGCGCACGCCGTCCACCAGGATCACGTCGGCGTCGGTCGCGGCCAGTGCCTTGGCGCGGCGCAGGATCTCCTCTTCCTCGGTGGCGTCGGTGCGGGCGACGACTAGCAGGTCCCGGCGCGACCGGAGGACCAGGTCGAGTTTGGCGAGGTACTCCTCCAGCGGTAGGACCTGTTTGCCGTCGACGTGGCCGCAGCGCCGGGGACGTTGCTGGTCCTCCAGGATGACGCCGGAGGCACCGATGGACTCCAACTGCTGGACGACGTGGCACGCGGTCTCCGGGTCGACGTAGCCGTCGTCGATGTCCACGAGCAGGTGCTGCCGGGGGAAGGCCAGCCGGAGCCGCTGCACGAAGGCGACGATGTCGGGCCAGGCGATGAACCCGATGTCCGGTAAGCCGTAGTGGGACGCCGCGAAGCCGAAGCCGGAGACGAACATCCCGTCGTAGTGGCGCGCCGCCAGGGACGCGGAGAACATGTCGAAGACGCCGATCAGCGGGGTGGTGCCGGCCGCCTCTATCGCGGCTCTTAATCGGTCGGGGTGGTTCACGGTACCCTCCGATGCGTGGTCGCGTGGACTGCGCGTCGCGGCCGACCGGTTGCCCGCCAGAGCTGGTGGTCGGTGCGACGCGTCACGGGCCAAGCAAATCGGGGGCACGCTTGAGTGGCGTGCCCCCGGTTTTGTCATGCGTGTGCTGACCCGTGCGGAGTGCGGTTGTCGCCCTCCGCGTCAGTAGGTTAGGAAAAGGATTGGTCATGTGACAACCACGAATTGGCAATGACTGCTGGTGGGCGTCGCTTTTGAGCCGTTCACGGACGGCGGGTGCGGGCCCGTGCGGCGGGCACGTCGAGGGCGGCGCAGCCACTCCGCACACGACCCACCAACGCCTCGTCCAGGCACAGCCGGTGTACGACGACGGACATCCACCGCGCACGAACTGGCTTGATGGGAAGCCTGAGAAGACCCACCACGGCAGAGGAATTACCGGCTCCGCCGGGCCGTGGCGATGGCCTGGGGATCCCATCCCGGACGGGGGACGGAGTCCAGCAGCAGCTGGGTGTAGGGGTGTTGGGGCGCGCCGAGGACGTCGGCGGTGCTGCCGGATTCGACGATCCGTCCTCGACACATGACGGCGACGTCGTCCGTGACGCAGCGCACCACCCCGAGGTCGTGGGTGATGAACAGGTAGCTGATGCCGGTCTGCTCGCGGATGTCGGCGAGCAGGTTGAGGATCTGTGCCTGCACCGAGACGTCGAGTGCGGCGACGGCCTCGTCCAGCACGAGGACGGCCGGTTCCACCGCCAGGGCCCGGGCGATGGCGACCCGCTGCCGCTGGCCGCCCGAGAGCTGGCGGGGCGGTGCGCCCGCGGCGCGGGTGCCCAGGCCGACCTGATCGAGGAGCTCGGCCAGACGGTGGGACGGGTCGGCCCGGGGAAAGTGGAGCCGCAGGGTCTCCCGCAGCGCCGCGTCGACGCTGACTCTCGGGTCGAGGGAGAGGTAGGGGTCCTGGAAGACCATCTGCACGTCCCGGGCGCGCGCCAGCCGGGCGGCCCGTCCGCGGGCCCGGCCTCCGCGCGCCCGGCCGCGCACCACGACCCGGCCGGCGTCCGCGCGTTCCAGGCCCACGACGATTCATCTGCCGGCCCAGGCTGAACACCACGTCGTCGGCGCTCAGCACGCCGCCAAATTCAGCCAATACATCGGGCATGTCTCCTGCGAACGCTGGCGGCGAGTGCCGATCAGCTGCCGGAGCCGTGACGGGGAGCGCCCGGAAGGATCAGGCGTCCTTGCCGTAGTGGCTGAGGGAGACGGTCACCGCACCGCCGCCGGGAACGGCTTCGACCAGTCGCACGATCATGATGTCCCGGCCGTTCGCGCTCCGGATGCAGAAGGGGTGCTGTTCTTCGAGCTCGCTGAACTTCAGCGAGGTGACCGGGCTGCTGTCGAGCCCCTTGAGACAGCCATCGGGAGTCAGGCTGTCGCCGGAAGCGACGAAGGCGTCGCTGTCGTCGGGGATCGTGAATGCGGTGGCCGTGCGCGACAGGTACCAGTCGACGCTGGACTCCGGAACGACCTTGCCGTTCTGCAGGTCGAACTCGTAACTCAGATCCGGCGAGGTCAGCTCCACGCCCGCATACCCGGGCCGGTATTCGTCTCCGGGTGCGTCCTGCGACTGCTCGGTCCCGGAGGGCGGTGCCGGATCTTCCGGGGGGTAGTCGAGGTAGTAGACCGCGCCGCCGCCCAGCAGCAGCGCGGCGATCGCCGTCAACACGATCCAGCGAACGGGTCTTCCGGCGCGCCGGGTCGGGGCCGGCGGCGAGGCGGGGCCGGGCACCTCGGCCCGCGGGAGGGGCACGGGTGTGGCGGTGACGGTGGGCTGCGCGTGCGGCGATGCGGGCGGCTCGGGCAGGTCGCCGTGGCGGGAGAGCTCCGTACGGACGGCGGTCGGCAGCCAGCCGTCGGTGAACCGCACCCTCGCGCCCACGGAAGGGTGGCGGCGCACGGCCTCGATCACGGCGCTGGTGGTGGGCCGTTCAGCGGGGTCCTTCGCCAGGCATTGCCCCAACAGGGCGTGCAGTTCGGCCGGTACGCGGGTGAGGTCGGGCTGTTCGTGGACCGCCCGGTACAGGGCCACGGATTCGGGACAGTCGCCGAAGGGGGGTGTGCCGCCGGCGGCGTACACCGCCAGCGCACCGAGCGCGAAGACATCGGTGGCCGATGTGGCGGGCTGCCCCAGGGCCTGCTCTGGCGCCATGAACGCGGGCGTGCCGATCCGCAGGCCGGCGCTGGTGAGCGCGACCGCGTCGGCGGCACGCGCGATGCCGAAGTCGATCACCCTGGGGCCGTCGGCGGTGACCAGTACGTTGGCCGGCTTGAGGTCGCGGTGGACCACGCCGGCGCCGTGGATCGACTGGAGGGCCTCCGCGACGCCGGCCATCAGCAGGAGCACGGTCTCCACCGGCAGCGGACCGTGCCGACGCGCCACCTCGTGCAGCGAGGGGGCGGGCACGTAGGCCGTCGCCAACCACGGCGTCACCGCGTCGACGCCGGCGTCGATGACCTGGGCGGTGTACAGGCCGTGGATACGCCGGGCGTTGGCCACCTCCTGCCCGAACCGGTGACGGAACTCGGGGTCCCCGGCGAGCTCCGGCCGTACCGTCTTGAGGGCCACCGGCCGGCCGCCCGGCGTGTACGCCAGATAGACATGCCCCATGCCGCCCGAGCCGAGCCGGGCGTGCAGTCGGTACCCGCCGATCTCCGCCGGATCGTCAGCGGTCAGAACCGCGAAGGAGGGCGACGCGCCGGGAGGCTCGGTGGTCATGCGGTGGCTCTTTCGGATGGAGGCGGCAAGCGCGGGCCGGCAGAAAGGCGGGGCAGCTGGCACGGCTCCGCGCCCCGACTCTAACTGAATTTTCAGTCAATTCATTCGCCCCGCAGGAAGCAGGCGCGAAAGGGCTGGTTAAGCTGGGCAATCGTGAGCGACCGTAGAACAGCGATCATGGAGGCGGCTGCGCGGGTCATCGCCCGGCGCGGGGTCCGCGGGCTGCGGGTCGAGGAGCTGGCCGCCGAGGCCGGGGTCTCCACCGCGCTCATCTACTACCACTTCAAGGACCGGGCCGGCATCCTGCGCCGGACCCTGGAGTTCATCAACGACCGCGCCGGGAGCTACACCACGGAGCGCGGCCCGGACGCCGCCCCCCTCGATCCCCGGCAAGAGCTGGAACAGACCCTGCTGTTGGAGCTCCAGGACGACGAGGCCGTCCGGGAGAACAGCACCGCATGGGGAGAGCTGCGCGCCAGCGCCATCTTCGAGCCCCACCTGCGGGAGGACCTGGCCAGGGCCACGCTGGTCTGGGTCCAGGAAATCGCCGATCTGCTCGGCCGGGTGCGCCCCATGGCGACCGCCGCAAGTCTGGCCATCGCCGCCGAGCGGCTGACGGCACTGGTGGAAGGGCTCAGCATGCGCTGGCTCAGCGGCATCCTGCCGCTGGAGCACGCCCGTGCACTGATGCGGGACGCCATCGACGCGGAGCTGGCGCGACTGGAGCGCCGGTAGGGCCCGGCGCCCGGCGTTGCCTTACCCGGAAACCCCAGTACACCCGAGTGGTTACTGTGCGAACGTGACTACCCGACGAGCCAAACTGCTGGAAGCGACCTGCCGAGTGATAGCCCTGCGGGGGGTCCGGGGGTTGCGGGTGGAAGACGTCGCCGCCGACGCGGGCGTGTCCAAGACGCTGATCTACTACCACTTCCGCGATCGCGCGGGCCTGGTCACCAGTGCCCTGGAGTACGTCAACGACCGGGCCGAGGGCTACGTGGGCAGCACGGGCGATGACCACGTCCCCGTCCGCGATCTGCTGCTCGGCCTCCTGGCGGCGGAGTTCCAGGACGACACCGCCGTACGGGAGAACTCCGCCGTGTGGGGCGAGGTGCGTGCGGCCGCGACCTTCGACGAAGGACTGCGGCCGACCCTCGCGTCACTGACCGAGCGCTGGCTCGTCGACATCGCCGAGCTGATCGCGGACGGGCAGGACGAGGGGAACATCCCCGAATCGGTCGACTCGCGGGCCGCCGCGGTCCGGCTGACCTCCCTGGTGGAAGGGTTGAGCGGGCGCTGGTTGGCCAGCCTGCTCACCACTGCCGAAGCCAGGGCGCATGTGGCCGCCGCGCTGGAGCGTGAGCTGGTCGGCGTCTCGCAGGGCTGAGTCCGGGGCGGCGCGCATACACGGGGA
Organism: Streptomyces sp. RGM 3693; assembly: GCF_050471125.1. Lineage (NCBI taxonomy): Bacteria > Bacillati > Actinomycetota > Actinomycetes > Kitasatosporales > Streptomycetaceae > Streptomyces > Streptomyces sp. RGM 3693. Next base: position 3,696,844 of record NZ_JBMPPQ010000001.1, read on the forward strand.
CACGCGCGGCCCCGGGTTGACTGAAAATCCAGTCAGTGCCACAGTGTGAGACAAGGCGGCGCCGTGCCTCTGGCTCACGTCGGGCTCACGCACTGCGCCCCGCCTCGACTGCATGGAGGGGTGCGGGCGGCGTGACCGCCCCCGATCCCGCCGCACACGTCGTCGGTGTGAACGCCGCCGGGCGACGGCGAGGGGAAGTCCCGCCCCTAGGCAACCCAGGCCCCGACGGCCGACGGCCGCCCGAAGCAACGGATCCGATGTGGAGCCCCCCCATGAACGACCTCTCCGCGGGCAGGTGGCTGCTCGATGCCTTCCTCGGCCCGCGCCCGGCGCGCGGACCTTCCCCCGACGACGCGGGAGGTCTCCGGTGGCGGGTGCCCGCCGACGACGTTCCGCACACCCGGACCTGGATGTCCTGGCCGTCACGGAGGTCCATCTGGGGCCGCCAACTGGCAGGTGTTCAGCAGGACATCGCCCTCATCGCCCGCACGGTCGCAGCCTATGAACCCGTCCTCATGTGCGCGCCGGACGAAACCGCCGCGGCGGCCGCCCGGGCCGCCTGCGGCCCGGGGGTCACCGTCATCGACTCCATCCCCACGGACGATCTCTGGATGCGCGACACCTGCGCCGTATTCCGGCGTGACGGCCAGGGGAATCTCGACGCCATCAGCCTTCACTTCAACGGGTGGGGCGGAAAGCAGACGCACCGCGATGACGCCGAAGTCGCCTGGTGCGTTGCCGAATTCAACGGAATTCCCCTCAGCGAGGCGAATTTCGTCGGAGAAGGCGGATCGATCGAGACCGACGGCGACGGCACGGTGCTGGCCACCGAGAGCAGCCTGGTGAACAAGAACCGCAATCGCGGCATGAGCCGGGACAAGATCGAAGAAGAAGTCCTGGCCGCATACGGTGCCGAAAAGATGATCTGGGTTCCCGGCGTCCGCGGCCGGGACATCACCGACAACCACATCGACGTCACCTCCCGCTTCGTCGCTCCCGGCGTGGTCATGGTGCAGGTTCCCCCGGACGACCGGAACGACGTCTGGGCTCGGGACGCGCGGGAGCAGTACGCCGTTCTGTCGGCCGCGACCGATGCCAAGGGGCGGCGCCTCCAGGTGATCCGCGTGGACGGACCGGACACCGTGCGCTCGCGGAGCTCGGCGTTCGTGGATTCGTACCTCAACTTCCATCTCGTCAACGGCGCGGTCATCACGGCGCAATTCGGTGACCACCGGAAGGACGCCGCGGCGCGCCGGATCCTGGCCGAGGCGTTTTCCGGGCGCGAGGTCGTCCAGCTGGACGTCGACCGCCTCATGGGCGGCGGTGGTGGAATCCACTGCTCCACCATGCACGAACCCGTCCCGTAATCCCCGTCACCCACACGCCGCACCGATACGCGCCCTCCCGAACACGTCATAGTCGTCGGATGTTCTTTGCCCTCAGGGCTCGAATTTCAGGATGCTCACCCTCTCCTGAAATCAGGCTCGCCAGCTGAATTCCGGAGTTCTCTGTGTCCCATCCCGCCATGTCCCGCCGCAACGTCCTGCGCTCCTTTGCCGGCATCGGTGCCCTCGCCCTCGGAGCCGCGGCCTGCGGTCCGCGCGACACCCCGGCCGCACCCGCCCCCTCGTCGCCCTCCGGGACGAAGACGGGGCACCGGTTCGGTGCCGAGTGGGAGAGCCACACCCGCACCTTCATGTCCTGGCCGGCCCTGGAGTCGGTCTGGGGTGCTCAACTGCCGTCCGTACGGGACGACATCGCGCGGGTGGCCCGTGCCGTCGCGGAGTACGAACCCGTGGTCCTGATGGCCCGCTCGGAGCAGCAGGACGCGGCCCAACGGGCCTGCGGCTCCCAGGTCGAGGTGATCCCGCTGGGGGTGGACGACCTGTGGGCGCGCGACACCGTCCCCCTGTTCGTCGCGGAATCCGGGGGCATCCTGGGCGTCGACCTCAACTTCAGCGGCTGGGGCAACAAGCAGACGCACCGCAACGACGCCCAGGTCGGCCGCCTCCTGCTGGAGAAGTACGACATCCCGCGCGCCAAGGCCCCGCTGGTCGCCGAGGGCGGCTCCTTCGAGACGGACGGGGAGGGCACCTTGTTGATCACCGAGAGCTCGGTGGTCAACGAGAACCGCAACCCGGGGAAGAGCCGCGACCAGATCGAGGCCGAAATCAAGAGCAGTCTGGGCATCGAGAAGGTGATCTGGCTGGCCGGGGTGCGCGGCAAGGACATCACCGACGCGCACGTCGACAGCATCGCCCGGTTCACCGCGCCGGGTGTCGTCCTGGTGGACCGCGCCTTCCCCGACAGCCCCCCGGACGTCTGGTCCCGCGCGGCCGACCAGGCCCGGTCAGTGCTCAAGGACGCCACCGACGCTCGCGGCAAGTCCCTGGAGGTCGTCGACCTGCCCCAGCCCGACCTGGACAAGATCACCGGCCGGGGTGACGCCTTCGTCTCCACCTACGCGAACTTCTACGTGGCCAACGGTGCGGTGTTCATCCCCCGCTTCGGCGACGCCAAGGCCGACGATCGCGCGAAGGGCATCTTGCAGGACCAGTTCCCGCAGCGCGACATCGTGCAGGTGAAGATTGACACCATCGCCTCGGGCGGCGGCGGCATCCACTGCTCGACCCACGACCAACCAGGCAAGCCGGCCAAGTAGCACCCGCGAGGGCACAGCGTTACGGGCCGTGCCCGCTCCCCGACCGCACGCCTCCAGCAAGTGCTTTCGCGCATTCCGTAGTGCGGTTCGTGGGCCGCGCGCACCGGCGAACCGGTCCCGGTCGCGGCGTGACCCGGTGTGCGACTTCACCTCCGGACTCGCCGCCAACCTCCGCCTGGCCGACGCGCTACGGCCAGTCGCCGAGCGCCACGGCGCCACCGTTGCCGAGACCGCCGTTGCCTGGGCACTTGCCTGGCTCGGCGTCACCGGTGCCATCGTCGGCGCCCGCAAGACCACTCAGGTAGACGGCTGGATCGGCACCGGCTCGGTGCAACTGACGCCGGCCGACCTGGATGAGACCGCCGCGGCCATCACCACCTCCGGCGCCGGCACGGGCCCGGCCCGCCCCTGACCGCGCACTTCGCCACCGCCCACTTCCAACACACCAGCCAGGTGCTCGAACTCGCCCTCGCCGAGCCGATGACCGTACGGAAACTGGTGGCCGCCCCCGGCGACTGACGCCAGGCACCGGCCCCGGGTGCGCGGCGGCGTCCGGCCACCGTGTCCGACCGGGTCGGCAAGCCGTCCGTGACGATGTCGCCGTCGACGACGGGGTACCACGACCCCGACGGTCCGGCCGAAGACGCTTACGCCCATGGACGCTGTCCCCGGCTGGGCACCCCCGTCCCGGCCGGGCACCCCCGTCCCGGCCGGGTAAGCCCTCTGCGTGCGCCGCCTGGACAGCGCAGAACGGGGACGCTGGGTCCGGTCCGTCAGGTCAGGTCAGGGCGGACGCGCAGGTGGTGGGGGTGGCGTGTGCCGGGTCGAGCGCGTTGGCCGTTTCGTGGAAGGCGATCCGGTCGACGAGACCGAGGCTCGCATGCATGGAGAGATCGGTCGGGCACAGTTCCTGGATCACGATGTTGTGCACATGGGGGCCGTGGAGGAACTCCGAGCCGTGGGGCGTGACGACCTCGTCGTACTTGGTGGCGATGACGGTGTAGTGGATGCCGGGGAGGGTGTCGCCGCCGGCGTTGAGGCGACGCAGCAGGGCGGAGCCGGCCTTTTGCTCGATCAGCCCCGGGGTGAGCGCGTGGAGGGACTGTTTGATCGGGGCGATGTCCAGCAGGTTGGCCAGGCCGTGCAGGTCGGTGCCGTGGTTGTCGGGGGCCAGCCCGACCAACGTGTGCACTTTGTGGCGGCCGCCGTGGAACTTCAAGTACACCCGCGGCATCATGCCGCCCTGCGATTGTCCGACGAGATCGACCTTCCTGGCGCCGGTTGCGGCCAGCACCCGGTTGACGTACACGGCCAGCTGCCTGGCCGAGTTGTCGATCGGACCGAGCCCTCCGACGAGGGGAAGGCCGAGCAACTGGCCGTAGGTCAGGGAGAAGACGCAATAGCCGCGGGCCACCAAGTAGGGCGCGAGACCCAGCCAGTTGTCGACGGAGTTGGCGAGGGTGCCGTGGACGAGGACGACCGGGCGGGGGTGCCGAGCGGACGGCTCGCAGGAGAAGTTGTTCCAGCCACTGCTGACGCTGGCCGCCCAGGGGGCGTGCCGTGGGGCGCCTACGGCGGACGGCTTGAGGAGGGGCCGTCCCAAAGGCCCCCGGGGAATCGCGGTGGGGGGCGTGTGGAGGGGCACCCCGAGAGACTTGTTGGGAAGCACGGTGGCCGACGGGCGGGCAGCGGCGGCGGGCGCAGTGGTGAGACCCGCGGCCAAGGTGACCGCCGGAAGGGCGGTGAGCAGTCTCGACCAAGGCAGCTTCATACGGTGCTCCTTGCGGGGGAAGAGGACTCCGAAATGATCCGTGAGCCGTTCGCCTGAGCCCCGGATCGCAAGGGCCAACGTGGTGACTGACGAGTAAGTTACGGTTGGTAATCATTCCGTACCAGTGAAGTGACGGCGAAAGAAGTCGTCCCGGACGGTGCGTCACCGTGGACGGCCCCGGTTCCCGCCGCGCGCGTTGAAGACCAGCGTCGTCGGCGAGCTTGGCCGGGCGGCCGTCCAGCTGGGCCGTCAGTGCGTTGAGGTCTGCTCGGTGTTCTCGGGCGGGTTCACCGGCCGGGGAGGCGTTCACGCGGGCGGGCTCGTCAGCGCCTGACCCGCCTTCCGCCGCCCCCCCTGTGGGTCGGTTCGTCATGCCCAGTTCGTGGGTGACGGCCAGCGTGGGCGGTGTCCTCGCGTCACGTCGGTTCCCTACGACTGCAAGGCCGCCGGGGCGGCATCGACTCGTGTGCGCCCCAGGAAGAGGCTCGTGATCACCTTCACGTGGGCGTGTCCGCCGTGTTCGTCCACGAGGTGGGTCATGTCGTCGAAGAGCTGCTCGCGGGGCTCGGACGGGAGTGCGCGGTAGCCCCCGTAGGAGGCGAACAGGCCGATGAGGGCAGACGTGGACCGTTCGTGTACGGAGGCGTAGAGGCGGTGGTCCGGGTCGACGAAGCCGGACGCCGTCATCTCGCGCCACTGGCGCGCCTCGGGGCCCCGGCGCGCGGGACGGAGGCGGGGATCGAGAAGGGTGTCCGGCGGAATCTCGATGCCGTGCCGGGTGTGGGCGGCGGTCAGCCGGTCCGTCAGTTTCCCGCACTGGAGGAACCAGTGGTTCCAGAAGAGGGCTATCGCTCCGCCGGGTGCGAGCGCGGCCCGCGCTTTGGCCCAGCGGACGGCGGGGTCGACCCAGTGCCATGCCTGTGCGCAGTACAGCAGGCCGTAGCGTCGCGAGGGACGCCAGGTTTCGAAGTCGGCGACCTCGATGCTGACCTTGCCGCCGGGCAGTCGCGCGCAGCGGCGGCGCAGCACCTGGGCCATGCGGACGTCCGGTTCGACGCACGTCATCGGTACGCCGGGCCGGGCGAAGGCGAGTGTGGCCTTGCCGGTTCCGGCACCCACCTCCAGTGTCGGCTCGCTCGCGGCCGGAGCGGAGAAGTCCAGGACGTCATCGACGAGTTGGTGGGGATAGCCGGGCCTGGCCGTGTCGTACTGCTCGGCGTCGTCGCCGAAGATGTGGCGGCGCGACGGCACCGATGCCGGGTCATTGCCAGGAATCCCAAACGACATGGTGGTCACGGTAGGCGACCCGCCCCGCGACGGGGAGGTCGCCTGCCGTGAGTCGGCCATTCTCCGATTTCCCCATGCCGGTCCTTGCCGGGAGCCCGCTCGGGTCCCGGAACGAAGGGCTCGCAGTCCGCAGTCCGCAGTCCGCAGTCCGCAGTCCGCAGTCCGGGGCCCGGGGCCGCCGCCTGTGGTGTGGGCGGGGACGGCCCCGGCTCCGGGGCAGGTGCTGCCGGCTATCCGAACTGCCCGGGCTGGTAGTCGCCGGCGGGCTGCCGGGTGATGACGTTCAGTCGGTTGAAGGTGCCCATCAGCGCGATCAGGGACACCAGGGCGACGAGCTGCTCCTCGTCGTAGTGCTCGGCGGCACGTGCCCAGACCTCGTCCGTGACCCCACCGGCACCATCCGAGATCCGGGTCCCCTCTTCCGCCAGTTCCAGCGCGGCGCGCTCGGCCTCGGTGAAGACCGTGGCCTCCCGCCACGCCGCGACCAGGTTGAGGCGCACCGATGTCTCACCGGCGGCCGTGGCGTCCTTGGTGTGCATGTCGACGCAGAAGCCGCAGCCGTTGATCTGGCTCGCGCGCAGCGCCACCAGTTGCTGGGTCGCGGCCGGCAGTGGTGAGTCCGAGATCACCTTGCCCGCCGAGACGATGTGCTTCAGGAACTTGCCTGCGGTCGGACTTTCGAAGACGTTCAAACGGGCATCCACGATGAGCTCCTCTGCCGTTGTCGGTGGCTACACACCTCTGACGGATGGGGCCCGGCACGATGTGACACGAACGCATGTGACGTGCGTCGCCCCGGCCCGCGTTGCGGTGGCGACCACCGACGACGTTCAGGATCGCTGCCGTGGTACCGCTCCCGGGTACGTCCGGCCCGCCCGGTGATCCGAACGGAACGCCTTGGTCCGCCGAACGAGGTCCGCGGCCGCCCTCTCCCATTCAGGATGCGCGAAGTCGAACCCGGCCGCACGCAGCCGACCCGGCACCACCCGGCGGCTCTTGAGCAGCAGCTCCGTGTCTGTGCGCAGCGCGAACGCCCCCAGCTCCGCCATCCACCGCGTCGCCGGCAGCCCTACCGGGACGCCCCGGGCCGCGCGCAGTGCCCGCATGAACTCCCGGTGCGGGAGGGGGCCGGGCGACGCAAGGTTCACCGGCCCTTCGACGTCGTCCCTGGCGATCAGGAACTCCACCGCGCGGACGAAGTCCTCGTCGTGGATCCAGGAGACGTACTGCGCACCGCCGGCGACCGGCCCGCCCAGCCCCAGTCGTGCCAGCCGCAGCAGTACGTCGAAGACCCCGCCCCGATCCGGACTCATGACCATCGCCGAGCGCAGCGCCACCTTCCGCGTCGCCGGCGTCCGCGCCTCGGCCTGCGCCCGCTCCCAGTTTTTCGCGATCTCGACGCTGTACGCCCAGTAGTCCGGCACCCCGGCCTCCGAGCCGCCGATCACCCCCGTCGCCTCGTCGTGCGCCGCATCGAAGCGATGGGCGTAGATCGTCGCGGTACTCATCTGCAACCAGACACGTGGTGGCCGCGCGGCGGCGGCGATCGCCTCGCCGACCACCCGCGCCGAGTCGACCCGGGAATCCATCATGGCCCGCAGGTTGCCGGCGGTGTAGCGGCAGGAGACGCTGCGTCCGGCCAGGTTGATCACGACATCGCAGCCGTCGACCGCCTCGGCCCAGGCACCGAGCGTGGTCCCGTCCCAGCCGATGTCACGCTCCCGCGTCGGGTGTCTGGTCACCACCGTGACCTCGTGGCCGGCGGCCGTCAGCGCACGGTCGAGGATCGCGCCCACCTGTCCGGTTCCCCCGGGCAGCACTACCTTCATCGAGCCCCCTCAGCTTCGGTGGACATCAGCGTAACCCGCAGAATTGAACGTGTTCAAAATGGGGGTGTGGGTGAGGAGCGGGGTGGCATCCCGGCCGTTTGTCGAGCTCCGCCCGAGTCGGCCGCGATCGACGACGGTGTACCGCTGGAACTCCTGGTTGCTTCCCGCGCCAGGGCCGCAGGCGGCCGGCCCGTTGGCGGACGGGCTCAAGCCGCGGCGTGCCCCCGTGCTCCGGACGCGAAGGCCGGGACGTGCGGGACCGCCTCACGCAGGCTGTTGAAGTGACGGTGCACGCCCTGCACCGCGACGGCGGCGATCGCGCCCCACACCGTCATTCCGGCCCGCAGGTACGCGACGGGGGAGGGCTTGCCCTCGTCGACCGCGGGCGGGTCGGTGAGGTCTACGAGGTGCCGGTGTCCTGGGTCGTCATCGCCAGCAGGACCAGCGCGTCGTGTTCGGCGGTGCCGGGTGTGGCTTGGTAGAGCAGGACGCGCTGACTGTGGTCGGCGGTGTTGAGCACCTCGTTGGTGAGGGTGAGCGGGCCGAGCGCCGGATGGTGGAACGCGGTCTCGCCGCCGCGTTTGACCCATACCTCGTGCCGCAGCCACAGCGCGGCGAACTCGCCACTGGCCGAGGACAGTTCGGCGACCAGCGTGGCGGTCCGGTCCGGGGCGGTCTGCTCGGCGGTGTGCAGGTGCGCGACGCTGTTGCGGGCCACCCGGTCCCAGTCGGTGAAGACCGTTCGCGCGGCCGGGTGCAGGAAGGCGTACCGGATCATGTTCCGCTGGCCAGGCGGCCAGTCGGCGAGCCCGGACAGCAGTGCCAGGCCCTCGGGGTTGGCGGCCCGCACGTCATTGATCTCGTTGAGTACGTACGCCGGGTTGGGCCGGACCGATTCCAGTAGCAGCCGCAGGCCGGCGCTGACTGGTTGTGGGTCGGCGGGCGGGCGGCGCGGTGTTCGTCCGGCCGTCCGGTCGGCGAGGGCGAGCAGATGGGCGTGCTCGTCGTCGGTGAGGCGCAGGGCCCGGGCCAGTGCGTCCAGTACCGCGTCGCTGGGCGCGGTCTCCCGGCCCTGCTCGATGCGGGTGTAGTAGTCCACGCTCACCCCGGCCAGCGCGGCCAGTTCCTCGCGACGCAGCCCGGGGGCGCGCCGGAGCCCCGGCCCGGTGGGCAATCCGACGTCTGCCGGGCCGATCCGCCCGCGCCGGATCCGAAGGAACTCCGCCATCGCGTTCACGCCCCTGAGTGTGCCATCGAATGATCCACTCCTGGGTGGCCCTGTCACACCCAGGAACCGCACGGCCTTCCCGGGCCCCGACGTTCGGCAGAAGCTCGGATCATGACTGACGCAATGATCATCGGCGGCGGCTCCGGGATGGGCCTAGCCCTGGCCCGGACCCTGCTCGCCGAGCGCATGGACGTAACGATCGTCGGCCGGTCTGCCGACCGACTCGCGGCCGCCAAGGAGGAGTTGGGCGAGGCCGCGCAAGGGAAGATCAGCACGGTGCGGGCAGACATCGGCCGCGAGGAGGACGTGGCCGAACTGTTCGCCCGGGTGGAGCGCGTGGACCATGTGGCGGTCACCGCGGCAGACGTGACCGGGGCGTACGGCCGGATCACCGATGTCGCCATGGCGGCAGCCGAGGCCGTCGTGGACACCAAGCTGCTCGGTGCCTGGCTCGTCGGCAAATACGCGGTCGGGCGGGTGACCGGGTCGATCACGTACACCTCGGGAATCAACGCGTACCGTCCGAATGGAGCGAACACCATCGTGGCCGCGGCCAATGGTGCGCTCGCGTCGTTGGCATACGGCCTGGCGGTCGAGTTGGCGCCCGTGCGCGTCAATGTGATCTCTCCGGGCTGGGTGGACACCGCCATCTGGGACCAGCTCGGCATGGACAAGCAGGCTGCCTTCGCCGAGCTGGCCGAGCGACTCCCCGCCAGGCGGATCGGCACCCCCAACGACATTGCCCAGGCGTTCCTTTCGGTGATGCGCAACGGATTCATCACCGGCACGGTGCTGGACGTGGACGGTGGCCACCGCCTCCTCACCTGACAGGACCGGCGCCGCCCCGCTCTCCTTGCCCGGACGGTTCTTCATGCCTGGAGCTGCCTGGAGCTGCCTGGAGCTGCCTGGAACCGCCTGGATCTGCCTGGAGCCAGGCGGATCCGGTGGGCGGGCAGCCGGACGGGAATTCAGGACAGGCGGTGTCCTTTGACTCGGGCATAGTGGAATGCATGACGAGCGACATGACCGCCCGCCTGTTGCGGCTGCTGTCCCTGCTGCAGACCAGGCGGGAATGGTCCGGTGCCGAGCTCGCCGAACGACTCGGCGTGACGGTGCGCACCGTCCGCCGCGACATCGACCGCCTGCGCGAGCTGGGCTACCCCGTCGACAGCGCACGCGGCCACGCCGGTGGCTACCGCCTCGCCTCCGGCACCGACCTGCCGCCCCTCCTCCTGGACGACGACGAAGCCGTCGCCATCGCCGTCGCCCTGCGCACCGCCGCCGGCGGACTGACCGGTATCGAGGAGACCGCCGTGCGTGCCCTGGCCAAGCTCGAACAGGTCCTCCCGCGCCGCCTGCGCGGCCAGGTCACCGCTGTCCAGGCATCCGCCAGTGGCATCGCCTGGGAAACCCGCGGGGCCCGCGCCGACCCCGTGCTCCTCGCGGCCCTCGCCGTGGCCTGCCGCGACCACGAGATCGTCGGCTTCGACTACCGCACCCGCCACGGCACCACCACCTGCCGCCGGGCCGAGCCCTGCCACCTGGTCGCCTCCGGCAACCTCTGGTACCTCCTCGCCCACGACACCGACAAGGACGACTGGCGTCTCTTCCGCCTCGACCGCATCAGTAACGCCACCCCCACCGGCCGACGTGTCCCACCCCGCCCCATACCCGGCGAAGACCCCGCCGCCTTCGTGGCGAGCCGGCTGTCCGCCGCCCCCACCCGCTACCGGGCCGTCGCCACCGTGCACACCTCCGCCGAGCAGGTCCGCGCCCGCACTCCGGGTCTGGCCACCCGCGTCCGCCCCGGCGACGGGAACACCTGCCTGGTCGATGCCTCCGACGACTACCTGCCCCGCATCGCTCAGACCCTGGTCGGCCTCGACGCGGACTACACCCTCGACGCCGACCCCGACGTCCTCGATCACCTGCGCGGCACGGCCCAGCGCACCTGGCACGCCGCTTTTCCCGACCCCGCCGCGGCGGAATGAGTGACCTGACGGAGAGCGAGGGGGGCGGCGCCACCGTCGGTGGCTCGCCCAGGTGGGCCGACGGCAGGCGCGCCGCCGGCAAGGAGCCTGCACCGTGGAGCCATGGACAACGCTCCCAAGATCATGGTCGACGCGCCGGCGGCGGACGGCGGGCGCCGGGTCTGGATCGGCCACGACTCGGTGGGCCTGGCCTACGGAATGATCGACGTCCTGGAGTTCGTCCGCCGCGCCGGCCTCGACCCCGACCAGGTCGATCTTCATGACCCGGACCTGATCCAGTGGCAGGGCGGTGGCCCGGAGACGTGGACGGGCGGAGGGTGACACGACGTTCAGCGTCGGGCCGATGACTGCGCGACCTACGCGACCTGGGCGCCCAGCAGCCCTCCCGGCACGACTCCGGATCGCCAGCGTGCGATGTCGCCTAGACAGTCCCGCTCCTGGTCCCAGTCCCGGTTGTGGCCGTGGCAGTCGGTTCGACGGGGGACGTGACGACGGCTGCCAGGTCTGCGCCGGCACGGAGCAATGCCACGGTCCGGGTCGCGATCTGGCCAAGACGCTGTTGCAGGACGTGTTGGGTCTTTTCCAGGCCGTCGAGCTGGTGCAGGGAGCCGATGATCTCGCGCACGGCCGGAATGCCGTAGCCGGTGCTGCGGAGGGCCGCGACGATACGGGCCGCCCTGATGGCGGAGAGATCGTAACGACGTGCTCGCAGCGACGTCACGCGCTCGGGCGTGATGAGTCCTTCCTGCTCCCAGAACCGCAGGGTCGAGGTGCGTACGTGGAGCGCTCCGGCGAGCTCCGTGATCGTCATCGCGTCGCTGTCCTGCTCGAACTCGGATGTCTGCGCCTCGGCCTGAATCGCCCGCAACGCCCGTTGGGCGCGCAGGGCCTCGTCCCGTTCCCGCGCGAGCCGCACATGGACCTCGTTGATCGCCGAGGCCGCCTCCGCGAGCGGGCCCGTTCGCAGTTCCGTGAGCATCCGTCGGGCGGCGACCGGACCCATGGCGCTCGCGAGCCCTCGATAGGCGCGCAGTGCGTGCACGTGAACGGCCGTGTAGGCGCGGTACCCGTTGCTCGACCGAGCGGCCGGGGGAAGGACCCCGAGCCGCTCCAAGTCGCGCACCTGTTGCACCGAGTACCCCGACTCCCTGGCGACCTCGACCGTGCGCAGCGGTGCCCGTTGCCCACCGCTCACCAGCTCACCCATCGGCCAACCCCACAGAAGCACTTGAAGGAGATGCTTGAACCATGAGTATGGAACAGATCATCGCGACGGTGCGCGGCTTCGACGGGGCGCTCGTGGTCCTCCCGGAGCCCGGCGGCGACTTGCCGGAGCTCGTGTGGGGGGACGCGTTCTTCTACTACGCGCCCGACGGCCAGATGCCGCGGACCACCCAGCCTTACGGGACGATCGTCACCAAGAACTACCCCGACGACGCCACATCCGACCTTGACCCTGCGGGACGCTGGCGGGTGAACATCCACGTCGACCGGGCGACGTTCCGGGAGCTGACGGAGGAGGAGCCGCGCAGCCTCACCCGGCCCCGGGACCACTCGGCCGTCGATGTGGTGTTGCCCCACCCGGTGTACGGGGCACTCGGCTGGATCTCCGTCGTCAACCCCGGCGAGCGGACGGGGGACCTTCTCGCGCAGTTGCTGCGCGGTGCCCACGACGCCGCGCGTGGCCGGTTGGCGCGGCGACACGAGCCGGGAAGGTGAGGAGGGTGCCGGAAAACCGGCGCTGAGCTGCGTGCGGGGCCCGTTCGCCTGATGTCGTACCCGTGTCGCGGACAGGGCGCCGCGGGCCGGCGTCAGGGCTTCGAGGGGCCGCCGTCGTACGGAACGCCGGCCCGGGCTGCCAGGCCGGCGATCAGCAGTTCCAGTCCGTAGTGGAATTCGGCGTCGTGGTTGCGGGCGGCCAGGTACGGGGCGGTGGCGATCAGGATCGGGTCGCCGGTGGCCGCGATGTCGTCGCTCTGCTGCTGGACCTGGTGGTCGTCCAGGGAGCCCAGGTAGAGGGCGTGGCCCAGCTCCCGCATGATCGAGCCGATCATGAAGGCGGTGTAGCTGCGCAGGACGTGGACCCGCTCCTCCGGCTCAAGAGCGAGGTCGGTGAGGGTGGCCAGGGTGGAGTGGAGGGCCAGCAGCGCCGCGGGGGACCGCGTGGGGCGGGTGAGCACGAGGGGGAACGCCTTCGGATGGCGTTGGGCTTCGGCGCGGAAGGCCGCGGCGTGGGCGCGTATCCGGTCCTGCCAGCTGTCGGTGTCGTTGTGGGGGAAGTCGACCTCGGCGAGGAGTGCTTCGGCCACGCCGTCCAGGAGGGCGTCCTTGTTGGGCACGTGGCTGTAGAGGGACATGTTCTCGACGTCGAGTTCGATGGCCAGTTTGCGTAGGGAGAAGGCGTCGGCGCCGTCGCGGTCGATCATCGTCACGGCCGCGGCGATCACCTTCTCCCGCGTCAGGCCGAGTCTTCTGCCGCGGCCAGTGCCTCGAACCGTCACATCACCCTCCTGCCCGCGGCCGATCCGGCTGCGGCGATCACCCGCTCCTTGACATCACTTGCACTGCAAGTTTAGCGTCCTCTCGCCGGTGACTTGCAGTGCAAGTCTTCGTAGCGCGGTGAGGTGACCGTGCCGGCCTCGCCGAGCCGGCCCCGCGCGAGGAGCCCGACCACCCCGCTTTTCCGCGCCCCGGTACGCGAGCGGCCGTGCCGCCGCACGAGCGGGTACGGGACGGCGCACCACGGAAGGAAGCGACCCACGTCATGAGTGACCTCCCCCTCACCCAACGGCTGTTCGCCCGCCACGTCCGGTGGGCCCTCGGGCATGCCCTGCCCCGGCTGGCCATGGACCGCGCGGCCCGCCGGGGTGACCTCAACGGCCAATTGGTGGCGCTCTCCCGGGACCCGCGCCCCCAGGGGGAGGCGGCTGTGATCGAGCGCCAACTGATGGACCGCATCCGTGCGGACGGGCCCGTGCACCGCAGTCGCTACGGCTTCGTCACGGCCTCCCACCCCACCGTCCACGAGGTGCTCACCAGCAACGACTTCCGCACCGGCGCCGTACGCGCCACGGGGGGACCGCTCACGCAACTGGCCTCCTGGGCCGGTGCGTCCGCGCCCGTCGGGCCGTTGAAGCCCCCGTCTTTGCTGGTCACCGAGCCACCCGAGCACACCAGATACCGCAGGCTCGTCACCCGCGTCTTCTCCGTGCGCGCCGTGCAGCAACTCCGCACCCGTGCCGAGGAGATCGCCGAGGAACTCCTCGATGACCTCCAACGCCGCGCGCCCGGCGCCGCCGACGTCGATCTGGTCGCCACGTACTGCGGCCTGCTGCCCGTCACCGTGATCGCCGAAATCCTCGGCGTCCCCCACTCCGAGCGGCACCGTGTGCTCCGCCTCGGTACGGGCGCGGCACCCAGCCTCGACTTCGGGTTGTCCTGGCGTCGCTTCCTGACCGTCGAACGCTGCCTGACCGACTTCGACGGGTGGCTGGCGCAGCACATCGAACAGGTCCGACGGCAGCCCGGCACCAACCTCCTCAGCCAACTGGTCACCGCCCGCGACGACGACGGCCGGGGCCTGACCAGGACCGAGCTGCGCGCCACCGCCGGCCTCGTGCTCGCCGCCGGATTCGAAACCACGGTGAATCTGCTCGGCAACGGCATCGCCCTGCTCGACCGTCACCCCGACCAGCGCGACGCCCTCCACGACGACCCGTCCCGGTGGCCGAACGCCGTCGATGAGATGCTCCGCTTCGACCCACCGGTGTTCCTCACGGGGCGAACCGCCGTTCGCGACACCAGGGTTGGCGGCCAGCGGGTGCCGCGCGGAGCGATCGTCACCCTGCTGCTCGCCGGCGCCAACCGCGACGCCGCACTCTTCGCCGAACCGCACCGGTTCGACATCACCCGGCCCAACGCCAAGGAACACCTCTCCTTCTCCGGCGGACGGCACTACTGCCTGGGCGCCGCCCTCGCCCGCATGGAAGCCGAAGTCGGCCTGCAAGCCCTCTATGGCCGCTTTCCGCACCTCACCCTCCGTACCGGAGCCCGTCGCCGCAGCACCCGGATCCTGCGCGGCTATGCCCACCTTCCCGCCCGACTCGGCACCACCGCGCAGGCCCCGGCTTCCTAAGGGGGAGCGAGCCGGTCACGACGACGACGCGGGAAACGGCACTGTCAGTGGTCGCCTCTAAGGTCGTGCCATGAGTTCTTCACTGAGTGTCTATCTGCTCGACGTCGCCGCGACCCGCGCCCTGGTCGGATCCCGCGACGACGAACTACTGGACGTGATCCGTACCCGGTTCGCGGACGATCTGGCCCGGGACGACGACTACTTCAGCCACGAGATCGAGGCAGGCGCCCCCAACGCGTACGACGCGCTCCGCGCGGTCCTTCACGGCGGCCCCTTCAGCGACCACTCCCACCACGCCTTCCAGTACGGCTACGCCTACAAGAGGCTCTGCGCGTTGACCGGTTCGTTCCTGGCCAACGACTGTTTCACTCCGCACCGCGGTGGCTGGCTGGAGACGGTCGACCAGGGGCTGAAGGACCTGCGCATCACGTCCGTGTCCGTGAGCGCGTTCAGCTACGGGACTCCGCCCGCTCCCGTTCCGTATGCGGACACGCCGGGGTGCGGCGCGTGGACGCCCGAGCAGATAGCGCAGGCGCTGGAGGAGTTCGAGGCCACCAAGCGGGCGGATCACGCGCCGCCGCTGGAGCCCGAGGTGGTGGAGGCCGTCATGCAGTGCCTGGAGTGGATGCGGCATGCGCAGGCGCGGCCAGGCTTCGGTGTCATCGGCTTCCGTTCCTGACGCCAGTCCTGCGGCGCCTGCTCGTATGTGGCACGGGCCGCGGTGCGACAGCCGGGCCGGCCGGGCTCCGGCCGGGGCAGCACGGGCTCGCCGCTCACGGGGCGTTGGTGTGCGTCAGGGTCTCCCAGCCGATGAAGTAGTTGGCCCCGAAGGGGCTGTGCGCGGCCACGTACCGTTCGGTCTGCGGCATCGCGATGCCCTCCCGCAGGTGGTACTCGTCGTAGGCGAGCTGGACGGCTGGGCCGAGGCCGGTCTTGACCGTTCCGCCGCACAGCCAGTCCGGCGCGCTGGCCCCGTTGGCGTACGCGGTGTGGAACTCCAGGGCCTTGACCAGGCGTTCGCGGCCCTCGGCCCACAGGTCGAGCCCTTGTAGCCGGGCGGTCTCGGCGGTCTGCGCGGCTGCCTCCAGTCCCCAACCGGTGTGCCCGAAGTCGCGGCAGGTTTCCTGTGCGAGCCCGTCCCTGAAGTCCGACTGGCCCTGCCAGTACTTGACGAGTGCGTCCCGCCCGTTGATCCCGGCGTGCGGTGGTGGCACCGGTAGCGCTCCGTCCGACGCCAGGTAGACGTACGCGGGCAGGCGGCTCCGCCACATCGTCACGGCCCGGTTGAACGCCCCGTGGTCGTCGAGGAAGACCGCGATGCCCATGAGTGCGTCGGTCTCGATCAGTTCCCAGTTGCCGTTCTTGCGCGGGCTGCCCGGCGTCAGTTCGGGCAGGTAGACGGTGCGCAGCATCGTGGCGAAGCGGTCGACGGAGGCGGCCGGCCAGCCGGCCCCCGTGTGCCGGATCAACTCGGCGGCCCGGGCCCAGTTGTTGCCCGCCCAGCCGGTCTGCAGCTGGGCGTTGGAGTTGGTGTGTTCCTGGATGACGGCCGACCAGGCATCCATGATCGTGATCGCCTTGTGCGCGTAGCGCTGGTCGTGGCTGAGGGCCCACTGGAGCGCGTCCGTGTACGCGGCCATCGAGTCGTCGCGTTCGTCGGAGCAGCCGTTGTTGGGGTGTGAACTGGATCCGCACTCGACGATGGCGCGGGGTTTGGCCTGCCAGTCGAGGGAGGCGTACCGGCTGGCCCGCAGTTCCGCGAAGGCGGACGTCCACGGCTCGGCCCCGGCGGCCAACCGGTCTTTGACGAAGGCCAGCTGTTGGCCGCCGACCAGGACGCCGGGGTGGCGGAACGGCCGCGCCGGGTCACGGTCCGGCCCCGGATCGGCGGCCCTGGCCACCGGGCTCGCGGCGGCGGTGCGCGCCGAACCGGCCCCGGCGGGCGAGAGGGTGGTGAGCGTGAGGAGGGCGGTGAGCACTGCGCCGGCGATCAGGGACGTCGTGGTCTTGCGGCCCATCGGAGAACCGTCCTCTCGGAAGTGGAGGTGAACACCCATGCCCAGAGTTGTTAGGAAACCTTCCTAACGTGCGCAGTGAAGCATCAAATCATGCCCATGCCAAGGGGGTTGGTGCGAGAGGTGTGCGGCAAGGAGCCGGCCCCGCCTCCGAGAGCGGCGGGGCCGGCTGCGCCCCCTCGGACCGGACGTGCCGCGCGAGCGCACTCCGAGGTCGTTGCCAGGCATCCGCGGCAGCCATCGCGTCGTAGTAGCCGGGCCGCTCGTCGTGGAAGGACCCCTGGCCTGCCTGGGAGTGGGCGAGTTGGGGCGGGGCGTGGGGACCGCTGCTCAGTGGTCCCCACGCCGTTTCGTCACATGTCACGGCACCAGGACGACGATGCCCAGCCCGTGCGAGTGGGAGGCCGCGGTCAGCGCCGCAGCGGGGTCGTCGAGCCCGACGACCGTGACGTCGAGTACCGAGAGGTCGAGGACGCCGCCGCGGACCATCGACCACAGCTCGAAGACGGTCGTGTCGCGGTACCCCCACGATCCGCGCAGCGTCAGCCGACGGTGCATGAAGTCGCCGTACGGGATCGGCAGATCCTGCCGTACCCCGCCGACCAGGACCCAGGACCCGTCCGGACGCAGCGCGTCGTACCCGGCCATCGTCGGGTCGGAGCTCGGCACCGCGCCGAGCGTATCGATGACCACGTCGACCGGCCCGGCAGCCGTCGCGATGGCCCGCCCGTCGGCTGCGCGGTCGCCGCTGAGCGGCACGGGCACCACGCGTGGATCGAGGCCCGCGAGGGCGTCGAGCGAGCCGTGATGGCGACCGACCGCGACGACCGCCGCGGAGCCGCGGGCGAGGGCGATGAGCACGGCCGCCGCCCCGAGTTGTCCGGTCGCGCCGACCACGGCGACGACGTGACCCGCGCGCACCCCCGCGCGGTCGACCGCCTCCGCCGCGATGCCCAGCCACGGCAGGAACGCGAGCCGCTCGGGAGCCGGGTACGCGTCCGCGTCGGGCAGCGCGACCAGTGTCCGCTCCGGCAGTACGGCCCGCTCGGCGTACAGCCCGTCGCGCCACACCTCGCGCATGCGCGCGGTGGTCGGGGTGGCCCGGCCGTCACCGCCGATACCGGTCCACGCCAGCAGCGCCTCCTCCGGGTGCGACACACGGCCGGACCGGAAGAGGCCGCCTGCGACGACGACATCGCCCGGCCGCACCGCGAACACGTCGTCAGCGGTGGCCGTCACCCGGCCGATCCCACCGGGGCCCAGTACGATCGGCGTAGGGAATCCGCCGCGTCCGCCGGCCGCGAGGACACCGGTGTACGCAGGGACCTGCGCGGCGAGGACGTCGAGTGTCGCACCGCCGCCGCGCAGCAGGGGGTCGGGCAACTCCGCGAGATGCAGGCCGCCTTCGGGTGTGGTCATGTGCCATGCCTTCATGACCACGTAGTCCACACGCCGCGAGAGGCGGTATCCAGACGTGCCTGATGGTGGAACCGGGAGTACCAGGATGAGCGCCGAGCGGAAGGACGCGGTGGCGGTCGCGCGGCGGCGCGAGCTCGGAGCGTTCCTGCGCGCGCGGCGCGAGCGGACCGGCCCGGCCGAGGTGGGACTTCCGGGCTCGGCCCGCCGCCGTACGCCCGGCCTACGACGGGAGGAACTCGCGGTCCTGGCAGGGGTGAGCACGACCTGGTACGCGTATCTGGAGCAGGGGCGGGACGTGCGCCCGTCCGACCAGGTCCTCGCGGCGATCGCGGATACCCTGCGGCTCACCGGGGAGGAGCGCGCGCACCTCCGCGCCCTGGCCGACGGGGCCGCCGGCCAGCGGCACGCCGTCACCCGCGAGGGCCGCCTCCCGTCCGCGGTCGAGACCGTCGCTCCCGAGGTGGCCGCGGTCCCCGCGCTCGTCGCTCCCGCCCCGGCCTACGTCACCGGCGCCACCACCGACGTGCTCGTCTGGAACGACCCGGCTGCCGAGTTCTTCCCCGGGCTCATCCACCGACCGGACACCGACCGACCGAACCTCGCACGCTGGGTGTTCCTCGACCCCGATGCCAGGCACGTACTCGTTGACTGGGAGACGGTGGCGCAGTCGGTCCTCGCTCGGCTCCGGACGAACGCCGGACGGCACCCGGGCGACGAGCGGTTCACCCGGCTCGCGGCGGAACTGCGCGCCGGCAGCGCCGCGGCGGACGCCTGGTGGCCCCGGTACGACATCGCCACCCACCGCACCGGCAGCAAACGCGTCCGGCACCCTTCCCGCGGTGAGCTGACCCTCGGCCATGCGGCGTTCACCGTCGCCGACGCCCCGGAGCAGGTCCTCGTCGTCTACTCCCTGCATTAGGACCTTCCCCGCACCGGGGCCCGACCTGTGCGGAGGGGCGGAATTCCCCCGTTGCGGTACCCCCGGCATTTCGCCAATGTCCTTGCGCCAATGTCCTTTGGCGAAATGAGTCCGGCGGTCGAAGGACGACCGATCGGAGCCGCGCCGCGAACCGATACACCCACGCAGGTGCGCGATACCACGTGGATACGTGGGCCTCGATGATGCTTCGCTGACCTCGCTCGCCGTCCTGGTTCCTGACCCCACTGGCCGCTTCCGCAGTGATCGGCGTCATGATCAATGCCATGGTCGTCACCGCACCGCACGGCCTGTGGGCGACCGAAAGCGGCCTGGAGTACCCCATGATCATCGCCCTGGTGGCGCTCGCCGTGACCCTCATCGGCCCCGGCGCCCTCGCTGTCGACCGCTTCTACCCCTGGCGCCACGGCAGCTGGCGCGCCGCAGCGCTGGCCCTGATCCTCGGCGGCGTCGGGGCCGCCATCGTCCTGAGTCTGTGACGGCCGGCTCCCGGCCACCGTGCGCCGAGACCGCGTCGGCAGACAGCGTGTCGGGCCGTGCCACCGGTGAGTGCCTGGGGCGGTCGTGACCTCCGCCGCCGGCAGGAGGGGGCCGCAATGCGGTTGCCTCAGTGGTCGCTCGCCCGTCTCACCGGGGCAGGGTCTGGGTGACGCGCCACAGTTGGCGCGGAAGATCGCCCTCCTCGAAGCCGTGCACCTCGGTCAGCTGCCAGCCCACGGCGAGGTCTTCCACCAGATCGCGGTCGAAGAAGTGGACCGCGAAACCACCGTGTTCGTAGATGTCGTCACCGTGCGCGATACCGGCGCCGTAGTGGGCGTCGCCGGTGTGCCGGACCGTGTAGACGAAGACGCCTCCGGGGCGCAGCACGCGACGGACCTCGGCGACCACGTCCCGTAGCTGCTGCGTCGACAGGGCCATGCACAACAGCATGTGCGCGAAGACGGCGTCCACCGAATCGTCCGGCAGCGGCAGGGGGTCGCGGACATCGTGTACGGCGGTCGTGACCCGGTCGCCGAGGTCCTGATCCTGGGTGGCGCCGCGCAGCTGGTCGAGGGCGGTGGGACTGAAGTCGGTGGCGTGGACCAGGAAGCCCGCACGGGCGAAGTGGAGGGTGTCGCGGCCATGACCGGCGCCCAGCTCCAGCACCCGTTCGGCACCGGCGGTGCGGAACACCTCGGCGGCGTGCCGGGCCGGAGCGGAGGGTTCACCCCCGTACATGCCGGGGTGCACGGAGTAGGTCTCCTGCCAGTGGCGCCGTTGCGCGGCCGCCAGCTCCTGCTCGCTTTCAGCCATCAGTCCTCGCATCGTACGAACCACCCTCCACCTTAGTGCTGGCGTGCGACCGGTCGGCGCTCCCGGTTCCGACGGTGAGGTCTGATCAACGGGCCGGGCGCGGATCCGCTCCGGGGTGAGCGGCGCGTGAGAGCCTCGAAGGGCTGTCCGATGACAAGGAGTGCGCCCGGTGAGTGGTGAGGAACGACCGGAACGCCAGGGCCAGGCCGCCGGTGAGACCGCCCGCAGCGTCTGGACGGAATCGATGTACGCCGTCGCGCGGCCGTGGCCCGGGACAAGAGTGTTGGTCGACCGGAGTCTGCCGCTGGGGCGCCCGTCCGGGATCACGTACCCGGACGTGTGGCTGACGGCCGTCGCACCGTCGGCCGCGCTGTGGCGATGGTACGGACTGCAGGAGGCGAGGTACCCGGTGTTCGCCGACCGGTACGAGCGTGAACTCGGCGACCCGGTGCGCGCCGCGGGGCTCCGGCGCCTCCACGGGCTGGCTGGGGGCGGGCCGTTGGTCCTACAGACTGCCGTTATGCCGATACACCTCAGTCACGCCCGGGTCCTGGCGCGGCACCTGCGGACCGGTGCGGTGGGCGGTCCGCGGGAGCAGGGCGGCGACGACGCCTGCTGGTTGGGCTGGGTGTGCCCGGACTGCGGTCGCCATTGCGTGGTCCGGTCCGCCGCCACTTGCCCGTACTGCCGTGCCCCGATGGAGGGTTGACGCGTGGGTGGGGTCGGTCGGTCCGGTGCCGGGTGGCCTGATGGTGCCGTGTGTGCAGGGGCGCGGGTCGCTGGAAGGGGGCACGAGAGGGTGGGCGACATGAGCGAAACAACGCGAAAGGGGGAATTGTCGACGGTTGCCCTAATGGTGACGATCTGTGTGCCGAAGGGAAGAACAGAGAGCGGCAGTGGGTCGCTTGGAATGATCGAAAGGTTCGGAATGTCACGGATCACTCGGATTACCGCCATGGCTGCTCTCGCGGCTGGAACCGCACTGGGCGGGAGTTCGGCTGCCTTCGCCGACAGTCACGCGGCCGGCTCCGCAGTCCGTTCGCCCGGCGTGATTTCGGGCAACCTCGTCCAGGTCCCGGTGCACATTCCCATCAACTTGTGCGGCAACACCGGGAACTTGATTGGGGCGTTGAACCCGGCCTTCGGCAACCTGTGCATCAACAGCAGCTCCAAGGAGCATGAGGAGCGTCACCGCCACCACGGCGAGCGCTGAGGCGACCGCCGTTGACCCGGTAAGCCAGGGTTTCCAGGCAGCGGGCCCGTCCCGTCCCTTCCGGCCACTCCGGCCAGGGGCGGGGCGGGCCCGGTCGTTTCTCGTCCGGTCCGCTCCGGTGGGTCACGGTGCCGGCCTGTCCGACGGCCGTGCCGTGGGGTTGCGCAGCGCCTCGGCCGCGTCCGAGACCCGGTGCAGCAACTCTAGGAACGTGGCCTGTTCTTGGGGGTCCAGGGGGGCCAGGAAGATCTTGTTCATCCGGGCGGTGCGCCCGGAGAGCTTGTGGTGCAGCCGGGTGCCCTGCTCGGTGAGGCGCAGGACGGAGCGCCGGGCATCCTTGGCGTCGCGCACCTTGTCGACCAGCTCGCGGGCGACCAGGCGGCGGACCACTTCGGCGATGGTGGAGCGGTCGAGGCCGACCCGTTCGCCCACGGTCCGTTGGTCGAGGCCGTCCTCGCCGACCAGCGTGTTGAGCACGGCGAACTGGGGGGACGTGACGTCCTCCGACACGATCGTGGTCCACAGCAGGGTGTGTGCCTGTTGGAGCCGCCGGGCCAGATGGCCGGGGTGGGTGCTGAGGTCGAGCGCGGGCACGGTGCGTTCCTGTTCCTCTCGCCAATGCTCACTGCACTGAGGGTCTTGCCCTCATTTCCTCATCATGCCACGCTTCGGAACTGTCGGAAGTTAGTCAGTGTACTGAGTAATTCGGCGACGGTAGGGGAGGGTTGGGCATGGACAAAGTGGTGGGCTCGGCTGCCGAGGCGGTGGCTGATGTGCGGGACGGGGCCTCACTGGCCGTCGGTGGCTTCGGGCTCAGCGGCGTGCCCGAAGTCCTGGTCCAAGCCGTGTACGAGGCGGGGGTCGGAGGGCTCGGCGTCGTCTCGAACAACTGCGGGGCGATGGACCGGGGGTTGGCCGTGCTGCTCGCCGCCGGCCGGATCGCCCGCGTCACCGGGTCGTACATCGGCGCCAACAAGGAATTCGCGCGCCGCTACCTGGCCGGCGAGCTGGAGGTCGAGTTGATCCCCCAGGGGACGCTCGCCGAGCGGCTGCGCGCCGGTGGCGCGGGCATCCCCGCCTTCTACACCCCGGCCGGGGTCGGCACCCAGGTCGCCGACGGCGGGTTGCCCTGGCGGTATGACGGCGCCGGCGGGGTCGCGGTGGCCTCGCCGCCCAAGGAGGTGCGGGAGTTCGACGGGCGCCCCTACGTGTTGGAACGGGGGATCCGCACCGACTTCGGACTCGTCCGGGCCGCCCGGGGGGATCGGCACGGCAATCTGGTCTTCGCCAAGTCCGCCCGGAACTTCAACCCCCTTGCGGCGATGGCCGGACGCATCACCGTCGCCGAGGTGGAGCAACTGGTTGAGCCCGGTGGGATCGACCCGGACCAGGTCCATCTGCCGGGCATCTTCGTCCAGCGCGTCGTGCCGCTCACGCCCGAGCAGGCCGCCGACAAGCAGATCGAACGGCGCACCGTCACCGCGCCCGGAACCCGGGGAAGGGGGAGCCGCTGATGCCCTGGACCCGTGAGGAGATGGCCGCTCGGGCGGCCGGTGAACTGACGGACGGTCAGTACGTCAACCTCGGCATCGGACTGCCCACCCTCATCCCCAACCACCTTCCCGAGGGCGTGGAGGTGATCCTGGAGTCGGAGAACGGGGTCCTGGGGACCGGGCCGTACCCCACCGAGGACCGGATCGACCCCGACCTCATCAATGCCGGCAAGGAGACCGTCACGGTCCTGCCCGGCGCCTCCTACTTCGACTCCGCCCTGTCCTTCGGGATGATCCGGGGCGGCCGCATCGATGTCGCGGTGCTCGGCGCCATGCAGGTGTCGCGCCACGGCGACCTCGCCAACTGGGCCGTCCCCGGCAAGATGATCACCGGGATCGGCGGGGCCATGGACCTCGTGCACGGCGCCCGGACCGTCCTCGTCGCCATGACCCACACCGCCAAGGACGGCTCGGCCAAGCTCGTCACGGACTGCACGCTGCCGCTGACCGGTCGGGGGTGCGTCGACCGGATCATCACCGACCTCGGCGTGCTCGACATCGACGAGGACGGGTTCGTCCTCGTCGAGCGGGCGCCGGGCGTCACCGTCGAGGAGATCATCGCGAAGACGGCCGCACCGGTCAGGGATGACAGCAACAAGCCGCATGAGCAAGGGAGTTGAGGGCCATGGCAGTGACCCAAGGCGAGATCGACCGGGAGATCGCGCGGGCGCGGGAGGCGTACGAGAAGGCCGTCTCCGAGGGCGCCACCCGCACCGCGCAACCGGCCCGGGACTACCCGCCGTACCGGTCCAGTGCGCTCCGTCACCCCAAGCAGCCGCTGGTCGCCGTGGCGCTGGAACGGGACCCCGAAGCCGTCGAACTGGGCTCGCCCGCGTTCGGCCGGACCGACGTCACCGCACTCGACCACGACCTCACCCGCCAGCACCAGGGCGCGCCGCTCGGCGAACGCATCACCGTCAGCGGCCGGCTGCTCGACCGGTCCGGCCGTCCCGTGCGCGGCCAACTGGTCGAGATCTGGCAGGCCAACGCCGCCGGCCGCTACGCCCACCAGCACGACCAGCACCCCGCGCCGCTCGACCCGAACTTCACGGGCGTCGGCCGGACGCTGACCGGCGACGACGGCGGCTACAGCTTCACCACGATCAAGCCCGGGGCGTATCCCTGGCGGAACCACAGCGGTGCCTGGCGGCCCGCCCACATCCACTTCTCGCTCTTCGGGACCGCGTTCACCCAACGGCTGATCACCCAGATGTACTTCCCCGGCGATCCGCTCTTCCGCCACGACCCCATCCTGCAGTCGGTCACCGACGAGGCCGCCCGGCAACGGCTGATCGCCCGCTACGACCACGACCGGTCGGAGCCGGAGTGGTCGCTCGGCTACCGCTGGGACATCGTCCTCGACGGCCCCACCGCCACCTGGATCGAGGAGGGCCGCTGACATGACGACCCCACCCGCACTGCCCACGCCCGCCCATACGGTCGGCCCGTTCTACGGCTACGCCCTGCCGTTCCCCGGCGGAGGCGACGCGGCCCCGGCGGCGCACCCGGACACCCTCACCCTGCACGGCCACGTCCTGGACGGCGCGGGCGCCCCCGTCCCGGACGCGCTGCTGGAATTCTGGGGCCCCGGCCCGGACGGCGAACTGCCGCGTGCCACCGGATCGTTGCGCCGTGAGCCGGCGACCGGCGGCTTCCTCGGTCGGGACGGCGTCCGCTTCACCGGCTTCGCCCGCGTCCCGACCGACGCGGACGGCCATTGGGCGGTCCGCACCCTCCGCCCCGGCGCCCGCGGCGGCAACGCCCCCCACCTCGCGATCTGTGTTTTCGCCCGCGGCCTCACCCGGCACCTGTTCACCCGGGTGTACCTGCCGGCGCCGGACCGGGGGCCGACCATGGACCCGCTGTTGGCCGCGCTGTCACCCGAACGGCGCGCGACGCTGTGGGCCGCCGCGGAACCGCAGGGCAGCTATCGCTTCGACATCCGGTTGCAGGGTGCGGCGGAGACGGTGTTCCTGGAGTTCGCATGAGCTACGACCACGATGATCACCACGACCACGGCGATCACCACGACTGCGATGTTCACCACGACTGCGACGCGTGCGACGGTCCTGCCGAGCCGCACGGCGAGCGTGACGCCGGCCTGCTCGACCTGGTGCGGGTGGGGTCGGCAGCCGAGGCCGCCACCGGCGACACCGCCTTCTTGCAGGCGATGCTGGACGCCGAAGCCGCGCTCACCCGGGCGCAGGCGACGCTCGGCCTGGCGCCCGTGGCGGCGGCCCGGGCCGTCACCGAGGCCGCCCGCGCCGCCCGCTTCGACGCCCGTGACCTTGCGTTGCGCGGGCGCGGCGGCGGGAACCCGGTCATCCCCCTGGTCGCCGTACTGACCGCGGCGGTGCCCGAAGCCCATGCGCCGTACGTGCACCGCGGCGCCACCAGTCAGGACATCCTGGACACGGCGTTGATGCTGGTCGCCCACCGGACGACGGGGCTCGTCCTGGCCGACCTGGAGGCCACCGCCGGCGCCCTGGCGCGCCTGGCCGCCGAGCACCGCAACACTCCCGTGCCGGGCCGCACCCTCACCCAGCACGCCGTTCCGACGACCTTCGGGCTGAAGGCCGCGGGCTGGCGCAGCCTGGTACTGGACGCCAGGGACCGTCTCACCGCCGTACGCCGCACCCTCCCGGCCCAACTCGGCGGCGCCGCCGGCACCCTGGCGGCCTTCCACGCCTACGCGCAGGCCGAGGGCGCGGTGCCGCCGGAGTCCACGGTGCGGCTGCTCGCCACCTACGCCCGGGAAGTCGCCCTGGCCGAGCCCGCGTTGCCCTGGCACGCCCTGCGCACCCCGGTGGCCGACCTGTCCGGCGCCCTGGCCTTCACCGCGGGGGCACTGGGCAAGCTCGCCGCCGATGTACTGGTCCTCTCCCGTACGGAGGTCGGCGAGGTGAGCGAGGGCGCCGGCGGCGGTTCGTCGGCCATGCCGCACAAGGCCAATCCGGTGCGGGCCACGCTCATCGCCGCGGCCGCCCGCCGGGCGCCCGCGATGGCCGCCGTGCTGTACGGGTGTGTCGCCGCGGAGGACGAGCGGCCCGCCGGTGCCTGGCACGCGGAAGGGGAAACCCTGCGGGACCTGCTGCGCCTGGTCGGGGGAGCGGCCCGGGACGCCGCGGAACTCGTCGCCGGACTGCACGTGCACCCCGCGCGGATGCGGGCGAATCTGGACCTGACCGACGGGATGGTGGTGTCGGAGCGGCTGACCGCCGTCCTCGCCGCCCGGCTGGGCCGGTCCGGTGCCCGCCGCCTGCTGGCCGAGGCCGCGCACACCGTCCGTACGGGAGGTGGAAGCCTGGCCGACGCGCTGTCGGCCGAGCCGGCCCTCAAGGACCTCGACCTGGTTGCCCTCACCGACCCCACCCACTACACCGGAGCGGCGGCGGCCCTCACCGATCGTGCGCTCACCCGGCCGTGAGCCGCGCCTGCCAAGTCCTGTTGCACACCGACTGGTTGCAGCTCGTCGCCGGCGACGGATCCGGCGTGCCGGGGCGGGCGTCAGGCGTAGAAGCGGGACAGGCTCTGGAGGACGCAGGCCGGCTTCGTCCCGTGCGCGATCTCGATGGTGCCGTCGATGGTGACTTGGACTCCGCCGGGTACGTCGTCGACGGCGGCCAGTCGCGCGGCGAGCCGTAGCCGCGAGCCCGCCGGGACCGGGGCGGGGAACCGCACTTTGTTCAGGCCGTAGTTGACCTTGGTGGTGACGCCGTGGACGTCGAGGAGCTCGGTGAACAGCGGGATGAACAGCGCCAGCGTCAGGTGGCCGTGCGCGATCGGCGCGCCGAACGGGCCGTCCTTGGCCTTCTCGGGGTCCACGTGGATCCACTGGTGGTCGCCGGTGGCGTCGGCGAATCCGGTGATCCGGTCCTGGGTGACGGTGATCCAGTCACTGGTGCCCAAGTCGCTGCCGGCCAGTTGCTTGAGTGCGTCGAGTCCGTTGACGGTGCGGGTCATGGGGGCCTCCTGGGAGGGTCGGTGGGGTGTTCAGGCGGTGCCGTGCGCGCTGCGGACCTGGTGCTTGAGGAGCTTTCCGGAGCTGTTGCGGGGCAGTTCGGCCACCAGCACGACGGACTTCGGGATCTTGTACTTGGCGAGGCGGTCGCTCAGCGACGCGAGGAGGTCGTCCGGGTGGGGTGCGGTGCCCTGGTGGGGGACGACGACCGCCCGGGGCACTTCGACCCACTTCTCGTCGGGGACGCCGATGACTGCGCACTCGGCGACGTCGGGGTGGGCGAGCAGGGCGTTCTCCACCTCGGCGGGGTAGATGTTCTCCCCGCCCGAGATGATCACGTCCTTGATGCGGTCGACGATGGTGAGGTAGCCGTCGGCGTCGATCCGGGCGGCGTCGCCGCTGCGGAACCAGCCGTCGGTGAAGACGGCGGTGGTCTCCTCCGGCCGCCCCCAGTAGCCCGGCATCACGTGCGGGCCGCGGACGACCACCTCGCCGGTCTCCCCGACGTCCACCGGGCTCAGGTCGGGCCGGACGACCCGCACGTCGCTGAAGAAGTGCGGCACGCCGGCCGATCCGGCCTTGGTCACGGCGTGTTCGGCGTCCAGGAAGAGCGTGCCGGGTGCCGCCTCGGTCATGCCGTATCCCTGGCGGAAGGACAGGCCGCGCGCCTGGTAGGTGGCGATGAGCGGGGTGGGTACGGGGGAGCCGCCGCAGTTGAGGATGCGGAGACTGGAGAGGTCGGCCGCCGCCCAGCGCGGATGCCGGGCGATCAGGTCGAACATGGTCGGCACCCCGAACATGAAGCTGACCCGGTGCGCTTCGACCAGGTCGAGGGTGTCGCCCGGATCGAAGGACTCCACCAGCACGCAGCGGCCGCCCTTGAGGAGGACCGGCAGGGTGAGCATGTTCAGCCCCGCGGTGTGGAACAGGGGCGCGGACACCAGGGCGGTCTCGTCGGCCGACAGATCGACGTCGACCAGGACGTTGACGGCGTTCCAGGTGAGGTTGCCGTGGGTGAGCATCGCCCCCTTGGGCCGGCCGGTCGTGCCGGAGGTGTACATGATGAGGGCGAGGTCGTCGTGGGAGACGGGTTCGTCGACCGGTGCGGTGGAGGCGGCGGCGAGCAGGTCCTCGTACGCCCGACCGTCGGTGGCGAGGACGGTCCGCAGGCCGGTCCCGGCGCGTACCGCGTCCGCGAGTGGCGTGCAGGTGGGGGAGTGGAGCAGGGCCGCGGCACCGGAGTCCGCTATCTGGTGGGCGAGTTCGGGTGCGGTGAGGCGGGTGTTGAGCGGGACGAA
Organism: Streptomyces sp. RGM 3693; assembly: GCF_050471125.1. NCBI lineage: Bacteria > Bacillati > Actinomycetota > Actinomycetes > Kitasatosporales > Streptomycetaceae > Streptomyces > Streptomyces sp. RGM 3693. Next base: position 3,725,436 of record NZ_JBMPPQ010000001.1, read on the forward strand.
GGCCGCGCCGAGCAGGCCGGCGGCGAAGAGGGTCTCCAGGAAGGAGGGGTGGTTGGGGCCGAGGTAGGCGATACGGTCGCCGCGGCGGAGGCCGGCGGCCCGCAGGGCGTGGGCGAGGCGGGTGGTGCGCTCGTGGAGTTCGGCGTAGCTGACGGCGGTCGACCGGTGGATCAGGGCGGTGCGGTGCGGGGTCTTGCGGGCCCGGCGGGCGGGCCACGACCCCAGTCCGTCGTTGCGCATCACGTCCCCCTTCAGGAGTCGGAGCCGGTGAGCCCCAACAGCCGTGCGGCGTTGGTCTTGAGGATCTTCGGGCGGACCTCGTCCTTGATCGGGAGGTCGGCGAAGTCGGCCAGCCAGCGGTCCGGGGTCAGGACGGGGTAGTCGGAGCCGAAGAGGACCTTGTCCTTGAGCAACGAGTTGGCGTACCGCACCAGTTGCGACGGGAAGTACTTGGGCGACCAGCCGGACAGGTCGATGTGGACGCCCGGTTTGTGGGTGGCCACGGCCAACGCCTCGTCCTGCCACGGGAACGACGGATGGGCCAGGATGATCTTCAGGTGGGGGAAGTCGGCGGCGACGTCGTCGACGTGCAGCGGGTTGGAGTACTTCAGCCGGATGCCGGCGCCGCCCGGGACGCCGGCGCCGATGCCGGTCTGGCCGGTGTGGAACAGTGCGATGGTGCCGGTCTCCTCGATCACCTCGTACAGCCCGTAGGCGAGCCGGTCGTCGGGGAAGAAGCCCTGGATGCTGGGGTGGAACTTGAAGCCCCGCACCCCGTACTCCTCGACCAGGCGGCGGGCCTGCCGCACCCCGGCGCGCCCCCGGAAGGGGTCGATGGACGCGAAGGGGATCAGCACGTCCGGGTTGGCGGCGGCGGCCTCGGCGACCTCCTCGTTGGGCACCGGTGCGGTCCCGGTGGCGTGCTCGGCGTCCACCGTGAAGATCACCGCGGCCATCTTCCGCTCCCGGTAGTAGGCCGCCGTCTCCTGGAGCGTCGGCTTCCGCGCGCCCTGGACCTTGAAGTACGCACTGGAGGCGGCGTGCAGCTCCGCCGGCAGCGACGCCTGCCCCCGGGAGGAGACCTCGCAGTGGGTGTGGACGTCGATCGCGGTGAGCGCGGCCACGTCGATGCCGGTCATCGGGCCTCCGGGAGCGTCGGGGCGGGGATGCCGACGGACTGGGGCGCGCTGCCGACCGAGGTGGGCCAGGCGGCGGCGATCGTGTCCGGGGACCAGCCGCCGTCTGCGTACGCGGTCGCGATCTCCTCGGGGTGTGACCACAGGGCGAGTCTGTCTCCGCCGATCCCGATGCACTGGCCGGTGATCCCGCGGGCCGCGTCGGAGGCGAGGAAGGGTACGAGGGCGGCGCAGTCCTCGGGCGTGCCGAACCCCTCGCGCTTGCGCAGGACGTCCGGCAGCGGCTCGCCCCGCTTCATCGCCTCGACGTACGGGGCGAAGGCCGGGACGGTCTCCGTCATGGCCGTCGCGGCGACCGGCACCACGGCGTTGACCGTGATCCCCGCCCTGGCCAGTTCCATGGACCAGGTGCGCGCCATGGCCGCGATGCCGGCCTTGGCCGCCGCGTAGTTGGTCTGCCCGAAGTTGCCGCGTTGGCCGGCGGGCGAGCCGACCAGCACCAGGGTGCCGCCCTCGCCCTGTTCCCGCAGGTGGACGGCGGCGGCCCGGGCGCAGGTGAAGGTGCCCCGCAGATGGGTGGCGATGACGGCGTCGAAGTCGTCGTCGGTCATCTTCCACAACACCCGGTCGCGCAGGATCCCGGCGTTGGTGACCAGCACGTCCAGGCGGCCGAAGGTGTCCACGGCGCGGGCGACCAGCCGGTCGGCGGCCTCGGCGGTCCCGACCGCCACGGTCTCGGCGACCGCCGTCCCGCCGGCCGCGGTGAGGGCGGCAACCGCCTGTTCGGCGACGGCCTCGTCGATGTCGTTGACGACGACGGCGGCGCCCGCCGCGGCGAGCGCGGTGGCGTAGGCGAGGCCGAGTCCGCGGCCGGAGCCGGTGACCACGGCGACCTTGCCGGTGAGATCGATGGGTGTGCGGTGCGACACGGTAAGTCCCTTCATTGAGCGGGGAGTTGCGCAGGGCGGGCGGCGGCGTCGGAGAGCCGGGCTCGATCCGTACCGATCCGCCATGGGGACGTTAAGACCAATAATTGTTGACGTCAATGGTTGTCGTCGACATCAGATTTCGCCATGCTGGGCACATCGCACATCGCACCGGCCCCAAGGGCCCGAACTCGGGAGCACGCCATCACCAGTCAGCGACCGCAGACCCGCAAGCCCGAACCCGTCGAGGCGGACCAGCCCTGGATGCGCGGCCTGCACGCCGACACCGGCTATCTCCTCTACCGACTCGGCCTGCGCTCCGGGCAGTTGTTCAACGCCGCACTCCAGGAATCCGGCGTCCGGCTGCGCCACTACGCGCTGCTGCGCTACCTCGCCACCGTCGAAGGCGCCCTACAGCGCGAGCTGAGCGCCCGCCTCGGCTACGACCCCAGCGCCATCGTCGGCCTCGTCGACGATCTGGAAGGTCTCGGGTTCGTCGAACGGCGCCCCGCGCCCGGTGACCGGCGCAGCCGCATCGTGGTCCTCACCGACGACGGTCGGGCATTCCTGCGCGACACCGACCGGATGAGCCGCGACGTCACCGACCAACTGCTCCAGCCGCTGTCGGAGGACGAACGGAACACCCTGCACGCGCTGCTGCTCCGCACCTCGGAGCCCGACCGGACCTGACGCACGGTTCCGCAGCTGGGGCCGGCGGATACCCGTTTCACCCGCGAGACAGCAGCGCCACCCGCAGTGACGTCCCTCAGTCCTCAGCGACGCCCGTCCGCCCGCAGTGACGTCCCACAGTCCTCAGCGACGCCCTTCCCTGCACTCCGATCGAGGAGGAAGCCCGCCCGTGAAACACTGCACGCGCACCTCGCGAGGCACCGCCGTCCTGACCACCGCCCTGCTCACCGCAGGCACCCTCGGCGCCACCGCCCCGGCACATGCCGCCGGACCGGCCGTCCGCCTCGAAGGCACGCTGGCCTCCGGCGCCACGTACGTACTCGACGTGCCCACCGGCTGGAACGGCACCCTGCTGCTTTTCAGCCACGGCTACCGCCCGGCGGGCGCCCCGAACCCCGCCGAGGACGCCTCCGACGACACCAGCCGGAAGCTGCTCCTCGCCGAGGGCTACGCGCTCGCCGGCTCCTCCTACGCCAGCACCGGTTGGGCCGCCGAACAGGCCGTGCCCGACCAACTCGCCACCCTCGACACCTTCACCGCGAAGGTCGGAAAGGCCCGCCGCACCCTCGCCTGGGGCCAGTCGTACGGCGGTCTGGTGACCACGGCCCTCGCCGAACGCCACCCCGACCGCATCGACGGTTCGCTCTCCACCTGCGGTCTCGTCCAAGGCGGCGTCGCCAACTGGAACTCCACCCTCGACCCGGTCTTCGCCGTCAAGTCCCTGCTCGCGCCGGGCTCGGACATCCCGCTGACCCGCCTGGGCGACCCGGCCCACGCCCGGGCCGCGGCGCAGGCCCTGACCGGCGTCGTCACGCAGGCACAGCGCAGTGCCACCGGCCGCGCCCGGATCGCGCTGGCCGCCGCGTTGCACAACATCCCCGGCTGGAACGACCCCGCCCAGACCCGTCCCGCCCCCACCGACTTCCCCGCCCAACAGGCCAACCAGTACCAGGCACTGACCGGGCTGATCGCGATGCCCGCCTTCGCCTGGCGCCAGGAAGCCGAACACCGCGCCGGTGGCAGCATGTCGTGGAACACCGGCGTGGACTACACCGCCATGCTCCGCAACTCCGCCGACTACCAGGAGGTCAAGGCCCTCTACAAGTCCGCCGGACTGTCCCTCACCCGCGACCTCGCCACCCTCAACACCGCCCCCCGGCTCCGCGCCGACCCCACCGCCGTCGCCTACCTGGCCGAAAACGTCGCCTTCACCGGCCGGCTCCGCACACCCCAGCTGAACATCCACACCATCGGCGACCCCCTGATACCCGTACAGTCCGAGAGCGCCTACCAGCGCACGGCGGCCACCGCCGGCACCACCGGCCTGCTCCGCCACGCGTACGTGGACAACGCCGGCCACTGCACCTTTACCCCCGCCGAGCGGATCGCCGCACTGCACACCGTCGAGCGGCGGATCACCACCGGCCACTGGGGCGACACCGGAGCGACCGCGCTCAACGCCGAAGCCCACCGCATCGACCCCACCTCCGCCGCCCGCTACCGCCCCTTCCGGCCGGGCCCCTACCCCCGGCCCTACGACCTCGCCCGACCCACCAAAGCCGCACGTACCGGCCGGAGCTGACGGTGTCTCACTCGATGTGTCCGCAGACGGAACAGACGAACTGACTCTCGTGCGTCGGATTCCCTTCCTCGTCGGTCTCGACGGTCCGGTACATGGTGCCGCCGCACTTGCCGCAGCCTCGGGTCTCAATGAGCTGGCCCATGGGCAGATCCTCCATCGGGCGGCGCGTGCGGCAGTCGCCGCGCAGCGCCATCGCGTAGTCGAGCAGGACGAACGCCTCTTGCCGGCCGCGCTCGCGGATGGTGATGTCGTCCGCGGTCTCACCCGTCGCCGCGACGCGACCGCACCGGTAACAACAGTGCCGGTTACTCTGCGGTCCCGGCTCCAGCATCGACAAGCGGCAGTCAGGACAGTCCACTGTCGGCCTCCTTGACGAATCCGCACCGCGCGCAGACCGCGATCGGCCGCCCGTCCCGGTCGCGCTGGCCCCACATGGTGTTCCGGCACTGCGGGCAGCCGCTGGTGTGGATGCCGCGCGGTCCGAGCGGCGGCGGCTCGGGCGTGGACTCCACATAGGCGATGATCAGCGCCCGGTCCCGCTCGCTGTTCCCTGCCATGCGCAGCAGATTCGCCAGCCGCGACCGTGCCTCGTCGGCGAAGGTCCCCATGGCGCGGAGGGTATCGGGCCCGCGCCCCCGAGACGACGACCTCCCCCGGAGTGCACTCGATGAGTTGAGATGGCCGGCGGTCACCGGGCCTCGCAGCTGACCGCCACGACGACGCCGAGCAGGCGCTGTCCGCCCCCCCGCTGCACCCGCCAGTTGGACGCCGAGGGCGCCGCCTGCATCCGCGGCGGCGCGACGGAGTGATGGCCACCCATTGGGACGCGGTGGAATCGCCGGACGACGCGGAGATAGCGACCATTACGTAACTGGGGGGACATTCAGACAACTCTCCATCATGAGGTCCCGTAATGGATCAGCAGATAGTCCAGGTCAAGATTCACCCAGCCATCGGCATAGCCCGGGTCGGCAACAGCGACCAGACACCGTTCATCGCGCCGGAGTCACCGGACCAGCCGGCGCTGGCGTTGGGCTCGTACAAGGACAGCTCAGGCAAGATCATCAAGCAGGCCGCCCGCTTCCGGATATACGGCTACAACAAGGCCGGGCAGGTCGTCAGGGAACTGAAGCTCGGCGAAGGCGGCGTCACCGAGATCAAGTGGTCGGTGCACCTGGCCAACAAGAAGCCCGCCTGGTACCAGTTCCACATCCCGCTCGACATCGAGGAGGCCGCCAAGCTGTCGGACGCCCAGCGGGGCCGGCGGAACGCCAAGGTCACGGGAGCCGACCGCAAGAAGCTGGTCATCGACCCCGGCCGGCACACCCTCAGCGCCGCGCAGCAGGAGGCCGCCGTCTTCGAAGGTCAGATCATGGCCAGGAAGGTCGGGTTGGGCTCGGCCCGCACCGAGGCCGACGGCCGACTGGTCGTCGTCGGCGGCGACGGCGCATCGGCCTCCTGGGACGAGAAGAACAACCCGATCAGCGGCGTGGCCAACAACGACACCTGGTACGACAACGTCTCCGACGGCCCGATCACGGCCGAGGTCACCATCGACGGCGCCGCCAGGACCGCCAGCCCCGCCTGGGTCGTGGTCGGCCCGCCCCACTACGCACCGGGTGTGAAAACCATCCGCACCCTCTATGACCTGCTGTTCGACGTGTTCGTCACCGAGCAGACGCTGGTGTTGGAGGACAAGCCCTCCTACCCCGAGCACATCGAACCGCTGCTGGCCCGGTTCTGCGAACTCCAGTGGGTCAACCACGGCTTCGCCACCCAGTTCGGCTGGAAGGGCCCACACCACTTCCTCGACCCGGACATGCGCAAGCGGCTCAACGACCCGGGCGAGACCAGTCGCGAACTACGCCGCCAGATCTACGTCCAGATGCGCGACTACAAGCGGGACGGGATGTCGCCGGTGCCCTGGCCGTGGCTCTACGGCGATGCCATGGTCGGCCGCGAAGCCACCTCCGTCCGGCAGCACCTCGCCCTCTCGCCCACCCAGGACCGGCGACTGGCCCGGTGGGCCGCCGGTGACTTCACGCCCGGCCCGCCCCGCACCGGCTACCCGGACGTGGACCAGGCACCCGTCGCCGAACAGCCCGGCCTGCTGGACCGGGCCGCGCTGGACAACTGCGCCGCCGACGCCTTCCACCCCGGCAGCGAGATCACCTGGCCGATCCGCCATAAGACCATGTTCTCGGCACCGTTCCGCATCCTGCACCGCGACCCCGGCGACCCCGAACCCGACTACGGCGACGTGCTCAGCCACGACAAGGTGATGAGCAAGAACGGCCCGCTGTACGCCCAGGGTCCCGGCGACCTCACCCGCTGGATGGCCGCGCCCTGGCAGTGCGACACGGCGAGCTGCCGCTTCGGCTACCAGGTGCAGGCCGGGCTCGGTCCACGCTACAGCCCCTATCTGCCCACCTTCTGGCCCGCCCAGATGCCCAATCACGTGCTCACCAAGCGCGACTTCGAGACCGTCAACACCAAGCCGACCGGCGACGACAGCGCCCGTGAGAAGGCATTCGAGAACCGGGCGGTGTGGCTGCGCGGACTGGAAGGCGTCGACTTCAACGAGCAGCGCCGGCAGATGATCGACGACTGGTACAAGTTCGGCGTCGTCGAACCGCGCAAGTACACCGTGGGAGACGGCAAGTTCCCCACGTACATGCAGGTGGAGTCCGAGCCCGGCTATCCGCCTCCCCACGACCACGCCAACCTCATCAACATCCAAGTGCCCGAGGCGGGCGTACCCCAGCTGGCCGTGGCGGCCGGTGCCTGGCGCGGCACCATCGCGGCCGAGGACGTGGAAGCCGCCCTCGTCCAGCAGGCGGTCGAAGAGGTCAAGGAGCTGACCGGCTACGACGAGGAGGCGATCGCCGCCGGCTACCTGGAGAAGCTCGACCCCTTCCACGACGCCCCGTGAACGACCGACCCGCCTACGACGTGGTGGTCGCGGGCGGCGGTCCGGCCGGCTGCGCCGCCGCGCTCACCCTCGTCCGGGCGGGGCGCCGGGTGCTGCTGGCCGACGCCGGCACCGGCCCGCCCAAGGTCGGTGAGGCGCTGGTCCCCGTGGGACGGCTGCTGCTGGCCGATCTGGGCGCCGAACGCCAGGCCCTGGGCGCCGGCCACCTGCCCTGCCACGGCAACCAGTCCGCCTGGGGCTCGTCCGCACTCCACGAGGTGGACTTCCTCCGCGACCCGCACGGTCACGGCTGGCACCTCGACCGCTCGCTCTTCGACCGCGGGCTGCGGGCCGCCGCCGGTACCGCCGGCGCGGAGGTCGCCGAACGCACCGCCGTCCGGCGCCCCGTCCGGCAGCCGGACGGCACCTGGCGGGTCCTGCTGCGGCACCGTGCCGATCGGCATGGTGAACGCACGGTCCGCTGCCGCTGGTTGGTCGACGCCACCGGACGGGGCGCGGCGCTGGCGGTCCGCGCCGGCGCCCGCCGCCGGACCGGCGACCGACTGACCGCCCTGCACCTGCTCCTCGACCCGGCACGGGACGGCACCCCCGACGGTCGTTCGCTGGTCGAGTCCGACCAGGACGGCTGGTGGTACACCGCCCTGCTGCCCTCCCGGCAGCGCCTGGTCGCCTACTTCACCGACCCCGACCTGCCCCTCGCCGCCGGCCGCGGCGCCGAGGGATTCCGCGACCGACTACTGGCCACTCGGTACGTCTCCCACCGGGCCCGTCCGCACGGGCTCACCGCCCTCCGGCCGCCCCGCCGCGCCCCCGCGCACACCGCCCATCTGGACCGGGTGCACGGGGACGGCTGGACGGCCGTCGGAGACGCGGCCGCCGCCTTCGACCCGCTCAGTTCCCAGGGCATCCTGACCGCCCTCTACACCGGGCTGAGCGCGGGCGAGGCGGTCGACGCCCAACTGGGCGGCGACCGAAGGGCGTTGGCCGGTTACGCGGAGAAGGTTGCCACCGCTCGTACCGCCTACCAGGACGGCCACCGCGCCGTCCACGCCCAGGAAACCCGATGGGCCGACCGCCCCTTCTGGGCCCGGCGGCACCACACCCCCCACTCAACGAAAGGCACGCACACACCATGAGCACCGCACCCGAGTCCACCCAGCACGGCGACCACCAGCACTTCCACCGCTTCCTCATCCTGGGCAAGGAAAAGCTCTTCTTCTACCACCTGGCCCTCTACAACCCGGCCTACGGCCACAACTACCAGGCCGTCTTCACCTTCGAGATCAAGGACGACGGCAGCCTGCGCAAGATGTACCTGGAGGACCTCAAGAAGAACGAGAACAACTGGGTCTTCTACTCCCTGTACTGTCCGGACCACTTCGAGCTGCCGAAGCTGAAGGAAGGCAAGGAGTTCAACGTCCACCTGGAGCGCGTCGTGGTCTCGGAAGGCGGCGCCAAGCGCGACTTCCAGAAGATGACCACGGCCGTGACCAAGGTGGTCTGCAAGCCGGCGGACGTCCTGCACTTCCGTGAGCTCGGCGGCCTGGAATACCCCGACTACCTCACCTACCTGGTGTTCGGCGAGGGCCAGGAGATCCACCTCGCGCACCAGCTGGCGAAGCAGCCGAACTGGGACGAGGTCGTCACCGTCACCCCCCAGCAGGCCATCGACCCGGCCATGCTGAAGAAGGTCCCGACCCTCGTCATCGAGTCGATCAAGGACCCCAAGGACGTGATCAAGGAAAGCAAGCTCAAGAAGGGCCAGAAGTACCAGGGCAAGATCAACGGGAGCAGCCCGGCGATCGACTTCACCGTCGGCCGCCAGGGCTGGTGGAACCACACCAGCCTCAACAACGCCTGACGGGGCCCGGCGACCGAGCCGTTACACCCCCCCGGCCCGGGCCGCGACGTCATCGCGGCCCGGGCCGGGTCCGATCCGGCGATCCGCTCAGGAGATGTTCTGCTCGATGGCGGCGATGTAACGCTTGATCGAGTGGTCCCGGACTCCGTCCGTGGCGGGCGCGAAGGCGTCTGCGGTCAGCCCCTTGGCCCGGTCCGCCAGACCGCCCAGCAGGCCCATGGAGTCGTGCAGCTTGCCGTGGGAGTCGATGTACTTCAACGCCTCGACGTGAGTGAAGACGGGCTCCGGCGGGAGCTGCGGAACGATGTCGTTGTTGTTGACGAAGCGGTACATGCGCTGCGTGAAGCCCTTGTTGTACGCGGCCGCCAGGAGGCGGTCGCAGGTCCGGGGCTGCCCGTAGGTGTAGACGCCGTCCGCCTGGAGCCGCGGCTCCTCCAGGTACATCCGCGCACCGGCGAGCATGGCGAGCGCGCCGCCCAGACTGTGGCCGGTGAACCACACCGTCTGGTTGTTGGTGCGCAACTCGGCCAGGGTGTCCTTGACTTCCGGGAAGATCGACTGGAGGGCCTCGGCGAAGCCGTAGTGGACGTAGCCGGTCTTGGCCGGGCCCGGCCACGGGGGAGTGCTGGCGTCGGACAGCCAGTCACGGATCTGCGCCGGCTCCGTGCCGCGGAAGGCAGTGATGATCATGTGGTCGCTGGCGGCCGTGTACGCCTGGGTGTCCTCCAGCGGGAACGGCGGAGTGAACCGCGTCTGATGGTGACGCACCTGGTCGAAGCCCCAGGAGCGGGCTCCGGACTCGATCGTGGCCTCGTCCTTGTAAGCCAGATCGGATGCCTGAGCCAACCAGTAGGCCAGGGGAAGGCTGTATCCGGTGGTCGCATGGTGATCGATCGCGGTCGGTGCGGACATGCGGGCTCCTTTCGCTCTGCGCTGCGCTCGCTCCGCACCGGGCGGATCGCCCGGTGCGAGGTCGGTCCCTTCGTAAGGGCAGACGACCGGCCAGCGGCCCTCGCCGCGCCCGTAGTCCCTCGAACGGCGGGGCCGAGGGGAGGGGAGACGGCGGGGGTGACCGCCCGGTCCGCACGGCGGTCCCGGACGGGCGAACGACGGATGCCGCACGGCCGGCGCCGACGCACACCGGCGTTCCGGGGACCGCCTGAGCCGGAACAGGCACGACCTCGGTGACGACCGTGCTAGCGGGTGTCGCCCGCCCGCTTCGGTGCCGGGTGCAGGATCAGTGGGAGGAAGACGTCGTCGACGATGTCCGTGATGGCGTCGTCCCCGACCGGGGCCCCGAAGAGCAGGAATTCGTTGCGCAGCAGGTCGGTGGCGACCGTGGCGCGCCGGGAATCCAGGATCCAGGCTTCGATCTCGCCGCGTTCGGCGGCGCGCTCCAGGATGACGCGCAGGGTCGCCGGGCCGACGGTGTGGACGCTCTCCCGGACCAGCGTGGCGAAGTCGGGGTCGCGGGTCATCTCGGCCAGCAGGCCGCGCAGGATGCCGCCGAGCGGGCTGGCCACCTTGGCGGCGATCTGCTGCATCAGGGCGATCACGTCCGTACGCAGGGCGCCGGTGTCGGGCTGCTTGATCTCGGCGAGACCGGCCAACCGGCAGGCGTCCACGACCAGTTCGGCGCGGTTGGACCAGCGTCGGTACAGGGCGGCCTTGCCGGTGCGGGCCCGGGTGGCCACCCGCTCCATCGTCAGTGCGGCGTATCCGGTCTCGCTGAGCTCCTCCAGGGTTGCCATCAGGATGGCGTTCTCCAGCTCCGCGCCGCGGCGGCGGGGGCCTTTGCGGTGGTCAGCGGCGGGGGCGGCGGTGGGATCGGCGTTGGGTGACAGCGTGACTCCTGAAGATGTCCGGTAGAGGCCGTTGCGTTCTCTATGGGGTCAGTCTATTCTCCAAATTAGAGAACATGGCGTTCTTTAACGGTGAGAGATTCCGATTCGGAGTGGACCGATGACCGATACCGCCACGCCTCCCCAGACCACTGACGCACCCGCCTTCCCAAGCGACCGGACCTGTCCCTACCAGTTACCCGAGGGCTACGCCAAGCTGCGCGACGCCCCCGGACCACTGCACCGGGTGACCCTCTACGACGGCCGCCAGGTGTGGGTGGTGACCAAGCACGAGGCCGCGCGCAAGCTGCTCGCCGACCCGCGCCTGTCCTCCAATCGCGCCGACGCCAATTTCCCGGCCACCTCACCGCGCATCCAGGTGATCAGGGAGAGTCGCCAGGCATTCATCGGAATGGACCCGCCCGAGCACGGCACCAAGCGACGGATGACGATCAGTGAGTTCACCGTCAAGCGGATCAAGGGCATGCGCGCCGAGATCGAGCAGATCGTGCACGGCTTCCTCGACGAGATGCTCGCCGCGGGCCCGACCGCCGATCTGGTGAGTCAGTTCGCACTGCCGGTGCCGTCCATGGTGATCTGCCAACTGCTCGGTGTGCCCTACGCCGACCATGACTTCTTCCAGGACGCGAGCAAGCGGCTGGTACAGGCCCCGGACGCGGAGAGCGCGGCCGGCGCGCGCGATGAGCTCGCACGCTACATGGACGGCCTCATCACCCAGTTCCAGGCCGAGCCCGGTCCGGGGCTCGTCGGCAGTCTGGTCGCCAACCAACTGGCCAACGGCGAGATCGACCGCGAGGAACTGAGCTCCACCGCAATGCTGTTGCTCATCGCCGGCCACGAGACCACGGCCTCGATGACCTCCCTCAGCGTGATCACCCTGCTGGAACACCCCGACCAGTACGCCGCCCTGCGCGCCGACCGCAGCCTCATTCCCGATGCGGTCGAGGAACTGCTCCGCTACCTCGCGATCGCCGATATCGCCGGTGGCCGCGTGGCCAAGGCCGACATCGAGATCGAAGGGCAGCTCATCCGGTCCGGCGACGCCGTGATCGTCTCCAACTCCATAGCCAACCGCGACGGCTCGGTGTACGAGGACCCGGACACGCTCGACGTCCGCCGCTCCGCGCGCCACCACCTCTCCTTCGGCTTCGGCGTGCACCAGTGCCTGGGGCAGAACCTCGCCCGCCTGGAGCTGGAGGTCATCCTCAACGCACTGTTCGACCGCGTCCCGACGCTGCGACTGGCCGTCCCGGTAGAGCAGTTGGCGCTGCGGCCGGGCACCACCATCCAGGGCGTCAACGAGCTCCCGGTCACCTGGTGACGCGGGAAAGGGGGAACGGAATGACCATGCGGGTGAGCGCCGATCGCACGGTCTGCGTAGGTGCCGGACTGTGTGCCCTGACCGCTCCCGGCGTCTTCGACCAGGATGACGACGGGATCGTGACGGTGTTGGAGTCCGACCCCGCCGCCGACGCCCGGGCCGCGGCGCGCGAGGCCGGCCACCTCTGCCCGTCCGGCGCCGTCCGCGTCGTCGAGGACGGGGAATAGCCGACCAGGATGTCCCCTTCCACAGGGGAGCGGGTTCGGGCGGGGTCGGTCTTCGCGCTCAACGGGGGCGGAGACCGACCCCGTTCCCCTGCGGGGCACCACTCCACCGCACGCAACGACACGCGTCAGATCCAGCCCTTCCGCGCTGCGTACAGGGCGAGTTGGAAGCGGGTGGTGGCATCGGCGGCGCGGTTGAGCTGTTCCAGCTGGCGGGAGAGGGTCCGGCGGCTGATGCCGAGTAGTTCGGCGATGGTTTCGTCGGTGACGCCGCTGCCGAGCAGTTCCAGGATCCGGCGCTGCACCGGGCGCAGTGCGGGTGGCACCCGCTCGCCGAAGTGCAGCGGATAGGCCGACCGCCAGGACGCCTCGAACAGGCCGGTGAGCGCGCGGAGCAGGCTGGAGGGGTGGACCAGCAGCATCGAGTCGTTCACCTCGGCGTCACCGAACGCCATCGAGACGATGGCCAGCCGCTGGTCGAAGATGCCGAGCTTGACCGGCAGGGACTGCAACACCCGGGCCTGCTCGCCCGCCGCGATGCACGGTTTGATGTTGCAGGAGTAGTAACCGCTGTGCTCCACCGCGGACTTGGAGTAGACGATGCGGTAGGACACGCCGCGCTCCAGGTTGCGGATCTCGGTCGGGTTGGGCGTACCGCCGGTGTGCCACGGCGGCGCGTCGAAGCGCAGCACCTCGGCGGTCGCGGCGTCCTCCACCTGCATGATGCGCTCCACGATCTGCGGTCCGGTGACCACTTCGACGAGATCATCGGTGGCTTGTGGGTGCACCTGGCGCCGGTAGGTGCGGTAGGCGTCCAGCGCGACCAGATGGGCTTGTTGCAGCTCCGCGGTACGGGCGCTGGCGAGGCGACCCAGGCCGATGGACGGCTCGATCGGGGCGATACCGGCTCGATCGGAGCCGTGGCTCGTGGCCAGACCCAGGTGGATGAGCCGGGTGACGGTGCGTTCGCTGTCGGCGGCTTCCTGGTCCAGTCGTCGGGACAGTGCCGTGAGGGTGGTGGGGCCGCTGTCCAGCATGGTCAGGTAGGTGGCGGCCTCGGTTTCGGACAGGCCGAGTCGGATGAGATGGGCCGGCCGGTCGTCTTCGCTCATGAGGGGCTCCGGGCGGGTGAGCGGGGTTGTGTGGGGGGAGCAGCGCGATCGCGGGTGTGGGGGCGCGATGGGCGACTGGTTCGGGGGCTCGCGGGAGGCGTGGGGTGGTGGGGGCGGGGAGGGTACGAGGAACTCGGCGGGCGCGGCGCCCGCATGGGGTGATCCCCGTCCCGAGGTGCGGTCCACGGTATGCGGTATGTGTGTGGGCCCGCCGATATCGGCGGGCCCACACACATACCGGCATCCCCGGAGTCCGGCCGGAATCCCGGGAGTTCGGGAATCAGCTCAGCTGCCCGTCGTAATCGGGCAGCTTGAATCCCTTGTCGTAGTGTCCGCCCTCGAAGTCGGTGCTGCGATTTCCGACGTCGGCTATGAGGGTGTATCCCTGTGCCTCGTACTTCTTCCGGCAGCCGAGCTTGACCTGGGCCTTGCCGGGGCTGTCACCGTGCGGTTTGAGGCAGAGGCCGTCGACGGTGTATCCGGCCGACGTGAGTTCCCGGGTGGTGGCGTCCTGCTTGTCGGCGTCGCGATAGGACGCGAACAGCACCGCCGCGCCGTGCTCGTGCGCGTAATGCGTGGCCTTGAGGATCGCCTCGATCGGCTTGCCCCGGTCGTAGTGCGTCGCCAGGGAGGTGTTGTCGATGTCCAGGACCACTGCGGGCCTTTTGCCGCTGTTGCCGTGGGCCAGGCGATGTTCCAGGTAGTCCTGGAGAGATGCGGCAATCGGAGCGACGTCGTTGAGCCATTCGCTCTTGCTCGGCAGCGCGTCCGGGCGGGAAGCCGCCTGCGCCGACAGGGGCAGCGCCGCCACCATGCTCAGCCCCAGCACCGGTCCCAGCGCAAGGGCGATCCTTTTACCCTTGACCATGTTTTCCACCACTCCTTTTGTGTGCGTTCGCTCCATGGCCGATACGGGTTTTCCGTTGTCGGAACCCCCGTAGTCGCCCACGACATTGCTACCGGAACGAGTGGTCCGACAGTGTCCAAGTTGCGCCAGTGGCCAGGATGGGCGCGAGGGCCACGACCTGTCGCTTCGTCGGAGAATTCCACCGGTCTGGGCAATGTGAGCGATTTGCGTGCCGGGAAAGTGTGGGTTTCTGGTAGGTGGGTGGTGGTGTTTGCTGGTGGTGGGAAGAGCGTGCGTGGCGAAGGAGTTGGCCTCCCGGGAAGCTCAGGTTTTCCTGGCGGCCCCGGTGGATTTACCCGACCTCGTTGGCGAAATGGCCGGCCAACTCCCGGGACAGTGCCGGGACGTCGACGGGAACACCGTCCGCGCGAAGTGATGCGGTGGCGGCGCAGCCGGCGGCCACCGCTTGCCGTGCCGCCACCGGTGAGGTGAGCGTGGGAATGCCGTCGCGCACGAAGTCCACGAATTCGGCCACGAGTCGTGGGTCGGCCCCGCCGTGCCCGCCGTCGTCCGAGGGCACCTCGACCACCAGATCGGCGTCCGCCCGGTAACCGCTGCGCCGACTGTTCCAGACCTTCACCACCGCACCCTCGGTGTCGCCGAAGTTCTCCAGCCGGCCGTGGGTGCCGATGACGGTGTAGTTGCGCCAGTAGTCGGGCGTGAAGTGGCACTGCTGGTAGGTGGCGAACACGCCGTAGTCCAGCCGCATCGTCATCATCGAGAGGTCCTCGACGTCGACCACGTCGTTCAGGCCGGTCAGGGAGGTGGGCGGCCAGTTGGTCTCCGGATCGAACCATTCGGTCATCGTCCGTTCGCCCTGCCCGCCCCGGGCCGTGATGGCGCCGTAGACGGTCAGCCCGCCCATCGCCTGGGTCCGCGCGGTGTAGCCGCCGGCCAGCCAGTGGATCACGTCGAGGTCGTGCGCACCCTTCTGTAGCAGCAGACCGGTGGTCCTGCGCCGGTCCGCGTGCCAGTCCTTGAAGTAGAAGTCGCCGCCGTGGCCGACGAAGTGACGGCACCAGATCGCCTTGACCTCGCCGATGACGCCCTTGGTGACGAGTGCGCGCAGGGTCCGGACGACCGGCATGTGCCGCATGTTGTGTCCGACGTAGAACCTGGTGCCGGTACATCGGGCGGTGTCCAGCACCCGGTCGCACCCCGCCGTGGTGATCGCCAGCGGCTTGTCGACGAACACCGCGACGCCGGCTTCCAGGAAGGCGACGGCCAACTCCTCGTGGGTGTCGTCCGGAGTCGTCAGGACCACCCCGTCCAGCCCCATGTCGAACAACCGGCGGTGGTCGGCGAACCGGGCCGCCTCCGGATACCACTCCCGACTGCGTTCCCGACGGGCCGCGACCGGGTCGCACACCGCCACCACCCGCGCCGGCAAGCCCTGCTCGGCCACGTGCCTGCCGAGCGTTCCGCGCAGGCCGAGGCCCACCACGGCGAGCCGCAGGTCTTCCCGAGCGCCGGACTTCCGCCGTGCCTCGGACTTCCGCTGTGCTGCGGGCGCTTGCCGTGCGGCGGACTCATCCCGGGTCTGTGACAACGTCGTCAACCTTCCTTCGGGGCGAAGCGGTGGGGCGTTTCGTTACGGACGGGGGAGCGCAACACCACAAGAGCAGCACACCACGGGAGCCGCACGCCACCAGGCCACAACACCTCAAGGGGCCCCATGCAGCACACGAGTTGGACCGGACCGCCACTGCCGCCCGAGGACCGCACGCTGTCCCCCTTCACCGGATACGGCCGTACCCACTGGCTGGCCCTCGCCGACCGGCTGCTGACGGCCGTACACCGGTTCGCGTCCCCTTCCGGCGCCCGCATCGTGCTGTCCGGAAGACCCTCCTCGTCGGGCACCGATTCCGACCAACTCGAAGGCTTCGCACGGACGTTCCTACTACTGGCCTTCCGCACCGCCGGCTGTGGCGGGGACGCGCCCGCCGGCCTGCTCCAGTCCTACGCCGAGGGCCTCGGCGCCGGCACCGACCCGGGGCACCGCGAAGCCTGGCCGGCCCTCGGCCAGGAGTGCCGGCAGACGCTCGTCGAGGCGTGCTCCCTCGCACTCGGCCTGCACCTCACCCGGCCGTGGCTGTGGGACCAGCTGCCGGGCGCGGTCCAGGAACGGGTCGTCGGCTGGTTGCAGGGTGCCTGGGGACTGCGGATCCCCGACAACAACTGGCATATGTTCCGGGTGATCGTCGGCGAGTTCCTGGCCGGCGTCGGCGGCGCCCACGACCGCGCCGAAATGGACGCCGACCTGGCGCGCACCGAGGAGTTCTACGTCGGCGACGGCTGGTACCGCGACGGCGGCGACGCCCACACCGCGGACAACTTCGACCACTACAACGGCTGGGCCCTGCACACCTACCCCCTCCTGTGGGCCCTGATGGCGGGTGAGCGCACGACGGACCAGGCGGGACGGCTGCCGGTGCTCACGGCGCGGTTGCGGCGGTTCCTGGCGGACTACGCGCTCTTCTTCGGCGCCGACGGAGCCCCCGTGCACCAGGGGCGTTCGTTGATCTACCGGTTCGCGGCGGCCACCGCACCGTGGCTGGGAGCGCTGGCCGACGCCACCCCGCTCACCCCGGGCCAGACTCGGCGACTGGCCAGCGGTGCGCTGCGACACTTCACCGACCGGGGGTTCTGCGACCGGAACGGGATCGCCACCCTCGGCTGGTACGGGCCGTACCCGCCCCTGGTGCAGGGCTACTCCGGTCCGGCGTCCCCGTACTGGCTCTCCAAGGCATTTCTCGGCCTCCTCCTGCCGGCCGACCACCCGTGCTGGACGCAACCGGAGGAGCCGCTGCCGGTCGAACGGGGCGATCGGATCCAGGCCCTGCCGGTCCCCGGCTTCGTGATCTCGGCGACCCGCGCGGACGGTATCGTCCGGCTCGTCAACCACGGCAGCGACAACTACGCCACGGCCGACCAGGCAACCGGCGACCCGGTACCGGGCGGCGCCAGAAGCGGCACCTATACGCCGGTGCGTGCGGACGGGGATCCGCACTACGCACGGTTCGCCTACTCCACGGCGACCGGCCCGTGCCACGGCACTGGCGACCCGCGCCGCCACCAGTCGGACAACCATGTCGCCCTCCTCCACCCCGAACTCGGGCCGTCCCGCCGCACCCGCATCCATCGCCTGCACGTCCAGGACCGCTACGCCGCGTCCTGGCACCGACCTGTCTGGCGCGACCAGGCAGTCACCGACGCCCGGATCGAGACCGCGAGCGTGGTCTGGGGAGCGTACGAACTGCGCGCCCATCTGGTCGACGCGCCCCCGCACCTGCCGCTGCGCGACAGTGGCTGGCAGGTCGCGGGGGAACGGCCACCCCGTCTCCGGACCGCCGGACTCCTGGCGGAAGCGGTCACCGACGACGGCCTGACCAGCACGTTCTTCTCCCTCGCCGGGCACTCCGAGGTAGCCGTGGCGACCGCGGAGGGCACCAGTGCCTTCGGCCGCCACACGGCCGTTCCCCATGCCACCGGCCGGCGCACGACGGCGCGGACCGTGCACGTCGCCCTGGTCGGCCTCACCGGCCGAGGCGCGGATTCCGCACCGCCACGGGTACAGTGCGCGGTCGAAGGGACCACCGTCGCCGCTACCTTCCCCGACGGCACTTGGGTCCTCGTCGCCCTGGGCGCGCAGGCGGCGCAGTCACCGGTCGTGGGCGGGGTGCCGCTGATCGGGCCGGTGCGGTACGCCAGGCTCTCCCCAAAGGGGGAACCGGTGATCGTCCCTGGATGAGCGTCGCAGTGGAGCCGAGTTGAGCCGCGCACCGCGCACAGATTCGCTCAACAAATGACAACTATCTGACAAAGTAGTTGAAAATGGGGCCCATGTGGGTGAAGGTTCAGGACGAGGATGTTCCGGGATCTGAACGGATGGGCCTGAGTATCGGGTGCGTCTCGGAGTGCGGGCGGCGGATTGCGTGGCCGGTCGACGCCCGTACGATGCCGGGGCTCCGTCCCGTCCGCACCTCCCGGAAGGCCACCGCGGAATGCCCGTCTTCAGACGCCGCAAAGGCAGTCGTCCCCGTTTGCTCCCCGAACTCGACGATGCCGCCCTGGGCCGGGTCCGCCGGCGCGTCGAGACCTGTTGGGACCGCGGTTCGCTCGATACGCCTGTCATGGCCCTGATGGCGGAGACGCTCGAAGACGCCGGGGAGGACTGGGACCGCAAGGCGCACCGTCTCCGGGTGCTGGCCGCGTCCGCAGGGCGGGCCCTGCCTGGTATCTGGCGGCAGCACAACCCGCGCAACCAGCATGCCCTGCTGCTGCATGCCTGGTCCGACCTGCTGCGCGTGGGGCAGGCGGGGGCCACCATCGACCTCGACGCCACCCGGGAGACCTGCCACCTCGCGGCCGAACTGCTGCCGGCCGACCCCACGCCCTGGACCGTGTACCTGGCCACGCTCCGCCTGGAGCGGAGTCCGTCCGCCGAGCTGGCGGCGATCTGGCGTGAGATCAAGGCCCGAGACCCGTGGAACCGCGAGGCCCACCTCCAGGCCCTGGGCTACCTCTCGCCGGACGAGTGCGGTTCCAGCAGCCAGGTGTTGGAGCTGCTCGACGGCGTCCGCTCCGCGATGCCCCCGAACGCCCCCGCGGCCGGCCTGGAACTCACCGCCCTCGTCCGCAACCACCAACGGACCATGGCCCCCGGAGGGGTGTCGGCACTCGGCGCGGGCGAGTTCTGGCGTCGTCACGACGCGGTCGCGGCGCTCGACCAGGCGGCGCACTACTGGCCGAGCCCCGGATACCTCGGCCACGCCCAGGCGCTCGCCGACATGAACCTGCTGGCCTACGCGCTGATCAAGGCCGCGCGGCCGGGCGAGGCCGCGAACGCCCTGCGCGCCACCGGAGGCATGGCCGCGCCCTGGCCGTGGAACGCGGAGGGCGAGCCGCTGGAGCGGTTCTCCCACTACTACACCCGCGCCCGCGAGAGTGAGTGACGGGCGCCCCACTGGGTTGGTCCGTCGTGCGAGCGCTCCTGCCTGCACCGCACCGGCACCTTCCCTGTTGGACCGTCAACTCGGTGGCATCGAAACGGTGTTGATGTGCCCTGTGGCGCCGGGCGGCCAGGGCGGCGGCTGTCCGTTACGGAGGAGTTCGCGGTAGCGGCCGGGGTGCGAGCGGGCCGAGGAGGGGCCGGCCGCCGAGGGGCGCCCGGACGTAGCGGTGGCCGCGTATCTCTCCCGCTGCCCCTTCGGCGCTGGCCGGGCCGGTATGCGGCCGTGCGCGGGGGTATGGGCGGAAGGTGGTTGCCCGGGCGGCGGGAGCGGGTGCGGTCCTGTCTGCGGATCCCGGACGCGGTCGGACGCCACCGGTGGGTCGGCAGTCAGGTGGTCGGGCTGCTGCCGGATTCGCCACGTACCGCCACTCCGGTCCGGTGCCCTACGATCCCGCCCATGAACCAAAGGTTCGCTGTGACGGTGGCCGTCCTGGCCGTGCTTGCCGCCGCCTCTGGCTGCGCCGGCAGTGAGGTGTCGGCCGCGGGCAGCATGCACTCCGCCTCCGCCTCCCCCTCCGCCTCGTCCGCGCCGTCGGCCCCGCACCATCAACGGTGGACGGCCGCCCGGATGCGTGACGCCCACTCGTTCCGCCACCAGCCGGGGGTCTCCCACACCTCGCCGCCCACCACGGCGAACGCCCGCGTGGGCGCGCTGTTCAGCCACGACGGGACCGGCGACCACTTCTGCACCGGAAGCGTCGTGGACAGCCCCAAGAAGTCCATCGTGATCACCGCGGCACACTGCATCCACGGCGGCAAGGGCGGCAGCTACCAGACCGACCTGGCCTTCGTCCCCGGGTACCGCAACGGGCAGACGCCCAACGGCACTTGGCTGATCAGCAAGATGATCGTGGACGACCACTGGACACAGTCCTCCGACCCCGCTTTCGACGTGGGCTTCGTCGTCGTCGACAAGCTGGACGGCAAGCGGATCGCCGATGTGTTGGGAGCCAACCGCTTCGGCTACAACGCGGGTTACACCAACCATGTGAAGATCACCGGCTATCCGGCGAGCGGCGAGGACCCCATCTCGTGCGCCAACAAGACCGTGAAGTTCCAGGCGGACCAGATGAAGGTGGACTGCACCGGGTACAGCGGCGGTACCAGCGGCAGCCCCTGGCTGGCCAACTTCGACCGCGCCACCCGCACCGGTGAGGTCGTCGGGGTCATCGGCGGCTATCAAACCGGCGGTGACACCGACGACGTCTCCTACAGCCCGTACTTCAACGACGCCATCAAGTCCCTGTACGACAAGGCCGTCAGCGCGGAGGGCTGATCCGTCGGCGGCGGCCGTGAGCCGGTCGGTGATCGGCCGGACGGTCGACGCTCGGAACTCTTTGGGCAACGGGGCCCCTCGGAGCGAGGAAGCGGACGGGTGGGCAGCGGTGGCCGGGCTCCTGTCGCCGCCCTGTCCGCGCCCCGCAGATGACCGCTCGGGTCGCCTTGGAATCCTTTGAGATTTTGGGTGATTACGGGATCTTGCGCAGGGGAAGCGGCGCTTTTCTTTGTGCTTATGGGGGGATGGTCGGCTAGCGGGTAGTGATCCGTTTTCGTTGACATTCGCTCGGCGGGGATGGTTGAGTCGAACGCGCCGGGGAGCCCACCCCGGGTTGCCGAACTGCCGCGGACGTTGGTGCCGTCACTCGATTCCACCGTGTTCACGAGTGTCATGGCCCCCTCCGGCAGGGGTTTCTCCTCTCCTCGTTCGGTGACCGCTTCGGAGTGTTGCGTGCGCCAGCGCACGGGTGAATCGCTACAGGGAACGGTGCGGTCGGTTGCCCGGGGTCTCGTGGCCCCAGGAAAAGGAGCATGGTGTGCCTGAAGCCTGGAAGGACGGCCAGGAAGCCGCCCGGGAAACCGTTGGCGACGGTGCCGGGGAATTCGACAGACCGGCCACCGAAGCGGCGCACCTCGTGGTGTACGGCGGGCGGACCTCACGTCCCCGCGGCCCACTGGCCGTCGTGGTGCCGGGCGACAAATCGGTGAGCCACCGGGCGCTGTTGGCGGCCCTGCTGCCCGGCGCCCCCACCGCCCTCACCGTTCGCAACGCCAACTCGGGTGGCGCGGTACGGGCGTTGCTGCCCGCCCTGCACGCGCTGGGGCTACGGGTGGACGACGACGGTGGTGGCACGCTCGTCGTGCGCCGGGGCGCCGTACCCGTCCCGCAGACGGTTCGCGAACACCCCGGCATCACCACCTGGCCCTCGGGCGTGCCCTATCTGGAGACCGGCGGATCCAGCGCCGCGGCACGGCTGCTGATCGGGCTGCTGGCCGGGACCGGAACCCGCGCCGTGGTGGACGGTGACGAGGTGCTGCGCCACCGGCCGATGGAGTGGATCGTCGAACCCCTCGCTGAACTCGGAGCCGCGATAGATCACTTGGGAGAACCCGGGCGATTACCCGTGCTGGTGCGCGAACCGGTGTGCCGGCCCGGGACGGTGGAACTGTCCGTGGGAAGCGCACAGGCACGGTCCGCGGTGCTCCTGGCCGTGGCCGCTGCGGGGCTCCCCGCCACCGTGCGGCATCCCGTCCGCTCGCGCGACCACACCGAGCGGATGCTCGCCGCATTCGGCGCCGGGCTGGGCGAGCACGACCGCACGATCACTTGGGACGGCGGACCGTACACCGTCCCGTCCGTCATCGACGTCCCCGCTGACCCCTCACTCGCGGCATATCCCGTGGCGGCCCATCTGATGTGGGGCGACGGCGAGGAACTGCGCATCCCCGGCGTCTGCCTCAACCCGACCCGGTTGGGATTCTTCGAGGTGCTGCGGCGGGCCGGTGCCGGTATCTCCTACGAGGACCAACGGCGTACCAGCGGCGGTGAACCGACCGGAACGGTGGTGGCCAGCGGCGGACTGGACGCTCTGGAGTCGCTGCGGGTCGACGACCCCGCCGTCCTGCACGCGCTGATCGACGAGGTACCGCTGCTCGCGGCGGTCGCCGCCCTCTTGCCCGGCACGTCACAGATCGGGTGCGCCGAGGAACTGCGGTTCAAGGAGACCGACCGGTTGACGACCACGGCGCGCATGGTCGGTGCGTTCGGGGCCCGGGCAGAGGTGGTGGCGGACGGGCTGACGGTACGGGGCGGCGCCGCGCTGCGTGCCGGGACCGTACCCAGCTTCGAGGACCACCGCATCGCCATGGCCGCCGCGACCCTCGCGATGCGCCTCCCCGGGCGCACGACGGTGCACGGCGGCGCCTGCTACCACACGTCATTTCCCGACTTCGCCGATGTGCAACGTGCCGTCGGCGCCCGGATCGTGGAGGACAGCCAGCGATGACCGACTTAGTGACCGACCCGGCGGCCAGTCGGCGGGGGAGGAGCGACAGGCGCCACGGCGCCGTGGAGGCGCGGTCCACCGGCAGCACGCTCGGCCCGGAATTCAGCACCGGCAGCGGCCCCTGGCTCTTCACCGAAGACGGCACCGCCTGGTTCGACGGCACCTCCGGGAGCGGCGCGGCGACCCTCGGCCATCAGCACCCGGACGTCACGGCCGCCGCGGTCGCTCAGCTGAACCGCCTGACCCACACCGGCTGCAAGGTCGGCTCCGACGCCCGTACCCGCATGGTCCAGCGGATCGGCGCACTGTCCCCGTACCAGGAGCCCGCGGTGCTGCCCACCACGACCGGGGCCGAGGCGGTGGAGTCCGCGCTGAAGATCGCCCGGGCCGCCACCGGACACCAGGCGGTGGTGACCTTCCGGTACGGCTACCACGGCAAGACCGCCGGAGCGCTGGCCCTGACCTGGCGCCCGGAGTTCAAGACCTACAGCGCGCCGCAGCCCGACCACGTCGTCACCGCGGAGCTGCCCGACCCCCGCACCGGCGACCCGGCCGACGGTACGGCCCGCTTCGCGGTCGGCCTCTCGACCGCGCTGGACGCCGCCGACCAGCGCGGGGGCACCGCGGCGGTGGTGCTCGAACCGGTCCAAGTGACCGAGGGCGTGCTCCCCGTACCCGGCGTGATCCTCGACGAGATCGCCCGGCAGGCACACGCCAGGGGCGCACTGCTCGTACTGGACGAGATCTATACGGGGCTCGGCCGGGCCGGGCGACTGTTCACCGCCGAGCTGATGACCGAGACCCCGGATCTGACACTGCTCGGCAAGACACTGGGCAACGGCTTCCCGGTCGCCGCCGTGGTGGGGGAGCGGGCGGTGCTGGACGCGCTGCCGCCGAGCGTGCAGACCTCCACCTTCTCCGGCCATCCCCTCTCCTGCGCCGCGGCCGTGGCCGTGCTGGACATCGTCGAGCGGCAGGACGTGGCGGGCCGGGCGCGGGCGCTCGGCGAGCGGCTGCACACCGACCTCACGGAGCTGGCCACCCGCCACCCGTGGATGCACGCCGTCCGCGCGGTCGGGGCGCTGGCCGCCTTCGACTGCGTACGTGACGGGCGGTCCGACCCCGCACTGGCCAAGGCCGTCACCGGTGCTGCGCTGCGGGGGCGACTGTTGCTGTTCGGGGGCGGACCGGAGGGCGCCACGGTCAAGATGGTGCCGCCGGCCCTCCTGGACGGGGCGGATTACCGCTGGCTGACGGAGCGGATCGGGTCGGCGGTGGCGCAGGCCGAGGCGACGGACGGGAGCGGTCGAATATGACGTTCCAGCAACTCGAAAGGGACGTGCTGGAACCGGGGTTGTGCACCGTGTGCGGGGTCTGCCAGCTTGCCTGCCCGGCCGGGGTGATCGGCTTCGACGGGCTGGACCCGGTGCTCACCGCGGAGTCCTGGACCGCCGCCGACTGCGCGGACTGCTCCGACTGCCTCGACGTCTGCCCGGGAGCCGACCCCGGCACCCCGGAGACCGAGGCGAGGCTGTTCGGCCGCACCCGCACCCCGCGGGAACGCTGGATCGGCGTCTTCTCCGAAGTGGTCGCCGGGCACGCCCTGGACCCCGTGGTCTACGAGGCGTCCGCCAGCGGCGGCAGCCTGACCGCCCTGCTCCAGACCGCCATGCACCGCCTGGGCGTGACGGCGGTGCTGTCGATGGGGCGGGACGAAAAGGAGCCCTGGCGGGCCGCGCCGACCCTGGTACGAGACCCGGACGAGCTGGTGGAGACCGCCCAGTCCACCTATCAACTCGCGCCGTATTTAGGCGCGTTACGCCACCTCATGGTCGAGGAACCCCAGGCCCGGGTCGCCATGTCCGGGGTGGCCTGCCACATCCAGGCGATGCGCAAGCTCCAGGCGAGGGACACGGAGGTGGGCCGCTGGGCCCGTGACCAGGTGGTGCTCCTGGTCGAACCCGCCTGTTCCTCCAGTACGCGCCCCGAAGGCACCGCCGCCGTGATCCGGGAGCGCGCGGGCGTCCCGCTGGACTCCGTGGTCCGGCTGCGCTACCGCGAGGGCGCGTACCCCGGCGACATCGCCGTCCGCACGGACGACGGCGCGGACCACCGGGTGGAGTTCTGGCGCGCGGTGCGGGACTTCGCGGGGAACAAGACGCACCGCTGTCTGTCCTGCGGCGACTGGATGTCCGGGCTGGCCGACATCAGTGTCAGCGACGGCGATCCGAACATCTTCGCCGCGAGCGTGACCGGCGCCGAACAGCCCAAGCACGGAAGGGTGTTCATCCGCACCCGGGCCGGCGTCGAAGCGGTCGCCGCGGCGCGGGAACACGGACTGCTCAGCCACACGCTGGTGGACCTGGCCGGACTCAACCTCGGACTGGAGCGCAAGCGCAACCGGCGGGCGTCCTACGAGCGGTCCGGCAAGCCGGTGCCGCTGGGGCCGATTCCCGGGTACCAGGAGGAGCTGGAGATCGTGCCCGACGAGAAGTGGATCGCGGCTCCGGAAGGGGAGGGTGGCAGGTGACGGCGGTGCGCGGAACCCCGGCGGGGGGCTCGGCAACGGAACCGGACGCCACTCGGCAACCCTCCGAACCCGCCTTGTTGGTACGGCAGTTGGTAGCCAACGGGGCGGTCGAACCGGTCGTGGAGCAGGTGCGGCGGGAACCGCCGGGGCGCGGCGAACTGCGGCTGCGCGCCGAGTGGAGCCTGGTCAGCCCGGGTACCGAACTGCACTACCTGGACCGCAGCGCACGGACCGGCGAACGCTTCCCCCTCGGCTACTGCTCCGCCGGGGTGGTCGACGCGGTCGGCCCGCAGGCCCCCGGATACGCACCCGGGGACCGGGTGATCGCGATGGGCTGGGGCGAGGCCGTGCACAGTGAGGCGGTCACCGTCCCCTACCGGCTGTGCCGCCGTGTCCCCGACGGCCTGGACCTGGCGGACGCGGTGGTGGCGGGCCTCGCGGCGACGGCCGTCCACGCGGTGGACCGGGCGGTGCTGGAACCAGCCGACGAGGTGGTCGTGATCGGCGCGGGCATGGTCGGGCAGCTGGTCGCCCAGACCGCGGCGGCCCGCGAAGTCCCGGTCACGTTGGTCGATCTTCGCCCCGAACGGCTGCGTACGGCGACGGCGCTCGGCCTGGCCGCCGCCGACGGCCGAAGCTTCCTCGCGGAGGACACCGCGCAAACGCGTCCGGCCGGCGGCCGGTGCGTGTTCCTGTGCGGCACCGGCGACGCGGGCGAGGTGATCGCGGCGGCGGCCCGCTGGGCGGGCCGGGCGCCAGGCCGGCCGAGGCTGGTCGGCGTGGGTCGCTTCGCCGCACACATCGACTTCAGCGTGGAACTCGGCAATCTCGACATCCGCTACGCGGCCCGCTGCGGCGCCGGATACCGGGACGCCTCGTACGCACGCGGACTGCGCGACGTGACGGCCCCGGACGGCGAGGGCACGGTCACCGAGAACCTCCAGCGGGCCCTGGACCTGATCGACACCGGCGCCATCCGCCCCCGTGCGATGGGCCTGCCGCGGTTGCCCCTGGAACGAGCGGCGCAGGCGTATGCGCACCTGCGTGAGCGCCCCGCGCACCCCGCCGTCCTCCTTGGCTACGGCCCGCACGAGGGGAGTGTAACGCTGTGACACCAGCCACCCCGGTGTCCGAAGTGGCCTCGGAACACCGGCCGTTCCCCACCGCGGAGCGGGCGGGGACACTCGTCCACCGCTTCCTGGAGCAGGTCGCGGCGCACCCCGGGCGCGAGGCCGTGGTCACCCCCGAGGTCCGCTGGACCTACCGCGAGACCGCGTGGCGCTCCGCCCAGGTCGCCGCCGCGCTGACCACGGCGGGCCTGCGACCCGGTGACCGGATCGGCCTGCTCTTCTCCCACGGCGCGGAGATGGTCGCAGCCCTCCTCGGGGTGCTGCGGGCCAGTATGTCCTACGTACCGCTGGACGCCTCGTACCCGGAACCCCGGCTCGGCTTCATGGTCGACGATGCGGACGTCCGGGCACTGGTCGCCCTCGCGGACAACGCACCGCTCGCCGGCCGGCTGGCCGGTACGCGGCGGCCGGTGCTGGCCTACGAGGATCTGGTGCGGACGGAGGGGGCCGACCCGTCCGGAGCCGAAGCGGTGCACGATTGCGAGGCACCGACGGTACCGGTACGCCCGGACAGTGAGGCGTACGTTCTCTACACCTCCGGTTCCACCGGGCGGCCCAAGCCCGTCGCGCAGCTCCACCGCAACGTGCTGCACCACACCCGGGTCTGGACCGACGGCCTGGGCATCGGCCCGCTGGACCGGGTCACCCTCCAGTCCGCCTACAGCTGGGACTCCGCGGTCCAGGACACCTTCGCCGCACTGCTCAACGGCGCCGCGCTGTACCCCGTCGACCTGAAGTCCCTGGGAATCAGCGGCCTGTTGGACTGGATGGCCGCCGAACGCGTCACGGTCTACCACTCCACGCTCCCCGTCTTCCGGGCGCTCGTACGGGCCATGGCGTCGCGTGCCACCGAGCTGCCCGGGATGCGGATGCTCGCGCTCGGCGGCGACACCCTGCACCTGGCCGACCTCGACGCCGCCCGGCGGTCCTTCGGGGCACACTGCCGGGTCGCCGGAGCCTACGGCTCCACCGAGTGCTCGTGTGCCCTGCTGCGCGTCGCCGACCGGGACTACCGGCCCCCCACCGGGGTGTTCCCGCTCGGGTTCGCGGTGGCCGAGACGGCCGTACGGCTGGAGGACGCCGACGGGCGCGCGGTGTCGGGGCCGGGCGAGGGCGAGATCGTCGTCGAAAGCCCCTATCTCGCACCGGGCGCGGTCGCGGACGGCCGCACCTACCGCACCGGCGACCTCGCCCGGCGGCTCGACGACGGCACGCTACTGCTGATCGGGCGCCGTGACTTCCAAGTGAAGATCTCCGGGATCCGGGTGGAGACCGGGGAGGTGGAGAGCGCGCTGAAGAATCTCCCCCAGGTGCGCGAGGCGGTCGTCATGCCGTTCGACGACCGGCTGGGGGAACGGCAGCTCGCCGCCCATCTGGTGACGGCCGACGGCGCACGGCCCGAACCGTCCGCACTACGGGCCGCGCTGCGCACCGCGCTGCCCGACCACGCCGTACCCACCGCGTTCGTCTTCCTGACGGCCCTGCCGCTGACGCCCAACCACAAGATCGACCGCGCCGCGCTGCCGGACCCGCTGAGCGCGGGCGACCCGGGCCGGACCGCCGGAGGGGGCGGCGGCTCCGGTCCCGTGGGCGCCGGGCCGTTGGCGCGGGCGGTGGCCGAAGCCTGGTGCGAGGCACTGGGCGTCGCCACGGTCGGCCCGGACGACAACTTCTTCGACCTGGGGGGCACCTCGCTGCGGATCGCCACCGTGCACGAACGGCTCACCCGCACCGTCGCGCCCGATCTGCGGATGACCGACCTGTACCGGGCGCCCACCCTCCGCAGACTGGTGGACCTCATCGGTGGTGGCGGCCGGCCGGACTCCGCGGCGGGCGCCGCCCGAGGAGCCCGCCGCCGTACCGCCCATGGCGTCCGCCGTGCCGCGGCCCGCACCCGTAACGCGTCATCGTTCCCCAACGACCGGCAAGCAGGAGGCACTTGTGACTGACCGTCCCCGCGGTGAGACGGCCGCCACGGCGACCCCCGCCGACCCCGCCCCCGACGGCCGGATCGCCGTCGTCGGCCTGGACTGCCGACTGCCCGGCGCCCGGAACCACAGCGAGTTCTGGCGCAACCTGGTGGCGGGCACCGAACACCTCACCGACGTGGACGAGGAGCGGCTGAACGCCTCCGGAGTGGCGCCTGAAACGGTCGCCAACTCCCGTTATGTGCGCCGCGCTTCGGTCCTGGAGGACACCGACCTCTTCGACGCCTCGTTCTTCTACCTCAGCGCTCGCGAGGCCGAGCGGATGGACCCGCAGCTGCGGCTCTTCCTCCAGTCCTCCTGGTCCGCGCTGGAGCACAGCGGCCACGACTCCGAGCAGTACCCGGGCCGGATCGGCGTCTTCGCCGGCGCGCTCAGCAGCACCTACCTCCTGCACAACGTGTTGACCGGGGAACGCGGATTCAACGGCTCGCTGCCCCGGATGCGCGAGGACCTGTCCACGCTGATGGGCAACGACCCCAACTACCTCGCCACCAGGGCCTCGTACCACCTCAACCTCACCGGCCCGAGCATTTCGGTGCAGACCGCCTGCTCCACCTCGCTGGTGGCCGTGCACCTGGCGGTGCAGAGCCTGCTGGCGCAGGAGTGCGACGCGGCGCTGGCGGGCGGGGTGGCACTGCGCTTCCCGCAGGAGGCCGGCTACCTCCACGAGACCGACGGGATCACCTCGGCGACCGGGACCGTGCGCCCGTTCGACGCGGCGGCGGACGGCACGGTCTTCGGCAACGGCATCGGGGTCGTCGTCCTCAAGAGGTTGGCGGACGCGCTCGCCGAGGGCGACACGGTCTGGGCGGTGCTGCGCGGCTCCGCGGTCGGCAACGACGGCGCCGACCGGGTCGGCTACCCGGCGCCGGGCGTCGCGGGCCAGGCCGCCGTACTGGCCGAGGCGCTCGCGGTGGCCGACGTGGACCCCGCAAGCGTCAGCTATCTGGAGGCGCACGGCACCGGTACCAAGATGGGCGACCCCATCGAACTGGCCGCCGCGGCACAGTCCTACCAGGTCACCGGCGCGCCACCACTGACCATCGGATCGGTCAAGGCCAACCTCGGCCACCTCAGCACGGCGGCCGGGGTCACCGGGTTGATCAAGTGCGTGCTGATGCTGCACCACCGCACCCTGGTCGGCACCCCGCACTTCACCGAGTGGAACCCCCAGTGCGCCGTGGCGGGCACCCGCTTCCGCGTCGGTACGCGCACCGAACCGTGGCAGTCCGCGGACGGCGGACCGCTGCGCTGCGCGGTCACCTCCACCGGCATGGGCGGCACCACCGCGCACGTCGTCCTGGAGGAGGCCCCGGCGGTGGCCCCCGCGACCCGGGGCACCGCGCCCGCACCACCGGTGGTGCTGCTACCGGTCTCCGCCAAGTCCCCGGCCGCGCTGGAGACCGCGCGCCGGGAGCTGGCGGACCACCTGGAAGCGCTCGCGCAGGAACCGGCGCCCGCACCCGGCGACACCGCGCCGGACGACACCACTTCCCCCGGCGACACCGCCCTCGACGACACCGCATACACCCTTGCCACCGGCCGCCGCACCTTCAACTACCGCGCCGTGATCACCGCCCCCGACCGGACCACGGCCGTACGCGCCCTGCGCACCGCCGATCCGCGCTTCACCCACCAGGACTCCGGGCAGCCCGCCGACCGTCCGGTGGTCCTGCTCTTCCCGGGCCAGGGCGCCCAGCACCCCGGCATGGGACAGGGCTGGTACGAGCACCTGCCCGTCTTCCGCGCGGTCCTGGACGAATGCGCCGAACTCCTGACGCCACACCTCGGCCTGGACCTGCGGGACGCCCTCCACCCCCGGCTTCGCGGATACCAGGGCGAGACCCACGACCTGGGCCGCACCCGGCTGACCCAGCCCGCCCTGTTCGCGGTCGAGTACGCGCTGGCCCGGCAGTGGGCGGCGTGGGGCGTGCGCCCGGCCGCCCTGATCGGCCACAGCGTCGGCGAGTACGTGGCCGCCACCCTCGCCGGGGTGTTCCGGTTGCCCGACGCGCTACGGGTGATCGCGGAACGCGGCCGCCTGATGGACGAGTTGCCCGGCGGGGTGATGGCCGCGGTGATGCTCTCGCCCGAGGAACTGACCCCGTACCTCGAAGGCACCGAGGTGGCCCTCTCCGCCGTCAACGAACCCGCGGTGTGCACCGTCGCCGGCACGAAGGAAGCCGTCCGGGACCTGACTACCCGGCTGACCGCCGACGGCGTCGCCCACCGCAAGGTCGCCACCTCGCACGCCTTCCACTCGGCAATGATGGACCCCGCGGTCGGCCCGTTCACCGAGGTGCTGCGCGGCATCGAACTGCGCCGCCCCCAGATCCCGTTCCTCTCCAACCGCACTGGCACCTGGATACGCGACGAGGAGGCGCGGGACCCGGAGTACTGGGCCGGGCACCTGCGCGAAACCGTACGGTTCGCCGACTGCCTCGGCACGGTGCTCGCCGACGGCGACCACGTCTTCCTGGAGGCCGGGCCCGGCCAGACACTGGCCACCTTCACCCGCCGGCACCCGGACCGCGAGACCGGTGTGCCGGTCCTCACCTCCGCGGCCCGGGGCCGGGACGCGGGCGCCGACCTGACCGCGGTGACCGCCGCGCTCGGTCGACTGTGGGCCGCGGGTCTCACCGTGGACTGGCAGGGCTATTACGCGGACCGCGGCCGGACCCGGGTGCCGCTGCCCACCTACCCCTTCGAAGGGGCCCGGTACTGGGTCGAGCCCGGCAGCGGCCCGCTCACCGGCACCGGCAGCCGCGAGAGCGCCGTACGCAAACTGCCGCTGGACGCGTGGTTCTCCACCCCCGTGTGGCGGCAGGCCGTCGGCACCCTCGACGCGACCGCCGAACCGATCGCCGACCCCGTCCTGCTGTTCGCCGACCCCCAGGGCACCGCCGCCCGGCTGGCCCGGCACGCCTTCGCGGGCGAGGTGCTCACCGTCACCCCCGGCACCGCCTACGGACGCGACGGCGACACCTGGACCCTGCGACCGGACTCCGAGGAGGACCATGCCCGGCTCATCGGCGACCTGCTCGCCGAGGACCGGCTCCCGGACCGCACCGTGCACGCCTGGTCCACCTCGCCGCTGCCCGCCGAACGGGGAAAGGAGCGTTTCGAACAAGCCCAGCGCAACGGCCTGTACAGCCTGATAGCCCTGGTCAAGGCCGTCAGCGCACACGGCGTCACGCACCCCCTGCACCTCGACCTGATCAGCGCGGGCGCCTACGCCATCAGCCCGGCCGAGCCCGAACCGGCCGCCGAACTGGTCTCCCTCGCTGTCGCCGCCCGCGTCATCGGCCAGGAACACGGCAACATCGGCTCCCGCCACTTCGACCTCCCCGCCACCCCCGACGACCGGTCGCTGCGCACCCTCGCCGCCGAACTGGCCGGACGGCGCCGCCTCGAGGTCGCCACCACGCTGCGCGGCGCCACCCGCTGGATCGCCGACCTGGAACCCGTACGCGCCGACTGGACCGCCAAGGCCACCTCCCGGCTGCGCGACGGCGGCGTCTACCTGATCACCGGCGGACTCGGCGAGATCGGCTCCACCCTCGCGCACTGGCTGCGCCGGGAATGCCCCGGTGCCCGGCTCGCGCTGCTCACCCGCGATCCGCTGCCACCACGCGAGAGCTGGGACGCCTGGCTGGCCGAACACGAGGCGGACGACGCGACCGCACTGCGGGTGACCCGGCTGCGGGAGCTGGCGGCCGAAGGCGCCGAACCGCTCCTGGTCCACGCCGACGTGGCCGACGAGGACGCGCTGCGGGCCGCCGTACAGCAGGTCACCGCACACTACGGCGCGCTGGACGGGGTGGTGCACGCGGCCGGGTTGCCCAGCGAGCAGTGGGACCGGGCGATCACCGCGGCCAGCGTCGAGCAGTGCCAATGGCACTTCGCACCCAAGGCACACGGCCAGATCGCGCTGGAGAAGGTCCTCGCCGACCACCCGGTGGACTTCTGCCTGCTGCTGTCCTCGCTGGCCGGGGTGCTCGGCGGGCTGCGGCTCCTCGGCTACGGCGCCGCCAACCACTTCATGGACGCCGCCGCCGAGCGCGCCAACCGCGGTCTGGACCGTACCGTGTGGATCAGCGCGGCCTGGGACGTCTGGCAGCACCATCAGGACGAGAAACGGGCGATCTCCGCGATCGGCCGGAGCATGGACGACAAGGCGATCCAGCCCGAGGAGGGCCTGGAGGCCGTCCGCCGGCTGCTGATGCTGCGCGATGTCTCCCATGTCGCCGTCTCCACCTGGGACATCGCACACCGGCTGGACCAGTGGGTGCGTGACGAGCGGATCGCCCGGCCGACGGCGGGCGCGGCGCCGGGCGCCGCCACCGGCGAGGGCGCGCCGGGCGATGCGGCGGACGACCTGACCGACCAGGTGGCGCGGTTGGTGCGCGGGGCGCTGGGCCGCGAGGACATGCCGCTGGACGGTGACATCTTCGAGTTCGGCGGTGATTCGCTGCTGATCGTGCGGTTGCTGTCCGACGTCCGGGAGCAGTTCTCGGCCGAGGTACCGCTCGCCGATGTGCTCGGGGAGCCGACGCCGAGCGCGCTGGCCCGTTTCGTACAGGAGCGGATCGACGCCCGTGCGCAAGGACCGGCGGCGGCCGGTGACGACGATATCGAGGCGCTGGCGGCGGAGTTGGCCGGGCTCGATCCGGAAGACGTCGAACGACTGCTGACCGAGGCCCAGCAGACCACCGCCCGGCAGGACGGGGCCCCGCAGGAACAGGAGCGCTGACCGTGGACTTCAGCCTGATCTTCTTCTCCGGAGACGAGAAGAACAAATACCGCTTTGTGTTTGACGCGGCCCGCTACGCGGACGACAACGGGTTCACCGCGATCTGGACCCCGGAGCGGCACTTCCACCGCTTCGGCGGCCTCTACCCCAACCCCTCGGTGCTCGGCGCGGGTCTGGCGATGGCCACCCAACGGCTGCAGATCCGGGCCGGCAGCGTCATCCTGCCGCTGCACAGCCCGATCCGGGTGGCCGAGGAGTGGGCGGTGGTCGACAACCTCTCCCGTGGCCGCGCCGGCATCGCACTGGCCACCGGCTTCAGCCCGCTGGACTTCGCCATCAAGCCCGACGGCTGGCAGGACCGCAGGCAGCGCACCTTCGACGCGGTCAGCACCCTCCGCGAACTGTGGGAGGGAGCACCGGTCTACGTCCAGGACGGCTTGGGCAACCACGTCGAGGTGGAACTGCATCCGCAGCCCGTACAGCCCGAACTCCCCATCTGGCTCACCTGCACCAAGAGTCCCGAGACCTTCGAGATGGCGGGGCGCCTCGGCTGCAACGTGCTGACCGCGCTCATCGACATGACCAACGAGGAACTGGAAGAGAAGCTCGCCCTCTACTACAGGACCCTTGAGGAATACGGACACGACCCCGAGAGCACCACGGTCACGCTGATGCTGCACACCTTCATCGGCACCGACCTGGAGGAGGTGCGGAAGACCGTCTGGCCGCCGTTCAGCGAATATCTGCGGTCGTTCTTCACCGTCATCGAC
Organism: Streptomyces sp. RGM 3693; assembly: GCF_050471125.1. Classification (NCBI taxonomy): domain Bacteria; kingdom Bacillati; phylum Actinomycetota; class Actinomycetes; order Kitasatosporales; family Streptomycetaceae; genus Streptomyces; species Streptomyces sp. RGM 3693. The sequence goes on from NZ_JBMPPQ010000001.1 coordinate 3,759,458, forward strand.
TCGCAGAAGAAGAACCTCGCCCCGGGGGCGGGCGTCCGGGACATCTCCGCCGGTGAGCAGGACGAGCTGATCAAGTTCGCCTTCGACAAGTACTTCGAGAAGGGTGCGCTGCTCGGCACTCCGGACTCCTGCACGAAGGTCGTCGACCGTTTCCAGGGCATGGGGGTGGGCGAGATCGCCTGCCTCATCGACTTCGGCGTCGACGAAGCCCTCGTCGTGGAGAGCCTCAGCCACCTCAACGAACTCCGGAGGCGCTACGCATGACCGCCGACCTCAAGGCCCGGCTCGCCGCACTCACCCCCGAGCAGCGGGCACTCCTCCGCGCCCGCCTGCCCCAAGTACGAGCCGCCCGCCGGAAACTGACACCAAGTCAGCTACGGCTATGGGACACCAGGCAGTGGGTGGCCGATCGCCCGGTGGACGTGGTCTGCCAGGCCGTCCACCTCACCGGGGCCCCCGTCGACCTCGACCTGCTCGCCGAGCGGGTGCTCGGCTTCGTGGCGGCCCACGAGGCGCTGCGCACGACGTTCGACAGTGCGGGGGACGGGGCCGGCGTCCGCCCGGTCGTCCACGCGCAACTGCCTCCCCGGCTGATCCGCACCCGCTGCGCGGGGGCCGAGGAGGCACACGCACGGGCCCGCGAACTGGCCGCCGAACCGTTCGACCTGGCCAGCGGCCCACTGCTGCGGGTGGTCCTCGCCGCGGGGGCGACGGCCGACGAGGCATGGCTGCTGGTCGTGGTGCCCAACCTCGTCTTCGACGCCTGGTCGTTCGAGTTGCTGCTGGACGCACTGGCCCGGCCCGCGGACACCGATCCACTACCCGCACCGCCCTTCAGCGACCTCGCACACGCACAGCGCGCCTGGCTGGACAGCGCGGCGGGTCGGGCGGCGGCCGCGTACTGGGCGGCCGAGGTCGCCGATGCCCCGCCGCCGCTGCCTGCCGACCGACCGCGCTCCACCGGGACCGGCCGGGCGGGCGCCCGGGTGGACTTCACGCTGCCCCGCCCCGTCGCCGACGGGATCCTGGCGGCGGCGCAGCGCGAGGCGGCCACCGCGTACACCGGCTGGCTCGCCGTGGCCTGGGCCGCGCTCGCCGAGTACGGCGGCCGTGACGACGTGCTGCTCGGCACGTTCACGGCAGGCCGGGACCGGCCCGGCAGCACCGACGCCGTCGGCTACCTGCTCAACGTGCTGCCGGTACGGCTGCGGGACGCCGGCGACGGCTCGCACGCCGCCCGCACCCGGGCGGCCCGCGCGGCGACCAGGTCCGGACTCGCCCACGCCGCCTACCCCGGCGAGCTGATCACCGAGCGGCGCCGCGTGCCGGGCACCCACCCGCTCCTGGACGCCGTCTTCGTCTTCGACAACCTGGGGGAGGCCACCCGGGAGATACAAGGCGCCCGGGTGGCCACCGCCGACCTCGACAAGGGCACCGCACGCTACGACCTGACGCTGGCCGTCTACCCCGGCCCGGACGGCGCCCGAGGCTGGCTGGAGTACGACACCGAACTGTACGAGGAGAGCACCGCGCGCCGGATCGTCGAGCGGTTCACGGCGCTCGCCGAGGAAGCCGCCGACAGCGCGGCAAGGGCCGAACCCGGAAACGGGGGACCGGCATGATCACCGCACGGCTCTGTGCCCCGGCCTATGAGCTGGGCGAGTACGCAGCCCCGGTGGCCGAGCTGCCCGAGCTCCAGGCGGACCCCAAGACCGCCGCCGAACTGACCTCCCCCGCGGCCGGGTTCGACACCTACCGCTGGTCGGACGCGCCCGTCGCGGAGCTGATGGCCGCCGCCGTCCAGCGCACCCTGGGCGAGGCCGGAGTCCCGGGCGACGAGGTCGACCTCGTGCTGCTGGCCACCGACTCGCTACCGGCCGGCCGCGCGGGACACCGCGAGGTCGCCGAACTCCTCGCCGAAACCGGGCTGACCCGGGCCACGGCGAGCACGCTCGGCCTGATGGACTGCGCCACCGCCATGGCAGCCCTCGGCACCGCGGCCTCCCTCGTCCGGGACGGCAGCGCACGCCAGGTCCTGGTGGTCTCCGGAGACCTGGCCGACCACGCCACCGGCGGCGAGCGCGTCGTGGCGGGGGGCGTGGCCATCGCGAGCGACGCGGCGGCGGCCGCGCTGGTGTCGGCCACCGCGGCGGGCCTTCCGGTGCTGGGCATGGCACACCACACCTCGCCGGTGACCCGTACGGGCGGCGGGGCACGGCAGGAGCTGACCGCGAAGATCACCGCACACCGCGAACTGTTCGCCCGCCTGGCGGCGCGCCACCCGCACCGGCCCGAGGACGTCCGCGCAGTGCTGCCCAGCAACTTCGCCCGCATGGTGCTGGAGATCTATCTCTCCGACGTCGGCTACGGCGGTGAGAAGCTCGCACTCGGCGACGTGGGGCGGATCGCGCACTGCCTGGGCAGCGATCCGCTGATCAACCTCACCGACCGGCTCGCCGAGACGAGCACGGCCGGTACGCGGACGGCGCCCGGTACGGACGACGGCCACCTGGTGCTGCTCGGCGCGGGGGTCTCACACCTGGCGGCCGTACTGCTGGGCGCGCAGCCGCTGCCCCACGCATCGGAGGGAGCCTTCTGAACGGCAACGCCCCGGCCGCAAGCGCCGCCTACCTCAACGGTTGCGCCGCCGCACTGGGCGACCTGCGGAAGAAGGTGGCCGACCTGCCCGCATACGCAGCGGAACCGCCGCGTCCGGGAGCTGCGTTCGACGAGTACCGGCTCGCCCGAGGCAGCGTGCTGGACCTGCTGCGCCCGGCACTGACCGACGCACTGGCCGCTGCCGGGACGCCCCCGGCGGCGGTGGACACCGTCCTGTTCGCCACGGAGTCGCTGCCCCGGGGCGAGGCGTCCCAGACCGCCGTCGCCCAACTGCTGGGCGACCTGGGGATGCCCCACGCGTACCCGGTGACGCTCGGCTTCGCCGACTGTTCCACCGCTACGGCGGCCCTCACCCTGGCCGCGGCGCTGGTGAGTTCGGGGGCGGCCCGGACCGTGGCGGTGGCCTCGGGGGATCTGGTGAGCACGGTGCGATCGGGCAGCCGGGTCCTCCTCGGCGGTTCCGCGGTCGCGAGCGACGGAGCCGCCGCGGCCGTCGTCTCCGGCCGACGGCACGGATGGGAGATCCTCGGCGGTGCCCGTCAGGTCTCCTACGACCTCGTCGGACCGGCCCCCGCCGCCCACCGGCTCAAGGCGCAACTGACCGCATATCAGGACCTGTTCGACGACCTCTGGTCGACCACCGGCCTGACGCCGCACGAGGTCGCCGCGGTCCTGCCCAGCAACCTTGCGGCCGACACCCTGCGGATGTTCCTGGGCGAGGCCGGCTTCGCGCCCGGGCAGCTCTACCAGGACAACGTGGGACGGATCGCGCACTGCCTGGGCAGCGATCCGCTGATCAATCTCACCGACCGCACGAAATCGGGCACCACGAGGTCGGCGTACCCCGTGGTCGTCCTGCTGGGATCGAGTGCGGCACATCTGGCCGCCGTTCTGCTACGCGCCGTGGAGGGCTGAATCAGCATGTCACCTGTCGAGGAGAGGATCGCCGCGATCTGGCGGGAGATTCTGGGACCGGACCTGGCGCCCGGTGCCGCCATCGGCGTCGAGGACGACTTCTTCGCCCTGGGCGGCACGTCCATGCAGGCGATGGCCCTGGTACAGCGGCTGCGCGAGGAGTTCGGGGTCCCGGTGGGATTGAGCGTGGTGGTGGAGGACGCCACGCTGGGCGGGCTCGGCGCCGCGGTCACGACCGCCGGGGGAGTCGCCCGGTCATGAGGTTCGAGTCCGTCGCCGCCCTGGGCAAACTGCCGCCCCGCACACGGGTGGTGATGGGCGCCAACCTGGTCAGCTCGGTGGGCACCGGCCTCGTGCAGCCCTTTCTCGTCCTGTACCTGACCCGCGTACGCGGGCTGTCCGTGGGCACCGCCACCGCCCTCATTTCGGTGATCGCGGTGGCGTCCCTGGTCGGCGGTCCGGTGGCGGGGCGGCTCGCCGACGGCTTCGGGGTACGGCGCACGGCGGCCGTGGCCATGGCCACCGCCGCCGTGGGCACGGCCGGATTCGCGCTGGTCACGACGGTGTGGGGCGCCGTGCTCGCCGGGCTGACCTACGGTCTGGCCCATGGCGCGATGCTCTCCGTGTGGAACGTCGTCATCGCGCGCAGCACGGAGGGCGAGGGCCGCTCCGCTGCCTTCGGGCTCCAGTTCGTCGCGCTCAACGCCGGCGTCGGGCTCGGCGGTGTGCTGGGCGGGGTCTTCGCCTCGACCGCGGATCCCGGCCGGTTCCAGTTGCTGTACCTGTGCGACGGCCTCTCGTTCCTGGTGGCCGGGACGTTGCTGGTCCTCGCGATCGGCGGGCAACGGGCGCCGGTGCCGTCCGACCCGCACACCGGCCCCGAGCCCACCACCGGCGACCGCGGCTACGGCGTGGTCCTGCGCGACCGCCGGTTGCTCAAGGTCCTGGTACTGACCGTCGCGCTCACGGTGGTCGGATACGGGCAGCTGGAGTCCAGCATCCCGGGGCTGGTCGCGGTGCAGGACATGGACGCCCGCATCATGGCGTGGGCGTTCGTGGCCAACACCTGCTGCATCGTGCTGATCCAGGCCGCGGCCGTCACGCGGATCTCCCGGACCGGGCCCGCCGTGCTGCTCGCCGCCACCGCCGCCAGCTGGGCGGGGTGCTGGCTGCTGCTGCTCCTGGCGACGACGAGCGAGCGAACGGCCCTCGAAGCGGCCCTGATCGTCGGCGCGTTGGCGGTCTTCGCGGTCGGCGAGGCGCTGCTCGCCGTCGCGCTGCCCACGCTGGTCAACGGCCTGGCCCCCGACGCGGTTCGCGGCCGGTACAACGGGGCCTACTCCGCGGCGATGTCCACGGGCCTGGTGATCGGTCCGCTGCTGGGCGGACAACTCCTCGGCGGCGCACACGCCTGGCTGCTGCCGGTCGTCCTGGGCCTGGGGTGTGTGGGGTGTGCCGGTGGTGCGTTGTTGCTGGGCCGCCAGGTGCCCGAAGCCCGGGTGGTGGCGCGGTCGGCACGGGACACGTACGACGGCGGGACGCCCGAGGTACCCGACCGGCTGGAGCAGTTGGAGGGTGGAGAGGTGCGATGACGGACGGATACGGCCCCGGCGATGACCGGGCCACGATGCACGGGCTTTTCCGGCGACGGGCCGCGGAGCGCCCGGACGCCCTCGCCCTGGTCCACCGGGACACCGCCGTGAGTTACCGGACGCTGGAGCGGGCCTCGGACGCCTTCGCGGTGGAACTGGCCCGTGCCGGGGTGGGCGCCGGCGACGTGGTGCCGGTGCTGATGCCGAGGTCACCGCGGTTCGTGGCGACCGTGCTCGCGGTGCTCAAACGAGGTGCCGCCTACGCGGCGATGGACCCGCGCTGGCCGCGTTCCCGGGTGGCGCAGTTGGTGGAGCAGACCGCCGCCCCGTTGATCGCCGCGGCCCCGCCCCATGCGGAGGGCTGGTCCTGCCCGGTGTGGGTCCCCGAGGCGGACCTCGCGCAGGTGGCCGCCGGACCCGCCGTACGCCCGGACACCCCGCCGGTCCGGGAGACGGACACCGCGTGCGTCTTCTTCACCTCGGGCAGCACCGGCCGCCCCAAGGGGGTGCTGTCCCCGCACGCCGGCACGGTACGGCTCTTCGACCCGGCCCGCTTCATGACCGTCGGCCCCGGCACGGTCATGCCGCAGGCCGCCCCGCTGCCCTGGGACGCCGCCTCGCTGGAACTGTGGTCGATGCTGCTGGGCGGCGGCACCAGCGTGCTGATCGACGAGCCCTACCTGACCGCGGACGCCCTGCGCACCCTCGTCCGCGGCGCCGGTCTGAACACCCTCTGGCTCACCGCCTCGGTCTTCCACATGCTCGTCGAGGAGGACCTCGACTGTTTCGACGGGATACGGCAGCTGTTGGTCGGGGGCGAACGGCTCTCCCCCGCACACGTCCGCCGGTTCGTCGCGGCGCACCCCGACACCGCCCTGGTGAACGGGTACGGGCCGGCCGAGTCCACGGTCTTCACGACGACGCACCGGATCACGCCCGCCGACTGCGCCGAGGGCGCGGACATCCCGGTGGGCCGCCCGGTGGCCCGTACCGAGGTGTTCGTCCTCGACGAGCGGTCGCGGCCGTGCCCGCCGGGCATCACCGGCGAGATCTGCGTGGCGGGCGCCGGCCTGGCGAACGGCTACCTCGCCGACCCCGAGCAGACCGCGAACAGCTTCACCGAACGCGAACTCGGTCCCGGGGGCCCGCGCCGGATCTACCGCACCGGGGACCTCGGCCACCTCTCGGCCGACGGGGTGCTGCATTACGCGGGCCGCGCCGACCGCCAGGTCAAGGTGCGCGGGCACCGCATCGAGCCGGGCGAGGTGGAGGCCCGGGTGGCCCAACTCCCCGGAGTCCGCCGGTGCGTCGTCATCCCCCTCATGGAGGAGGGCGCCTGCGTGGGGCTGGCCGCCGCGTACACCCGCGCGGACGGGGCGGCGGTGACCGAGGACACCGTCCGTGGCGCACTGGCCGCACAACTGCCGGAGTACCTGATGCCCCGGGCGCTCGCCGCCGTGGACACGTTCCCCCTGACCGGCAACGGCAAGTTGGACACCGGCGCGCTGCTGGACCTGGTGACACGGCGCGCGAGCCCCCGGAACGGAGCCGGCCCCCGCCACCGCCCCGACGACGGTTCGGTCACCGGCCAGGTGGCGCACGCCTTCGCCGAGACCCTGCGTACCGACGGCGCCGTTCCGCACGACACCTCCTTCTTCGCACTGGGCGGCGACTCGCTGGACGGCGCCCGCCTGTGCGTGCGGATCGGGGCGCGCACCGGCGTCCCCGTTCCGGCCTCGGTGCTCATCGCGGGCCCGACCGTACGGGAGCTGGCGCACTGGATCGAGGCCCGGGCGGTCGCGGCGGAAACGCCCGCCCCCGAGGACCCGCCGGCGCCCGGGGAACCACTGCCGCTGCTGCCCACGCAGAGCGGGTTCCTGTACGAACAGCAACTCGACCCCGCCGATACCTCGGCCCACTGCGAGCTGATCTGGCAGGCGACCGGAGACTTCGCCCCGGAGGCGTTCCGGGCCGCGGTGGCCGATGTGCACCGGCGACACCAGTCGCTGCACGCCCGGTACGTCTTCGACCGGCGCCCCGTCGCGCTGCTCGACGGGCAGATCACACCGGCGGAGACGACGGAGCTGGCCCCGGCCGCGGACCGGGACGCGGGCCTGGCGGCGGTCCGCCGCGCGCTCGGAGCGCCCTTGGACATCGGGGCAGGCGAGAACTGGCGGTGTGTCATGGCACCCGTGGCGTCAGGCCGTGCGTGGGTGCTGGGCATCGTCGTCCACCACATCGCCTTCGACGGCAGCTCGACCCGACCGCTGGCCGACGACCTCTCGACGGCCTACGCCGCCCGCCTGCGGCACCGGGCACCGGACACCGAGCCCCCTCCTCCACTGGCGGCCGTCCTCGCCGGCGCCAGGGCCCAGGTGAACGAGGCCGGGCTGGCGGAGCAGCGCACGTTCTGGAGCGAGGAGCTGACCGGCGTACCGCCGCTCACCGTGCCGGGCCCGGACGGGAACGGCACGTCACCCGGGCCCACCTTCCGGATACCGGCCGCCGACTGGGCCGCGCTTGACGTGCGCGCCCACGGCTGGGGCAGCACCCGCTTCGCGGTGGCGCTGGCGGCCTACGCCGAAGCGCTCGCCGCGGTCTCCGGCGACCGGGACCTGGCGATCGGCGCACCGATCGCCAAGCGCTACCACCCGCACACCGCCGATGCCATCGGCTGTCTCATCGACGTCATCTGCTTCCGCCTGCGCCCGGCCGGCGACGGTACGGCGAACCGCCTGCCCGCGCTCCTGGACGGCGTGCACGCGGCACTGGCCGCCCAGGACGTGCCGTTCGAGGAGGTCGTACGGCTGGCCGCCGACCCCGCCCGCGACCGCTCCCGCCACCCGTTGTTCCAGACGCTGTTCGCCTTGCAGAGCCTCCCGCCCCAACGCCTCGCGCTCGACGGCTGCGAGACCGTCTTCGTACGACCCCGGGCCGGGTGCGCCCTGCACGAACTGGAAGTGGAGGTGTGGCCGGAGCACGACGGTGGCGCGGAAGTGGTTCTCGGGCACCGGCCGGAGACCACCTCCCCCTCCTTCGTGGCGGAGGTGGCGGCGGCCTACCGCCGGTTGCTCCAGGAACTGGCCGCCGGGGCGGACCGCACATGAGCGAGCGCCCCGCTGCTGCGCGGCGGGAAGCCGCCGGCGAGGACGTGGAACAGCATCGCGAGCGCCTCCGCGAGCTGGACGGCGACCTCATCCGGCTGATCCAACTGCGTGTTCGGGAGGACCGGCTGCTGCAGGGCGCACGCCGCGCGGCCGGCTTCGCGCGTACCGACCTGGCGCGGGAGAACGCCGTACTGCGCGGCTACCGGGAAGCCCTGGGACCGGCCGGCGCCCAACTGGCCCTGCTCCTGATCGGTATGACCCGCCACGCGGACCAGGCCCCCGACGGTCGGGAGGAACGGCCGTCACCGGACCGATCACCGTGAAGCCGGCGGCCCGCCCCACGTCAGCGACCCACCCCGCAAAAGTAGGGTCGACGACGACCCTCCCGATGCAGACGAAAGAACCACGGCAACCGAACCGACGGAAAGGCAAGGCATGCACCACGTACGCCGGGCCCGCACGGCCGACCACCCCGCGCTCGTGGAGTGCGTCCAGAAGCGGTGGGGCGATTCCCGCACGCCCGAACAGGCGCGGGAGCTGTCACTGCTGCTGCCCCGGCTGTTCCTCCAGCACTTCGCCGGTACCAGCCTGGTCCTGGAGGACACGACCGGTATCCGGGCGTTCCTGGTCGGTTTCCACTCCGCCGACAACGCGCACCAGGCATACATCCACTTCGTCGGCGTGGACCCGCAGTTGCGCCAGCAGGGCATCGCCCGCCGGCTCTACACCCTCTTCTTCGAGCGCGCCGCCGCGGCCGGCCGCACCGAGGTGTGTGCCATCACCTCACCGCACAACACCGGTTCCCTCGCCTTCCACAGCGCCATGGGTTTCGAGCTGGTCCCCGGTGACCACGAGGCCCGCGGCCTGCCCGTACACAGCGACTACGACGGCCCCGCGCAGCATCGGGCGGTCTTCCGCAGGAAGCTCGGCGCACCGGGCCCGGGCACACTGGAGCCCTTCACGACGCGCCCGGCGAAGCCGGAGGACTTCGACACCGTCGTCGGGGTGATCGACGACTGGTGGGGCCGCCCCGCCTCCCGCGACCTGACCCGGGTCTTCGTCAGCCACTTCTTCGCGACCAGCCTGATCGCCGAGCGCGACGGCGAACTGGCCGGTTTCGTCATCGGCTTCCTCTCACCGTCCCAGCCCGAGGAGGCGTACATCCACTTCACCGGCGTCGCCCCCGCCTGGCGCCGCTCCGGCCTCGCCCGCTTCCTCTACGAGCGCTTCTTCGAGCTGGCGCGCGCCGACGGCCGCATCCTGGTCAAGGCGATCACCTCCCCCCAGAACAGCCGCTCCATCGCCTTCCACAACGCCATGGGCTTCACCAACTCCGCCCCGATCGCCGACTACGACGGCCCGTCGCTGGACCGGGTCACCTTCACCCGACCCCTCTGAAGAACCGCCCCAGGCACACCGAGCCGCAGCCACACGACAGATCCCCCGCCGCTCGCCCTCCAGCGGAAGTGGGGTCACACATACGACCCATAGCCGGAACGAGTGGAATAACCGACACTTTCCGCTCTCTCCCGAATGTCCCGATCTCTCCCAGGGGATTCCCTCCCCGGAAGAGCGTTGGGAGATCCGCATGTGTGACACCGCCAGCACCGGCCGCTCCGCGGCGACCGGCGGCTGCCGCATGCTGTTCCTCCTGGCGCTGCTGGCCTTGCTGGTCACAGCACTGACCGCCGGCTACGCCGACGCCGCATCGTCCGGCGTCGGCAAGTGCCCCACCCGCGCCGCCGCCCCTGCCCTCAGCGGTGCCACGGAACGAACCTGCGACACCACGGGGCACGTACTGGCACCGTCGAGCGACGCACACCAGCATCCGGGCAACGGCTTCCGGCGGTTGTGCCATGCCACGGCCTGCCATCTGCGCCATCACGTCCCGACCGGACCGAACGGCAAGGCCCTGCGGGAATCCCCCGTGCGGGAGTCCCCGGACGCGCCGGGGCACGCCGCCCCAGGGGCCGTCCGCCCGGCTGCCGCCACCGGCCTGCCTGCGCGGGTGACCGTTCTGCGCTGCTGAGCGGGCCCGGTCGCGCACCACGCCCCGCCCTCCCCGCACCTGGGCCGATGGGACGGTCGCGGCCTGCCGCAGCAACGTCCACGCCTTCGCCCCGCAGGAGTTCCGGCATGCCCGCCGACATCTTCGCCGCCCTCGGTGCGCTCGTACGCGCCGAGGCCCGCCGCAACGCACCCCGTCCGCCGACCCCGCCCGCACCGGCTGATCCGCCTGAGCCGCAGGGCCCGGCGGCCCCCGTTCCGGCGCAGCACCCCACCCCACCGGCCAGACCACACAACGAACCCGCAACCACCTCGCCCCCTCCTCCCTCGTCCCCTTCACCCGAGCCCGCTTCCCTCACCTCCCCTCCCCTCACGTCCTCTTCTCCCGCCGGTGGGCGCCCGCGCTCCGGGCCGCTGCGCAAGCTGTTGGCCCTCGTCGCTTCGCTCGTTCGCCGACGCCGCCGTGGCACCGCCGAACGCAGCCCGGCGCCCGAGTCCTGACGGACCCGTCTGCCGACCACGCCGGTGGGAAGGTTGCCGGGTGAGGACGGCGCGGCGGGGCGGGTGTCCGGCGTTCCGGCCACCGAGCCGCCGCGCTCGTCCGCTCTTGTCGGTAGGTGACGGGGCAGCCCCGACTGCCGGCCGCTCCGGCGTTCGATAGCCTCTCCAACATGACCTTCAAGGGGGAGGGGTCCGACCTCGACGGCAGCGGAGCTGTGCCGTTGGGGGAGGAGGACCCGCAGCGGATCGGTTCAATCCGGCTGGTCGGCAAGCTCGGCGCCGGTGGCATGGGGCGGGTGTACCTGGGGGTCGCGTCCGGCCGCTATGCCGCCGTCAAACAGGTGTTGCCGCTCCTCGCCGAAGACGAGGGATTCTTACGGCACTTCGGGCACGAGTTGGACAACCTCGCGCGACTGCCGGCGGAGGCGACGGCGCCGCTGCTCGCGAGCGACCGCTCCGCTCGGCCGCCGTGGTTCGCCACCGCGTACATCCCGGGCCTCACCCTGAGCGAGGCGGTCGATCTACACGGCGGCCGATTGCCCGCCGACGCCTTGTGGCTGTTGCTGCGGGAGGCGGCCGCCGGCCTGAAGACCGTCCACGCACAGGACATGGTGCACCGGGACCTCAAGCCCTCGAACGTCATGGTGACCGTCGACGGCCTCACCCTGATCGACTTCGGGGTCGCACGGGCCGTTGACCAGAGCCGGTTGACGCAAACCGGCATGATCGTGGGCACGCCTGCCTACATGTCGCCCGAACAAGCCTCGGGCAAGCGGCAGTTGAGCGGTGCGACGGACGTGTTCGCGCTCGGGTCGCTGATCGCGTTCGCGGCGAGCGGCAACCCGCCCTTCGGGGACGGCGCCGGACTGGGCACGCTGTACCGCATCGTGCACGACGAGCCGGATCTCCAGCCGGTGCGGGACCTGGACCCGGAACTCGCCCGTATCGTCGCGTCCTGCCTGGACAAGGACCCCGAGGGCCGCCCCACGTCGGCCGAACTCCACGAACTCGCCGTCGGGCGGGGAGCGTCCGTGGCCGGTGCCTGGCCGTCGGCCGTCGCGGAACGGCTGTCCGAACGTGCCGCCTTCGCCACCACGGTGCCCCGGATCGAGGACGACGAAGCTCAGGCGGAGGACGTCCGGACCACCGATCTCGCGGCCCCCGACAGGCCCGCACGGACACTTCCCGCGGCACCGCCGGAACCGGTGGGGGAGAGCGCGGACGCCACGCCGGTCGTCTCCACCGAACCCCGGCCCACCCGCGAGCGCCGACGCAAACGCCTCCTGCTGGCCATCCTTCCGGTCCTGGTCGTAGGCGGCGGGACCACCCTCGCACTGCAACTGCTTCCGTACACGTCGCCCCTGCACGACAACGGACGGGCCGCACCCTCCGCATCGGTCTCCACGCAGCTCCACCCGACAGCGCCCTCCTCCGGAGCCGGTCACTCGGGTGCGCCGTCGGGCCGGGCGACACCGGGGCAGCAGCCACAGCCCGCCTCGTCGGGCGACGCGACCGGGGGCTCCGGCACGGGGGACGACAAGGGCACGTCGTCGGGCTCCCGGAAGGAGACAGGCGGGGGTGACGGAGCGGGGGGTTCCGGCGGTTCGGGAGCCAACGGCTCCGGCGGTTCGGGTGGCACGGCGACCAAGAAGCCGCCGGAGAGCCCCACGCCGGGCGGGTACCACCGGATCAAGAACGCCGGCAACGCCCAGTGCCTGATCGAGACGGTCTACGGCAACGCCCCCGCCTTCGGCGACTGCACGGGTGACCCCTCCGGGGCGTGGACGTACCACCAGGCATCGGACGGCACGTTCACCGTGGTCAACCAGCGCACCGGCGACTGTCTGACGGCGGGGATGCCCGGCAACAACGCCTTGGCGGTCGGCTGCGGGGGAACCGGTCAGTCATGGCGCGCGGGCACCGGCGGGACGCTCCACAGCGTGTACAACGGCCAGTGCCTGGACATCGCCTACGGCGGTGGGGTGGCGACGGCGGCCTGCGAGCCCGGGAAGACGTCGCAGCGTTGGACCGCGTCGTAGACCCGGGACCGACTGCAACGGCTCCGCAGCGAGGGCCTGGTACCGCCCTGGATCGCCCTCACGGCGGCGCGGCAGTATGCCGACCACCAGCCCGGTGACCGGTGTGACGACGAGTTCGACAACGAGCCCTGGTGCCGACCTTCGCCGGGACGCTCCCCGAACTCCTGGCGACGGCCGGCGCCCTGACGCAGCACGCCACATGACACCGTGTGGCGTCATGTGGCGTCATGTGGCGCTGGTTGGGCCGGTGGGGGAGCCGGACCGTCAGGACAGGCGCCAGGCCACGGCGTACGGCTGGGCGAACTGCGTGATCCGATGCGCGCGGACGACGATCTGGGCGTCCCCGCTCGGAATGTCGGCCCAGCGCACCTGCTCGACGTTGTTGACGCGGTCGAAGCCGGGGTCCGTGCCCATGTTCCCGTGGCGTTCCTGCCCGCCGGCCCGCACGATCAGGTCGAGGTCGTTCTGCAGGGCAGGACCGGGCGGATCCGTCCAGACCAGCGTGATCTTCAGCTGGTGACTGCCGCCTTGCGGGACCGTGAGGGTCAACGGACGCTCCTGGTCCTGGTCCAACGCGTCCTCGTCGGCGAAGCCCGCCTGGTTGCCGGCATCCGGCAGCACGATGGCCTGTTCGAGGTTGACCAGGCCGAAGCCGGAATTGTTGTTGGGGGAGGGGCCGGCCTCGGTCGGGTTGTACTGGCCGGGGAGGTCGTCCGCGCCGTTGATCAGCATCGCCTTGACCAGTGCGGCGCTCGGATCGGGGGTGCCGTTCTTCACGAGGGATTCGCGCAGCACCGCCGCACAGCCGGCGACCAGCGGCGTGGCCATGCTCGTGCCGCTGTCGAAGAAGAAGTCCGGGTCATCGGAGTTCCCGAAGACATTGCTGAACTTCGCCGCACGCGAGTGGGTCGACAGGATCGACGTGCCCGGGGCGACGACGTCCGGCGCGATGCGGCCTTCCTGCGTGGGGCCCCGGCTGCTGAACGCCGCCATCCCGGCGGAGTTGTCCGCCTGCCGGTCGTCGTGGATCGGATTGACCGGGAACGACGACGAACTCAACTGGCCGTAGGTGAGCGGGATATCGGGGCGTTCGCTCTCACTGGCGCCGACCGTGAGGCAATTCTTGGCCGCGGCCGGACCGCTGACGGAGGCCGGGCTGATCCGGCCGATGCCGCCCAGATCACGGCCGGCGTTGCCCGCGGCGAAACAGATGACGAGGTTCTTGTTGTTCCACACCATCTGGTCGATCTCGGTCGACTGCTCGTTGTAGGGCAGGCTCGGCCGGATCGGGCCCCAAGAGTTGGTGTGGACCCGTGCCTTGTCCTCGGTGTAGGGCGGCTCGAACAGGTCTTGCAGATCGGTCGGGATGCCGCTCAACGCACCGTTGTCGTCGAGCAGCGACTGCAGGACCAGGGTCGCCTCGGGAGCGGTGCCGGCGATGGCGCCGCCCATCGACGCGGACGTGCCGTTGCCGAGGACCGAGCCGGCTACGTGGGTGCCGTGGCCGTCGGGGTCATTGGTCTGGTCTGGTCCGGTCCGGCCCAGCGCGATCAAGCGCTTGACCCGGCCTTGGAACGCCGGGTGCACGTCTTGGGTGGATCCCTTGTCGAGACCGGTGTCGGCGATGGCCACCACCTGCTCCGCGCCCCGGAACTCCGTGCCGTTGTGGGAGACCCGCGCGTGCAGGAGCTGCCCTGCAACGGAGTTGTACAGCACCATGTCGGGGACTTCCTCGACGTGCCGTATCTCGTCCAGGGAGGTCAGCGCGGTCAGGTTTTCCTCCGACACCGTCATGCGCACCTTCTGCCGGCCGGATCGGACGTCGCCGACCCCCACGCCACCGGCTGCGGCGATCCGCTCCCGCACCTCGGCCCCGCTCGGATCGACGTCCTGGTGCAGGACGACGTCAACGGTGTGCGTACGCGGCTTCGCCGCTTCCAACGGTTCGGCGAGAACGGCAATGCCCGGCCGCAACCGGCCCGAGCGCAGCGACGGGGCGAGCTTGAATCCTTCTAGATAGACGTCCGCCCAGGCCACGAACGGCAGGGCCCGGACGGCCTCCAGGTCGGACGGTCGGTATCCGCACAGGTAGGTACTGTCCGGTACGTACTCGTGGATGACCACACCCAGCGCCGACAGTTGTTCCTTCTCCGCCGCGGTGGGCACATGCGTGGTCTGCACAAGCAGATAGTTTGATGCCGAAGCATCCTCGAAGACCAGCGATTCACTGGCCAGCTCTGCGGACTGGGCCAACGGGTCGACAGTCACGCCGTTGATGGTGATGCGAGCCACGCCTAGCTCCCGGGTTGTGGATGTACGGTGGCTACTTTTCTCACTATATAGGCCAAATGGGCGACTGGCGCGGGGCGATTGCACCCGCTATGAGTTCGCTGTCGCTTTCAAGTTCTTGGCCGGAATCGCTCCACGGGCGAATCCACTGGACGGCCACCCGCGACTGCCAGACAGTGCGCCGCATGTCTTCTCTCGTGCGGCGCCTCACCTTCGACTGCTCCGACGCCTACCGCCTTGCACAGTTCTGGGCCGCGGTCCTTGACGGCTCGCTGGCCGGCGATGGGGTGCATGTGGATCCGCAACCCCAGGACCGGTCGCGGGACGAGGAGGTGGAACGCGTTCTCGCCTTGGGCGCCACGGTGGTTGGTGGTCACCGCAGCCCCGACGGAACCGGCTAGGTGCCCCTGGCCGACCCCAACACTCCTGCCTACCGGTTCCGAGCGTACGTCCACGTCAGCGCCAACCACTGAGCCCCGCCCGGCACTTGACCGAACGGGCGTCCGTCTTACTGTCTGGTCAGTGGCAGAACGACGACTTGACAGCGGTCACGATGTTCGCGGCCTGGTCGTCCGTGAGGCTCGGCACCGTGCCGCCTTCGAACCGCGCTGCGGCGTGCCGCTGGACCGTCGCCGAGTCCTTCTCACCCTTGATGTCCGAGCACACGTACCGGGCACGGTCCACGGCTGGACTCTCCTTGGCCACCAGACCCGGGTCTATCTCGTACGCGTAACACCCCCGGCGCAACACCTGAACATTCCCGTCCGTGTCGGTCCCTCCCAACGCGACGGGCCGCGCGTGGTCCAGGGCCTATAGGACTACGGCGAGCCGCGCAAGGCAGCTTCGGCCTGTGACCAGCCGCCCTCGGCCAGACTGTCTGAAACGCATCAAGAGGTATGGAGGCGCCGCACGCTTCCATGCCACAGTGCACCGTCCACTGACCCCAGGACACGTGAAAGCGAGGCGTCATGACGACGAACGAAGGCACTGTTGCCAGCGGCTGCCAGTGCGGCCCCGGCTGTAGCTGCGGCTGCCAGAGTGGCGGCCCCTGTCAGTGCGGCGGCTCTTGCAGCTGATAGCGAGCGGCTTCATGAGCCCCTGGACAACCTGTCTGGGGGCTCTGCCACGCCACCGAGGCGAACCGCTTGCCGTCCTCAGCATCCAGTACCCCAAACTCCATACGTGTCTTCAGCCGAGGGCACCCTTGGCACAAGACCTGAACATTCCCGTCCGTGTCGGTCCCTCTCAACGCGAGGGGCCGCGCGTGATCCACGCTCTACAGCGTCCGCCGGCTCGGGTCGGCTCGGGACACCCGGTGACGGAGCACGGAGGGCGGGGCTTACGCGGTATTGGGTGGATCACCTCTCGGGGCAATGCGGCAAGTTCGATACCGCGCAGCTTCGTCCCCCTGGTGGTGGTCGTCGTTGTGTGCCCGCCCCCGGACTCGAACCAGGAACCTCACCCTGCTAATACTCCAGCGCGACTTTGTGATCTGCGTGATTTGACCGTGCCTCAGCGGCGGTCGTAGGGGTATACAAGGGCACGCGCTCCTGGAGCGTGGAAGCATGACCCGCATGGCTGCTTATGTGATCTCCGAGGTGGAGATTTTGAACCAGGCGCTTGCGGACGAGTACAGAAGGTTGGCTGAGGCTTCGATCCATCGTTACGGAGGCCGCTACGTTGTCCGCGGTGCGCAACCAGACCCTGTTGAAGGCGCCTGGCCTCCCGAACGACGTCTCGTGATTGTCGAGTTCCCCGACATGGATCGAGCCAAGACGTGGTATGACTCGCCCGAGTACGCAGAGGCACTGAAAATGCGTCAGGTCGCACTTGACCGGCGACTTCTATTCGCCGAGGGCCTGCCGGAGTAGCCGTTCCAGTCTGACGTCGCCCTCTTGGGGTGCCCCTGGCCGACAGTGGGAGCGGCCACCGCGTGATCATCGGGGGTTGTGTGGACTCCTGAAGATCGTGCGGTGGCCGCAGGCCATAGCGTAGACCCTGCCCGCTGGCGGGCGATGTTCGACCAGGCCATGGCTCGGATCGCGGGCAGATTCAGCCGAGTTGAGCCCCGGGCCGCGGCTCGCTCTTACCTGCTCGGGCTGTTGTCAAGCGTCGAACGGAAGAACTGCTGGCAGCTGGCCGAGCAGGCGGGCCTTCCGCGGCCCGGGCCGATGCAGCGCCTGTTGCGCTACGCCCGTTGGGACGCCGATACGGTCCGCGACGACCTACGTGCTTACGCCGCCGAACACCTCGGCACAGATGGCGGCGTTCTCGTTGTCGACGAAACCGGCTTCCTGAAGAAGGGCCGGTCCTCGGCCGGCGTGCAAAGGCAGTACACCGGCACCGCAGGACGCATCGAAAACGCCCAGGTCGGCGTGTTCCTCGCCCTGGCCACCAGCCGGGGACGGGCCCTGATCGACCGGCGGCTCTACCTCCCGAAACACTCCTGGTCCAATGATTGCGATCGCCGCACTGCAGCCGGGATACCCGAGACCGTGCACTTCGCCACCAAGCCCCGTCTGGCCCAGGAGATGATCGAGGCCGCGCTGGACAGCGGGATCACCGCCCCCTGGGTGACCGGCGACGAAGCCTACGGACAAGACCCCCAGCTCCGCGCCGCACTCGAAGCACGCGGTATCGGCTACGTGATGGCCGTCGCCTGCTCGACGCGGGTGAGAATCAACCACGGCCGCACCCTTGTCCGCGCGGACACCGTCGCCGACCGGCTGCCCGCCACAGCCTGGCAGCGGTACAGCGCCGGAAACGGCGCAAAAGGCCCGCGATACTACGACTGGGCGTGGATCTACACCGGGACCGGCAGCCACCGGCACCTGCTCATCCGACGCAACCGGTCCACCGGCGAACTCGCCTTCTACATATGCTGGTCACCCACGGAAGTGCCCCTGTCCGAACTGGTCCGCGTCGCCGGTGTCCGCTGGAGCATCGAAGAGTGCTTCCAGGCCGCCAAAGGCCAGGTCGGCCTCGACCACTACCAGGTCCGGCACTGGACCTCATGGCACCGGCACATCACGCTCGCCATGCTCGCCCTGGCCTTCCTGACTGCCCTCGCCGCCGATGCGGCCCCCGAACGGCCCGCCGACACGCACCCGCCTGTCCGCAGCAGTGATTCGATCACGCTGACCGTCCCAGAAATCCGCCACCTACTCACCGCCGTCTTCCACCCACCGGCCGTGACTGCGACCAGGCTGCTGCACTGGTCCAACTGGCGCAGACGCCACCAGGCAACAGCCAGACGCAGCCACTACCGACGACGGATCACCAGCGCACCCACGGGATAGATCACGAAACCGCACTGGAGTACTAAGGGGCACGACTCTTGGGCCAGGCGGGATTGTTGCTGTTCCTGTCGCTGAACAGGACCTGCACTCTGCTACACACTGTGAGTGTCTATTTACGTACCGTCTTGGTTGTGGCACGATCGCGTCTGTGATGGCCGGGGGAAACCACGCCCCGCGCTTGACTTAGGGAGTACTCATGGCTGACCGACAGAGCGGCACGGTGAAGTTCTTCAACGACGAGAAGGGATATGGGTTCATTACCCCGGATGGCGGAGGTGACGATCTCTTCGTGCACTTCAGGGCAATCGAATCGGACGGGTTCAAGTCCCTGAAGGAGGGGCAACGCGTGAGTTTCGTCGCCGCGCGGGGACAGAAAGGCATGCAAGCCGAGCAGGTGCGGCCGGAGTGACGCGCTGACAGGGCTGCCGCGCCTGCTCGCCGACAACCTGCACCTGTGCAACGCCGGCAACCACGCCGGCACACACGCAGACTGCGCGCCGCAGGCGCCTTGTCCGGCGCCTGCCACGCCAAGGCGATGACCTCCACCACCCGCGCGCATCTGGTGCACGTTCCGGCCCGGCTGGCTTCCTCTGCGAGGAGGCTGACGCTGCATCTGCCCGTCCGGTGGCGGTGGCACCACGCCTTCATCGAACTGTTCCACGCCGACCACGGTCCACCGCCGCGCTGACCTGCCGCTGCCCGCCCCGCCCGCCAAAGGCCCGATCGAAGGCGAACCTGTGGAAGTGCCGGTGCGGGCCGGCGGCTGATCCCTGCCTGGAACCGGCGGCTCTCGCCGGATTGCCTCATGCTCCGTCAGCTCATGCCATCAGATCATCAGCCGGTGGATTCGGGCTCAGACCCAGCGGCGTTCACCGATTAGCGGCCAGCACTGCCGCGAGGCCTTCTTGCAGGTCCTTGACGAAATACTCGGGAACCTCCAGCGACGGGAAATGTCCCCCGGTTTCAGGCGACCTCCATCGGACGATCTGTCGGTACCGCTCCTGTGCCCAGGCGCGCGGACTCTTCTCGATGTCGCGGGGATACATGCTGATTGCTGTCGGGACATCGACCCGAAGTTCGGGGTCGAGCGAGAGGTGGCTTTCGTAGTAAATGCGGGCCGACGACGCTCCGGTCCGCGTCAGCCAATACAGAGTGACGTCGTCAAGAACGCGGTCCATGGAAATCGTCTCGAACGGGCTGTCTTCGGTGTCTGTCCATTCGGCGAACTTGTCAAGGATCCAGGCGAGAAGCCCGACTGGTGAGTCGACGAGCGAGTAGCCGATGGTCTGCGGTCGGGTCGCCTGCTGCTTCGCATACGCCGCGCGATAGAGCCAGAAATCGCGGGTTTCCTCGGTCCATTTGCGCTCGGCCGCCGTCAGCCCGTCCGTTGTCAACCCGGGCGGTTCCTGCGCGGTCGTTGTGTGGATGCCGAGAACGTGCGCCGGGAACCTGCCGCCGAGGACCGTGGTGATCACACCTCCCCAGTCACCGCCGTGGGCTACGAACTTGCTGTAGCCGAGCCTTCCCATCAGTTCCACCCATGCGGCCGCGATCTTTTCGATTCCCCACCCGGTGGTGGCCGGCTTGTCGCTGTAGCCAAAGCCTGGCAACGACGGGGCCACGACGTGGAACGCCGGCGCGTCCGCATCTTTCGGATCTGCCAGCTCGTCCACTACATCGATGAACTCGGCAACGCTGCCTGGCCAGCCGTGCGTCAAGATCAGAGGCGTGGCATCTGCTCGCGCGGATCGGCGGTGTAGGAAGTGGATTCCCAGACCATCAATGGTCGTGCGGAACTGGCCGATCCGATTAAGGCGCTCTTCGAACGACCGCCAGTTGTACCCGGTGCGCCAGTAGTTCACGACACCGACGAGGTCGGCGAGAGGAACGCCCTGTTCCCATCGGCGAGGGTCGGGCGCGGCGCGATAGACCGTCTCGGCTTCCGGCAGCCGCGCCGCGGCCAATCGCGCGCGCAGATCGTCGAGGTCAGCGTCAGTTGCGTGGGCTTCAAATGCTTGCACGTCGCTGGGCATGAGACCTCCTGGTCATCGTGGAACCGGCTTGGATCTGTGCGAACCGGCTAAGACGGTTCTAGCGTGTCTCGATGTCAGCGCGCAACCGGCTAAGGTGGTTCCATGCATGCTCAGTTCCCTGACTTCCGTCTCGGCAAGGTGCTGGCGACCAGCTTCACGGCGACTCTGACGGAGCGTCGTGGCAACGCCGTGGAACGCATTCCCACGCCGCAGCGACTCGTCGACTGGCTGGCAGTGAACGGCCTCGCCGTGGAGTCCTGCACCACCGCCCAGCTCGAACTCGCTTGGGAACTGAGGGAATCAATTCACGCTGCCTTGACAGCGGCCGCGATCCAAGACTCTCTCCCTGCGTCTGCTGTCCAAGTCATCAATGACTGCAGCACTCAGGGTCGGGCCGCGGCTATCTTGACGCCCGAGAGCAATCGGCGATGGCGACTCAGCTCGGCTTCCTGCGTAGAAGATGCCCTAGGCGTGATCGCCGCCGACGCGATCAGCATCATCGCGGGCGAACGAGACGGAAAATTGGCCTTGTGTGCATCGCCAACCTGCCAAGCTGCCTTCTTCGACACCAGCCAAAGTCGCACCCGCAGATGGTGCGAAATGAACACGTGCGGGAATCGTCAGAAGAAAGCGCGCTTCAATGCCAACCAGCGCAAAAACCCCAGATCAGCAAAGTAAGAGCCAATCCGTCGCCTTCGATCGACGTGCTGAATCCCAACCTCGTCCCCCGACGTCGGGCTCGTCCCGCTCCTGCGCCTCGCCGAGCGGGTCGGGCTGCCGCGCCTGCTCGCCGACCACCTGCACCTGCGCAACGCCGGCAACCACGCCGGCGCCCACGCGGATGCCAAGGCGATGACGCTGATCGGCGCGAAGTGCGCCGGCGCCGACACCCTCGCCTTCGTCGGCATCGACCCCACCCGCCGGCGCGTGGTCGGGTACGCCAAGCAGGGCGCCGAGGTCGGCCGCCTCAAGGGGCAGCGCACCGTGCACCCGATCCTGTCCACGATCAGCACCCCGTCGGAGAGCGCTGCGCTGCACCGGGACCCGCGGTCGCCCGCCGAGCTCCTGGTGGCCGCCCGCCCCGACGAGTGTCCGCTGCCCGCCGCCGGCGTGCCGCGGGCGGCCGCGCCGTTCGGATTCCGTTAGGGAACCGGCCGCCGCACGCACAGGGGGCGGTGCTTGCCGCCACGGTGGAGCGGACCCCGATCGGGCGGAGCAGATGAGGAGATCCGTGATGGATGGCCGTGGCGGGACCGTGCCGGTGGTGGCGTGGTGAGCGTGGAGCGCATCGTGGGGGTGCTGGTGGCGGTGGCACTGGTCGGGCTGTTGGTGGCCGGGGTCAAGTTCCCGGACCGGTTCTGAGCGGATCAGCCCTCGCCGAGGCCGGCGCCTTCGAGGTCCGCATCGTGTTGCATCCGGCGCCGTGTGGTGTCGCTGATGTGGTGGTCCGCGTAAGACCGTTGGAGCTGTGTGGAGGGCGGGGGTGAAGACGCCCACGTCGGTGGTCGGGCGTAGTAGCCGGCGAGGGCCGACGAGTTGAGTTGCGGAGCACGGGACGACGAGGGTGGTTTGATCGTCGCGACCACCGTCCGGCGGTCACGATCACTGGGGGAGCGGGCGTTGCTCAAGGGCGCGTGCAGGCGACCGTGAGCAGCAGGGACAGGGCGAGGACGACCGCACCGCCGGCGATGAAGGCACGTTCCAGCCCCAGGCGTTCCCGGCCCTCGACGACGACGGTACGGGGATCCGCGGGGTCGTAGTGGAGGAGCACGCGGTCGCCGTCGTCGAGCGGACGGCGGCGCACCGGTGCCACGGGGCAGACGATTTCCATGACCCGGCCGTCTTCCGTCACGAACTGGAGCAGCGGGCGCGGCCGGTGCGGCTCGTCGGTGATCCGGCCCGGGGGTTGCTTGACCAGGGCCGGAACGCACACGCCCGTCCGCTGTACCCGGCGCACCTGCCGGAGCCCGTGCACGCCGGCGAGCACGCCGAGCAGACCGCCGAACGCGGCAACCCCGGCCAATACGACCAGCACTGCCACGGCTCCTCCATCCATCGGCTGACTCCTTCGGATTCCCTTCGCCTGGTGTGCTGTTGTGCGTCCCGGTGGTGTGCGGGCCGACTAGCTGGGGTCCACCGCCTCCACCGGATCGGCTGCGGCGGCGCGCAGGGAGAGGACCATGGTCAGCCCGCCTCCCGGAGTGTCCTCGGGGCTGAGGGTGCCGCCCATCGCCTCGGCCAGGCCCCGGGAGAGTGCCAGGCCCAGGCCCAGGCCGCTGGTGTTGTCACGGTCGCCGAGCCGCTGGAAGGGCACGAAGATCCGGTCCCGGTCCTCCGGGCGCAGTCCCGGTCCCCGGTCGATGACCCGCAGTTCGACCCGCGCGCCCAGCGAGCTGGCGGTGATCAACACCGGTTGTGCCGCGGCGGAGTGGCGCACCGCATTGGTGACGAGGTTGGCGATGACCCGTTCCAGTAGCGGCGGGTCGGCGAGGACGTCGCAGACCTCCGCCAGCCCCCGGGAGGCGATCCGTACCGGTGCCGCGGCCAGGGTGGACAGAGCCAGCGGCAGCACGTCGGCGAACGAGGTGGGTTGGAGGTGCAGGGCGAGGGCGCCGGCGCGGAGGCGGCTCATGTCGAGCAGGTTGTCGACCAGGCGGTTGAGCTCGATGAGCGACTCCTCGGCGGTGGCCAGCAGTTCCTCCCGTTCCGCCGTGGTGAAGTGCACGTCGACGCTGCGCAGCGAGCTGATGGCGGCCCGTCCGCTCGCCAGCGGAGTGCGCAGGTCGTGGCTGACCGCGGCCAACAGCGCGGTCCGCAGCCGGTCCGCCGCCTTGACGGGTTCGACCTCGGCGGCGGCCTCCATGAGGCGGGCGTGGTCGAGGGCGGCGGCGAGGTGGGCGGCGAAGGCGATCAGCACACGGTGTTCGGAGGCGGGCAGGCGGCGGCCGCGGAGGACGAGGAGACGGTCCGGCCCGGCCGGCACCTTGATCAGGCCGGCACCGTCCATGTCGGCCTCGGTCTCCTGGTCCGTACGCGGGACGAGGTCGGCGGACTCCATGCCGAACGTCTCGCGGGTACGTTCCAGCAGCACCGACACCCCCTGGTCGCCGCGCAGGATGGTGCCGGCCATAGAGGACAGCGTCTCGGCCTCCGCGGTGGCGCTCGCGGCGCGCCGGGACAGCCGCAGGGACCGGTCCACCAGGGCCGCGACGGTGACCGCGACCAGCGCGAAGACCGCGAGGGCGAGCGCGTTGTTGGGTTCGGTGATGGTGAACTCTCGGCTGGGCGGGATGAAGTAGTAGTTGAGCAGCAGGGAGGCGGTGAGGGAAGCGAGGAGCGCGGAGACCACACCGCCCAGGCAGGCCACGCCGACGACGGTGACCAGGAAGAGCAACGCCTCGCTGGTCAGGTTGAGCGGGCCCCGGATGTGGGTGAGCACGGCGGTCAGGAGGAAGGGGAGGACGAGGCCGGCGACCGGTCCGGCGATGCGGCGGGCGTGCGGCAACTGCCGGCCGGGGATCGACAGTCGACGGCCGCGGCCGGCCCGTTCGTGAGTGACCATGTGGACGTCGATGTCCCCGGAGAGTTCCACGGTGTCCTCCCCGATGCCGCGCGGCGCCACCAGGCGGGACAGCCAGCCGCGCCGGCTGGTGCCCAGAACGAGTTGGGTGGCGTTCTCGGCGCGTGCGAAGTCCAGCAGTGCGGTGGGGACATGGTCGCCGACGACCGAGTGGTAGCTGCCGCCCAGGCTCTCGACCAGGGCGCGCTGTTTCGCGAGGGCGGCGGGGGAGGCGTAGGCGAGACCGTCGCTGCGGGCGACGTGCACGGCCAGCAGATCGCCGCCGGAGATGGGGGTCCCCCCTGCTCGAACGGAGTTGAGAGCTCGGGGGCGGTCCGCGATCCGCTCCGCGCGGCGGATCAGGGTTTCGCCCTCCGGGCCGCCGGTGAGCCCCACCACCACGCGTTCGCGGGTCTCCCAGACGGTGCCGATGCCGTGCTCGGAGCGGTACCTCTGCAGGGTCTCGTCGACCCGCCCGGCGACCCACAGCAGCGCGAGTTCCCGGAGGGCCGTCAGATTGCCGATGCGGAAGTAGTGCGCGAGCGCGGCGTCCACCTTCTCCGGCTGGTAGATGTTGCCGTGTGCCATGCGTCGGCGCAGCGCCTCGGCGGGCATGTCCACCAGCTCGATCTGATGGGCACGGCGGACCACCTCGTCCGGCACGGTCTCCCGCTGCGGGACCCCGGTGATCTTCTCGACGACGTCGTTGAGCGATTCAAGGTGCTGGACGTTGACGGTGGTGACCACGTCGATCCCGGCGGCCAGCAGCTCGTCGATGTCCTGCCAACGCTTGGCGTTCCGGCCGCCGGGCACATTGGTGTGCGGCAGCTCGTCGACGAGGGCGACCGCGGGGCCGCGGGCGAGCACGGCATCGAGGTCCAGCTCGCTGAACGTCGTGCCGCGGTACGCGCGATGCAGCCGGGGCACGACCTCTAGCCCCGCGAGCATCTCCTCGGTGTGCCGCCGACCGTGGCACTCGGCGTACGCCACCACCACGTCGGTGCCGCGCCTGAGACGCCGGCGCCCCTCGTCCAACATCCGGTACGTTTTGCCGACCCCGGGCGCCGCACCGAGGAAGACCTTGAGCTTCCCCGGCCGTTCGTCCGCTGCGTCGACGGATCCTCTCGGCGCCACCGAAGGCCCCTCCCTCACGCTGCCTGCACGGCCCCACGACGCCTGGTTCGGCGAGGGGGACCTCGGGCGGCCGAGCGGACATGGGTTGTCCGATATGGTCACACCGGCCCGGCCGGCGCGCCGCGGAACCCAGCGATGTTGACGTTTTCCTGATTCGGCCGGCCCAGGGCACTTGGATGGCTGATGTGGTGATGCTCCGTCAAGGACGGTTGCCGCGGCCCACGTCGAGGAGGAGCGCGAGGGCGAAGCCGGCCATCAGCAGCAGGCCGAGCAGCGCGGCCAGCAGTCCGCCGGGGGCGGCGCCGGCGAGCACCGCGACCAGGCCGACCAGCAGGACCGTCACCACGGACACGGCGATCTTCCAGTCCTCGCCGATGAGGAAGGCGTACCAGAAGCGGGCGAAGCCCTTGGCGAGAGCCAGGACGTTCACGGCGTTCCCTCGATCTCGTTCGGCGGGGTGGGGTCGGGGCGTCGGGCGACGGCGGGGGCGACCCGGATCAGCAGGCGGCTGACGGCGAACCAGGCCGCGATCAGCACGGGGATCGCCCAGTCGTGGCCGAACCACACGATGCTCGCCCGGTTGGGCGTGAAGGCACCGAGTCCCGCCACCGCCCAGTACGTGCCGAAACTGGCCAACAGCAGCCCGACGCCGTACTTGAGGGTGTTCTCCGGGATCCGGGACAGCGGTCGATGGGCGAAGAACCCGGCGACCGCCACGCAGACCGCCGCGACGGCCGCGGTGCCGGCCGCTACCGGCACGTTGTGGGCGCTGGTCCCGAAGGTGATCACGATGAAGACGATCTCCACCCCCTCCAGGAAGACGCCCTTGAGGGAGACCGTGAAGGCGAACCAGTCCAGGCCGAGGCGGGTGGCTCGTCCGGCGCCGCGCGCCGCGGAGGTCTGCTCAGCGAAGGCTGCCGCTTCGTCGTGTCGTGCCGTGAGCCCGGCGCCGCGGCGGATCGCCTTGCGCAGCCATTGCAGTCCGAAGATCAGCAGCAGGGTGCCGACGGTCAGCTGTAGTGCGGCCTTGGGCAGCCAGGTGGCCAGTGCGTAGCCCGCCGCGGCGGTGAAGGCCGCGAGGGCCACGACGGCCGCCGCGGTGCCGGCCCAGGCGGACTTCCAACCCCGGGTCATGCCCATCGCCATGACGATGGTCAGCGCCTCCACGGCCTCGACCACCGAGGCCAGGAAGACCGCCGCCACCAGTCCGTACGTCGCGCCCATCCAGGCGCCTCCTCCCACGGGACGGTGCCAGCCCAGCATGCCGGACACCGCCGGGCACCGCAGCGGTCCGCCCCGCCCAGCGTGGCGCGCCCCCCGCCTGGACACCTACCCCGACCGCCTCGTCAAGACCGGGTCAAGGCCGGCCCGCGACCGGTCCGGAAGCGGTGGCCGGCGCTTACACCTGAGATGGAGGTGAGCTCCATGCTGCGCCGTCCCGCTCGCGACCGGGTCGCCCTCGCTGCCGCGCTCGTGCTCCCGCCCGCCGTCTGCGCGCTGCTGCTGCCGTTCCGAAGCTGGATGTCCAACACCAACGCGGCTCTGGTGCTCGTCGTCGTGGTGGTGGCCGTCGCCGTGCTGGGCCGTCGTCTCGCCGGTGCGCTGGCGGCGCTCTCCGCCACGGTGTGGTTCGACTTCTTCCTGACCCGGCCCTACGAACGGTTCGCCATCACCAAGTCCGCGGACATCGCCACCGCCGTACTGCTGCTCGCCGTCGGCTTCGCGGTGTCCCAACTGGCCGCCCGCACCCGGGAACTCAAGGTGATCGCCATCACCGACGACGACTACCTGGCACAGATCCACCACACCGCCCGCCTCGTCGAGACGGCCGCCGCTCCGGACGCCGTGATCGACCAGGTGCGGCGGCAGTTGGTGGGACTGCTGGGCCTGAACGGCTGTCGATTCGAGTACGGCACGCTCATCGGGCACCCGCCCCGTCTGCTGGAGGACGGCTCGATCACCTGGGGACGTCGCCGCTGGGACGCCGACCGGGACGGTCTGCCGGGCCAGGAGGTGGAGTTGCGGGTGCGCCGCGGTGGGCGTTTCCACGGCCGGTTCATGCTGCAAGGTGCCCCGGGCGCCGCGCCGCCGCTCGCCGCCCGGCTGGTCGCGGTGACGCTGGCCAACCAGGTCGGGGTGGCCTTCGCGTCCGTCAGCCCCGTACGCGCCTGAGCCCGCGGCTGCCTGGACCGGCCGCGTCGGACAGCGCCAGGACGAACACCATCGGCAGGAACCGGCCCAGGAGCATCACCACACCGAGGACCGTGATGTACCAGACGGTGTCGGCGCTCAGCCCGGCGAACGCCGACCCGTTGTTGTTGGCGGACGAGGCCAGCGCGTAGAGCACTTCGGAGAAGCCGTGCGCCCCAGGGTTGAGCATGGCCGCCTGTTCACCGGGGAACGCCACGGTCACGGTGACGATCGCACAGCCGTGGTGGTGGTCGCCGACCAACGTGCCGAAGGCCCGCGGCAGCGCGAACGGGATCACCGGCATCAGCTAGATCTCGATCAGGTTGGTCAGTCCGCTGGGATTCTCGAAGGGGTGGGCGGAGTTGGCGTTGAAGAAGCCCCGTCGCCACCGTCGCCGGCGGCCACCAGAGCCTGAGTGAAGCCGCGGATCAGCGTGGCCGCCACGGCGATGGCCACCGTCGCGGAGAACGCCAGGTCCGCCGGCACCGGCTTCCGGCCCAGGGAGAGCAGGAGTCGGTCCCGTAGGCGCAGGTACGCGTACAGGAACAGCACCGACACCTGGGAGAAGGCCAGGAGACTGCGCAGGTGGGCCGGCCAGCGGTGGTCGACGTCCCCGTTCACCCCACCCACCCGGTGGACCAGGCGTTCCACCCGCCAGTGGCGCTCGGTGGTCAGGACGCGTGCCCGATGGTCGCCCAACGGGCGGTGGGAAAGCGCCAGCGCCACCACCAGAGCCGTCACTTGGAGCCAACCGGCCGCGGTGTCGCCCAGGCGCGCCCTTCCTAGAACTTCTCCGGAAAGATCAGGCAGAGGATGAGGTAGATCACCAGCACGGCGGCGACGATCAGACCGACGATGTTCTCCACGTTCACGGGCGACCGACCCCCTTGGCGGCCAGGCCGATGGGGGCGAACACCACGGCCCTCAGGCCGACGTAGGCAACGTCCGACA
Source organism: Streptomyces sp. RGM 3693 (assembly GCF_050471125.1). NCBI lineage: Bacteria > Bacillati > Actinomycetota > Actinomycetes > Kitasatosporales > Streptomycetaceae > Streptomyces > Streptomyces sp. RGM 3693. The sequence goes on from NZ_JBMPPQ010000001.1 coordinate 3,787,693, forward strand.
TGGGTGTGGCACTCCGCAAGTCTTCAGGGGACGGGGCGCCCGCCCCGTCCGGATGTGTGGGCGTATGAGCATTTCTGACGATATATCAGGTCAATGGCGGAGACCGCTTGCCGCGCCGTGGCTGGGCTACCGGGCACGGAACCGGGAGACGCCGCCGGGCGCGACGAACCCAGGCATGCCTGACCGCGGCGCAGCTACGCGCCGGCGCCGGCGTGCGTCCACCGGTTCGGAGGGCGTACCGGGACCGGACCAGCAGAACTGCCGAGCGCGGTGCGAAACCGTCGGAACCGGCTCACGGATGCATTCGGGCACCCTTGAGCACCTTGTCGACCGCGTTCCGCGGCCCGTACACGGCCAGGCCCACCAGATCGAGCTGTTTCCCCGGCACGGCCCGCACCGCCGCGCGGTTGTCCAGGTCGTTGCCGGTGGCGAAGAGGTCGGAGGTGAAGACCGACCGGGGGAGGGCGCGGTCCAGTGCGCGGCCGTGCGCCGCGGTCAGCGTCTCCTTGCCGGCCTCGAAGACCAGGACGGGCTGACGGAACATCGGCAGGTACGGGGTGCCGTCGGCGTCGGCATACGGCTCGCCGATCACCTCGGGCAGCCCTGTCCCCAGACCGCTGACCAGGAAAGCGGTCACGTTCAGCCGCTGCCAGGGTTCCAGGTCGTCCCGCAACAGCACGGCGATCTTGGTGTCGAAACGTACGGGGGCCTGTTCGGTTGGTGTCATGGCCCCAGGCTGCCGGTGGGTCGGCCGCGCCGTCTTGTACGTTCTTTGCGTGCCCCCCCACTGGAGTCGCGAGCTTGCTGCGTTGGCGGCCAAGCCGCCGCGCAGCGGACCAGCCGGTCGCGGATCAGATCGTTCGCGGCCTTGTGGTGGAGGTTGAGGCGTTGCCGCTGGATCCTCGCGGGACGCTGCCCGCACGACACTTGCCGAGCGGATCGCACGAAGATCAATTGTGGGCAGCAGCCTCTGGAGACCCGCAACAGATCCAGTCCGATGGCAGGGTGATACAGGTGAACAGTGCAGATCCGCGCGGCGCGTCGAGGTCGGACCGGGCCAGCGAAGCCATTCCCCACCTCGCCCCAACAGGGCGTCACCTGGCCAGGTCCTGATGGTCGCCCAGCAGCAGGTCTCCGCATGGCGCCCGCAGGTCCCGGGCATCGTGGAGGTCTTCCACGCCCATTTCACCGAGCACACCTACCCGATGCACGTGCACGATGTGTGGACGCTGCTGATAGTGGACGACGGTGCGGTCCGCTACGACCTGAACCGTCATGAGCGCGGCACCCCGCACGACACGGTCTCCCTGCTCCCGCCGCACGTTCCGCACAACGGCTCACCCACCACCGCGCGAGGATTCCGTAAACGCGTGCTCTACCTCGACCTGACCCAGCTGGACGAGAGCTACATCGGTCCCGCGGTGGACGGCCCCGACCTGGCCGACCCGCTCCTGCGCCGCCGCGTCGGACAGTTGCACGCCGCACTGGCCCACCGCGGCGACGAATTGGAAGCCGAGAGCCGGCTCGCTCTGATCGGCGAGCACCTGCGTAGCCACCTGCGGCCCCGGCTGGCCGCCCCTCCGCGCCAGGTGGCCCGGGGCGTGGCGCACACCTTGCGGGAACTCCTCGACGACCGGCTGCGGCAAGGGGTGACCCTGGACGAGGCCGCCGGGCTGCTGCACGCCCATCCCACGCACCTGGTGCGGGCGTTCGGTGCCGCGTTCGGCATCGCCCCGCACCAGTACGTGATGGCCCGCCGGGTCGAGCACGCACGCCGGTTGCTGCTCGACGGCCGGCCACCGACCGCCGTGGCGGCCGAGACCGGCTTCTACGACCAGTCGCATCTGACCCGGCACTTCAAGCGGATCCTGGGCGTCCCGCCGGGACGCTACGCCCGCGTGGGCCGCGCCCGCGGCAACTGACCACGGGCAACGCCGCGGGAGCCCGTTCGGCCGGTTCCTTGGCACGGTGCCGCCGTGCCGTTCCTCTGCCCGGTTCGGTCGTGCCGTAGCCCGGCCACCGCCCGGCCGCCCGTTGCGGCCCTTCCTCCTGGCGGGAGCGGTGACCGGGGCGCACGCTGCGGTAGGCCACTCCAGGCATCGCGCGGATCGGAGGCACCCGTCACTCCGTGACTGCTCGCCCGGCAGCCGATGTCGCGGCGAGCGTCCAGGCAGCCACACCCCACAGCGAGAGCGCGCACATCAGGCCCACCACCAGACGGACCGTCGCATCCGACCCGTGCGCGCACCACACGGCGCCGCCCGCCGCCCCGGCCGCGACCAACAGGGCCGCCGGCACGCGCAACCGCGGCTGCTCGAACACCGCCACCAGCGGCAGGAAATGGAGCCCCACGACCACCGCGACCAGCGGACCCACCAGCACCGGCACCCCGATGCGCAGACACCCCACGACAACGGCGGCGATCAGCAGCCACTGGACGAGGTTGACCTGCCGGAACCGCCGCTGACGGTCCGCGGGGAAGGAGCCCCCACCCGTCGTGGGAAGCGACCGCCGCGCGGCGAGCAGCAGCCCCACCGGCACCAGGCAACCGCCCACGGTCAAGACCAGCCGCACGGCTCCGTCGAACGCGCTGGTACCCAACACCCACCAGCCCAGGCCGAAACACGCAAGAAAACCCACGCCCGATTTGGACATGCCGGCACCCTATAGCGCGCCTCCGTCACGGACGAGGGGTGCGGCGCCCAACGGCCGTGCGGACGCCACTGACCTGGCCCTCCGGGAGGCCGCCCGACGGACGGTCGAGGAGTTGGGCAGGGGTGATTCCGGGTCCGTACGTGCGGGCTGGCAGGCGTAGTCGGGGGGATCGGGCGGGTCGGTCGGGTGGTGACCCGTGACCCGTGACGAGTCACGAGTCACGCGTCACGGACCGTGAAACGGTTCACCTCGCGTCGTCAGTCACCGCACCGGTCACGCCGCGGATCTCCGCGAGGATGGTGCAGGCCCAGTCGGCGGGGGACCGGGTGCCGAGGAGCGCGACCAGGTCGGCGGTATGGGCTGCGCGTTGGGAGGCGGGCATGGTCAGCGCCCGGTACAGGATGTCGACGAGGTCCTGGGGCGAGTGGGGGTCGGTGAGGAGGGCCGCGGAGGCGAGTTGTTCGGCGGCGCCGGTGTGACGGGACAGGACGAGGACGCCTGGCCGGCCGGTGGCGGCCCGGGCGGTGACGTACTCCTTGGCGGCGAGGTTCATGCCGTCCGCCACGGAGGTCACCCAGAACACGTCGGCCGCCAGGTACTGGTCGACCACCTGGGGGAACGGCAGCGCGTACGGACGGTAGTCGACGGGCTCCCAACTTCCGCTCCGCCAGCGGGCATTGACGTTGGCCACGGCCGTTTCGAGGGCGGTTCGGGTGGCGTCGTAGGCGCGGATGCCCGGTTCGGGGGGCGGGCACACCAGGCGGAAGCGCAACCGCTCCCGCAACTGCGGTTCCCGTGTCAGGAGTGCGTCGATGGCGCGGACCTTGTGGACGGGTGCCTTGGCGTAATCCAGGCGCTCAACGGACAGGACCAGCAGGGGAGATGCACCGGCGGTGCGGTCCGTCGCACGGGCCCGATCCCGGTCCCGTGCCAGGGCGGAGACGGTCTCGTGGTCGATGCCCAACGGGTGGACGCCGGTGCGCGGGGCGTGGCGCGATTCCCCGAGCAGTTGTTGGAAGTTGTGGGCGAAGGTCGTGGTGTGGAAGCCCGCCCAGTCCAGTCGGGCGAGGGACCGGCGCAGCTGGTCGGCGTCCGGGAGGTGTCGGAAGACGTCCGGGGGCGGAAAAGGGGTGTGGTGGAACAGTCCGATGCGCAGGTCCGGCCGTTGCGCTTTGAGGATGCCGGGGACGAGCCAGAGGTTGTAGTCGTGCAGCCACACCGTCGCGCCGTGCTCGGCGTGCGCGCCGATGTGGTGCGCGAAGGCGGCGTTGACCGCTTCGTAGTGGGACCAGTGCGACGGCGAACGGCGGATGAGGTGGGGTTGGGACATCAGCGCCGGCCACAGGGTTTCCTTGCAGGCGCCGTGGAAGTAGCCGGCCCACCGCTCGGACGTCACGGGCAGCAGGGCGAGCGGAAGTCCCGTGGTGGGCGCGGTGGGGCGGGCCGCGGGCTCTTCCTCGACGAGGGCGGCAGCCCACGTCGCATCCAGGTCGGTGGTGTCGTCGCCGAGGACGGAGGTGAGCGTGGGCAGGATCCCGTTCGGGCTGACGGGCCGGCGCCACTGGCCCCGCGACCAGTGCACCGGCGGGCGGTGGTAGCCGATGACCACCGGTGCGGTGCGCCGCACCCAGCCCAGGCGTTCCAGGGCGTCCAGGATTGCCGCCGCGCCGTCCAGCGGGGGGCGGTGGACCAGATCGCTGTCGGGCACCTGCGCCGGGAGCGCGGGTTCGGCGTTGCCCATGATCACGCCGTGCGCGCCGAGGCGGAAGAGCGACAGGTCGTTGAGCGAGTCACCGGCCACCAGCAGACCGGAGACCGGCCACTGCACCTTGTCCGCCAGTCGCTGCACGGCCTGGCCCTTGCCGGCGTGGGGCGGCAGCACGTCGAAGTAGCGTCCGGCGGAGTAGGACCAGGAGCAGCCCAACCGTTCCACCACCCCGGTGATCTCGGCGGACAGGTGCTCGGGGGCCAGGAAGAAGGAGCAGCGGCCGTCCTGCGGCACCCCGTCCTGGTGCACGAGTTCGGGGAAGCGGCGGAGGGCCGCCCGGACGCGTTCCGCGCCGGGCCACCCGGCGCGGAGTTCCGCTTCCAGCCCGTCGACGTGGGTCATTCCGGAGCCGTCGATGATGCTGGCGCCGACGTCCGCGATGATCCAGCGTGGGGCGGGGAGCAGCGGGTCGCGGGCGAGGCGGCTCCGGACCGAGGGCAGGCCGCGGCCGGTGGCGAAGACGACGGTGATCTCCGGGTGCCGGTCCAGGGCCCGGCGCAGTCGCTGGCGCGCGGCCCGGTCGCCGCCGAGCAGTGTGCCGTCCAGATCGGTCACCAGGACCCGCACGTCCTGGCTGGGTGGTTGTGCCATCACCGTGTCGTCCCACGCTCGTTCGGGCATCTCGCTCCTTCGCCGCCGGTGCACTGCAACTGAGCTGTCTGACGTGCCGTCGGTTCAGGCCGGGAGGCGGGCTAGCCAGGTCCGTAGCCTGGTGGAGTCCAGCGCGGCGCTGGATCCGGGACCGGTGACCGCGGCCGCACCGCAGACCACCCCCGCGGCCAGGCAGGCGTCGAGCGATCCGCCCGCCAGCCGCTCGTGCAGGAAGCCCACGTTGAAACAGTCACCGGCTCCGGTGGTGTCCACCACCGGTACCGGCAGCGCCGCCCGTTCGGCACGCCGACCGCCCTCGGCGGCGACCGCGCCGTCGCCGCCCCGCTTGATGACCGCAACGGGCACCATGTCCGCCAGGATCTCCAGTGCCTCCACCACACTGTCCGCCCCGGTGATCCGCAACGCCTCGGCCTCATTGGGCGCGAACACCTGAACCTGGGAGAGCGCCTTGGCCACGTCGGGCATCCCGAGGTGGCCGGGATAGTCCTGACAGTCCATGAACACCTCGGCCCCGTGCCGGGCAGCCACGTCGAGCGCAGCCGACACCTCCGGCCCGAACTGTAGGTACGGCAACATCACCACGGCGGGACGGTGGGTTTCGATCAGCTCTTCCAACGGGCGCACGGCGATCGGGTCCTCGTACGCGATCATCGCCCGGTCCTCGGGGCCGGACAGTGCGACCGTCACATTCCGTACGGGCTGCGGATGATGCCGGAATCCGTCTTCGTCCAAGCCTTCGGCGCGCGCCGCGGTGAGGACCTCACGGCTGAAGACATCGGAGCCGAAGTCGGCCGCCCACACCACGTCGCGGCCCAGTCGTCGCAGACCCATCGCCAAGGTGAACGCGCCGCCGGGCACCATGCCCAGTCCGCCGGCCCACACCTCAGAGCCGAACGCGACCGGTCCGGCCAGCTCCCGGAACACCAGGTCCACCGAATAGGCCCCGACGACCAGCACCGAAGCCCCAGTCCGGCGAGCAGTCAGATCACCCCGCGCGCCCCGCGGGTCCGCCAGTGGCGTGTCGTGTCGGGGCGCCTGCGGAACGCCCTGCGCGTGAGCCATGCGGGGAACTGTAAGCGGACGCCCGGTACGGGAGTTCACCAATGCAACGGCAATGTCCGAAAAACACCGCCGACGGCGGCAGATTCCGGTGTTGTCGGGGTGACGCCCGGGGAGGCGATCTTGCCTCATCCCCGATCCACCGGTCGGTGATCGAGGCGGGCGGGGGCCGGGAACGAGGAAGTGCCTTGTGACCTGCGATGATGGGAGTTCTTGAGGCTTCCACCACGCACGATCGACAAGGCACTTCCGGGATGCGATCTTCTCACAGCACGGCGAGGGTTTCCGCACGGTTCGATGATCCGAATCTGGTCGCGTACGGTGGGCTGGCCCCGGTGGTGCGCCTGGCGGAGCGGTGCGGGTTGCCTCGGCTGGCCGGGCAGTTGATCCGGCTGCCGAAGAACCGGGACGGCACCGGTGCGTTCGCCGCGGCGAAGCTGATGACGCTGATCGCCGGGATGGTGGCCGGGGCGGACAGCATCGATGACATGGACCGGTTGCGGCACGGTGCGATGGGGAAGCTCTTCGGCGGGGTGCGTGCGCCCTCGACGCTGGGCAGCTTCCTGCGGTCCTTCACTCACGGGCATGTGAAGCAACTGCACGCGGTGGCACGGCGGTTCCTGCCCGAACTGGCCGCGCACACCCCGCTGCTGCTCGGCATCGACACGGTGGCCTACGTCGACCTGGACGACACCATCAAGCGCACCTACGGCTACGCGAAGCAGGGCACCGGTTACGGCTACAACAAGGTCAAGGGGCTCAACGCGCTGCTGGCAGTAGTCTCCACGCCGATGGCCGCCCCGGTGATCGCGGCCAGCAGGCTGCGCAAGGGCGCGACCAACTCGGTGCGTGGTGCGGCTTCGTTCGCCGCTGAGGCGATCCGCGCTGCGAGGGCCTGCGGCGCCGGTGGTCTGGTGGTACTGCGGGCGGATTCCGCGTTCTACGCCGCCGAGGTGATCGCCGCCTGCCGGTCCCTGGGCGCGAAGTTCTCCATCACGGTGCGGATGAACGCCTCCGTCAAGAAGGCGATCGCGACGATCGACGAGGACGCCTGGAGGCCGATCAAGTACCCGAAGGCGGTGTGGGACCAGGAGGAGCAGTGCTGGATCTCGGACGCCGAGATCGCTGAGGTCACCTACACCGCGTTCACCTCGAAACCGAAGAAGCAGCAGGTCACCGCCCGTCTCATCGTCCGCCGTGTCAAGCGCCTCAACCCGGACGCGGCCCCGCAGGGCCAGGGTGAGCTGTTCACGCTCTACCGCTACCACGCCGCGTTTACCGACTCCCCGCTGCCGCTTGTGGAGGCCGAAGCCGATCACCGGCGGCACGCTGTCGTCGAGCAGGTGATCGCCGATGTCAAGGGCGGGCCGTTCGCGCACGCACCCTCCGGCGACTTCCAGGCGAACGCCGCCTGGCTGGCGCTGGCCGCCTGCGCCTTCAACCTGACCCGCGCCGCGGGCACCCTGGCCGGCACCTTCCACGCCAAGGCGACCACCACCACCCTGCGCGACCACCTGATCAACGCCCCGGCCCGGCTGGCGCGTTCAGCCCGCAAGCTGACGCTGCACCTGCCCGAACACTGGCCCTGGAAGGAGGCGTTCGACAATCTCTTCGCCGCCGTGCACGCCCCACCCCAAGCGGCCTGACGCCCCATCCGACCCGCCCGCGAGGGCCCGACACCTGTGGACATGTGGAAAAGCTGGGCAGACCAGCGGACACCCCACACCCTCCACCGGATCAACCAACCTCAAGGACCCGAACCCACCGAAACGATCACTCCGGAATCAAGCCGGTGGATCGGGGTTGAAGCAGCCGCGATCGACGGTGCGGGGCTGGCCGCGACCCTGACCCGGATCGTCGCGCCGATCGTCCTGCCCGGAATCGCCGCGACCGCACTGATCTCCTTCATCTTCAGCTGGAACGAACTGCTCTTCGCCCGCGTCCTGACCGGAGTCGTCGCCGGCACCGCCCCGGTGTTCCTGACCGGCTTCGTCACCAGCCAGGGCCTCTTCCTAGCCAAACTGTGCGCCGCCGCGGCCCTCATCTCCCTTCCCGTGCTCCTCGCCGGATTCGCCGCCCAGGACAAGCTCGTCCAGGGCCTCTCGCTCGGTGCCGTGAAATGACGTTCGGCCGCTCACCAGATATCGCCGGTTCGCTGCACACGGCTACGAAGACGGCGCCGACTGCTCGTCTGAGCGTTTTCCGCTCATATTTGGAAACCACTTCGCCAAATCCATTGACATCCCTCTTTGCACATCTTTAATGGGTGCTAACTGGATATCTGAGCTATGAATGCTCACCTGAGCAATGAGTGAAAGCCGCATATGTGGCTGTTGCGCCAACCGTGCGCCGGCTTGCTTGAAGGGTCAATGAAATGGCTACTGTGGCCAACTTCGTCATCCCCCGGGATGTCGAACCGACGTCCACCTCACTCACGTTGCCGGCGGTCCTGTCCTCCGCCCGGCAAGCGCGGAACTTCACCGCGGAATCGCTGAGGCTGTGGGGCGAGGACGAGGAATTCATCGACGCGGCCGTACTGATCGTCTGCGAGCTGGCCACGAACGCCATTCGCCACGGAGCTCGACCGCGCACCCCATATGGGCACGAGCAAGGACCGGATTCCGTGATCGCTCTCCGGCTGGCGCTGGAACCCGACGTGCTGCACATCGAGGTGCGCGACGGGTCCGCGATCTTGCCGGTCCAGCGGACGGCCGGCCGTGACGAGGACTGCGGACGGGGGATGGCGATCATCGCGGCGCTCGCCGAGTGCTGGACCTGCGGCCTGGACGCCGACGGTGGCAAGTGGGTCCGCGCGACGCTCGCCCGGCCGGGGCGCTGACCGCGTGGTACCGCAGGGCCTCGGCCGGTTCGTCGCTCCCGCTGGTGGCGGGCGGGTTCCTGGGTCGACGGGCCCGACGAGCAGTGGGGCGAGGCCGCCAGGTCGGTCGTCGAGCCGCACGCCGGCGCGAAGGCCAACGCCGACGCGCTGATCGCCTGCCACGCTGACCGACTGGACCGCTTCAAGAAACCGCGCTGGTGCCGAGCGTGAGGGTCGGAGCGAGCACGTGGTGGCTGGGGCCGCCGCCGCACCGCCTCCATCGGCTTCTGACGGGGCGTTGGTCACACCGGGTCAGCTGCTTTCAGCATGTTCAACACTCATCTACTTCCCGCGAGGCATGCCGTCGGCTCGTGCGGGAAATTGCCCTGTGCGTAAGCGGTTTCCACCGCTTCTTCCTACTCCTCTCCCTCCTGTGTCGTTCGTCTGCGTCCTGCTCTGCACCGTGATCGTGTTCTGCTAGGAGTTCCGTTGCTCTCCCACGATTCAGCCGGCCGTCGCGCTGCTTCGTCCTCGGTTCCGCCAGCGGCGTCCGAGGACCTCGGTGACGGGGCTACGGCCCCGATGGAGTACACAGGTGCGCGCATCGCGCTTCGTACCCTGCTGGCCGAGGGCGTGGACACCCTTTTCGGCATTCCGGGCGGGGCGGTCCTGCCGCTTTATCAGGAGCTGCACACGGAGCCCGCTGTCCGGCACATCCTCGTCCGCCACGAACAGGGCGCCGGCCACGCGGCACGGGGCTATGCCCAGGCAGGCGGGCGCCTCGGGGTGTGTGTCGCCACCTCCGGTCCCGGAGCGACGAATCTCGTCACCCCGCTGATGGACGCCTTCATGGACTCCGTACCCGTGCTGGCACTGACCGGCCAGGTGCCCCGTCATCTGCTGGGCACGAGCGCGTTCCAGGAGACCGACATCTGCGCCATCGCCGCGCCCGTGACGAAGGAGGCCATCCAGGTCACCGACGCGGCCGACATCGCCAAGACGCTGCATCATGCCACCCACACCGCGCTCGAAGGCCGGCCCGGCCCCGTCCTGGTCGACATCACCAAAGACGCCCTCCAAGCCAAGGCCGCCGCCCACCTGCCCTGCGACCCCCGGCCGATGCCCACACCCCTGCCGCCCGGTCCCGAGGAAATAGCAACTCTCGTCCGCGTCCTGCTCGATGCGCGCCGCCCCGTGCTCTACGCCGGTGGCGGGATCGTCGCCTCCGGGGCCCACCGTGCGCTGGTCGACCTCGCCGAAACCGTCCAGGCGCCGGTGGTCACCACACTCATGGCCCGTGGCACGTTCCCCGACGGCCATCCCCTCTATCTGGGCATGCCCGGCATGCACGGGACGGTCGCGGCGGTGGCCGCGTTGCAGCACGCGGACCTGATCGTCGCCCTGGGAGCCCGCTTCGACGACCGGGTCACCGGAGAACTGGACACCTTCGCTCCCGAGGCCGTGGTCGTTCACCTCGACATCGATCCGCGGGAGATCTCCCGCAAGCGGCACGCCGACCACGCCCTCGTCGGTGACTTGGCCGTCGTGCTGCCCCTGCTGGGCGCACGGGCGGCAGCCGAGAGACGGGCGCCGCGCACCGGCGCTTGGCTGTGCCGCGTCGAGGACTGGAAGCGCCGATATCCCCGCGGCTACGAGACCCAACCCGGCGTACTGTCCGCCCAGTTCGTCATGGAAAGACTTGCGGTCGCCTCGGGCCCCGGCACCGTGTACACCACCGGGGTGGGGCAGCACCAGATGTGGGCTGCCCAGTACCTTCGGCTCCCGGGGCCACGGTCGTTCATCACCTCCGGCGGGGCCGGAACCATGGGGTTCGCCATCCCGGCCGCTCTCGGCGCCCGGGCCGCCCGCCCCGACGCGGACATATGGGCCGTAGACGGTGACGGCTCCTTCCAGATGACCTGCTGCGAACTGGCCACCTGCGCCGCGGCCGGGCTGCCCGTCAAGGTTGCCGTGATCAACAACGGCGTACTGGGCATGGTCCGCCAGTGGCAGACCCTGTTCTACGACGGCGACCACGCGCACACCGACCTCGGCACCGCGCACCGGCGCCCCGACATCGTCGGACTCGCCGAGGCCAACGGCTGCATGGGGCTGCGCTGCGAGCGAGCCGAGGACGTCGACACCATCCTCGCCGCGGCACGCGCCGTCACCGGATGCCCGGTCGTCATCGACTTCGTGGTCTCACCGGACGAGATGGTGTGGCCGATGGTCCCCCCAGGCGTACCCAACGACGACGTCCTCGTCGCCCGCGACCTACGGCCCACCTTCGACCCGGACTGAACGCCGCCTGGAGGTTCACGATGCAACCGCAGTCCCCCGACAAGACCACGACGGATCCCGTCGGCATACGGCAGTCCCCGCAGGCGCAGCCGCCGTTGCCGCGGCACCGCCCCACACCACAGGCCACGACCATGGCGTTCGGCCCGCTGGCCGGCCAACTCCCCTGGGAGGACGGCGAGATCGCCTCACTGGAATTCCAACGGATCACCCTGCCCGCCGGCGCATCGACCGGCTGGCACTATCACCACGGTTCGCTGCTGACCACCGTGCAACAAGGAACCCTGCGCCGCCAACTGCCCGACGGACGCGCCACCCTCCACCCAGCCGGCACGAGCTTCGTCGAACCACCCGGCCCCTGCAACGTCCACACCGGCGACAACCCCGGCAGCATCCCCGTCGTCCTGTGGTGCCTGTTCCTCCTCCCGCCAGGCAGCCCACTCTCGGTGCCAGTGCCAGTGCCAGTGCCAGTGCCAGTGCCAGTGCCGGAACGGCCGGCGGGCTGACTGCGGCGGGTGTCCGCCCGGGGGACCGCGTCGGCCTGCTGATGCCCGCGGGCCCGTCATGCGGTGACGGCTTCCTGAGTCAGGACCGGGGCTTTGTCTCTGCCGGAGCATGCGAGGGCTTCTGCGGCGGAGCCCCTGCGGGCATGATTAGTCAAGTCAGACAACAAATAGGTCCGGCGCCTGCCGGACCCGATGGAGCAAGGCGGCCGGACATGACGGAACGATTCACGCCCACCCCCGGCGACAAGTTCAGCTTCGGCCTGTGGACGGTCGGTTGGCAGGGCAGGGACCCGTTCGGGGACGCCACCCGCGCCGCCCTCGACCCGGTTGAGTCCCTTCAGCGGCTTGCGGAACTGGGGGCGTACGGCGTCACTTTCCACGACGACGATCTGATCCCCTTCGGCGCGAGCGACACGGCGCGCGAAGCACACGTCAAGCGGTTCCGGCAGGCGCTGGAGGCCACCGGCCTCACCGTCCCGATGGCCACCACCAACCTCTTCACCCACCCGGTCTTCAAGGACGGCGCCTTTACCGCCAATGACCGCGACGTGCGGCGCTACGCACTGCGCAAGACGCTCCGCAACATCGACCTGGCTGCCGAACTGGGCGCCGCGATCTACGTCGCCTGGGGCGGCCGCGAGGGCGCCGAGTCCGGCGCCGCCAAGGACGTACGCACCGCGCTCGACCGCATGAAGGAGGCGTTCGATCTGCTGGGCCAGTACGTCCTGGAGCAGGGCTACGACATCCGCTTCGCGATCGAGCCCAAGCCCAATGAGCCGCGGGGTGACATCCTGCTGCCCACCGTCGGCCACGCCCTCGCCTTCATCGAGCGGCTGGACCGCCCGGAGCTGTACGGCGTCAATCCGGAGGTCGGGCACGAGCAGATGGCCGGGCTCAACTTCCCGCACGGCGTAGCCCAGGCCCTGTGGGCGGACAAGCTCTTCCACATCGACCTCAACGGCCAGTCCGGTATCAAGTACGACCAGGACCTCCGGTTCGGTGCAGGTGACCTGCGCGCCGCCTTCTGGCTCGTCGACCTCCTGGAGAGCGCCGGTTACCAGGGACCCCGCCACTTCGACTTCAAACCTCCGCGCACCGAGGACTTCGACGGGGTGTGGGCCTCCGCCGCAGGCTGTATGCGCACCTATCTGATCCTCAAGGAGCGCGCCGCCGCCTTCCGCGCCGATCCGCTGGTGCGGGAGGCGCTGCGCGCCGCCCGTCTGGACGACCTCGCCCGGCCCACCGCGGAGGACGGACTCGCCGCGCTGCTCGCCGACCGGAACGCCTACGAGGAGTTCAATGCCACCGCCGCCGGCGAACGCGGCATGGCCTTCGAGCAGTTGGACCAGCTGGCCATGGAGCACCTGCTGGGCGCGTGCTGACCTTGGGATCCCGGTCGCCGGGGCGAGCGAGTCGCCCCCGTCAGCACGCGGCGTACGCGACGGGGTCGGCAACCACGTCCCGGACGACCCCCGCGGCGGCTCCGCGCGCCGCGTCGCCCGCCAGCGACGATGCGCGCAGCCGGCCGCTCCCGGCGGACCAGAGCCCGGACACCACCAGGCGTGCCAACTCACCCTCCGCCGCCGGCCCCAGCCACGGAACCAGGTCTCGGTAGACGCCGCCGAGCACCACCGCGTCCGGGTCGAGGAGGTTCACCGCCCCCGACAGCGCCCGGCCCAGTGCCGTGCCGGCCTCGCGCAGCGTGGCCAGTGCCCGCTCGTCACCGTCGGCGGCCCGCCGTGCCAACTCGGCGATGCCCGGGGCTCCCGCGTCCTCGTTGATCCCGGCCGCCCGCAGCAGCGCCGACTGCCCCGCGTACCGCTCCAGGCAGCCCCGTGAGCCGCACCGGCAGGCAGGGCCCGCCGCATCGACGACCACATGCCCGATCTCACCGGCGAAACCGTGCGCGCCACGTAGGAGTTCACCGCCGATGACCAGGGCGCCGCCGACACCGATCTCGCCCGAGAGGTAGAGGAAGCTGGACAGGTCGTCCATGCCGCCGAACCACAGCTCGGCCAATGCCGCCAGATTCGCCTCGTTCTCGGAACTCACCCGGAGCGCGGACCGGTCCGGCGCCAGCGCCGCCAGCGTCTTCTTGAACAACCCTTCCGCCGCGACCTGTCGCCAGCCCAGGTTTGGCGCCTGCCGCACCCTTCCGGCGGAGACCAGACCGGGCAGCGCCAGCCGTACTCCCACCGGGCGCAACTCCTGCTCGCCCGCCGAGGCCAGCGCCCGCGTCGTGATCCGGGCGGCACGCTCCAACACCTCGGCGGGTGGGGCGCCTTGGTTGTCCCGGTGCTCGGTCAGCCGCACCCGGTCCGTCCCCGCCAGATCCACCACACAAACCGACACATAGTCGACGTTGATCTCCACACCGGCCCCGGCAACGCCGGTGCGCGCCATCGTGAGCATGGTGCCCGGCCGCCCGGCCTGGCCGCTGGACGTCTTGCCGGACTCGGAGAGAAACCCGGCCGCCAGCAACTGCTCGACGAGCGAGGAGACCGCGGCCTTGGTGAGCCCGACGCGTGCCGCGACCGCGGCCCGGGTCGCTGCGCCCTCGTTGCGGATCGCCCCCAGCACCAGACTCAGATTGTGCCGCCGCATACCGTCCCGGCCGGCCTTGCTCACGAGCGGTGTGAAGGCGCTGTTCATCACGCCGGCGAGCCTATGCGATACGTGTACGGCACGGAGATCCGCGTGGTCCCTACCGGGTTCGCCACGCTCATGCCCTGCGCGGACAGCGGCACCACCAGCGCACGCCGCCAGGCCACCACCGACCCCGTGCCCCGACGGACGTCCGCAGCGGCCGCTGCCCCTCTTCGTCGTCGATCTCACGGGCGTGCACGCGTTCTGCCACCGCAACAGCATGACGTCGCGGTGTTCAGGCACGTGGCGGGAGGCTGGAGATCTCTTTCCTGGCGCGGCGGCGGACGCCGATCGGCAGCTGTGGAGCCGACTGCTCGGCCTCTTCCCACTCCGACGACGTGACGTCGACGTCTGCCTCGGTCACCCGGTCCCGGTTCGCCAGCCGCAGTTCGACCTGTCGACGGAGGGTCGCGTAGCGCACGGCGGCTGCTCGGTGGCGCGAGGCGAGTTCGGGATAGTTCCAGACGAGTTGCCCGGCACTGAGCGCGGCCGTCAGCAGGCTGGAGGCGCCGGCCACCACACGAACTCCGTTCAGGCTGGAGGCCGAGAGCGAGGCGAAGAGCGTTGTTCCGACGACCGCGGACAGCATGGCTGTGGTGATCCCGGTGAGGCGGTTCCAGTGGTTGAATCGCTCCGAGGCGATGTTGTGCGCCACATGGAGCATCTGTAAGCCCCAGGCCCAACGCTCCAGTATCTCAACGTGGTCCGGAGAACCGCCATCTTCCACCACATGCCCCCGACTCGACAGCCGCGCCCAGTGCGCACCCACCGTCCCGCCCGACGGTGAAACGACTGTCAAGGGCGCACCGCAGGTCGCCGTCTCATCGTGGGGCATGTCATCGTACGTCAAGCCCCCAATTGCCTTGGCTGGCAAGGCGGAGGGCGAACCTTGCCTGATGCGGAGTCGGCTGCCTAGCTGAGTGTCTTGAGCGCCGTGGCGTCGTACGGCTTCAGTTCCTCGGATCGGTTTGTCAGGATCTTTGCTGCCCACTGCGGGTCTTGGAGTAGGGCGCGGCCGACGGCGACCAGGTCGAACTCGTTGCGTTCCAGGCGGTCGAGGAGGTTGTCGATGCCCTTGATGGGGGCTCCTTCGCCTTGGAAGCCGCGCAGGAAGTCGCCGTCGAGGCCGACGGAGCCGACGGTGATGGTGGGCTTGTCGGTGAGTTTCTTGGTCCAGCCTGCCAGGTTCAGGTCGGAGCCTTCGAACTCGGGGTGCCAGTAGCGGCGGGTGGAGGCGTGGAAGGCGTCGACGCCGGCCGCGGCGAGCGGGGCGAGGATCGCTTCGAGTTCTGTCGGGCTTTCGGCCAGCCGTGCGTCGTAGACGTCCTGCTTCCACTGCGAGTAGCGGAAGATGACCGGGAAGTGGGGGGAGACGGTTTCGCGGATTGCGGCGACGATTTCGGCGGCGAAGGCCGTGCGGGCCACGGGGTTGCCGCCGTAGGTGTCGGTGCGGTGGTTGGTGCCGGCCCACAGGAACTGGTCGAGGAGGTAGCCGTGGGCGCCGTGGAGTTCGATGCCGTCGAAGCCGATGCGTTCGGCGGCCGCGGCGGCTTCGGCGAAGGCGCTGATGACGTCGTCGAGGTCGCGCCGGGTCATGGCCTTGCCGGTGCCTGCGGTGCCGTCGACGCGGAGGCCGGAGGGGCCGATGGCGGGGGCGTCGGCGTAGGGCGGCTCGCCCTGCTTGCGCACCATGCCGATGTGCCACAGCTGCGGCACGATGGTGCCGCCCGCCGCGTGCACGGCCTGGGCGACCTTCGCCCAT
This sequence comes from Streptomyces sp. RGM 3693, assembly GCF_050471125.1. Lineage (NCBI taxonomy): Bacteria > Bacillati > Actinomycetota > Actinomycetes > Kitasatosporales > Streptomycetaceae > Streptomyces > Streptomyces sp. RGM 3693. Next base: position 3,803,817 of record NZ_JBMPPQ010000001.1, read on the forward strand.
CCCGCCAGCTGCTCTTCGCCGTGGAAGCGCGGTATGCGGTCGCTGGACCCGGCGGATTCGTGGTTGACGTAGGTGCCTTCGGTGATGATCAGGCCGACGCCCGCGGCGGCGCGGCGGGCGTAGTAGGACTGCACGTCTTCTCCGGGGATGCCATCTGGGGAGAACATGCGGGTCATCGGTGCCATCGCGATGCGGTTCGGGACGGTCAGGCCGTTCAGCGCGACCGGCCGGGAGAGGATCTCGGCCGCGCGCGAGGCGGAGGACGGAGTGACGGTCATGGAGTGCTCCTTGTACGTATCAGTAGGTGTGGGTATCGGGCATTGAAGGGGCGGAGGGCGACTGCCCCGGCGGTCACGGCGTGTCCTCTGTCCGGCGAGCTGCCTTGTGCTCCCGGACACCGCCGTCTACTGCGCCGCCGGGTATGCCAGTTCCATGTCGAAGCCGTCCGTACCGTGGCTCTCGACGGCCAGCGGTGACGCCACGGGTGGGTAGCCGCTGGCGATGAGCGAGTACTCGCCCGCGGTCAGGTCGGTGAAGGCGTACCCGCCGTCGGCGTCCGTGAGGGTGGTGCGCACCACGTTCCCGGCGGCGTCGACCAGCGTCAGTCGGGCATCGGGCAGCGGACGGCCACCCTCCCCGGCGCGTACGGTGCCCCGCACCTGCGCACCGTCCGCTCCCGCGGCGCGGGGGAGTCGGACACCGTACGCGACCGGTATGGCCGCCGCCATGACCGGTGTGGCTCGCGGCTCGTGGCCGTCGGCGGCGGCGATCAGGACATACGGGCCACTGGCCGGGGCGTCCAGCGCGTACCGGCCGTCGGGCTGGGAGAGCGTGCGGCCCACCTGCCGCCCGTCCGGCGAGATGAGGGTGAGGGCGACACCGCCCAACACCTCGCCGTCGGCGTCCCGCACCAGCCCGTGGAACCCGGACCCGGCCTGGACGGCATCGGCCTGGCCGGCAGGCGCCGGAGTCGGATCGGCAATGACCTTCTCCACTACGGGAGTTGACGAGGCGTCCGCGCTTGCCTTGCTCGCCTCGACGGCTCGGGGGCCGTGCTGTCCGCGCAGGCCGAGCCAGCTGATCACCGCGACCAGCGCGAAGGCGACGGCCCCGATGGCGAAGGTGAGGGTGAACCCGGGTTCGGCGGGCAGCGGCGGAACGCCCGCCGGCAGGTGCTCGATGGTCTTGGACGCCAGGATCGTGGTGACGATGGCGCTGCCGATCGCACTGCCGGTGGAGCGGGAGATCGAGTTGATGCCGTTGGCGATGCCGCTCTGGTGGTGCGGGACGCTCGCCATGATGACGGCGGGCATGGCGGCGTAGCCGAAGCTGACGGCCGCGCCGGTCAGGAGGCCGGCTCCGATCACCGAGGCGGTGTGGCCGTGGTCGAGGGCCAGCCAGCCGAAGCCGACGGCGCCGAACACCGCGGCCACACCGAGCACGTACCGGGGGCCGCGGTGGCGGACGAGCTGTCCGCCGATGGGCGAGGCGAGCAGGGAGATGATCGCGCCCGGCAGCAGGAACTGGACGGATGCCCGCAGGATGGACGCGTCGAAGCCGAAACCGGCGAGCGCCTTGGGCATCTGCACGAGGTAGGAGACACCGAGGAAGTTGGCGAACATGCCGAAGCCGACGAAGACGCCGGCGAGGTTGGCCATGAGGACCGGGCGGTGGATGAACATCCCCATGTCGACGAGGGGCTCGCGGACCTTGAGCTCGGTCAGGACCCAGACCGCGGTCATGACCGCCGCGCCGGCGAAGGTGCCCAGCGTACGGCCGGAGGCCCAGCCCCACTCGTGGCCCTGGGAGATCGGCAGCAGGAGCAGCAGCAGGGCGATGCCGAGGGTGAGGGCGCCGAGGAAGTCGGTGCGTCCGCCGGTCTTGTGCCGGGTCGCCGGGACGAGGAAGACGACGGCGAGCAGGGCGAGGACCGCGAAGCCGGTGGCCATCCAGAAGGCGTTGCGGTAATCGGCGTCGGCGCCGGAGGTGAGCAGGCCCGTGGCGACGAGCGCCAGCCCGCTGCCGAACGCCAGAGTGCCGCTGACCAGGGCCATGGCGCCGGGCAGCTTCTGCGGCCGAACCTCTTCACGCAGGACGGAAAGGGCCAGCGGGAAGATCGCGGTGGCGGCCCCCTGGAGCACCCGGCCCAGGATCAGCAGCGGCAGCGTGCTCGCGACCGCGGCGATGACGGAGCCCGCGACCATGACGACGAGCACGGCCACCAGGGTGGGCTTCTTGCCGTGCTGATCGCCGAAGCGGCCGAGCAGCGGGGTGAAGACGGCGGCGGACAGCAGGGTGGCGGTGGTCACCCAGCTGACATTGGCGGTCGAGGTGCCAAGGTCATTCCGGATCAGGCCCAGGATCGGGACGGGCAAGGTCTGCATCATCGACACGACCATCGCGGCAAGGCTCAGGGCGAAGATGATGAGCGTCTCGTTCCGCCGCCCTGCGGCGGGGGCGGATGCGGCGTGGCTCATGACTGACGGGGACCTTTTCGGTGCTTCAGGCCATAGATGTTTCATGGCATCAAGTATTTCCGTAGACGGTAGACCCCAATAGTTAAGAAGGTCAAGTAAACAATTGATGACATGAAGCACCTTGGGTACGCTCCTGCCATGAGCACCGCCGCCCCACAGGCACCGACCAAGCTGCAGCTGCTGGAACTGCTCGCCGCCATCGGTGCCGCCCAATGGCGCGATTTCGCGGCCACCGCCGCCCACCACGGCCTCACCGCCATGCAGGCGAAGGTCCTCGCCCGGCTCGACGGCCCGCTGCCGATGCGTGGCCTGGCTGCCCTGCTGGTGTGCGACGCGTCGAACGTCACGGGGATCGTGGACCGCCTGGAGGCCCGCGACCTGGTCCGCCGCGCGGCCGACCCTACGGACCGTCGGGTGAAGCACGTCGTCGCGACCGACGCGGGCCGCGAGATCATCCGCCGCGTGCGCGAGGAGATGCAGGGGACGCACGGCACCCTCGACGCCCTGAGCGACGTGGAGGGCGCGACGCTCTACGCCCTACTGGAACGCTTGCAGCCGACGAGGGAGAAGGGCGCCTGACGCCTGCGCCTCGTGCCTGGCGCCGGCGAGTGCAAGCGGTTCCACTCGAAGATCTTGCCGCCGTAGTGCCGCAAGCCCCCGAAGACCTCGGAGGCGCTGCTGCCTTGGCTCTGCCTGCACGGCCTGTCGTCCGGCGACTTCGTCATCGCGGTGTCCATCGCCAGCCTGGCGGTGCACCATGCTCCGGCTGCCAGCCGGAGTCAGGTTTTTCCCGGAGCCCTGAAAGCATCGCTCCCGCCCGGCAGTTCGCGTGTGACTCGTCCTTCGCTGGTTCACCGCGTGCGGCTACGAGCCCTTGTGTTCGTTGCTGTTCTACACAACACTCTGACTGCAACAGAAACGCTCACCATTGAACATGTCCGAGTCTTGGGGCGCGACCGGTCGAGTCGAGGAGAGCAGACATGACGCAGTTCAGCCGACGTAGATTCCTGGGCGCGGCCATGGCGGGGGCCGCTTCTGTGGGCGTCCCTCTGGGCAGCTGCCGTACGGCCTTCGCCCAGGCCGTGAGCCCGAGGGGGCTCACCATCCGTGGAAACGAATTCCTGCTGGACGGCAAGCCGTTCCGCATCCTCTCGGGGGCCTTCCACTACTTCAGGACGCACCCCAAGGACTGGCGCGACCGGCTGACGCGCATGCGGGCCATGGGCCTGAACACGGTGGAGACCTACGTCGCCTGGAACTTCCACCAACCGTACGAGAGGAAAGCCGACTTCACCGGATGGCGCGACGTCGCCGCCTTCGTGCGGACCGCGCACGAGGTCGGACTGAAGGTGATCGTGCGACCGGGGCCGTACATCTGCGCGGAATGGGACTTCGGTGGCCTGCCCGCCTGGCTCCTGAAGGACAAGGACGCACCGCTGCGCCGTTCCGACCCCGCCTACGAGCGCGCGGTCGACGCCTGGTTCGCCGAACTGCTGCCCCACTTCGTCGATCTCCAGGCCACGCGCGGCGGGCCCGTCATCGCCATGCAGGTCGAGAACGAGTACGGCAGCTACGGCGACGACCACGCGTACCTGGAACATCTGCGGGACACCATGCGGGCGCAGGGCGTGGACAGCCTGCTGTTCTGCTCCAACGGTGCCACTCGGCAAGCGCTGGAGGACGGCAGTCTCCCCGATCTCCTGTCCACCGTGAACTTCGCCGGGGACCCCACCGGTCCCTTCGCCGAGCTGCGTGAATTCCAGCCGGACAAGCCCCTGTTCTGCACGGAGTTCTGGGACGGCTGGTTCGACCACTGGGGCGAGCGCCACCACACCACCGACCCGGCGCGGACCGCCGCCGACGTGGAGAAGATCCTCGAAGCGGGAGCGTCGGTCAACTTCTACATGGCGGTGGGCGGAACGAACTTCGGCTGGTCCGCGGGCGCCAATCTCAGCGGTAGCGCCTATCAGCCCACCGTCACCAGCTACGACTACGACGCCCCGATCAGTGAATCCGGCGAACTCACCGAGAAGTTCCACAAGGTGCGTGAGGTGCTCGCCAAATACACCACGCTGCCGGCCACGCCCCCGCCCGCCACACCACGCCGGATGCCGGCCCAGAGGGTCGTCGTCCGCGAGTCGGTGCCGCTGATGGACGTCCTCGATGCACTGAGCGGCGCTCCGGTGCGACGTACCACCCCCGTCCATATGGAGGCCCTCGGGCAGCCGCACGGACTGATCCACTACCGCACTCGGGTGCGTGGGCCGCAGGAGACCAAGGGCCTGAGGATCACGGGGCTGGGCGACCGTGCGCTGGTGTTCGGCGACGGCAAACGGATCGGCACCTTCGACCGCAACCAGCCGGGCCACTCGGTCGACTTCACCGTGGCCGGCGCGTCCAGCACCCTCGACTTCCTGGTGGACCCCACCGGGCGGGTCAACTTCGGCCAGGGCCTCAACGACCCGAAGGGAATCAGCGGCAAGGTACTCCTCGACGACGAAGAACTGCGCGACTGGGAGATCCGCCGACTGCCCCTGGACGACCTCTCGGCTCTGAAGTTCGGCAGCGGAGACACCCCGACCGGCCCCGCGTTCCACCGGGCCCGGGTCCAGGTCGACACCCCCGCGGACGGCTTCCTCGCCTTTCCGAGCTGGGACAAGGGCATGGTCTGGCTCAACGGGTTCGCGCTCGGTCGGTACTGGTCCCTCGGGCCACAGGTCACCCTGTACGCGCCGAGCCATCTGTGGCGCAGGGGGCCGAACGAGCTCGTCGTGCTGGAGATGGAGCGGACCGGAGACCGGATCGAAGTACGGTCTGCGCCCGATGTCGGCTAGCTGACGTAGTTCTGGTAAGCGGCCCTGGGGCACTCCGGTGGAACGCCAGAGCTTCGACGCGCCGTGGCCGGGGGAGTGGCCGGAGCTGCGGCGGAAGTGCCCGATGGCGCAGGCGCTCAACGCCGAGGGACATGCGCGCTGGCGGCGGATGATCGGCAAGTGGTTCACGGCCAGGCGGATGCAGGCGCTGGTGCCGAAGATCGAGGCGACGGCCGAGCGACTCATCGACGACATGCTGGCGCACGGGCACCCAGCGGACCTGGTGGCCCATCTGGCCTTCCCGCTGCCCGTGTTCGTGATCTGCGACATGCTCGGCGTCCCGGAGAGTGACCGGGACGATTTCAAGCACTGGTCGGATGCCTTCCTCAACCTGTCGAAGTACACCGCGGCCGAAATGGCAGCGGCCCACCGGAACTTCGGCGCGTACATGTCCACCCTGATCGCCGACAAGCGGACGGACCCCCAGGACGATCTGATCAGCCAGCTGATCGTCGCGACGGATACCGAGGGGCAGCCGATGTCGGATGCCGCCCTGGCCGCCACCGGGCAGGCGCTGCTGCTGGCCGGCCATGAAACCACCGCCGGATTCCTCACCACGATGACGGCCGTGCTGCTCGCCGACCGGCGGCACTGGCAGCGACTTCTGGAGGACCGCTCACTGATCCGCCCGGCCGTGGAGGAGGTGCTCCGGTTCGAGCCGTACACCGGCTTCGGCATGCTCCGCTACGTCCATCAGGACACCGAACTGCCCAGCGGTGAGGTGCTGACCGGTGGCACCACCGTGGTGTGCAGCATGGCCGCGGCCAACCGGGACGCAGGCGCCTTCGAGGGCGCCGACGAGATGGACCCGGCCCGCACCCCCAACGCGCACCTCGCCTTCGGCGCCGGGCCGCACTCCTGCCTGGGCCAGCCGCTGGCCCGCACCGAGCTACAGACCGTGCTGGGCGTGCTGCTGCGCCGCCTGCCCACCCTCGACCTCGCCGTCGACCCCGCGGACCTGCATCGCGTCGAGGGACTCATCACCACCCCGTTGCGCGAACTCCCCGTGAGGTGGTGAGCATGGCCGTCAAGTCAGCGCGTACGGAGCGGGCAGCCCAGACCCGTGAGGTGATCATGGCTGCGGCGGTGCGGCTCTTCGCCGAACACGGACTGGCGGAGGTGTCGAGCCGTCAGATCAGCGAGGCCGCGGGGCAGGGCAACAACACCGCAGTGGGTTACCACTTCGGCACCAGGAACGACCTGGTCCGCGCGATCATCCGCAAGCACGCCGAGGCAACCGAACGGATCCGGCAGCGCATGCTCGGCGAGATCGGAGAGAGCAACGACGTACGGGGCTGGGTGAGCTGCCTGGTCCGCCCGACATCCGAGCATCTGGCCACACTCGGCAGTCCCTCGTGGTACGCCCGCTTCGCCGTCCAGGTGATGAGCGATCCGGTGCTGCGGGTGATCATCGAGGACGAGGCCCTCACCAGAGCGCCGCTACGGCAGACCCTGGACGGACTGGGCCGCTGCCTCCCCGAACTACCCGCACACGCACGTGCCGAGCGCGCCGCGATGATGCGCCATCTGATCATGCACACCTATGCCGAGCGCGAACGCGCCCTGGCCGCGGGGACCACCCCGCTCCAGCCCGCGTGGGAGGACACGGCCCTCGCACTGACCGACGCGATCGTTGGCCTGCTGCTCGCGCCCGTCACCCCACGGCCCGACCGTCCGTGAAGCTCCGGCCCACAGGGCCTGGTCTGCGAAGGAGACGCCGCGATGAAGATCACCGTCGCTGAGGACCATTGCTGTGGTGCCGGTCAGTGCGTGCTGATCGCGCCGGAGGTGTTCGACCAGCGCGAGGAGGACGGCATCGTCATCCTGCTCGACGCCGAACCGCCCGTGGAACAGCACGCCGCGGTGCGCGAGTCGGCGAGCGTCTGCCCCGCCGCCGCGATCGTGCTGGACGAGTCCGCATGAGCACGTCGCCGGCCGGCGTCCTGGTGGTCGGCGCCTCGGCCGCCGGGCTCGGCACGGTCGAAGCCCTGCGCCGCACGGGCTAGCAGCGCACGCTGACCGTACGCGGGCGGGCCGGGACCACGGCCCCGGCCGCGCCCCGCCGCAGCCCGGTCACCGGGGTCCGTACCCGGTGTCCGGGCGACTCGGCGACCTGTACGGCAATGCCGGATGCTGTTGGTCGGCTGCGTCCCGCTCATCCTCGGGTCGGCCCTGTGCGGCGTCGCCGACTCCACAGTCGCGCTGGTGGACTGGCCTCAGCCCCGCAGCTCCGTCAGGAACTCGATCAGTGCGGTGTTCACTTCCTCGGGCCGCTCCTGCTGGGTCCAGTGGCCGCAGCCCCGCAGCGCGATCGGCTCCCGGCGCAGGTTGGGCATCAACTGCGGGAGTTTCGGGATGAGTTCGGGTGTACCGGGGAACGCCGGGACCAGGTCACGGTCACCGTACACATACAGTGCGGGCGGACTGACGACCGCGCCGCGCCAGGCGGCGGTCAGCTCCCAGTTGCGGTCCAGGTTGCGGTACCAGTTCAAGGCGCCGGTGAAGCCCTTGGTGTAGCTCTCGGTGAGTTCGTCCAGGTCCTGCTCGGTGAGCCAGTCCGGGAGTACCTCGGGGTCGGTCATGTCCGCGAGCCAGCCGCGCGCCGGGTCGGCCACCAGGGCCTGGTCGGGGCGGCCGGCGCCGGGGGCGTCACCGGAGGCGGAGTAGAACAGCTTGCGCAGGGCGGTACGGGTGTCCTTGGCGAACTCGGCGTCGGCGACCCCAGGCCGGTTGAAGTAGTTCCAGTAGAACCGTCCGCCGAACCGTTCCTGCATGGCCGCGAGCGGCGGGCGCTCGCCGCGGAAGGGCGGCGGCACACTCAGCCCCGCTACCCCGCGCACCACATCGGGCCGCAACAACGCGGTGTGCCAGGCCACCGGTGCGCCCCAGTCGTGCCCGACGACGAACGCCTCCTTCTCGCCCAAGGCATGGATCAGCCCGATCACGTCCCCGACGAGGTGGAGGATGCTGTACGCCTCCACGTCCTCCGGGTGGTCACTGCGGCCGTATCCGCGCTGGTCGGGGGCGACCACATGGAACCCGGCGGCGGCCAGCGGGGCGAACTGGTGGCGCCAGGAGTGCCAGGACTCGGGGAAGCCGTGCAGCAGCACGACTAGTGGCCCCTCACCCGCCTCCGCGATGTGCAGCCGGATACCGTTCACGTCGATCATGCGATGCTCAACCACGGGGCGAGCATACTCCTGTGCCGTACATGCAATTGCTGACGCGCCCTGGCCCGCGCTGTCGTGCCTGAACAGCTCTGCGCTGTCGTGCCCGAACGGCTTCGCCTGCCGTGCGTCCGGTTGCCGTTGGGTGCGCCGACGTACGCCTTGACGCGTGGTTGGCGCGTTGGCCGTGCCGGGATGAGGGCGGTGGCGATCTCGGCGTGGGCGCGTCGGAGCGTCCACCGGCCGCGGGTCCGCCCCCTGCGCACCCCTCAGATCTCCAGGTGCCACGAGCCGAAATCGCGGGGTCAAGTGGCGCACGAGGGGGTATGCAATTCCCGTTCTCCCGTGGTCACTTGACGTTCCGTCGTCGAGTCGGCAGGGTTCACCGGACTCGGGATGAGAGCACTCTCATGCCGGATGCCGCTCCATCGAACTCCTCATCACCCCCCACTGCGCCGAGGAGAGAACGTCATGAGCATGAGAAGAGGTGCGGTGCTCTGGGTCGCGAGCGCCGCGATTCTCACCACGTGCGCCCTCGCCTTCCCCGCGGCCTCCGTGGGGGCAGCGGCTGCTCCTGCGAGACATGCCCCTGCCTTCGAGGAAGTCTGGCGTACGGACTTCGACGGCGCCGCCGGATCGACTCCCTCCACCGACGATTGGATCATCGACACCGGTACCGGCTACCCGGGAGGCCCGCCCAACTGGGGCACCGGTGAGCATCAGACGTACACCGACCGCCCGGAGAACCTTCAGCTCGATGGTGCGGGTCACCTCAAGATCACCGCGCAACGGGACGGTGCCGCCTGGACCTCGGGCCGCATCGAGACCCGGCGCACCGACTTCGCGGCCCCGGCCGGGGGCAAGCTCCGGATCGAGGCGGGCATCCGGGTGCCCGATGTCTCCGGCGGCGCCGCGCTCGGTTACTGGCCGGCGTTTTGGACGTTGGGCGCCGACTACCGCGGCAACTACCAAAACTGGCCGGGCATCGGCGAGTTCGACATCATGGAGAACGCCAACGGCCTCAACAAGGTCTGGGGCACCCTGCACTGCGGCGTCAACCCCGGCGGGCCGTGCAACGAGACCCAGGGCAAGAGCAGTTCCCGAGACTGCCCGGGCAGTGCCTGTCAGGCCGGATTCCACACCTATGCGCTGGAGCTCGACCGCACCAACCCGGCCGCCGAGGCGCTGCACTGGTACGTCGACGGGCAGCAGTTCCACACCGTCATCGCCTCCGAGATGGACGCCGACACCTGGGCGAAGGCCACCCACCACGGCCACTTCCTGCTGCTCAACCTCGCGATGGGCGGGGCGTTCCCGGACGGCGTGGCGGGCTCACCCACCCCCACCGACGCCACCAAGCCCGGCGCCTCGATGCTCGTCGACCACGTTGCGGTCTCCGTGCAGCAGCCCACCGCCGCCCACACCGGACCCGCCGCCCCCACCGCTGGGCACGCCAGGCAAGCAGCTACCTCGTGATCACCGGCCGCGCCTCGCTTGGACTGGGCTGTGCCGCTTGCCGTGAGCGGTATCGCCACCGTCCAACTGCCCCGATGTCCGGCCGCCTCCACACCGCGTCCGGCAGCAGGCTGCCGGCGCAGCGGGGGCCGTTGGTGTTGCGGTGGCGGCCCGGGCGGCGGGCCACCGATAAGTGCGCCGATGGCTCAAGGCCGGAAAGCGTCGAAGCCGGCGCTGCGGCGGTTGTCAGGTGTTGGTGATGCGGCCGAGTTCGAGCACGTCGACCATCCCTGAGTCGGCCGTGTAGGCGGTCTGGCCGCCGTCGACCGTCAGACAGCTGCCGGTGGTGTTCAGTGACGCTCGCCGGCCAGGTAGATGGCGGCGCCGACGATCTCTTCGGGTCGGCCCCACCGGCCGGCCGGGATCCGGAACTCAGGCTCCCTTCCTGCCCGTCCCCGGGCTCTGCCCGCTGCGCGCGACTGGTGGCCACCGAGCGCTCCATCCCCTTCGAGACCTCTTGACGCCCCCTACTGTGAGCGTTAACAATCGCTCTCGTCACTGATCGGAGGGTCATGTCGCAGACCGCGGAGAGCTCCGGGCGCCGTCGGGCCCCCACGATGGCGGACGTCGCACAGCGGGCCGGGGTGTCGCATCAGACCGTGTCGCGGGTGCTCGGTGATCACCCCAACGTGCGGGAGTCGACGCGGGGCGAGGTGCTGCGGGCGATCGAGGAGCTGGGGTACCGGCGGAACTCGTCGGCCCGGGCGTTGGTGACCCGGCGGACCCGGACGCTCGGGGTGGTGGCGTCCAACCCCACGCTGTTCGGGCCGACCAGCACGTTGTTCGGTCTGGAGGAGGCGGCGCGGGCCGAGGGGTACATGGTGTCCGCCGTGACACTGCGCCGGTATTCGGCGACGGCCCTGAAGGAGGCGATCGACCACCTCAGTGACTGGGGGGTCGAGGGGATCGTCGTGATGGTGCCGCATCGGGAGGCGGTGGCGGCGCTGTCGGAACTGAAGCTGCCGTTCCCGGTCGTGACGGTGGAGGGCGGGCACGCACTGCCGATCCCCGGCGTTTCGGTGGACCAGGACCTGGGCGCACGCCTGGCCACGGGGCACCTGCTTGCCGCCGGGCACCGCACCGTGTGGCACGTGGCGGGGCCGCTGGACTGGTTGGAGGCCGAGGCCCGTGTGGACGGCTGGCGGGCCGTGCTCCAGGAGGCGGGGGCCGAGGTGCCGCCGCCGGTGGTGGGTGACTGGACGCCGCTGTCGGGGTACCGGGCCGGGCAGGAGCTGGCCGGGCGGGTGAGCGGCGTCGGGGCCCGCGGCGGCGCACCGTCCGTCACGGCGGTTTTCGTGGCCAACGACCAGATGGCGCTCGGCGTGCTGCGCGCGTTCCGGGAGGCCGGGCTCTCGGTGCCGGGACAGGTGGCCGTCGCCGGGTTCGACGACATTCCGGAGGCCGAGTTCTTCACCCCACCGCTGACCACCGTCCGCCAGGACTTCGCCGCGGTCGGCCAGGCCAGCATCCGTCTTCTGATCGACCAGTTGGAGTCCGGCGTCACCCGCCCCGACCAGCGAGTATCGATCGAACCGCGGCTGATCGTGCGCGCCAGTACCGCGTCCTGAGGAGTGCAGCCCCACACTCAGTAGGGGTTCCGGCGCCGGCTGGGACCTCCCGCATGTCTGGAGACAAGCATGACGACCGATTCGCTCGCCGTCACCGTCGGAGTTGACTTCGGCACGCTGTCCGGCCGCGCCCTCGTCGTCGCCGTCGAGGACGGTACGGAACTGGGCGGTGCGGTACACGAGTACGCCCATGGCGTGGTCGACCGCGCCCTGCCGGACGGCCCCGAGCTGCCGCCTGACTGGGCACTACAGCTGCCCCGCGACTGGCGTGATGTCCTGCGGTTCGCGGTGCCCCGGGCGCTCCAGGCCGCCGGCGTCCGACCCGACCAAGTCATCGGCGTGGCAACCGACTTCACCTCCTGTACCGTCCTGCCGGCAACCGCCGACGGCACCCCGTTGTGCGAGCTGCCGCACTTCGCCCGCCGCCCGCACGCGTACCCCAAGCTGTGGCGCCACCACGCCGCCCAGCCCGAGGCCGACCTGATCGTGCGGCGCGCCGAGGTGACCGGGCAGCGCTGGCTGGGCCGGTACGGCGGGCGGATCTCCAGCGAGTGGCAGTTCGCCAAGGCGCTACAGGTCCTGCACGAGGATCCGGAGGTGTACGCGGCCGCGGACCGCTGGATCGAGGCCGCTGACTGGATCGTCTGGCAGCTCACCGGCTCGGAGAACCGCAACCTCTGCACGGCCGGGTACAAGGGGATGCACCAGGACGGTTCCTATCCGGACGCCGACTTCCTGACTCAACTCCACGCGGATTTCGGTGACTTCGTCGCCAAGCTCGACCATCCCCTGTCGGCTCTCGGGGCGCCCGCAGGCACACTCAGTGCCGCGGCCGCCGAGCTGACCGGTCTGCACGAGGGCACTGTGGTGGCGGTCGGCAACGTGGACGCCCATGTCACCAGTGCGGCCGCGCAGGCCCTGGAGCCCGGACACATGCTGGCCATCATGGGCACGTCGACCTGCCACATCATGAACTCCGACGTGCTCGCCGAAGTGCCCGGCATGTGCGGCGTGGTCCGCGACGGCGTGGTGCCGGGCCTGTATGGATACGAGGCGGGGCAGAGCGGGGTGGGCGACCTCCTCGCCTGGGCGGTGCGCACCGCCGCACCGCACGGGTACGCCGAGGAGGCCCGCCGGCGCGGGATCTCGCTGCACGAACTGCTGACCCGGAAGGCGGCCGGCCAACCCGTGGGCGGCCACGGCCTGTTGGCGCTGGACTGGCACAGCGGCAACCGCTCGGTGCTGGTCGACCACGCCCTGTCCGGACTGCTGATCGGCCTGACGCTGGACACCCGCCCCGAGGACATCTACCGCGCCCTGATCGAGGCGACCGCGTACGGGACGCGCACCATCGTGGAGGCGTTCGAACGGTCCGGGGTGCCGGTGCGGGAGTTCACCGCCGCGGGCGGGCTGCTGCGCAATCGGTTCCTGATGCAGACCTACAGCGACGTGCTGAACCGGCCCGTCAACGTGCTCTCCTCCGAACAAGGGCCCGCCCTCGGGGCCGCCGTGCACGCCGCGGTTGCCGCCGGCGCGTATCCCGACATCCATGCCGCGTCCGCCACAATGGGCCGGCTGGAGCGCCGTGCCTACCTGCCGGATCCGGCGCGCGCAGCTGGCTACGAGCGGCTGTACGCCGAGTACCGCGTGCTGCACGACCACTTCGGCCGCGGCGGCAACGAGGTGATGCACCGCCTGCGTGCCCTGCGCCGCACCGACTGACGAACCCGCCCGCAGAAGCTCGCGCCAGATTGTTAGCGCTCACATTCACCAGGTGAATGCTCATCCGCAGAAAGCCGAGGTCTCCGTATGAATGGCGTTCTCCCGTCGCCCGACGAACCGGACCACCGTCTCGCGTCATTGCGCCGCCAGGTCAGTGACCTACATCAGGAGCTGGTCCGGTACGGGCTCGTGGTCTGGACCGCCGGCAACGTCTCGGCGCGCGTGCCTGGCGCCGACCTCTTCGTGATCAAGCCCAGCGGTGTCGACTACGACCGGCTGACGCCCGACAGCATGATTGTCTGCGACCTCGACGGCACTGTGGTCGAGGGAGGGTTGGCGCCGTCCTCCGACACCGCCGCGCACGCCTACGTCTACCGTCACCTGCCCGAGGTGGGAGGCGTGGTGCACACCCACTCCACGTACGCCAGTGCCTGGGCGGCGCGGGGCGAGGCGGTGCCGTGCGTGCTGACCGCGATGGCCGACGAGTTCGGCGCCGAGATCCCCGTCGGGCCGTTCGCACTGATCGGTGACGACTCCATCGGGCGAGGCGTCGTGGAGACGCTGAGGGGGCATCGCTCCGCAGCCGTGCTGATGCGCAACCACGGCGTCTTCGCCCTCGGCAAGGACGCGCGCGCCGCGGTCAAGGCCGCCGTCATGTGTGAGGACGTGGCTCGCACCGTGCACATATCCCGGCAGCTCGGGGAACCCCTGACCATCGACCGGTCCCATATCGACCGCCTCCACGACCGCCACCAGAACGTGTACGGCCAGCCCGCATCGTCCGCCGAGTGAGGAGCCCGGATCATGGCAACGACCGACGAGCGTGAGGTGTGGTTCCTGACCGGCAGCCAAGGGCTGTACGGGGAGGTGACGCTGCGTCAGGTGGCCGAGCAGTCCCGCCGGATGGTGGAGCAGCTTGCCCAGCCGCCCGGATCACCGGTGCGCATCGCGTGGAAACCGGTGCTCACCGACGCGACGGCGATCGTCGCAGCGCTCCGGGAGGCCGACTCGGCGCCCGACTGCGTGGGCGTGATCGCCTGGATGCACACTTTCTCTCCGGCCAAGATGTGGATCGCCGGGCTGGACGCGTTGCGCAAGCCGCTGCTGCACTTGCACACCCAGGCCAATGTGGAACTGCCCTGGTCCAGCATCGACATGGACTTCATGAACCTCAACCAGGCCGCCCACGGCGACCGGGAGTTCGGGTACATCCAGTCCCGGCTCGGTGTCGCCCGCAAGACGGTGGCCGGCCATGTCTCCGCTCCGGCCGTGGTGTCCCGCATCCATGCCTGGATGCGCGCGGCGCTGGGGCGCCACGCGCTGCGTGCGCTGCGGCTGGCCCGGTTCGGGGACAACATGCGTGACGTCGCCGTCACCGAGGGGGACAAGGTCGAGGCGCAGCTGCGGTTCGGGGTTTCCGTCAATACGCACGGCGTCAACGACCTCGTCGCGGTGGTAGATGCGGCGGATGACGTGATGGTTAGTCAACTGGTCGAGGAATACGGTGAGTTGTATCGCATGGCGCCCGAGCTCGCACCCGGTGGCGAGCGGCACGCGTCGCTGCGGTACGCCGCCCGGATCGAGGCCGGTCTGCGGTCCTTCCTCGCTGACGGCGGCTTCGGCGCGTTCACCACCAACTTCGAGGACCTCGGCGGGCTGCGGCAGCTGCCCGGCCTGGCGGTGCAGCGGCTGATGGCGGACGGGTACGGGTTCGGCGGCGAGGGTGACTGGAAGACGGCCGCACTGCTGCACACCGTGAAGGCCATGGCCGCCGGGTTGCCCGGCGGTACTTCCTTCATGGAGGACTACACGTACCACCTCGCGCCCGGCGACGAAATGATCCTCGGCGCCCACATGCTGGAGGTCTGCCCCAGCATCGCCGACGGTCGGCCCTCCTGCGAGATCCATCCCCTGGACATCGGCGGCCGCGAGGACCCGGTCCGTCTCGTGTTCGACGCCCGACCCGGACCAGCCGTCGTCGTCGGCCTGGCCGACATGGGCGACCGCTTCCGGCTCGTCGCCAACCGGGTCGAGGTCGTCCCGCCGGCCGAGCCCCTGTCGAAGCTCCCGGTCGCCCGCGCGGTATGGCGACCGGCGCCGGACCTGCGCACCTCAACCGAGGCGTGGCTGACGGCGGGCGGCCCGCACCACACCGTCCTGTCCACCGCCGTGGGCCCCGAGGAAGTCGCGGACCTCGCCGACATGCTCGGCACCGAGCTGCTGCTCATCGACGAGGGGACGACGATGCGTGAGTTCGCCAAGGAGATCCGGTGGAACCAGGTGTACTACCGGTTCGCGGGCGGCCGTTAGCCCCCTCACCTCCGGTAGTCCCGCCGGGTTGCCGGCGGACGGTGGGCGCTGCCGGTCAGTCGACGAACGCCGGCCCCTGACTCCCGGAGACAGTCATGTCCACCGTGCCCCGTTCCACCGCCGGTACGCTCGCCGACGGCCGCACCGTCGACTTACGACCCCTGGCGCCTCTCAACTTCCCCTACTGGTACCGGTGTCGGTCGTTTTTCTTCCGCGTAACACCTTGACGGCCCTTGCGTGAGCGCTAACAATCGCTGACCAAGAAGTCGCCGGAGTCTGGTCCGGAGGTGCGTGTCGATGTCGACCGGACATCGAGGCGGACTCCTCCCACACTCCTGAACCGCCCCATCTGTCGAGAACGAAACCTACGGCTGGGGTTCCCGGCCGCTGGTTCCCCGTGTGCGCATGCGACGCACTGCGAAATGTGAGCGCTAACAGACGGCCTCCAGAAGGCCCTCGGAAAGTCCTTGGAAAGCCCCAGGCAAGGCCCTCTCCCGAACAGGATGATCGGTTATGCGCAGAGCCCGAACCGCCACCGTCAGACCCGGACACCGGAGGGCCGCCGCGTTGGTGCTCTCCCTGGTCGCGACCGTCGGCGCATGCAGCAAGCAGGGGGCGGGGGACTCCTCATCCATCCCAGGCAACGGCGGCGCGACCGCCATCAAGGGCGACATCGCGTTCAACGACGCCAACCTCGCCAAGCTGCACGCGGCGTTGAAGAAGGCGCTGGCCGGCAAGGACCTGTCGCAGCTGCGCCAGTCCATGGTGGTCAACGTGTCGGTGGACTACTGGAACGCCGGCAAGGCCGGCTTCCAGAAGGGCCTGTCCGACCTGGGAGTGCAGGGCACCTACCAGGCACCGGCCAACGGACGTCTTGACCAGCAGCTGTCGATCATCCAGACGCTGCGCGGCCAGGGCATCACCGGACTGAGCGTCTCGGCGATCGACCCCACGGCCATCAAGGCACCCATCGCCTCGGCGAAGCGGGCCGGTATCCCGGTGCTCGCGATCGACTCGCCGCTGCCGAAGGAAGACGGCGCGGATCTGTACCTGGGCACCCCGAACTACCAGGCCGGCCACACGGCGGGCGAGGCGATGAAGCAGGCGCTGGGCGGCAAGGGCCAGGTGGTGATCCTGGTCGGATCGCTGACCACCTCCAACGCCGTGGAGCGGATCCAGGGCTTCGAGGACGCGCTGAAGGGGTCCGGCGTCACGGTGGTGCAGAAGCTCTCCGACGGCATGGACTCCTCGAAGGCGTTGTCCAACGCCCAGACCGCGTTCCAGACCAACCCCGACGTCAACGGCCTCTACGGCGTCTACTCCTACGACGGCCCGGCCGCCGCGCAGGCCGTGCAGGCCGCGGGCAAGACCGGAAAGGTCAAAATCGTCTCCGATGATAGCGACCCGCAGACCATGGAGTTCCTCACGTCCGGTGTCATCCAGGCCACCGTCCTCCAGCAGCCCTACCAGCAGGGGTACACCGGCGCGTATCTCCAGGCAGCGCTGAAGGTGCTCGGCAAGGAGGCCACTATGAAGATCGTCAAGCCCTATCTGGAGAGTGACGGCACCACGCTGTCCTCCGGTGTCGGCCTCGTGACCAAGCAGAACCTGGCCGCGTACCAGGCCAAGATGGCCAAGATGGGCATCCGCTGATGGCCGCGACCGCCCAACTCGCCGTGTCGCTAAGGGATGTGAGTAAGGCGTACGGCCCGGTGACCGTGCTGGACATCCCGTGCCTGGATCTGGTGCGTGGGCGGATCGTGGCCGTCGTGGGGGAGAACGGCGCCGGCAAGTCGACCCTGATGGGAGTGCTCTCCGGCATCGTCACCCCGACCACCGGCACCATCGACGTCGCGGGGCGGCGCCTGGCGGCCGGGCGCCCGGGCCACGCCCGGGAACTCGGCGTGGCCCTCGTCGCCCAGGAGTTCCCGCTGGTCGGGCAGTTGAGCGTGGCGGAGAACCTGCTGCTCGGGCGCCGCCCGGAGCGGGCCCGCATCCTTCCGCCCGACTCCCACCACCACCCTGCCCAGGACGGCCGTTCGGGCTGGCACCGACTTCTGGACCGGATGGTCTTCGACCGGGCCGGCGCTCGTGCCGAGGCCCGTGCCCTGCTGGCCGAGGTGGGTGTGACCGACGTCGACGTGGACCGGCCGGTCGAGCGGTTCCCCGTGCCGGTACGGCAGATGATCGAGATCGCCAAGGCGTGGGGCCACCGCCCGCTCGTACTGGTCCTGGACGAGCCGACCTCGTCCCTGGGACCCGTCGAGGCCGAGCGGGTACTGGAGCTGGCCCGGTCGCATGCGGCGGCCGGCGGCGCGGTGCTGTTCATCGGACACCGCCTGGACGAGGTACAGGCCATCGCGGACCGGGTCCTCGTTCTGCGCGGGGGACGGTTGGTGGCCGACCTCACCCCCGACGAGGCCACCGAGGAGCGGATGATCCGGGAGATGGTCGGCGGCGAACTCGCCCGCGCCGAACTGGAGCCCCCGCCGACCGTGGGGCGCCACCCGGTCCTCTCCGTAAGGGAGTTGACCGCCGACGGCCTCGGACCCGTCGACCTGGAGGTGCGCAGCGGGGAGATCGTCGGCGTCGCCGGTCTGATGGGGTCCGGCCGCAGTCGGTTGCTGCACACCATCATGGGCGCCCAGCGGAGTACCGGCGGCACGGTGCTCTTCGACGGCGCGGACTTCTGTCCGAGGCACCCGGCCGACGCGGTCGAGGCAGGCATCGGCATGGTGCCCGAGGACCGCAAGGCGCAGTCGCTGCTGCCGGCGCACCCGGTGCGGTGGAACGTCACGCTGACCACCCTGCGCAAGATCAGCCGCCACGGGGTGCTGCGGCCGCGGACCGAGAAGGCCCATGCGGCCCGCATCGTCGAGGAGTTGGGGGTGCGGCTGCACAGCCAGGAGCAGCCCATCGGCGACCTCTCCGGAGGCAACCAGCAGAAGGCGATCTTCGGCCGCTGGCTGGCGGCCGAGCCCAAGCTGCTGCTCCTCGACGAGCCCACCCGGGGTGTCGACGTCGGCGCCAAAGCCGAGATCTACGGTCTGATCGACGCCGCAGCCGAGCGGGGGCTCGCGGTCCTCGCCGCCTCCTCGGAACTGGAGGAGTTGATGTGGATCTGTCACCGCATCGTGGTGATGGCGCACGGCCGGGTGGTCGCGGACATCCCCCGCGAACGGTTCGGCAAGGAAGTGATCATGACCGCAGCGGCCGGTACGCAGTCCGGTACGCACGCCGGCGGCGCGCAAGGGAAGGCGATCGCATGAACCTCGGCACCGCACCGGCCCCGGCCGCGGTGGACGTCGGCAGGCAACCGAGCAGACCGCTGGTGCGCCGCCTGGCAGAGACACCGGAAGTAGGCGTCGTGGTCGCCTGCGCGCTGGTCTTCGCCGCGCTGGCACTGGACAAGCCCGCCTTCGCCAGCGCGGTCAACCTCCAAGGCATGGGCTTCGACCTGGCCCAGTACGGCCTCATCGCCATTGGTGAGTCCCTCGTCATCCTCACCGGCGGAATCGACCTGTCGGTCGGCGCCCTCCTGGGCACCAGCGTCATCCTGATGTCCTGGTTCAACGTACGGGCCGGGCTGCCGCCGCTGCTCGCCATCCTGATCACGCTGGCGATCGCCGGGGCGGTGGGCCTGATCCACGGCCTGGCCGTCACCCGGCTGAAGATGCCCCCGTTCGTCGTCACCCTCGTCACCTACACCGTCGCTCAGGGCGTCACCCTCGCCGTCACCTCCGGCACCTCCATCACCGGCGTCTCCGGGATGTTCGGCGACATCGGCCAGACATACGTGGCGCAGATCCCCCTCCCGCTGATCGTGTTCGCCGTGGTGGCGGCCGCCGCCTGGTTCTTCCTGGAACGCACCTACGCCGGCCGGCAGGTCTACGCCGTCGGCGGCAACGCAGAGGCCGCACGGTTGGCAGGCATCCGGGGCGATCGGCGGATCATCTCGATGTACGTGACCAGTTCCCTGCTGTCGGTGCTCGGCGGGATCATGGTGCTGGGACGGATGGGCGTGGGGTCGGCCAGCGGTGTGGGAGTCGGCTGGGAGCTGTCCGCCATCGCCGCGGCCGTCATCGGCGGGGTCAGCCTCGTCGGTGGCCAGGGCCGCATCCTCGGCATCGTGGCCGGGACCGCCCTCCTGGAGCTGATCAACAACGGCCTGACGGCCCTTCAGGTCAATTCCAACTACACCAACATCGTGCTGGGTTGCGTCCTCGGCCTGGCCGTCGTCGCCGACCGACTGCGCGCCCGCAGCATGGCCCGGCGCACCTGACACGCGCGGCGCCTCCCATCGGGAAAGCACCCGTGCCATGCCCCCGATATGAGCGCCCACCCCCGGTCCGCTACGCCGTTCCACCTGGAGCCGATCCACCCCTCCCCACCCCCCATCGAGCAAGGGAGACACCGTGATCCCTGCGCCACTCCATCGGCATCTGAGAAGACTGGTGCTCGCCGTGACCGCCGTCATCGCGGTGGTCGCGGGCGCGCTCACCGCGGCCACCCCGTCCCAGGCCGCCGACCAGCGGCCGTGTGACGTCTATGCGGCCGCCGGCACCCCGTGCGTCGCCGCACACAGCAGCACCCGCGCGCTCTACGTCGCGTACGACGGCCCGCTGTACCGGGTGAAGCGCGCCTCGGACGGGGCCAGCAAGGACATCGCCCTGCTGTCGAGGGGCGGTTACGCGAACGCTGCCGCCCAGGACTCCTTCTGCGCGGCCACCAGTTGTACGGTCACGGTCGTCTACGACCAGTCACCGCGCCACAACCACCTCACCATCGAAGGCGCCGGCGGCGCGGGCTCCGCGGACACCGGCGTCCCCGCCGACGCGTTGCCCGTCACCGCGGGCGGCCACCAGGTCTACGGGCTCTCCTTCTCCGGCCGGATGGGCTACCGCGACAACGCCACCTCCGGTGTTGCCGTCAACGGCCAGCCGGAAGGAACGTACATGGTCACCTCCGGAACGCACGTCAACAACCGTTGCTGCTTCGACTACGGCAACGCCGAGACCAACAACAAGGACACCGGCAACGGCCATATGGACGCGATCAACTTCGGCACCGAGTGCTGGTTCGCGCCGTGCCGCGGCTCCGGCCCCTGGGTCCAGGCCGACCTTGAGAACGGGCTCTTCCAGTCCGACGACGGCTACAGCAAGAACAGCTCCAACACCGGCAACCACGCCCCCTTCGCAACCGCCCTGTTGAAGAACAACGGTCAGAACCACTTCGCCATCCGGGACGGCAACGCCCAGTCGGGCGGCCTCACGACCGAGTACGCCGGACCGGAGCCGAACACCCCCGGCTACTCCCCGATGCACCAGGAGGGCGCCATCGTCCTCGGCACCGGTGGCGACAACAGCAACGGCTCCATCGGCTCCTTCTTCGAGGGCGTCATGACCAGGGGCATGCCCACCGACGCGGCTGACATCGCCGTCCAGGCGAACATCACCTCGGTCGGCTACGGTGCCGCGAGCCGGGTGGCGCCCGGCACCATTCCGGAGAAGGCGGACCAGGTCAGGAACCGCAAGAACCTTGGCTCCCGCGTCCACGTCAGCCGGTCGTCGCCGGCCCTGCGCAGGCGTCGGCGATGACTCGTGTGTCCCAGTAGAACGGGCGGATCTCAGTGATCCGCCCGTCCTTGACCGTGATTGTCTGCAGGATCGGAAAGGAGAGTTCGCGGCCTGTCGCACGGGCGCGAGCACGGACCTGGGTGAGTACTACGGCAGTCTCACCAGTGGCGAGGAACTCCTGCTCCACCATGTTGAACGACTCCCAAACCGCACCCATCGAAAGGAAGAACCGCGTCATTCCCGAGTGCCCACGCCACGTGCCGCCGTAAGGCAGAGCCTCGGCTTGATGCAGCACGACATCCGGTGCGAAGAAGGGGGCAAGCAAGTCGAATGAAGCCTCGCCAGGGCCTCCGGCCGCCAGGTACTCGGCCTCAGCCGCATACATGCCGGTGAGGACCGTAACCGAGTCTGCAGTGGGTGACATCGTCATGCCGCAAGTGTGATCAGTAAGGGCGGAGGACGCTGGCGGTCATCAGACATCGAGGTCACGCACAGTGCCAGCACTTTCCCAACAGGCCCACCAGACCTTTCGCGGCCGCGGTCAGTTCTTCAGGGCGAGCAGTACGGCGGCGCCGGTGAAGGCCACTGCGCTCAGCAGCAGCAGGGCAACCGCACCGCACATCGCCATGCCCAACGAATTGCTCACCGTCGACCGCCCTTTCCGCTTCGTCCGGCACTCCGAGTCCTCGCACACGGGGGGGACGCAGCACCCCCGAGACCGGTTGCGGAACCGGACGCCCCGACTCCCGGAGCGCCGGATCAGCTGCGGTCCACTGAAACGCTACGAGTGCAGCGACGCCAGCGCATGGCCTGAGAGCGGACGATTTTGGTAGCTCTCGCGGGGGTAGCCGGCGGCGACAGCGGTGGGGTGTGGGATGGTCACTTGCGGATGCGGGGCGTTTCCACGCGGATCCGCAAGGGGGCCAGGAGCGAGTTGACGTAGTCGCGGCCGGCCGCGCTGTCCAGGGGCAGCGAGTCCTGGCCGGATGGTGCGAGCCGGGCGGGGGCGTCGTCGGACGTGTAGAGGACGCAGACGTCGCTGGAGTCCGGGCCGAAGTCCTGACGGGAGGGCCAGCGGAAGCCCGCGGCCCACGGGGCCTGGTGGCGTATCCAGGAGCCCCAGCGGCGGGTGCGCGGGTAGTCCGGGGCCGGGGACTGGACCAGCCAGATGTCCTGGTGGACCGCGGTCAAACCGGCCCGGTCGGTGAGGTCGACCAGCGGCAGGTCGGCCACCGCGACGACCTTGGACAGCAGCATGTCGCGCACCCGCCGCTGGGTGATGCGGCGCCGGCCGTCGGGCCGGAAGCACAGGTCACGGGCGAGGGTCTCGCACAGCGCGGCGAGCGGGGACAGCGCCGCGTACAGGTAGGGGGCCGGGCCGGTGCTCAGTTCGTCGCGGATGTCGCAGAACCGCCCACCACCCCAATGCAGATCGGCGGGCAGCTCCTTGAACTCGGTGGCGGCCCGGCGTGCGCTGTGCACGCGCCACAGTGCGGTACCGGCCGGCAGGACGTGCCGGCTTGGCAGGGCCCGGACGGTCGGGGCGGGGATCATCTGGTCGGGCATGTCCTCACCACTCCGGGGTCTCGGCCCAGGCGGCGGACCGCAGGGCGTCGTCCGCTCCGGTGCCCAGCAGCCGCGCCGGCGGGGCGTCGAGCCAGACGTTGGAGCCCAGCCACCAGTCGGCGGCGCCCCAGGGGTCCTCCTCGGCGGAGAGCAGCCGGTTGATCTCGATGACCACCGGGTACGGCGCACCGGATCCCGGATCGAATTGGAAGGTGGGGATCAGTTCCACGTCGTTCTCGTCGGTCAGCAGGATGAGGTCATGGGTCTGGTCGGCGGCCAGGTCCACGGACGCGGCGGGGACGGCGGGTTCGGCGAGCAGCCAGGCATCGTCGGCGTCCGGGCGGTAGGGAGTGGCCTCTTCGGGGGGTGGTGGGGCGGCGTCCCCGGTGTCGTGCGGGCCGTCGGTCCCGGGTCGGGCCGCGGCGCCGGCCAGGGCCGCCGGGCTGTGGCCGGGGGTGGTGAGCACATCCGTGCGCAGCGCCAGGAGCAAGGGCAGCAGATGGGGGTCCGGCGGTGCCGCCGCCCCGGGTCGGAAGCGCACGCCGGGCGGGGTCAGGGCCTCCCGGGCGGGGTGACCGGGCGGGGCGAACGGCTTGATCAGCTCGCGCAGGTCGCGGGCGGCGGCCACGGGGTCGCCCTCCGCCTCGGCCAGGATCTCCCACAGTTCCTCGCGCGCCGCCGGGTCCAGTCGCCCGGACAGGTCCGCCCAGTGCCGGTGGATCGTCTCGACGGCCGTAGCCAGGAACGATGCGCCCTCGTTGCGGTTGGCGGCCAACGCGACACCCCCTCTCCCCGCCGGTCACCGTAACAGCGCGGAGACGAAGGGGAGTTGAGATCGTCGAAGGGGACCCGGGGGTGGGTCGGGTGAGGCATCATGGGTACCTCGCATCGCCCGCGGGAATCGGTGCACGTCGTCAGGTCCACGGGCTCCGGGCACCGCCCGGTACCGACCGTGCGCCCGTCCCGGGCGGTTCACCTACGGCCCTGGGGGAGGGGCAGTGAGCAACTCCGCGGCATATCGGTGGTCCTACGTGGACGTGGAAGCCGAACGACGCCGGGAACTGCGCGCCCAGTTGGCGCAGGAGACCGCCCACGCCCGTGAACTACAGGAACAGGCCAGGGCGCTGCGCCGGGTGCACCGCACCGCGCCGGTCGACGTGCCCGTCGTCACCGTGTCGTCGCAGGCCGGCTCCGAGGAGCTCAGCACGGCCCTGGAGTCGGCCCGCCGGACCAACCGGCGGGCCGAGGCCGAGCTCGGCCGGGCCGCCGCCGGCATTTGGTCCCTCCCGCCCGAACGGAGCGACCGCCCGGCGACGCCTCCGCCCGCGGCCCGGCAGCGCGCCGCGCAGGAGGCGGAGCGGGCGCGCCAGGACCGCAGCGCACAGGTCAGGGCGGCGGCGCTGGTGGAGGCCGAGGCCCTGCTGCACCGCGACGGGCCCGCCTGCGAACCGGCCGACCTGCCCGGCTTCGCCCGCCGCCTGGAGGCGCTGCGCCGGGCGGACAGCCCCGAGACGGCCCGCACGCTCCTGGCCGACCTGGGGGTCCTGGTGCACAAGTCGGCGCTGCGGCAACGGGTCGCCGCCCGGACCGCCGCGCTCCGGGCCCGGCTGCTCGACCGCCTGGCGGACACCGAACCGGCGGACCGGCAGCGGCTCGCGGCGGCCGTGGCCGAGGCACCCGACCCTTCCCACCTCCAGGACGAGGTGGAGCAGGCCGTGCAGCGCGCGGATGCGGCCCGGTACCGCTCCACGGTCGCGGACACCGTGATGCAGGTGTTGCGCCAACGCGACTACGCCGTAGGCGAGGATTTCGCCGACCTGCTCGCCGCGGACGGCAGCGTCATCGTGCCGTTCGGCGCCGCGGCCGGGGGACCGGGCACCGGCGCGGTCCCCGAGGGCTACGGCCTGCGGGTCGCGCTGCCCGCCGACCGGCCCGGCCTGACCACCGCACTGGTACGCGCCCCGCAGGTCGGCACGGACGACGGCGGCAGCGTCGCGGACCCGGGAGCGGAGACCGACGACCGGGTCCAACGCTGGTTCTGCGACGGCCAGTTGCCGGGCATCGAGGACGCGATCCGCGGTCACGGCGTCGGTCTGGACCGTACCTCCGCGCTACCGCCCGGCGTGCGGCGCACCGTGGTGGTGCCCGACGCCCCCTGGCCCGAGACCGGACGCGCCCACGACGACCGCACCGGCGACCGGACGACCGGCGACCGCACGGCCGACGACCGCACGGCGGAGGACCGTGCGGCCGGCGAGCGCGCACCGGCCCGGCGGCCGGCGAAGAAGGCCACGCCGCCGCGGACCACCGCGTACCCGCAGGAGCGGCAGCGTGAGCGCTGACACCCCCACCCCGCTCCACAAACCCGACCCGCCGGCCCCGGAACCCGCACCGCCCCCGGCCCCGGCCCCGGCCTGGATCCGGGAACTGGACATGGCACTCGCGGTGTACCCGCAGATCCTGCTGACCGGCAACGTCCGCGACCAGTTCCTGCTGCCCGAGGACGGCGACGGGGGAGTGGCCCTGCCCGAGCCGGACCGCCCCCTGATGCCCTACAGCCTGGAGGACGTCGTCGAATCCGTCTGCCGGGCGCGCGGCTACGGCGCCCTGGCCCGGCAGGACAACGTGATCGACCGGGTGGTCGCCTGGCGGCTCACCGGCGGGTTCACCTTCCCGCCGGCCCTGCGCCGGATGGCCGAGGAGGACGCCCGCACCGAGCGGGACCGGGCCCGGCGGGAGGACGACGGACCGGACGCCGAACAGGAGGCGGACGAGGACGACGACACCGAGGCCGGCACCGCCCGGCTGCGCGAGATCATCATCGGCACGGTCCGGCACACCGGCCCGGCCATCGGCCTGATCGTCCCCTACACCGACCGGCTGGGCTCCTCGCGCGGCCCGGTCGCCGGCCAGGCGGCGCGACTGCTGGCCACCGTCGAGGAGTTGGGACACACCGCGCGTCCGGTCGCCGGCGACGGGGGCGTCACGCCGTACAACACCCTGTTCTGGGTGGCCGAGAAGCAGGAGGACCTGCCGCTCGAATTCGCCATCGGCAGCCGCGCGCTCCGCGTGATCACGGTGCCCGAACCACCGCACGACCAGCGCCGCGAGGCCAGCCGGTACGTCGTCGAACGGCTCGCCGCCCGCCGCACGCGCGAGGGCGGCGAACCGGTGGCGGAACCGGAGCGGGCCCGGGCCACCGAAGCGCTGAGCCGCTCCTCGTACGGCCTCGGGGTCGGGGAGATCCTGGCGGTCGGGCGGATGGCCGCCGACCGGGGGCTGTCACTGGCCCGCCTGGACGAGGCGGCCCGGCTGTACCGGGTGGGCGTGCTCGACAACCCCTGGGCCACCCGGGCGGTGCGCGAGAACATCCTCAACGGCGAGGACTACCTCAACGCCCAGGTCATCGGCCAACCGCACGCCGTGCGGCGCACCGTGGAGATCTTCATGCGGTCGGCTGCCGGACTCACCGGCGCGCAGTCCGCCAGCTCGCCCAGCAGACCGCGCGGCACGCTGTTCCTGTCCGGCCCCACCGGCGTCGGCAAGACCGAACTCGCCAAGGGCGTCGCGAAGATGATCCTCGGCGAGGACGCCCGGCCGATCCGCTTCGACATGAGCGAGTTCGCCGAGGAACACGCCCGGGACCGGCTCATCGGGGCGCCGCCCGGCTTCGTCGGACACAGCGCCGGCGGCGAGCTCACCAATGCGGTCCGCGCGCACCCGATGAGCGTCCTGCTCTTCGACGAGATCGAGAAGGCCCACCCGCGGCTGTTCGACCTGTTCCTCCAGATCCTGGAGGACGGCCGACTCACCGACGGACAGGGCGCCACCGTGCACTTCACCGAATGTGTCCTGATCTTCACCTCCAACCTGGGCGTCGCCGCACAGGTGGTGCGTTCCTCGGCGCAGCGCGCCGCTCCCACCGGCGGTACCGGCAGCGACGCCGGCGACAGCGGTGGTGACGCGGGGAGCAAAGAAGCGGAGGAGGCCAAGCGACAGCCCCGGCTCACCCGGCACGACAAGCCCGAAATGGTGCGGGAGGCGCTGCGCTCGGCGTTCGACACGTTCTTCAACGACCACATCGGCCGGCCCGAACTGCGCAACCGGTTCGGCGACAGCTTCGTCCCGATGGACTTCATCCAGCCCGAATCGGTGCCGTTGATCCTCAACAAGTCCCTGGATTCGGTGATCGCCCGCGTCCGGGACGTGCACGGCGCCGAACTCACGGTCGCCGACGATCCCTGGGAGGTGCTGCGCGTCGAGGCCGCCGGCCGACTGGACCACGGCGGCCGGGGCGTGGTGACCGCCGTCGAGTCGGCACTGGTCAACCCGCTGTCCCGGGAGCTGTTCCACCAGCCGGCCCGGCGCGGGGAACACCTGGAGGTCGAAGCCGTGGAAGGCGAGGGCGAGGCGTACAGGGTGCAGGTGCGGCGATGGAACTGACGGGGGAGACGCTGCGGGTGTCCGACGTCCTGGGGCCGATCACCACCCTCGGGCCGGGGCGCCGCCTGGGCGTGTGGGTGCAGGGCTGTCCGCTCGCCTGTGCCGGGTGCATGTCCCGGCACACCTGGGATCCGCGCGGCGGCCGGGACGTCGGCGTCGGGCAGCTCGCCGCGCTGTGGCGCCAGGGGCTGGCCGACGGCTACGACGGGCTGACGGTCAGCGGCGGCGAACCATTGGAACAGCCGCGGGCACTGGCCGCGCTGCTGGCCGCCGCCGACCGGGTACGCCGCGAAGCCGGACGCCCGGACGTTGACCTCCTGGTCTACACGGGCCGGGAGGACGCCGAGCTCGCCGCCTCGCCGCAGGCCGCCGCGGCCCTCACCCACGCGGACGCCGTCATCACCGGGCGGTACCGCGTGGGCGAACCGACCCGGCTGGTCTGGCGCGGCTCCGCCAATCAACGACTGGCGCCCCGCACCCCGCTCGGCCACCGCCGCTACGGCCCCCATCTGACCCGGCTCGCCGACCGGTCCGAGCTGCAGGTACGGGTGACCGCCGACGCCGTCCACCTCATCGGAATCCCCCGACCCGGCGAACTCAGCGCCCTGGAACGGGACTTGGCGGCCCGCGGTGTGACCTTCCAGGAGAACTCATGGCGACCGTGACCACCCGATACCGCTGTCCCGTGACACCGGAAGCGTGCCCGACGTCGCCCCGGCGCGGCTTCTGCCCGGTACACGAGTGGGAGCGACTGGTACCCGAACGCACCTTCCTCGCCGCCGAGTTGGAGGAGGAAGCAGTCGATCCGGCGGGAGATCCGGCGGGCGATGCGGTGGGCGATGCGGTGGACGAGCCGGCGGCGGCCGGGGAGGCGACCGGGCACGAGGCCGGGGGTGCCACCGGTCCGCCGGTCCGGCTCGCCCTGGTACTCGCCGGGGCGTTGGTGCCGGTGCGCGACGAGGGCGGGGCACCGACGCTGCTCGGCCGCGACGCCCCCGACTGCGCGCACGTACCGGAGCTGTCCGCGCTCGACCAGATCTCCCGCGCACACGCCGAACTGTCCTGGCACGCGGGCCGGCTCCTCCTCACCGACACCGGCTCCGCCAACGGCACCTACGTCGACGACGAGAGGATCACCGGCCCCACCCAGATCTGGCCGGGCAGCCACCGGCTCCGACTCGCCCGGGACGTCGAGGTGACCCTCGTCGCACTCGACGAGTTCGGCGCGCCCTGCTGAACAGCACCACGACCCGTCCCCGCACGCACCCGGCACCGCGACGCCGGAACGAGGAACCCTCATGGCCGACATACCGACCGAAGACCCGGCAGGCGACGCCGGGACGCCCCACAAGCGCCCGAGCCCACCGACCCGCAAACAGCACCGCGACGCCGCGCCCCCGAAGCCGACGAGCCCGCCGACCCGCGTCCAGGACCCGGACGCCGCGCGCCGACCGAGCCCGCCGACCCGCCAACAGGACCCGGACGCCGCCCCACCCCGCCCCACGAGCCCACCGACCCGCGCCCAACACCCCGAAGTCGTCTCCCCGGACGCCCCCACCCGCCCCAACCCGCGCCGCCCCGATCCGCCCACCCGCCGCGAGGCTGGCAACACCGCGCACCGCGAGTTCCCACCGGGCCTGCGGGACCGTTACGAGCCCCACGGCGTCGCCGGCGCCGGCAGTGAGGGCACCGTCTGGCACGTGCGGCGGCTGGCCGACGGCTCCGACGCGGCGGTGAAGGTCGCCCACCCGGGCCAGGCCATGGACATGGACACCCTCGAACACCTCGCGACACCGGAGTTCCGGCGCCACGTGCCCCGCATCCACGACTTCGGGGAGATACCGGTCGGCCCCGCCGTATGCGGCTGGGTGGCGATGGAGTACCTGCCCACGGCACTCGACGACCACCTCACCCGCCAACTGCGCGGCGGCCAGCGGCGCGACGACCACACCCGAACCGAACACACCGTCCGCGAACTGGCCGATCTCCTGGACTTCTGGCAGACCCGCATCGACCGCAACCCGCTGGACCTCAAGCCCGCCAACATCCTGGTCAGGCAACGGCCCGACGGCCCACCGGAGTTCGTCGTCGCGGACTTCGGCGGCATCGCCAAGTTCACCGCGAGCCAGAGCTACCGCGACTTCCAGATCACCGCCCTCTACATGGCGCCCGAACAGATCGTCCACCAGAACCTCAAGGCCACGCCCTGGTGGACCCTCGGCCTGGTGCTGTACCAGGTGTTCACCGGCCGCCCGCTGTACGTCCTCGACGACGACGCCCGGATCACCGACGAGGCATGGACCCGGGGACTGATCCTGCACAGCGAGGTCGACCTCAGCGCGGTCACCGACGCCCGGCAGAACCTGCTGCTCCAGGGCCTGTTGACCAAGGACCCCGACGACCGGTGGACCGCGGCCGAGATCCACCGGTGGCTCAAGGGCGAGACCCCGGACGTCGTCCGGCCCTCCGCTCCCACGGCCCCGGCCGCCGCCCGCCACGCCAACCGGCCGATCACCTTCCGCGGCCAGGCCCACCACGAAGCCGAGAGCCTGGCCGCCGCCATGGCCCAGCACTCGGAGGCGGCCGCGAAGTGGCTCATGAAGGAGGGCGGGCCACGCCTGGCGACCTGGCTGCGCGAGGACCTGTCGGACACCGCCTACGACAGCGAGCAACTGCTCACCCTCAACCGAGGCCGGGACGGGCAGCGGCTGATCCGTGCCTCGGTCGCCGCGCTGGCCTTCGTCGCCGTCTTCGCGCCCACCGCGACCCCGCAGTACCGGGGGCGGCGCGTGGACGCGGAGGGCATCGCCCGGATCGCCCAGGGCGGCGAGGCGGTCGGGTTCGTCGAGGAACTCCTGGCCGCCTCCGTTCCCACCGTCGCCGCCGGCTTCGTCTGCGGCCACGAGCAGTGCACCGACGGACGCTGCCAGGTACTGCTCACCCTCGCCGACGAACTGCCCCGCACCCTCGACCGGATCCGCTCCGAGGCCGGCACGCTCAAACGCCGCGGCGATCACCGCACCGACGGCGCCCTGAACACCTACGAGACGAATTTCGCCTACGGTCTGGCCGCGGCCCTGATCGTGCACCCCGGCAACCGCCGGCGGGCCCTGGTGCCGCTGGCCGGGCTGCCGGGCGTACTCGCCCCGCTGGCCGCCAAGGCGCCGGTGGCCCTGCTGGTGTTCCTCGCCCACGTCAGCGCACTGCGCCACCAGGCGCTCGCCCTGCTGCGTCGCCGCAAGGAGGACGCCCGTTTCCTGCGGAGCTGGGCGGACCTGCACCGCCGGGCGGCGGGCGGGGACCCGGCCACCGTGCCCGGGCGGGCGGCCCTGGTCGCCGCCGCCGCGCTCCTGCCCCGGGTGCTACGGGCGGACGCGCTCGGCACCGACCACCAAGTGACCCTGCGCGAGTGGTGGTCGGCCACCCGGATCCCCCTGGCACAGCGGCTGATCGCCGCCGTCACCCTGTGCACCCTGTTGTGGCTGCTGATCTGGTCCGGCGCGGTGTTCCGGTACGTCTACCGCACCGACCGCGGCTGGGCGGCGCTGTGGCCCCACGACGCCCTGATCACCCCGCTCACCCGGGCCGCGAACGCCGCCATCACGACCCAGGCCGGACTGTGCGCGGTGGCGCTCGCCGGTGCGCTGGCCTTCGCGGCGGCCCCCGCCAGGCTCAACCGCCCCCTGCTGCTGGCCGTCGCGCTCCTCGCCGGCTACCTCGGCTACGCCCGCCAGGACCTCCCCCCGCTCGACCTGCTGCACCTGGGCGACGACCTGGCGGAACGACTGCGCCACCTGGAGGGCGGCTGGCGCAGCGGGAACGGCCTCGTGGCCCTCGTCATCTTCCCGCTGGGATGCGTGGCGTTGGGCGCCCTGGCCCATTGGCTGCTGGGACAGGCCCGCACGGCCGAGGAGACCCAGGCCGGACTGCGCCGCGAACGGGCGGAGCGGCGGCGGGTCCGGGCCGGGCTCCCCGCGCGCCCACACCACAACCTCCGGCAGTGGCGGACCGGGGCGGACGGCACCCGGGACCGCGTCCAGTTCGGTCTGGCCGCACTGCTGACCCTGGTCACCGTGTTGTGGGCGGCCGTCGAGATCCGGGTCGCCCTCTTCAGCGGGGAACACCACACCCTCGCCTCGTGGGGGACCGGTCAGCAGGGCGCCGCCTACCAGTCGCAGTACCTGTTGGTCTGCGCCGCGATCTGTGCCGCGGCGGCGCTGTGCCGGCCGGCGGGCGCCCGCCAGGTGTGGGGATGGGCCGTCGTCGCCGTCGCCGCACTCGGTCTGCTGCCGCCGCCGGTCGAGCCGGCCCAGGCGCTGAGCGTGCCCGTACTGCACGACCTCTTCACCGGCCTCGCCGCCACCTGGGGGCACGGGGCGTTCTGGGCGGCGCTGCTGCTCGCCCTGCCGCTGAGCGTGTACGCGGGTGCCTTCGCCGTACGCCGCACCCGGCGCGCCGCGCGATGACGCCGCCACCCGCGCCGCCCACCCCACCGGGGCCCGCGCCCGGTACCACGTCGTCGGCTCCGCCGGATCCGGCGCCCGGTACCGGGCCGCTCCCCCTGCTCGACCTCGCCGAGCAGCTGCTCGAACACCATGACGCGCAGGAGCGGCCCGAGGAAGCGGGCCGTGCCTGGAACCGTTGCCGCGCGGTGCTGCACGGAGCCCGCGACGCCTTGGAAGCCCAGGGCGCCGCCGCCGATCCGGACGCCCTGGCCCGGGCCCGGTACCTGCTGGGCCTGACCTTGTCGGTGGGGTACTGGCAGGCCACCGGCGGCCGGGCGGACGCCTACGGCATCGACGACGCGTGGACGCTGCGGGAGGACGCGGCGCGGCTGCTGGCCCTGAGCCGCGCCACCCTGCCCGACGACGCCCCGGCCTACCCCACCGCATGCCTACGCCTGGGACTGCTCCTGCACGACCGGCACGAGGCCCCCGGCCCGGACGCCGCGTCGCCCCCGCACACCGCCCACCACGACGACCTGGACGAGGCCCTGGCCGCCTTCCAGGAGGGGTTGCCGCTCCTCGACGAGGAGCCCCACCCGGGAGTGTTCGTCACCTACGCCTGCGCGCTCGCCGACCGCTACGCCCGCGACCGCGCCGCGGAGGACCTGCGCGACGCGGCCGCCCTGCTGGCGGAACTCCTCGACGCGCTCCGCCCGCCCGGCTGGCGGCCCGCGGCGGACGGCGCCGGCTCCTGGGCGGACGAGGCCGACCAGCTGGAGATCGAGGCCCGCATCCGACTGATCCGGCTCCTCCAGGAGTCCCCGGAGCCGACCGACGCCGAACGGGCCGGCCACCACCTGGAGTTGCTGGCCACCACCGCACCGCACGACCACCCCGCCCGGATCTTCGCCAGCGGGCACCTGATCGACGCCTACCAGCAGCGGGGCGGCGGATCGGTACGACCGGACGACGAACCGGCCTATCTCGCCCGGCTGCGCGACCTGCACCGGCTGCTCGACCCCGACGACCCCGACCACGCCCGTGCGACGGTCATGCTGGGCGGCGCCCTCGTCGAGCGGCAGCCCCCGGGCCGCACGCCACCCCCCGAACTGCACGAGGCGGTCGACCTGCTGCGGACCGCCCTCACCCGACTGCCCCCGGACGACGCCCTGAGCCCGCCCGGCCACGCCCTCCTCGGCAGCGTGTTGAGCTTCCTACAGGAGCACCACCCCGAGCGGTACGACCTCACCGAGGCCCGGCACCACCTGGAACGCGCCCTCGACGGCTACCCCGCCGACGACCCGATGCGCAGCAACCTGCTCCACCACCTCGCCCACGCCACCCTCGTGGACGACCGTGCCACCCCCGACCTGGACGGCATCGACCGCACCCTGGCGCTGCTGAACGAATCGATGCGGATGCCGTCCCCCACGCCCGGTTTCGGCTCCCAAGCACACGGCGCGTACGCCGCCGCGCTCAGCCAGCGGCACGCCCTGTCCCACTCCGCCGACGACCTCGGCGCCTCGCTCCGCCACCTGACCGCCGCGTTCCGGCAGACCCCCGTGGACGACCCGAACCGGATCGTCTACCTGCAGAACCTCGCCGTCGGCCTCTACCAGCGCTATCTGGCCGGCGGCGACCTCCAGGACCTGCACACCGCCCACCACTACCTGAACGAGATCAACGCCGCCCTGGACGGCGGCACCGTCGCGCCCGACGTCCGGCACCTGGTCGAGCGGGACCGCCCCCACCTCGAACACGGCCTGGCACAGCTCCAGTTCGCCCTCGCCCTCAACTCCCGCAACGCAAAGGCGATGGCGGCGGCCATCGCGGTACAGCGTCGGGTGCGGGACGCCCTCGCCCCGGATGACCCCTGGCGCCTGCCGATCGAAGCGGACTACGGGCTGATGCTGCTCGCGTACTCCTACTTCGGCGGCACCCCACGGGACCGGATCGACGGCCTCCTCCTCATGGTCGACGCCGTCGAGTCCCTGCCCACAGAGGACCCGCACCGCCCCCGCCTCCTGCTGCGGACCGCCGGCGCCCTGCTGATGACCTCCGCCACCCCTTACCGCGCCCGCGGCATCGCCGCGGCGGAGAAGATGCTCCAGGACACCCTGGCGGCCGTCGTCCCCGAGAGTCAGGAGGGGCTCCGGGCCAGCGCCCTGTACGCGCTACTGCTCCACCACCGCTTCCGGCACACCGGCGCCCCCGACGACGCCGACCGCGCCGTCGAGGTGGCGCAGGCCGCCCGTGACCGGATCCGCACCCGCGCCCCGTCCCCGGTGAGCACCCTGCTCGGCAACGTCCTCGCCGACGCCCTACGGGCCCGCTCGGCCCCCGGGGACGCCGACGCCGCCCGACGGACCGGCATCGCCGCGCTCCAAGAGGCCGCCACCGTCGTCCTGCTCCAGGCCGCCGCCGAACCGGCCCTCCAGATGGCCCGCACGGCCGCCGACCGGGCGTTGCAGATCGCCCGGTGGTGCCTGGCCGACGGCGACCTGACCGGCGCCGTCGAAGCGCTCGAACTGGGCCGCGGACAGGTCCTGCACGCCTCCACCACCACCGCCGACGTCCCCGCGCTGCTGCGCGCGGCGGGTCGGGCCGACCTCGCCGACGAATGGGAGGGCCGGGCCGGCCGACGCCGGGCACCGGCCACCCCCGACCTGGGGGCACTCCTGGGCGGCCCGGACGCCCTCCTCGGCCCCGTCGCCGAAGGCGCCGAAGGCGCCGAACCAGCGCTCCCGGACGACCTGCGGCACCGCGTACTCACCGCCCTCGCCCAGTCGGACGCGGGCACCGCACTGACCACCGTAGCCACCCCCGACGCCATCGCCGCCACCCTGCGCGCCGCCGACGCCCGTGCACTGGTCTACCTGCTGCCACCCGGCGGCGCCGGCTCCCTCTCCGCCGAAGTGGCCGGCAGCGGTGCCGCCGTCATCCTCACCCACGAAGGACGGCTCGGCACTCTCGACCTTGGCCTCCTCCGCCCCCAGGGCCTCCGGCACCTTCACACCTACCGGGAGGCCCACCGTCACCGCCAGAACGCCCTGGCGCAGTTGCCCCACGATGACCCCGAACACCAGGTAGCGCACGCCCGTTGGCAGGCCGCACTCCAGGAACTGTGCGACTGGGCCGGGCCCACGGTGATGGGGCCGCTCACCCGCGCACCCCTGATCCGCGCCGCCGGCCCCGAACCCCACCTCGTCCTGGTCCCGTTCGGCGAACTCGGCGGCATCCCCTGGCACGCCGCCCTGCTCAGCAGCGGCCTGCGCCACGGCGGCCGCCCGGTCCGCGCCGTCGAACGCCTCACCCTTTCCTACGCGGCGTCCGCCCGCCAGCTCCAAGAAGTCCTGGGCCGCCCCCGCCTGCCCCTGCACACCGCGCCGGCCATCGTCGGCAATCCGGACGACTCCCTCCCCGGGGCCGCCAGTGAGGCCCGCCAGATCCACGCCGCCCTCTATCCCCAGGGCCGCCTGCTGGGCAAGGTGCGTGGCGCCGACGGTCCCGGCACACCCACCGACATCCTGGCCGCGCTCCCCGGCCGCCACCGGGCCGGCGCCTCCGTCCTCCACCTGGCCTGCCACGCCTTCCCCTCCGCCAGCTCACCCCTGGACGCCCACCTCGCGCTCGCCCCCGAGGGGGCGGGGGACAAGGAGGACGCCGGGCACCTGTCGGTCCGGGAGATCCTGCACCAGGCCCAAGGCCGCCCACCCGGCGCGCCGGGCGGCCTGGTGATCCTCGACGCCTGCGTCAGCGACCACGCCGCTGGCGACTTCGACGAAGCCCTGACCCTCTCCACGGCGTTCCTCGCCGCGGGTGCCACCGGCGTCATCGGGTCACGTTGGGAGGTCCCCGACGGACAGACCGGCCTGATGATGTATGTCCTCCACGACCACCTCCGCGGCGGCGCCACCCCCGTCCGCGCGCTCCGCCAGGCCCAGTTGTGGCTGCTGGACCCCGCACGCCGCATCCCCCCTGACATGCCGCGGCGGGTGGCCGACATCCTTGACGACGGCGATCCGGCCGCCCTGGAACTGTGGGCGGCATTCGCCTGTCAGGGACAGTGACCGGATCGGTCATCACACCACAGGGGAGACACCATGGACGCGGCCGTAGCCGGCCTGCTCGCAGCGCTGGTGGGCGTGGGCGGCACCCTGGGCTCGGCCTGGCTCACCCAGCGCCGCAGCAACGCCGACCGACGCGAGGAACGAGAACACCTCGAACGCACCCGCCGCGCCGAACTGGCCGCCCAACACACCCAAGACGGCCTGGCCGCCCGCCAGTCCACGTACACGGCCTTCAACGCCGCAGCGCGGAACTACCTCGCCTGCCTCAACGAGCATGCCCACGCCCTGCAACGTGATCCCGCCGAGCCCGACGAGACGCTCGACGCCATGGAAACCGCCCGTATCGAATTCCGCCAGCGGTACGCCGAGGCGCAAATGGTCGTGCCGGACACCGTGTTGGCCGAGGTGCGCCGGGCCAACACCGCCCTGGGCGGGATCTACGGCATCCTCGTCCGCCTCACCCGTGGCGCCGCGGCCGACGGCGACACCCTCAGCACCGCCCGGGACCGGATCAAAGCGAGTTGGCGGGTGCTGTCCGACATGCGGGCGACCATGCGAGCGGACCTGAGGGTGACCGGCCCGTCCCACGAGTGACCGCTCGCGAAGGGTGCGCGCTTCGTGCGGCGGGACATCCCGACCGGCCTCCGCGTCCGCACTCCCGGCGACGCACGGGCCGGCCCGAAGGCCGTGCGCATTCTGGCGGCGGTGTTGCCGGAGCACGGTCCCGCCCCGGGGTCGATTCCCTTACCAGGCACCCGGCCGAAGAATTACTAGAATGGTCAACTGAACCTCAAAAACCGATCCGGTGCCCGGCCGAAAAGCTACGTGGTGAGGCACGTCACTGCGTATAGCGGAACCAGTTGGATGCATGATGCATCCAGTGTGATCTCGGTTGGGAAAAATACCGCTTGCGGCCCCACCGTGTGTTAGCCGGCACTTCGGCCATGACATACCATCACTGAGCGAAGTACCCAGTGCGGAAAGGCGTGCTGGAACGACCCTGACCGGGTTTTCCCGCACCTTCCGTCGCTGCCCCCACCTCACGAGCTGGTGCCGCACACCCCGCGGTACCGGTTCTTCGGAATGCGAAAAGCAGGAATGCAATGCCCGTTCAACAATTAACGGAACTCATACGCTTCGTGCGTCGCAACTCGCCCTTCTACCGGGAGCTCTACGCCGGCCTCCCGGACCGCCTGGACGAGTTGACGGACTTACCGGTCGCCCCGCACGATGCATTCTGGCGAGCCAACACGCCCCGCAACAACAGCCTTTTGACCGGATCGCTCGACGAGGCGGTGGTTTTCAAGAGCGGCGGTACGACCGGCGCGCCGAAGTTCTCCGTCTATACCCGGGAAGAATGGCGGGAATTCACCTCCGCGTTCGGCAGTGGACTCGTCGAAGCCGGACTGCGCCCCGGACACCGGGTCGCTGACCTCTTCTACGCAGGTGAGCTCTACGCCAGCTTCACCTTCATCCTGGATTCCCTCC
Organism: Streptomyces sp. RGM 3693; assembly: GCF_050471125.1. Classification (NCBI taxonomy): domain Bacteria; kingdom Bacillati; phylum Actinomycetota; class Actinomycetes; order Kitasatosporales; family Streptomycetaceae; genus Streptomyces; species Streptomyces sp. RGM 3693. Next base: position 3,841,037 of record NZ_JBMPPQ010000001.1, read on the forward strand.
ACCGGGCACCCGTCGCCAACGTCCGGCTGCCGATCGGCGGCGCCGCACCGCTCGAATCGACCGTGCACACGCTGGCGGAATTCGACGTCGACGTCATCGCCGGCACCACGACGACACTCTGCGGCCTCGCCGACCACCTCGTGCGGAACGGGCGTCAACTCCCCGAGGTGCGGATCCTGTTCTTCGGCGGCGAGGGCCTCTTCGACGACCAGCGGCCGCTGCTCCGCAAGGCGTTCCCGCATGCGGAGGCCCGTTCCATCGGCTACGCCGGTGTCGACTCCGGGCTGCTCGGACAGGCCGTCCCGGGGGCCGACCCCCGCGTCCACCGCGCGTTCACGCCGTACACCGTCGTCGAGATTCTCGACGAGCACACCGGCGAGCCGGTCACCCGCGAGGGCGTTGCCGGTCGCGTCGTCGTCACCGACCTGCGCCGACGGCTGATGCCGATCATCCGGTACCCCGTCGGCGACCGGGCGGAGTGGACCGACGCCGCCGCCGGGCACTTCCGCATCCTCGGCCGGGCCGAGGAAGGCGTGCGCATGGGCGCGGTGTCCCTCTACACCCAGGACGTGTACGACCTGGTGCGCGCCGCCGACCCGACCGGCCGGGTGATCGGCACACAGCTCGTGGTGCGCCGCTGGGACGGTCGGGACGGACTGGTCCTGCGGCTGGCGGTGGACGGAGACCCGACCGCCGGTGGCGCCGGGGGCCCGAGCGAGCTCGGACACCTCGCCGCCGCCATCGCCAAGGAGATCCTCGCGGCCCGCCCGATGTACGCCGAGGAAGTCGACGCGGCCCGCATCCACCCGATCGCCGTGGAGTGGGTCCGGCACGACGAACTCGTCGTCAACGCGCGGACCGGCAAGCTGATGCGGGTCATCGACGAACGGCCGCACTCATGACCGCGACCTCGACCCCGCGCCGTCTCCCGGTGGTCCTCCGCAATCGGGCCTTCGGCGCCGTCTGGGTCGCACAGGTCCTCACCCAGGCCGCGGGCCGGATGTTCCAGGTCGGCGTGGTCTGGTGGCTGGTCGGCCACGCCATCGGTGGCGCAGGCGACCGCGGCCTCGCCTCGGGGGTGTTCCTGGCGGTGAGCACGCTGCCCGCGGTGGCGCTCGCCCCGCTGGTGGCCTCCGTCATCGCCCGCTGCCCGCACCGCACCGTGCTGGGTGCGTCGGCCGCCGTGGCCGGCCTGGTCGCCGCCGCCACCGCCGGATGGACGTACCTCGGCTCGCCGCCCATGGTGGTGGCCTACGGGGCCGCGCTGCTGTTGGCCGGCTGCCAGGCCCTCTTCGACCCGTGCCTGACCACCTCCGTTCCCGAACTCGTCGACGACGCCGACATCGAGGCCGCGACCGGCTTCGAACTCGCCACCCAGTCACTGGCCGGCCTGGCCGGCGGGCTGTTCGGACCGCTCGTGGTGGATGCCTGGGACCTGACGGGCATCGTCTCCGGGTGCGCCGGCGCGTACCTCGTCGCGGCCGGCCTGGTGGCCGTCACCCGCTTCCCCCGGGACGGCGCGGCGCGGGACGGCGACGCCCCGGCCGACGGCGCACCACCCCGGCGGACGCTCCGTCAGATCCTGGCGGACCACCCCTTCATCCGGCGGGTGCTGCTCTGCTTCGCCGCGGTGAACGTCTTCTCCACCGCCCTCTACATTGTCATGCCCCTGTATACGCGCGCCGTGCTGCACGCGCACGGTCCCACGGCGGCCGCGTTGGAGACGGCGCTGGGCATCGGCACCCTGCTCGGGTCGTTCACCGGCGCGCGCCTGCCCGGATCGGCCACCACCGTCGGCGGGGCCTGCCTGGCACTGCTGGCCGTGGCCCTTGGGACACCGGGCCTGCTCGCGGACCGGGGCGCGGTCGTCGGAGCGCTGGTCGTCGCGGGCTGGTGCGTAGGAGCCATCGGCGTGCGGTTCGTCGCGCTGTTCCAACGACTGGTCCCGGCCGCGGACAAGCCCGGCTTCTTCGCCGTGATGCAGGCCCTGCTCGGCGCGACCTTCCCGCTGTCCTCCCTCCTCTTCGGCGCGCTCGGTGACCACCTGTCACCGCGGATCCTGTGCCTGATCCAAGCCGTCGGACTCCTCCCGCTCGCCGCGGCGCTGTGGTGGACCGGACGACGCGCGGACGCACCCCCGGAGGCCGCCGAACGCGCACCGGCCGCGTCCGGCCCCACCGCACCCACTCCTGCGCCCGCCGGCAGCACGCCGCTGGGGGAGGCCCGATGACCACCACCCTCCGCCCCGCCGCACCCCAGGACATCGCCGAACTGCGGCAGTTGTACTTCGAGGTGTACGGCCACGGCTATCCAGTGGCCCTCGGCAGCGACCCGACCGAGATGCACCGCCTGATCACCGACCCGCACAGCCACTGGCTCACCGCACGCCGCACGGACAGCGGCGAACTGGTCGGCTCCGTGGTCGTACAGACCGACCCGGGCAACCGCGTCGGCAAGCTCGTCGGCCTCGCGGTCCACCCACGCCAACGCCAGTGCGGACTGGCCGGCCGACTGACCGGTGCGGTCACCGCCGACGCCTTCGCCGCCGGCACCCTCGACTCCATCCACACCACCGTCCGCATGGTCACCCAGGCGCCGCAACGCGTCGTCGCCCGCAACGGATACCGGCCGCTGGGCCTGCTGCCCAACGCCGCCGACGTCTCCGGCTGCGAGACCCTGGCACTGTTCGCCTGCTACGCCGAAGGCGTCCTCGAACGCCGGGAACAGGTGACCGCCGTACCCCGGGCCCTGCTGCCCCTGCTGGAAGCGGCCGAGGAGAGCATCGGCATCCCCTGCACCGGGGTCCTTCCCCTGGCCGGTGCGGACCTCGCTCCGCCACTGCCGCACCCGGGCAACACCCCGGCGGCCGACCCGTCCCCGGGCGCCCTCCTGACCGCCCCCGTGGCCACCCGACCCACCACCCGTATCCCCATCGAGGTGATCACCGCACCCGGCTTCGTCCGCCGACGCTTCCGCGAGCTGTTCCCCGACCCCGCGGGCGCCTACTCCCCGCTGCGTACCCCGAACACGGTACTGACGACGCCGGACGGCGAGTTCGAGATCTACGCCGACCTCGATCCGGCGGCCAGCAGCTGTGCCCTCGTCGCCGTGCACCCGTACCCGTCGGCCGCCACCCGGGCCCTCGATTCGCTGATGACAGCGCTCACCCGGGCCGGTGCCGACTACGTCGAGACGCTGGTGCCGCTGTCCGACACCGCCGCACTGCACGCCTTCCTCTCCGCAGGCTTCGTCCCCAGCGCCGGCTACCCGGCCATGCGCCGGGTCGACGACCGCTTCCACGACTACGTCGTCCTCTCCCGCACCGACCGACAGATCGACTTCCGGACCACAGCCGTCAGCCCGCTGATCCAGCCGTACCTCAGCGCATACCTGACCGCCTGGGCGTCGACCTACCTGCCCCAGCACGAGGTTGTCCGATGAACCCGCATCTCGCCCCCGTCGAGGTCCCCGACCCGACGGCCCTCGCCACCGTCCAACGCCTCTGCGACCTCACGTCGCCCTACGCCACCGGCCCCGAGGCCGACGCGCTGTTCGCCACCGCGATGGCCGAGTCGCATGCCTGGCACGCCGAACGCTCACCGCTGTTCCGCGCCCTCCTCGACGACGCCCCGGAGGCCCCGGCACCCACCGTCGGCGCGCAGACCCGCACCCCGCTCCTGCACGCCAACTTCTTCAAGCGCCACGAAGTGCTCTCCATCCCGCGCGACGAGGTCTTCCTGCACCTGACCTCCTCCGGCACCACCGGCCAGAAGTCCCAGATGTTCTACGACCGGTGGACCATCCGCGCCGCCCAGCGCATGGTGGCCCGCATCTTCGACCACTACGGCTGGATCACCCCCGACCAGCCCGTCAACTACCTCCTCTACAGCTACGAGCCGGCCCCCGAAGTGCGCCTGGGCACCTCCTTCACCGACAACTACCTCTGCGACTTCGCACCCGCCCGGCACACCACCCACGCCCTGCGGCACACCGGCACCGGCCACGCCTTCGACGTGCACGGCTGCATCGAAGCTCTCCGCCGCTACGCCGACGACGGACTGCCGGTACGGGTCCTGGGCTTCCCGGCGTTCCTGCACTTCACCCTGGAACGCATGCGCGCCGCCGGCGTCCCGCCGCTCCAACTCCCACCGGGCTCCCTGGTCATCCTCGGCGGCGGCTGGAAGGGGCACGCCGACCGGCAGATCGCCAAGGAGGAGTTCTACGACGAGGTGACCCGACAACTCGGCATCCCCCCGGAGCGGATCCGGGACACCTACGGCTCCGTCGAACACTGCGTGCCGTACGTCGAGTGCACCCACCACCACCTGCACGTGCCGGTCTGGTCCCGCGCCGCGGTACGGGACACCCGCACCCTGCAACCACTGCCGTACGGCCAACTCGGCTATCTCCACCTGGTCTCCCCGTACATCACCTCGGTGCCGGCGCAGAGCGTCGTGATGGGCGACCTGGCCTCCCTGCACCCCGGGGACGCGTGCCCCTGCTCCCTGGAAACCCCGTGGTTCACGATCCACGGCCGCGCCGGGGTGAGCCGCAACCGCAGCTGTGCGGTGGCCGCCGCAGAACTCCTGAAGGGAATGTGATGATCCGCGAACTCCACTTCTGGCAGGGCGAGTTCATCGGCGAGACCGAGGCGGCCGAACGCCTCGCCGAGCTGCCGGGCCTCGTCGAACGCGCCCTGGCGGAGCCGCTGTCCACCGAGACGGTCCTGGTCGCCTGCGACACCGTCAGCCGCGCCCTCCAGCAGCCGCACAGCGCCGTCCACGCCCGACTCCTGGCCCAGCTGACCGGCCCCGGAGGCGCAACGCCCCCCGATCCCGAGGAGGCCGCCGCCACCCTCGCCGAGATCGCGGACGCCCTCGCCCGGCCGGCCCTGGAGCGCAAACTCCGGCGCGAACTCGGCGGCCCGCGCCCGGAACGGTTCACCCGCCCCGACGCCCGCGAGACCGTCTACGAGGCATGGGCCCCGGTCGGCCTGCTCGTGCACATCGCCCCCGGCAACGCCGCCGCGGTCGCCTCGCTGAGCGTGGTCGAGGGCCTCCTCGCCGGCAACATGAACGTGCTGAAGACCAGCAGCAGCGACACCGCACTCGCCCCGCACCTGCTCGCCGAACTGGCCGCCGCCGACCCCACCGGAGCCGTCGGCCGCCGCATCGTCGCGCTGCGCTTCCCCTCCAGCCGCCAGGACCTGATGCGGTTGATGTGCGAGCCCGCCGACGCCGTGGCCGTATGGGGCGGCGAGGACGCCGTGCAAGGAGCGGCGGCCCTCATCCCGCCCGGCTGCCGGCTCGTCGAATGGGGTCACAAGATCTCGTTCGCCTACCTGACCCGCGAGGCCGTCACGGACCGGGCCGCCCTCGCCGCGCTCGCCTCCGACGTCTGCCGGGCCGAGCAGCAGGCGTGCTCCAGCCCGCAGGTCATCTACCTGGACGTCGAAACGGGCGGCGACGCCGCGGTCGCCGCCGCCGCACGCGAGGAACTCTTCGCCTTCGCGGAGCAGTTCGCCGCCGTACTGGGCGAGGTTTCCGCCAAGTTCCCCGGCCCGCGGAGCGCGGCCGAAGCGGCGGCGGACGGCACTGATAGCGCCGACCAGACTTCGCATACTGACCGGATCGACGGCGCTGCCCTGGCCGAGGCGGCCGAGCAGGCCGAGATCACCAACACCGAACTGGTCGCCCGGGCCGAGCAGCACCTCGGCCTGACCAAGGTCATCACCGCCGACGACGGGAGCTGGCGGGTCTTCGCCGACACGCGCCCGGCCCTCACCGCCTCCCCCCTCCACCGCACCATCTGGATCAAACCCCTGCCCCGCCGCGACATCGTCGCGACCCTGCGGCCCATGCGCCGCTACCTCCAGACCGCCTCCGTGGCCGGCACCCGCGCCGACATCGCCCAGCTGTCCCGCACGCTCATCACCGCAGGCGTCCAGCGGATCACCCCGCTCGGCGCCATGCTCGACAGCTACCACGGCGAACCCCACGACGGTGTCTACGCCCTCCAGCGCTACAGCCGACGGGTCAGCGTCCAAGCCACCGGTACGGAATTCGCCGCCACCCCGTGCCTGGACGACCTGATCGCGCCCACCACCCCGCCCGCCGCGCCCACCGGCCCGCTGATGGACAAGGCGGCGGCCCAGGCCCAACTGCGCTCGCTCGCACCGCACCACGCCCAGCTGTACTTCCGCAGCGGCGGAACCACCGGCACGCCGGCCCTGTCCGTCTTCACCTGCGACGACTACGACACGCAGATGCGCGCATCGGCACACGGCCTGCTCGCCGCCGGCTTCGAACCGGCCCACGACCGCGCCGCCAACCTCTTCTACTGCGGCGGCATGTACGGCAGCTTCATCAGCTTCTTCTCCATCCTCGAACGCCTGGGCGCCACCCAGATCCCGATGGCCGCGGGCCCCGACCACGAGGCGATAGCGGAGGCCCTCGTCACGTACCAGGTGGACACCCTCTTCGGGATGCCGTCCTACCTGTGGCAGCTCTTCCACACCCAAGGCGAGCGACTGCGGTCCTACGGCGGCATCCGCAAGGTGTTCTACGGCGGGGAGCACTTCACAGGCGAACAACGCCGCATCCTCACCGAAACCTTCGGCGTGGACATCATCCGCTCCGCCGCCTACGGAAGCACCGACCTGGGCCCGCTCGGCTACCAGTGCACCCACTCCCAGGGCACGGAACACCACGTCCTGACCGACCTGCACACATTGGAGATCCTCGACCCGCAGGAGGACCGCCCCGTCCCCGAGGGCCAGCCGGGCAGGCTCGTCTTCACCACCCGCACCCGGGCGGGTCAGCACCTGGAGCGCTACCAGATCGGCGACCTGGGCCGCGCCGTCGAGGGGGTGTGCCCCTGCGGGAGCCACACCCCGCGCATCGAACTCCTCGGCCGCTACGGCGAGGTGTTCCGCATGGGCACTTACCACTTCAACTACCGCCGCTTCACCCAGGTCGCCGAGGAACACCTCGGATACCGCGGCGAGTTGCAACTGGTCGTGACCAATGAGACCGGCCGCGAACACCTCACCGTCCGCCTCGACGACCGCTACGCCCCCGAACCGGACACCGCCCGCACGGCCCTTCTGGCCCACATCCCCGAACTCGGCTCCGCGGTCGGCCCGGAGGCCCTCCTGACCTGCACCGTCGAAACCACCCCCACCCTCGCCTTCGAACGCACCCCCACCAGCGGCAAACTCCGCACCGTCATCGACCGCCGCACGCCAACTGCCTGATCCCTCACCTGCGACAGTGCCTGGGGGCTGCGGCATCGCGCCACAGCCCTCAGGCGAGTGTCCCGGGTCGGAAAGCGTCGTCCGTTCGCGGGCTGATGTCGAAACGTGGCGAAATCGGCTCTCCGGTGCGAAATCCGTTGCCCCGGCACGGTTGACTGGTGTTCGCAAGGCAGTTCGTCCGCGACGAGGACGGCCACGGGGCCGGCCGGCGGTCGGACGGAACACGGAGGCGGACATGGCGAACGTGGTGCTGGTGCACGGAGCTTGGAGTGACGGGTCGAGTTGGCAGGCGGTGATCCCCGCCCTCCAGGACGCCGGGCACCAAGTGCGGGCCGTCCAGCTGCCGTTGACCTCCCTGGAGGACGACATTGCCTGGACGAGGCGGGAGATCGCGAGCCTCGACGGGCCGGTGACACTGGTCGGGCACTCCTACGGCGGGGCGGTGATATCCGGGGCCGCGCACGCCAACGAGCAGGTCGCCGCGCTGATGTTCGTCGCGGCCTACGCCCCCGACACGGCCGAGACGAGCGCGACGCTGACCAGGCGTGGTCCGAAGACCCCCGGCTCCGATGCGATCCGGTTCGCCGAGGACGGCTGGACCTCCCTCGACCGCGAGCTGTTCGGGGCGGTGGCTGGCGCGGACCTGCCGGCGGCGACGACCCGGATGCTGGCGGCGGTCCAGAAGCCGACCCACGACGCATGCTTCTCCAGTCCCTCAGGGCGCGGTGCCTGGCACGACCTGCCGTGCGGCTACGTCCTCGCCCTCGACGACCAGCTCCTAGATCCCGCACTGCAACGATGGTTCGCCGAACGGACCGGTGCGAAGGTCACCGAACTGCACTCCGGTCACTTCCCCCAACTCTCGCGTCCCGCTGACGTGGTCGCCGCCATCTGCGACGTGCTACGGGCCGGATAGCCGCCGGCGGTCAACCGGCGCCGCACCAGCCAACCCAGCAGCACAGCGGCCGCCGCCAGGGCGTACGCCGTGGTCCCCACCGCACCGTGGGCCTGGAAGGCCCGTGCCGTGACGTACGCGGCCGGGCCCGCCGCGGCGACCGCGAGCCATTCCCACCGACCGTCCAGGGCGACCAGGGCGATCAGCAGCAAGGCATACCAGGAGTAGCCGGGGGTGAGAAGCAGGAACGTTGTTCCGGTCACCAACAGGGCGCCGTTCCAAGGGCGTTCGGGATCGCCGCGCCACAGGACGTAGCCGCACAGTGCGGCCAGGACGACCACCAGGACCGGCAGCGCCCAGGCATCCGGCAGGAGCAGCCGGAGCAGCGCGTACCGGCTGCCGGCGGACGCGTCGCCGTAGCCCTCTTCGTTGACGTATCCGGTGAGGTAGCCGAGGACGGAGTCGTGCGAGGTGAGCAGGTACGGGAGGTAGACGAGGGCGAGCAGGGCGGCGGCGGGCAGCAGCACCGCCGCCGCTTCGCGCGGGCGGCGCACACCGGACAGGGCGCCCGGCAGGACCACGGCGGGCATGAGCTTGGCGGCGACGGCGGCACCGAGGAGCGTGCCGCCGCGCACCCGCCGCAGCGCCACCGTGCCCAGCCCCGCCACGGTGAACAGCACGCCGAGCACGTCCACGTGGGCGTTGTTGACGGCCTCGACGGGAACGGCCGGACACCAGGCCCAGAAGGCCGCGGTACGGGGATCTCCCCGACGGCGCAGGATCAGCAGCAGGACCCCGGTGACGGCGACGGACAGCAGCGCGCCACCGACCTGGAGCGGCTTGAGCCGGGACCCTTCGGGGGAGAGCAGGTGCACGCCGTAGAAGTAGGTCTCCGCCAGCGGCGGATAGATGGTGTGCACGGTGGGGCGGTTCAGCCGGGTGCATTGGGGCGTGGTGGTGGAGGAGGGGAGGGGCGCGCGGTCGGGGCCCGCACAGGCGGCGCCGGTCGGGAAGAGCCAGGGATCGCGGAGCGGACTGAGCTCCGGCGCGGCCGGCGCGTAGTCGTAGGGGGAGGTGCCGGATGCCTGGACGCGGCCGTCCCAGGCGTACCGGTAGGCGTCGGTGCTGGTGCGCGGCGGGGCGAGGAGCCCGGTGGCGGCCACGACCGCCGACCCGGCCAGGATCAGGGCGCCTGCCTGGCGCACCGGGGCCCGCCGCACGGCCCAGGCGGCGGCCGCGAACAGCGCCCAGCAGACGGCGTACCGCCAGGACAGTCCGGCGGGGTCGCGGCGGTAGCCGTCGTAGCCGATCGTCCACACCAGGGCGGCGGCGAGGGCGGCGGTCAGGGCGGCGGCGAGGAGGAGACGAGTGCGCGGCTTGATCACGCTTGCAGCCTCGCAGCGACGTCCGGCCGTGCCGAGGGCGCACGGCCCACCGTCCCTGTTTCGTAAGGAGTTCAAGGCCCTCGTACCGGCCTGTGGGCGGTGTGATGGGAAGCATGGAAACGTCACCGCGCCGCCGGCTGCACCGGCTGCTGCCCGTGCCCGTCCCCTCCGCTCCGCTGCACGATGCCCGGACCGCGACGGTGGTGGGCCGCTGGCTGGGCCTGACCGTCGGCCTGTGCTTCGCCACCGGTCTGCTCAGCCACGTCCTCCAACACCCCCCGCACTGGCTGGTCGACCACCTGCCGAGCCGACCCGCATGGGGCTACCGACTCACCCAGGGGCTGCACGTGGCCAGCGGCACCGCCGCGCTGCCGCTGCTGCTCGCCAAGTTGTGGACCGTGTATCCGAAACTGTTCGTGTGGCCGCCGGTGCGGTCCGCACGGCACGCCCTGGAGCGGATCTCGGTGGCGGTGCTGGTGGCGAGCGCGGTCTTCGAGTTGCTGAGCGGACTGCTGAACATCGTGCAGTGGTACCCGTGGCCGTTCCCGTTCGTGCCCGTGCACTTCGCCGTCGGCTGGCTCCTGGTCGGCGCGGTGCTGCTCCACATCGCCGTCAAGTGGCCCCAGATCAGCGACCATTGGACCCGCAACGCACCGGGAACACGCGGGCTGCCGGCCGAGGACGGCCCGGACCGGCGGTCACTGCTGGCCGGACTGGGGGCAGCGGTCGGCGCGGTGACGCTGACCACCGTGGGCCAGTCATTCACCCCGCTGGGAAAACTGGACCTGCTCGCTCCCCGCCACCCCGGCCACGGGCCGCAAGGGCTGCCGGTCAACCGCACGGCACGGGCGGCCGGAATCACGACCGTCGGCCCGGACTGGCGGCTGACCGTCGTCGGCCCGCGACCGTACGACCTGAGCCTGGCCGCCTTGCGGGCCCTGCCCCAGCACGAGGTGCACCTGCCGCTGGCCTGCGTGGAGGGATGGAGCGTCTCGGCCCGCTGGACGGGAGTCCGGGTGCGCGACCTCCTCCAACACGCCGGGGCCCACCCCCACGCCCGGGTCCGCGTCGTGTCGCTGGAACGACACGGCGCCTACCGGGTCACGGAAATGGGCCCCACCTACGCCGCCGATCCGCTGACGCTGCTGGCGCTACGCCTCAACGGCCAGGAACTCTCCCTGGACCACGGCCACCCCGCACGCCTGATCGCACCCAACCGCCCCGGAGTCCTCCAGACCAAGTGGGTCACCCGACTGGAGGTCCTGTGACCACGACACGGATCCGGTACGCACTGGGCCTCCTGGGCGCGACCGGCATGGCGGTGGGCGTGCTCCTGGTAACGGGCACCGGGTGGGCGGGCCACGTGGCGGCCTGGTTGGCCGGGGCGGTGGTCCTGCACGACGGGGTGCTCGCACCGCTGGTGCTGGGGGCCGGGCTGCCGCTCACGGGCCCGGCGGGGCGACGGGGGCCCGTTCGGGGTGCGGTGCGCGGTGCGCTGATCGCCGCGGGCGCCCTGACCGCGGTGGCCCTGCCGGCCCTGTTCCGGCCCGGCGCCCCCGCCAACTCCTCGGTCCTGCCGCTGGATTACCCGCGCGGGTGGCTGGTGTCGGTACTGGCCGTAGTGGCCAGTACCGGCGCCCTCGTCGGGGTGCGGCTCCTCGTGCGGTGGTGGCGGACGGTTCAGCGGCGGCGCAGCTGAACGAACCGGCGCTCGTCCACCCGCCACTGCTCGACAGCCTCCCAACCGGCCCGGCCGCCGTACGCCAGCAGCGCCCGGCTGCCGAGCCGGGCCCACGGGAACGGCGTACCGTGCCCGCCCCGGCCGTCGTCCACCCGCACCACGACCCGCTCGTCGAGGTCCATCCCGGCCGTCTCCACGATCAACGTGCCGTCCGGCGCGGCGAGTTCGAGGGCGCGCGTCAAAAGGGCCGAAGGATCGCCCCCGATGCCGATGTTGCCGTCGATGAGGAGCACCGTCGTCCACCGACCCTCACCGGGCAACGGATCGAACACCGAACGGCAGAGCGCGGCACCGCCCGCCCGCACCGTCCGGTCCACGGCGTGCCGGCTCACGTCGATGCCGAGCGTCGGTCGGCCCCGCGCGGCGAGGGCGGCCACCAGCCGGCCCGGCCCGCAGCCGACGTCGAGGACCCCGCCCCGGCAGCGGGCGAGCACCGTGGCATCGGCCTCGTCCGGCGGGGCGCACCAGCGCTCCACCTCAAGGGGCAGCAGCCAGCCGTCGCCGCGTCGCAGGAACAGCGGCCCACGGCCGGTGCGCAGGGCATCGGTGTACGGATCGGCGTGCCACTCCGGGGCCCCGGAAGCGGTCCCGACCACCGCGGTGCGCGCCGCCCTCATCGGACACCCGCCCCGGCCAGTGCGGTGTGCAGAGCGCCGAAGCGGCTGCCCGGGACCAGGCCGGCCACGGTCCGCGCGTCCGCCGCGGTGTCCACGTCCCGCAGCACCGGCAGGTCGGACACCGCCAGCCCGGCCGCAACCAGACGCCGCCGCTGCGTCCGTCCGGTCTCCGGTACGGACATCGGGACACCGCGCAGCAGTGCGGGATCGGGCGCCTTCAGGCCCAGACCCCAGAATCCGCCGTCCGCCGCGAGACCGAGACGCGCGTCGGCCGCGGCGAAGTCCAGCCCGGTGGCCAGTAGTTCGGGGGTGACCTGCGGTGTGTCCATGCCGATCAGGAAGGCCGGCCCGGTACAGCCCGCGAACGCCGCGGCCAGCCGCACGTCCAGACCCCCGCCGCACTGCGGCACCACCTCGATGCCGTCCGGTAGCCACGGCCCGGGGGCGCCGGCGAGCACCAGCACCCGGCGGTCCACCGGCGTGCGCAGCACCGCTTCCAGCGTGTCCGCGAGGGCGGCGCGCGCCAGGTCAGCGGCCTGCCGCGGGGTGAAGGGCGGAGTGAGCCGGGTCTTGACGTGCCCGGGGACCGGCTCCTTGGCGATGACGAGCAGCGTGCTCACCGGGCGACCCCGTCCCGCACCGCCACCGGTGGCTCGGCCAGCACGCGGCGCATGTCACGGACCGCCTGCCAGGTGCCCCGCCAGGTCCCGGTCACCTTGGACCGGCCGGTACGCGGCAGGTACGCCACGTCCCGCTCGGTCACCCGCCAGCCCGCGTCCGCGGCACGCACCACCATCTGCAACGGATAGCCGCTGCGCCGGTCGGTCAGGTCGAGCCCGAGCAACGCCTCGCGCCGGGCCGCCCGCATCGGCCCGAGGTCCCGCAGGCGCAAGCCGGTGCGCCGACGCACCATCCGGGCCAGGGCGACATTGCCGGCCCGGGCGTGCACCGGCCAGGCACCCCTGGCCTGCGGCCTCCTGCGGCCCAGCACCAGATCGGCCTCGCCCGCCGCCACCTGACCGACGAACGGCACCAGGTGGCCGGGGTCGAGGGAGGCGTCGCAGTCGCAGAAGCAGACGATGTCCGCGCGGGCGGCGAGCAGCCCGGCGTGACAGGCGGCCCCGAAGCCCCGCCGTGACTCGCTCACCACCGTCGCGCCCCACGACCGGGCCACCTCGGGCGAACCGTCGGTGGACCCGTTGTCGACCACGATCGCCTGCCAGCCGTCCGGGATCCGCGCCAGTACCCAGGGCAGCGCACCGGCCTCGTCGAGACACGGCAGCACCACGGCGACCGACCCTGCGGCGGGCGGGGCCGGGGGAGGGGAGCCGGGGGAGGGAAGACGGCGCGGCGCCGCGGCACGGGACGCGGCGGGAGGGCCCGCCACCTGCTGTTCCATCGAGTCGTTCACGGCTCTCACCGTACGAACCGCGAAGCGCCCCGTGGGGCTCCGAGACCTTACGAAACACGGACGTCGACGCCGTACGGCCGCCGGGCCCGACGCTCCGCCCCGCCGGGATGGGAGGCTGGACGCATGAAGAACGTGCTGGTCGTGGACGACGACCCCACTGTCTCCGAGGTCCTGGCCGGCTACCTCGAACGCGCCGGCTTCACCGTGCGCCGGGCCGCCGACGGCCCCGCCGCCCTCACCGCGGCCCGCGCACACCGCCCCGACCTGGTGGTCCTCGACCTGATGCTGCCCGGAATGGACGGCCTGACCGTCTGTCGGGAACTGCGGTCCCACGGCCCGCTCCCGGTGATCATGCTGACCGCCCGCAGCGACGAGGAGGACCGCATCCTCGGCCTGGAAGTCGGCGCCGACGACTACGTCACCAAACCGTTCAGCCCGCGGGAACTGGTTTTGCGCGTGGTGTCCGTACTGCGCCGCGCAGGCACCGCCGACACACCGGGACCCGCCCTGAGCGGTGCCGGACTCGACGTCGACCCGGCGGCCCGCCGCGCCCTGCACCACGGTCGGGAACTCGCCCTCACCCTGCGCGAATTCGACCTGCTCTGCTACTTCCTCCGCCACCCCGGCCAGGTCTGCGGCCGGGAGCGCCTGATGCACGAGGTGTGGGGCTGGGAATTCGGGGACCTGTCGACGGTCACCGTCCACGTGCGCCGACTGCGCGCCAAGATCGAGGACGACCCGGCCCGCCCCCGACTGATCCAGACCGTGTGGGGCGTGGGCTACCGCTTCGACCCCCAGTCCGAAGAATCCTCCCCCCAGTCCGACGAATCAGCCCCCCACCCCGACGAGAGGCCGTGACCGTGCGGGACATGCTGCTCATCGCCCTGTACGCGTCCGCCGGTGCGGCCGGCGCCGGACTCCTCGGCGCCGGCGTCCTGCACCTGTTGCGACGACGCTCGATCGCGGTGTCCCTGGCCGTGGTCGCGGCCGTCGCCGTCGGGGCGATGCTCGCCGGGACACTCGCCGTCGCCTGGGCGATGTTCCTGTCTTCCCACGACCTGAGCGTGGTCACCACCGTGGTCGCCGTGGCCACCGTCGTCTCCCTGGCCACCGCGCTCGCCCTGGGTCGCCGGGTCGTGCTCGACTCCCGCGCACTGGCCCGGGCCGCCCGCGACTTCGGTGAGGGCGGCACCTTCGTCCCGCCCAACCGCCCCGCGGCCGCCGAACTCGCCACACTGAGCGCGGAGTTGACGGCGACCAGCGCCCGCCTGGCCGCCTCCCGGGACCGCGAACGCGCCCTGGAGGAATCCCGCCGCGAACTCGTCGCCTGGATCTCGCACGACCTGCGCACCCCGCTCGCCGGCCTGCGGGCCATGTCCGAGGCTCTGGAGGACGGCGTCGCGGACGACCCTGCCCGCTACCACCGCCAGATCCGCACCGAGGTCGACCGCCTCAACACCATGGTCGGCGACCTCTTCGAACTCTCCCGCATCCACGCCGGCGTACTGGCCCTCGCCCCCTCCCGGGTGTCGGTCTACGACCTCGTGGACGACGCACTGGCCGGCGTCGGCCCGCTCGCCCGGGAACACCGGGTGCGCCTGGTGGGCGACCGCGTCGAAGCCGTCCCCATCGAAGTCGACAGCAAGGAGATGACCCGAGCGCTGGCCAACCTCCTGATGAACGCGATCCGCCACACCCCGGCCGACGGCACCGTGGCACTGGCCGCGGAACGCCGCGCCGACACCGTCGTGCTGTCCGTCACCGACGGCTGCGGCGGCATCCCCGAGACCGACCTGTCCAGGGTCTTCGACACGGGCTGGCGCGGTACGACGGCCCGTACGCCACCGGCCGGCGCCGGGCTGGGCCTGGCCATCGTCCGCGGCATCGTCGAGGCCCACGCCGGACGGGCCGCCGTCCACAACGTCGCGGGCGGCTGCCGCTTCGAGGTCACTCTCCCCGCCGCCCAGACCTGACCCGCCGCCGCGCTATCCGGCGGCCTCCTCGCCCACCGCCTGCGGCTCCGCGCCACGACCGGCCAGGTGCTCCTCGGCGGCCAGCGCCCACACCACCTCGCTCCCTCATCACATCGTTACTCCGGCACTGCGGGCACTCCGCCAGGCACTCCGCCAAAGCGTCAGCTCAGTGCGCCGATGAGCGCGGGGACGTCGGCGAACGCGGCGTCGGCCGGCTGCCCACAGACCTTGCCCGCCGTCTCCCCGGCGAAGCTGAACACCCCGACCAGTTCCGGGCCGCGTCGCCCCCAGGTGACCAGGGGGCTACCGCTGTCCCCGAAGCACATGGTGGTCCGGCCGCTGGGCAGATCGCGGGCACAGAAGACCGATGCCTCATCGACGACGGCTGGGGTCTGGGCGGCGCATTGGGCATGGGTCCGGACGGTCAGGTCGCCGCGGCGCAGCACATCGCCGCGGATCTCCTTACCGGGCTGGGACGGGTCCGGTGCGGCCGTGGTGCCGTGGCCGAAAATCGATACGGGGGTGCCCGGGGCCGGCCGGTGCTGGGCGAGGGGAAGGGGTGAGACGCCGGGTACCGGGGCACTGAGCCGGATTTCGGCCATGTCGTAGGCGGCCGACGACAGCTCCGGGGCGTGGGGATCGACGGGCGAGGGGAGCAGCTTGTACCGCGGGTGAAGGGTGACACCGCGGATGTCCCGAACGGTGCCGAGGTCCCGCGAGAGGACCGAGGAACCGATGTGCACCTCCGCCTTCCGGAAGTCCAGGCCGTCGAGACAGTGTGCGGCGGTGAGCACCCGGTCCGGGGCGATCAGCGCCCCGCCGCACGAGGCGCGGTTCAGGAAGGGGGCGTCGCCCTTGATCGCCAGTGTCGCCAGCCACGGTGCCGCACCCCGCTGCGGTAGCTGTGTGCCGCCCGACATGGCCTGCGCCGGACCGGCCGCGCCCAGCGCCGCGGTCACGCCGACCATGGCCGCGCCGAACGCCACCCCGGCACGCGCCCGCCGGCCCCGCCGCGCCTTCCGCCGACGGCCCGCCACATCCTGCGCGCTGACCACTTCGTTGCTCATGTCGCTCCCGTACTCGGCTGTGCCGGATCGATCTCTGCTGTCTGAACGTCATGTCTGAACGTCCATGTCTGAACGTCATGCCTGAACGTAGTAGCGGGAGTTGGCGGGCGTCGTCAGACCACGGTCGCGTCTGCCGTCATCCTGTAGACGCACCCACCCTGACTCTTCTCAGGGTGGGTGCCGAGCCAGTCCCGCCAGTCCCGCCCGTCTCAAGCGATCACGGAACCTCGACGAGCGCGAGCACGAGACCGAGCGTTCGCCATTTGCCTAATAGCTTTAGGCATGCGCATAATCAATACAGGCAAACGAAAGGGTGGACATGGCGGCGAGGGTAGGACTGACCACGGAACGCCTGACCCGGGCGGGAGCGGAGTTGGCCGACGAGGTCGGCTTCGAGCAGGTGACCGTCTCCGAGCTGGCCAGGCGGTTCGACGTCAAGGTCGCGAGCCTGTACTCGCACCTGAAGAACTCCCACGACCTCAAGACCAGGATCGCCCTCCTCGCCTTGGAAGAGCTCGCCGACCGGGCCGCGGAAGCCCTGGCCGGCCGGGCCGGCAAGGACGCTCTGACCGCCTTCGCGAACGTCTACCGCGACTACGCCCGGGAGCACCCCGGCCGCTACGCCGCGACCCAGTTCCGGCTCGCCCCGGAGGCGGCGGTCGCCAGCGCCGGCGTCCGGCACGCCCAGATGACGCGGGCGATCCTGCGCGGCTACGACCTGCCGGAACCGGAACAGACCCATGCGGTCCGGATGTTGGGCAGCGTCTTCCACGGCTACGTGAGCTTGGAGCTGGGGGGAGGGTTCAGCCACAGCGCCCCCGACTCGGAGGAAACGTGGTCACGCATCGTGGACGCCCTCGACGCCCTACTGCGGAACTGGCCCACGCCCTGATCGCCAGGGCCTGTCCGGTGGGTCATGGCCGGGTCCGCGGTCAGGCCCGCCGGAGCCGGCGGCGCCCCCGCGCCGCGCCGCCGCATCCGAACACACCCCGCCACACTTCGACGAACAGGTTGAGCCGATGAACGCCAAGCGCAACTGGATCACCACCCCGCTCACCGCCGACATCCTGCGCGGCGCCCTGGAGTTGGAGCGCACCGAGCGCGGAGTGCTCCCGCACCGGCTGCCCGCCCGGGCCCGCGCCCAGTGCGACGACGGGCAGCTCGCCATGGCCGAGTCCCAACCCTCCGGCGTACGGCTGGTCTTCCGCACCCGGGCCACCGCCATCGAACTGGACACGCTCCCCACCAAGCGGGTCTACGCCGGTGCCCCGCCCCGCCCCGACGGCGTCTACGACCTGCTCGTCGACGGCCGCCTGGCCGGCCAGGCAAGCGTGACCTGCGGCAACACCCTGACCATCGACATGGCCAAGGGGACCGCTCACCACGCGTCCGGCCCGAGCGGAACCCTCCGCTTCGCCGATCTGCCCGACGGCGTCAAGGGCATCGAGCTCTGGTTGCCGTACGACGAGACCACCGAACTCATCGCCCTGCGCACCGACGCCCCGATCGAGCCCGTGCCGAACCGGGGGCGCAAGGTGTGGCTGCACCACGGCAGTTCGATCAGTCACGGCACCAACGCGGCCAGTCCCACCACCATCTGGCCCGCACTCGCGGCCTCCCTGAGCGGTGTGGAACTGATCAACCTGGGTTTCGGTGGCAGTGCCCTGCTCGACCCGTTCACCGCCCGAGCCCTGCGTGACACCCCCGCGGACCTGATCAGCATCAAGATCGGCATCAACCTGGTCAACGCCGACCTGATGCGCATGCGCGCCTTCACCCCCGCCGTCCACGGCTTCCTCGACACCATCCGCGAGGGGCATCCCGCCGCGCCACTACTGGTCATCTCGCCCATCCTGTGCCCCATCCACGAGGACACCCCCGGCCCCAGCGCCCCGGACTTCGCCGCCCTCAGCGCCGGACGCCTGCGGTTCCGGGCCACGGGCGATCCGACGGAGCGCGCGAGCGGAAAGCTGACCCTCACCGGCATCCGGGACGAACTGGCCCGGATCGTGCAGCAGCGGGCGGCCGAAGACCCCAACCTGCACTACCTCGACGGCCGCGACCTCTATGGTCGGTCCGACTCCGCCGAGCTGCCCCTGCCTGACGAACTCCACCCGGACGCCGCCACGCACCGCCGGATGGGCGAACGCTTCGCCAAACTGGCCTTCACTGCCAACGGCCCCTTCGCCGACCACGGCGCCTGAGACCGGACCCGCCCACGCCATCCACGCCCGGCCGCAGGACCCCGCATCGGCCGTTGAGTCGCAAGTCCTCACCCGCGCGGTGCGTCCTTGAGGTTACGACCGCGCCTCGGCCGGGTGCTCCTGCTCGGTCTCGGTCGGGAAGAGGATCGGGCTGAGCAGGTACGGTGCGCGGTCCGCCGCCGGCTGGTTGGCGAGCCGTGGTGCCAGGACCGTGAGCAACTCACCGCTCAGCTCGGCGAGTTCGTCCGGGCTGAGCCAGAACGTGCCCTGGCGGTAGGAGACCCCGTCGGCAACCGGGTCGGCGCCGTCGCGGTCGAGGTACGCGTTGAATTCCGCGATCAGCACGGCCATGGCGGCGACGAAGCCCCGCCGGTGGTCGTCCAGCGACATCGCTGCGGCCGCGTCGGCGTCGACGACGGGTCGGTTCGGACGCAGCCGGTAGTGCCGCTCGACGGCACCCCGCACCCGGTGTTCCTCGGCGACCTCCAGGAAGTCCGCCTCGACCAGCAGACCGACCTGCCGGTACATGGTCACCTTCGGGACCTCGGGCATGCGCTCACACAGCTGCGCGGTGGTCAGCATCCGGCCGCCGGAGAGCGCGTGCACCACGCGCAGGCGCACCGGGTGGAGAAGCAGTTCGGTGATGTCCATGGCTCTACTGTTCCACGAGCGATACCATTATCTAAATTGGAAATGTAAGCCTGTGGGAGGGGAACATGCGCCGGGAAACGGGGCGGGCAGTACAGGTCAACGGCCGGACCGTGCACGTCGAGGAGTCCGGAGAGGGGCCGGACTGGGTGGTCTTCGAAGCGGGCCAGGGTCTGGGACGTACCAGCTGGGACGCGGTGCTGCCGCTCCTGACGGATCGCGCACGGCTGGTCGCCTACGACCGGGCCGGCTTCGGCCGCAGCGGCCGGACGGCTGCGCCCCTGAGTATCGACGACCTGGCCGCGGACCTGGTCGCCATGGTCGAGGCGGTCGTCCCCGAGCGGTTCGTGCTCGTCGCGCACAGCATGGGCGGGCTGGTCGCGCGCCGCGCGGTGGAGAGCCTGGAACCACGACTCCGCGGGCTCCTGCTGGTCGATCCGACCCCGGAGAGCGCGCCGGTCTACGACACGTTCGACCAGACCGTGGCGAAGGTGGACCGCGCACTGAGCCTGACCCAGCAGCTGGTCCGTTTCCGCCCGCTGGCCCGGATGGCCAGCGGGAACATCCGCCGGGTCTTCCCCGCGGACACCTACGCGACCATGCTCGCCGAAGACTTCGTCCCCGACGGCATCGCCCAGACCCGGAAGGAGTTGCAGGCCGTCGCCGCAGCCATCCCGCAATTCCGCGCCGCACCGCCCGCGCTCCCCACCTGCCCCACCGTCCTGCTCTCGGCGTCCCGCCCCGCCAAGGGCCGGGCCCAACAGCACGTCGTCCTTGCCGAGCACCAGCGAGGTTGGATCGACACCCTGCCGGACGGACGGTTCGAAGAGGTCGACTCCGGCCACTTCGTCCAGGCCGAGCGGCCAGGCACCGTCGCGGACCGGGTCGGACACCTCCTCGACCGGGTCCCGGACCGACCCGGACCGGCAGCCTAACGGCCCGCACCCCCTTCGACGTATGCGAGCGGGCCGGCGAGACGGACGGACAGCAGGGGCGCGTGTGGGCCGCCACCCGCAAGCAACTCCCAGCGCTACAACGGCAGTTATCGCGGACCTCGGGCGTGCGCAACACCAGCCACCGCCCCAGTCACAACGGGGCATTGCCCAGGTTTCCACGGCCCACCACCCCAGTCACTGCGGTCCACCGGCCCAAGTCACCATGGGCCACTGCCCCATGCCACTACGGGTACCGTCCGCGTAACTGCGTGCCGGAGTGTCGGCGGGCGTCAACGCTCGCTCAGTACCGCCCGGATCACGTATCGGGCGTTGTGTGCCATCGCCGGGTTCGTCCGCCGGTAGTACGGCAGCGCGATCAGCGCCTGAGAGAGCGTGCGCGCCCGGCCTCGATTCCAGGTCGCGTCGTCCACGCCGAGCGTCGCACGGAAGACCTGCCTGGCCTCGGCCGGCAGCAGATTCCACGCCGGGAACAGGTCGCAGGCCGGATCGCCCACCCCCATGCACCCAAAGTCGATCACTGACGTCAGCCTGCCACCGTCCACCAGGAGATTGCCCGGCATCAGATCGGCATGCAGCCACACCGGTGGGCCGTCCCACTCCGGAGCCCGCAGTGCGTCCTCCCAAACGGCCAGCGCGGCAGCACAGTCGACGCCCTCCTGTGGGATCCCGCGCAGGTCCTCGATCGCCGCCCGGGTCGCCGCGTCGAGCGAGGAGATCACCCCTCCTCGGTGGGCCGCCGGCGCGTCTGGCAGGGTGATGCTCCGCATCGCCGCCACGAACGCGGCCAGATCCTCGGCCAGCCGCACCGCCCCGCTCAGCGCCCCTGCCTGCGGGACTCCCCCCACCAGCCATCCGTACACCGACCACGGCGACGGATACCCCTCGGCCGGCTGTCCGGCCCCGAGCACCTCCGGGATCGCCGCGGGCAGCCGGGACGCGAGGCGTGGCAGCCACTCCTGCTCCCTCACGACGTCCTCGGCTCCGCCCTGCGTCAACGGCAGTCGTACGACCATGCCGTCGCCCAACCGGTACATGGCATTGACCGTGCCACCGGACGGGATCCGCTCCACCGCCAACTCCGCCCACTGCGGGAACTGCCCGGAGACCAGACGCCGTACGAGGTCGTCGTCGATGGGGTACATGCCCGGATGCATCTGCCCTGCGCTCATGACGCACCATCCGATCGCCGGCCGTCGGCGGGTGTCAAACACTTTTCCGGCGGGGACGGCATCCCGCAGGCGGCGCAGGCGGCGCAGGCGGCGGGTGCGCGAGGCAGCGTCGGGACGTGGGCGGCCCGCGGTGTGTACCCCGGTCGAAGTGGCCCATCCGACACCCGAGTTGCAGGCCGGGTCGCTTTCGAGGTGTCGCAAGTCATCGATCCGTAGGGCAGCCCCGTGCCAGGATCACCGGCATACGAGCCCGACCCACCGGGATCGACCAGGCACGGGCCTGGTGGGTCTCACCCGCGTACCAGGAGATCGCCCCGCTGCGCTCGCGGCACATCAAGGGCGACATCATTCCCCGGGGTGATCAGCCGGCCCGCCGGCAGCGGGCGGGGGCGAGGACCGGGCTCAGTCGGCGTCGCGAGGCGCGATGTACCGGTCCAGGTGCCAGTCACGGCCGTTCGGGCTCTCCTCGCTCATGGCCAGTGCGATGCCGTACAGGTTGTAGACAGCCTCCGCGGCGTCGACGTCGCCGCCGACGGACGCGAACTCCCCGTCCACGACGCGCTGGACGAACGCCGGCTTGAAGACTTTCGCCAGTACGCGGCGGGCGGCGGTGTGGGTGGCGGGCTGGTCGGTGATGGCCTTGAGAGTGTGCGCCAGGCGCTGATCACGGGCGAGCCAGTCCCGATAGGCGGCGCCGCCGGCGGACTTGTGGAAGTAGAGCAGGTCCTTGTCGGTGCGGGTGGGCCCGATGAGCGGCTTCAGCGCCGGGTCGGTCCGGGTGAGGGTGTCGGTGAAGACGCTGCCGCTGCCGACGGCGCGACCCTGTCCGGAGCTGACGACGTCGATCGGCTCGTGGTCCTCGACGATCGTCGCGAGCAGCTGCGGCAGCCGTTGCGTCATCCGTACGGCCGTGCCTCGGAGTTCCCCCTCGCCACGTCCGCTGAGGTTGCCGTATCCGACCTTTTCCATCGCGGCGAGGAGGGCACGCACCTTCGGCCCGAACTCCTACCCGAGGACGGTGAGTTGGCCGCTCTTGCGGGCCTGGTCCCACAGACGGAGGATCAGGTCGCCGTCCTTGCTGTCGGTGGCGGCGCCGGATCCGTGACGGGAGACGTTCTCCGTGAACACGGGGACGAAGCCGTGCGGGGCCGGCTGGTAGGTCCCTGGATCCTGTCGGGGCTCGTAGGACGCCTTGGTGCTGTAGCTGTAGCCGTGGTTGCGGATGTGGTCGTGGGGGATGGGCTTGGCGGCGTCGGGCGTGGCCTGAGCGGGCACGGAGGTGGCGAGCAGGGCGCACAGTCCGAGGGCGAGGGCAGGCGTGGTGCGTCTCATGGGTTCATGATTTTCGTCGGAGGCGAATGCGGGTGGCCGGGAGGTGGCTCGGTGGACGTACCGTGCCAGCGTCCGCGGCAACCGGTCGCGCCCCTCGACGGGAGGACGGTCCGAAGCTCGCTCCGCACTGCCCGTCAACGGTCGTGCCGGGCCGGGTCGGTCAGGTGGCGGCGGCCTTGGACGGTGTGGCGGCGTGGTGGCGGTATTCGGCGGAGTTGTGCGCCGAGAAGATCTGGACGCGGCCGCCATGGTCGCGGGCCAGTTCACGCAGCCGCTGCTGGTTGTGCAGCCGCGCTCGTTTCTCGGTCTGCATCATCGACTCGAACAGGGCGAGCGCGGGCGGGCAGTGCGGTCGGACCGGGTCGAGTTCGCCGGGGTGGAAGTAGGCGTCGCCGGCATGCAGCAACCAGCCGTCGCCCGTGTCGATGGCGACCCCGGCGTGACCGCGGGTGTGGCCGGCGAGTGGGACGAGCGGGATCTCCGGCGGCAGGCCGTCCAGTTCGCGGACGGCTTCGAGGCCCAACCACGGCTCGCCGCCGCCCGCGTGGGGCGCCCACTTCGGCTGGTGCGCGAATTGGGCTGCCCGGTACCGGCTGCGGTCGAGCGTGGTGCGGGGCTGCTCAGCCGCGCGGAGTTCCTCGGCGTAGACGTGCACGGTCGCCTGGGGGAAGTCCACCAGCCCGCCGGCGTGGTCGAGATCGAGGTGGGTGAGGACGATGTGCCGCACATCGCCCGGGTCGAATCCCAGCCGCGCGATCTGCCGGACGACTGGCTGCTCGGCGTCGATGTCCGGGCTGCTCACCCGCAGGAACCGCCGGCCGAGCCACTCCTCGGGACGATGGGTGGCCTGGGTGCCGAACCCGGTCTCGACGAGGACCAGGCCCGTATCGGTTTCCAGCAACAGACAGTGGCAGACCATCTCGGCGCGCCGAAACAGCCCTGCCTCGCCGTCGAGGAGTCGACCGCCGAGCGGACGGAGGGTGCCGCCGTTCAAGTGGTGGACGCGCATCAGGAAAGCTCCTTCTCGACCGTGGCGTACAGATGGTCGGCGACCGCGTGCAACGGCGCGGGGTCGTGACTGGCCTTCGCCAGCAGCAGGCCACCCTCGATCGACGCGAGCACAACGGTTGCCAGGGCGCCCGCCCGCTCCGCGGCCAGCCCCTGCTCGGTGAAGAATCCGGCGAGCAGCTCGCGCCAGGAGTCGTAACCCTCGGCGCATGCCTGCCGGATCTGTTCGCTGTCCGCCGCGGCGTCCAGCGTGACGGCCGCGAGTGGGCAGCCACGCTGGAAACCGGACCCGGTCAGCGCGCCGATCAGGAGATCCACGACCGCGCGGACCGCACTCACCGCGTCCGGAGCCTCCGCGACGACCTCCCGCAGCACCTCGCAGAGTTGGCTGCCGGACATCCGGAGCGCCTCGGCGGCCAGTTGTTCCTTGCCGCCCGGGAAATGGAAGTACAGCGATCCCTTCGGGGCCCCGCTGGTGGTGACCACCTGGTTGAGGCCGGTGGCGTGATAACCCTGCGTGTGAAAGAGCTCGGCAGCGGACTCAAGCATCCGCCGCCGGGTGTCAGTTCGGCGAGCCATGCCCGTCACGCTAACCCAACTATGACGACCGGTCTAGTGATTACGGGTCCGTAGAAGGAGTCGTCCGCCCCTCGCTCCGCCGCCCGGCCGGCGATGTCACGGCGTCAGAACGAGCCGTCCCCGCAGGCGCCTTCGGCCAGTCGCTCGTGTTCCTCAGTGGCGCGATCCGGCGGCAGCCCGTCCGCGACGCGCAAGGACAGCGGCCCGCGTTCGGCCAGGGAGGAAAGCCCCCGCGGGAACCCAGGTAGGGCCGGCTCTCCTCGGCACAGATCACCCATCCGCGAAGATGTCTGCCGTCGCGCGACGATGGGCCTGCGGGGGAGGGCGGGAGGTTCAACTTCCGTTGTGTGTTTATTTGGTGACGGAGAATCAACGAACCGAGACGGTTACTCGCACCCGAGCCCCCGGTCGTGCCGCGGGCAGCCGCAACTTCGCTCGGCCAGACCCGCCCGCGACCACCACGACGGCCGGGCCGGCCCCGGTGACGGTTACGTGCACTCCGTGGGGGAAGGCCCTGGTCGGTAGGGACAGGAGTGTCCAGGCGCGCCGTGTCGTGCGGTTCGCGGTCAAGGTGAGGGTGTAGGTCCGCGTGGCCGGGGCGTAGGACTCGGCGCCGGGGATGCCCGCCACCGCGGGCGCGTACGGGGCGAAGGCCGGTTCCTTTCCGGGGGCGGGGCTGCCGTCGCGGTCGTAGGCGCAGTAGCCGCCGCCGCTGTCCGCGCGGCAGTCGTACCACAGCGCCCATCCCGAGGCGAAGCCGTCCATGGAGACTATTTGACGCCGTATCAGCTCTGCGTTGCCGGGCGTGCGGGCCTGCGGCGGGCCCCATTCGCCGACCAGTACCGGGAGCCGGTGGGCGGTGGGGTAGCGGCCGATGGCGGCTTCGTACCGCTCGATGAAGCGCCCCGAGGGGTCCCAGTCGGCGCCCGATTCTACGGCGGTGTCGTAGTAGTGCGGGGCGTAGCCCAACCGCGCCGCGCCGGGCCGCGGGTCGTGGAAGCCGGGCAGGCTGGTGGGGACGCCCTGGCCGACCAGGACGGTGGGTTCGACGAAGAGCCACGCGTCGGGGTCGGCGGAGCGGACGGCGCCGATCAACCGCCGGTACATGGCCGCCAACCGCCCGCGCTCCAGGGCGGCGGAAGCACGGATCTGGTCGTCGGGTTTGGTCGGATCGCCGGGAACCGGTCCGAAGGGCTCGTTGAACAGGTCGTAGCCCAACAACGAGCGGTGTCCCCGCAGAGCGGCCGCGACCTTGGCGTAGGCGGCCTGCTGGGCGGCGCGCAGGTCGGGGTCGTCGTACAGGTGGGTGAAGGCGGCCTGGACGGCGGGCTGGAAGTAGTCCGCGAACCAGTCGTCGGGGTTGGGGTGGAAGGGCAGTCCGTCGGTGCGGGTGGCCCAGGCGGGGATGCCGTTGTGGCCGAACGCCGGCCCGAAGGCGTCCTGGTGCCAGTCGATCAGGACCAGCACCCGGTAGCGGTCGGCCCAGCCCAGCACCCGGTCGAGGTAGCGCAGGTAGCCGGAGTCGTAGCGGCCGCGGTGCGGTTCGACCTTCTCCCATTGGATGTTGAGCCGCACGAGGTCGAAGCCGTCGCCGGCCAACTGGGCGATGTGCTCCTCGGTCACCGTGTCGGTCTTGCCGAGGTTGAGCCCGCGCGGTCGCAGGACCCGGCCGTCCCGATCGGCGAAGAACGTACGGCCGTCGGGCCCGGTGACGGTGCCGGAGGGGACGGCCCAGGCGGCTGCCCGCCCGTTCCGCGCGGCCAACGGCGCGGACCAGGTGACTGTCCGCGCGGCCGCTGCCGGCTCCGTGGCAGGGCCGGCAACCATGACCGCACACAGCATCGCCAGTCCGAGGGCAAGGGGTAGGACGGCGCGGCGCAGACGCATGACAGCCTCCCGTTGGCAGGGACTTGACGTCTGGTCAGATCAGTAAGCCGACGCCCGCCGCTGGGATTCTGCGCCACGCAAGACGCAGAAGGAAGGGATGTGGCGGGGCACTCCTGTGAGCTGAATCTGACACACCGTAGGAATCGGGGAGTTTCTTCCGATCCCTCCGGTCGTCTCAGCGGAGAAGTGGGAAGCACGGGGAGCGGGCTTCTGCTGGCGGCTCGTCGGACGGGCGGTCACTTCGGTGTCGCGTGAGGCCGCTCCCGCCCGGCGCTTCGACGATCATCCGCATGGTCGCCGGAGCGCCGGGCCTGTTCGCACGTGGCACTGTGCCTGTGGGGCGACGACGACGCACACCCGCCCGGTGGCGTCAGTCCAGCGCGGCGCCGCTCGTCTCGGGGGCCCACAGCAGGGACACCAGGGCGCCGATCAGGAGGATCACGGCCAGGGCGATCATGGTCGGTGCGAAGCCGAAACTGCTCAGGCTGACCGGGAGGAGGAAGGTTCCGATGGCCGAGCCGACGCGGCTCATGCCGTTGAGCAGGCCGACGCCGGAACTGCGCAGTTGCGTGGGGAAGAGCTCGGGCGGGTAGACCTGGTCGAGGTTGGTGGCCGCGGCCATGGTGAAGGTGAAGACCAGGAACAGCGGGAAGAGGACCGCGGCCGGGGCGTCCGGCCAGATGCCCATGGGTGCCAGGGACGCGGCGAGCACGGCGAAGGAGCCGATGGTCAGCCGGCGCCGGGTCAGCCTGGCCACGCACCACAGCCCGGCGACACCGCCCAGCAACAGGAACAGGTTGAGCAGCGCCTCGCTGAGGAATCCCTGGCCGTCCAGGCTGATCTTGACGAGGACGAGCGGGAGGAAGGTGTAGATCGCGAAGTACGGGATCACCTGGCAGTTGTAGAAGAGGACGCCGAACGCCGTGTTCTTCCAGTGCTGCCGGCCGAAGAGCGCCCGGTAGGGAGCCGGCTTCCGCTCGCTGCGCTGCTGTGCGACGAAGGCTTCGAAGTCGACCTGGCCGCCCACGTGCCGGGCGATGACCTGGCGAGCCTCGTCGATCCGGCCCTTGCCGATCAGCCAGCGCGGCGATTCCGGCGTGCCGATCCGCAACAGGAGCACGACGATCGCGGGCAGGGCGCTGCTGGCCAGCAGCCAGCGCCAGGAGTCGCCGCCCAGGCCGACGAGGTACGTGCCGAAGAAGAAGGCGGCGATGTAGCCGACGGTCCACAAGACGGTCAGGGACGCCAGCAGGCCGCCTCGGTAGCGACGCGGTACGAACTCCGCGACGAGTGTGGGCCCGAGCGCGTAGTCGGCGCCGATGCCGAATCCGATCAGCAGCCGCAGGACGAACAGTTCGACGGGTCCGGAGACGAAGAACTGCAGGACGGAGGCGAGGGCGATGAGGAGGAAGTCGAGCATGTAGAGCCGCTGCCGGCCCATGCGGTCGGCGGCCCAACCGATGACGATGCTGCCGACGAAGACGCCGATGAGGGCGGAGGCGCCCATCAGGCCCTGCCACAGCGAGCCGAGGTGCATCTGCGGGGCCATCGCGGTCAACGCGATGCCGATGATGCCCAGTTGGTAGCCGTCGGAGAAGTTCGCCCCGAAGGTCAACGCGGTGATCTTGAGGTGGAAGCGGTTGAGCGGTACGTCGTCGAAGGAGGCGCCTTCCGAGGGTGGCGTCGGGCGGCCGGGGGTCTGCTCAGGGGGTTCTGTGAGGCTGGGCGTAACGGGGCGGAGCCTGTCTTCGGGCATGGCTGACGAGCTCTCCGTTCAGGGGGACGCAGGAGCCTTGCGGCCGCGGACGGGGTGGGACGGGCACAGTGTGCGGAGCCCCGAATGCGGTGGGTGGAGGCTCTTGCCAGCGTGACGAATGGAAGGTTTCATGCAGCCTGCGAGGTGAATAGCAGCTTGTCAAGAGGAGTCTTCATGCCGGACACCGCTCCCCTCCGTATCACCGGTACGGACCTCGGTTGCATCGACGTCGTGCACGCCGCGCGGCAACCCGCTCCAGTGGAGTTGGACGAGAAAGCGCTGAAGCGCGCTGAACGGGCCTACGAGATCGCCCGGGACAGCGGGGCCAAGCGCGCGGTGTACGGCAGAACCACCGGGGTCGGCGCCAACCGCCATGCCGTCGTCGACCAGGAGGCCGCAGACCAGCACGGATTGCGCTTGCTGCGCAGCCACGCGGGCGGCAGCGGCGAACGACTGCCCGACGACGTCGTACGCGGCGCGCTCCTCGTCCGGCTCAACCAGTTGGCGGCCGGCGGTAGCGGCGTGCACCCCCGACTGCTGCGGGCGCTCCAGGCCGCGCTGGACGCGGACGCACTGCCCTCCGTCCACGCCCGCGGCGCCCTCGGCACCGGCGACCTCACCACCCTCGCCGAGATCGCACTGACCCTGGCCGGCGAACTGCCGTACGCGGGACGGGCCCTGGACCCGGTCCCGATCAGCCCCGGTGACGCGCTCGCCTTCATCTCCAGCAACGCCGTCACCCTCACGCAGTCCGTACTGGCCTGGTACGACCTGCGGCAGCTGCTGCGCGCGAGCCATGCGGTCACCGCGCTGTCCTACTGCGCGCTCGGCGGCTCCCCCGAGGCGTATGCCGCAGCCGTGCACGAGGCCCGCCCGCACCCCGGCTCAGTGGCCTGCGCCGCCGCGATGCGCCGCCTCCTCGGACTGGACGAGGACGCCCCCGCGGGCCGCAGGCTCCAAGACCCCTTCGGACTGCGTGCCTACCCGCAAGTGCACGGGCCGGCCCTCGATGCCGCCGACACGCTCGAACGCGTCCTGACCATCGACATCAACGCCGCCGCCGAGAACCCGCTCATCGACATCGCACGCGAACAGATCCACCACCACGGCCAGTTCTCCACCGCCCCTCTCGCCCTCGCCCTGGACGGCCTGCGTGCCGCCCTCCACCACGCCGCCGAACTCTCGGCAGCCCGCCTGAGCGACCTGGTGGAACCGGACCTCACCAAGCTGACGCCGTTCCTCGCCTCGGGGCCTGCCGGCAGCTCCGGCATCATGATCCTCGAATACGTGGCGCACGACGCGCTCGCCCAACTCCGGCACGCCGCCGCCCCGGTCACCCTCGGCACGGCGGTGATCTCACGGGGCCTGGAGGACCACGCGAGCTTCTCCACCCACGCCGCGCGTTCCTCCGCCGCCGCGGCCGACGCCTACCGCACGGTCCTGGCCTGCGAACTGATCGGCGCAGTAAGGGCGTTGCGGCAGTCCGGCGCGCCTTTGCCGCCCGCGCCGGTCTCCCGCGCCTTCGCCGCCGCCGCGGACCGCCTGCCGTACATCGCCGAGGACCACACGCTCAGCAACGAGATCGCCGCCGCCGAACAACTGCTCGCGGAACTGGCCACGTACTGACCACCCCCACCGTGACGCGGCCGCACTCCTGCGCCGACCAGACCCGCGACGTGAGGATGGAGGATGAGCGTGACGTTCGCGACGTGTGGACGAGTGTGACGGTGGACGTCGGCATGGCGGAGCGGGCAACGCCCGGGACCCGCGGGAAGGACCCCTGGCCCCGCCAACGAATCCACTGACGGCCGCCACATGAGATCGGGCGGACCACCGCAACCGCTAGGCCCGGAAGGCCCGGTGCAGGAGTTCGCCGAACTCGGCGGGGTGCGTGGTCAGTCCGGTGTGTCCGCCGGGGAAGTGGAGGAGTTCCGTGCCAAGACGCTCGGCCAGGAAGGCGGCCGGACGGTAGGACAGCTCGCCGGGTGAGTCCTGACCGCAGGCGAGCACGAGTCGGTCCGACAGTGCCGCCAGCCGGTGGATGTCCGGGGCGTAGGACATGAAGCCGGGGACGATGCGCCCGACGAAGTACGGCAGGTTGGCCATCGTCTGCTCGGCTCGCGCCGCTGCCTGCGGCGGGAGCTTGACCTCGGCCTTCGGCTCCGTGGTGTCGCCGTCCTTCTTCAGACCCGCGGCGAAGACGGCCATCGCCGGCATGAGCCCCTGGGTGCGGAAAGTCTCCTGAACGCGTGCGATGAGCACGCGGTGTTCGGCGGCGTCCGGGAGGACCTCAACCACCGGGGGCTCGTGCACCACGACGCGTTCGACGCGTTCGGGATGGGCGGTGAGCAGGTGCAGCGCGGCGATCGCACCCGAGCTCGCGCCGAACACCCGGGCCGGCGCACCGGGCGACAACAGTTCAAGCATGCGGAACGCGTCATCGGCGTGCTCGGCCACGTGCTGCTCGGCCTCGGGGTCGTCCAGCGTGCTGCGGGACATGCCGCGCGGGTCGTAGGTGGCAACGGTGTATGCGGCGGCCAGATCGTCGACGACGCCGTCGAAGGAGGCCGCGCCGCCCGTCCCTCCGGGGATCAGCAGCAGGAGCGGTCCCCGGCCGCGTACTTCGTAGTGCAGGGTCGCGCCGTTGACGCGCAGGTTGCCGATGGTCGGGTCGGTCATGAGGATGCTCCTTCTCCGGACGGGGGCCAGTGCTCCAGGAGGGCGTGCAGGGCGTCGAGGGCACGGAGCCAGGAGCGCTGCGCTGGACGCTCGTGCGCGAATCCGCCCGCGGCCTCCAAGGCGACGAACCCGTGGAACGTGCTGCGCAGCAACCGGACCGTGTCGGTTAGGTCGGGCTCGGCCAGTCCGTAGCCGCGGAGCATGCCGTAGCTCAACTCGACCGCGCGCCGCGGTCCGGGCGCCTTCGCAACCAGCTCGGGGTCGATCTGGATCGGGGTCTGCGTCGCCGTGTAGCGGCCCGGATGCTCGCGGGCGTACTCCCGCCAGGCGTTCGCAAACGCCACCAGCGCGTCCTTGCCCGCCCGCCCCGCGGTCGCCTCCGCGATACGGATGGTCTTCTCGTCCGCCGCCAGCAGCGCGATCCGTCCGCGCAGATCCTCCAGGCTGCGGACATGCGTGTAGAGGCTCGCGTCCTTCACACCCAGCCGTCGCGCGACCTGAGACATGGTCACGTGGTCGAGCCCGACCTCGTCCGCCAACTCGGCGCCCGCGATCGTCACCCGCTCCGCCGTCAGTCCGGCCCGCACCATGCGCCCTCCTTACGTTTCCTAGGGGCCCTAGTTTTATCCTAGGGCTCCTAGGAATGGCAAGCGCATAGTGCATGCACGGGAAGATGGCGTCCGGGTCTGCCTTCACGCCCACGCCGCAGGCCGCGCCACGGCAGCCGCCAGCCAGGCCGGGCGGGCTTATGGCTACTCGACCGGCCATGTCGAGGACGCCGCACACGCCTTCAGTTAGCGCCGCCCGTTCGTGCAGCGACACATGGCCGACGTGCTCAATTGCGACGCATCACCCGAGCGGGCGATGCGGGGAAGCGAGGCGAGACGTAGGTTCGCGTTCACATTCGGGGCAAATGGGACGACCGGAAGGGCGTACTTCATGAGCGACGACATCCTGCAGACCACGCTGGAGGCGCGGTATCAGCACTCCTTCGGTCGGCTCGCCGGCTATCTGCCGGAGAGCCGAGCCGCGGTCGACGAGTGGCAGGCGGAGCTCGTCCAGAAGGTCGCGGACTACGAAGAGGAATTCAGCCCCGCGGTCCAGGCGTTGGCCGACCTGATCGAGCTGGACGGGACCGTCAGACAGTACGTGACCGAGATGATCGAACAGGTCCCGTCGGACCAGCGGAGCGTCACCGACATTCCACAGCTGCTGAACTGTCTCAACTACATCACCGGGACGGCCCCGGAGTACAACCCGGACAAGGCCAAGCGGATCGCTTTCCCGATGTCCGCCCTCTTCGTGCACATGATGGAGACGAATGCGGGCGAGGTCGCCTTCCGCCTCCAGCCGTTCAACAACGCACTCAGGGAGATCCTTTCGGAGTGGTGCGGCTATCTGGACAGTCAGAAGAGCCGCTCGGTCCTCAACAGGAGCGAGTTCGGCTGGCTTTCCCCGGCCGCCTGGAAGGAGTTCAACCTCGACGACTTCGTCATTCCCAAGCCCGATCAGCCCGACGGCGGCTTCGCGTCCTACAACGCCTTCTTCCACCGCGAGATCAAGGAGGAATGCCGCCCGGTGGATCCGATGCCGGATGCCATCGTCGCGCCCAACGACGGCCAGGTATGGACGTACAAGCAGGTCACCTCGCCGAACGACCGGTTCTGGCTCAAGGCCCAGCCGTACTCGCTGACGGACATGGTGCGCGGGCGTGAGCGCGCGGAACCGTTCGTCGGAGGTTATGTATTCCAGTCGTTCCTCTCGGGTGCCGACTATCACCGGTGGCGCTCGCCGGTCAACGGCACCGTCACACACATGGAGCTCATCCCCGGGCTGATGTTCAGCGAGACCGTCCGGCCGGACAAGGACGCGGGTGTCCTGTCTCAGGGATACGAGGCATCGGTCAACACCCGCGGACTGGTCTTCATCGACAGCGACTTCGGCAAGAAGGTCTGCCTCATGCCGATCGGGATCACGGAGATCTCCTCGGTCGTTCTCAGAACCGATCTCATCGGAAAGCCGGTCAGCAAGGGCGATGAGCTCGGCATGTTCAGCTACGGCGGTTCCAGCATGTGCGTGCTCTTCGAGAAGGGCCTGATCAACGAATTCACCGTGCGGAACAACGACCCCATCGAGCATCCCTGGGGTGGGGACCCGATCCGGGTCAATGCTCAGATCGCGAGCGGGAACCTGTTGTGAGGGCACGTATCACTCACCACACACGCCAGACAGTCGATGCGCCATGTGCGCGGGCACGAGCCGGCGGGGAAGTGCTGGTTGATGCGCCAGATCGTGTGGTCAAGGCGTCCCGCTCATAGAGGGGGCCGGGGCAGGTGATTTCGTTTGTTTCCTGGCCGGGCCTGGCCTCGCCCGGTCCGGTCGGTGAAGGCCGCCGGTGCCCCGTACCGCCTCAGCGACGGTGGCGGCACCGGCCTGCCGATCATCGGCTGCGCGGCGACTATTCTCCGGGGCTCCTACGCGCCCGTAGCTCTTCGACATAGGCGTCGACCTGCTGCCGGTCGTATCCCCGCCGGGCCACGTCGAACGCCGGCGGTTCGGCCGGCGGCCCTGCCGGGGACAGTCGCTCGACGTACGCATCGACCTGCTTGCGGTCATAACCGCGCCGCACCAGGGAGAACCCGAAACGGCCGTCCGGGCTCCCTATCTTACTCACTGCCTTGCGCGAGAACACCGTGCGCAACCCCCATCCGTTCCCGTCTGATCTCTTCCTGACGGAAGGAAAAGTACCCCTGCGCACCGACACTTCGGAACGGCCGTCAGGGCGAGGAACATGCCGACCTGGGCGTTCTCGATGCGTCCTGCTGTGCCGGTGTACTGCCGCTGTACCCCTGCCGAGGAGCGGCTCCTCTTCAGGAAGCCGGCCTCGTCGACAACGAGAACGCCGTCGTCGGCACAGAGGTGTTCGGCGGCATAGGCGCGCAAGTCGTCGCGGACAGCATCGGCGTACCAACGGGCGTAGGGCAGTAGACGTTGCATCGGCCCGGGCTGCGTATGGCCCGTCTGTTCGGCCAACTGCCAACAGTTCTTCCGTTCGACGCTCGACAGCAGTCCAAGCAGGTAAGCGCGGGCTGCGGCCCTGGGCTCAACTCGCCCGAATCTGCCCGCGATCCGGGCCATGACCTGGTCGAGTTTTGTGTCAGGAACACTAAGAGGAGCTAACAGAATGCTTGGACGCGTCGGTAGGCGATCACGCAGCAGGCCAGTTTGAGGAAGGCTTCGTGGACGTCGTCGCGGATCTCCCAACGGATCCGCAGTCGACGGAAGCCATGGATCCAGGCATTCGTGCGCTCAACGACCCAGCGGACGGTGCCGAGCCCGGAACCATGCGGCACGCCGCGTCGTGCGATGACCGGCTTGATCCCACGTTTCCACAGCAGGCGGCGGTACTTGTCGAAGTCGTAGCCGCGGTCGGCGAACAGCTGCCGCGGCCGGTGACGAGGTCTGCCGGTGCGTCCCTTGATGTGGGGTATCGCGTCGAGCAGGGGCAGCAGCTGGGTGACATCGTGCCGGTTGCCGCCGGTGAGCGTGATGGCCAGCGGGGTGCCATGGGCATCAGTGATCACGTGGTGCTTCGAGCCCGGTCTGGCACGGTCGACCGGGCTCGGGCCGGTTTTGGGCCGCCCTGACGTGCCTGCCGGTGCGAGCCGTCGATCACCGCCCGCGACCAGTCCAGCTTCCCCGCCTGGTGCAGCTCGGTCAGCAACACCTGGTGGAGTCGGTCCCACACCCCGGCCTCGTTCCAGTCCCGCAGCCGGCGCCAGCACGTCATAACTGAGCCGAAGCTGAGCTCCTGTGGCAGCCACTCCCATTGGATACCGGTATGCAGCACGAACAGAATCCCCTGTAGACACCGCCGGTCGTCCAACGGCAGACGCCCAGCGTTGCGGAATCTGCGCTCACGCACTGGCAACAGAGGCTCGAACCGCCCCCACAAGTCATCCGTTACCACCCACGGCGGATGCTTCCCCTTCCCCATGACCTACCCAACGAGCCACCAAAGACCCAGGCATGGCCACACAGAGGCTTTCTGTTAGCTCCTCTAAGCGTGCTGGCAGGCGTCGAGGGAGGCCGGAATCGGTCATGCCGCTCCGGCCGGAATCGCCGACGCTTCTCTGAGGTGCCGCGCGTGTGCGGACAGAATTTCCGCAGCTCAGGAGTAGTCCCGGGCGCTGTAGCTGCTGCAACATACGTAGTGCGCGAGGATGACGCATCCTCGTGCTCCCGCGGTCGAATCGTTTCCAGCATGATCCATATATAGAAGCAAGTCGCCGTGTTTTATGGGGAAACAGACAACTTGGGCTTGTCTGTGGGGAGGACCGGTATCCGGGCCATAGGGCGCTGTCGTCCCCGCTGCCTGGCACCACTGCGGCCCGCGGCCCACGCGAATCCCCCAACCAACGGCCGCCCGTTTGCCCAGGTCAGACCCTATGAGCGAGCCTTTCTCGGAAGACGACGCGGCTTCCCCACGCGATAGCCGGAGGGAGAGGGCAGGTTTCAGACCGGGGTGACCTTCCCCGCCAGCTGCGCGACCGTCAGACCACGCCCCTGCCGCCAGGCCGCATCCGGCGTCGGCCTTTTGGGCGACCTTCGCACCGTGGTGGCCTGCTGTGGCGGGCGCCCGTTGTTCCGCGGGTTCTCGGTATTTGCTGCCGGCGGTGTGCTGGTTGCGGGATGGTCGTGGTGTGCCCGCAATCCAGGTGGGTTCGGGGCTGAGGTGCGGTAGCGCGAAGGGATGCGGGAGATGCGGGAAGACGAGTCGTACAAGACGGATGAGTTCGGGGAGTCGCACGCGGGCCGGGTCGGCGTGCTGCTGGAGGACCGGAGCGTCCCCGAGCCGGTCTACTTCGGCTCAGCCTCTGGAAGTTTTGCACAGCAGAGCACGCACTGGTCCGTGTACGACGGCCGCCGCTTCCACGGGCGGCGTGCGCATGTGCTGCGTGGGGTCTGTGCGTGCGGTTGGACCGGTACGGAGTATCCGCTCGACTGGGAGCGGATCGGCGATATCCCCTTGCGCGAAGATGAGGAGGCGAACAAGGCCGCAAACCAGTGCCTGATGGACTGGGACAAACACATCGAGCAAGTGGAAGCGTCGACCGTCACGATCCCTGAGGAAATCATCGAACTGCTGGACAGGACGGAACTCGCGCTCACCCAACTCACGACCAAGATGCCCGCCGTGGCCCTCAAAGCCGCTCGCCGCCTGGAAATCCTCGCGAAGAACACTGGCTACCATGCCGCCACGCCGGTGCAACGGACGATGGAGCCAGAAGAAGTTGGTGAGGCCCTCGGCATTACTGCCGCCCAGGCCAAGAACCTCCTCGCCCGCTTCGCGCAGCGGCGGTAGCACCTCTGCCTGAGCAAACTGAGGAGTGGCTCGCCAGAATCTGGCCGGCGGCCCCTCAGATCCTCACGGAACACGCAGAATTACTGCTCATCGGAGGGCGAGCTGGTGTTGGCGAGACGACGGTGAGGTGGGCGGTCTCGGCGCTGCTGCGCGCCACGGAGTCTCCCACGCGATCATCGAGGGTGACTTGATGGGGCAGGTGCATCCGGCACCCGAGGGGGATCCGCGCCGTGCGGGGATCGGTGCGCGCTCATGATCCACGGCACTCTACGCTGCTGCGGACCGACCGCGGAGTCGAGACGCGCGCGCCCGCGCCCGCGTCCGGCGCCCTCGCGCCATCCGCCAGACAACGGGAAGTGCACGATGAACGACATTCACGGAATCGCCGGGGTCCCCATGAGGTGGGTGGGACCACTGAGAATTTCGGGAAACATCGCAACCGCGGAGACCGAAGTCCCGCTCGCCACCTACGAGTCACCGCTGTGGCCTTCCGTGGGGCGCGGCGCAAAAATATCCCGGCAGACCGAGCGCGGTATCGTCGCCACCCTCGTCGACGACCGGATGACCCGCTCGGTGCTCGTCGAGGCCGAAGACGCACAGACCGCGTACGCAGCCGCGCGCCAGCTCGACGCGCAGTTCGACGTCTTGGGCAAGGTTGTGCGCGCCTGTAGCGGATTCGCCGAACTGGTCGGCATCCGGCACGAGATCACGGCCAACTTGTTGTTCATCCGGTTCGAGTTCACCACCGGCGACGCGTCCGGGCACAACATGGCGACGCTCGCGGCCGACGCGCTCTTGGAGCACATCCTGCACAACATTCCAGGACTTTCCTACGGATCGATTTCCGGAAACTACTGCACCGACAAGAAAGCGACCGCCGTCAACGGAATCCTGGGCCGTGGAAAGAACGTGGTAACCGAACTGCTCGTGCCGCGCTCGGTGGTTATCGACATGCTGCACACCACGGCCGCCAAAATAGCCGAGCTGAACGTGCGCAAGAACCTGATCGGAACGCTGCTCGCCGGTGGAATACGCTCGGCCAACGCGCACTACGCGAACATGCTGCTCGCCTTCTACCTGGCGACTGGCCAGGACGCGGCAAATATCGTCGAAGGCTCACAGGGTGTGACCGTGGCCGAAGACCGGGAGGGTGACCTCTATTTCTCGTGCACGTTGCCGAACCTGATCGTCGGCACGGTCGGCAACGGCAAGGATCTGGACTTCGTCGAGGCCAATCTGACGCGGCTCGGCTGCCGGGCCGAGCGGGAGCCAGGAGAGAACGCACGCCGACTCGCCGTCATCGCGGCCGCCACAGTGCTGTGCGGCGAACTCTCAACCCTGGCGGCGCTGACGAACCCGGGCGAACTCATGCGCGCGCACATCCACCTGGAACGCAAACAAGGTTACTGACTTTGTTGGCGTGATGTCGTGGCTGACAAGTGGTGGTTACCGCGGTAAGCCGGTTGCATGAGGTATCCGCAAGGTGGCGGGCTGACCGCGGAGCGACGCTCGTTTCGCGAGCACATCCGGGTGCAGGCAGCCGAGTTGTTCGCCCTAGGACACGACAATGCCGTGGTCGCCAGACAGTTACGTGTCAGCGTGAGGTCGGTGCAGCGGTGGCACCAGGCGTGGGAGCACGGCGGCACGTCGGCCTTGGAGTCGAAGGGGCCGGCGTCCAGGCCCAAACTGAGCGAGGCACTGTTCGAGGTGTTCGAGCAGGAGTTGGCCCGTGGGCCGGTGGCGCACGGCTGGCCGGACCAGACCTGGACGCTGGCGCGGATCAAGACCCTGATCGGGCGCCGGTTCCACAAGAGCATGACGCTGTCGGCGATCGCGCAGATGCTGCACCGGCACGGCTTCAGCCACCAGGTCCCGGCCCGCCGCGCGCTGGAGCGCAACGAGGAAGCCGTCACCGGCTGGGTGAAGGAGACCTGGCCACACGTGGAACCGTCGTGGCGGCGCTCGGGGCCTGGCTCTGCTTCGAAGACGAAGCCGGTTTCTCGATGACGCCGCCCACAACGCGCACCTGGGCCAGGCGCGGGCACACCCCGGTGATCAGGGTGCGGGGACGCTCCCAGCGCCGCTTCTCCATCGCTGCTCTGGCCTGCTACAAGCAAGGTGAACGCTCACGCCTGATCTACCGGCCCAAGCGGCACGTCGATCACAAGCGGGGCGGCAGACGCAGTTTCACCTGGACCGACTACCGCGACCTGCTGACCGCCGCCCACCAACAACTCAACGCTCCGATCGTGCTCGTCTGGGACAACCTC